>NZ_JBIOQO010000001.1:0-1010000 GCF_051713785.1 Enterococcus sp. DIV0187
TATCATATAAAAATTATTTAATTTAGTAGAGGTGTACTATGAATAAAATGAATCAAATTATAGACAACTATATGCAAACAGACGAACCATATGCTCTTCAAGTTGATGGAGCATGGGGTACTGGAAAGACTTATTATATTAAGAATCATGTGATTAATGAACTAAAAGAAAAAGGGAATTTTCCAATTTATTTTTCAGTATATGGATACAATAATTTAAACGAACTGAAACAAGACATACTCTATCGTGTCATTTCAGAGTTGAGTTCAGATAAAAAAGTTTTTTCATCAATTACCACAATGAGTAAAAAATTTCGAAAAATTACGAATATATGGGGTGATCAAAGACTAAGTTCTATTAGTTTAATTAGTGACTGGATTTTGGAGTCATATAATCAATTAATGCTAGAATCATCACTAGAAAAATCTATTGTCGTTTTTATAGACGATCTGGAAAGAATTAGTGAAGAAATTAGTGTAAAGGATTTACTTGGATTTATTTTAAATGAACTCTTGGAAAAATTGAATTGTAAAGTGATCATACTATCTAACAGTAATGAGATTGAAAAGACTGATGATTTTAAAAAGATGAAGGAAAAAGTAATAGGTAGAACCATTAATTTTGCTTATGAAATCTCAGAAATTGAACGAATAATTTTAAAAAAAAGCAGAAATACTTTCATTAAGGAAAATAGTTTATGGATAAGAGATATACTTGAAGAATACCAAAGTAATAGGAGAAAAAAAGGAATTAATTTAAGAACTTTACTTACTGTAATTGAAAATTATAGTTTTGTTGAATTGAAATTATTCAGTGATATAATCCAATTACAGTCTGATAAATTAGAAGAAAATATAAGGAAAAGCATTTTTCTAAATATTTTTGTTATTACGAACGAGTACAAATTAGGCAGTATTACAGAAAATGATTTTGATGTGTTGAAAGGAATCTCCAATACTAGGTATTTCGATTATTATCTTAGTGAGGATGAGCAAAAGTCTATTAAGGAAACAATTATAGATCAATATCATCATAAGCATAAGAGCTTTGATGATTATATATTTTACTCAAATGATATTCATTCCCAAGTTTTATTTGGCTTTATGGGTGATAATAAATATGTTTCAAATTGGAAAAGAAACTTTGTAAATCTTACTAGAGAAATTAGCAACTTGGATAAACTGAATGACTTTCGCCGTTTCACCGACAATCAGCTTAAAGAGGTTCAAAAAAGCGTATTAGCCGATGTTCAAGAAAATAAATTCAGCTTTAAAGATTTGATTACAGTATACGGAAGACTTAGTCAATTCCAAAAAATGAACCTAATGTTCCTTGAGAATAGTTATTTAGAAGTGATTGAAACGAAATTGATTGAAAGTTATTCTACTGTAAATGAAATTGAGATGGATTTAGTTGATGAATTTTATATTCAAGGGATACCAAATATAAAACTAGAGAGGCCAAAGTTATACCAATCATTGAAAGATGTAGACAACCAAAGAAAAAAAATGAAGGATAGCGAATTTATTAAGCACTTATTTAATGATGAACATGAAGAACTTTATAATGCTAAACAAAATGGTTTTTTACGAAATACAAATATTTTTAAGGTTATGCTGGAACATGGTTCAATCGATGAGTTTATCATAAAAGATAATAACAAGTCAGATTTACTATGGCGATTTATCAACTCGGAGTATCTGAGAATAAGTAACGCAAAGGATTTTCACGGAGAAGAGATAGAAGATATCTACCAATTTTTAAATGAAATAAAAACAAAGATGGATAAAACAAAACTCGGTAGAATTGATAGATTTAAGATCAAACAGTTAACAGAGTCGCTAGAACAATTGATTGAGCATTTGAAATAGTTATTTTAGTATGATTAGATTATCATTTTTGGAGGTAATATGAAAAATAGAAATTCAATCACGGCTTTTATACAAAATTATGATCATGAGTTTGATAATCAAATTGACTGGTTAGAAATTCATCTCTTTGAAATGAGAAATGAAATATTAAAAATTGAAAGATCAATTTTTTTGATTAGTATAATTGATAAAGAGTGGGGGAATAAAGTAGAAAGCAAAAACAATAATTATTCGTTCAATCGGATTATTTTATTTGAATCCTTGATAGATAAAATAATTATGGGATTAAGTAAAATTTTAAAAGGGAATAAGGAGTATTCCTTATTGAAAACTGTAAATGTGATAAGTCAGGTGGATGAATTTAAAAATAATAGCGCTGTAAAGAAAATTGCGAACGAAACTCGACTCTATATAGAAAATAGTGAGTTGAGCAATACTGTAATAATGTTTAGAGATAAATTTTTTGGGCACTTAGATAAAGAATGTGTAATTTCTGATTTAAGATTAAGTCCAGCTATGTTTGTTAATGAAATTCAAAAATTTGACTTAGAAGATATAAAATCTACAATTATTGAGTTATATAAGGTATGTTTTGATAAGGAAATAGACTTTTATTCGGATCAAATTTTTAATGAAAAAGATTTTCTTGATACTTTTTTCTCACTATAATTAACAGTATAAAAGAAATCTACCAGCAAACTTTTTTAAATTCACAAAGTCATTGGCAGTTGTCATTGGCTTTTTTTGGTTTATTTACTAAGACATTTTCTAGCCGATCTAGTTGATGCTTTACTTAATCTAACTCAATATATTTTAACTGTTCTGTGAAATATATTAAAGAGTAAATAATACCAAAAGAATACTTAAAAAGCAGATTAAAGAAAATTCTGATTGACTTTTTCTGGAATTTAGAGCCTAAGCAGTGACTGAACCTTGCGGAAAATAGGTTCAGTTTTTAATAAGTTAGAAATTATGGTGTATAAGCATCTAATCTTTTGAAGATAGAAGTTTTCCAACGCATAAAACAAGTCCGTCATGAAATAAAATGACGAAAATTGTTCAATGATTGTTACTTATAAAATCATCAGTGAAGTTTCATTATCCACCCTCACCACTCGGCTCAATCACCACTTCTTCAATCCTGCGATTCCTCATCTTCGAAATAGTTATCGTCAACCCATCTAACTGAATCGTTTCGCCCTCCACAGGGATTCGTTCGATTGATGCTAAGATATAACCTGCGACGGATATTGAGTTCGTGGTATTTGTAATATTGAAAAGCTCTTCCAAGCAATCGAAGTCTGAGCGTCCATTTACCAGGAAGCTGCCATCTGCCAGCTTGTAATAATCCAGTTTCTTGTTATCATATTCATCCCAGATTTCTCCGACCAATTCTTCGATGATATCTTCTAGTGTAACGAGGCCGGCGGTTCCACCGTATTCATCTATAATGATGGCTATATGGATTTGATCGGCTTGGAATTTTTTCATCAGCTCTGAAATTTTCATGCTTTTTGGTATGAAGCTGATTGGTTTGACGATGTCTTCGATTCTTTTTTCACCTTTTAGCACGTGATAATAAAAGTCCTTTTGATTCACCACACCGGTCACATCATCGATGCTATCTTGGCAATAGGGCAGGCGAGATAGACCAGAGGTTTCAAAAATTTCGGCTATTTCTTCGGTACTCTTTTTACTGTTAATGGAAATAATATCGGTACGGGGCACAAAGATTTTTTGTACCTCCAAATCGTTGAACGCGACCACACTTTTGATCAGAAGCTCGTCATCTGCATCGATCGAACCCTCTTGAGCTGCTTCCTCCACAAGAATCAATAATTCATCTTCGGTGATGGATGGGGTCGCTTCTTTGTTTGGTAACAGCTTCATCAGACCAGTTTTCAAGACAGAGAAAAAGAGCGTCAGTGGATAAAAAATGGTCAGCAAGATTTTCAATGGACGGGCAACGGCAAGTGCGAAAGTCTCAGGTGCTTCTTTCGCTAAAGTTTTGGGAAATATTTCTCCAAAGGTTAAAACCAAAATCGTCATCACAACCGTCGATAGTGTCACGCCGATGTTGCCAAAATAGCGCACAAATAGGACAGTCGCAATCGAAGAGCTTGCGATATTCACGATATTGTTCCCGATCAGGATCGCTGATAATAGACGATCGAAATTATGAAACAATTCTAAAACGTTCCTTGCTTTATCATTTCCTTCTTCTGCCAATTTAGTGATCCGAATGCGATTTAATGAAGAATAGGCCGTTTCACTCGAAGAAAAGAACGCTGACAGAGCCAGCAATATTACCAATACAACCATCATGACACTTAAATTATCCAAAATGTTCCTCCTTATATTTTTCAGTTAATGCAAAAAAGCACCCTGTATGCCAACAGCGCACGTTAAAATCATTATTAGTAAATACACGATTATTTTTTTCTATACACAACGAGTCCTCGTCGTCCAAAATATCATTTCTCCTAACTTAGCTAAAAATCTCTTTAATTAACCGTATCGTAGTCCAAATTGAATGTCAAGATAGGATTTAATCACAAATTGACTAGTTAAGAAAACGGCTATTACTTCAGAAGTTTTCATTCAGCCAGCTTTTTACAAGAACGAACGTCAATAAGCAAAAATATTATGCCTTTTTCATGAAGACGTTTTCTAGGCACCCTGATTAGTGCTATCATTGTAGTAGTAACGTAGTATCCTCCAAACTTTATTCGATTCATCAAGACATCTGTCTGCAACTAAAATCCAACAAGAGTCTCTAATTGAACAAATGTAACTGTCCTATTTTCATTTGAAATTTTTTTGTTTTTTGAAAAGGGAGGTAGAACGATGTTCCAAGATTACAAAGTTGTGATTACTGGTGCGACTTCTGGTATTGGTCTGGCTACGGCTCGGCTGTTTATCAAGGAGGGTGCGACAGTGATTGGGATCGGTCGGAATTTTAGCAAGACGAAGGATTTAGGTGATCGCTTTATTCCTCGGACCTGTGATGTGCGGGATGCCGATGAGATCGTAAAAACCTGTGATTTTATCAAAGAAACGTTTGACAATGAGCTGGATGTGTTTGTGAACAATGCGGGCTTTGGCGAGAATACCACGATTCGTGATGTGACGGTCGATCAATTTGATCGCTGCTTCAGTCTTTTGCTGCGGGCACCGATGCTGTTTGCCAAAGAATTGTATCCTCTTTTATTAAATGCTCCGAAAAACAACGCAAGTATTATCAATACCGCTTCTGCCGCCAGCCGAACGGTCAGCTCTGAAAATCCTTTGTATAATCTAGCGAAAAACGCCGTGGTGCTGTATACCAAGCAGCAAGCCCAGGGCTTTATTGGCGTGCGCTGCAATAGTGTTTCGCCGGGCTTTATCCAGACGCCGATCTTCCAACGAGATGGTGTCAATATGGCGGAAGCTGATGTCTTGACAATGTATGATCAAATGGCACAGATTACTTGCGGACGAACAGGAAAACCGGAGGAAGTAGCGGATTTGATCGCGTTTCTAGCCTCGACAGATGCACAGTACATCAATGGCGCCGATGTCTTGATCGACGGCGGCTTGATGACGGTCAGTAATTAATGCCAGTTCCACTTTTTGAGTTTATTCAAAATATGAACGTTTAGTGGAATGGTATGCGTGACGAAAATAAACCTCATTTTAAAAAAAATGAATTCCTTAAAATGAGGTAGAAGGAGGATTCAACATGTTAAAAGATTCTATCGTAATGATTACTGGCGCGACTTCTGGCATTGGCTTGGCGACAACGAAGGAGTTTCTGGATCAGGGGGCAACGGTAATCGGGATTGGGCGGAATTTTAGTCGAACGAAGGAGTTGGGCGAGAACTTTTTGCCGTTTAAATGTGATGTGACGGATGAGGAGCAGATCAAATCAGCGGTGGCTTTTGCGAAGGAAAAATTCGGTAGATTAGACAGCTTGATTTGCAATGCGGGTTCTGCGATCGTGGGTACGGTTGAGGAGGTGGATTCGGGTGAGTTTGAACGGGCCTTTCAATTGTACGTGCTGCATGCCGCATTGTTTACTAAATATTGTGTGCCGCTTTTACGGAAGTCGGAAAATCCGAGTATCACCCACACCGCCTCGGTGGCTTCCTTCATGATTGGGGATTCGGTTCCTTATAATGTATTGAAGGCCGCGCTATTGAATTACACGCGGCAAAGTGCGGCGGCGTTGTTAAATAATAATCCAGCGGATATGTTTGGGCGACCTAAAGCAGTGACGGAGATTGATGAAGGCGACAATACCTTCATTCGGGTAAATGCGGTTTGTCCGGGATTGATCCGCACGAATTTGATGCCGGATCAAGCATGGGAGATGTTGGGAACCGAGGCCGCGTTGAAGGCGATTCCGAGTCGGCGGATTGGTGAGGATTGGGAGCCAGCGAAATTATTTGCCTTCTTGGCATCGGCTAAAGCTAGCTTTATCACTGGTGCGACCATCACGATCGACGGCGGCTGGTATACGACACATGCACGAGTATAAAAGAAAGTGAGGAATCATCAATGAAAGAAAAATATGCACCACTATTTGAACCGATTGGATTGAAACACGGCGGACGTTTGGAGAATCGTTTCGCGATGTGTCCGATGGTGGTTTTCGCAGCTGATCCAGCAACGGGGCAACCAACGGAGGAGGATATCAAGTACTTTGAACGGCGCAGTAAGTTTGCGGATTTGTTGATTACTGGTGCGATCACTGTTCAGGAAAATATCCAAGGACATCCGAAACAATTATCTATCTTTAATGATGAGGCAATTGATGCTTACAGCAAATTAGCTGCGGCCATGAAGAGCAATGGCAGCAAAGCGATTGGTCAGATTCAGCATCCTGGCCGTGAAGGCGCGTATGGCTGCTATGTCACTGGAAAGGCTTATGCACCAAGTGCCATCGAATTTCCATTTTTGCAATACAAGGTAACCGAATTAACAGAAGATGAAGTCTGGCAAGTGGTGAAGGATTTTGGCTTAGCAGCGCAGCGCTTGTTGAAAGCCGGCTTTGACGGCGTGGAGATTCACGGGGCAAATCACTATTTGATCCAGCAGTTCTTCTCTAGCTATTCAAATCAACGGACGGATTATTGGGGCGGCTCGTTTGAAAAGCGGATGAACTTTGCTATTGAAGTGACAAAAGAAGTCTTGAAAGTCGCGCGAGCAGAAAATCCTGAGGCAATTGTCGGCTATCGAATTTCACCGGAAGAGATTCATGGGGAGATGGTCGGGTATGACTTAGATGATTCATTGAAATTGATCGATAAGCTGTTGGAACAAGACCTCGATTTTCTTGATTTATCTTCAGCGGCAGGTGGAAACTTTGGTAAAGATGCCTATAAGGCGATGCCGCAAAAAGGCGATTTTACTGAGCCAGTCAGTCTGGTCATCAAGACGTTTGTGTCAGGCAGAGTGCCGGTAGTTATTTCAGGCACGATTCGTTCAGCTGATGAGGCCTTGGATGCACTGAACTACGGCGATGTGGCGTCGATGGGTGTGGCAGCATTATCTGATCCAGACTTCAAAGAAAAAATCTTAGCAGATAAAGAAGAGACGATCCACATGAATGTCAAAGGACATACGGAGGATTTGGAATTGCCGTCAGGCTTGATTGAAGTCTATACGGCAGGAATTGGATTGCCGCAGGTTGAAGGGTTGATTGAAAAATAAAAAGCAGTTTGCTCGAAACACTTAAAATAAAGTGTTTCGAGTTTTTTTGTACGATTATTAAAATAATAGATGATGGTTATTTTATAAAAGTAAGAATTACTCATTTTATATTCAAAATGGAATTATCAAAATAATACGCTCGACAAGCTAAGATATTTTATCGAGAAAAGAACGAGTGATTAAAAAAACAATAGAAACTATCCATATTAAGAATCCGCTTACATGTTTTGAAAAATTGTGTAGACATTCATTTGAATCTGTGTTTATAATGGCTTTGAAATTAATTTCTGCGCAGAGAAATATTTCACTCTTAGGACTTACGAGGAGGAAGGGTATGGACGTAAACACACAAAAGATCACGACTGAAAATTTTAGTGATTATGGTTTTGTAACAAGTATCTCACAGCCTGACGGGTATTATTTAGAGGGTGAATATCACAAATTTTTCAGAGATCCAGTACGAATGATCACACAGTCCGGCTCATTAGGCTTGTCGAGCTTGGTGGTCAGAAAAAATGAAGGTTTAAAGATCAAAGCGATGGAGTATCATGATGAGACAGATGAACTCCAGCTGCCACTGGCTGCCGATGTTTTACTGGCGGTGGCTCCTGCTAATGGCGGGGAGATCATCGAAGCGGAAGTCGAAGTTTTTCAAGTACCAAAAGGGACGTTGGTCATTTTGAAGGAAGGGACTTGGCACGATGTAATGTATCCGATTTCAGAAGAGCAGGTTCATGTTTTGATCGGGCTGCCAGAACGGACCTACAAGAAGGACATTGTTGTTAAAAAATTAGCAGAAGAGATTCAAATCATTTTGTAACGCACATTTATAATTTTTCATGAAAGAGGGAGCTATATGTCTCGATACTTAATTTTTGATTTAGGTGCCAGTAATGGCAGAGCTGTGGTTGCGCAAGTAATAGAAGATCAGCTTCAATTTGAGATCACACATAATTTTGACAATCGACCAGTGGTTATGAATAACGGAGAATTCTTTTGGGATATCCCAAGACTTTATTCAGAGATCAAGATCGGTCTTAAAAAGAGCTTGAAGCAATTCGATGATATCAAATCCATGGCAATTGATACATGGGGCTGTGACTTTGGTTTTCTCGACAGTGATGATCGACTGATTAATTCAGTACTGACTTACCGCGATCAAAATCAACATGATCTTTCCGAGAAGCTGCACAGTATTTTGTCAGAGGAGGAGCTCTTTCAGCTAAGCGGTGGTCCGACCAATCGGATTATGGGAATCTATAAATTATTCTCGATGAAGGAACATAATTTCCTCGAATATCGCGAAGGTAAATCCTTGCTGATGATGCCGGATATTTTCAATTTTATGCTGACTGGAAAAAAAGTGAATGAATTTACGAACGCGACGATGACCTTGCTGGTAAATCAAAATACGCGAAGCTGGGAAAAGAAGATTTTTGAGAAGCTAAATCTAAAATCTGATTTCTTAAATCCGATCGTAGAGCCAGGAACAAATATCGGGCCCATAAAAAAAGAAGTATGTGAGGAGCTGGGGATTGCCCCAATCGATGTGATTGTGTCGGCAACTCATGATACGGCCGCGGCGGTTTCCGGGATACCTTGTAAAGGAGATCAAGATTGGGGATTTATCAGCCTTGGCACTTGGGGATTAGCAGGTATCGAGACTGAAAAGCCTGTGATGGATGAGCGGATCGTGCCGTTTCAATTTGGGAATGAAGGTTCGGCGGATGGAAAGAATTTGTTGTTAAAAAACATCACTGGTCTTTGGATCATCCAGCAGTGTCGTGAAGCATGGCTGCAGGAGTATGGTGATAAGGTTACGTGGGATTATATTTGTGAGGAAGCCAGAGATACGGCCGACGAAGACAGCTTTATCAATGTGGACGATCCGATCTTCGGACAGATTCACAGCAGTATGCCAAAAGTAATCAAGGATTACTGCAAAAAGACGGGACAGCCGATCCCTGTAAATATCGGAGCGATCGCTCGGTGTGTCTTTAAGAGTATGGCGTTAAAATTCAATGAAAGCTTCCAGCAGGTTACATCAGTGATTGAAAAACGAATTGAGGTTCTTCATGTCGTTGGCGGTGGCTCTCAGAATAAGCTGCTTTGTCAATGGATCGCAGATGCGATGAACACGACGGTGGTAGCTGGTCCGGTTGAAACGACCGTTACTGGTAATTTTCTGTTCCAATTATTAGCCGATGGAACCATCAAGGACTTAAATGAAGGCAGAGAGCTGTCTGCGAATTCTAGTGATTTGCACGTCTTTTCGCCTTCTGATAGTGAGCTGTGGGAGACAATAAAAGATAAGTACAACAAGAAAATAAATAAGGAAGTATCAATCAACATTTAGGAGGAAGAAAATGATTCCAAAAACGATGCGGGCACTAGTGGTAGAAAATAAGGAGACCTATGAGTTTCGAACGGATGTCCCAGTACCAGAAATTGCAGAGGATGAGCTATTACTAAAGGTTGAAGCGGTAGGGATTTGTGCGGGGGATACGAAGACCTGGCATGGAGCAGCTAAATTTTGGGGAGATGACAATCAACCATCTTGGGTCAAACCACCATTTATCCCCGGTCATGAGGTGATCGGGCATGTCGTTAAACGGGGTGCGAATTTCCATGATAAAAAGATCGAGCTAAACGATCGGGTGGCAGTCGAACAAATCGCTCCCTGCGGCGAATGTAAATTCTGTAAAACGGGAAGATACTGGATGTGTCAAAAACACGATATTTATGGCTTCCAAGGAAATGTCAACGGCGGGATGGCGGAATATATGAAGATCGCCAATACTGGTCTTGTTTACAAAGTACCAATGGATATGTCGATCGAAGCCGCCATTTTGGCTGAACCTTATGCCTGTGCCAAGCATGCGATTGATCGCGCGAATATTAGTAACGAGGATGTGGTCGTTCTCTCTGGAGCGGGGCCATTAGGAATGGGTATGATCGGAGCCGCCAAATTAAGGAATCCTAAGACCTTGATCGTCTTGGATCTACTGGATGAACGATTAGAGAAGGCTAAAGAATTCGGTGCCGATATCGTAATGAATCCTGCCAAAGAAGACGTTGTCCAAAAAATCGTTGATTTAACGGATGGGTATGGCTGTGACATCTATGTGGAAGCAACGGGTGCGCCTCCGAGTGTTGTTCAAGGCTTAAAAGCGATCCGCAAGCTGGGGACGTTCGTTGAGTTTAGTGTCTTTGGTGCTGAAACAACGGTGGATTGGTCGATCATCGGGGATAGTAAAGAGCTGGATCTATTAGGCTCTCATCTATCACCCTACTGCTTTGAGCAGGTGATCGAGTGGATCGGAAATGGCAAAATGCCGACAGAAGGCGTCGTGACGCATACCCTACCATTAGAAGAGTGGGAAGAAGGCTTCAAGATCAATGATAAGGGCGTAGGCTCAATCAAGGTTATGTTGAAGCCATAAATAATCAACGATAAGCTAGATTATACATTTCTGTATAGTCTAGTTTCTTTTTAGAAAAGGAGAGAATAATGGAATTTAACGGATTGCTTCTATTAAGTTCATTTGCCGGGGGAATTTTTGGCGCACTGATCGGTGCCAATGCGGCGTTTATTTTTACTGGGATAATGACGCTGGTCGGGACGGCTATTCTAGTAAGTAACGGGGACGCTTCATTTTTGGAGAGTGTCGCATTAGGTCCAATCTTTGGTCCGCATATAAGCTTCGTCGGTGCCGTCGCTGCGGTTGCATTTGGGAATAAGGTTGGAGAGCGATCAAATAGTCAAACGATTGCTGCAAATGATCTGTTTTCTTCATTAAATCAGATCAAGCGAGTCGACGTGCTATTAGTCGGCGGCGGGTTTGGTGTTTTAGGCTGCTTGATCAATACAGTTTTTGTTCAGCTTGCCATTCCAATCGATACAATCGCACTAACGGTTTATGTCTGCGGTCTTTTATGCCGGATAATTATTTTAAGAAAATCAGTTCTGGTCAATCTGGAAAAGCTCAAGGACGGACTTTTTTCAAAGGGCAGCCTCGTCTACTCGCTGCTGTGCTATTCAAGTATTGGGTTTCTTTTCGCATATATTATCGATATTTGGAAAATTGCTAACCTAGGCTGGGCGATCAGTGCGGTCTCATTGTTTTTCTTATATTTAAAGGTAAAGGATTTTCCTGTGACGCATCATATTACTTTGGTTGCCGGATACTGTGTCGTGGCATCAGGGAATATTCTGTTCGCTGCGTTTGCTGGATGTCTAGCCGGAATTTTGGGTGATGCTTTGAATGCTGTGACCAATAAAGAGGGGTATTCACATTTAGATATGCCTGCTGGAATTATTGCATTAGGCAGCTTTATTATTTTTTCTTCCTTTTGATTCCGATCATGAAAATTAGCCCTGAATATGAAATATATTTCTGTAGTGAAAAAAGTATTGATTTATAAGACCGCGCATGCTATATTATAGATGAAATTAATTTCGTAACTGAAAAAAGTTTTATGGAGGTTGTTTATGAAAGTCAACGAATTAATCGATCATACGTTGTTGAAGGCAGATGCACAGGAAGAACAAATCAAGAAATTGTGTGAGGAAGCAAAGGAGCATCAGTTCAAATCGGTTTGTGTGAATCCTTACTGGGTTTCAAAATGTAAAGAGCTTTTGCAGGATAGCGGAGTGTTAGTTTGTACAGTGATCGGTTTTCCTCTCGGAGCTTCAACGAAGGAAGCAAAGGTTTTCGAAGCTGAGGATGCTATCAAAAATGGTGCGGATGAGCTGGATATGGTAATCAACATCGGTGCATTGAAGGATGGAAAAAATGATTACGTTAAGGCAGAGATCAAAGCTCTTTCTGAAGTGGCTCACAAAGCGGATAAGCTTCTCAAGGTTATCATTGAAACTTGTTTACTGACTGATGATGAAAAGGCTAAAGTAAGTACGCTTGCTCAAGAAGCCGGCGCGGATTTTGTTAAGACTTCGACAGGCTTTTCGACTGGCGGAGCAACGGTCGAGGATGTCGCGTTGATGCGTAAAACAGTTGGACAAACCATGGGTGTGAAAGCAAGCGGTGGTGTCAAAAGTGCCGAGACTGCGCAACAAATGGTCGAAGCCGGTGCAACGAGATTAGGAACTTCATCCGGGATCGAGATTATTTCCGGCGAAGCGGTCACAGGAGGCGGATATTAATGAAAGCAGTAAGAATGTATGACGTGAAGGATCTGAGAGTGGAAGAGGTTCCTAAGCCGTCACCGAAAGCGGATGAAGTGCTACTGAAGATCCATGCGGTAGGCGTCTGCGGCTCAGATATACCCAGAGCCTTGATCAAAGGCCCGCATGTTTTACCGATTACGTTAGGCCATGAGTTTGCGGGAGAAATCGTTGAATTGGGTTCGGATGTCAAGGATTGGGCGCTTGGTGATCGGGTTGCGGTTGCACCATTACTTCCTGACTACAATGATCCATGGAGTAAAAAAGGAATTTATTCTCTTTCAGAAGGCTATATGTACTATGGGTCAAGAAATGACGGAGCTTTTGCGGAGTACTTGTCTGTTAAGGCGCTGAATCTGATCAAATTAGGTGACAACGTTCCCTACGATTGGGGTGCGACGATCGATCCGGCAGCAAATGCCGTTCATGCTTGTTTACGAGCGGACTTAACCGAGATGGATAGCGTTGCGGTCTATGGAATGGGAGCGATCGGTCTATTCGCTGTTCAATATGCGAAGGCCAAAGGTGTGAAAACGATCATCGCCGTTGATATCGATGATCGGAAATTGGAAATAGCGAAACAAAGTGGAGCGACGACAACGATCAATAGTAAAGAAATTGATCCGGTTGAAGCGATCCTCAAAGTAACGGATAATCAAGGTATCGATGTTTCACTGGAAATGTCCGGTACGGAAATTTGTCAAATTCAAGCGGTCCAAGCGTCTGCCAAAATGGGACGCGTCGTCTATTTGGGAATCAGCAATTCGAGTCTTACTTTCCCGAAAGAAGCAGTGGATAAAATCTTGAGATATCAGGTCAGTGTTATGGGCAGCTGGAATTCCTTCTCAGATCCATTCCCTGGTATCGAATGGACGGAATCGGCTGAATTAATGGACAAAGGATTGATGAATCCGGAAATGTTCATCACTCAGAAACTGACACTGGACGATGTGCCAGACACATTCAAAAAAATCGATAAGAAAGAGCTCTATTTCATTAAAATTATGTTTTACCCAAGCACG
Organism: Enterococcus sp. DIV0187; assembly: GCF_051713785.1. Classification (NCBI taxonomy): domain Bacteria; kingdom Bacillati; phylum Bacillota; class Bacilli; order Lactobacillales; family Enterococcaceae; genus Enterococcus; species Enterococcus sp. DIV0187. The sequence goes on from NZ_JBIOQO010000001.1 coordinate 13,773, forward strand.
CAAGATAGCTAGTAGTTTAAGTTCTCAGTAAGAAAGCGGAGGTCAATATGAAAGCGTTTGTAATGGATGAGAAAAGAGAATTAGTTGTGAAAGAGATGCCGAAGCCTCAATTAGAAGACGACAATATGATCGTAAAAATCAAGACGGCTTCTATTTGCGGAACAGACATGCGGACTTATTTAAAAGGAAGCAACATGATTACACCACCAAGAATTTTGGGTCATGAGTTTTCTGCAGAAGTATCTGAAGTCAGTCCATACGCGGAGAAGTTAGGATTCAAGGTTGGCGATCGAGTTACTGCTGCTCCAGCGATCGGCTGTGGTGAATGCTGGTCCTGCAAGACAGGTCATACGAATATGTGTGACAATCTGCAAACGATCGGCTTTCAATACGAGGGGGCCTTCGCTGAATACATGAGCATTCCCTACCAAGCGCTTAAGATGGGAAATGTCATCAAATTACCTGACGTACTAGTAGATGATGATGCCACTCTGATTGAACCTGCCGCGTGTGCGCTGAATGCCCAGAGCTATTTGAATATTTCAAAGGACGACTTTGTCGTGATTTATGGTAGTGGAATCATTGGCTGCATGCACGCTGAGCTGGCGATGATCCAAGGCGCGAAAAAAGTCTTTATGATCGAACCGATCGAGAGTCGCGGTCGAATCGCAGAAAAAATGGTGCCGGGTGTTAAATGGATCAGTTCAAATGTTGAAAACATGGAGCAGGTAATTCTGGATAATACAGAGGGCCGAGGTGCTGATGTCGTGATCACCGCAACATCCTACGCGCCCGTTCATACAGAAGCCCAAGTGATCGCAGCGAAAAGAGGGCGAATCTCACTGTTTGGCGGGATCGCCGGCGATGGAAAAGGCTACTTGGATTCCAATCTTATTCATTACAAAGAGCTTCAGATTTTTGGTGTACACGCGACGACTGTTCAGTTCATGCAGGGCATCATGGATTATATGTTAGATGGGAAATTGGATCTGAAGAAATATATCGAGATGGAAGTAACGATCAATAATATTTTAGAAGGCTTTGAATCAGTCAGAGATAACGGAACGATGAAGGTCGTCATTCATTTCTAGAAAAGGAGGTTGGTCATGAGTAATAAGTATCCGAAGATATATCTTGTATTAGATAATTGTTTTGCTCTAAAACGCTGGGTCGAGCCGGTTGAGTGGATCAAGGTTACGAAGGAAATAGGATTTAACTACATTGAAGCCAGCTTTGACAATGAAATGGATCTTCTTTATTCGCCAGATAGTTATATTGAGAAGTGGTTTGAGGAACTCAAAGCCTGCGAAGAAAAGTATGGTGTGAAGGTGGCGAACTTCCACACGGGCTATCAAACGTATCGAACCGTTGGCCTGGCCCATAGCGATCAGGATTATGTGTCGAATATCGTGGATGTCTGGTTTAAAAAAGCGATCGATCAGCTGTCTAAACGAAACAATGGCTTAGGCTTTGCTTTTCACGCGGTGCCATTGGTCAGCTTAAAGGACAAAGAAAAATACGAACAAGTAGAATTGCAAGTGAAAAACGAGCTGGATAAAATTTGCGCTTACGCAAGCAGCAAAGGGAATTCAAAAATCAGTATCGAAGCGATGTATGCGCCGCAGCAGCCGCCGTGGACGATTGAAATGTCAAAAAAATATTTAAATTACAACAAAGGCTTATACATCACGGTTGATGTCGGCCATATGATCGGACAGAAAAAATTCAAGCTGCCAAGCAAAAAGGAAGTCCGTACGTCAATCGAGAATAGACAACTGAAAGAGCCAAGCTTCGTCTTATTTTCTGATGAAGCTCAGCGGATGTGGCAAGCCTTTAAAGAACAAGAGACGGTCAGTGATTCAGAGGTAGAGAAATTCTGTGAAGAAATTTTCGCTCATGATTATCTTTATTCAAAAACAGATCGAGATGCTGATCCTTATGCGTGGCTGGAGGAGCTGGGCTGCTATTCGCCGATCATTCATCTGCAACAGACAGATGGGGTAACAGCACATCATGCGCCATTTACTGCGGAGACCAATAAAACCGGCATCATTGAACCGAGAAAAGTGTTGGAAGCGATCAAGAAATCTTATGAGAAGCAGCAGGATGATCTAATCTATGGTGAAGAAAAGAAAGTAGACGATATCTACCTTTCCTTTGAGATTTTTTCTTCTAATACAGATACAGAGCTGGAAATTATTGATCGACTAAAAGAAACCTGCGATTACTGGAGACAAGTAATTCCAGAAGATGGTCTTCGATTAGATCAATTAGTTTAGATTTTGAACGGGACGTGTAAAAAATGGAGAAAGATTTATTGGATAATCTGGTTGTTATTTTAGATGAAAATTATGAGAGCGATGTCGATTTATTTCGTAAAGTTATTGATTCAGACAAAGTGAGACCATTTGTCAAAGACAGTTATTTCGATGCGATCGTGGCACGGGAGGAAGAATATCCAACAGGGATCACTGGCCCATTCATTGACTTTGCTATTCCTCATACCGATCCTCAACACCTGGTCGAGCCCTTTGTGGCAGTTGTTCGACCAAAGGAATCCGTTCAGTTCAATCCAATGGGGATGGCTGAAGAAAAGGCAGAAGCCAAGCTGATCGTTATGTTGGGTATTCAAAAGGGCGGTCAACAAATTGAGATGTTGCAAAAACTAATGGCCTTTTTTATGGAAGAAAGTGCAATCGACAGTATTTTTAAGACAAATGAAGAAGAACAAATCAGGACAAAAATGCGTAAGGTTTTAGCATAAAGAAAGCGGGGATTTATAATGGCAAGAATTATCGTAGCATGCGGATCAGGTGTGGCTACTTCTCAGACAGTCGCATCAAAGGTAACGAAATTACTAAAAGCAAAAGGCTATAGCGAGGTTGTAGAAGCGGTCGATATCAAATCGATCAAGCAGCATATCAAGACTGCCGACATTTATATCGCGATCACTAAGCCGAAAGAAGAATACCCAATTCCAGTATTTAATGGGATCGCCTTTTTAACCGGAATGGGAATGGACGCTGAATTAGATAAAATCATTGAAGTCATCGATAGCAAGTAACATGCGTTTTTCCCTGAAAAAGCGGGATCTTTTTCAGGGAATCTAATTGGTAGATAAGGTAGTATGAATGCTCAAAACGGGGGTCATAAAAAATGGATGTTTTAAGAAATATAGTAAATTATGTATTAGATATGGGCGCACCAGTTTTTGTTCCTTTGATTATGTTGATTATCGCACTAATTGCAAAAATGAAATTTGGCGAGGCTTTTTCATCAGCGCTGACTTTAGGGATCGCTTTCGTTGCTATGAATTTAGTGATTGGTTTTATGATGGAATATATTGGTGGTGCAGCGGAAAGTCTGGCAAAAAATACCGGTGTTAATCTGACCGCAGTTGATGGCGGCTGGCCGGGAATGGCGGCTATTTCCTGGGCGTGGCCTTTTGCCTTTCTGATGTTTCCTTTACAGCTTGGCATCAATATTGCGATGCTGGTATTGAATTGGACCAAAACATTGAATGTTGATATGTGGAATGTTTGGGCGAAGATTTTTACGGCTGTTATGGTATCCTATATTTCTGGTAGTATCATTGCTGGTTTTGTTGTCGCAGCGATTCAAATCGTGGTAGAACTAAAATTTGGTGATGCTATCGGGAAACGCGTGGAGGAGATTACTGGGATTCCTGGAGTTACTGTTCCTCACTTCATGGCTTTAATCGCCGTAATAATGTATCCGCTTAATAAAATACTGGATTATATTCCAATTTTCAATAAGGAAATTGATGCCGACTATCTTAAAGACAAAATCGGGATTCTCGGAGAAAATCATGTGATGGGCGCCATTATCGGACTTATCTTAGGCTTAGTTTCTGGCTATGGGGTACAAAGATCGCTAGTACTAGCTGTACAAGCAGGAACAGCATTGCTGCTTTTCCCAATGATCTCTAAACTTTTTGCGCAAGCGCTATCACCAATTTCCGATGCTATTTCAGAGACAATGAGAAAGCGATTTAACGGAAAAGAAATATTTATTGGTTTAGATTGGCCGATTATTGCTGGTCGTAGTGAGCTGTGGGTTGCTGTAACACTGACGATTCCGGTCTTTCTGATAGCTGCTATTTTCTTACCCAACAACGGAGTGTTGCCATTTGCGGGGATCATCAATCTATCATTCGTTATCGGAGCGATTTTGCTTACAAAAGCAAATCTTTTGCGGAGCATCGTTTTAGGAATGATCACTACACCAATTTTCCTTTACGCTGCAACTTATTTCGCACCATATATCACCCAGCTGGCGACATCTACAGGTGCTGTGGCGATTGAATCGGGTAAAATGCTGACATGGAGTTCTATGGGAATACCTGATTTCATTTTTATCTTCTCAAAAGCAGCTCAACTGAACTGGTGGGCGATCTTATTAGCGATCGTGTGGTTGGGACTATTCGTTTTATTGTATAAAGATATTATGAAAAAGGATGGTCAAAAAGCTGAAAAACCATCTATTGAGGTTGAAGAGGCAAAAGGATAACAAGCTTAACGAATAGTAAAGAAGGTTCTCCTTCTTTACTATTTTCTAATAAGCTATTTTTTAAGTTCAAAACAAGAAATAGGAATTATTGCTTAATTGAATAAAATTTCTTTTTAGTATAGCTTTTTATGCTAGTTTGATAGTAAAATTCAAAATAAGTAACTATAATATTTTTTTGGATTTAAAAAATAATTTATAAAGAAAGGTAGCAATTGTTATGTCTGATGATTTAATGTTTAGGGTTTTAAAACGTTACTATGTATTGAATGAAAATCAAGATACAATCGCTCAAAGTGAAAATACGTCAAAATCGACAATTTCTAGATTGCTAAAAAAGGGTGAGCAACAAGGATTCGTAAGACATGTAGTAGATATTCCAATAAAAAGTCATGAAGAACTTGAATATAAGTTAGTCGAAAAATATAATTTAAATCTGGCTCGGGTTGTTCCAACAGATTCTGATAATATCGATTTAATTAAATTCAATGTCACATTAAGTGCGGGTCATTTTTTAAATCAAATTGTCAAATCCGATGATATTATTGGTGTGTCTTGGGGAGAAACGTTAACGGCGTTCGTTAATAATCTTCCGGAATATTCAGGAAAGGTAGACAATGTTCGGGTGGTACAGCTTAATGGCTCAGTTTCGCTGCAAAAAGAATCAATGTATGGTGATGGAATTATCAGAAGGATTGCAGCTAATTATAATGGAGCAGGCTACATCTTGCCTACACCTTCTTTGGTAGACAGCCCAGAAATAGCGAAGGTCTTAAAACAAGACAGTACGATCAGTAATCATTTTAAGTTGATCGAAGAATGCAATATCACTTTGTTTAGTGTTGGTGCAATGAGAGATGATTCAGTATTGATTGAGGCAGGCTACTTTACTAAAAAAGATTATGCAGAATTGAGGAAACAAAATTATTGTGCCGATATTTGTTCAAAGTACATTAAAAGTGATGGCTCCTATGTGATTGATGATCTATACAAGCGAGGTATGGGGATTTCTCTTGATTGCTTGAAACAAAAAAAATGCAATATTGGCTTAGTTGCTGGGCATGATAAATATAAAGCGGCTTTAGCGGCGCTAAGAGGTGGATACATCACTCATCTATTTATTGATGAGCAAACGGCCACATTACTATTGAATGAAGAAGAGAAAATGAAAAGCTAAAAGTGGATATTAGGAGAATTATGAGGTTAAACCAGGAATCGACGGATTTCTGGTTTTTTTGACATTAAAGGAAGTATAACATTTTAAGAGGTCAAAGGATTGATACATCAATCTTTTGACCGCTTTTCATCTGGTCTTTTTCCTATTAAACTGGAGATATGAAACCCAATATTTTACACGCCATTTTCTTTGATGAATATCAAAACTGGGAGAAATTCAATCAAAGGTACACGAGAAGGATTCGATCCGTTGTGAAAAGAGAAGTGAAGAAGTTTCGCGATTGTGGTGACCTTAAAAAAGGTTATCGTCTATTTGTCTGTGAAGGATGCCATGATGTAAAGAAAGTGGCTTTTCGTTGTAAAGGGAAATTTTGTCCAACTTGTGCAACTGGGGAAAGTCAACGGTGGGCAGAGGTTGCGGCGAATGATCTGTTTACAGTGACGCATCGACACGTCATCTTCACGATCGATGAAGGTTTACGTGAGATTTTTCTGAAGGAGAAGTATCGTAAGGAGCTTTTAAAAGGATTAATGGATGAAGCTGCACGGATACTATTAGATTTTTTTAGAAAGCACCATATACAAGCTGGGGTTGTGGCAACACTCCACACCTTCGGTTCTCAGCTAGAATACAATCCGCATGTTCATTTAGTCGTCACCATGGGTGGACTGACGAAGGATGGAAAATGGAAGGACTATGACTATTTTCCGTTCGCAATGTTGAGGAAATATTGGCAGAATGCGGTCCTAAAGCTCATTCGAAGAACCTTATCCCAATGGGATAAGGCACGAGTCCAGCCGCTTTTACAAGCGGCGTACACGAAAAATGCAGAGGGTTTTTACGTGCATGCACCCAAAAGGAGCCGAACTTCTCTCAAAAAGATATTAGAATATATCAGTCGTTATATGAAACGTGGTCCCATTGCTTTAAATCGTATCCTTTTGTACGATGGGAAAATAGTGATGTTTCAGTATCATGATAAACGAACTAACACGGATAAGATAAAGACGATGTCGGCAGAGGAATTTATTGGTGCACTGATTCGTCATATTCCAGAGAACCAGTTCAAAACAATTCGTAGATACGGCATTTATAGTCGGCGGATCAAGACAATCATGAAAAAAGTATTAAGTAATTACCAGAAAGAGATTCAACGAATGCTTGTGAATGTGAAGAAAGCACTTAAACCAAAATCATGGTGTGAACGAATAGCCGAAGAATTCGGAGTAAATCCATTGGAATGTACTAGATGTGGCGAATATTATGAATTTAGTGGAGTTAGTGTGTCTAAAAATGGACGACTTGTAGTGAAATATGCGAAGAATAAAGAATCGGAACGATTCATGCGAGAGGAGAATAAAAAAATTGGGGAAGAAGCATCGAAACGTAAGTATGAAAAAGAAAAAGAAGCAGCTTTTAAAAAACTTCGATTCCAATGGAGTGGTTCATTACATTTGTCTTGAATGTGGGATAAAGGAAAAAATTCCAAAGGAAGTAGTTCAATTTTTGGATGCAGGAGATGTTGCATTTGATCCTGAGAACGCTCCGCAATTTGATTGCGAAAAATGTGGTGGAGAGATGTATCCAGAATACTATAAGAACATACTTGGACACGAATTTAGAATCAGTGATCGACAATAAAATGATTTATCTAAACAAAAAGTCCTCAGGAGCGGTTTTCTCCTGAGGTTTTCTTAGTGAAATATTTGTTTATTTCAAATATTACAAATAAAACAATTATCCAAAAAGTTCAGAAGGTCTTTATTATACGGATGATAAATGATATAATAAAAAACGTTATTAAACGCTAAAATATCTGTTTCGTTATAAAAAAGTCATTTTATTGATTAAATATGCTGGAAATAATTTCTGGAGTATTTAGCGAATAAAGCAAGGAGGGAAAGTAACTTAATTTTAGGGGTTTGGGAGAAAAAATATAAGGAGAAGCATTCATCTGAATGTGTGGTGAAAAATGATTTCAGAAAAACAAAAATTAGCGATTGTTGCTTTAGCCGTTTTATTGGTCGGTGAAGTCATTGCGGTGATCAGCATCGGATTGATTTATTTTAACCGAGCATTTTTCGGAGAACACATCAATATCATTCGTACATTTGTCAATGCGTCAACAGCTTTCTTTGGTTGCTTCTTTTCATTTTTAGCAGCGCTATTGATGTTCCAATACTTGAAATATCGGGAAAAGCAGAAGGAAGTGCATCAAACAACGCGATTGTTTACGAAGCTGAAAAAGGAATATCAAAATAATTATTCGGCGCTAGTAGATTTGGGTGGAGAAATCGCGAATGGTTCGACGGAGCTGGCGAAGCTGTTGAAAGAAAGTCAGAAAGTACGGGATTTGTTCGTACTGGGCGTTTATCGATTAGATTTTATCATGTATGATACCTATTATCATGATACAGATTGGCAGTTGATTCGTGAGGTTGATCGCAATAGTGAAAGTTATTTAGAACTATTTGAGCTAAGTCATCAAATCGAATACCTTTGTCAGGCAATTGTTGAGAACAAAATTAATTCAGAAGAAAGCTTGAGACAGCTGTTGGTATTGATCACACAAAAGATCGGAACTTTGCAGCAGCATCAGCTTGAAATTGAATTGAAAGAACGTCCGATGGAAACGGACGGCGAGACTGACTACGCGGCAGAGCCGGTCGGTGTCGAAATGGTCCAAGATTAATTGTTACAGCTTAATAAACTGATTGAAAGCCGAGTGAAGAATTTTACTCGGTTTTTTGTTTTCAAAAAGGGCATTTCTGGACAAATCCTCTAAATACTCAATGATTTGCGAAAAAAAATGATTTTTCAATCTTTTAGTTGATTACTGATGGTTATGATTCAGTTTGATAAATTTCAGGGCATCAAAAAAAGTAGACCTTATCTTTTAACGGATGAAAAGCATAAAATCAGTGATTCGAGTGTAAGACATACTGGATAATGCTTGATTGATCTTCTTTAGAACAGCTATTACTATTGGGGTAGGAGGCATAAAAGAATCCTGCTGTTGTGTGCCAAGTTAGTCAATTTCATCTAGAAAATAGAGGCTAATACCTCCTCTCTCCTCTTTACATGCGAAGTCTTAACAGTACTGGAAGGATGGATTAGACTACTTGGCGCGCATAACATAGAGCTCTTGGGAATGAGAAAAACAGAAGAATGAGATCAAAAGAACTCTTTCATAAGAAGGGTTCATTTTTTGTTTTTACCGGATGAGACACGCTGTTTACCGGAAAGGAAAAAAGACTATTTTGCTTTTCAAAAATGGCTTACTATAAAAATACAGAAGGAGGTGGCGATGCTCCATGTTGAAGGGGTTGAAGATTCAAGTGGAAATCGGAAAGAATTGGATAGCGCCGGAGGTACGGATTCGGGCGGCTGAAGAGAAAATAGGCAACCAGCTTGTCAGCTGTTTAGAGGCGTTTCAAGAGGAGCAATTAGTGATCAAAGTAAAGGATGAGTTTGTCTTATTAAATAAAACCGAAATTATTTATTTAGAAATCTTCAATAAAATCGTAACACTTTATACCGCAAAGGAAACGTATTCTTTTCGCAAGTCTCTCACGGCACTAAAAGAAGAACTGCCAAGTGATCAGTTCTTGCAAGTTTCAAAATCAGCTTTGGTCAATACAAAGGCTATTCAAAAATTAGAGATTGCCTTTTCTGGCAGTTTATTTGCCTATTTGAGTAACGGTCAAAGAATCACCGTTTCTCGTCGGTTTGTCGATCAGTTGAAACAGCATTTAGGAATCAAAAGGAGGGGTCAAAATGAAACGCGTACTTAAACTATTAGGACAATCTGTCGGCTTTGGCAGTAGCATCTGCATGCTGTTTGCCTTTATTTATGCCGATAATCAAGTCAGAAAAATCGTCCTTAGCTTTATTCTATTATCGGTAGTGATCGGATTATTGAGTCTGATCTATGAAGTTAAAAGGTTGTCGCTTCTTGTTCAAACGTTGATCCAGATGGGCGGAGGATTTACTGCTTTTTTGATTGTGGCTTGGGTGAATCAATGGTTTCCCTTTAAGTGGCAGGTGGTTTTATCGGCCTCCTTCTCCTTTTTTCTAATCTTTTTTGCCATTTGGTTATTCAATTATTTGAAATATAAACGCGAGATTAAACAAATCAATCAGAAATTGCGATAGAATATTTTTTTTAGGGTCAGCGAAAAAGCTTCGCTGATTTTTTTTTGCCAATTATTCAATGAATAGTGGATTGGAATTTTTAATTTATATACAAAAAAGTATGGTTTAGACCGAAATTAAGAATCCAAAAATACCAATAATTTACTAAAATAACAAAAAAACGAACAAGTGAAACGATAAACAATCCTTTATAATAATAGTGAGGGGAGATTGGTTTATATATAGCGTGTAAGCAGTCTCAAATGGTTTATTCCTGTTGTTGAGTGGACAAGTGATAGATAGTCTGGTTTTCATTTAGGAGGAATGACGCTCATGGATTCAAGTAGAAACGAAAAAATTTATCGAAGGAGTAATAAAGTAAGTCGTATACTTCAGATGATTTTCTATTTTCTTGTGATTTTTAGTGTAGTTTTCCCAACTGATGAAGTAATTATTTATTTGACCATGGTTTGCTTAATAATTGCCTATATCGTTTTGATACTGCCTTTTTGTGTAGGTTATTTAAAAAAAGAAGAGTAGGTCAAGGTCACTTTTCGTTCTTGAAATGTGGTGTGCGACAAAAGCAAACTTATGATCAATCTACCGGAGACTTTTTTAGGAAAGTTTCTGGTTTTTTCTAATGAAGGATAACCTGACTTCAAATTTTGACGCGGATAGGTAAAAACGTATATGATGGCAATAGAAAGGGTTAAAAGGAGTTAAAAAAATATGTGAGGACATAGGAAAAAGGGGGTTACGGTATGAAGAAAAAGCATCAGAAAGGCAAAATAAACAAAAAATATGAGCTATTCGATGCACTTTGCCAGGAAATGGAAGAAAAGGACTATCGTATGCAGGATAAGACCTTTTCGGCAAAAGAAGCTGGGACACAGGGAATGCTGCTGCCAATCCCATTTATCGTATTGGTCGTGATTGGCTATTTTTGGCGCTGGGGAGCGGATGCATCGCCATTGTGGGAGATTAATTTTCTCTTGTTCCTGATTCTGTTTATTGTTTCCATCCCAATTCATGAGCTGATTCATGGCCTGGCATGGGCGAACTATGCAAAAAAGAAAATGAAAAGCATCACCTTTGGCTTTAATGTCAAGGAGCTGATGCCGTATTGTCATTGTAAGGAAGCATTGGAGGCAAGGGCCTATAAAATCGGTGTATTAGCACCAGTTATCGTACTAGGTAGCGGTTATTTTCTCCTGTCGCTGCTGTTTCCAAATACAGAGCTGATCTTGCTTTCTGCCTTTAATATTTTTATGGCAGCAGGTGATTTAATGATCTTTTGGAGTGCGCGTTCGATTCACGAGGGGCTAGTAATTGATCATCCAGAATTACCCGGTTTTGTAGTATTCACTAAATAAACTGACAAATAGGATTCCTTTTCATTCGAGGAATCCTGTTTTTGTCATTATTTTATCTTTTCAAATACATCCCTAGGCTTTCAGGTGCGGTTTCTACAAAGCCAAACTGTCCATAAAGCTTATCTGCTGGTCTGTCAGCGATCAGATTGACATAAGCCTGCGGATTGATCTCATCGTGAACGTACTTCATCAGCAGCTCCATGATCGCTTTCGCAAAACCTTTTCCTTGTTCCTTTGGATGGACAGCGATGTCTACAATCTGATAAGCGGTACCGCCATCTCCAATGATCCGCCCCATTCCGATCAATTTTTCATCGGTCTTATTTCGGATAATAACCGAATAAATGCTATTAGCTAATCCCGTTTTACTGGCTTCTTTGTCTCGCGCAGACAATCCGCAAATCTGTCGCAATGCCAAGTATTCTTCAACCTCGGGAATATCGATTCGGATGACATAATTTTCCATCGCAAACACCCTTTCACTGTCTTTCTATGCTCATTTTACGCTATTAGCCGTAAGAAACAAGAAATAAGATACGCAAAATAGTCGAATCTCACGGTTTCTTTTTTTAATAGAAAATAAAATTCTAAGTTATTTTTTGATTAGTTCGCATAACGAAGCGGGTTTGTCGTTGTCGAATGGCTCCAAAACGGACATTAAAAAAATTTTCGCGATTGACAGGAGTGTTTTCATAGGATTATAGTCGAGGCGTGATCACAAACCAATCAGAGAGGAGCATTATTTTGACAGAAGCATTATTTACACCAAGACAAGTTTTTTCGCTACGACCTAAAACATTAGAGAAACGAATAGATAAACATTACCAAGAAACCCGTGATGCGGGATCAACGATTCAAATTTTGATAGTGCTTCAGGTGCGAGATGAGTTAGGCGAAGAGGATTTTTCATTTTTCATGAAGCGGCTTGTTCGTAAGCTGTTTTTAGAGACTAAGACTTCTCGGACATTGCGCCGCTATTATTTCTATTTCAAGCATTATTTTTCTTCTGATGAGTGGAAGGTCGTATCCATCAGACTGTTTTCAATCAAAACCAATATCACAGAGAAAATCGAAAAATTCTATACTCAATTTATGAAAGAACCACTGACAAGGTTGGCAGGTTCATGACGTTTGGAAAGAGTGACCTATTAAGACTAAAAGAAGAGGTGAAATCATGTTAAGTTTATCGGCAACATTTGAAAAAAGTAATGGCAGAAAACATACATGGCGGATGAAACATGCCAATCCAAATAAGACAGCGAAGGAAATTAAAACATCGCTAGAAAAATTGACGACGTTAGATATCTTTGAAAAGGATGGCGTTAATTTTTTTGAGAAGGTTATTACTGCAAAATTTATCGAAACAATTGAGACAGCGATTTTCGATAAAAAAACTGATACTCAATTAGAAAGTCCCAAAACGAAACCAGTAAACGAGCAAAGACCCATAGATACTATTCAAGATCCGAAAGACCTGATTGTTCAGCAAGAACTAATCAACCCTGGAATGCTTGAGCTGTTATTTGAGCTGCCCAAAGGAATCGAACCGCAAGCTATCTCTGAAAGTGAAGCAGCATCCTTAATTATGGCAATGGTGCCAAAGGGCGGAACGGTGGAAGATTTTAGCGTCATTGAGGAGACACACCCAGTTAGGTTCCGACTGCTAGTTAAACTCGAGGAAGAGCCAGATTCCTTATCGGCAACTGCTGTGCCAACGAGAGGAAAGAAAAAACGCGGAAGGCTAATTGAGCGGTTGCGAAAACGAAGGGAATAAAAAAAAGGAAGTAAACCAAGCGATTCACTTCCGTATGTTTATTAAGAGTTCTTTTTGTAGCTGCTTAATCGACCGTTGTCATCCCGGGCACCGAAAAACTGATTGGCTTTAGTGTTTGTCAGCAATTTTTCCAAGCGTCGTTCGAATAGTTCGACATTTGCACCATACGTTGAATATTATCAATTTTGATTCGCTGATAAAGCTCTGGAAAGGCTGAAAAGTTTTGTTGGATTTCAGGATCTGCTTCGAGTGTCTGCATAATTCGCGGATCGATCATAAAACTTTCTGGAGACAAATCCGGTAAGGTTGCTCGAACTAGATCAGTCATCAAATCTAAATAGATTAAACGGCGAGCTCGTTCTTTATTCTGCTTGGTCCATTGGTTCTTTTTCGCCCTAGGTGAGAGCCATTGCGCAATTTCCGTTTCGGAAAGCTTCTTTTTGGTACTGTCGATCCAGCCAAAGCAAAGAGCTTCCTCCACGAAGTCTAAATAGGTCAGGTTTGATTGCGATCAATCACAACCCAGCAATCTTTTGCACTTGCAGCATTTTCTTCTAACCAATCTCTCAGGTCATGATGGTTCTGAGGTTTATATAGATTATTCATTTCCAAACGCTTCACCTAGTTTCTGTCTGACTTTAATGAACGAATACGTTCGCCAGCAGCGGGAAACTGATTTTGGATGATTTCCCACGTGTTCCCATTGTATTTTTCATAGGTATCAAAAACCAAAGGGAGACCATTTGCTGATTCGATCATAGCAGAATCCATTAGTTGAAAATGCAAATGCGGCTCAGTGGAATTTCCAGAATGTCCGACGTTACCAAGATAGGTTCCTTCTGCAATGTGTTCCCCTTCTGAAACAGCAATTGAATCCTTTTGCAGATGACAGAAAGCAGCGTAGATACTGGCAGCTTGTTTGATGACGATATAATTTCCGGCGATTGCCTCGAAGCCGTCTCGTTCTGGATCGAAAAAGAGGGAGTGGCGAATAGCGGTAGTTTGATCATGGAGCCAGGAGGCTTTTTCGCCATCAAAGGTATTGTTTTTCACTGTGATGATCTCACCAGTGAAGGGTGCATAGACAGGCTGGCCAAAGCAATAGTAGTTTTTTAAAGGAATTCCGCCTAACAGATAGTCGGCTGGATTAGCAGTATGTGAACGGTCATTCTTATCCTTTTGAATGAAATCAAAGGCATAGCGCAGTCCAAAACGATTCGTTCCATGACTTGGAACCCGATCAGCTGGGCTTGTTTCAGTGTACCATTCACCACGGAGGGGAAAGGCAATCGTAGTTGCTTCGTTTGGCATCACAAAACCTTCTCGTAATATATATTTTGAAGAAACTTTCATTCCTTCAATCGCCCTTAGGGGCTATTCCTAATATGTTTAAATAAAATAACGATTACTACTTGGATACTGTAGGATATTCCTGAATAATAAGTCTTGGAAAGGACTTACGGGAAGACGCTATCACCTTCTGCAGTTTTACTGCGACAGAAAGTCTGTGACCCGAACCGTTGGTATAACCTCCAACACACTAGCTGAGTCCATTGACCTCTACCAATCCTAGTAGAGATTGGGTGGCTTAGAGGTTTAATGAATGAAACTCTATTATGCGAGGCTGTCGTTAGACAACGTGATTCTGGGATATCCCACAGTACCCAAGCAATTTCCGAATAATCAATGAAAGGAGGTCCTTCCACATGAAACTATTTGTCGGTTTAGACGTTAGTTCTGAAAAATTAGATGCTTGCTTTATGACAGACGATTCAACTTGCTCTGTTTTAAAAGAAGCATCTTATGGAAATAGTCAACTTGGCGCAAGCCAGATCAAAGAATACATTCTCGAATTTTCTCAAAAATTTGAGATAGAGAGCTTAGTGATTGGAATGGAGGCCACATCTTTATATAGCTTTCATCCAGCTATGTTTTTTAAAGAAGATCTTGAGTTAAATCAATTGAACCTTATGGTTTCAGTTGAACAACCAAATAAAATTAAAAAGTATCGTGATATTTTTGAAGAAAACAAAAACGATCAAATTGATGCTTTTTATATCGCTGACTATTTTCGCATCCAAAGGCAAGTCAACTCCATCATTAAAGAGGAAGAATACCTTGCCCTCCAACACTTAACTAGAACGCGTTATCAGCTAATTAAACAGCTGGTTCGTACAAAGCAACACTTTATCGAAAACATTTATTATAAATGCAACACGCTTTCTAAAGAACTAAAAGCAGAAGGTGGATCCGTTTTAAGTGCCACATTAGTAACTCTAATGACGGAAGATTACACAATGGACCAACTTGCCGAACTGTCATTAGAAGAGTTTGCGAACCTAATTCAAAAACTAGGGAAGTATCGTTTTAAAAATCCCGAAGGAATTGCAAAGGCAATTTCTAAAGCCATACGTAGTTCCTACCGGTTAGGAAAAGTCCATCAGGACTCTGTAGATATTGTTTTGGGTGTTCTAGCCAAAGAAATTCGTAGTCTTGAAAAGTTAATTAAAGACTTAGACAAAGCCATTGACGATTTAGTCGTTGTGCTACCTGAATATCAATGTTTAACCAGTATTCCAGGAATCGGTCCTGTTTATGCTGCGGGTATACTCGCTGAAATTGGCCCTATCAATCGCTTTTCAGATGAAAGCAAATTGGCTAAATATGCCGGTTTATATTGGCGACAGAACCAATCAGGTAACTCTGAGTATGAAAATACTCCTATGGCCAAACGAGGCAATCGTTATCTCCGTTATTATCTAGTTGAAGCCACCAACTCCGTAAGGAGATACGAGCCTGAGTACCATGCGTATTATAAGAAAAAATACGCTGAAACACCCAAGCATAAACACAAACGAGCCATCGTACTAACCGCAAGAAAATTTACGCGTCTGGTGGATACGCTACTACGTAACCATCAACTCTATATGCCACCAAGGAGCGTGATAGATAAATAACAGTATGTTATTGACGCTAATCCTTGGAAGTACCCGAAAAAATTTTTAATTTTGGTCGGGTTTAGTTCAGTGCGCTTCAAAAATTAACTACCTTTAAAAATCTTTTGAAAAATTATCTTGACTTATTACCACTAGACTTTCTGCAGGGGGTTATTTTTTGTGCCTAATTGTGAGAAAGACCAGAAAAACAAGAGACAACCAACAAGAATCAACACTTTTTTCATTTCTAATTACTCTTGATAAAAAACGTTTTTAAGGTCTTCTAAATACTGTATTAGCTTATCGGTGATGGCTTGGTAATCAATCTGTTCAGGATTTGTATTTTTCAATTCTTCCAAAATCTCATTAGTAAAGCCGATGTTTCCCCAAAGAATCAATTGCTTACAGCGATCCACATTAAGTCCTGTTCGAAATTTCGTTTCATCAATCCCTTCAAATAAATCCTTTTCACAAGAAGAATGCTGTTGTTTAGCTAAGTCAGCTACTTTTTGATTGATCATCTCAGAGGTTGTTTTAATCTTTACATTCGTAAAATCAAGAATCCAAGGGTTCCGTTTCATCAAGTCAATTTGTAACATGTAAGATTGCAGTAATCGATTAAAGATGTCTTTTTCTTGCCATTTCAATTTCGTCCAATAATCCTCAGCGATTGTTTTTTGACAATAATCCAATAAGAGCGAAAACAACTCCTCTTTGCTTTTTACATAGTGAAACATCAAGGCCTTCGACATTCCAGCCGCTTTTGCGATTCGATTCGTCGACGCTTCCTCATAGCCACGTTGGGAAAATTCCCGCAATCCCGCATTCAGAATCCGTTGAATCTTTGGATCATTTGTATTGATTTCAGTCAAAGCGCTCACTTCCTTACCTAGTAGGTTAATTAGAGTGTAGCAGGATTTACCTATCAGGTCAATTCCGAAAAAGTAAAAAACCAATAACTGATTTCGTTATTGGTTCATAAAGAATTATTAAGCTATTTCATCGCTGAAATGATCCAAGTCACGCCGTATTTATCCTTCACACAGCCGCTGATACTGCTGTCATCGGGTGGGGGATTGCTGGCGATTGCTGCGACAACTGTTCCTTCACTGGATAACTCCGAAAAGATATGTCTAGCCATAGCCTCTTCAGGTAAATGTGCTTGGATCGCGATATTTCCATTTTTTTCTATCGGTTCTGGATAATCTGCACCAGTGATGCCATCAAATTCGCTGATAGCAAGTCGCGCATGCATGACTTTGTTTTTTAGTTCTGTGGGAATTGGAAAATTAGGATTGTCAGGCATCTCATCGTATTTAGACATGTGTTGAATGTTGCCATTGAAGAGTTGGGCATACCATAAAAATGCTTCTTCGCATGCCCCATTAAAACGGATATAGGGTGAAAACATAAACTTCAGCTACCTTTCTTCTTTACTTGAAAGTATACCTTTACAATTTGTAGGGGTCATTGTAAAAAAGGGACATCTTCTCTAGGTATTTCTTAGGAGTGATCCCATAGATTGCGGTGAAGTCATGGATAAAATGAGCATAGTCATGATGACCGGTCTCCTCAAATAGCAAGGACGTTTCGGGTTTGCTATGTAATAGATCAACAGCTCGCTTCATGCGGATGATTCGAGAACAGGTTTTAACCTTTGCTCCGGTATATTTCATAAATAAGCGATTCAATTGCTTTTCACTGTAATACGTTTCTTTTCCCAGATCCTTTACACGAACTGATCCATTGCTTTTAAGGAGTTTTTCAAAAGCGATGCAAAACGCAGGATTCAATTCTATTTGATTTATTTTTTTCAAGAAAATTTGATCCAAATTACTCGCCAATTTATGAATCGTTTTGGCAGTGTAATATGCTTCGGCTATTTGTTCATATAATGCCTGATTTAAATCTGCAAAGAGAAATCCCTTGTCTGCCAGGTGATGCTGATCAATGTTCAGAAAAGGATAAAGTCCAGACGCGTGAAACTCTACTAAAAACATAAAATCAAATTGCCGCGCATAGTCAGCAATCATCGTTGGTTTTGTGTTTACACCTCGAAGACCTGCGGTAAATTGACCGTTTTGAAAGGTACACACAAGGGTTGAACTGATGGTGGGCAGGATTGTTTGCTGCGGATGCATTTTACTAGGATCAGTAAAAGTATAATTGGCAATATAGGGTCGCAGTAATGGATGGGGAGAAAGGATAATCATATTGCCATTGATTGTTGAAAATGAACTTTTATAGATATTTTCTTTATTTAGCATAGATAGGTCCTCCGATTATTATCCTCAAAATCCTTTCTTCACAGTAACAATCCATTCCTCAATGGCCTTAATTAAAAGTAACTGCTGATGCATCACAGCTTTTCCAGTGGCAGGAATATCTGATTCAGCCTTGTTGGTTAGAAGGCTTTCTTCCAAGGTTGCTTTCATTTTTTGTACATTAGCTTCAATGATACTGATGCAGGCCTTTTGATCTGCGGGGGAGAGACTGTCGAGGTTGAGAATCACGGCATTGAAATCTAGAAAAATATTGATAGGGCGAGCAGCGATCCCCAGCATTAATTTCTCGAATTCAGTCTTGCCTTTTTTGGTTAATGAGTAGACGGCTTTTTCGGGCATCTTTCCATTTTTCTTCAGGGTGCTTTTGACGTAGCCTTGTTTTTCCAGCTGCAGCATCTTTTTATAGATTGTTGGCGTACTGACTTTTACCCATTGAGAAATGTTGCGGTATTCAATAAGTTTTTGGATATCATAGGCACTGAGAGATTCTTTTTTTAGAATTCCCAGAACAATCAAATCAATCGTTCGCATCGCTAAACCCTTCTTTCTATCCAGTTTTCTATTTAATCTATCTACGAGTGATAGTAGAACGACTACTATCATTTATAGTAGTTTGTTTTTGTTGTCATGTCAAATCTCGTTGACAGTAGACGAGACTATCTATCAAAACGACAAGTTGGATTATTTAGACAAGAGGGGGAAGGTGACCGCAGAGTTTTCTCATTGTTACGAATAATCAATTTTTTAACAGATTAACAAGTTCCTGGGGGTAACCCAAATCCTTTTCAGTATATAATCTAGGTGTACAGAAGGATAGATTTGTACTGATTTATTCTTAAAGGCAAAAGCATTCGCTGAATGATTGACGGCATTTGAATCAAACGACTTTTTTGGACAATTATTATTTTGGAATGGGTAAGGAGGAAAAGGATATGCGTACAAAAGTATTGGCCCGTCAAAGAGGATGGGACCTTCGGCAGTCATTACGGGAGAAAATAGGAATTATTGTTTTTGGCTCATTTATTTTAGCAGCTGCTAATTTGCTGTGTATCGTGCTTCTTGTATTGCTGTAACGTTGTTTATTTTAGTAACAATCCGTCTAGCTACTCAACCTTATTAAAAAAAAGCGGCGCCTCTTTTGAAATGAAGAGGCGCCGCTTTCTTTTATTTTCCATCTATTTTCTTCTTCAAGTTCCTGTTTCGGTTATACATGAAGATTACGACGGCTAGTAATAGGATGATCACGGCAATCCCTGCCCAGATCCAAGGTGTTGTCGTGTCCTTTTCAAGTGAAACATCTTGATCATTGTAATTATTGGCTTTTTCTTGATTAATGGTGAAGGTTGGACTGCCGGTCCATTTTTGTTCTCCGGAGCGTACGGTCATTTTGACGGTATAGGTTCCTGGAGAAAACTCCGTATTGTCCATTTGAATCAAGAAGGGCATGCGTGAACTTGGTGCTAAGGTTAACTTTTCTTTCTTGTCTTTGGTGAGAGTTTTGCCATCTTTTTCGACTTGATAATCAATGGCTGTATTTTTGACGTAGGTTGATTTTTCATTGTCAACAGTCACGGTCACCGCATTGCGGTGATTGACCTGAAGGGCATTTGCTTGGGCGATTTTCAAATCTGGTTTTACTTCGTCTGTTTTATTTTGCAGCAAGACGGCGATCTCTCGTGAAAACACATTTTTGATATTGCCTTCGACTTTTTCGGTTGAAATTTGTTCGATGTAAAGGCCGCCAGCTAGAACTCCCTCAAATTCTTTGTCTGGCATCTTTACATCCAAATGAATATCTTTTGATTCCTTTGGTGCTATATCAATAGCTTGGTCACTGAGCTTGACGTAGTCGGTGATATTGGGACCGAAATCACTCTCATCTTCATTCATCCCGGAGTATTCAACGACACCCAGACTATTAGTGACCGCACGATTAAAGGCGGCCTTCAGCTTGATCGGCTGCTCTGTCCGATTAGTTAAGGTAACTGTTAGTCGCTCGGTTTCATTTGGTTGGTACTGTAAATCGTAGTAAAGCTGTTCTTTTCCGATTTGATGCTCTGATGGGTGAATCACCGCATCAAAGCTATCCAATGACTCTCCATGAGCGACAATTGGTAAAAATGAAAAGGCTAGTACGAGGAACAGTCCTCGAATCAATGAAATGGGCTGCTTTAACATTTTTTGTCTCCTTCAATTGTATTTTCCGCGTAATGGAAGAGTCTCTCTCAATCGTTTCTTTCCCCTTTATTTATCAATCAAAGGGCAGAATCATGGTCTACAGCCTGGGATCGCCTTCACAGTAGGCGTGGCTGCAGTCGGGATTCTGCCCGAGTTTTTAGCTTGGTGTTGATGAGAAGGTCCATACGACTGTTGTTTGGTATTGGGCCGCTGTCTTTGCCGTATTGGCGGGTACATTCAAGGTAAATTTATTGATCGGCAAAGCAGTTTCGCCGGCCCCTTGATTGGCTTGCGCAGTGATGACGGAGTTTGTTTGACCAAGAACTAAGTCAACCGTGCTGTTATTGGCGATTCCATCACCTGTCGGTAGCGAGTTCACGTTGTTGGTAAGAGCTCCGACAGTAAAGGATAGGATCGCTCCAGAAAGTTCACTTTGCCCAGCCGTGAATTGTGTTGGCTGAGCGACCTTTACAGACCAGCCGCTACCAGCCGCCCCGCGATTATCGCTGACAGCAACTTGTCCAGTTGTTACTGGAGAAGCTTGTTCGCCATCAGAGGTAGCTGTCCAAGTTTCTGCTTGTGTTGTTTGGATTGGGTGCGAACCAAAGTTCAAGTTTGTAGGCAGAGACGCACTTGGATCACCGGGTATTTGCGGATCAAAAGTGATGCCGCCAGATGTATAGTCAACGGTACCGGTGGTGTCGGCAGCGTGAGCGCCAGTTGCAAAGGTAAATAGGCTGCCGGCAAAAAGCGCGGCAATGAATAAGGCTGCTTGTTTTTTCATTCGTTTTTCCTCCTATTTTTGACGATTCGCCACCCTAAAAAAGCGATTGCGAGGATCAGTAATCCAATAATGACTAAAAAGATATTCCGTTGATCATTTGTTTGCAGAAATCGGGTAATGCCTGAGTGCTGCATGCTACTTCGATTACTTGGTGAAGCAGGTGTTTCTTTATGATTATCAACATCAGTCGTGCTGTTGCTTGTTACGCTAGTACTGTTCTGAGAGCTTGCGGTGGAACTGTCACTAGCAGCCGTACTGCTTTCGTAATAGTATTGAACCTTGCCGTTGGTAACGGCCGCTTCGCTCGTTGGAGAAGGGACAACGAAGAGTGACAGAAAAAACAAGAGGATTCCAATCTGTGTCTTCAATTGTCTCCCCCTTTCTTGGAAAAAATGTAGTGGCTCTTTTCTGCGCAGAAAAGAAAATATTTCTTATGTCGGAATTATATAAGCTTATTAGAAAATAACGCTATAAGATTGCTCACAGAATTTTCACAGTTAAGCAAAATATTTTTCACTTTTTGATACACCAGCTTTAATTAAGGGAGAAGGTATAGAAATAAAGGGCTTTTTTATTGGATTATCCAAGAAAGCTTAGCAATTAAAAACAAATAAATGATCAATTTTTACCTGTCATCGATTATTTTCTCGCGAAGGAAATTTTTGAAGGGAGCAATCCAAGCGAGAATAAAGGGGGAGATAAAATGACGAAAAAGCGGCTTCGTTTGTTTCATAAATGTTGGCTTACAGGACTAGCTATTTTTCTATTTTTAACCAGTTCAAATATCATTGTGAGTGCGGTGTCATTGGATCTATTTTCAAATACACAAGTGAGCAACAACAGCGGGACTACTTCAGTAGCACCCTATTTAAATGTTGCGAATAAGCCCGTGACTTTTACGATAAATGGAACAACAGCAATAGGCGCGACGGCGGGAAGGACAGGTGCGAAGTATGTATTTGTCAATGTACCGGCGCAATTAGCTGGTAAGGTTCAAAAAGATGGAAATGCCACTGTAGATACCACAGTCACGGTACTGGCTTCTGATATCAAGGCTGTAACAGGAACGGTTTTGGATTTGGTAACATCATTGACCGGATTACTGACAACCTTGGGATTGGGTACGCTGGTGACAAATCTTAACAGTGCGGTTACGGCATTGAATAAGGAAGACTTCGGGCGTCAGGTATTCCTATCTCCGGTAGAGCAGTATTCGTCGACTCTATTAAGAGCGGATATTAGCCAAGGACTGCTGCCAATTATAACGAACGCGTTGATCATACGTTTACAGGCCATACAAGCGATCGTTCAGGGAATCACTCCTCTACCTTTAATCAATGTAGTCTTAAATAACCTCTTAACTGCTTTGACGAATACGATTAGTACCCTTGGCAATGCGAATTCGACAGTTAGCAAAAATTTAGTAGCGGCTTCCATTTTAGGGTCAACGAGCGTTTCGTTTCCGACATTGGTCTCTAGCCCCACAGGATTGACACAAGATTTTACGGCTGTTGTACGCGGCGGGATTTTTCAAACAGATAATTTTGATGTCCAGCTGTTAAGCAACTATGGCGGTAATACAAATCTTTATTTCGCCGCTGGAAGCCTGACGATGAAGAACGAATTATTGCCAAGCAGTTTGAACTTCGGCAGTCATCCGGTTCAAACGAAAGTTGATGAAACATGGAATGCCTATATCGGTGGGAGTAGCGCCAATCCGCTGCAAACAGGAACGATCCGAATTGATGATACTCGAACTACAGCAAAAGCCTGGCAGCTGAAACTTGCGCAAACAAATTCTTGGGTAAGCGGGCAGAAGAATTTAGCTAATGCTCGGCTAGATATCGTCTTAGGTGGAGTAAATAGCAACTTTCAAAATTATTTTTCCATTTCAAATCAGACAGTCCATATGCTCCCTAGCAATCAAGTGACCTTATTTTCCTTGAGCGCGACTACAGCTCCCGGCTATTTCGAGATGCCGCTGAATCAGTTTCAGCTTTTTGTTCCTAAAAATACCCCAAAACAAACGGGAACTTATCAAACCATTCTGCAGTGGACCATTTCCAATACACCATAAGTGATAAGCGATTAAAGTGCCTAAGAAATTAGGCGCTTTTTTTTGTGAGTTTGTGAAAACTAATTACATTTGTTTTTCACTGTGCTATCATAAACGTATAAGTATACTGATAAAATCGATACTGAAGTTTGTGAATCATTTTGTGAAAAGTTTTTTCGGATTAAACAAATGAACGTATAAAACCGAGCTAGCTACAGGTTCAGCTTCACTTTTTTGGCATTTTTCTTCTATTATTTATTTGGGGTAAGAATAAGCCTGCTGGTGTATGAAATGTTGCAAAATGAGGAGTAAGCCCAATGATTTTGTTGGACTACAGGGGAGGTTTGTCTATGGAAACATTAACGAAAGCAATCGCAAAGTTCAAAGGAGGTGTCAAAGTCCCCCATAATAAAAATACGGCAGAATTTGAAAGCGTTTTTATGGAGCCGCCGAAAATTGTGACCATTCCAATGCAGCAGCACATTGGAGGTGTTTGTACGCCGACGGTTAAAAAAGGGGACGTTGTCACAGTCGGACAGGTAATCGCGGATTCGGAAGCCTTTGTCTCAGCTCCGATCCATGCCTCTGTTTCTGGAAAGGTAAAGGGAATCAAACCGGTTTTGATGGCGAATGGTCAGATGTGTGACGCGATTCATATCGCAAGTGATGGGTTACCTGTGGAATTTCCGGAACCCAAGCCGGTGGAGATCCACTCAAAGGAGGATCTTTTGAAGGCAGCACGAGATAGCGGCATTGTTGGTATTGGCGGCGCCGGATTTCCTATGCACGTAAAGCTGAATGTTAATGAGAGCACACCGATTGATACGCTGGTGATTAACGGGGCAGAATGTGAACCCTTCATTACATCGGATTACCGCGAAAGTTTGGAGTATCCGGAACGGATTATTGCAGGAATGCAGCTGGTGATGAAGTACCTGAATATCGCTCATGGTGTTATCGGCATTGAGAGTAATAAGCCAAAAGGATTAAGAAGGTTGCGCGATCATTTAAATGAGTTAGCTGATCGCGATCCGTCCATTGATGTTATGGAAATTCCATCATTGTACCCGCAAGGAGCGGAAAAAATGCTGGTTTACGCCACCACTGGACGAAAAATTCCACCAGGGAAATTGCCGTCTGAGGTTGGATGCTTAATCATGAATATTTCAACCATTTCACTGTTGCAGCGTTATATCGAGATCGGCATGCCATTAACCCACAAACGAATTACCGTGGATGGTAATGTGGCTGAGCCGAAAAATGTCGTGGTTCCAGTGGGGACACCAATCGGCGAAGTAATTGATTATTGCGGCGGATTGATCGATGAACCTAGCAAGATTATTTTAGGTGGACCAATGATGGGAATTGCCCAATTTTCTGTCGATTTGCCAATCACGAAGCAAACCAATGCCATCACAATTTTAGGAGCTGCACAACAACTGCCGGAGGAATCACCATGTATCCGCTGCGGACGCTGTGTGGAGGCTTGCCCGATGTCGCTGTTGCCTGTACAAATCGAACGCTGTACTCATAATAATGACCTTGCAGGCTTGAAAAAATTGAATGTCTCCGCCTGTATGGAATGCGGCTGCTGTGCCTTCGTTTGTCCGGCTGGCCGAAGACTCGTTCAGTCAATGAAACGAGCGAAACAGTTAGAAAGGGAGGCTGCCAAATGAACAAATTACCTGTTTCCATTTCACCCCATCTGCACTCTGGACGGAGCAGCCGAGGAATCATGCAGGACGTGATCATCGCCTTGATCCCGGCAGTGATTGCCTCCACGATTATCTTTGGCTTTCGTGCGCTTATCTTGATTATTGTAACGGTTGCGGCGTGTGTCATCAGTGAGTATGTCACTCGGAAAATCTTAAAGCGGCCAGATTCGATTCACAATTTGACAGCAGTTGTCACAGGAATCTTATTAGCCTTGAATCTGCCGGTAACCTTGCCATTTTGGATGGCTATTTTAGGTGGTGTGATTGCAATCGTGATCGTGAAGGAATTTTTCGGCGGAGTTGGTCAAAACTTCGTGAATCCCGCGATCACTGCCCGAATTATTCTGATGATGTCCTTTGCTTCCCAAATGAGTACGTGGCAGCCGCCGCTGAACTATTATATGTTCCGACCAGACGTCATTTCATCGGCGACTTATTTTTCAGCCTCTCAGACAGGTCAGAAGATTCCCTCGTTATTGGATATGTTTTTGGGTATACGCGCGGGAAGTCTAGGTGAGACCTGTGCTTTAGCCTTGCTGCTCGGCGGCGCCTACTTGGTAGTAAGAAAGGTGATTTCACCGATTATTCCGCTTTGTTTTATCGGAACAGTGGTCATTTTTTCTACCTTATTAGGCGGAGATCCGTTATATCAAATGATGTCAGGCGGATTACTACTAGGGGCGATTTTCATGGCGACGGATTATACGACTTCACCGATTACCAGAAACGGCAAGATTATTTTTGGGATTGGTTGCGGGATTATTACCGTCTTGATTCGTTTCTTTGCGGCGTTACCAGAGGGTGTTTCTTATGCCATTTTATTAATGAATATTTTAGTCCCTCATATTGAGAATTTGACGATTCCGAAGGTTTTTGGTGAGGAGGCGAAGGTAAAATGAAGCGATCCAGTTCCAAAGTCATTTTTACCGATGCGTTATGTCTCTTCATCATCTGTCTAGTGATCACCTTTGCAGTAGCTGGAACACGTTCTGTTTTTAAAGACCGAATCGCCAAGCAAGAATGGGAGCAAACTCAAAGTGTCATGAGCCAGCTGATTAAGGCTGATGACTTTCAAGAAGTCAAAGTAGCAGGGGATAATCAAGGCTACAAAGCGCTAGATAGTGGTGGCAAGACTGTTGGTTATCTTTTCGTGACAAAGGCCTATGGCTACGGCAGTGACGTGAGTGTCATGAGTGCAGTGATGGATGGCAAAGTCATCGGTGTCGATGTGCTGGATGCCTCTAACGAAACGCCGGGACTTGGTCAAAATGTCACGAGAAAAGAGTTTATCGATCAGTTTGACGGTACCGATGAGACGCTGGAGGTAGTGAAGAACGATCCTGCGAATATGAATCAAGTAGAAGCGGTAACAGGAGCAACCAAATCCTCCAACGCCGTTGCTGCATCAGTCAAAGAGGCACTTGCTCTGTTTGAACAAGTCGCTACGTCAGAGAAATAGGGAGGAGAAGCAATGGAAAAAGAAAAAGCATCCACTATTTTCAGCAGAGGGTTGATCAAAGAAAATCCTGTCCTGCGTCTGATGTTAGGGACCTGTCCAACGTTAGCGGTGACGACCTCTGCAATGAATGGTTTAGGAATGGGTGTTGCGGCAACGGTCGTTCTTTTAGGCTCGAATGTCGTAATTTCACTTTTGCGAAAGGTGATTCCTGATCGTGTCAGAATCCCAGCATTTATCACCATCATCGCGGGCTTTGTAACAGTTGTTCAATTAATGGTGAAGGCGTTGGCCCCTGCCTTAGATGCTACTTTAGGGATTTATCTACCCTTAATCGTAGTGAACTGTATTATTCTAGGGCGTGCAGAGGCTTACGCAAAAAATAATACCGTGCTTCATTCCGCTTTAGATGGGTTAGGAATGGGTGTCGGCTTTACAATGGCGCTGCTATGTATGGGCGGTATTCGTGAACTGCTTGGTAGCGGAACTTTATTAGGCTTTTCGATTACGGCAGGTGTGATTCCACCAATGACGATCATGCTGCTGCCGCCAGGCGGGTTCTTCGTCTTCGGTATGCTGGTGATGCTAGCGAATAAGTTGAGTGATCGCAAGACGAAAGAAATCGATTGTAGTGCTTGTCCGGTCGCTGAAGCCTGTACCACGGTTTGTGATGAAAAGGCGGGTGATCAGTGATGCAGATTTTTGTAACGATTTTAGTTGCCGGTATTTTAACGGATAATTTTGTCTTGTCACAGTTTCTAGGAATTTGTCCATTTTTGGGAGTATCGAAGAAATTGGACACGGCTGTCGGCATGTCTCTCGCGGTTACCTTTGTTATGGTATTAGCGACCTTAGTAACCTATCCGCTGTATGCTTCGGTATTAGTACCGATGGGGCTGGATTACCTTCAAACGATCGTCTTTATCCTGACGATTGCCGCTCTTGTGCAGCTAGTAGAAGTGGTGATGAAACGGTATATGACTCCGCTTTATAACGCGTTAGGAATTTATCTACCCTTAATCACTACAAACTGTGCAGTTCTTGGTGTTACAATCCTGAATTTTTCGAAAAATTATTCCTTCGTGCAATCAATGGTTAATTCATTTGCCGCAGGAATCGGGTTTTTAGTCGCAATGGTAATTTTTGCCGGGGTACGCGGCCGCTTGGAGGGAAATGATATTCCCGAGTCGCTTAAAGGGCTGCCAATTACATTGATTGCCGCCGCTATCGTATCGTTGTCGTTTCTTGGATTTGCCGGCTTGGCAGAAGGATTATTCCAGTAGGGGGTGGAAATAATGACAGAAATCATGATACCCATCGGCATTGTTAGCGGGATGGGATTAATCGCAGGAGTCATTCTTTCCTTGGCAACCATCATCTTCCATAAACCGGTGGATGAAAAGGAAGAAGCCTTGCGAGAAGCGCTGCCGGGAATCAATTGCGGAGCCTGTGGCTTTTCCGGCTGCGATGGTTATGCTAAAGCGATGGCTAAAGGAGAAGCAGGAGCCACCAACTGTACGCCAGGGGGCCCATCTACCCAACAAGCCTTGGCAGAGATATTAGGCGTTGAAGTTGGGGATGTTCAGAAGGTTGCTGCCTTTGTTCGCTGTAATGGCACCTGTGAGTTTACGAATAAGAAAATGGCTTACGCCGGAACGGAGACCTGCTACGGCGCCAACCAAATTTTTGGCGGTCCGCAAGATTGTCGTTTTGGCTGTATGGGATTTGGTGATTGCGCGGCTGTTTGCGACTATGATGCGTTGCACATTGTAGACGGGGTGGCCAAGGTTGATCCTGATAAATGTGTCGGCTGCTTGAAATGTATCACCGCTTGTCCAAAAAATCTGATCAAGATGCTGCCGGCAGAAAACACTGCGCTCGTGGCCTGCTCCAATCAGGATAAAGGCGGTGGTGTGCGAAAAATCTGTGATGTGGGCTGTATCACCTGTAATCGGTGTGTGAAGACCTGTCCGCAAAAAGCCATTAAGATGGAAAATAATGTTGCGGTAATTGATCCAGATCTGTGCATTGACTGCGGCGAATGTGTCGAAATCTGTCCGCAAAATTGTATTTTACAGATGCCGGCCAAGGAAAAGATTCCTAGTTAATAAAAAACGGAACCCCTTTCAAAAAGATATGCTATCATTAAAAGAAAAGGGCAGGTGTTGAAATGAAATTATTAGTAACAGAGGATTATGAAACATTAAGTCAAATAACGGCGGACATCGTTTTGATGAAGTGGGCGGAAAGTCGCCGCGTGAATCTGGCGCTGACTGCGGGCTCTTCACCTAAGCGTGCGTATGAAATCTTAGCTGAACGATTGAAGCAGGTGTCTTTTGATCAAAGCTTGGCTCATTTTTACAATTTTGATGAAATTACCTTAAAGGGTCAAGAATACGGAATGACGATGCAGGCCTTAACGAAGGAATTATTCGAGCCGTTAGGAATTGAAGAAGAAAATATTGAAGTGTTAGATGTCCAAAATTATCAGGACTACGATCGACAAATCGCTGAAGATGGCGGCTTGGATTTGGTTTTGATGGGCATCGGTGGAGACGGTCACTTCTGTGGCAATCTGCCAGATTTCACCTCCTTTGATTTCGGTGTTTATCGGGTACCAATCGAGAAGGATGATGAGCTATATAAGCTGATTGATGAATCAAGTCCCCATGAACCAGGAGAAGAAATGGTGACATTTGGCGCTCAAACGGTTTTAGCAGCAAAAGAATTGGTTCTGATCGCTAATGGCGAGAAGAAGGCCGCAATTATCAAACAGGCGTTGGAAGGACCAATTACAGAAGATGTTCCCGCGTCAGTTTTGCGCTTGCATCCGAATCTAACGGTGATTTTAGATCGTGAAGCAGCAAGTTTATTAGACTAGTAAAGATAGAAAAAGAGAGGCGTGATCGTCTCTCTTTTTCTGTGGAATTACTTAATTAATCAGCTTTGCCGAAGCTTCATCAGCAATCGCCATAATATTAGAATGCAGTCTCAAGATAACCATGAGAAATTCACTGTTAATAATCAGCAAATCAAATTTCCCAACATCTTTTTTAAGTGCATTTGACAAGTTAACAACTGTTCACTATAATTTAGTGAACAGCTGTTAACTTATTTGCGGAGGGATGACTATGCCAAGAAAAGCAGCGCGAGATACTAAAAAGCTTATTTTACAGGTGGCCTTAAAACAGTTTTCTGAAAAAGGGTTTGATGGTGTTGGGATTCGAGATATTGCAAAGGAAATTGGGATACGAGAAAGTGCAATCTATAGACATTACAGCGGAAAGCAAGCAATTTTTGACGCAATCATTTTAGACATTGAGCAGCGCTATCAAGAGGAAACTGCCGAGATTGGCGCTTCAAAAAGACTGGATGGTCTCTTAAATGCAAAGGATGTCCGTGAAGAATTGATTCAGATGAGTTTGACAATGTTTCAATTTTACTTAGAAACAGAGTATGGCTCACAATTGCGTAGAATGCTGACAATCGAACAGTATCGTAGTTCTGAAATAAGCAGTTTTTTTCGCGAACTCGTCATTAACAATGGGTTAGAGTATATAGCACAGGTGTTTTCTCAATTAATAGCAGAAAAAGTCTATTTGGATGCTGATCCTGAAGTCATGGCTTTACAATTTTATTCGCCTCTGTATTTACTGTTGACCAAATACGATAATCAGCCCGAAAAGTATGAAGAAGCATTGTCCTTTTTAGAAAAGCACATCACCCAGTTTAATAAAATCTATCTGAGGAGTGATCAATGATGAAGGGAATCGGGATACTGGCAGCGGAATGGGCTGTTACAGGAATGATCGTTTATGCAGGATTATGTGGAAGGAAACTGTTTTTTATTGAAGGCCCGAGATCAGCGGTGATTACGTTAGGTTTAATCGGATTTGCCATGTGCATGGTCATGCCGACGATTGGCAAGTTTATCAGTAATGCGCCAGCACATCCTTTAACAATTATGGGGTATATTTTTGGTGTCATGGCACTTTTTACTACGGTGGTTCAGTTATTTAACTGGCAGATTCCACTTATCCAAGATCCAAAAAATGCGCTATTTTTAATTGCTGGTTGCATCGTTATAAAATCAATTATTGGACGGTTTTCTTTTTTGCTAGTCTGATGGTAGATGAAAAGCCCGTACGTTGTAATTTTACAAGGTACGGGCTTATTTCAGTTACAGGTTCTCTTCTTCTTTAGTTTCAAAATAGCGTGAATGAACAACCACTAAAATGATACCGATGAAAACCATCGCACTTGCAAAGTAGAAGGTATAATTACCGCCGAATTTTGCACCAATTAAACCGGCGACAAAAGGGGCGAGTGAGCCGCCAAAAAAGCGGACGAAGCTGTAAGTTGATGAAGCGATGTTTCGTTTGATCCCAGGAATTTCCATCGCAATCGTTGTCATCAAGGTGTTGATTATTCCTTGGAAAAAACCAGCGACAATCAACGCAGCAGCCAATAGTGAGGGTTGGTCGGCATTGATTCCCATAAGCAGCAGGCAGACAACAAAACCGATAAAGCCGATCATCAAGGTATAGAATGTTCCTATTTTTCGTTCAAATCGAGTGGCTAAGAAAATCGAGGAAATAGCCAATAAAATTCCCCAACCAAAGAAGGTCATACCAATTTCCATTTCAGAAAAATTCGGCATTAAAAAGGGCGCATAAGCAAGTAAAGTAAAAAAGCCGAAATTATACAATAGGGCGATCAAGCCTACAGAGCGTAACTTATGATTTTTCAAGGCGTTGACACCAGCAAAAAAGGCAACTTTTTCTTTTTCTCCCTTGGATTCCTTGAACATAATCAAGATTGATAAGAATGAAATCAGCATTAAAACCGATACACCCGCAAACGGCAAGCGCCAAGAAATCGAGCCTAGCGAACCACCAACTAAAGGCCCAATCGACATACCAAGTCCCATTGCCGCTTCATACAGCATGATTGATTTTTCCGTTTGCCCAATTAGCACACTGACGATTGCAGACAAGGCAGTTGAAATGAATAAGGCGTTTCCTAAGCCCCAGCCTGCACGAAAATAAATCAATGCATCGATCGTATTGGACAAACCGGCGAACAAAGCAAATAAAATAATAATAGCTAAACCCAACATCAAGGTTTTCTTAGTACCAATCCGACTGGAAACAAAACCAGTAAACAGCATCACAATTCCGGTCACCATCATGTAACTGGTAAATAATAACGTCGTTTGCGCAGGCGTTGCTTGTAATGATTTGGCGATCGAATTCAAAATGGGATCAACCAATCCGATCCCCATGAAGGCGATCATGCAGGCAAAGGCAACGACATACGCTGCTTTACCATTTTCTTTCTCCGTAACTATACTGTCATTGTTTTCGTTTAAATTTTCCATTAAGTCACCACTTTCCATTCAACAGTTTAATCACAAAAGGATTTTATGTCAATATTTACATAAATATATTTACAATTATTTTTGCCAAAAAAAACAGACCTCAAGAGATCTGCTTTAAACTTATTCAGAAAAATAAGCGTCGATTTTTTCTTCTGCCCACTCACACCAAGACAGTTCCTCTTTGCATAGACGAATCTTCCGTTCAATAATCAATTCACGACCGAAATTTTTACGGCGTTCCTCTTTAGTTAGCTCACTCAAGCTGCTTAAAACTGTCGAATACTCTTTTAATTGTTCATTGAAGTATTGCTTTCGTTCCATAATCAAGAATTTTGATGTATCACGGTCTAATGCAGAAATGGTGAATACTTTTGCTAAGAATTCATCTTTTTGAGAGGGAGCGTGGCTTTTAGTGAAGACCCAGTTTTTTACCACTTCTTTTCCTGCCGGAGTAATATCATAGATTTTACGTTTGCCATCGGGAATATCGACAATTTCGATTAATTCCTGTTTGCGCAATTCTTTTAAGGTAGGATAAATTTGACTATGATGAGCCTCCCAAAAAAGATTCAAAAAACGTTTCAATTCATAACCAGTCAATGGCGTACGTACGAGCATCGCCAAAACAACATAGCTGATAGTGTTCATAATGTGATCCTTTCTGTTAAGGATTTTTTGGTTAGTTATTTTTTATTCATTGGTTTTCTCCGTGTTCATTGTACCATTGATTCCTATTTTTGCTAATAGTCCTATTTATTATAGGGTGTCATAAACTGTTAAATAACAAGGGGATTTAGGATAGTGGAAAGCGAACGTGAAAACATATAAAAAGGAATATTTTAAGAAAGCGTTGACATTCATATTTTTATCACTTAGAATGAGACTATAAAAATTAAGAGAAAAGACCGATCATGGCGCTGGAGTCATGATTGTGAGTATGTTACTGAAGATGATCAGGCAGAACTCAAGAAAGCATAGCTGGAGACCAAGGTCCCGCTGTATACTTTCTTGGGTTTTTTTTCTGGAAAGGAGGAAGTATGAAGATCAGCCAAATCTTAAATAATAACGTTGCATTGGTGAAACGGGGAGGAAACGAGGTCTTCGTCGTTGCAAAAGGAATTGGTTTCAAAAAGAAAAAAGGACAGCAGATCGCAGAAGAGGAAGTTGAGAAAATGTATATTCTTGATTCCTTTGATATGCTGGATCATTTCAGCTATTTATTGGCTCATTCAGATCCAAACGATATTCTTTTGGTCAGCAATATTATTTCCTATGGAGAGGAACAATTAAACATTAAGGCAAGTGATTATTTGAGTTTGGCTCTTCTTGACCACTTGGAGTTCCTATTGAAACGTGTAGAGAAACAGCAGTTTATCAAAAGTCCGCTAATATGG
This sequence comes from Enterococcus sp. DIV0187, assembly GCF_051713785.1. Classification (NCBI taxonomy): domain Bacteria; kingdom Bacillati; phylum Bacillota; class Bacilli; order Lactobacillales; family Enterococcaceae; genus Enterococcus; species Enterococcus sp. DIV0187. Next base: position 46,942 of record NZ_JBIOQO010000001.1, read on the forward strand.
GATACAAAGCGTTTTTACCCAGAACATTTTAAAGTCGGACTTAAGGCGTTAAAAATGATTGAAGAACAGAAGGGTTTGCAGCTTCCTGAGGATGAAGCCGTGTCTTTATGCCTGCACTTTGTAAATATGGAAGAAAGTCGCGATAGCCGAAAAGACCATGTTTTAGAGATGCGAGCGTTAAGTGACCTAGTATCGATTGTGGAACATCATTTTAATGTGACGTTAGATGACGAATCAACGAATTATATGCGCTTCACTACTCATTTACAATACTTTGTGCAGCGAATCGTTAACGGAGAAATATTCAATGATGGATCAGAAACCTTGGAGCTTTATAAACAAGTTTGCCAATTGTATCCAGAATCGTTTAAAGCTGTCCAGAAAATGAAAATCTATGTACAATCACAATTTAATCTAGAGATTTCAATCAATGAAGAAACCTATTTAATGCTTCACATAAATCGTGTAACAGAAAGAATGGAGGATAAAAAATGAGTTATGAAAAATTAAATAAACAGCTGATCGAATTAGTCGGCGGTAAAGATAATATCAAAGCAGTCGCTCACTGTGTGACCCGCCTGCGTTTAACATTAAAGGATCGCAGTTTAGCAAAAACTGAAGAAATCAAAAATTTGGATGGTGTGATTGATGTCGTCTCCAATGAGGTTGCCTATCAGATTATCGTCGGAACACATGTTACGGATGTGTACAATGAGTTCATGCTAATGCTGGGATTGAAGCCTGACGGGGAGGAAATTGAAAAGCCAAAGGCCAAAGGAGTTCGAGGAATTGCCTCATCAATCTTAGTCATGATATCTGAAACCATGACTTCTATTATTGAAGTTTTACTTGCAGCCGGAATGATCGCAGGAATCATGGCAATCATTTCATTAACAGGATTAGTTTCTAAAGACAGTCCAACATACATGATTTTTGATACGCTGCGTGGTGGGGTTTTCCACTTCTTACCAGTCTTTATTGCAGCATCAGCAGCTAAACGAATGAAATTGAATGAGTATGTAGCAATGGCGCTGGCAGTTGGCATACTTTCTACTAATATTGATGGGGCAAAAGGTTTGGAATTGTTCGGTTATCATCTACCAACGATCGGTTACGCGAATACCTTTATTCCAATCTTGTTGGGTGTTTGGTTCTTGAGTGTCGTGACAAAATACTTGAAGAAAATCATTCCAAGTGGGTTGCAATATTTCTTAGTTCCGGCATTATCACTGGTATTAACCTTTCCAGTTATTTTAGTCGTCTTTGGCCCGATTGGAACATTGATCGGTGATGGCGTAAGTGCCTTCTTTGATGTGTTAATGAATACGATTGGCAACTGGATTGTAGTTGTCTTGTATGCGGCCTTCCAACCATTCTTGATTGTTTTAGGAGCTGCCAATTTTACTTATCCAATTGTATTGAACTTTTTGGGAACAATCGGCTACGATCCAATAATCATGCATGCGGCAACAATTTCTGATGTGGCAGTTTGTGGTGCAATGTTTGGCTACTTCTTACGTGCAAAAAAAGGTCATCAGCGCCAAATGTTCGGTACGGTCAGTTTTAGTGCTTTAATGGGTATTACTGAACCAGCTGTATTTGGGGTTTTTGTTAAATATCGTCGACCATTTTTAGCGGTTATTATTGGTGGTGGATTAGGCGGATTGATTGCAGGGTTAGCCGGTGTGAAAACAATGGGATTTGTTTGGGGATTAGCCTCATTACCGACTTATCTAGCAGGCGGAACAAGTAACTTTATTTGGATGATTATTAGTGTCGTGGTTGGCTTTGTTGGTGCTACAGCTGTGGCGTATGGTATCGGCATTCCTAAAGAAGAATCCGAAGAAGAACTTGAAGAAAAAGAATTTGTTGAAGCATTAGAGAACAACCAAGGATTGAAACAAGTTTGTATTGGAAAAATTGCTGAAGGAGATGTAGTTCCATTAAGCGAAATTAGTGATAAAGCCTTTGCCTCTGGAGCGTTAGGAAAGGGTGTTGGAATCATGCCAGTTCAAGCAGAGGAGTCGATTATTTCACCAGTTGAAGGAACTGTGACAGTTGCATTTCCAACCAAACATGCGTATGGCATTAAAACGAAAAATGGTGTTGAGTTATTGATCCATATTGGTGTTGACACAGTAAATCTAAAAGGTAAATATTTCGAAAGCTTCGTAGAAAAAGGACAGGAAGTCAAAAAAGGTGACATTTTAGCGAAATATCAAGCTGATAAAGTAAAAGAAGCCGGTTTTGATCCAGTAATCATTGTGGTGGTAACAAATTCAAATGATTATCTTGATGTGATTTCAACCAGTAATGAACAAGATGATGAATTATTAACAGTGATTCTATAAAAAGGAGAGACACATGACATTTACGAATGATTTTTTCTGGGGTGGTAGTATTGCTGCCCATCAATGTGAAGGCGCTTGGCAAGAAGATGGAAAAGGTCCAGCAATCATGGACTATGTTACGAAAGGATCAAACAAAGAACCACGAGTAATCACGGAGACAATTGATCCAACGTTAGACTATCCTTCACATCTAGGAATTGATTTTTATCATCATTACCAAGAGGATATTCAACTGTTTAAAGAAATGGGGTTCACAGCGTTACGTATCTCGATTGATTGGTCGCGGATTTTTCCTAAGGGAGATGAGCAGGAGCCTAACCAATCTGGATTGGATTTTTATGAAAAAGTGATTGACGAATTAATAGCAAATGGAATTGAGCCGATTGTAACACTTTATCATTTCGAAATGCCGATTCATTTAGTTCGCCAATATGGTTCCTGGAAAAATAGACAGGTGATTGATTTTTATCTACATTACTGTGAAACGGTCATGCGGACGTATGATTGCAAAGTGAAATATTGGGTGACTTTCAATGAGATGAATCATATTGATCCACAGTCCGAACAATCGGATATTTTCACTTATTTGATTGCGGGCTTAAAATACAGCGAGATGGAAAACCCAGTAGAAGAGTTAGCCAAAATTGGCTATAACATGACATTAGCTGCAGTGAAGGCAGTTAGACTTGGAAGAGAACTCAATCCTGAAAATAAAATCGGCTGTGTCTTCGGCTTGAATCCAATCTATTCCTATGACTGCCACCCAGATAATGTATTGAAGGCCTTTTTAGACAATGATCGGGATTATTATCAAGTCGATGCCATGTGTAATGGTAAGTTTCCTAAATACAAAATGAAACAATATCAAGCATTAGCGCTCGATTTAGGAAATCAACCAGAAGATGTTGAAGATTTTGCTAAAGGAACGATTGATTTTATTGGCTTAAATTATTACATGTCTAGTCTGTCTGAACCAAACCGTCCGGTAGAGGGCGAGTCAGCTTTATTCGGCGGTCTTCAAAATCCATATCTAGAACAATCTAAATGGGGCTGGGGAATTGATCCAACAGGTATTCGCTATGTCATGAACTATTTATACCGAAAGTACGAGTTGCCAATCCTGATTACTGAAAACGGGCTGGGGGCGATCGATCAATTAGCAGACGGAACCGTTCATGATGACTATCGTATCGAATATTTAGAAAAACACATTAAAGCAGTGAAGCAGGCAGTAGAAGAAGACTTTGTAGAATGCATGGGTTACTTGACTTGGGGACCAATTGATTTAGTCAGTGCGACAACTGGTGAAATGAGTAAACGATACGGTTTTATTTATGTTGATTTAGACAACGAAGGTCAGGGGAGTTTGCAACGGCTGAAAAAGGATTCTTTTGATTGGTATAAAAAAGTCATTAAAAATAACGGGGAGGAGCTATAAAATGAAAAAAATTTGGGGATTATTGTTTGTTTCCTTATTAGGTCTTAGTTTAGCTGGTGGTATTTCAGTACAAGCAAAAGAAAAAAATTCCGAGAAAAAAGCGGAAGTGACCATTTATCTGGTTCGTCATGGGAAAACTTTTTTCAATACAACAGGACAAGTTCAAGGATTCGCAGATTCACCTTTAACAGATAAAGGAATTGCACAAGCAAAACAAGTGGGTAAGGGATTGAAAGATACGAAGTTTGACTTAGCCTATTCCAGTGATTTAGGACGTCAAAGAAATACTGCCAAATTAATCCTGGCTGAGAACGAGAAGAAGACGCCTAAGCTCTCTGAACACGACGGATTCAAAGAATGGAATTATGGCGGTTTTGAAGGAAAAACGAACGCTGAGATGTGGACACCAATTTTTGAAGCGAACGATTTGAAGTTCGATGAGGATTGGACAGATTATGACAAGCTGGTTAATAAACTAGGTGATGAAGGGGTAGCAGATGCTATTGCTGAGAGCGATCCGTTGAAAGTCGCAGAAAGTTATAAAGATATCACTAAAAGAGGGCAAGCTGCGATGGACAAAGTAGTTGCCGATGCGAAAAAGCAAAAAGCAAAAAAAGTCTTGATCGTTTCTTCGGGGAGTATGATTCCGACATTGTTAGAAATGCTGGTTCCGGGTGAATATCAAGGAGAAGCCATCGATAATTGCAGTGTTACTACTTTGAAGTATAAAGACGGCAACTATTCAGTAGCGAAAATCAATGATACACAATATGTAGATTAATAGAAAAAACTTTCGATAGCGACTTATCGAAAGTTTTTCTATTTAAACCTCAGTCTTTCGACGGATGATTTTCTTTTAGATCTTTTATACACTTGTTTTAGAGAGGAAGATCGTCATGAAAGTTTTGTTTGTGTTTGAAGATCGGGAATATTCCAGTTTTTTTGTTTATGATTTAACGAGCGGAGTGAACAGCCTTTTACGTGTCTCACCCGAAATAAAGATTCAAAAACTGACGTTGGGAGAATTGTATACCCAAGTACCGATCGAAAAATTTCTAAGCTATTTCTCCGTGGCCTTTTCTATAGAAGTAAAAAAATACTTAATCCTAAAAAAAGCGGACAGTCTATTAGGAGTGAAGGAGGCTGGCCTTGAAGCAGATGGTAAAATGCCAGTAACTGTTTATAAAGATTTTATCGCTCTGAAAAATGGACAACAGTTTACGAAAGGTGACCACCGGATGACTCTTGATGAGATTGATGCGTATATTAGTTAATGTCTGCCGATCATTTCTAAAACCTTAACTTACCAGCAACACCCGCTGATATCTGATAAAATTAATGCAGGCCTTTTTTCAGTAATATGCTGAAAACCGTGCACTCTTACCCTTTTTGGAGGTTTTTGAATGTATAAACCGCAAATTCACACCCAACTCGCTTTTGAAGATTTTAATCAACCTATCGGTTTAAAAATGAATCCTGAAAATCGCTGGATCAAAAAAGCAGAACGGATTCCTTGGATAGAGTTGGAGAAGAGTACGCGAAAAACTTTCGAAATAAAAAAGGGAATGTCGCAAAACCGCTGCGCATGGCATTGGGCGCTTTACTCATCCAAAAAGAGTACAGCTACAGTGATGAAGAAACGGTGTTACAAATTCAAGAAAATCCATATCTTCAATTTTTTATCGGGTTACCTGGTTACCAAGATGAACGACCTTTCGATGCCACATCAATGGTCAATTTTCGTAAGCGATTAGACAAGACAACTTTGATTGAGATCAACGAGAAGATTGTCGCTTACAATGAAAAATCGAACCATGACAGCTCAAATGATAACGATGACTCATCATCTGGTACCTTGATTCTTGACGCAACCTGTTCGCCCCAGAATATCAAGTATCCTACGGATACTGAACTTTTAAATGATGCACGAACACATGCCGAAACAATCATTGACACTCTTTGTGCTGAGAACAATTGGAAGAGGCCTCGGATCTATCGTAAAGTAGCACGTAAAGTTTATTTGAACGTCGTTCGACGCAAGAAGAAAGCAAGGAAATGGTTGCGTGCCCAGCTTCGGAAACTTTTAGGATTCTTGAACCGTGATGCGAAAATTATTCGAAAGTTCCTGACCAAGGGCACTACTCTATCTGAAAAGCATCAAACATGGTGGGAAATAATCCAAAAAATCTATGACCAACAAAAGTACATGTACGATCATCGTACCCATTGCGTCTCTGATCGAATCGTCAGCTTTCACCAGCCATGGGTTCGTCCAATTGTGCGCGGAAAAGTCAAAGCTGCAACTGAATTTGGAGCGAAATATGATATGAGCATCGATGGAGGAATCGCCCGCATCGAACGAACTAGTTTTGATGCATACAATGAATCAGAAGTACTCGTTTCAGCAATCCGGCGATATTACGACCGGCATGGATATTATCCAGAACGCGTATTAGCTGATAAAATTTATCGTAATCGGCAAAACATTCAATACTGTAAAGCACGAAATATCCGACTTTCTGGACCAGCATTAGGTCGACCAAGAAAGAATGAAAATCGAGATAAATTAACCGAATATCAGGACAACACAGACCGAATTGAGGTAGAGCGTGGCTTCAGCCAATTGAAACGCTGTTTTGGCGCGGCTTTAATTACCACAAAACGTCAAGATACGACTTTATCAAGCATCGTGTTGAGTGTTATCGCAATGAATCTGTCAAAATTGACGGCAGATTTTTTACGCCAATTTTTCAGATGGATATCGAAGATATCTCTCTTAGAACTGAATAATCAATCAATCATCATTTAACCAAAATTTGTCAATTATTCAGTAGGCACTAGTTATCAGATTGATCAGGATGGTCGAATTGATGTGTTTGAACGCCAAGAGGATATCATTCGCTTGATGAAACGCAAAACAGTTCGCCCACGGCTATCTTCCATTACAAATAATTATGGGACAGTCAAAGAATACTCCGGCAGCAATCTCAATTTAAAAGATATGCTGAAAATGGGAACAGGCTATTTAGCTAAAGGGAGTGCTCGTATGAATAAGATCAACGTACCAGAAGTTGGAAGCTTTTCCTTGCTAGGTGCTTTTCCTTATCGCTTAGGTGCAGTAAATTGGGAGCAAAATAGTGTGAAGCTGCGGTCAGATCTGATTCAATAAAAAGTTATTCACAGGATTGTCAAGAAAAGCATTTTCAAAGTCTGTTTTAGCCGCTTACAAAGAGTAAAATGCTTTTATACCAACCTTTATTTGCGTTTCACAATTGAGAAACTTTCTGGAAAAAGCGCTATTTAACTCTTGACAATTGAGATGAGCATCTGAATCACTGAAACAGATATTTATATTAGCCCTTTATCAAATGAATAAAATTATCGACCGATATACTTAGAGAAAAATTTTTGTTAGTTTGCTAGTAAGATATACAGTAAGGATCAGCTACTATTAAGTGATTATATAATTTCGAATAGAACAGATGAGGAGAGATAATGATGATTTGGACATTAATTGTTGGTGCTATCATTGGCGCAATCGGTGGTAGTCTTTCTGGACGCGGTAAACAAATGGGTTGCATTTTCAATATTATTGCTGGTTTGGCTGGTTCTTATATTGGACAAGCGATATTTGGACACTGGGGACCACATTTAGCTGGGATGGCATTAGTGCCATCGATTTTAGGTGCAGTAGTTGTTGTGGCGGTTGTGTCATTCTTTACCGGACGGCGATGATAAAAGAAACAGAAGTTGAACGTGTGACTTCTGTTTTTTTGTGCATTCGTTGCTTTTTCTTTTTCTAGTCGTGTTCGTTCAGCTTTTCGAAACTCTTTGATATAATGAATGATGGGTGATAATAATGATAAAACGGATTGAGAAATTACGAGCACTGATGAAAAAAGAAATTATTGACGCGTACTTGGTAACAAGTCCAGCAAACCTTCGTTATTTGACTAATTTTACCGGAACAGCTGGATTAGCATTGATTACATTAGAAAAAGCGTTCTTTATTACTGATTTTCGTTACACTGAACAAGCGAGTGAACAGGTGCAAGGAATGACGATTATCCAACAGCAAGGTAATATTGTTGATGAGATTATCAAATTGATGGAAAGTGAAGGCATCAATGTGCTTGGCTTTGAGGATGCATCCATGACTTACGCCGAGTATTCTATTTTTGAAGAAGTGATTGACGCGGAGCTGGCTCCAGCTAGTGGTATGATTGAGAAACTGCGAGAACAAAAAGATGATGGAGAGATTGCCATTATTGAAAAGGCCTGCGCTATTGCTGATGAAGGCTTCGAGCATGTCTTGAAAATGATCCGTCCGGGCATGACTGAAATTGAAGTTGCTAATCAGTTGGATTTCTTCATGCGTTCACTTGGGGCAACGGGCACATCGTTTGATACGATTGTGGCTAGCGGCGTTCGTTCTGCTTTGCCACATGGCGTTGCCAGCGAAAAAATGATCGAACAAGGAGATTTAATCACGCTTGATTTTGGATGCGTCTATCAAGGCTATGTTTCAGATATTACACGGACATTTGCGATTGGCGATCCCGGTCAACAATTGAAGGAGATTTATCAAATCGTTTTGGAAGCACAATTAAAAGTCATTGAGGTAGCACAAGCTGGTGTGACCGGAGCACAGTTAGATGGGGTTGCTCGTGATTTCATTACTGAAGCTGGTTATGGAGAAGCCTTTGGACATTCTACAGGTCATGGGATCGGTATGGAGATTCATGAGGGGCCGAATATCAGTCGTTCAAATGATAAACCGTTGAATGTGGGGAATATTATTACTGATGAGCCAGGAATCTATTTAGCTGGGTTAGGCGGTGTTCGAATTGAGGATGACTTGGTGATTTTAGCTGAAGGAAATCGAATTTTGACGCGGTCACCAAAAGAGCTCATCATTTTATAAGTCTTATTGAGTAGTGGTAGCGTAAGTAAACAAGAAATGATAAACTAGAACCAAATCTGCAGAGATTGAATTAGGAGGAAGTATCATGATTTCAGTAAACGATTTTAAAACTGGCTTAACGATCGAGGTGGACGGCGGCATTTGGCGCGTAGTCGATTTTCAACATGTAAAGCCAGGTAAAGGTGCGGCCTTCGTTCGTTCGAAACTTAAAAATCTACGTACGGGAGCAGTTCAAGAAAAAACCTTCCGCGCTGGTGAAAAAGTAGCAAAAGCTCAAATTGATAATAAAAAAATGCAGTATCTTTATGATGACGGAGATAACTATGTCTTCATGGATATGCAAAGCTATGAACAAATCGAAATGCCAAAACAACAAGTAGCAGAAGAAATGCTTTATGTATTAGAAAATACGGAATTGACCGTCATTATGTATGGTAATGAAGTTTTAGGTGTTGATCTGCCAAATACCGTAGTATTGGAAGTTGCAGAAACAGAACCAAATATCAAAGGGGATACCTCATCAGGCGGTTCAAAGCCTGCTGTGATGGAAACTGGCCTGACCGTCAATGTACCATTCTTCGTAAATCAAGGAGACAAACTGATCATTAATACACAAGATGGCAGCTACGCTTCCAGAGCATAATGCATAATAAAGAGTAAGGATGTCAGTTCTGTTTTTCGCAGAATCAAAAGTTAGAAAAACATAACTCGCCATTCAAAAATAGAGCAAAGAATAACCCAGTATAACAGAATGATATACGGCACGAACATCAGACTTATTTTTCTGGTAAGAAAAATAATTACATTTAGCAGGAGTAAGGATGTCAGTTCTGTTTTTCGCAGAATCAAAAATTAGAAAAGCATAACTCGCCATTCAAAAATAGAGCAAAGAATAACCCAGTATAACAGAATGATATACGGTACGAACATCAGACTTATTTTTCTGGCAGGAAAAATAATTACATTTAGCAGGAGTAAGGAGAGAGTAAGATGGCAGATGAAAAGAATTTAGTTTTAGGCGAGAGCCCGGAACTTGGGGAAATTATCATTGCACCAGAAGTAATCGAAGTAATTATCGGCATCGCGGCTTCTAAAGTTGACGGAGTTTACGGCATGCGCGGCTCATTAGCTAGCAATGTGACAGAATTACTTGGTAAAGCAGCTCACGGTAAAGGTGTTTATCTCAAAAATGACGAAGACGGATTGAAAGTCGATATTTATTCTTATTTTGACTATGGCACTTCGGTACCTAAAGTGGCTATGGCCATGCAAGAGCGCGTGAAACAGCAAGTTTTATTTATGACAGATGTTGCCTTAAGTGAAGTAAATATCCACGTAGTCGGCGTTGTGGCTGAAAAACTAGAGCAACCAACTTTAGAAGAACTATTCAATGATGAAGAGGAAAATAATGAGTAAAGAATTATCACGTCACGAGATTCGAGAAAAGGCCTTGCAGGCACTGTTTCCGTTGGATTTTAATCAAGAATTAACAAAAAAAGACGCCATCAACCATGCATTAAGTATTGACCAACAAGAGATTGTCAGTGAAGATGAAGACGCATTTGTTCCAGTCTATCTTGATGAATTAGTTGGCGGAGTCGTTGAACATCAAGCAGAACTAGATAAAATTATTCAAAAACATTTACGTTCTAACTGGTCGATTCAACGAATTGCTAAAATGGATTTGATTATCTTGCGACTAGGTATTTATGAGATGTTATACAACACGCAAGTACCTAACCGAGTGGTTCTAAATGAAGCCATCGAGTTAGCCAAAACTTTCAGCGATGATCAATCAAGAAAGTTCGTTAATGGAATCTTATCTAATGTAATGAAAGAGATCGATGAAGCTGGGGCAAATAGCTAATAGAGCTATTTTTCCCAGCTTCATTTAAACTATAGAAAAGAAAGAAGCGGGGAATGAACGTGGCACAACTTATTAATGGTAAAGAATTGGCAGAAAAGCTTCAACAGGAGACAGCACAGCAAGTTGAGACATTAGCAGCAAAGGGTATCCATCCAGGGTTAGTCGTGTTATTAGTCGGAGAAAACCCCGCTAGTCAAATCTATGTTAGAAACAAAGAACGTGCAGCAAAGAAAATCGGTATACACTCTGAAGTCAAAAGATATCCAGAAACCATCACCGAAGCAGAGCTGATCAAAGAAATCAACTACTTTAACCAATCAACTGAATTCCATGGCATTTTGGTTCAATTGCCCTTACCAGAACACATTGATGAAGAGAAAGTTTTACTGGCAATCAATCCGTTAAAGGACGTCGATGGTTTCCATCCAATGAACATGGGACGTCTATTTGCTGGAATGCCTCACACAATTCCTTGCACCCCGTATGGCATCATGAAAATGTTTGAGGAATACAATATCCCATTAGCGGGTAAACAAGCAGTGGTGATCGGTCGCAGCAACATCGTGGGCAAACCAATGGCAATCTTACTTTTAGGTGCAGATGCAACAGTGACTCTGACACATTCTAAAACAGAAGACTTAGCCAAAGTTGCTAGCAAAGCAGATATTCTGGTTGTAGCAATCGGCAGAGGCCACTTTGTAACGAAAGAATTCATCAAACCAGGAGCTGTCGTTATCGATGTCGGTATGAATCGAAATGAGGATGGGAAACTGATCGGTGATGTGAAATTTGATGAGGTTGAACCGATCGCCAGCTACATTACACCTGTCCCTGGCGGTGTCGGTCCTATGACCATTACGATGCTGATGCAGCAAACCGTGGAATGCTGCGAACGCCAAGTATTAGATCACGAATAGCAAAGAGGTGTTCAAATGGCACAAGAGTATTTAACTGTCAGTGCATTAAACAAATACATCAAACGAAAATTCGACGTAGACCCCTATTTAGAGCGGGTCTATTTGACCGGAGAAATTTCCAACTTTCGCATGCGGGCAAATAGTCATCAATATTTCAGTTTAAAAGATGAGCGTTCCAAAATCAGTGCAATCATGTTCAAAGGAGCTTTTCAAAAACTGAAATTCACACCAAAGGAAGGCATGAAAGTGCTGGTAGTCGGTCGTGTGGCATTGTATGAAGCCAGCGGTAATTATCAAATATATATTGACCACATGGAGCCTGATGGTGTTGGCGCACTATACCAAGCTTTAGCAGAACTACGAGAAAAATTAAACAAAGAAGGATTGTTCTCACAGCCAAAGAAAACTTTGCCGCGTTATCCGAAACGAATTGCGGTGATCACTAGTCCAAGTGGTGCAGTCATTCGCGATATCATCACGACTGTCAAACGCCGATACCCAATTACTCAGTTGGTTCTTTTCCCAACTCTAGTACAGGGGGACAAAGCGGCGGTTGATATTGTTAAAAATATCAAAAAAGCCGAAGCAATGGATTTTGATACGATGATCATCGGTCGTGGCGGTGGTTCTATTGAAGATTTGTGGCCTTTCAATGAAGAAAGTGTGGCGCGGGCGATTGCAGCTTCGCCAATACCAATTATTTCCTCTGTAGGGCATGAGACGGACACAACGATTGCGGATTTAGTTGCTGATGTGCGTGCAGCAACGCCAACGGCAGCTGCGGAATTAGCAGTTCCTGTCTTATCAGAGGAAATTCTGCGAATTAAAGAAAAGCAGGCACGTTTAGAACAGGCCTTCTTGCATCAATTGCAACGAAAAAAAGAACGGTTTGAACGTTTGCAGCAATCATATATTTTTAGACAGCCTAACCGTTTATATGAAGCGCAAAGTATACAATTGGATCGCTTAACGCAACAATTACACCAAAACATGACTGTTTTGGTGAATCAGCGAGAACGAGAACTAATGCAATATAGTAATCGTTTGGCCCAAGCTAATCCCATCAATCGTGTCAGACAGGCTCAACAGCAAATGACCTACCTGCAAGAACGTTTACAGCAGCAAATGCAAGGCTATTTGGAAAAACAACAACGGCGAGTGCAGCAGGCTATCACTTCATTGGATTTACTAAGTCCATTGAAAACAATGGGTCGGGGATTCACCTATACGACCCAAGATGAGCAAGTCGTTCGTTCAGTAAATGATTTGCAGGAAAAAGAGATGACCGTTCATTTTGTTGATGGTACGGTTAAAGCCGCGATTTTAAAAATTGAAAAAGGAGAAGAGTAATGGAAAATACAACCTTTGAAGAATCAATTACGCAATTAGAAACCATTGTTACGCAGTTAGAGCGTGGCGATGTACCTTTAGAAGAAGCACTAGAAGCGTTTCAAAAAGGAATGGTTTTGAGTAAGCAATGTCAAGATACGTTAACAAAAGCAGAAAAAACACTGACTAAAATGATGAGTGAAGATGAAGAAGTGCCTTTTACAGGTGAGGAGGAAGCCTAATGTTGCAGCAGCTTTCTGCTGAAGAGCTACCAAAGGTTGAAAAAGAGATCGTTGACTTCATTACTACTAGCACTGTACATGAAGAGTTGAAAAAGAGCATGCTTTATTCCATCGAAGCAGGCGGAAAAAGGATTCGGCCGCTCATTGTATTAGCGACTGTTCAGGCATTTCAGAAAGAGTTAACAGCCCCTGTTTATCAAACCGCCGGAGCATTAGAGATGATTCATACCTATTCACTGATTCATGATGATTTGCCAGCGATGGATAATGATGATTTGAGACGTGGAAAACCCACCAATCATAAAGTCTTTGGTGAAGCCTTAGCGATTTTGGCTGGTGATGGACTTTTGACTGGTGCCTTTCAACTGGTTAGTGAAACTATCTTGAGTCCAACAGAGAATGTTCTGTTGATCCAGCTTTTGGCAAAAGCAGCAGGAAGCGGCGGGATGGTAGCTGGTCAAGCAGGCGACATGGCAGCCGAGAAACAACACGTAGCGCTAAATGAGTTAAAGGCGATCCATCGCGGAAAGACTGGAGCACTTTTAACTTATGCTTTCGTTGCGGGTGGCATTTTAGCCAATCAAACCGAATATGTGATTGAACTGCTTGAAAAGCTTGGGAATCACATCGGTTTGGCCTTCCAAATTCGCGATGATTTGTTAGATGTTGTCGGAACTACCAAGGAGCTAGGAAAAAAAGTAGGTCAAGATGAGAAATTAGATAAAAGTACTTATCCGGCTTTACTTGGATTGGAAGGTGCAAAAAAGGCACTGACAGATGAATTGAAGCAAGCAGAAATAGTTGTACAGCAACTAGCAAAGGCCACTGATTTTCAACCACGAATTTTCCAAGAGTTACTTGGGCTATTTGCACTTACAAAATAAAACTATAATGAAGTAGGAAATAACTATGAAAAAAGAACGTGTCGATGTGTTGGCTTTTAATCAAGGTCTTTTTGAAACTAGAGAAAAGGCCAAACGTGGCGTTATGGCTGGGTTAGTTTATGACCAGAAAAATGAACGTTTGGACAAACCAGGCGAAAAAATTTCAATTGAAACCATTCTACAAATAAAAGGTCAAAGTTTAGCGTATGTTTCTCGTGGCGGACTAAAATTAGAAAAAGCACTAAAGACTTTTGACGTTGATATGAATCAGAAAATTCTGCTGGACATTGGTTCCTCAACGGGCGGCTTCACCGATGTAGCATTACAAAATGGTGCCGCATTGAGTTATGCACTAGATGTCGGCTACAATCAGTTGGCTTGGAAATTGCGACAAGATGAACGCGTAGTGGTGATGGAACGGACAAACTTCCGTTATTCAAAATTAGCAGACTTTGAAGAAGGACAGCCCAATTTTGCGACAATTGATGTTTCCTTTATCTCCTTAAAATTAATTTTACCTCCGCTTCATGACATTTTGACTGATGATGGCGATGTCGTGGCGCTAATTAAACCTCAATTTGAGGCGGGAAAAGAATATGTCGGAAAAAAAGGGATCATTAAAGATCCAAAAACACATTTGATGGTATTAGAAGATATTACCGATTTCGCAATGACTCACGGCTTTAATGTGCAAGAATTAACGTTCTCTCCAATTACTGGAGGTGAGGGCAATATCGAATTCCTTGCCCATTTGAAAAAAGTGCCCGAAAGAGGTAGCTTAAATCCAAAAATTGATCTAACAAATATTGTCTCAGAGGCCCATCAGCAATTAGATAAGTAGTCTGGAGGAGAGGGAATGCGAAAACAAGAACGGCATCGTATCATCACACAGTTACTAAGTGAATATGATGTAAAGAAACAAGAAGATTTTGTGGCGATCCTTGCACAACAAGGAGTGACGGTAACACAGGCCACAATCTCACGTGATATTAAGGAAATGAAACTGATCAAAGTACCAGCACAAAATGGTGGTTATCGCTACAGCATGCCGCGTAAAGAACAAGAAGATGTGAACGAAAAACTTGCTGATTTATTAAAAGAAGCGGTGATATCCGTCGATCAAATGGAGAAATTTGTTAATGTGAAAACATTACCTGGAAATGCTTCGGCGTGTGCAAATTTATTAGAAAAACAATTCACAAAAGTTTTATTTACGACTTTGAATGATGATGACGGCGTTTTGATGATTGCACGGACAGAAGAGGACGCTAGACGTATTAAGCAAGACATCGCTGAAAAAAGTCAAAATAATTAGTATGACTCATTAAAAGGGGAATAGGCAGAATGTTACAGGAATTGACAATTAAAAATTTTGCGATCATTTCTTCGTTACATTTGAGCTTCACTGATGGAATGACTGCGTTAACAGGTGAAACTGGAGCCGGAAAATCGATCATAATTGATGCAGTGAGCTTACTGGCAGGAGCTCGCTCGTCGATTGAATATATTCGCCAAGGCAGTGATAAATGTCTAGTCGAAGGACTTTTTGATTTGCCAAAACAATCGGACTTTCAAGAATTGATGGAAGAGCTTGGAATTGAGGTTGATGAGGCTGGATTGATTGTTCAGCGAGATTTGAATAGTTCAGGAAAAAGTGTGTCACGTGTCAATGGCAGAATCGTAACTCTCGCAAATCTACGTAGAATCGGACAATTTCTAGTAGATATTCAAGGACAAAATGACCATCAAGAACTGATGCATCCAGAATCCCATTTACGTCTTTTAGATAGTTTTGGTGATTCAGCATTTCAAGAAATTAAAACGACCTACCAAATCGCTTACCGAGAGTATGTTACCTTAGCCAAACAGGTTAAGAAATTTAAGCAAAACGAGCAGTCCTTTGTTCAACGGATCGATATGTTGACCTTCCAGCAAGAAGAAATCGGTAACGCTGAACTAACTCTGGGCGAGGAAGAAAAGCTAATGGAAGAACGTGACAAACTCACCAATTATCAAAAAATCGTTGACAGTCTTTCCTATAGCTATCAAGCAATGACGAATGAGGAGACAAGTTCCCTTGACGCTATTGGGTCAGCTAGTCAAGAATTGCAAACAATTGCCTCTCTAGATAAAGATTATGAAAACATTTCTGATAATGTGCATAGCGCATACTATCTTTTGCAAGATGCTGTTAGCGAAATTGGTCGCCAGCTGGATCTGTTAGAGCTTGATGAAGAACGTTTAGATTTGGTTAATGAGCGACTGGAATTGATTCATCAATTGAAACGCAAATATGGTGATTCGATAGAAAGCATTTTGAGCTATTACGAGCGAATAAGCCAAGAGCTTCTAGATTCAGATTTTTCTGGAGATAAATTGGAAAAACTAGAAAAGGAATTAGCAGTTAAAGAAAGTAAATTGCTAAAATTAGCGGAAAAGCTGCGAACAGCTCGACAGGAAATGGCGAAGAAACTGGAAGCGGCTATTCAAACTGAGTTGAAGGATCTTTATATGGAGAATGCCCGTTTTGAAGTACGTTTTAAAGAAGCAGGATTTAGTCCTGAAGGCATTGATGAAGTAGAATTCTTTATTACGACGAATCCTGGTGAACCATTGAAGCCGTTAGTTAAAGTGGCATCAGGTGGAGAAATCTCACGAGTCATGTTGGCGTTGAAGACGATTTTCTCAAAAACACAAGGGTTGACCAGTATTGTGTTTGATGAAGTAGACACGGGGGTCAGTGGTAGAGTGGCTCAGGCGATCGCAGACAAGATTTATCAAATCGGACAAAATTCTCAAGCGCTTTGTATCACCCATTTGCCTCAAGTAGCTGCTAAAGCTGATCATCAGCTGTTTATTCGCAAAGAAGTAGTAGATGGACGAACATTGACTAAAGTGGAGGAGCTAACTGAGCAAGACCGTACAGAAGAAATCGCCCGTATGTTAGCAGGAACTGAAATTACGGATTTAACTGTTAAACATGCAAAGGAATTATTACAGTTAGCAAAAAAATAGCCGGAGCAAATGCTCCGGCTATTTGCTTACATAATACTTAACAGACTACTCAAAACTAATGATCCAATTGTTAAAATTAACATAGTCCAAATAACAACTTTAGTAACTTTAGAAAATGTGCTCGTGGATTTTTTGTTATTCATGATGTCACCATCCCTCAAAAAAACTTCAAAATCATCATACTTCATTTTTCAAAACTCCGCAATCAACCAAAAAAACTTTTAAAAAATACTAAGAAATCTTTTCGCGTCGATATTGCGAATTCAATTGTTAAAACTTGCTAAATCCTTTATATTTTAAATGAATTGAAACACGAATGTAACGATAATGCAGTATAGTGAGGGTAGTAGTTTGAAGAGGAAGGACTGTATTTGTTGGCATCATTTTCACCAATTTTATTGTTATGGTACATTTTCCCGATAATCGTCTTTTTAGCGTCTGATTATATCGTGACAACTTTCAAATTAAAACAACGCTTCAATTTAAAAACACCAGACATTACGATACCATTTTTGATTGTCGGAATGCACGAAATATCAAAAAGTATTAGCACGTTTTCGATTTTACCATATTTTTTATTAACTATTCTATTATTGGGTATTAGCGTAGTCGTCTTCCAAGCCTATCGCTATCGTGAAATCATGTATGGTCGCTTCTTTAAAATGTTTTGGCGCTTAACCTTTTTATTATCATTTTTAGTCTATTTTATTTTGATTATTGTCAGTGTTATTAATGCATTATAAACTAAAAAAACTTTTAAAAAACTCCTGATTATCCGTAAAACCCTTGAAAAAACACAATGGTTAGTAAAGGTCAAAAAAGTGTTATTTTTGTTTTTTACAAAGTGTGGTAGATTGTGGGGGATTGTGGTAGACTAATCTCATGCGGTGGTAAAAAGGGGTGGAGTCTAGATGTTCATGGGCGAATTTCAACATAATATTGATGCGAAAGGTCGTTTGATCGTGCCATCAAAATTACGTGAACAATTAGGCGAGAAATTTGTAGTCACCCGTGGTATGGATGGCTGCTTGTTTGGATACACATTACCCGAATGGAACCAATTAGAGACTAAATTGAATGAGATGCCACTTTCTAAGAAAGATGCGCGTGCATTTGTACGTTTCTTTTACTCCGCAGCAACTGAGTGTGAGATTGATAAGCAAGGACGGATTAATATCCCCGTGTCTTTACGTAATCATGCCTCACTTGAGAAAGAATGCGTGATTATTGGCGTTGCCAATCGGATCGAAATATGGGATCAAGCACGCTGGAATGAATTTACAAAAGAAACTGAAGATAGTTTTGATGACATTGCAGAAACAATGGTCGATTTTGGATTTTAGAGAAGAGGATTATCAATGACAGACTTTCAACATACAACCGTTTTACTTCATGAGACAGTTGATGGTTTAGCAATCAAACCAGACGGTGTTTATGTTGATTGTACATTAGGTGGGGCTGGGCACAGTGAGTATTTACTGAGGCAGTTAAACAATGATGGACATCTTTATGCTTTTGATCAAGATCAAAAGGCAATTGAAAACGCGAAAATTCGTCTAGCTGAATATGTCGCAAAAAAACAAGTGACCTTTGTTAAAGCTAACTTTAGAGAACTTACAGCTGAACTGCAGCGCTTTGGTGTGACAGAAGTTGATGGGATTTTATACGATCTAGGAGTTTCTTCACCTCAATTGGATGAGGCGGAACGTGGATTTAGTTACCACCAAGATGCACCATTAGATATGCGAATGGATCAAGATGCATCATTAAGTGCTTATCAAGTTGTAAATGAATATTCTTACCATGAATTAGTAAAAATTTTCTTCCGCTATGGCGAGGAGAAATTCTCCAAACAGATCGCTCGTTTGATTGAGCGCAGGCGCGAAGTTAAGCCAATTGAAACTACTGGTGAATTAGTAGATTTGATTAAGGAGGCTATTCCAGCTCCAGCACGTCGAAAGGGCGGGCATCCTGCTAAGCGTGTCTTCCAAGCCATTCGCATTGCTGTGAATGATGAATTAGGAGCGATTGAAAGTTCCTTAGAGCAGGCGATCGACATGCTAGCAATTGGTGGAAGAGTGAGTGTCATCACATTTCACTCGTTAGAAGATCGGATCGTAAAAACAATATTTAAAGAATTCAGTGCACCAAAGGATATGCCTCCTGGTTTACCTATGGTACCAGAGGATTTTCAACCGATTTTGAAATTAGTAAATCGAAAACCCATTATTCCTTCTGAAGAGGAATTGCAGGATAATAATCGCGCGAGAAGTGCAAAATTGCGAATCGCTGAGAAAATGAAGAAAGGATAGGAATTATGGCAGAATTAAAAAATAACCAACCGTTTCAATTTGATTCTCAGCAAGAAGAAATTCATCAAACGCCAGATTCTTTTAAAGTCTTCGTTTCTCCTGGTGATCGTTTAAAAAAAATCACGTGGGTAGAAAAATTCGCCGTGTTAGCCTTCTTAGTGATGTTGATTGGCTTATCGGTTGTGATGGTCAATTATCGTAATGAAATCAGCAAAACACAAAATGAAATTACAAGTATTCAAACTGACATTGATGCAAAAGAAAAAACAGCGACACAATTGCAGCAAGAAAAGAGCGAATTGTCTCGTTCTGATCGTCTAAAAGAAATTGCTGAAAAAGCTGGACTTTCAATCAATGACGACAATTTAAGGAAAGTGAAGTAAATGAGCTTTAAAAGGCTAAAAAGAAAAATCCGAAAAAAGAATTTGACTCCGATGAACAATCGCAAAAAAGTAGGCGTTATTTTGTTTGCTACGAGTATTGGATTGTTCTTTTTATTTGCCGTTCGCATGATCTATGTAGTAGCAGGTGGTCACGTAGCTGGAACCTCTTTAAAGGTTAAAACTGAAGAATTATATCATGGTGGTGAGGTAGTAAAAGCCAAACGTGGCACAATCTTTGATCGAAATGGTGAGGTAATTGCCGAAGATGCGACATCTTACTCGATTTACGCGATTCTTTCAGAGAGCTATGTAAATGGAAATGAGAAACTTTATGCTCAAGAAAAGAACTTCGATGATTTAGCTTCTATATTAAACAAGTATTTAGGAATCAAGGAAAAATCAGCCTTAAAGACGCTGAAAAGCGGACTTAACAGTGATGGCACTAGTAAGTATTACCAAGTCGAATTTGGTAATAAAGGTAAAAATATTTCCGAAGAAACGAAACAAAACATCGAGGATGCGATGAAAAAGGATAAGGTTAAAGGACTTTACTTTACAGAGCATACTGATCGGATGTATCCAAACGGAAATTTTGCTTCTCATTTTATTGGATATGCGCAACCTGATAAAAAAGAATCACTAGTTGGCATGATGGGTGTTGAAGCGGCTTATGATGATGTCTTAAAAGGAAAAGATGGAAAAGTAGTTTATCAAAAAGATGAAAATCAACGACCAATTCCAGGAAGTATTGCGGAAGAAAAAAAGGCAGTCAATGGAGAAGACATTTATACTACATTAGATGCGGGGTTGCAAAGTTATTTAGAGACATTAATGGATAAGGTAAGCTCAGAAGCGAAACCTACTGAGATGACTGCCATGTTGATGCAGGCAAAAACAGGAGATATCCTAGCGATGTCTCAGCGTCCAACCTTTAATCCTGAGACCAAAGAAGGTTTGGGAGAAGAAGATGCATGGCGAAATTTCCTAGTGGAAGATAGCTATGAACCAGGGTCAACTATGAAGGTTTTCACTACTTCAGCTGCAGTCAATGAAGGTATCTTTAATGAAAATGAAAGTTACGTTTCAGGAAAGATCCAAGTGGCTGACGCAACTATTAATGACTGGGACTTAGGTAAAAAAGGAATATTAACGATGCGTCAGGCACTTTCTTGGTCAAGTAATGTCGGAATGGTCAAATTGGAAGAGCGGCTAGGAGACCGTTGGCCTGAATATGTGAAACGCTTTGGTTTTGGTCAAAGTACTTATTCTGGGTTGCCAGGCGAAACTAAAGGAACATTGCCAACGAGCAATATCGTTGACCAAGCAATGAGTTCATACGGACAAGCCATTGGCGTAACCAATTTCCAAATGATGCGCGGCTTTACTGCTGTAGCAAATGATGGAAAAATGCTGCAACCTCACTATATTGAAAAAGTCTCCAATCCTGATACAGGGAAAGAGATTATTACGAAACCTGAAGTTGTAGGAGAGCCAATCACAGCAGAAACTGCTCAAAAGGTTCGTGAATATATGCGTGATACTGTTGAAAGTGAAAACTACGGTTCGGCATACGATCAATATAAAGTGCCTGGATACCATATTTCTGCTAAAACAGGTACAGCTCAAATTGCAGAGAATGGAAGATACTTAACGGGAGATACAAATTATATCTATTCGATTGCGTTGATGATTCCTTCAGAAGATCCTGAATATATTTTGTATTTAACCATGAAACAACCACAAGAAAAACAAGAAGGCATTTTGGGTGAAATTGCGAATCCACTATTAAGTCGTGTAATGGAATTTCAAAATACCGAAACAGATTCTTCTGAGGAAGAAAGCAATACGAAGGTTACGGTAGAAGATTACCGAAATCTTTCAACATCCAAAGCAGCAGCAGATGCAAATAAACGTGGATTAACAGCTGTTGTGATTGGTGATGGAGATAAAGTCATCGAACAGTCTGCGAAGCCAGGAGAGAAAGTTATGGCGAACGAGCATCTTATTTTACTAACTAATGGTAAAAAAGAGATGCCGGATGTCCGTGGATGGTCCAAAGCAGATATCTTAAAACTAACAAATCTGTTAGATATTGATGTCAGCTTCAAAGGAGATGGGTACTGTACGAAGCAAAGTATTGCTCCTTATGCAGAGGTCTCGAAAAAGAAATTGAAAATTACGTTAGGTTAGGACTGGAGAGAATAACATGCAACCGGCACAACTATTTATTGCTTTTGCCAGTAGTTTTGCGATTACTGTGGCAGGCATGCCTTTTATAATTGGCTACTTTAGAATGAAAAAACAAGGACAGGAAATTCGTGATGAAGGCCCGAAGTGGCATAATTCAAAAGCCGGTACCCCAACGATGGGTGGTCTTGGCTTTTTAGCTGCTGCTGTAATCACATCAATTTGGTATAGTCTATGGACAGATAAAATGACGACTTCGCTATTAATTTTAGTATTTGTTTTATTACTATATGGAATTATCGGATTTTTAGATGATTTCATTAAGCTGGCGAAAAAGCAAAATGAAGGGTTGACATCAAGGCAAAAATTCATTGCTCAAGTGGTTGTCGCGATTGTTTTTTATGTAATCTATCGAATGGAAGGCTATCCCAATACTTTGAATTTATTCGGCATTGAGTTGCCGCTAAATATTATTTATGGCTTGTTTGTGATTTTTTGGTTGGTAGGTTTTTCAAATGCGGTAAATCTAACAGATGGAATCGATGGGTTGGTATCTGGTTTAGGAACAATTTCATTTGCTACATATGGGATTATTGCTTGGAAACAACAACAGTATGAGGTTTTAATTGTTTGCCTTGCTGTGACGGGCGGACTTGTAGGCTTCTTTCCTTACAATAAAAAACCAGCAAAAATTTTCATGGGTGATGTTGGATCGCTAGCTTTAGGTGGGCTGTTGGCGGCCGTGTCGATTATCTTACATCAAGAGTGGACATTGTTACTAATTGGTTTGGTATATATATTTGAAACAGCAAGCGTGATTATTCAGGTTACTTCCTTTAAAATGACAGGTAAGCGTGTTTTTAAAATGTCGCCATTACATCACCATTTTGAGATGTCTGGCTGGTCAGAGTGGAAAGTAGACACGGTGTTCTGGGCTATCGGGCTCATTGCATCTATCATTGTGTTATTGATCGTACTGTAGGAGATGACTAGAAATGAAACAAATCAAACAATATCAAAACGAAAAAGTATTAGTCTTAGGATTAGCGAAGAGTGGATTTAGTGCGGCCAAGTTGTTGAATGACTTGGGCGCACTTGTTACGGTCAACGACGGAAAACCCTTTGAAGAAAATCCAGAGGCTCAGGGCTTACTGGAACAAGGTGTACGGGTGATTACTGGGCATCATCCGATAGAATTGCTAGATGAAGATTTTTCTTTAATGGTGAAAAATCCTGGTATCCCATATGATAATCCGTTAGTGGCCAAAGCGGAGAAACTGCATATTCCAATCTTGACCGAAGTGGAGTTGGCTTATCAAGTCGCTGAATGTCCAATCGTTGGTATCACTGGTACGAATGGCAAGACGACGACCACCACCATGATCGGTCTATTGTTGAATCAAGAACGTACTGCTGGAAAGGCCCATCTTGCTGGTAATATTGGTTTTCCCGGCAGTGAAGTGGCTGCTAAAGCAACAGCTGAAGATGATATAGTTATGGAATTGTCTAGTTTTCAATTGATGGGAATTGAAACATTTAAGCCACAGATTGCGGTCATTACCAATATTTATGAAGCACATCTAGATTATCACAAAACACGTGAAAATTATGTAGCCGCGAAGTGGTCAATTCAAGAAAACATGACAGCAGATGATTATTTAGTTTTAAACTGGAATTCAGAAGAGTTACAAAAAATGAGCAAGCAAACGAAGGCTCAAGTTGTTCCTTTTTCAACGAAAGAAAAAATTGAAAATGGTGCTTATTTTCTTCATGGCGGTCTATATTACAAGGAAGAGAAAATCATGGATGCTTCTGAACTAGGAGTACCTGGTGCGCATAATATTGAGAATGCCTTGGCGGCGATTGCGGTGGCGAAGTTAAAAGGAGTCTCCAATAATGGGATTCGTACTGCATTGAGTAATTTCCATGGAGTACCTCATCGTACACAATACGTTGCCACAATCAATGGTCGTAAATTTTACAATGACTCTAAAGCGACTAACAGCTTAGCGACAGAAATGGCGCTAAGCGGATTTAATAATGAACAGTTGATTCTGCTGGCTGGTGGATTAGATCGTGGAAATGGATTTGATGAACTGATTCCATCTCTGGAGGGAGTCAAAGCGATTATTCTATTTGGTGAAACGAAAGATAAATTGGCTGAGACGGCTGAACGAGCAGGAATTAGGACGATTATTATGACTTCAAATGTTGAAACGGCTGTTCCTTTAGCCTATGAACAAAGTGAAGTTGGAGATAGTATCTTGTTATCTCCTGCAAATGCAAGCTGGGATCAATATCCTAGTTTTGAAATTCGCGGAGACAAATTTATGCAAGCTGTTAAGCAATTAGAAAAGTAGGGAAATGAAATGAGAATACTTGTTACAGGCGGCGGCACGGGCGGACATATCTATCCAGCCTTAGCATTTATCCGTTACGTACAAAAAATTCAACCTGATTCAGAATTTCTATATGTAGGAACGCATCGAGGGTTGGAAAATAAGATCGTGCCTGAGACAGGCATTTCTTTTAAAACAATCAAAATTCAAGGCTTTAAGCGGAAACTTTCGCTTGATAATATCAAAACAGTCCAATTATTTGTTGAAAGTATCAAACGCTCGAAGGAGATCTTACGAGAGTTTAAACCAGATGTAGTGATTGGTACAGGTGGCTATGTTTCTGGTTCAGTCGTTTATGCAGCAGCACGTATGAAAATTCCTACAATCGTTCACGAACAAAATAGCGTTCCAGGGATTACAAATAAATTTCTTAGCCGCTTCGCTAATCGAGTTGGGATTAGTTTTCCAGATGCTGCACAATATTTTCCAGAGAATAAAACTGTCTTAGTTGGAAATCCGCGAGCCCAAGAAGTGGTGACCAGTGGAAAGTCAGAAGTATTAGAACAATATGGTCTGTTGCCAGACATTCCAACTGTCCTAATTTTTGGCGGAAGCCAAGGGGCACTCAAAATAAATCAGGCGGTCATTCAAGCACTACCTAAATTTTCACAGAAAGAATATCAAGTGCTGTACGCTTCTGGTGATCGTTATTATAATGAGATAGCAGAAAAATTTGATATCGAAAAAATCAATCATAACCTATCGCTTCAGCCGTACATCAAAAATATGACAGACGTTATGGCAAATGTTGATTTATTAATTGGACGTGCAGGCGCAACTTCAATCGCAGAGCTTACAGCTTTAGGTTTGCCAGCTATTCTCATTCCAAGCCCATACGTCACAAATGACCATCAAACGAAAAATGCACAGAGTTTGGTCAATGCTGGGGCTGTCAAAATGATTACGGATGCTGATTTAACTGGGGAAAAATTAGTAGAAGCAGTGGATGAAATCATGGGTGATCCAGAAAAAAAGGCAATGATGGCGAAAGCTTCACGTCAAGAAGGTATCCCAGATGCAGCAGAGCGATTGTGGTCATTAGTTAACGAGATTGTAAAATAGTTTTTTGGAGGTGAGGACCATTAGTCGTGAAGAGTTTCCGGAGGAAAGCAAAGAAAATCAGCAAGTAGAAAAAACAAAGCAAGAGAATTTGACCCCATGGCAGTTAGCGAATATGGAATATTTGAAACAAAAAGCGCTGGAAAAGGGTGAAACTGTTGATCAGGCAGCAACTGCTGAAGAGACAAACGAACTTTCTAACACTGATGGACTTGCCGAAGAAAAATTAGAAGAGCCTGAACAAAAAGATACAATACCTTTAGAATCTGAAATTGAAGAGCCTGAGATGGAGGATGCACCAAGCGGGCCTAAAAATGGATCATTTTTAGAACGATTACCTAATATCAAACATGAGCGCAATCGACGGCTCGTAAAGAGATCCTTGATTTTAATCGGGTTATTTTCAATTCCAGCCTTATTATTATTGTATTACATATCACCACTAGCTAAGTTAGGCGGTGTAAGTATAAAAGGTAATGAGAAGATTTCAACAGAGATAATCGAAAAAGAACTGAATTTTAGCGTGGGTGACAATCTTTGGAGTCAATATTTTGATCGTAAAGATAACGTGAAAAATCTGAAAAAGCAAGAATTGCAAATTGAAAATGCAGAAGTTCACCTAGATGGGATCAATCATTTTGTGGTAGATGTGAAAGAATATCCTGAAGTCGCATACTTAGAAAATGATGGAAAGTATTCTCCTGTCATTTCAAATGGTAAAATTATTCCGATTGAAGTAGAAAAAAGCGATGGTGACCTGCCAATTCTAGAAAGCTTCACCGGATCAAAAAGAATTCTAAAAGTACTTGAAGGCTATAAAAAATTATCTGAAGAGGTTAAACAAGGCATATCCCAGATTAAATATTCCCCAACAAATGAAAACAAGGAATTATTGGAAATTTTCATGAATGATGGGAACAAGGTCTTAGTCAGCATTAACGATTTAGGCAGTAAAATGAAGTATTATCCTCAAATTGCGAAAGAAATGAGTGACAAAGGAATTAAGGGGATCGTAGATATGGAAGCAGGAATTTACAGCTATCCGTATACTGAAAATTCAACTACTGAGGATGCAACACAAAACTCAACAGATCAATCTGGAACCGCTGTTGTAAATGATTAAATTTATTACAAGAAAATGTTGAATCTTCTTTTTCATTCTAGGCAAAATGTGTTAAAATTGAAGGCAGTGAATTACTTGCGAAAAATTATATTTCATGCTTAACAGTAAGTTAAAATATTACATCTGAATAAAGCATTTATTTGAAAATAGGAGGGAATCCCATTCATGGCAAAAGCAGGAATGTATGTAGGCCTTGATATCGGGACAACATCGATCAAAGTTGTTGTTGCCGAGTACATCGATAGCCAAATGAATATCATTGGTGTTGGAAACGCAAAATCAGAAGGAATCAACCGTGGGATTATCGTAGATATCGATAAGACAGTACAGGCGATTCAGCGAGCAGTAAAACAGGCCGAGGAAAAAGCTGGGATTCAGATTAAAAGTGTCAGCGTTGGACTACCTGCTAACTTGTTAGAAGTCGAACCTTGTCAAGGTATGATTGCTGTTAATAATGAGTCAAAAGAGATTATGGATGAAGATGTTCGTAATGTCGCTTCAGCAGCAATGGTTCGTTCAGTTCCTCCTGAAAGACAAATCGTTGCGCTGCTGCCTCAAGAATTTACCGTCGACGGATTTGAAGGCATCAAAGATCCGCGAGGCATGATCGGTGTTCGTCTTGAAATGTTTGGATTAGTATTTACTGGTCCAAAAACGATCATCCATAATATTACAAAATGTGTTGAAAAAGCAGGATTATCGGTTGCTGAAACAGTAATTACATCCTTAGCTTTAACAGAATCTATTTTATCTGATGGTGAAAAGGATTTTGGCACGATTGTGATTGATATGGGTGGTGGACAAACCACGACGGCAGTTATGCATGATAAACAGTTGAAATTCACACATGTGGATCAAGAAGGTGGGGAATTTGTTACAAAGGATATCTCCATCGTTTTAAATACTTCTTTTAATAATGCTGAGGCATTGAAAATCAATTATGGAGACGCTTATCCAAGCCGGACATCTGCTGACGAAGATTTTCCAGTTGATGTCATTGGAAAAACAGATCCAGTTAAAGTTGATGAACGATATCTGGCTGAAATTATCGAAGCACGGTTGGAACAAATATTCCGTAAAGCCAAAGATGCTTTAGATGAAATCGAAGCACTTGATTTACCAGGTGGTGTTGTCCTGACCGGTGGCGCAGCAAGTTTACCAGGTGTGGTTGATTTAGCGGAAGACATTTTTGGAACCACAGTTAAATTGCATGTACCGAATCAAATGGGCTTGAGAAATCCAGTCTTTACAAATGTCATCAGTATCGTCAATTATTCAGCTGAATTGAGTGATGTCTATCATTTGGCAAAATCAGCGGTTACAGGTGAAAAAGTTTCACTATCTGCTTCACCACAAACCAACGCTGTTTCAACAGCACCTGTGTATGACGATTACGAAGCATCAAATGATTATGAAGAAGAAACAAAGCCAAAAAATGAAGAAAAAGTAACCGGGAAGATTAAAGACTTCTTCTCTAATATTTTTGATTAATTTGTAGGAGGAATAGAAAACATGGAATTCTCAATAGATAACAATATTAACGAAGGTGCTGTTATTAAAGTTATCGGTGTTGGCGGTGGCGGTGGCAATGCTATCAACCGTATGATCGAGGAAAACGTTAAAGGCGTTGAATTCATCGCATCAAACACTGATGTTCAAGCACTCAAAAACTCAAAAGCAGAAACAGTTATTCAATTAGGCCCTAAATATACTCGTGGTTTGGGTGCAGGTTCGCAACCAGAAGTTGGTCAAAAATCAGCTGAAGAAAGCGAACAAGCTATTCGTGACGCATTAGAAGGTGCAGATATGGTCTTCATCACAGCTGGAATGGGCGGAGGTACTGGTACTGGGGCTGCTCCGATTGTGGCGAAGATTGCAAAAGATCTCGGTGCTTTAACTGTCGGCGTCGTTACACGTCCATTCAGCTTTGAAGGACCAAAACGCGGACGTTTCGCAGCAGAAGGGATTTCAGCGTTAAAGGAAAATGTTGATACTTTATTGATCATCTCAAACAATCGCCTGCTAGAAGTAGTTGACAAGAAAACGCCAATGCTTGAAGCATTCCGTGAAGCAGATAACGTTTTGCGTCAAGGTGTTCAAGGTATCTCAGATTTAATCACAGCACCTGGTTACGTGAACTTGGACTTTGCTGATGTGAAAACTGTAATGGCAAATCAAGGGACTGCTTTAATGGGGATCGGCGTTGCAAGTGGCGAAGATCGTGTCGTTGAAGCAACGAAAAAAGCGATTTCCTCTCCATTGCTAGAAACATCTATTGATGGTGCAGAACAAGTTCTATTAAATATCACTGGTGGATTAGATATGACTTTATTTGAAGCACAAGATGCTTCTGACATTGTTGCAAGCGCAGCAACAGGGGATGTTAATATTATCTTAGGTACATCAATTAGCGAAGAATTAGGCGATGAAATCCGCGTTACAGTAATTGCGACAGGAATCGATCCAACAAAAAAGGAGCGTAAGGCTACACGTAATACACAACGTGCTAGTCAAATCCAATCAGTTCCACAAAAACAAAATTTAGATATTGAACCTGCAAGAAGCAACGATGGTCAGTCTGCTTTTGGTGAATGGGATATCCGCAAGGAAGAAAATATCCGTCCTAAAGTTGAAGATACACAATTTGATAACATCGAAAAGAAAGAATTCGAAACATTCAATCGTGAAGAAGTAAAACCTGAAAAAGACGAAGAACTAGATACACCACCATTCTTTCGCCGTAGAAAATAAAAGGGGGAGAGCACATGATCGCTGAAAACTTGCATAGAATTGAGCAAGAGATTCAGGAGTCGTGTGCTCTTGCTTCACGTAACCCAGAGGAAATTACTATGGTTGCGGTGACAAAGAGTGTCGACTCCATGACCGCAAACGAACTCGTTGAACTAGGTGTGACGGATTTAGCAGAAAATCGAGTAGATAAATTGCTGGATAAAAAGCGAAGTCTTTCAAACTATCAGCAGATCAAATGGCATCTCATTGGTAATTTACAGCGTCGCAAGGTAAAATTGATTATAAATGAAATTGATTACTTTCATGCGTTAGACAGTTTACGGTTGGCACAAGAAATACAAAAGCGTGCTGAACATCAAATAAAATGTTTTATTGAAGTAAATGTTTCCGGAGAAGAATCAAAGCATGGTATTAGGCCGAGTGACCTTCAATCCTTTATTAAAGAATTAGAGGGATTAGAGAAAATTCAGGTGATCGGATTAATGACTATGGCGCCATATGAGGCAACTGAGTTAGAGATTCGGAATGTTTTTTCTACTTTGAAACAGCTTCAAGAAAGTGTGAAGGAACAAGACTTGCAATATGCGCCATGCACAGAATTGAGCATGGGAATGAGCCAAGACTTCAAAACGGCAATTGAAGAAGGTGCTACTTTTGTTCGAATCGGAACGGCACTATTTAAGAAAGGTTAGGTAAAGTTAATGGGAATTAGT
The DNA here is from genome assembly GCF_051713785.1 of Enterococcus sp. DIV0187. Lineage (NCBI taxonomy): Bacteria > Bacillati > Bacillota > Bacilli > Lactobacillales > Enterococcaceae > Enterococcus > Enterococcus sp. DIV0187. The sequence continues at coordinate 76,836 of NZ_JBIOQO010000001.1, forward strand.
CTAGCAAAGATCACTGATTTTTTTGGTTTAGCAGATGACGATATGTATGAAGAAGCAGCGACACCTGCTCCAAAGAAGCAGGTTAGCCGCCCAGTAAGCGCACCTTTGAAGAAAGAACGCGTGGCAACACGTCCTACGTATCAAAAGCAGGAACGTTCTCCGGAACGTCAAAAAGAAAGAATACAGCAGGAACGGGTCAGCCAACCAGTCGCAGAACCTCAGACAAATCGCAGAGCTGAAACTGTGGCAAAAAGGGCAGAAAGCATGGCGAAGAAAAGCGAAAAAGTCGTGTCAATGCCTAACAATAATAATCGAGCGCAACGACTTACACCAAGAACAGAAGAAAAAAGAAAAGACCGTATTTCAGTAGTAGAACCAAGGGCCTATAATGAAGCAATGACAATAGCTAAACGAGTAGGTCAAGGTGAGGTAGTCTTAATTAATTTTCAATCTTTGGATGAAATGAGAGCGCGTCGTGTGGTCGATTTTCTAACTGGTGCAGTCTTTATGATTGATGGTGATATTAAACGCGTTGGAAATGAAATGTTTTTATGTACGCCAACAAATGTTGAAATTACCAACTCTACGTTGAGCTCCATGGTTGATGAAGATATTTACGGATTAGAAATGTAAAGGAGCCGCATAGTTGAATCTACTTATTACACTTTTTTATTATTTAAATCGACTAGTTTATCTTTATACGATTCTTTTAGTCGTTTATGCATTAATGTCATGGTTTCCTGGTGCTTACCAGTCTAAATTTGGTCAACTATTAGGTCGAATTTGTGAACCGTTTCTTGATTTATTTCGACGTTTGCCTTTGCAATTTGGCGGAATCGATTTTTCTGTAATGGCAGCGATTTTAGCATTAAATATTGCGATGGAGGTTCTACAAAGAATTTTGTATAGTATTATCTACTAAGGAGGTGGCAATATGAATGCAAATGTCTATCAACATTTTAGACCTGAAGAGCATCCATTTGTTGACAGTGTTGGCGATTGGCTAGAACAAGTTGAAAGCCAATACGCTCCTTATCTGACGAATTTTTTAGATCCTCGGCAAGCCTATATCTTGGAGACGTTAATTCGCGAAAATAGTGAATTGAAATTTTCATTTTATGGCGGCTATGAGCATGCTGAACGGTGTCGTTGCATGATTTATCCCGAGTATTATGAACCGCAAACCGACGACTTTGAGCTTGTGATGATTGAAATTAATTATCCGAAAAAATTTACTGAACTTTCACATGGGAAAATATTAGGAACATTAATGAATGCTGGAATTAAGCGTGATTATTTTGGGGATATTATTTCTGATGGTGATCGCTGGCAAATTTTTTTAGCGAAAGAATCGGCTAATTATATCGTAGGTCAGGTAACTAAAATTGGTCGTGTAACCGTCCATCTAGAGGAACGTCCGTATACGGATATCATTATTCCAAAAGATAGTTGGGTTGAGGAAACAACGACCGCCACATCCATGCGATTAGATGCGATTATTTCAACTGTTTATAATATTTCACGACAGCGTTCAAAGCAATTAGTTGAAGCCAGTAAAGTAAAAGTGAACTGGTCGGTCAATGAGCGTCCAGATTATTTACTTGATTTATTAGATGTCGTTTCAGTTCGTGGGTTTGGGCGAATTCAGATCCAAGGTTTAGAAGGAAAAACAAAGAAAGAAAAATTCCGTTTGCGCTTAGGCGTTTTACGAAAATAAATTTTATGAGGTGAGCAAAAAAATGGCATTAACTCCATTAGATATTCAAAACAAAAATTTCTCCACTAAGATGCGTGGATATAACCAAGACGAAGTCGATGATTTTTTAGATATGATTGTTCGCGACTATGAGGACAGCATCGCTAAGAATCGTGAATTAGAAAAAGCATTGAAACATTCAGAAGAAAAACTAGAGTATTTCAATGAATTGAAAGAAGCGTTGAACCAATCAATCGTCGTGGCACAAGATACTGCCGATAAAGTGAAATCTTCAGCAAGTAAAGAATCTGAAGTTATTGTGACTTCTGCGCAAAATCGTGCGGATGAATTAATTTCTAATGCGATGCAAAAGGCAAACTTATTAACAACGACTGCAGAAGATAAGGCTAAAGAAATTTTAACAGATGCTACTTCCAAAGCTCGTCAATTGGCTGCTGAAACAAATGATTTAAAGAAGAAGACACGTGTCTTCCATCAACAATTACTATTATTGTTAGAAACTCAAATCGATCAAGCACGCAGCGGCGACTGGGAAGAAGTTTTGAAACCAATGTCTTCATATGTTGGTGATGGTCATGAGGTATTGAAGGAAGTTTTAGCAAATGAACTTGACAATGATACTGAGAATGCAGTAGACTCAGGTGAATCCATTGTTCTTGAGGAGCCTCAAGAAGATATGGGCTTGACAATTGATATTCCTGAATTGATTAAATCAGACGAAGAATAGAAATCTAGAACAGAAAAGCTAGTTAGATTCTTATTAGCGAGCCGATGATAGTGGAAGATCGGCAGACCCTCTAATTAGAAAGATCCTCTGGATTATTCGGTTATGAATTAAAAGTAATAATCGACGTGTCATTGCGTTAACGATGATTAGAGGAAACTTTAGGTTTCAAATTTGGGTGGTACCACGACAAGCTCGTCCCTTTGCGGATAAGCTTGTTTTTTTGTTGATTTATCCATTAAGAGAATTTCAACAAAGGTTACCAGTTTTTTTGGTACGTGTGTGAAAAAAAGCGACGAACTAAGTTACTGTATCGCTAATGTTCAATTTTATAATTTAAAGGAGACGATCAATAGTGAAGACAAAAGAAACTCTTCAACTAGGAAAAACCGGATTCCCAATGCGCGGCAATTTACCTAACCGTGAAGGACAGTGGGAAAAAGAATGGGAAGAAAACAACATTTATGAAAAGCGTCAAAAACTAAATGAAGGCAAACCAACCTTCGTTTTACATGATGGACCCCCATATGCAAATGGGAACATTCATATTGGACATGCGTTAAATAAAATTAGTAAAGATATCATTGTACGTTCCAAATCAATGTCAGGTTTTCGTGCGCCTTATGTACCTGGCTGGGATACGCATGGTTTGCCAATTGAACAGGTTTTAACAAACAAAGGGATTAAGCGTAAAGAAATGTCGATGGCCGAATACCGCAAAAAATGTGAAGAATACGCTTTGTCACAGGTGGATAAGCAGCGCGAAGATTTCAAACGTCTAGGAATTGCTGGCGATTGGGAACATCCATATATTACATTGACACCTGATTATGAAGCAGCTGAAATTCGTGTATTTGGTAAAATGGCTGAAAAAGGGTATATCTATAAAGGGTTGAAACCAATTTATTGGTCACCTTCAAGTGAATCTTCATTAGCTGAAGCGGAAATTGAATATAAAGATGTCAAATCTCCTTCAATCTTTGTTGCTTTTAAAGTAAAGGATGGAAAAGGGATATTAGATACGGATACCTCATTCATTATTTGGACAACAACACCGTGGACTTTGCCAGCAAACCAAGGAATCTCGGTTAACCCTGCTTACACTTACGCTGTGGTAGAAGCGGCAGGAGGTAAATATGTTGTTGCGAAAGATTTGTTAGAGAAAGTTGCAGAGGAATTAGAGTGGGAAAATCATAAAGTTCTCAAAGAGGTTTCTGGAAAAGATCTTGAATACATGACAGCACAGCATCCATTTTATGATCGCGAATCCTTAGTTATTCTAGGAGATCATGTAACATTAGACGCGGGTACTGGACTGGTTCATACCTCTCCGGGTCACGGGGAAGATGACTACTTTGCATGGAAAAACTACCGAAATGACATTATTTCTCCAGTTGATGATCGTGGAGTAATGACAGCTGAAGCGCCAGGTTTTGAAGGTGTTTATTATGACAAGGTTAATCCAATGGTTACTGAATTGTTAGAAAAAAATGGAGCACTATTGAAGTTAGAATTCTTCACTCATAGCTATCCGCATGATTGGCGTACGAAAAAACCAATCATTTATCGCGCAACACCACAATGGTTTGCCTCAATTGATAAGTTCCGTCAAGATATCTTAGACGAAATCGAAAAAGTTGATTGGATCATTCCATGGGGGAAAACTCGTCTGTATAATATGATTCGTGATCGCGGTGATTGGGTGATCTCTCGTCAGCGCGCATGGGGTGTTCCGCTACCGATTTTCTATGGTGAAGATGGAGAACCAATTATCACACCGGAAACTACAGAGCATGTGGCGCAATTATTCGCTGAACATGGTTCTAATATTTGGTTTGAACGTGAAGCAAAAGATTTATTACCTGAAGGATTTACGCATCCAAGCTCACCGAATGGTAAATTTACTAAAGAGACAGATATCATGGATGTTTGGTTTGACTCAGGGTCTTCTCACGAAGCAGTGTTACGTCAACGTGAGGATTTGACCTTCCCGGCTGACATGTATTTGGAAGGTTCTGACCAATATCGCGGTTGGTTCAATTCAAGTATTACAACAAGTGTGGCGATTAATGGCGTTGCGCCATACAAATCAGTCCTTTCTCAAGGCTTCACTCTAGATGGCGAAGGCCGTAAGATGAGTAAATCATTAGGTAACACAATTGTTCCTGGAAAAGTGATTAACCAAATGGGCGCCGATATCTTACGTCTATGGGTTAGCAGTGTAGACTATGAAGCAGACGTTCGTGTATCGATGGATATTTTGAATCAAGTTTCAGAAGTTTATCGGAAAATTCGTAATACCATGCGTTTCTTATTAGCGAATACCAGTGATTTTGAACCTTCGACACACACGGTTGCTTATGATGAATTACGTTCGGTTGATAAATATATGTTAGTTCGTTTGAATGAAGTAATCAAAACGATTCGTGAAGAGGGTTATGAGAAATATGATTTCACACAAATCTACAAGACAGTCGTGAACTTCTTGACAGTTGATCTATCATCATTCTATTTAGATTTTGCAAAAGATGTTGTATATATTCAAGCAGAAGACAGCTATGAACGTCGCTGCATGCAAACGGTCTTCTATCAAGCAGCGGTAGCATTGACGAAGTTATTGACGCCAATTATTCCTCATACCACCGAAGAAATCTGGACGTACTTGAAGGAAGAAGAAGAATACGTACAGTTAGCGGAATTGCCAAGCTATGAAACGTTCCCTAACCAAGAGGAATTGCTAGATACATGGAAAGCCTTTATGGATTTCCGTGATAAGGTCTTGAAAGCTTTAGAAGAAGCTCGTAATGAAAAAGTGATTGGCAAATCACTAGAAGCAAAAGTAACCATTTATCCAAATGAACAAGTGGCTACGATGTTGACAGCTTTAGATGCTGATCTAGCACAATTGTTGATCGTATCACCCGACTCATTCAGTATTGCGATGAATACTGCACCAGAAAATGCTATGGTGTTCGATGATGTAGCGATTTTAGTTGAAAAAGCAGATGGCGAAGTTTGTGATCGTTGCCGTCAAGTTCGCACGACAGTTGGAGAAGATGAAAAGCTTCCGCATTTATGTGCCTCATGTGCCCAAATTGTAGAAGAAAACTATCCAGAAGCAGTAGCAGAAGGATTAGAATAAAAGACTATAATAGAAGGAACCCGCATCGGAGTAGTTCGATGCGGGTTTTTTAGCTTTTCTCAAAATGTTTTGATTATTAAATGTTGCGATGATTATTCGAGTCAGGTCAAATCTTTATGATTTTTTATTCATATGTCTTTGAGGTAGCTACACAAAAAAAGCTGAGAAAAATTTCCCAGCTTTAATTATTTATTCTAATTGTCCGCGTTCACGGTACCATTGATCGGGTTGCCAAGCCCATTCATGTCCGTTCTTCGCTAAAAGATCGAAGGCACACTGTGGCCCCATTGTACCGGCTGCATAGTTAGGAAAGCCTGGTGTAGTTTGATCCCAAGTATTACGTATGCGATCAACAATCTCCCATGAGTTTGCAACTTCATCCCAATGAGAGAAATTAGTGCTGTCACCATTTAAGGCATCTAACAATAATTTTTCGTAAGCTTCAGGACTATTTTCTGTGACTTCAGCACTTTGACGGAAATCTAATTTTACTGGTTCAGTATTGAAGCCTTGACCAATTTTCTTTCCATTAAGGGTTAACGAGAAGCCCTCTGTTGGTTGGATGTAAATGGTTAAAATATTTTGTGGTAATTCTCCACCACCGGCTTCTTCTTGCTCGAAATTAAAGACGTTGACGGGGACTTGTTTAAAGACGATATTTATTCTTGTGCCTTTTTCAGTCATGCGTTTTCCGGTTCGAACATAGAAAGGAACGCCTGACCAGCGGAAATTATCAATTAAAAATTTTCCGGCTACAAAGGTTTCCATCAAAGAATCTTCAGAAACATTTGGTTCATCGTGGTAAGCAATAAATTTTTTGTCATCTAACATTCCTGCGTCATATTGTCCGCGAACAAAATTTTGTAACACTTCTTCTGAATCATAGCGACGAATTGCTTGTAAAACTTTTACTTTTTCCTCACGAATGGATTTATTGGAGAAAGAAGTTGGAACTTCCATTGCTAGTAAAGCTACGACTTGCAGGATATGGTTTTGAACCATATCTTTTAGCGCACCGCTGTGTTCATAGTAACCGCCACGATCTTCCACTCCAAGCGCTTCGGAAAATGTAATCTGAACGTTTTCAATATAGCGATTATTCCAAAGGGATTCAAAGATATTATTGGCAAAGCGGATCACCGAAATATTTTGGATCATTTCTTTTCCTAGGTAGTGGTCAATTCGGAAAATATCTTGTTCAGGGAAAACTTTTCGGATTTGGTTGTTCAGCTCATTGGCAGAATCATAATCAAAGCCAAACGGTTTTTCGATTACTAAACGATTGTAACCGGTGGACGTCAAAATTTCTTGTGATTTTAAATGATTGACGATTGTTCCAAAAAACTGAGGTGCCATGGCTAAGTAATATATGCGATTTCCTTGTAAACCATATTTTTCATCTAATTGATCAGATAAACCCTTCAATTGATCGTAATGTTCAGTATCATTGACGTTGTGAGACAAATAATAAAAATGGTTTGAAAACGCCTCTGCTTCTTCCTGAGTTGGAGCGATATCTTTGATCGTCTCGCGAATGATCTCACGATAATGATCATCACTCCATGGTCGTCTCGCTGTACCGATTACAGCAAAATGCTCTGCTAAGTTGCCTTTTCTATATAGGCGAAATAGCGAAGGATATAGTTTTCTTTTCGCTAAATCGCCAGTTCCACCAAATATGGTAAATAATGCTGCCTGTTCCATATATTCCACTCCTAGTTTCTTTTAATGAATTTATTTTTCTCTCCACGAATACCATCCAACTAAGCAATGTATCTCATGTGAGAAGTAAAATCGAAATCCTCACTTGATTGATGTGTGCTGTAAAAAGTTGGATTGGCATCCTAGTTCGTTTTAATAATAACAAGTTAATGACCAGCTACAGCGAATCAACAAAAATTGTTGACGCTGCTTTGTAACTAATTGAAACCTCTTTTTGTTCATTTTGTAAAGTAATTGGTCCTTCATAAGCAGCAATATTTGTGATCCTGTATTCTTCATGGATTTTGACGCCCAGATCCATCAAATAATCGAGCAGATCCTTTTCATCCAAAACACGGGCTATTCGAACATTGGTGCCTTCAGGATAACTTGCTAAGGTTTGACGATCTTTTTCGTGAACTGTTTGATCCTGCTGTGGAATCATTCCCCCATGAGGACAAAATGTTGGATGATTTAAATAATGATCCAATTTTTGTTCTAGTTGTGAAGAGGTCACGTGCTCTAATACTTCTGCTTCATCATGGACTTCATTCCATGAGTAACCAAGATGATCAACTAAAAAGACCTCCCATAAGCGATGCTTACGGACTAGTGTACTTGCTTTTTCTAAACCGATCGGGGTTAATTGAACACCTTGGTAAGGAGAGTGTTCAACCAAGCCTTCTTTTACTAGCTTATTGATCATCTCACTAACAGAAGCGCCAGAAATGGACAAACCAGCAACAATTTTTTTATTACTAACTTTTTCTTTGTCGCCACCTAATTCCAATATTAATTTTAAGTAGTCTTCGCGATTCGGTGTCATTGATGTTCATCCTTTCGTAACGAGGCATATCAGATTAAGTTTACCAAACATATCACATTTTTTCCATTTGATTGGACCGGTGTTTTGAAGAATTGCTACACAAATAACATGAGTAATAAAAAAAATATTCTAAGAATCCTTGCCTATCTTAAAAAAAAAAGGTAGTATATTAAAAATAAATGAGAATTGTCAAACTATTTAAAGGATTGATGTCAATGACAAAGCAACAAGTAACAGAGGCCCCGACCATGTATGATCCCTCATTCGAGAAGGATGCATGTGGTATGGGCTTTATTGCTCAGATGGAAGGGAAGGCTTCACATCAACTAGTGAAGCATGCGTTAACGATGTTAGAACGTATGAATCATCGTGGAGGAACGGGAGCGGAACCTGAAACAGGGGATGGAGCCGGGATTTTAGCGACGATTCCAGATAAATTCTTTCAACGTGAAGCGAAAACTGCCGGGGTAAATTTACCTGATCGTGGTCAATATGCTGTGGGGATGTTCTTTTTACCAGCGGAAGAAAAACACAAGAACGGTTTACAGCAAGCTCTTGTAAAAGAAATTGAAGCAGCCGGGTACTTGGTCCTTTGGCAACGTGATGTTCCGTTCCAATATGAGAATTGTGGTCCAGGAGCACAAAAAGTGATGCCTAGCTTTGTGCAATTATTCATAAAGCGTCCATTAGAAGTTCAGACTGATCGCGATTTTGAAGATCGACTGTATCGATTGCGCCGCAAATTAGAGAAAACGTACCATGCAGGCGAAATGGCTATCTGTAGCTTATCTAGCAAAACAATCGTTTATAAGGGCATGCTGCATGCTTATCAAGTCGGGATTTTTTATGATGATCTGCAGGATGAAGAATTTGCAGCTAGTATTGCAGTTGTTCATTCCCGTTTTTCTACCAATACTTTTCCTAGCTGGGATCGCGCTCAGCCGTTCCGATTTCTTGCTCATAATGGCGAGATCAACACGTTACGTGGTTCAGAAAATTGGATGAAGAGTCATGGCATTGAAGTGTATAACGAAGAAGATTCTGACTCAGCGAAGTTAGAAAATTGTATGGAATATTTATATCGTAACGGTCGTGATATTCCTCACGCATTGATGATGATGGTACCAGAAGCCTGGTCGGAAAAGGCCAACCTAGGGGAAGAAATGACAGCATTTCAGGAGTATAATGCGAGTTTTATGGCCCCTTGGGATGGACCGGCGGCATTATGCTTTACAGATGGTGAAATGGTGGGCGCAACGCTGGATCGAAATGGCTTGCGACCTTCGCGTTATTCGATTACAAAGGATGGTTTTGTTCAAGTGGCATCTGAATCAGGTGTGGTCGACTTTGAACCATCAAATGTGATTGAAAAAGGTGTTCTAGGACCAGCTAATATGATTTTAGTTGATACTATCAACGGAAGATTTTACCGTAATCAAGAAATTAAGGAAAAGTATGCCAAAGCCCATACCTATAAAGATTGGCTGGCCGAGAATCGAATTGAACTGTCACAACTTGCGGAAGCGGAAGAAGACGCAGCAATGTTGACCGAACAAGAACTGCAAAAGATGTGGAAGTTGAATGGCTACACGGATGAAATTATCCGTGATGAATTATTACCTATGGCGGAAAAAGGTGAGGAACCAGTTCTTTCAATGGGATATGATTCACCATTGGCAGTTTTGAGTGACAAGCCACAATCTTTGTTCACGTATTTTAAACAGCAATTTGCTCAAGTCACCAATCCGCCGATTGATGCGATTCGCGAGCAGTTAGTGATTGGAACAGAAATGTTTTTAGGCCGTGATGGAGATATCCGAATTGATGATGCGCATAATTGTCAGAAATTAAAAATTAAAAGTCCTGTACTCAGCAGTGCTGATTTTGGCAAAATCGTTCAATTGAACACAAAAGAACAAAAAGCAGTGACTATCTCAACCTTATATTCAGTTGGTGGACAGAATGCTTTAGAAGATGGCTTGGAACAAATGTTTAAAGAAGCTGAGTCCGCTATTGATAATGGTGGGACAATCTTGATTCTAAGTGATCGTGGCGCAGAAAAAACCAAAATGGCAATGCCGATTTTACTGGCTGTCTCAGGTGTGCATAATTATTTGGTGAGAAAAGGAAAAGCTTCGTTAGCGAGCCTAGTCGTTGATTCAGCAGAAGTTTGCGAAGTACATCATTTTGCCACCCTTATTGGTTATGGTGCTAGTGGCATTCATCCTTATGGCGCATATGCAACTTTGAATGACTTTGACATTGAAAATGGTCTGGAAAATTATCGGAAAGCAGCTGAAAAGGGAATTGTAAAAGTAATGTCACGGATGGGTATTTCGACGATTGCGGGATATCACGGCGCTCAATTATTCGAAGTCGTAGGTATCAGTCAACCAGTGACAGAAAAATACTTCACTGGAACGGCGAGCCGCATTGGCGGGTTATCGTTAAACCAAATTGAAGAAGAATACTTACAACGTCATCAATTAGCTTATGGGCCACAGCAAAATGATTTACTAGCATCTGGCGGTAGTTTCCAATACAAAGCGGATGGTGAACATCATTTGTTCAATCCTAAGACAATCTACAATTTCCAACAGGCGGTTCGTGCAGGCGATTATCAATTATTTAAGCATTATGTTGATCAAATGAATCAGGAAGCGTTAGAAGAGCCTACCAATTTACGGGCGCTGTGGGAATTTAAAAAAGAGCGTCCGGCAGTGAAGCTTTCTGAAGTCGAGCCCGCAAGTAAAATCGTGAAACGGTTCAAAGTTGGTGCGATGTCCTATGGTTCATTGAGTGAAGAAGCCCATCAATGTATTGCTGAAGCAATGAACAGCATTGGAGCGAAGTCTAATAGTGGTGAAGGTGGCGAGAACCGCAATCGATTCAAACCACAAGTAGACGGCAAGAATTTCAACAGTAAAATCAAACAGGTCGCTTCAGGTCGTTTTGGTGTAAACGCCGAATACTTGATGAGTGCCGAAGAGTTACAAATCAAAATGGCACAAGGGGCAAAACCAGGTGAAGGCGGACAGCTTCCGGGAAATAAAGTCTTCCCGTGGGTAGCAGAAATTCGTGGTTCAACACCAGGTGTACGTTTAATTTCACCACCGCCGCATCATGATATTTATTCGATCGAAGATTTAGCTCAATTGATTTATGATTTAAAAGCTATTAATCCGTATGCGAAGATCAATGTCAAATTGGTTTCAAGTACCGGTGTAGGAACGATCGCAACAGGTGTTGTTAAAGCTGGTGCGGACGTTGTCGTGATTTCTGGTTACGACGGCGGTACCGGAGCATCACCGCGAAACTCGATTCGCGATGCAGGTTTGCCGTGGGAAATGGGTGTTGCTGAAGCGCATCAAACCCTAGCAATGAATAATCTTCGCCAACGAATGACCTTGGAAACTGACGGGAAACTGATGACTGGTCGTGACGTTGCGATGGCGATTTTACTTGGTGCCGAAGAATATAGTTTTGCATCACTTGCTTTGGTAGCGATTGGATGCGTGATGATGCGAGTATGTAGTTTAAATACTTGTCCTGTAGGTGTAGCAACGCAAAATCCAGCATTACGGAAATTTTTTGTTGGAAAGCCTGAACACCTGATCAATATGATGTATTTTATCGCGGAAGATTTGCGAGAAATTATGGCTGAACTAGGTTTTAGAAGTATTGATGAAATGATTGGTCATACGGAAGTATTAGAGCCGCGCTTTATTGCAAAAGGCAAGGCAAAATCATTAGATTTTTCTCGAATGTTATCTACAAGTATTGGCATTGAACGTAAAACAGAAGATCCGTTTAAAGAAAAACGTGAATGGCCTGAGTTGGATCAATTTGCAGAAGGTGCGATTAAAAACGGGGAGCAAGTAAAAATGAGCGCTCCAATCAATAATGTTAATCGGACAGTTGGTGCGCGTATGGGTGGCTGGATTGCGGAACGATTTGGTAATTATCAGCTGACTCCTGGTCAAATCCAATACACATATACCGGGATTGCTGGTCAAAGTTTTGGTTCATTTATCACACAAGGGATGGAGCTGAAACTAATTGGTGAAGGAAATGACTACGTGGCCAAAGGACTAAGTGGAGGGCGAGTGATTATTGTGCCGCCTAAAGAAGCAGCTTACGATATAGAAGATTCACCAATTGTCGGCAATGTTGTCTGTTTTGGTGCGAATCGCGGAGAAGGCTATTTCCGCGGCAAAGCCGGTGAGCGTTTCTGTGTGAGAAATAGCGGTGCTAACGTGGTGGTTGAAGGAGTCGGTGATCATGGCTGTGAATATATGACTGGCGGTGTTGCTGTCATTTTAGGCCCAACTGGTCGAAACTTCGCGGCTGGTATGTCTGGTGGAGTCGCCTATGTCTATGATCCGAGCGGAACGTTTGCTGACAAATGTAATTTAGAGATGGTGGATCTTTATAAACTCGGCGAAACCGGAGATGATGCTGTCTTGAAAGAAATGATCGAGAAGCATTTGACCTACACAGATTCATTAAAGGCCGCTGAGTTGTTGAATGATTGGGAAAATGCTCAAAAGCATTTTGTTAAAGTATATCCAAGAGAATATCACGAAATGGTTCGTGTGACTGAAGAATTAGCCAAAACCGGTTTAGCAGGTGATGAGCTGATCGAAAAAGCGTTTATAGAAGTGATCGGCGAACAAACCGTACCGGCTGGAAAGGAGCGTGGCTAGGATGGCAGATCCATTTGGCTTTTTAAAATATCCTCGGAAAGACAATCCTTATCGACCGGTTGAAGAACGAATTCAAGATTGGGAAGAATTACAAAACCCACTCGGTGTAGAGGAGCGAAAAGAACAAGCAGCGCGTTGTATGAACTGCGGAATTCCTTTTTGCCATACCGGAATTTTCTATGGCGGAAAAAGGGCTGTCTCAGGATGTCCAAATGATAATTTGATTCCGGAATGGAATGATTATGTCTACCGCGGTGATTTCAAAAATGCATTTGATCGTTTAGCTAAAACGAATCCTTTGCCTGAAATGACTGGTCGAGTATGTCCAGCGCCTTGTGAAAAATCTTGTACAGAAGGTTTGAATGGTTCAGGTGTAGCTATCCATGATAATGAGCGATTCATTATTGATAATGCCTTTGAACAAGATTGGGTCAGAGCCGATGGCATGCCGACTGAACGAACCGACTTCAAGGTTGCAATCATTGGTTCTGGTCCAGCAGGACTGTCGGCAGCTTGGCGGTTGAATCAGCTAGGTCATCAAGTAACGGTCTATGAACGCAGTGACCGTGCTGGTGGATTATTGATGTACGGTATTCCGAATATGAAATTGGATAAGGAAATTGTTCAACGACGGATCAATGTAATGGAGGAAGTTGGCATTACATTTGTATTGAGTACAGAAGTTGGCGTTGATGTTACGGCAGATGAGCTGCAAGCAAAATACGATCGCATTATTATTGCTAGTGGGGCTAGCGTTCCGCGGGATCTAAAAATCAAAGGACGTGAGCTTCATGGTATCCAGTTTGCAGTAGATTATTTGACTGAATGTACAAAAGATGTAATGAAGCACGGCAAAAAAGTCACTGATCGAAAGCTCGCTGGTAAGCACGTTGTTGTTATTGGCGGTGGAGATACAGGAAATGACTGTATTGGTTCAGCGATTCGTCAAGGAGCAACTTCTGTTAAACAGTTAGAAATCACTCCGCAATTACCTGCTCAGCGTACAGCAAATAATCCTTGGCCGGAGTATTCAATGATTAATCGCGTAGGGTATGGACAAGAAGAGGGCGCATTGAAGAACTCAGAGCTAACTTCTTATAATACCTCTACAACTGCTTTTATTGGTGCTGAACGAGGACAAGTAATTGCGATCGAGACAACCCAAGTCGATAGCCAGTTCCAACCGATTGTCGGAACAGAAAAAACTTTAAAAGCTGACCTTGTTTTGTTAGCGATGGGCTTTACAGGAGCCGAGAAGAATTTACTTGACACTTTTGGGGTTCAGGAAATCTATGAAGATTATACGACAAATAATGAAAAAGTTTATGTGGCAGGTGATGCTAGACGCGGTCCAAGTCTTGTCATTTGGGGAATTCGTGAAGGCCGTAAAGCCGCAGAAAACGTGGATCAGATTCTACGTTCGTTGATTCATCAATAAAATAAACGGATGCCAAATCGGCATCCGTTTTTGTCTAATTATTTACAGGGGTAATTGGAAAAGAAACATCATCTAATTCATCATAAAGGCTAACCGGAATACCATTCTTTGTTTTGATCAATAAATGATAGCCATATTGATCCTGAATTGCCAATTTTTGCTCACTCAATTCAATAAGCTGATAGATAATGGCGGTGCCATCTAAAACAATTGAAAGATCAGGATAGATTGTGATGGTGTGATGTTTGTGCTCTTTTGGATGAGTGAATTCCCAAGAACCAACATAAAGGCTATTTAAGTCCTTTGCGTCACGTTTACGAATAATTTTTGAACCTACTGCTGCCACACCAAGTGATGTCGCACTGAGGAACACGGGCCATTTGAATCTCATCCAAAAACTCCTTTCACAACTATATAGATAAAATTTAATAAATTTGATGGATTTCTTAGCCTATTTCATTGACTGAGAATGTAAGATATAAAATTTACGGCCATTCTCATAGGCTTTGTTATACTATATAATAAAGTCTGTCATCTTTCCATCCGACTTAAGGACTATTTAACTATTTTTAGAAGGATTTTGATAATTAATGAAGTATTCGGAGATTCACTTAGCAGCTTTTACTGAAAGAAGCAATCGATTTATTGCCCGTTGTCGGTTATTAGAATCTGGAGAAGAGATTATCACTCATGTAAAAAATACAGGGCGGTGCAAAGAATTATTACTTCCCAACGCAGTAGTAGCGGTAAATCATCAACCGTCTGACAAACGGAAAACAGCCTATGATCTTGTTGCAGTCAAAAAAGGAAATATGTGGATTAATATTGATTCACAGATTCCTAATGCTTTAGCAGCTGAAGGAATTTTGGCAGGGAAGATCTGTTTACCTGGATTAAAAGGTTCTATCATTTATTTAAAACGGGAATATGTCTTTGAACGCTCGAAGTTTGATATTTATTTTGAGACAGATCAACAAGAAAAGGGATTTGTTGAAGTAAAAGGGATGACATTAGAAAATCAAGGGATCGGCGCTTTTCCTGATGCACCGACAATCAGAGGGTTAAAGCATGTGCAGGAATTACGAGTCGCTCAAGCCTTGGATTATCATTGTTATGTTTTATTTATCGTACAATTTTCTGCAATCCAAGCGGCGACGCTTCACCGTCTGATGCAGCCGGCACTTTATCAAGCAGCAGAAATGGCTATGGCAGACGGTGTGCAAATTTTAGCGTATAATTGTGAAGTAGATCAGGAATCCATTTCGATTAAAGAGTCTGTCTCCTTTGATCTGAAACAAGAATTTATTGATCCAAATCAATGAGTGAAAGGTGGAGAAAATTATGATTAACTTAGGTATTATTGGAACAAATTGGATTACTGATCAATTTGTCCAAGCAGCTCATGAGACGGGGAAATATCGCCTGGCGGCAGTTTATTCTCGGCGATTAGATACGGCACAAAAATTTGGTGAAAAGTATGGCGATGTCGAGTATGCGACTGATCTTGATACGTTTTTCGGTCTTGAACATGTAAATACCGTTTATATCGCTTCACCAAACAGCCTTCATTTCGAGCAGGCAAAGCAAGGAATCTTAGCTGGCAAAAATGTGATTGTCGAAAAGCCCGCTTTTTCAACGCCGACAGAAATGGATGAAATTATTGAGTTGGCGAATCAGAAAAGAGTATTTTTCTTTGAAGCGGCTCGTAATATTCATGAGAAATCTTTCAAAACGATTGCTGATTTTTTACCATCGAAAGATCAAATCATCGGCGCGGATTTTAGCTTTATGAAGTACTCTTCGCGTTACGATCAAGTTTTGGATGGAGGAGAACCCAATATTTTTTCTCCGCATTTTTCAGGCGGCGCGTTGGTTGATCTGGGCGTATACCCGATTTATGCGGCGTTAGCTTGGTTTGGTATGCCAAAAGAAAGTGTCTATTTTGGTCAAAAAATCGCAACTGGTGTTGACGGCTTTGGAGTAGGTGTTTTACGATACGATAATTTTGACGTAACGATTCGGACAGGTAAAATCAATGATAGTTTTCAACAATCTGAGATTTATTTAGTGAACGGAACCTTAGTGATGGATGCTGTCAATTCTATTAGCGAAGCCATTTTTCATGATCGAAATCACCAATGTAGAGAAAAGCTGGCTGTGCATCAATTAGAGAATCCGATGGTTGAAGAGGCAGACGAGTTTGCCCGAGTGATTTTGAATCCAACAGATCGCAAGTTGGGCACGGACTATGAAGAATGGGTCGAATTATCCCGAAATGTGAATCAAGTAATGTATGATATGCGAAAAAGTGCGGGCATCATTTTTGATGCGGACGAGAAATAGAGGAATCCATGAATAATCAGAATTTTGTACCATTTTTACAAAAAAATTGGGAAGAAGCGGGGTTTCAAAAACCAGCATTGATCCAATCAAAAGTTTATGACTTAATTAGTGAAGGAAAAAATTTAGTGGGTATTGCTCCGACTGGCAGTGGGAAGACCTTAGCTTATTTGTTGCCATTAATTAATAGACTTGAAGCTGGCATTCCCAGTCAAGTGTTGGTCTTAACTTCTTCACAGGAGTTGGCGATGCAAGTTGTAGAAGTCGCTCGAAGCTGGATCAGCGGTTCAGGAATGAAAGTTCAACCTTTGATCGGCGGTGCCAATGTCAAACGTCAACAAGAAGCACTGAAGAAAAAACCAGAATTATTGGTCGGAACACCTGGCCGTGTGCTGGAATTGATTATGGCAAAAAAAATCAAAGCTCCCAATATCAAAACACTCGTATTTGATGAAGTAGACCAGCTGGTTCAAGGTCAAAGCTTGCAGTTGATTCGAAACATTCTAAAAGCTACGGATAACAATGCGCAACATCTGTATTTTTCCGCAACTGCTGATGTCGTATTAGATGAATTGAATAAGATTGAATCTGAGCTGATTGTGGTAGATGTAAGCGAAGAAGATGACAGTCAAGGTGAGGTACAACACTTTTATTTAGAGACGAGTGAGCGTAAAAAAGTTGATCAGTTGCGTCGTTTGTTAAATCTACCCGAATTTTTGGGGATGATTTTCTTTAATCAGTTAAGTGATATGGGCAGTGCTGAGGAGAAATTACTCTATCACCAATTGCCAGTTGCAAGTTTGGCTTCGGACCAATCGAAAATATCCCGTAAAGGGGCGATTGAGCAGTTCAAAAAGCATCAGATCCTAGGATTGCTCACAACTGATTTAGCTAGTCGAGGATTAGATATTGAGGCCCTGCCATTTGTGATCAATGTTGATGTCCCATTAAGCGAAGAAAGTTACTTACATCGTGCAGGAAGAGTCGGCCGAATGGGTAACGCTGGGGTTGTGATTTCCTTTGTTACGCCACAAGAAAAATCAGACTTAATCAAAATTGCTAAAAAACTGAACTTAGCAATTTCACCGATCTATTTATTTGGCGGAGAGCTTTTAACAGAAGAACCAATAAAACAAAGCGAACCAAAAAAGAAAAAAAGTAAAAAGAGCAAAGGGAAGAGACGGAAATAAGTCTCTTCCCTTTGTTCTTTTTAAAATAGCGAATGCAACAAAGTTCTTCGGATTCTTATTTGAGAAAAATTCATGAATTAGTAATAGATGACCATCGTAATTTTTCATTTTTTTAGAATGTCTTCATTAAATTTAAGTTAGTCATCTTGCTAAAATAAGTTAAAATCGCTACAATAATAGAGGCATGTTCTCGTAGCTCAGTAGGATAGAGCGATCGCCTCCTAAGCGATAGGTCGCTGGTTCGATTCCAGTCGAGAACGTAAAAACAGCAAGTAGAATTTTTTCATTCTACTTGCTGTTTTTGTTTTATTTAAGCCCAATCACCATTTCTAAAGATTGGAACTTTTGAACCATCTTTACGAATGCCATCAATATTCATTTGAGCAGAACCCACCATGAAGTCGACATGAGTCTGGCTGCTATTCAAACCAGCTTCAGCCAATTCGGACTTGGTCATTTCCGTTCCACCCTCCACACTGAAGGGATAAGCTGCGCCCAACGCTAAGTGATTTGATGCATTTTCATCAAATAAAGTATTGAAGAAAGTTATTCCAGATTGAGAAATTGGGGAAGGATCTGGAACTAAGGCAACCTCACCAAGGTGTTTCGCTCCTTCATCAATATCCAATAATGAGGCTAAGACATCAGCTCCCTCTTTAGCAGAAAACTCAACGACTTTTCCATCCTTGAAGGTGAATTTCATTTCATTTAAAGTTGTGCCAGCATAGCTTAATGGTTTTGTACTGGTGATATAGCCATCAACACGATTACGATCAGGTGCTGTAAATACCTCTTCCGTCGGCATATTAGCCATAAATTCATTACCATCTGCAGCAAAACTGCCAGCACCCTCCCAAACATGATTTTTCGGCAAACCAATCACAATATCTGTACCTGGAGCGGTATAGTGTAAAGCAGAAAATTGTTCCTTGTTTAAACGTTCTGCTTGTTCACGCATTGCTGCATCATGCTCTTCCCATGCTTTAACAGGATCATCTGAATAAATTCGAGTTGTTTTAAATATTTCATCCCAAAGTTTGTCAACTTGCTCTTCACTTGAAGCGAGCGTCGGGAAGACTTTTTTTGCCCATGCAGGACTAGATGCAGCTACTACTGTCCATCGTAATTTGTTTGATTGCGTGGCTTCCATCACAGCTTGTAATGCTTTGCCACGGGCTGCTTGATAGCTTGCTACACGATTTGTATCGACACCTAATAAAGCATCTGGATTTTGTGAAACAATACTGATTCGGGTGACCCGTTTTTCAGCAAATGTGTTTGCTTCATCTACTTTATAAGTGGGAACTTCATTGATTCGTTCCTCTGCTGCATGACTCAAAAACTCCCGTTGAATTTCATCATCATTCCATTGGACAATAACTTCTGCTGCGCCTAATTGATAAGCTTCTTTTGTAACAAGCCGAGCTAATACAGCTTGATCAACACTGGCGTATACGACAACAGTGTCATTTTTCTGTACATTTACACCAACCTTTGCAATCAAATGGGCATATTTTTTTAAGAGTGTGTCAAAATTAGGTAAAACCATTCTTATCCCTCCAATTCGATATTCTTATCTTAGCATTTCTAAGATTTTCTAAAAAGAAAATGAAATTAATTCTTTTACATAATAATTCTGAAAACTTTAATAAAATAAAAAGATGCACCAATTGTTTTGGTACATCTAGGTTTCACTTATGCTATAGCTGCAACAAGCTTTTTCGCGAAAGCTTCTAAGCTTTCAATATCTTCTTCTTCGGCAGCCATTTCCACTTTTACACTCTCTGCTCCTCGAGTGGCTCCAGTTTTTGCGAATGCTGCATCGAAATCATCAACAGACTTACAATATTGATCATAAAATGTATCGCCAGATCCGCAAACACCAAAAATTTTTCCGTTTAGATCTAATTCCTGTAGCTCTTCGTAAAAGTCTACGATTTCATCAGGAAGGTCGCCTTCGCCATAAGTATATGTCGCAACCACACAAATATCCGCATCTTCAAAATCTTCAGCGTCAACCTGTGTACATTCATCGATTTCTACATCTACATCTAAATTTTCGAAGGCTTCAGCCACAATATCTGCGATTTCTTCGGTGTTACCAGTCATACTGGCGTAAACAATTTTTGCTAATGTCAAAAGAATTCCTCCTTATTAATTTGAATGAATTAATTTTACAAGGAAAATTTCATTCAATTTCGAATGTCGAATCGGTCTTCTCATTAAAGCAAGAAGAACTAATTAAAGTTGAACGGACATCCGTAGCTTTAAGCTAAATTTATGGTCATTATATCAAAATAGAAATCAAAAGGAAATCACTGTTCTCTAACCATTTGTTCGCTTAATAGGGTTATGTTAAAATGGACAAGATGAAAAAGGATGTTCGTCCAGAGATTCACAGACTTTTAAAGCGGCATTAATTCCAATCAAGAGAATTTCGCTTAGCTGGATGACCGACAAAAATATTTTCACCAGAATATAATTAACAAAAATAAGGAGACGAGAAAATGATTACTTTGAAATCACCCCGAGAAATTGAAATGATGAATGAGTCAGGTGAATTACTGGCTGATGTGCATCGTCATTTACGGGATTTCATAAAGCCGGGAATTACCAGTATGGATATAGAGAACTTTGTTAGAAACTTTATTGAAAGTCATGGTGGTGTGGCTGCTCAAATCGGCTTTGAAGGATACGAATATGCAACCTGCTGCAGTATTAACGACGAGATTTGTCATGGTTTTCCAAGAAAAAAACCTTTAAAAAATGGAGATTTAATCAAGGTTGATATGTGTGTAGAGTATAAAGGTGCAATGTCTGATTCTTGCTGGTCTTATGCGGTAGGAGAAGTGACACCAGAAATTAAACGGTTAATGGAAGTAACAAAAAAAGCTATGTACTTAGGTATCGAACAAGCACAGGTGGGCAATCGTATTGGTGACATTGGTCATGCTATTCAAACCTATGCTGAGGGCGAGGGATTTTCAGTTGTACGTGATTTTGTTGGACATGGAATTGGACCAACAATCCATGAAGAACCTGCAATTCCACATTATGGTGTGGCTGGCAAGGGCTTACGATTAAAAGAAGGCATGGTTATTACTATTGAACCAATGATTAATACTGGTGTTTGGCAAATGAAGATGGATCCTAACGGCTGGACAGCTTATACTCAAGATGGTGGTTGGTGTGCGCAATATGAGCACACGCTAGCAATTACGAAAGAAGGACCAAAAATCTTGACTTCACAAGGTGAAGAAGGAACTTATTAGAACGACGAGGATGCTATGGGGCCAATAGATAAAATTAAAAATAACAAGAAATTAATGGATTTCATCCAATCAATCCAAAAACATTTAGCAGAGACAGAAATAGGCGACCGCTCAGTGGTAGTTGCCTATTATTTGTTGCTATCCTTTTTCCCTATCTTGATTATTGTTGGCAATTTGCTGCCGTACTTTAACATTACTCCTGAAACAGTTTTGCCTTATTTGAGCGAGGCCATTCCTCCAAATGTCTTCAGTTTTTTGAAGCCAGCCATTACAAGCTTGTTAGAAAGCAGTTCAGGTGGAATGCTTTCCATTTCCGTTTTAGCGGCATTATGGTCATCAAGCCGTGGGATTAATGCTTTGCAAACCGCACTTAATCGTGCGTACGGTGTTGAAGATCGTGGAAATTTCGTTATTAGCCGTATTGTGTCGGTTGGAATTGTTGGTGTACTAATGATGGCAATCATTGCTGTCGCACTTTTTTTCAGTGCAGGACAAGTGATCTTGGATGCTTTGCAGCAATTGTTGCGTTTCTCACCGGATATTATCAATACTTTCTTAGCGTTACGTTGGCCTGTAACATTGATTGGCTTATTGGTTATCCTTGGAGGTCTGTATATTGTCATTCCCAATGCACATGTACGGATAAAATATGCATTGCCAGGAACCGTTTTTGCTACGGTGGGCTGGATAGTTCTAGCTCAAGGCTTCAGTATTTACGCACGTACTTTCGCTCAACGTGTGTCAGGATATCAAATCATTGGAAGTTTTATTGTTTTAATGTTTTGGTTGAATTTTGCCGCTACCATTATTATTTTAGGCGGGGTATTAAATGTGACTATCGAGGAATATCGTACAGGACAAGAGGTTAAGGAAGGATCTAATCGTTTGAATAAATGGTTGAATAAATTGAAGGATCGCTTCATTAAAAAGAAAAAATAATTTCAAGATTTTTTGTAAGATTTCATGAGAACCTTGTAAAGGTGGTTGAATCCTTTATAATAATTTTTAGTAAAAAGGCAGGTGTCAACATGTTAGTATCATTCGGATTGATCATTAAGTACTTTTTAACATTTTTGATCGCATTAATTTTGACTCCGATTTTTAAAATAATTTCGGTACAAACTGGTTTGGTCGACAATCCTAATGCGCGCCGAATGAATCAAGTGCCAATGCCAAGTGCTGGTGGCTTGCCGATTTTTATTACTTTTGCTATTTCTTCACTATTTTTATTTCGTGATGCGATTCCTTTTGACTATATTAGTAAAATTTTGTTAGGTGCTTTAATTATCGTAATCACAGGCTTGCTAGATGATAAGTTCGAACTTTCTCCAAAACAAAAAAGTATAGGCATTTTACTGGCTGGTCTAGTGATCTATTATTACGCTGGTATTCGCTTTGACTTCTTTACCGCTCCATTATTCGGTCGAATTAACTTAGAGTGGCTTAGTTTGCCAGCTACATTGTTTTGGATTTTTGGTATTACGAATGCATTGAATTTGATCGATGGATTGGACGGACTTGCTTCAGGTGTATCAATCATTAGTTTGATGACAATCGGTATAATAGGGTATTTCTTTTTGCATTCATCACAGGTGTTTATATCTTTAGCTATTTTTTGTTTAGTTGCAAGTATATTAGGTTTTTTCCCATATAATTTTCATCCGGCCAAGATTTATCTAGGCGATACTGGAGCTCTGTTTTTAGGTTTTATGATTTCTGTATTAACTTTACAAGGCTTAAAAAATGTTACCTTTATCTCTTTGATTACTCCCTTAATTATTCTGGGTGTTCCAGTGACAGATACCTTTTTTGCCATGATACGTCGTAAAACAAGCAACATGCCGATCTCAATGGCCGACAAGCAGCATTTACATCATCGGCTGTTAAAATTAGGATTTACTCATCGTGGAGCTGTATTAACGATTTATGCCATTGCCGTATTATTTTCTTTTACTGCATTATTATTAAACTATACGAGCAGAGTGGGAACGATCGTTTTGATCATTGCGATGCTTTTTGCTTTGACTTTCCTGTTAGAGTTGATTGGGTTGATTCCGGAGAAATATGGAATTATTACAAAAAGTTTTCGTTTCTTTGGGAACAAAGAGTACCGTTCGCAGGTATTGCGCAAATATTTCAAGAAATGAGTGTTGACGTCCCTTATGAAAGTAAATGATATGAATGTGACTGTTAGCATTGTGACTCATAACAGCGACAAGATTTTTTTAAGTCTAGATTCATTAATCAGATCGCTAGGTAAAGATCAATCAATTCAAATTAAGATTTTTGATAATGCGTCTGAAGTGAAATACCAAGAACGTTTAGCAAAATACCTTGAGTATTCATTTGTATCGATTGAGTTCTTTGAAGAAAATAAAGGGTTTGGCTTCGGACATAACGCGAATCTCTTAGGTGTTTCTGGTTATGGAATTATTTTTAACCCCGATATTATATTGTCAGAAAATCATTTAAATGAAATGGTTAAGCATTTAGCTAATCATCCCAAATGTGGACTTTTGGCTCCCAAAATCTTGAATGAGGATGGAACAACACAATACCTAATACGTAATCATTTAGATGTCTTTGATTATATGCTTCGGTTTATTCCGTTTAAGTTTGTTAAAAGGCTGTTTGCAAAACGGTTAGCAAAATTTGAATGTCGTGATTTACCGGATGATCAAGATAGTTTTGTACGAATGATTTCTGGCAGCTTTATGGTGGTGGATCTAGTCAAGTTCAATGAAATCAATGGATTTGACGATCGCTACTTTATGTATTTTGAGGACAATGATCTTTGTCGTAAAATGGAGCAAGCTGGCTACAAGGCGTTATACAGTCCTCAATTTTCAGTTATTCATTTATATGAGCGTGGAGCAGTTAAAAATCAACACTTATTTTTCATTTTTTTACAGTCCATGAGAAAATACTTTCAAAAATGGGGCTGGCAATTCTTTTAAATTTGGAGGTAGGGGATGCTAAAGCAATCCGAGAAGCGGATATCTGTTTGTATGGCAACGTACAACGGCCGTCACTTTATTGAAGAACAATTGAATAGCATATTCCCACAGCTCTCGGAGCATGATGAGTTGATTATTTCCGACGACCATTCAACAGATGGAACGTGGGAATTTTTATTAGAGTTGGAAGCAAAAGATTCACGGATCAAGCTTTTTCGAAATAATGGACAAGGTTTGATTGCTAATTTTGCAAATGCAATTGAAAAAAGTGCGCATTCAATTATTTTTTTGAGTGATCAGGATGATGTTTGGCTTCCGGATAAGGTAAAAAAAACAATGCCTTATTTTGATAATCCTCAAACACAGGCTGTCATTTCTGATTTGGTTATTGTGGACAATAATTTTGAAGTTTTGGTTCCTTCTTATCAAGCGATGCGCCATACGCATTCTGGTTTTTGGCATAATCTCGTGAAAAGCAGTTATATTGGTGCCGGTATGGCATTTCGATCGGGATTAAAAGAGATTATCTTACCGATTCCGCAAGAAGTTCCGATGCACGATATGTGGATTGGCTTATTAGCTGATTATTATCGAGGAGTTGTCTTTATTCCTGATCAATTGGTCTATTATCGTCGTCATGGTTTGAACGCTTCGGAAATCAAGACCACTGCTTCGCGCATCCAACAATTTAAGTGGCGCTGGAATGCGTTGCAATTGGTAAGAAAAAGAATAAAAGAAATCAAAAAAAAATAGCAAAACGATTCTTCTAATAACTAACATCAGGTATAATATGTTCGTATGTATTAAAAAGGAGCGTAATTATGAAAGGAATTATCTTAGCAGGGGGTAGCGGAACTCGTTTATACCCTCTAACTAAAGCAACCTCGAAACAATTAATGCCGGTTTATGATAAACCAATGATTTACTACCCAATGTCAACATTGATGCTGGCTGGAATCAATGAGATTTTAATTATCTCAACACCACAAGATACACCAAGGTTTGAAAATCTTTTTGGAGATGGAAATGAATTAGGCATCCACATTGAGTACGCTGTTCAGGAAAGTCCGGATGGCTTGGCACAGGCTTTTATTATTGGTGAAGAATTTATTGGCGATGATAGTGTCTGTTTAGTTCTGGGAGACAATATTTATTATGGTGATGGATTGTCCCGCATGCTGCAACGAGCAGCTAAGAAAACTGAAGGTGCAACAGTTTTTGGTTATCATGTAAATGATCCGGAACGTTTTGGCGTGGTGGAGTTTGACAATGAGATGCAAGCCGTGTCAATCGAAGAAAAACCTGAAAAACCAAAATCTCACTATGCAGTAACTGGTTTGTATTTCTATGACAATGATGTAGTAGAAATTGCAAAGAACATCCAGCCTTCTGAGCGTGGAGAGTTAGAAATCACTGATGTAAACAAAGAATATTTAGTACGCAATAAATTATCTGTAGAAGTAATGAGTCGCGGATTTGCGTGGTTAGATACTGGTACTCACGAATCATTATTAGAAGCGTCAACATTTATTTCAACGATTGAGAAGCGTCAAAATTTGAAGGTGGCTTGTTTAGAGGAGATTTCCTATCGAATGGGCTATATCACAAAAGAGCAATTGATCGAACTTGCCCAACCATTAAAGAAAAATCAGTATGGACAATACCTATTACGTTTAGCAGAAGAGGAATAAGCATGGGGAAAATTAAGGTAACAGAAACAAATTTAACAGATGTAAAAATTATTGAACCAGCAGTTTTTGGCGATCACCGCGGCTTTTTCACTGAAAGTTTTTCAGTAGAAGACTTCAAAGCAGCTGGAATAGATTTTGATTTTATTCAAGACAATCATTCACTTTCAACACAACCAGGTGTGCTGCGAGGCTTACACTTTCAAAAGGGAAAATCAGCCCAAACGAAATTGATTCGCGTTGTGACGGGAGCAGTTCTCGATGTCATCGTGGATATCCGTAAAGGAAGTCCAACTTATGGGAAATGGGAAGGTTATATTCTTTCTGAGCATAATCATCGTCAATTGTTAGTTCCTCGAGGATATGCTCACGGATTTGTTACATTGACCCCAAATGTCAATTTCATGTACAAGTGTGATAATTATTACGATGCAGAGGCAGATGGTGGTATTTCATTTGCAGATCCAGATTTAGCGATTGATTGGCCGATTGATATCGAAAAAGCCATCACATCAGAAAAAGATGCAAAACAACCAACCTTGAAAGAATTTGAAGCTGAAAATCCTTTCGTTTATGGTGAAATTTAAGGGGTAGATAATTGATGAAAAATATTATCGTAACTGGTGGAGCAGGTTTCATCGGCTCTAACTTTGTTCATTATGTTGCAAATAATCATCCAGATGTCCACATTACTGTTTTAGATAAATTAACTTACGCAGGAAACAAGGAAAATTTAGCTGGATTACCTGAAGATCGAGTAGAATTAGTAGTTGGCGATATTGCTGATGCAGAGTTAGTTGATCGTTTAGTCAAAAAAACAGATGCGGTTGTTCATTATGCGGCCGAATCTCACAATGACAATTCTCTAAAAGATCCATTTCCTTTTGTTCAAACGAACATCATTGGAACCTATACATTGATTGAAGCATGTCGAAAAAATAATGTGCGGTATCATCATGTATCCACCGATGAAGTATATGGCGATCTTCCATTAAGAGAAGATTTGCCCGGCCATGGTGAAGGTGAAGGAGAAAAATTCACAGCAGAAACACCTTACAATCCTTCAAGTCCATATTCGTCAACCAAAGCAGGATCAGATTTATTAGTAAAAGCTTGGGTACGGTCGTTTGGATTACGGGCGACAATTTCAAATTGTTCAAATAACTATGGACCGTATCAACATATTGAAAAATTCATTCCCCGTCAAATTACAAACATTTTGAGCGGAATTCGTCCAAAATTGTACGGTGACGGTAAGAATGTGCGAGATTGGATACACACTAATGATCATTCTTCTGCTGTTTGGGCAATCTTAACCAAGGGTAAGATTGGTGAAACCTATCTGATTGGTGCGGATGGAGAAGAAGATAATAAAACCGTAATGGAGATCATCTTAGAAGAAATGGGTCAACCAAAAGACGCATACGATCATGTAAAGGATCGTGCTGGGCATGATTTACGTTATGCAATCGATTCAACGAAATTACGAGAAGAATTAGGGTGGACACCAGAATTTACGAACTTCCGTGCGGGTATGAAAGACACCATTAAATGGTATACTGAGCATGAAGAGTGGTGGCGTGCTGAAAAAGAAGCGGTCGAAAGTAATTACGCCAAAAACGGCCAATAATACTAATTGAATCTGGCAGGGGTAACCTGCCTTTTTTTGAGAAAAGGAGTCGATAGAAATGATCTTAATTACAGGTGGACACGGACAATTAGGAACAGAGTTACGTCATTTATTAGATGAAAAAAAGCTTGAGTATCTTTCAACGGATGCTGATCAGCTTGATATTACCGATAAAGAGGGGACGTACAAGTTCATTACAGATATGAAACCAGAAATTATCTATCATTGTGCTGCTTACACTGCTGTTGATAAGGCGGAGGACGAAGGAAAAGAGTTAGATGAAAAAATCAACGTGGAAGGCACACGTAACGTTGCTGAAGCAGCAAAAGCTGCCGGAGCAACATTAATTTATATTAGTACGGATTACGTCTTTGATGGTAAGAAAAAAGAAGGTATGTATCAAGTAGACGATACGACAAACCCATTAAGCGAATATGGCCGAACGAAACTATTGGGCGAAAAAGCTGTACAAGAAACGATGGATGACTATTATATCATCCGTACTTCATGGGTATTTGGCATCTATGGTCATAACTTTATTTATACCATGCAGAAATTAGCTAAAACGCATGATCGTTTGACGGTTGTAAATGATCAATTCGGCCGACCAACTTGGACACGGACATTAGCAGAATTTATGGTATTCGTCATTAAAAAGAAAGCACCATTCGGCATTTATCATTTATCGAATGAAAACAGCTGTTCATGGTATGAGTTCGCAAAAGAAATTTTGAAAGATACAGATGTAGAAGTAGCACCAGTGACTTCTGAGGAGTATCCGCAAAAAGCCACTCGTCCGCAATATTCAATCATGGACTTAAGTAAAGCCAAAGGATTAGGTTTTGAAATACCTACGTGGCAAGAAGCATTAGCCAGTTTTCTTGAATTAGAAGAAAAACAATAGGAAAAGATAGAGGTGAGAAGTTTGTTTGAAGTAGTGGTTGTTCTTTATAATATGACGTTTTCTGAGTCGCCGACGATCATGAGTCTAAACGAACTTCTTGCCTCAGGAACTTTTCCGGAAATTCAAAAAGTCTTGATTTTCGATAATAGTGAGCAGGGGACAGAACCAGTAGAATTAGAAGGGCGTTTCATTTATTATCACAGTAAAAAAAATGTTGGATTGGCTCAGGCTTATAATTACGCTTTGGACCAAAGCAATGATGACACAGAATGGCTGATGACCTTAGATCAAGATACAAAGCTAACGAAAGAATACTTAAGTGAACTAATTAGTACATCTTCAGAATTGTCAGAAACTGTCGCAGCCGTGGCTCCGATAGTAACAGACAATGAACGACAAATTTCTCCTGTACGTAGCGATACTTTGCGTCCATTACATACAGAATTACCTGAAAAAGATCGTGTATATTCTAAGGATATTATGGTGATTAATTCAGGAACGGCAATAAGAACGATTTTTTTACGAAAACTGGGCGGGTACAATATTCATTTTCCATTAGACTACTTGGATCATTGGCTTTGCTGGCGTATCTTTAACGAACATCAACAAATCTATATTCTTTCAAATGAACTAGAACATCAATTATCAGTGTTAGACTATAAAAATCATATGAATCTTTCTCGTTATCTAGCAATCATTCAAGCTGAAAAATGCTATTATTATTTATATAACAAACAATTGCTTCCTCAATATCGAAGGCAACTATTACTTCGTGGATGTAAACAGTTTTTAACTGGAAGATTTAACTATGGAAAATTGACATTCGAATTTTTAATTTCAGGAGGAAAAAATGGAAACACGGGCAGAAAAGCGGACTAGCATAGAGCAAAATAGTAAGAATTGGTTGTTCTATTTTTTTGATATCGTAATTAAATTAAGATTTGTTCTTGCCGTGATTGGATTATTTCTAATTATTTTTTTTCGATTAAATGGAAGCTCAATTAATATTTGGAATGGGCAGTTGCATGATCAAGATCATGGAAAGAAAAATACTGTAATATTGGGTAAAAATCGAATCGTTCGTAGTGATGAGTGGATGGTACAAACGCCTTTTTATGGATCACAGGTAGAAAAAGGTTTTCCCGTTCATAATGACTCTTTTTCTCCAAATGGACAAAATATGATTTTAGCTTATAATGCCCCAGTTAAGGATTTAACTATTATTGGAAAACCTTTTAATTGGGGCTTTCTTTTCTTGGACCGTGACCGAGGTTTCTCTTGGTATTGGGGAGTTAAACTTATTGGCATTATTCTATTGTCATTTGAGTTGATATTGATTATCACGAAACGAAATAAGTATTTAGCACTATTAGGCTCTATAATGATTCCTTTTTCACCTGGAGTTCAATGGTGGTTCATGCAACATTTAGGGGATCTTGTTTTTTACTCGTTGGGTTTGATGGTCTTTTTTTATTACTATTTTAAATACCATAAATCTACATTCCTTAGAATAACTAATGCATTTACTTGTGCCTTAATGGGAATAGGGTTTGTTTTGGTTTTGTATCCTGCCCATCAAGTAACATTTGGCTATTTATTACTATTCTTTTGGTTAGCCACAGTGATTCATTTTCAAGGAACTTACCAATTTAAATCTTCGGATCTGATTATAATCGGCAGTGCTATTGCATTGGTAGGTATTTGTCTGATCCACTTCTATTTGATCACTAAAGAGGATTTATCAACAACATTGGGAACCCTTTATCCTGGAAAGAGAGTAAGTACTGGTGGAAATCTGAAACTTGAAGAATTACTATACTATTTCACTAATTGGAAACTACCTTTTAAGGATAGTGGAATAGTTATTAACATGAGTGAAATGAGTTCTTTTTATAATATTTTTCCGCTTGCTGTAGTTGCTGCGCCATTTTTATTCAAAACAGCTTCTGATAAGGAGCGCTGGTTAAGAGAGAATTCTTTTGGAATAAGTTTACTCATGTTTTGTTTAGTAATCCTTGGTTGGTTGGTAATAGGATTGCCGATACCATTAGCTAAAATCACCTTATTATCTTACGTACCAAATTATCGGGCGGTTCAAATATTTAGCTATGGAGCAATGTTGCTATCATTTTGGCTAATCAATCTTCTGTGGGAAAAGAAGGAAACGAACTCACAAACTATTTTAATAGTGATGTCACTGGTTATTTCTCTAATTAATTATATTATCTTAACGAATAGTGTCCTAGTTAAATATCTAAATCATATTGAGATAATAGTATCTGTTGGAGTATCCTTACTATTTATGCTGTTAATCCTTGTGAAGAAGCGATTATTGTTTGGAGTCGGATTACTTATTTTAGTTGGTTATTCAGGTTTTACAGTAAATCCAATAAATCAAGGAACAAGTGCTTTGTATGGAAAGGCTTTGGCCACAGAAATTAAAGAAATTGAAAAAAAAGATCCAGGACAACTTTGGGTTTCGGAAGATAGTTTATATAATTTTACACCAGCATTGGGCGTAAAAAGCTTTAATACGGTTATGTTTACACCAGATATAAAAACATGGCAGGAAATTTTTCCTAATGAGAAATCTGAGGAAGAAATCTACAATAGATATGCACATGTTAAAGCAGCTATTACAGGAAAACCAACTTCCCTTAAACTATTAACGGCAGATAGTTTTATTGCTGAGTTAAACCCAAAAACTCTAGAACAACTTGGAGTTAAGTACGTGATTAGTCGTCGCGATTTATCTGTATATAATATTGATAACATTACTTTTACAATAGTTAGCGATCGATCTCCAGACAATTACAGCATTTTTCAAGTCCACTATGATTATTACATTGACCCAAAATCAATTGTTGATTTACCTGTACAGGACCCTAATACGATTCAAGGGATTGATCCACAATTAGATAGTGGTTTTGTATATGGACAACCCCATTAAGTTTAAAGATATTTGTAAGAAGCAAGGAGCCACGGAGAGTTTTTGTCGGTCCCTTGCTTTTTCATTTTAGTTTATGTAAAATTGGAATGTTGATTTGCATAATAATCGAGCAATATAAATATATTATAGAAGGGTTTTATTCTAATTATGAGAAGCTTATTATCTTTCACAAAAGAACTATTTCAAAATAAAAAACTAGTATTTCAATTTTCTATAAATGACTTTAAGGCGCGATATGCAGGATCTTTTTTTGGAGTTTTATGGGCATTTGTGAACCCGTTAGTGACTGTTCTAACCTATTGGTTTGTTTTTGGGTTCGGTTTGAAATCTGGTTTGACAGATGGAAAATATCCTTTCATTGTTTTTTTAATCACTGGTATGGTACCATGGTTCTTTTTCTCGGATTCGATCACAAGTTCAACCAATGTTTTCAGAGAATACTCATACTTAGTAAAAAAAGTAGTCTTCAATATTAGGATATTACCAACAACTAAAATTTTATCAAATCTATATACCCACTTATTTTTTATTCTAATAACATTAATTGTTTCAGCTGCGAATGGGTTTACACCAACAATTTACACCTTACAGATTTTTTATTATATATTTTGTCTGTTATTTTTTTTAACTGGACTGACCTGGATTACTTCTTCTATCCAACCTTTTTTCCCAGATGTAGCGCAAATAATCAATATTTTATTACAAACAGTTATGTGGACATTACCAATTTTATGGAGCCCTAGTGCATTTTCTCCAAGAATTGTTTCTTTTTTAAAATTAAACCCTTTGTTCTACGTTGTTCAAGGATACCGCGAATCTTTTTTGAGTGAAGGATGGTTTTTCGAGCATTGGAAAATGAGTTTATACTTTTGGTTATTTACATTAATCATGTTACTACTTGGTTCAATGATATTTAAACGTTTGAGACCACATTTCTCAGATGTATTATAAGGAGCAAATAATTATGTCAGATTATGCAATTCAAATGAGTCATATTACAAAGACTTATAATATGTATACAAAGTCTTCTGACCGATTTAAGGAAGCTATGAGTTTTAGAAAAAAAAGTTATCATGATGTTTTCTATGCTCTGGACGATGTTAATATAGATATAAAAAAAGGTGAGATGATTGGTTTTATCGGTGAAAATGGATCGGGTAAGTCAACCATGTTGAAAATAATTACTGGAGTATTGACACCGTCCAAGGGAAATATGAAGATTGAAGGAAAAATTTCTGCTTTATTGGAATTAGGATCTGGCTTCAATCCCGAATACTCTGGTTACGAGAATATTTTCTTGAATGGGATGGTTTTAGGGTTCTCTAGAGATGAAATTGAAGAAAAGGTAGATGACATCGTTCAATTTGCGGATATTGGTGATCATATACATCAACCGGTTAAGACATATTCTAGTGGGATGTTTGTCCGCTTAGCATTTGCCGTTGCCATTAATGTTGATCCTGATATTTTAATCGTTGATGAAGCGTTAGCTGTTGGAGACTTGGAATTTCAATTGAAATGTATGGAAAAATTTACTGAGATAAAAAATTCGGGTAAAACAATTCTTTTTGTATCTCATGATATTAATTCTGTCCGGCGTTTTTGCGATCGTGTCTATTGGCTAAAAAATGGCATTGTAGTAGAGGAAGGCGACACGATGGATGTTACGACGAATTACGAAAATTTTTTAAAGAAGAAGTCCATTAAAACTGTAGATCGAGAAAAATCACGTGAAAAAGAACAATCAATTCCTGATATTGTTGAAGTTAATTCAGCTGTTATACTGGATGAAAACTTAGAAAAAGTTGATATTGTGGAACAGGATCAAAAAGTTATTGTGAAAATTAATTACACTGTGATGGATGACTCAATTAGAAATCCTGTTTTAGGTGTTGCAATTCGAACAGTTGATAATCATTATGTTTGTGGATTGAATACTTTATTAGATAATATTAAGATACCATTTGAAAAAGGAGAAAATGTTTTTTATATCGAGTATGAAAAAATGTCCTTGTTAACAGGTGAATACTACTTTGATGTTGCCTTTTTTGAAGAACACGCTACGGTGCCTTTAGTTTACAAAACGAAATATATCAACATGTTTATCAGTGGGAAATATACTGGCGAAGGTATTGTAATCTTGGATCACGAATGGAAAGGAAAAATATGAAATACGATTTTGATATGGATATAGATGAATCAACCAGTGTTGGAAAAATTGCTGCTCATATTAAAGAAGGAGCGAGCATTTTAGAATTCGGTCCAGGTAATGGTCGAATGACAAAATATTTAATGGGAAAGAAAAAGTGTTCTGTTTCGATTGTTGAACTCGATAAAGAGCTCTATGATTATGTCATTAAGATAGCAAAAGACGGTTTTTATGGCAATATAGAGGATTATAAGTGGACCAAACATTTTGAAGGAAAAAAATTTGACTACATTCTATTTGCAGATGTTCTAGAGCATTTAATTGATCCTAAAAAGACTTTAGAAATTGTGAAAGATTTTCTAAAAGATGATGGTGAGATTTTGATTACTTTCCCAAACATTGCGCATAATTCTGTTCTAATCAATTTGTTCAATAATAAACTGGAGTGGACAAAGTATGGCTTGTTGGATGCGACGCATAAAACGTTTTATACTCAAGATGGATTTGAACAAATTTTCAATGAAGTAGGTCTATTTATCAGCCGTGAGGATTTCACATTTAATGAAGTTGGAAATAATGAAATTGATTCACACTATGAAGACTTACCGCTAGAATTACATTATGCTTTTCGAATGCGACCTTATGGGGAAGTATATCAGTATTTTTTTGCTTTGAAAAAACATTCTGTAGAAAATCCGGACATTGCAGTTTTAGAAAACCATAATTTCATTAAACAACTGAAAATTGTCTATAAATTTTCTGATCATATAGAAGAAAAAACACATGAAATAAATTCTTATACCAATGAGAACAGTGTTTTTTCATTTGTTGTTCCAGAAGGAGTTGATAGCATTCGATTCTACCCGTTTCCAGATAATTTGGGTGGGGTTATTTCTTTTTATGCTGAAGCGGATGATAAGGAAATATTGACTTTACAATCTAGTGCTATTTTTTCTTCCGAAAACAAGTATTTGTTTACCAATATGAAGCCCGCTTATTTAGCTATTAGCGGAAAAGAAGTAGCAGGAAAAGAGATTTCAGTGAATATTTCTTATGATTTTCAAGGACAATATTATTTAGAATTAAATAAATTGATGTTTGCTTATCAGGATTTTAAAACTGAAAGAGATAAAATAATTCAACGGTATAATCAAGTACTAGAGAAGCAAATTGCTTTTTCGAGAACACCTTTGAAAACGTTCATCCATGAAGTTTCTTTAAACATTGATGAGGTAAAATATAATCCACAAACACTCACTACTACGATCAAAGGGTGGGCATTTAGTAACAATGATCATAAATCTTTCAATTTTGATATAGCAGCTGACAACAGTCCGATAGTTACAGTGAAATCAGTTGAGAGACCAGATGTAGCTGAACAATTTGACTTAGAAAATGATCAGTTTGGATTTGAAATAGACATATACGATCCAAATCAGCGTTCAACGTTTGACTTGATTATGACAACTGAAGCAGAAAACACCTATGGGGTAGTGGTTAATGCGAAAGACGCTAACTATATGCCAATCAAACGACAAACGAAAATTCGTAAATTTGCTAGTTCAATCAAGCATCGCGGTATTGTTGGAACATTAAATCATCTTCTAAAACGCTCGCAACAACAAAATGCGTATGAACATTGGATTGCCAAAAATGAAGTTTTTGATCATGAAAAGATTGAAAATCAAATTATCAACTTTAAGTTCAAACCGAAAATTTCGATCGTAGTTCCTGTTTATAATGTAGAAGAAAAATGGTTGGACGCATGTATCTCGTCATTAAAAAAACAATTTTACTCAAATTGGGAATTATGTTTAGCAGATGATGCATCTCCTAAGGAACATATCAAACCATTGTTACAAAGGTATGCTGATGAAGACCAACGAATCAAGGTTGTCTATCGTAAAAAAAACGGACATATTTCAGAAGCAACTAATTCAGGTTTGGAAATCGCTACAGGCGATTATATTGGTTTTATGGATAATGATGATGAATTAGCTCCAAATGCATTATATGAGATTGTTAAAGCATTGAATGAAGATCCAACGATTGATTTCATTTACACAGATGAAGATAAAATGGATCAAGATGGCAAACGTTACGATGCGTTTTTTAAACCCGATTGGAATCCAATATTGATTATGCAGCATAACTACATTACGCATTTTGTGGTTGTGAAAAGAGGGCTACAGCAAGAAATTGGGGGACTCAAAACAGAGTTTAATGGTAGCCAAGATTATGATTTTGTGCTGCGAGCAACTGAAGTAGCACAGAATATTCATCATGTACGCAAAATTCTATATCATTGGCGAGCAATAGACTCTTCCACCGCACTAAATCCTGAAAGTAAAAATTATGCTTATGTAGCAGGGAAACGGACACTAGAGGCAGCAATCAAAAGGCGTAAACTAGAAGGTTCTGTTAAAATTGCTGATTTTTTCGGTTGTTACCAAATAAATTATGAATTTAGTAGTCAGCCTTTTGTTTCCGTAATTATTCCAGAAGAGTCAAAACATAGTCAGGAAAATATTGAAAAAATTTTAAACAAAACTCATTATCAAAATTACGAGATTGTTCATAATGAAAAACAATTGTCTATCAATAGCTCACGTTTACGGTATGTCGAGGGAGATTTAAACTTAATGATTTCCCAATCTGCAGGTGAGTATATCGTAGTTTTGGACAAGGAATTAGTTCCTCAAAACGCCAAATGGATTGAAGAATTATTAAATTATAGTCGATTACTTTCAGTTGGTTTGACTAGTGGAAAAATTATTGATGAAAGTAATAAAATCGAAAATATTGGTGTTTCACTTGATGTTTCTAAAAACAAAGTTGTTTATCCTGAGGTAGGATCACCAGCAACTAACCTGGGATATTATTACCGAATTGCCTTACCCAGAAACATCCAAGCAACCACTGGTGGCTGTGTTATGTTCAGCAAAATGGACTTTGACAAGATAGGCGGTCTTGATCTATCTTTACCAACTGAATTATTTTGGATAGATTTTTCACTAAAAATCGCTCAATTAAACAAAAGAATAGTATATACTTCTTATGCAAGATTTAAGCGGACTATGAAACAAAACCGTTCATTAGCTGAATTAGATATTACAAAGCTGGAAGAAAAATGGTCAATAGAACAATTGCTAGATCCTTATGGACAATCGAACAGCTTACTAGAAAACTAGCGGAGGAACTATAGATGAGTAGCGCTGAGATAAAAATCACAATTGACAGCATCATAAAAAATGGTGATACTGACACAATAATAATGACTGGCTGGACGTTGAATGAACAGAAGAAGCGATCACCTAAAATTACTGTCAGTGATGAATACCAAAATGAAGTAACAATCCAACGTATGTATCGCCTGGATGTTAATACGTTATTTGATATTCCAAATGAAGAAAATTGTGGTTTTGAAATCAAGGTAACAGGAAAGGTGAAGGGAACTTTGCCGATCAATTTTTCATTAGATCAGGATAAAAAAGTCTATTATTTGAAAACCAACAAAATGTATAGTTTGGAGCCAGGAACAGAAACTCCAACTCAACTAATAATAACTAAAGTAAAAAAAGGGTTGAAGTATTTACGTAAAAACGGAATTAAAAGTGCTTTTCAACGGTATCAACTTGAGAAAAAAATTGGTGGCGATGAGTATCGCGCATGGATTTTACAAAATGAAGACGAAGATATTTCTCAATTTGAATTTCAACTAGATGATTTGGCTGTAAGACCTTTAATTTCTGTAATTATGCCTGTCTATAATGTCAATGTTCGTTGGTTATCTGAAGCGATTGATTCACTGATAAAACAATTGTATCCTAATTGGGAACTATGTATTTGTGATGATGCTTCTACCTCTCTTGAAGTAACAGATTTCTTAAGGAAGATCAATGAAAAAGACGACCGGATAAAAGTTATTTATCGTGAGGAAAATGGTCACATTAGTAAAGCTAGTAATGATGCTTTAAAATTAGCAAAGGGCGAATATGTTGCATTGATGGACAACGATGATGTGTTATCGCCGTTGGCATTATTAAGGGTTGTTCAAGCGATCAATCAAAATAGAGATTTAAAATTAATTTATACTGATGAGGATAAAATCGATAAAAATGGTAAACGATTTGAACCTAACTTTAAACCGGACTGGTCACCTGATTTGTTATTAGGTACCAATTATATCTCTCATTTAAGTGTATTTGATCACCATTTATTAAGTAAAATAAATGGTTTTAGAACTGGTTTTGAAGGGGCACAGGATTATGATTTAGTGTTGCGGTTCACTGAAAAAATTAGCGAAGAGCAAATTTATCATATACCAGAAGTTCTCTATCATTGGCGTGCGTTAGAAGGCTCAACTGCTAAAGAGCAGGGGGAAAAGAGTTACGCGAGTGATGCAGGTTTAAAATCATTGCAAGATGCATTTATCAGAAGAAAAATAAGAGGTAAAATATCGAACGGAATTGCACCAGGTTTTTATGATATCCGATACGATGTTCTGAACGAAGAAAAAGTTAGTATCATTATTCCCACCAAAAACGGTTCGGATGTATTGAAGGCATGTGTAGATTCTATTATTGAAAAAACAACATATTCTAATTATGAAATTATTATTGCCGATAACGGATCCGATGAAATAGCGATGGAGGAGATGTATCGACGTTATCAAGAAATAATGGGTGAGCGTTTTATTGTTCAACGGATTAATATACCGTTTAATTTCTCACGTATCAATAATATTGCTGCAAAAAGTGCTAATGGGAAATATCTACTATTCTTAAATAATGATACTGAAGTGATCAATCCTGATTGGATGACGATTTTGGTTTCATATGCTCAGTTTTCACATGTAGGTTGTGTGGGTGCAAAACTTTATTATCCAGATAACACGATTCAACATGCAGGAATTATTATGGGATTAGGTGGTATTGCTGGACATGGGCATCATTATTTTCCTAAAGGAGATCTAGGTTATTTTGGACGTTTGTGTTTAGATAATGATTATATGGCAGTAACTGCTGCTTGTGTAATGATCAAAGCTAATGATTTTAAAGCGGTAAAGGGATTTGATGAAGAATTTGTTGTAGCTTTTAATGATGTAGATTTATGTTTGAAAGTTTATGAGCTCGGTCGTACAAATATTTGGGCTCATCAGGCCACCCTTTATCATTTTGAATCTAAGACTCGTGGTTATGAAAACACAGCAGAAAAAATCAAGCGTTTTGAGGGTGAAAAGAAGTTGCTAAAAAAGAAGTGGTACAAGTATATTGCACATGATCCATTTTATAATCCTAATTTGACTAGAGGAACTGGCAATTTTACTGTTCGCATTCATGATAAGTATGAGGGCTAAATTATGATGTATTTAATTAGTGCCTTAACTATTATAATCAATTTGATTTTTAGCAAAAATAAGTATGTATCTATTGCTTCAGGCGTCTTTCTTTGGATAGGCATGGCTTTTAATGATGTTATTGTCGATCGAACGCAATATAGGAGAATGTATGCCAATCCATTGAAATTTAATGAGGAATGGGGCTACACTTATCTTCAATTATTGGCAAGAAAATTTGGATTGAGTTTCCAAGTCTTCTTTGCTATTTTAATTGGTGCGTGTCTTGCAGTTGCAATTTTAACCATTATAAGAAATACTACGAATCCAGGATTTGTGTTGGCACTATATTTTATTTTTCCTTACTTAATGGATGCAGCTCAAGTTAGAAGTTTTTTAGCTGGTTGTATTATTACGGCTATTGTTCCATTATTGCTGAATTTCAGTCTCAAAAATGTGTTTAGTTATATAGTCGGTATTTTTATAGCTGGCTTATTTCACTATTCAGCCTATTTCTATTTGCTATTTTTAATTACTTATTTTTTGAGTTGGAAAGTGATAGTACCGCTTTTCGCAATTATAGCGTTTGTTTTGATGAGTAATATCATTCCATTACTAAAAATTATTGCAAAAATCATCCCATTATTAAGTACTAAAATAGATCGTTATTTGAAACCTGAGCTATTCACAGCATCTAATGAGATGTGGGCTTATACGATTTACTTAATA
Organism: Enterococcus sp. DIV0187; assembly: GCF_051713785.1. Classification (NCBI taxonomy): domain Bacteria; kingdom Bacillati; phylum Bacillota; class Bacilli; order Lactobacillales; family Enterococcaceae; genus Enterococcus; species Enterococcus sp. DIV0187. The sequence goes on from NZ_JBIOQO010000001.1 coordinate 116,237, forward strand.
GCGTTGATTTTATTAACGGTGGTTACATATTTGATTCTACGTAATTATGATTATGCAACTCGTGAGCAGACAAAAAAAAGAAGTATTTCAAGAAAACCGAATCAAACAAATTTCTCAGACTTAATGTTGAAACTCGATGGTATTTTACTGCTCATTTTACCATTAATTTCAGTTTCAGTGAGCTATGATCGTGTAATACGAATGATGCTACTTACACATTATATCTACTTTTCAAAGGTATTCTCTTTAAAAATTTCTTTTTCTGCCAAGACAATATACTTTATGCTTTTACTAATATTTGTTGTTTACTACTTGTGGTTTTTTATTTATACAAGATTCCCAGCAGCGGTATTCTGGCCGTTCTTCCAAGGAAATTCTATTTTTTAAAATTTAAAACTATTCTGAATCATTATTTATATAGCTCACAGATTTGTTGGAGAGCTAAAATTTCCGGCTCTTCGTCAAATCGTGGTGGTGGAGACAAATTTGAATAAAACGGCTCTTCGTCAAATCGTGTTGGTGAAGACAAATTTGAATAAAACTTAGTCCGATATGCGGCGCGTTCTGTGCGCCGCATATTTTTTTAGTTTTCAAAGATCAGACCTTGTTGTAAAGTAAATGCCCAATCGGTTCTTTCCAATTTCATGGGATTCGATATACTAAATGTAGTATAATTTAATTGTTGGTAGTTACTGTTACATGATAAGGAGGCGTATTTCTTTGGAAGAATTACTTTTATCATTGGACGTTAATTTACATGTTGATGACTGTCAAATAACAAAAGAGAAAATTACCTTTGATGTTTCTTCCATTTCTACCTCGGCAAAGTGCCCCACATGTCGCTGCAAATCCACCAATATTCATGATTCTTATACTACTAAAATTCAAGATCTACCGATTCAAAGTAAGACAGTCTATTTAAATTTACTTATACGAAGATTCAAATGTCAAAATCCTGACTGTTCTAAAAAAACATTTTCTGAGACGTTCCCTTTTAGGGAACGAAATGCACGAAAAACAACACGATTGATGAAACTAATTGTTGATTTAGCAGAAAGTCGGAGTTCTGTAGGTATGACTAAAGACCTTGAAGAAATGGGAATCATAGTAAGGAAGAGTAGTCTATGTAATTATCTTGGGCAAAAAAAAAATTCACGTAGATTATGATGTAGCTGAAATATGCATTGATGATTTCGCTCTGAAGAAACGCCAACGTTATGGCACAATTATGGTAGATATCAAAACTGGGAAAATTGTTGACCTGCTGGAATCTCGTGAAAAAGAGGATGTGATCGAATGGCTTAAAAAATTCAAATGTGTTGAGCTGGTGTCACGTGATGGTTCTCGTACATACTCTGCAGCGATTAAGAAAGCATTCCCTCATGCAATACAAGTCACCGATAGATTTCATTTGGTTGCTCGTCTTTGTGAACTCGCTCAAACATTCATGCGCCACTCTTTCCCGCCAAGGATTCCAATCGAGATTTCCAATGAAAAATATGAAAAATTTGAAGATTTTCTTCTATATGCTTCACGAAGAGATAAAATTGTTTATGTAAAACGGCTGCATACCGACGGTATGACACAGCAAGAAATTCGAATGAAAACAGGCTTCGGCCTTAAAACTATTTCCAAGTATATAAAAATGAAGGAGAAGGAAATTCCGGAAGATAAAGCAATATTTTGGGAACGACATCATAATGAGCTAATGGAAGAAAAACAACAACAAATTGATGAAGTGAGAGCCCTTGCCAAAAAAGGAGTTGCCCTTTCCGAAATAACTGATATTACAGGATACACGCCTCAAACAATTGTAAGATATTTAGGAAAAGATGCTTCTTCTCTCAGCGGACAATATGGGATCGATCGTCCTGGTAAATTAGAAAAATATCGCAAAGAAGTTCTTGCGCTTCGTAAAGAAAGAAAAACATACTCAGAGATTTTTCAAATTATTTCTGAAAAAGGATATACCGGAACAGTAGATGCTATTCGAGGATATATGTCCCGGCAACGTCGTCTTCATAAACATTTTAAAGAAGAGTATCAAGGGAAATCCATTGAAATATTAGAACGAAAATGGTTAATTAAACTATTCTATTTACCGATTGAGAAAGTTCCCGTCATTGATAGTGAGTTATTGGAATTAGTTTTCAATCAGCATCCAAAATACAAACAACTCTATGAATTAGTTTGGAGATTTCGTCATTGTTTAAAAAAACAAGATCTAGAGTCTTTTAAAAGCTGGATGTCTTCTGTAAAAGAAAATTTTGATGATGTCTCTCTATTAAAGTTTGTGGGTAGTCTCTTAAATGATTTCCCAGCAGTCAAATATGCGATTACTCATAAATATAACAATGGTTTAGCTGAAGGTAGCGTAAATAAGATAAAGACCATAAAGAAACAGATGTATGGACGGTGCAGTTTCAATTTATTACGAAAAAAAGTTTTATCATTGGAAAATCGTCGAATCCCATGAAATTGGAAAGAACCGCCCAATCACCAAGTACCTACACACCAAATAACCTAAGCCCTATAATGGACTTAAGTTATTTGGTTGTTTTTGCGTACTGTTTGGCGCACGTTGCTTGTGCGAGAGGCTGCCAAGGCAAAAGCTCATCCAACGCTTCATTAGAAACATGCGCTAGATTAGGAATGCGATCAAATAGAAATTCCAAATAGCTCACTGGATTCAGCCCATTTACTTCAGCTGTTCGATACACGCTTAGAATGATTCCCGAAGTTCGAGCACCTTCCAAACTGCACGAATGCATAGAATTCTTGCGACCGATTACCAGCTCTTTTATCTGGCGCTCTGCTAAGTTATTACTAAGTTCCAAGCGTCCATCCTCAAAAATCCGCTCAAATCCTCCACGCAACTTTAGCGCATACTTGACCGCTGTATCTAGTTTGGATTTTGGAACTGCTGTAAAGGAGCCCAGCCATTCATAGAAATTGATGAATAGAGGGGTTAAATAATCCCGGCGTTTTTTCTGCCGATCTTCAACGGATAAGTCGACCCACTCTCGTTCCAATTGGAACCAGATATCGATCATTTTGACAGCGATCCAAGCAGGCGTTTCCTCGTTTTTATTGTTCTTTGGAAGAGCTTCAAAAAACTTCCGACGTGCATGAGCCAAACAATAAACGAGTGTGACATTTTCCACCGCGTTATAGCCTGCGTAACCATCACAATGCAGATACCCGTTGAAATCTGCTAGAAATTGCTTTGGCACTTCGCCAGCTCGCGATACTGCGTGATGGTAATATACGATTGGATGTGTACTATGCTTTCCTGTGCTGAATAGCCAGTAATGCGTGTCTTTCTTGCCCTTCTCAATGACCCGATACGTGGTTTCATCGGCGTGAAGGATTTCCTCTTGGGTTAAATGACTTTTTAATCGTTGGGCTAAACTGTCTAAGGCGTTATGACAAACTTTGATATGCCAGTTGGTGATGTTATCTCGGGAAATATCCAGACCCAATGTTTCTTGCCAATAACTTTCCTGCCGATTGGCAGGTACTTTTTGACCAAACTTCAATCGGATGGTTTCGGCAATCACGCTGTTTGACCCTAAACTATTGGAAACGACAGGTCTTGGAACAGGAGCTTTTTTATAGGAAGAAACATCTGCCTTTTCGCATTCTTTGCAACAATACGTATGTTGGTAATGAACGAGCCGATCTAACATGGCTTGATGGAAAAGCACCTCTTCGCGAATCTTGGTTGTGCCAATGTCGGTCATTTGAGTGCCGCATTGGTCACAGATTCGTTGCTCAGTTGACAATTCATGGTGTCTTTCTTTTAAGGGAAGATAGGCGATCTTCGCCGCTTTTTGACCGATTTTTCTTTTGTGTCCTTTTACCATTGTTTCTTGTCCTTCTTCTGTTTGGGGAACGGCCTTACTATCTTCAACCTCATCAGAAAATAGGTTTAACTGACCAGTCACTTGTGAATCCAGTGTTTCTTTGGAACGACCAAAAAAACGATCCGTAAAATAGCTCAATTTCTCATTGAGAAGATGAACCTCTTGGTTCAATGCTTGATTCGCATGCTGGAGTTCTTTGATTGTTTCTGTCTGAGATTCAAGGAGTTGAAGTAGGATATTCACATCTACTTCGACGTTATTGTTAGAAGAAGAATTTGTTTGTAAGGACAAGAAATTCACCACCATTTTCATTGTTACTACTGTTATTATTATACCATTTAGACGCATCAAAAAACAGAGAAAACCGCATAAAATCAACGATTTCACTCTGTTTAAAAGAATCCTTTTGTCCCAGCCTTGATTGCTTTGGGTTGGTGAATACTTAATCCCTCAAGTAGCCAGTGAATCTGTTGCACAGACAGTTGGCGAACTTCTTCCTTTTTTCTCGGCCATTGCAGTCGACCGTTTTCAATTCGTTTGTATCCCAGAAAAAAGCCATCGTTATGCCAGTAGAGCAATTTAAATCGATCACAGCGATTGCCGCAAAAAAGAAAGATGGCATCTTCGTAAACATCCAGCTCATAGTCTTGTTGGATAATCCTAGCAAGTCCGTCAATTCCTTTGCGAAGATCTGTCTTACCAGTTACGAGAAAGATTTTTTCTACTTTGGTAAAATCGAGAAACATCTTATCCCAACTCCTTAAGGATCGCCGAGAGGATATAGCTGTTTACGCCATTATAGATCAAAACTTCAGAACCATCCTTCTGACGGATACGCAGGGCAATTTTTGCGGTACTGTTTTTTCTCTGATCACGAGCCGTTCTCGATTGATCGTGAAGTTGAATAGGAACGATATCATTTATGTTTTTCAAAAAAACACCTCCGTTTCACTTGATAGCTCAAGTATAGATGAAGGTGGAAATATTTTATAGGTACCGATTTATTAGGCATTTACGTTGTAAATAGATCCGTGCCCGAAAGTTATAAAAGTTGCGATAACCAAACGCAATTCGTTTAATCAGCTTGATCTTGTTATTCAGCCCCTCCGTGACGCCGTTTGAGTGGGACACCTTAAAGGCATTTGAAATACCCGATTGGTAGCGATGGAAGATCGTAAATTTCTTTTTAAACGACTGAGGTAACGTAGATGAAATTGTTTTAAGGGTTTCTTGAAAGCCTTCCGTATCTCGTTTAACGAAATAATAGCGTAATAATTGACAAAAATGATACGCAGTTCGCAATTCTTCGTTGTAGCTTAACAGTTCATCGACGATTTCTGTTTGACTAATTGGTCGTTTAAACAGTCGATGATAATGTCTTTTGAGTGGCTCCAATGTCGTGGAATCTTTGAGTAAGAGTTTCCAATATCGCTTGAGCCGACGGTACTTCTTCTGATTTTCAGAGTGTGAGGCTCGAAAACGATTCATGATCTGGACACGCAATTGATTGAAGCTGCGATTAATATGTTGGACAATATGAAAGCGGTCAGTTACGATCTCCGCATTTGGAAAGACCGTTTTAAGCAACTGACAATAGCTGGCATTCATGTCCATCACTAGGTACTTGACCTTTAAACGGGCCTTTCTAGGAAAGCGCAGGAAGTATTGAGTTAGTTTGTAAAGTCTGCGATCTTCAAGGATCGTAAATAGCTGATTGGTTGTCCCATCAACACAAATAAAACTCATGGAACCAGAAACAGACTTCATTGATTTGAACTCATCCATACACAACACCGTCGGAAGGAAGTTCATACGTGGCTGGTAATGCTTCGTTGCCTCACGCAAGATACGTGTCACCGTCCCATCCGAGACGAAGTACTTCTTAGCGATTAGTTTACGTGATTGATTTTCGTACAGTTCCATGAGAATCGCCTGCTTCAGTTCCTTTGTTAGTTGATGATGTTCATCAACTAAGTCCGTTTTCGCAGAAAAGATCCTTCCATAATCATGGCAGAGAAAACGGGTACGTTTTAATTCTAAAATAGTTAACTTTTCTTTGACTTTCAACATCTGAGTGCGTGTCGTATAGGAACCATTGCGGATAATACGAACCGATCCACAGTGTTCACAATAGGAAGGAGAGTCATCCAATTTTCCTTTAATAAACTGCGTTTGAACGCCTTTATATTCTTTTTCAATCAGCCATTCTTCATCAAAAAATAAATGTTTATCTGTTAATCCGAGTAATTTTCTAGTATGATTATCCATTGAGAGACTCCTTTGGTAGGGTGATGTTTTGGTCGACTAAATTTTACCAAAAGTGAGTCTCTTTTTGAGTTGAAACGAAGAAAAAAGTGTTAGTAGAAAATCGCCTTCGATTTTCCACCAACACAAAATATTATAGAACCTATTTTTATTTTTCCTAAATTAGCTTTGTTTTTTTGTTACAATATAGATATTAAAGTTAGGGGTGTTTAGGAAATGGATCTTATTTTTTTGCTCATTATTTTTATTATAGCTATTACTAGTGTTAAAAATCAGGATTACATTAACCAGCAGTTATCTATTCAAACCACTAGTAATTTGCAGGTAATTGCAGTTATGTTTGTAATGATGCATCATCTATCACAGGTTCTCAGGGAGTATCCAGATTCTTTCTTATCTTCACGCTTGATTATTGCAGGCAGGTTAGCAGTAGGGCTTTTTTTCTTTATATCTGGATATGGATTGATTAAGCAATATAAGAAAAAAGGTGACTTATACTTAAGGGCCTTTCCTAGAAAAAAGATTTTAAGCGTTTTTATACCGTTTATTCTAGCAATGATAGTCTACTTCATTTATCGTAACGTACTAGGTTATCTCAGTATGAGTGGTGCACTATTATCTTTAATAAATGGGAGTCCCGTTGTTTCTAATGGTTGGTTTGTCATAATGATTATTTATCTATACATTGCATTTTTCATTAGTGCAATCTTGGCTCGAAAAAAAGATTCATTGCTGATTGTATTTTTGATTATAAGTGTAATACTATCAATTGTATTCGCTAAATTTCTAAATTATGGGGAATGGTGGACAAATGCTGTATTTTGTTTTCCATTAGGAGTGATTTGGAGTATCAAAGAAAAACAGTTAACCAATTTTCTTTTTCAATATTATAGGACATCAGTTATAGTCCTAGCGACTCTATTTAGTTGTTTCTTTTATCTTGATGAAGTATCTTATACTCCGTTAATCCGATCACTAAGTGTTCTTTGCTTTACTTCAATAGTTGTGTTCATTAACTACAAAATTACTTTTAAAAATCGATTCTACCAATTTATAAAAATAATCTCTTTTGAGCTATATTTATATCAAGGCTTGTTCATTCATTTATTTCGTAGTGATGTATTATTTGTAAATAATCGTTTATTATATGTGTGCTTAGTTATAATATCAACTGCAACTTTAGCAGTTGTCATGCAGCATATTGCAAAATTATTCAGTATTTTTCTAGTAAGATAAATATTATTCTGACTATAACTAAAAGAACTATAGGTCCCAAAACGGTTCTTTCTCAAGTTTGGTTATACAGGCCCTTCAAAGAAGATTGCTCAAGGAGAAATTTTCTTGGGTTGCCGAAAAAGCCAACAGACATTTTTTGGATAGATTGACTAATCCAGAACGCCATATACAATTCGTTTTATAAGCTTAAATTTGTTGTTATTACCTTCGACGAATCCAGAGCTTATACTATGGGATATCGCGTTTTTTATCGGGGCGATATCCCTTTTTATGCTCTGACAAAAAGAATCAATCGGAGAATCTTGATAGGCGTGAATAAAAATATCCAGGTCGTCTGGAGAATCCCCCATGATAATCGTATGGAACTCTCGGAAGATGGTCTCTGTCTCAGAAACAATGGGGTATTTTTCTTTGATAGCTGGTAAGTATTCTTCGATCTGATGCTCTTTTTTTGTTTTAGGATTCACGGTTAGTAGATAGTTTAAGAGCCGATTTCGTCTAATCATTCGTACATCTTCTGGATAAACTTGCCGAAATAATCGGTTACTATGCATAGATTTACGACCCGAGAAATTATTTTTACTGATGGTTTGAATATAACTCCAGACGGTCTTTTGATTCTTATCACACCCGCTGTATCGGAGATAAAAGTAAATAATGTCATCCGGGTGACCATCTTGCATCATTTTGAAAATAATATTTAAGTAATCATCCATAACTGTTTTTCGTTTTTTATAGTTTCTCGGCTGATCCATCTGACAGAGGTCTTCTTCTGTCATTTGAAGATATTTCTTTAGTGTGATTGGATGAATGTTAAATTGATGGGCTAAATGAAAAGGATCCTTTTTCTCTGTTTCTGCCCAATACGTTTGAATGGTACGAATCAACTGTTGTTTTTCTCGGCGACTTTCCGCCTGTTTTTGGTACTGCAGGCTACTTAGATCGCGTTTTTTATTATCAAAAACGATCTCTGAACCATCTGAATTTCTTGGAACAGAATTATCGTAAGACAACTTGGCTAAGTAGACTGAATCCGGTGTTCTTTCAACGTAAACCTTCTTGGGTTCTCGATCTAATAAGCGACCTTCGTGGAAGAAAAGTGTCTGGGGGAGCTGGGAGGAAAAGATTTCTTTTAGATGCGTGATCAAATTTTGAAGTAAATGAAAGCGATCAGCCACTTGTACACAATCGGGAAGGATGTCAGTAATGGCTTTAGCGTAGGCGTTGGCGCGATCGCGGGCTACGAATTGAATTTTTTTATGGTGGACTAACCATTCTTTTAATGTAGCGGCTGTTCGTCCCTCAAGGAGGGCAAGCAGCTGATGGTCTTGCATATCGTAGATAGCTGTGGCATAGGTCTGCCCTTTTCTTATGGCTACATCATCGATCCCTATTGCTTCGACATTTGGTCGATCTTCGAATATCAATCGATCATACAGTCGTTGAATGGTATCATTGCTCACTGAGACACCTAAGAGAGCCAATACTTTACTAGCACATTCATTGCTCAAAAAGATTGCCACACCTAAAATAAAGGTATTGAGGGCATCGGTTCGAACTTGAGAAGAACGTGCAAAAGGAAGAGCTTCAGTAAAGACCTGTCTGGAGCAGTCGGGATTTGAGCAACTATATTTGTAAAGGTTGGCGTGAAGAAATGTTTGTTTACCATGGATTGGCGTATCTTGAAGTGTTCGTTGATATGTCGCAGTTAAGGTTCGACACAACATGCCACAAGTAGGACAGGAACATTCATGAGGTTTTGACTTAATGAACAAATGGACTGTTTCAGAATCTTCCGAGGTATCATAGATAAAATGGTCTTCATCCAACAAAAAAGAGCACTGGGTTAGTTCGGTGTAGTTCATTCTAAAGACCCTCTTTCTAACTATAGTATAAGACGAGAAATACCTAAACAGTACAAATAGCCACAAAAAAGCAGGTACGAATGTACTTGCTTTTTTGTGGCTATAACCAAACTTGAGAAAGAACCCCCAAAACGATAATAGCTCACTAAGTTTATACTTTCAAAATCAAAAACTGTAAAGCAGTGTTCAAAATGCTTTACAGTTTTTTCATTTTGCGGACTTCCTTTCGTTCGAGGTATTATAGTCCTTTCCCAAAATGTTTTCACTAAATCATCCCAACACCGTCTGATTCTACTTATCATTAGTCACTCTTAGTAAAGCTACAATTATACTCCGAATATAGAATAATATCAAATCACAAATTGACCATTATACCCCCGATTTGACCGCTTTTTCATCAAAAACCGCACTTTTTACTCAAAAACAGGTCAAATTGACCCCCTTTTGGTCAATTTGCGATTCGCACTTTTTTCAGAAATCGTTTATCTTTTAGTCACCGGCCGGAAACAAAAAAAATTTAGGAGGAAACAACCATGATTCAAACGATCGGCAATAAACTTCAAGTAGAAATCGATGCAGGCGGAGAAAAAACTAAGAAGATCACCTTTACAAATGTGATGGACGCGCCCAGCGAAGAGAAGGTCCTTGAACTGGGAGAAATTATGAAAGCCTTATCAGTTGAAGGCAGTGAATTAGACGGCGTGATCCTAACCAGTCAATCACGCTATACGAAATAAATCATAGAAAGGAAGAGAAAAAATGCTAAAACTCGTCGCAACCTTTAAAAACAGCTTAGGGAAGAATCACACCTGGAGCTTTAATGATCCCGATACTCAAAAGACCGATACGGAGATCAAAGGATTGTTACAACGCATGACAGAGGTAAAACTTTGTCATAAAGATGGTGCAGACCTCTTCAACACTGTCGAAAGTGCGAAGTACGTCGAAACGATTGAAACAATTATTTTTTAACCAAATACTTTGAGGAGCAGCGGTGCTATCGCCGCCCTCCTCTACTATCTAATGAAGGGATGAGAATCAATGAATGTTATACAAACACTGTCGTTTCGGCAGTTATTCAACTTAAAAGCTAAAACACTCGAACAACGAATCACCAATTTCTACCATGAAACACAAAACAGTAGTGTCACGATTAAATATATCTTAGCCTTGAAAGTACGCTGCCAATTAGGAGCGGCGGAGTTTGATCACTTTCTAAAGGATCTTGTCCGCGAAGTGTTCATGCATACTAAAGCCACACGTACCATGAAACGTCTCTTTTATTATTTTGAAGACTACTTTATGGCACCCGAATGGAAGACTTTGAAACTGAGAGTTTTTCCAGTAAAAAAATTCGGTGAAACAGTCGTCTCTGTTGCCCGCTCCCTTATTTCATTTGTCCGACCTGAAGAAACTAGCGAACCTTGATGAAACCATGAACCAACCTACGTAGAAAAAATCAAAGAAAGGAACAGAACAATGACCAAGGATTTAATTGCCACCTTTGGAAAAAGCGATGGCGGCACCCACAATTGGAAATACAGAGATCTTGATCCCAACTTAACGGCGCCGCAGATCAAAGAAGCTTGCGAATTATTGACGAACTTAGACATTTGTACACAAAACGGCGTAAAACTATTTGATTCTGTGGTCACCGCCAAGGTCTTGACCCATAAGGAAACTCTGATATTTGATCCAGAAAATGAGACGAGAGGTGTTCGTTACGATGGAAAGCCTGTTGAGGAAGCGGCCTGTGAAGAAGTCGGTTGCTGTGAAGTCGCGGAAAAACAGGAGAAACCTGCGGTAGTGACGACACCAAAGCCATCTGCACTACCAACAACACCGCATGGTCACTATTTTAAACAATTAACGACTATCGCTCCACCGGAAAAAGCAGCGATTAAAGTAGAAAAAGAGTCGCTTCCACAATCAAGCTATAGCGAAACCAGCGATCAGAAACCAACTGCTACATTCATAGATGAAGATTCATCCAGCCAAGACACGAAAGAACAAAATAGAGTTCTTCAATGGCTTCACAGAATCAGAAAGAAAAACAAAGAAGGTCCGCCTGATTCACCGCGGGAATAAGCCTTTTTCCAATTAAATCCGTTCATTGACAACCACATACTGCGTAGGGAACAACAGCTATGAACCCCTGCGACTTTCTTTTCGCAGGGGCTATCAATTAATTTAGAAAGCGAGGAATCTATATGATACAAATTGCTTTAATCAATTATCTATTCGGCGGAAGTCTGCCGATCATGGGCGTTTTTTTGACCATGGTGGGACCGGATATCACCACTGACTACATCGAAGCGCTTAAACGCCATACAGGGTCTCTTCCATTAACCTTCAAGGCTTGTTTACAAAGTTTGTCATCGGCAAATAATACTTTGAGAGACTATAAAAGCTATTTCTTCAGTTATTATGATAAAATATTTGTAACAATGATAAGAAAGTTAGGAGGTTGTTAAATAATCTCTCAGATTATTTAACGTTTAATTATGAAAAAGAGAAAAGTGTTATGGTTATGGTGTTTAACAGTCATTTTATGCTTTCCACTAGTTGGTTTTAAAGCTTCTAGTGAGGAAACATCATCTAAAGGGACAGTTCAAACAGAAACGGGCAGTATTCTAAATAGTAGTGATATAGCTGAACAAACAACAGAAAGCACAGAGTATTCTTCGGAAACAGTGGCCTCTTCGTCTGATTCTGTTGATGAGACATCAATGAGTGAAAAGGAGCAAGTTACAAAAAAAGACGAACCCAGCGTTCAAACAGAACCGATCAGTGAAAAATTCTTTATTTCAATCAGTGATGTGAATTACGTCTTATTGAAGAATTTTGATGGCGAAATTATTGATGACGGGGGAAAAAATTATCAAAAAACATTGGCTGCACAAGAAGTTACCAGTGATGATGATACGAAATACTATATTTTAAGTAATCCTAAGGGGGAAGTAGGATATATTGATCCCAATAGCACTGAACGAGTGACTGGTGAGGAAGGAAAATTATTTTCTGAATCGGACGACGCGTACGCCAGTATACAATCGACGGATGCCAAGCTATTCACTATAGATTTTGAACAAAATGGGACGACAGAAGAACTAAAGGATCAAACTTTTAAAATCGCTGGTTATTATAATCACTATGATGAAAAAGTGTATTACTTATTAAAAAATTCGTCCGATCAATCAATCGGTATAGTGGAAGCATCAGCGGTTGAAAAAACAGACAATCCAGCCGGAATCAAACACCCTGTGAACGATTATTATTCTATTGTGAAGGAAGATCAGAAGATTTGGATGGACCTAGATTTTGCCGAGGATTTAGGAACTACTGCATTGATCAATGAAAAAACTTTCAACATTAAGGAGTGGTATTACCATTTCAATGGAAAAAAATATTTTGCGCTTTATGATAATGGTGGGGTATTCAAGGGATATGTTGAAGAAGAGGCATTAGAAAAAGCAACTAGTAGAGGCGGTATTTGGCACGGTACAAATGAGTACGTAACAATAACGAAGGATTACTATCAAACTTATAACGATTTCAATTTTAAGATTCGTGGAAAAACGAAAAATATGATAAATCGAACATACCATTTACAAGGTTGGTATGTTCATGTAAACGGGAATAAATACTATTCATTGTATGACAATAATAATAAATGGCAGGGTTATGTTAACGAAGCCGCAGTGACAAAAGCAACTAGTAGAGGCGGTATTTGGCACGGTACAAATGAGTACGTGACAATAACGAAGGATTACTATCAAACTTATAACGATTTCAATTTTAAGATTCGTGGAAAAACGAAAAATATGATAAATCGAACATACCATTTACAAGGTTGGTATGTTCATGTAAACGGGAATAAATACTATTCATTGTATGACAATAACAATAAATGGCAGGGTTATGTTAACGAAGCCGCAGTGACAAAAGCAACTAGTAGAGGCGGTATTTGGCACGGTACAAATGAGTACGTGACAATAACGAAGGATTACTATCAAACTTATAACGATTTCAATTTTAAGATTCGTGGAAAAACGAAAAATATGATAAATCGAACATACCATTTACAAGGTTGGTATGTTCATGTAAACGGGAATAAATACTATTCATTGTATGACAATAATAATAAATGGCAGGGTTATGTTAACGAAGCCGCAGTGACAAAAGCAACTAGTAGAGGCGGTATTTGGCACGGTACAAATGAGTACGTGACAATAACGAAGGATTACTATCAAACTTATAACGATTTCAATTTTAAGATTCGTGGAAAAACGAAAAATATGATAAATCGAACATACCATTTACAAGGTTGGTATGTTCATGTAAACGGGAATAAATACTATTCATTATATGACAATAACAATAAATGGCAGGGTTATGTTAACGAATCTGCAGTAACTAAAGCTGGTGGTGCGCAAGGAACTGGTTTTTCGATGAACAAATCAGTCTTAGTAATAAAAAGCGGCTATTCTATCTGGAACAATTTTAGTTGGAAAGAAAAAACTAGAACAAATTCTCTCATCAATAAAACCTACCAAGTTAAGTGGTATTACAAGCACATGAATGGATCGACATACTATTCATTATATGATTCGAATGGGAAATGGTTCGGCTATGTCAATAGTGGCGCCGTGAGAGAACGCCGTGGAGCAGCACAGTACATGGGGACGACGCGTCAACGTGTATTGAATGAGTTGACTGTGCATCAAAACGATCGTTTTTACCTTAGCACGCCTTATCGCGGGTTGTCTTCAAGTAATCCTGAACCCTTTTTAAGTCCTTACGGAGCTCCTAATGGTCATGGTCCAGGGATGAACTGTACAGGATTTGTTGCGTGTGTAATGCGCAGGAGTGGAGGTAATTTAAATCGTATCTCTGGGATCACGCAAGGATGGGGAAGCTATGCGAATGCGTATAATTGGCGAGATGCACTAATGCGCAACACGGAATATTATACTTTTAATTCAGTGGATACTTTATTAAAAAGCGGCAAGGCTCAAAAGGGTGACATTATTTATTTTGATCCTGTATGGACAGATATCAATTATGATTGTCATATTGGAATTTTTTGGGGGGACCGTTCAAATGAAAATAGAATATGGCATCAGGTTTTAGCAGGAAATATGCAGTCGCATATTTTTTCAGGAACCCGTTTTTCAAAAATTTATCTATTTCCACAAGATTAGAATGCAAGAGTATGCAGGTGAATTATAAAGATTTTATTTAAAAATGATAAAATAGTTTATGTGTCTGAAAAGAACAAAAAGCGGTAAAATCAATTGATTTTATCGCTTTTTGTTCTTTTCTTTTTTATTACTTTTCTTAGGAATGCTACTCTTTTTTTTGCCTATATGGTAAGATGTGTAATGGATTATTTCGTGGATTAGGAGTGTTTGTATGAATAAAAGTGGCGAATGGAGCGCCGCCCGTCGATTTTTTATTATTTTGGTTGACGTGGTCATTTATAATTTCTCTGTCTATTTTAGTTTTTGGCTAAAATTTGGTGGAGCCATTCCAATAAGAAACTTTCAAACGTTTGAGAGTTCTGCATTATTTATTTCGCTTTTCTTTATAGTATTGAATGTTTTACTAGGAACGTACGTTTTTTATAATCGAATCGTCAGTGATATTGTTTTTGTAACGGTTATTGGACAATTCCTGATGTCTCTAGGTATCATGATTATTACTTTCGCTGGACGTTGGTTTGCTTTTCCTCGTACAGTTATCCTGATTTCATTCTTGCTAGGTACCATTTTACTGATAATTTATCGTACAATCATCTATAAAGCTTACATGAAATTAAGCTCGGATAAGAAAGTAACGATTCTTGGATTTGAAAAGGATGTTGCTCCAGCAATTAAAAACTTTAGTTCGCAAAAAAACAATAAACATAAGGTACAGTCAGTAGTATTAGATCATTTCTACGATAACTTAGTAAAAATAATTGATGATGTAGACATTGTTTATTTGGCATCAAAAATTCCAGAAGCTGAAAAAATTAAAGTTTATCAATTGGTTACTAAACAAGAGAAAAAGCTGTTTTTGAATACAACTTTTGAAAATTTAGTGACAATGAACCCGAATATTATGAATTTTGAAGATGAAAGTATTATCGAGTCTTCTGGTTTTAGAATACCTTCTGAAGATGCAATGCTCAAGCGACTGTTTGATATCGTTGTTTCATTAATTTTATTGGTGATTGCTTCACCATTCATGCTGATTACGGCGATTTTAGTAAAAGCAACATCGCCAGGCCCAATTATCTACAAGCAAATTCGAATCACGCAAAATCAAAAGGAATTTCCAATATATAAATTCCGCTCAATGACTGCAACTGCAGAAGCTAAATCTGGGCCAGTTTTAGCTAAAAGCAATGATGCTAGAGTAACTCCAGTAGGGAAATTTATTCGTGCTGTTCGTTTTGATGAACTTCCGCAATTAATCAATGTGTTAAAAGGAGATATGTCGATTATTGGACCGCGTCCAGAGAGACCTTTTTTTGTTGAGCAATTTAATCAAGAAAATCCTAACTATTACTTGCGACACAATGTGCGCGCTGGAATCACTGGTTATGCCCAAGTGTATGGTAAATATGTTTCAGACTATAACAGTAAGCTGAAATTTGATTTGCTTTATATCAAGAAGTACTCATTTATGTTAGATATGAAGATTTTGCTGCAAACGATAAAAATTTTGTTTGATAAGGTTTCTTCGCAAGGTTTAGAAGAAGAGGAAGCATGTATATCTTTAGATAAAATGGATTTTCCTAAAGAGAAAATTCTTCATTAATTCGGGGTGAAAGAATGTCTACACCAAAATTTAGCATTATTATTCCAGTCTATAATGCAGAAGTGAGTATTACTAAAACCATTGATGTATTAAAAGATTTTGACAATATCAACTTTGAGATATTATTAATCAATGATGGATCTACTGATAATACAGAGAGAGTAATAAAAGAGAGTATTATTGAGGATCCTAGATTTCGTCTGTTTACAAAAAAAAATGAAGGTCCAGGTTTAGCTAGAAACTATGGTATTGAGCGTGCTAGGGGAGAGTATCTTTTGTTCTTTGATGCTGATGACTGTCCTAAAGAAACAATATTAAGTGACTATACATCGATTATTTTCGATAACCCTGATCTAGATTTGATTGTCAGTTCTTTTACTTTTAGGACAATGAATCAGGAAAAAGTTGCTGATGAAAAGGAATATTTAGTAACTGAACATATTTATGATGATAATGAAGAATTTTTATCTGATATGTATGAATTAATGAATAAACAGTTGATGTATGTCGTGTGGAATAAATGCTATAGAAGAGATATCATTATTAAAAATAATATTCGTTTTAAAGATTATCGTAGTTGTGAAGATCGGATTTTCAATCTGGATTATTATAAGCATTGTTCCCTAGTTATTATGAACTCTAAAATTGAGTATGTTTATGAATTTGTTGGCGATCATGGAATTACCAATCAGTATAGTCAAGAGAAATTCGCAACTTTTAAAGAATTCTATGAACAAAGCAATGCCATTACTAGCAACGAAAATAGGGAAGGGATGGCAGCCTTACTGCTCAAAGGAACGACATCAGTAATTTTTTCGATTTTAGAAACAGAAAAAATTACTGGTAAACAAAAAAAAGTTGAAATTGATACCATTTTGAATGACGCGTCGATTATAGAGGCAAAACAAATTGCCATAACTGATACTATTACAAAAAAAATTACTAAACTACTTTTTAAAATGCCAAAACCTTTACTTCTATTAGTATTTAATGCCGGAGCTTTTGTAGAAACAAAGATGCCTGGAGTAATGGCTTTTTTGAAAAGAAAATATTAGAGGGGATTAATAATGAAACGAGTACTACATTTTCAAGGACGCATGGGTTTAGGCGGTGCTGAATCATTTATGATGAATCTCTATCGGAAAATTGATCGTGACAAATTCCAATTTGACTTTTTGATCTATGAAGATTTTCAGAATGTACAAGACTATCATAGTGAAATTAAAAAACTGGGAGGGAGAATTTTTATTGTAGCGAATCCCAAGAAAAATATTTTTAAATATTTGTTTCAAGTAAATCGATTATTAAAAAAAGAAAAATTTGAAATTGCACATAATGAAGTTTATTTTGGAGGGGGTATCAATTTATGGCTTGCCAAAAGAAATGGTATTAAGCAGCGGATTGCACATAGTCATGCTACAGAGGATGGAAAGTCCAGAAACTTTGTGATGAATTTATTACGACACTTTTTAAGCAATTTACTTCTATCAAATGCAACAGATTTTCTGGCCGTTAGCCAAGAAGCGGGAGAAAGTTTATTTAAAGGACATCCATTTAAAATAATACACAATGGAATTGATTTAAGTCTGTATAAGAAACAATTTTCGGATAAGGAAAAAAAGAGAAATGAGTTAGCTATTCCTTCTGACGCATTTGTAATTGGAAATATTGGAAGATTGGAAAAACAAAAGAACCAGAATTTACTAATAACCATCTTCTCTGATCTGAAAAAATATAAGCCTAATAGTAAGCTAGTGATTATTGGATCTGGAAGTTTAGAGAACGATTTAAAGAAGCAAATAAACGAATTGAATATTTCAAATGATGTTCTTCTTTTAGGAGAGAGAAATGATATTCCAGATTTATTAAATATAATGAATGTATTTGTAATGACATCATTGTATGAAGGATTACCCATGGTTGGAATAGAAGCGCAGGCTGCCAAACTTAAGTTAGTTCTTTCCAATACAATTTCCGAAGATACGAAGTTAACTCCTGTTGTCGATTTTGTACCATTAAATGCATCTAATGACGACTGGATTGACGCTATTTTAAAAGAACCGTTTTTTAATACAGCTACTGAGAAATTGACATCCTATGATGTTAGTTATACTTGTAAACAAATGGAAGATATATATTCCAGAGAATTTTAGGAGGATAATAGTGATTGAAGAAGAATATTTGAGTTTAGAAGAACTTCATAATGAATTATTAAACATATTATTTGAAGTTGATAGATTATGCAAAATTCATGGAATAACATATTTTTTGTCAGGGGGTACACTGTTAGGAGCTATCAGAGACAAAGGCTTTATTCCATGGGATGATGATTTAGATATAATGATGTTACGAGAAGATTATGAAAAATTTATATGTGTATCTAGTGAGTTACCTCATCCGTATCGAGCATGTAGTTTAAAAAACATGAGTGATTGGTCATACCCATTTATTAAGATTGAGAATACACAGACTTACGTGGAAGATGAATATAGACACATTCAGCACGGTGCTTTTTTGGATATATTTCCAATTGAAAGGATACCTTCTATCGATAAGAAACAAAAGACAATTATACGGAAAATGAAGATTTTAGATTTGCTAAGAGGAACTGGAACAAAAAAGAAATTCAAACCTGCTGAGAAATATAGATTTATAAAACGCTTAATTACCCCATATGCAAACTATAAAGGAGCGAACTATTTTGCAAATAAAATGAACGACTTCGCAAAAAAAGTTGATCAAGAAAATCGTAACTCTGAAATAAACGGAGTAATACTTGCTACAGCATATGGAACTCGAGAATTTGTTCCCAAAGAAGTTTTCGAGAAAACTATAGAAGTAAACTTTGAAAGTTTTGCTACTTTAGTACCACAAGGATATAATGTATACTTAAGCCAGCTTTATGGAGATTATATGAAATACCCCCCTAAAGAACAACAAGTACCAGCACATTTTAAGATTAAAAGAAGGAGACGATAAAAATGAATATTGGTTTACTAATCGCAGGAGGAGCTGGTGCTCGGATGCAGCAAGATATTCCAAAGCAATTTCTAAATATTAATGATAAACCTGTAATTATTTATACACTAGAAGCTTTTCAAAATCACAATGAAATTGATGCAATTGCGGTTGTTTGTATTGAAGGGTGGGAAAAAGTTCTTGAAGCATATGCAAAACAATTTGAAATAACTAAGTTGAAACATATTATTCCTGCTGGCGATAATGGTCAAGGATCAATTCGAAACGGAGTTTTCGAAATTCAAAAGAATTACAATCCTGAAGATATTATTTTAGTTCACGATGCTATCAGACCTCTAATCTCACAAGAAATCATTTCAGATTGTATTTCTAAAACTAAACAATTTGGATCGGCAATTACTTGCATACCCTGTGCTGAGGCGATGTTGGAAACCGCTAATCAAATTAGTGCTGAGGCTAGCTACCCTCGTGACAATTTGAAAAGAACGCAAACTCCGCAGGGATTTTCGGTACAAAGACTTTATGACATGCATACAGAAGCTCTTGAAAAAGGTATCACGAATTCAGTTGCCTCTTGTACTTTGGCAATAGAGTTAGGTCAGGAGGTTTATTTTTCTGCTGGATCTGAAAAAAATATTAAACTAACAACGGTCGAGGATTTAGATATTTTCAAAGCTCTGTTGGCATCTTCTCGATCAGAATGGCTAAAACAGAGAAATTAGGTGGGAATATGAATTCAACTTTTGAGAAAGACTTAGCAATTTGTTCTGATTCAATTATTGATAAAGAAATATTACTTAATAAAAGTATTTTAATTACTGGAGCGACAGGATTAATCGGCTCATTTATTGTTGAAGAGTTATTATATTTGAATCAGGTTTCTAATTTTCAAATACAAGTTATTGCTTTGGGAAGGAACTCTAAAAGACTAAAGGAACGTTTTTCTGAATATTTAAATGATGAAAAGTTAGTATTGATAGAGCAGGATATAACTGAGCCATTTAAAAAGGAATTATCGAATTTACATGTTGATTATGTTATTCATGCAGCAAGTAATGCGTTTCCTAAAGCATTCAAAGAAGATCCTGTTGGAACAATGCAAGCGAATTTAAATGGAACAGATAATTTATTGGCATATTCAGTTGCGAATAAGGTCAAACGTTTTTTGTTTGTTTCAACAGGAGAAGTTTATGGAGTCCTAGATAAATCGAAAGCGCCTTTTACTGAAGAACTCTCTGGTTTTATTGATTTTACTGATGTACGATCATGCTACCCTTCAAGTAAAAGAGCTGCAGAAACATTGGTTGTATCATATGTGAAGCAATACGATCTTGATTGTGTTTCAGTGCGCCCTTCGCATATTTTTGGTGCTAATTACACTAGATTCGACAATCGAGCAAGTGTTCAATTTTTCGAAAATGTTAAAGGTGGTCAAGACATTATTTTGAAAAGTCTTGCCACCAATTTAAGAACTTATTGTTATATAGTCGATTGCGTAAGTTCATTGCTAACAGTGTTAATCAAAGGTGAAAAAGGGGAAGTTTATAACTTAACTAATACGACTAACAAGGTTACACTAGCTAATTTTGCAGAGGAAATTGCTAAATATTGTAACCGGCAGGTAAAATTCGAGTTAGGTGGACAGAAAGAAACTTCTGAAAAAACACCAATAGAAATTGCGGTATTGAGTGATAAAAAAGTTAGAGAACTCGGATGGAAACCCTATTTTTCACTAGATCTAGCAATCGAACATATTTTCAAATTGATTGAAGAATGAAATTTTATAACTTGAACGGATTCTCTTCATAGTTAATTCTAAGAGAAGGGGTTCGAGTTTTTTCATTTTAATTTCGACAAGAATGGCGTGTATTTTTTATGAAGGAGAGAAAATATTGAATCTACTAGATTTAAAAAAAAAGAGAACTGTTTCTAATAAAGGCAATCTTGTTAGGAATATCCAAATTATGCTTTTCATTATTTCGATACTTTCTTTTATGTACGGAGTATTTAATAATAGTTTTAACCTTCAATTGATTGCCATTCTTTTATTATGGTTAAACAATATAATGTATTCTTTTGATCGTTTCTTGATAAAATTTGCTTTTTTTCTATTTAATGTCACCTTCTTTGTGTTTTTATTAGCTCGACCAACTATAGACCTTTTTCGCGGGGGAAATTGGGCACATTATGAAAGTAGTTCAATTCAATTTGCTTTAAATGCATATTTTCTTGGATTACTATTTATGTTTGTCGGTGCCATTATTGGGGAGAAAATTAAATTCGGAAGAAAGGAACTGAGGAGCGATTCTCCTCAAATCAAGTTACGAAGAAAATGGATTAGCTTTATTTCATTTTTAGGTTTTGTTTTCTGCCTGTTTTGTTCTTTGGTTATTGAAGTTTCAAAATTGCTTTTTGTATTAAAAAATTCATATGAGGCATATTATTCTGAGTATAGCTTTAGTGGTCCGGGAATGATTAATACTTTTGCTGGAATGTTACCTTTCATTTTGTGTATTTATCTCGCTACTTTTCCTAATAAGAAGTTTTCTTATTTTGTTTTAATAGCTTACATTGTTGCTTCTATTCCGACATTGTTGATGGGACAAAGAAATCCAATAGTTTTGCGTTTTCTGTTTAGTATAGTTTATTTTGTTATTCGTGATTTTCATGAGGTTGATGGAACAAAATGGATGGGGAAATTTGAGAAAGTCTCTCTACTTTTTGGAGTTCCTTTGGGAGTATTATTTTTAAGTGCAACGAACTATATTAGAAAGGGATCTTCGGTGGCCTTCAACCCCATCGGACTATTTATAGATTTTTTGCATAAACAAGGAACAAGTTTTGATACAGTTTGTTTTGGGTTTGCTAACTTGGATAAATTACCATTTTATTGGGAGAAAAATTATACATTTGGTGGTATAATCGATATTTTTAAGTATGGTTTTATTTCCCAAAAATTATTTTCAGCTCCAGAAATTGGTAATAATAACGGAATTCTTATGGGAATGAAAAGTAACAATTTGGCGCACAATTTGGCCTATATATTTAGAAAAGATGAATATATGCAAGGAAATGGAAATGGTTCTTCTTATCTTTTAGAACTATATGCAGATTATGGATATCTTGGAATCATTTGCTTTAGCATACTTCTAGGAATTTTTCTAACTGTAGTTGTAAGAATAATTCGCCGAAATAGTACTTTAATAAACATTTTTTTGCTGGGAATATTACTGAATCTTTTTCTAATGCCACGTAGTGCTGTAATTGGTTGTATTAAAATATTTTTTAAACCCAGTTTTATTGTACCTTTATTAGGCTGCTATCTTGTTGCTTACTTTTTTACTACTATTTTTGATACTCCATCTAAAACTATAAAGAAATTATATGGGAAGGTGATGAAACGTGAATCATAGTTGGCGCTTATTCGTTATTTGCTCGTTCTTTATATGTTCGGGATTTACCTTTTTGAAGGAATCGTCTATTAAATATGAAAATAAATCGTTCTCACCTAATAATAATGGCAAGATTCGTATTACTGGAGAAATAGAGAATACAAAAGAAGGTGTTTATCCAGCTAATATAAATTACGAGAGTACTAAGTTAAAAATTGATAAGGATGGGAAATTTGTATTCTATTTGGATGCGGCTGATTTAAATTCTGATAAAGTAAACATTGGAGTTGAAATTAATCATGATATTTTAGTTAGTAGTGTAAAAATTAACTTAGAGAAATATCAAAAGAGAGAGAAAACAAAGTTTAAAAAGGAACTAGTCAATGAATTATTGGATTTAATGCATAATAGAGGTCTGAGTATTTTGAACCAAGAGGATGGGATTGATAAGAATCTAATTCCTGGTTTAGACAGTGTACCCTTGTCTTCCAAAACTGTAGTTATAGAAAGTTCTGATAATCAAACTAAGTCTATGCGAATTTTTGTAATGGAAAACGATGAAGATTACGCTGTTGTAAAAGACTACTTTCTAAATAAAACCAATTTCAATTTCAATCCCTTAAATTTGAATAGTTTTCAGTTGCGTTCCCAGTCGAAACTATTGAGTCATGAGGAGAAAATGGAGATTGGTCGAGAAAAAATTTTAGAGGCAAAAAAAATTTTTCCTTTAGCTTACTCTGGTGTTGCATATAATGATAATTTGAATCTTTTTGTTCAATTTGATTCCAATGTTCGTTATTCGGTTATTGACTCCTATAAGGCAATTATAACAGATGAACAGCTGTTATTAGATTCGGCGGATTATTAAGAAAATATTTAAGGAGAATCTAAATGAAATTTTCAATTGTAATGCCTGTTTATAATACAGAACAATATTTAGAAGCTGCTATTTTATCAGTAATAAATCAAACTTATAAAAATTGGGAACTGATTATTGTTAATGATGCTTCTCCAGACAATAGTAAAGAAATTATTGATAAATATAGGAAATTAGAAAAAAGAATCACACTTTTAAACAAGAGTAAAAATGAAGGGTTAATTCTAGCAAGGTTAAGTGGAGTAGAACTTGCCAGTGGAGAATATATTTTCAATTTAGATTCGGATGATGTGTTTGATAAAGATACCTTACTTTCGGTAATTAATTTTATTAAAAAATACGGCGAACAAGATTTAATAACTTTCAATTTATCCAGAGTGACTAAAAATGGTATTGAACTTTCTCGGCAAGAACATTTATTTGATGAGGGGATAATTAGCAAAGCTGACTTTTACTCTATTTATTTTAAGGATAGTTCATTGAATCCAATTTGCGGTAAGGCAATAAAAACTAAAGTTTTAAATCAAGTTGTACTTTTTGAAAATGAGAAATTGGTAAGAGGTGGAGAAGATCGTCTATTAATTGCTAAAAGTCTGTTAATAAGTAAAAATTTTGGTTATATTGATAAAGTTCTATATTATTATACTTACAATGAAACAAGTATAAGTAGTAGTTCCTATCTAAATCACGTTAACGATGTTTGTGTTACTGGAGAATTTATTTTTGAAAATTTAATTTCAAAAGTGAATGATTATCGGCTGAAACAAAGATTCTTTAATGATTTTTCTGGACGTTTTTTTTCTGTTCAAAGAGCCCTTTTTCTGTTGAATAAAGATATTTCATATGAAAGCAAGAAAAAAATGAGTTTATCACTAAAGAAGTATCCAGTCGTTCAAACATTATTGAATTCAAGCTATGCAAAAGACCTGAGTTTTACTGGAAAATTATACTTATTTTTTTATAAAAGAGAAAATTTTTTCTTTTTAGTAAAGAGTTGGCAAATAGTGTTACTCGCAAAAAAAATAAAACGAGGTAGTAAAAATGAAACAAAGAAGTAGAATGGAGTATTCTATTATTAATTCAAGTATTTCATTTGTTTTATTCTTTTTCAATATGCTAATAAAGTTCGCTTTTAGAAGTATTTTTATAAAATATTTAGGAGCTGAATATTTAGGATTAAACGGTTTATTTACTAATGTCTTGAATGTATTGTCACTTGCTGAACTTGGAATAGGTTCTTCAATTATATACGTTTTATATAAACCGTTGGCGGAAAAGAATCATCCTGAAATAAATGCATTGATGCATTTATATAAAAGAATATATCAGTTTATTGGTTTAGTAGTAGCCATCTTAGGTCTTCTGATTCTTCCTTTTCTTCCAACTATTATAGGACGGGATGCTAATATTGATAATTTATACTTGATTTATATTCTATTTCTTTTTAATTCTGTTGCTAGTTATTTTTATACGTATAATAGATCCTTGCTACTAGCTGATCAAAAAGTTTACATAACGGTGATATATGATTTTGTTTTTATGGTTATCACAATAATAAGCCAAACTTTAATTTTGATTTTTACACAGAATTATATTCTATATTTGATTCTACAAATTATATTTACTATTCTATGTAACATTTTTTTGACAATTAGAGTTAAGAGAGAGTACAGATTTTTATCTGACAAAAAAAAGTACAAATTGAGTCAAAATACAAAAGATATTTTAAAAAGGAATACGATAGGAAACATTGCAAACAAAGTTGGTAGTGTTGTAGTTTCTGGAACGGATAATATTCTTATATCTACTTTTGTTAGTTTATCGGCAGTAGGCTTCTATTCAAATTATTCGTTAATAATTACGAGTTTGCAACAGCTTTTTACTAAGTTTACAAATTCTATTGGTTCTAGTATCGGCAATGTGGCTGCATCCGTTAAGGATGATACGGGTTACTATGTCTTCCGAAAGCATAGTTTGATCAATTTTCTTATTATTTACATTACAACAACTGAATTGATTGTGTTGCTAAATCCATTTATTAGTTTTTGGGTGGGAAACAGTTTCAAAATGGATAATATTACTGTTGTAGTGATAATATTGAATTATGTAATAAGAATGTTTAGAAATACTCCTCAAGTATTTATTGACGGATATGGTTTAGCGTGGCAGCAGAGATGGAAAGCAATATTTGAATCAATAATAAACCTATTTGCTTCACTATTGTTTATCATAGTATTCAAGCTTGGGGTGGCGGGTGTTTTGTTAGGGACACTTACTTCATCATTACTAACGGTTTTCTGGTATGAGCCATACAGTGTATTCAAGTATGCCTTTAAAAAGAATTTTCTTTTATATTGGAAAATGATGTTTCACTATTCCTTGTGTTTTTTAGCAACCGTTCCATTCATTTTTATTATTAAAAATTATTTTATTAATGAAGGTTTTTTGAGATTAATAATTACCGCATTCATTGTGGGACTTGTAGATTGTGTTTTTTTTGTACTTTTTTTCTTTAAAACAGACGAATTTAAGTTTTTAACAGTTACTGCAAAAAAATATCTCCATATCAAATCTAAGTAAGTAGAAAGGCGGATTAATAATTATGAAAAAATATCTAATTACTGGTGGTGCTGGTTTTATCGGCTCTACACTGGCAAACCATCTTTCAAAAAACAATAAAGTTTTTATAATTGATGATTTGTCGATGGGAAAGAAAAGTAACGTAAAAGAAAATGATAATATTAAATTTATTTTAGGTTCTGTTACAGATGAAAATCTTATGAAACAAGTTCTTTCACAAAATAATTTTGACTATATTTTTCATTTAGCAGCTGTGGCGAGTGTTGCTGATTCTGTCGAACGTCCGATAGAAACGCATACGATTAACTTCGATAGTGTACTGTTATTGCTAGAATTGGTTAGAAAATATCAAACAACACTTTCTCGCTTTATTTTTAGTTCTTCTGCAGCAGTATACGGCGATGAACAAACGTTACCTAAAAAGGAGGAATCAATAATTCGCCCATTAACTCCATATGCAATTGATAAGTTTTCGGCTGAACAATATGTTCTCGCATATAATCACTTATATGGTGTGCCGACAAGTGCAGTAAGATTTTTTAATGTGTATGGTCCAAATCAGAATCCAAATTCGCCATACAGTGGAGTTATTTCAATTTTAATGAAACAGTATAAGAATATGCTTACCGGCAAAAGAGCCAAATTTACTGTATTTGGAGATGGTGAACAATCAAGAGATTTTGTATATATTGATGATGTCATTCAAGCGTTATTACTAGTCTCTAAAGCAGAAGAATCACTTGGTAAACAGTTCAATGTAGGAACTGGAACAGCTATTTCATTAAATGAATTAATAAGTGTTCTAAATCAACAGCTCGGGGTTGAATTGCCAGTGGAATTTATCTCCTCGAGAAGTGGTGATATACCTGCTTCACTATCAAGTATCGAACGTTTGAAAAAGCTTGGATTTATTAATAGATTTTCAATTGAACAAGGATTAAGAAATTATCTTAAGTTCGAGACTATGATATAATAAAATTGAATAATAATTAGTTTTTATTTGAAAATAGGAGGAGAAAAAAATTTGTTAGAATCATTAAAAAAAGAAGTTTTTGAGGCAAACTTGGAATTACCTAAAAGAGGGTTAATTAAGTATACTTGGGGAAATGTTAGTGTCTTTGATTCAGATACAAAATATTTTGTAATCAAACCAAGTGGAGTCAGTTATGAGGAGATGACTGTAGATGACATGGTAGTTGTGGATTTAAACAATAATGTCATAGAAGGAAAAATGAATCCTTCATCAGATACTCCTACGCACGCAGTGCTCTATAAAGCATTTCCAGAAATTAGTGCAATTGTTCATACACACTCAACTTGGGCAACAATTTGGGCACAAGCTGGAGTAGATGTTCCTGCTATGGGGACTACACATGCGGATACATTCTATGGAGAAGTTCCTTGTGCTCGTTATTTGACAAAAGAAGAAATTGACGAGGGTTATGAGCACAACACTGGATTAGTGATAGTTGATGAATTTTCTAAAAGAGGGATAAAACCTTTAGAAGTTCCAGGAGTATTGTTACATGGACATGGTCCTTTTACATGGGGGAAGAGCGCTAAAGAAGCCGTTATGAATACAGTAGTTCTTGAAGAGGTATGTAAAATGAACTTCTATACTAGACAGCTCAATTCGTATGCAGAAGTTCTACCACAAAGAGTATTAGATAAACATTATCTAAGAAAACATGGTAAGGATGCTTATTACGGTCAAAATTAGTTTATGTTTGTGTTTATTAAAAAGCACTAGTGTTGCAAAGATCCCCACTCTAACCAAATCATTGATTTAAAGCTATCTAGATGCAAAAAGTCCTTTATACTGAATCTAGGATAACTTATCCAAGACCAATAAAAAGGACAGCACACATGGATAAGTATAAATCAGAAACTTCGTTTCAGAAATGGTTTTCTTCCATAAATTTTACTGAATTATCTGAAAAAAACCTCAATAGCATCAATAAATATGATTATTACAGTAAAAAACTAGATTTCAAAACATCATTAAAACTCATGCTTTATGCAGTCTATGAAGAAATGCCTAGCTTTCGGGAAATTGATCGAGCCTTTATGGATTCGCGACTTTGCAAGGAACTAGGATTGAGTGGACTTTGTCACAGCTCACTATCTCGTAGGATGCCTCAGATTGATTCAGAAGTCTTGATGGAAATTTTTGTACAACTTGTTCAGAAAATTTCCACCCAAAAACCAAGCTCAAAAACTTCAAGTCTTCAACTCATTGATTCGACAACCATCCCATTGAACAAAACGTGGTTTCCTTGGGCGAAATTCCGAAAAACAAAATCTGGCATCAAACTTCATTTAAATCTCTGTTATCTGGATAAAGAGCATCAGTATCCCGAAAAATTCACTATTACAAACGCGGAAGAACATGATCGAAATCATTTCGAATGCTTCGTTGATAAGACAGAAGCTACGTATGTAGTAGATCGTGGTTATTTTGATTATAAATTATTAGATCAACTAAATACTGATGGCTACTTCTTTGTGACTCGCACAAGGTCGAATACTAAAATCACAGTTTTAGATCAACTTGAAGTCGCAAATCAAAAAACAGCAGATGGACAAATCATCAGTGATCAACAAGTAATTCTGGGTGGTGGTATCAATTACAGTACTGAGCGCTTCAGATTGGTCACGATTCTGACCAAAGGACAACGGCTTTTGCGTCTTGTCACTAATCGGTTTGATGTTTCTCCAAATGAAATCGCAGATATGTACCAAGCACGATGGCATATTGAACTTTTCTTCAAGCACTTGAAACAAAACGTAATGATCCGACGGATCTATTCACAAAAGGAACAAGGCGCCATCAATCAAGTGATTCTTACACTAATAGCAACACTTCTGACCTTTCTAATAAAGATCGAACTGGGGACAACCGCCACACTTTTTGCTTTAAAACGCTCTCTTCATTACCTAATGTTTGCCCCCGCTGAATATTGGTTCGCTCACTATCAATCAGATGGCTGAAGTTAAAACAGTTGGCATCTCACATGTTTTCACTTGAATAGGGCTAAAAATTTCTGGAAAAAGTTATCCTTTGCGTGAGCATTTCCTTTTTTTGTAAATTTTAGCAGAAAGTTATTGTCAGTATATTCTGATAATACCGGTACAATATTTATGCAACACTAGTGATTAAAAAGAAAACTAGAATTATAATATAGTTTTCTTTTTTAATGAGCTCTATTTTATATAAAATATATTGGATACATAGCTAGTTAGGAGAGTAAATATGAACAATGAAAAAATAGCTATCCTGATCCCTTGCTATAACGAATCGTTAACTATTAAAAAAGTAATCAATGATTTTAAAAGGGAACTACCTGAGGCAGATATCTATGTCTATGACAATAATTCAACAGATAACACATATGAAATCGCGCTTAATGAAGGTGCGATAGTGAAAAAGGAACCGCGCCAAGGTAAAGGAAATGTGATTCGACAAATGTTCTTTGACATAGAGGCAGATTATTACTTAATGGTAGATGGCGATGATACCTATCCTGCAGAAAATTCAAAAGAGCTAATTACAGCTTTAAGAGAAGGTAGAGCAGATATGGTAATTGGTGATCGCTTATCTAACGGAACGTATTTTAACGAAAACAAAAGAGCTTTCCATGATTTTGGCAACAACTTAGTGAAGAACTCGATCAACCGCTTATATCAGGCAGATATTAAGGACGTAATGACTGGCTATCGTGGATTTAATCGAATGTTTGTTAAAAGTTTTCCAGTAATGAGTTCTGGTTTTCAAATTGAAACGGAGTTCACAATTCATGCTCTGGATAAACGGTTTAAACTAGTAGAAATTCCGATTGATTATCGTGACCGTCCAGAAGGCAGTGAGTCAAAATTAGACACGTATTCAGATGGCTTCAAAGTTCTACTGACAATCTTAAAAATGTTTAAGGATTATAAGCCTTTGTTATTTTTTTCTATTATCAGCTTTATTTTCTTTCTATTTGGTTTGATCTTTGGGGTACCGGTAATCAATGAGTTTATTCATACAGGTTTTATTACAAAAGTTCCTTCTTCGATATTGGCTACGGGACTGATGGTCTTTGCTCTGTTGTTACTAATAACGGGGTTAATCTTAGATACAGTGGTAACCAATGCAAAAAAGGAATACGAGTTGAATTTGTATCGTTTGTATGAAAAGAAACTCAAATGAAAAAAATATAATTTCCTTAACTAAATAAATTTTACATTTCCCTCCTCTTTCATTTCATGTATAATGGTTTAAGTTATGACATGAAGTAAGGAGGAGTTGTTTTTGTCTGAGGATCAAAACCAACACTCGGAAGAAGGATCTTTTAAAGAGCAGATCATGCGGGCTTTAGAAGAGGGCCGAAAGAATCGCGAAGTAGAACCAACGAAAAAAGCGAGCTCAATATCCGCTGGGCCATCCACTGGGCCTTCGAAAACAAAAAAGGATACTAGTGATGACGACGATTTGGCTTCGTCTTATGAGCGTTTATTTGGCAATAGACAAAAGAAAGAATCAACTGCTGCTGAGCGAAAGTCTGAGCCGATTGAAGAAGAGATAAAAAAAGAGGAACCTCTGAAGAAAGAAAAAGAATCAGAGAAAAAGGTTCATCTTGATGACTCTGAAGCAAAGTCTAAGATAAGAAAAGAGAGAAAGAAGTCTACAGCAGAGAAAACGAGTCCGATAAAAAAAGAGCAAACCAAAGAACCTTCAGTAATTCAAGAAAAGAAAGCAGAGTCTCGTCGTGACGAATCAAAACGAGCGGCTAAGACTGTCCCATCCAAGAAGAAAGAAAAGGCAGAGGGGATAAAACAGTCGAAGCATGATGAGCATGTTGAAGAAGAGCCATCAATTTTCCAACGTATTGGTGAGAAATTTGATGATCTTCGTAATATGGATGAAGACTTTGAAGGTGATTTAAGTGAGGAGAGCAACTTGAAACGAGCAGAACGTCGCAAAGAGGATCGAGTCGTCCGCAAAATTGTTTATATATTGACGATTGGTATTTTGATCGTCGCAGGGATTTTAGCGATTTCGGGTTATAACTATGTTAGTGCTGGTTTGAAACCGCTGGATAAAAATGACAAAAAATTGGTTCAGGTAGAGGTGCCGAGCGGCTCATCGAACCGTCAAATCGGTGACATTTTAGAAGAAGGAGAAGTGATCCGAGATGGAATGGTTTTTAATTTCTATACGAAATTTAAAAACCTAACGAACTTCCAGGCGGGTTATTATCAATTTTCTCCTAATATGACGTTGGATCAAATTAGTAAAGAATTGCAGCAAGGTGGAAGTGCCGAGCCGTTAGATGATGCTTCGAAATTGACTGTTCCTGAAGGTTATGATGTTGATAAGATTGCAAGTTTAGTCGCGAAGAAAACAGACTTCAAGAAGGAAGATTTTATCAAGGTTATGAAGGATGATAAATTCTTCGAACAGCTAAAAACGCAGTATCCAGACCTATTAACAGATGCCGGTAACGCAAAGGATGTTCGTTACCGCTTAGAGGGATATTTGTTCCCAGCGACTTATAACGTTCATAAAAATAGGAGTCTCGAAGATTTAGTAACTCAAATGGTAGATACGACGAATCAAATCCTAACGCCATATTATAGTCAAATTAAGGAAAAAGGATTAAACGTTCAAGAGGTCATGACATTGGCTTCGTTGGTCGAAAAAGAAGGAGTCACTCAATCTGACCGTAAGAAAATTGCACAAGTCTTCTTTAATCGGATTGAAGCACAAATGCCTTTACAATCAGATATTTCAATTCTTTACGCTTTAGGTGAGCATAAAGAAGTTGTCACGATTAAGGATACAGAAGTGGACTCGCCGTATAACTTATATACGAATACTGGATATGGACCAGGGCCATTTGACAATCCAAGTCAAGAAGCAATCCTAGCTGTCCTTGATCCAACGGAGAATGATTATATTTATTTTGTTGCAGATATCTCAACAGGAAAAGTATACTATGCGAAGACTTACGAAGAGCATATGGAATTGGTCGAAAAATATGTCAATAAAGAGAAATAAACAATTTACATTACAGTAATTACGTGGTAATCTTTTGTGGATTAAATCTATAAAAGATTACCTTTCGTAATTTTGTTGATTGAAGGAGAAGAAAAATGGTAGAAAAAACATACCCTATGACTTTAGAAGGAAAACACAAGTTAGAGAAGGAATTAGAAGAATTAAAAACAGTAAAACGTGGAGAAATCATTGAGCGAATTAAAATTGCACGCAGCTTTGGTGATTTGTCTGAAAACTCTGAGTATGAATCAGCGAAAGATGAACAAGCCTTTGTTGAAGGACGTATCAGTACTTTGGAAAATATGATTCGTTTCGCACAAATTATTGATAACGAGAATGTTGATTCTGATGAGATCTCAATCGGTAAGACGGTTACTTTTGTGGAATTGCCTGATGAAGAAGAGGAAGAATATACGATCGTCGGAAAAGCCGAAGCAGATCCGTTAACTGGAAAGATATCTAATGATTCACCGATCGCGCAGGCATTGATTGGTAAAAGTGTTGGGGATATCGTAACGATCGCAACTCCCGGTGGCAACATGGAAGTTAAGATCATAGATGTCAAACAAAACTAAGAATGGTTGAAAGAGGCGCTGGTCGCCTCTTTTCTTTTAGGGTTTAAAGAGGTTGCGACTTTAGACCGATAGTATTTAGACTTTAAAAAAAGTAGAATAAGGTATAAATAAAAAGTTGGGAGGAAAGACAAGATGAAAAGTCCATGGCGCTTTTTCATTGTAATTGAAGCCTTACTTGCAATTTTCTTATTATGGCAATTATCTTCTACCCCTGCGATGTTGATCATGCTGCTTTTTGGCGTGTTAAATATATACTGGGCATTGCGTAAACGTCGTCGTCGAAAATTCCAATTAATCTTAGGCTCAGTGATTTTGATTATTTGTTTAGTGAATAGTCCTGCGACTTGGTTGATGTTGATTTTTGCAGTAATATTTCTTGGACTTAAGGGTTTCGAAATTGCGGGTATTTCAATGCCAAACCATTCTTTGAAGAATAAAAAAAGCATCGTAATGGTTGAAACAACAGATCCGACAGGACATAATGGTGAACGAAGGAAACAAAGCTGGATCGGAAATGATCGAATCGGAACACAAGTTTTTGAGTGGGATGATATTAATGTAGCAATCTTAGCCGGAGACACAATCGTTGACTTAGGGAATACATTGTTGCCTAAAGAAGATAGCATCGTAATTGTCCGTAAAGGCTTTGGTCGGACACGAATTTTAGTTCCTTATGGTATTGGAATTCTTTTTGAGCACGCAACGCTTTATGGCAAGGTTGATTTTGATGAGGATACGCAAGTTCTCCGCAATGAAACAATCAAAATGTATAGCGAGGATTATGATGAGAGTCCTCGTAGATTGAAAATAGTGACCAATACATT
Source organism: Enterococcus sp. DIV0187 (assembly GCF_051713785.1). NCBI lineage: Bacteria > Bacillati > Bacillota > Bacilli > Lactobacillales > Enterococcaceae > Enterococcus > Enterococcus sp. DIV0187. Next base: position 149,546 of record NZ_JBIOQO010000001.1, read on the forward strand.
GGTGGGAGATGTCGAGGTGATTCGTGTATGATGGGGAAATATTCTCGTTTACAAATTTCCCTTTATTCGGGTCTGATTTCTTTTTTACTGATTTTGACAACCCTCTTTCTGTATATGTATGCGATAGGGAAAAGGCAATTATTTGCTCAATTATTTGTTGCACGAATTTTTTACATTCCTTTATTTGTTCACATTATTGTCATTTCTTTGACGGTATGCGCAGCGGTCTATTTTCTCGTGACATTTTTAGAAAAGCGGCAATTGGGGAAAATAGAAGGAAAATTGCAAAACTTGGCTTCAGGTGACTATGAACAACCTTCTTTGGATGTAGCGATTTCACAAAATAAAGAGATGCTGTTAGTCGATCATGATATCAAACGAATTAAAGAAAAATTAGTGAGCATGTCACGGGAGCTGCAGCAGTTAAGCAGTCAGCCGCAGATGGTTGATGGTACGACAAGAGAAAAAATCTTAGAAGAAGAGCGTCATCGTTTAGCAAGGGAACTGCATGATTCAGTTTCTCAGCAGCTTTTTGCGGCAATGATGATGATGTCCGCCTTGAATGAACAATCCCAGCATTCTGAAGAATTGGAGCCTTATAAGAAGCAATTGGCGATGGTAGCCGATATTATCAATGCTGCGCAATCAGAAATGCGAGCATTGTTGCTTCATTTGCGCCCAATCAGTTTAGAAGGCAAAAGTTTGCGTCAAGGAATTGAGCAATTATTAAAGGAACTACAGACTAAAATTCAAATTCAGTTAAAATGGGATGTTCAGGATATTTGTGTTTCACCAAGTATTGAGGACCAACTATTTCGAGTAGTGCAGGAGTTATTGTCCAATACATTGCGTCATGCAAAGGCGAATGAATTAGAGGTTTATTTGAAAATCGTTGGTCAAAGTATTTTGCTGCGTGTAATTGATGATGGTGTCGGATTTGAAGCCAAAGATGAGCACGCTGGTAGTTATGGATTACGCAACATTCGTGAACGAATTGCGGGCGTTGGCGGGTCAACTAAAATAATTAGTTTTAAAGGTCAAGGAACAAGTATTGAAATCAAAGTTCCTGTTGTAGAGGACACTGAGCCTGCTTAACGGTATGCTAGACAGCATAGAAATAAAATAGATTATTAAGAACTAGGAGGCAGAGGATGATACGAGTATTGTTAGTTGATGATCATGAAATGGTTCGATTAGGCGTTTCTTCTTACCTATCGATTCAATCAGATGTCGAGGTTGTGGGGGAAGCTGAAAATGGCGAAGATGGCTACGAGAAGGCGATGGCTCTTCGTCCAGATGTAATTTTGATGGACTTGGTGATGGAAGTGATGGATGGCATCGAATCAACCAAGAAAATTCTAAAAGAGTGGCCAGAAGCAAGAATCTTAATCGTAACCAGTTTTATTGATGACGAAAAAGTTTATCCTGCTATTGAAGCGGGCGCCTCAGGTTATTTGTTGAAAACATCTACCGCTTATGAGATCGCCAATGCCATTCGTAAGACCTATAATGGTGAGCGTGTCTTAGAACCAGAAGTGACGACGAAGATGATGGAGCAATTATCCAATCGAAACCGTCATGTTCTTCATGAAGAATTAACGAATCGTGAACAAGAAATTTTACTATTAATTGCTCAAGGAATGAGCAATCAGGAAATCGCTGATGAATTGTTTATCACCTTAAAAACAGTCAAGACGCATGTATCGAATATTTTAGCGAAGCTAGAAGTAGAGGATCGTACACAAGCAGCGATCTACGCCTTTAAGCACGGGTTAATAAAATAGAGAGTCCATCTCTGTTTTATTAACCCGCTCTTTGTTATACTAGGAAATGTAAGTTTTGCTGGTATAGAGATTCAAGTTATTTGGATAAATAATATATTGAAAGATTAAGGAGATATCATGAAGCAAAGTTTTGTCATTATTGGTTTAGGAAGATTTGGCGGGAGTATTTGCCGCACATTAGTGGAATCCGGTCAGGAAGTTTTGGCGATAGACAGCAGTGAAGATCGTGTGAATGAATACATGAATATTGCTACTCATGCAGTTGTGGCGAATGCACAGGATGAAATGACTCTCCGTTCTTTAGGCATTCGAAATTTCGACCATGTCATTGTAGCAATAGGAGAGGATATTCAGGCGAGTATCTTAGTGACTTTAATGGTCAAGGAAATGGGTGTGCCTAATATTCTGGCAAAAGCACAAAATGAATATCATGCCCGTGTCTTAGAAAAAATCGGCGCGGACCGTGTTGTCCATCCTGAACGGGATATGGGACAACGAATCGCTCATAACCTGGTTTCGAAGAATATTTTGGATTATTTAGAATTATCTGATGAGTTTTCTTTGGCGGAAATCAATGTGACCAATCGTAAATTTTATGGTAAAACCTTAGATGAACTAGATTTTCGTCAACGATTTGGACTAAATGTGGTAGCAATTCGTCGGGATAATCAGGATCCAATCGTGACGCCTCCTGCAGAGGAAATCGTACAAAAGGATGATCATTTAGTGGTAATTGGTCGCGATGAAGATGTGGATTATTTAGATGAAAAAATGAATGGATAGGTGATTTTCAAATGAAGTTAACAATAACCCCAAAAGCGCAAGAATGGTTTAAACGTGAAATTGAATTAAGCAATGGCCAAGGAATCAAATTTTATGGGAAAGTCTATGGGAAAACTCAGGTTCATGATGGCTTTTCAGTAGGGATGTCGGTGGATACAATCGATAGTCCACTTGTAAAAACAACTATTGGTGATCAATTGTTTTATATTGAAGAAGCCGATGAATGGTTTTTTAAGGGATACGACCTTGTTGTTGATTATGACACAGTCTTGGATGAACCAAAGTACGACTTTATCCAAGTTTAGGAGTTGATATAAAATGATATCAGTTATTGTTCCTTGCTTTAATGAAGAGGAAGCGATTCCTCTTTTTTTTACGGAGATGGAGAAAGTAAAAAAAGAAGTCTCGCATAGTTTTGAATATATTTTTATTAACGATGGTTCAAAGGATGAAACGCTAAAAGTTTTGCGAGATTTAGCTAAAAGAAACGATTTCGTTCGCTATATCTCTTTTTCACGTAATTTTGGTAAAGAAGCAGCATTATATGCAGGTTTACAAGCTTCTAAGGGTGACTTAGTAACTGTCATGGATGTTGACTTGCAAGATCCGCCTGAATTATTACCGAGAATGATTGAAATGATCGAGACATCAGATATTGATTGTGTAGGAACGCGACGTTCAAATCGAAAAGGAGAACCCATTATTCGAAATCTATTTGCCAAAGCTTTTTATCATTTAATTAATCGAATTAGTGAGACAGAGATGGTGGATGGCGCTCGAGATTATCGTTTAATGACACGCCAGATGGTTGACGCGGTATTGGAACTGACTGAACATAATCGATTTTCTAAAGGGTTATTTAGTTGGGTTGGCTTTAAAACAGAATATATTTCTTTTGAGAATCAAGAGCGAGTGGTTGGAAAATCTTCATGGTCATTTTGGGAATTGTTTAACTATTCAATCGATGGAATCATAAATTTTTCAGATGTGCCCCTCAATATAGCTTCTTTTGTCGGAGCTTTTTCTTGTGTTGCTTCGGGAATCGCAATGATATTTATTATTGTTCGAGCATTATTATTTGGCGATCCGACATCTGGTTGGCCGTCATTGGTAACAATCATTCTCTTCATTGGCGGTGTTCAATTACTGTGCATCGGGATTATTGGAAAATACATCGGGAAGATTTTTATGGAAACAAAAAAACGTCCAGTTTATATTGTTAAGGAGACTGAAAAAAAGTTGGAGAAATAATCTCCAACTTTTTTAGTATCCTCGTTTCACTTCAACCTGGTTCACAGTCAACTCTTTACTTGAAACATAGCTTTTTAAATTACTCAAAAAGATTTTCATAAATTTATTTTGAAAATCAATAGTCATTCCTGAAATATGCGGAGTAATCAAAACATTATCAAATTCCCATAACGGACTTTCTTTTGGTAGCGGTTCTTCTTCAAAAACATCAAGGGCAGCAAAGGCAAAGTGTTTTTCTTCAAGTGCTGTTGTCAACTCTTTCGTATGAACAGTATCCCCACGTCCAACATTTACAAATACAGCAGTTTTCTTCATTTTTTCGAAAATATCACTATTAAAAATATGATAGGTTTCGTGTGTACCAGGTAAAATCCCTACCACAATGTCCATCTCTGGGACAATTTTAGCCATATTTTTGATGGAGTAGGTTTCTGCGAATCCCTCTACTGAATGGCCAGTTGTATTGATACCAAAAACATTTACGCCTAAGCTATGGATTGATTTCGAAAGTTGCTGACCAATATGTCCGGTACCAACGACTAGTAAATTTTTCCCAGCAAGCTGGTCATAGTGAATGGATTTTTGAGCCCATTCTTTTTGGGTTTGTTTTTTTACAGCTTCGTTCAAGCCGCGATAATAGCCAAGCAGAACGCCAATAATATGTTCGCTGATAGAAAGGGCATGAATCCCACTGCCATTAGATAATAAAATATCCTGTTCTGAGAACTTATCTAGTGGTAAATAATCTACACCAGCGGAAATAGATTGTACCCATTTCAATTTTTGGGTTGCTAATAACTGATCTTCGAATTTCTCTGCCCACCCCACAGATATTTCTACGGCTGCAAAATCTTCTTCAGTCAAAGTGTTTTTGATTTGATAGTCAGGAGCGATGGATTGAATTTTTTCAGTGAATTCCTCGCGAAATTTTTTTTGTAAGAAAATAATTGGTTTTGTCATCTTTACGCCTCATTTCATGTTCAAATAGAATCGTCTCATTTATTTTATCAAAGCTTGCGAAAAAAAACTGCTTACAGAATCGTAAGCAGTTAATTAGTTGGCAATTCAATTTTTGGGAAGTGATTGATGACTCGGAAAAAGATAAACAAGCTGATGAACGTAATTAAAATACTTGAGTCAAAGTTTGGTTGAAACAATAAAATAAGGGTTGCTAAAATTGTTGGGATAGTTGCGCAATAAATAATTGTTTTGAAACATTCAAAAAAAGTCACACGGCGCAATCTTAATTTTGCTACGATCATACCAGCAATACCGGCAAAAATTAATGTAACGAATAAGTTGATGAAGGAAGGATAAAGACCTGCCAATAGCATCACTAAAGGCGTCCAAATTGGCATTCTCAAATCTTTTAGACCAGTTCTCAATTTATCCCCAGTCATACTTTTTAGAGGTTCCTGTTTATAGGAGAATTTAAGGACGTTATCGCCGAATAGTGCTGAGCTGACCCCGCCGTAATCGGGAAGTACAATTATAGCTTGGTCCTTTAACAGTCCAACACTGAAGTAATTTCCAATCAAGTCTTTCTCGACATCTTGCCGCGTACGTTTTCCTTCAGGATCGAAGGTCAGAATAATTGAATCTGTTTGATAAATAAATCCTTTCTCAGGTTTCTCAGTTTTGATTTCACCATTTTCAATCCTAAAGTCGGGAATTTTTTCAACAATCTCTAGGCTGTCGGTTTTCAGTTGATCCATTACCTGAAGGGCCTGATAGACACTCGGAATTGCCAAAAGCAAACTCAACCCTAGTAGATAAACGATCGATTTCCAAAAGGGCGTGTCCTTTGCTGATTTTAGATCCTCAAAACGAATAAGGGATCCTTTGATTAATTGACGAAAAGTCATGTGATCGCTCCAATCTATTTATACAAGAGCCATTGTAGCGAAGTAAGGTTGAAATAACAAGGCGATCTGTAAAAATGTAAAAAGAATGCAAGAAAGAATTGACTATCGTACCTTGCTTCGTTATCGTATTTATGAAAGTGGATAATAAGAAAGTGAGTAATCATGAAATTTTATCAGATGTTTAAGGACTATTTAGAAGAAAAAAGACTTTGGGAAGTCTTCATTTATTTATTTTTTGGTGGATTAGCGACAGTAGTAAATATTGTGACCTTTGCTTTGGCTTATCAAGCTTTTCATTTAAGTTGGCCAGTTTCAAATGCTATTTCTTGGATTTGTTCGGTACTATTTGCGTTTGTCACAAATAAATTGTGGGTTTTTCAATCAAAAACAGAAAGTATTCCAGCTTTGGCGTGGGAGTTTGCTAAATTTATCTTCTATCGTGTGTTGTCATTTGGTATGGATATGGCTTGCATGTATTTGTTTATTGATATGTTGCACACAGGAAATTTGATTGCAAAGATTATTACGCAAATTGTCGTTGTCGTTGCCAATTATATTTTTAGTAAAGTCTTCATTTTCAAAAAAGTTGAGATTATTGAAGACGAGAAAACGAATTCCTCGCCATAGTAGGCATATATTTTGAAGAACATTGCATTGTTTGTTACAGTTAAAGCATAAAGATATTTAAGGAGGAACTTGAACTATGGCTTATACTTTACCAGATCTACCTTATGGCTACGATGCATTGGAGCCTTATATCGATGTTGAAACGATGCATTTGCATCATGACAAACACCATAACACATATGTAACAAATTTAAATGCTGCGATTGAAAAATATCCGGAATTAGGAGAACAGTCAATTGAAGAGCTAATGAAAAACTTAAATGAAGTTCCTGAGGACATTCGTACGGCTGTACGTAATAACGGCGGCGGACATGCTAACCACAGCTTCTTCTGGAAAATTATGGCTCCAAATGCTGGCGGTGAACCTACAGGCGCGATTAAGGACGCAATTGATCAAGCATTTGGCAGCTTTGAAAAAATGAAGGAAGAATTCAAGACTGCAGCAACTGGTCGTTTTGGTTCTGGCTGGGCATGGTTAGTATTGAACAATGGAAAATTAGAAATTACTTCTACTGCAAACCAAGACAGCCCATTAACTGATGGAAAAACGCCGATCATTGGCTTAGATGTATGGGAACATGCGTATTATTTGAAATATAAAAATGTACGTCCAGACTACATCGCTGCTTTCTGGGACGTTGTGAACTGGGATCAAGCAAATGAAAACTTAGCGAACGCTAAGTAATCAACTATTAAAGAGGAAGATTGGCATGGTCAATCTTCCTCTTTTTTTAGCCTAGATTTTATGACCTTCCAAAAATCTTCATAATTTTATGGTATAAATCGAACGTAAAGAGCAAACCAGCTATTAATATTCTTTAAGTTTCTGTTATTTGAAATTAATTGTTTTTAGCTGTTGTTGATTAGATAGCTGATATATGAGAAAATAAAACGAAAAAATCGTTAATAGAGGTGTATGATGAGTCGTTGGAAGAAAGTGATCGTAGGGTTATTAGTCCTACTAAATTTATTTATAGGTGGGATTACCTACTATGCTGTCCAAGTGACAAATGATGCCAGTAAAATGGTTGATAGTATTCGACAAACTGTTAAACGTACAAGTTTGAAGCGAGAGGGTGACAAACCCAATATAGACAATGCGGAGCCTTTTTCAATTTTGCTCGCGGGAGTCGATACAGGAGACCTTGGCCGCTCGGATCAGGGGAGATCTGATAGTATGATGGTCGTTACTATCAATCCCAAGCAAAAGAAATCAACAATTGTCAGCTTAGACAGAGATATTTTGACTAAAATTGTTGGGTATGAGACGAATGACAAATTAAATCACGCCTACGCGTTTGGTGGTGTGAAGATGTCAATGGATACAATTGAGACACTGTTAGATATCCCTTTGGACCATTATGTATCAATCAATATGCGTGGATTAAAAGACTTGATTGATGCGGTTGGCGGTATTGAGGTCAATAATAAGATTGATTTTACTTTGGATGGTATTCATGTACCTAAAGGAAAACAAACGTTGGATGGAGAAAAGGGCTTAGCCTATGCGCGGATGCGTTATGAAGATCCAGAAGGCGATGTTGGACGGCAAAGACGTCAAAGAGAAGTAGTGACCAAAATTTTACGAAAAGCGATGTCAATCAATGGTGTAAGTAACTATAGAAAAATCTTAAAAGCAGTCGAAAAAAATATGAAAACCGATCTAACATGGGATGATATGATGGATATCGGAACGAACTATTTATCCGCATTTGATACTATCAAACAAAAACAACTGGTTGGTAAGAGTCAGATGATAGATGAAATTTACTATCAAATATTAGGTACAAATGAATTATTAGATATTCAGAACACATTGAAGAAGCAGTTAGATTTGCCTACAGCAAGCACTTTACCAAACCTGAAAGAACAAGATGCAGATAGTTTGTTCTATGATGACTCTGATGGCAAAGCCAGTGAAGACACCAGCCAATTTGCGCCAGGCTATGATAATCCGAATAATTATGACAGCAGTGGCGTTTATGGTGATTCTTCAAATACAACTAACGACTATCAACAATCCGATGATTATTCTACTCAATATGATCAAGGATATACAGATCCAAATCAAGGTTACGGCGGTGCTACTGATCCTAACGCAGGACAGCAAAATGATGTTTACGGCCAGCCCGCTGCTGGTTACTAAAAAACGAGCGTTCCTATTTCTATCACGTACGATAGAAATAGGAACGCTTTGTTTTTATCGATTTTTCAAAAGCTGAATCTCTGATAGTTCGTAAATGCCTAATAAATCGGTACCTATAAAATATTTCCACCTTCATCTATACTTGAGCTATCAAGTGAAACGGAGGTGTTTTTTTGAAAAACATAAATGATATCGTTCCTATTCAACTTCACGATCAATCGAGAACGGCTCGTGATCAGAGAAAAAACAGTACCGCAAAAATTGCCCTGCGTATCCGTCAGAAGGATGGTTCTGAAGTTTTGATCTATAATGGCGTAAACAGCTATATCCTCTCGGCGATCCTTAAGGAGTTGGGATAAGATGTTTCTCGATTTTACCAAAGTAGAAAAAATCTTTCTCGTAACTGGTAAGACAGATCTTCGCAAAGGAATTGACGGACTTGCTAGGATTATCCAACAAGACTATGAGCTGGATGTTTACGAAGATGCCATCTTTCTTTTTTGCGGCAATCGCTGTGATCGATTTAAATTGCTCTACTGGCATAACGATGGCTTTTTTCTGGGATACAAACGAATTGAAAACGGTCGACTGCAATGGCCGAGAAAAAAGGAAGAAGTTCGCCAACTGTCTGTGCAACAGATTCACTGGCTACTTGAGGGATTAAGTATTCACCAACCCAAAGCAATCAAGGCTGGGACAAAAGGATTCTTTTAAACAGAGTGAAATCGTTGATTTTATGCGGTTTTCTCTGTTTTTTGATGCGTCTAAATGGTATAATAATAACAGTAGTAACAATGAAAATGGTGGTGAATTTCTTGTCCTTACAAACAAATTCTTCTTCTAACAATAACGTCGAAGTAGATGTGAATATCCTACTTCAACTCCTTGAATCTCAGACAGAAACAATCAAAGAACTCCAGCATGCGAATCAAGCATTGAACCAAGAGGTTCATCTTCTCAATGAGAAATTGAGCTATTTTACGGATCGTTTTTTTGGTCGTTCCAAAGAAACACTGGATTCACAAGTGACTGGTCAGTTAAACCTATTTTCTGATGAGGTTGAAGATAGTAAGGCCGTTCCCCAAACAGAAGAAGGACAAGAAACAATGGTAAAAGGACACAAAAGAAAAATCGGTCAAAAAGCGGCGAAGATCGCCTATCTTCCCTTAAAAGAAAGACACCATGAATTGTCAACTGAGCAACGAATCTGTGACCAATGCGGCACTCAAATGACCGACATTGGCACAACCAAGATTCGCGAAGAGGTGCTTTTCCATCAAGCCATGTTAGATCGGCTCGTTCATTACCAACATACGTATTGTTGCAAAGAATGCGAAAAGGCAGATGTTTCTTCCTATAAAAAAGCTCCTGTTCCAAGACCTGTCGTTTCCAATAGTTTAGGGTCAAACAGCGTGATTGCCGAAACCATCCGATTGAAGTTTGGTCAAAAAGTACCTGCCAATCGGCAGGAAAGTTATTGGCAAGAAACATTGGGTCTGGATATTTCCCGAGATAACATCACCAACTGGCATATCAAAGTTTGTCATAACGCCTTAGACAGTTTAGCCCAACGATTAAAAAGTCATTTAACCCAAGAGGAAATCCTTCACGCCGATGAAACCACGTATCGGGTCATTGAGAAGGGCAAGAAAGACACGCATTACTGGCTATTCAGCACAGGAAAGCATAGTACACATCCAATCGTATATTACCATCACGCAGTATCGCGAGCTGGCGAAGTGCCAAAGCAATTTCTAGCAGATTTCAACGGGTATCTGCATTGTGATGGTTACGCAGGCTATAACGCGGTGGAAAATGTCACACTCGTTTATTGTTTGGCTCATGCACGTCGGAAGTTTTTTGAAGCTCTTCCAAAGAACAATAAAAACGAGGAAACGCCTGCTTGGATCGCTGTCAAAATGATCGATATCTGGTTCCAATTGGAACGAGAGTGGGTCGACTTATCCGTTGAAGATCGGCAGAAAAAACGCCGGGATTATTTAACCCCTCTATTCATCAATTTCTATGAATGGCTGGGCTCCTTTACAGCAGTTCCAAAATCCAAACTAGATACAGCGGTCAAGTATGCGCTAAAGTTGCGTGGAGGATTTGAGCGGATTTTTGAGGATGGACGCTTGGAACTTAGTAATAACTTAGCAGAGCGCCAGATAAAAGAGCTGGTAATCGGTCGCAAGAATTCTATGCATTCGTGCAGTTTGGAAGGTGCTCGAACTTCGGGAATCATTCTAAGCGTGTATCGAACAGCTGAAGTAAATGGGCTGAATCCAGTGAGCTATTTGGAATTTCTATTTGATCGCATTCCTAATCTAGCGCATGTTTCTAATGAAGCGTTGGATGAGCTTTTGCCTTGGCAGCCTCTCGCACAAGCAACGTGCGCCAAACAGTACGCAAAAACAACCAAATAACTTAAGTCCATTATAGGGCTTAGGTTATTTGGTGTGTAGGTACTTGGTGATTGGGCATTTACGATAGTTCCTATTTTCTAGACATTTTTACGACAACCTCACAACGAGCTGTTTGTGGAAACATATCAACAGATTGTAAATAGTCTATATGATAGATTTTTGCAAGACTGACAAGATCGCGAGCCAAAGTGGAGACATTACAGGAAATATAAACCATTTGGGGACTTGGTGATTCTTGAATCGCCTTAAGCAATTGATTATCCAGACCTGTTCGTGGCGGATCAACGACAATTGCATCTGGCGAAAAGCCCTCCTTTAGCCATTTTGGTAATAAGCTTTCAGCAGTTCCGACCTCGTAACGGGTATTGGTTAGGTTCATTGCTTCCGCATTTTTCTTCGCATCGTCAATGGCTTGTGGGATTACATCCATACCCCGGACTTCTTTGGCTTTTTTAGCTAATGACAGTCCAATTGTACCAACACCGCAATACGCATCTACTACTGTTTTAGGCGTTGTTAAATCCAGAGCATTGATGGCTTCTTGATAAAGGATCTTCGTTTGCTGGGGATTCAATTGGAAGAACGCCCGCGGCGAAAGTTCAAAGCGGACTTCATTGATTTTTTCGTTGATAACTTCTTTGCCCCAAAGATGAATGGTTTCATCCCCCATAATGACAGAGGTTTTTTTCTCTTGGATATTTTGCATGATTGAAACAATTTCTGGCAAACGATTCGTGATTTCTCGAATCAATGCATTTTTTTGCGGTAGCTTCGGTGTTTTTGTAATCATGACTAATTGGACCTCGCCAGTTTCAACACCAATTCGAACCATTAATGTACGCAGAATACCGGAATTTGAACGTTCATCATAAATCGGCAGATCATATTTTGTTAATAAGTTTACTACCGTATTGATGACTTTTTGCGTTGTTGGTTCTTGGACCAAACAATCTTTGATCGGAACCAATTGATGAGAATCCGCCTGATAAAGACCAGCTTCGACTTGATTGGTTCGTTTATTTTTCCGCAATTGAAATTGCGCTTTATTGCGATAGTGCCAAGGATCATCCATGCCAATTGTATTGCGCAATTCGAATTTTTGATAGCCTTCAGGTTTATATTTCTCTAAAGCTTGACGCAATAAATCTTTCTTAAAGTCTAATTGCTTGCTGTAGACTAGATGTTGAAGCTGACAACCGCCGCATTCTTCATAAACAGGACATGGGGGCGTGATACGATCGGGACTCTTTTTCGTAGTTTTTACTAAGCGGGCTTCCGCAAAACGAGGAGTTGCTTTAGTGATTCTTGCGATAACCGTTTCATTTGGTAACGCACCAGTGACAAAAATAATCAGACGTTTGTAATAAGCGATGCCCTCGCCATTGATACCGAGCCGTTTTATTTTCAAGGTTAATGTTTGGTTAGGTTTAAGTTGAACAGCCATGGTTAGCCTCTTTCTCAAATTTTATTTTCAGCTTTTTAAGCGCAATTCATTTTAGCATATTTTTATCGATTGGTTGATTATCTGTGATAGAATTAGTTTTTGTGAGGAGATTATTACTATTCTCCACTAGGCGGATGAGGAATATATATAGAAATAGTAAATTGGAGGACATAAGATGCTGACGGTAGTAAAAATCAGTCAAGGTCGTGGACCTTACTATAAAGTAGAATTTTCTAATGGCGAAAAGCTGCGATTGTCAGAAGATACAGTTGTACGTCATCGCTTGCTTAAAGGCCAAGAGCTAGATGAGAAGATGCTAGATGAGATTAAGCAGGAGGGCAAAGAAGATCTGGGATTTCAACTTGCTTTAAATTATTTAAGCTATCAATTACGGACGGAAAAAGAACTTCGAACCTATCTAAAAGAGAATGAGATTGAAAGTGCTGATCGGCAAAAAATTGTTGTTCGTCTGAAAGAAATGGATTTACTGAATGATCTTGTCTATGGAGAAAGCTATGTTCGCACGCAAATGCGCATAGGAGATAAAGGACCACGAGTTTTACAGCAAAAGCTAAAACAAAAAGGGCTGAACGATACGGATATTCAACACGCGTTATATCTTTATGAAGCAGACGAACAATTTCAAGTTGCTGCGCATACAGCAAAAAAGGCGATGCGAAAATTTCATCATAGCAGCCCACGCGAAGTTCAACGAAAAATTCAGCAATTGCTGATGACAAAAGGCTTCAGCAGCGACATCAGTAAAAATGTATTAGCCGAACTTGATTTTTCTGAAATCGAGGAGCAAGAGACGGATGCATTAGAGCTTCAGGGTGAAAAGCTTTGGCGCAAGAATCAGCGATTTGAACCAGCAAAACGGCGACAAAAGGTCAAACAGAGTTTGTATCAAAAGGGATTTCAGCTAGATCAGATCGATGCCTTTATTCGTGGAAAAGAGGAAGCAGATGAGTAGAGGTTGGGAAAATTGGTCGGCTTCAGACGTGGAACAATTTCAAGAAGCTTTTCTAGAATGGTACCAGCAGGAAAAGCGAAATCTTCCCTGGCGTTACAACCAAGATCCTTATCGCATCTGGATCTCGGAAATCATGTTGCAGCAAACACGAGTCGATACCGTGATTGATTATTTTTATCGATTTATGGAGCAATTTCCAACGATTCAAGCGTTAGCAGAGGCACCAGAGGACAAATTACTGAAAGTTTGGGAAGGGTTAGGTTATTATTCTAGGGCTCGTAATTTGCAGGCTGCGGCAAAACAGATTATGGAAGAATTCGGCGGAAAGTTTCCGAAAACGGTCGAAGAGATTCGTTCACTTAAGGGAATTGGACCATACACCGCTGGCGCTATTAGCAGTATTGCTTTCGAGATTCCAGAACCTGCAATCGATGGGAATGTGATGCGAGTCGTTAGTAGATTATTTTGTATTGAAGCAGATATTGCGAAAGCAAGTAATCGAACCTTTTTTGATGAAGCGATGCGCAAGATCATTAGTCAAAAGCAGCCAGGCGACTTTAATCAAGCGATGATGGATTTAGGCTCCAGTATCTGTACACCTACGAATCCACAATGTGAAATTTGTCCGATTCAGCAATTTTGTCAGGCTTATCGAGAAGATCGTCAAACCGATTTTCCAGTGAAATCGAAAAAGCAAAAACCAAAAGATGTTTATTATGTAGCTGGCATTATTGAAAATAAAGAACAAGAGATTTTTCTTCAACAACGTCCAGAAACAGGGTTATTAGCAAATATGTGGCTCTTTCCTTTAGAAGAAGTTTCAGTAGAACGATTCAGCGAATTGCAGGAGCAATATGATCCTAAAAGCTGGGATTTATTTTCTAGTTCACAGATTGCAGAAGACAGTCCTGATTTCTTTTCAGCTCAAAATATTATTTGGCAAAAAAAGGTTCTGGGAGAGGTTAAGCATGTCTTTAGTCATTTACGCTGGCATATTCTGGTTTTCTACGGTCGAAGTGCAGCACCTTTAACACTCAAAGGCCATTGGGTGAAACCAAATGAATTTTCTGGCTATGTTTTTCCAAAACCACAGCAAAAAATGTTGGAAGTTTTTGAAAATTATTTATCCGATGACAAAGATTAGTAGGCAATCTTTCATTTTATTGCTATAATAATTCTGATGTCGGTGTGATAACACCCAAACAAATGCGAAAATTTTTTCGCTGAGGGAAGGGTAGCTATGGGAGTTCCAAAAGAAGGAGAGTTTGTGACGATTAAAAGTTACAAGCACGACGGCAGTTTGCATCGAACGTGGCGTGATACCATGGTATTAAAAACAAGTGAGTGTTCACTGATTGGCTTAAATGACCACACATTGGTCACAGAATCAGACGGCAGAAGATGGGTCACTCGCGAACCAGCAATCGTTTATTTTCATCAAAAATACTGGTTCAACATAATAGCAATGATTCGAGAGAAGGGAGTTTCTTATTATTGTAATCTAGCATCACCTTATGTATTAGATGACGAGGCACTAAAGTATATTGATTATGATTTAGATGTCAAAGTTTTTCCTGATGGCGAGAAACGCCTGTTGGACGTGGATGAATATGAAGCCCATAGTCAGCAAATGCATTACTCTAAAGAAATTGATTATATTCTCAAAGAAAATGTCAAGATCTTAGTGGACTGGATCAACAATGAAAAGGGGCCTTTTTCTCAAGGCTATATTGATATTTGGTATGATCGTTACAAGCAATTGTCGCGAAAGTAGAAAGAAAAGGCTGTGCCAGAAATGGTACAGTCTTTTTTGCCAGCTTTTTATGAATGCATGGAAGTAGAAAAAAATTTTTAGTTTTAAGATGTTTACAACCCTTTCTTCATATGCACATGATCAATTCCAGCGTCTTCAAATATTTCACCGTAAGTAATGTATCCTAGTTTTTTGTAAAATTTTTCCGCTGATAATTGTGCGCCTAATTCGATTGTTTTATAATGCTGTTGTTTGGCAAATGCTTCAGCTTCTTTAATGATTTCAGAACCTAGATTTTTTCTACGGTATTCTTTTAACACGGCCATCCGTTGTAATTTGAATGTATGGTCATTCAGAGGTAATAATCGCACAGTTGCTGCAGGCTTCTTATCGTCGGTATAAAGTACGAAATGAACAGAATAGGCTTCATTTCCATCGATTTCTAAATTAGCAGGAACACCTTGCTCTTGTACAAAGACTTTTTGGCGGATACGAACGGCATCGAGATAGATTTCGCTCATTGTATCCTTAGTGATTAAAATTTTCATAATGACACCTTCCTCAAGGGGATTTTCTTTCACATGATGTATACTATAAACTAAATCTAAAAAAAGGAGTAGATGAATGTTTGAGAAAATTAAAAATTCAAAATTAATGTTCTGGTCGGTTGAACTATTGATTATTGCCACATTGATTTTGGTTTCTTCAAAAATTGATTTTGTTTTTCAGCCGATAGGCACATTTTTTACTACATTGTTCGCGCCGATTTTAATTGCAGGCTTTTTGTATTACTTATTGAATCCTTTAGTGAACTTACTAATGAAAATGGGTGTCAAGCGCTTAGCGGCAATTGCATTAATCTTTATTTTACTGATTGGAATGATCGTGCTGATTTTTATGAGTATCATCCCTAATCTAGTTGAGCAGCTAGTTTCCTTAGCTAGGAATATTCCAGGATTTATCAGTAATATGCAAACTTGGTTGCAAGAATTGGCTAATAATGCGACACGTTTTCCGCTATTTAAAGAATTAGACGTTGACAAGTACATTAGCAATCTAGATGTCTCAGCAGGAAGCATAATCCAGCAGTCGTTAACGGGCGTGACAAACGGGTTAGGTTCAGTGATAGGCAAGATTACAACGATAGTCTTATTACTCGTCACGGTTCCCTTCATTTTATTTTATATGTTGAAGGACGGCGAAAAATTAGTTCCCAATATTGAACGTCTTTTCCCAGAAAAGCAAAGAGAAAATATCAAAGGACTCTTGCAGCAGTTAAATAAAACCTTGTCTGATTATATTAGCGGACAAGCAATCGAGTGTTTATTTGTGGGAACATTTACGTTTCTAGGTTATCTGCTGATTGGCGTGGACTATGCGTTCTTATTTGGAGTAATCGCAGGATTGACGAATTTGATTCCTTATTTGGGACCGTATTTAGGATTGGCCCCCGCATTGATCTACACATTTTTTGATTCGCCAACAAGAGCCTTACTCTGTATAGTGGTTGTAATTATTGTGCAGCAGATTGATGGGAATGTAATCTATCCGAATGTAATTGGAAAATCGTTGAATATTCATCCACTAACGATTATTTTGATTTTGTTAGTAGCCGGAAATCTTTCTGGCATATTAGGTGTCTTTTTAGGTGTTCCTGTTTATGCTATTTTACGCACATTAGTTGTTTTTGTGGTTAAAATAGTTAAACAAAGCAAACAAGAAGAACGAGAGCAAGAATTTTTAAGTTAGCAAATCGCTCTTTATTCGGAAAAGATTGCATAAAAAGAAGCGATGTGATACGATTTTATCGTGGCCTTTGTGCCACTTTTTTTACACTTAAAAATAAGGAGCGAATGCAATTATGAATGCTGACCCCGATAGTCAGTCGTTAATTTTACAACTAGGTTTATTAGTAATTTTGACGTTAATCAACGGATTTTTAGCTGCAGCTGAAATTTCGGTGGTATCGGTCAATAAAAACCGAGTAGAACAAAAGGCGGATGAAGGAAACCCAAAATCAAAAAGATTATTAGAGGTTATTGAAAGTCCGAATAATTTCTTATCAACGATCCAAGTTGGGATTACTTTAGTCAACATCTTGTCAGGGGCCTCCTTGGCTGATAGCTTGTCTGCTCGTTTGACGCCTTTATTAGGCGGAAGTGCGATTGCGCGGACAGCTTCTGCGGCGATCGTTATGATATTATTGACCTATGTATCAATTGTATTTGGAGAATTATATCCCAAACGAATTGCTATGACCAAGACCGAGGAAGTCGCACAATTTACCTCTGGCGTGGTTCGCAAATTAGGAGTAATCACAAAACCTTTCGTTTGGTTGTTAACGGCTTCAACAAACTTATTGGCAAAGATTACGCCGATGAAGTTTGATGATGAAGACACTAGAATGACCCGTGACGAGATGCGTTATATGTTAGAAAATGAAGGTGTGCTGGACAACGACGAGATCGAGATGCTGCAAGGTGTCTTTTCATTAGACACAAAGGTCGCTCGCGAAGTGATGGTTCCTCGAACAGATTCCTTCATGATAGATATCAATGATCCGGTATTGGAAAGCATTGATGAGATTTTGAATGAAAGCTATTCACGAATTCCAGTATATGATGATGATAAGGATAAAGTTGTAGGGATTTTACACACTAAAACCTTATTGAAGGCAGCCCGCCAATTCGGTTTTGAAAATGTCAATTTACAAAAGATTTTACAAGAACCGCTATTTGTACCAGAAACCATTTTCATTGATGATTTATTATATGAGTTGAAGAAAACCCAAAATCAAATGTCGATTCTACTTGACGAGTATGGTGGTATGGTAGGATTAGTCACATTAGAAGATTTGCTTGAGGAAATCGTTGGAGAAATTGATGATGAATCTGATGAAGTTGAGAAGCTTTATGAAAAAGTCGCGGACAACGAATACTTGATCAATGGGAAGATGCTGATTGACGAGTTCAACGAAGAGTTTGGCTTGAACTTGCATATGAGTGATGTCGATACGATGGCAGGATATCTGATCACAGCTTTGGGAACAATTCCTGATCAAGGGGAAAAGCTTTCATTTGATGTTGACGATTTGACTTTGATCTCAGAAGAAATGGAAGGATCTCGTGTTTTGACCTTGCGTGCAATTTTCCATCCGGAAGAACATGAGAATGCTGAACCAGAAGAAGAACGTCGCCTATTTACTAAGGATTTTGAGGATGACGAGCCTCGTCGTTAGATAAATGATAACTAAACAGGTCTTAATCTCTTATTCGGAGATTAAGACCTGTTTTTTTCAAAACTGCTTTTTCCTAGATTTTTAAAAATGCCTGATAATGTATGCGTTAGGCAACATTTAAGAATGAGCGATTCAACTTTCCAATAGAGTAAAATCCATGCTATACTGATTGGGTTGAAATTTGAAAGAGATGAATGGAGCAATAGAATGAATAATCCTAATTTAAAACAACAAGTGGACAGCCGTCGTACCTTCGCGATTATTTCCCATCCGGATGCTGGTAAGACGACCATCACTGAACAACTATTATTATTCGGCGGAGCGATTCGCCAGGCGGGAACAGTTAAAGGGAAAAAAACTGGAAATTTTGCGAAATCTGACTGGATGGATATTGAAAAGCAACGGGGAATCTCAGTGACGAGTTCTGTGATGCAGTTTGATTTTGAGGGAAAACGAGTAAACATTTTAGATACACCAGGGCATGAAGACTTCTCTGAGGATACCTACCGTACATTAATGGCAGTCGACAGTGCCGTAATGGTTATTGATAGCGCAAAAGGGATCGAGGCACAAACGAAAAAGCTTTTCCAAGTTGTTAAGCGTCGAGGAATTCCGATTTTTACTTTTATTAATAAGCTGGACCGCGATGGCCGCGAACCATTAGATTTATTAGAAGAGCTGGAGGAGTTATTAGATATAGAGTCTTATCCTATGAATTGGCCGATAGGTATGGGAAAGGGCTTAGAAGGAATTTACGATATCTATAACGAACGAATTGAATTTTATCGCCCTGAACAATATGAAGGAGAACAATTTGTAAAGTTGACGGATGGTGAAATCACTGGGGAACATCCCTTGAAAGAGAAATCAATTTATGAAGATGTGATCGGTGAAGTGGAATTAGTTCGAGAAGCTGGAGATCAATTTAATCTTGAGAAAATTCAACGAGGAGATCAAACCCCTGTCTTCTTTGGTTCTGCATTAACCAATTTTGGTGTTGAAACATTTTTGGAAACATTCGTTGATCTTGCACCGAAACCGCATGCTCATAAAACAGAAGAAGGAGAGGCAGTCTCTCCTTATGAAGAAGAGTTCTCTGGATTTGTTTTCAAAATTCAAGCTAACATGAATCCAAATCATCGTGATCGGATTGCTTTTGTTCGGGTATGCTCGGGTACTTTTGAACGTGGGATGGATGTAACCCTTGGTCGCACCGGTAAAAAAATGAAATTAAGTAACGTTACCCAATTTATGGCGGATGCTCGTGAAAATGTCGAGGAAGCTGTTGCCGGCGATATTATTGGAGTCTATGATACAGGAAACTATCAAATCGGGGATACTTTATACGAAGGAAAACTGAAAGTCGCTTACGAAGAGCTGCCATCTTTTACGCCTGAATTATTTATGAAGGTTACTGCTAAAAATGTGATGAAACAAAAATCCTTCCACAAGGGAATTTATCAATTGGTTCAAGAAGGTGCGATCCAGCTGTATAAAACCTATTTAACAGACGAGTATATTATCGGCGCCGTGGGGCAGTTACAGTTTGAAGTGTTCCAACACCGTATGCTAAATGAATACAATGCGGAAGTAGTTATGACACCGATGGGTAACAAAATCGCTCGTTGGATTGATCCAGAACAATTAGACGAACGAATGAGCTCAAGCCGCAATATTTTGGCGAAAGATCGTTTCGATCAACCACTATTCTTATTCGAAAATCAATTTGCGATGCGCTGGTTTGCGGATAAATATCCGGATGTTGAATTGAAGAGTTTGATGTAATAATGGCTTTATACCAACGTTTTCAGAGTGTTTTTCACTATGTTTTAGAATATGCAGTTTTACTTTGCGTTGGTTTCTAGAAGACACTTTATGTCAAATTAATGGAACTTTTCACAGAATAGCAAGAGAAGTTTGCGTTGAGAATAATCTTTCTTTTATCAAAAATAGATAGAAGGAAGGTTATTTTTTTATGGAATGGGAAGAAATTATAGAAGAATTTTGCTTGGATATTACTATTAAAAATTTTTCTAAAGTAACTGTTAAGAACTATAAGTGTAAATTGGGAAACATGGCTGACTTCTTTATTGGCAAAGGTATTAAACCATTAGGGCTAAAAAAGGCACATGTTAAAGAATTAATACTTGACCTTCAAGCCAAAAATTATCAAGCTACAACTATCAATATTACTGTTAGTAGATTAAAGAAAATGTATGATTACATGTTGGAAGAAGAATACATTGGTGAAAATCCATGCCTTATAAAACAGCTAAAAACCCAACAAAAATTAATCCACCCTTTAACTGATGATGAGATTAAGAAAATTTTAGTTGCAGCAAAGAAACACAAATATCCATTATTGGCACAAAGAAATTTAGTCATAATAATGTTAATGTTGGACGGCGGCTTGAGAGTATCAGAAGTAGTTACTTTAAATGAATCAGATATTTTAACTAATCAACTAGTTATTAGAAACTCAAAGAATAATAAGGATAGGGCAGTAGTGTTAAGCCCAATAATGAAAAAAGAAATCATAAGGTACCAAAGAATAAAAAAGAAAAGATACTATGGTAAAGATAAAGATGCCTTTATTGTCAGCTACAAGCAACGCAGATTAAATGAAAAGGCTATTTGGCAAATGTTAAGAGAAATAACCAAAATGGCTGGAACAAGAAATATGAACCCTCATTTGCTGAGGCATACGTATGCTTCTATGCAGTTAAAAAATGGACTGGACATTTTCACACTTTCTTTAAATATGGGACATAGTGAAATTTCTACGACGCAAGAATATTTAAAATCATTAAAAAGTGAAGATTTTTTGGAAAAATCATTACAGACAAGTACATTAATGAATCTATGACTTCTTTATAATGTGAAAAGATAATTTAGTGAAAGTATGTCAGCGAATTTTCTATTTTTAAAGGCTGTTCAATAGAGCAGTCTTCTTTTTATATTCTTTTAAGCAATAATTGATGTTATTATTTATAGTAAGAAAAAAGTTGTTTGGAGGATGGTATGAATATTTCTGATGTGGAGTATGCTACTTTGAATGAATTGTTAGAGAATTTATCCAATGAGAGAATTTCTTCTAAAAAAATGTTTTGCAGGGTTTTTCATGATTTGGCTATATTGACTAATAGTTATGATAAAGATTGCCCAAATATTTTGATAGCAGGGATTGAAGATATTCAAAAATTCTATAAAAAGATGTATTGGAGAAACTACTATTTTTACTTGTTTAGCTTTATTTATTTTGATTTTAAGCAAGAGGGGTTTCATGAAGTAGAAAAAACTTTTAGAAACAATTTAGAAAATGAAGATATTGGAGATATTGATGATGTGATAGAAGAACTAGAAGAATATGAACTTGAAGTGAGGGAACATAATTCTAATCTAAAAAAAACTGACAAAAAATACATGGATGATTATTTGCTTTTTAGAATGCATTTTTTAACATTAGCTATATATAAGGCGTTTATTGATTCATTCAAAGAATATAGCATCTTGTGTTCCAGCAGCTCAAATTTTAACGAAGTCATGGATATAAAGTTGCTAGAAAAGAAGTTGGATATCCGCAAACATGAAATTGTTCAAAAAAATAGAATAGTTATGATGTACTTAACATATCACAGAGCATCAAATAAATCTCATACAACTAGGGTCAGGAACTATCAAACCGCTGTTTTGAAGCAACAAAAAAGAACACATCAATTTTCAAATGATATGGCTCGAATAGTCATGAGCAATTATTATCAAATGAAACACTATGATTCTAAATTGAAGGTAGATGATTTTTTAAAAAGTGAAGGAGCTTGTAGTACAAAAAGAAGAACTTTTTTTAAGTACAAGAAATACTATGATATTAAGTTTGGAAAAAATGTCTGGGATAAAAACACAGAAGAAAAAGCTTATGAAAAGTACTTGATTGAGCTAGAGAAAAATCCAAATTTGGTTATTGATGTTGAACTATGCAAGCGTATAAATGTAGGACAAAAAGCATTAAAAAGACAGATAAAAAAAGAAGATGAAAAAATTTAAAGAAATCGCCATATCCTCAATCGCTGTAAAAAAAGTGTAAATGCTTGTGGGGAAAAGCTGTAAAACATTAAATCATCGATGTATTTTTTGACTCATAATAAAGCTTTTTTATCCTGCTAACAGCAAACCAATCATATTGTTATCTTCATTGTTAATGAATGATTGGTATGAAGATATTTGTTCTGAAAATTATCGTTATCTAAAAAGTCCTGTATGAGCCTTTCAGAGCATTTTCAAATTTAGGGTACATTTATACCAAAACAACTAGAAAAACTCTTAGAGAGCTTCTCATCCCCTTTTAAAACTATTCTACATTATTTATGAGTCAGACATTAAAGACTACTTAAGTTACCTTTCAAACTTTGTTTTAAAATTACAAGTGAATTTTATCTGTATTACATTTAGCTTCTACGAAAAACTGTTCTAATTATTCTAAATACAGTTAGATTAGTATTCAAAATATACATTTTTTTGACAGGAAACTATGCAATAGTATTAAGATAACAAATTGAAAGGAGGATGAAGAATGAAATATTATGTACATAACTATATAAATTTTTTAGGAAATAACGAACTGGAACTTTATCACAAAACATTCTTTTACAAAGGTAAAAGCAAAAGAGTGTCAAAAACAGGAAGAAGCAAGACTTCCTATTTTAAAAATTATTCCTTATCTGATAAAAACGAAGAATTGAAGGTATATTTCCACGCAATAGATTGGTCTTTAGACAAAATATTTATGGACACTTTTAACAGAAAAGGTGAAAAAAATAATTTGGGAAAAGAAAACATTATTCTTACTTCTGCTGACCATATTCTTATTTCTGTTGGAAATAAAGAAGCAGTTGAAATTTTAAATAATTGGAACAATAAAAAATATAGATGTGAAGATAATCTTGTAAATAGAGAATTTTTCAAAGTAGTCAGAACTATTAATAAAATTAGACGAAGGAAAAAAATTGGGATTTCATTTGAATATATTGCAGATTCTAAGAATGAAGCTGCTAATTTGGTTTCAAGGTATGATTTTCTCTATAATAGAAGAGTTCTTTTGAAGCGAAAAGAACGGATATCCATAACAGATGAGAGAAAACAAGAATTAGAAAATAAAAAATTCCGCTTAACTAATGAGCAACTCAAAAATTTTGACTTTTTAAAAATTTAAAATAAAAAGTATACTTTACTTTTAATTGGCTTGAATGAAATAACCGCACGGTTGAGCCTTGTTTTTCGTTTCTATAAAATAACTAAAAATACTTGACAAATCATGCTATATGCTATAGAATAAAAGCAAGGGCAGATGCAACTTCCTCTATATACACATACTATTTATTACTATATCCAGTCCTATATTACTTATTCCATATATATTATTCTTACTTCCTATTCCATACTACTAATACTAATTGAAGATAATAAACCTAACTGAAACAATTAGACAGAATAAAGAGAAGAAAGGTCTTAGGTGTTATCTCTATAAACGTTATAGTATCAACGATATTCAGTAATCATAAACATAATACAACATCAATACCCGAACGCCGAATTTTTAATATTATGGTAAAAAAGTGCAAGAGGTTGAAAATAAAAATTGATAGGATATCTTTCTTATAAGATAAGCCTATTTTTTATATCTTCAATTACTGTTATTATGTATTATTCTATCTATAAACATTGCTGTTATAGGATTTATAGAGTGTTCAATAGTTTCAAACTCATGCACTTTATATTTTTTGATTTTAAAATAGAATACTTATGCCAGAGATATTCCTATATTTAGAGTAGGAGTATCTTTTTTTAGTTCGAATGATGAAATAAATTTTTATCTGAAAGAATTAAAATAAGTAGATTACAAAATTTTTTAATTAGGAGATGAAGTTTATGGAGAAATTAAAAGAATATAAGATAGGTTATGCTAGGGTATCAAAAACAGATGATACGCAAAATGATTCATTGATGGAGCAAGTAAAATTATTAAAAGAAAAAGGTTGTGAAAAAATATATTTTGAAAAAGCAAGTGGTGGAAAAGATGATAGAGTAGAATTCCATAAAGCTATCAAAAAAGCTAAAATGTTATCTAAGAATTATCAAGTAAGCTTAGTTTGTTATAGATTAGACCGTTTGGCAAGAAGCCCGAGACTTATTTTAAATGTATTAGAGGATTTGGAAGAAAAAAATATCAACATTATATCTCTTTCAGAAGGATTAGATTCAAATTATGCTACAGGGAAAATGATGATTCAAATGTTAAGCATTATGAGCAATTGGGAGTTAAATTCTATAAAAGATAGGGTACGAGTTGGTGTTGAAAATGCAAGAAAACGAGGAGTTCGATTAGGAAGACCGCCTAAACTAAATAAATCTAAGATTAATCAAGTAATCCGCCTATACCAACTGAATTCATTGACAGTTAAAGAGATAGCTGCACGTTGTTCAATTTCAGAAAGTTCTTGTTATAGCATACTAAAGCAAGCTAAAATCAGCAGAAGAAGATAATTTAGGAAGAACATATTGAAGAAAAACAAAAAAATGGTATTATTAAATCATAAGTTATTTTAATGAACCAAATCATCAAATATCAAATGATTTTTGGAGTACATACATAAAAAAATATACATATCTAAGAAGCTTGCTATTATTGAATTTCCAATAAAGTAAGTTTCTTTTTTTGCTAAAAAAACCTAACTTTTCCAATCATTTGATAATTGTAGTTTATGGTTATTAAAATACTTGTTTATGTTGGCTTAAATACAAAGGACGTGTGATCAACGAAAGGAGTTTGTTTAT
Source organism: Enterococcus sp. DIV0187 (assembly GCF_051713785.1). NCBI lineage: Bacteria > Bacillati > Bacillota > Bacilli > Lactobacillales > Enterococcaceae > Enterococcus > Enterococcus sp. DIV0187. Next base: position 174,667 of record NZ_JBIOQO010000001.1, read on the forward strand.
TTGAAGAAGAAAAAAATATTGGCTGGATTAGGTTTAGGAATGTTATGTGCTACTACTTTTGCATTTGTAGATGAAGCAGATGCTGCAAAGAATATGCACCGTTTATACAACAAGGTAAATCATGAACATCTTTACACAGCAAATGCAAATGAAAAAAACATGTTAGTAAAACTAAAAGATTGGAATTATGAAGGAATTGCATGGACTGCACCGGATATTGGAACAGATGTATATCGAGTATATAATCCAAATAGTGGTGAACATCATTATACAATGAATCCAGGTGAAAGAAACCATTTAATCAAACTGGGATGGAAAAACGAAGGAGTAGGTTGGAAGTCTGATACTTATAAAGGACAAGCATTATACCGTCTATACAATCCTGCAGCTGGTGTAGGAAGTCATCATTATACAAAAGATACAAATGAACGAAAACACTTACTTAAAGTAGGATGGAAGAATGAAAATATTGGTTGGTACGGAATGAACCCAAACCAACAGTTGAATATTACAATAGTTCATAAAGGAAATGATAATAAGATATTAAATAAACAAGTGGTAAAAGTAAAACGTGATAATAACTATACTGCAAAAAGTAAAAATTTCAGCGGATATACCCTTAAAGGTTCAAGTAGCCAAAAAGTAAAAGCAGATGGAAATAAAACAGTTACTTTTACTTACAACAAAAATGCAGTTAAACCACCATTAGTACAAAAATTTACTATTACAACAGTCCACAAGGGTTCAGATGGAAAAGAATTGAAGAAAACAACTACAAGCATTGAAAAAGGCAAGTCATTTACAGCAAAAGCAGAAACATTTTCAGGATACACATTGAAAGGCAATGCTACACAAACAGTAACAGTCAATGGAAACAAAACAATTACCTTTAATTATACGAAGAATGCAGTACCTATTCAAAAATTCAAAGTATCTATACAATATAAGGAAAAAGGCGGCAAGTTATTAACAGCTACTATTGATACAGCAACAGTAGAAAAAGGGAAGCAATATACAGCAACAGCAAGAACGTTTTCAGGTTATAAAGTAGAGGGAAGCAAAACACAAACAATAACAGTAAATAGAGATACAACTATCACCTTTAATTATCTAAAAGATGCTGTTAAGGTTGATAAAACAGCTTTAATTGCCTATTACAATGACTTAGTCAAAAATACTGTTTTAGCTGATTACACTAGAGATTCTCAGGTCAATTTTAACCAATCAACTAGTTCAATCAAGGTCTATTACATCGATAAAGCAGATGTGACTCAAAAAGATGTGGATGCTGCATTAGCCAATTTAAAGACATTAAAATCCAAACTTGTATATATCAAAACATTGAAGATAAAAATTGATGAAGCAAATAAAATCATTAAGGGTAATAAAACAGATGCCTCTTGGTCAGCATTCCAATCAGCTTTAACTAATGCAAAAACTATTTATGGGAAAGCTAATGCAACACAATTAGAAGTGGATGGGGCTTTATCTAAATTGAATACTTCTATTGCTAATTTGAAAGATAAACCAGCAGTTGTTGTAAACAAGACAGCATTACAACAAGCCATAAACAAAGCTACTGCAATCAGTAAAGGGAACTATACAGATACAAGTTGGAACAACTTACAAACTGTCCTAACAAATTCAAAGAACACTTATAATAATGCTAATGCGACCCAAGCGCAGGTAGACCAAGCCACAACAGTGTTAAATCAAGCTATCAATAATTTGCAGGTAAAACCTACTGAGGATTTAAATGCAATTCAAAACCAAGTAAACCAATCTGCACTAACACAATGGAACCAACATAGAGCAAGTTATGGAAAAACTCAGGTAAGTAATCAAGCAACACTTCAAGCAGGAGCAAATCTACGTGCAAGAGAAATAGCACAAGTATATGACCATTACCGACCTTCAGGATATGATTCTATAGATGGAGAAGATAAAAATGGTAATTTTGGGAATACTTTATCAGAAGAAATTGGGTATATTGTACAAAGACCACACCCAAGTATTCCAAATGCTATGTTAGTAAGTAGGGATATTGTGGGAGAATGTATTGCAAAAGTTTATGATGTAGATATTGCTTGGATTAAAGCAAATGGAGCAACATACGCAATTCAAAGTTGGAAAAATTCATCTGCACACAATAATATTATGCTAACAGATGGAAGTACACGTAAATACAACCAAGGTTCAATAGGTACATTTATAGAAGATAATGGAAATGGAACATACAATGTGTATTATGTCTTGCTGTTAGGGTATGACACTAATTTATAGAAGGATAAAGTAGTACAATAGAAGGGAAGAGTATTATGGCATTTAGAGTAGAAGAATTTGCAGCTGCAATTAATCAATCAAACTTACTTTTAGAAAAAGGAAAGCTTGTTATTATCAATAATCGAGGGATTAGAGAAGAATACACTTCAGAAAGTGAGATTGTTGGCAAAGGGACAGTAGGATTTTATAGTGATAGAATCATCTGGACAGAAAATGGTAAAGAAGTAAGTAAGAATATTTCAGTTATCAAGTCAGCAAATGGAATACCAACAAACCAGTATAAATAAAAGAAGGCAGGAGAATATGGGATTATTTGACGTATTAAAAATTTTATCAAAAAATAAAAATGCACCAGATAGTGAACAAATCTTATTGTATAAAGATAAGATTGGTGAATTAGAGAAACAGCTACCAAATAAGAACATTTCTAAAGTTTTACTGACTAAGTGTGACTTGAACTTCAGTGTTTCCATTACAGAAAATGAGTTGGCAATTTATGTAAGTGTTGGAAACAATAGTTCTTCTACCAGCTTAGATTCATTTGATTCATCCATCAATGAATTTAATGATACTGAATTATTCAACTTTATTGAGCAATCAATAAAAGGCTATGAAGAAACTTCTATCAAAGATTTATTTTGTGTAGATGAAAGCTTTGGTGGAATGGGAATCCACATTGATTTTGATGATGCAAAAGAGGAAACATTGGTTGTAGAATTATTTTATTTTGCTAAATCAAAAGTTGATGCGCATAATTTCAAGTACAATGAGTATGATACAGAGCTGAATGAAATAGAGCTATCCAAAGAGAACCAATTGCTTATAGAAAACATTTTAGATAAAGTTGAGCAAAATAATTATTCTATTACTCATCCAATCAATAAAGAAATTGGCGAATACTATGAAAACTATCTAAAAGACAAGCTTAATTAAATAATGTAGACACTCCAATAAAAGGAGTGTCTATTTTTATGAAAACAAAAAACAAGCTATATTCCATTTCAAATATTTCATGCTTTAGAATAAGTACATAAATTTTTAGAGGAGTATTTAAGTAAAATTGATCCAGATGAAAATTTTTATTTAGCTAAAAATGTACAATAAATGCTATAAAACAGGCGGAATTAATATGAAGTACAAAAATGTTGAAAAGCTGATAATAATTTCAAGATTTAAAAAGAATCAGATGTTATAGTTAACTTAGTAACAAAAACAACTAGAAAATAAGTGAGGAGGAATACATGAATAAGAAAGATATGAAGATTATTAAATCAGTAATAGAATTAATGAAAGAAAACAATTATGAGTTAAATGCAGCAAGCCAAAGAGATTACAATGAATACATAGTCTCAGTTTTACAGAAAATTATTAGCAGTGAGGATTAATACATATGGAACACGATTAATAGGAAAAATTTAAAGCCAAAAAAAGGGGATAGTCAATGAAAGTATACGTTAAGGCAGTTTTAAACACAGAGGATAGGATTCAATACATAGTGAAAGCAGTTGAAGATAACAGAGTGAGGGGCTATTCAGTATCTAAGAATAGAGAATTTACATATTTAAGAAACAAAGAAACAACTGAAATACTAGCAGCATTTGAAGCAATAAATTACGCGTTTTGGTGGTTAAAAGGAAAAGGATGGACCAAAAAAATTAAAATTTATACAGATGTTGACGCCATTCCTGGTTACTTTTTCAGAAAAAGTTGTTATAAAGTATCAGGAATTAGTGTTATAGACAAAAAATTTTATTCATTTAAAAAATCACGAAAAGATTTTGAAACAGTACTAATTGAATATAGTGAAGATATCGAAGAGGTTTTAAAAATACAACTTGCCAAAATTGACAGAAAAGAAATTCCAGAAAAAAAGAAAACGGGAGAACCAGCCAAGCGAGTCAAGTTTACTGAAGAAGAGACAAATAAATTTATAGCAGAGTTAGAAGCATTGAAATAATATGCTTTTTCTTTGTTCCTAAAAATAGAAGTTGCTTGGATCAAAATAGGGCTTTGTTGAGGCTTCAAAATAAAGTTCCGGTAATTTACCGGAAAAATGTCGGAAAATTCCGGTAGTGAGAAAAACCTTAAATATTTTGGGAAAAGAACGCTCAAGAACATTTACTACTGTAAAGGGGGATGCTGTTTTATGGCGGCACGTTGTTTCTAAAATATTAAAAAGAAAAGGGATATTTTTTTTATGCAATTTGTAGTATCCTTTTAAGGAATAGGGTGTTATAAATTGAAATAGCACAAATTGGAGATGAAGATATTGTATAGGAAATTTTTTGAAAGTGGATTATATAAGTGGGCACATTTTATATTAATAATAGGCATTTTGATTGGAATGGGATTCACTGAGAAATATCCAAATTCAGTATGGTATATTTTAATATTGTGTTCGTTTGGATTGAATGTTATGTTATCTTTTCTCAAATATATGAGTTTTAAGAAATGATTTGTGCTGCTAATAATGGAAACAATATCTAAGATGTCATAATACAATGTGAGTTATAGTAAATAAATCTGACTGGCAGTATGTAAACTTGTCTTTTGTGAAATATAAATTTTTCACATGATTAAAGAATAATCAAGCATAAAAATTGACCATTGTTTTGTATAAGGATAAAGTTAACATGTAACTGGGATGGAGTTTTTGCTTTATAGCATTAATTATTTTGACAAAATGTGAACTGACTGGAGACGTATTATGAAAAAAGGATTGACAGGTTTTCAAATAAAAATTATTGGAGTAATAACAATGGTATTTGACCATGTGGGAGAGTTTATTATGGTTGCTCCAACCTGGTTTCATTGGATAGGGCGGGTTACAGCACCAATATTTCTTTTTGAGAGTTCAGAAGGATTTGTTCATACAAGTAATAGAAAAAAATATATGATGAGATTGCTGATAGGATTTTGGGGTATGGGCATATTAACTACTATACTTAATAAATATTTTGCAGCGGAAAATCAGGCTATTGTGAATAATATTTTTTCTACACTTTTTCTAGGAACAGTATACATGCAAGCTTGTGAGTATTTTAAAATAGGATTTAAAAATAAACAGATTAAGGTAATTGGTAAAGGACTGCTATTCTTTTTAACCCCTATACTTACGACTATCGGAATAATTATTTTAATGTCAGGAAATATCCAATCTCATTTAACATTTTTTAAGTTATATGTATTGCTTATTCCTAATCTAGCAATAGTGGAAGGTGGTTTCCTCTTTGTAGTGTTAGCAGTTCTGTTTTATCTTTTTCATGGACACAAGGTTGGGCAAATTATTTCACTTATTGTTATTGGAGGAATTAGTTTGTTTGCCAATGGATTAGATGCAGCATTTACTACTAATTATCAATGGATGATGATTTTTGCTTCAATTCCAATAATTTTATATAATGGGGAAAAAGGAAAGGGAATGCGAAATTTCTTCTATTTCTTTTATCCAATTCATATTGCAGTACTAGCAATCATAGGGTTTTATATAAATTAAGTTTAATAAGCATCATGTGAATCACTTAATCAGCTTTTTAGCCAGCTGATTAAGTGATTTTTTTTTGCATGAAATAGTTGACTGTTTAGATTTAATAAAAGGAACGAATTTGAAAAGTGTGAAATGGGTCAAAAAAAATATACGGTAGACAAAATTGTTGAAAAAAATTTTAGATTGAAAGTAATTTATTATAAAAGTAAGATGCATTAAATTAGGAGGTAGTAAGGATGAAGATAACAGAAAAAGAAAAGAAGACTATAAAAAAATTGGTAGAAAGCTTAGAAAAAAGTGATTTTTTAGTACCAAAAATGTTGGAAATAAAAGTAAACAGATTTACAGTAGAAATTTTCAAAAAAATATTGGAGGAGGGATAAAATTAGGACAAAAGGTTGTATGTGAGATGGATGGAATGTAGGAACTTTATGTCCTATAGATTCAACTCTCTATGAACAAGAATGTATGTAGATGAAAATAAAAATACAAAGAAAAATGATGATGAAAAGTAGAAATTTTTATCCTTATTTACAAAATCTCATCCTCAATCTCATCATTTGAATTTTTAAAAACAACTTTTTGTCCATAGATAAAATGAACCTTTTGTTCAATTAATGATAAAAAAATTTATGGACAAAAGGTTAGGAGGCTGAGGCAATGAATGAAGATAGTTTAAAAAAAATTGGATTTGATGAATTTGATGTAGGTATGCAAGTAATGGCGGAATTTAAGAGGGTATCTAAAAATCAAGAAATTATCAAGGGGATGGAACATACAGTAAAAGTTATTGGTAGACCAAGAAAGATAACAAAGCAACAATTATTGAAAGCATACGGTTTGTGGGAAAAGGGAAAACTAACACAAAAAGAAGTAGCCAGAGAATTAGGTGTTTCAATAAGAACAATAAATAGAAATTTTAAGAAATTGGAGAGTGAAGATAATAGTATACATAGAAAATAAATTAACCAAAGAGGAAGTAAAAGAAATTATAGAGAGTTTGAATCAAAAGGACAGTGATATTGCCGAAGCAGTAGAATATTTTGTAGAACACTTGAAAAATTCAGAATTAAAAGGATTTAAATTAAGTTATTCGAATAAAAATGTTGGTGAATATTTTCATCACTTAAATATTTATGTAAAACAAGAGAAAATAGAGAAGAATTATACATATGATTTTCCGTTATGTTTAGAAGAATTTTTTCAAGGGAAAGAAGATTTTTTAAACTGGTATGAAGAGGAAATTTGTTATGTAATAAATGAATTGTTAGAAGATGAATTGAGAGGAGAGGATTAAAAAAATGAGATTAGAAGAAAAGATGGATATTATACTTGCAGAGTTGAAGGAAATGAAGGTAGAAAATGACAGAAGAGAAATAAATTTAATGTTAGAAAAATCAAGAATGAAAGTGGAGTGGATTTTAAGAGGGTATCTTGCAGGAATAGAAAATAAAGCAGATTGGAAATTAAACTTAATAGATTTTTCAATGAAGTTGCATACAAAGGAACAAAAAATAGATATTTATTTAGATGTGCACCACAATTCGAAAAAAGAAAATTTTAGTTTTGACACCTTGTATAGCTTTTCTATCAGTGATTTCAATACATACAATTTCTATGAAAAAAGATTTTTAGAGAAACTGTTAGAAAAATTGAAGCAAACGAACGTTCTAGAGCTTAGCTTAAAGTAGTTCATATAATAGAAATCTGGAGGAGTGACATGTATTGGATTAGAGTGGCGGTTGTCACTCTTTTTCAAGATATGAAATGGTCAGTTAGAGGGGGAGCTACATTAACAAACTGAAGTTTGAAGAAGAGTTTGTTATTAATGGATTTATGGAATTTTTAACAGTGGTCAAGCAAGATGGTCAAATTTAAATGAAAAGAGGGAGATGATAATAAATGAGTAATGTGGCATATATGCGCGTGTCTACAAAGGAATTGAATATTGAGAATCAAAAACAAGTTTTAGAAAAATATGACATAGACAAATGGTTTTCTGATGATGGAATTTCTGGTAAATCAATGGAGAACCGTGAAGGATTAAATAAATTATTAAATTATGTTAGGGAAGGCGATTTTATTTACATAGTTTCATTAGATAGATTGGCTCGCAATCAAAAGGACCAAGAAAAAATAAGTGCTGAGATAACCATAAAGGGCGCTACAATAGTTCCCTTGGATTTGATGGAAATGCTGGGATATAAGGAAGTTCCAGATAATGGAGGACTTAAATTTATATGGGATATGATGAATGTGGTCAAGCGATACACAGCGGAACAAGAAAGGAAAGATATGTTGCGAAGACAAAGAGAAGGAATCTTGAGGGCGAAAGCCGAAGGAAAATACAAAGGGACTTTGCCAAGATATCGCAGCAATACAAATAATAAAAAGGACCTTTTAATTTTTAATGAAGTAATTAAGCGATTGTATAGGAAGGAGCCAATGCTGAGAATTGCAAGTGAACTAGGAATTTCTAGAAATACAGTGAAAGAAATAAAAAATCGTGAGAATATTTAATGTTACAACATTTAATATGATAGTGAAGTTTAAAACTGGTAAAATGGAGAAGATAAAATAATTTGCCAAGGAGTTTGACAATTTTTAATGGAAACAAAATTAATGAAACAAATTAAAGAAGTCCTGAATGATTTTCCTAAATATTGGGATGGTGAAGAATTACAACGTACAATCGTTATTGAAGACCTAAAAAGATATGACGCAATACTGATTTCATCACTACTTAGAAACAAAAAAATCAAAGAAGTATATAGTGTTCAAGCTGGAGATGTGGTCATTTTCAAAGTACAGGAATTTATTGACCTATTAAGATACAAAGATTATTGGGCAGACAGTTACACAAAATATTCAAATACAATTGGCTTATCAAGTGAAGGAAAATACTTACAATATAATACAGATGTAGTATTAGATTTCCCCTACAAAGACTGTGTTCTTGAAGGTGGCATGGCTAAAGAGGATGCTGGAAAAGAAGAAATTTTTTATAATGAGATTATTGCAAGAGATGAGATTGATACCCTTTTGGCACCAAAAGCATTTGTGAATGTAAAAAAATATGATTCTGATGGAGAACATGGGATTGATTCTTTTAATGATGAGGATAATCTGATTATAAAAGGTAATAATTTATTGGCTTTACATTCCTTGAAAGGACGATATGCGGGGAAAATCAAATTAGTAAATGTAGGAGAGTAAATATGAAATTAGAAAATTTCGAGGAATACATTCTGAAGTTCATTAATGAAGATAAGTATAATAATGAGTACAAACGTGCTTATACAAATTCAGTTGAAGCATTTCAAAATGATTATAATGCAAATGTTTTAAAAAATTTGACGGCAGAACAAATGGTTTATGGTAATAAAGATAAGGGACTGTATCATAGATTAAAAGAAGAAACTAAAGTCATTGGTTCAATTGATGTAAGAAGTTCGAATTATGGAGTATTCAAAAAGGATGGGAAAATATATCCTAATCCTAAATTTGGAAACACTATAGAAAAAGCTGCTCAGAATTTTAGAGATAATATGTTTGATATTTTAGATTCCTCTTTAGATTGTGACGAATCAAGAATAATAGAAAATCCTCTTCCTAAAACCTTAAAGTACAAATTGGCATCAATTTATAATTCTGCATACTTTTTGCCTATATATTCAGTACATCATGTAAATTTCTTTCTGGAATGTCTAGGATATTCTGCATTGGGTAAAAATCAAAAAGATTATTTTAAAGGAGTACACTTATTATTAGATGAAAAGAATTCGAATTCCATTACAAAGAATTGGTCAAATCATAAGTATGCAAGAGTACTTTACTATATGTTTGATAGTCCAAAAAAAAATGGAAAACAGGGGGAAGTATTTAAAACCAATGAAGGGCTTGCAATAATATCTACGGATAAATACATGGGAAAAGAAATTATCCATGTTGAGTCACATTTAGTAGATGCAGAAGAAAGAGTATTTAAATTTAATCCTAATACTAGAGGAAAAACTAAAGATTTTGAAAAAGAGCAAAGAAAGAATATTATAAATGGAGATATTGCAGAAGAAAAAGTTATTGAGTTTGAAAAACAAAGATTGTTAAAACTGGATAGAAATTATGATGTTTCAAAAATTGAGAAAGTATCTGAGAAAAATTATTCTGCAGGTTTTGACATAAAGAGTTTTAATGAAAATGGTTCTGAAAGATATATTGAGGTGAAATCAACTGTTACTAATAACCTATCTTTCAATTTGTCAATCAATGAATTTTTAGCAGGAAAGTATTATAAAGAAAATTATTGGGTTTATTTTGTATGCCTTGAAAATGAAAATATTGAGATTAGAACCATAAATAATCCTTTTTCAGAAGAGAATCTGAAGAAGTTAGACATACAACCAATTAATTTTCAAGTCAATATGAAATTTGAATAAGGGAGTAATTTTGGTATTAACTCCATGTCAATTTTTTATGGAAGAGATTTTTTAGTGGGAACAATCAACATGTATATTCCTCCTTGAGGTTTAACTAAATTGTATCATATGATGAATTTGGGAATTCTAAAATTGATAAATCTATTTTGAATTTATCTGTAATATTAAAACAAATATATAATAGAAGCTTCTTACCAAATGAATCAATGTTATGTCAAAATTTAATTCATAATTTCACAGAAAAATTATCGTACTTTGCGTTGGTTCCTAGCAATTTTTGGTTGATAAAAAATCTTACTGATGTTAAGCTTAACGTCGATAAAAGATTGATATAACAACGTTTACACAACCATTGTTCCTTTTTGAAAACCAATTTGCAATGCGTTGGTTTGCAGATAAGTATCCAGATGTAGAATTGAAGAGCTTGATGTAAAAAGATTAGAAAGGGATTTTTGATGCAAAAACTAAAAAGTGATACGACTTTTGCTTTAAAAAAAGTGATACGACCAAGTAATTTATTCTGGTTAATTATTTTGATCGTGTTAACGATGTTTCGCCTAATGTTGAGCATAAAATCCCCCTATTTTATCAATTTATTTGCTGGTTATGATGATCAATTATTTATTCATTACAGTGAAGAATTATTAAAGGGAAATTGGCTAGGTGAATATTCAACAAAAACCTTATCTAAGGGAGTATCTTATTCGTTTTTCATGGTTTGGGCTAATAAGCTACACCTGTCGTATGGATTTCTTTTGGGTCTGTTCAATATATTCGCTAGTTCGATAGCAGCAATCGCTTTACGACCATTACTAAAAATCGGTGGATTCTAACGTTTGTTTATACATTCTTTTTATATTCACCAGTGACTTTTACGAGTGAATATAGCACTAGAATTTATCGGAATACGCTCGTGGTTCCGGCTGTTTTATTAGTAGTTGGTTGCCTTATTGGATTATATTTTAGAAGAAATGGAAAGCTAAAACCGTTTATTTTGTGGTCTCTGGGCTTATCAATAATTTTTTCTTTTTATTGGTATATACGAGAAGATTCATTATGGTTGTTACCGTTAGCGAGTGTCGGTTTATTGATTATTGCCGGCTCTGTCATTTTTGAAAATGATTCTAGCTTCAAAATCAAAAATATCCGTATAGCTATCAAAAAATTCTACTTTACGAAAAGGCAATTGGCTAAGTTAATTTTTTGTGTGTTACCCTTCGTTTTGCTTTTTTCTACAACAAAGTTACTTGAAAAAATAAACGAAGAGCATTATGGAATCGCCGTGGTTAATGACCGGACAGGTGGAGCTTTTGCCAATGTCTCAAAGCAGTTAATTCGCATGGATGATGGGACAAATTTGAATCAAACGAACAGCAAGGTCTGGGTATCAAAAAAAGCATTGAAAAAGGCTGAAGCGGCTTCACCGACACTTAAATCAATCGAAAAAAATATTGACTGGATTTATCAAGGAAGTCCTTGGAGCGGTGGCGAAGATATCGCTGGCGATATCGTCTTTTGGGCATTAAGAGATGCTGCAGATCAGGCTGGGTATTATAAGGACGGAAAAAAAAACAGAACGATTTTGGGAAAAAGTTGACACAGAATTAGCCAAAGCATACAAAAATGGACAAATTAAAGAGAAAAAAGAGATTTATCTTACTGCTACGGGAGACGGCAAATTAATGAAAGACCTGCCATCAGTAGGGGATTTCATGCAAAGCGGTTTGAAGTATAATCTTTTTTACAAAAACTATGGTCAGGGATCAGACACAACCCTTGGGCCAAAAGAGGATGTAGCTAAAGCAGAAAAATTACTAAATCAATCTTTTGCTGAAAACTGGCAAGATGTGAATAAGCCTTGTTCTGAGCCGGTTAAAATTACAAATTCTGCAAAGTTATCTAATCGTATCATTCAAATTTATCGTGATTTAAATCTAATTTGGTTAGTTTTATGTGGATTTGGGGTTTTAATAATCTTAGTGGGCAGCCTTTTTTCAAAGGCACAGTTAAAAATTTTTCGCGGATTGTTATTGCTCTTACTAGGATTAACATTGTCATATTTAATTTTTATTATTGGTGTTTCATGGTTTTGCTCTTGGGCACCAGAACGTAAGGATATGTTTATGATGATTTATACAGGGGCAGGTGTGCCAGTGATTCAATGGATTGAAATTTTGGCCTTTGTAGGAATTCTACAATTACCGATTATTGCTAAGAGAATCAACAAAAAATAGTTGAAGCTAAGTTTTTTTAGCTCCAACTATTTTTTATTGATCGACATTTCAATTAAACCAGGGGACTCCAAGTAAGAGATATTTGCGAAATCATAAGTTCCCTTGTCTAGTTTTCTTTTAAAATATTTATGTACAAAATCAACTTCTGATGGCAGGATGTTTCGATTATCGTTTTTTAATACAATTTCGGCATGCTTATAGGCATCTGTATAAATCACAGTCGTATTGCCGATGGTATAGACTTTAATCATGTTTGCATCAGTGTTTTCCAGTTGATTATAAACCAATTGCGAATGACTATTGGTCACGTTAATAAGTTTCATCCTGAAACACCTTCTTCCTAAACCTTACTCCATAATGTAATTATATAAGAAAGATTAAGAAAAAAGAAGGATGTTGCTCACTTTTATTAGAATATTTGAAAAATTTGGTAAAAAGGAAAGGATTCTCGCGAGAGAGAATCCTTTCCTTTTAAACTTTATCTTCTTTGGCTAAGCGTTCAGGCTTTGACGTGATCACAATATGATCTTCTTTATCAAGCTTTGCTTTTAGATCGGTAATCGTTGGATGATCTAAATAGAATTCAGCGATTCCGTCTTCGATATTTTCTTGAATCGTCCGACGTAATGGACGAGCTCCCATTGCAGGATCATAGCCAAGATCTACTAATTTTTCTTTGACATTATCTGGTACATCAATATGAAGTTTTTGCGAAGCCAACATTTCGTTGACATCATCTAGCATAAGCGAAACGATTTTCATCAAGTTTTCTTTTGACAGTGAGCTGAACTCGATGATACCGTCAAAACGGTTTAAGAACTCAGGAGCAAAGAAGTCTTTTAGTTGACCCAAAACAGAGCGGGTAGTTCCTTCTCTTGCAGCTCCGAAACCGACATTGGCTTCGATCTTGCCAGTTCCAGCGTTACTAGTCATGATAATAATCGTGTCCTTAAAGCTGACTGTTCGACCTTGAGAATCAGTTAAACGTCCATCATCAAGAATTTGCAAGAACATATGAAGTACATCAGGATGTGCCTTTTCTATTTCATCTAGTAAGATTAAACTGTAGGGATGACGACGAACTTGCTCGGTCAATTGTCCAGCTTCTTCGTATCCAACATAACCTGGAGGAGAACCGATCAATTTAGAGACACTGTGTTTTTCCATATATTCACTCATATCAAAGCGAATCATGGAATCACTAGAGCCAAATAGTTCTTCAGCTAGTTGACGAGCCAGCTCAGTTTTACCAACACCAGTAGGTCCAACAAACAGGAAAGAACCAATTGGACGATTTTTCTTATTCAAACCGACACGATTACGACGAATAGCTTTGGCTACTTTATCGACTGCTTCATCTTGTCCAATAACGTGTTGCTTCAAGTCGACGGCAAGATTCTTCAATTGTGTTTGTTCTTTTTCTTTAAGTTCGCCCACTGGAATGCCAGTCCGTTTTTCAACGATCTGCTCCATGTCCTTTTCAGAGATGACCGGTGTTTCTTCATCCGTCAATTGACGATCTTTCATTTTTTGCAATTTATTGATTTGATCACGGTAGTAAGCGGCTTTTTCAAAATCTTCTTCTTGAGAAGCTTGTGATTTTTGTTGTTCAGCTTCCGCTAATTTCTTGTCAATCGTCTTTGGATCGACGATTTGAATCGTTAAGTTTTTCTTTGAACCTGTTTCATCTAGCAAATCAATGGCTTTATCCGGTAAGAAGCGGTCTTGAATGTAACGATTTGAAAGCTCAGCTGCTGCTTTGATAGCATCATCCGTATATTTTACATGATGATAATCTTCATAGCGTGGCTGTAAACCCTTCAAAATTTCGATCGTTTCTTGAACAGATGGTTCTTCCACTCGAACAGGTTGCATCCGACGTTCTAGCGCCGCATCTTTTTCAATGATTCTGTATTCGTTTAACGTGGTGGCGCCAACCATCTGCAATTCGCCACGAGCTAAAGCAGGTTTTAAGATATTACCAGCGTCCATGTTGCCATCTCCGGCGGCACCCGCACCAACAATTTCATGTACTTCATCGATGAAGAGGATAATATTTTCAGCTTGACGTATTTCTTCGATCAATTTCTGCATCCGTTCTTCAAATTGACCACGGATTCCAGTACCTTGAACAAGCGAAGCAACATCCAAACGGATAACATCCTTGTCCATTAATTTTTGTGGTACATCGCCGTCAACGATTTTTTGAGCCAATCCTTCAACAACCGCTGTTTTACCAACACCGGGTTCTCCGATAAGAACCGGATTGTTTTTTGTCCGGCGATTTAAAATTTCGATGACGCGTTGAATTTCATCGTCTCGACCAACGACTGGATCGATATTTCCTTCACGAGCCAATCCTGTGATATTAATTCCGTATTCACCTAATAGACCGCCACCATTATTCCGGGGTGGTTGATTGTTAATACCATTTCCGCCACCGAATTGGGTAGGTGGTGTTTGATCCGCAGCTCCTTGACGCTGTTGCATTTGTTGAGACATAGAGCGGAACAAGTCATCTAAACTTCCAAAACCAAAAGGATCATTTCCTGCCATTTGCGGCGCACCTCCAGCTTGATTCTTCAATTTTTGATAGCAATTTTGACAATAATCTAATTGCTTTCGTTGACCATTGACATTTGCATATAAATGAATCGTTGCTTCATTTTCATGACAATTTTGGCAAAGCATTTTTTTCACCCTTTCAACAGTTAATTGTTTCTTCCATTGTACATCGAGTAAGCGAATCTCGTAAAAAGATACGCTGATCAGTTGTTTGACTTTTACTGACCTTAAGAATAATTATAGCGAGAATCTCAATAAATGCAAACAGTTTGTTTCATTTTTTAGCAGACAGAGATATAGAGTGCTAAAATGAATGGACAATTACTTTTTTCACAAGTCATAGTTGTTATGTAAAAAAGATGAAAACAAGAATAATAAGGGTTTAAACAGTTAATCAAGATATTTTAAGAAAGGGCATACAAATTGAGAGAATAAATCGATTAAAATTGTTGTATCCACCGCAAAAAAATGGTAATCTAAGAAAATGAAGGGCTCAAAAAGATGGATGTTATCATTAAAGCCCTAACATAAAAAAACATTTTTTTTTATAAAGGAGAACGGTCAATATGGAAAAAAAAGATTTTCACGTAGTAGCAGAAACAGGGATTCATGCACGTCCCGCAACTTTATTGGTGCAAGCTGCAAGCAAATTTAACTCTGATATTAACTTAGAGTATAAAGGAAAATCAGTTAACCTTAAATCAATCATGGGAGTTATGTCTCTAGGTGTTGGCCAAGGCTCTGACGTGACTATCTCTGCTGAAGGTGCTGACGAAAAAGAAGCAATGGAAGCAATCGTAGAAACAATGAAGAAAGAAGGATTATCTGAATAATGGTTGAATTACTAAAAGGTATTGCCGCAAGTGACGGAGTTGCCGTTGCGAAAGCTTATCTGCTAGTACAACCGGATTTATCTTTCAAACAAAATAATGTAGAAGACACTGCTGCCGAAGAAAAGCGTTTAGACGACGCTTTGGCGGCTTCTTCTGCTGAATTAGAAAAAATTCGGGATAAAGCAGCGAAAAGCTTAGGTGAAGAAGAAGCACAAGTTTTTGATGCTCATTTAATGGTTCTTTCAGATCCAGAAATGATTGGTCAAATTAAGCAACATATTCAAGATAACAAAGTGAATGCTGAAAGCTCACTTAAAGAAGTAACTGATATGTATATTGGCATGTTCGAGGCAATGGATGATAACGCTTATATGCAAGAACGTGCAGCGGATATTCGCGACGTAACGAAACGTGTTATGGCGCATTTATTAGGAGTATCTTTGCCAGATCCATCAATGATCGACGAAGAAGTTATCGTTGTAGCGCATGACTTGACGCCAAGTGATACTGCTCAACTAGATAAAAATTTTGTTAAAGCCTTTGTTACTGATATTGGCGGACGTACGTCTCACTCAGCAATTATGGCTCGTTCATTAGAAATCCCAGCAATCGTTGGTACGAAAGAAATCACTTCTAAAGTAAAGGAAGGCGATGTACTGGCAGTTAATGGAATCATCGGTGAAACGATCGTTAACCCAACTGAAGAACAAGCGGCTGAATACAAAAAAGCTGGCGAAGCTTACGCAACGCAAAAAGCAGAATGGGAAAAATTAAAGGATGCAGAAACAGTTACAGCTGATGGCAAGCATTTTGAATTAGCAGCAAACATCGGTACACCAAAAGATCTTGAAGGCGTTCATAATAATGGCGCTGAAGCGATCGGCTTGTACCGTACTGAATTCTTATATATGGACTCTTCAGATTTTCCAACAGAAGACGATCAATTTGAAGCTTACAAAGCCGTTTTAGAAGGCATGGGCGACAAACCAGTCGTAGTTCGTACAATGGATATCGGGGGAGACAAAGAGTTACCTTATTTAACATTACCTCACGAAATGAATCCATTCTTGGGTTATCGTGCATTGCGTATTAGTCTATCCGAACTAGGCGATGACATGTTCCGTACACAATTACGTGCATTGTTGCGCGCTTCTGTTCATGGTAACTTACGCATCATGTTCCCAATGGTTGCGACATTAAAAGAATTCCGTGCAGCGAAGAAAATGTTCAACGAAGAAAAAGAAAAATTGGTTAAAGAAGGCGTGGAAGTTTCTGATACGATCCAAGTCGGAATCATGATCGAAATTCCAGCTGCAGCTGTACTAGCTGACAAGTTTGCCAAAGAAGTTGATTTCTTCAGTATCGGAACAAATGACTTAATTCAATACACGATGGCAGCTGACCGTATGAACGAACGCGTTTCTTACCTTTACCAACCATATAACCCATCAATTCTACGCTTAATCAAAAACGTGATTGATGCAGCACACGCTGAAGGAAAATGGGCTGGTATGTGCGGCGAGATGGCCGGCGATCAAACTGCTGTTCCATTGTTAATGGGTATGGGCTTAGATGAGTTCTCTATGAGTGCTACATCTGTGCTTAGAACTCGTAGCTTGATGAAACGTCTAACAACAACTAAGATGGCTGAATTAGCTGAAAAAGCATTGAAAGAATGCGATACAATGGAAGAAGTTCAAGAATTAGTAGAAGAATATGTAAAATAAAAATGGTTTATTGAACCGTTGCCTTTTAAAGGCAACGGTTTTTTACATATCTTCTTAAAAAAAAACGAAGCAAACGTTTTCATTGTAAAATCAGACTATAGGTTGAGAAAAAGCTGAAATGCTTATGATATAATTGATTTGTTTTAGAAGGAAGTCAATTTTCGATTTGCTTACTGCTTTAAGAAGTGAATCGAGAAAATAAAAATAATTATGCAAAGAGTCATCATAGTGAAATGTAGAAGGAGGCGCTTATGAAAATATTATTATACTTTGAAGGTCAGAATGTAATTGGTAAATCTGGCATTGGACGAGCGCTTAGCCACCAAAAAAGAGCGTTAAGCTCCATGGGCATTGATTATACATTGGACCCTAAAGCGACTGATTATGATATTTTACATATTAATACGTATGGACCGAAAAGCTTACGTTTAGTAAAAAAAGCCAAAAGACTCGGTAAAAAAGTTGTTTTTCACGCACATTCAACTGAAGAGGATTTTCGAAATTCATTTGTTGGGTCGAATCAGGTTGCGCCCTTGTTCAAAAAATGGCTTGTCACTTTATACGAACAAGCAGATCATTTAATTACGCCGACACCCTATTCAAAAAAATTGTTGCGCAGTTATGGCTTAACTCAGCCGATCTCGGCTATTTCAAATGGGATTGATTTAAAAAAATACTATCCTGACGAACATAAAGAAGCAGCCTTTAGGAAACATTTTAATTTGACGGAAACGCAAAAGGTCATCATTTGTGTGGGACTCTTTTTTGAACGCAAGGGAATTCTAGATTTTGTTAAGATTGCAGAGAAAATGCCTGAATATACATTTATTTGGTTTGGTGATGTACCAATGATTTCGATCCCGGCGAATATTAGACACGTTGTAAAAAAAGCACACCCCAAAAATGTTATTTTTCCTGGCTATATCAATGGAGATTTGATTGAAGGGGCCTATTCGGGAACTGATTTATTCTTCTTTCCTTCTTATGAAGAAACTGAAGGGATTGTTGTACTAGAAGCCTTAGCTAGTCAGCAGCAGGTCTTATTAAGAAATATTCCTGTCTACGATGGTTGGATGGAGGATCGAAAGAATTGCTATATGGGGGATAACAATCAAGAATTTGAACAATTGATTCATCAATTAGTCAATCATCGTTTACCTAATCTTTCTATGGCTGGTTTTAGAACAGCTCAGGAAAAAAGTATTACGCAAATTGGTGAAGAGTTGAAATCTGTTTATCAAGCGGTTTTGGAGCTGCCGTATGATCATCAGGTCTATGCAAAAGTTACAAAATAGTTTGGAGGAGTGGACGTGCGGATCGGTTTTTTTACAGACACTTATTTTCCCCAGGTCAGCGGGGTAGCAACATCAATTAGAACACTAAAAAATGAACTGGAAAAGCAAGGCCATGAGGTTTATATTTTTACGACGACAGATCCCGATGCAGATGAATTTGAAAAGGATATTGTACGTATGCCTAGCGTTCCTTTTATATCCTTTACAGATCGGCGGATTGTAGTCCGTGGTCTTTGGTTTGCTTATCAAATTGCCAAGGAATTAGAATTAGAGATCATTCATACACATACAGAGTTTGGGACCGGATTTTTAGGGAAAATGGTAGCAAATCGTTTGCGTATCCCAGTCATTCATACCTATCATACGATGTATGAAGACTATCTTCACTATATTGCGAATGGGAAAGTCGTAAGACCATCTCACGTTAAGCATTTCATAAAAATGTTTGTTAATCACTCAACTGGCGTCGTGTGCCCTAGTAAACGTGTGGTGGACACACTAAAGCGTTATGAAGTTGATGTTCCAATGCGAATTATTCCTACAGGCATTGATGTATCTAGATTTTCACGAGCTGATATAACGAAGAAAGATACAGATCAGCTGCGGGATAAGTTAGGATTACACACAGATGATTTGATGATTTTATCATTGAGCCGGATTTCTTATGAAAAGAATATCCATGTCATTGTTCAACAATTTCCGGAGGTTTTAATGAGTTATCCTAACGCTCGACTAGTAATTGTTGGCAAGGGGCCTTATCGTGAAGATTTAGAAGAGTTAAGTCGTCAATTAGGTGTCGAAGACTATATACAATTTACTGGAGAAGTTCCTCATGAGGATGTCGCATATTATTATCATGCTGCAGATTATTTTGTTAGCGCCTCTACTTCAGAGACACAAGGCTTGACCTACGCCGAAGCAATTGCGTCGGGGACACAATGCATTGTTGAAGGAAATGATTACTTAAATCAATTGTTAAACGATGAGTCTTTGGGAATCACATTTGAACAGGATGCGGATTTTAGTGAAAGTTTTGTTAGTTATGTTCAACAACAGATCGCTATAGATCCTAGGGTCCAACAAAAAAAACTAATGGAAATTTCGGCTGAGCGCTTCGGTGATGAGATGATCAAGTTCTATCAAGAGATGATTGCTTATTATGCTGAAAACTATACGGAAGTAAGATTGCCTAGTCGAACAGTTCAAAAAATGCGGGTTCGAATTAATTCCCTTAGAAACAACGAAGATAAATAAAGCTGAAATCCACCTCTTCATGTATACTGGAGGTGGATTATTTTTTATTATGGAGGGTTAATAGCATGAGAATAGGATTTATCGGTACTGGTGTAATGGGAAAATCAATCGTTAAACATTTTTTAGCAAAGGGTCATGAAGTGATGGTGTACAATCGTACAAAAAGCAAAACAGATGAATTAGTTGCCCAAGGTGCGATTTGGCAAGAGACACCAGCAGAAGTTACGAATGCTAGTGAAATTATTTTTTCAATGGTAGGCTATCCTAGCGATGTAGAAGAAATTTATTATGGCGCAAACGGAATCTTCTCAGTAGAGGTTAAAGATAAGATTTTGGTTGATTTAACAACTTCAACTCCAACGCTGGCTGAAAAGATTTATCAAACAGCTAAAAAAGAGGGCGCAGCAGCTTTAGACGCTCCGGTATCCGGGGGGGATTTAGGGGCTCAGAATGGAACATTATCGATAATGGTAGGCGGAGATCAAGCAGTATACGATAGTGTTGTACCTCTTTTCGATATTATGGGCAAAAGCTATTCTCTTCAAGGAAAAGCTGGTGCTGGTCAGCACACAAAAATGGCAAATCAGATCATGATTGCTGGAACGATGACGGGGATGACAGAAATGCTGGTCTACGCTAAGGCGGCGAACTTAGATGTAGAGAAAGTTTTGGAGACATTAGGTGGCGGCGCAGCACAAAATTGGTCTATGAGCAATTATGCACCACGGATTCTAAAAGCTGATTACTCCCCTGGCTTTTTCGTCAAACATTTTATCAAAGACTTAAAAATTGCTTTAGATGAAGCAGAGAAGATGCACTTAAACCTCCCTGCAACAAAATTAGCGACTGAATTATATGAACGGTTAGCTGACCAAGGATTCGACAATGACGGGACACAAGCATTAATTAAATTATGGTGGTCGAAATCTTAAGTTAGATTTAGTAAAAAAAACATAAATTTATTGATGAAAATCAATGCAAGATACGGTCGGATTTGATACAATAAGACAGAATTGAGAAGAAGGGGGGCACCTAGATGAAACATTCACAATTAGTTGCCATTATTAAACGCTTAGAAGCAATGACTGAATCGACTGATAATGAAGTACAAGTACGTCGTTTTGAAAAAGAGGGCGTAGAAAAATGTACTGTAACTTATGATAATACGACAGAAACATTTGAGCTGACTGAAAGCGACAGCAAACAATCTTATCAATTTGATAACATCGATATTGTTGCGATGGAAATTTATGATTTGATTCAATAAAACGGGGAAACCCGTTTTTTTTGTACACATTTTTACTTGTTTAACTAATAGTTAGTAAGAGTGCTACTCAGACTAGTAGCTTCATTACTTCCTATTTTTAGATGGTCACCTTTTTCTTTGGACTAAAGGGTTTTCAGATAATTTTTGATTATAATTTTATGAGTAATTCCTATTTTTTAAGCCAACTCAGGTCAAATCTTTTGAACTTATTAAGATTTAGTCAGAAGATATTATGAGGAGGTAATGATATGTTAGACAAAGAAGTATACAATCAACTATTTAAGCCATCTTTTTCAAAGAGAACGCAAGTTACTTTCTGGGATGGTTCTGTGAAAGAGTATGGTGATTCTGAAAGTGAAGTAATCTTCAAAATTATTTTCAACGAAAAGATCCCTGTTAAAGAACTCATAAATAATGCTTCATTAGCATTAGGCGAAGCTTATATGGAAAAGAAAATCGAGATCGAGGGCGACCTGCAGGCATTGATTTATGATGTTTATAATCAAGCGGATGGTTTTTTTCATAATACGAATTTTAAGAAATGGATGCCAAAGGAAAAGCACACAAAAAAGCAATCCGCTCATGATATTCATAGTCACTATGATTTAGGAAATGATTTTTATGAGATGTGGCTAGATCATACTTTGACCTATTCTTGTGCATTTTTTGAGTCGCCAAACGATACTTTGGAACAAGCACAAATAAATAAAGTTCATCACATCTTAGATAAACTATTTATTCAACCAGGTGAAACATTGTTAGACATCGGTTGTGGTTGGGGTACGTTGATTTTGACAGCCGCGAAAGAATATAAGGTCAAGGCTAAAGGTATTACGTTAAGCGAGGAGCAATATCAGCATATCCAAGAAATAATCACCAAAGAACAACTAGAAGATACTGTTTCAGTAGAACTTATGGATTACCGTGATTTAGTTGGAACTTTCGATCATATTACAAGTGTCGGTATGTTTGAACACGTTGGTGCCGAAAATTTGCAAGAATATTTCAAAGTGATCAAACGACATTTAGCGCCAAATGGTACGGCTTTGATCCATGGTATCAGTCGTCAGCAAGGCGGTGCGAAAAATGCGTGGATTAATCAATATATTTTTCCAGGCGGGTATATTCCTGGTGTGACGGAATTAGTCGGACATATCACAGAAAACGATTTACAATTAATTGATCTTGAAAGCTTGCGACGTGATTATCAATTAACCTTAGAACATTGGACAAGAAATTTCCATCAAGTTGCTGACAAAGTTATGGAGCAAAAAGACGAAGTTTTCTATCGAATGTGGGATTTATATTTGCAAGCTTGTGCAGCATCATTTCAGGCCAGCAATATCGATGTCATTCAATATTTACTGGTTCATCCAAATAATAATTCAATACCCATGCATCGGAATGTTTAAGAAGCGGAACTCCCGCTTCTTTTTTGAATTAAAATAAGTGTAATATAGATTGTGACTATACATATTCAGTATTCTCAATTACTGATATAATTATTTTATAAAAATTACGTGTTTCTTTTTTCAAGGAGGAATTATGGTAAAACAAATAAAAAATAGCATGAAAGAAAAAATCAAAAGGCTCATTGAACTCCCCTACGTTCTAAAATTCTTTTTAGTTTTTTCAAGTTTTTTTGGTGTGTTGATGATAAAGACAATTCCTCCACTGCAAGCGCCAGATGAGATTGGGCATTATGTAAAAGCAGAAGCTTTTTCGGATTTTAAAATTCGTCCACGAGAAAAGTCTTCAACTTCTAGTAAAAAAGGAAATTCAACCTGGGGAGAATATGGATTTAAGGTCTCTTCTGAAATTTACAAAATGAATGAGTATGCTAATCAGACACAAGGAAAAGAGTCTAAACCTCCCTACCAGATAAAAGAAAAAAATATTGCAGAAAAAATGTTTATTGGTACTGGTGGTATTACCAACTATTCGTTTATTAATTATATACCTCAATTAATAGGCATTCAGATTGGGAAATTATTTCAAAAAAACTATGTCTGGCAATACTATTCAGCGAGAGTGTTCAATTTAATTTTTTATATTTTTATTGTTTTTTTCGCCCTTAAAATTTTCCCTTTTTCTAAGTGGGGAGCAGCAATACTTGCGCTGAATCCAATGGCCTTATTTTTGACCTCTTCTGTTTCAGGCGACGGTATGATAATTGCTGGAAGTTTTTTCTTTACTTCTTGGATGTTGAAATTAATTAGCGAGGCAAAAATAACAGATCGACAAATGTTAGTCAGCGCTCTGATGATGGTGAGCCTTGTCTTGATGAAACCAACGTTAATCGTATTAGGAATATTGTTCTTTTTAATCCCTAACAAAACTTTGGATCTAAAAAGAAAGGGTATTTGGGGTATAGGAATTTTTCTTATTAGTATTTTACTTTATGTTTCCTGGAATAAATTAATGATCGATCAACAGCTTCTTTATCGTGATTTTGCAAATCCTGAAGCTCAGGTAAAAGCGTTTCTCAATAATCCCCAGATATTTTTCGTAAATTTTTTCGAGAATTATCTATTTGGAATAAAAGGGGATGGCATCATCTATTCTTTTGTCGGAAATTTTGGATGGTTAGATACGCCACTGGGATGGCATTGGGTGATTATTTATTTTATCAGTCTGACCATCGGCTGCCTAGTCCAACAAGAGGGAGATCATTCTTTATTGATCCTCCAACGTGTATTGATGATATTAGGAATTGTCGCATATATATTTCTTACTTTTTTTGCTTTGTATCAGATATGGAATAAGGTTAATCGCAAAAGCTCTATTGAAGGTGTCCAAGGAAGATATTTTATCCCAGGAAGTTTACTCATTGTTCCGCTATTTTCCAGTAAAGAAAAAATCTTGAGTTTGTCGAATAAAAAAATTAATATGATTTTGTCTTTATGTATGTTGACTGTTTTACTCGCAACCATGATTACATTAAATAATCGCTATATTTAAGAATCGCTAATATGCGGTTCTTTTTTTAATTACTTTGACAGCCAAAGTATTTTTTTATGACTAGATTTATCTATATTGAGTGTTAATCATTAATTTTTGGTTAATTGAAAAAATCTTGTTGCATTCAGAAAAAAAATAAGATATAGTTTGAACATCAAATGATTTGATAATCAAACTAATTAGGTGAGGACATGGAAAGAAACTGGGAAGAATTAAATACCTATTTAGTTTCAATTTTCAACGACGTTTTGTCGATTGAAGAAAACGAACTAAAAAAATCACAATTCAGCGATTTGACGATCACGGAGATGCATACCATTGATGCGATCGGGATGTACAAGAAGAAAACGACCACGGAGGTTGCTAGAGAGCTATTAGTAACTGTTGGGACTTTAACGACATCGATCAATCGCTTAGTGAAAAAGGGCTATGTAGAACGAATTCGCAGTGAGGATGATCGCCGCGTTGTCAAATTAGGTCTAACGAAAAAAGGAAGACTCGTTTTTCGTATTCATCAACATTTTCATCATGAAATGGTCAAAAGTGCCATCAAGGATTTAGATGAGGATGAACAAGAGGTTTTCTTAAAGGCGCTAGTGAATCTATATAGTTACTTAGAGGAGATCAAATGAGTATGAGTTTCGGAAAAATAACCGCAACAGCCCGTTATTTACCTAAGAAAATCGTGAGTAATGATGACTTGGCTGAATGGATGGATACTTCTGATGAATGGATTCAATCACGTACTGGAATTAAACAGCGTCACATTGCAGAAACTGAAAATACTTCAGATATGTGTGCGCTGGTTGCAAAAAAATTGATTGATAAATCTGGGATTGATCCAGTAGATTTAGACTTCATTATCGTTGCAACGATGTCACCAGATTACACTTCTCCTTCTGTCGCTTGTCAGGTACAAGGAGAACTTGGAGCTAAACAAGCAATGGCCTTCGATATTGCAGCCGCTTGTGCGGGGTTTGTCTATGCACTGGCGACAGCTGAAAATTTTATGCGTGCGGGAATGCAACGAGGCATTGTGATCGGCGGTGAGAAAACTTCGAAGTTGTTGGATTGGCAGGATCGTTCTTCTGCAGTTCTTTTCGGTGATGGTGCAGCGGGTGTTTTGCTAGAAGCAAATGAAAAAGCTTCTATTATAAAGCAAATGTTGCGAGCAGATGGTGAGCGCGCCAATTCGTTGACATCTGGTTTCCGCAAAAACAGTAATATTTTCCATGAAGGACCAGAAACGAGTGCGGCCTTAGCAATGGACGGTCGCGGCATCTGGAATTTCGCCTTGAATGATGTCACTAAAAGTTTGAAGGAATTTATTGGTGAAGAAACAGTTGATTATTATCTGCTGCATCAAGCCAATAAACGAATCATTGAAAAAATTGCTCGTAAAATGAATGAGCCAATTGAAAAATTCCCCATGAATCTGATGAATTATGGGAACACTTCAGCGGCGAGCATCCCCATTTTATTGGATGAACTCATTGAAGCAAATATTTTGTCATTAAATAGCAATCAAAAAGTGGTATTGACAGGCTATGGCGGTGGATTAGCGTGGGGAAACCTACTTATCCAGCTGTAAGTTTGTTAAAAATATAAAAACTAAAACTTAAAATTATCGGAGGAAACAACTTATGACATTCGAAAAAATCCAAGACATTATCGTAGAAGAACTAGGGGTAGAAAAAGAGGAAGTTAAATTAGAAACAAATATCCAAGAAGATCTTGAAGCAGACAGCTTAGATTTATTCCAAATCATCAACGAAATCGAAGACGAATTTGATGTGAAAATCGAAACAGAAGATGGCATCACAACAGTTAAAGATTTAGTTGAATATGTTGAAAAACAACAAAACGCTTAATTAATAAAATTTCGGGAAAAGGCTAGGCGTAAGGCCTGGCCTTTCCTGCTATTAGGAGACGATCATGAAAACAGCATTCTTGTTCAGCGGGCAGGGCGCTCAATATGTCGGGATGGGTAAAGAGTTGTACCAGCAAGAAACAATTGTGAAGGAAACGTTTGAAGAAGCCAGCGATCTGCTAGGTTTTTCGATGGAGAATTTATGCTTCGAAGAAAATAACCAGCTTAACGAAACGAAATATACGCAACCAGCAATATTAACAGTCAGCACCGCTTTTTTACGTGTGTTAAGGACTAAAGGCTATCAGGCTGATGCAGTTGCAGGATTGAGTTTAGGAGAGTATACAGCATTAGTTGCTTCTGGTGCATTAGCATTCAGTGACGCCGTTCAGTTGGTTCACAAACGAGGGCAATTTATGAGTGAAGCAGCACCGACTGGCAGTGGGAAAATGGTGGCTGTGATGAATACGCCAGCAGAGATCATTGAAGACTGCTGTAAGCAAGCTTCGGCTTTAGGTATTGTTTCGCCAGCAAACTATAATACTCCGCAACAAATCGTGATTGGCGGTGAAGTGGCCGCAGTTGAAAAAGCGGAAGAATTATTGCAAGCTGCTGGAACAAAACGGATGATTTCATTGAATGTCAGTGGACCATTCCATACAGCGCTATTGGAACCAGCCAGCAAGCGTCTAAACGAAGTATTGCAGACAATCACTTTTAATGAAATGCAAGTGCCTGTGATTTCAAATACGACAGCGGAAATTATGCCACAGGATCAAGTCGTGGAGCTTTTGACAAAACAAGTCATGTCGCCAGTTCGTTTCAGTGATAGTATTGTAACTCTGAAAGAACTTGGTGTGTCGCAATTGATTGAGATTGGTCCTGGAAAAGTCTTGACGGCCTTTATCAAGAAAATTGATCGCACGTTAGCAACCAGTCGTGTAGAAGATGTAAAGACATTAGCTGAGACGGTCAGTTTTTTAGGTGAATAGTATGAGTAGTGAGAATAAATTCCTTAAAATGAATTAGGAGGATCGAATGGAACTAACGAATAAAACAGTGTTTATTACCGGCAGTAGTCGTGGAATCGGCTGGGGCATCGCAAAGACTTTTGCTCAAGCAGGTGCAAATGTCGTTTTGAACGGTCGAAAGGAAATTCCAGCAGACAAGATTGCTGAAATCGAAGCGTTCGGCGTAAAATGCATTAGTATTTGCGGAGACATCAGCTCATTCGATGAAGCGGGCAGAATGATTAAGGAATGTGAAGAGTCGTTGGACTCGATCGATATTTTGATCAACAATGCTGGTATCACGAAGGATCAGTTGCTTTTACGCATGAAACCGGAAGATTTCGATGCGGTTATGGATATCAATTTGAAGGGAACCTTCAACATGACCCAGCAAGTTTTGAAAAAAATGATGAAAAAACGCGCTGGTGTGATCATCAACCTTTCTAGTGTGGTTGGTCTGATCGGAAATGTTGGACAAAGCAATTATGCAGCGAGTAAAGCTGGTGTGATTGGATTTACTAAAGCGGTAGCTAGAGAAGTTGCTCCGCGAGGCATCACCTGCAACGCGATCGCTCCTGGTTTTATCAAAACAGATATGACAGATGAATTAAACGATAAAGTAAAAGAACAAATGGAAGGTCAAATCCCGTTGAAATGTTTCGGCAGTGTAGAGGATGTGGCGAATGCTGCGTTATTCTTAGCTCAAAACAGCTACATCACTGGCCAAGTGCTAAATGTGGATGGCGGAATGGTCATGTAAAGAAAGGAAGGAAGTAAATGAATCGTGTTGTAATTACAGGCTTTGGTGTCGCATCACCAATTGGTAACGATGAAGAGACATTTTTAAAGAATTTAAAAGAAGGAAATCATGGTTTTGGACCGATCACACGTTTTGATGCCAGCGAAACGGGTATCTCAGTAGCAGCAGAAGTCAAGGATTTCCCTTTGGAAAAATATTTTGTTAAAAAAGATACGAAACGGATGGAAACTTATTCATTGTATGCCATCTATTCTGCTCTTGAAGCGTTAGAAATGAGCGGTATTAACACAGAAGAGGAAAACATGGAACGTTTTGGCGTGATGATTGGCTCTGGTGTTGGCGGTTTGGGAACAATCCAAGATCAGGTACTAAAAATGGATGCAAAGGGCCCCGCTCGAGTATCACCAATGTTTGTTCCTTTGGCTATTGCTAATATGGCTGCAGGAAATGTGGCATTACGAATTGGTGCAAAAGGAATTTGTACTAGTACTGTAACAGCTTGTGCTAGTGGCACACATTCAATCGGTGAAGCATTTAGAAATATAAAGCATGGCTATTCTGATGTAATTGTCGCTGGTGGTGCTGAATCATGTATTAATAAAATTGGAATAGCTGGTTTTGCGGCTTTAACAGCTTTGAGCACTTCGGAAGACCCTGCTCGTGCATCCATTCCGTTTGATAAAGATCGTAACGGATTTGTGATGGGAGAAGGTGCCGGTGTCTTGGTCTTGGAATCTTTAGACCATGCGCAAAAACGCGGTGCAAAAATTCTAGGTGAAGTTGTTGGTTATGGTGCAACCTGTGATGCATACCATATGACATCGCCTACACCTGATGGTGATGGTGCTGCAAGAGCGATTACTGAAGCAATTAAAGAGGCTGGAATTCAGCCAGAAGAAGTGAATTATGTGAATGCTCACGGTACAAGTACGCCACCTAATGATGTTCCTGAGAGTCGAGCGATTGCGAAAGCATTGACTGACAATGCTTATGTCAGCAGTACAAAATCGTTGACTGGCCACTTATTGGGCGGTGCTGGCGGAGTCGAAGCGGTAGCATCCCTAATGGCTTTACAACATCAATTTATTCCACCAACTGCAAATATTAAAGAGATCGATCCAGAGGTTGTAGCAAATGTTGTAATCAATGAAGCAAAAGAAACAACAGTCAACTACGCTGTAAGTAATTCTCTAGGTTTTGGCGGTCACAACGCTGTGATTTGTTTGAAACGCTGGGAGGCATAACAATGGAAATCAACGAAGTCAAAGAACTGCTGAATCAATTCAACGATTCGAGCCTCACTGAATTTGATTTACGAGAGGGCAGTTTTGAATTATATATGAATAAAAATCAAATAAATCGTCAAACTGCGGCACCTAGTCAAACGGAACAATCCGTGGAAGCGCCAGTCGCTGTAGCAACTTCGACTAGTTCGACAACGGTTGAACCGGAAGCAGCACCAACTGTGGCAAAAGGAGAAGGTCAAGTTATCACTTCACCAATCGTAGGGATTGTCTACTTACAGCCATCTCCAGATCAAGAGGCCTATAAATCAGTTGGTGATTCAGTGAAACAGGGAGAAACTGTTTGCATCATTGAAGCAATGAAATTGCTAAATGAAATCACGAGTGATTTTGATGGCACTGTTACTGAGATCTTAGTAGAAAATGAAGACGTTGTTGAATACGGCCAACCACTATTCCGAATTGGTTAAATAGGCTGTTCGTTGTGAGTTACACTTGGGTGTTTTTAATGGTTAGTGGACTCGGATGCCAACGACAATTAAAAGGTTGTTTTTTGAATTGATTTTATTTTCCCAATTCTTCGCGTTTCTAACTTTAGTGAATTAGGCTACGTAGAGAAAATCAGACTGATAAAAAAACAATCCGTTAATATGAACGAGGAGGATTTAAAATGCTAACAATTGAAGAAATTAAAGAAATTATCCCGCATCGCTATCCAATGTTGTTGATCGATCGCGTAGAAGAATTAGAAGCAGGTAAAAGTATCAAAGCAAAGAAAAATGTTTCTGTTAATGAACCATTCTTCCAAGGACATTTCCCTCATGAACCAGTAATGCCTGGTGTATTAATCGTTGAAGCAATGGCCCAAGCAGGTGCTGTCGCTTTATTATCAATGGAGGAGTTCAAAGGCAAAACAGCTTATTTTGGAGGAATCGATAAAGCGAAATTCCGTAAGAAAGTCGTTCCGGGAGATACTTTAGTATTAGAAGTAGAATTAACAAAAGTTCGTTCTTCAGCTGGTTGCGGAAAAGGCATCGCGTATGTCGATGGCAAAAAAGTAGCCGAAGCAGAATTGACTTTTATGATTGGATAGATGTCTATGTTTTCAAAAATTTTGATCGCCAACCGTGGCGAAATTGCCGTACGAATCATCCGTGCCTGTCGTGAATTAGGAATTCAGACAGTTGCGGTTTATTCTGAGGCGGATAAAGAAGCATTACACACTGAGATGGCGGACGAAGCGATTTGCATCGGTCCGGCTCGTTCAAGCGAATCCTATTTAAACATGCAGGAAATTTTAAGCGCAGCAATTGTGACCAATGCAGAAGCAATCCATCCAGGTTTTGGTTTCTTGTCAGAAAATAGTTTGTTTGCAACGATGTGTGCCGAATGCAATATCAAATTTATCGGACCAAGTGAAAAAACCATCGACGCGATGGGAAATAAAATCCACGCGCGACAATTGATGCAAGAAGCCGGTGTTCCAGTCATTCCCGGCAGTGATGGAGCGATCGATACTTTAGAGGAAGCTGAAAAGCTAGCAGATAGAATCGGTTATCCAGTCATGCTGAAAGCTGCTGCTGGCGGAGGCGGGAAAGGCATTCGTAAAGTTCCTAAGAAAAGTGAACTTGAAAAACATTTTCTATCTGCGAAATCAGAAGCTAAAGCAGCTTTTGGCGATGATGCGATGTATATGGAAAAAATTATTTACCCAGCGCGCCATATTGAGGTGCAGATTCTTGGGGATCAGCAGGGTGAGGTCATCCATCTAGGCGAACGAGATTGTTCATTACAACGGAACAATCAAAAGGTTTTAGAAGAAGCGCCTTCTGTAGTGATTGGCGAAGAGAATCGTAAGATGCTTGGAGATATTGCTGTTAAGGCAGGAAAGGCTGTAAATTACGAAAGCGCTGGAACAATTGAGTTTTTACGTGATGAAGAGGGCAATTTCTACTTTATGGAGATGAATACGCGTATCCAAGTGGAGCATCCCATCACAGAAATGATCACGGGAATCGATATTGTCAAAAAGCAAATCAAGATTGCTGCTGGCGAGCCTTTAGGTTTAAAACAATCAGACGTAAAATTTCAGGGCCATTCTATCGAGTGTCGGATCAATGCTGAAAATCCAGCGTTCAATTTTGCGCCTTCTCCAGGGAAAATCAAAACGTTGCTATTACCAAGCGGTGGTTTAGGCTTACGCGTAGACAGTGCGATGTACAGCGGAGTAACAATCCCACCATATTATGATTCAATGATTGCGAAGATTATCGTTCACGGAGAAGACCGTTTTGATGCTCTAATGAAGATGCAAAGAGCCTTAGGTGAATTTGTTTCAGATGGTGTGATTACGAACGTTGAATTCCAAATGGATCTGATCAGCCACCCAAGTGTTTTATTTGGAGATTATGATACAAGCTTCTTACAAAAAACATTTTTACCTGAATGGCAACAAAGCGAGTAGGAGGAATTTAGGTGGGCCTTTTTAATAAGAAAAAAAACTACATTCGGATCAATCCTAATCGCGACAGTGTACCGACAACGAAGCCAACTGTCCCTGACGATATGTGGGCGAAATGTCCAAATTGTAAACGAACACTCTATAAAAAAGAGATGGGTGCCGAAAAAGTTTGTCCTCACTGTGGATACAGCTTTCGAATCAGCGCTTGGGAACGATTGGCATTGACGATTGATGAAAAAAGTTTTATCGATTGGGACAATGATTTAGTTCAAAAAAATCCGATTGATTTTCCTGGGTATTTGGCTAAAATCGATAAAACAAAAGAAGCAACTGGGTTGGATGAAGCTGTTATAACAGGCAAAGCAACGATTAATGATCAAAATGTTGCAATCGGTGTAATGGATGCTAACTTTATTATGGGCAGTATGGGAACTGTGGTTGGTGAAAAAATCACACGACTCTTTGAAAAAGCGATCGTTGAAGAATTACCAGTCGTGCTTTTTACGGCTTCTGGCGGTGCTCGAATGCAAGAAGGAATTTTTTCTTTAATGCAAATGGCTAAAATTTCGGCGGCGGTTAAGCGTCATAGTAATGCTGGCTTACTTTATATTACTGTCTTAACTGATCCGACAACTGGTGGCGTGACCGCTAGTTTCGCGATGGAAGGCGATATTATCTTAGCTGAACCACAAACTTTAGTTGGATTTGCTGGTCGACGAGTGATCGAACAGACGATTCGTCAACAACTGCCGGATGATTTTCAAAAAGCGGAATTTCTTTTGCAGCATGGGTTTATTGATCAGATCGTTCCGCGTTTAGAGCTGCGCGATCGTTTAACGCAATTATTATCATTCCATCAACAGAAAGGCTGGTGCGAATAATGGGTCTGA
Organism: Enterococcus sp. DIV0187; assembly: GCF_051713785.1. Taxonomy (NCBI): domain Bacteria; kingdom Bacillati; phylum Bacillota; class Bacilli; order Lactobacillales; family Enterococcaceae; genus Enterococcus; species Enterococcus sp. DIV0187. The sequence goes on from NZ_JBIOQO010000001.1 coordinate 207,244, forward strand.
CTGCTGGAGAAATTGTAAAATTAGCGAGACATCAAGAACGTCTGACTAGTCTGGATTATTTCGAAAAAATTTTTACCGATTTTCAAGAATTCCATGGTGATCGTTTATTCGGTGATGATCCTGCGATCGTTGGCGGAATTGCGAATCTTACAGGAAAGCCAGTCACTGTGATCGGGATTCAAAAAGGAAACGATCTAAAAGAAAATATGGCGCGTAATTTCGGTCAGCCCAATCCTGAAGGTTATCGCAAAGCGTTACGTTTAATGAAGCAGGCAGAAAAATTCAAGCGACCTGTGATTTGCTTCGTGAATACGCCTGGAGCTTTCTGCGGTGTTGAAGCCGAAGAGCGTGGCGAGGGGGAAGCCATTGCTCGTAACCTTATGGAAATGTCTGATTTAAAAGTACCAATTATTTCGATTGTAACTGGAGAAGGCGGTAGTGGAGGTGCTTTAGCCTTGGCTTTAGCTGATGAAGTCTGGATGATGGAATACAGCATTTATGCGATTCTTTCACCCGAAGGCTTTGCATCGATTCTTTGGAAAGATGGAAAGCGCGCGGATGAGGCGGCAGAGCTGATGAAAATTACCGCAGCTGAGCTTTTAGAGCTAGATGTTATTGACCGAGTTATTCCTGAAACGTTGAAGGGAAAAAAACTCAGTGAAGATAAGGTTATTCGCATGATGAAAAAATTATTGATTGAAAAAATTACTGAGTTATCAAAAATTTCTACTAAAGAATTGATCGAAAATAGATATCAACGATTTCGTAAATTTTAACCAAACATCCGACGACGGCAAAGGCCGTCGTCTTTGTTTTTATATAATGAAAATTGAGAGTAGTCAGAAGTTTTCTATCAATCATGATAAAAATATTTATACATTTAAGGGTGGGATATATGCAACAATAGAACTTATATCCAAAAATATTTTAATATTTATACATAAAAATGCTTGTTTTATGAAAATTACATGCTATAATAAATTCATTGAAAAAAGCATTCAAAAATAGGAGGAATTAGGATGAAAAAGATTACCGGCTTAGTCATGACATTAGTAGCATTATTTACCTTAGCAGCATGTGGTGGAGGCGGCGATAAATCATCGGACTCATCAAGTGCTAAAACAGAGGATCAATTGGCAGCAATCAAAAAAGCAGGCGTATTAAAGGTGGCAACTTCAGCGGACTATGCACCGTTTGAGTTCCATACCATGGTGGACGGTAAAGATAAAATTGTCGGTGCAGATATCGATTTAGTCAATGAGATTGCCAAGCAATTAGGAGTCAAGGCGGAAGTTTCAGACATGAGCTTTAACACTGTTTTAGCTTCATTGAAGGAAGGAAAATCGGATATCGCTATCTCAGCGATTTCTGCTACAAAAGAACGTCAGGAACAATTTAATTTTACGGATAACTACTACAATCCGCCACAAGTAGTGATTATCAATAAAAAGAATGAAAATAAATTTACAAGTTTAGATACGTTAAAAGATAAAAATGTCGGTGCGCAAAAAGGTTCGATTCAAGAGGATGTTGTAAAAACACAAATTAAAGATGCCAAACTTGTTTCAATCGAAAAAGTACCAAACATGGTGATTGAAGTGAACAGCGGTTCGTTAGATGCAATGGTTGTAGAAAAAACAATCGCAGAATCTTATGTCCAACAAAATCCTGAATTAATGATCGCTAATATTGATTTAAAGGCAAATGAAGATGAAGCCTTCGCAATTGCTTTACCAAAAGATGGCAGTGATAAACTACAAGCAGAAATTAATAAGATTATCAAAAAGTTGAATGATGAAGGCAAGATTGATGAATATGTTCAACAAAATCATGAATTAGCCGAAAAATCAGCAGAAGAATAGGGGAAACAGGTTTTGAACTTTTCTTTTTTGGATAAATACTTATCTTATTTCGTTTCAGGAGCAGGAATTACTGTTATTATCTCGCTAGTAACAGTTTGTCTTGGGACTTTAATCGGTCTTGCAATGGCACTATTAAAGTTATCTAAACACAAGCCCTTAAACTGGTTAGCAAATATCTACATCGAAGTGCTTCGCGGCACTCCGATGTTATTACAAATTACAATCGGCTTTTTAATTTTACAAGGCTTTTTTCCTTCCAAAGATTTAGATGTCGGGGTGTTAACAGTTAGTCTGAGTCGCTTATTTCCAGGGATGATTGTCCTATCTTTGAATTCTGGAGCCTATGTTGCAGAAATCATTCGTGGCGGTATTACAGCGGTGAATTATGGTCAGACGGAAGCTGCGCATTCATTAGGATTGCGTCCAGCGCAAACAATGCGTTATGTGATCTTACCACAAGCGTTGAGAAACCTCCTACCGCCATTAGGAAATGAATTTATTACTTTGATTAAGGATTCATCTTTGCTTGCAACGATTGGGATCAATGAATTAATGGGCTCTGCCCAAATCGTTGTCTCAAACTCTTATATTCCTTTAGAACCATTAATTGTCGCTGCGGCCGTTTATTTCGTGATGACCTTCATCACTTCCCGTTTAGTAAATCTGTGGGAGAAAAAACTTGGAAAAGGCTATCAGCGATAAGGAGCAGAGGTGAATATAATGACAGAAGCATTGATTCAAATTGAACATCTAAATAAAAAATTTGGTGACAATGAAGTCCTGAAGGATATATCTGCGGAGATTCTCTCAGGCGAAGTGGTCGTGATTATCGGGCCCTCTGGTTCTGGAAAAAGCACGTTTTTACGATGTGTCAATTTATTGGAGGTTCCGACTTCAGGCACTATTAGATTCGAAGGAACAGATATTACTGATAAAAAGAATGACATTTTTAAAACACGTGAAAAAATGGGGATGGTTTTTCAACAGTTCAATTTATTTCCCAATATGACGGTTTTAGACAATATCACTTTATCACCGATTAAGGTTAAAGGATTGGCAAAAGCTGAAGCGGAAACGATCGCGAAGGAATTGCTTGAAAAAGTGGGCTTGTCGGAAAAAGCTGGGGCGTACCCGCAATCGTTATCTGGTGGACAACAGCAGCGTATTGCTATCGCACGTGCATTAGCAATGCAACCAGATGTTATGCTCTTTGATGAACCAACCTCAGCACTTGATCCTGAAATGGTCGGCGACGTATTAGAAGTTATGCAGCAGCTGGCTAAAGAAGGAATGACCATGATGATCGTGACTCACGAAATGGGATTTGCTAAGGAAGTTGGCGATCGTGTCATCTTTATGGATGGCGGTGTGATTGTAGAAGAAGGAACTCCAGAGGACGTTTTTGACCACACGAAAAGCCCTCGAACGATTGATTTTTTGTCAAAAGTATTATAAGAATAGTGAGACTAGGCAAAGAAAGCCTAGTCTTTTTTTAAACCTTTGTAGCGAAATGTAGAGTTTTCAAAAAAATTGCGTTATAATCAGGTTTTGTAGAAGTATAAATAAAGTTATAGGAGTTGCCATGTTAGATAAATACAAACCAACGTGGATGGTCGAAGCCATTTATCAAATAACCCCTGAGCAATTAAAGATGCATGGATTCAGAGCGGTTTTGACGGATTTAGATAATACCTTGATTGCTTGGAACAATCCTAACGGTACAAAAGAGCTGATTGATTGGCTGAAAATGATGGATGACGCAGGAATTCCTGTGGTTGTTGTTTCAAATAATAAGGCTAGCCGCGTGGCTAAAGCGTTAGAAAGCTTTCAACTAGACTTTGTTGCTCGGGCAATGAAACCATTTGCGGTGGGAATAAAGAATGCTCAGCAGCAATTGGGCGTTTCAAAAGATGAGATTGTTATGATTGGTGATCAAGTGATGACTGATATTCGCGGAGCTAATGCAGCTGGTATACGCAGCATTCTGGTTCGTCCCATTTTAAACACAGATGGTTGGAATACGCGAATCAATCGTTTTTTTGAACGTCGTGTGATGCATATTTTGTTGCGCAAAGATCCTGATATGAAATGGAAGAGTGAACTATAAATGGAAGAAGAATTATTTTGTATCGGCTGTGGTGCGAAGATTCAAACAGAGCATTCAAATGAATTAGGCTACACACCGCTTTCAGCTTTGGAAAAAGGCCTAGCCAGTGGCGAAGTTTACTGTCAGCGCTGCTTTCGTTTGCGTCATTATAATGAGATTCAAGATGTGTCATTGACTGATGATGACTTTTTACGTTTATTGAATGAGTTAGGAAAAGCAGACGCCTTGATTGTAAATGTGGTGGACATTTTTGATTTTAATGGCTCATTGATTCCTGGGCTGCACCGTTTTGTCGGTGATAATCCAGTGCTGTTAGTCGGAAATAAAGTCGATTTATTACCGAAATCATTGAAGAGAGGGCGTTTAACACAATGGATGCGAGAACGTGCTCATGAAGAAGGCTTGCGACCTATTGACATCTTATTAACAAGTGCGCGTAAATCAAATGAAATGGCTGATTTATTAGAAAAAATTGAAGAGTATCGAAATGGTCGAGATGTTTATGTAGTGGGTGTGACAAATGTTGGGAAATCGACATTGATTAATCAAATCATTAAGCAAACTGCTGGTGTTCAGGATTTAATCACAACCTCTCAGTTTCCAGGTACTACTTTAGATAAGATCGAGATTCCTTTAGACGATGGACACTATTTATTTGATACGCCGGGAATCATTCATCGTCATCAGATGGCACATTATCTGGGCAAGAAAGACTTGAAGATTATTGCACCTCATAAAGAAATTAAGCCTAAAGTTTATCAATTAAATGCTGGTCAAACATTGTTTTTAGGAGGGTTAGCTCGTTTTGATTTCATTCAAGGGGATCGCGCATCATTTGTTGCTTATGTATCAAATGACATTGAACCGCACCGGACGAAATTGGAAAAAGCGGACGCCTTCTATGAAAAACATGTCGGAGGATTATTGCAGCCACCACGTCCAGATGAGGTCGAAAGTTTCCCAGAACTGGTCCGTTTTGAATTTTCTATCAAAGAGAAGACAGACATCGTTTTTGCAGGTCTCGGCTGGGTAACAGTGACAAAGCCGGCTGTCGTAGCTGGTTGGGCACCGAAAGGCGTAGATGTTTTGACCCGTAAAGCACTGATTTAAAATCTATCATCCGAATAAGGGGAGTATGAATGGAATTAAGAGGAAAACAAAAACGTTTTTTACGTAGTCAGGCACACCATTTACAACCGATTTTTCAAATTGGAAAAAATGGGATCAATGACGCAGTAATTGTTCAGATCAATGAAGCGTTGGAAAAAAGAGAATTGATCAAGATCAATTTATTACAAAATACTGATGAGATCGCTGAAGATGTGGCTCACGTATTAGAAGAAAAAATCAATTGCAAGATTGTCCAAATTATTGGGCGTGTCTTGGTTTTGTACAAAGCTTCAAGCAAAGAAAAGTATCAAAAAATCTCGAAAGAAGTTCAAGGGATTTAATCATCATTTTTTAGAATATTGAGGGGGAGTAACTGTTGTATCAAGATGTCTTAACGATTCCAAAAGTCAAACCAATGACGGATACTATGATGCCTAAAAAGCAGGTTGGTCTATTGGGTGGTAACTTTAATCCGATTCATAATGCGCATTTAATGATTGCGGAACAGGTCGGACAGAAAATGGGATTTGACGAAGTACATCTACTGCCAAGTTATTTACCGCCGCATATCGACGAAAAGAAAACGATCGATAGTAAGCATCGATTGGCGATGGCCAAATTGGCGATTGAAGATAATTCTTTTTTATCAATAGATACAAGAGAGCTTGCTCGTAAAGGTAAAAGCTATACGATTGATACGATGCTGGAAATGACTGCTGAAAACCCTGATACGGAGTATTATTTCATTATTGGCGGGGATGAGGTTGCTTATCTGCCTAAATGGCATCGAATTGATGAACTGGTTCGCCTCGTTAACTTTGTAGGGGTGAAGCGCGCAGGATATTCATCGGAAAGCCCATATCCAATCATTTGGGTTGATGTACCCGAAATCCAATTATCGTCTTCCTATATTAGAAAACAGGTTAATCAAGGTTGTTCGATTCGCTACCTTGTTCCAGATCGAGTGCGGAAATATATCACAGAAGAAGGATTGTACCTTGATGAAATATGATGAAAAGTATACAGCATTAGATCGTGAAGCACTGATGCAAGCTGTTCAGATGCGAATGAGTGAACGTCGTTTCAAGCACGTTTTAGGTGTTGAAGAAACAGCAGTGGCTTTGGCAGAACGCTTTGGTGGCTCACCTAAAAAGGCAAGTATTGCAGCACTGACGCATGACTATGCGAAAGAACGTTCTGATGAAGAATTTAAATTGGCAATTACTCAAGGAAATTATGAGAATAAAACAGAGCTGTTAAAGTACGGCAATGCTATCTGGCATGGGCTTGTAGGCGCGGACTTTGTTGCGCGTGAGTTAGAGATTACAGATGAAGAGATATTGAATGCGATTCGTCTTCACACTACAGGAGCAGCAGAAATGACGTTATTAGATAAGATTATTTATGTAGCAGACTACATCGAACCGGGAAGACATTTTCCAGGAGTAGAAGATGCGCGTGTCATTGCTTTTAGTGATTTAGATCAAGCCGTAGCATTTGAAACGAAACATACACTGGCTCATCTAATCGAAAGTGAAACGCCAGTTTATCCTAAAACGATTGAGACATATAATCGTTGGGTATCCAGAATGATGTAAAATAATGATAATAGTAGCAATATTGAATAAGCAAGTGATTTGGAATAAGGAGGAGAATTATCATAGATAGTAAAAATATGTTAGAAATCGCCGTGAAGGCAGCTGATTCGAAACGAGCAGTTGATATTGTGGCTTTAAATGTCTCACAGGTCTCATTATTGGCGGATTATTTTCTGATTTGTTCAGCGAATTCGGATCGTCAAATCAATGCGATTGTCGATGAAATTATTGACAAAGAAGAAGAAGCACAAGTAGAAGTGAAACGGGTTGAAGGAAAAGATGGCGGGAAGTGGGTCTTGATCGACTTAGGTGATGTGATTGTTCATGTCTTCAGTACTTCAGAACGTGAATTTTATAATTTAGAAAAATTGTGGTCAGATGCACCGCTTGAAAATATCGAGGCTTGGTTAGATTAATGGCCTATGAAACATTCGCCTTTGTATACGATGAGATAATGGACGATTCTTTATACCAGAAATGGTTGGACTTTTCAATGCGTCATTTGCCAAAAACAACGAACCAAGTTTTGGAACTAGCTTGTGGGACTGGGGCATTAGCGGTAGAATTTGCTAAAAATGGTTTTGAGGTAACAGGATTGGACCTGTCTGAGGAAATGCTGACACTGGCCAGTAATCGTGCTATTCAAGAAAATGTCTCTATTAATTGGATTGCTGGAGATATGTTGGATTTAACAGATATCGGAAACTACCAAGCAGTTACCTGTTTTTCAGATTCCCTTTGCTATATGCAGGACGCAACACAAGTCAAACAAGTTTTTGAGGGTGTATATGATTTATTAGAAGTTTCAGGAACATTTGTTTTTGATGTCCATTCGACACATCAAATAGATGAAATTTTTCCCGACTATAGTTTTCATGATCAAACTGATGATTTTGCTTTTCTGTGGGATAGCTATTCAGGCGATTTTCCTCATAGTGTTGAACATTTTTTGACATTCTTTGTTAAAAGAGAAGGCGAAATGTTTGAACGAATCGATGAATTGCATAAGGAACGGACATATCCATTAGAAACATATCAGAAGATGTTGACTGAGGTTGGTTTTAAGTTTGAAGTCTTTGCAGACTTTACAGATGAAGCACCGAGTAAGACAAGTAAACGTTGGTTTTTTGTCTGTCAAAAATAGCCGAGAGAAATCTCGGTTTTTTTGTGAATTTATCTTCGCTGCTTAGCGTTAACAAAGAGAGAAGGAGGATCAATATGCGCAGCTGTGGAATCGTAGTAGAGTACAATCCCTTCCATAATGGACATCGATATCATGCTGAAAAGGCACGTGAATTAAGTGGTGCTGATGTGGTGGTGGCTGTAATGAGTGGGAATTTTTTACAACGAGGAGAACCGGCGATCATAGACAAATGGGCACGAACAAAGACAGCCTTGCAAAATGGGGTTGACCTCGTGGTGGAACTGCCCTTTTCATGGGCGGTACAATCTGCAGATTATTTCGCTAGAGGCAGTATTAAGCTACTGCAAGCTTTGAAGTGTGACGCTATATGTTTTGGTACAGATAGTGATTCTCTTTTTGATTACGCCGAATACGGTCGTTTCTTTATTGAAGAGAAGACAGTGATTGATCAACTTTTTCATGAACTTCCCATTGGCTGGAGTTATCCGGAAAAAATGGCTGAAGTTGTTTCTCGTTTGTATCCAAAAGCAACAGTTTTCCCTCCTAACCATATTTTAGGATTAAGCTATGCAAAGGAAAATGCAATGTACGAACAGCCAATGGAAATTTTTCCGCTAGTGCGTAAAGATCAAGGCTATCATGATGAGCAGTTAGTAATTGATCAATTTGCAAGTGCAACAGGGATTCGACAAGCTGTTCTGGCGGGAGAAGATATCTCAGCATTTGTGCCAAAGGAGATACAAGCTGAAGTGAGTCAATGTCATATTTCATGGTCAGATTTTTGGCCGTATTTAAATTATCAATTACGGGCAAGTTCATTGGACAAACTGCGAGATATTTATCAGATGAGGGAAGGTCTAGAGCATCGCTTAGTTGAGCGAGATCTTGATAGTTTTTCGAATTATTTAAGAGAAATCAGTACGAAACGCTACACACAGCCTCGATTACAACGTCTTTTAACCTATGTTTTGCTACAAGTCAAAGAAGTTGAGATACAAATGGAGCAGGAGAATACAATGCTGCATATTTTGGGCTTTACTGAAAAGGGACAGACTTATTTAAATAATATGAAGAAAAAATTTACGTTACCAGTGGCCGCGAAAATAGGTCAAAAGGAAAAAGAAAAACATTTCTTAACTTATCGTGCGGATCAAGTTTACCAATTAGTTCACCCTATGGAACAAACGATTGGTCGATTTCCGATTCGAGTATAAAAAATACTTTGCAAAGCGCAAGTGAGTCGTTATAATGAGAAAGTATGAAATTAACGAAAGAGAAGTGAAAACATGGGACGTAAATGGGCGAATATCGTAGCTAAGAAAACTGCGAAAGATGCAAACAACAGTAAAATTTACGCTAAATTTGGAATTGAGATTTATGCAGCTGCTAAATCGGGTGAGCCTGATCCGCATGCCAATCAAAAATTGCGTTTTGTTATCGAACGTGCGAAAACGTATAATGTTCCAAAACATATTATTGATCGAGCAATTGAAAAAGCAAAAGGTTCTGGCGATGAAACGTTCCAAGAATTACGTTACGAAGGCTTCGGCCCGAACGGTTCAATGGTAATCGTAGATGCATTAACAAATAATGTAAATCGGACAGCTTCAGATGTTCGTGCTGCTTTTGGTAAAAATGGTGGGAACATGGGTGTTTCTGGTGCGGTTGCTTATATGTTCGACAATACGGCACTATTTGGTTTTACTGGAGAAGATGCTGACGAAATTTTGGAATACTTAATGGACAAAGAAATCGATGTACGCGATGTAGTAGATGAAGAAGGTCAGATCATTGTCTATGGAGAACCTGAAGATTTCAATGCGATTCAAGAAGCCTTGAAAGAAAAAGGTATTACAGAATTTTCCGTTGCTGAAATGCAAATGATTCCTCAGAATGAAGTCACTTTAACTGGTGATGATTTAGAAAAATTTGAGAAAATGATTGATGTGTTGGACGAGTTAGAAGATGTTCAACAAGTTTATCATAATGTCGAATTAAATGATTAATAGAAAAAAGACCAGAAAGAATCATTTTTCTTTCTGGCCTTTTTTTATAGTAGAGATTGTTCTTTATATAAATTTTCTGGAATCATTTCCAACAAAGGACTTCTTTTCCCAATAACTAATAAATTCAGTTCATGCATCGCGCGTGTGCAGACAGTATAGAGAATTAATTTGTCTTGTTCAGTATGATAATTTTCTGGCGAGATATTCCACGCATAAACACGATCAAATTCTAATCCTTTTGCTAAATAAGTAGGAATGATAATCAGACTTTTCTTCATGAAGTCTTCTTCATCAGTCAATAGTTGCACGTATTCTTTTTGAGCTGTAGTCAGTTGATTATACAATGCCTGACATTCTTCTACTGTTTTGGCAATAATAGCCGTTCGCCAATATTTCGCCATTTCAGCTGTTTCTTCAATTTGATGAATCAAGCCTTCAATCATTTGGCTAGATTCATTAGCATAATAGACTTGCGGCAGGTTACCAATACGAGCAGTTAGTTCCACGCGATTTTCTTGCGTTAAAAACTGATTGGCGAAGTTGGTGATTTCTTCTGTTGAACGGTAACTTGTAGTTAATTCAAAATGAGTCAGTGATTGTTCTGGAAAAATCTCCTCTAATGAATGAACCATACTTTCATTTCCAAAAACTTTTTGATTTAAGTCGCCGCATAAGGTATACGTCGCCTTCGGATATAGGTGACGCAATAACGCCACTTGTGCAGGTGAGAAATCCTGCATTTCATCGATAAAGATGAAGCGGGCTTTTTGTTTCACATCTAATGGATGAATGGATTTCATCAAAAGAAACATCAACGTACCATCCTCTAAACTAATATCTTTTTGTTTAAAATCGGTTCGTAGTGCCTCGAGCATATCTTTCCAATTTTTATCAGTCAATTGATAGCGAGTTAAGAGCTGGTTTGGAATGCTCTGTAAGAAATGCAGATATTGTTTGGCGTAATTAATAAATCCAAATCGATTAATCATTCTACGGATCGGACGCATTTTTTTACGTACAATTTTTTGTGCCATTTGTCGGCGTAGGCGGCGTTCAGCCTTTTCTGAATCTTCCATATTAGGGTTGTTAACAAATACAGCTTCAACCAACTCATCTGCAGCCTTTTTAACCCAATCTTTTTTCATTTCGTCTTTTTCTAAGCCACCAATTTTTTTCAAAAGCTTGGTTTGCAATAATTGCATCCGTTGATACATTGGAAGCTCTGGATTAGCTTCTTGATACCAATTGCGAATTTGCTTCTTAGAAATTAATACTTCCTGATTCAACTTAAGATCACGAAAGAGTGGACCAAACTCAGTAATACGATCGACATACTTGTACAATTCCTGAACAATCGCAAAACTACTCTTCGTTCGCAATACTCGGTCATCTTGTCCAGAAAGAAAAACTTCCTCATGGCTTTCTTCTGTATGAATTTGATAGGTCGGAAGTAGGGCGCTTAAAAAGGTTTTAAATGTTTCAGTCGGAATACCACTCTCACCAAGTGAAGGTAGGACTGTTGAGATGTAATCAGAAAAAATATGATTAGGAGAAAATAATAAGACCTGCTCATTATCTAACCACTTACGATTGTGGTACAGCAGGTAAGCAACACGCTGGAGTAATGCGGAGGTCTTTCCGCTTCCGGCGATTCCCTCTACTACTAAAACTTTGCTTCTCGTATCTCGAATTATTTCATTTTGCGAACGTTGAATCGTAGCTACGATATTCTTCATATGATTAGAAGAGGCTTCGTCCAAAATTTCCAATAGAAAATCATCATTGATTGCTTCTGATGTATCTACCATTGATAGTATGTGACCTTCACGGATTTTAAACTGGCGCTTTAACAATAACTCAATCGGGATGATAGCATCATGAGCTTCATACTGAGTTTGTCCCAATGTCCCCTCATAATAAAGGTTAGCAATCGGTGCTCGCCAATCAATTACTACGGTTTCTTCTTGGAGGTCCCGTAAAGAAGCGATTCCTAAATAAAGCGTCTCAGCTTCTTGATCTTCTTTAAAATCGATTCGTGCAAAATAAGGATTTTCCAACATCAATCTTAAAGCTCGTTGCCGTTTTTCCTGAGAGGCTAAAGATTGGTAGCGTACAAGTAGTTCTGCTTCATGCTGCCGAGTATCGGCCATTGTTTCAGCCAAAGCTTCAAAAGAACCACCTTGGATTCTTTGTCCGGCATTTTCTAACATATCAGTATCAAATTTTTCTTTTGTTTTTTTCTTTTGGCTGTCCAAAAAAACTATTTCTTGTTGGATCAAAGCGCTTGTCTGTTGGACGTGCTCTTGTTCGTACTCTCTTGCGTTCATTGAGCATCCTCCTTTGTTTTTCCATTAGCTGTTCATAGCAGCATAATAGTATAGCATATAAGGTCAAAGAGAAGCAAAGAGCTCGTTTTGACTAGCAGGAGATGGAATTAGTAACTTTAAAATTTGAATAGTTGATGTTAAACGTGAAAAACATTGAATTTTAGAGAGAAGTGGAAGAAATATATAGATAAACAAGAGAGGTCGAGAAACAGACAAATGTGAGGCTGTTAGATGATTAGAGGAATGCAAAATGACAAAGAAAATTGAACTGTTCAATTATTTGTTCAAAGAAATTCTAAAACGAAGGACTTTTAATAAAAAACGAACACCTAAAGGCTTTAAAATATGAAAGCTCATAAGTGTTCGTTTTACTAGGTATTTTACCTAAACTTCTTTATAGGTGGTCAATTAGTTCCATCAAAAGCCTGCTTAATTTGTGCAAGATTAATTTTTTTCATTTTGTACATTTCTTGCGTCGCGCGGCGAGCTTTTTCGGAATCCGAACTATTGGTCCAATTTAGCAGATCCTTATTGAGTGTTTGCCAAAAGACTCCGTATCGATCTTCCATCCAGCCGCAAGGCCATTCCTTGCCATCATGCGTAAGAGCCTCCCATACCTTATCAATATCCGTTTGATCCTTAAAATAGAAGTAAAAAGAATTTGCCATCGTAAAAGTAAAAGTATGCTTTTCTGGGCTATCCATAATAATCAGATCGTGACCGCGTAATTGAAATCCTGAAGCGCGCAGACGGTCTTCTTTTCCTTTGATGACAAAAGTCTGTTTTCCACCAAAGATGGCGATCCATTCATCAATTGCGGCTTGAGCCAAGCCATAATTGTTGTTGGCAAACATGATACAAGGGATAATTGTTTGCAAGTTTTCTCCCAAACGGATCTGCCAGGAAAAACCATAGCGATCATTTGTCCAGCCAAATTTGCCAAGCTCAGGATAATCTGTCAGAGGCATTAATGTTTCACCGTCCTGATTTAATTGTTTCCAAACATTAAGAAGTTGTTCTTCGTTTTCACAATTAACAACATAGGAGATTGCAGGTGTCGGTGAGAAATCGTCCCCTCCATTCAATAAAAGAAATTCGCAGCCGGCTAATTCTAAAGTAATCGTTAATAAGTCACCAATTTCACCGTGCTCATCTGTAATAAAATGTGTTTGATTCACAATCCTACTATCTTCAAAGGTGGACGAATAAAAGTCAGCAGCTTCACTAAGATGTCCGTTAAACCAGAGACAACAGCCAAATTGCTGTTCCATGGGATTTCCTCCTTTTTAATAAAGATTGATGTGCCAAATCACACCATATTGATCTTTAACCATTCCATATAATTCTGCCCAAAAGGTTTTCTCAAGCGGGAGCAATATAGTACCATTCTCTGCTAATTGCTGAAAAATATCTGTAGCTTCTTCTGTTGTTTTCGCATTATATACTAAGGCCACGTTGTTCCCCACAATTATTGGAGGTGCCAAATTTTCAGGGCTGTCTGAGATCATAACATTCGTGTCATTAATTTTTAAATTGGAGTTCATCACTAAATCTTTGAGACCATCATCAATCGGATGCTCGTCATCTTGGGGCATCTGTCCAAAAGTCATAATTTGAGCTGGCTCTGTTTCGAAAACTTTTTCATAAAAGGCGATTACTTCAGCAGCTTGATCTTTGAAATACAAGTAGATATCCATGATTTTTTCCTCCATTCTTATGCTGATACTTTAACACGAAGAAAGGGCTATCAATAGTAATTTGACTTACTGAAGAGACAGATGCTTGATTTTTTTGAAGAATGGCTGAAATAGTTGTCGTGAATCTGCTCAGAGTGGTTAAGTTAGAAGCTTTTTTGCTAATTTAAAAATTTTTCTATGTATAAAAAATAAGCTCTGATTCATTAATCATCTGCAATTATTTCCTTAAGTTAGCAAAAGGTAATCTGTAGCACCATGTTTTTAGATGAAATATGATAAAATAAGGCGATAAAAACAAATGTTAAAGGAGCGATTTATTATGCCATTCGTGCACATCGAGTTAATTGAAGGAAGAACAGAAGAGCAATTGACTAAAATGGTGGAGGAAGTAACTGAGGCAGTTTCAAGAACAGCAGGAGCGCCAAAAGAAAATATTCATGTTATCATTAATGAGATGCAAAAGGGCAAATATGCACAAGGTGGTAAATGGAAATAAGATTTCCTATTTATACTTGCATTTCAATCCAATAAGTGTTTATAATGACTTTGTAATTGATTGATGAAGAAAGACACCTGAACTTGAAGGCTGTTTAACAGAGAGGAAAAGCTCGGCTGAAACTTTTTCCAGACAAGCGCAAGGGATGACCACTTTCAGAAGACTCTTGTTAAATGCAGGAGCGGACAGCACCGTTATCGCTTGTGAGGGACAGGAAATCTGTCCAAAGATTAGGTGGAACCACGTTAATTCGTCCTAGTACCGATTTCGGTACTAGGACTTTTTTTTATCAATCAAAACGAATAAGGGGGAACATAGGATGGTAAAAATTTCATTTCCAGACGGATCAGTAAAAGAGTTTGACAACGGTATTACTGGCTTAGAAATCGCAAAAAGTATTTCTAGTTCATTGGCAAAAAAAGCATTAGCGGTTGTTGTAAACGGTGAGTTGGAAGATTTAAACCGAGCAATCGAAGAAGATGCGGAATTAAAAATCGTGACTGAACAAGATGAAGAAGCACTACCACTAGTTCGTCATTCAAGCGCGCATTTAATGGCACAAGCAATTCGCCGTTTATTTCCAAATATGCACTTTGGTGTAGGTCCGGCGATTGATTCAGGGTTTTATTATGATACTGACAACGGTGATGGAGAACAAATCAGCGAAGAGGATTTCCCTGCAATTGAAAAAGAAATGAAGAAGATCATAAAAGAAAATCTGCCGATTGAACGCAAAGTAATGAGTCGTCAAGAAGCATTAGATTTCTTCAGTTACGACCCATATAAAGTAGAATTGATCACAGATTTACCAGAAGATGAAGTTATCACAGCGTATACTCAAGGTGAATTCACAGACTTATGCCGCGGACCGCATGTTCCTTCAACAGGAAAAATCAAGATTTTCAAATTATTATCAGTGGCTGGTGCGTATTGGCGAGGAAACTCCGATAATAAAATGATGCAACGGGTTTACGGAACAGCATTCTTCAAACAGGCAGATTTAGATCATTTCTTAAAAATGCGTGAAGAAGCCAAAGAACGTGATCACCGTAAACTAGGTAAAGAATTAGATTTATTTATGATCTCGCAAGAAGTAGGCTCAGGCTTGCCATTCTGGTTGCCAAAAGGTGCAACAATTCGTCGAATCATCGAACGTTATATCGTTGATAAAGAAATCTCAATGGGCTATGAACATGTTTATACTCCTGTATTAGCCGATACTGGTCTATACAAAACTTCTGGCCACTGGGATCATTACAAAGAAGACATGTTCCCAATTATGGACATGGGAGATGGTGAGGAATCATTAGTACTTCGTCCGATGAACTGCCCACACCATATGATGATTTATAAAAATCATATTCACTCATACCGTGAATTGCCAATTCGTTTAGCTGAACTAGGAATGGATCATCGTTATGAAAAATCTGGTGCGTTGTCTGGTTTACAACGGGTTCGTGAAATGACAATGAATGATGCGCATATTTTTGTTCGTCCGGATCAAATCAAAGAAGAATTCCGTCGTACATTGGACTTAATTTTGGAAGTTTATAAAGACTTTGGTTTTGAAGATTATCGCTTCCGCTTAAGCTATCGTGATCCTGAAAATACTGAAAAATATTTTGATGACGATGCGATGTGGGAAAATTCTCAACGTCTATTGAAAGAAGTTATGGATGAATCTGGTTTTGATTATTTTGAAGCAGATGGCGAAGCAGCTTTCTATGGTCCTAAACTAGACGTGCAAGTTCAAACGGCTTTAGGGACTGAAGAAACATTATCGACAATTCAATTTGACTTCTTATTACCAGAACGTTTTGATTTATCTTATATTGGTGAAGATGGAAAAGAACATCGTCCAGTCGTTGTTCATCGTAGTGTTGTTTCAACAATGGAACGCTTCACTGCTTACTTGATTGAACAATACAAAGGAGCTTTTCCAACTTGGTTAGCACCAGAGCAAGTAGCAATTCTGCCAGTATCACCAGAACATCATGGCGATTATGCGTATGAAGTGAAAGATCGTTTGGTTCGTGAGGGTGTCCGGGTTGAAGTTGACGATCGTAATGAAAAACTTGGCTATAAAATTCGTCAAGCACAAACTCAAAAAATTCCGTATCTGTTAGTAATCGGTGACAAAGAAGTCAATGATGCGACAGTTAACGTTCGTCGCTATGGTAGTGAGGAACAAGAGGTACAGGATTTGAATATGTTCGTAGATGCTATTAAAGCAGACATTGACAATATGAGTCGTAATTAAGAAAATGCCGGTGGGTTCCTCCACCGGTTTTTTCTTAGGTTCAAATTGGAAAAATAGTCTTATCATAAATGAATAAGCTCAAATTTATGGGAAACGAGAGAACGAACCATTTGTGGAAAACTTTTTAAAGAAAATGCGTAATAGACGCTTTTTTATTTTTAAAAGTTTTCCACAGAAAATCGCTGAATTTAATGTTTCACAAAAGAAGGATTTGTTATTAGCTGAAAAACCATATTTTAAGCTAAATTAATTTTTGTTTAAAAAAATAATTGTATGCTCGTGAAACACATTACTGTTTTCAAGGTAAAGTAAGCGGAAGTTCTTAAACTATATTAAAGGAACCACGATTAATCCTTTTGAAAAAACACTTTTTCGGCTACAATAAGACAAGTAACTGTCAAAGTGGAAGGAACAGATGAATGAAACTAACGAATCCATTTAAGAATTTTTTTGAGAAATTAAAACTTGCGGATGAAAAAGGCCGTAATCAAAATAAGAGTCATATTCCATTCAGGTTGAATTTTCTATTTTTTGTGATTTTCGGCTTATTCGTTATTTTGGTTACACGACTAGGTTATCTCCAAATTGTTGAGGGCGATAAAATGAAAGCCGAAATGAAGGCTTCTACCACAATCACTGTGAAAGAAAATGCACCACGTGGGGTTATTTATGATGCTAAAGGAACAGCGTTAGTTAATAATAAGGCTAACCCAGCAATCACCTTTACCCGTGGTAATCAAATGGAAGCATCAGATATTCTCAAGTTAGCGATTGAGTTGGATAAGTTAATCGATGTACCGACTGATGAAAATCTAACTACCCGCGACAAAAAGGACTATTGGCTCGCGGATAAGGATCATTTAAAAGAAGCCGAGGATCGGTTATCCTTTAAGGAAAAAAATCTTGATAATACAAATGAATACCAAAAACTTGTAGATAAAGTTAAAGATAGTGAAATTCAATTCACCGAAGACCAGTTGAAAATTGCAACGATCTTTAAACGAATGAATAGTGCCTCCGCGCTTAGCACTGTCTTCATTAAAAATGATGGTGTGACAGACGAGGAGTTGGCAGTGGTAGCTGAACGTGCCTCCGATTTGCCAGGAGTCTCTACAGGTACTGACTGGGATCGTTCTTATAATGAGGATTTAGATGGTTCATTAAGAAGTATCCTAGGAAAAATTACAACTGAAAAAGAAGGACTGCCTGCCGAAGAAGCGGACGAATTATTGAAAAAAGGTTATGCAAGGAATGACCGTGTCGGCAAGAGCTATCTAGAAAAGCAATATGAAGAGCAACTTCAAGGTAAGAAAGGTGAATACAAGGTCACCTTGAACAGTGAAGGAAACATTGAAAAACAAAAGGAAGTAAAAAAAGGTGAAAAGGGATCGAATCTCGTTTTGACTATTAATAGCGACTTCCAGAAAAAAGTCGAAGATATTTTGAAAAAGCATTATCAAGGTTTAGTTGATAGTGGTGTTGCAAAGTATTCTCCAGGGGCCTATGCTGTAGCGATGAATCCAAGTACAGGCGAAGTTTTAGCTATGACTGGCTTTACACATGATGTGAACAGCAAAGAGATAGAAGAAAACACATTAGGGACAATCACCAGCGCGTTTGAACCAGGTTCTGTGGTGAAGGCCGGTACGGTGACCGCTGGTTATCAGACGGGTGCCATTACTGGAAATGACACATTAATTGATCAACCGATTAAATTGTCCGGTACAGCGCTAAAAGGGTCGATTTATAATAAAGTATTAGGAAATCAAATTCCATTGAATACAGTAAAAGCGTTGGAATGGTCCTCTAATGCTTATATGATGCAAATTGTGTTGCGTATGCTAGGAGTTCAATATCAACAAGAAATGTCCTTACCAGAGAGCGCCTCTTCTAAAGAAATGTACGATAAATTACGTAACGCTTTTGCAGAATACGGGATGGGCGTGAAGACGCAAATTGATTTGCCAAACGAAACGCGTGGGCTAGTTAATGAAGACTTTGGAACGGATCATGCTCCTGGGGGCGGAAACTTGCTTGACCTGTCATTTGGGCAGTATGATACGTATACACCCATGCAATTAGCACAATATGCGTCCACTGTTGCGAATGGCGGTACTAGAATTGCTCCGCATGTTGTTAAGGGAATTTATGGAAATAATGACAGCGGTGGTCTTGGAGAATTGCAGCAAGAGATTACTGGCAAAAAACTGGATCAAGTGAATATCACAGCAGAGCAAATGGGGATTATCAAGCAAGGTTTTTATCAGGCAGTACACGGAAGTGATCCTTATACAACGGCTAGAGACTTAGCTTCGGCAAAACTTGATCCTGCGGCAAAAACCGGAACAGCCGAAACAGTTGTATCGGTCAACGGTCAGGCGGTTAATACGATTAACAGTAATATCGTCGCCTATGCTCCCCACGATAAACCACAAATAGCTATTAGTGTGATGCTGCCAAACTTAGACGAAGAGCATGACGATACAAATAAAGCAATTGCAAAAGACATAATAAATGCATTTGCAGACACATATGGCGTACAATAAAGCTAGGGAGCTTTGCTCCTTAGCTTTATTTGTTTAGTTTTCTCTATTATTCTTGTGAAAGAAGAGTAGAGAGAATTCTTAACCATAGTTTTGAGAGAAATATAACATAAAAGTATTTTCCTAAAAAGGATAAATGGATTTTGTATGAAAGGGAGTAGACACTATGACAGTTTATAACTTTGAAGTGAAACAAACGGATGGGACAGAAAAATCTTTAGCGGATTATCAAGGAAAAGTTTTATTGATCGTTAATACAGCAACCGGATGCGGGTTTACACCGCAATATGAAGGATTGCAAGACTTGTATGACCATTATAAAGATAGCGGCTTTGAAATTCTGGATTTTCCTTGCAATCAATTTGGAAATCAAGCACCTGGCACCAATGCCGAAGTCGCAGATTTTTGTCAGATGAATTATCATACGACGTTTGAAACATTTGGAAAAATCGATGTGAACGGCGAAAATGAAGCCCCATTGTATAGCTATCTAAAGAGTGCGCAAGGTGGTTTACTTAACAATGCTATCAAATGGAATTTTACAAAATTCCTGATTGATCGTGAGGGAAACGTAATAAAACGCTATGCATCACAAACAAAGCCAGAAGATATTGCAAAAGATATTGAAGCCCAACTTTAAAAACGTCAAGTAGAACTACTTAACAAAATTGACAAAAAGACTGGTCAAGAAAATAAAAACATGATATGATATCAAAGTCTGAGAAATATCTTGGAAAACTGATCTTAACTGGGGAGGGAAAATCATGCGCGTAAATATCACTTTAGAATGTACTTCTTGTAAAGAACGTAACTACCTAACTAATAAAAACAAACGTAACAATCCAGATCGTTTGGAAAAAATGAAATATTGCCCACGCGAACGTAAGGTTACTTTGCATAAAGAAGTAAAATAGTCATATCAATAAGCCAGCGATCACTTATGATTGCTGGCTTTTTTGTGTTTTTAAAGTTACACGTTTTTATCAGTATAATTGTATCCGTAGGTAAAGATGAGTCTATCTGCTTTTAGTAAAAATTTTAGCTAAGGGTAATTTATAAAGAATGTTAGAGTCGCAAATCATTTTCAGAAATCTACATGAAATCTTCACAGAATCCTAAACAAAAGCTAACCTTCCAGTGCTAAAACTAAGTATTAAATAAACTAAACATAGAAAGGAAGAATCCAATGCGTAAAGTTCCACCGATTTTAAAGCCAATCGCTCTTCTGACCCTGTCAATCTTGATAGCGACGACTACAGGAATTTTAAATAATTCGAGTTATCGACAGGTTAAAGCAACGACACCGACAACTTCGACGACAGAATCTACGAATCCTACGACCGATTCTTCTCGTGATCTAAATAGCATTACCAATGAAACAAGTACAGCCGATGAAGTGACACCGACTGAAGAGTCGAAGGCTAATAATACTATTCAAGAAAGCACGGCTGGAAACAATCAGGTTGAAAATACACAACCTTCAACAGAAAGCAGCTCTGTAACAGCTCAAACCTCAACGGAGGCATCGCAGACGACGCCCACACAGCAGCCAGCTGATGCTCCAATTGGTTCAGAAGCAGGTGGTAATCAATGACGATACTTTTAGATATTATTAATGGGCTAAATAAGTTTTTAGGATTTTTAGATATCAGTCCGAAGTACTCAAATCGAGCATACACTTTGTTGAGTATTATTCCAACTGTGTATATTTTACGAATTGTTTATGGATTGTGGCTTAATCAAAACTATCTGCAGTTAGTACTCTATGGGTTAATCTTTATTGTTTTAGTGTATTTCTTCGTTTTGAATTTCTTTTATTACTTTTTGGATAGAAATGTGAAGGGAGATATTACACAGCTTTTTGTTAAATATCTACCGGATGATGCCTTCAATATTCAAAATGAACAACCTAGAAAAAATAAGAAAGTTTTTGGTCAGGCCAAAGAAATTTCAGTTGACTTCAATGAAGATTATCAATTAAAACTCGCTGAAAACATCCAATCACTAATTGATAAAAAAGAGATTGTAACGCGGGATCTTTCTAAAGAAGAAGGATTTTTAATCGACGAAAATACATTGTATCCCTATTATTATGTTAAGCAAGTCGATACAGGGATATATCAGTTACAGATTGGTAGAAATTATCGTGAATTGGAAACGATTGGAACCATTCGACATGTCGAACCACTAAAACCGATTGGATTATTTATCGTCGGTGGAGATTTTGTTAAGGAGGGCATACGATACCATGAACCTTATCGCTTAAAATTTTTAGTCAAAGTAGAAGAAAGCACTACACGAACTCGCCGTAGTAAAAAATAAATACCGTCTGATCAAGAGCCGCTTTCTAAATAGAATGAGCTTTGATCAGAACGGTATTTTTATTTTAAGACATCTCGAATATTTTCCACCATTTTTGTATAAGCGATGGGACCATTGTACAACCAGCTTGACTCTCCATCAAATTCAAATAGTCGGTTGTTTTTGACAGCTGGAATATTGCTCCATAACGGATCTTTAAACATCGCAGCACCAGAATCGCTATTGACTAAGAAAATATAATCCGCGTCAAGTTGTGACAGGCTTTCTAAAGAGACTTGAGAAAAATCTGCCGTTGCTTTTTTACTGATATCTTTTGTCAGTTGAGGAACTTCAAATCCAAGTTCTTTATATAGTAGTTGCCCACTTGAACGATTATCCGCTACCATGAAGGCTGAATTATTTGTTACCCATAATACGGCAGCTGACTTGCCGTTGATTTGCTCTTTCAGATCCTTTTTAGTTTGGTCAATGAGTTGATCATAGTCTTTTTCCACTTTTTTGGCTTGGTCTTTTTTATCCAAAACGTTGCCGATATCTTCTAATTGCTCCCGCCAAGTGACGTTCCCACCATTTTTTACAACATAGGTTGGTGCAATCTTAGAATACTCTTTGTATTTTCCGCCTTCAAGTGACCCGTTTGCTCCAATTAATAACAGATCAGGTTCAAATTTCAATACAGCTTCATAGGGTAAGTCGTAATTAATAGTCGGAATATCTTTTAGTTCATCTTGTAAGTAATTTTGAATTTTTCCTTCACCGACTGTCCACTGAGCAATCGGTTTTTCGTTTAGAGCCACTAAGTAATCCTCTAAATAGGAGGCAATGATACGTTTCGGTTTATTAGGGATTTTCACTTTATGATCTTGCGCATCGGTCATCGTTCGCACGTCATTGTTTTTATCTTTACTCTCACTGCTTTGCCCACAAGCAGTTAAGCTGATTAAAGCCAGC
This sequence comes from Enterococcus sp. DIV0187, assembly GCF_051713785.1. NCBI lineage: Bacteria > Bacillati > Bacillota > Bacilli > Lactobacillales > Enterococcaceae > Enterococcus > Enterococcus sp. DIV0187. Next base: position 229,667 of record NZ_JBIOQO010000001.1, read on the forward strand.
AGAGAAAATGTACCTAAAATTATTTTTTTTAGCATAAAAAAACTCCTTTGAAGTTAATTGAGAAATATTCTCAATTGCTATTATTACTGAAAGACATAAGGGTGTCAACCGTAATTTTTTCTAAATGATAGTTGACGTAGATAACAAATAAGCTCATAATTGAGAACGATTATCAGAGAAATGAGGAAAGTCTATGACAAAATTGAATACCACTGATCTTTCAATCGGGTATGATAAAAAAATTGTCGTAAACGATATTACCGTAGAAATCCCTAAAGGTCAGATCACTAGTTTGATTGGTCCAAATGGTAGTGGAAAATCGACTTTACTAAAAACCTTAGCTCGAATTCTTGAGCCTGCCAAAGGTGAAGTTTTTATTGACGGTGAGAATATTCAACGATTAGATACCAAAACAGTCGCACAAAAAATTGCTTCATTATCACAGACCAGTACACAAATCAGCGGGCTGACTGTTGAAGAAATAGTTGCCTATGGTCGTTTCCCATATCAGAAAGGTTTTTCAGGCTTAAAAGAACAGGATCATCATTTGATTAATTGGGCGATAGAGGCAACGAATCTACAAGAATTGAAAGAGCGGACATTAATTACGTTATCTGGTGGCCAGCAGCAACGAGTATGGATCGCTATGGCTTTAGCTCAAGACACGGATATTTTAATTTTGGATGAACCCATTACTTTTTTAGACCCTGCTCATCAATTAGAAATATTGGAGTTGTTACAAGGAATCAATCGTCAGGGAAAAACAATCTTAATGACAATTCATGATTTGAATCATGCTTCGCGTTTCTCCGATTACTTGTTAGGAATGAAAAATGGTGAGTTGATTTTTCAAGGTACACCAAAGGAGATTTTTACTGCAGAAAAATTATTGAATCTTTTTGACATTCAAGCAACCTTTGCAACGATGCCTAATAGCGATAAACCGTTAGTTCTTGCTTATGATTTAGTAAAGGAGCACTAGAAATGGCAAAACGAAAATACTTTTTTCCGATTGTTTTTCTGTTACTATTAGTAGCTATGTTTTTTTCCTTGCGCTATGGAGCGGTTACAAGCAAGTGGTCAGATGTCACTCAGGCTTTACTGCACTTTGATTCGAATAATCAGGAGGAACAATTGATTCGATATCTGCGTCTGCCGCGTATGTTAGGAGCTATTTCGGTTGGAGCGGCCTTTGCTATTTCTGGAGCATTGATCCAAGGAATCACTTCAAATCCAATCGCTGACTCTGGGTTATTAGGAATCAATTCAGGAGCAGGTCTAGGTCTTGCCTTGGTTTTTGCTTTCAATACAAATCCTTCACCAACTATGGGAGTGCTAGGTTCATTTATCGGAGCCTCGGTCTCGCTGTTTTTGATTTATCTAGTTTCAACTAAAATCTCATTTGGATTATCTCCAGTCCGAATTATTTTATTGGGTGCTGCTTTGAGTTCCTTTTTTACAGCTATAAGCCAAAGTATCAGTTTGCTTTTTGATCTGAATCAAGATATGACTTTTTGGTTTGTGGGAGGAACGTCTAATCTTACTTGGAATCAATTACAGGTGATCACTCCAGTAATTATAGTAGGTGTTATTGGTACATGTTTAATCAGCCCACAAATTACGTTACTGAGTTTAGGAGATGAAACAGCAATTTCGTTGGGGAAAAATCCCATTCGGATTCGACAACTAAGCATGTTACTTGTTTTACTATTAGCAGGGAGTTCTGTAGCTTTAGTTGGAACAATCAGTTTTATTGGGTTGATCGTTCCTCATATCGTTCGTTTTTTTGTTGGACATGATTATCGTTATGTCATTCCTGCTTCCGGCTTATTTGGTGCCCTATTTTTCGTTATAGCTGATATTGCTTCCCGTTTAATCGCACCACCTTTAGAAACACCGGCTGGAGTAATTATTACGATTATTGGAGTACCGTTTTTACTTTTACAAATTAGGAAGGGAAGCTTATAGCTTATGAAGAAAAAAATTAGTTGGCTGATAGTGCTTCTTTTACTGATTATTGGGATGATACTCAGTCTTACGGTAGGGACGATTCCATTAACAATATCCGAACTGTTGCAAGTTTTTCATCGAACTGCTACGACTGCACAACAATTGATTGTTTTTGATTTTAGATTTCCTCGAATGCTAGTGTCGATATTAGCAGGTATGGGTTTAGCAGTATCGGGTTATTTATTTCAAACAATCACACACAATGATTTGGCTGACCCAGGAACTTTGGGAATTAATGCTGGTGCGGGTTTAACAGTTCTCATTTATTTAGGCTTTTTTGCTTCAGGGGAAACCAGCTGGTTATTACCACTGATTGCTTGTGCTGGTAGTTTTGCAGCGACAGGATTGGTTTATTATTTTGGGCGTCAATCAAAGCGTATTACTCCCAATCGACTGCTTTTAGCGGGTGTTGCAGTAAATGCTGGTATTTCGGCCTTAACATTGATAGGCACTATACGAGTTTCTAAAGATAATTATCAATTCGTAACAGCTTGGCTGGCAGGAACGATTTGGGGAACGACTTGGCGGCATGTTTTACTTCTGATTCCTTGGATCATTTTTATAGTGCCTTTGCTATTATTAAAGGGACGTTCTTTGGAGGTTTTGGAGTTAGGAGATGAGATAGCCGTTGGACTGGGAGTGAAATTGAAACGAACACAGTTGTTCTTTTTAATTTGTGCAGTTTGTTTAGCAGCTGTTAGTGTTTCGATTGCTGGCAGTATCAGTTTTATTGGATTAATCGCCTCTCATATTGCTCAACAGTCCGTTAAACGAAAAAATAATCAAACGTTGCTGATGACTGCTATGATTGGTGGTATTTTGTTACTATTTAGCGATGTTTTGGCTAGGATTATTCTCCCAGATGGTGAAATGGCGGCGGGAATTATTGTGTCTTTGATTGGCGCTCCATACTTCATTTTAAAGCTTCTAAAAAAAAGTAATGAAAGATGAGGAGAGATTGGATGGTTTGGACTACGATATGGAGTCATGCACAACGAGGAATCGCTCAGCACAGTATAGCAGAAGGAGTGATCAATCTAACGTTGAAGCAAATTGCTCCAGTTAATAAAATTCGTTTGGTATTTGCAAATGAATATGGTCAGCAAACACAGAAGGTTCAACATTTAACAGTAAAATCGGATAAATGTTGTCAGTTTATTTCTGACTTTTCGCTTGCTCCAAATGAACTTTTCAAGACAAAATCTATTTTGATTGATCCTAGAGCGAGAACATGGCAGCTCACTTTTCATATTACTTCAATTGAAAGCGGCTTTGCCTATAATGATGCTGATTTTCTGCCAGAATCGAAAAAAATCGATTTTTGTTCAGGATTATTAGCGATTGAAGCAGAGCTCGATGGAAAATGTATTATTGCTTTGGGGGATTCCTTAACTGAAGGCGCTACTTGGACAACGCCATTGCAAAGAAACCTGCGGAAGCAAAATACTTATTTAGTTAATCAAGGGATAAATGGTAGCTGCTTATTGAAGCCAAGCAGTGATAACGCGAACACTGAGAAACAAAATCTTTTTTATGGTTTTGGTGGATTACGTCGATTGGAAGAGTGTTTGCTTAGCCATAGCAATGTTAGCAAAGTTCTTTTATCTCTTGGTGTGAATGACCTAATCAACGGTGAACTTACACTGGAGACTTTCAAAACAGGAATCAGAGAAATGATTCATCTTTGCAACGTCAGTGGGGTAGACTACCAATTGTGTACATTAACACCGTGTTTGGGCTATCCTGGAATGAATCAAACAAAAGAGAACCTGCGTAAAGAAATAAATCAGTGGTTGCTCGATAATTATCGACAAGTTTGGGATTTTTCTAAGATTGTGGGGGAAGCTTCTGGACATTTACATTCATTATTTGACAGCGGTGATCATTTGCACTTCAATGCAGTCGCTGGATTAGCTATCGCGCGTCAAATTTCTAGTGATTTTGTTAAAGGGGAGTAATCCTCTTTTTATTTTGGTTCGATTTTGTTAGTATTTTTAGATAAGAAGGTGAATATGTATGGAGAAAGAGAAACTCAGAAAACGTGCGATTGCTCGTTTGCAAAAATTGGCTGATAGCAAAGAGCGAATGAATCAAGTTGAATGCGTTCTTGAGAAATTATTTCAAAGTAATGCTTGGAAAGAAGCTACTAGCATTGGTGTTACAAAGTCAACTCAGTTTGAGTTTCCAACTTCATCGGTGATTCAACGTGCTTTTGAGACGGGAAAAAAAGTCGCTGTTCCTAAGTCGCTGCCTAAAGGAGAGATGATTTTCCATTGGGTAGACACGGATACGGTATTTTACACAACAAGATTTGGCGTGCCTGAACCTGAAACGGAAGACATTGCAAGATTTAATGAGTTAGATTTATTGATTGTTCCAGGATTAGCATTTAATCGTGCAGGATATCGTGTCGGTTTTGGTGGTGGCTACTATGATCGCTATTTGGCAAATTACAAAGGAAAAACCTGCAGTCTGGTTTTTGTTGAACAATTAATTGAAGATTGGCAGGTAGAAGAGTTTGATCAACCGATCCAGCAACTGTTTCTTCCAATGTAACTATGAAAAAAAAGAGAAATGAGAGAGGTAGATATATGAGAAAAGATAGACCATATGTGATGTATACGTTTTTTGCGATTAATACGATCGTATTTCTGATGCAGTATTTACTACCGGGACTATCGATCGAGAATCAATTAGGAATGTTTGCACCATCAATCATTTGGCAGCAACAATATTGGCGTTTTATCACGCCTATGTTTATTCATTTTGGGTTGATGCATTTTGCCTTGAATGGCGTGGTTCTGTATTATATGGGACAACAATGTGAAGCTATTTTTGGTCATTGGCGTTTTGCAATAATTTACTTATTAAGCGGCATCATGGGAAATTTTGCTAGTTTTGCATTCAATCAGCCTACGACATTATCCGGCGGGGCAAGTACAGCAATTTTTGGGTTGTTCGGAGCCTTTTTAGTAGTCGGGTTGCATTATCGTGATAATGGAGCGATTCAGGCCTTGACACGCCAATTTGCCCTTTTCATTTTGATGAATCTTGCTTTTGGTCTGTTTGATTCAACGATTGATATCTGGGGGCACTTAGGCGGTATTATCGGTGGGGCGTTATCTGGTTGGGCACTAGCAGTTCCATATTCACAGGATCGTTTTTCAACTCGTGGACGAGTTACCTCCATTTTATTTTTCATTTTTGCGGTGGTCATTTTTGTATTTTTTGGATTAAGAAAATTTAGTATGTATCAATAAATGCGGACGAATGTAGTTCGCTTTTTTTAATGGACGTTATGAAGAAAAGCTTGTCTACAATTAAAGAACAATTTTTTTGCATGGTGTTTTTTTAAAGTTTGCACAGGTCTGGTGAAATCCTCATGACTGATTTGCGACTATTAAGAGAATGCTATAAAATGAATGGTGGGCTAGATGACTTATTAAAAAATAAGCTAGGAAATAGAAATTAGGCTATAAAAAGAGCTCTTTTTTCTGTATAATACTAGGGATGTGTTTTTATGGAAAGTTTATATGATGTGCAGCAACTGCTAAAACAATTTGGTATTTATGTTTACGTTGGTAAACGAATTTACGATATCGAATTGATGCAAATCGAATTGAAAAATTTGTATGAGAGTCGTGTAATTGATCGGGACACTTATTTGCGGGCTTGGGGCATTTTAAAACGGGAACATCACATTGAAGAAAGTCGAGAAGGTGACTAGAGTGGATAAAAAATTATTAGGTATTGACTTAGGCGGAACAACAGTAAAATTTGCGATTTTGACAGAAGCCGGGGAGATACAGCAAAAATGGAGTATTGAAACAAATATTTTAGATGATGGTTCACATATCGTTCCAGATATTATTGATTCTATTAATCATCATTTATCATTATATGGTATGACACCAGAACAGTTTATCGGAATTGGCATGGGAACTCCCGGCAGTGTCGATATCGAGGCGGGAACAGTAATTGGCGCCTACAATTTGAACTGGACGACTTTGCAACATGTTAAAAGTGAGATCGAAAAAGGAACAAAAATCAAATTTAGTATCGATAACGATGCCAATGTCGCTGCTTTAGGCGAACGCTGGAAGGGTGCTGGCGACAACGAACCAGATGTGGTCTTTATGACACTAGGAACTGGCGTTGGCGGCGGTATCGTGATGAACGGTCAGCTACTTCACGGAATTGCTGGCTGTGCTGGTGAGATCGGACATGTTACCGTTGATCCTAATGGTTTTGAATGTACCTGCGGTAAGCGTGGCTGTTTAGAAACAGTTGCAAGTGCGACGGGTGTTGTGCGCGTTGCTCGTCAATTGGCTGAGGAATATGCAGGCGGCTCACAATTAAAAGCGCGTTTGGATAACGGTGAAGATATCACAAGTAAAGATGTTTTTGAATTGGCCGAAAAAGAAAATGATGATCTTGCCTTAATGGTAGTTGATAAAGTAACTTTCTATTTAGGATTAGCTTGTGGAAATCTTGGGAATACGTTAAATCCTTCAACAATTATCATTGGTGGCGGTGTTTCTGCTGCGGGAGAATTTCTCCGCAGCCGTATTGAGAACTATTTCAAAGAATTTACATTCCCACAAGTACGAGAAAGTACTACAATCAAATTAGCAGAATTAGGAAATGAAGCTGGTGTTATTGGGGCGGCTTCATTAGCAAAATAGAGAAAAGGTAAGAGGGGAATCAAGGTATGTCAATTTGGTGGAAGATAAATATTGTATTAATTTCGGTGATTGTTTTATTTGGTCTATATGAATTATTTGTTCGGATCATGATGAGACGTTCTGCGAAAATTATTTCGCAAGAAGAGTTTCAAGCAGGAATGCGGAAAGCTCAAGTCATCGATGTTCGTGAACGCGATGAGTTCAACGCAAAGCATATTTTGGGAGCTCGTAGTTTTCCGTTTAGCATGTTAAAAGAAACCTTTAGTTCTTTGCGGAAAGATCAACCAATTTATATTTATGATCATAATAAGGCAGTCAGCGCTCGTGCAGCCAATCTGCTTCGTAAAAAAGGGTACAAGGATTTATATATTCTTAAAGGCGGCATGCAGGAATGGACTGGAAAAGTTAAACAGAAAAAGAATGATTAATAAAAAAGCGGCTGGATAAATATCTGGCCGTTTTTTTGTGTGTGAGAATAGAAATGATTAATTAACATAGTTATATCCATTCAGATTATGAATAAGGGCGACAAAACTTGCAATGTCTCTTTAACAAAATTGACTGAAAAGCGAATTACGCTTATTATGAAGGCTGGAACTTTTTACGTTGTCTGTTAAAATCAAAACACTGTTGAGTCACTTGAGTTTATAAGTGAAAGAAATATGTCCACAGTTAGACAGCCTAAACAAGTTAATTTACAGCAATAAATTTAGAAGTAGTTAGGAGAAATATATGAGTATCAAATTAGTTGCCATTGATTTGGACGGCACATTATTAAACGATCATCATGAAATCAATCAGCCTGTAGTTGACGCTATCAAGAAGGCGCGCGAAGCGGGTGTCTATGTAGTTTTGTCCACTGGGCGGCCATTATCAGGAACAAGAGCGCAATTAGATGTTTTGGGACTAAACAATATAGATGATTATATTATTACTTATAACGGTGCTTTAGTTCTGAATACAAATACTTGGGATATCGTAGCTGAACATGGCTTGACTCGCGAAAATTATTTGGAGATTGATCATTTAGCACGCTTGCTGAACGTTCACTTACATTTAGCAGATAAGAAGGAGATGTACACATCTAATCGTGACATTAGTCCTTACACGATTTTAGAATCCTATTTGGTAAATATGCCTTTACATTATCGAACACCGGAAGAAATTGCTGCAGAAAATGTATTGCCGATTAAGATGATGATGATTGACGATCCCGAGGTTTTAAACAAAGCTTTCAAAAAAATCCCAGCTGACTACTTTGAAAGATACACACTTGTTCGCAGTACGCCATATTTTCTTGAAGTATTGAATCCTAATGCTAGTAAGGGGATAGCGCTGAAAGAGTTGAGTGAACATTTGGGAATCAAGCAATCTGAAGTGATGGCCATTGGTGATGCAGAAAATGATCTTTCAATGATTGAATTTGCTGGAACTGGAATAGCGATGGGCAATGCCAGTGAAACGATTAAAGCAGCTGCAGATTATACTGTTGCAACCAATCTAGAAGACGGTGTAAAAGAAGCTTTTGATCGCTGGGTGTTAAAATAGTTCTACAAGCTTTTGATGAAATATTCGTCAGAAGCTTTTTTTTATTGCTTATTCCTCAAATTTTCTCTACTCTTAAAGAAATGAATGAAAAAATGGGGAATATGTATGAAAAAAATTGCAGTTATTGGAGCAGGCCCATATGGATTGATTGCTTTGGATCGCTTAATCAAACAAGCTCCTCAAAATGAAAAGATTGAACTTTTACTTTTTGATCCAGATGGACCGGGAGGTAATATTTGGCGTGAAAATCAAAGCGATCAGGTTATCATGAACACTGTAATGCAACATGTGACTCTATTTTCTGAAGATGAAGGACCGAATTTAGCAGAATGGAATCAAGACGAAGCATTAAAGTATTTAACTGATTTTGATCTAGAAAAAACGTTTCTCTCAGAGACCAAATTAGGTGAAAACGATTATTGTCAGCGCCGCTATTACGGTGTCTATCAATGCTGGTTTTTCGATGAATTAAAAAAAGGATTGCCAGAAAACATCACTGTCGAATTAATGAAAGAAAAAGTAGTAGATCTGACTATAGAAGAAAATAATATAGTGCTTGAGGCTTCCCATATCTATCAAGTGACCGATGTGATTTTAGCAACAGGACATTCACGAAACTATCTGAGTGAAAAAGAAGCAGAAAATCAAAGCTATGCAAAAGAAAATAATCTTTTTTATCAAGGACCGGGAAATCCTTCTGATACTCAGCTGGATCATTTAGTAGAAGGCGATGTAATTCTTAGAGGATTGGGGTTGAGCTTTTTTGATTATATAGCATTGTTCGTTGCTAAATGGAGTGGCCGCTTCATTGATAAAAAGGGTTGCTTGGAGTATGAAGCTTCTGGCAGGGAACGGCATTTGATAGTCGGTTCGGGCAGAGGATTACCCTACCATGCTCGACCTAATAATCAGAAGAAAGCCGGAGAGGACGCGCAGCCAAAGATTCTGACCCAAGCTTTTATGGAGCGGTTTTCTGGCAGTGCGCAAGAATTGTTTGATTTATTAAAAAAGGAAGCTGAGTTAGTTTTCTATCAAAAGAAATTGACTGAGTCCGAAGTAGCTTTAGAGATTTTTTTAGAAGAATATCGCGATGGCGATCGGGAAACCGTTTTGCAAAAATACCGAATTTCTACTGAAGACCGCTTAAATTGGGAGACGCTTTTCGATCCCGCAAAAAATGTTTTGCCAAGAGAGTTTCCTGAATTTATTCAAAACTATTTAAAAAACGATATTAACGAGGCAGAATTAGGAAATTTGACCGGTGCTTTGGCTGCAGCAATTGATACCTATAAAGAAATCCAGAACCCCTTTAACTATATGTTGGATCATGATAAATTTTCGCCGAAGGAATATTTTGAAGATTTTTTTGGAAGCTTCAATCGTAACTATAGTTTTCTGACGATTGGTGCACCAGTGATTCGACAAAAGCAGTTGTTAGCCTTGGTCAAGGCTGGCTTTATTGAGTTTCTTGCACCTGAAATGACTGTTGAAAGAAAAGATGGTACCTTCTTAGCTTTTAGCAAAAAGGCACCCGAACAGTCATATAGCTGTAAAAACTTAATTGAAGCTCGTTTGCCAGCAACTAGTTTCGAACGCACAACGAATACCTTGTTGATTCAGATGCGTAAAAAAGGTTATATAACTCCGCATCAAGTAGAAATTGAAGGGAAAGAATATCCTACTGGAGCATTGCAAGTCAGTCGTAAAACACATCAGGTGATTGACCAAGAGGGAAATATATTATCGAACATATTCTGCTATGGGATTCCACTTGAAGGCTTGGATTGGTTAAATGCTACTTCACCACGTCCGAAAAGTGATGATCGGGTATTTTATTTAGCAAATCAAATTGTTAATGCACTTTATCAATAAAAAAAGAAAGCCGCGGCTTTCTTTTTTTATCGTGCAATTCGTTTTCTACGAGCTTTTTTACGATTTTCATCGATTTTTGATTCTTTTTCTTCAATTGGGTCGATGACTTTCTTTTTTACGCCCATTACTACACCAGCAACTACTGCTGCAGCAGTTAAAGTACCAGTAACGAATCCTGAAGCAAATTTACGCATCGTTTCATCACTCCTTCTCTTTATATCTTCATTATGAAGCAAAAACGTAAAAATAGAAAGTTTAACGAACGGAAAATTCACTTGCTTTTATTTAGTAAACAAACTATAATTTGTTTACTAAATAAAATAGAAAAGACGGGAGTCGATTAAATGGCAATTTTAGTTCTAGGCGGGGCAGGATATATTGGATCACATACGGTTGATAAATTAATTTCAAAAAATTACGATGTCGTCGTAGTTGATAATTTATTGACGGGTCATCGTGAAGCCGTAGATCCAGAAGCGAAATTTTATGAAGGGGATTGTCGCGATAAGGCATTTATGCGGGATGTCTTCAAGAAAGAATCGATCGAAGGAGTTGTGCATTTTGCAGCCAGCTCATTAGTTGGTGAATCGGTTGAAAAACCGTTAAAATATTTCAACAATAATGTTGTTGGAATGGAAAGCCTATTAGAAGTCATGGAAGAGTTTGACGTGAAGAACATTGTCTTTTCTTCTACTGCGGCTACATATGGTGAGCCAGGAGTTTCACCAATTACGGAAAAGGTTCAAACAAATCCAACCAATCCATATGGTGAAAGTAAATTAATGATGGAAAAAATGATGAAGTGGTGCGATAACGCCTATGGTATGCGATACGTTGCGTTGCGTTATTTTAATGTTGCTGGCGCAAAAGCGGATGCGACGATCGGCGAAGACCATGATCCTGAGACCCATTTAGTTCCGATTATTTTACAAGTAGCACTAGGTCAAAGAGATCATCTAACCATTTTTGGTGATGACTATGATACACCAGATGGTACATGCATTCGTGATTACGTTCAAGTAGAGGATTTAGCTGCTGCGCATATCCTTGCTCTAGAGTATTTGAAAGCTGGAAATCCAAGTAATTTCTTCAATCTTGGTTCAAACAATGGGTACTCAGTCAAAGAAATGCTGGACGCGGCACGTGAAGTTACAGGAAAAGAAATCGCTGCAAAAATTGGTCCGCGCCGCGCTGGTGACCCAAGCCGTTTGGTAGCCTCCAGTGATAAAGTGAAAGCGACGTTAGGCTGGGAACCAGAATATACGGATATTAAGACAATTATCAAAACAGCGTGGAACTGGCACGTAAGCCATCCGCATGGATATGAGGATTAGGAGGAAGTAGCGTGTCAGTCAGTCAAACGGTAAAAGATTTTGTTACTTTAGCTATTCAATCAGGCGGTTGGATGGAGATGGATCGTTTATATTTAGAAAATCGGGTTATCGCGATGATTGGGGAGAACTCCTTATCAAAAGCCGAAAATCGCATGGTATCAGAGAGTGCAGTTGAATTAGTCGATCAACTTTTAGTTCAAGCAGAAAAGAATCAAGTAATTAAGGATTTACAGGCTGAAAGAGATATGTTAGAAGCTCAATTGATGGATTTGATGACTCCACCACCCTCTGTTGTAAATGCTTATTTCGCTCAGTACTATTCAAAGGATCCTGTCCAAGCGACAGATTATTTCTTCAAGTTAAGCAAAGACAATGATTATATCAAAACTCGAGAAATTGCTCGTAATATTATTTTTCCTGCTAAAACAGAATACGGTGAGTTGGAAATTACAATTAATTTATCAAAACCAGAAAAGGATCCGAAGCAAATTGCCGCAGAAAGACAACTGAAGCAAGTCAATTATCCAGATTGCATGTTGTGTATGGAAAACGAAGGATACAAAGGACGAATGAATTATCCTGCACGGACCAATCATCGTATTATTCGAATGAATCTTGATGGCGAAAGCTGGGGCTTCCAATATTCACCGTACGCTTATTACAATGAGCACTGTATTATTTTATCGGAAGAACATCGCCCAATGAAGATAACAAAAGCAACTTTTCGACGTCTGTTAAAAATCATAGAAGTCCTGCCGCATTATTTTGTTGGCTCAAATGCGGACTTGCCAATTGTTGGTGGGTCTATTCTTTCTCATGATCATTACCAAGGTGGGCGACATACTTTTCCGATGGCTGTGGCCGAGATTGAACGAAATTTTGAGCTGAAAGATTTTCCAAATGTTAAAGCCGGTATTGTTAAGTGGCCAATGTCTGTGATTCGTTTACAAGGAAAAAATCAAGAAGATTTGATTGAAGCATCACAATTAATTTTTGAAAAATGGCAAAATTATTCGGACGAGGCATTGCAAATCGTAGCTCAAACTGCAGATGGCACACCTCATCATACAATTACGCCAATTGCTCGCCGAAAAGACGATTTATTTGAAATGGATCTAGTTTTACGAGATAACAATGTCTCTGAAGAGTTTCCTGATGGTATTTTTCACCCTCATCCGGATGTTCAACATATTAAGAAGGAAAATATTGGACTGATTGAAGTGATGGGATTGGCTGTTTTACCTCCACGTCTAGAATCAGAGTTAAAAGAAGTTGAAAAATACTTATTAGCTGAAAAAAATGATATTGCTGATTATCACCTAAAATGGGCAGAGGAATTAAAAGCCGATGCTCAAATTACACAAGAAAATGTAACTCAAGTTGTTCAAAAAGCAGTAGGAGCAGTTTTTGCTCGCGTTTTGGAAGATGCAGGAGTTTTTAAACGGGATGTCGAAGGGCAAGAAGGATTTACACGCTTTATTAAAACTTTGTAGAAAGGGGCAGCGATGGCAACTATTCGAGATATTGCAAAATTAGCAGGTGTTTCACCTGCCACAGTTTCTCGTGTGCTGAATTACGATCAAGAATTATCCGTCGCCCAAGAAACAAAGCAGCGCATTTTTGAAGTGGCGGAGGAATTAAATTACACGAAACATAAGCGTGCTAACAAGGCGGTGAAATCTGTGATCCGTCTTGTACAATGGTACAACGAAGCGGAGGAATTAGCAGATTTATATTATTTATCAATTCGTTTAGGGATTGAGAAAAAAGCTGAAGAGTTAAACATCCAAATTCGCCGAGAAACCCTAAATGATTTGTCAGATACTCAAGTCAGCGGAACAATCGCATTAGGTAAATTCGATGCTGAACAAATACGACAGTTAAGAAAAGTTGATGATAATTTATTATTTGTTGATTTTGACGGGATGAATATGGGCTTAAATTCAATAGTCGTGGATTTTGATCAAAGTCTGAATTTGGTGATTGACTACTTTATTCAACAGGGTCATCAAAAAATTGGGATACTTTCTGGCAAAGAGACAACTAAACACAACTTGCAGCCAATCGAAGATCCACGATTGCATGCATTTAAAACGAAGCTGGAACAAATCAATCTCTATCGACCGGAATTCACTTTGACGGCTGCTTTTTCAATGGAAGCTGGAAAAACAGCGATGACAAAATTTTTAGTGGAAACGAAAGAGTATCCAAATGCATTGTTCGCCTCCAGTGATGCATTGGCTGTGGGGGCGATGCAAGCGATTCAAGAAGCAGGATTGAAAATTCCCGAAGATATTTCTGTGATTGGCTTCAATGACGTCAGTGTGGCGAAATATGTATCTCCATCTTTATCAACTGTTAAAGTTGAAACTGAATGGATGGGTGAACTAGCTGTCTCAACAATTTTGGAGTTAGCAAAAGAAGTTTCTCCAATACCGCGAAAAATTACGTTGGGAACTAAATTGATTCAACGAGATTCTACAAAATAATTTTCAATAATTGTGAAATTTTCATGGAAAAAATTCAATTAGCAACCGAATGATCATTTTCCTATCAAATATGATAGTGGATGATTGTTCGGCTTTTTTTCTGTCAATTTAAGGAAAGCAGAAATCTTTGAACAGTTAGTAGGAAAGCAAATATAGTTTGTGTTAAAATATTGCTATCTTAAATGCGAGGAAATGAAATTTCATGAAATTATTAGCGATGGATACATCCAATCAAACATTAGCTGTGGCAGTTTTAGAAAATGAAAAGCTGTTAGCTCACTTTCAATTAAATCGAAAAATGAATCATAGTTTGACCTTAATGCCGGCGATCGAGTCGGTGATGCAGGCAAGCGGATTAGAGCCTGCTGATTTGGACCGGATTGTCGTAGCCAAGGGTCCAGGATCGTACACGGGTATCCGAATCGCTGTAACAACCGCGAAAACTTTAGCAGAAACACTGAAAATTGAATTGACCACAGTTTCTAGTTTGGCGGTGATTGCTGGAAACATACATACAGATAAATTAATTATCCCAATGATGGATGCTCGTCGTAACAATGTCTACGCGAGTGCATATCGCTGGGAAGATCATAGACTAGTTAATATTTTAGCTGATCAGCATATCGCGCTAATTGATTTGTTGGAGCAGATTAAAGAACCAGCGTATTTTGTTGGTGAGGCCTATAAGTTTAATGAGCAAATCATGTCTGCGATACCAACCGCGGAAGTTTCTGAAGCGGATGAGTTGAACTTGCCTAATGGTATTGTTTTAGGAAATCTAGGTTTTCTTGCGCAACCTATTGAAAATGTTCATGGATTGGTACCAGAATATTTGAAGCGAGTGGAGGCAGAAGAAAAATGGTTGGAGAATCATCAGCCAGAGGACGAAAACTATGTTGAAAAAATTTAGCGGATTAGTAAGAACGATCCTTTATGGGAAACAATACCCTTTCAATGCTAAAAGCGTGATTTTAGGCGATGAAGAATTTTTATTGAGAGAAATCATTGACCAAGATATCAAAGAATTGATTGCTCTAGAGCGTGATGTTTATTTTGGTGAAACCCCTTGGACTAAAAGTGCATTTCTTTCAGAAGTTCATTCGCCGATCCCTCATTTGTATATCTGCATGGTAACGAGACAATCAACTATTGCGGGGTTTATTGGTAGTCGTTTGATTGGTAACGATACCCACATTACCAATATAGCAGTAGCAACTGCATTTCAAAATCGTGGGATTGGTAAGCTATTGATTGACGAAGTCGAAAATTTCGCTATAATGAACGATTGTGAAACACTCTCCTTAGAAGTACGTCTCAGTAATACCGATGCTCAGCGTTTATATCGGCGATTGGGATTTTCTGCACGGAATATTAGAAAAAATTATTACACTGAGAATAACGAGGATGCTTTGGACATGATTAAACGTTTGGAAGTGGGATAGTTGGAAGAGTTAGCAAGAAGATTTTGGGAGATCAGCCAAACTGCGTATGCTTTTGACTCTCCGTGGACGATCAGTCAATTTGTCAGCGATATGAGACAACCTCATAGCCATTATTTCTCAGAAGAAACAGAGATTATCGCTTTTCTGGGATTTCATCAAGTATGTGATGAAATCGAAATTACGAATATCGCTTCTGAAATAAAGGGTCAAGGACATGGCAAAAAGCTAATGAAACGCTTGATTCGTTATGCAGAGTCACAGAAAATAGCGAGTATTTTTCTAGAAGTACGTGCTTCGAATCAAGAGGCGCGTCTTTTTTATGAGAAGTTCGGCTTTCAAGAAATTGGAATTCGAAAAAAATATTATCAGCACCCTCAAGAAGATGCGGTACTGATGTCTTTGAAAGTAGGAAATGCAGATGAATGAAAAAGAACTTATTTTGGCAATCGAAAGCAGCTGTGATGAAACGAGTGTGGCAGTAATCGAAAATGGCGAAAAAATTCTATCCAATATTGTTGCTTCGCAAATTAAAAGTCATAAACGTTTTGGCGGGGTTGTTCCAGAAGTGGCTAGCCGCCATCATGTGGAACAAATTACTATTTGTATCGAAGAAGCATTGATTGAAGCAAATGTAACAGCAAAAGATCTCAGTGCTGTAGCAGTTACCTATGGACCAGGGCTTGTGGGAGCTCTATTGATTGGTTTGAGTGCAGCCAAAGCTTTTGCCTGGGCCAATGGACTTCCATTATTACCAATCAACCATATGGCAGGACATATTTATGCAGCGCGTCTGGTTGAACCATTAGAGTTTCCCTTGATGGCTTTGTTAGTTAGTGGCGGACATACTGAATTGGTTTATATGGAAAAAGATGGCTCGTTTGAGATTATCGGTGAGACTCGTGATGATGCAGCTGGTGAAGCCTATGATAAAGTTGGGCGTGTATTGGGATTAAGTTATCCCAGTGGTAAAGAAATCGATGAATTGGCACACCAAGGAGAAGATACGTATGATTTTCCTCGTGCCATGATCAAAGAAGATAATTTTGATTTTAGTTTTAGTGGGTTGAAGAGTGCTTTTATAAACTTGACTCATAACGCTGAACAACGCGGAGAAAAATTAGATAAGAAAAATTTAGCAGCAAGCTTTCAAGCAAGTGTCGTTGAGGTTTTAGTGAAAAAGACAATTAAGGCGTGCAAAACGTATCCAGTTAAACAATTGATCGTTGCTGGCGGTGTTGCGGCTAATAAAGGGCTACGGGAGAAAATGTCCTTTGCAATTAGCGAGGAATTACCTACCATGAAACTGATTGTACCGCCACTACGCTTATGCGGCGATAATGCAGCAATGATTGGAGCCGCGGCTCATATTGAGCTGCAAAAACATCATTTTGCAGAAATGAACTTAAATGCTAATCCAAGTTTAGCATTCCAACACATCTAACGCCTTGCTATAATGAGGTCAAGGAGGCGATTAGATGAAAAATTCTTGGCAAGAGCAATTTCCAATCGATCTACAGCCAACCATGGAACAGATGAAAGAATATGTAACTGACACTTATTTTGAAAAATTATTGGATTATTTGACAGTAAAATATCATCCTAAATTTTCCATCGAATATTCGAAGGAGAAAGGGTCGTTTTGGAGGCTGGCATGTAAAAGCGAAAAAGTACGGCGGTAATATAGGCACGATTTATTTTCTAGATGACAACGCTAGAATGATGGTTGTTGTATCTGATCTCTATCAGGAAGAATTAGCAGAGAACATTGCTTCAATGTCACAATCAGTTCAGCAAACGTTTAAAGAGGACAAACCAGTTATGGGCGGTCACTGGTTTGTTGTTGAACTTACTTCCGAGCAAGCATTTACTGATCTTAAATATCTAATTACATTGCGTATTCGAAAATTGCAAAAAAAGTAGTCACTTAAGCAGCTGTTTTTCAGCTGTTTTTTTGGGAAAAGAGAATAAGAATGTTCTCTTTTGGTTATGTTGGTTCTAGGCTTTAAAATTTCTTGTTTACTTTAGGCTTATCTGTCGAACTAATTGATGCTTTCATTGCAGTGAAACCTTTGATTTCTAGATGACATACGGTCTTCAACTTGAAAGCGAGCTTGTCGCGCAAGAGTATTCATCTGTAAGCTGAATCTCATCAAAACTCGTTAAACGAACAAATAGATGGCTTCCTTGAAATTCTTCTAAGGAAGCTTTTTATATAAATATTTCAAAATTGAGGTTGATACTTTCATTTTATTCAGTTATTATGAATAAAAATGAAATAATTTTGGATGTAACGAATGAATATTCAAAAATGGAGGCGTTATGATGATGAATATCTTTCAAGGGAAAAGTTTTTTAAAGGAAATGGATTTTACTAAAGATGAGTTGCTTTATTTGATTGATTTTGCAGCACATTTAAAAG
Source organism: Enterococcus sp. DIV0187 (assembly GCF_051713785.1). Taxonomy (NCBI): domain Bacteria; kingdom Bacillati; phylum Bacillota; class Bacilli; order Lactobacillales; family Enterococcaceae; genus Enterococcus; species Enterococcus sp. DIV0187. Next base: position 247,466 of record NZ_JBIOQO010000001.1, read on the forward strand.
AATTAAAGAAACAAAATATTCCGCATAAATATTTAGCGGGGAAAAATATTGCGTTACTTTTTGAAAAGACCTCTACGCGTACGAGGGCGGCTTTTACGACAGCCGCTAATGATTTAGGTGCTCATCCCGAATATTTAGGTAAAAATGATATTCAATTGGGAAAGAAAGAGTCTGTAGAGGATACAGCAAAAGTGTTAGGCAGTATGTTTGATGGTATTGAATATCGTGGATTTTCACAAACGGCAGTTGAAGCTTTGGCAGAACATTCTGGGGTACCCGTTTGGAATGGCCTCACTGACGCATGGCACCCAACTCAAATGTTGGCAGATTTTTTAACGATCAAGGAGCACTTTGGAAAGTTGGAGGATCTGACTTTGGCTTATGTGGGTGATGGACGAAACAATGTAGCAAACTCACTGCTAATTACCAGTGCCATTTTGGGCGTAAATATCTCAATCGTAACTCCAGAAAAACTATCTCCAGAACAAAATTTGATTACGATCGCTGAAAAATACGCTGAAGAATCCGAGTCAAAGGTTTTAGTGACAGATGACATTGACAAGGGAGTAGCGCAGGCTGATATTATTTATACCGATGTATGGGTATCGATGGGCGAAGAGGCGGCTTTCAAAGAGCGAATTGATTTATTGTTACCTTATCAGGTCAATCAAACACTAATGGAAAAAACTCAGAAAGCGGAAACGATTTTCTTACATTGCTTACCAGCATTTCATGATCTTGAAACAAAAGTTGCCGAAGAAATCAAAGAAAAATATAATTTAGCTGAAATGGAAGTGACAGATGATGTTTTTCGTGCCGAGAATGCATTACAATTCCAACAAGCTGAAAACCGTATGCATACGATCAAGGCGGTGATGGCAGCAACATTAGGAAATTTGTTCATTCCGAAAGCATAAAGTATTTTTCCCGACTAGTCAGATGAAGTTTTTTCTGTTAATATAAATGCCAGATAATTATTTCATCGATGAAAAAGAGAAGTCTATTGTGCAGTTTTTTAGCGAGTTCGGGCAGGTGGGAGCCGAATAAACAAAAATAGAGGGCGCACTTTTGAGATGAAGCGGCAGCTACCGTTATAGCCTAAGCTGGTCATTTATGACAATAAGAGTGGTACCGCGGGAATTCTCGTCTCTGATGTATTTATACATCAGAGATTTTTTTGTTTTATTTTGACTCTTCAATTCATCAACGAAGCGTTGAGGACTGGTCACTTTTTTATCTTTAGAAAAGTATTTATAAGGAGGAATTTGGATGAATAATAAAGATATCGTTGCACAAGCTGTTTTTGAAGCAGTTAAGGAAAACCTAACATTGCCAGAAGTTGAACGTTTACTAGAAAATCCTAAATCAGTTGATCATGGGGATGTTGCTTTTCCCACATTTGCTTTAGCAAAAGTTTTTCGTAAAGCGCCACAGCAAATTGCTGCAGAATTAGTAGAACAAATCAATCCAGAAGCGTTTGAAAAAATTGAAGTGGTCGGCCCATATTTAAACTTCTTTATGAAAAAAGAAGTTATTTCAAGTATGGTCTTAAAACAAATTCTGAAGGAAGAAAATCATTTTGGTGATAGTAATATTGGAAATGAAGGCAATGTGACGATTGATATGTCTTCACCAAATATTGCAAAACCTATTTCAATGGGGCATTTACGCTCGACCGTTATTGGGAATTCTATCAGCTTGATTCTAAGCAAAATTGGTTATAATCCAATCAAAATCAATCACCTAGGAGACTGGGGAACCCAATTCGGGAAACTGATTGTTGCTTATAAAAAATGGGGATCAGAAGAGAAGGTTAAAGCTGAACCAATCAATGAACTACTACGTCTATATGTAGAATTTCATGAAAAAGCCGAAGATGAACCGGAGTTGAACGATGAAGCGCGAGCTTGGTTCAAAAAACTGGAAGAAAATGATCAAGAGGCTTTGGACTTATGGAAGTGGTTCCGTAGTGAATCATTAAAAGAGTTCAATAAAATTTACGGTATGCTGGAAGTAGAATTTGATTCCTATAATGGCGAAGCTTTTTATAATGATAAGATGGATGAAGTTGTCACAATGTTGGAAGAAAAACATTTATTACAAACCAACGAGGGAGCCGAAATCGTCGATCTTGAAAAATACGATTTGAATCCCGCATTGATTAAAAAATCCGACGGGGCAACCTTATACATTACACGTGATTTAGCAGCGGCACTTTATCGCAAGCGTGAGTATAATTTTGTTAAATCACTATATGTTGTTGGAAATGAACAGAGTGGGCACTTCAAACAATTGAAAGCTGTTTTGAAGGAAATGGATTTTGATTGGTCAGACGAAATGGTTCATATCCCATTTGGCTTGATTACAAAAGATGGGAAGAAATTGTCTACTCGTAAAGGGAAAATCGTTTTGTTAGAAGAAGTTCTAAATGAAGCAAAAGATTCCGCACTTGCACAAATCCAAGAAAAAAATCCCGATTTGCCAAATAAAGAAGAAGTAGCTCATCAAGTGGGCGTTGGTGCGGTAGTCTTCCATGATTTAAAAAATGATCGTTTAAATAACTTCGATTTTAGTTTAGAAGAAGTAGTACGCTTTGAAGGAGAAACAGGCCCCTACGTTCAATATACTCATGCACGTGCTATGACTGTTTTGGAAAAAGGAAATTTTGCTGTTGATTCAGAAGCAATGTATGCTTTAAACGATTCTGACAGTTGGGAAATCATTAAGTTATTGCAAAGCTATCCAGAAGTAGTGATGCAAGCGGCTGATCAATATGAACCATCTGTGATTGCAAAGCATTCGATTAAACTGGCTCAAGCGTTCAATAAATATTATGCTCATACGAAAATTTTAGTTGAAGATGAACAAAAAGAAGCTCGCTTGGCATTGGTTTATGCTGTAACAATAATTTTGAAAGAGGATCTGCGTTTGTTAGGAGTTCACGCACCTAATAAAATGTAGTGTCATAGAATTTGGAAAAGAAGTTGTGAGGATAACCTTGCAACTTCTTTTTGTATTTCAATTTTTTTTGCTGAAACAACACAAACTGTGGTATACTTTGACAAAATAAAAAAGGTGTCAAGACACCTAGGAAGGCGCGTTGCATGAAAAAATTTCTTTTTGGATTAGGTTGTCTCGGAATGGTAGGATTATTAGCAGCTTGCGGTCGAGGTCAAGCTGAAAATAAGTCGGAAAAAGAAGAACCTGATCAGAAGATAGCTTTGATCTTAGGTTTTGGTGGCGTAGATGATCATTCTTTTAATCAGGCTGGTTGGGAAGGCCTTGAAAAATGGGGAGAAGAAAAGGATTTAAAAGCCAAGAAGGATTTCACTTATCTTGAAACGAACGATCCGCAGGAAAACAGTACGAATATTAGTCAGGCAGTTGAAAATGGCTTTACGACAATTATTAGTCTAAGTTATTTACAAGCGGATGCGATTAAAGAAGCGGCTGAACAAAATCCAAAATTAAATTTTGCATTGATTGATGGTGAGATTTCAAATGAAAAGAACATTGTTTCTGCAACATTTAAGGATCAGGAAAGTGCTTATTTAGCTGGATTAGCAGCTGCTTACAGCACTAAAAAGAATCATGTTGGTTTTATTGGTGGAATGGAAGGTCCAGTAATCCAACGGTTTCAGAGCGGGTTTGAGGAGGGAGTCAAAGCCGGGGCTAAGAATCTAGGAAAAAAGATTTCAATTGACGCACAATACGCAGCTTCTTATGACGCTCCAGATAGAGGTAAAGCTATTGCTGCTTCTATGTATAAAGAAGGAGCAGATATTATATATCAAGCTGCAGGAAGCACTGGAGCTGGCGTTTTTCAAGAAGCGAAAGCTCGAAATGAAAACGATAAAACTCAGAAGGTTTGGGTCATTGGAGTAGATCGAGATCAAACAGATGAGGGTGATTACCATATGACTGAAGATAAAATTGGAAATTTTACCTTAACTTCAACTAAAAAGAATGTTGGAGCAGCAGTTAGAAAAATTGCAGCAGCCTCGTATGAAAAAGATTTTCCTGGTGGTGAGCATTTAGAGTTTGGATTAAAGGAAGGCGGAGTAAACCTAACCAAGGGCCAGTTATCTAAAGAAGCCTACGAAGCTGTAACAACGGCTAAAAAACAAATTATAGATGGAAAAATCAAAGTACCTGAAAATTAGTGAAACGCGCTCCTATGAATTAGGGGCGCGTTGTTTTGGAACTGTAAGGAAAGTATAAAATTGAATAAATCGCTTTACAGCAGATACATGCATGTCTGAAATCCTCAGCTTTTTCTTATTGCTCAAAAGCTGAGGGATTTCGCGCAGCCTTTTATAGATATAGAGCTTCCTTACTTTTAAGAGAAAATTGACCGCTGTGAAGGATCTTGCAGAAAAGCAGTGACTTGTTGTGCGTCTGCAGGTGTCCTTGAGATAATAATAATAGTATCAAAACTTGCCATTGTTGCAACAATCAATTCACTCGAAAGATCATCTAGGACAGCAGCCAATAAATGCGCATTATCAGGAAGTGTACTGACGATAGTCATAAATTGAACAGTATCAACCTTGACGATAACATTGTTTGTCATACGTATAAGTCGCTTAATATCATCATCCTCAGTCGGTTCTTGCTGATCTTGGAACAATTCAAAACGTGGCTTGCCGGATTCATCAATTGTTTTTACGATTTTTAGGTCACGAATATCACGTGAAATCGTAGCTTGAGTCGCCGAGACTTGATATTGTTGTAAATAATCCATCAATTCATTTTGATTTCGGATTGCATTTTCTGAAATGATTTTTTTAATTAGTTCGTGTCGATCTTTTTTTCGCATAAAAAAACTCCTTGCCTGTGTAATAGTAGAGCGGTTAAACTCTAAAAAATGATTTAAGGGATAAAGTGAATATCATTCACTTATTTTGGGATTCTTTTTCTGGGATAGGAACGGTATAAATGATAATTATGCACTCAGTATAGCAGAAAAAGATTTTTTAAACAGTATTCCTAACTAAATAATAATTAACAGAAAGCTAAATAAAAAAGATTGATTTATTAAAAAGAGTCTTGTATAATTACTAATTGTGTGTAGGCGACTATATACAAAAAAATCCACATTCTGACTTGATTTATAAGGCGGTGCTGCTTGTCAGTTCCTTATAAAGAAGAGAGCAGGAGAGGAAAACAAAAACCAAATTGGAGGAAACACAAATGTCAGTATTGTCTATGAAACAATTACTAGAAGCCGGCGTACACTTTGGTCACCAAACTCGTCGCTGGAACCCAAAAATGAAGAAATACATCTTCACAGAAAGAAACGGAATCTACATCATTGACTTACAAAAAACAGTTAAATTAGTAGATGCTGCTTACGATTACATGAAAGATATTGCTGAAGATGGCGGCGTTGCATTGTTCGTAGGTACTAAAAAACAAGCACAAGAAGCAATCAAAGAAGAAGCAGTTCGCGCTGGACAATTCTATGTTAACCACCGTTGGTTAGGTGGAACTTTAACTAACTGGGATACAATTCAAAAACGTATCGCTCGTTTGAAACAAATCAACGCTATGGAACAAGACGGTACTTTTGAAGTATTGCCTAAAAAAGAAGTTGTTGGTTTGAACAAAGAACGTGAACGTTTAGAAAAATTCTTAGGCGGTATCGCTGATATGCCTCGCATCCCTGATGTTATGTATATCGTTGACCCTCGTAAAGAACGTATCGCTGTTCAAGAAGCTCAAAAATTAAACATTCCAATCGTTGCTATGGTTGATACAAATTGCGACCCAGATGAAATTGACGTAGTTATCCCTTCAAACGATGATGCTATTCGCGCCGTGAAATTAATCACTGCTAAAATGGCTGATGCTTTCATCGAAGGAAACCAAGGGGAAGATCAAGTAGCAGAAGAAGACTTCGTTGCTGAAGATGGCGGACAAGCAACTTCAATCGAAGAAATCGTTGATGTAGTGGAAGGCGACAATGCTTCTACTGAATCAGCTGAATAATTTCGTAGCATATGCTGCTTCAAAGTAAATATTTTCCTTTGAAGCAGCTTTTTTAGAAAATCTAAGGAGGCCCTTAAAAATGGCAGACGTAACAGCTAAAATGGTAAAAGAACTACGCGATATGACTGGCGTAGGAATGATGGATGCAAAACGCGCATTAGTAGAAGTAGAAGGCGATATTGAAAAAGCTGTGGATCTTTTACGCGAAAAAGGTATGGCTAAAGCAGCTAAGAAAAATGACCGTATTGCTGCTGAAGGTTTAGCTTCAGTTGCGATTCATGGAAACACTGCAGCAATCGTGGAAGTGAATTCTGAAACGGACTTCGTTTCTAAAAACGAAATGTTCCAAGACTTAGTGAAAGAAATTGCATCTTTAGTTGCTGAACATAAACCTGCTGACATGGAAGCAGCAATGAAATTAACAAACGCTAAAGGTGAAACTTTAGAAGCAGCTTTGATCGAAGCAACACAAGTTATTGGTGAAAAAATCAACTTCCGTCGTTTTGAAGTTGTTGAAAAAGAAGACAATGCAGCATTTGGCGGATATCTGCACATGGGCGGACGTATCGCTGTTTTAGCTCTATTGAACGGCACAACTGACGAGTCAGTTGCAAAAGATGTTGCTATGCATGTGGCAGCAATCAACCCTCGTTACGTAAATGAAAGTCAAATTCCAGAATCAGAATTAGAACATGAAAAAGCTGTTCTTACTGAGCAAGCATTAAACGAAGGTAAACCAGCTAATATTGTTGAGAAAATGGTGGTTGGTCGTTTGAATAAATTTAAAGCAGAAATCGCTTTGGTTGACCAACCATTCGTTAAAGATCCAGACATGACTGTTGAAAAATATGTATCTTCTAAAGGTGCGACAGTTGCAAGCTTCGTTCGTTTTGAAGTAGGCGAAGGGATCGAAAAACGCGAAGACAACTTTGTAGAAGAAGTTATGAGTCAAATTAAAAAATAATTCTGTTTTTAAACAGTTGGGAACGCACGACAAATGTGCGCTCCCTTTTTTTAAGCAAATTCAAATTTGGCTGGCTTCAAAGACAGAGTATGCTAAAATATCATTAGAGTGACAGTGGAGGTATTGTGATGAATGAACCAAAGTATAAACGTGTAGTATTGAAACTCAGCGGAGAAGCATTGGCAGGTGATGAAAAATTCGGTATCAAACCGCCGGTGATCCAAGAAATCGTGGAGGAAATAAAAGAAGTTCACGATCTAGGGATTGAAATGGCAATTATTGTTGGCGGTGGAAACATTTGGCGTGGACAAATTGGTGCTGAAATGGGGATGGAACGTGCACAAGCGGATTATATGGGCATGTTGGCAACAGTAATGAATGCTTTAGCGTTGCAAGATGCGTTGGAAAATATCGACGTACCCACTCGTGTTCAAACATCAATTGAAATGCGTCAAATTGCTGAACCTTATATTCGGCGTAAAGCAGAGCGTCATCTTGAAAAGGGACGTATTGTCATTTTTGCTGGTGGTACAGGAAATCCTTATTTTTCAACTGATACGACAGCGGCATTAAGAGCAGCAGAGGTAAATGCTGATGTGATCTTGATGGCTAAGAATAACGTCGACGGTGTTTATTCAGCTGATCCAAAACTTGATGAAAATGCAGTGAAATATGAAGAACTAACTCATTTAGATGTCATCGCTAAAGGATTGCAAGTGATGGATTCAACGGCGAGCTCATTAAGTATGGACAATGATATTCCACTTGTTGTCTTTAATTTAAATGAACCAGGAAATATCAAACGTGTTGTACTCGGTGAAAACATCGGGACGACGGTAAGGGGGAAATAACATGGCAGATGCAGTAATGAATGAAGCAAGAGACAAAATGAAGAAGGCCCAAGAAGCGTTGCAACGTCAACTAGGTCAAATTCGTGCAGGACGTGCGAATGCGAGTTTACTTGACCGCATCACAGTTGATTATTATGGGGTGCCCACACCTGTTAATCAGATGGCATCAATTACGATTCCTGAAGCCCGTGTGTTAATGGTTACACCATTTGATAAAAATATGATCAATGACGTAGAAAAAGCTATTTTGGCTAGTGATATTGGGTTGAATCCGGCTAACGACGGGAATGTGATTCGTTTAGTAATCCCTCAATTAACAGAAGAACGCCGAAAAGAACTAGCTAAAGAAGTAAAGAAAGAATCAGAAGGTGCAAAAATTGCTGTCCGTAACATTCGTCGTGATGCAATGGACGAGTACAAAAAACAACAAAAAAATGGCGATTTGACAGAAGACGATTTGCGTAATGCCGAAAAAGATATTCAAACATTGACAGATGATAATATCAAAGCGATTGATTCCATCGTTGCTGAAAAAGAAAAAGAATTACTAGAAGTTTAATTCAAAAAAAGCCTGAAGAATCGTTCTTCAGGCTTTTTTGTTGCTAAGAAAAATCATTGAAAAAGGCTAAAGGTATTTATTTTTCGTAGGAATAACTGCATTTTATTGTTATAATGGCAGATGACTTTTTAAAAGTATTTTTAAGTTGTTGACTTAATAAAGGAGGGAAAAACATGGTGTTACGATTTTTTCCACAAAAGCAAAAATATACACCAGAAGAATCGTCCTTTTCTTTCGATCCTAATAATGCAATTCCGAAACACATTGCAATCATTATGGATGGAAATGGCCGGTGGGCACAAAATCGTCGTTTGCCAAGGATCGCTGGGCACAAAGAGGGCATGGAAACAGTAAAAAAAATTACGAAGCATGCCAATCGACTTGGGGTAAAAGTGTTAACGCTGTATGCTTTCTCAACTGAGAATTGGAAACGTCCAGAAGAGGAAGTAAATTTTTTAATGCAGCTGCCAGTAGATTTTTTTGATACTTTTGTTCCAGAATTAATTGAAGAAAATGTACAGGTTCACGTGATGGGATATGAGGAGTATTTGCCTGCCCACACACAAGACGCAGTGAAACGGGCGATTGAGCAAACAGCACAAAATGATGGGTTGGTTTTAAACTTTGCTCTTAATTATGGTAGTCGCGCTGAGATCATTACGGCGATCCAACAAATCGCTGAAGAAGTTAAAAATGAAGAACTTGCAGTTCAAGAGATTAACGATGATATTGTTGGAGATCACTTGATGACAGGATTTCTACCTAAAGAACTTCGAGACCCTGAGCTAGTCGTACGTACGAGTGGTGAAGAACGGATTAGTAATTTCTTACTTTGGCAATTGGCCTATAGCGAATTATATTTTACGAAAGCCTTATGGCCAGATTTTGACGGGGATCATTTAGAAGCGGCGATTGCTTCCTTCCAACAAAGAAATCGGCGTTTTGGTGGATTGAATAAGGATACAAGTTCCACCTAAGTTTTGGGTCATCAGTAAAATAGTTGATACTTTAACTTAATTATAGAATGAATACTTTGAGTTTAACAAGGAGGATAAGAAATGAGACAACGAGTCATTACCGCAGTTGTCGCCCTAGCGATTTTTATTCCAATTCTGTATGTCGGAGGTATTGCAGTCGAATTAGCGGCAGCAGTTTTGGCAGGAATAGGAGTGTATGAGCTTTTTCGCATGAAAGGACTTGCAATTTTGAGCTTTGAAGGAGTTCTTGCAATTTTGGGAGCAATCTTTTTGGTCTTACCAGCGGAGCGTTGGCTGCCATTTTTAAGTGGCAACAATAGTAATTTTCTTTTATTTTATTTAACAGTAATGATTATTTTAGGTTTTTCAGTTGTTTCTAAAAATACTTACACTATAGATGAAGCTGGTTTTCCCGTCGTAGCAAGTCTATATGTCGGTGTTGGGTTTCAAAATTTAGTTACAGCACGAGCAGAGGGATTATCTATTTTACTTTTTGCGTTCTTTGTTGTTTGGGCAACAGATATCGGTGCATATATGGTGGGACGCCAATTTGGCAAACATAAATTATGGCCAGAAATTTCTCCCAATAAAACGATTGAAGGCGCTCTAGGAGGAATTGCTAGTGCGGTTGCAGTAGCTGTAGTGTTTTTCTTAGTGCAACCAGAGATTTTTCAGCATAATTTATTGACAATGATTCTCTTCACAATAGTATTTTCAGTTGTTGGACAATTTGGAGATTTAGTGGAATCAGCAATCAAGCGTCACTATGATGTAAAAGACTCAGGGACTATTTTACCTGGTCATGGTGGAATCTTGGATCGTTTCGACAGTATGCTGTTTGTTTTTCCCATGATGCATTTACTAGGAGTATTTTAAAAAGAGTGGCAACACTCTTTTTTTTTTGAGTAAATTTAAATACCTGCGACAAACAAAAATTTTTCTGAGAAAATTTATTATAAAACTATTTTCAAGCAGCGTCTCTTTCTGATTTACAATTAATAGCTTTGCTTGAACTGAAAACTAGTAAAATATATTGTTTTGTTGCAGCAACTCAAAGAAACTATTTTTTACCGAAGTTCTTTTTTTAAATTTTCTATGAATTGATCAGTTAATGAATATCTTATTGTCAGATTGTGATAAACTGTCTCTAAGAAACTAATGAAGGTAGGAAAATTATGCGTACGATTATTACGTTTTTAATCGTTTTTGGTGTTCTAGTGATCGTTCATGAATTCGGGCATTTTTTCTTTGCGAAACGCTCAGGGATTCTAGTCCGAGAATTTTCGATCGGAATGGGGCCAAAATTGATTGCTCACATGGGCAAGGATGGAACAACTTATACACTACGTCTATTGCCAATTGGCGGATATGTAAGAATGGCTGGTCTTGAAGATGAAGAAACTGAATTAAGTCCGGGAATGCCATTATCGGTTGAATTGACTCCTAAAAATGAAGTGCAGCGAATTAACGTCAGCAAGAAAGTTCAATTGCCTAACAGTATCCCGATGGAACTGATTTCAGCTGATCTTGTTGATGATTTAGTAATTAAAGGATATGTAAATGGTGATGAAAGTCAAGAGATGACTTACAAGGTTCAACATGATGCGACTGTGATTGAAGAGAACGGCACAGAAGTTCGAATTGCACCACGAGACGTTCAGTTTCAATCAGCGAAGCTGGGTTCACGTATTTTGACCAATTTCGCTGGACCGATGAATAACTTTATTTTAACCGTGGTATTATTTATTGCGCTAGCGTTTTTGCAAGGTGGTGTAGCGGTTTATAACACTAATCAAATTGGTGAGGTTCAGGAAAATAGTCCAGCTGCTACGGCTGGCTTAGAGGATAATGATACGATTTTGGCGGTTGACGGGAAGAAGATTTCTTCATGGGATGATCTAACAAACACAGTTACAAAAAAACCGGGGAAAGAATTAACTGTGTTGATTGAGCAAGATGGCAAAGAAAAGACTGTTCAAATGACACCTAAGACAGTAAAAAGCAATGGTGAAAAGGTCGGGCAAATTGGCGTCGGACCTTATATGAAAACGGGCTTTGGCGATAAAGTCATTGGAGGATTGACTCAATCATGGGACATGGTCAAGAGAATCTTTAGTGCTTTAGGGTCTTTGTTCACAGGATTTAGTTTAGATAAACTAGGTGGTCCAGTAATGATGTACCAGATGTCGGCAGAAGCCTCTCGAGCAGGGATCAAAACGGTTATTTATTTGATGGCTTTATTATCGGTTAACTTGGGAATTGTCAATCTGTTACCTATACCAGCCTTTGATGGCGGAAAAATTCTTCTAAATCTAATTGAGGGGATACGCGGCAAACCACTTGATCCAGATAAGGAAGGCATGATTACTATGATCGGTTTTGGTTTTATTATGCTTCTGATGATTCTGGTTACGTGGAACGATATTCAGCGTTTCTTCTTTTAAAATGAAAGGATCGAAATTTTTTCGGTCCTTTTTCTAATGCAATCATAAAAAAAAACAGGTATACTGAAACATACTTGAAAAAGTGAAGGAGATGTCATTTTGTCTAAGAATCGTGAACTATTTGAAAATTTATTACGACAAATTGAATTGGCCGAGACGGAACAACAACATCCGATGATCCAGGGATCAGAGATCAAAGAAGTGATTGTTCATGAGAAATCACGTGTGTGGGAATTTTTTATTCAAACACCACAAATTTTGCCAGCAAAATTATTTTATGCATTCCATCAAAAGCTGCAAATAGCATTTCAATCAATCGCGTCAGTGAAATTACATATTATTCCAGAAGACAATCAGTTTGAGGAAGAGCTTCTGCAAAACTATTGGCAAATGGCTTTAACTGAACAGGATTGCGATACACCGTTAGTTAAGCAGGTTTTGAGTAAACCCTTGCCTTTGATTCAAGGAAAACGAATTGTTTTGCTAATTGATAATGAAACAGTCATTCCATTTTTGAAACAGCAGTATTTACCATTGATTGAAGAAAATTTAGTTTCTTATGGATTTCCACATTTGCGAATCGATCCTGAAGTTGATAAGGAACAGGCAGATAAAAAATTACAGGAATTTGAAATACGAAAACAAGAGCAGGCGCAAGCAATGCAAGAACAAGCTGCTGCTAGCTTAGCTCAATATGAATCGAAGAAAAAAGAGCAGAAAGAAAGTGCTGCTCATTTTGATGGACCTATCCAAATGGGTCGGAATATTCCAGCAGATGAAGCCATTACTCCGATGGGAAATATCATTGAAGAGGAACGACGTATTACGATTGAAGGGTTTATCTTTGATAAAGAAGTCCGCGAGTTACGTTCTAAACGAAAGATTCTGATCTTAAAGATGACTGATTATACCTCCTCATTTGTAGTAAAGAAATTTTCTAACGGCGAAAAAGATGAAGCAATTTTTGAAGCTATCGCAAATAAAAGCTGGATTCGTGTAAGAGGAAGTGTTCAGGAAGATACCTTTATGCGTGACCTTGTCATGAATGCTCAAGACATTCAAGAGGTTAAGCACCCAGAGCGTCAGGATACTGCGACAGAAAAACGTTCTGAGCTGCATTTGCATACGAATATGAGTACGATGGATGCTATCAACAGTGCTAGTGACTTAGTCGCTCAAGCTGGAAAATGGGGACATAAAGCTATTGCTATAACAGATCATGGGGGTGCGCAATCATTTCCCGAAGCTCATGCGGCAGGGAAAAAGGCTGGTGTGAAGATTCTTTATGGCGTAGAAGCAAATGTTGTTTCTGACGGGGTACCAATTGCTTACAATGATGCGCATGAATCACTAACAGACGCTACTTATGTTGTGTTTGACGTGGAAACAACTGGGCTATCTGCGGTATACGACACAATCATTGAATTGGCCGCGGTTAAGATGCATAAAGGAAACGTGATTGATACGTTTGAAGAATTCATTGATCCAGGTCACCCATTATCAGAAACAACGATCAATTTAACTGGAATCACCGACGAAATGGTGCGTGGATCAAAACCAGAAAAAGAAGTTATGGAGCTGTTTGAAAAATTTTGCGAAGGAGCGATTTTAGTCGCCCATAATGCAACATTCGATATTGGCTTTATTAATACAACATATGTCCGACATGATATGCCCGAAACTCCAAATCCGGTAATTGATACATTGGAATTGGCACGTTTCTTATACCCTGAGTTTAAGCGATTTGGTTTAGGTGTCTTAACTAAGAAATTCGGTGTTAATCTGGAACAACATCACCGAGCAGTATATGATGCAGAAGCAACTGGCCATTTAGCTTGGATTTTTGTTAAAGAGGCAATCGAAAAACACGGGATGAATTACCATGATCAGCTGAACGATCACGTTGGTGAAGGGGATTCGTATAAACGAGCGCGCCCATTCCATGCAACGATTTTGGCGAAGAATCAGGCAGGTTTAAAAGATCTATTCAAACTAATTTCTATGTCTAATGTGGAATACTTTGAACGAGTTCCTCGAATTCCGCGTTCACAATTAAATAAATTGCGAGAAAATCTTTTGATAGGTTCGGCTTGTTCACAAGGTGAAATCTTTGAAGCGATGATGCAAAAAGGGGTAGAAGAAGCTAAAAATCGTGCCGCCTTTTATGATTATATTGAAGTGATGCCTAAGGCTGTTTATGCCCCTTTGATTGAACAAGAGCTAGTGAAGAATGAGGCGGATTTAGAAGATATTTTACGTAATCTAATTCAAATTGGTAAAGATTTAAATAAAACAGTTGTTGCTACAGGAGATGTTCATTATTTAAATAAGGAAGATGCAATCTATCGGAAAATTTTGATCAGTTCAATGGGTGGGGCTAATCCGTTGAACCGTCACAGTCTACCAGATGTTCACTTCCGTACGACAGATGAAATGCTACAAGCATTCAGTTTCTTAGGTCCAGAACTAGCAAAAGAAGTTGTTGTTGATGGTCCTGATAAAATTGTTGAGAGCTGTGAAGAAATCATTCCGGTCAAGGATGACTTGTATACTCCTAAAATTCCTGGCTCTGAAGAAGAGATCAAGGATCTAAGTTATAATCGGGCACGGGAGCTTTATGGCGATCCATTACCAGATATTATTGAGAAACGTTTAGAAAAAGAACTTACTTCGATCATCGGGAATGGCTTCTCGGTTATCTATTTGATTGCTCAAAAGTTGGTGCATAAAAGTAATGCTGATGGTTATTTGGTTGGTTCGCGTGGGTCTGTAGGTTCAAGCTTTGTGGCTACAATGACAGGGATTACCGAAGTGAATCCATTGCCGCCGCACTATTATTGTCCTGAATGTCAGTATTCTGAGTTTTTTGAAGATGGTTCCTATGGTTCGGGCTTTGATATGCCGGAGAAAGCTTGTCCAAAATGTGGCGCTCGATTGAATAAAGATGGACATGATATTCCATTCGAAACTTTCCTAGGATTCCATGGTGATAAAGTACCCGATATTGATTTGAATTTTTCGGGTGATTATCAGGCTGAGGCTCATAATTATACGAAGGTTCTGTTTGGCGAGGACTATGTTTATCGTGCTGGTACGATCGGTACAGTGGCGGATAAGACGGCGTACGGATTCGTCAAGGGTTATGAACGAGATCATAATTTGCATTTTAGGAATGCTGAAGTCGATCGTCTTGCCAAAGGTGCTACTGGGGTTAAGCGAACAACAGGACAGCATCCAGGTGGGATCATCGTAATTCCAGACTATATGGATGTTTATGATTTTACACCGATTCAGTATCCAGCAGACGATCAAAATTCTGAATGGAAAACAACGCATTTTGATTTTCACTCGATTCATGATAATGTTTTAAAACTCGATATTCTGGGACACGATGACCCAACAGTGATTCGAATGTTGCAAGAATTATCTGGAGTCGATCCTAAAACGATTCCGACGGATGATCCAGAAGTTATGAAGATTTTTGCTGGGCCACAGGTTTTAGGTGTGGAAGCTGATCAAATTTATTCGAAGACTGGTACGTTGGGAATTCCTGAGTTTGGAACACGATTTGTTCGCGGGATGTTGGAAGAAACGAGCCCGACGACTTTTGCCGAATTATTGCAAATCTCTGGGTTGTCTCATGGTACTGACGTTTGGCTAGGAAATGCGGAAGAATTGATCAGCCGCGGGGAAGCAAACTTAGCTGAGGTTATCGGTTGTCGGGATGATATCATGGTATATTTAATTCATGCAGGATTAGATAGCGGAATGGCCTTCAAGATTATGGAAACTGTGCGTAAAGGCCAGTGGAATAAAATTGATGATGGGTTACGTGAAACGTATTTAACTGCAATGAAAGAAAACAACGTTCCAGATTGGTATATTGATTCTTGTTCGAAAATCAAGTACATGTTCCCAAAAGCCCATGCGGCAGCTTATGTGTTGATGGCATTACGGGTAGCGTACTTTAAAGTGTATTTCCCAATTCTTTATTATTGTGCCTATTTCTCTGTTCGTGCGGATGATTTTGATTTGGTTGCGATGGCTAAAGGAAAAGATGCGGTGAAGGCCGCAATGAAGGCAATCACAGATAAAGGTATGGACGCATCCACGAAGGAAAAAAATCAGCTGACTGTTTTGGAATTGTGTAATGAAATGTTGGAGCGAGATTTTCATTTTGGCATGATCGATTTATACAAGTCAGATGCTCAAGATTTTGTGATTGACGGGGACACATTGATTGCGCCATTTCGTGCCGTACCTGGACTTGGTTTGAACGTGGCCAAACAAATTGTTGAAGCACGTAAAGACGGTATTTTCTTATCGAAGGAAGATTTGGCCTCACGTGGTAAAGTTTCGAAGACCTTGATTGAGTATATGGATACTCATGGTGTTTTGAAAGATTTGCCAGATGAAAACCAACTGTCACTCTTTGATATGTAAAGAAAAGGATAAGTTCAATATAAAAAATGAAAGAAAATTCTCTCATGAAAATGACACGGTTGAATTTTCAATAGAATTGTGCTAGTATAACAATGTAATCATAGACTGATGGTGAGTGAGCGGAATTTTCGCTCACTCTTTTTAATGGATTAAAGGAGGCTGACAGTTTGAGCAGTGTAGTCGAAACAGTGACTGACTTAGTAACACCGATCTTGGATGAACAAAATTTTGAGTTAGTCGAGGTTGAATTTGTCAAGGAAGGGAAAAGTTGGTTTTTAAGAGTATTTATTGATAAAGAAGGCGGTATCGACATTGAAGAATGTGCTTTTGTTAGCGAAAAGCTTAGTGAAAAGCTGGATTCGATTGATCCTGATCCAATTCCACAAGCATATTTCCTTGAGGTTTCTTCACCAGGAGCCGAACGCCCATTGAAAAAAGAAGAGGATTACCAAAAAGCGATGGGAGAATACATTAATATTTCACTTTATCAAAATATTGATGGAGAAAAACAATATCAAGGATTTTTAAAAGAATTGACTGATGATGAACTGACATTAACTGTCAAAATTAAAACGCGTACGAAAGATATGGTCTTTGATCGTAAAAATATTGCAAAGGCGCGTTTTGCGATCGAGTTTTAGTAAATGAAACGTTTCATTAACAGGAACTAGAATGTCAATTCCGCTTTTCACAACGATTCAGTTTTACCGCTTTAGTGGAATGATACATGCGATGAAGATCAAACCTATTTTTCTTTGAAGAATAGATTCGTTAATATGAATTAGGAGGAAAGTTAAAATGAGTAAAGAAATGCTGAATGCGTTGGATACTCTAGAAGCAGAAAAAGGTATTTCGAAAGAAATCGTAATTGATGCATTGGAAGCGGCATTAGTATCTGCTTACAAACGTCATTACGGACAATCTCAAAATGTTGAAGTGGAATTCAATGAAAAGAAAGGTGATATTCATGTTTATGCCGTGAAAGAAGTAACGGAAGAAGTCATGGATTCACAATTGGAAGTGTCATTGAAAGATGCGATGGAAATCAATCCAGCGTATGAAATTGGTGATACGATCCGTTTTGAAGTAACACCAAAGGATTTTGGTCGAATTGCTGCTCAGACGGCAAAACAAGTAATTTTACAACGTGTCCGTGAAGCAGAACGCAGTATTATCTATAACGAATACAGCGCCTATGAAAAAGATATTATGCAAGGTGTAGTAGAACGTCAAGATAATCGCTACATCTATGTAAACTTAGGGAAGATTGAAGCCGTTCTATCAAAACAAGACCAAATGCCAAATGAGCATTATAAACCTCATGATCGTATTAAAGTGTATGTTTCACGAGTAGAAAATACGTCAAAAGGCCCGCAAGTATTTGTAAGTCGTAGTCACCCTGATTTGTTGCGCCGCTTATTTGAACAGGAAATTCCAGAAGTCTATGATGGAATTGTAGAGATTGTCAGCATTGCTCGTGAGGCTGGTGATCGTGCAAAAGTTGCTGTTCGTTCAACAGATCCTAACATTGATCCAGTTGGAACCTGTGTGGGACCAAAAGGACAACGTGTACAAGCAATTGTAAATGAATTAAAAGGTGAGAACATGGACATTGTTGAGTGGGATGAAGATCCAGCAGTATTTATCGCAAACTCCTTAAATCCTGCGCAAGTAGAAGATGTTATCTTTGATATCGACAATCCAAAAGTTTGCACCGTAGTAGTTCCGGATTATCAGTTGTCGTTAGCTATCGGTAAGCGTGGGCAAAACGCTCGTTTAGCGGCTAAATTAACGGCTCACAAGATTGATATTAAATCAGAGTCTGATATGGAAGAATTTTATGCGAACTATGATGAATCAGAAGTAGAAGAAATCGTAACTGAGATTGAAGAAATCACTTCAGAAGTAGAAGCGATTGAAACTGAAGTTGAAGATATTGAATCAGAAGCGGAAGTTACAGTTGATAATATGATTGAAGACGAAGAAAACATTGCTTCTGATCAAACGGACCAATAATTCATTAGGAGGACAGCAAATGAAAAAAAGAAAAGTTCCTTTGCGAAAATCGGTCGTTTCCGGTGAAATGTTCCCAAAGAAAGAATTGATTCGAATCGCTAAATCCAAAGAAGGAGAAGTTTCCATTGATCCTTCAGGTAAGAAACCAGGACGAGGTGCTTATGTTGCGCTAGAACCAGCTGAAGTCGAGGAAGCATGGAAAAAACATATCTTGGACCGTACGCTTGGCACCGATTTAAGTGATGATTTTTATCAAGAACTACTTGATTATGTGAAACACCAAAAAGCCAGAAAAGAGCTCTTCGGCAATGAATAAACAGAAGGCCTTGAACATGTTAGGCCTTGCAATGCGTGCAGGCAAACTGATCACAGGAGAAGAAATGACGATTAATGAGATTCGCAAAAGGAAAGTAAATCTCGTTATTGTCACCATTGATGCGAGTGAAAACACTCAAAAGAAAGTATCAGATAAAAGTAAGTATTATCAAACGACATGTTTTGTCGAATTTACTCAAGGGGAGATTTTAGGCGCGATTGGCAAACCTAGAAAAGTAATCGGGGTTTTAGACCAAGGATTCGCCGACAAAATTATGACGTTAATAACAGGTTAGGAAGGTGATTGCATGGGAAATAAAAGAGTATACGAATTTGCAAAAGAAGTGAATCAATCAAGTAAGGATGTTGTAGAAAAAGCACAAACTTTGGGGATTGATGTGAAAAATCATATGGGTTCATTATCCGGGGATGATGAATCAAAATTGAAACAAGCTTTTTCTAGCAAACCGAAACAAAATACTCAGGCAAAACCATCAGCTAACCAGCACGAAAAACCAAAATTCCATGGAAAGAGCTCGAAGAACAACCCAAATTTCCAGAATAGAAAAGGAAATAAAGAATTGACACAAAACAATAGACAGAACAACTCAGCGAACGCAAACCGTTCAAACCAAGGACACCAACGTCCAGCACAAGGCAACGCAAACAATGCACAACGCCAAAACCAAGGGCAACGTCCAGCACAAGGCAACGCAAACAATGCACAACGTCAAAACCAAGGGCAACGTCCATCACAAAGCAATACAAACAATGCACAGCGTCAAAACCAAGGGCAACGTCCATCACAAGGCAACGCAAATAATGCGCAACGCCAAAACCAAGGACAACGTTCATCACAAAGCAATACAAACAATGCACAGCGTCAAAACCAAGGGCAACGTCCATCACAAAGCAATACAAACAATGCGCAGCGTCAAAATCAAGGACAGCGCCCAACACAAGGCAACGCAAATAATGCGCAACGCCAAAACCAAGGGCAACGTCCATCACAAGGCAACGCAAACAATGCACAACGCCAAAACCAAGGACAACGTTCAGCACAAAATAGTCAAGGAGCGCGACCAAATCAAAATGGCTCAAATCAGGGCCAACGTTCGAACCAAGGTGGATCAACGCAAGGCGGCAACCAAAATCGCAACAAAAACAATTATGGCAACCAAAACCGTAACAATAATTTTGGTGGCAATCAAAATCGCAATAAAAACAAATTCAATAAAAAAGGTAAAAAAGGCAGACAGCAACAAAGTAATAAGCCTGCTGTTCCCCCACGTAAATTCCGTGAATTGCCAGAAGTATTAGAATATACAGAAGGCATGAACGTAGCAGACATCGCGAAGAAGATTCATCGCGAACCAGCTGAGATCATCAAAAAATTATTTATGATGGGGGTTATGGTTAATCAAAATCAACCATTAGATAAAGATACAATTGAACTGTTAGCTACGGATTATGGAATTGAACCACAAGAAAAAGTAACTATTGATATAGCTGATATTGATCGATTCTTCGATGCAGAAGATGTAAACGAAGAAAATTTAGTTTCTCGTCCACCAGTCGTAACTATTATGGGGCACGTTGACCATGGTAAAACGACGTTACTAGATACCTTGCGTCATTCTCGCGTAACAAGCGGAGAAGCAGGTGGAATCACACAGCATATTGGTGCATATCAAATTGATATTGACGGCAAACCGATTACTTTCTTGGATACACCAGGGCATGCTGCCTTTACAAGTATGCGTGCGCGTGGAGCAAGTATCACAGACATTACTATTTTAGTCGTAGCAGCTGATGATGGTGTAATGCCGCAAACAATCGAAGCAATCAACCATGCCAAAGCAGCGAAAGTACCAATTATTGTAGCAGTTAATAAGGTTGATAAACCTGGTGCCAATCCACAACATGTAATGCAAGAATTAAGTGAGTATGAACTGATTCCTGAAGCATGGGGCGGTGATACAATTTTTGTTGAAATTTCAGCAAAATTCAATCAAAACATCGACGAACTATTAGAAATGATTCTATTGGTTGCTGAGGTAGAAGACTTGAAAGCTGATCCAACGCAACACGGAATCGGAACAGTTATCGAAGCTCGCTTAGATAAAGGAAAAGGACCTGTAGCAACATTATTGGTTCAACAAGGTACGATGAGAGTCGGCGACCCAATCGTTGTTGGGAACACATATGGTCGTGTTCGTGTTATGACGAATGATATTGGCCGCCGTGAAAAATCTGCTGGACCAGCGACACCAGTAGAAATTACTGGGTTGAATGATGTACCTCAAGCTGGGGATCGTTTTGCGATCTTTGAAGATGAAAAAACAGCTCGTGCAGCCGGTGAAGAACGGGCAAAACGTGCGTTGCTTGAACATCGCAGTGCAAGTGCTCGTGTAACATTGGACAACCTATTTGAATCTCTTAAAGAGGGCGAATTGAAGGAAGTCAATGTAATCATCAAAGCCGATGTGCAAGGATCTGCTGAAGCATTAGCAGCTTCATTGAAAAAAATTGATGTTGAAGGTGTGCGTGTGAAGATCGTTCACTCAGCTGTAGGTGCTATCAATGAAAGTGATGTTACTCTAGCAGCAGCAAGTAATGCGATCATTATCGGGTTTAATGTTCGTCCTACACCACAAGCAAAACAGCAAGCTTCAACCGAAGAAGTAGACATTCGTCTACACCGAATTATCTATAAAGCAATCGAAGAAATCGAAACAGCGATGAAAGGTATGCTTGATCCTGAATACGAAGAAAAGATTACTGGTCAAATGACTGTACGCGAAACGTATAAAGTTTCTAAGGTTGGTACAATCGCTGGATGTTACGTTAACGAAGGATCTATCCAACGTGATAGCGGTGTGCGTATTATTCGTGATGGAATCGTAATTCTCGAGGGCAAACTTGCCAGCTTGAAACGTTTCAAAGATGATGTGAAAGAAGTTAAAATGGGTTATGAATGTGGTGCTATGATCGAAAACTTTAATGATATTAAAGTTGATGATGTGATCGAAGGATTCATTATGGAAGAAATCAAGCCTAAATAGTATTACAATTCCACTTCCTACTGATAAATGTAGGAAGTGGAACAGTATCTGCTGAAATTTCATCCATTATTCGTGACTATTAAAATTTTAGTTAGTGGAAATAGAAGGAGGCAGTCGTTATGCCAAATTATCGTGACCGTCGTCTGGCTCAAGAAATTTTGAAGGAAGTCAATGACATCTTACGAAAAAAAGTTCGTGATCCACGAGTTCAAGACGTGAACATTACGGATGTTCACGTGACTGGAGACTTGCAACAAGCGACGATTTATTACAGTTTGTTATCTGATAAAGCATCAGATAAAGAAAAGGCACAAGAAGGTTTGAACAAAGCACGGGGATTGGTTCGGCGCGAACTAGGCCATGCTTTGTCAATCTACAAGACACCAGAATTGTTTTTTGAATTGGATGAATCAGTTGAATATGGCTCTAAGATTGATCAAATGATCCGCGACTTAAATAAAGAATAAATTTGTTAGAACCTGAGATTTTTTTCAGGTTCTTTTTTGCATTATTGAGTAAATCCTGTTAAAGTGTATGCAGTTTGTAAATAATCCTTTTGCTGGATATTTTCAAGGAGGCAGAGTCTAGAATGACCACGGAATTTGAAGAACGGATGAAGGAACTCCATAAGGAATTTGAAAACTTAAGTCCAGAAGAACGCAAAGCCGTTAAACAAAAAATAAAAAGAATTAATGTTTTAACCTCTCGTAAATTAGAGCGGATGAAACATGATTTGTTGCGTATGGAAACCAAGCGTGCGCAGCTTTCATTAGATGGCGAATCACAAGAAATGTCCGAATTGGAAGATCGGATTATTAATAAGAAAAGAGAGTTCTTAAAATTATTATTTAAGGCAAAAGAAAATTGTTCCAAGAGGTGAGTGAATGGGCCTAATTGAGATTATCATCATTTTAGCCATTGCCATTACCTTGTCGAATGTTTTAGTAAAAGTTTTCCCGTCTTTCCCGATTTTTATGATCCAGATTATCCTCGGCATTATCCTCGGACTTACCGAAGTTGGTAGCTCGATCAATTTCGAACCAGAGGTATTTCTCGTAATGATTATTGCCCCGCTTTTGTTTCGTGAAGGGGAAACTGCTGATATCCCTTCAATTTTGAAGCATTTTGGCTTAATATTGCTGCTGGCTTTTGGCGGCGTCATCTTTACATTATTTGGATTGGGATTTGTTCTGCATAGTATTTTGCCAGCGATTCCATTGGCTGCTTGTTTGGCTTTTGGGGCTTCCTTGGGACCAACCGATGCAGTAGCAGTTAGTTCGTTAGCAAAGCGCTTAAATATTCCTGAATCGGTCATGCACGTTTTAGAAGGGGAAGGATTAATCAACGATGCAACAGGTGTTACAGCCTTTCAGTTTGCCGTAGCCGCATTGCTAACCGGACAATTTTCGGCAGCTGATGCTTCGATATCCTTGCTCGAATCAAGCGTTGTAGGTGTACTGGTTGGTCTAGTGATCATTTGGGTCAAAAATGAAGTCATAAAAATTATTGAGCGAATCTCTGCACAAGATGTGTCGGCGTATCTGCTGATTGAATTAATACTTCCATTCGTCGCTTATTTTATTGCTGAATTGTTTCATGCGTCAGGAATTATCGCAGCGGTTGTGACGGGTGTATTGCAGGCCACTGGCTTCCGTCGTGTAAATCTATTTGAGGCACAGCTTTCCAATGTAACTGAAAGCTCGTGGAGTACGATTAGCTTTATGTTGAATGCATTGGTTTTCATTTTTTTGGGAATTGAACTTTCTCAAGTTTTTTCTCCTGTGTGGAATAGTCGAAATTATTCCAATGTGCATTTGTTAGGGATTGTATTATTATTGACAGCCTTACTATTTGTTTTACGCTTTTTATTCGTTAGCGGTTATTACATTGTGACTCAAGGCTGGAAGAAAAATCATGAACAGCTGAGAGACCGCTTGCTGTTAACCTTTGGTGGTGTCAAAGGAACAGTTAGTATCGCAACTATTTTTATTTTGCCAACAACAATCAATGGATTGGAGTTTCCTGAGAGATCTTTACTGCTGTTTATCACCGCCTGTGTGACCTTTCTAACATTGATTATCGGAATGATTTTATTACCAATCTTATCTGAAGGTGAAGTGGTACCGCCAACTGATCCTAAACGAATGTTAATTTTACGGGAAGTAATTAGCGAGCTTTACGAAGATTTGGATAATAAAAAATTGAATGAAAAAGAACGCTTTGCACTGCTTGCGGTGATCGCAAATTATCAAGGAAGAATCCAAACGCTCTTCAATAATTCGATGCCGGAAAGTGCGCAACAAGAATTTCAAGAAATCCAAGCGTTGATTATTTCAGTTGAACGAGATGGATTAGATGAAAGTTTTAGAAGACATCAGATCAATTCAGGTGCGTATCGGTTGTATTCTCGTTTCATTTCAAATGTGTCTGAGTCAGTGACAAAACAGATGCTGTCATTGCTTAGCTTTTGGTTAATTTTTGTACGGCGGATTATTCGTATTGTCATGCATCCAAAAATGTTTTGGGAACGTCGGCAAAAGCGTAAAGAGACGGTTGATAACGAAGATATTTCAACTCTTAGAAAAATCTTTATTCGCAATAGTGAAGCTATTTTGGATAGTTTGGAAAATCTACGGGATGTTTATGATGAAGACTTGATTGATTTCTTTGTGGATGAACGAAAAAATTTGATGAATCAGGTCAGTGGACATGGTTTATTTGGTACTTATTTGATTCAGCAAGATCCACTTTATGCGAAAGAATTGATACGCGGATTTTATTTAGAGAGAAAGATTATTGATAAATATGAAGTAAGCGAAGATATCACCAATTTTTCAGCAAATAGTTATCGTGATCAAGTTAATCAATTAGAGTCTTACGCGATGCAACAGCGATCAGAACCAAGTATCTCATTTGTGATCAGTCGACAACGACAAAAGAAAAAAGCAAAAGAAAAGAAATATTAACCGTCAACTTGGCGGTTTTTTCTTTGGCATTAATAAAAGATCAGGTAAATATCTTCAGAGAGTTGGCTGGTTATTTCTTAGTTTAGCTATGCTATAATGGGAGCGTTGATTATAAATAGAAATGAGGAAACAGCGATGGACGGTATCTTGCCGTTATGGAAAGAGCGCGGCATGACAAGTCATGACTGTGTCTTTAAATTACGAAAAATTTTACAAACAAAAAAGGTTGGTCATGGGGGAACTTTAGATCCTGACGTCGATGGTGTATTACCTATCTGCATTGGTAAGGGAACTAAGGTGATCGAATATTTACAAGATAGTGGGAAAATTTATGAAGGTGAGATTACGTTGGGCTTTTCTACAACTACAGAAGATCGCAGTGGTGAAATAGTAGAGAAAAAAGCAGTAGACCGCCCTTTAACTGAAGCTGAAATTGATCGAGTAATGGCTGCATTTATCGGGAAAATCAAGCAGATACCGCCAATGTATTCAGCAGTTAAAGTCAACGGGAAAAGATTGTATGAGTATGCGCGTGCTGGTGAAACGGTAGATCGCCCTGAACGGGAAGCGGAGATTGAGAGTTTTAAACGTACGACTGCTCCGATTTATAATGAAGAAGCAAAAACTCAGAGTTGGCGATTTCAAGTTACTTGCGGGAAAGGGACTTATGTTCGGACCTTGGCTGTTGATCTTGGGGCGAAGCTAGACTATCCTGCTCATATGTCCGATCTGACTCGTTTATCCAGCGGCGGTTTTTCAGTGGGACAGGCAGTCACATTGTCGCAAGTTAGCGAATTGATGGAAAAAGGTCAGATCAATCAAGCATTGCAACCGATTGAAGAGGCAATGAAGGAATTTCCGCGAATTGACTTAACAGATGCTGATTGGCAAAAGGTGAAAAATGGACAAGTTCTATCTATGAAATCTTTTGGAATCAAAAAGATGCCAGCTGATCTGATCGCATTTTTTTATCAAGGACAACTAGTTAGTCTTTACGGACAACACTCAGAAAAAAACTGGCTTTTGAAACCAAGCAAAGTAATTCGAAACGAGATTGCTCAAGTTCCTCACGCTTAGTAGCTGAAGAAAAATAAATACATTACTATGAATTAGGATGTCAGTCCAACTTTTGGCAGTGATTAAAGAGGAAAAGCCCAATCTGATTACGATTAGGAAAAATGTATGTATAGTTGGATGATATACGGCATGAAAATCAGACTTATTTTTCTTCAAGAAAAATAAATACAATAATATGAATTAGGATGTCAGTCCAACTTTTGGCAGTGATTAAAGAGGAAAAACCCAATCTGATTATGACTAGGAAAAATGTATGTATAGTTGGATGATATACGGCATGAAAATCAGACTTATTTTTCTTCAAGAAAAATAAATACAATAATATGAATTAGGAGGCACACTAAATGGAAATTGTTAAATTACGGCATCCATATAAATCAGAGGAAATTCCTGCTGGGGATTGTGTGTTGGTGTTAGGATTTTTTGATGGTGTTCATCGCGGTCATCAAGAAGTCATCAATACTGGTAAAAAAATTGCGAAAGAAAAAAATTTAAAATTAGCTGTGATGACATTCAATCAGCATCCAGCGATTGTTTTTCAGCAAGTACAAAGCAAGCCGATTCAATATCTTTCGACTTTGAAGCAGAAAGAAGAACGGATGTCCGAGCTAGGTGTTGATTTGTTATACGAGGTAGCCTTCACATCTTCGTTCGCTGCGTTAAGTCCTCAAGAGTTTGTCGATCAATACATCGTAGGGCTACATGCAAAAGTGGCAGTCTCAGGTTTTGATTACAATTTTGGAAAAGACCAAACGGCTGATGCTGAAAACTTACCTAACTATGCGAAAGAGCGCTTTGAGGTAGTAATTGTTGCTAAAAAAACAGAAGAACACGAGACTGAAAAAATTAGTTCTTCGCGAATTCGCCGGTTATTGTCTGAGGGTCGTCTAGACGAGGCCAATCATTTACTTGGCTATATTTATGAGATTAGCGGAACGGTGATTCATGGCGAAGCACGGGGGCGAAAACTTGGTTATCCGACAGCAAACATCCAAGTACCCGATGATATGAAATTGCCAAAAGAAGGCGTTTATGTCAATGAAATTCAAATTGGCGATCAATGGTATCCAGCGATGGGCTCGATAGGTCATAATGATACTTTTGGAACCAATCGTATGTTGACAGTTGAGATCAATATTTTAGACTTTAATGAAGAAATTTATGGTGAAAAAGTTAAGGTACGTTGGTATCATATGTTGCGGGGACAAGTAGCTTTTGAATCCGTTGAAGGATTGATTCAGCAGCTTGAGATAGACGAAAAGGCTACCAGAGAATATTTTAAGGGTTAAGTAAGTAGGACATTCAAAAATGAGTGTCCTTTTTTTGTCCCCACTATTTGTAGTTAACGTTTTTTTATTAGAGAATAGCAATCTATTAAATTGTGTAAATTCTAGTATTTTGATGGTTATTTGTTAGTATAAAATAAAAAGGAGTTTTTTTGATGGAAAATTCTTGGTATATTCGCCCTTATCAAGAGGAGGATGCAGAGGATCTATTTAAAATGATGGAAAAGGAGTCTGATTGGACAGATTATTGTAATGGTGAGGGGAAGAAAAAATACGCGCGAGCTTTATTGACGTCAATAACTTATTTACTTTTTGAGAAAGAAAAGATTTGTGGGTATGTTCGTTGCAGAGACGATGATGGTTTTGGCGTATATGTTTATGATTTATTAGTAGATGCTGATTGTCGTGGAAAGAGCTATGGTCGCTTTTTAATGGAGCAAGCCTGCAAAGATTTCCCTGAACAAACGGTATATGTTATGAGCGATGTTGATCCCTATTACGAAAAGCAAGGTTATCAAAAAGAGGGAACGATTTTCATAGTGAGACCGCAATAAAAGTATGAAAAAGCTGTTGACTCTCCCTTAACAGGAGACAGTATTCTGTTAATGAAAGGAGAGGATCATCGTGAGTGTAGCTATTACAGCTGATCAATTAACTAAAGAAATCAAAGGTAGGAAAATCGTCAACCAACTCTCCTTCACCATCAATAAGGGTGAAGTTTTTGGTTTATTGGGACCAAATGGAGCGGGGAAAACAACTACTATTGAAACACTGTTGGGGATTAAACGACCTGATTATGGATCAGCAAAAATTTTAGGACTAGATCCACGTAAGCGAAGACGAGAAGTTTTCGAAAAAGTTGGAGTTCAGCTGCAATCTTCCAGCTATCAAAATAATATTCGCGTGAATGAGCTATGTCGAGAATTGGCTAGTTTATATCAAAAACCTAGAGATTACCGTGAGTTGTTGAGATTGTTTAAATTAGAGAAGTTTGAAAAGCAACCTGTTGAGAAGCTTTCAGGCGGAGAAAAACAAAAGCTTTCGATCGTGTTAGCCTTGATTCCTGATCCAGAGGTTATTTTCTTGGACGAGTTAACGACTGGATTAGATACGGAGGCACGCAGAACGGTTTGGCAGACTTTGCTAAAATTGAAAAAGACCAACTTAACGATCTTTTTGACGACGCATTATATGGAAGAGGCTGAAATTCTGTGTGATCGTATTTGCCTCATTAAGAATGGCAGTATTGTCGTTGAAGGAAGTATTCCAGAATTATTGGCGGAGAGTTCTCAGAGGAATTTAGAAGACGCATATCTTTGGTTTGTAGGGGAGGACGAAGATGAATAAGGTAATCAATTTGGCAAAGGTTGAAGGAAAATTAGCGATTCGTTCTATTGATGGGATTTTATTCGGGATTGGGATGCCTCTAGGTGTCTTGCTATTGACGACCATGATTGCTGGAAATAAGCAGGCGGGAAATACATCCTATACTTTTTTAGACAGCAGTTTTAGCTCGCTTTTAGTCGTTGGCATTTGCGCCACTGCATTTATGGGAATTCCATTGACAATTTGTGATTATCGCGACAAGAAAATATTGAAGCACTTTTTCGTGACACCCGCTTCACCTGGACATTTAATTGCAACTCAGGTGTTGGTAGCTATGACAACGGCGATTATTTCGGCAGGAATCGTTGCATTGGCAGCCATCGTCTTTCTTGATTATCGAATGCAAGGCAATTGGCTCTTATTGATTGCTAGTTATTTTTTAGTTATGATTGCTATGTACAGTTTGGGATTATTGATCGCAAGTCTATGTAAAAATATGAAGATCGCAAACCTTGTGTGCAGTCTGGTTTATTTTCCGATGCTCTTTTTATCTGGCGCAGTGATTCCTTTTGAAATTTTTCCAAGAGGGATGCAGAAAGTAGCCAGCGTGCTTCCTTTAACCCAAGGTGTTCAATTGTTAAAAAGCGTCAGTCTAAATCAGCCAGTTGGAAATCCACAATTTGTCATAATATTGTTGAGTGTAATTTCGATTGTGGGATTCGGTTTAGCAGCGAAATTCTTTCGCTGGGAATAGCCAGAAATTAGGGGGAAAAGAAGTGGATCACGAATGTGAAAAAGTTGAAGAAAAATTATACCGCATTGGTATGTTCTCTAAAATGAATCAGGTTACAATCAAAGCACTACGCTATTACGATGAAGTGGGGCTGCTTCGCCCCCGTTTTATCGATCCTGATAACGGCTACCGCTACTATAGTTCGAGTCAATTAGAACCGCTGCATCGTTTGCTCGCATTACGAAGAATTGGCTATAGTATAGAAGAAATTAAACGTGTACAAGATGGCGAAAGTGAGCAGCGGATATTACAAAGAAAAAAGCAGCAGCTGATGAAGGAAATTTCTGATCGAATGTCGATGCTTTCTCAGATTGAAGGGTATTTGCAGCAAGAGGATGATAATTATCATATGGTGATTAAACGATTACCAGAAGTCATCGTTGCATCAATGAGGAAAATTATTCCCAGCTTTGAAGCTCTTTCATCAATGATTCCTGAGATGGGCTCACAGATGGAGAAGGCTGGTTGTGTCTGTGCATTGCCTGAATACTGCTTCAATATTTATCATGATGCTGGATATAAAGAAGAGAACATTGATATTGAAGTCTGTGAATCCGTAGTTGAAATGAAAGAAGAAACGGATGAATTAAAATTTAAGAGGATGGATGAAGTGCCTCAAGCAGTCTGTACAATGCACAAAGGTCCTTATGAAAATATTCCTAGAGCATTCGCAGCAGCGATTAAATTTGTTGAGGATAATGATTATGAGATTATTGGTTCTATTCGAGAAAGTTATATCGATGGTATGTGGAATAAAGATAGTGAAGATGATTGGCTGACGGAAATTCAAATACCTGTAAAAAAATCTGAGAAATCGTTGCAATAATTTCTCTCAGATTATAGACTAAAAAGTTCTAAACTCATATTCTGAGTTTGGAACTTTTTTGATTGATTTCGTTGATTATGACAGTTTAAGGTTTAGCAAGAATGGTTCGTGAAGGTTAATTAATTCATTAATTAAAGCAAAAATAAGTTCA
Organism: Enterococcus sp. DIV0187; assembly: GCF_051713785.1. Lineage (NCBI taxonomy): Bacteria > Bacillati > Bacillota > Bacilli > Lactobacillales > Enterococcaceae > Enterococcus > Enterococcus sp. DIV0187. Next base: position 277,516 of record NZ_JBIOQO010000001.1, read on the forward strand.
TTTAACCATCTTTTATAGTGATTTTTTCACATTTTTTGATGAATAATGAATATTAGCAATTGTCCAGATAAATTGGTTGTGTTACGCTAAATTTAGTTTCATGAAAACGTTCTACAAAAAAACAGAAAGAAGGAATTGTAATGACAAAGGATCGGTTTGTAAGGGTTTATTCTCAAGGAAAATTGGATGCGATCATGGTTTTTGTTGATCGAAAGACGGGTGTGAATTATATGTTCAATAAAGTAGGCTACGCTGGGGGATTGACACCGTTGTTAGATAAAGATGGCAAACCAGTGATCACACCGATTGAAGAGTTAGATAAATAGCAGACAGCACTAGCGAACAAGCCTGCATCTAAAAGATATGCTACTATTTTCTTATAAAGATGATGGCGGCATGAAAATCAGATTTATTTAAATAAGGAGTGAGTTAGTTGCATGCTTGGGATGCTATTCAAAAGTCAGTGGATTATGTGGAAGAAAATATCAAGGAAGAGCTATCGATCGAAGAATTAGCAAAGGTATCTTATCTATCGGTATACTATTTTCAAAAATTATTTAACCGTTTGGTTGGAAAAACAGTTAATGAGTATATCAAAGCGAGAAGAGTAGCAAATGCTAAATCGTTGTTGAAGACCGATAAACGGATCGCTGACATAGCTTGTGAATTCGGTTTTAATAGTCATGAGACATTTACAAAAGCTTTCAAAGAAATATATGGTGTTACGCCGGAGACTTATCGTAAAAATGATCTATTATTGACGGATTTTTTAAAGCCGGATCTATCGATTTATTATACGGTGGTGGATGAAGGGGTGCCGTTAGTGGTGGACGATCTAGTTCTTGAAGTAAACAGGCGAGAACTGGCAAAAACCGAATACTATACTGGATTTTCCAGACAAGTCGAGTCGCGTGAAATGAACAAAGTAGGAGTCAATGTATTGATTGAGTTATGGGATGAATTTCATGAGAAACAAGAAGCGATTCCTAATTTAATTGAGAATGGGGTACAGATTGACTGCTTTACGAGTGATACCACTCCTGGAAAAGTCCAATATTTTGTAGGTGGATTATCGGATGCTCGAACCTTGACGAATTATAATCACTATCAAATGAACCCTGGAATCTACTATGTTTGCACGTTTGAAGCGGAAAACTTCAAGTATCTGGTAGAAGATGCATTGTACAAGGCAAACGACTATTTCTTTGGGACTTGGCTCAAAAGGCATGGAATAGAAATGGAGAATATGGCTCCTTTTCTAGTGCAAAAATATGTAAATGTAACAGATGAGCCAAAGATCGAAATATGGATTAAACCAACCAAAGACTTAGAAGTAAGTTGATACAAAAAAGCTTCGGATCATTCATACTGATCCGAAGCTTTTTAATTCTTCTTTTCTTTACTGATTGAAATCGACATTTCTTTGTGAAGGACATAGCCCCAAAAAATACCAGTTAATTGTGTCATCAAAAAGAGAACGATCAATGGGATTGCCGCTACAAAAGGCGAAGTGGAATGATATAGGCTGACTAAAGGACTCTTAAAAATAATTAATGAGCAGCTCAATATGATATTGACGAGATTACCAAAAACCAATAAGGATAACTGCTTAGTAATTTTTGCATAAAAGCCAATCAGTATGGTAAGGAGCAGGAATAGAAAAATCCCTATGATTGAATCAAACAAGTAATCAACTGCTAAAGATAGATGAACATAGGGAATTAAATAGAAAACAAAGGGTACACGCATGATTGTTTTCTTACTCATTGTAGGGATCACCTCGACAATCATTTATTGTATGGTTATTTTATGATTGTTAAATGGTCAATTCAACACAAAACAGTAAAATACTATGGATAATGAAAGTTCTTTTATACTGTTATCAATAAATCATAAGTTATTTAGAGCTAAATTTTTTTATTTTAAAATGGTTTTTACGATTCTAAAAAAGAAAGAGACATTAAATTAGTAAACTTCTAAAAAGGGAGTGTAAGTATTGAAATAAATCATGTAAGAATGACGATTCTTTTCAAATCACTAGCATGGAGCCGATATTTTTCCTTTACTATCTGAGCTTTTGTGATAATATGATTAGAAATGGAGGGGTTATATGAATAAATTGCAAGATCGATTTAACAAAAATGTCTATGAAATCGCCGTCTCATTGATTCGTCAATTTGATGAAAAAGTCTCTGGAATTCCTAATATGTTGAAGTTGACGTTAGGAGAGCCGGATTTTAATACCCCTGAACACGTGAAAGAAGCAGGGCAACAGGCGATTAAAGATAATTTTAGTCATTATACTGGCATGTCGGGTCTAATTGATGTTCGAGAAGCAGCGAGTCGATTTTTATCTGAAAAATATACGGTCAATTATCAACCTACAACTGAAGTTTTGGTGACAGTAGGGGCAACGGAAGCGTTGTCGGCAAGTTTATTATCAATTTTGGAGGCTGGTGATAAGGTATTGCTTCCGGCTCCGACTTATCCAGGCTATGAGCCATTAATCTTATTAGCAGGTGCTGAACCTGTTTATATTGATACGCGGGAAACAGGTTTTGTTTTAACGCCGGAACAAATCGATCAGGCAATGGAAGAACACGGTGATAAGGTGAAAGCAATCATCATTACATCGCCATCAAATCCTACAGGCGTTGCTTATAATGAAGCAGAAGTATCTGCTTTAAGTGAAACATTAAAAAAGTACCCAATTTTTGTGATCAGTGATGAAATTTATAGTGAATTAAATTATGAAACGAAGCATGTTTCATTTGGAAAATATTTACGCGAACAAACAATCGTCATCAATGGGTTATCAAAATCTCATGCGATGACAGGCTGGCGAATCGGATTTATTTTTGCTCCAGCAGAATTGGTAGAACAAATAATTAAAGTTCATCAGTATTTAGTTACAGCGGCTTCAACGATCTCGCAAAAGGCCGCGGTTCGGGCATTAGTTCAGGGGATTTCTGATGCAGAGGTCATGCGGGAAGAATACCGAGAACGTCGGGATTATGTCTATCAAGCAATGACGAAACTGGGATTTGAGGTAGCACGTCCGTCAGGAGCCTTCTACATTTTTGCGAAGATTCCAGCTGAATATGAGCAAGATTCAATGGCTTTTTGTATTGATTTAGCTGAAAAAAATCAATTAGCAATTATCCCAGGAATTGCCTTCGGACCTGAAGGTGAAGGTTATGTTCGGATTAGTTATGCTGCTTCAATGGAGAGTTTGGTTGAAGCCATGAACCGTTTGTCAACCTACCTAGGAAAATAAAAAGAAACGATCAAATCTTTTTAGGTTTGATCGTTTCTTTTTGCCGAATACTACTTACTTGTTTAGATAGTTGAATAGACCGCTGATCGTTTTGTCCTTCAAAGCAATCTCGTTGCTATCAACAGTCGCTTTTACAACATGATAAAAATCAGGCAGATCAGGCACCTCTTTTAGTTGTGCCGCAACAAAATCGTCGGTACCAGGATAAGTTATTTCTTTTTCTGAGTTGTTTATTGCATAAGTAATCACTAACATGTTGGTTCGCTTCTCTCGATTATACTTTTCATTACAAAAGTATTGTACACCAAAACTAATTAAAAGTAAGCATTTTTGTCTTTACTCAATATTTACAGTTCTTTACGAATCGTTTACATAGCTTCAATCAGATATTTACGTTCCATTGGTAAAGTAACGGTGTACTAAAAATAAGAGACACGGCAAAAGCATACTGTCGCTTCCCTTATAAAAACTGTTTACTATCTAAATTGAGGAGTGTACATGATGAAGAAAATTATTTTAGCATTAGCATTTTCAGGAATTCTCTTAGCAGGGTGCGGTACCGGAAACGCAACAAAGGATTCAGGATCAGCGAAAGAGGACACCGCAAAAATTACAGCAGTAGGTTCAACAGCTCTACAACCGCTAGTTGATGCGGCGCAAGAAAGCTACACACAGGATCATCCAAATGTCCAAATCTCTGTGCAAGGTGGCGGTAGCGGCACGGGCTTAAGTCAAGTTGAGAGCGGCTCGGTTGAAATTGGAAATTCCGATGTTTTTGCTGAAGAAAAAGATGGCGTAGATGCCAGCAAGTTAGTTGATCATAAAGTAGCAGTCGTTGGTTTTGTTCCAGTGGTTAATAAAGATGTTGGTGTAAAAGATATTACTAAACAACAACTAATCGATATTTTTACCGGAAAAATCAAAAACTGGAAAGAACTGGGAGGCAAGGATGAAGCTATTCAGGTGGTTAACCGTGCTTCTGGCAGTGGAACCCGTGCGACTTTTGAGAAATGGGGCTTAGATGGAAAAGAGCCAATTCAGTCACAAGAGCAAGATTCATCAGGAACAGTGAAAAAAATTGTAGCGGAGACTCCAGGATCAATTAGCTACCTTGCGTTATCGTATGTTGATGATAGTTTACAAGCGCTACAATTAGACGGCGTTACAGCAAACGATAAAAACATTACGACCAACAAATGGCCGATCTGGTCTTATGAACACATGTATACAAATGGCAAACCGGAAAAAGCGTTAGCCGATTTCTTAGAATACATGGTTAGCGATGATGTGCAAAATGGACCGGTGAAGGAATTAGGTTATCTGCCAATTACTTCAATGAAGGTTGAACGCGCTGCTGATGGAACAGTGAAATAATAACTAAAAAGAAAAAAGTCGAACCCCGCTAGTGTTTTCATCATGAAAACACTAGCGGGGTTACTTTATTTGTCAATTATTTGTTTGGCAATCTAATTGTAAAGGTGGAGCCTAAGCGAGGGTGACTTTCGACCTTGACTTCACCGCCGAGGATCTCGCTGTATTCTTTAACAATTGCAAGACCTAATCCGGTTCCGCCAGAATGACGAGCGCGGGCTTTGTCTACACGGTAAAAACGTTCAAAAATTCGTTTTTGATCTTCCTTTGAAATACCGATGCCATGATCTGTTACGGTTATTTCTAATTGATCGGTTAGATGATAGGCTATTTCAATTTGACTTTTTTCGGGAGAATATTGAATTGCATTTTCAAAAAGATTCTTTATGATCGGTTGAAAGAAAGTCAAACGTGTCTGGTAAAAACAATTTTCTATGCCCTCGATTGAAACAGTGATCTGTTTTTCCCTTAGTAGATGCTGATACAACTCAATTTGTTGGTGCAAAAAATAATTTAGCTCAATCGTTTGCCGATCTTCTGCTAGATCATCGCTATCCTTTGATAATTCGATGATATCCTGAATCAGTCGCTGCAATCGTTTGGCATCATTTTGCATGATTGTCAAAAATTCTGCGGTCAGCTCGGGATCATCTTTCGCTCCGTCCAAGAGTGTTTCGGCAAATCCCAACAATGAAGTTACCGGTGTTTTCAATTCGTGGGAGACGTTACCGACAAAATCCTTTTGAATTTTTTCTAAACGACGAACATGTGTCAAGTCGTAGACGGTTCCCATAATTTGATCGCCCTCGACTTCATTTTCAATATAGCGTAAACGAATATCCAAATTCATCGCGCTTGGTAGTTTAGTCGAGATTTCCTGATGGACTTGATTTTTATCGATTAATACCTGTTGGATCAATTGGATGAACTTATGATCCTCAATCACCTGCCAATAATATTGTTGACTAATCCCGCCGAATTGCAGTAGCTCTTCCATAGCCGGATTAATCATGATAAAGCGCCCATCAGTATCAATGATGAAGACACCAATCGTCAGTTCATGGAAAAGTGTGGAGAATTGTTCTTCTGTCGATGTGTAGGCAGCATAGGTTGCATTTAGCTGTTCACTAATCTGATTCACAGTAACGTAGAGCTCCTGCCATTGCGGCGAATCCTGCATCACGTAATTGCTTTTCTCTGGTTCTTTCAACATCCGCTGTAAAACTGGGAGAACGGTTTCGATTGGTCGATTCCGTTGATAGGTCAAGTAGCAAATAATTAAATAGATAAATGTATAAAATAGCAGTAAGATAACAAAAATCGTTCGCTGGAAGTTACGTGTTTTCGGCTGAAAGGCGGAGGTTCTTTTTGCTACTCTTAAAATACCAACTGTTTTATCGCCAGACCTAATGGGTTGAGCAGTATAGAGCAATTCAGTTTTTAAGGTAGCACTGTATCGAACGGAAGAACCAACAATATTACTGTTTAAAACAATTTTTACTTCTGGTCGATTTTCCCGGCTACCAGAAAGCTGCGGTTCGGAGCTGTCAAAAATAATTTTCCCCTTAGCATCTAACAGAGTGATCCGATCATTGGCCTCTTTAGAAAAACTCTCTATCGCCTTTTTATTCTCGTTAGAATCAAGTTGAGCAAGATCCAATCGATGGATCATTAGTTCACCATTACTACTCAAAAACTCCTCTTGCTGCTCTAACAATTCTTTTGTATAAAAATGGTTGGCTAATTTCCAGCTGCCGAGAAAGAGCAAACAAATAAGCAATAAAGGGACAAGATAATCTAAGTGTTTGCGTTTCATTGTGCTGGCACCTGAAACTTATAGCCAAAGCCGCGAACGGTTTGTAGATATTGTGGATGTTTAGGATCTATCTCGATTTTTTCCCGCAGGTGTGATACATGAACGTCGACAATTCTACTTTGACCAGAAAAATCATATTGCCAGATGCGATCAAGTAAGGTATCGCGATCAATCACACGTTCTTTACGTTTCATGAAATAGACTAGAAGTTCAAACTCTTTTGGTGTCAGTTCAATTTTTTTGTCTCGTACTGTGACCTGATAATTTGATAAATCCGCTTTAATATCGCCAGCAGTTAAAAACTCATGTTCAACAGGTTCTTGGCGCGGCTCTACACGACGAAAGATTGCCTTCATGCGGGCTAGGACTTCTCTTGGAGAAAAGGGCTTGGTCAGATAGTCATCAGCGCCGATCTCTAAGCCTAGGATGCGATCAATGGCATCATCCTTAGCGGTCAACATTAAAATCGGGGTATCGACTTTTTCCTGACGCAGTTTTTTTGCAATCTCCAGACCGTCCATTGACGGCAGCATTACATCCAAAATAATGAAATCAAATTTTTCATTTAAGGCTAATTCGTAGCCTTCTTTTCCATCTTCAGCAGTGGTGACAGTGTAGCCCTCTTTTTCTAAATTAAAGCTCAATAACTTTACGATTGAAATCTCATCGTCTACAACTAATACACGTTTCATATGTGTCTCCTTTTTTATAAGAACATTTGTGAAAGACTATTTCCATACCTGAATAAATGGTATAATGGGAAGGCAGTTTTGTCACCTATTTTCTATTAATTTGTTGGGAGAAATAACAATGCTAGGGATCAGTGCTTGTTTGGGCGGCGTAGCTTGTCGTTATGATGGTGGATCAAATGAAGTTACAGAGCTGAAAAAGCTAGTTGAGAAGAATCAGGCAATCATGATTTGTCCAGAGGTTTTAGGCGGTTTACCGACACCTAGACATCCTGCTGAGATACAGGGCGGTGATGGTTTCGCTGTGTGGGAAGGCCTAGCAAAAGTTCTAGATAAAGAGGGCAATGATTTGACAGAGGAATTTAAACAAGGAGCAATCAAGGCCTTTGAAGAAATACAAAAGCTAAAGATTACGGGCCTAGTTTTAAAGGAGAGAAGCCCATCTTGTGGCAGCAGCTTGATCTATGATGGCAGCTTTTCTGGAACTCGGATCAAAGGAATGGGTGTGGCAACCGCGTATTTTATCCGACAAGGCTTACCTGTTTATTCTGAAGAAAACTGGCAAGAAATGAGGATAACGTAATGGAGATCGAAAAAACGAATCGCATGAATGCGTTGTTTGAATTTTACGCGACGCTATTAACTGAGAAGCAAATGAATTATATGGAGTTGTATTACGCCGATGATTTTTCTCTAGGAGAGATTGCCGAGGAATATCAGGTGAGTCGTCAGGCGGTTTATGATAATATCAAAAGAACAGAAAAAATCTTAGAGGATTACGAGCGCAAGCTCCATTTGTTTTCTGATTACATCGTAAGAGAAGAACAACTGGATAAGTTGGCGTTATATGTGACGGAGCATTATCCCAAGGATGAGTTTTTAGCCGAAACAATTACCGGCTTACAAGATTTAGATGAATAGAAAGGAAAATAAGCAATGGCATTTGAAAATTTGACGCAGCGTCTGCAGGCTGCGATGGGGAAACTACGTAAAAAAGGAAAGGTTACAGAAGCTGACGTTACTGAAATGATGCGAGAAATTCGTCTTGCTTTATTAGAGGCCGATGTTAACTTACAGGTTGTAAAGCAATTCACCAAAGAAGTGCGCACACGTGCTTTGGGCGTAGAAGTTTTAGAGAGCTTAACTCCCGCACAACAAATCGTGAAGATTGTTGATGAAGAATTAACCAAAACATTGGGATCAGAAGCGGTTGGAATTGAGAAATCACCAAAAATTCCGACAGTAATCATGATGGCAGGTTTGCAAGGGGCAGGTAAAACAACCTTTGCTGGAAAGCTTGCCAACCAATTGATTAAAAATGAAAAAGCGCGTCCTCTAATGATCGCAGGAGACATTTACCGTCCAGCGGCTATCGACCAATTAAAAGTATTAGGCCAACAATTAGACGTACCAGTCTTTGATATGGGTACTGATGTCAGTCCTGTTGAAATCGTCCGTCAAGGGATGGAAAAGGCCCGCGAAAATAAAAATGATTATGTTCTAATTGATACGGCTGGTCGTCTACATATTGATGAAGCATTAATGGATGAGTTGAAACAAATCAAAGAAATCGCTCAACCAAATGAAATTCTATTAGTCGTTGATGCAATGACTGGGCAAGATGCGGTTAACGTGGCGCAAAGCTTCAATGAACAATTAGGAATCACTGGGGTCGTTATCACCAAATTAGATGGAGACACTCGTGGTGGTGCGGCACTGTCGATCCGTGCTGTGACGGGAGCACCGATCAAGTTCATCGGTTCAGGTGAAAAACTAACGGACTTAGAAGTCTTCCATCCGGATCGGATGTCTAGCCGAATCCTAGGTATGGGTGACATGCTGACTTTGATCGAAAAAGCCCAGCAGGATTACGATGAAAAGAAAGCTGAAGAACTTGCTCGCAAGATGAAGGAAAACAGCTTTGATTTCAATGATTTTATTGAGCAGCTAGACCAAGTGATGGGCATGGGACCAATCGAAGATTTACTGAAGATGATTCCAGGGATGAGTCAAATGCCAGGGATAGAAAATGTCAAAGTTGATCCAAAGGATGTTGAACGTAAAAAAGCGATGGTTTACTCTATGACCCCTGCTGAACGTGAAAACCCAGACTTATTAAATCCTAGCCGTCGTCGGCGGATCGCTGCTGGTTCAGGAAACTCAGTTGTCGAAGTCAATCGCATGATTAAGCAATTCAAAGAATCTCGGAAAATGATGCAGCAAATGAGTAAAGGCAGCATGCCTGCTGGGATGGATCAAATGTTTGGCAATGGTATCAAAGGCAAAATGGGTAAGATGGCGATGAACCGGATGGTCAAGAAAAACAAGAAGAGAAAAAAGAAGCGTAAATAATAGAAGAAATTTGTTAGAAATACGATGTAAAACAGCGTCTATCTCGTTTTTGAGATAGACGCTATTTTGTGGATTTTATTCCATAATAGAGAAAATCAATTTTTCTGAGTTAAAAATAAGCTAGCTCTAAAAAGAAACGCCAATGATACAGGAAAAAGACGCCGGCAAGACTCAAAATGAGATAAATCTGTGGTTCTCTTTGCGAAAAAGACTGGATCTCTTTCGGAGTTTTATTGATTAATTTGCGATAAAGCAGCCAAATTAGGAAACCGACAAATGCACCTAACGTATTCATTAATAAATCATCAATATCAGTTGCTCGACGATTGAACAATTGGAGCAATTCGATCATCAATGAAAATTGGAAACCCAGCAAAACTGACACCACAGGTTTGCGACTCTGTTTCCAAACTAACGGCAATAAAAAGCCTAACGGTGTAAACATAATGATATTCAAAAGATTCAACAGACCAACGCCTGATTGAAAGGGAACCAGATTAATTTCCTCGGGGCGAATCAATTCTGGATAACTTAAAAGGTCTTCCAACGTACCGACACCGGTCACGTCAATCACCAGATAGAGATAAAATAAGAAAATAAAACGCCAAAGCATTGAGAAAACAGCAATTCTTTCTTGTTTTTTCCTTAGCGAAAAATATTGATAGATGAAACAAGGAAGAAAAACACAGCCAATACGATAAATTGGAAATAAAATGTCTAAAGCACTCAAAAGATTCACCTCGTTTGATGGGTTAATTTGTTAAAAAACCTAGATAAGTTCTTCGTTATATCAGCGAAGAATACGATTATGCCACAGATACAGGCGACAATTAGAGTGACCGAAAAAGTTGTTAAGACTGGTTTGACGATGGAAATATCTGTCTGTTCGTAAATTCTTTTGCTCAGAAAAAACATCCATGAATTGAAAAAGGTCATATTAAGAATGAACGAAGTAAAGACAGTCATGATCATCCATATTGGCCAGCGTGCTTTCTTGTATAGTAAATAGTTCGTATCATTTTCTAGTGAAAGAGTTTGATATTTTTTATAGCACCAGAATAATAGAAGAATACTACTAATAATAAAAATCAAGTTGATCCACCAATGCCCTCCCATTTTTCCAACTGAGAAAACAAACAAAGTTTCAGAAAATGATTTATGGTTGATAGTATTCGCTGTATAGATGATGTTTCCTAAAGAATAAACAGCCTTTGGAAGTAGAATCATCAGACACCAATAAACAATCCAAGTTAGTGGTCCAAAAATTATATTTCCTACCATTGCTCCAATAAAAGCGCTAGAACAAAACATTATTAGCAACAAACAGAAATTACTTAGAACGGAAATAAATAATTGTCCCAAGGTTGCATTCATATAAGGTGCTGGGATAAGGGTGTGAATTAAACAAGCATAGAGTGATTGACCAACTAATATCGAGAGTAGAAAAGGAATAGCCACATAGATAATTTTGCTCTTAAAAAAGTCTTTCCGCGAAAGCGGCAAAGAAAAGAGAAATTGATTGAAGCCTGTTTTTTGGTCAATAAAAAAGAGTAAAAAACCCAATAAAGGAACAATTAGTAATAAAGAAAGGCCGATATAGAACTGTCCTACACTTGAACTGTATGGAATCTTATTAGAATAGTTTTCAGCTTTTGACATCGTTTTGATGCTAAAGTCTGAGTATCCAGAATAGACATTATAAAAAAGTAGTGTAGCATCGTAATACTCTTTATAGGATTTGTATGGAACAAAATCCATTTCGCCTTCATCATAATACGTATACTCGTTTCGATTCGACTCAAAATCAATTCGAGAGGGAGGATTGTTATATAAATTTTTCCACTGATTATTTTGTACAAGAGCGGTACAAACACTCAAGCCAATTACTAGCAAACAAGCGGCAATTAAAGCCTTTTTATAGCGTTCAACAAAAATGGAACGAATCATTTCCTCATCCCCTTTCGATGTGAAGTTAGATTTGCTTCGAAGAGATCTTCTAAAGACAAGGGCAATTCTTCGTAAACCAGAGGGTCATAATATTTTATTGCTTGTTCAAGTTCTGCTGAAAAATTTTCGAAGATAACAGTAACGACACGACCTTGAAAGTCCAGCAGTTTAGAGTTTGTCTTTACTACTGCCGGAACTTTTTTTGTTTTAAAGACAAGCTGGAGCTTCTTGGCCTGTTCTCGCATTTTTTCCAGTCGATAGTCTTTAATGATCGTTTGATTTTTTAGCAGTAGTACGCGATCAATTAGACTTTCAAGTTCTAGTAAATTATGTGAGGAAATTAAAGCTGTACGTGAATGTTCACTTAAATGTTCCATCAACAATCCAATCATTTCCTTTTTTATAATGATATCCAATCCGTCAAAAGGTTCATCTAGCAACAGGTATCGTGCATTGGAGCAGACAGCTAAGATCATTTGGAATAAGCCCTGTTGTCCTTTTGATAGCTGACGGTAGTGTTTATTTAATGAAAATTCATGCTGTTTGATCAAATCCTTAAATAATGGCTGGTCGAATCTGGGATAGGCGAACTGATAGAATTTCGCAATTTTATTCAGGGAGTAGGTCTGTAAAAAGTTTTCTTTTTCGTCAATAAAAAAAATTTCCTGTTTTACTTCGGGATGTTGGTAAACCGATTTTTGATTAATGAGTATCTCTCCATTATCAGGGAGGTAGTGACTAGCAATTACACGAAATAGAGTCGTTTTTCCAGAGCCGTTTCGCCCAACTAAACCAACGATTTCATTATCAAATAATTGAAAGTCGATACTTTTAAGAATGGACTGACCCTCAATCGTTTTAGTTAAATTTTTAATCCTCATAGGGGTTAACCTCCCAAGTTTTTTTCTGATTCTTCAATCCAAGTCAATAATTCTTCTTGGGTAATCTGCAAATGTCGCGCTTCGATGACTAACTCATTCAGAGTGTCTTTCAATTCTTGGACACGGATTTCATCTCTAGGTGTCTCTTCAATCCCTCGTACAAAGGTGCCTTTGCCTTTGACTGTGACTAAAACTTTTTCCGTTTCCAATACCTTATAGGCTTTGCTGATGGTGTTCGGGTTCATTAATAGCTGCTTCGCCATTTCTCTGACAGATGGGATTTTATCTCCGGGCTGTAAAATACCATGTAAGATGTTTTCTTTGATTCCTAATACTAATTGCTCGTAATAAGCACGGCTGCTGTTTTTATCAATATGAACCATACACTCACCTCCATGTATCTACGTGTACTAGTATACATAGTACACTTTAGTTAGGCAATGACTTTTTTTCATTTTCTGGTATACTAAAGGGGAGCGTATGTTCGTTTTTTAAATTTGAAAATAGGAGTGATGCGGATGTATCGGTGTCAATGGTCAGGAAATAATGAAAATATGCAGGTGTATCATGATATGGTATGGGGAACGCCAGAATACGATGATCAACGTCTTTTTCGAAAGTTAGTTTTGGATATGAACCAAGCTGGATTAAGCTGGCAAACGATTTTAAATAAAATGGATAATTTTGACAACGCCTATGAACATTTTGAGATTAAAAAGGTTGCAGAATTTGATGAAGCAAAGATCGAATCGCTAATGCAGGATGCAGGAATTATTCGCAATCGTCGAAAAATCGAAGCGGCGATCAACAATGCGCAAAAGATACTAGCGATGCAAGCTGAGGGAGTCAGCTTTTCTGATTATTTATGGGGCTTTACCGACCATCAAGTGGTAGATAATAAGATAAAAAATGCTTCAGAAGTACCGGCGAGAACAGAGTTGTCTGACCGAATTGCCAAAGATTTAAAGAAACGCGGCTTTAAATTTGTCGGCAGTACAACGATTTATGCATTTTTACAGGCAGTTGGAATTGTAAACGATCATGAGACGGCATGTTTCCGATATGAAGAGCTGAACACTGGGATGAAGCAAAACGACTAAGATAGGCAATAAAGTTGAATTGGTCTTGCCACTTGATAAAATGAATAGAAGAAAGAGGTGGGATTAGATGGCACACGCAGTATTTTACGGAGCAATGAGTTTAGATGGGTATTTAGCGGACAAGGATGATAATTTAGACTGGTTATATCAGCAAGAAGGCGGGGAGCTTGTTCCGTACGAAGCTTTTTATCAGCTGATTGATTATACGATGATGGGGCGAAGAACCTATGAAGTCGTGAAGCGAGATGCGGCGTTAGAAACGATTTATCCAGAGAAGGAAAACTTTGTCTTTAGTCACACGGATTTAGACGTTGATGACAATCTTCAAGTGGTTAATGAAGATCCTATAACGTTTATTCAAAATCTACCATCAGAGAAAACGATTTGGGTTGTTGGCGGCGGTGCCTTGTTGCAGCCAGTGATTGAAGCAGGCTTAATTGAGGAATGGTGGATTCAAATCGTACCAATACTGCTAGGCGAGGGCGTTCCGCTCTTCTTGCCACAAACCAACCAACAAAAACTAAAGTTGATCGAAACAGAACAGTTCGGTCAGTTTGCACAGCTACATTTAAAGCAAGTTTGATCGAAATTTCTTTATAAAATAAAAACGAACGCTCCTATTCCTTTCCAATTGAACCGACCCCCAAAAGTTAGACCAAAAATCTAACTTTTTGGAGGTCGGTATTTTTATGACTGAATATGGCTTTGAAATCAAGCTGAAAGTTGTTCAAGATTATTTGGATGGAAAAGGTGGCTATCGCTATCTAGCGAAAAAGTATGGAGTTAAGAACGCGGATCAAGTAAGAAGCTGGATTAATTCCTATCAACAATTTGGTGAGGAAGGACTCTTTCGAAAACATTATGATAATACTTACTCTGTTCAATTCAAGATGGATGCGATAGAGTTATATCAAACGAGTGAGTTGTCCTATCGTGAAGTTGCCAATAGACTCGGTATGAGGAATCATGCTCTGATTGCCAGTTGGATGCGGAGTTTTCGAGATGATGGTATCAAGGGACTCTCAAAACCGAAAGGACGTCCACCTACCGTGCCTAAGAAAAAAGAAAAGCCAAAGAAAGATTTTGTTAAAGTAACATCGGAAGAACGCGACCGTATTAAAGAATTAGAAAAACAAGTCCGTTCACTTCAGATAGAAAATGCCTTTTTAAAAGAACTGAGGAAGCTGCGAAATCAGGAAGCCCAACAAAGACGAACGAATCAATCGCACGAATCATCCACAGCCTCCGAGGACCCTTCAAATTAGTTGAGCTTCTTGAGACCTTGGACTTTCCTAAAGCAACGTTTATGTACTGGCAAAAACGATTTGACAGAGAAAACCCTGATCAAGAAATTGAAGCCGAAATGCTTCGTATTCGTAAAGAACATAAAAATTATGGCTGTTTACGAATGACGAACGAACTAAAGAATCGTGGATTCCATGTTAATAAAAAGAAAGTCCAACGTTTGATTCGAAAACTAGGAATCGAAGTGCGTTCATACACGCGGAAATCACGGCGCTACAGTTCTTACCGAGGAAAAGTCGGGAAAGTGGCGAAACACCGGATTCGTCGTCACTTTTATACGACTATTTGTCACCAAAAAATTACGACAGATACAACAGAGTTCAAATATCTTGAAGTGGATACCAAAGGCGTGATCCGTCAGAGAAAGTTATATCTGGACCCGTTTATGGATATGTATAATAGCGAGATTCTTTCGTACCGCATCTCGGAAAAGCCAAATGCCTTGGCAATCATGGAAGGCTTAGAAGAAGCCATAGCGATCACGAATGATTGCCCGTATCGTCGCACTTTCCACTCGGATCAAGGCTGGGCCTATCAGATGAAAGCCTACCGTCGAAAACTAAAGAAACAGAAAATTTTTCAAAGTATGTCTCGTAAAGGAAATTGTTTAGATAATTCCATCATGGAGAATTTCTTCAGTCTTCTAAAACAAGAAATTTTTCATGGAGAAACCTATCACAGTTTTGATGAACTAAAAACGGCGATTGATGATTTTATCTATTACTACAACAATCACCGGATGAAACAGAAATTGAACTGGAAAAGCCCTGTTCAGTTTCGAGAAACAGCACAGAAAGCGGCATAATCGCTTAGCTTAAGAAACAAAAAACGGAGTAGATTTCTCTACTCCGAAAAAAGTCTAACATTTGGGGGTCACTTCAAATTGGAAAGAGTAGGAGCGTTTTGCCTTAATACTCATGTTCATCGATTTCGCTTGCAGCTGCTTCAAATTTTGCTTGACAAGGCAATACTTTCTTCTCTTTTTCAGGAAAGGTTTGTTCAAAAGCCTCTAATCCTTGGGGATCAGGATATAGCCCTTCTGAAAAGACAATATGGCCGCTAATAGCATCAAGCGCCCCATCCTTTAGCGGTAAGGCCATAATACCAGTATAAAATTTTCCATCCGGCATGGAGATGTTGTACTTCTTTGTGCCAATAAAACCATATGTATGGTAGTGATAAGGAAAGCCACCCAGTACGATTGCCTCATAGCCTAAGCGTTTTGCTTCATTGATGGAGTGTTCGATCAGCATTCGACCATAGCCTTGTCGATGATACTCTGGTGCGATACTAACGGGACCAAAGGAAATGACTGGATACTCGTTGTTATCAGCATCAACGATTTTAGCTTTACTATAAAAAATACTGCCAATAATGTTTTCATCTAGTTCAATGACAAAGGTCAGCTCTGGAATAAAATCCGGATGCTTGCGAAGTGTGTGTGCAAGGTAATGTTCCTCAGCTCCAGGTAAATATAAATTCCAAAAAGCTTCGCGAGTAATTTCTTCAACCCTGCGATAATCTCGTTCTTCTTCAAGTCTAATAGTAATAGTCAAATGATATCCTCCAATCTAATTCTAAATTGAGTATAGCATAATAAATGCATCAAAAAAGACTGTGGATATTGTTCATTTAATGAACAGTAACCGCAGTCTTCTGGTGAAATTATTTAACTAATTTATTGAAGAATTCGATATATTTATCTGTGATAGTTTTAAAGAATTCAACTGTGCCATCAGCGATATGTCCATCATTGTCCACTAAGTTCATAATGCCGCCGATGTAAGCTTCTGGTTGTTGCAAAGTAGGAACGTCTAAGAAAACTAATGATTGACGTAATGCGTGGTTTGCACCAAAGCCGCCAGGGCCACCAGGGGATACAGTCACGACTAAACCAGGTTTACCACCCCAAACGCTGCTGCCCATTGGACGAGAACCAACATCTAACGCATTTTTCAACGCTGCTGGAACAGAACGATTGTATTCTGGAGTGACGAAGAATAAACCATCGACACTATTTACGTCGTTTCGGAAACGTGTCCAAGCTTCTGGAACAGAGCCTTCCACTTCAAGATCTTCATTGTAAAATGGAAGATCGCCAATTTCAATAAATTTTGCCTCAAAGCCGTCAGGCAGTAATTCTGCAAATTGTTTTGCAACGATCTTATTGTAAGAATCCTTGCGCAGACTGCCGACTAAAATACCGATTGTTTTTGTCATAATAATTCCTCCTAATTCGATCATTACGATCGCTGTTGTTATCTACATTTATTATCTTACAAAAAATAAGTAAAATGCGCAAAGAATATGCTTTGAAAGAAAAATAGACCTGTAAAGAAAAAACTCTTTACAGCTAACTAAAAGCGTGTTAGACTACATCTTGTGATTAATTATATGGAGGTGTAGTTATACAATGGCAGTTAAAATTCGCTTGAAACGTATGGGTTCTAAAAAGAAACCTTTCTATCGTATCGTTGTTGCTGATTCTCGTTCTCCTCGTGATGGACGTTTTATCGAAACTGTGGGTACTTACAATCCTTTGAAAAACCCTGCAGAAGTCGTATTAAAAGAAGAAGATGTTTTAAACTGGTTACAAAAAGGTGCACAACCTTCTGATACCGTTCGTAACATTCTTTCTAAAGAAGGCATCATGCAAAAACACCACGAAGCTAAATTCGCTAAGAAGTAAGGTGATCAATTATGCAAGATTTAACTAACCTTGTGTTGACCATTGTTCACCCTTTGGTGACAAAGCCTGAAGAAGTGAAATTAGAGATTGAAGAATCTAAAGATTTCTTTGAGTATAACCTAGTCGTTGCACCTGAGGATATTGGCAGAATTATCGGAAAACAAGGTCGAGTAGCAAAAGCGATTCGTACGATCGTTTACAGTGTTCGAACGAATGGACCGAAAAAAATTCGTCTCAACATCGTGGATGGTAAATAAAGCAAGAACACTCGAGTCAGTTTGATTCGGGTGTTTTTTCTTTAGAAGTACGATAAACTAGGGATGGAGGTGTCCCATCATGAAAAAATATCTCATTTTATTAGGTACATTGTTTGTTTTATCGGCATGTAATTCTGGAAATAATGATTCAAAAGATAGCTCGACGAAATCAACGGCTGCTACGACTGAGAATACCAGCACAGTGAGTTCGAAAAAAAGTGATTCAAGTAAAAATTCGTCAACCATTTCCAGTACAAAGACAGCAACGAATTCTTCTGGTACAGATTCCACTCACGGCAATCATGGGATGGCGGCAATCGATGAATTAAAGGCAAATTATCCAAATGATAATTTTCCCGACTCGGAAACTGTCAGCAGCGGGAAGGAGATTGGAATCAGCGCTTCTGAAGAGCAAGGTATTTTGAAGATCAATTTTTATATTGTAAATGAAGCAACCCCCTTTAATGATCCATCGTTGAAGAATCAGACACCCGTGGCTTATTTCCAGCGCCAGTCCTTTGACTCAAAGGAAACTGCCAAAAATGAAGTTGGTCAGAATTATGATGCAAATGGTCAACAGGTTGATCTAGGTCATACTATCACAGGTTACCGAAGTGCTGGTGCCGGGTCTAGTTTTGTTATGTGGAAAGAAGGCAATTGGAGCTTGGCTGTACAGGCAAACAATCTTGAACAAGAAGATCCTGTTCCATTAGCCAAACAAACAGTTGAATATTTAGAGGAAGCTTTCTTGCCAGTTCCGTATGATGCTGGTCAAATCTCATTACGTGTGGCTAAAAGTGATTATCAATCCAATCGTGTGGTTTGGCAAAACAATCAAACAGTATATACAATCATGAATAACGATTCAATGAGTGCCTTGAAAATGGCTGTCTCAATGGCAAAATAGATGAAAAGAAAGAGGAAACTACGTGACTAATTATTACAAAGTTGGAAAAATCGTCAATACTCACGGAATTCGCGGTGAAGTCCGCGTGATTTCTACGACTGATTTTACGGAGGAACGTTACCAAGTAGGGGAGCAGCTTTTCTTATTTCGCGAGAAGCAAGATGTTCTTCCACTAACCATCGCAAGTTATCGCCGACATAAAAATTTTGATTTGCTTAGCTTTGAAGGCTATCCAAATATCAATGATGTTGAATCCTTTCGCGACGGCATTCTGAAAATCTCAGAAAAACAGCTGAGTGAATTGGATGAACATGAATATTACTACCATGAGATCATCGGATTAACGGTTGTAGATGAAGACGATAAGGAAATCGGCAAGATTACGGAAATTTTATCTCCTGGAGCCAATGATGTCTGGGTAGTTAAGCGTAAAGGGCAAAAAGATGCATTAATTCCTTACATCGAATCAGTCGTTAAAGACATTGATTTAACGGAAGGAATCGTCCATGTTGAAATACCAGAAGGGTTGTTGGATGATGCGAATTGATGTATTGACACTTTTTCCAAAAATGGTTGAAGGTCCGCTGGGAGAATCAATCATCGGCAAGGCCATTGAGAAAGGGTTACTGGAAATCAATGTCCATGATTTTCGAGCGTATTCGGGGAATAAACATATGCAAGTCGACGATTATCCATATGGCGGAGGCGCAGGTATGCTGCTGAAGGTACAGCCTATCTATGATAATTTAAAGGCGATTGAAGAGGAAACCGGTGAGCAGAAAAAAAGAGTTATTTTACTTGATCCTGCCGGAAAACCTTTCAATCAAAAAATGGCGGAGGAATTTTCACAGGAGGAGCAATTAGTCTTCATTTGCGGACATTATGAAGGCTATGATGAGCGGATTCGCTCGCTAGTAACTGATGAGGTTTCACTAGGCGATTATGTTTTAACCGGCGGTGAACTTGGTGCTGTTGTAATGATCGATGCAACTGTTCGCCTGTTACCAGAAGTGTTAGGCAATCAGATTTCGGCTAAAACAGATTCTCACTCTACAGGTTTGCTGGAGCATCCGCAATATACGCGACCAGCTGAATTTGCGGGGATGAAAGTTCCAGAAGTTTTAATGAACGGCAATCATCGTTTGATTGAGGCATGGCAATTAAAAGAATCACTGCGCCGTACCTATTTGCGTCGACCAGATATGTTGGAAAAATTAGAATTGACTCCTGAGATGGAAAAATTTTTAGCAGAGATTAAACAAGAAGAACAATAGTGTATGTCGAGCCCTTTTATATCAAGGGCTCTTTTAGTGGTTTGATTAAATGCGGTTAAATCAGCTTTGTTACGTTACGTAACTATTTTGCTACAAAGAGTTTCTTCCCATAACCGACTGATTAATTGTATGATTGAATCAGAAAAGGTAGTGGGGGGAAAGCAGATGCTTAGTGGAGAAAAAATTAGACGACTGCGATTAGAGCAAGAGTCATCGCAAAAGGATTTGGCAGAAAAACTAGAGGTATCAAGACAGGCGATTGCCAAATGGGAGACCAACCGCGGAATTCCAGATATCGATAATTTAAAGAGAATTGCCCAGCTTTTTCAAGTGAGCATTGATTATTTAGTTAACGATCAGGAACCAATTGATAATCACTTAATCAAACTAGCAATTGATCGCTCGAATTATACAAAGCCTAAAGGAAATGCTTTGTTGGAAGATCAAATCGTATTAGAAAAATTTCCGAACGCAGAAACAATCTGTGAGTTATACCGTAAAAGAAAAATGTCGAATAAAGAAAAGATTGTCGACTTCTTACTGCTTCCGGGTATCCATGAAGTGGAGGATCATTGGCGTGATCCTAGCAAATACTATTTAATTAAAGAAAAGGGAATCTATTATTTGATCAATATCACTCAAAATGAGCTTCTTACCCGCAGATTGACAATTGATGTTAGTGAAGACAGCTTTGATTTTGCGGAGAATCACTTCATCAAAACACGTCGGAAATTGAAATAATCATCTTCTGACAAGAATTTTATCTTTACAGATAGAAGTTCCTCTGTTAGAATATTCAGGTGAGTGTAAAGCTCATCTATTATACGATATTCCGCTGGGACAGGTGGTCCTATGAATGTTTGGAATAAGGAGAATGATAAAGATGAATCCATTGATTCAAGAACTAACTCAAGAACAATTACGTACTGATATCCCAGCATTCCGTCCTGGGGACACTGTTCGTGTTCACGCGAAAGTTGTCGAAGGAACTCGCGAACGTATTCAGTTATTCGAAGGCGTTGTTATCAAACGTCGTGGAGCTGGCATCAGCGAAACTTACACAGTACGTAAAATCTCTAACGGTGTTGGTGTGGAACGTACTTTCCCACTACACACTCCACGTGTTGCGAAAATCGAAGTTGTTCGTTATGGTAAAGTGCGTCGTGCAAAACTTTACTATCTACGTGCATTACACGGAAAAGCAGCTCGTATCAAAGAAATTAGAAGATAGTCCATTCAGAGATTGTCTGTCGAAGCAAAACTTGCGAAATCCCTTGTATATCAAGGGATTTTTCTTTTACCCTTTTGACTAAAAAATCGTTTTTTAGGTGCTTTTACCCTAGATTGCCTCAAATTGTCCCACTTTGACTACCTATGCAGTCAAAAATGGGGGATTTTTAGGTAGTCAGCTGACTACGAAAGTCATACCTAAAATACCAAAACGATGCTCGAATTGGTTAAGTTTGAAATCTGGTTTAACCAAACCGAGAAAAATACCAAAACAGGTAATGACTATAGTCAAAAGGTACAAAGTCGCAATTTCTATAAATACTTTTATGGAGAGTTTGTTATGACAGTTAAAGACAATCGAATTATGTGGAAGAAAAAAAGTAATCTATTTTTGTTGAACACAATCGAAAATTTCTTGACTAAATATGAAATTAAGACAGTTCGACAATATCAAAAAGAGCTTGGCGAACACCCAAAGGAAGCGCCTAGTCTTTGGTTCATCAACGATACTTTTGGTTCTTGGGACAAGTTGCAATTGGAGTTAGGAAAGAAGCCTTATGACAGATACAGATGGGATAGATTGCCTGACCAAGAACTTTTTAACTTGGTTGAAGATTTCATAATAGAAAATGATATTAAGTCCTATCGACAATATGAGAAATTGAAAGTAAATAGTGATTTACCCTCTATCTCTACTTTAAAAAAACGATTTTTGAATCTTGATATTTTCTTTAAAGCAAAGAGAGAAAAAGAAAATACCCGTAGCGATTTTGAATTGTTGTCAGCATTGAGAGATGAGATTATTCGATTGAAATTAGAGAGTAGCTTATCAAGAACGGCTTTTGAAAAATCTTTTAATCGAAACAATGTTCCAGCACCTCAAGTTCTCATGAGAAGAATGAACAAAACATGGGAGCAGCTATTAAAAGAAATAGGCTTTGATTATCGAGAGGTCAAACTCGATAAGTTATCTAAGAATCTTAAAAATCAAAATTGAATAGGTACTCTATTAAAGGATCAGAAAAACAATCTGGTCCTTTTTTTGTGTTTTGAAGGGAGTAGAGAAATATTCTAGTAAAAATTCGTTTTCCGCCTTAACGACATTTTAATATCAAGGATAAAAAATCGAGAGGAGAAAAAAATGAATACATCAAAAATAAAAAATTGGCGAGTAGCTGTGGTTGTGTTTACGATCATTCAACTACTCGCTTCTTTTGTTTCCCCGATACTTGCTCATGCGGATATTAATCATCCTGAACAAGTATCGATTGAATATGGCGTTGGAACCGACTATCGCTTCAAAGGAAAGAAAGCTAACGGTGAAAACTTTGAAACAATTTCTTCTCCATTAACGGCGGTCAGTGGAGGAAATCGAACACCTGTCTTTTGTATTGAACCAGGTGTTCCAATTAACGGACCATCGAGTGGTGGATACGTGAAGAATCCACTACCGAATATGTCGCAAAAGGCAAAATTAGTTTCTGCTTTATGGAATCAAGCGGGAAACAACACGGATTATCAAATGGCAGCCCAAGCAATGGTTTGGGAAGAAGTGAACCATTATACCACTGCGGAAATTACAGATTTGAGTTCAGGGCGTGTGATTGATTTAAGTGGCATTAAAGCGAAAATCAATCAAGCCATTGCGGATTACCAAAAGAAACCAAGCTTTGATCAAACCACTGCGGAAGTGACTTTAGGCAAATCTATTACATTAACTGACCAAAACAATAGCCAGTTAGCTAGCTTTGACCATGTGGTGAAGAATACTGCCAATGTGAACTATCAGCTAAATGGCAACAACCTCATCATCACACCAAAAGCGGATTCCAATGAAAGTGGCGAATTAGTTTTTGAGAAGTCCATTCATGCCGGTACACCAGTTGCCTATAAGAAAGCGGGTGAACAAACAGTAATGGCTGGTGCGATTGACCAGACGAATCTATACATCGTGAAAATCAAAGTTCAAAAGAATGGTGACTTGAAAATCGTGAAACGAGATAAGGAATCCGGAGCGTTAGTGCCAAACACTGTCTTCCAATTAGATTTTCAAGGAAAGTTGCCAAATAAAGAAGTGACGACAGGTAGTGATGGTTCGGCGACTTTAAAAACCATTCCTCATGGGACAGAAGTCATCATTACTGAAAAATCAGTACCGGCACCTTATGTCATTGATCAAACACCAATGAAAGCCACAATTAAGGCTGGTGAAACCATCGAAGTGACTTCACGAAACCTACGAGCGAAAGGACAAATTATCGTCGATAAAGTCGGCAAAGAGACGGGAACGAATCTCTGGAATGAACACTATTCCTTAGCAGGCAATCAGTTCGAGATTCATAAAGATAAATCAGATGGTGCGATTGTTCAAACGATTGTAACCAACGAAAAAGGTCATGCCGAAACACCCAAATCACAAGGGGAAGCCTTAGAGTTAGGCACCTATTATGTCATTGAAAGTAAAGCCAGTAATGGTTTTGTGAATACTTTTGAACCAATCAAAGTGGACTTAACTTATGAAAACCAAACCGTGCCATTGGTCATCCAATCTGTAAAAGGATCGAATCAAGAAGTAACAGGTGAAGCAATTCTAACTAAAGTCGATAAGGAGACTGAAGAAGAAACACAAGGTTCGGCGACGTTTGAAAGCGCAGAATACACGCTTTATTACGGTGAAGATATCGGAACTCACAAACTAGGTTCGCCAGTGAAATGGATGGATAACTTCAAGCCAACTGTAATAAAAGGAACGAAATCCAAAACGCCAGTTTCAAAAGATGCCGTGACCTTAGTGATTGATAAAAATCGGCAAGTGAGTGTGGGACATCTTGCCGTGGGAAAATATTTCTGGCTAGAAACCAAAGCACCAGTTGGTTATACAGAAGATCAAACCAAACACACCTTTGAAATTAAGAAAAAGGATGATGCCCCGTCAAATGCGATTGTAACCGAAGCTGTCACAGGCAACGAACAAGTCATTCGCTTTGGTTTTGATTTTTTCAAATTCGCTCAGTCAAGTAACGGTTCCGCAGGTAGTGGTTTCAATGACCTAGAGTTTAAGCTAACGCCATTAGAAGGCACGAAGGAAATCACTGGCGCAGAAGATACGGCAACCACTCATTACCATGAAGGACTTGGCTTTGATGGCTATGGGAAATTTGAACAGATTCCGATTGGGGATTATCTCTTTGAAGAAGTTGAAGCACCGAACGGCTTTCAAAAAATTCAACCGCTAGAAATTCATAGTCGCTTTGAGGAAAACAAATCGGATTATCGTAAGAGTCAGTATATCTTCACCATCACGGAAGTGGATCAAAAGGAACCGATTAAGACTGTCAAAGTCCCTTATGAAAAACTAACAGACAAAACCTTTACTGTCAGTCTGAACCGATTGCTGTTGTATGATCTGCCCGAAGAAAAAAATCAAATTACTTCCCTTGCCACATGGGAAGATGGCGAAAAAGTTTTGGAATCCTTGGATAAAACGAAAGCTATGGATACCGTCAGCTACAAGTTAACCCAAACAAAAAAAGATTGGTTCTTAGTTTCCCAAGTGGTAGATGTAGATGCCACACAGAAAGCTTTGGAGAAAGATAAAAAATCGGAACCAGTCCTAATTTCTGAACAATGCCATACACTAGAAAATGAAACCAAAGAAGGCAGTTGGGAAATCAAGCAGGAATTGGAGCCGTCAAAATTAAAAGGAAAAAATTTTGTGCTGTTCAATTTCCTTTATGCTTCTGAAAAAGCCTATAAAGATGGCGAAGACCCTGTCGCACTGGATAATCGTTTAGACAATCAAGCGCAAATGTTAAAGGTGGATTTGAAAAATTCAGTAGCGATTAAAACAAAAGCGCATTTGAAAGATGGGAGCAATACTTTTACCTATGGGGATGTCGTTGATATGTACGATGACGTGGAAATCACTCACAGTGAATTGGATGGCGCCAAAGAAGCATTTGAAACAATTCTAGTGGCGCTATTCCCTGATGGTAAGAGTGAAGAGATTTGGAAGTCTGGACTCATTGATTATGTGGTGGAGGATGACCTCTTCACCAAAACCATCGTGACGGAAAAGGTAGACACTGGAAAATATCCAAAAGGCACCAAGTTCACGTTTAAAGAAATCAATTACGATCAAGAAGGTGAAATCAATGCCAAGCACAACGAGGACTTACAAGAAAAAGATCAAACACTCTATCCCAAAGAAGTTGAACAACCGGAAACTCCCGAAACGCCAGATGTACCACAAGAGAAGTCGTTGCCGCAAACAGGGGAACAAGTAAACTCGTTATTCTTAGTGGTAGGAACGGTTCTGATTTTGGTAGCAGGAATGGTTTATCTGATGAAGAAACCTACTAAGTAAGTGAAGCCAATGAATCAAAATCAGCTGATACGAGCACCAACATGAAGAGTGGAAATCCAATCAACTAAAAAGAAAAGAGGAAATGAAATGGAACTAAAATATGTTGTCCCAAACATGAAAGAAACATTTGGCAATTTAGAATATGCTGGTGAAGGAAAAGTGACCCAACGCCGCATCAATGGTCGTTTAGCCGTGGTGAATCGCAGCTACAATCTCTATTCTGACAAACAGCGAGCAGATGATATCGTGGTGGTCTTACCAGAAAGTGCTGGTGAAAAACATTTCGATTCAGAAACACCTATCAAGTTGATTAATCCACGAATTACGGCAGAAGGCTATAAAATTGCCGAGCGTGGATTTACCAACTATATTCTAAACGCCGATGATATGGTGAAAGCCTAAGAAGGAGGAAATAAGAAATGAGATTAGCAGAAGGTATTGTGATTGATAAAGAGAAAACGTTTGGTGTTTTGAAGTTTTCAGCGCTACGTCGTGAGGTTCGTCAGACCAACGAGGATGGCACAGTCAGTGATATCGTTAAGGAACGAACCTATGATTTGAAATCATTGGGACAAGGGAGAATGATTCAAGTCAGTATTCCAGCCAATGTGCCACTACGAGAATTCGACTATAATGCCATAGTAGAAATCGTTAATCCAGTAGCGGATACAGTTGCCAATGCCACATTCCAAGGGGCAGATGTTGATTGGTATGTGAAGGCTGATGATTTGGTGTTGAAGAAAACAGGAAATCAACAACAAATGCCAAAGCAAAATAATCAACCAAAATAAAACGTCAAAACTGAAAACTAGATGGACTCAAAATCAGAAACCACGATTTTGAGTCTTTTTTTATTGGAGGAAACGTATGTTTAAAAACAAAGGACACCGAATTCGAGCGGGAGATAAACACTTAGTAGTGACCACTTATTCAAGCATCACAATTGGTTTATTCCTCATTCTTTTTTTTGGAATTTATGGGAAATCAATTTTTTATCAAAGCTTTAATGCCATTGTCTTGACTGACAAGAGCCTTTTAATCGCACCGTCCTTTTATCTCTTTCTATTCGTTTGGCTAGTAATCGCACTGTTCGTTTTTTACTGGTTGCGATTCAAACAGATGGATTTCTATAAGCAACTTCTTCATCGGCAAAAAATGGCGCAAATGATTTTAGAGAATCGCTGGTATGAATCTGAATCAGTTTCTGTAGAAGGTTTCTTTAAAGATCTTTCTCCTTCCAAGTCAAAAGAACGGATTCTGTATTTTCCTAAAATTTATTATCGTGTGGAAGATGGGCTGATTCATATCCTAGTGGAAATCTGTATGGGGCAATACCAAGACCAATTGTTAAAGCTAGAGAAAAAATTAGAGAGTGGTTTGTATTGTGAGTTGGTGGATAAGGAACTGAAAGAAGGTTTTGTGGAGTATGTCTTGTTCTACGATATGATTGCCAATCGGTTGTCTATTGAAGAATGCGAGTCTAAGCCAGGTGCCTTACAACTAATGAAAAATATTTGGTGGGCGTACGATCAATTACCTCATATGTTGATTGCTGGTGGGACCGGTAGTGGAAAGTCGTACTTCATTTTGACGTTGATCGAGCATCTTTTAAAAACGGAAGCCACTTTGCATATTCTTGACCCGAAGAACGCCGACTTAGCAGACCTTGCCACTGTCTTACCAGATGTGTATTCCAATAAAGAGGAAATCATGACGTGCATTGATTACTTTTACGAGCGCATGATGGCACGAAATGAAAGTATCAAACAATTACCCAATTATCGCACGGGTGAAAATTATGCCTATGTTGGATTGCATCCGGAGTTCTTGATTTTTGACGAATACGTGGCGTTTATGGAACTTTTGAATACAAAAGAAACCGTTGCAGTATTAAGCAAGCTGAAACAAATTGTCATGTTGGGTCGTCAGTCTGGTTTCTTTTTAATCTTAGCTTGTCAGCGACCGGATGCGAAATATCTTGGGGATGGAATCCGAGATCAATTCAATTTTCGGGTAGCACTAGGACGTATGAGTGAGCTTGGGTACACGATGATGTTTGGTGAGACCAACAAAGATTTTTTCTTAAAACGAATCAAAGGTCGTGGCTATGTGGACGTGGGGACAAGTGTGATTAGTGAGTTTTATACGCCACTTGTACCGAAAGGACATGATTTTTTAGCCGTGATTCATGCGTTGTATCAAGCGAGAAAAGAAGAACAATTCATTGAAATAAATGAAAAGGAAGAAGAACAATGACATTTTTAGATTTATTTGCGGGTATCGGTGGTTTTCGCTTAGGTTTGGAACAGGCAGGTCACGAGTGTCTTGGCTTTTGTGAGATTGATGCCTTTGCCAGAAAAAGCTATAAAGCCATCCATGATACCAGAGGGGAGGTGGAATGGCATGACATCACCACCGTTACAACTGACACTCTTCAACGAATGCGACAGCCCGATATACTCGTTGGTGGGTTTCCGTGCCAAAGTTTCAGCGTTGCGGGAAAAAGACGAGGTTTTGCCGATACTCGAGGAACTTTATTCTTTGAGATTGCACGCTTGGCATCTGTACTCCGACCTCGGCTTCTATTCCTTGAAAATGTCCGAGGACTCCTCCATCACAACCGAGGGGATACGTTCGAGACAATCTTGCGAACCTTGGATGGATTGGGGTATGACTTGGAATGGCAAGTGCTTAACTCTAAAGACTACCTTCCCCAAAATTGAGAGCGGGTTTTCATTATCGGACATGCTCGAGGAACAAGTTTCACCCAAGTATTTCCTTTCCAAAGAGAAGGCAGCAACTTTCTTGATTCAGAAAAAACAGCGTTAGGAATTCAAACGTTAGGAAATATCAATCCATCTGGAAATGGGATGAGTGGCAAAGTCTATCATCCAGAAGCGTTATCGCCAACGCTAATGACAGGCTCAGAAGTAAAAATTGCGATTCCTAATAAGCGTAGTGAGAATGGCTTAATCGTAGCCGGTAGTCTTGAAGGGAAATATGCGCAAAGCAATCGTGTATTTCGCAAAGAGGGGAATGCCCCAACACTAACCACCAAATCAGATGGGGTAAATATTTTAGTGAAGGAAGCCACCAGAAAAGGTTACCAAGAAGCTAAACCGGGGGACTCTATCAATCTTTCCCATCCAACTTCTGAAACTAGGCGAGGCCGCGTGGGAAAACAACTAGCCAATACATTATTAACCAGTGAAGAACAAGCCGTTGTTACAAAGGACCTTCAAATCAGAAGACTCACCGCAAAAGAATGTTGGCGTCTCCAAGGGTTTCCTGATTGGACCTATGAACGAGCAGCCAAAGTCAATTCAGAGCATCAACTATATAAAAAAGCTGGCAATTCTGTAACTGTTCCGGTTATTTATGACATTGCTAGACGTTTAAACTGAAAGAAGGGCTATTTTATGGCGTTTGATGAAGTCATTTACACGATTTCCTCGATCATTCGACAATCGAAGGACGAAGAATTAAAAGAGAATCTGATGACGTTAAATTGGGAAGTGAAAAAGAATGGGATTCCTACGTCTTCAGAGAATGAAACAGAAATCGCACGTTCTCTTTCAACGTTCATTCAAGACCTTGAACGATTGTCAGAACAAGCCAAAGATTATTCTGACCGCATTCATCTTAATGAGTTGAAAGAAGAGTTGTTGTCGGATGGCATCGAAGTATCTTAACACTCAATGGCTCCCTCCGCTGGCGGCTGCGGAGCTAATGCCGTCAGTGGAGGAGAAGCCGATTGGAAAGTGTTCTTTGCTTTCCAATCTTTTGTGCCCCCGTTATCTAACAGGGGGGCACAAAAACAGTAAAAACTACCCACTAAACCGCCTCGATACTAGATGAGAGTAAGGAAACAAGCAATAGAAACAACCTGTCAACTTTTTGTGAAAAGTTGACATCAGATTGGAGGGATAACTTTTGAGTGCAGTCTTTAACTACCAAAGACTAAAAGAAACACGAGTAGACTACGGCATTTCGCAAAATCAATTGGCTGTTACTTGTGGAATTTCACGACAATACCTCAATAGCATTGAAACAGGCCGCAAGATTCCTTCACAGTCTTTAGCGATTTATTTGTACGATACGCTGGAACGATTCAATCCTGATTTACCACTAACCTTACTGATTGACTATGTACGGATTCGTTTTCCAACCACCAACGCTAAGAAAATCATTGAGAAAATCTTGCGCTTGAAATTTAGCTACATGTTAAACGAAGAGTACGCTTTTTATGGCTACCAAGAACAATTTGTTATGGGAGACATTGTTGTGATGCTTTCCAATGATGAAGAGAAGGGAGTCTTGTTAGAACTGAAAGGGCGTGGCTGTCGTCAATTTGAAAGTTTTCTATTAGCACAATCTCGAAGCTGGTATGATTTTTTCATTGATTGTTTGGCGGTCGGTGGTGTGATGAAACGCTTGGACTTAGCCATTAATGATCGAACAGGAATTTTGGACATTCGAGAATTGACGAAAAAATGTCAAAATGAAGAATGTATTTCATTGTTTCGAAGCTTCAAAAGCTATGGCTCTGGTGAATTGGTTCGGAAACAGGAAAAGGAAGGCATGGGGGAAACCCTTTATATCGGAAGTGTGAAAAGCGAAGTGTACTTTTGCCTGTATCAGAAGGATTATGAACAACTGATGAAGTTAGGCATTCCACTAGAAGATGCCGAAATCAAGAATCGGTTCGAAATTCGTTTAAAAAATGAACGGGCGTTGTTTGCGGTACGAGATTTGATTCGTTATCGCGATGTGGAACGAACGGCATTTTCGATTATCAATCGTTACCTTCGCTTTGCGGAAAAAGATGAAACGAAGCGGCGAAGTCAGTGGAAGACCAATGAACGTTGGGCGTGGTTTATTGGAAAAAATCGACAAGAGCTACGCTTAACCACTGAACCAGAACCTTATGCGTTAGAACGAACGATTCGTTGGCTTGGTCGACAAGTCGCACCAACGTTGAAGATGGCGCAAATCTTAGACAAAATCAACGACACGACCATTATTAAGGACATTATCGAGCGAGCAGAATTAAGTAAACGGCACAAAAAAATTATTGAGCAACAAGTCGCAGGGATTGAGAATTTAATTGTTATACCTAACACAAGAGAGGATGGATGCACATGAATTTCGGACAGAATTTGTTTAACTGGTTTACCACCAATGCTCAGTCGCTTGTCTTATTAGCGATTGCGATTATTGGTGTTTTTCTTGGATTCAAACGAGAGTTTTCCAAGTTGATTGGCTTTTTGATTATTGCAGCGATTGCTGTTGGGTTGGTCTTTAATACGGCAGGGGTGAAAGATGTGTTACTACAACTGTTTAATCGGATTATTGGTGCCTAATAAAAAGGAAATTTAGTTATGATATACTCAGATAAAACGCTATCGGAGGGAAATCATGGCTAAATCCAAAAGAAAAAAAGCATCATCGGAAAAAATTATTCCTTTACTTTACAAGAGTATGCTGCAAGAAAAAAATGGTGGAAAATTCAAAAAGACCCTATTTCATATTCACACACCTGCTTCACATGATTATATCTTGATTGATGAGCATACTCAAAAAGAGTTAGGGATAAATAAAGTGGAGTGTTGGACTGAATTTTCTGATGACGAAATGTTAAAAATTCTCAATTATCAGAATGTATCAATTTTTGAAGATCATGATATAACTGATTTTAGTCAAATGCTTACCAAAAAGTTTTTTGACGTAAATGAATTGTTAGCATACCTGATTTTAGGACATTGTTTACTGAAAGAAAAAATTGAATTTTGTATCGTCACCGATCATAATTGTTTAGATGGATTTAATAAATTAGATGAAGCCATTAATATCCTTTTGAGACAACGAGCTGATTATGAAGTGAAAACAAGAATTGAATTAGGGATAGAAATATCTTGTTCGGATAAAAATCATATCGTTGCAATCCTGGATAAACGGAACAAGCAACAAATTAGAAAATTGTCATTCTGGATAGAAGATAATGTTTTGTCCTCAAAGGATGGTACGATGAGAACTTCATTCGATGTTTTCAAGAAAATGAAAGAAATCGGGGCTATTAGTTACATTGCTCACATTAATTCTTCAAATATTTTCGATAAAAATTACCTATCTGGCACCTATAAGAAAGAATTATTCAACTCGAATCTATTTAATATAATTGGAATCACCGATGTTAGGCAAATCGACTCAATTAAAAAGAACTTGACTACCTATACGAAAAGAAAGTTTGATTTCGTTATTGATAACGATGCGCATTGTATTAACGATATAAGAACTAAATTCTTCTATATAAAAGGAGATAAGCTCAATTTTACAACACTCCAATCAGCTTTAAAAGATTTTGCTTTATCTATTTGTTATGAATTGGTTGAAGAACCAAAACAATTTATTAAGGCTCTGTATGTTGATGGAAACGAGTTCCTCCGAGGTAAAGAACAGGATTATTTAATTGTCAATTTTTCGAGTCAAATGAATTCAATTATAGGTGGCAGAGGTACTGGTAAAAGTACTCTTTTGAATGTATTAGGTTTTCTAGCTTCTCAATATGCAGAAACTAAACTTGATTTAGAAAAAATTTTAGCTCAAGGAACAAGTTGTATGGTTTACCATTATGATTATACAGATTATTATGTTTTTCTTCATTCGACAAATGAAGAAAATAATAAAATTTTTGTGGAAAATTACTTTAACCAAACGCAAAATTATCTTCAAAACACAGAAGAGGATGAAGAAAAAACAAGAAAAACAGCGATTAGCGATAGAATTCAAGTATTCACTTATGACGGGAAAACTATCAGAATACCACGTAACCAAACGGAAATTTTGAAGAATATTCTCACTCGTAAATTTACTATTAATGATTTGGTCCGCATCGCTGGCAGTGAGTATGAGCTAACTGAATTTTTTAATAAAATGTTGTTCGAAAATAAGGATATCAGAAACCGACAAAATTATTATAAATATGGGAACGGATTTGAGGGGCTGTTTAAAAAATACTCTCAAAAGGAAGATATATTAACTAGAAGAAAAGAACAGGTCAATAATTTGATTTACCCTTTTAATAAGACTGAGTTAGGCAAATTGCGTGTAACCTTTTCACAAAAAAATATTGACGATAACTATTTTAATTGGACGGCTGCATTAGGCATTACAAGATATGCAAGAAGCAACTATTTTAAAAAGTATGCAGTTCTTTATAGTGATATAGTTGATTACTTGGCTTCTATATCAAAAAAAGTAGGCGGTTCTATTGAACTACTCCGTCTCTTTCATAATGAAGAGTTTGAAAAAATAATCAACATTGTTCCTATCAGAAAGCTTTTTGTTGAAGCAAGCAAAGAAACGACTGATTTAGAGTTGAAGTTCCTCAAAAATGGAGAAGAAATTTTGGAATTTTATCATATTTTGAGAAATGCTCTTATTACTAAAGCTTGTGAAAAATATGCGAAAGATTTTTTAACTAATTACTTCAGGAATAGTGAGAATTTCTCTTTAGAGTTCAATATCAATAATAAAGAATCTATTGAGACTAGAGCCGTTGATTATAGAGATATATCGACTCTCTCTTTGGGACAGAAAGTAGTAGCAGTTTTATCCTTTCTTTTATCTTATAGTGAATATACTAATGATTATTCGCCGTTCATTGTAGATCAACCTGAAGACAATCTAGATAATCCATATATTTACAAAAACTTAGTAACGGACCTCAGAAAACTGAAGGCAAAACGACAAATTATTCTAGCCACGCACAATTCTACAATTGTAATGAATAGTGGAACTGAACAGGTTATTGTTATGGAATCAAATAATAAAAATGGTTGGTGTGAAACGAGTGGCTACGTATCTAACCCAAGAATTGTAAATCATGTTTTAAATATCTTAGAAGGTGGGAAAAAAGCCTTCTCAGATAAATTCTATTTGTATAGAGAAAAACTTTCGAATAACTTACCAGAAATTACTTCTGATTACCTGCCTGCTAGGGATAATGAACAAAATATTTTAGATTGCATTCGTGAAATTCTGTACTCTAATGTTTCTTTGCAAGATCAAGATAAAATAAATGATATATTAGATGAACTAGGGAAATTACTGTGAGGGATAGTTAAAATTACTATCCTTTTTTATTTGGAGGTGAAAAAATGGCAGAAATGCGTGTCTATATCGCAAATCTCAAAAAATACAACGAAGGCGAACTCGTGGGCGCTTGGTTCACGCCACCTATTGATGAAGATGAAATGGCAGAACGAATTGGGCTGAATGAATCCTATGAAGAATATGCCATTCATGATGCAGAGTTACCTTTTGAGGTTAACGAATACACGTCCATTAGTGAACTTAACCGCTTATGTGAAATGGTCATGGAGCTAGAGGGTTCGCCTATCTATGATGAACTCAAAGAAATTCAAGGTATGTGGTTTAGTTCTCTTGAAGATTTACTTGAACATCAAGAGGATATCATCTGTTACTCGGATTGCGATTCGATGGAAGATGTCGCTCGTTATTTCGTAGAAGAAACTGGACAACTTGGAGAAATACCAAGTAATTTACAAAACTATATCGACTACCAAGCACTTGGTCGGGATAGGGAAATTGAGGGGAACTTCCTTGTAACTTCTCATGGGATATTTGAATATATTGGATAAGGAAATCAGGCAGATCAATCATGGTCTGCCTTTTTTCATTTTTAGGAGGAAAACATGTACAACTACATCATCAAAAATCTAGAACGTCTGGAAACAGAAATCGACAACATACTGTCCTTTCAAAATCAGAAAAACTTATTGAAACACACGCTGTTTACAAAAATCATAGAAGATGCCAAAGAAAATGTCGGACAAATCACGCCAGAAAATTTGTTTGACCCACAACGATATGGTGTGTGGTTTCATTCTAAGTCGTACCCAGCTTTTGCTTCAAATACAGCTCGTTACGACACCTATGTTGGCTATTTTTGCCAACTAGCAGATAACCGCAGAGATGTACTCATCACACTAGAATAGGAGGACCTATGAAAAAAATTAGAAGCTATACCAGTATTTGGAATGTAGAAAAAGTCATCTACGCCATTAATGATTTACAGTTACCTTTTCCGATTACCTTTACACAAATGACGTGGTTTGTGTTGACCTTGTTTCTCGTCATTTTCTTAGCCAATGTCCCCCCACTTTCTTTCATCAATGGTGCCTTATTGAAGTATTTAGGCATACCGGGGTTTATCGCGTGGTTTATGTCGCAAAAGTCTTTTGATGGAAAGAAACCAGTTGGCTTTGTCCGTTCGATTTATCGCTACTATACGGAACCAAAAGTCACTTATGCCGAGAAAAAAGTCAGTGAACAGCGAATAATTATCCAACCAAGCATCACGTATGTAAGGAGTGAAGTGCTGTGAAATACCCGATTAAATATATTGAAAACAACTTAGTCTTTAATGAGGACGGGGAATGTTGGGCGTATTACGAATTAATCCCTTACAACTATTCCTTTCTAAGCCCCGATGAAAAACTGAAAGTCCATGATAACTTTCGTCAGTTAGTCGCACAATATCGAGAGGGGAAAATTCATGCGCTACAACTAAGTACCGAATCCAGTATCAAAGAAGTCCAAGAGCGCTCCAAAGCAACCGTCAAAGGAAAATTAAAAGCAGCAGCCATCCAACATATTGACGGGCAGACGGAAGCTTTGGTCGAATTGATTGGCGAACATCAAGTGGATTACCGATTTTTCATTGGGTTTAAATTATTACTGACCGACCACGAAGTCAACTTAAAGACTATTTGGAATGAGTTTGTATTAGGCATTCAAGATTTTGTTCATGGCGTTAATACCAAACTCATGGGAGATTTTGTTCAACTTCCCGCCAGTGAAGTGTCTCGTTTTCAAAAATTGGAACAGCTACTGGAAAACAAATTATTGCGCCGTTTCAACTTCCGTCCATTAACCAAAGATGATTTTGGATATTTGCTCGAACATTTACATGGCAATGATGACATGGCGTATGAAGAGTATTCTTTTCATTTGCCAAGTGAAGAGGTGGAAGGTAATAAACGTATCAAACGCTACGACTTGATTAAACCCACTCGTTGTTTGATTGAACAAAAACAACGTTACTTGAAAATCACCAATGAAGACAAGGAACTCTTTGTGGCTTACTTTACGATTAACTCGATTGTCGGTGAGTTGGAATTCCCTCAAAGTGAACTCTTTTATTACCAGCAACAACAATTTTCTTTTCCTATTGATACCTCCATGAATATTGAAGTCGTCCCGAATCGGAAAGCTTTGACGACAGTTCGCAATAAGAAAAAGGAACTCAAAGATTTAGATAATCACGCATGGGAAAGCGAGAATGAAACGGCAAACAATGTGGTGGAAGCTTTGGATTCCGTCAATGAATTAGAGTCTACGTTAGATCAAACCAAAGAATCCATGTATAAATTAAGCTACGTTATTCGAGTGACAGCACCAAGTTTGGATGAATTGAAAAAGCGGTGCAATGAAGTTCGTGATTTCTACGATGATTTTAACGTGAAGTTGGTCCGTCCATTCGGTGATATGTTGGGATTGCATAGCGAGTTTATCCCTTCTGCCAAACGATTTATGAATGACTATGTTCAGTATGTGACCAGTGATTTTATTTCCTCTCTGGGTTTTGGCGCAACCCAAAATCTTGGCGAACGGGAAGGCATTTATGTCGGCTTCAATGTGGATACAGGGAGAAATGTTTTTATCAAACCCGATTTGGCAGCACAAGGTATCAAAGGTACCACTACCAATGCACTAGCGGCAGCCTTCTTAGGAAGTTTAGGTGGTGGGAAGTCCTTTTCCAATAATCTGTTGGTTTACTATGCGGTACTTTTCGGTGGAAAAGCAGTCATTCTTGATCCAAAGTCGGAGCGAGGAAATTGGCAAGAAGATTTGTTTCATATTGAAGAAGAGGTCAATATTATCAATCTAACTAGTGAGGAAAAGAATCGAGGCTTGCTTGATCCATTCGTCATTTTGAAAAATGTCAAAGATTCGGAAAGTTTAGCGATTGATACCTTAACTTTTCTAACAGGGATTTCTTCTCGTGATGGCGAGCGATTCCCGACTTTACGAAAAGCGATTCGAACCGTGGCGCAATCAGAACAACGAGGCTTACTGCGAGTGATTGATGAACTACGACTGGAAGATTCCGCAATTTCTAATTCTATCGCCGACCATATTGAATCATTTGTGGATTACGATTTCGCTCAACTATTGTTTAGTGATGGCCAAGTTGAGAATACCATCAGCTTGGATAAACTACTAAATGTGATTCAAGTGGCGGATTTAGTTTTGCCAGATGCCAATACCACGATGGAAGAATACACGACAATGGAAATGTTAAGTGTGTCCATGTTAATGGTCATTAGTACCTTCGCTTTGGATTTTATTCACTCAGATACGTCAATTTTTAAAATCGTTGACTTAGATGAAGCTTGGAGTTTCCTTCAAGTTGCGCAAGGAAAAACATTATCGATGAAGTTAGTTCGTGAAGGACGTGCCATGAATGCCGGTGTATACTTCGTGACGCAGAACGCCAATGACCTGTTAGACGAAAAGATGAAAAATAATATCGGCATGAAGTTTGCTTTTCGTTCCACGGATATTAATGAAATCAAAAATACATTGGAATTCTTTAGCTTGGATAAGGAAGATGAAGGGAATCAAAATCGCTTGCGTAATTTGGAAAATGGGCAAGCCCTATTCCAAGATATTTGGGGGCATACAGGAGTGATTCAATTTGATTATATTTTTGAACACTTATTTGAAGCTTTTGATACTCGACCACCGATTCATGCTGGGGGTGATTAAGTTGAATAAGAAGAAAGTCTTTAAGGTACTGATGATTTTAGTCGGTATCTTTTTTCTTTTGTCTGTGCTGTCTACTTCAGTGAATGCGGTGGGTTTGATTGATGAAACGATTGATGCCAGTAAGAACTATTCCAAGTATCCCGTTGATAATTATCAGTTGGACTATTTTGTGGATTCCAGTTGGGATTGGTTACCTTGGAATTGGGGTGATGGCATTGGAAAATCCGTGATGTATGGGATTTACGCCCTTACCAATTTACTCTGGTTGTTTAGTATTTATTTGTCCAACGCCACAGGTTATTTGGTTGGAGAAGCTTATTCCTTAGATTTCATCAGTGACACTACCGAAGCCATTGGGCGAAATA
Organism: Enterococcus sp. DIV0187; assembly: GCF_051713785.1. Lineage (NCBI taxonomy): Bacteria > Bacillati > Bacillota > Bacilli > Lactobacillales > Enterococcaceae > Enterococcus > Enterococcus sp. DIV0187. Next base: position 315,198 of record NZ_JBIOQO010000001.1, read on the forward strand.
TCCAAACACTAGCAGGGATTAATGAACATGGGTTTATGAATCAGGGATTCTATCCGGGTTTGTTGCTTTTGTTGGTTCTGGTCTTAGGAATTTATGTGGCGTACACAGGATTAGTGAAGCGAGAAACTACAAAAGCCGTCAGTGCCGTAGTTAGCTTCTTAACGATTTTTCTATTGTCGTCATCCTTTATTGCCTATTCCACCAGCTACGTTCGGCGAATCAATGAATTTAGTTCGGATATTAGTAATGCGGCATTAACAATTGGCTCAAAAATGACCGTGCAAGATTCAGGAAACAGTAGAAAAAGTAGTGTGGATGCGATTCGAGATTCCTTGTTTGAAATTCAAGTGAAGCAACCATGGATGATTTTACAGTATGGGGATTCTAATCTTGAAGCCGTGGGAAAAGAGAGGGTAGAAGAATTGGAAAAGACAAGTCCTTTTCAAAACAAAGGAAAAGATCGCACGGAAATCATCAAAAAGGAAATCAATGACCTAGAGAATGACAATATGACCATCACTAAGACCGTGACACGAATAGGCGTGACGATTTTTATCATCTTGTTTAATCTCTTCATTTCAATTTTCGTCTTTATTCTGACAGGCATCATGATTTTCTCGCAAGTCCTGTTTATTATCTTTGCGGTGTTTCTGCCGATAAGTTTTCTCTTATCCATGATTCCTACCTTCAATCATCTAATGAAAAAGACGATTATGCGTTTGTTTAATGTCATTATGATGCGAGCGGGAATCACCCTCGTATTGACCTTAGCTTTTTCGCTTTCTGCCATGGTTTATGGTTTAACGGCATCACAACCATTCTTTATCGTGGCGTTTATGCAAATTGTGATTTTCGCAGGTATCTTCTTTAGACTCAATGACTTAATGGGGATGATGGCGTTAACCAGTGCGGATTCACAAAATGTCGGTAGTCGTGTGATGCGCAGACCACGACGGATAGCTAATCGAGCAATGCGGAGAATGACTGTTGGTGGATTGTTGCTAAAAGGCTTGGGACATAATCGTAGTAACTCCAAGAAAACAGGAGGGGACGGTAAGAGTAATTCCGATAATAAACAGACAACCTCTTCAAGCAACCGTCAAAAACAGACGGAAACCAAAGAGGCTACTGAGAAGAATAAGCAGAAACATTTAGACAAACCAAAGGAGAAAAACAATCAGCTTGATCCAAGAAAATCTGATGAAAAGCAACAAAAAAAGAAGAACGAATCCAAACAAAAAAATCCTAGTCAAAAGAAATACGGAACACCTAAGAAAAAGGAAAAGAAACGAAGAGAAACTCGAAAACGAACATTAGGTCAACGGAAGCAATCGGTATTATCGCCAACACCAAAACGACCGAGCCATTCCAACCAAGGAAAGACTTTAAATCATCCACCTAAAAGGCTGATACCAAAAAATCATGAAAATCCTTCGTTCCATCGAAAACAAGAGCGCCAACTTCAAAATGGTGAAACCCTCAATCGAAAACTTTATGCAAAACGAACGATTGAAGAAAAACGACAAGAGAAAAGTAAAGAAGTTAAGGAACTACGTGGCAAAGGAATGAAGCGCCGATGAAGACAATGCTTAAGCTTTCAGCGCCAGTGATTGGCTTATTCGGATTGTTATTCTGTTTCTTATTCGGCGTCATCTTAACAGGAGAAGAAGATCAAAGTGCCTCTTCTTCTGTTGAGGTAGGATTAAATCTTTCCCCAGAAGTGTTGAAGCACCAAGCAATGGTAGAAAAATATTGCAAAGAGTTTGGCATTCCAGAGCATGTCAAAACCATTCTTGCCATTATACAAGTAGAAAGTGGTGGAACGGCAGAAGACGTGATGCAAAGTTCGGAGAGCTTAGGCTTGTCACCCAATTCACTAAGTACCGAAGCTTCCATTAAACAAGGTTGCAAATATTTTTCTGAGTTGATTCAAGGGATTAAGGCACATGGATGTGATGAAAATACTGCGATACAATCCTATAATTTTGGCGGCGGTTTCATCAATTATGTGGCAAGTCATGGCAAAAAATATTCTTATGAACTGGCCGAAAGTTTTTCCAAAGAAAAAGCGGGTGGGAAGAAAGCTGATTATCCCAATCCGATTGCCATTCCTATCAATGGCGGTTGGCGTTATGCTTATGGAAATCAATTTTACGTGAAACTAGTCGAACAATATTTAGCCAGCACACCAACTAAATTTGATGATGAAACTGTGCAAAAAATTATGGATGAAGCGCTGAAATATCAAGGTTTCCCTTATTGTTTTGGTGGCAGTTCGCCGCAGACTTCATTTGATTGTAGTGGGTTGATTCAATGGTGTTTTGCCAAAGTGGGGATTAATTTACCAAGAACAGCACAAGCACAATACAACGTGACCAAACACTTGTCATTAAGTGAAGCCAAACCAGGAGATCTGGTGTTTTTCCATTCCACCTATTCTACGGCGGATTTTGTGACACACATTGGGATTTATGTAGGGAATAATCGTATGTACCATGCCGGATCCCCGATTGGCTATACGGATTTAACCGATTCATATTGGCAAGCTCATTTGATTGGAGCAGGCAGAGTCAACTAACGAAAGGAAATGAGTAAAGAGATGAAAACAAAGAAGATTGGACTACGAAGAAAAACAACAATAGGATTATGGCTGCTTTTGATTGGTAGTGTCCTTTTTGGTGTGTATAAAAATTTTACTGCCATTGACCAACATACCATTCACGAAGAGAAAATCATTGAAACCAAAGTCGAAGATACGCATTTGATGACGAGCTTTGTGGAAGATTTTGTCAAAGTTTATTATAACTGGAAGCCGAATAAGGAACAGTTAGAGAAGCGCAACGAGCAGCTTAAAAACTATTTGCCCGAGCACCTACAACAATTGAACCAAGAGATGATTCGCTCAGATATTCCCACAACATCAACCGTAACTAGTATCAAAATTTTGAATGTAACACCGATTAATGAAACTGATTATTCCGTTGGTTATGCGTTGAAACAAACCATTGAAGAGGACACTGGTAAAAAGAAGGAGAATAGAGAAGTAGCTTCGGCGTTTTCAGTCAACGTACGAACCAATCACAACAATCAGATTAGCATTTTAAGTAATCCTGTGTTTGCGGTATTACCAAAAAAGATGGCGATTAAAGAAGAGCTTGTTCAAGATGATATGAGTATTGATCAAGAAACTAAGGGAGACATTAAAGAATTTCTAAGCACCTTCTTTAAAATCTATCCCACCGCTAAGAAAACGGAGTTGGGTTACTATGTGAAAGACCAAAATATCAAAGAAATCAATAAAGCTTACACCTTTTCGGAAATTCAAACCATTAACTACTTTAAGTCAAAAAATGGTGTCAAAGTCAAAGTCGTCGTGATTTACTTGGATAAAGAAACCAAAGCCATTTTACCACTAGAATATGAGTTGAAATTACAAAAGGTTGAAAATAAATGGCTGATTACGAATGAATTTTAGGCTTACAAAATCATCGTCTTGCGGTAGAATAAATGAACAATTAACAGAAGAAAAGGTGACGTTATGACGTTTCATTTCTATTTTGCATGGCTACTGACAGGACTCATCGCCAGCTTTTTTACCGAAGGCTCCACAAGACACCTAGATGGCTTCTTGCGCCATTGTATTTTGGGTTGTTTGTGCTTTTTGGAGGAATATTTTTGATTGGGTTATGTATTGTGTTTTATGAAATGGTATTGAATTAACTAAAAAAGTAAACCAAGTAGGGGAAGAGGCCAAACCTTTGCTTGGTTTACTTTTTAATAGAATATTACGCCTAGACTTCCATAATTTAAAACATGCTTTCCTAAAATTTTTTATAGGTTCTCAATTATAAAATTCTCACTGCGCATTTACCATTTGAAATTAGGAAAAACTTTAAATAATAAGGAGATTTTTACTTCTGAGTACAAACACCATAATTAAGATAAAATTACTTAGTTCACTATTTTTCTGATCTAACTCTCTATTAGTATAAATTGATTGTTTTTAGTATTAATGAGACTGTATAACAATTACATTGCTGAAATAGCCTTTAATGCCTCTGCTACCCCATCTTCATCATTTGAAGAAATCACATAGGTTGCCATATTCTTAATGGTTTGATGACCATTTCCCATAGCAAAACTAAAATCTGACATTTCAAATAAAGAAAGATCGTTCAAGCTATCACCAATTGCAAACTTTGTGACATTTTTTAATCCATAAATTTTTTCCAAATGACTATATACTAATCCTTTTGACACATTGTAGGGCACAATTTCAAGATTTACTTCTGATGATTCAGTAACAGTAATTCCATGTATTGATTCCAATTCTTTTTTGATCTTGCTTTTCATTTTTCTGTTAGGAATAAAAACAAAGAATTTGTATACCTTTACTCCATCAATGTCAAATATGTCATTAATGTTATTATAGGAAGTTGATTGGATAGATTTTTCGTATTCAAGTTCATAGTTTAATTCATCAATAGAAAATTCGTTTCCTATCTCACTAAAGATTTCTTTCAATCTAGCCTTGTATTCGTTTGATTCATAACTTCCATTATTTGTGTAGATTTTTGTTGGAAATTTTGAAGTCAAAGAACTTATTTTTTTAACACTGGAATGATTAAAATAAAATTCAAATAATTTTTTTTCATAGTCATATCCAACTGCACCGTTTAATCCTATAGCAGGGATAGACAGCTTGTTTTCTTTAAGTATATTTTTTATATCTTCTACCTCTCTTCCAGAACAAATGAAGGGAAAACACTTTTCTGAAATTTCTCCTAGAACTTCTACATTTTTTTTGCTTATTTTTTGTTGTGAGTTTAACAGGGTTCCATCCAAATCAATACCAATTAACTTCATAAATATATCCTCCTTATTTTTAATATATCAAATATTTTAATTGCACACTTATTTACAAATTACCTTCCATTGTTTTACGTCATAATCAGTTGTATTGGATTGAATAAATTCGTAGACATCGTCAGTTTCTACTTTTGAGCGAATATGGATAAAGCCTTTTTTAGAATGGCATTTTCCTCTTTCATGCTAGCCATTTCCTTTTTCATTGCAAGGATTTCTGCTTCAGTCATACCGGTTTCCTCATTTTTGGTGTAAAGCTTGTTCCAACGGTAAATGGTTTGTGTAGCGATCCCATATTCCTCAGCTAACTGTTCCACTGATTGACCAGACTGATAGAGCTCAACGATTGTCTTTTTGAATGGTTCATCCATTTTTTTCTTGGCTTTTGCCATTTTGGACACGTCCTTTTTTTAGTAGTTAAATTCTACCAAATCATGTCCATGAATTCATCCTAACATCAGAAAATCGTTTGCTTGGCGATTTAGAAAGAAAAATATGTTCAATGATAAGTTTGAAGCGAGAGTAAATATGATTTTCATATGTATGACATGGATAAACTCTTACTATACATGAAATTTGATAGAGTTATCCCTCAAATTTGATATGGAATGAAAATAAATACAAGAGTATTATTGATGAAAAGATTTCAGGAGGGATCCAATGTTTTTTAAAGATAAAACAAATAATAGCGTTCAACTTTATAATCCAGTAGATGGTCAAATTATTTTAATTGAAGAAGTAAATGATCCAGTTTTTTCTCAAAAAATGATGGGTGATGGTTTTGCTGTAAAACCATCAAATACTAACCTTTTCTCACCTGTGAAAGGAAAGATAGTATCTATTTTCCCTACCAAACATGCAATAGGTATTCGAACAAAAGAGGGCATAGAAGTATTAGTTCACATGGGAATAAATACTGTTGAATTAAATGGCAAAGGATTCGAAATATTTGTTCAAAAAGAAGAAATAGTAACGGAAGAAACCATGTTAGCCATGATTGATTTGGAATTTCTTAAAAAAGAAGGCTTTGACACTGATATTATTGTTATATCAACCAATTTAGAAGATAAAAAAGTAGTATTAAAGAAAAATGGAATCGTCGCTCACGGAGATCTCGTTGGAAAAATATCTATATAACAAAAAGTAGGAAGTAGGTACTGTCATTACATTAAAATTCAGAATAAAGCTATTAATCATTTCGCTATTGTTGAATAGTATAGGGAACGCTTTGGCAATTTCGGTAGATATGGGGTCAGTTATTTGGATGGCCTCTGGACAAGGGATTGCTGAAATATTAAATATGTCTATTGGCAATGCCTTAATACTATTTGGTTGTTTTGTAGCTATATTAGGATGTTTTTTGAATAAAAAAATCGACGTAAAAAGAAACGTTTATAATATCATTTTTATGATTTTATTCAGCTATCTTGTAGAATTTATGGTATATATATTAACATTTTTCAGAATATGTACTTTTCCTTTTTTAGCAAAATTTATCTTAATGATCTTGTCACTGGTACTTATTTCTATTGCAGTGGCATTATATCAGAAAGCAGATATTGTTTTACATCCTAATGACGAATTAATGCTAATCGTTAGAAACCAATTCACCAAAAATAATGCAACAAAAGCTCAAGCACTAGTTTATATTATCCCAATCGGAGCCAGTTTGCTTGCTCATGCCATTTCTGGCAAATGGATAGGTATCGGAGTAGGAACTGTTATGTCTATTCTATTTCAGGGTCCGATTATTGATTTATGTGATTGTTTACTTTTTTCAAAGAGAAGGCGAAGGAAAACAATCTATACTGACTGAATTGAAGACTACATGTAAAAGAACCGGTCCACTTCTTAAAATTGAAGTGAGTCGGTTCTTAAATTTTTTCTGTTTTCTGAGGGCATTTTCCCAAAGCGCTTTTTATATTTTTTATAAAAATAAGTGCTGTTTGTAAAGCCGCTTTCCTCAGCACATTGCTGAATTGATTTATCAGTATTTTGTAAAAGAGTTTCCACAAGTTCCAACTTTTTATCAAGCACGAGTTGACTAAAATTTTTCCCCGTTTCAGTTTTTAGTAACGTGCTAATATAACTAGAGGTGTAATTAAAATGTTTTGCCAGACTTGAAAGTGTTGTATCCATAAAATTCTTATCAATATATTCTAGGAGAGCAACAATTTGATTCTTACTTCTTTGTTCTTGTTTGTTAGTAACATATTCGAAGTTTCGAACAAGCAATGAGAAAAGTATAGATATAAAACTTTCGATAATTTTATCATTACCAATTTTATTTTCTAAATGTTCATACAAGATTTGATCCATAATCAAACGAAGTTGATCATATTCATTATTCTCAAATACAATGTATTGATTATGGCTTTGTTTTTCAGATAATGCATTCAGAATAAAATCAAAGACGATACTGGAACTATAAGAATTTTGACTAAGTTGCTTAATGAAGTATTCCTTTTTAACTAGAATATTAATAATAATATCTTGTTCAGTAGTATTTTCAATCGAATGGGGAACCGAAGTGTCAATTAAACAAATTTGTCCCTTTTGAAGGACTACTTTCTTATTATCAATAATTTGTGTACAAGAGCCAGAATATATATAGTTCAACTCAATAAAATTATGAATGTGAGGAGGAACTTTCACAAAACGAGTATGCTTCACAATATTGAAATTCCTACCAGAAGGAATCAAATCATCAAAGACATAGACATCTTGATTATTAATTCGTTTTGTAACTAGTTTTTGATAATAATCTTTGGATAATTCACTATTTTCTTTGTAATATTCTTCTCGCTTCGTTAACTGAAAAAGATTTTCGGCAATAAAATTGAAATCCATAATTAAGACCTCCTTTAGCAAAAAGTAGGCAAAGTATTTGAAAAATGCAAACGGTAACTATATAAAAATATGATAGAAAAGAAATCGCTTTCTGACATATTTTTTTTGTTCATTCTTAAGTATATTGTATACATAGCGGTTTAACAAATCAAATCAAAGTTTTAGGTGGAAGAAATGAAAAAGATTAATGAGTTACTAATCAATAAATATGATAATCATATCATGCCATTTCTATGGATGCATGGAGAAAATGAAGTAGTAATCAGAGAGTACATTGAAAAAATATTTGAAAGTGGTATTAAATCGGTATGCATCGAATCACGGCCACATAAGGAGTTTTTGGAAGAAAAATGGTGGAACGATGTTGCAATTATTCTTGACACTTGCGAAAAACTCGGTATGACAGTTTGGATATTAGATGATAAACATTTCCCTACAGGTTATGCGGCTGGTGAAATTAGTAAAAACTACCCCGATTTACAAAAAAAGTTTTTGGATTTTTATCAATTAGATGTAGTTGGACCACAAACTAACGTAGGAACATTAATTAAATGGACAATACAAAAGCGTCCTGACTTTATGAGTGTTGGAACTGAAAAAGCTATAACTGGAATCCAAGAAAATGATTGCGAAGGAAAGATAATTTCTGTTATTGCTTCACCAAAAATTGATTATGAAGTGATAGATGAACGACAGATGATTGATATCACTGAGTATTTGAAAGGGGACATGCTTTACTGGGATATTCCTAAAGGGGAATGGACAATTTTTGTTTGCTTTGAAACAAAAAATGGTGGTGAAGCTGCTACTGAAGGTTATTTAAATCCTTTAGTACCAGAGGCGACAGATATTTTAATAAACACAGTGTACGAAACACATTATGAAAAGTTTGGCAAAAAATTTGGTAATACTATTGAAGGTTTCTTTTCTGATGAACCCCGTTTTGGAAATACAAAAGGGTCGAATGCATCAATTGGAAGAGTTGACATGCCGATGCCATGGAAAAGTGGAATGGAAATTGAGTTGGCAAAACATATGAAAATTGGCGAGAAAGAATTATTAACCAAATTGCCACTTTTAATTAGGGGAGATTCACCTGAAGCACATCATTTCAGATTTAAGTACATGGATTTTATCACAAATCTTTATCGGAAGAATTTTTCTGAAAGAATTGGTACTTGGTGCTCGAAACATGATGTGAAATATATTGGCCACGTTATTGAAGATAACAATGCACATAGCCGTTTGGGATATGGGGCCGGCCACTTTTTCAAGTCAATGGCTGGACAAGATATGGCAGGAATTGATGTTGTTTTACATCAACTATTACCTAATCAAAAGCAGGGATATTTTAAATCAATGACTTCTAATGGTTGGGATGGAGAATTTTTCCATTTTGCCCTAGCTAAGTTAGGGACATCATTAGGCTATCTTGACTCTAACAAAGAAGGCAGAACGATGTGTGAAGTTTTTGGCGCATATGGTTGGGCAGAAGGAACCAAACTTATGAAATGGATAGCTGATCATATGTTGGTAAGAGGAGTAAATTATTTTGTTCCACATGCCTTTACGATGAGTGATTTCCCAGATACTGATTGTCCCCCTCATTTTTATGCTCATGGTAAAAATCCACAGTTTTTCGCCTTCAATATTCTAGTAGAGTATATGAACAAACTAAGTTCCTTGTTTAGCGGAGGAAAACATCGTGCGGATATTTCAGTATTGTATCATGGCGAAGCAGAGTGGTCAGGTAATTACATGCCTATTCAAAAAGTAACTAGAGTTCTTACTGAGAATCAATTTGAGTTTGATATCATTTCTTGTGAGCACTTGCTTGAAAGTATTTGTGATAATCAAATTTTTCAGATTAATGATTTAGCCTATAAGGTGTTAGTTGTTCCATATGCTCAAAGATTGCCAGAAAACATAATCAGAAAAATTCATTCTTTAAGTAATCATGGAATAAAGGTTTTTTTCATCGATGGACTTCCAATGGATGCAAGTGAATCAATAATAGATCAAACAGAATTGGATGTTCTGCTTCAAGAAACAATGCATTTGACCTTAGATAACTTGGTTCATAATTTAGAACTGCTTATGGTCGATCAGTTAAAAACAGATTCTTACAACGAAAATTTACGTTATTTTCATTATCTTCAAGAAGAAAAATCAATTTACATGTTATTTAACGAAAGTATGCTATCAGATTTATCTGTGAGATTTAAAGATCAAAAAGAATTGATTGCTTATGACCCTATGCGTAATCAATTACAAAAACTTGAACAAATTGACGGATTGTATCAAGTGGACTTAGATAAAGGAGAATCTGTGATACTTATCGAGAATGAAGGTACTTATTCGAAATTATCACACCGTTTATCGCGTCACATTGCTGCTGAGTATGAAAATTTAGAGCTTAAAAATTGGCGAATCAGTATTGATGGAGTTGGAGTAGCAAAAGAAAATTCATTCCCGAGAGTTGAGGAAAAATTACCACTTTTAGGTCTAGGAGATGAACTGGATAACTTTAGTGGTACGTTAATCTATGAAACCACTTTTGAAATGTCTGATATGAAAGATATTGCATGGTTGTCAATTGAAAATGCTAATGAGATTGTATCCATTTATTTAAACGATCATTTCATTGATACTCAGATTAGTTATCCTTATATGTTTGACTTATCTGAACAATTAAAAAGCGGGATAAACATATTAAGGATTGAAGTTGTGAACAACTTAGGACGCTATATACGAGATTTTCTGTCTCAATATATCAATTTTGAACCAATCGGATTAATTGGTAAAGCAAGTATCCATTATCACAGTAAAGAAAATTCAAAAAAAGATAGGAAGTAGGTTTTTGTAGTGAAAAAGGAAATTGTACTGGACGAGCCATGGTTTGATAATCATGGCGAGCGTATCCAAGCACATGGTGGTAGCGTTAAGTTTTTTGAGGGAAAATACTATTTTTTTGGTGAAAACAAAACTGATTCTAAAGCAAATTCTGGTATTTGGCATCAAGGTGTTAACTGCTATTCATCTGAGGATTTGATAAATTGGACATTTGAAAACACTATTCTAAAACCCTCTGATGATATTAGCAATCCACTTCATCCAACAAGAATTATGGATCGACCACACATTATCTACAATAAGAAAAATCAAGAATTTGTTATGTGGGTTAAGCTTGTGGGATCAGATGAGAATCCTAGAGATTGGAATCAACAGTTTATGGGAATTGCAACATCGAAATCCATTACTGGTGATTTTGAACTAGTTAATCGCATTGTGCCTTTGGAAATGAGTAGTGGAGATTTTGATTTATTTGTTGATGAGGATGAAAGAGCCTACCTCATTTTTGGGAAAGTTCATACTGAGATTGTTATTGCAGATTTAACTGAGGACTATAAAAATATTACAGGTAAATATTCCACACATTTACACTTTGCTGGCCCACCATTAGCACGAGAGGCCCCAGCAGTATTCAAAAGAGAAGGGGAATATTTCATGATTACCTCTGGAACAACTGCTTATTATCCAAATCCTTCCTTGACCGCTAAAGCAAATAATATTCACGGTCCTTGGTACATCATTGGTGATCCGTGTGTAGATGATTTGGAGAAGAATAGTTTTAATTCTCAAATCAGTAGTGTACTAAAGGTTGAAGGAAAAGATTTGTATATTGCGATTGGTGATCGTTGGGTAGTTGACTTATCCAAGCCTATCGAAAAAAGTTCATGGAAAATCAATACAAGTATTTCTGAATATGTTTGGCTTCCAATACATTTTGAAAAGGGGAATCCCTTGCTTAAATGGCAGAAAAAATGGAAACCAGATTTATTTTAAAAAAAATAAAAAGCAAAAGGAAAGGATAGTCTGATAAAAATTAGACTGAAGGTGAAGAAAAATGAATGATGAAAAACTTGCATCCTCTATTATTGAGAAGGTTGGTGGGAAAGGAAATATTGAGGCCGTTGTACATTGTGCGACTCGGTTAAGATTCACATTGAAAGATGAGTCAGTTGCTCAAGAAGAACAACTAAAAGCAATGAATAAGGTGTTAGGTGTTATCAAGGCTGGTGGACAATTTCAAGTAATTATTGGAAATGAAGTTAGCAAAGTTTATGATGACGTTGAGAGTATTTTACAAAAAACATCAACGACTAAAGTTGTTACTGATAACGGTGTTGAAATGGATGAAGATGTTGCAGAAATTAAAGGGAAATTGGATACGATTCGTAATAAGAATAAAGAAAAACTAATCAATAGAATTTCACGAATGTTAATGAACACGGTTTATCCTTTAGTGCCAACAATGGCAGCTGTAGGGGTGTTTAAAGGATTATTGGCATTATTAGTTTTAGCCGGACTTTTAAAAGAAACTGATGGCACTTATATTATTTTAGCAGCAGCAAATGATGGCTTTCTATATTTTATGCCGATCATGATTGCAATTTCTACAGCTAAATTTATGAAATCAAACCCTTATATTGCAGCAGCTATAGCATCTAGTATGGTTTTACCAGCAATTGCGACTGCATTGAGTGGTGAAGCAGAGGTATTAACTTTTCTAGGGATAACTGTCCCACAGGTTTCTTATGGAAATTCCTTGTTCCCTATGCTTATTGGAACATTGATTGCGGCAAAATTTGAGTTCTTTTTGGATAAATATATCCCACAATTTTTAGAATTTATTAAAATCATGATTGTAGTAGTAGTGATGATTCCTATAATGTTCTTAGCTCTTGGACCTGTATTTACTGAGGTTGGTAAACTTTTAGGGAATGTTGTTATGGGTATGTACGGTTTGAGTCCAATTTTAGCAGGATTATTCTTTGGCGCTTTCTGGCAAGTTTGTGTAATGTTTGGTATTCATTATGCCTTAATTCCAGTTCTGACCGATATCGTACTGAGAGAAGGATCAAGTGCATTTAATCCTATTTTAGGTATGGGTGTTTGGGCACTTGCCGGCGCTTCATTAGGGTTTGCATTGCGTTCAAAAGATAAATCAAAGAAAGCGTTAGGCTTTTCTACCATGACTTCTGCCTTATTCGGAATCACTGAACCAGCAATTTTTGGTGTAGCTTTAGCGTACAGAAAACCATTTATTGCTGCGATGATTTCAGGCGGACTAGCTGGAATGTTATGTACAGTATTAGGCGTGAATCAATACTCTCCAGCTACTGTTGGTGGTGTATTAACTTTTGGAGCTCATATGAATCCAAACGGCAATCCTTCTTCCTTGATTGGTTGGATTACCTGTTTTGTCGTCGCTTTTGGAATCGGTGCAATCTTAACTTTCCTCATAACAAAACCTGAGCAAATCAGTGAAGTTTCTGAGCAAGAGCTACCAAACGATTAGCATAATTATTTTTATTTAGGAAAGGTTTGACTGAAGTGAAGTATCAAGATATAACGTTGTCAAGTTTGGAACGAGCAAGAGATTTATTAGAACGAATGACACTGGCAGAAAAAATAGCACAATTACAATGCTATAATCCAAAAGATAAAAATGGTCCAAATTTGGCAAATGATTTTCCTGAAGGAGTAGGAGCTGTCGCTTTTTTAGCGGCAGCATGGGATGATAGCAAAGAAATAGTAACAAAAAAATTAGCTGATTATCAAAAGCAAGTAATGATGAAAAGTAGATTTGGTATTCCCGCTTTATTTCATATTGAAGCTTTGACTGGTGTGCTGATGCCCGATGCAACAAGCTTTCCTACAGGTATTGGACGTGGTGCAGCGTGGAATGTAAAGTTAGAAGAAAAAGCTGGCAAGATTATTGGACAAGAAATGAGTGCTGTTGGGATCAAACATGCTCTAGCACCAGTTTTAGATGTAAGTCGTGACGCTCGTTTTGGCCGATATGGTGAATGCTACGGTGAAGATCCAATGCTAGTATCTGCGTTAGGGACTGCCTACGTTTCTGGAATACAAAATTCTGGAAAAGAAGATTCTTATAATGTTATGGCGACAAGCAAGCATTTTGTTGGATATCAAGCTGGTCAGGGAGGAATTCATGCAGCAGCAACCAACTTACCAGAAAGAGAGTTACAAGAGACTTTTGCCAGACCTTTCCAAGCTGCGATTTCAAAAGGAAATTTACGTTCAGTCATGAATCACTATGGAGCGATCGATGGTGAACCTGTTGCTGGTTCAAAAAAACTATTGCAAGATTTACTACGAAAAGAAATGGGTTTTGACGGATTATTAGTTTCCGACTACGCATCATTAGAAGAATTATATACACGATTAAAAGTATGTAAGGATAAAGATGAAGCAGCAAAATTATCTCTAGAAGTTGGTTTCGATATGGAATTTCCAACACCTAATGTATTAGGGGATAATGTGATTGAATTGATTAACGAAGGAAACATAGATATTCATTTACTTGACCAAGCAGTTTTAAGAGTCTTAACTGAGAAATTCCAATTAGGTCTATTTGAAAAACCGTTTCCTGAGGATAGTAATGTAATTGATGACGTTTTTAGCTCCAATGAATCTAAGCAAACAAGTTTACAGTATGCAAGAGAATCAATCACACTTTTGAAAAATGATGGGATTTTGCCTGTTGATTTGAAAGGTAAAAAAGTTGCTGTCATAGGTCATTTAGCAAAATCTGTACGAAGTCTATTTGGTGGTTATTCTTATATGAGTGTTTTGGAATTGGCTATGGGCGGAAGGAATACAATGGCTGGAATAGAAAGTACACCAGAAAAGGCCTGGAAATATCAAGAAAAGGACAAGTACAAAGGTTCAATGATTGATATTGAGTTTCCAGAATTAGAACGTGTTGCTAGTTCAGCCTATGCTGATTGTAGAAACGTTTATGAAGAATTAACGAAACAATGTCCTACTGCAAAAATAATGTATGAATATGGCTTTCCATACGTAGGTACAGATGATAGTCATCATGAAGCTGCATTAAAGCTGGCACAAGAATCAGAAGTATCCATAGTAGTTGTTGGTGGTAAATACGGCTGGGGAACTTCTTGTAGTACGGGCGAAGGAATTGATTCAAGTAGCATCAATTTAGCACCTTGTCAGGAAAAATTATTGGAAAAAATGGGGAAAAAGGGGATTAAGTTTATTGTTGTCCATTTAGATGGTAAACCTATATCAAGTGATGCAGCTGATAAATATGCCTCAGCAATTATTGAAGCTTGGAACCCAGGAGAATACGGTAGTCAAGCCATTGTCGAGACACTGATAGGTAGTAATAATCCTAGCGGGAAATTACCAGTCAGCGTAGCGTACAGTTCTGCCCAATCACCACTATTTTACAATCACGGTCGTGGGTCAAGTTATCATGTAGGAACACAATCACCTTTTAGTTCCTACATTGATCTTCCACACGAACCAAGATACTACTTTGGTTTTGGTCTATCTTATGCAAATTTTGAATATAGCAATTTGAAATTAGTGAAAAAAGAGCTGAATGGATACGAAAAATTAGTATTTAGTTTTGACATTCAGAATAGTAGTTCAATTAAAGGTGAAGAAATTGCACAAGTTTATATCAGAGATAAGTATTCATCTGTGATTCGTCCTGAGAGAGAACTCATTGGTTTTTGTCGTGTTTTATTGGAACCTAGTGAAAAGAAAATAATCGAATTTGAAATTGACTTAAGTCAAATTGCCTTTCTTGATCGAGAATATAAATGGAAAATTGAATCTGGAGATTATGAACTTCTTGTGGGTAGCTCATGTAATGATATCCACTTGGAAGATACATTCAACATTTCCTCAAATGAATATGTAACTAGTACGAATCGAGAATTTTATCCTGTATATAAAATTGAATAACTAAAATAGCTGAGGGATTCCTCAGTTATTTTTTAGAAAGGAAAAGCACCATGCAACAAATAAAAAAATATGAGCTTTTTGAACTCTCACTTGATGCTCAAAGCTGTGACGAGTTAATTATATACTGTGGATGTTTTAATAAAGAAAATCGAAAGTTGAAAATTCCAGCATTTAAGAGTGGACCAAATATTTATAAAATTCATTTTATGCCTGATGAACTTGGCGCTTGGGAATATCAAATAATCTGGGAAGGACGAAAATTAAATGGCTTTTTTGAATGCATTGAGTCTGATGAAGATGTTCATGGCCCGGTAAGAGCAGACAGGCTAAACTTCTCCTATGTTGATGGTAAACGATTCATTCCAATTGGAACAACTTGTTATGCATGGACGAGTCAAACTGAGGAATTACAAGAACAAACAATAAAAACATTAGCTAATTCGCCGTTCAATAAGGTGAGGATGTGCATTTTTCCAAAATCATTAGTCTATAATCGTGAAGATCCTGAACTGTTTCCCTTTGAAAAAAATCAAAATGGAAATTGGAATGTTGAAGCTATCAATTATCACTTTTGGGATAACCTTGAAAAACGAATTGCTGCTTTGACAAAGCTAAATATTGAAGCTGACCTAATTTTATTTCATCCGTATGATCGTTGGGGATTTGCAAAGCTCAATCAGAGAGAGTCTATGAAGTATCTAGAATATGTTATTGTTAGATTTTCAGCTTATCGAAATATTTGGTGGAGCTTAGCTAATGAATATGAGATGCTTTACTATAAGACTTGGGAAGATTGGGATGAATACGGCGAGTTTATTCATCGTATGGATCCGTATCATCATTTAATCTCAGTTCATAATATACTGAAAGTATATCCTAAGAGACACTGGTTAACACATTGTTCTATTCAGTCAACAAACATCAACAATATATTAAATTGGCGAAAAGAATATCAGTTACCTATTGTTATGGATGAATGCGGCTATGAAGGAAATATTGATTATATTTGGGGAAATTTGTCGGCCTTTGAAATGGTTCATCGCTTTTGGTGGACAACTTGTCGTGGTGGTTATTGTACGCACGGAGAAACTTTTGATCGAGAAGATGAAGTATTATGGTGGTCCAAAGGCGGCATATTGCATGGTAATAGTCTAAAAAGAATTCAATTTTTAAAGGATATCTTGTATAGCTTACCTAGTGAAGGAGAACCAGTTTATAAAGATATAGTAGACAATCCCAATACCAAAAAGAAAGATAAAGAGCTAAGAGGATATCACCATACTTTTCGTGATGTTGTTGATGAATTACCAAAATGGCAACAAAAAGAGCTTGCTTTTACTGAACCTATGATTCTCAAAGGTGATTCCTACCTATTGCGTTACATGGGAAGAACGGCACAATCGTATGTTGATTTAGAATTGTCCAACGATAAAAACTATACTATTGAAATTTTGGATATTTGGGAAATGACTCGAACACTTGTTAATCAAAATAGTAGCGGAAAAGTGAGAGTAACACTTCCAGAAAAAGAGGGGATAGCAATTCTGGCAAGCGTTTGTGATGCATAATAATAGCAAATATAGAAGGAAACATTGTACGAGTTATACTACATTTATTCGAGATGAATATGAACAGATATTTGTATAGCCAAACTACGATTCCTTATGTCAATTACTTTTTCGATCAAACATATTATATTGTACAGTTTTTAAAATGATTCATCTCAAAAAAATCACTGATTAAGATGAGCTATTGACTTTAGTAATGAGGCATATGATTTACGAAGATATTAATCAGTTAATTCAAAAAAATTGTAATGACTTCTAAAGTGGCGATTCGGCGAATTGTCACTTTTTTATGTATTTTGGTTTCATTTCTATTTTACGAAGTTTACTTATTTATGAAGGTAAGCTATGAAAGGAGATATGAAATTGAACGTATGTGAAGAAAAAGAAATTATTTATAATTTGATGAAAGAAATCATCTCAGAAAGAAGGGAATTAAGTAAGCAATATTATGACCTAAAACATCTTTTAGATGATTTAAAGAAGCCACCTATGAGCTCGGCTATCAAATCCTCAAAGGAAGAAAATGGGAATTGTAAGAAAGAAAATTATACTCCAAGAAAAATTTCTACCCGAACGAAAAAAATGCCATTTGAAAGAATCGCTTTCTACATTATTGAGATACTTAGAAATTCAACGAAACCAGTAAACAATAAAGATATTATCAGTATTTTATCTAGTGAGTACGGAGTTTATTTAAAGTATTCAAATTTAGTTAATGCCTACTGAATAATTACCAAATATTCGTAAAATGTAAAATTCGATGACTTTGACCATGTTTTTCTGAAACTCAAAGACCAACTGAAAATTTGGCGTAAAAAATCTGCCGTCAATTTTGACAGATTCATGGCGATCACACTCAGAGCGATACTGGTAAGCGTCGTGTCCCTGCGTTTTGTTCGGATCAAACCCGCACTAAAACAGCGTTTCATTAGACTGAACCCGCGTTCCACTTCTACTCTGTCCGCGTTGTCTTGGTGTTCGATGGTTTTATCTCGACTCGCATTTTTCTTTGGACGCCCTAGAGCTGGCCCTGAAAGTCGGATCCCTCGGTCTTTACAATACGCCAGATTGTTCCGGTTTCGATAGATCTTATCCGCCAACACTCGTTTCGGATAACAGCCATGTCGATCATGATAGCGACGGATTGCCGATACGAGTACTTCTGATTCGTTATAGGCATCAAAGCTGGTGCACTCAAGTCGGGCGATCCCATTATCCACACTCATATCGAATTTCGCTCCGAACTCAACAGCGGATTTAGCTTTTCCCCGTACAATCGGGCGAATCCAAGGTTGATGGAAACTGACGATTCGATCCCCGACAGAATGGGTGCGGTGGTCATACATGAACTGTTGTTGCTCGTAGATTTTTTGGATCGTCCCCCACCAAATTTGATGCTTATTTGATAACACATAACCTTCATCAAGATACTCTTGAATCATACGGATATCACGTTTGACGAAACCTAACAATTTGCGTATTTGGGCACGCAGCCACTTTTTGTTTTTTTTCTTGCGGCGAACCACATTCAAATAAACCTTACGCGCCATTCTTCGATAAATGCGAGGTTTTTTCAATTGATTTTCTTCGCAGACGGCATCAATAATTATTTCCGAATGCGTACGGGCGTCGTTCAACAGTTCGGTATCTGTAGGGTACTTGATATTTTGTGGCGCACAAGTGGCATCTAAGATCAGTGTGCCAGAATTTGAACCATCGTCATCATGGTCATCTTTATTCGTGCTCATTTTTTCAGCCCTTGTGTTGAAAGCAATGATTTTTTCATTGATTTCAATCAAGGTTGTTTCGTCTAATCGTTTTCGGAAATGCACCATTGAACTCGCGTCAAAAGGTTTTTCGTCTTGATAACCGGGCAAACCGATGAAGAATTGCAGGTACGGATTTTCCTGAATTTGTAGGACAGTTTCTTCATCACTGTAGCCGTATTCCTTTTGAATAAGCAAAGCGCCCAACGCCATACGCAGAGGTTTCGCAACGTTTCCTTTTTTATTGCGAAAATTCTTGGCATAGCTCTTTTCAAGTTCTAGCCAAGGAATTCGTTCCGCTTTTTTGATCCAGCGGTTTTCAGGATTCATTTTTAGTCCGATCGGCTGATTAAAATCTTCGAACGAAAGTTGTGTATGAATGTGTGGTTTATACATCATAGCCCTCCAGAAATAATAAAAGTGCATGGATTTTAGTTTTTCATCGATAAAAGTCTTGCACTTATTTTATCAAAAAGAGACGGATTGTACTGGTATAATCACGAAATTGAACGATTCAGTAGACATTAGTTAGTAATATTTTGCCACGTATGGGCCAATCCAAAGATTTTAAAATTGAAAAAGTTTCAAGGGGTTATTGGCAATATAATGACGGAGGGCAAAAGTGATATGGTCGATGACAAAGGCATAAATTACCGTTTTATTAAATATATCTATCAAGCGATGTTGAATGAAAAGATGAATTATATTCGCTCCTCAAAGAAAAAGGGAATTGTTGTTGTTCATGATGAAACTCTTCTCGAAAATGCTCAGTATCAAAATGAACAGCTTTTAGAACAATTAACAGAAGACCAGGCCTCCAACTTGGAGGAATATGTAAATGATGTTGATTTATCCAACTCTATTGCTAAGCTCACGGATAGAGAAAAATACATTGTGTATAAAAGATTTATTGAAGGAGAAAAAGACCCTGCAATAGCCAAAACACTAGGTATTAGTAGTCAAGCTGTATCAAAACAGCGCAGAAAAATTATGAAAAAACTGAAAGTTTACTTCGAAATGGCTCCATAAAAGCTTTAACAAAAAATAGATCTCCTCCTTATGCTTCAGCCAAAAATAAGCATAGGGAGGAGAACGAATGGAAAACTATAATCTATTACCTTTAATTTCTAAAGCTAAGGATGGTGACAATGAAGCAATGGAAAAACTGCTCGAACAGTTTCAAGGAATGCTAATTAAGCTTTCCAAAAATTACTATGGCTTCATTGATGAAGATTGCTATCAAACGCTTGCTGAACGATTTGTCAAAGCTGTTAGGCAGTTTGATATCAATTACAAACCCCAGCCAAAGAATTAAATCATAATAGAATAGAGTAAGTTTTTTCGAGTAGCAGCTCGTAGAAACTTGCTTTATTTTTTCATAGTTTTCCAAACTCATTTTACTTCATATAGCGGAAAAGTCACGAAAATTCTCTATGTCTGCTAAGAATAGAATGAGCTTCCGTTTTCAAACTCATTTTTCCTTTTCGTTTCTTCTGTATCATATCTGAATTGACGAGCATAATTTTCAATATCGTTCTTCTAGTCAAACCTCCCAAAATTAGTAGTCGTACAACCTTACCACATTTTACAACAAATGAAAAAAATCAGAAGTAGGTTTCATTTTCTGAACCAAATGTTTATTTACTATACGAAAGCTACATCGTTCCTTGAAAACTGAATACAACCTGTTAGACACGTTTAATTCCAAATTGAGCAACAATCAGACTTACGCCACGAAGTTTAAAAAACTGAGCGAAAACTAAGTTACGATTATCTGCGGATTTGCTACCGTAGAAGCGATAACGTTTGGAATGATAATGATACTTCTGTAAAGCTCGGCGTAAATTGCGGAGAGGTGAAAGTCCTATGTTCCCATTTCAGCAGATGGGAAGTCTAGCAGTAGTAGAAACAAAAATGCTTTGTAAAGGAGAATGACTGAATTGTCAGTATTAACCGGCCTATTACTATTTTTCTTTGGAGGATTTATTGGCGTTTGCTTGATGTGCATTATTCAAGTTGGCGCTGCTTCAGAGAAAGAAATCTATGAAGAATCAAAGTTTCCAACAATAAAAAATGGAGAGTAGTTGGTCATAAACATGACACCTCTACTCTCTCCAAATTACAATCTCAGCAGATAAGTTCCTATTGGCATAATCTGTTAATTTGATTGCGTCGGTTAGATTCATTCGTTCGATTGAGCGTTCACCGCTCTTCCACTTTTTTATATTGCTAAGGCTTATTCCAGTATTAGTAGAAAGCTCTTTTGCTGTAGATTGTTCCAAAATTTGTTGAATTTTAGCAATATCTGCAACTCCTTTATTCATGGGCAATTGCACTCCCTCCTACTTTTTACTAATCATACCACTAGAGTGGCATTTTTAAAATAGGAGAGGGTACTAAAGTGGTTTTTTATGATTTTGAGAGATAGTAATAGATTTATGTGTTAGAAACAGTTTCAAAAGTATAGGCAATAAAAAAACAGTAACGTGACGGGAGGAAACCAAGATGAGTATTTTTGGAGGAATTATGCTCTTCTTTTTAGGTGGCCTATTTGGAGTAATAATAATGTGTTTACTTCAAGTCAGTTCCGCAACTGATGAGCAATATTATGAACTTGAACTAAAACGAATTCGAAGTGAAAAAAATGATGAATGAACAACTTGAATTATTTCTAAAAAATGAACTTTATCCCCTGCTTCAAGAGGGTTTAGACAACTACACTGAAAAAATCATTGCTATTCACAAGTTACCTTTAGTCTTAACCAACGAAGATTTAAAAAAGGAATTTCAAATCAGTGAAAGCACATTGAATCGTTTAATGAAGCTAACGGATTTTCCAGAATGTTGGTACGGGATTCGAGGTCACTATTCAAAGGAAAAAGTGTTGCAATGGTATCGAGAAATGAATTATCAAGAGTTTATTGAGAAAAAAAGAGGATTGCGTTCTTTGTAGCGTTTATTTTTCGAAGGGAGCGTATTATAATAGACAGTATAGAATTGCTTCGGCGTCATTTTTTAATGGATTCAGATTTCCTTCGGTAATATTAGGAGGGAAAAATGGAAAAAAAAACAAGATTCAAAAAACAAATAAACTCTTATGGGAAAGTCACATGGTCTTTTCAAGCATTTCGAACAACTAGAAGAGGTTTTAAAACAAAGCGTGAAGCTCAATTAGCTTATCTAGAATTGGAAAAGGTACACCGATCCAGAAAAAATTTGGTCGGCTTTCGAGAAAAATTTTCAGTAGTTGGCGAACAATGGTACAACTACTATCGACTTCTCGATGAACAAAAGGAATCCACATATATTAAGCGTTGGGAAATGCTCCAAATATTAAATAGGTGGATTGGTGATATGGAATTAATCGAACTATCACCAGATTATTTAGAAGAACTTTTTTTTCAACTGAAGAAAAAAGGAATTGACGGGTCTTCTCAAGGCTATGCAAAAAACACGCTTTATAGTATAAGGCAGACATTGAATATGGTTTTAAAGTATTGTCTCAAAAAGAATATGCTCAATGTAAATCCGTTAAGTGGATTGCCAATGCCTAAGTACAAAAAGAGTGTTGATGATTTAAAGCAATCCTTAGAAAGTCTTGATAGCAAGTATCTGACTATTGAAGAGCTACGAACTTTGCTGAATTATTCCACTGTTCATGAAGAATTGCCTTTATCCACTTTGTTTTATGTTCTTTTCTATACAGGCTGTCGGATTAGTGAGGCTTTGGCAATTCAGCCAGAGGATATCGATTTTGAAAAGAATGAAATACTTTTCTATAAGCAAACAGCCACTAAAGGAAAGCAAAGTGATTTCAAGATTTCAACAACTAAGACTGATAGTTCAGCAAGAAGAGTTGTTGTTACCCCTCTAGTTATGGAGAAACTAAAAATCTTGATTGATGCTTTAGAGGACATGAGGAAAAAGGTTAACTTTGATGTAGAGAGAACTTATCTATTTGTTTACTTGGAACCAAACAAAAGAGGGCTTCCTTTCCGAAAAGAGTACGTGAATGACCACATAAAGAATTGTGTAGAACGTTGTGGAATTTCAAAACCTTTTCACACTCATTTAGCAAGGCATACAATGGCTAGTTTAGTTGCACCTCATTGTAGTTGGGATGTGCTGAAAGCCAGATTGGGTCACGCTGATAAATCTACATCAGAAATTTATCGTCATTTGACTGCGGACGAGCGGCTTAAACCATTGAAAGCTTTTGCTGAATTGGAGAGCTAAAATAGCCGATTTTTGCAGTCAAAATGTAGTCAGCTAAATAAAAAGGTTGATATATCAGCCTTAAATCGATTTCGCAAGTATCAAAGAAATCAGAAGATAAGAAAGCAAAAATCTATCTATCGAATTTCGAATATGAAAAGTCCTTGTATATCAAGGGCTTTTTCTATTTCTCTGAATTCCTTAAATTCGTAAAAACAGGTGTTTTTGTCTGTATTTGTCCTAGATTGCCCCAGTTTGACGATACATGTAGTCAGAAGAGGGTTAAATTTACGGTTTAGGTTGACGACAAAAGTCATACGAAAATACCAATACGAAGCTCCCAATTTAGCAAGTCTTGAGGCTGGACTGCTCTTGGGAGAATTGAAGCCGTTGCGTACTTCACGATGGCTAAAAAGGTTGATAGAACTATATTCTCTATAATATAGTCGAAAGGATAGACTGTTATGAAATTAGATGATAAACGAGTAATATGGAAGCAGAAAAGTAATTTAATGTTGATGCAAGCTATACTTGATTTCATCGAAAAGCATCAAATTGAATCTGTTAGAGAATATCAACAAAAAATGAAGGAATATCCTAATGAGGTTCCCAGCGTATGGTTTATCAAAGAACGTTTCGAATCATGGGCTAATTTATTAATTCATTTAGGGAAAAATAGAGTTGAGAGATATTGTTGGTCCAAAATGAATGATAATGAAATCAAAGAAATTGTTGCCAATTTTATTGAATCAGAGTCAATTCGTTCACAAAGAGAATATGAAAGAAAATCCTCCGGAAAAGATGAGGTCCCTTCTTTATATACTTTGAAAAAGAGATTCGATGATGTTAAGCCACTTTTCAGAAGAAAATCGAAAGGCAATATTTCAGATTTTGAACTTCTTTTCGAGTTAAGAAAAGAAATCATTCGATTGGGGTTAGAAAATAATCTATCCATGACTGAATTTAGAAAAAAAGCTGAATCAAAAAAATTGCCATCTGTTGATACAATTATGCGCAGAACAGGTAAAACGTGGGAAGAATTAATGGAAGAAATAGGTTTTGATTATCGAACTATAAAGGTAGCAAAATTGACTAGAAATTTTAAATGAGTAAATAAGAATAAATATGATAGAGGATCAGTTAATTAAAGCTGGTTCTCTTTTTTGTTTACTCGAATAATTTAAATCAATAATAAGTAGGAAGAAGGAAAGAAATTGAAACTAACAAAATTAAAAGTTAAAAAAGAATGGGTAGGAAGAGTCTTCATTCTAGGTACACAATTTAAAGAAGCGCCAAAAGAAGTGAATGGCGTTCTTGGTAGTTATGTAAAATTCTATGGGGATTCTGAAAAACATGGTGCTTTACCAATTGTGGTTGATAAAAGTGCTGCGGCTTTCCCAGAAGGTGAAGTTGAGATTGAATTTGCTGAAGCATACTTGGTTCCTGATAAAGTTCGGATTTCAAGTCGAGAAACGAATGATGATGGTCGAGTGATCAACTCGGTAAATGGCTATTTAGATTTCTCGCTTTATTTATCAAATGCAACAGTAAAGGAAGGTGCGTAAACATGGTTTTAAAATTTAAAGACAATAACAACATTACAGAAGCCTTAGATGTTTCTAGTCTAGGGGCAATTCGCTTTAGTTCACTGGAAGACCCAGTGCTTGGTTTTGACGATGAAACAAGACAAAGCACAGGAGAGATCACGAAAAAGAGGGCTGAACTAGTCTTTGGTGATAAAAAGAAAATTTCAAGTCGGGTCACGTTCCCACCAACGGCTGAGATTGAAACATTTAAATGGCGTGATCCTGTTGAGTTAGTCGATCCAGAATTTCATCTAACTTATATTGCTGCTCAAGATGGAAATCGAGAGTATTATGAGTTAGATATCTACGCTGAGGGATTGAGAAATACTACTGAAAAAGGAACAATCTCAAGGCCAACACAATCGGATGTAAAAATTTCTAAAAGCGGCAAAAACTGATAGTACTTTCAGTTTTTGTCTTAACATATCTCTCAAAAGATCATAGCATGCTATAAGAAATTTGCTTTGATGTTTGAATGGAATACTATTATAATGAATAAGAGTTACTCAAGGGAGGTGTTTTTTATGGCTACTGCAGAACAAATAAAAAGTTTAGTTAAGGCCCATTTAGACGGCAACAATGACAAATTTAAAACTACAGTTTTACAAATTGCTGCTTATGAAGCCAGACAGAATCACACTAAGTTCGCCCGAGAGTTAAAAAAGTTGGTAGAGACACAAAAGGTACCTAAACAAAATGTGATATCTATGAATAAAGTCAATCCTATGTTACAAATGACTTTGCCTGAAAATCACTTAAATGACTTAATTTTGTCCGATGAAATCAAAGAACGAATTATTAGGATTTTGACCGAGTATAAAAATAAGACTAAATTGGAACAATTTGGATTAGAGAATAGAAGAAAAATTTTGATTGAGGGGCCACCAGGGACGGGGAAAACTTTTACAGCTTCTGTTATTGCCTCAGAGCTTTCATTACCCTTGTATACGGTACAGGTTGATAAATTGGTAACAAAATTTATGGGGGAAACCAGTGTAAAATTACGGCAAATTTTTGAATCAATAGAAAATAATGTTGGTGTATACTTTTTTGATGAATTTGATGCTATTGGCACGGATAGAAGTATGGACAATGAAGTTGGAGAAATGAGAAGAATATTGAACTCTTTTCTACAGTTTTTCGAACAGGATTCTTCTCAGAGTATAATAATAGCGGCAACAAATAATCATAAGTTGTTGGATCAAGCTTTATTCAGAAGATTTGATGATGTATTACATTATACATTGCCATCAGGAAGTGAAGTTGAAAGATTGTTCAAATACAGATTGTCTGTATTTCAAAAAGGATTTAAGCCAACGAAAAAGTTAATTGAAAAATCGAAGATACTAAGTCAAGCGGAACTAGTCAAAATTTGTGATGATGCGATTAAGGACTCTATTTTATATGATAGAAAAATCACCGAAGAACAGCTTTTGAACTTAGTAGATGAGAGACGTAGAATCTACTCAAATAAGGAGGCATAATTAGGTGGTTGAAAACAAGAATATTTTTTTAGTTAATACAAAAACCTCAATTGGTTATTCTAGTCGCCCAGGAAATGGAGGAGCTCACTATCCAGTAAGACCTGATAGTGAGAGGCACGCAAAATTTATCCAACAAAAACTTCAGGATAGCTACGAACGCTCTTCTGTCCAAAAGCAAGCAGCAGCCATTAGATATAAAACTGGAACATATTTGGAATTTAGTAGTTCTCCAGGATATGATTTGGCATTGAAAAATTTGGAGAATAATACACATGGAATCAAATTATTAAATGTTAGGGAAGAAACTCTTGTTAGTGACGAAACTGACATTTCAGATGATAATAAAATTGTTAAAGCTACTGTATATGTTCCTAAGGGGAAAGAACCTGTATTTTTAAAAAAGATTGAAGATTTTCTAGATCCTGAAAAAAGAACATCAGGTGGCAACCCTAAAAATAAAGACTTTGTTACAAGTATAGAAGAAATTCATTTAGCTCTGCTTGATTCTTTTTGGATTGGGAATATTGGTGACATGCCGGATGCGGAGCCTGAGTGGTGCGAAGTTTGGCTTAGATATCTAGCATCTAAGAATGAACTCCAAACGAAAGAAAATAAAACTGAAGTAGTTAATGATTTTAATATTTGTTGTGAATCATTGAACATAAAATTTGATGAAAAAGAAATTCTTTTTCCTGAGCGATTAGTAAAGTTGATTTATGTTAACAAAGCACAATTAAAAAATTTGATTGAAATGTGTGATTACATCGCAGAATTTCGTAGAGCACCTGAAAGAGTTCAGTTTTTTGAGGAGCTTTCTGGCGAGGACCAACAGGAATGGATAGATGATTTACTTGAACGTACATCTTTTAATGAAAGTACATCTACAGTTTGTCTTTTGGATACTGGATTAACGGTTAACCATCCGCTTATTTCTCCAGCGATTAGTGAACTTGATACAATTCAAACAGCTGATACGGAATGGGGAGCTAGTGACCATGCTGGACATGGAACTCAAATGGCTGGGGTGGCAATCTATAATGATCTAAAAGAGAAGTTAGTAAGTAATGATCCAATTCAAATTGATCATAAAATTGAATCAGTCAAAATTTTACCTCCTAATGGAGAAAATCAAGTTGAACTATATGGAGCAATTACTGAAAATGCAGTTTATCTTTCAGAAATTGAAAATCCAAAAGCTGATAGAGCAATTTGTATGGCTGTGACATCTTCGGATTATAATACTGAGGATGGGAGTCCCACATCATGGTCAGCAGCTGTGGATAATATTACTTCTGGTGCAGATGGTTCCAATACAAGACGTCTGTTTTTAGTTAGTGCTGGAAATGTTTTTACTGGTGAATTGCAAGATAATCATTATCCGGAGGGGACTATTTCACACAGTGTAGAAAACCCAGGTCAATCATGGAATGCTCTTACAGTTGGAGCGTACTGTAATAATGTTGATTTAGAAAGTCCATATTATCAAGATTATCAACCAATTGCTGACGTTGGAGAGCTGTCTCCATATAGTTCTACATCAGTTTATTGGGGAAATAAGTGGCCAATAAAACCAGAAATACTTCTTGATGGAGGTAATATGATTACTAATGGCGTTGACGTTTCAGAATGTGAAGATTTAGAATTGCTTACTACAAGCAAAGATTTCTTGATAAGACCGTTGACAACTATTGGTGGAACTAGCTCTGCAACTGCTCAGGCATCATGGTTTGCAGCACAAATTTATGGTGAATATCCTGGTGTATGGCCAGAAACAGTACGTGCATTGATGATACATTCAGCAACATGGACTAATAAAATGGTTAACCAATTCTGTATAGATGACAAGAAAACAAAAGGTAGAAATCAATTGTTACGTTCCTGCGGATATGGTATCCCAAATTTGGAAAAAGCAATTGAATGTAAGAATAATTCTGTGAATTTGGTTATTGAATCAGAAATTCAACCTTTTAATAATGCCAAAATGAATGAGATGCACATTCATGAGATTCCTTGGCCAAAAGAAGTTTTGCAGGAATTAGGAGAGATTGAAGCAAAATTGAAAGTGACACTTTCATATTTCATTGAGCCTGGTCCTGGAGAAGTTGGATGGAAAAATAAATATAGATATCCTTCAGCTGGTTTACGCTTTGACGTTATCAGTAGTGATGAAAGCTTAGAAGAATTTGAAAAGCGTATTAATTACAAGATGCGAGATGAAAATACCACTGTTGATACTAAAAGTAGGGATTGGTATCTTGGCACTAATAATCGTGATGTAGGTTCAATTCATTCTGATTTTTGTGAAGCGCCAGCTGTGGCTCTTTGTGACGCCAATTATATTGCAGTGTATCCAGTTATTGGATGGTGGAGAGAACGATCCTATTTAGGGAAAAACAATAGTAAAATGAGATATTCTTTAGTAGTTTCAATTGAGACACCTGAAACAGAGATTGACCTATACACGTCAATTATTACTCAGATTTCTTTAGAGCAAAGTATTGAGATTGATATAGATACGGGAATTTAAAAAGTAAGTTTCTTATTATAAATATTTATGTCGTAACAGCCTTTAATTAGGCTGTTATTTTTTATAGCTCAAATTTAAATGGATCATGCATAAGGATTAATCGAATATACTGTGATTACTGAAAAGTTTACATTGTTCATTAGTGATTGTGTATAGAAATAAAATTACTATAAAGGAGATGAGAAATTGAGAGGTATATTCTCCTATAAAGGAAAGAAAATCCAATTGTACTATCGGTATCTTAATATTTGGTACACGTTTTTCCTTTCGATTCCGACTTTGACTTTGGTAGTTTGGCTGTGTTGGAAAAATTGGACAAATATTGTTTCAGTGATCGCTGGAAATCAAAAGCTTCTGACACAAATAATCATGTTAGGAACACTAGTGTCAGGGCTGCTATTCTTAACGATTGTCTTTTCTCTTTTTCTTATGAAGCGATCCAAAGAAAACGGTGGCTACTTTAGCAGACTTCAACGCTGCCAATGGTTGTTGAAATACCTTATTGAAAATAAATTAGTAGAAATCAAAAAGAAAAAAACTGAAACTGGATCGAAAGAACTGATTCAATTACCAAAGGTGTACTATCAAAAAAAGGATTCGTTGGATTGTTTTACCTTTAAACTCGGAGGGAAAAATCATAAGGAATTTCTGATGATGGGATCGGTATTGGAGGAACTATTTCTTGGTGATCTAGTTGAAATTGATCGAAAGCCAATGCTAGTCACTTACAAGTTACTGCTTGATACCATTGAGCGCCGCTTATCTATCCAAGAGGTCAAAGCCCAAAATGGCTCAATTGAAATCATGGAAGGTGTTTCCTGGGAATACGATAAGATGCCGAACATGCTCATAAGTGGTGGGATTGGCGGTGGGAAAACGTATTTCATTTATACATTGATCAAGGTGTTTATGGAAATCGGCACGGTGAAAATTGCTGATCCGAAGAAATCCGACTTAGGTGTTCTGGCGGATTTGCCCGCGTTCAAAGGGCACGTAGTGATGGAAAAAGAAGAAATTTTTCGCTTGCTGGAAGATAGCTTTGAAATGATGATCAAACGCTACAAGTTTATGCGAGAACACGAAAATTATACAATGGGAAAAAACTATGCTTTTTATGAAATGCCGCCTTACGTTGTGATCATTGATGAATGGGCGGCATTTTTTAGTACCTTGGATTATAAAGAAACAGATCGTGTATTGAAAGTATTGATGCCGTTGATTCTTCAAGGTCGTCAAGCTGGGGTATATATGATCATTGCCTTGCAGCGGCCAGATGCTCAAAGTTTGCCGAATGGTATTCGAGACAATCTACTCGCAAAAGTGTCATTGGGAAGATTGTCTGAGTTGGGCTATAAAATGACCTTCGGCGACGACAACAAAAATAAAAGCTTCGTCAATAAGTCGGGAGTCGGTCGAGGCTATCTGGATATTGGAAAAGGCATTCCTCAAGAATTATACAGTCCTTTTGTTCCATCCGATTTTGACTTTTTAAAAGAGTTTGCCAAATTCGATCAGATGATCGAACTTGATTTTGAAGCTATTCGGATTACTGGAAAAGATCGAGAAATGATGGATGAATGGCATAGTGTGAACGACGAAATGCAGATCAGAAAAATGGTTTCGGAGGAATATCAGAGGAAGCGGCAAGAGAAATTGAATCAGGCTGGTGATATTACCATCGAATAATCTATTTAGCGAGTGAGGTGATGACATGTGAGTGAAAAATACTATCGAGTACGGACGGCCGCAAAATTAATTGATTCGGAATTCTCTTCAAGAACACTGTATTCGTGGATCGCTAAAATTGAAAAACGGACCACCTATCGCTTCTTGCGAAAGGATATTTTGAGGAATGGGATTCTTGTAAGTCAAATTTTACTGACAGAAGAAGATATTTTACTGTTAAAAAAGCTTTATCAATTGAGAAATAGGGAGAGGAAAGAGCTGATGGCTGCGATTTTCGCCACCTTTTTGTCACCGGAAGAGCTTGTGGAACGATTGATGATTGAAGAGAACATTTTTTAAGGAATGATCACCTAAAAATACTGGTGGGGTAACTATGCCCGCATAGCCATGCACTCAGTAGAGCGTGGCGTTTGCACTGGCAGCGGCGCCAGCCGCGTATGGCAAGGGCAAACGCACACGCCAAGTGTGTGCGTGGATGGTTTAGGGCAGGCGCTTGCGCCTGCCCTAAACCGTTACCCCCCAGTATCTAATAGGGGGGTAGAAATAAAATAACGAAACAAAAAAAGCTCAACAAAGATGACTATATAAGGCTTCATCGAAGATGGACTTTTGTGTCCTTTTCAACGATTTTGAAAGGACACAAAAATGAGAGGTCAATCATCCCAAGAGGTAGACGACTCTTTTTTAAGAGACGAAAAAAGTCGATTTCGTTATTTAATTGAGGTGTAGAAAAATTGGAGCCTAAAGAACTGCGAAACTATCGATACAAATTTGGGTTATCCAATGCGAAGACTGGAAAACAAAAGCCAGTTTCTCAACGAAAATTTGCACAAATACTGGACATCTCTTTGTCTTATTACAAAAAAATGGAACAAGGCAAGCGCTCGATTCCAGAAGAGGTGAAACAAAAACTCGAAGAGTATTTTCGTGTTTACATGAAACATGGGATAGAAATGCGCGTCATGATCGATTATTTGCGCTTGTCCTTTTTTGATGCAGCACCTAAAGATATTATCCAACGAGTGTTAGGCATGGATGAGTTAGAGTTTGAAACCCGTTCAACAGGACTCTACATGTTTGACCAAGTATCTGTACGAGGGAATATCTGGGTGTTTTGGCACACAAAAGAAACTACGAAAAATGTATTGATCCAGTTTTCAGGGCAAGGATGCCGTGAATATGAACTGGTATTGAAGGAACGAAAAACAGACTGGCAAGAATACCTATTGCACCTTTGGCAAAAACAAGGAATGCTAGAAAGTTGTTATAGTCGTATGCAATGCAGCAGGATTGATATTGCCATTGATGAAATGTGGATGCGAGAAGATGAAGAATACTTTGATTTGTTTTCCATTTTGGAAAAAGCACACAAAGGACTGATCGAAGACAGCTTTAAATTATTTGAAAACTATGGTGGATATTATACGGAATCAGGGGTAGCTAGAAATAAAGGACTATCCCTTTATTTTGGTTCAAGAAAATCACCAATGTTCTTCAACTTCTATGAAAAACGCTATGAGATCGCCAATCGTGAGCGGATTCCAGTGGAAGATGCCTTACTAAAATACGGCATCTACAACCGCTATGAATTGCGTTGTGCTGCGGAGAAAGCAACCGAGATCATTGATCGTTTTATTACCGGAACAAATTTAGGTGAGATAGGTGCTGGATTGATCAATGATAAATTGACGGTTTATGATTTGCTTGATTCTGAATCAAGAATTGTGAATGAGCGTTGGGCCAAAATGTTTCGGACAGTCAGAGAGTTGAACTTTTCCATGAAGGCAGAAAAGTTTTCAATTGAACGAGCGGAACGTTGGTTTGAAACCCAAGTAGCGCCCACGCTAAAATTGTTAAAAATTGTCGATGAACTTTCCGGCAGAGATTTTGTGAATGCGACGATTGAAAATGTGGAGTTGAGTGAAGATAAAGAAAGCTATCTTACTTGGTTCCAATCATCAGGAGGTGATTTAGTTGGAGGATAACAAGGACTACCTTTTTTCAGGAATTAATTATTGTCAAAAAAAAATCGAAGCGATTAATCAACGGATTCGAGCATTAAGTGTCTTCAATTATTCGATGGATTTGATTGAACGAATTCTCGAACGTGGTGAATTTCAGGATGATCCGGCATGGCGAGAGATTGCACGATTACTGGAAGTACGTAAAGGTTACGAACTCAAGTTTGAAGAGTTAAGTTGGCAGGTGAAGCCAAGTGATTTAAGTCAGATTGAATTTTATTCTTTCAGTGTCCCAAAAAGTGCTTTAATTGCTGTCAAAGTTGGTGTAAAGCCACTGATCGTTTATTCAACCTGTGTAACTGAAGTGTATAACAAAAAAGTCGAATACAGTTCTCTATCAGTTGATGACGTGCAGCAACTATTAAATCAATCTATTTGTGAGGATACTAAGCATGGTATGACGGAAGAGAGCATCCAAGAAGAATTACTTGATCTTGGTCGCTATGCCAATGAACCTTTTTATCAAGGATCGGTTTTACTGATAGAAAATATATTCGTTTAGGTGAGGAGTGTGTCTGATGGAAGCACAAATTTATATTGCCAATTTGTCTAAATATGTTGGTGGAACGATTCAGGGAGGCTGGTTTGATTTGCCAGTGGACTATTCTGATATTGCTACAAAACTAGGTCTAAATGAATCCGAAGAGGAAACCATTATTTTGGATTCAGATGCGCCATTTACTGTGACCCAATACGATAGTCTGGATCGTTTGAATGAATTGTATGAACAATATTCGGAATTACCCAGTGAGGTACGAGACCATGCCAAAGAATTAATTGGAGATTTATTTTCGTCAGAAGAAGACTTGTTGGAGAACGCTGAGGATGTCATGTTTTTTGCAGATGTTGATACAGACGAGAAACTTGGGAGTTACTGGATTGATCAAGGTTTGATTACTGTACCCAAGGAGTTAGAAAACTACATTGATGAAGAAGCTCTTGGGCGGGATATTCGATTGGATGGACAAGTTGTTTATGTTTCGGATGGCTGTTTCATGAAGTAGCTCTTTTTAGATTAGAAAGGTGTTTTTCATACGATGGAGTTGATCAAATATGCAGGTTCCTTTCACCTTGGGAATCAAGATATATTACAGAATATTGAGGAAGGAAAAGCCTTCTTTGGCGAAATTTATTACTGGTACAAAGCGAAATTGACTGAGTATCTTTTGACGATTCCATTTAAAGACTTGAGCTTTGATGATTTGTTCGAACAATTTAGGAATCTATTTTTACGAGAACTGAAATTGTTGAATAGCATAGACTATCCAGTCACTTTTGAGTGGTTAGATGGTCAGTTTAAACGAGTGGTCTATGATCCAGTCTTTGTTCAGATAATTAAGCGAATGGATGAGGCGAATCACGAGCGAACTTACTTTATGAACTATGTCAAAAAAAGACAATGGAATGTGACAGAACAATTTTGGTCATATCTTCAAGGATATGGTGAAGTACGCGTGACAGAAATCAATTCGGATTATGCAGAAAAGCTGATTCCAGACGATTTTGTGAAAAAGTGTCATTTGAAAGTTGTTAAATAGTGATTGTCTAAAATTGAATAAAGTATCGAAAGCAACGTTCTAAGAAGTCCCACTAATAGAACGTTGCTATTTTTTTGTCTAAAAAGGTGGTGAACGCCTTTCATCAGGTAAGAAATCGAAGTCCATAAGTGAACTCGAATGGAAAAATACCAACTATTATTGGAGGAAGTTTATGAAAACGAAAATCAGTAGAATCATAGTTTCACTCGTGCTGATTGTCACGCTGCTGACGCAACTCATTCCAATTCAAGCAATTACGGCTTATGCGGAAAGCACCAGTGCAACTCAAGTACAAAAGAATGAAGAGAAACCGAAGTCCACAGAAGACACGAAAGCTGATTCGGTTGAATCAACCAGTGAATCGAGTCAAGTAACCTCGGAAAGTACCAGCAGCACGGAGTCTTCTGAAAGTACAAAAGAAGAGGGGAATGTGGAATCTGAGGATAAAGAAGATAAACAAAGAGAAGTAGCCTTGGATGGGAGTGTCTATGGGTCTGGAGCTGGTGTTCCTGGTGATCCAGTTCTTTTCCGAAGTGCGAGAGCATTATCGGCAGATTTACCAACCTTTTTCGATATTTCTACAAAAGCAATTAACGCTGAATTGACTGCTCACCAAAATGATTCCTTCTATTTGGGTACTCCTTATCGTGGATTGTACTTAAATCCAGACGAAGGTTATTGTTTAAGTCCAAACGGGGCACCGACAAGCTACGGGCCTGGGATGAACTGTACAGGATTTGTGGCTACGGTTATTCGCAAGGCTGGAGGCGATATTTCACGAATTACGAATAATAGTACGGGATTTGGTGGTGCAGCGAACGCCTATAACTGGCGTGATGTTCTACGTGCGACAACTTATTCGGATACGTACAATACGGTTTCTGAAATGTTAGCGAGTGGCACCATGCGTAAAGGAGATATTATTTATTTTGAACCGGATGTGTCGGTAACTAACTACGATTGTCACATTGGCTTTTTCTGGGGAAATACTCCTAGTGATAATAAATTCTGGCATTCGTATTATCCTGATGGCAATATTATTTCTGATATTAAAACAAAGTCGCCTACTGAAAAAATCTATGTCTTCCATAATGCGAAGGAAGAAGGCTATATTTCACTGAAAAAAGTAAATGATAAAGGCGACAATATGGCTGGCGTTTCTTTCAAACTAACGGTTGATGGAAAATCAACCACCGTAAAAACAGACGCAAATGGGAATTTAAAATCACCAAATTATCCTATCGGTACAGTGGTGGAGTACGAAGAAACAGCAACGATCACTGGTCACTATATTGATTCTGCTACTTCCAAAGGGAAGATCACCATTAAGGAAGGTGCCAATGAAATCAAAGTGACTAATCCTCGATATGCGAACGTTACGCTGAACAAAAAAAATGATGTCGGACTTAATCTTGAAGGTGTTCAATTTAAATTGACTTATAACGGAAAAGATCATACCGTCAAGACCGACAAAAACGGTCAAATTCAAGTGACGAATGAATTGAAAAATAATACGAAAATTGATTGGGAAGAAACGGCAACGATTGCTGGTCACTACATTGATACAGCCAATGCGAAGGGATCGTTGGTGGTGAAATCTGGTTCTAATACGATTAATGTGAGCAATCCACGTTACGCCAATTTAACACTAATTAAACAAGATGATAAAGACGCAAATCTTGAAGGTGTAGAATTCAATCTTCACTACAACGGGAAAGATCATAAAGTGAAGACGGATAAAAATGGGACAATCAAGATCACCAATGACTTGAAGAACAACACAAAAGTCGACTGGGAAGAGCTTAAAACCATCAAAGGTCACTACATTGATCCAGAAAAAGCCAAAGGATCGATCGTAGTGAAATCTGGAGAAAACACGATTAACGTAAATAATCCAACGCTTAATTTTGGGTTGACTTCTCAAGCAAGTAACCAAGACGGGGCACAATTTGTGAATCCAATGATCGGACAAAAGTTGCGGGATGAAGTGATGATCCAGGCGAACCAAGCACCTGCAAATGCGAAACTACGTCTGACTTCTGATTTTGTCGAGTTTGGAACAGGTGAGCAGCTTGGCGAAGAATCCTTGAAACAAGTGAATGAATTCGAAGCGAAACAAGCGCAATTTGTAAAAAATGTGTATTTAGATTTTGATGCTACAGGAATGCATGGTAAAAAGGGTATTTGGATCAATGTCTTAGAATTCTACAATCCATCAACGAATGAGTGGGAAGAAGTCGCTCGTCATGATGATTTGACGAACGAGGCGGAAGCGATTCAATTTGTGACACCAGAAATCCATACGGAGTTTTTCTTCTATGATCAGAACGAAAATGAAACCAAACTCTCTGTTCCATTGGCAAAAGTGAAAGGATTCGATCGGGTATTCTATAAGAACCTTATCTCAGGACAAACCTACAAATTTGACTTAATCATGATGGATCGTGAATCTGAAAAAGAATTCAAAGACCTGAACGGAGACAACGTGACAGGATCAATCACTGTTGTTGCTGGGAAGGATGGCACCGTCACTTCTACTATCAATGCGAGAGAATACTATGAAAATCTCGCCAAAGAAGCGGCTGAAAAAGAAGAATCAAAAGAAAACGATAGCGACAAAGAAAAAGAAGCAACAAAAGATTCGGATCAATCAAAAGAACCGATTCAACCAAAAGCAGCCACGCAAGAAGTTGTTGATACCGAAGAACCAGTAGATGTGGAAGAACAAGAAGAAGCAACTGAATTTTCAACACTGAATGACGTTGAGTTGTTGGAAGGGCATATCGATGTTCCGTTTGAAGCCAATTTATCTGATGCGAAAGGAAAAGTCTTAGTTGCATACGAGCAGCTATCGACAAATGACACGCCGATTGCCGATGAAAAGGAACTTGAGAACGAGAAACAAACCGGGAAAGTAAGAAATCCTAAGATCGGTACGCAAGCTCTCGTGAATGGCAAAGTAGAAGTTACTTCTGATGGCAAAGTGACATTGACTGATAAGATCGCTTTTGAAGACTTAACGCCTAACGTTGAGTACGATCAAAAAGTCACTTGGATGGATACTCGGACAAAACTACCAGTCATGATCGATGGGAAAGAATTGACTTCAACCATCAAGTTCACACCAAAAGAAGAAACAGGAACGGTCACTGTGACAATTGAAGATGTCGCTGTTCAACAATTATTTGGTAAAGACAGTCAAATCCAATTGGTCGCTTTTGAAGAAACGACTTATAACGATGAGCCTGTAGCTTCTGAAAAAGACTTCAATAATAAAGGCCAAACCATTACAATCAATAAACCAGTAAAACCAACTACTTCATCAGGTACGTTGCCTCAAACATCAGGATCATTAGGAAGTCCCTATATTTGGATTCTCTTAGGTCTTGTGTTCGCCGCAAGTGCTCCTTTGATTGTTGTAAACAAGAAACGTCAAAATAAAAAATGAGATAGGTCAACGAAGCGTCCATACTAGGGCGCTTCTATTTTTAGAGGAGGTTGTCGTGAAAAAGCTATGGAAGAAGTTACCATTTCTATGGATCGTTTTAGGGATCGTCATTTCTTGTGCGAGTTACTACGGCTATTACTTGCTATTACAAGCCGATGACCATGCGGAACAAATGACACATCCGATTGAAATAAATCAGAGTAATCGGGACGAACAAAAAAAGAAGCTACAAAAAGCGACTTATTGTCCCCGTCAAATTAAGCCAGTCACACCAGCTGCTTATGCGAAAGCTCAATTGCGGTACACCGAGATCGTGAACCAGTGGGGCGTAGGGGCGTTGTATATTCCCAGCGCTGATATTCATTCGAAAATTCTTGCAGGAATCAACAATCAGAATCTAATGGTTGGGGTCGGAACGTACTATCAGGATCAGCAGTTAGGAAAAGGCAACTATGTTCTCTTGGCTCACAATTTGGTTCAAGGTGGCGGAACGCTAGAAAATTTGCCGAAAACAACCTTGCACCAAGTCTTTTATCTGACTGATTTCACCAATGTTTATGAATATGTGACGATTAAAAATGAGATCGTTGATCAAAGTCGTGGTGACTTGATGGCGATTCCTGCGGGTGATCAGACACCACTTGTGACACTTATTCGTTGTGAAGGTGGACTAAATACCTCCAATCGAGCGATTGTGCAAAGCGAGTTCTTGAAAGATTATCCGGCAAGTGAAGCCAGTAAAGAGGTGAAACTTGGTTTGGGGATAATTGAAGGGCGCTGGATCAATCATGAAAAAATTACGAACCAACAAAGTTCCAGCACTAGTGAAGAATCACCGATTCGAATACGAATGAGTTCGGTTGAAACGTCCAACGAACCGATTTACTCGCTATTCCAAATTGCCTGCATTTATTTGTTTACGCTCTTAAATGAGGTACCTGTTTTAATTGGGGTCGGTTATTTGATTGGGCTTCTAGCTTTGACGCATATAGCTACACGGAAACAGTTTGAATCTTAAAGTGAAAAGGGGAATTGTGTATGTTTTGGATCATCGTAGCCTTTATGATCGGTACGTTCTTTGGCGTGATCATTATGGCAATACTGAGCGCTGGGAAATATGACGATATGGTAAACAACAGAATTGAATGGGAGAGGATGGACTAGATGAAGAAATTTTCGAGAATGATTTCGGCATTGATTTTTACGCTACAAGCATTTCTTTCGACACCAATGGCAGTCTTGGCAAGTGACATGCCCTCAACCAAAGAAGCATCAGAACAAATCCAAAAAGTTACCGATACCACAGAAACAATAGAAAGCAGTACCGACTCTAAAGAAGAGTCTTCTACAAAAGAATCCACCGAAAGCAGCCCTTCAAGCAATGAATCTTCTACGGAATCCTCTAGTAGTGGCACGAAACCTTCGGAATCTTCGACACCGAGTGATCAAGAAATTCCGAAAAAGGAAGAACCAAAAAAAGAAACAGAGAAACCGACAGCGTCAAAAGAAGAATCCACGGCGGAACAATCCAACCAAGTTCTACAAGAAATCCCAGCACCAGAAACGAGTGTTGATCAAGAAGCGACTAGTGATCTCTCTCGAACGGTTCCCTCAAGCACTGTGACACAAGATGGATCGATTCATTTTGAAAAGGATGAATCCGTGGATAGCTTTATTCAAAAAATTGGCGAGTCGGCTCGAAAGATTGGAAAGGAAAAAGACCTGTATGCGTCTGTGATGATCGCTCAAGCAGTGTTGGAATCAGCATCGGGTCAAAGCCAATTAGCTCAGGAACCAAACTATAATCTGTTTGGGATCAAGGGGACGCACAATGGGAAATCTGTCTCACTAGCAACACAAGAAGACTTAGGGAATGGCACGCTTTATGCCACACAAGCAGGTTTTCGGGTGTACGAGAACTATGAAGATGGCTTCAATGATTATGCCACGCTGCTAAAAGAAGGAATCACTGGTGATACCAATTACTATTCAGGTGTTTGGAAATCGAATGCGAAGACATATCAAGAAGCAACAAAGTATTTAACAGGACGATATGCCACAGATACTCAGTACGATCAAAAACTGAATGGTCTTATTGAAACTTATGATTTAACAGACTATGACAAGGAGCTTCAAGGGCCAATTATTAGCAGTTCAGGCTATAAAATTCCTTTGCAAAATTACACCATTTCAAGTGTGTTTGGCAATCGCAATGGCGAGTTTCATCGTGGATTAGATATGGCGGCAGCTCAAGGCGAACGAATTTATGCGGTGAAGTCCGGTAGAGTGATCAAGGCAGAATTCCATACCTCTTGGGGGAATTACGTGGCGATCCAGCACGAAGATGGGACAACCGCTCTATATGCACATCAACAACAATCTATCGTCAAAGTAGGGAATACTGTCTCACAAAGTCAGATAATCGGTTATGTAGGAAACACTGGAAATAGTACAGGTAGCCATTTACATTTTGAGCTTTGTAAGGACAGCAGCCTTTCTCAAGGAATGTTGGTTGATCCGCAAAGCGTTTTGTTTGGGAACTAAAAGTAAATCACTTGAATCCAAGAGACTCGATGGAGCCTCTTTTTTGTGGAGGTGACGCATAAAAAATGGAATTTATTGGAGAACCAATTGTTGAAGAGGAGTTTATTGAGCATTACATGTATCTGTTTGAGTCTTCGATTCGTCAGCTATGTTCAATTGATGAATTCTTGCCAAAGGAAAAAGAATACCTGCAAGCAGAGTATCGTTGTGCTTGGTTGTTGTATCAAAAGTTTGAAGCGGAACAGAAACGTCCGCCGGACTATCGTTTCCTCAGTGATAGTGTGACGAATGCCGTGATCGCTCGTGAGTACCTATTCCAAGAGCGAGAAAAGAACATGATGAATTCGGAACACTTTGCGGAACGGTATATTGTCCTTCTGCGATCCGAGGGGTTACTCACACCAGTTGTATTTGGAGCGGTTGATTTTGCCTTTATCATGGAAAGTGAACGGCACCGAGCAATCAAACGTTATGACGAAGAAGACACCTTTACTGAGGGCTATAAAATGATGCGTATTCAGAATAATCGTTTCCTGCAAAACTATGTGATCCAGCAATTGGCGGATGGGTTTCTTGATCATTATTCGGTGTATATGAAGAAACGGCAGGAGGGATAAGAGAATGCTTCGATTGATCCTATATACAGTGATCGGATTTTTCATAGTAAGTTTTATTTGGCCGTTTTTGGGTGCCAAATTTGAATGGCTACAGAAGAAGGATCGTTTGGCTTGGAAGCAAGGATTTAAACGGAATCGGTATGAGCTATTCCTAACATTTGATGATGGTCGTTTTGCGTGTTACCAGCTATTTGCCAATTATGCAAAGTATCAAGCAGCCGACTTATTGCTCAAGCTTTTTGAAAGTAACCCATTTGTCGGGATTGAAGAGAATGGACGAGTCTTCTATTATCGCTATTCCCAAATTGAAAAGATAGAATCCGAAAAATATCCGCTAAAGCTGAGAAAGAAAGGTCTGTTTTGAGGTATCTGATTTTTTAAACTGGTATGAGCATGATCAGTTTTAAGAGTTTCATCAATTGATCGAGGCTGTTTTAACTACGCTGAAACCCAAAAATGAGCCATTCGTTGGTTTACCAAAAGAAATGAAGGCGAAGTATAAGAATGAACCAGCAATGTACCATCGTTATGTGAAGCAATGAGTACGTTATATCAATGAGAGGGAGCAGCAGCGGCAACGATTTATCAACTGGTGCAGCAAAGAAGTCATAGAACAGTTTACTCAACTCTATCCAGAGGTAGATCGGGTACAAGTCGTATCGGAAACCATTTTTGGATTAAATCAGTTATTTTTAGAACGCTATGAAAGCCTAACTACGTATTCTTTAGAAATAAATTTTTAATGAATGGAGAATGGAACATGAAAAAAAGAATGATCACAACTTTAGCAATTACCAGCGTAACCTTATATGGTCTACAGCTTGGAAGTTCATCAGTACAAGCTGGTGAATTGGATATACCAGTAGGTGAAAATGAGAAAAAAGTTGAACTAGTTTCTACGGCAGATGGCTTGAATGAAGAGTTACCTGGGGAATTACCAACAGACCCGGAGCTTCCGACTGATCCAGAATTACCCGAAACGCCGGAGGTTCCTGAAACACCAGAAGTACCGGAGACACCAGAGGTTCCCGAAACGCCAGAAGTACCGGAAACACCAGAGATTCCCGAAACACCGGAAGTCCCTGAAACGCCAGAGAAACCAGAACAGCCAGAAAAACCTAGTAAGCCAGAAATACCTGCTCGACCAGAACAACCACAGACACCCACACCATCCAATCCAGGGAGCCAACCAGGAACAGATGTTGTATTGAATCCAACAGTTGATGCGCCTGTGGAAACGGCGACTGGAGAACAGATTGTTTCAGTGAAAGACGGTGTCGCCTATAAGCAAACAGCAACTGGATTAAGTCCCATTGAAAGTGAAGTCACTCCATTACCAAATGGAAATATTTCTATAAAGGCAGCGGATGGATCGACAAAAGTTTTACCAAATACAGGGGAAGCGACTACCAGAAGTTTGTCTGCTTTAGGTCTAGGGTTGATTTCAATGGTTGGATTGATCTGGAAGTTTCGATTTTTCAAACGGTAAGATGGCTCAACTAATCAAAAGGAGCTGTCTGTAGGATGAAGGAGCGGCGAATTAGAAAGAAAGAAAAAACAACTAGTGAAAAAATACCGAAAGTACGAAGGATTCAAACTAAAGCAATGAGACGTTTGTTTTGGTTAGGAATTCTTTTTCTAAGTGTTTCAGGAGTATTTGCCTTTCTTCAAACCCAAGGCTTACGAATAAAAGTGAGTTCACTAAATAAAGAAGTCGTCACGATTCAAAAGAAAAATAAAGAAGAGGCAAGTAACTCGGTTGTGCTCACGCCTGAAATTGAATCGTTTATGAACCGCTTTGTCACATTGTACATGGCGGTTTCTGATGATAGTGAGACTCAAAAATTGAGACAAGAAACCCTAATGAACGATTACTTTGCACAAGGAATCAAGGAAAGCAATTCGATCTTTTCAGGAAAGCGGACATTAAAGTCAGCCGCTTTTATCTCGTTGAAAAAAGTATCAGGTGTTTCGACTGCTTCTTACAAAGTCACTTATATTATCGAAACAAAAGGAGAGGATGATCAACCAAAGGAAGTCACGGCCAGTCAGCTATTGAATATTCCTTTCCAAACTTCTAGAGCAGGAAGCCGAGTGATTTCTTATCCGTATTTCACTGCGTTAAAAGAAAACAAAGAGAAGGCGAAAATCTTAGATTTTGATCCGAATGATTTTGAGTCCGTTGATGGACATATCCGTAGAGGAATAATGACGTATATTGAGGAATTTTTAGAGAAGTACGCGAAAAGCTCTTCGAAAGATATGCGCTATATGATGGATGATCCAGAAGGGCTGCAAGGTTCAGCGAGCATTGATGAAGTATCAGGCCAGGTATTCAAAGAAAAAGACCATTTTGTAGTGAAAGCTGCGGTCAAATTTAGAGATAAAGGAACAGAATTGATTTGGCAAGAACATATGTCTTTTGAAGTGGTAAAAAAATCGGGCAAGTATTATGTTCAGAAATTAAACCATACATGGTAGAAATGAGGGAATCGAAAAATGGGATTAAAACAACTGTCTGATTTTATATTGGAACAAGGGAAATATGTGATTATCATGTTAGTTGTCTATTTGGCTTCCAAAAACTTTGCGAAGTCGAAAGTCGTTCAGATTATTTCGGCATTTGTAGGTGGAGCGATCGCTTATTTCTTCTTGAATGATCCAGAAAAAGTATTTGATGGCATGGGTACGATTATTGAGAAGTTGTTTGGTGGTTAATCATGAAATGGGAACCGTACAATTACTCAGCAGCATTTAAAGAACCGTATCGCATACAAGATTTAGGGAATTTAGGTCGTTTGCCTGCGCCAATTGCGGTGGTGAATATTGGCAGCTTCCTTTTTGTATTGGGTTTGATGTGGGGAGTATTTCATGAGCCAATCCAAAGAGGGGCAGAGATTCTACCTTTTTTACCAGCTCTATGTTATATAGGATTCCCTGTAGCAAGTGTGTTGTTGTTAAACAAGGTTCAACCGGACGGGAAGAAGATTCATTACTATATCTTTGATCTGATGATGTATGTTGTAACAATCCAATGGAGAGATGTAGTGTTTTTCCAGGGGAAAGTTTATAATCAATCAGAAGTCGATGAAGAGATCCGTTTTTATTAATAGAATGAAGAGCAAATGAATTCGCTGGATAAGAACCATCGGCAAACCATGAATATATATGTAGATATTTATCCCTCAAAATAAATAATTTGAGAAATGCATCTATTAAACTATAATTCGTTGAGTAACTATAATTGTAGTTAGATTTGTTTCAAAGACTCCTTTTGACATTTAACGCAATAGAATCCTTTTTAAGATTTAATGATTAAAAAACATATCCATATTTGTGGTATTGTGATAACATTAAATCATAAATAGTTTCATTTTGCTGTTAAAGTTGAAAGGAGGGAATCTGATGTCTTATAGATTTGATGAATTTGAGGATAAGGAGAACAGATTTTCAGATGAAGAATTGCGAGGACTTATCTCTCAACGAATTGAGAAATTATCTTCTAAACATTTATGCGAACTAATGAACTTTATTGAACCACTATGCGAAAAAGATATTTTAGAGCCTTATTTGCTAGGGTATGAAATGCCCAATCCAGATTCTCAAGAATATACGTTTCTAAAGTTAGCCAGTAAGTACAAGGGAAATATTATACGAACGCTTATGCTGAAAGAAGATATTAGTAG
Source organism: Enterococcus sp. DIV0187 (assembly GCF_051713785.1). Taxonomy (NCBI): domain Bacteria; kingdom Bacillati; phylum Bacillota; class Bacilli; order Lactobacillales; family Enterococcaceae; genus Enterococcus; species Enterococcus sp. DIV0187. The sequence goes on from NZ_JBIOQO010000001.1 coordinate 359,406, forward strand.
ATACAACTTTCAGTCTTTTGTAGAAAAATATCAGTTGCAGGAAATTACAACAGGATCATACATTTATCCAAACAGTACAATAGATGCGCCATTTATGTTTCAACAAAAATATAGTAAGGCAACGATTGCGGTGGAATCAGCTCTGTACTATTATGGCTATTCTGATGTGATTCCAAAAGAAACGATTATGTATATGCCTAGAACGTACAATCTGAAACAAATTCATTTTGGAGAGCATTCTCTAGTAGAAGTAAAAGATATAACTACTTCTGAAACGAGACAACAACTCAAGATTTTTTACCCAGGCAATGATCCAATCCTGCTAATGAAAAATGTAAAGGCAACGATAAATCAAAGTACCCAAATGACTTTGGAAAATGGCCTACCTATCTTGATTACCCCTCTTGAGCAAACGTTGGTAGACATTGTTAAGCCACAATTTTCAGTAGAAGAAGAAGTTAAAGTTCAGGCATATAAAAAATATATCGAGAAAAATCAAAAAATGCTGCCAAAACTTCAACACCGTGCTTCAATCGATGGGGTTTTGAATAAAGTTAATTACTATTTAGAAAGAAGGTTGCATTGATTGAATTCCCAACGACTTAAAGATTTGATCAAGAACATGCCTGACAGTGTAAGTTTTGAAGAGTATTATGTTCGTTTTGCGACTGAACGATTTCTTGCTAGACTGCAAAAGACGGCATATCTAGATAAATTTGTTATCAAAGGTGGCTTTCTATTAGAAACGATTTATGATATTCAACAACGTACTACTCAAGATTTAGATACGTTAGTTCGGAATATCTCTAATGAAAAAGAAGAACTTTTGGTTATTCTAGAGACAATCGCTGCGGTTGATCTGAACGATAATGTTACGATTGAAGTATCAAGTATTGAAACCATCCAGGAGCAAAAGAAATACGCAGGGATCAGAACAAAGATGATTTTAAGATTTCTTGATGCGAACTCATTCTATAATTTTACCTTGGATATTGGAGTGGGCGATGTGATTACACCTAAGCCGTACTTGCGTGAGATTCCTTTGTTATTCAATGATACAAAGCATGAAAGTAAATCTATCAAGATTTATTCTTATCCAGTTGAAACGATCCTTGCTGAGAAGACGGAAACGATTCTCACATTAAGTACAAATAATTCTCGTATGAAGGATTTTTACGATATTTACCTAATTTTATCTGATTCAGGGCTTCCGTCAATCGAAGCCTGTTACTCAGCATTCTCGAATACATGGACTTATCGTAGTGGGTTGCCTTTAGATGCAGAACTATTTGAAGTATGGCTATTCGTTATTGATCAGATAAAACAGGATACACTTATCCAAAAAAAGTATTGGCCCAATTATGTAGCCAAACGTTCATACGCTAAAAGTTTGAAATTAGAAGATATTTTATTGTTGTTTGAAAGATATATCAAACAACTGCAACAAGAATATTTGAGACAGAATAGCTAAAGGAGTGACTAAGATGACAGAGGATGAATATCTTGCGCATATTGCTGAAATACTTAAACAAGAAAATGTAGAGCTACACGTGCAACGACAATTATTAGATGCAGTATCAGAATTATTGAAATATTATAGCTTAGAATATGTACGTGAATTGTTACCGTCGTTGTTGAAAACATAATTAGAGAGGATAGGCTTCTGTATGTCAATTGTAAAAAGTCCTATTTGGGCATTAAAAGGAAATCTATTGTTAACAAGTGATAACGACATTTGGGCATACTACCAAGTATCGCCAAAAACGATTTCGCAAAATAATCCCAAAGCGATTCAAGAAAACAAGGAACAGATGGCTAACTTGATGCAACTCTTGGCACCTTATGAAGATGTGGAATTGATCATGTTTCCTAGAACTATGAATTTATCCAGTCGATTCACAAAATTATCTGAAGGTTTTGATCAAAATAATTCTAAGTTGGGCGAATATTATTCCCTAGAAACAGTCAATTTATTGGAAAGAGAAGGTACGGTTTATCGACCTTCTTTTTTGTTGGGAATAAAGATAAAAGATCAATATATTACTGAAAGTTTGAAGGAGGCATTTAAGAAAATATCCAATGAATTAGCGGATGAAGTTTTAGGATTCGCTGGGTATGAACGAACTGACGGTGAAACGATCCTCGAACAAATTACCTCAGTTTCAAACGAAGTTTCTCAATTGTTGTATTCTTTTTCGATTCGTCCTTTAGCAAAAGAAGAAATGATTTACGTGAATCGTCTGCAATATATCAGAGGGATGCCTCATAAAATTGAAGATGAAAATCATTGGCAAGATATTGAAGATATTCAATCAGCGATCATTCGTCCGATAAAGCAAGGGAAAGGCATATTGAAGATCGAGGATGAACTTGGAGAAAGCTATTTATCCATTCTTCCGATCGGATCTTTTCCAGAAAATATGAGTAATATGAATATTTTTCAGTTTGCTCAAGATTTGAGTTTTCCCATAGAATTTCGGATGAAGCTTCATTATCCAGAACTGGGTGGCTCACAAGGACTTCAAATGCGAGTAGGTTGGTTAAACAATAGGTTCAAGGATGAACAAACTGATCAAGAAAAGCATGGAGATGAATCCACAGATCGTGTTTTGACCATTCGCTATTTGTTAAAACACATGCGAGAGCGTATGAACAACAATGAACCAATCATTGACTGGTTAGGTTGCTTTGTTGTGTATGGGAATACGAAAGAAGAAGTTCGGCATCGTAGTTTATCCATTATCAAATTATTGAGTCAAAGCGTCCGAGTCTGTCGTGGGAAGAATGACCAAGTGAAACTATTCTATAAATTACTCATGGGTCAGCCATTAGGAGGTCAGATGCATTGGAAGCAGCGTACAAATGTAGATGCCATTGCAGAATTACTTTTTGGAACGATCTCAGAATTAGGGATGGATTCGGGATGGTACATTGGTCGTCAAGATGTTGTTGGATTGAATGGTTCCAAAGGCGAAAAAACGGAGCTGGAAGAATTGATCTATGCTTCAAATAAGTATGTTTTTTTGAATCCTTTAGCGATTGCCGAAGGAATTAGAGGGGCTCTTTATGATGCGCCACACATGGCGGTAACGGGGAAAACTGGCAAAGGGAAAACCTTTCTTGTGGGATTAATTTTCCTCTATAGTTCTTTTTTAGAAGCTCAAAGTCTTTTTATCGATCCAAAAGGTGAAAAGAAAAAATGGTTCAAGAAGCTCGTGAATAATCCCTATTACCAACACAATTATCCATTATTTGTGCAGCACTTGAATAGCATTAACTACGTGACGTTGGATGTAAACAAAGAAGAAAACTATGGTGTGTTAGACCCATTTGTGTATCTGGATCGAATTGATGCTAAACAAGTAGCCCAAGATATGATCAATGAACTCAGTCCACTAGGAAAGGATCATAAGCTAAAAGGGGCAGTGCTCGAAGGCATTCAAAACGTATTGGCTAAACGAGAAGAAGGTGAGCTTGTGGGATTAATGCATGTGGTTGATTGGTTGGAAGAACATACGGATGAAAAAATTCATGAATATGGTCGATTCCTGCATTTAACGATCACTGATTCAATCTTGCGCTTAGGTTTTAGTTATGGCGAAAATAATGGACTGGATTTCAAAGAGAAAACAACCGTACTAGAAATCCAAGATTTGTCTCTACCTAAAGATGATATATCCCCTGAACTATACTCAGATGCCGATAGAAAAGCGTTATGCCTAATGATTAGTTTGGGACGTTTTTGTGAGATGTTTGGGAAACGTAACATTGAACAAAAAACAGCCGTCTACTTCACGGAAGCTTGGGTCTGTGCGAAACGTTTGTAGTTGAAAAGACTGCGCACGCTCTAGTAATTTGTCGCTTAGAAAACAATAAGCGAGAAAACTAATTTAAAAGAGCGGAGAACTCTTAACTTGAGAAGTGGAATGATAGAGTAACGTCTTGAAACGCTTCCTCTAATCCCCCGACATGCAATGATTTCGTGCAAAAAGTTATTGTATGAAGCTCGGTAAGGTCGGCAGAAGGTTACCGTAATGAAGACTTATCTTTATCGAAATTGTCCTAGAGGTAGGATATGTAACGGATATGCCGGGAGTCACAAAAAGTTGAATATGGTGAGAATGTCCCGTTCGGGACTGACGAACTGGCGAATGTACGCTCCAAACGCTAACGTATAGAAATATACGAACAATTGAATTGAGGATGAGTAAGAATAGATCCTATGAAAATCCTTGATGTGTTACAGGCACATGATAATTCAGTGGGGTAAAGTCAGCACCTAAGTTCAGCATTGATAGAGTTAAGGGAACGTTGAAAGCTAAAGACGTGGAGGGATGCACAACCAATGAAACGTAGAAAAGGAAATCATAACTTTTCATCATCTTTAGTGAGAGTAGTGGCATGACCAAAGAAGATTCTGTAATGGAATTGGAGGAATAGCCACAAGTCATTTATTTATTGAATAAAACTTAATCACTACTCATGGATTCTGGTAAGACTCAAAAGGTCACGAATCTGACGAGAGGAGTGATAAACCATGAAACAAACAGTAAGAGAAGAAGTTATCTTAAAAGATAACAAGCTGCGTTATGCAGAATATTACGGAATGACGGAGACTTTTGATGAATTATATGGAAAAAGTTGCAATGGAAATACTTTCCATCATCTTATGGATATTATTACCTCCGATGAAAATATTCAACTTGCTTATCGAACAATCAAAAGTAATAAAGGTAGCAGAACCAAAGGTATTGATGGTGTAACGATTAGAGATATCGAAAAACTCCGCTACGCAACTTTTCTGGATATTGTGAAAAAAAGATTCAAAAATTATTCACCAAGAAAAGTTCGTAGAGTAGAAATTCCGAAACCAAATGGTGGGAAACGCCCATTGGGGATCCCCTCAATTTGGGATCGAATTGCTCAACAATGTATTTTACAGGTAATAGAACCAATTTGCGAAGCAAAGTTTTACAAGCGTAGCTATGGATTTCGACCGCAACGTTCTACGGAGAACGCTCTAGCTATGTGTCTACATCGAATAAATAAAGTTCATATGAGTTATGTAGTAGATATTGATATTAAAGGATTCTTTGACCATGTTCATCATGGGAAACTAATGCGCCAAATTTGGACATTAGGTATCCGAGATAAACAATTATTGGTTATTCTTCGGAAAATGTTAAAAGCACCAATCGTTTTTCCTGATGGAAATATTAAAATTCCTACCCTCGGAACCCCCCAGGGAGGCATTCTAAGTCCATTGTTAGCAAATATCAATTTAAACGAATTTGATTGGTGGATTGGCAAGCAGTGGGAAGAACGTACGTGTCGGGAACTTAAACCTTATTTTAGCAAAGAGGGTCATTTAAACAAAGGGTATTGTTTTACTAAATTACGTAAAACAACTACTTTAAAGGAAATGTATATTGTTAGATATTGTGACGACTTCAAAATCTTTTGTAGAAACAGATCAGATGCACATAAAATATTCCACGCTGTTAAATTGTGGCTAAAGGAACGATTAAAGCTTTCTATCTCAGAAGAAAAATCGAAGATCACCAATCTAGAAAAAGAACCAAGTGAATTTCTTGGTTTCACACTTAAACTTGTTTCAAAAGGAGGCAGGAAAATCTGTCATTCCCATATTTCGCCAAAAGCACTAAAGCGTATTAAATTGGGCCTCAAGAAACAAATGAGAAAAATTGAAAAGGTTGGAACACGGTCATATATCGTCAAAGAAATTCAGAAATACAATTCTATGATAATTGGTATTCACCAATACTACAGCATGGCAACTCATATAAATATCGACGTTATGCCAATCAATTATCAATTAATGGTTAGCTTTTACAACCGTTTCCATCTCCATGGGCTAACAAAAATTGGTGTATATAAAGGTCATGACAAAGGAATCAAGAGATATCTAAAGTCAAAGCAAGTAAGATACCTACAAGAATATCCTATCTTACCTTTAGGCTATGTTCAAATGCGAATACCTATGCTAAAGAAACATGCCTACAATAAATATACGCCAGAAGGGCGACGTTCGATACACAAAGAACAACAGTCTGTTCCAGCTTGGAAAATACACTGGTTGCGTCAACATCCTGTGATAAATAAGAGAGCAAGTATTGAACTCAATGATAATCGCATTTCACTATTTGTCGCACAAAAAGGAAGATGCGCAATAACAGGAAAAGAACTGTTTCTGGATGACTTCCACTGTCATCATAAAAAAACTTGGAAAGAGACAAAAAACGATTCCTATCGGAACCTAGTTCTTGTAACAAAAGAAGTCCATATGCTTATTCATGCAACAAAAGGTGAAATAATCAGACGATTGTTGAAGCAATTAGCATTGCCATCAGACCAATTGGAAAGACTAAATAAGCTTCGCGAATTAGTAAATAATCCTGAAATACCAATACCCAATGAAATAGTAATGAGCAATTGACTCTTCTTTTAACTGATTCAAAGATTAAGAAAAATGAATTCAATAAATAAACGATAGAGCGCCGTATGAGGTGAGAGTCTCACGTACGGTGTGGAGCGGGGGAAAATCTGAAGATAACTTCAAAGGATTACCTATCGCTATTTAACAAATCAAATTCTGGCCGAGCAATTATTTCATCGATGGCTCGTGTGGGACGTTCTCAAATGAATCAATTAGTGTTAGATACTCAGTTTATTGATGATCTAGGTACTGAGGACGAAAAAGGAAACTATGGGATTGTCTTTGCTTTTGATGAAGATAGCGAACGAGACAAAATTCTCACTCACTTAGGTCTTGAATGCAATGAAGAGAATCGAAAAGAAATGAAACGCATGATCAAGGGCCAATGTTGGATGCGTGATATTTATGGTCGTGTTGGAAAATTAAATGTTCATAGTTTGTTTGAAGAATTCACGGAAGCATTGAAAACAACGGAGAAAACTAGTAACAGTGAAGCCGAAGAACAAATAAATTAGAATTACTATTAGACCATAGACAAACCAAAAGTTAAATTGTTATACTTTTAGTTATATTTTAACAAAAGGATGATGATAAATGAAAAGAATAAGTGTTGTTGGGATTTTGATTATGATGGGAATCGTTTTAAGTGGATGTAGCGGGAATAAACTTAGCGGAAAATGGGTTAGTTATTCAAGCCACTCTGAAAAATCTAAAATGGTCTGGGAGATTGACAAAGAACAAAAGAAAATAACCGAAACGGATTATTCTAATGGGGAAAAAGATGATGTTACAGTAGTTAATATTGAGGTTGATGATGAAAAAGAGCTGATGACTGTTTCCTTAGGTGGGTTAACTGAAACACTTCCTTACACGTTGAAAGATGATAAGTTAACAGTAGATGATGAAGAATTCTTCAAAGAAGGTTCGAAAGCAGAAGAACAAGCAAAAGAGAAAGCTAAAAATAGTCGCCTAGAATCTGAAAAAGAAGAAAGTGTAGAAAAAGCTAAAGAAGCAAAACTTGCGAAAAAGGAAAAGGCTTATAACAAAACGGTTGAAGCTCTGGAAAAAAGATTAAACGAAGAGTTCAAGAAAAACTATCAAGGTAATTGGTATTTAGGTGAAGGGATTGATACTGAGTCGTATTTCCCTTCAACAAGTGTTACCAAATTAACGTTTGCGGATGATAAGATATCTGAACAGAGTTCCCAAGTTAAAGCTCCAAAAGATGATCCTAGAGAAGTAAAAAAAGGTGATGTAACACACTATACTTTCTCAGGAATAAGATTACCGAAGAAGTCCGATTATACTGAGGACGATTCTGATTATGTTTCATACAACGAGTATGAACTTCCAGAAACAGAAAAGGAAATAGAAGCCATCAAGACACTCCAAGATTTTGCAAATTACGAAAAGGAACACAATGTTAGAAAAATCGTTTTCGTTTATCAATCGAATGGAGGAAGCATGTCCGATTCAGAAATGGTTCTGAATGTTAATGATTTATCGAACATTATCCCTGGCAGTAGCTTTTCTGATGACACTTACAAAAAAGAGTTACCTTCTGGTATTCAGGAGAACGATTTCGATATTTAATCAGAAAATCAATCCATGTTTTTTTAAGAGTCTGGAAACGGGCTCTTTTTTATGTTCAAAATTTAAAAGGGGGCTGATCTGGTATTGATGAAAAAGAACAAGCAAAGATCCATGTTTGCCTTACTCGCCATCCTTATGTTTCTATTTTTATCTATATCAGCTTATGCTAAGTCAGATAATAACGAACTCTATACGGTTGGGAAATATCATTTAGATACGTTTTCTTCATATATAAGTGATACAGACTATTCGCTTGGAAAAATGTTATTCGGAAAAAACGGTACGGACTTTATCCAGATGATTACCAACATGTCCTTTAGTTCGAATAAAATTGTCTGGCAAGTGTTTGATTTCATCATTGAAAAGCTTTATAAAGGTGCGGCAATGGATGGACTTATCCATACCTTTTTCCAATTTTCTAAAAATATTTACGATAAGCTTTTTAATGTAGTTGGATTAGGATTAACTGGAGGATATGTCGTTTATATTTTTTATTTGTATGTTTGTAAAAGTGGGAACCAAGCAAAACGAGCGTTGACCCGTTTTTTATGTGTGATTGGATTTTCAATTCTATGGTTTGGAAATGGCACAGTGGAAAGTCAGGGAGAAAAATTGACGAAGGATTTAAATACTTGGTCAACTGCTGTAGAAGGCTTGATCTTTGAAGCGACCAATGGAATTGATGGTCTGAGTGTTGCGACAACCAGCGAGGATGCGATCAAACAAATAAGAAAAATGTACTATCAAAAGACGGTTGTCGATCCGTATCTATTGTTGAATTATGGAACGACGGATATTGAAGAATTGGCGAAAGCGGGAATTGATCCGACAGAGTTTTTGTCCGAAAGCATCAAAAGTGAAAACTTGGAAAATATTTCGGATGTTGTGAGAGAGGCAGCAAAAGAAGATGATGAAAAAGCAGAATCTTATCGTGCGTTCATTCAACCAACAAAGAGTATTTATAAGATGATCGTTGGGTTAATGAGTCCAAGTTTAAATGTATCTGTTGGGATTCCTATCTTGATGATCGGAATGGTTCGTTTCTTGTTCCAGTTAGGCGTGCTGTTGATGCTGCTGGCAATCGCTTTTATGTTGATCGTTTCCTTTTTCCCAGGCATGGACTATATGATTTTTCGTGGGTTAAAAACGTTTGTCGGTTTTGTCTTTCAAAAATCGATTTATAGTGTGTTGATTCTAGTGGCTTTCCTTGTTTTCAATATTATTGATGATTTGATCCTAATGAATACCATTGCTGGGTTTATCGGTAATATGTTTGTTCGAGGGATTGTTTCACTGATTGTATTCGTAAAACGGAAAGATATTTTAGCAAAGCTGGGATTAGGACAAGCGGATCATACATTATCCAAGACAAAATCCAACGCAAAGAATACGACAAGAGAAGTTAGTAGAACCATTCATAGAGGAAAAGATTTAACGGAACGAGCGATTTTAAGAGGGGCGAATGTTGCTGGGAAGATCCATCCAGGCATATTAGCGGCAAGTCAGTTGTTTAAACGGACAAAACAGCAACAAACAACGCCAGTAAAACAATCGAATGCCAAGCCTTCGGAAATTGCTTATGGTAGAAGAAAGCAATTACCATTTGAAGGAGAGAAACTACTTGTAAACAACCAACCAATCATTGGAAGTCCGCCTGCAAAAATGCCACGTCCACGAAAAACGGTAGAACCAATGAATGTACAAGTACCAACTCCAATTGGTGATTCCATTCCATTACCTGTTTCTGCTTTGCAAATCGATCAATTGATTCATACTGGTAAAGTCGCTGGAAAACCCAACCGAAAAATGAGCTTGGCACAACCATCAAAAAACTATATTGGTCAGTCAGTACCGTTAACTCAGAAAACACCAAGGTTAATTGCGAATGATTCATTAACACAACAAATTGCTCAATTGAAGCAATCTCGATCAATGATTACTAATCAAAACTCGTTGCAATTGATGCAACAAATAAGTGGTCACACTCAAAATGATCGAACAACAAAAATGACGGGAAGCTCAAAAAAGCAGATTACTATCGATCCAGGTTCAAGTGACCACTCGAAACCAATTGTACCCGATCAAACGATTGAAGCAAAACTAGGGAAAGATTTTACTTTGCCGGAAGGCAGAAGCCCGCAAATTTAACATGTACGTTCAACCCTAGAGAAAATCAGTCTCTAGGGATTTTTCTTTTTGGAGAGGATTGCTGGGATGGAAGAAACCAGAAAAAAACGAGGCTGCGGATGCGGTTGCCTAGGCTGTCTGATTCCAGTATTGATCGTTGCCTTTTTGTTCATCTTAGGAATGTACATTATGGGTGTAGACGATGAAGACCTTTGTGAGGATAGACCTAGTGCAATATCTATTGATATTGATAATGCTGGATCAGAAGAAAATGCAAAAGCCATTTATGATTTTTTTATAACAGAATTGGAGGCAACACCACAAGGAGCGGCAGGACCAATGGGATGTATGGATTTTGAAAGCGGCGGATTCAATCCAGCCATTGAAAATCCATTAAGTGGCGCTTTCGGTTTAGCGCAATGGTTAGGTTCCCGGAAAGAAGCGTTACGATCGTTTGCGGCAGAAAAAGGGAAAGAAATGTCGAATCTGGGTATCCAGTTGGAATTTCTGAAAAAGGAACTAGAGAATCCCTATTATGCTAAAGCGAAAGCTGCATTACAATTAACCGATGTTCATGAAGCTCAACAACAATGGCTGCTTTGGTTTGAAGGACTCAGCCAGGATTCCTCTCAGTGGCATTCAGAAGAACGGAATGCTAGGGCAGACAAATGGTTTGCGAAGTTTGGTAGCAGTGATCCCATTTCTGGGGTGGCTATGGAAAATGCAGCGAAAGGTCAGTTGGAAAGTTTAGCGGCAGAATGTGCGTCAGTCAGCACAGGGGATGGCGGTGATATCCTTGAAACCGCAAAGGATTTATTGGGCTACTTCAGTTATTCTCAAGAAAGACGGACTCAATTTGGGACAGTCGAGAAACCTGATAAAAATGGTTTTACAGATTGTTCCAGCTTTGTTTGGTTTGTGCTGACGAAGGCTGGATATGAAACACCTCAAGTACCATGGGCAACACCTTCCATGACAACAGATGCACGAGGATCAAAACAATATCTTCAAGAAATCCAAGAAAGTAAAGCGAAAGCAGGGGACATTATTGTTGTGAACCTTGGAGGTGGATTCGGTAATGATGGACATACCGCAATTCTAGCTGAAAACTATCACGGTACGAGTACAAAGATCATTGAAATGGGTGGATACGGTGCCGATTCAGTCCATGAAGGGCAAATTGACACGTCATTCGGTTATCTTTTAGCAGGTGATATTTGTTTTACGAGAGTAGTGGATGAACCAAAAAATATTTGAGATAGAATTTTTACACAATGTAACTAACTAAATAAACTAACGATTTTCAAAAAAAATTTTGTTAGTGAAGGATACTAGAACTACTAAGAAGTATTCTGTATGAAATGGAGCCATTTATGAAAAAAAGTCGAATAATTGAGTTAATGCTATTAATAGTAATTCTTGGGATTGGTTATTGGAATGTGAAGCAGCAACAAAAAATACTTTATCTGAGAAATTCAGTAGAGAGTTTAGTAGATGATAACAAAAAGCTAAAAGTGAAGCAAAAAGGACTTATATCCGAAAAAGACCGATTAAAAAAAGCAGCGGAATCTTCCTCCAAATATCTGAAAAGAATTCAAAAGGAAATCACTAATACAGGTGTTAATATTGATTTAAATGATGAGTTCGTTGCATTCGTCTCAAAACTGTTCGAAGCTAATTTAAATTTTTCACCTAAGAACTATATTGACAAAAAGAAGACAGTTTCGAGCTATCTGTCTGATGAGTTAGTTAAGGAATACTTTGGTCAAGGTAGAAATACTTATCAAGAATTCAATCATACCACTTCAAAGCTAGAGTCAATAGAGGTTTACCCTAAAGAGATTAAAAATACTAAATTAAGCGGTTTAGTAGTGGTTTACTACAAAAGTAAGCAAGTTGATCAATATTGGATTAAGGGAATGAATATCTTTAAAGTGACATATGATAGTCATACTAAGAAGGTTACTGAAATAGAAAATTTAGGTAGTGGTTTTTCTGAAAAAGAGGAATGACAACTTATCTAGTCAATGATTTTCAAAATTGAAGACAAGAAAAGTTTCAAATTTCTTTATTTATAGTTAGGATAAATGGATCCTTACAAAGAAGATTTATAATATAAAAAAGAGGTTTAAGCTCATATTGCGAGATGAAACCTCTTTTTAACTTCCTCAATTCAACTTTTGAGAATCCATAACATGAATGGTAAATTCGAGTATTCATGGAAATAAAAGAGTTGGAATAATACTAAGAGCATTTTTCATATACAAGCTAGATAATTCTAATTTATACATTGAATATCCGCTTAATCTATTTGGACAAGCTAAGAATAAACCTGAGCCTGATGACTTGATAATAAAATAGAAAGAGCAGCTTCATTCTTCCATCATACTTTAATTTTATAGAAAAAGCAGTCTAATAAAGTAGAATTCTTCCAACAACTAACAATTATTATCACATAAAAATAGACCAATCGGTTGCTGAAGCCAATGGGTCTATTTTCTTTCTCATCAAAAAAAGTCTTTATTGTCTCTTTAAAAAAACTACATACGATTAATACTAGGCTTCGGGTGTTGTATAACCATACCCGAAAATTCTATAAGTAACTATCACATCATTTGTTTCTATTTTCCCATTAATATTATCAGGGTAGTCTTCGTAATTTTCCCAATAGCATATTCCAGTAAAAACCCCATCTTCACCAGGTGAAGCAATATAATCAACCAAAGTATCCTTATCATCATAAATAGTAAATCGCATCTTTGCAGGAAGAGAGTAGGATTCACCAATTTTGGTTGGGATAACAATATCATCTACTGGTTTTCCTTGATCATATCGTATGTCTTTGTAATCCAATTTCATATAATATTTTTCTAAATTTGGATAGAACGGATTGTAGGATCCATTATTTTCTGTCGTTAAATCAGGTAATACAAATGGTTCTCCATTTCCGTCTACAAATTTAATAGTAATAGTCGCTTCAATATTCTCTTTACAATAAATATAGTTGACTGTTTGCTTTTCTGAAGTAAATTTTCCAGAAGCATTTTCAGGAGTTACAGTCAATTTATAGCCTGGAATATCTTGAACGTTTGTTTGGTAATTTTCTCCAATAGTCCCTGTTAATATTATCGGATCAATCAATGCTGCTCCAGAATCATCCAGATAATTTACTATAACTTCACTTTTTTGAGGAATAACTTTGTAAATAAAGCTGACTGTTTGCTTCTTTTCAGTGAATTTTCCTTTAGAATTGATAGGTATCTCCGTTAATATATAACCGGGTATTTCTTTAGCCTCACTCTGATAGTTGTCCCCAATATTTCCACTAAGTTCTATTGCTGGACTAAGTTCTTTATTATTTTCATCTACATATGATACTTCGACAATTCCTTTGCTTTTAGTAGGAGGAGTATCTTTGTTTTTAGAGCCACGGATGTATCCAATATAGTCGTAATCCTTTATTGTTTGGAGTTGATTTGAGTAGGCGGAACCTAACTCAAGTGATTCGGTCTTACTAGGTAATAAGTCTACTGCACTTGCCTTCACTGTTTCAAGTAATCCTATATTCCCGATGATGATTGAAAATAAAAGAAACTTTTTTAAGAATCTTCTCTTGAATAGAAAAACTAATAAAATAGTTATAAATAATAGACAACCTACTAATGGAAAAACTATATTTGCTTGATCCCCAGTTTTTGGAAAAGTTTTTATTATTGTTGAAGGAGAACTTGTATAATTTTTAGAAGTTGATTTATCAGATGTTGATTTCAGCATATTTTGACTATCATCCTTTAGTAATGAAATAGGACGATAGACTAAAATGACTTCTTCTTGGTCATGCTGAATCTTAAAATTAGGTTTAGAATAAATTATTGTCTTTTGCTGATCAGATGTTAGATTATTTATATCTGTGTAGCTAGTTTTTACAGTACTTGTACTAGCAGCAAAACCAGTGATAGCGCTCATAAAAATAGCGTGAAAAAGAATAAATAAAAGAGAAATCGATTTAATAATATTTTTTTTAAAAGTGACCATCCGTACACACCTTTTGGTTAATTTTATTTTACATTTAGTATTATACTTAATTTCTATTGATAAATAAAGTGAAGATAGCATATATGTTATGTTATTTTTTTGTATCATAACGAAAAAAGTACTAAACAGCTATAAGAAGCTGATTAGTACTTAAGGTTGAATACGGTATTTTAAATCATCGGAACCGACCATCTACGTGCGATGATAAGTTAAGCCCATTTGGATACACACACGCAAATCATCCATTGGTAGTGGCTGAGTAGGATCAAGAATGATTGCTCTATTTTTAGAAAATTCTAAATCTCCTTGAAACATTTCGCGAAATTGTTCAATAAGATGAGTTTGGCAATGAAAGAAAAGGGCAATCTTATCCTCACCAAAAGTATCTAAGCGGATAGGTGTTCCCTTTTTCACGGCATAGGAAGGTTGATTCCACTTCAAACTTTCTATGATGCTTCCATCAGAGGATAGTTCTCTAACAATATCAAAAATCAACTGGCGGATTTCTAGTAAAGCTTCTCTTTTAACGGATGGGTATCCATCAAATTTTCTTTTTACGTTAAGGTCAGAAAAAGATTCCATTTGTGTTACCTCCTTTTGACAGGTATCCATAATTCACTTCGGTATGAGTCAGCAGTCATATCTCCTTGAAAATAAATTTCGAAACGAGGGAGTGGTAATTGCTGAAATTCAGAGTTTGGCAACCAGTTATAAATAATTTCTTTTTTTAAATCCATCATAGCATTCGGAATAGGACCTGTACACTCGAATTTAAGCCATTCAGCTTCAGGAAAATCAATGTGGTCCAATCCTTCTTGTGCATCTACCTTACTAGTTGTTCCAATAACGTAGTTAAAGTTTCCCTCCCCACATTCATCAGAAACACCTAAAAAGCCATTCACTTCACCGTCAGAAACGGATAGTAGCTGAGACATTTTTTCTGGAGTCAAAGCCGCCCACATAGAAGCGATCTCTTCAAAATTTTCTTTATTATCAATAACTGAAAATTGGTTTTTAAAACCGAGTACTTTAAATGCTGATCTTTTTTGTAAATGTCGATTCATTAAATATCGCCGCCTTTTCTTTTATATTGATAGTATGCACTATCAATAGTGACAGCTATATGTCATCATTTAGAGAATTATTTATTTTTTGTATGATTCGTGTGTATTCTTGCTTCAATTCATCTGGTTCTAAAATAACCACATTTCCATGGAATCGAAGAAGGTAGGTGGCAGTTTCTTCAATGGATGAAGAGGAGAAATGTACACGTATTTTATCTTCAAAAATTTGCAGTTCATCATCCAAATAGTAGTCATACAATTTGCCTAACATTACTTTTTTGAATTCCAACTTAATTTGAAATTCTTTGGAAGGAGTAAGGTCGACTTTGTCATCAATTCTCAGATTAAATTTTTCAGAGGTCAAAGCAAAGGATATAATTCTAGTTACTTTAAAAAAACGAAAAGCTTGTCGCTTCTCACAATAGGCGCGTAGAAACCAGCTTCCGTTGAAGAGTCCCAACTCGTGAGGTTCGACTGTCCGAGTTGTTTGTTCACCTTGTCCATCTATGTATGTGATTACTGCTTTTAGTTTTTGATTCATTGCTTGGCGAATTTGTTTATTTATAGCATAGATATGATGTTCAATCGCTGCGCGATGAACAGTGGGAGAGCCCAGCGACAATGACTGATCTTCTAGAGAAACATTTGCTAACAGTCGAACCTTTTCTTTCAAAACACTTGGTTCAATAGTTTCACCAATTATTTTTTCGTTGATCACTAAGGAATCTAAAATGAGTTTCTTTTCAACCTCGGTAAAGCTTAATGATCGTAGCTTGAAGGAATCAATAAGAGAGATGCCGCCATTTCGACCATAGCTGGAGCTGATCGGAAAGCCGGCATTTTCAATTGTTTGAATATCTCGAAAAATAGTTCTTTTAGATACATCGAATTTTTCCGCTAACTCCGAAGTAGTGATAACGTCATTTTCTAAAAGCAGCACAATAATTGCCAGTATTCGTTCTATTTTTTTCATTTAGTTCACCATTGTCCTGGAGTGAGAGTGCGATCCGTTATTATGAATTTGCATTCCTTTTGAATTTTCATAGATAGTCTTCAGCCATTCTGGAGAAACCGCTGACAAAATGATACTCCTGTTTTTAGTAGATTTTACGATCCAACCCTGTTGTAAAAAGGTTGAACAAATCTCTAAACCTAAAGGCCCCGCAAGATGGAATCTTCGTTCACTCCAATCCATACAAAGCTTTCCATTTAAGGATTCCGGCGCTTTTATACCAATCCTTCTGAAAAAGTCAGCGCCTGCTTCAGTCATACTAACCTCATGATTTTTCTTTTCTAAATAATGCTTTTCTAGCATGAAATCAAATAACCCTACTCCGAATTCACCTGCTAAATGAGAATAACAGGTGCGTGCTTCTTTTATTTCCAAGTACTCTTTCTTTTGATTATAGGAATTGATTTTTTTGGGTGCGGAGATTGTCATTAATAATTCTATGATGTTGGCAATAGAATCGTTAATCAGTCCATAGTAGACATTTTTTCCTTGCTTATAGGTGTCGATCCATCCCATGTTAGACAATTTTTTTAAATGGTAGGATGTCGTACTGAGAGAGACGTGCGTTCTTTTTGAAAGCTCAGTGACTGTATAATAGCGATTATCAATCAGAACTGTCAGTAATTCTATTCTTGTAGGATCACCAATAAGCTGGATTGTTTCGGGAAGATTTGGTGTGCCATCCATTCGTTTCATCTCTTTTCTATACTTCGACCGCCATCAAAGTATCTTTATGGTAATTTTTAATCATCATATCAGAAGAGAGAAGTGAATAGAATGATTATTACTCAAAATCAGAAAGACAAGGCAGCTCAATTTCAAGAAATGCACAAGCGAGAGGGAGTATTCGTGTTGCCAAATATTTGGGATACTGGTGGAGCGCGGATTTTTCAAGATAGGGGCTTTGAAGCCCTTGCGACTACTAGTGCGGGAATTGCTTTTGCGAATGGTTTTTCCGATGGTGAAGAATTACCACTTAACATTCTACTGGAAACTGTTAGGAGAATTACGAACAGAATTACCATTCCGCTATCTGTCGATTTTGAAAGAGGCTATGGGGAAAATGATAGCGAGATCTACGAAAACACGAAACAATTACTATTTGCCGGAGCGGTCGGCCTCAACATTGAAGACGGATTGCCCAATAAAAAAATTTCTGATACGCAAGTCATGAAGAATAAGCTTGATTGTATGAACGAATTGAAAAAAGAGCTAGGCCTTAATTTTTTGATCAATGGGCGAACAGATATCTATTGGAATGAGATTGGTGATCAAAGGAGACGATTAGCTGCGACGATCGAACGGGCGAATAATTATTTTTCTTGGGGAGCCGATTGCGTATTCGTTCCAGGAAATATTTCATTCAATGAGTTAGAAAAATTGGTGAAAGAGGTAAATGGACCAATAAATGTTTTATTAAGTAAGAATTTAAAAAATATAGCTCAATTACATGCGTTAGGAGTAAAAAGAGTGAGTTTAGGCTCTTCATTAAGCAGAAATAGTATCCATAACTTATTCAACGAAAGTGAAAAGATAAGAGAAAATGCGTTTGAGTCGTTGTTGACTGACACACTGTCTTATGACTTTGTGAACCAGTTCTACGAAATGAATGAAGGAGGAGAATAGATGAAATACCTAGCAAACTATAAATCTTCCTTTATCCTTCTGATAAGTATTGCTATAGGGGGAGCCGTTGGGGTTATTTATCCTGAGAGTTCAGTAATTACGTATCCAATAGGAAGCAGCTATCTCAATTATCTCTATGTTTTAGTGGCACCATTGATCTTCTTTAGTATTGTTTCAGCCATTATCTCAACTAAAACAATGAAAAAGGCGCAACATATTCTGTTTCTAGGTATGGGCACTTTTTTACTGCTATCTTTAGCAGCAAGTCTCATTGCATTACTACTAGGAATGTCGTTTCCCTCTATGATTGACACTGACAACAGCTTGATTTTAAAAACACTGCCGAAAGTAAATGATAACGTGGATTTTTCAGAAAAAATAATTGGTATGATTTCTGTTAAAAATCTCCCAGAACTGTTTCATTCAGAGAATATGATACCCTTGTTGCTTTTTTCAGCCTTGTTAGCCGTTTCAATTCGGAAACTGGGAAGCAAAGCTCAACCTATAAATGCCTTCTTTTCGTTAACTACCGACCTTTTATACACAATGATGTCAGTAGTAATGAAATTTGCTCCTATTGGTTTTGGTTGCTATTTTTCATATAGTCTTAGCCAAACTGGGGCAACAATAGTAAAGAGCTATGCGAAGATTTTTGTACTCTTTCTTTTGTTTTCTTTTTTGTTTTATGGCATTTTCTACAGTATAGTAATCTTTTTTTCGGGAGGTTTAACTAAGCTAAAGCAGTTTTGGCAATTTAGTACTGTACCAGTATTGACAGCTATCGCTACGGCATCAAGTTCAGCATGTATTCCAGCTAATCTAAAGGCCTGTGACCAATTGGAAATTGATCAGGATGTCTCTAGAACAATCATACCTTTAGGGGCGAATATCCATAAAGATGGTGCAACAGGGGCAAGTGTTTTAAAAATTTTGTTAGTTTTAAGTCTTTGCAATATTAATTATATGGACTTACCTACATTAGCCTTAGTAATTTTTACTGCAATCTTATCAGGAATCGTAATGGGTACTGTACCTGGTGGAGGGGTTTCTGCAGCACTATTGATGATCTCAATTTTCAATTTGCCTAATGAAATGATGGCGATCGTTATTCTATTAAGTACGGTGTTCGATATACCAGCAACAGTATTAAATTCTGTGGGTAACATTCCTAGTGCAATTATTGTTGACAGACTTCTATTAAACAGAAAGTGAAAATTATAAAGAGAGGTATATCATCAATTGATTTCAATAAAACAGTCTTTTGAAAACAACAGAGAGCATTGCATAGCAACTAAATCTGGAACAATTTAAAGAATAAAAGGCTACATTACCAAATGTAGTCTTTTATAATGCGGAAATTAACAATAAAGACTTTCAGATTTTTCAACAGTATAGATTAAAAATTCACTATTGGTTAATAATATTAATTGCTTAAATGAATTAACTTAAAAATGTAATTATTTGTGAAGTGACCAATTTTTTTATCGTAGGATTAAAAAAATGGACACGTACATTTAAAAAAATATACAATTAATACATGATATGATATTATTTTAAACTGTAGCAAGAAAATAAGTGATTCATATTATTATTATATTTAGTTTTAATTAAATTATGTTGAGGAGGAATTCTAATTATGGAAATTTTGCTACTAACAGAAAACATTCTTGCTGAGGAAAAATTACAAAGTAAAATACAATTATTAGGCCATGAAGTTTTTGTAAATAAAAGTTTTCTTACTAACGTTAATGATATTTTTCATATTAATTTTGATGTGTATATCGTAAGCAATACTATTCCGAAAAGCAAAGAGGAAGAAATAAAATCACATGCTACAAAAAGGGCGATAGGAATAATCTTTGTATGTGATTCTCTTTTAGGTAAAGAGAGCACCTCGCTTTTAGAAAAAATTTATATAACGAGAGACGAAGCTTTAGAAGATCTAAAAGAGAAGCTTGAAGTATCAAGTAAAGAAGCAAGGATTAGGATGCATCAAATGGATTCTAATAAAGAGAAAGAACATCATATGGTAAATACGGATCTTCAACTAAGTACAAATGAACAAAGAGTGTTTTCACTTCTAACTGAACATGAAGACGATGTTCTATCACGTGAGGAGATATGTAGATATGTTTGGGACAGTGACTATACGGATTCTCGTAAATCTCAACTTTCTTCACTTATTAAAAGAATTAACATCAAAATGAAAACCAGTTCAATGTCGTCACATGAAATTAAAACTTTGTGGGGAAGAGGGTACGCGTTTAGCAAGGTTAGTTAAACGGTGCCAAAAACAATAAATGAATAACTTAGGGAGGAACGAAAAAGATAATGAAAATTCTTATACTCACCAAAAATATTTTAGCTGAAAAGAGCAAACAACAAAAGCTCCAAACTCTAGGCCATGAAGTATTCGTTAGTAGCAAATACTTGAAGGATTATCTAGAACATGATCCTGATAGAAAAATAATCAACCAATTCAATGTATGCGTAATAAGTAAAACGATTTCTGATAGAGAAACAAATGAACTCTTTTCTAAGTTTCATGATCAAACATACAATTTTCTTCGTGAAGTAGAAGAAATACCTGAGGTACTAATAGGTGAGTCTCATAAATATGTTTTAGACAATGCTTCTTTGGTCGAACTGCGTGAAGCAATAGCCTATTTAGTGGAAAAAGTGGGTTGATTTATTTTCAAAATTTTATAGTTAAGGAGAGTTTAGATGAAGAAAAAATCAATTACAATTATAGGTACGGCAATAATTGCATTCAATCCTGTAATTCAGCCTGTAGTGGGACTTGCTGAACAAACACAAACATCAGTCGCTGATCAGGAGGATAATGAAACCGCTAAAACTAATCTTAAATCAGAACTTGAAACAGACATTCTCAATTCAACGAATCAACCTTTAAATGAAACTACCGATTCGGAAGAACCAGAAAATGAAGTTACTGAAGAGGAACAAGAAGCCGACTCTAACACTTCTATAGAAAAAGATACAGATTCAGAAACCGAAGGAAGTTCGATCGAAGAAGATCAAGAAAAAAAAGCAACGAAAGCTGAAAAAAGTTCTCTTCAAACAGATGGTATTAAGGTCGGAATCAATGCGCCTACAAAATTCCAAACTTATACGGATCCTGTTTCAGGGGTAAAACCAACAGAATTGACTGTCGCATTAGCAGTATCAATTAGCCAAGCAGGTGTTGAAGGTGCAACGATCGAAGTACCCTATGGTTTTACACCAGATAAATCAAATCCGACTTTTGAGCATTTCACAATGACAGATGCAATTTTTAGCTTTGTTGATCCTGGAACACCTAGTGAGGATTCAATTGTGGAGTCTTATGAAGAAAAATTAGATGAAAACAAATTAATTATTCATTTAAAGAAAACAACCACAACAGTTGAAACGTTGAATTTACGGTTTAAGTTCAATGAAGATTACAACGCGAAAATACCTGCTGATCAAGTTATTTGGGAAGGATTAAAGGCTACTACTTATGATTCAGAAAGAACAGAAATGGGCAGTACAAATGTAATAAATGTTGAATCAAACGCTGTGGATGGTTTTTCGGTTACAGTGGAAAGATTTAGTCCAACTGATGAAAAATATAATAGTGGACCAATTAGTACTCGTGGATACCTTTTCAATCGGTTTAATCAGTATAGTTTGTTAGATATGTCAAATGAGGATATCAATCAAATGTGGGTACAAGTACCTACAGGTTCAACTATGAATTCTGTTTACACTAATGTTTTTGGAAAAGATGGGAAAACATCTGCTGATAATCCAGATATTCCGACAGGGTATACACGTTATTCAACCAAAATGAAAGATAATTCTACTAGTTTCCCCGTATGGGCATATGCAGGAAACATCAATGACAACCGAAGAATGGTAGACGCCGAGTTTACACCACCAGCTAGTATTAATGAGGGTGACACCTTCAATATAACACTAGGAATGACCTACAAAAAAATAAACGGAAAAGTCACTACTGTAAAGGAAGCTAAAGAATATATAAAGTCAGACTTAGATGAGTGGAACTTATACATTCCTGCTACCAATAATACTGGTGGTAGTGCACAAGCATTAGTTGCACTTGGAGATCCTTTGTCTGTAAGTAGGTCGATGAATACGGGATATAACTATACTCATAATCAAACAACTAAAAATACTGGAAAAAAACCGATAAAAAATACAAAATTTACACTTTATCAAGATGAAACGGTTAGTCAAAAACTTAATTATGAATCAGTTGTATTAGCTGGTGTAATTGATCCGAATGATAGTGAGGCTGTACAGGGTCACTATCGAACCGAGGTTATTATAAAAAATGCAAAAACAGGCGATACCCGAACGGTTGACGGTGGGGCAGGTACTACAAAAGTAGAGATTGCCTTACCTAACCTGAACGAAAGCGAGTTTATCAGTGAAATTGTAGTAATACCCATGGGGACAGATGGAAATACGGAAGGGGAACTTCCTTCAAAAAACGGATTCAAAATCAGTTATACAGCAAAAAACTGGGATACAGATACATGGCCTGATGGAAAAAAAATAGCAACGAATACAGTTACCAAAACCACTACTTATTGGACATTAGATTATGACGATGAGAAGGATGGTAAGGCACCAATACCTACACAACAAAAATCTCAAATAGGAAATATCTATTATACACCTGCATTTATGACTGATGCAAAAGTAGCTGTGACTAGCAGTGACTCTACCGATAAAAAACCAGGTGAGACTGTTAACTATAATATTCTAGGATACAATCTAGCAAGTGCTGTAGGTGATTGGGTTAATCCAGAGATTCGAGTTAGTATCCCTAAAGAGCTACAACTTCAGGATCCAACCTCTTATAAAGACTATACTGATTTAATTTCTGGTACAAACTACTCTGATTCAGTAAAAGTATCATTAATTTCATCAGATGAAAAATATAATTATTATAAATTTGAGACAAATAATACTGCTAAACAAAATGGAAATACCCCTAGTTTTTCTATACCTTTAAAATTTAAAGTAGCACCGGGTACAAAAGTTGGAACATACAATGTTTTATATGCTACGGCTAGTCATAATATCCCTTCATTTGCACAATTTGGAGGAACTAATAATCTAAGTGACGCTGTAGCAAAATCTTTTGGCTTCGACAATTCAATTCCTAGTTCTTACACAGGTTTTAGTGGTAACACACCATTAACTGTCGTTTATGCAACAAAATTAAACGGTGGAACTGCCGGAAGAAAAGCTTCTTCTGACGATTGGTCAAATATCACCAATTTTGCTGTAGAAAAAGGTGGTTCTCCTCAGATGAAAGCCTCGGTTCAAAATACGGGGAATACGAACTTTAGCAGTGTTCGACTTTACGATATCTTGCCTTCTTCAGACGATGGGCGTGGCTCGACGGGGAATGTTTCCTTTGATGGTCTAGAAAGTGTCGATGGTGCGACTGTTTATTACACGACAAAACCTGTTTCTGATTTACCCAATTATGAGTCTAACTTACAGGAATGGGATGCAGCAAAAATTGCCTCTTATGGCTTTACTACATCAAAACCAGCGGAGGTATCTGATGTAACAGCAGTCTTCATTGATTTTGGTTCAAAAGTTGTTGCACCAAATAATAGTTTGGATACAGTTTTGAATTTCTTAATCCCTAATGCAGATAATCAAAAAGCGGTCAATCAATTCCAATATTCCGCAAAAGAGGAAGGCTCAGGAACAACATTAAATGCGAAGAGCGATTCAATTGTCTTTAGTACGGAAGTTGCACAAATTAATTTTGATCAAAACTTACCAGCTTATTTGCCTGAAGGCGTTGAGAATGCGACAGATATTCCTGAAAGTCAAAGTGATTTACTTGATGTCAATGGGGACGGTTCTGTAACAATTCCAGATACCATACCTACATTGACAGGATACGAATTCGTTAAATGGGTTGATAAGGATGATGCGAAGAAAGAATATCAACCCGGAACTACGATTAACTTTACAAGTAGTAGTTCAAAAACCACAATTGACTTGAAGGCTACTTGGAAAGCGAAAGCAGTCCATGTCACCTACAATGAAAACTTTGGCAGTAAGCCGAATGAAGTGAAAAAAGAGTATAGTTTTGGTGATACAGTAGATTTATCCGCAGTAACTACACCAAAACGTACCGGCTATGAATTTGTTGGATGGAGCAGTTCAAATGTAGCGACTGAAGAAGACTTTAAGGATGGTTCGAAAATCAGCTTTACTTCGGACAAAACAGTCTATGCTATTTGGAAAGCAAATACGTATACAATTTCATTTGATGCCAACGATGGTACTGGCACAATGGCTGATCTACCGATGACATATGATGTGGAGAAGACACTTCCTGAGAATACATTTAGTCGAAAGAACTACATTTTCCAAGGCTGGTCAACGAAGGATTCCGGTGCAGTAGAAGTTAAGAACAAAGCGGCTGTCAAAAATCTGACAGACAAGGCAAAAGGCTCTGTAACACTTTATGCCGTTTGGAAGCTTGATCAAACAGAAATTCTTGTTAAAGATTCAACGATTTACTTAGGAAATACTTGGAATCCTGAAGACAACTTTGTAAGTGCAAAGGATGAAGACGGAAAACCAGTCACGTTTGATAAAGTAACGGCACCGACTGCTGATAAAGTGAATACTGCGGTAGCAGGGGATTACGAAGTTACTTACAGCTATAACGGAAAAGAAGCCAAAGCGACGATTCATGTAGTAATTAGTCAAGAAACATTAAAGGCAAAAGATGTAACAATCTACGAAGGCGATTCATGGACTGCTGAGGACAATTTTGTTTCGGCAACGGATAAAGATGGTAAATCAATAGCATTTTCTTCAGTAAAAGTTTCTGGGGTTGATGACGTAGACACTACAAAAGAAGGAACCTACAAAGTAACCTACACTTACGGAAAACAAACGGCTGTCGGAAATGTAATTGTTCTAAAAAATCAAACAAGTATTACAACGAAAGATTCAACGATTTATGTTGGAAGTACATGGAATCCTGAAGATAACTTTGTTTCGGCAACAGATAAAGATGGATCACCAGTAGATTTCAGTAAAATTACCGCACCTGCCAAAAATGCTGTGGATGTTTCTAAAGTTGATGATTACGAAGTGACGTACTCGTTTAACGGCAAAACAACGAAGGCCACGATTCATGTAGTAGCGAATCAAGAGACCTTAGTGGTTAAGGACGTGACAATTTATGAAGGAGAGACTTGGACTGCGACAGATAACTTTGTGAGTGCAACGACGAAAGATGGCTCAAAGGTAGAATACAAAGATATCACTGTAACTGGAGATAACGCGGTAAACGTAAATCAAGAAGGTAATTACAACGTGACTTACGTTTATGGCGATCAAACAGCTATTGGAAAAGTAACGGTTCTGAAAAATCAAACAAGTATTGTTGTGAAAGATTCAACGATTTATATCAACAGCTCATGGAAGCCAGAAGATAATTTTGTCAGTGCAACAGATAAGACTGGCGCATCTGTTGAATTCAGTCAAGTGACCGGACCAGCTAGTAATGCAGTTGATGTGGCAAAAGTTGGTGATTATGAAGTTACTTATAAATACAACGGAAAAGAAGCAAAAGCAACAATCCATGTAGTTGCCAACCAAGAAACCCTAACCGTGAAAGATATTACAATTTATGAAGGTGAAACTTGGAAAGCAGAGGACAACTTTGTAAATGCTACAACGAAAGATGGCGATGCGGTTGACTTTAAAGATGTCAAAGTAACGAATACTGATACAGTAAACACAGCGGCAGCTGGAGTCTATGAAGTAACGTATGCTTATGGCGATCAAACAACGATTGGGAAAGTTACCGTATTGAAGAACCATACAAGTATTGTTGCAAAGGATTCAACGATTTATGAAGGCAGCACATGGAACCCAGAAGACAACTTTGTCAGTGCAACAGACAAAACTGGTGCTTCGGTAGATTTCAGTCAAGTAACATCGCCTACTAGTGATGCCGTCAATGTATCAAAGATTGGGAAATACGAAATCACCTACAGCTATAATGGAAAAGAAACGAAAGTTACTGTTCATGTGGTGAAAAATCAGGAAACATTAACTGTTAAGGATGTCACAATTTATGAAGGTGATGCTTGGAAGGTCGAGGACAATTTCGTTAATGCGACTGGAAAAGATGGAGCTACGATTGATTTTTCAGATGTTAAAACTACGGGAGATGACACAGTAGATGCTTCAAAAGAAGGTATCTATGAAGTGATCTATGAATATGGTAATCAACAAGTTATTGGTAAAGTGACTGTCTTAAAAAATCAATCAAGTATAGCGGCGAAAGATTCTACAATCTACGTAGGCGGCAAATGGAAGCCAGAAGATAACTTTGTTGGAGCAACAGATAAAGCAGGAACAGCAGTAGCCTTTGATCAAGTGACTGGTCCATCAGCTGATGCAGTCAACGTGAGTGAAATTGGAGATTACGATATTACTTATAGTTTCAACGGGAAAGAAGCAAAGGTGACAGTCCATGTGATTGAGAATCAGGAAACATTGACAGTCAAAGATGTCACCATCTATGAAGGCGATGCTTGGAAAGCAGAAGATAACTTTATCAGCGCAACAACAAAAGACGGCGATGAAGTTGCTTTTAAGGATATCAAAGTAACTGGCGTAGAGAACGTCGATACGAAAAAAGCAGGCACTTACAAATTGATCTTTACACAAGGAGAAGTTAGTCAAACAGCCAATGTTATTGTCTTGAAAGATAAAGCAAGTATTACAGTAAAAGACACAGTTGTTTATATCGGAGAAACTTGGGAAGCAAAAGATAATTTTGTATCTGCAACAGATCGCTACGGAAATGGCTTAGAACTCAGTGATTTAACTGTTTCTGGTAAAGTCGATATGAACAAAGTTGGAACCTATGAAGTCACCTATTCATTGGAAACACCGAAAAAAGAAAGTCGAACTGGCGGGACGGAATTGCCTAGCTCATTAGCAGCAATTGCCAAAATTCAGGTGTTAGATAAGAAAAAAGATACATCAACTGACACTTCGAACAGTTCAACTCCTAATAAGACAACAGGTAAATCGGGAAATACAGGATCATACATTAGAACAAATACACTACCAGATACAACAAGTCGTACAGTAACTTCAAGTCAAAAGAGCTATCCTCAAACAGGTGAGAAAAATTCACTTGTGCCAATTGTTTCAGGCGCTTCACTCATTAGTGTAGCTTCGATAATTGCTTGGTTCAGAAGTAAACGAAGAAGAGGATAATCTGAAGTTGTAAGAAACTGTGCCAAGATTTTTTGGCACAGTTTTTCTGAGTAAGAAGATAGGAGCATCTCTCATGAAAGGGAAAAAATTTTTAAAAGTATTATTTACATTATCTTTCCTAATTCTGATTCTAGAAAGTACTGAAAATCAAGTATTTGCTATTGATGAGAACCCTGCTCAAGGAAAAGCTAGAATTATTGTCAAAAAAGATTTATCTCAAATAAATGTAAGAGATATAAAAATCGATACTCATTCAAAGTGGGAGGCAAAAGATTGTTTTATTGATGCTTTTGACCGAGATGGATATCCACTTGATTTTGAAGAGATTACGGTTTCCTCTGATGTAGATGTAAACAAAGCTGGAACCTATCAAGTACATTTTGAATATAAAAATAGAATCGCAATTGCAACAGTTAAAGTAGAAGATTCTCCTATGCAAAAACTTGAATCCAAAATATTGTCCGAAAAATCCAGATATCAATATGCTCCAATTGTTTTAAATGAAGATTTATTTAAAAAGCCAGAACCAGAATTTGAACCAGAAAAATTAGCCAGCGGGGGAGCTAGGCATCTTAACAGAATGGTTTTAGGTTACTATTTGTCGGGCACTTTACTATTTGGACAAAGGAGAATAGAAAAATGTTAGACAAGCTTATTAGTGAAAGAAGTCAGTCAAAACTAATTCTATTCCGATATTTAGAAAAACATCTAGGGGCCACTATTAAACTTGTTAAGCTTGAAAAGGATTTAGGATACACTAATTACTTGATTAAAAGTCTTATTGGAGAATTAAATGAGGATGCTCTTCACCTTCCGATGGATAATAGTTTTCATATAACAATTGACAAGGATCAAGTAGAGTTTCAGCAACAGTATTATGTAAGTTCGAACATATTAGAAGAAGAATATTTGAGTCAGTCTCAAGAATTCTTACTGCTGAAAAGTATTTTCTTCAATAAATTTGGTTCAAAAAAATCTTACTCTGAAAAAAACTATCTTAGTCGAACGAGTGTTCATCGGTTGTTTGATCGAGTCAATCAGCAGCTAAAGGAATTTGACCTTTCACTTGATAGCAAGGGAAATATCCAGGGAGATGAGATGCTGATTCGTCAGTTTTTCTCAGCATTGTTTTATAAGGTATGTAAGGACAACTTTTCCATTTATTCGTTTGCTTCTCAGACTGATTTGGTACATTTAGAAACGGAATTAAAAAAATCTATTCCTCACTATTCAAGTTCAAGTCGATTTAAACACTATGTTTTTGTGAGCCTTGTTCGCATTCAATGTAGTAGAAAATATTTACTAAGTAAAACGTATTACCCTATAAGTATTAATAATGACCAATTGGTAGAAATCTGTACTGATTGGTTGAATAAAGTGGGGGTAGCAATAGACGATGAAGAACAAGAAATCGTTGGATTAATCGGAAACATTCGAGAGATTGACTGTAAAACCTATGGAATAATGAGAGATTTCGAACAGTGTAAAAAGTATGGGGATGCTTTATATAAGGAACTTCAGTCGTCAATTAGTTCACCACTTAATAGTGAACTGATTGGCAACGAGAAGCTGTATAATACAATCTTTGATTATTTATATATCGATAAATTCAAAGATATTTTTGTAAGGGATATTGATCTGACTTATTTCCAAGAAAATTTTCCGGAATATTTTTATAGCTGCCTTACTTTTATAAAAAAAAATATAGCGGAAGAACAGTTTATTAGATATAACAAGGTCTCGTTTTTCTTTGATTTACTGTTGTCAATTGTGAACATTATGCCTTATAGCACAATTGGATCGGAGATAAATATTTTCGTGAATTTTATTCACGGCGATGAGTACAACGAATTCATCAAACAAAACATCGCCACTTTCTCTAATTTTAACTTTAAGTTTCATACTCATTTAAGACCAGATACGGATCTAATTCTTTCAGATCACATAGTGAGTCAAGAATCACTGGATAAAACGATCATTTGGTTATCGCCACCACGAGCAAAAGATTGGGAGATATTCGGCGATCATGTGATTACTATCTCGCATAGTAAATATGACGCTCAAAAGAAAAAATAACAGCATTAAAAAATCTATTTTATGTCGGGAGATCATGTATGAAGAAAAAATATTTTGTTAGATTAGCAACTACCGTTGTACTAAGCAGCCTTTTAGTAGATTCGGTTCCCAGTATCGCTATTGCGGAACAAGTAGAAGAATCTTCCAGTGTTTCTCAAGAGCTTCCAACAACTAGCTCTTCTTTTGAAAATCTTCAAACAAAAAATACACTAGAAGTTGATGAAAACGAAACGACACAAGAGAGCTCAACAGTCTCAAGTGAAGCAACGCAAGAATCACAAGAACCAGCTGAGACAACTTCTTCTAGTCAAGAACAAACGAAAGCGCCAATGGCAGCAACCAATATTGATTCGTGGATGCCGGACAAAGCGTTGCAGCAGGCTATTTCTGACAGATTAGGAATCATTGTCGCAGATTTGAAGCAAGAAGATCTTGTGAACTTGAAGACCTTGAATGCAGGGTATAAAGGTATTAACTCCCTTGAAGGGATTCAGTACGCAACAAACTTAATCGAATTAATTATTGGTGGTAATAATGTAGTTGATATTACACCTTTAACTGGGTTAACAAAATTAGAAGATTTGAATATTTCTTCGAATAAAGTCAAAGACATAAGTGTGATTTCAACGCTGCCGAAGTTAAAAATTATTTCCGCTGCGAGTAATCAAATTACTGTTCTACCTGATTTGTCAAACTGTTCTAATCTGGTTGGAATGGTATTATCAAGAAATTATATTTCTGATATCTCTCCGGTAATGACGTTAGGCCATGCCGCTAGTTTTAATTTCGACAATCAGTTATTAGGGAATTCTGGGACTTTTGTTGTAGGCTTTGATCAGTTACCTGTTTCTGTTCCTTTACCTGTTACAGGTTTAGATGGAAATAAGTTAGGCCCATCTGGCGGATATGACAAAGAAGCGATTGAATTTACAAATACTGATATGATTCTAAAAAAAGAGGGAACATTCGTAGTGGATTTCAATCCCTCTAATATCCCAGAACATCCTGGAGCATACCCCTTGTATAATATTTCAGGGAACATTGTTTTAACCTATGTTGTCAAACAAACTTATAACAATGTAAAGGTTCAATATTTAGATGAAAACAATAATCCAGTACATGAACCAAAGAATATTCCTGGTTTTGATGGAGATGCTTTTGATGCGACAACATCAGAATATAAATTAGATATTCCTGATTATTATATTGATGAAACAAGATTACCTACTAATGCAGTTGGAACCATTGATAAGGACACTCCGCAAACGATTACCTACTATTATAAGAAGAATCAATCGGCTATCAATGTTCATGATTCGACGATTTATGTGGGGGATTCATGGAATGCAAAAGATAATTTTGACGAATTATTGGATAAGGCCGGTGTGGCGACTAATTATGCTGATTTTATCGCCAAAGGCGGAGTTGTAACTGGTTCGGTAAACACCTCGAAGTCAGGAATTTATAAGGTAGATTATGAAGTAGATGGTTTGAAAGCGACGGCAACGATTACGGTGAAGGATCGTCAAACAGCAGTCAATGTTCATGATTCGACGATTTATGTAGGCGATGCTTGGACAGCTGAAGACAATTTTGATAGCGCCTTGGATAAAGATGGAAAATCTGTTGCTTTTGACAAGATAATCGTTGATGACAGCAAAATGAACAATAAAAAAGCCGGTATTTATACTGTTACTTATACAAATGATGGAGTAACAGCGACAGCGACAATTACGGTGAAGGATCGTCTGACAGCGGTCAACGTTCATGATTCTACAATTTATGTAGGCGATGCTTGGATAGCTGAAGACAATTTTGATAGTGCCTTAGATAAGAATGGAAAGTCCCTCACTTTTGATCAGCTCACCATTGATGATAGTAAAATGAATAACCAAAAGGCTGGCGTTTATCAAGTACTTTACACGTATGACGGTGTGACAGCAACAGCAACGATTACCGTTAAACCAAGATTGACAGCAGTCAATGTACACGATTCAACGATCTATGTCAATGATCCATGGCAAGCAAAAGACAATTTTGACAGTGCCTTGGATAAGGATGGGAACTCGGTTTCTTTTGATAAACTGACCGTTGATGCTAGCAAAATGAATAATACAACTCCTGGTGTGTATGAAGTAAATTATACGAATGATGGAGTGACGGCAACAGCAAAAATCACAGTAAAGGCAAAACAAACAGGTGTGAATGTGCATGATTCTACAATTTATGTAGGCGATGCTTGGACAGCTGAAGACAATTTTGATAGTGCGATGGATATTGATGGAAATCCTGTTGCTTTCGATAAAATCACTGTTGACGATAGTAAGATGAATAATAAAAAAGCCGGCACATATGAAGTTACCTATACGAACGATGGTATCAAAGCTATCGCAACAATTACCGTCAAAGAACGCAAAACAGCGATCAATGTTCATGACTCAACGATTTATGTAAATGACCCATGGGATGCTAAAGATAATTTTGACAGTGCGTTAGATAAGGCCGGTAATTCAGTTTCTTTCAAAGAAATCACCGTTGACGATAGTCAAATGAACAATAAAAAGGCTGGCGTCTATGAAGTTGTTTATACGAATGACGGTGTAACAGCCATTGCGAAAATCACAGTCAAAGATCGTAAGACAGCAATCAACGTTCACGACTCAACGATCTATGTCGGAGATACTTGGACAGCAAAAGATAACTTCGATACAGCTTTAGATAAAGCTGGAAACCCAGTGACTTTTGATAAGATTACTGTCGATGATAGCAAAATGGATAATCAAAAAGCTGGAATATACGAAGTGATCTACACAAATGATGGTGTATCTGCTATCGCAAAAATTACCGTCAAAGCCAAACAAACAGCAGTGACTGTTCATGATTCGACCATCTATGTCGAAGATGCTTGGACAGCTGAGGATAATTTTGATGGCGCGGTAGACATTGATGGAAACATTGTTGATTTTGATAAAATCACAGTGGATGACAGCAAAATGGACAACAAAAAAGCTGGTGTCTATGAAGTTACTTACACGAATGATGGTGTAACAGCGACGGCAAAAATTACAGTCAAAGATCGAATGACAGCAGTCAACGTCCATGATTCGACCATCTATGTTGGAGATACTTGGACAGCGGAAGATAACTTTGATAGTGCTCTAGATAAAAGTGGTAGCTTAGTAAGCTTCGATAAGATAACCGTCGATGACAGTAAAATGGACAACATGAAACCAGGTATTTACGAAGTAACCTATACGAATGATGGCTTAACCGCAGTTGCGAAAATTACAGTTAAGGAAAAACAGACTGGCGTCAATGTCCATGACTCGACCATCTATGTCGGAGATGCTTGGACAGCTGAGGATAATTTTGATAGTGCAGTAGACATTGATGGAAACATTGTTGATTTTGATAAAATCACAGTGGATGACAGTAAAATGGACAACAAAAAAGCTGGTGTCTACGAAGTTACCTACACGAATGAGGATGTAACAGCAACAGCAAAAATTACGGTCAAAGATCGAATGACAGCAGTCAATGTTCATGATTCGACCATCTATGTCGGAGATGCTTGGACAGCGGAAGATAACTTTGATAGTGCAGTAGATAAGGATGGAAATGAAGTAAGTTTTGATCAGCTAACAGTGGATGACAGTAAAATGGATAATACTAAAGTTGGCGTATATGAAGTGACGTATTCGTATGATGCCTCAGCAGAATCTGCTGCTGTAACCGTGAAGAATCGGTTAAGTGTCAATGATGAAGGAACCGTGAGTATTAGTTACTTAGATACTGACAATAAAGAAATCAGTAAATCTGAGCAATTGACTGGTAAAATTGGCGAAACGTATGAAACTAAGGCCAAAACCATCGAAAATTATGAGCTAATCGAAACACCGAAGAACGAAAAAGGAAAATTTGAAAAAGAAAATATTCAAGTAACCTACAAATATAAAAAGACAGCAAAAAATGTTCTTTTAGATAAAACAACTTCGGGAAATGGAACAAACTTCAGAAATTCTGGAACAACTTCCTATGGCTCTAGCCAGAGGAAGAAATCACTTCCAAAAACGAATGATTCGGTTAATCCATTCTTAAATTTAGCCGGGATGATGCTACTACTTGCCAGCCTTACATTGGGTTATCGAAAGAAAAAGAAGGATCAAAGTAATCATATTTAGCAAATAAAAAAGAGAATTGTAGCTGGTGCTGCTAGTACAAGTGCATTATTGCAGCATCAGTTTCTTTTGTACCAAATCATTTGAATAAGTAGATGAAAGTGAGGGAATCTATGAACTATAGTTTTTTTGATAAGATTAAGTTTATTTTTCAATATAACGATAGTTTTTTTCATAACCTATTTCTGACATTACTAATACTTGTTTTCATTTTCTGCGTAGTCAGTATTTTGAAAAATTTTCTACTTAAAAACAAAGTTTTACCAAACCGCAAAGCTGGAAAATCGGTCTTGGTTATACTTCCTTCGTTTTTATTTCCAGCCATCCTCTATACAGTTATTTCATTTGCGTTAATGGATGCTAGCTCGGTTGGAATCGTTGATCAACTAGTAGTAGGAAACGATTTTTATTCCTTACAAACTGTTAGTGATGCAATAAGTACAGGAGAAATAAATAGAGTTAGAATAAGTACCCACATCAGTAAGATATCTTTAACTAATCCAAAAGAAAATTGGCGAAAGAAGATTCATAGTGGGTCGAGCGTATCGGGACTATTTTTAGGAGAAACAGAGACAGGTGTGTATTACCGATCGGCAGATGAGTTAGAAGGGATAGACAAAAAGACGGGAGAAAAGATCTTAACCTCCGAGAGTTTAGTCAAGAAAAATCCCCAACTAAAAGGTGCTCTTTCTTCAGATGGGACAAAGTATCGTTTATTTCCAGAGAAAAATCAATTGACCTTTGAAACGAATATCGGTGATCAGTATCGGCTTGATTTAAAAAATCTAAAGGCACAAAAACTAGCAGATGATAGTATTAATTTTAATGATCAAAAGGGTTCAGCAGTTAATCAGGCAATGCTAGCAGCTAACATGACCCCGTCATTAGAGTATACAACGACTGTAGCTTCTGCGGACCAACGTTTCCCTTATTTGAGCTTTCTTTCAAGTAAAACCATCAAGGAAGCAAAAACAATCAAAGATTTTTCTACTACAGGCCCCGAATTGGACAGTATGGATTTTTTTGAGAAAACGCCAAAATATTTGTACGGATTTGGTTACTCGGATGAGACATCACAACTTTCTTTTACCAAAATAGGAAATCAAAAATGGATTGATCCGAAATTTATTTTAGTCGATGCATCCAATCAAGAAACAAATAGGTACTCGATTACCGAGCCCTTATCAAAGAAAGGTGGGCTTGACAAGACCAGTGAACAAATCATTTCGGTTCCGCAAGATGACTTCTTTGGTTCTATGGCCTATTCTTTTGCTGCAAACCTTTTATCGATGAAGGTTCCGACGAATCCCTTGTTATTAGATGACAAAAATTTGTTTATTCTTCATTCTGAAACAGTTGAACGAGACAGTAACCAATTGATCAGCATGTGGGATACAAAAAAAAATGAAGCGAGATGGACAATAAAGACTAATAGTTCGACATTGAATGATTATTCTTTTTCTGATAACTTGTTGATCTTTACGGTTAACAGTGAACACGGGTCTGATCAGATCATTATGATAGATATTAAAACTGGAAGTGGAACAGGTTACGACTTGAAATACAATGATGTTTTTGAAGTAACTAAAGTATAAATAGGTGAGCAAAGGAGAACCCTAAGGTATTGATAGTACGAATTGAACTGCTGAACAGATTAAAAGAATTTTATGGAGAAGCGGATATGCTCTGCTGCTATGCACAGTCACAAGGAGTTTCGGCAATTACACAAAATGTGGTTTTGTTAGTGAATCGTGAAAAAGTCGTGATTTTGTTCGTTAGCTTTTTTAGGAATCACTTCGTTCATAAAATTGAGTTTGCTAAAAATGAGCTTTCGGATCGTAAGATAAAATTCGGTAGGTTACTTGATGATATTTGGCAATTTACTGCTAGGGGGCAGAAATGGTCTTTTAGAATTCAGCGGAAAATTTTTACTTTAGGAAACAGACAGGGTGAATTTTTGGATTATTTAAAAGAAAATCAATTTGATTGTTAGTCAAATGAACAATCGTTTAAGGAGAGAAAAAAAATGAGTAGAGTGTTAGCAAGAATAGTAACAAAATATGGATTTGGAACGTTAATTTTTTGGGGAATAATAATCGTTGGGGGTATCATAGGAGCAATTGCTTTGTATTGGGTTTATTACAAAT
The DNA here is from genome assembly GCF_051713785.1 of Enterococcus sp. DIV0187. Classification (NCBI taxonomy): domain Bacteria; kingdom Bacillati; phylum Bacillota; class Bacilli; order Lactobacillales; family Enterococcaceae; genus Enterococcus; species Enterococcus sp. DIV0187. The sequence continues at coordinate 395,015 of NZ_JBIOQO010000001.1, forward strand.
TGGTATTAGAAAAGAAATTTGATCAATTTGGCGAACAAAACCTAGCGCCGGAAAAAAAGCAAAAATACTTAGCGGCAACCGCTGTGTATTCAGTTGATCCCTATTCAACAATGTTTTGTTTGAAATCTTATGCACTGCGAAGCAAAAGTGCGGTTGAACAGCAGAAGCAGATTTTCCTGCAAGATTGGAATATTTATAATAATGACTCTGCCATCCATAAACTAGAACACTTGATAAAATCGGGACATCGAGAAGAATTAGATGCTGTTCTTAGTCTAGATCAACTGCATTCCAGAGAGGTTAGCGATCCTAGACTCTTGAAATTAGTTGAGAATGCTAAGAGAATCACTGTCCTGAATCAAAATGGAGACGAAGTCGAAATAGATGAAAATGCGATCTACAAGTGTCCTGGTATCCAAGCGTGGGATTATTTCCGTGGTGCTCATGTGGCTCGAGTATGTTACAACTTAGGTTTTTTATCAGAAGAAGAAACCTGGCACTATTTAGAATATTTTTCTAAACAATTGAAATCAGAGTTCCGAAATTGGGAAGAAGCCAGTTTCTCCTTTTTACTAGGGCGTTATCTTTGGTCTGGAGATGAAGATCAAGAAATCTTTATTGATCGAATCAAACGTCAATTCACGAATTACACTAAGAAAGAACGATCAAAAGGAAAAGTTACCTTGTGGCAAAAATTCTCCTTGAACTCAATGTAAATTAGTAGAGGCTTTAACCAAATCGTAAACATAATAGAAATTTCAAATACTGGTAATTAGAGGGAGAAATATGATTTTATTTTTAATTGGCTTGCTGCTCGGTGGCATCCTAAGTACAGTTTTAATGGCCTGCCTAGTAGCAGGAAAATACGATGATATGAGCTCTGGAAGATATTAGAGAGGTTCAGTGATTAATGGATACTCTATTACTGATAGCTTTTTCAATCTTTTTAGTGGGGGCTATTTATCTTTTTTCTTGGATGACAATAGATGGAAATTACCTAAATTTTATTGATAAGAAAAGCAAAATTTATGATGGCATATTAACAGATTTTGAAGGGGCTGCTAACACGTCGAGAGGCGGTCAAGTAATTCTTCTATATGTCAAAGTGTCTATAGATGATTCCATGAAAAGGTTAGTCCTCCGAGAATCCCATGATATCACCTACATTTCGAAATTATATATTGGAAAATCCGTACGGGTGAGATATTCGCCAAAATTTGGGATAGCTAGTACCGTACGCAACAGTCTGTAAAAGTGAGTGTCGATGAAAATGGTGGTGGGGATTCTTTGAATCAGCGTGGGAAAGACTCCAATAATTTAAAAGCCATTGCCTTCTTAGTAGAGCTCCTTAAATTTTTTCCCACATACAATAAAAATATACAGATATATGTGTGAAGCTGAGAAGCATGTATGGTCAAGTCCTTCATGATTGTGACTACAATGTATTTGTCCGTTCTATTGTAAAAATACGCTTCAGCTACCTTCGATAGATTTTGAAATTTTAAAGAGAATAAGGAGGCACATGTATGAGTGAATTTAGTTCATTTTATTTGCAAGTAAAGATTAAGAAAGAAGATTTGGACATAGCATTTTCAGAAAAAACCAATAATATCGAGGACTATCTAGACTGGAAAGAATGGTTTTTAATGAATCAAAGAATGATTGGAGATCCAATCAAATTACTCGAAAACTTTGGATATCGTTTTACAGATACTATTAATAATAGATTAGATAAGATGATTGCACATGTAACATATAATGAAGAGCAACAGTTGCTTATTTTAGATAATATTAATATAGGATCAAGCTTTGAAGTTTTTATGCAATATCTGATTGTCTTTCGAGGCCTTGCGAAATATGTTATTCCTAAAACAGTAGGAAATTTTATGGTAATTTATCCTTATTGGTGGGGTGACAGGGAAGAAGTGAATAATTTTGCAAATGCCTATTGTGAGTTTGTTGAAGAAGAAAGCTACTTAAAAAATGAGATCAATGCTCAGAATATTAATACAGCGACAGAATATTTTGATGCACATGCAGATGAATTCGCTAGAGAGCATTATGAAAAATACGGTTGTTTTTAAGATAGAGTATTAGTATTTTATTTTAAGCTGTATGCTGTTAATTAAATGAATTGATAAGAAATATTGGTTAAAAAATCAAATAGAAAGACTTTTAAGGACATTGATAGCGAAAATAAGATATTAAAATGAATCTTTCCCCACTGATTAAATGCATCCAATCTGCAATCAAAAAAACATTACGAAAGGATGCTACTAGTTGACTGATTTCCAAAATCTATGGCTCTGATCTCAGCCCATACTGAGTATTTTCATCTAAACCATGAAAGAGGCCTCTATCATGAGTAAAACTTTTAAGATTGGTATTCGAAACACTTCTTTGTGATCGTTCGATGATTCTCATAAACTGTTAACACTGGCTTAAAGTATAGGATTTTTGAAAAGCCGAAAAGTAAGCGTCGATTAAAAATGGGGGGCAATCTTTGGATTTGAGCGGGAAAATGTCAAAAAAGCCTTAAGGTTCTCAAAAAATTTTAGGTATTTTTAGATTGTCAGCTCGCTTTTTTCTGAAGGTTATTTATAAAGCGTGATAATATAATGTAACTGAAATTCAAAAAACGATTAAGTAGGATCAAAGTCTATTCTTTGCACCTGCTTAATCGTTTTTTTATCAACTTCTTTTACTAAACTGAATAATTAAGTTTAGTAGATGTAGAAAACAAATTGAGACAGAATCCGAGAGATAATACACCAGTTTCAAAAGGATCATCTATTAACTCTAACACTCAGTAATATACCTATTGGATTAGAAAAGTCAAATTATTTTTTCTTGTTTTTAGTAGAAACAAGAATTGTATAAAAAAACGGCAAATTATTTTCAATTTTCCGTTAACAATTTCATTATAAAGAACGTTATATGAAAAATCAATCTTTTTTTATATTGGGTTTCAAAACTGATTCCATTAATTTTCTTACGGTTTCTATACCCGTCAAAATAATCGTCAGAATAAAAAAATAAAGGGGCATTTCATAATGAGTCGTCGAGGAGAAAATATATACAAAAGAAAAGATGGTCGTTGGGAAGGTAGATACATAAAATCTCGGACCACTAGTGGTAAAATTAAGTATGGCTATATTTACGATAAGACCTATCGAGAAGTTAAGAAAAAGCTTTACGAAAAACAAGTTGCTTATCAACACACGAGAAAAATCACTTCAACTAAAATGATGTCTCTTCAGCAGTGGGGCCAACAATGTATAGCTAAATTAAAGAATGAACTATCGATAGCCACTCAGTCTTCGTATATTTACAAGTTAGAAAAATATATCTATCCTTTTTTAGGTTGGATTCCTTTAAATGAAATAACTAAGGAGATTGGCAAAGAGTTTGTTGATTATTTAATTGGATTAGGATTATCCGAGTCATCTATTCGTATCATTTTCAAATTATTTAATCGACTAATAAACTTAGCAGTGAAAGAAGAATTACTTGATAGAAATCCTTTAACAAAGGTCAATCTACCTAAAATTAAAAAGCAAAGAGTTCGTTCCTTATCAAGAAAAGAACAACTACTGCTAGAAGCAACGGCATTGGAGACAACTAATCCCTTGATTATTATTCCTTTGTTTCTTTCTTTACACGCGGGTTTAAGAATTGGGGAAGTAGCGGCATTGACTTGGGACAACATAGACTTTGAGAAGAAGGTGATTGAAGTAACCGGGACGCTACAACGAATACGAACAAACTCTTCCCATAATAAAACGGCCATCATTCACTCAAAAACAAAATCTGTCAATTCTACACGAATGATACCTATGACCACAGAAATAAATCGTCTATTGTCTAAATACTACAAACAAAAGGAATCAGACTATGTTCTTTCTAAGAATAACAAGCCTTATGAACCAAGAAATATTACGTATTCCTTTCACAAATTATTAAAATTATCTGGGCTAGAGTCGATACATTTTCATCAGTTGAGACATACTTTCGCAACAAGGTGTATTGAAACGAATGGGGACATATCTTCAGTTAGTGCACTACTCGGTCATGCCTCTACTCAAATGACCCTAGATATCTATGCAGATACAATGATGGAGCAGCGCTCGCAGGTTATTTTAAACATGGAGAAAGCATTAAGTTTGTGAAAAAACAATAGATATCAAATTAATATTTTTTAAGGAATGAAATTTTTTCATTCCTTTTTTTTGACCGTCAAACTCCGTCAGTGCCTCCGATAAAAGCTTAATAAATCAATACTTTTATACAATTCTTGTTTCTACTAAAAACAAGAAAATTTTCAAACAGGTGGTGGTTCATGGGGAATTCTACAAAAGCAATTTATCACGGCAAAAGAGCAATGATGACTAAGGAGGGTTAAAGTTGAAAAAGAGGGTTACCTCTATTATTACTGGGATATTTATCATGGCAACCATTTTTTCTTCTCTCAGCTTAACAATTAGGCCTATAAGAGCAGAAGAGTCTTCCTCCTCTGAAGAAACGTCAGATCTATTTTTTTCAAAAATTTCAGAGGATTTTCCTATTAACACACCCATTACAAGCGAATTAAATGAATCTATTTCGTTGGCTATCAATAGAACAAATAATTCTTTTAAAGAAGCACAGTTCCAGATTTCACCAGATATGGAACTGGATATGGCTGGAACAAAAAAATTGATAAATGAAATGTACCCAAGTCTCGACGATCCTGGAGCAGTACTTAGACAAAAACAGGATCAAATCATGGTCGATTTCGATCTCGGAAAAAATCTTCTTAATAAAGTTCCGTTTATTATTGTACCAAAAAAAGAAGGAGAAATGAAATTCAATGCATTCTCGAACGTAAATAATCATATTTACAAATCTGCGAGTCTATCAATTCGTATCAAGGAGAATCAACTTGAAGATATCGAAAACAAAGATACAGTTTCCTCTACTACAGAAGAAACCACAAAAATAAGTCCACGATCAGGAACTATTGCTGCTGACTTAGATATCTCTCCTGTAAATGAAAATGTTTTGAGTGGAGATGATGCATTATATAAATTAGTGTTCAAAGTCACTGGTGCATCAACTAGATATAAAAATGGAGTCATTTCAGTACAAATTCCAACAGATTATCAATTATCCTCGGAATTATCGGATTTGAAAATCATGGACATTGTGCCAACTTTAGAACCTGGAAATACTTTGATTTATAAGATAGGCGATGTAGAACCGGGAAAAACTTATGAAACGATCATTAAAGTGAAGACAGAAAATGGAACGACGATAAACGGCACAAAAGTTACATTAAATTCAGAATTTACAGCTGATCAATTTGAAGGGAAGGCTAAAGATGATGCCACTGTAAATATTATCTCATCAACAACGTTATCGAGTTCAAAAAGTTATATGAAAACACAAGACAAATCTGGAAGCACAATTGACACAATTCCTACAGCAACAAATATAGGGATATGGCAAGTTAAAGTTTCTGCACAAAACAAGTTGTCTGGTTTGGCATTTTTGAAACCTGGACAAAAAATAAAAATTATAGACACAATTCCATCTGGTTTGACTTATATAGATGATGACTCAGGCGGTGTCTATGATTCGAAAACGAGGACCATAACTTGGGAGATAGATACACCAACTCTTGCAATGCAAAAGAACGCTGTAGATTCTTTGTTTGATCAAACTATTAATATTCGCTTGCAATTCGATTCTGATATTTCAAATTTCGCATCGTTTACGAATACAATTCATTCAGAAACGATTAATATTAGTGATCAAACTATAAGTAGTGATGCAGAAAGTACTGTAACTACTGGAATAAGCGATCCATCAGGTGTCGATGAATCTCCTGGCTATGTTTGGTCACCAAACCACTCAGGACCAATAAATGGTCGAGGACAAACTGGTATTGGCAACGCAGATCCTCTAGTGTATGACTCTGCAGATTTATCCTTTGGAGTCTATGTTGTTCCATTTGTTGCAGCAAGTTTGACCAAAGATTTTACTAAATATGAGTTAACATATAATGTTGATCCTAACATGAACGTAGAAACAATCAATGTGCCTAATTTTAAATACAGTCCATTATCTACTATTGATAACGGACGTTTTCCAGAAGATAAACAACCTAAATTAGATGTTTATTTAACAATAAATGGATTGGAGAAAAAGTATATAACAAATGCTAAACCAGGAAAACATTATGACAAAAAAGACCTTGGTTTGACTGATGGGACACACGTGCAAAAAATCCGGATCAATTTTACGTATGCTCCCGCAGGAATGTTAGCCGAAAATGGTGGTTTTTTCTTCCATTTCTCAATAAAGAAAGGTTTTGTCGGGACAGTAAAAAACACAGTGGAATATGACGTTTCAGGTTATAAATTAAATGGAGAAGTATCACAATGGAATAATTATTCAGATATGAACGAGGTCACTAAATATACTGGTTATCGGACAGCTGAAGTTGTGGCTACTCCACCGGACACCATTCCAATCGCACGGACAACAATCGGGTTAGATAAAGCTCCTGGGGGGATTGTCCAACAGGGTGAAAATAGGATAACCGGTAAATTTGGAGCAGTCTCAAGTTCTATAACAGCTTTAAATAAACCTTTCGAAGGAGCTATCTTACTTCCTAAAGACATCAAAGTAAACGAATCTAATCCAGAATATCAATTAAAAAATATCTATGAGTGGGATAGTAAAACAATTGATGGCAACAATGAAAACGGAACAATTAGAATTGTATCTAATAATTTTAATAATACAGGAAGACAGTTGGTTAGAATTGCATGGGATGACAGCATAAATCCACCTGGAAAAGTGATGTCTTATGCTTTTAATGTGATTATTGGTAGTTCAGTGTCTAACCCTATTCAATTAGATACCTATGGCTATTCTGGAAATCCTAAAATTGGAGTTCCTTCTGGTGCAGGAACTCTCACCGATTCTTATATTGAAAAAGATACCAATGACTTAAACCAGAATGGAAAGACAGACGACTTACGCGTGAAATCGTCTAATAAGTATACACTACTTAAAAATAATATGTTGGAAACGAAAAAACAAGTCAAAGGCTCTTTAGACAGCACCTTTTCGGACTTTGGCCACACAACTCCTGGTGGAGAAATAACGTACAATGTGGAACTTACCAAACGTAATGCTGAAGATACAATTAACAAGTTCACTTTGATCGATGTTTTACCATCTATCAACGATTTAGGTATAACAGATGGTGTCTCCCGAGGTTCTCAATTTGAACCTGTACTAACAGGACCGTTAGTACTTTCTTGGCAAACAGATGTAGATATTCTTTATTCAGAAAGCAGAAATCCTTCTCGTGAAGATTTAACAAAAAACGTTGTTTATCCAGAAACGACTACCCATTTGGTTGACCCTAAAGATGCAGAAAATCCTAATTGGAAAACAGAGGAACAGATTACAGATTGGACTAAGATTCATAGCTACATGATCAGGTTAAAGGATGGAGTCGAATGGAAGGGCCTAAGTAATTTAGTTTATAGTTTCAAAATGCAGGCTCCGCTAAAAGATCAAATAACAGATCCTAATCTATTGGATCCAACTGTTAACGATTATGACCGTGCTGCTTGGAATTCATTTGCTTACCAGGAGAACACGTCTCAAGTAATTGAACCGCTTAAAGTTGGGGTTGTTATGACGGATACTTATAAGTTGGAGCTAAAAAAAGTAGATCAAGACAATCAAAAAACAGGACTAGCTGGAGCGGAGTATCAATTGATGGACAGTGAAGGTAAAGAAATAGCAAGAAAATTGACCAATGAAAGTGGAGAAATCAATTTCGGAACAATCTTACCAGGTAAATATACGCTAAAAGAAACAAAAGCACCAACAGGATATCAACTAGCAACAAAAGTGTATGAACTCACAATTGATGGCTTAGGAAACTTATATGTAATGAATAAAGATGGGTCCGTGATTTCTCAAGGAAAAGCAGATGCATCGGGTATCATCCAATTAGTGTTAGGCGATAGGAGAAAAAATATGTTGCCAGAAACTGGTAGCAAACTTCTAATCAGCTTTATTAGTATTGGTGGTTTACTTATCCTGACAAGTTTAGGATATGTTGGCTATAAAAAAAGAGATGAACGAGGAGTGTAAAAAAGTGATGAAGAATAACACAAAAACAAGCAAGTATAAAAAAATGATGGTGACATTAGCAGCGACTGCTGCTTTAGCACCATTGGCAGTGTTACCAAGTAGTTTCCATCAGGAAATTGCTTCTGCGTATGCAGCGGAACAGGCAGCACCGGCAACATCTAATTTAATTGTTCATAAAGTTCAATACACGGGGGAGAAACCACAAATTACGAATGATGGTAGTGAACAAACATTACCAAGTGGCGTAGAAAATTTTGATCCTAGCAAATATGGGGATGTTAAATTCACTTTAGTGGATGTAACCACCTATGCGAAAACCAAAAGTGTAGATGATATTCAAGCAGAGGTAAACGGATTAACACAAGCTCAATATAATAATTGGATCAGTACAAATGGGACTTCTGTGGGTGAAAAATCTGTAGGTGCAGATGGATCTGTTAACTTCAATGACTTGGCTGCTGCAAACTCTGATGGGTCGGGGCATGTCTATGTCATTCTAGAAACAAAAAGCGCTAAAGGGCTCGTGAATCAAATTGCTCAACCAATGGTAATTAGTTTACCAATGACGAACAAAGCAGGGGATGGATTTCTGAATGATGTCAATATTTATCCAAAAAATGAAGTCCAAGATCTTGAATTGACTTTGGTCAAATACAGTGAAGCAATCAAATCAGGTAATCAATTACAAGGAGCAGAGTTCGATCTATACCAAGGACAACCTGGATCTGGAACAAAGATTAACAAAACACCATTAACTTCAGATACTTCAGGTAAAGTATTAGTCACAGGATTGACAAAGGGAGACTACTATTTAGTCGAAACGAAAGCACCAGGAAACCATGTGATTAGTGGGAGTGCTAAAAATAATGCAGATAATAAATTAACTTTCTCAATCACAGATGATGGCGTAGATAAAGATTCCTTGCACATTGATTTTGTAAACTATGTAAAACCAGATAGTGAGAAAAAAGTAACCAACGGAACAAATCCGACAAATGAAGAAAATAAAGATAATGGGAAGAACTCATTTGGAGTTGGTGATGCTGTAGACTATACAAATACGATTAAAGTTCCAACAGATATCGCTGGAGGAGAGATCAAAAATGGCGAAAATGATGTGACAACAAATTGGTACACTGTCTTCAACTATAAGGATATCGCGGGTACCGGGTTGACTTATAGTGGTAAAGACACAAGCGTAACGGTTAAAGGTTCTGACGGCACTGTCTTAGAATTGGGTAAAGATTATACGTATAAGGCAGAAACCAATGGTTTCGTGATTGATTTCATTATCAATAATGGAAAAGTAAGTGACAAAGTTGCTGCATTGGCTGGGAAAGAAATCACTGTGAGCTATCAAATGACGATTAATGAAGATGCCAAAGTAGATACCGCTTTAGAAAACAGTTTTGACTTATCGTGGAATAATAATCCGACACCAGGAACTGATTCAGAACATATAACAGGAAAAATACCTGTATACACTGGTGGAGCGAAATTTGAAAAAGTCGATGCCCAAAATAGTGCAGAAAAATTGGCCGGAGCAAAATTTGTACTGATCAATTCAGAAGGTAAGTACTTCGATGGTTGGGGTGATGTGAATAGTGATGGTATCAAAGAGGCTAAATGGTCAGATACCCAACCAACTTCTGGGGATGGCGTTTTGGTTTCTGATAGCGATGGTAAATTTGATATTGCAGGTTTGGAATACGGCAACTACAAACTGAAAGAAATTGCTGCACCTGATGGATATGCAATTTTAACAACAACAAAAGACTTTACAATTTCAGATCAGACGTATGTGGGCTCATTAAATACAATTGATAATACAAAGAAATCTGAATTACCAATTACCGGATCAACACAACTAATGATTGCTATTGTTGGTGGTATTTTGATGGTCACAGTTGCAGGCGTATATTACAAAAAACGTGTGCAGCACTAATCAAAACTGAAGCCAGAGAAACCGCTTCTCTGGCTTTTCTCTAGAAGGGATGGCTTTTTTTGAAACGAAAATTCAAGTTTGTGGATTTTATTTTTTTATTAGTCGCGGTAGTAGGTATCGGTTTTTTATCGTATCCGTTTTATGCAGACTATAAGTTAAGTAAGTCTCAGACCATGTCCATCCGAACCTATGAAACGAAAGTCAAAAAGTTAGATCAAAAAGAAATTGCTAATCAGAAGAAAAAACTTGAAGAAGACAATGAAAAGCAAGAACAAAAAACTAATACAAAAGATCCCTTTGGAACAACCAATAAGATTGATGTAAAAAAGACTAAGTTACCAGCTGTAGTAGGGATTCTCGAAATTCCTAAAATAAATCTGAAAGTTCAGATTTACCCCACCACAAATGAAATGGCTTTAGAAAAAGGGGTTGGCGTATTAGAAGGAAGCTCCTTGCCAGTAGGCGGAGTGGGAAAACATTCAGTAATTACTGGACATCGAGGACTTTCATTAGGGAAAATGTTTACAGATCTCCCAGATATAAAAAATGGAAATCATTTTTATATAAAGGTATTGAAGGAAACCCATGCCTATAAAGTAGATCAAATAAAAACGATAACCCCAGAAGATATGAGTCATTTTGAGAAGAGTCCTATGAAAGATTATGTCACTTTGGTGACCTGTACACCGTTAGGAATCAATAGTCATCGTTTGTTAGTCCGCGGTCATCGAGTGCCCTATAATCCTTTTGAAAAGGACAAATCCAAGTTTTGGACATTCAAACATCTTTTAATGGCGGGGATCACAGGAATCGTTTTTCTTCTCTTAATGAGTTATCTGATACAACGATATAGGAAAAGAAACAAAAAAAGGGGGTTGAATAAAACATGAAATTTTTAAGAACACTCGTAGTTTTAGGGTTGGCATTTGTCACTATGTACGTTTGTTCGACATCTGTTTCGGCAGAGGGTACTGAAGGAACACAGGTATACATTCATAAATTGATTTTACCTGATGACAAAGAAGGAAACTCGCTGGTTATCAATAATAGTGGTCAAGAACTATCAAAGGAAGAATTGCAACAATACCAAGGACTTAATGGTGTTGAATTCAGTATCTACGATATAACAGATCAGTTAAATGAAGAATTAGGAAAAAACAACTCATTGCAAGAGGCTCAAAAGACCCTTATTCAAAAACAGTATTCATTAGAAACTATGCAATCGATAGCACAAACAACGACTGCGACAGTAGAAGGAAAAGAGGGCCTAGGTTCATTTTCGTTGCCAGATGATGGAAACCAACATGCCTACTTAATTGTTGAATCCAAAACACCGGAGAATGTAAAAGTAAAGGCGGACCAACTAGTACTGATCACCCCTTTGTATAATGAGTTTGGTAATCCAATGAAAACGATCCATATCTATCCGAAAAATATTTCGAAAAACGTTTCGCAAATAACACCAAACTCACCGAAAGAAGATGAACCAAAAGACAGTAAGGACTTTCCCACTTCAAATGGAACAACAGATTATTCTAAAAATTATCCTAGAACAGGGGAAGAAAAGCATCAAATGTTCGGGATAGGTGCGATGTTGATCATCCTAGCAGGGTTCTTGTTCTATATAAAAAAGAATTTAATCAGTGAAAAAAAGAACAACTACCTTGAATAGTGAAACAGGGTTTTTCTTTACCCTGTTTCTTTCTTAATTATTTTTTGTTTTTACTAATTCTTCAATTGTTTTTTAATGATCTGAAGAGGTAGTAAAAGCAGTAAATAGTAGTAAAAGTCATTAGGAGGGGACTACGTGAAAAAGAAATATATTGGAGCAGGATTATTAGTAACTTGTATTGTTGCCATACATAGTGTTCAGGGAACAGACCTTCATGCAAGTAATTTAACAGTAGAGAGCTCACAAGAAAAAGTAATTACAGAAACAAGCAATGAAACAACGAGTACAAGTGAATATTCCGTCAATACGTCAACAGCAAACACTACGAAAAACAATAGACACCAAGAGCAAATCGGAACACTCAAAACCAACGAATCAAAAAGTGCTCAAGCTGATACCCAACAAAAAGATACTAAGGAAAGTGACAGTAACACGCACAATTCTTCAGAGGAATCGACGCCTTCCACAAATAAGGATACTTCTTCCTCAATCAAGGAAGAAAGTAGTACTCAAAGCAGCAAAGAAAGCAGTTCATCCAAGCAAGCAGATTCAAGTACGAAGGGGAGTAGCACGTCGCGAATCGAAAACTCTGAACAAACTACACCATCTTCAACTACAGAAACAAGTGCAGGTATTACTACGAGCACAGATAAAATGCAGACAGAAACCACCAAACCTTCTGCACCTATATCAGATGTACCAGCAGAAATTCCTAAAAAAAAGGAAGTTTCCCCAGTCAAAGAGGTAACAATACCAGAAGTAGCTTCTACTCCTTCTACTGGACAGTTTCCGACAATTAGAGAGAATACTGACTTATCCAATCTTACTACTGTAGAATTAGATCCTTCACTACGAGTAAGTGAAATGGCAGAGTCTGATTTGAATGGCTTTGAATTACCATTATTATCTTCTTTCGAATCAAAAGAACCAGCCATTTTTGTCTACGAAGGGATCAAACAACTAGGGAAAGAAGCGGCTGAAGAAACGCTGAATGAAGAGAGCAATCAACCTGAACAATTAGAATCGAGTTCTGAACAAAACGATTTTAAAGACCCGAATCAACTAATCGATTCCCTTACAAAAAGATTATTCGATCAGTCTGTGGATCAGATACAGAAATCAAATCGGTCTTTTGAAGAGAAAGAAATTGGAGATTTATTATATGAAAACGGCTCTTTAAAAGGAATTTACTTAGGTGATTCCCGATATCTTACTGTTGATAAAAAAAATTTAAAAGAATCAACAGAAGACTCTTTAACTGTGCAAATAAAAATATTAGAGAATAAAGAAAAGAATCAGTCGATTCAAAGGATAAACTTTCCTACATTAACAGATTATGGAAAGGGTCTTGAAAAAAGTTATCCTGCAAATATGAATTATCAAACAAATGAACAAACACAAGCGTTTATTCAAAAAATTGCAGAAAACTCTCAAGACCTTGGAACGAAGTACGACGTATTTGCTTCTGTTATGATTGCTCAAGCTATTTTAGAAAGTGGTTCAGGGACGAGTACCCTTTCCATGTCACCTCATTATAATTTATTTGGAGTCAAAGGTAGTTACCAGGGACAATCGGCAGATTTTGCGACACAAGAGGATCGTGGAAATGGTCAAATGTATAGCATTCGTTCTTCTTTTAGAAGCTACCCAAGTTACGGAGAATCTCTGGGGGATTATGTTAGCTTAATTCGTGAAGGTATCCAAGGAAACAAGGCTTACTATGAAGGGTCGTGGCGATCAAAAGCAAAAAACTATTTAAAGGCAGCAGATAATCTTACGGGTAAATATGCTACCGATACAACGTACAATCGAAAAATTAGTTCTTTAATAGCTGCGTATCATTTAACTCAATATGATAAAGAGAAAAAGGCAACAACACCCATATCAGTTGGAACGACCTGTGCGGTCTTAACTGGGAAAAATACGATACCTGAAGAATATAGAAAACGAATGGCGATTCCGGAATATGATGGTAAAAATTATAACACCTCCGGTTCGTATCCGATAGGGCAATGTACATGGTATGCCTATAATCGAATGGCACAACTGGGTAAGCCGGTGGATGAGTTCATGGGGAATGGCGGTCAGTGGGGAGCTAAAGCACGTTTGCTGGGTTATTGTGTGACGAGTGAACCTAAATCAGGTTATCTTGTTTCCTTTACTCCAGGATCAGCAGGCTCCGATCCAGCATATGGTCATGTAGCCTTCGTAGAGGCTGTTGGACTGAATGGCATTTTGATTTCTGAGGGAAATGTGGTCGGAGGGACAACTATTTCTTATCGAGTAATCAACAATGACTTAGCACGTTCAAGTTTAGTAACCTACCTTTCACCAAAATAAAACTATGAATATTAATCATCGTAGAAAAAAAAGAAAGCGCCAGCGGTCAAAGTTTTACTTAGGTTTCTTGGCTCTCATTCTTTTAGGATTTTTAGTTTATGGAATCAATCATTATAAGATCCATAAAATCGATGGGACATCTATGACCCCTACTTTGACAAGTGGGGAACGAGTCCTTGTAAAAAAGAATATACCTATTTCTCGATACCAAATAATCGCCTTTTCAAAGGTAGGTGAAGAGGGTTTGCTCGTTAAGCGAGTAGTAGGAATGCCAGGAGATTCATTTATTGTTCAACAAAATGAATTGATCTTAGATTTGAGTCAACAAGCTACTTTCAGAACTACTTATCGCATACATTTAGATTCAAAAACAGCTAAACAATTACGAATGATGACGAAAGTGCCCAAAGCACAGTATTTGGTTTTAGGAGACAATCTAGAAGTTTCAAAGGATAGTCGATCCTTTGGATTTATTCAGGAAGACGCGATAGAGGGAGTGTTAGTGACACATTTAGGGCCTATGCAATCAAAGGAAGAAAGCAAATAGAAGGGAAAATACTATGTTCGTATTAGGAATCATCAGTTTCATTTTTATCGTCTTAGCCATTGTTTTTTTGGGTTTTCGTTTCTTCGTTAACTATAGATTAGACGTGATACAAAGAAAAGCGGATCAATCAGAGCTGTTTCAAAAAAAAACGGCCTATATAAGAAAGGTAGAAGATGGAAAGCATGTTCGAGCCCTTCTCTTAATCACGTTGATTTTAGGATTGAGTACTTTAGGACTTACTACGGTTGCATTCATTCAACAGTCCGTCATCCAAACAACAAAAACGGAAGTGTCACAATTGAAGGAACAGTTAACGTTGGTAGAACAACAACAAGAACAACTGATTAGCAACGTTCCTCTGAAAAACTATCCAGAAGGGGGAATCGGGATAAAAGAGTATGACTGGGAAAAACTATTCGCAGGAAAAGAAGGGTCGATGTTACAGAGTAAAATCGAATCTGATATTTCTCAAAGACTAGTTCAATATTTTGGTTTATCAAACATGGTTGTTTCTCTTGATATCCCAAGTAAAACATTATCTATTAACCTTATGGGGCAGACGGATAATTCAGCAAGTAAGGAAACAATCAAAGAAAATGTAGAAGCATTTGTTAAAGAAGCAGAAGATATACCTGGACTTACTCAAATTCATATTCAATTAGTAACGACAGTGGGGAAGACGAGCAAAGTGGTCTATAGCGCGAATTACACACGAGACAAAAACAAGGAATCATTCAAAAAAGTAAATGATTCTGAACGGAATGTCAAACGGGAAGGTGGGAAAGGATAGCATGGCAGTGAGGCAACAAAAAAATAGGAAATGGTTTTCTACGAGAGCACTAATGGAGTTTATCGATGATGTCCCAGAAGAACAATTAGAAGAACTGACCGATCCTCCTTCTGTAAATGAAACGGATGTCATACAACAAAAGGAAATCGAACAATTAAAAGCGAAAATCCAACAAATAGAATCAGAAAAAAAAGAATTAGAAAAACAGAAAAAAGAGCAAGAGCTGCGTATTCAAGTAATCAAAAAGGATTCTGAGCGTAAATATGGACAGAAAATTGAACAATTACTACTTGAAAAAAGTGAACTGCAGCAAAAAACAGGTGAAACACGCAAAAAAATTACTCAACTTCAGAAGGAAAAAAAACGTCTTGAAAAACAAATAAATCAAGCAAATGATCGATATTCAAGCGATCTGAATGAATATAAAAGGCTGCTTTCTCAAGAAAATGAACGCACAAGAAAAAGAGAAGAAGACCAGTACAATAGCCAACAAAATGAAATAAGAAGAGTTCAAGAAGCGTATTGTTTTTTGGAAGATGAGCTGAATCGGATCAAAGAAGAAAAAGAAAAAATTGAACAGCAACTGGTAAGATCAGAACAGATTCTTTTTGATGAAGAAAATCGATTGAGTCAATTACAAACGAAAAAGCAAGAACAGTTAGAAAGAAGGCTGACCCAACAGGAGGAATTGTTAAAAGAAAAACAGAATCAAATTGAAGAGTTGATAGATGAAGAAGAGAGATTTGGAAATAAAAATGAGTACTTTGAACAATTAAGAGTTGCGCTTTCTAATAATGAACAGCAAATTGCTGAAGTAAAAGAGAAAGAGGAAGAACTGATTGCAGAAAATAAGCGATTACTCGAACATTGTGAAACGTGTAAAAATGAGTGGCAGATACAAAAAGCTCATTTACAAGAAAATAATAACTACTTAGAAGAAGAAAATAAAGAATGGCTTGAAAAAAGCAAAAAATCAAAAAAGGATATTGAAGAAAAAGCGGAGGAATTATATAAAATGACGGAAGAAAATAAACAATTGAAAACGACATTGGATGATGCAAAAAGTGAAATAGAAGCATTGAGACAACAATTAACGAGTTCTAAAGAAGCAGAGGAACGATCAAAGAAAGAATTGAGCAAACAAAGAGCGGGTGTTGAGAGTCACTCACAGGAGTTGATTCAAATTGATACGTTGGTCGAAGAAAAGAAAGCTTTGACCAGTGCTTTGTATGATGCACACGAAGAGATAGCAAAAATGGGAGAGAAACTAGATGGGTTGGAAAATGCTTCAACAGAAGCACGAGAGCTACAAGTCAAATTAGCGAATACAGAACAGCAATTGATCCAATTGAATGAAAAACAAGAGGATGAAAAAGAGAATCCAGAGCTGATTCAAGCAAAAAGACAAGTCAATGAGCTAATAGAACAAAATGAAGAGTTACGGAAAGAAGTTGTTCAATCCCAACAAGAAATTGGAGAAGTCTTGATTTCTGCGAAAAAACAAGCCAACCGTACAGTAGAGGAAGCAACCCTTGAAGCTCGTCATATGATTAGCAGCGCAGAATTGGAACTTGAGAACATAAGCAATCGAGCGAAAAAAATATTTATCCAAGCTTCGGAGTCAAAAGAAGGAGTCGTTTCGATGTATGATGAGTTGTTATTTAAAATTGAACAGCTGTCAAAAGGGAGTATTTTAAAAGAATCACCAAAAGAAAGTAATTGATTTGAAAAATAAGCAGGTATGGGGAGGGGACGATTCTAGTTTTATTTTCTATTGTTTAAAGAAAAACCTGTCACTTCTCTGTGATTTCTTTACCAAGAGTTATTATAGATTAGCTTGTCTTAATATAGTACAATCAAGTAGGATAAATAAGTTTTATCATTGTGTCAACACGATATTATTAAGCCTAAAAAGAGGTAAGAATGAAAAAAAAATGTCTGAAATCCTTTCTTTTATTTCAGAAGTGGCAGTTAACAGGAAAATGACAAGTGAGGAAATAGCAGAATATTTCAGCTATGATAAGTATCACTTTAGTAGGAAATTCAAAGAAATAAATGGATTCAGTGTAGTTGAATTTTTATCCAGTTTAAAAGTTGAGAAAGCGATCATTGAACTTAATGAAGAAAAAAGAATAATTGATTTACAAGAACATTCTGGATTCGAAAGTAGTGGTAGTTTTACGAATACTTTTAAAAAATATACAGGTAGTACACCTAAAGACTATCAAACAGAAATGAGTAAAATGTTTTGTGATATTAAAGAGTTTGAAAATGATAGTAAAGACAAACCGCTTGATTATTTTGCAGAAAAAAATGAATCTTTTGTAATCGTAAATATTGATGCTCCGAAAGAATTTGAGAAGGGCTTAGTATTTATAGGTCTTTTTCAAACATTAATACCTAATCACATGCCTATATCTGGATTAGCAACTACAAATCTAAAAGAAAATAAATTGAAGAATATTCCAAATGGAGAATTTTACTTATTAGTTTGTGCTATAAATAACTCTCATGATATTCTGTCATATTTTAATTTAGAGAACAGTTTAAGAGGCAAAGAAAATGAAAAATTATCTTTTCCAGAAAGCTCTGGAAATAGCTTTACTATAAAGTTGAGAGAACCGATATCAGAAGATCCACCAATATTAATTAATGTAGGCAAACTTTTAGTTTCATGTTTAAAAAAACACAATCTAGAATAATATTACTTGCTTTTGAAATGGTAAAATACTTGTTAGATGATGAAATGGAGGAATTAATTATGGGATTAAACACGAAAAGTATCACTGTAGGTCTACCGGTAAGTAATTTGAAGAAATCTGCTAGTTGGTATAAAAAGGTTCTTATAAGTGATGAAGAACTTATACCTGTTGAAGGCGTTATTGAGTATCCAATTGGATCTGTTTGGATTCAACTTTTCGAAGGAAAAGTAAATGTTTCAGAGAATGTCTTACGTTTTGAAACTGAAAATATAGAAAAAGAATTTGAGAGGCTTAAAACTCTTGAAGTAATAACTGATGAGGTGATAGAGGATGTTCCAGATATAATTCGTTATTTTGATTTCTCTGATCCGGATGGCAATAAATTATCTTTTTATTGGTTGTATTCTCAAGAATAGATTTTATTTAATAATCCCAAAACGATTATTGTTAATGGAGTTTAGAATATATTAAAATATTGCTTACACCGTTTTTATTAACGGTTTGTGTAAGTACAAGCGGACACTAAAAAGAGCAAAAAAAAGACCCCGCCCTACCAAGAGTAAGTTCTTCATTCAACCGACGAGCTAAAAACGTTTTAGTGGACTGCTTTAGCTTGTCACGGTGCTAGGTTGGAAGCCGCGCTTATACACTGCTAAATTAAAGAGTTTTGCTGTTACAGCAGCAAGGCTCTTTTTTTTGATGTGCGCCCTGCATGGGTGAAAAGTAAGCGTCAGATAGGTTCTTTCCAATTTCATGGGATTCGACGATTTTCCAATGATAAAACTTTTTTTCGTAATAAATTGAAACTGCACCGTCCATACATCTGTTTCTTTATGGTCTTTATCTTATTTACGCTACCTTCAGCTAAACCATTGTTATATTTATGAGTAATCGCATATTTGACTGCTGGGAAATCATTTAAGAGACTACCCACAAACTTTAATAGAGAGACATCATCAAAATTTTCTTTTACAGAAGACATCCAGCTTTTAAAAGACTCTAGATCTTGTTTTTTTAAACAATGACGAAATCTCCAAACTAATTCATAGAGTTGTTTGTATTTTGGATGCTGATTGAAAACTAATTCCAATAACTCACTATCAATGACGGGAACTTTCTCAATCGGTAAATAGAATAGTTTAATTAACCATTTTCGTTCTAATATTTCAATGGATTTCCCTTGATACTCTTCTTTAAAATGTTTATGAAGACGACGTTGCCGGGACATATATCCTCGAATAGCATCTACTGTTCCGGTATATCCTTTTTCAGAAATAATTTGAAAAATCTCTGAGTATGTTTTTCTTTCTTTACGAAGCGCAAGAACTTCTTTGCGATATTTTTCTAATTTACCAGGACGATCGATCCCATATTGTCCGCTGAGAGAAGAAGCATCTTTTCCTAAATATCTTACAATTGTTTGAGGCGTGTATCCTGTAATATCAGTTATTTCGGAAAGGGCAACTCCTTTTTTGGCAAGGGCTCTCACTTCATCAATTTGTTGTTGTTTTTCTTCCATTAGCTCATTATGATGTCGTTCCCAAAATATTGCTTTATCTTCCGGAATTTCCTTCTCCTTCATTTTTATATACTTGGAAATAGTTTTAAGGCCGAAGCCTGTTTTCATTCGAATTTCTTGCTGTGTCATACCGTCGGTATGCAGCCGTTTTACATAAATAATTTTATCTCTTCGTGAAGTATATAGAAGAAAATCTTCAAATTTTTCATTGGAAATCTCGATTGGAATCCTTGGCGGGAAAGAGTGTCGCATGGATGTTTGAGCGAGTTCACAAAGACGAGCAACCAAATGAAATCTATCGGTGACTTGTATTGCATGAGGGAATGCTTTCTTAATCGCTGCAGAGTATGTACGAGAACCATCACGTGACACCAGCTCAACACATTTGAATTTTTTAAGCCATTCGATCACATCCTCTTTTTCACGAGATTCCAGCAGGTCAACAATTTTCCCAGTTTTGATATCTACCATAATTGTGCCATAACGTTGGCGTTTCTTCAGAGCGAAATCATCAATGCATATTTCAGCTACATCATAATCTACGTGAATTTTTTTTTTGCCCAAGATAATTACATAGACTACTCTTCCTTACTATGATTCCCATTTCTTCAAGGTCTTTAGTCATACCTACAGAACTCCGACTTTCTGCTAAATCAACAATTAGTTTCATCAATCGTGTTGTTTTTTGTGCATTTCCTTCCCTAAAAGGGAACGTCTCAGAAAATGTTTTTTTAGAACAGTCAGGATTTTGACATTTGAATCTTCGTATAAGTAAATTTAAATAGACTGTCTTACTTTGAATCGGTAGATCTTGAATTTTAGTAGTATAAGAATCATGAATATTGGTGGATTTGCAGCGACATGTGGGGCACTTTGCAGAGGTAGAAATGGAAGAAACATCAAAGGTGATTTTCTCGTTTGTTATTTGACAGTCATCAACATGTAAATTAACGTCCAATGATAAAAGTAATTCTTCCAAAGAAATACGCCTCCTTATCATGTAACAGTAACTACCAACAATTAAATTATACTACATTTAGTAGTATATCATATCGAATCCCATGAAATTGGAAAGAACCGTCAGATAGTAAGGTGTATTAAAAGCCCATCAATCCTCCTGTATACTTAAGGATGATTGATGGGCGTGCTTTTTTTATTAATAGTTAGCTTGGCACTTTCTTTGAACTTCCTGATTCCAAGGCAAATAAGCTGCCAGCGCAGGTTTTGTTAAACTTGGCAGGTTGGGGATATTTTCAAATAAATAGATCAGATATTTTCTTGGATCTAAGCCATTTTCTACAGCTGTCCGTAGAATGCTCAGAATGATTCCTGTTGCTTGCGCCCCTTTTTCGCTTTTTGAGAACAACCAGTTTTTTCGACCGATCACCAATTCTTTGATGGCTCGTTCCGCGCGATTGTTCGTGGTTTCTAACCGTCCATCCTCTAAGAAAGTACACAATCCTTCCTTGTACTTTAGCAGATACGCAACGGCTTCTCCCAGTTTTGATCTTGGGAGAACACATAGATTAGATGCCCAAGAAAAGAATTCCTCCACGATGGGTTTGATCCATTGACTGCGCTGTTTTTGACGATCCGTTGGATCTAGATGGCGTAGTTTCTTCTCTTCTTTGAAAAGAAGGTCGCAATAGCGCTCGCCTAATAAGGCGGTGCTATATTTTTTGGGCTGTGAGCCGATCGCTTCATGAAATTTCCGACGAACATGTGCCCAGCAGTAAACATTCTTGAT
This sequence comes from Enterococcus sp. DIV0187, assembly GCF_051713785.1. Taxonomy (NCBI): domain Bacteria; kingdom Bacillati; phylum Bacillota; class Bacilli; order Lactobacillales; family Enterococcaceae; genus Enterococcus; species Enterococcus sp. DIV0187. The sequence goes on from NZ_JBIOQO010000001.1 coordinate 416,437, forward strand.
GCCAGCCATTTTTCCATAAGCTGCGTAAGCATCACTATGTAGATAGCCAGTAAAGTGTGTAAGAAAATTCTGAGGGATTTCATGTTTGCGCGATAATTCATGTTGGTAAAGAACAATGGGATAGCTTTCTGCTTTTCCAGAAGTATACAGCCAATAATAGGTCGTGGCTTTTGGAACGTCTAAGACATTGTAGTGCGTCTCATCCGCATGAATGACTTCTTGGTTCTGTAAGGTATCTTTTAATAGTTGATACAGCGGCGACAAGACGTAGTCTGTCGCCAGAAGATGCCAATGTGTAATTTTCTGGCGATCCAATGGAAAGCCAAAGGTTTTCCATTCGTTCTCTTGCCGATAGGCAGGCACTTTCTTGATATATTTTTCAACGATTGTCTGAGCTACCATCGTAGGACTGCCAAAACTATTATTGATCAGAGGTTTTGGTACACGAGCTTTCTTAATTGATGTTGTTCCATTGTCTTTTTCACATGTGCAACACTTGTACGCATGCTGGTGAAATAAATTTTTTTCAATATGAGCAGGAATAAATAGAGGTTCTTCACGGACGACGGTGGAGCCAATTTCAGTCATGTGAGTACCACAGGCATCACAAAGACAGTCTTCGCCCTCCAAATAATAGTGAAGATGGTTTGCGGGTAAGTGGGCAAGCGACAAGGCTTTTTTTCCTTTTGTCTTTTTCCGTCTAAAGCTCTTTACCTCAATCAATTCCTGGCTTTCCTGACCAGTCTGCTCTGGTTCCTTAAAAGGGTCTGTATCAAATAAATTTGTTTGCCCATCGACAGATGGCGTATCTTCTTTTTTTCGTCCATACATCTGACGCTGCATCGCGAATAGCTGTTCTTGAAGGTACTGATTTTGTTCAAGGACGAGTTCAAATTGTTCAGTCATTTCTTGGAGACGCTTCTCCAGTTTCTTGTTATCCAAAAGAAGCTGATTTCCCTTTTTAGTCAATCATTTACACCTCCACGCTTGATATCACCTGTTATTATTATACCATTTCTGACGACAAAAAAGTAGTAGAAATCGCATAAAACCAACGTTTCTACTACTTCAATAGAAGGCACCCTTGGTGCTGGAATGAATGGTTTTCTTCTCTTCGATCGAAAAGCCTATAAGCAGTCGTTTCAATTGCCGAACATCTAATTTCTTCATTTCTGAAGAGTTTTTCGGCCATTGAAGCCGACCATTTTCAAATCGTTTGTACAATAATAAAAAGCCATCACCTTCCCAGTAAAGTGCCTTGAAGCGGTCTGGTTTTGAGCCACAAAACAGAAAGAGCGAGTGATCGAAAACATCGAGTTGATATGTTTCTGTGACAAAGGCCGCAAGTCCATCGATTCCTTTTCGAAGATCGGTTTTCCCACAAACGATAAAGATATTAGGTACGTGAGTGAAGTCGAGAAGCATGGATGCTCAACTCCTTCATGATCGTTGCCAAAATATATTTGTCCGTTCCATTGTAGATGTAAGCTTCAGCTTGTCCCAATTTCACTCGAGCCGCGAGTTTTGATTTCGCTGGAGCAGTTGGCGACATCGGTGGATTTCGATCCACGATCTGAATAGGTACGATCTCTTTTTTCTCCATAGTATGCCTCCTGTAAGTTGATACAGTAAGTTTAACAGTCGGCGAAGGAGAAAACGAGACACCCTACTATGTGACGTTTACGGTGAAAACTTGGTGGTGACAGTCCATTACAGGCTTGGCAGTAGGAACTGTTAGCGAAAGACAAGGTGGCAATCGTGAGGTTGTGGCTGAAGGAAGTCGGACGCAAACTCACGAACAGAAACTAGATACAAGGCTGGCTTAGGTCGGATAAGTCTTCATCACAAGACAAAGTCCAATACTGTCCGAAACCTATACAGTAAATCTAGCAGTTACACGGGAGGATAGTTTTCACTCTTACCGGGGGAGATCTCATGAGGGTGTTGTGGGCGTTGAATGAAAACAAACCAGCACAACGATCATGGCGACATGATGGTGAATCATGAGAAGTCAGCCGAGGTCATAGTAGTAACGATACTGACCGTTACGAAGGACTGAACAATAAGAATCTTGAATAATTTAGGAGGTGTGAGAAGATGCGACGACCGCAGAAAACAAGAAAACTTGGCTATCATCAAAGAGCTAGTGTGGAGCACGAAGGGTATGATGAAGTGCGTAGCACTTCTTGCGGTGAACAAAGGAAACAAGATGGTGTAGCTAATCTGTTTGGAAAAGTGCTTGAGCGTAACAATCTCAATCAAGCGTACCTTCAAGTAGTCAGAAATAAAGGAGCGGCGGGTGCAGATGGAATGACCACCGACCAACTGCTTCCTTACTTGAAGGAGCATCGTGAGGAACTACTTGTCAAACTACGCCAAGGAACATATAAGCCGCAGCCAGTTTTGCGTGTAGAAATACCGAAATCAAACGGCAGTGTAAGAAAACTAGGAATTCCCACGGTTATCGATCGTATGCTTCAACAGGCAATCAATCAAGTGTTACAACCGCTATTTGAACCAGAATTCTCAGATAATAGTTATGGGTTTCGCCCAAATCGCAGCGCACATGGCGCAGTGAAGAAAGCAAAATCTTATTATGAACAAGGTTACCGATATGTGGTAGACATTGATATGAAAGCCTACTTTGACACCGTAAATCACGATAAGCTGATGTATTTCATTGAGCGGAAAGTAAAGGACAAGCAAGTTCTAAAACTGATCCGTCAATACCTGATGAGTGGTGTAATGGAAAATGGACTCATCACGACGACGGAAGAAGGAACGCCCCAAGGAGGCTTATGCTAAGCTACACATAAACCACCTAATGCACAGTAAAGAATAATGTAAAGTGAAAGCGTAGAAGCCGCATGGATAGGAGCCTTACGGTTGAAACACTGCGCATAATAAATTGCTCAATGAACAAGATCCTGCCAAGATTATTTTTGGGACTATCCCTAAAAATATATTTTGGAGGCAAGAACATGAAAGAAAAAGTAAAGCTAAAAGAACTTATCAAACTGCTGGATCAAGAGCTTCAAAGGGTTGGTTATAAAGAAGCCACTCTAAATTATTATCGAAGTAACTGGAAAAGACTCACTGACTATTTTGATTCACAAAATGAATTTTATTTTTCAGAATCCGTCGCTATGCGCTATGTTGATGAGAAATGTGATTTCTTCGCTAAAGAACAAGCTGGCACACTCACTCAAAGTAATGTGTATTTATTCCGAATCGTCCGTATGCTAGGTGACTTCCAACAACACGGGATTGTTCTTCGGCGTTATAATCAAACTCTAAATAAAGTTAATCAGGCGAAACACTTAAAACTATTGGAACGGTTTGAAAGAGAATGTTATCTCGCTGAATATGCTAAATCTACACAAGAAAGTTATAGTAGAACCGCGGAAAATTTCTTGTACTTCATAGAGGGCAATGGGATTATTCTTGAACAAATAACAGCTTCTAACCTAAATGATTTTGTCAAAACACTATTAGGTTATCGTCCTAAAATGGTTGAGTTTGTTTTGTGTGGCACTCGATCCTTTCTACGCTTTTTGTATAAAGAAAATGTCTTAAAAACCGATTGTACCGTTCTAATCCCTACAATTCATGTTCCAAACCAAACGATTATTCCGTCAGTTTGGGATAAGGATGATCTCTATAAATTAGTAAACGCAATCGACAGAGAAAACCCTTCGGGTAAAAGAGATTACGCGATTATTCTTTTAGTCGCGCGTTTGGGGCTTCGATGTATAGATATTAAACACTTAACTTTTTCTAGTTTGAACTGGGATGAGAATTATTTAGAATTTGCACAATCAAAAACGAATAATACTGTTCGATTACCGCTTTTGAAGGACGTGGGTTGGGCAATCATTGATTATATTAAAAATGGCCGTCCTATCAGTGATTCGCCTTACATCTTTCTTCGCCATCTTGCACCTATTGGAGCTTTTTCGGATAATGATCATCTCCATCAGATGATTGTCAAACATATGAGAGTTGCGAAGATTCCAGTTACAAAAGAGAAAAAAATTGGTATGCATTCTTTGCGTCATACCTTAGCTACAACATTGCTTGAAAATCATACGCCTATCCAAGAAATTTCAGATATTCTCGGACATCAAAGTACTGAATCTACACCTATTTACCTAAAAAGCAGCCTTCGGCTACTTAGCGAATGTGCGCTTAGTCCGGAGGTGGAATAGTGTTGTTTTCCTCAAGGTTTGCGTCTTATATCATAGGATTAATTGAACAAAAAAGAGCATTAGGCTACAAATACGAATCTGAAGTACAGATTCTACGTCGTTTTGATAAATTTTGTGTTGACTATTATCATGATGAAAAAAATTTAACAGTTGATTTAGTGATGGATTGGTCAAAGAAACGACCCACAGAAAAGGCAGCTACTTTGCAAAATCGTATTACACCAATCAAAGAACTAGCTAAATATATGACTCGACTTGGTCTTGATGCATTTATCTTTCCAAGAGGAATGATGCCAAGACCTACACGTTACATTCCTCATATCTATACAAATCAGGAATTAAAGAAAATATTTTTTCAAGCAGATCAATGTCACTATTGTTCTCAAGTTCCCTATCGACATTTGGTAATGCCAGAATTTTTCAGATTACTTTACAGCTGCGGTATGCGATTGTCAGAAGCACGATTACTGAAAGTTCAAGATATAGATTTAACAATTGGTGTGATTAAGATAGTAAATGCTAAACTGGGAAAATTTCGACAATTACCGCTTTCTCCAGAAATGTTAAAACGACTAAATAGCTTTTATCAGACCGTTCACCTATTTTCTCAACCCGAAGATTGGTTTTTCCCGGGTTACCACGGTAAACCGATGACCAGGGGAAATGTAGAAAAAAATCTACGAAAATTTCTTTGGCAAGCACGGATACCACATGGCGGACGTGGAAAAGGTCCGAGAGTTCATGATTTGCGACATACTTTCGCCGTTCATTGTCTTCGAAAATGGGCCTTGGAAAGCAAAGATTTAAAGGTATATCTTCCAGTTTTACAAACCTATTTAGGACATGTATCACTGAGTGATACTGCTTATTATCTTCATTTGACAGCAGATGTGTTTCCAAATATCACTAAAAAACTGAATGACACTTTTGTAAATGTAATCCCTGAAGTTGGTGAATCTCATGAAGACTACTGATTTTGCCAAACACCTGACGGACTTCTTTACAAACTACTTGCCGATTGTTAGAAATTTGAGTAGTAACACTATTTCTTCTTATCGGGATGCTTTTCGATTGTTTTTGAAATTTTGTCAAGAAGTTCAGGGGATAAAACCAGAAAAATTGTGTTTCAATATGTTCAAAAAAGAGCTGTTAACAGACTTTTTGAACTGGTTAGAGACAGACCGTTACTGTTCTATCACGACAAGAAATCAACGACTAATGGCTATTCATGCATTTTTTAAATACGTGCTCATACAAGAACCGGCTTACATGGATCTATGCCAACAGATTCTGCAAGTACCCAGTAAAAAATGCCAGCGATCAACGATTGTTCATTTAACCGCTGAACAAACAAAAGAACTATTACATGCCCCGGATCCATTAAAAGCAACAGGGAGAAGAGATAGAACCTTATTAAGTGTTCTTTATGATACTGGCGCAAGGGTTCAAGAACTTTGTGATTTAAAGATTTGTGATGTAAGACTGGATCACCCAGAAATGATTACTTTGACCGGAAAAGGTCAAAAAACAAGAAACGTCCCTATTTTGGGGAATACAGTCATTCTCTTGCGACAGTACATGGCAGAAAACAATCTTTTGAAAAATGGCCATCAGGCATTCCCATTGTTCTTTAACCAACAACGAAAGAAGTTAACTCGCGGAGGTATAACGTATATTCTCCAAAAATACGAGGCAGTCATTAGAGAAAATCGCTCTAGCTTACCCAAAAGGGTGACCCCTCATATATTGAGACATTCGAAAGCAATGCATCTATATCAAGCTGGAGTGAACCTCGTATATATTCGCGATATTTTAGGTCACGTAGATATTTCTACAACTGATGTCTACGCTCTCTTAGACATGGAGTCCAAGAGACAAATACTTGAAAAAGCCTATCCTAAAATTACTTCCGATGAATTACCGGAATGGAATCAAGACAATCAATTGCTTGATTTCTTAAATAGTCTTTGATCATTAATCAATTTATTATGCGTAGTGTTTCAGCCGTAAGGCTCCTATCCATGCGGCTTCTACGCTTTCACTTTACATTATTCTTTACTGTGCATTAGGTGGCGTAATCAGTCCAGTTCTAGCGAACTTGTTTCTTCACTATACCTTTGACGACTTCATGGAAAAAGAATTTCCTAACATACAGTGGGCTAGATACGCAGACGATGGTATCACTCATTGCGTATCCTTAAAGCAAGCGAAATATCTGAAGAAAAGATTGGAAGAAAGGTTTAAAATCTTTGGACTAGAATTACATCCAGATAAGACAAAGATTGTTTACTGCAAAGATAGTGACCGGAGAGGAAACTATCCGATTACTACCTTTGACTTCTTAGGTTTTACGTTTAGACCTAGAGGTGCCAAGAATAAATATGGAAAGTACTTCACAAATTTTCTTCCTGCAGTATCAGATAAAGCGAAAAAGGCGATTCGCAAAGAAATAAGGAATTGGCGATTACAGTTAAAAGCGGACAAAAAGCTAGAAGATTTAGCGAACATGTTCAATAGTAAAATTCAAGGATGGATGAACTATTACATGAAATTTTACAAATCTGAAATGTACAGTCTACTGCGCTACGTCAACCAATGTCTAGTGAAGTGGGTTCGTCGTAAATATAAAAAGCGACAAGCACGAAGAAAAGCGGAACATTGGTTGGGGGAAATTGCCAAGCGGGAAAGAAGGTTATTCGCGCATTGGAAAATTGGAATATTACCATCGGCTGGATAATGGGAGCCGGATGAGCTGAGAGGTTCACGTCCGGTTCTGAGAGGGCCTAAGGGGGAGGTTCCCTTGGGCTACTTACTTCAAATTATTAACTCGTTCCTATTCAATGGCTAAACGATGGTATACAGCGATTAGAGGTTATATTGAAAAACACTTAAAGTTGGAAATATCACCTGAAAAATCAGGAATAACTAACTTGAGAAAGAAACGAACAGAGTTCTTAGGATTTGAGATAAGAGCAGTTCCTAAAGGTAATAAATACACTGCAAGAAGCTATGTGAGTAGGACAAGTAAGCAAACAATGATTAAACAGCTAAGAGAAACCATTAAACGAATTCAGGGAAATCCTGGTTATGTTCATCTGTTGAATTATAAAATATTGGGAATGCACAATTATTATAGAATTGCGACAACTGTTTCAGTGGCATTCAGTGAAATAGATTATGAATTAAAACAAATGATGAAAACAAGGTTTAAAACAGTAGGTAAATATAGTAAACCTTATCATGGAACAAGCCTTACCTTTGACAAATTGTATAGCAAAACTTATAGGACATGGAGAATTAATGGGACATGGATTTATCCAATCGCCGATGTTCAATTTAAAATACCAATTAACTTTATTCCTGGAACAGTTCCCTATACGTCCTCAGGACGTAATAAATATTATAAAGGGATAGGAATAGATATAAAAATTGAAATGGCTAAAATTCTACGTCGTAGAGAAACAGGCCGGACAGTAGAATACATGGACAATCGATTATCGAGGTATGTCATGGTCAATGGGAAATGTGAAGTAACAGGGCGCGTTTTATCATCAGAAGAATTTCATTGTCACCATATCACCCCAGTCTCAATGGGAGGAACTGATAGGTATGATAATTTAAAAATAATTCACAAAGCTGTCCATAAAATAATTCATGCAAATACTATCAACAATTCGTTGAAGTACCTAATAGAGCTTCAATTAACAGATAAACAACTAGACAAAATAAATATACTTCGAACTAAGTGTCATCTTGAACCAATAAAATGAGTAGCTTTTAGATGGAACGCCGTGTGCGGTGAAAGTCGCATGCACGGTGTGGAACGGGGGAAAAGATGGAGATAATATCAAAATTTTACCTATCGTTATAGATCTCAAAATCGACGGATCTTTCAGTAAGTAGTTTATTAGATCCAGCAAAGGTCTTAGGAATAAATAGATAGGAAAGGAAAAAATGAATGTATAACGAAAAAAGAGTCAAACTCATTCGAAGATTAGCGATTGTGACGCTGTTTATCGCCGGAATTCTTACAGGTTTTGGTGTGGGTCAATTGGTCAATAAACAAGAAGCGAAGAATGAACCCAAAGTAGCGAATACTGTTAAGAAGACCATCGAGGATAAAACGAAAAAGAAGGAACTCAGCTCGAAAGACGTTGAAGCTTTTTTGATCGCCTATTATACCAAGAAGGATCTCTCTGAAAATAGAAAACGGTACAAACCATTTATGACGAGCACCATGTACACACAGGAAACGGATATTGAGGATCTCCCGATCAACCAAGCGTACAAAGGCTATGTAATCAATCAAGTCTTTGATGAAGCGGATATCTATATTGATAACGTGAATAACGTTGCACTAGTAGAAGTGAAGTATCACAATACACAGTTAGTTGAAAAAGGCACGACTGAAGGGGCATTGGTCGATACGCCTGAAACACAGACGCTTAAGCTCACCTTTGTCGAAGAAAACAAACGGTTTAAGGTGAATACGATCAATAAGATCTTCTTGACGACTACCGGTGAGACACCTCGAAATAATACCTATGATGATGAAGAGGAAAACGAAACTGAAGATAGTAAGACCATCGATAGCAACAAAGAAGCTGAGGAAGATGATTCAGAAGCGGAGACTTCTACTTCTGAAAGTAAGGCAGAAACCAAAACAAGTGAGTCTACGAATTCAACTGAATCAACAGCTGATTCCAAGACTGAAGAATCAAAAACTGAATAAGGAGAGAGCTATTCATGGTAAAAATTGGGGATCTGCAAAAAAAGCGAGACCGGATTGAAAAAGAACTCAATAAAGCGAAGGCTGCTCATGCGAAACAAGGCGAACTAGTGAAAAAGAAAACCGCTGCACTCGAACAGGCCGAACAGGATATTGTATCTCAATTGCTTGTAGAAAATAAGATGGACATGAAGGATCTTATGGCCATGTTGGCAAGCAAGCCAGTTGAAGAACCTACGAAAATTAATGATCACGTTGCAAAAGAGGACCATTCAGAACTAGGAGGTGATTCTGATGAAATTTAACCCACTATCCGTCATTAAAAAGAAATTTACTTTTGAATTCATCCAAGAAAACAATATTGAAACTGAAGAGATCAAAGCCGCTGATTACTTGATTTGTTGGGTCGAGGAAGAAAATGCGAGAATCATTGAGGAAGAGAGCGAAGGATCTGTCGTTATCGTTAAACGCAACAAGAAAGATCAAGTCTTGTATGCTCATGCACTGGAGTTCCCTATGGCTCCTGAGACGGATTTTGATTCATTATTGGACAAGTTTTATACAAGAAAACCCATTAAATTTGATCAAACTATTTTAGAAGGACCACCTAATCCGGTGCCTGTACCTGAAATAGCAGCGCCACCAGTACCACCGGTGCCACCAATTCCAGCAGCAGTACCACCAACACAAACGACCGAGCCAACAGAAGGCTATGCATCCGTTCCAACTGTGCCAGCTGCGGAAACTGCGGAAGTTGTGACTGAGTCGTCCAATTCAAATGAGATCCAAGAGTTAATTGCCGCACAAAAAGCACAACAAGAAGAAATCAAATTACTGAAGCAGCAACTAGAAGAAAGAAAGGCTGCTGCTACTCAAGAAAAGATACCTGAACCAATACCTGTTCTAGCAAATGAGGAAGTTCCAGTAAAATCAGAAACCAAAAAACAAAAAAATTCAGTTTCTATCGGTGTCCCAGGAGTTGGAACAACTAAATCTCTTTCGTCCTTTGAGCCTTCTGCGATCGATGCAGGTTTAAGCTTTCAAGACCGAATGGATCTGTTCGTAGAACAAGAGAAACAAAAGATTGAAACGGAAATATTTACAGTGGATAGTCGAGATCTGATTGAGACTGAAGTAATGGTCAAAATTAAGGAAGAAAAAGAAGAATCAATCAGCCGTACAGAAATGGATCTCTATGAAAAACAAGCAGAAGCGATCGAAAAAGAAGAGAAACGTCATGCGGTTGAAATGGAACGAATCAACCAGGAATATGAAAAACAAATTGAAGCCAAAACGAAAATGATTGAAGATAAGTTCAAACGGAAAGCAGCTGCAGAAATTCGATCGGAGTATAACCGACAAACGAAGGAACTGAAGCAGCTATTTGATGAACGAATGATTGAGCTTAAAAAGCGTCAAACGGAATTTTCCAATAAATTAATGGAAAATATTCGAACGACCTTCAGTACTTTAGATCTAGATTTGAATGAAGAGCCTCAGGAACAAGAAAAAGAGACGGATAAAATTCCGGTTCTTGCGGAATTAAAGACAATTAGAGCAGGAGAGTAGCCTCTTCTGCTTTTCTGCTTTCTTTAGCTGCCAATAAAGGTGGCTTTTTTATTGAAAGAGGTGGGTTATGGAACAAAAAGAATTGATACATTCCGTTTATATCAATGGTACGGCAACCTTACGTACATTTTTTGAAGCTATGCTTAGAGTGAGTTCCGGTGCTGAACAGATAGGTGAGTATTTCCAAAATAAATACACACCAAGTGAAACCAGCCTGTATAAACTGTTAAACCAAAAAGATTCGGTTAGCGTTCAATTTTTGTCTCAGAAAGTAGATCTGACTAAAATACGATCGTATTTAAATCAGCACCAAGTGTCTTTTGCTTTTGAAGAGAGTGAAAATGGCGTTCGGATGTATTTTAAGGCAAAAGACGAGATGTTGATCGCACAAGCGTTAAAGCCAGTTATTAAGGACGTTTCAACAAACTTAGGCGCATTTTCGAGAAATATCTTGAAGCGGCCAGGATCAATGAGCTTTAAGGAAAGAGTCGAATACGCACAAAAGCACCAAGCAAAATATCAAGGAACAATCAAAAAAGCACCAACAATCAAAGCGCCTGGAAAAAGCTGATAATCTTTCAGCTTGCAAAATTTTGAAATGAGGGAAGTAGATGTTATTTGTAGTAGAAACAATTGAAGGAACTGACAAGAAATACAATGTAGTGGAGGCGAGTTCTCCAAAAGCAGCTATGTTGCAAGATGGATTTGACCTTTTACACACTGAAAAAGATCCTCATGAGAGCGTCGAAAGTTCAATTACCGGTGTTTATGAAGTTGGACAAATAAACCACTTGCTAGAGATATCTAGAAATGCGGAGGTGCATAGGTTTTACCGGGAAAGGATTGAGAATCTAGGGTATGATTCAGCAACTTTTAAAAAATTATAATGAGAAGAGGAGAAGTAATGAACAAAATTAGAAGAATAGCTCGTGAAATTGAGCGTGCTGACTTTGACCTTGTGACTAAAATTGGTTTTTCAGTTGTTATCTCAATGCTTTGGGTCTTTCTTTTAGCTGTTCTTTCCCGAATGTGGCACATTTTATTTTCAGAGCTAATTCCATCTGTCTTATGGTTTATGATCACTTTACCAGTATTCGGCGTTTTATATCATAAATTGTTCACGTTGATCGATGCGAGAAATCTCCAAGATCTGACATTAAAAGGACAGCGGGATATAAGTAAGAAAGCCCCACCCATGTTGGGTAATGGGTTTATTTTTGGTAGACCAAGCTATAACAGGTTACCTTCTATTGAGGAACGACTACGTTCACTCAAAGCAGAAATGGATCAAGACCCCTTAGCAAGGGTTCAAATTTTTAATGGCAACGATGCTACTGCTTTGGAAGTGTTTAAAAAAGTGTTTGGAAATGATCCGAATTCTTTAGTAGTCACCTGCTTATCTGATATGCGTGCAGCAACACCAAAACTGAAGTATTTATACCTAGATACTTCAACAGTTGATGAAAGAGATATAAATGAGATCGCTTTTCAAATAAAAAGAATCAATGAAATAAAAATGTTTGAAGGATCGCGATCGATTTCAAAGGAAGGAGAGCAAGTGGAATGAAAAGCTATTTAGATGACTGGAGAGTGATTCAAGGATCTTTGAATGAGGACCGAATCAATGCCTTACCTTCATGTCTTGAAAAGGAGCATCAATTTAAAATTAGAGAAATGTTATCAGATGAAGGTTATGAATCAGACGAATTTTTTGTACGTGAATATCCGAGAGCTGGAGTCTATATCATTTGTCGAGAAAATCAGGAAGACTATTTCACCATTTATGAAGAGAATGGCGATTTAACACCAATATATGTGACCAAAGAAGTTGACGAAGAAGGCAAAAATTGTTTTCCATGTAAAGAGATTGCGACAGCCATTGCACTAACTGAGTGCTGATAGAATCAAACGAGAAAGGATCTACTAGTATGGAAAAGAATGCAGAGAGTCACTATTCACTGAGGTTGGTCAATTCAACTGAGCCTTCATTTAAGTTTCTTTTAGATGAATTGTACCCAATTTTGCGAGCTGGATTAGCCAAAACAGATGGTGAAGGGATCTTATCTACTACAGCGTTGACTGACTCAAATAAAATCCTTGTGATAAAGGATAGTGAAAAAAATTCTATTTGCGGATATTGTGCTTTTAGCGAGTATGTACAAAGACAAGTAGACGCGAATTTAGGTTTGTGGCAGGAAAGAGCAGAACGAAGCAGCGTTTATATTGAGCAACTATTCATTGTTCCTGGACACCGAAGAAAAGGACTAGCAACGAAACTGATTAATGAGGTAGAGCAGCTCTATGATTCAATGTATGTTCATGTGAGTACAAAAAATACAGTATCTCTATTATTTCATTTGAATAAAGGATTTGAGGTTATTGACTGGTATTACGCTAAAGAGTTTTATGGTGTATCCGAGTACAATAGCCTTTTTTTGAGATCCAGTATCAATCAAAGGGAAGAATAAATGCAGACGTACAAAAAATCACTTTCAACATATCTAGCTCTATCATTTTTTCTGCTAATCATTTTCTACACTATGAGCAACTGGATTTTGTCTTTTTCGGATGCTACAGCTGCGGAGATCATTAATTTCGTTCTATCGTTGGATGGTTTAAATGATTTTGTTACCCACTTTTTCAGCTATTTCCTTATGTTTCAACCAATTTCTTTAGCAGCTGGTTTAATGGGTTTTCTAGGTGGTCTGCTAGGTTATATCTACAAGAATGACAAAGGCGTATATAGGCACAATGAAGAGCATGGATCAGCAAGGTTTGCTAAGCCTGAAGAAATGGCCAAGTATGCGGATAAGGAGGAAGCGAATAATATTATTCTCACTGAGAAGGCAAGAATGGGGCTTCATAATAAGCGATTACCAATTGCCGTTCAGCGGAATAAGAATATTTGTATAATCGGAGATCCAGGTTCAGGTAAAACACGTTTCTTTGTAAAACCAAATTTAATGCAGATGCAAGGCAGTTATATTGTCACAGATCCGAAAGGACTGTTGGTTCGTGAAACAGGGAAAATGCTTGAAGATGCCGGATACAAAGTAAAGATTTTCGATTTAGCTAATTTAGCAAACAGTGATCACTTCAATGTGTTCAAATACATTAAAACAGAACTTGATGTGGATCGTGTTTTAGAAGCGATCACTGAAGGTACGAAAAAAGGCGATAAACAAGGCGAAGATTTTTGGGTTAAAGCAGAAGCTTTACTCATTCGCGCGTTTATCGCCTTTTTGTGGTTTGATGGGAAAGATAATGATTATCTACCGAATTTATCAATGATTGGGGATATGCTACGGTTTTGTGAACGGAAAGATCCGAAAATTCCTAGTTCAGTTGAAGATTGGTTCGAAGAGCAGCATGAAAAACATCCAAACAACTACGCTTACAAGCAATGGTCACTCTTTAATGATCTGTACCGAGCAGAAACTCGAGCAAGTGTTTTAGCAATTGCAGCTGCTCGCTATTCGGTATTTGACCACGAACAGGTCGTTGACATGGTTAAAGAGGATACGATGGATATCGACAGCTGGAATGAAGAAAAGACTGCAGTCTTTATTACCATTCCTGAGACAAGTGATTCATACAACTTCTTATCAGCTATTTTCCTTGCTACAGCAATGGAAACACTACGACATAAAGTCGATAACATTTTGTCCGGTGAGTGGACCTTAACACTAGGAAAGGTCTTGCTGCACGTTCGTTTAATCTTGGATGAATTCGTCAATATTGGAAGAATTCCGAATATTGAGAAATTCTTGGGAACATTCAGAAGTAGGGAAATGTCCATTGTAATTATTCTACAAGCCTTAGACCAGCTGAAGAAAATGTATGAGAAAGGTTGGGCCTCAATCGTCACCTTATGCGCAAGCTTGCTATTCTTAGGTGGAGAGGAAGAGGATACTATGAAATATCTTTCTAAGCGAGCTGGAAAGCAGACGATATCGATCAGAAACTCAACGGAACAAAACAGCCGGAGATCCGGAGGATCAATTAATAAACAGAAACAAGGTCGTGACCTAATGACACCGGATGAAATTAGCCGTTTAAGTGGCATGGAATGTCTTCTGTTTGTTTCGAAGGAGTTTGTATTCAAAGATCAGAAGTATCCATTAGAGAACCACCCTAACGTCCATCTGTTGGCAGATAAGCCGGGAGATCCAAACTGGTACAAGTATAAGAGATATAAGAATGAGGTTGAGGAACTATTAGACAAGATTACACCAGATCAATTGATTGATCATGGGGTGATCGATTCGGATGCAGCATAAGAATATTGGTACAAAGCAGCTTATCAAAGCTGCTTTTTTGTTTTGAAAGGAGGTGAAGAAGAATGGAAAAGGACAAGATTATGAGATCGCATGCTGAGCGTCAAAAACTCGTTCAGGAAGCACATGAAAAAAACATTGTAGATGTGGCCTTAAGTTTAGGTATGGGGTTAGTTCGTGAGGGAAGAAATTTCAGCTGGGATCAGCATGATAGTTTTATGATCAATACGAAAAAGAATGCCTTCTATTGGAATTCGCAAGGCTTTGGTGGCGATTCAATCAAACTAGTCCAAACAATGACGGACTGTAGTTTCAAAGAAGCTGTTAGTTACCTTACAGGTTCAGAAATAGCAGCTGCAAAGATTGATACATCTGAACCAAAAGAGTTTCGATACTTTTTAAAGGACCATAAGATGTTCTCTACGGGTAGAAAATATCTGAACGAAGAACGACTTATTTCTAATGAAACTATTGATCAACTGTTGTCTCAGGGAGCACTCGCACAATCCAGCTATACAGACATGAAAACAAATAAAACACAACCAGTGATCGTTTTTAAAGCTATGGATGATCAAAGAAATATTAAAGGTATCTCTGTTCAAGGAGTTTGGGAACAGAAAGGTCAAAAACGGCCATATCTGAAAAAAACGCATGGCGACGGATTCTCAGGATTCATGGTGAAAGTCGGGAATCCACCTACTGGTCAGGAATTGTCTGAAGAGAATCCGCTCAAAATCATTGCGTTTGAGGCACCTATTGATTTGATTAGCTATTACGAATTGTTCCAGAAGGACTTAGGAAATGCGATTTTACTTTCAATGAATGGACTTAGAAAGGGGACGATTTCGAAGTGTTTAGCCAATCAGCTTGGATCTCCAGTAAAGGAAAAGGACAAGCCGGATTTCTTAGATGATCTAAATAAAAGAATGCAGCCAAATAAGTTGATTCAAATCGTATTGGCAGTGGATAACGATAAAGCAGGTCGAAAATTTATTAACGAGTTTGGAGCTAAAAATATTAGTGTCACACCACAGATCCCGGCTCTGATGGAAGGTGAAACAAAATCTGACTGGAATCAGGTTCTACAACGTTTAAAAAAGCCAGTTAAGGAACCATTTAAATCACGTGTCGATCAGGCCGCAAAAGAGACTAAACAGATTGCAAAAGAAGAGAAGCAACAAAGGATTAATCCAGTTGCTAAACCAGGAGAACAGCCAAGAATTAATCCAGTTGCTAAACCAGGGGAGCAGCCAAGAATTAATCCTGTGGCTAGACCAGGAAAGCAATCAAGAATCAATCCAGTTGCTAGGCAAGCAGAACCGCCAAGAATCAATCCGTCCGTAACTTTGAAATAGGAGAGGAATACAAATGAAAAATACAAACTACCAATTAACTTTCTCTGAAGCAGCTGCTTCTTATGTTTCTGATATTCATAAATCGTTTGAAGGCGAAAGAAATAAAATGCAGGAAAGACAAAACGAGGAAGAAAGCCCTGCTCCAGCTGAAGAGACATTGACAAGAGCAGAAGTTGAAAAAATGTTAGGCGAACATTTATCAAGAATTGAGAACCTGATCTTGAAACAGGAGAAACAAATCGAGCAAATGGCTAGTAATACACCTGAAGCTGAGGTTGTCAAAAGGACTGAAGGATTTTTGGCAAAAATCAAGGAAGCTATGAAATATTTCACTGATACAGTGAAATATTTAGTTGGTGATATGACAGATGATGCTCGGCTAAAAGTCAAGAATGGAATTAACAGTCGTATATTGCGTGTCAATTCGTCCATTAAGAGCTTAGGGGAAAAGATCGATAAGAAGTTTGCGATTGAGGAGAAAGTCGCTCGTATCGATCCTAGAGAGGCGAAAAGGAATGCTATAGCAACAGAGCAAGAGAAAAAAGGAAAAACTGAAGCAAATACACAGTCAGACAAGGCTGTTGATATCGACGTATCGAAAGCAGCTGAAGTTACTTTTAATCCACCAAGAATGAATCAAGATCCGAAGCTGTCGGAAAAGGAAGTCAGTTCGTTAACAACAAACAGTCTTTTCGACTTAAAGAAAGTGTCAGAATTTGCATTTAATAAAAGATCAGCAGAACCAAAACATAATTGGCAGGCACATCAAGAAAAATTTGGCGATAAGGAATTAAGTCAGGCATGGAACGTTTTTATGCAAGACGCATGGAATATTCAGGCTGAAATAGCACCAATGATCAGTTCAGAGCTTGCTTCTACCTGGGAAAAGGATTATTACGATTTCTTTTATGAAGGTGGAAAAGAAGCGTATGATTCTTCCGTTAATAACGGCACTGAGTTGAATTATTCAACTGAAGCTATTCAGCATTTCATAAATCTTTATGATAATCAGATCGCCAAGACCATGCAAGAAAATCTAGCCAATGAAGTAATTGGAAGGCATTCATCAGGACAAGGCAATGAACCTATAGTGGAGATCCCAATTGATCAAATATTACCGCATGAAATGAGTGGACCTGCAGCAGATATCCAAGAAACGAACAAAGAAGTCAAAGCTGCCACAAGTAAACCGAATAAATTTGAACAAAGGAAGGCTGCAGCCATTGAAAAGAACCAATTGATTGAGAAGAATTTAGTTAATTCTCCTGAACAACGAGTGGCGAACGATTCACCAACTATGAAGTGATTCTTATAGTAGCTGTGTAGCAAAATATGTCATAGTTAGAAAGGTGTGCTGAAATGGTTAGTCGAGGAGAATTCATTGAATATCTACACGAATTAATTGCAGATGATCCGACTATGATCAGAGGATCGGAAGAGGAAATAATTTATCAGATAGATGATCTTACACTTTACGGTGGTTTCGAAATGGGATTACGTGGAGTTGATCATAGGGATTTACGTCCTGAAGGGGCAACTCGGGAAAATATTTTTGAGTGGGGAACCGTTGTCGTTCCTGAAGCACGCACATATATAAGCAATCAAAGCATTGAACAATTTGAACGAATGGGTTTTCAGAAATTGCCCACCGATAGTAATCATCTAGTGAACTATAAAGAAGAACAAGCGGAATTTATAGAAGTTGAATACGAGGCGAATGAGCTGTTGAACTCTCCTGAAAAGGAGATTCAGACAGCTCTTTTTCATGGATCTACCATGTCATTTGATCATTTTGAGTTGCAAGATACTCCAAAAAATGGAACGGCATTAGGATTTGGAATCTATTTAACTGATGATCAAAAACACGCGGAAATGTATGCTGGTGAGGAAGGGTATATTTATACTATCGATCCAAGCAGTTTACAAGGAAACGTTCTTTCGTCTGAAGAGGTAACCTTGACCCACGACCAGGTCTTTGAACTGGTCGTCAGTATTTCAGAAGATGAACTTTCTTCGGATGATCCATATCCTTACCTATTATCTGAGGTTGGTGAGCCTTCTAGTGAAACAGAAATGACCGAAGGAAATCTGTTCCTTGCTTCTGTGTTAGCAAGCCAAATTTTAGATTCTGCAAATGATGATTTAGACGTAATCAATGAGTTAAATAATTTACTCGGAAGAGTAGTTGAAGGATCAAAAGTGGTTATCGAAGCGTTGAACAAACAAGATATTCATTATTCAATTCGAGCACATATAGATGATCAAGGAAAATCAACTAAGGAAATCGTTGTTTTTGATCCCACCATAATTAACATTCTTCAAAAAAGAACTATCGGAGAAATTAACGAGAAGTACGAACAAAACAACAGTACAAAAGAGGTACATGAATCTCAAAACAAAGAGGTTTCTGTAGCTCTTTTTTCTGGTACGAATCAGAAAGCAGAAAAGTTGTTATTGGAAAAGCCCAATATGTTTGAACAAAGGAAGGCTGCAGCTGTCGAGAAGAACCGGATGATTGAAAAGAATTTAGCTGATTTTCCCGATCAGCGAGTGGCGATTGATTCACCAATAATGAAATAAATTTTGGACAAAAAAAGAAGCGAACCTGTAAAGGTTCGCTCCTGAAGATGCCTCACCTAATGGAACAATCAAGGCTTGTTCTGCCTGTACATCTTCAGCAACTTAAATATAACAGAAGGAGAAAACGATGTCAATTTACAAACTAGTCACTATAGATCAACGATTTATTGCAGAGACAATCGCTCGGACCGGTAGTGAGCAACTGTTAGATAAAGTTGCACGTAGCTTTGTTGGTTTGTATAACCAGGATGAAAACTGGTATATCCCTTTAAGAGCAAACTTAGGGAAAAAGAAACCGGAGGGTGCGTATTTTGAGACTCCGTTTGAGACAACCAATTCTCATTTTAAACGCCCTGGTTTAGATTTTGAGAAATCCATTTTTGTTCCAATCGAGTATACAATCGAGATCCGAAATACGCTGCCAACTGAACAGTCTGAACTTATATTTTCTAAACAAGAAGAAATCCGTCAATCTTTTGAAGAATATGTTTTAAGACTCGAGGTATTAGATAAAAGCTCACCAAGTTACAAATTCTCAACAGTACCATTGTTTCCTGAAGGAATAAAAAAAGTGAAAGAAATGCAAAATGACACAAAAGAAATTCAGGAAGACAAAGGAAAGCCGAAAGATGTTTTTAATCAAGAAACTTTGTTTGATAACATGATCGAACTTATGCCAAGTAAGTCAGACGAAGAGGTCTTAGAAGAAATGAGAGAGAGTCTTGAGAAACTTCAAATTGAACATGAAACCCATCTTACTTGGCTATACGAATTTCATAGACTTTCAACAACTGGTGAAATAAATAGAAATAATAATGGCGACAATTGGAGAAATAAATGGGATCAATCCAAAATTCGTGTGGAAGAACT
This sequence comes from Enterococcus sp. DIV0187, assembly GCF_051713785.1. Classification (NCBI taxonomy): domain Bacteria; kingdom Bacillati; phylum Bacillota; class Bacilli; order Lactobacillales; family Enterococcaceae; genus Enterococcus; species Enterococcus sp. DIV0187. The sequence goes on from NZ_JBIOQO010000001.1 coordinate 436,025, forward strand.
CTCGCAGGAAATCAAAGAGAAAAAAAAGAAATCGAAGCTTTTGAAAAAAGGATGATTAAAAAAAATCCTGAAGACAAACAAAAAGGTGGTGGAGGTATGAGTATAACTAAAGAAAAAGTCAAATCACGTTATGAGAGTCTTTCGCCTCATGTAAAGGCATTGCTTGAGAGTGACGAAATAAAACAATGGTCAAACGATCCGACAATTTATTTCGTGGCAGGCTTAAAAAAAGTTGCGCTCGAATTAACTCCTGAAGGAGAATTTATTGAGTCTAAGAAATATCCGGCAACGACTGATGAGGCGAAGAGAAAAGTAGCTGAACTTCTGTCGGAAGAAGCAGTTATAAATAAGAAAATACCCTTTGAAGAAGAAGAGCGATCCATACAAGATATTATTAAACAGAAGGACTACAAAGCGTTATCGAGTCATTTGAAGAATGGAATCTCTTCTTACTTAGAAACAGATGTGTTTAAAAATTATCTCAATTTTGTTTCTAAGTTCCATAAATATTCTCATAGGAACGTTCGATTACTACTTGCACAAAATCCTGAAACAACACGAGTTGCCGGATATAAAAAATGGCAAGAAGTTGGTCGAACTGTCAACAAAGGAGAAAAGGCATTATATGTTTATGCGCCAGGATCTAAAATTGTTAAGGATAAAAACGGTAAGCCTGTTAAAGATGAAAATGGCCAAGTCGTTAAAGAAAGATTCTTTTTCTTAACACCGGTCTTTGATGTGAGCAAAACATCTGGAGAGCCAATTCCGAAACCGATTCATGATCTGGAGGGGAATTTTGAAACGCCAGAACAGTTTGTAAAAGTCTATAAAGCAGTCGAAAGTATTTCTCCTGTACCGATTAAAATTGAACCAATTGAAGGGTCTGCACGAGGATACTATCACAAGATCGATCAAGAGATTGTTGTGAAAGCTGGGCTTGGTGAAATTATGACTCTGAAGACACTGATTCATGAAATCACTCATGCAAAATTACATGCTGATTCAACGTGTGCTTTTGGAGACGAGAAGTATAGTCAGCAGGAATTTGAAGCAGAGTCGGTCGCTTATATCGTAAGTAATCATTTAGGAATTGATACCAGTGATTACTCCTTTGGCTATCTAGCCTCATGGACAAAACAAGGGCAGTCAGTTGATTCTTTTACTGAATCGTTGGATCGAATCACGAAAGAGGCCCAACAAGTTATTGAGTCACTTGAGAAGTCCTTGTCGCTTTCTTTTGCAATGGCTGAACCGGCAAATAAATTTGAAGAGAGAGTTGCCAAAGCACAAGGTCGAGATATTCAACCACTTAAGAGTGAGACAAAAACCGAAAAGAAAGAGGTCGAACCAACGATCCCAAAAGAGGAACGTCCTCGACTGAATCCTTAAAGGGGAGGTTGAGGACGAATACTCAATCACTTCTAGATAAAATTAAATTACCGGAGAAGGGAAATGAATTGAATGCCAATGAAGAATGAAAACTATTATATTGCTTTATCTCAAATTCTACTAGTTGATCCTGCGAGTGAGACGCCAAGAATTCATTCGTCCAGAAAGAATATTTCCAAAAGACAGTTGATCAGACGGCTGGAATTGTTGGTCATGGAATTTGAAGACAATGAAGTTGAGATTGATTTGGCACCGTATAATGATACGATTGCCTACTTGAAAAAGATCAGAACGGATCGTGAATATGAAGATCTGATTCAAGAAGTTGTTGACTCTTATGATACTGATTTTGGAGTGGAAGTGAATCCGGAAATATCAATTGATCATACTTGGAGTGCTCAGGAAAATCGAATCGATCGTACTCAGCATGAACAAAATGAAAATACGAATCTGGAAAAAAAGAAAACACAATCATTTTAAGTTTCTAGCAAAACAATTTTAGATTGAGATAAGGTCAATAATGGTCAGGAGTACAAAAAGGGGGATTGGGGGAAACCCCAAACATTTAGAAATAAGTCGTCGGTTTTTGACGGCTTTTTTCTAAAATATAGCGAGTGGATAACCACTTGCTCTGCTCGCAAAAAGGTTAGACTACTGATCTTGAATTTGGGTTGTCAACAGAAAAAGGAGGGCTGACAGTGGGAAATAAGGGAAATCGTAAAAGAACAGTTCAAAAACTAGTAAGGTTCAATAAAGAAGAATATGGATATCTGAAGAATAAAATGGCTTTAAGTCCGTATGACAATTTTCAAAATTTCGCTCGGATCATGCTGATAACCGGCGAGATCGTTCATGTTGATTATTCTGAATTGAGGAAATTGAATCAAGAGGTTGCCCGGATCGGAAACAACGTCAATCAGATGGCCAGATTAGCAAATCAATTTGAAGAAATATCATCGGCGGATGTGCAAACGTTGATCAGTGAAGTCAGAAATCTTCAAATAATGGTTACGGCCGCACTAAAAAAAGAAATGCAACGAGGCAAGTAGGATGGTTTACACCAAACACTTTTTTATTCACACGTTCGATCATTTGAAGAATGCTGAGGACTATATAAAAAATGCAGGCAAGACGACAATAAAAGAAAATGCGGATAGTGATCATTTAGGAAATCTATTTCCGTATTTAATCGATGAAAATAAAACACTGAATAAGAAATTAGTATCTAGCTTTGGGATTGCTTCAATCGAAAATGCAGCAGATGAATTCACCGCAACTAAATTGAACGCGGCAGTTGCAAAAGGAACGGATTTAGAGATTGATTTGAAAACAGGAAAAATAAAATCACTCAAGCTGAAGCAACTCGAATCTGGAAATAAGATATTAGGCCACCACGTGATCCAATCATTTTCACCGGAAGATCATTTGTCTCCTGAAGAGATCCATGAAATTGGCCGGAAAACAATTCTCGAATTGACCGAGAATGAACACGAATTTGTCATTTCCACTCATGTTGATCGAGAACACATTCATAATCATATTGTATTTAATTCGACGAATATGATTACAGGAAATTCTTTTCGATGGTTAAAAGGCACAAAGGCGCAATTAGAAAAAATTTCTGATAAACATGCGTCAAAAGCTGGAGCAATCATTATAGATAAGTCGCCTAGAAACTCTCATAAAAAATACACGATGTGGCAAACTGAGAAATTATTTAAGTACAAAATTAAGTCAAGATTGGATTTTTTATTAGAACATTCTTCAAATATAGAAGACTTTAAAGAGAAGGCAGCGGCTCTATACTTGCATGTTGATTTTTCAAAAAAATGGTCAACGTTCCGGTTGTTGGACCAGCCGCAAACGAAGAATACGCGTGGCCGGAATCTATCGAAGAGTGATCCTGAGAAATATAATTTGGATCGGATCGAAGAGCGAGTCAAAGAAAACACAGCTGTCTTTTCTATTGATGATGTTATTGAGCGTTATGAAGAAAAAGAAAATGCAGTGAAACAAGATTTTGATTATCAAGTAAAAATTGAAAGTTGGCAGGTTGACCATGTGACTTCAAAAGGAATCTATTTGAATGTCGATTTTGGCGTGGCCAATAGGGGCCAATTATTTATTGGCGGTTATAAGCTGGATCAGTTAGATGATGGAGGTTTTAACTTATACGTGAAGTATGATGACATTTTCTATTTCATGAATGAGAAGAATTTTGATAGAAACAGATACATGAACGGAAAAACTTTGGTAAAGCAGCTGAGCTTGTATAATGGCACTGTTCCGTTGAAGAAAGAACCGGTTATGGCTGAACTGGATGAAATCATTTCCGCAATAAACTTTCTTGCGGATCATGATGTAAACGATGGAATTCAGCTGCAACGCTTAGAAGTAAAACTGGGAAAGTCACTGCAAGAAGCGCAAAACAAGTTGAATGAGCTAGATGAAAAAATCGTGGATCTCAATCAGCTTGCGAAAGATTGTTTAATGGGAAGAGAGGATGATCAAACTGGACCGGACGTATCAAAGGATTATGAATCTATTCAAAAAAAAATGGATTCAGTGAAACTGAGTCGATCTATTTTGCATGAACGATTCGATGAAATCGTGAGTGAAATTGAAGAATATCGAGAGATCCGTTATGTCGCTGAAAAGTCAGATGAAAAAGCTATTGATGATGATCCGGTGACAAAAAAGTAAAAAGAATCAGCTGTAAGTAAATTTTTAAACAGAATATCAGCAAAAAAGTGATAGATAATTTCTCACTAGTGTTGCAAAGAACTCCATTCAATCAAAACCTTGATTTAAAGCTATGTAGATACAAAAAAGTCCTATATACTGAATCTTGGATAATCGTCATCCCTGATTAGTCTAAAGTACTTTTTTGCGTCTGGATAGCGATAAATCAAGGATTAATGCAGGTTGAGAATCTTTGCAACACTAGAGATTCATTATTAAAAAAAGAAGTCAGTTATCGTAAGGCTATTACCAACTAAAAAACGATTCTATAAAACTAGAATCGCTCAGACTGTAGACAAAAGCTGTTCCAAACTCGTAACTCGAGCTTGGAACAGCTTTTTATCTACTTCGTTTCGAATTTTTGAACAAAAAAATAAAGGCTCCTTGCCTTTCCATAGCCAGGTGGCTAATTTCTTTAAATTCATTGCAGCAAACACTAGCATCGTATGCGTCGCGACTTTTTCCAAGCCTCGATACTTGGTCCAACGCATCCCATGCTTTTCTTTTGCATCTGCAAATATTCGTTCAATCGTTTGTTTCCGTTTTTTGTAAATTGATTTATTCAGATCCGTTAGGCGAAGATGTTCCACTTCATCCATCAGATCTCCCCAAACATGTCTCGTGATGACTCGTTGATGATTTTTACTTTTGGTACATTGGTTTAGCAGAGGACAGTTCACACATTCTTTTGGATTGGATTTGTATTCTCGGTACCCTTCTCGAGTAACCGTTGAAAAAGCGAGCATTTGATCCTGCGGACAAATGTAACAATCATAATACTCGTCATAGAGAAACTCGTTTTTTGATAATAGCCCTTTTTTCCCTTTGGGCCTTGAATAAGGCAAACAAGGTCGAAGATTCAAATGAGTCAAAAAGTGAACAAACTTAGGTGTCTTGTACCCAGCATCAGCGACAACACAGTTGATTTCAGGAAAAAGTCTCTTCGATTGTTTGACGAGCTGAAAGGCGACTTGACTGTCATGAATATTTCCAGGAGTGATGATTGTGCTAAGAATAAATCCGTTGTCGTCACATGAAGTATGGGCAGAATAAGCAAATTGTTTTTCTCGTTCGCCTTTGACGTAGTAGCCGCTTTCCGGATCAGCCTTACTTATTTTTCTTTCTTTCAGCTTCACTTCCTTTTCTAAGTCCAAAGTAAAAGGGCGTTTTCCGGCCTCTATTCGTTGACGATTGATCTCATCTTCTAATTCATCCTGATAGGCTTTCGCTTCATCGTGGGTCATTTCCTTCGTAAACTTATGTTTATTGGCGTTAGCTTTGATGTGGGTAGAATCAAGATACAAATTATCCTCTGTTACAAAACCTGCTTTAACTGCTTGTTCTAAAATATAGGCAAAAATATCCTCAAACACCGTCGTTTCTCTAAATCGGCGGACATAATTCTTTCCAAAAGTTGAGAAATGGGGGATTTTCTCCTCGAAGGAATAGCCTAAAAACCAGCGGTAAGCGACATTGGTATCGACTTCCTTAATGGTTTGCCGCATGGAACGGATACCGAATAAATACTGAATAAACACCAATTTGATCAGAATCACTGGATCGATACTTGGGCGACCTAAATCGGAGTAAGTGGCTTCGACGATTGGATAAATAAATTCAAAATCAAGCGCGGCATCAATCTTTCGAACGAGATGATCTTGAGGAACCAGATCATCAATCGTGAGCATCGCAAATTGATTTCTACCGTTCGTATTGTTTTTAGACATCATAACTATCACTCCTTGCATTCGTTTTCATAAATCTATTATAAAAGAAAAGACTGTAGACATCATCCATAAAACGGACTTTGTCTACAGTCTGAACGATTCTATAAAACTAGAATCGCTATTTTGGATAGTTCAAATATATCATTACTAAAGAAATAAGTAACAATACCAATCCTACTAATGCTAGAGGAACAACTGGTCCACTCCAAGCTTGTTTATTTGCAATAGCTCTTACTCTAAAGATGGCTCCAGCTAATCCAATGAGAATGATGGCAGCAACAAAAATTATGACGGCAATTGTCAATACGATATACCTCCATATTAGTTTTAAAAAAGTGTAGATTATTATCTGGATAGAAGTAATCCTAGCATTTCTAAATTTTAATGTAAAAAGATAAGAATGTGAAGAAGTATAAAAGTTTAGTTTCTCATTGTAAATAAAACAAAGTTCCGCTAAGGATATTGTAGAGAAAAAGACCGCTACATTCTAGGAGTGTAGCGGTCAGTGAGCTGATTGGAATACATTCTTTATGTATCAACTCAGAAATAGTTTATCAAATAGAAATACTGGGCACAATAGTAGCTAAAACTAGTTCTGATAGTAAGGAAAATACAGGGAAGAATATTTGAAAAGGAAACGGATTGTTAAAGGCACTCCGCCAGCAGGTTATAACTAATGGCTACGAATTGGCGTTACAGTTGCCAGACATTGTATTTCATGAAGTCGAGAAATTAGGGTTAGTAAAAGGAAAACGTTTTGTAAGGCTGTCGAAGCTGAAGGACTTTTGATCAGTGCTGAACTCACTGCCAAATGGGAGTCTTATCTAAGAAAGATTGGAAACAAACAAGGTGTTCAGGAAGCCTTTTTGAGAAATATAAAAAAATTTATTGCTCACTTGTTAGAGTCGGTCCCCAAACAAGTAGCAGACATGGATCTAGCTGAAGAAAAAGCGACGATCGACAAAATAAAGAAGAGAGTGAAAGAGATTTAGGGATTTGTCCAAAATGTAAAGAAGGACACGTTCACTTATTTAAGAAGCTAGTTGCATGTACTAGTGATCAATGCGAATTCAAAATATGGTTAAAAATGGCCAGCACAAGCCTCACTAGAACAAATCTGTAGCAGCTGCTAACAAAAGGGCGGACAAGTTCACCGGTTAAAGGATTCACTGGTAAGAAAGGTAAATTTGACGCGTTCGTAGTACTAAAGGATGATTTTACTCTGGCATTTGAATTTCCGGAAGAAAAATGAAAAATAAAAAGTACAAGGAAACAGAACTTAAGCAAGAAGAAGAAAAATTAACGTAACAGGAAAAGCAAATCAAATTGACGAAATAAAAGATTAAGGAACTGAAGCGGCAGCAACGACAACAAAGGGAAATAGATTATTAAAGAAATGAGCCGACTCCATTGTACAATTAAACTACTATGATATAATTATGGTAGTTTAATTGTACGCTGGGGTGAGAAAATGTCAGATAAACTTGATCGGTTATTAGAAGAAAGAGATGGAAACCTTTCAATGAAGGAAGCTAGATTGAAAGGGATCAGTGCTTCAACAGTCCAATCTTATGTTAAGTCCGGCCGATTGCTAGCGATTGAAAGAGGATTCTATGTTTTAGATGGACATGGAATTGATGAACTGTTCCTGCAACAGAGTAGATTTTCTAGAGGCATCTTTTCATTTGAAACAGCGCTAGACATTCACAAACTTACTGAGAATATGCCTGCAGCTATTCATCTTACATTTCCAAAAGGATACAATGTGAGTCGCGAAGTAATGAGAGCACAGAATTTGAAATTTCATTTTGTGTCTAAAGAAGTTTTTGAGCTAGGAAAAATTGAAGGCCGTTCCTTTCAGGATAACCTGATTTACTTATATGATAAGGAACGGACGCTATGCGATATTTGGAGTTCTAGGTTCAGTATGGCGTATGATTTCAAGCTTGCAGCACTGAAGAATTATATGCTAAGTGAAGACAAAGATCCAGGTAAGTTAAGTTTATATATGAATCAGCTGCCGGTATCAACAGATATGCATACACATTTACTAAGTCTAATTTGAGGAGGTACGTATGACACCAACACAATTTACTGGGAAAGCAAGAAATCTAGCCAAACAACACGATTTGAACCCTCAATTAGTCCAAAGACATTTCATGATGGATTACTTTATCGAAACAATCGCAGAATCAGAGTATAGAGGGGATTCAGTTCAGTTGCTTGGCTATTGAAGATACCAGATTAGAAGAATTTTATCAAGGATTCAAAATTTCCATGCAGGCAAATTTAGGAAAAACCTGGGTACCTTTTTCGATTGATTTGATAACTGACGATAGTATTGTGCCTAAAGTGACGAAACATAATCATAAACTAATGTTTGGGGATAAATCAGTCGAAATTTATGCATACCCAACTGAACAAATTATTGCAGATAAGCTTCATGCAGCGGTTCACTTTGGACTAGTGAATTCGAGATCCAAAGATTTTTATGATCTCTATACAATGTCTCATGTTGAAGAGGTAGATAATAAAAAAACTGTATCAAAGTGCGAAAAAATACGTTTAATTGAAAGGGGATACCCAATAGTTTTAAAACGTATTATAATAAAAGATTTGAAGTGATCAAACAAAGCGAAGAACTAAGAAATTTTTGGGGGAAATATCAATCAGATAATTCCTTTGCCAAAAATATTATTTACGAGGACACAACTGAAGCTATGGATAGCTACCTTAAAAAGCTATTGAAGGAAGAACTGAAGGAACGACATATGACAAAGCAACGCCATCATGAAATTGATCGATAAATACGAGGATTTAAGTGAGGAAGAATTTGAATCCGTGGTAAAAAATTTTTGTGAATAAATACATATAGGAAAGAGGAACGGTACGGATGACGAATGAAGAGTACATTATCCATATAACCAAAGTACTATCCAAAGAAAATATTGAGCCACACTTGCAAGTACAGATACTGGAGACGATAACAGAGCTCTTGGAATACTATAGTGTGGATTTTGTTCGGGAACTGTTGCCAACCTTGTTTAATAGGTGAGCAAAAGGAAAAATGAATTTGTTGGAAGGAAATCAAGGGATTTATGCAGCTAAATAAGGAAGAGGAACCGTTGTTGCCTGAGTTTAGTGGTACGTGTACATTAACGACAGACGTCCGTTATATCCTTTATACGGAGAATAATTGGGAGGCGGTTCAAGTGTTTTGTCGGCCATTTACGATTGAGCATTCAAAAATAAAGGCGGCAGAAGGTCGTGCAGTGATTGATCTTCCGACTGGAAATGAGACAGTCGAATATGGTATGGTTCTCATTCGTCTTGGGAATAAACGAATACTGGTCTTTACACCGAGAGAATTTATGGATCTATTTTCAATCAAGTAACGGATCGATTAGAAAAAAATGAAGGGTTGATGATATATGGAGTTTAAGACGCTGAAAGAAATAGAAGCGATGACAGAAAGTGACGTCATTCGCTATTCTACTGCACTGATGGATCGGAAGTTAGCACTTGCTAAAGCGGCATTAGAGGAAGAAACGGATGCGGAAGCTGGACTAGCTGAAGCCAATGAGATTCGGGAGCAATTGAGGTTATTAGCAATAGCTAGAAGTGCTTCGCCCAATAAAGGTTAAAGAAATTCAAAAAATTACTTTTGAAAATCAGACAAAGGAAAGTAGGAATCCAAAATGAAGGACCAATACCAAATTATTCACTGTGAGTATCCTGTTACTGATGAAGAATTTACTGTTTTTTCAAATCTTAACCTGATGATTGGGCTATTTGCGAGAAAAAATTTGTGTGAGCATGAATCAGAAGATATTTTAACAAGACTGATCCCAAAAGAACAAAAAAATCTTGATCGAGTAGTGATAGACACTCTCAGCAAATTATCGTTGACCGTTGGGGAGGAGCAGGCACAAAAAAAACCATTATTGTTGCTTTCTCAAGTGCTAGATAAGTTAGAAAAGACCCTGAAAAAAAAGTATCCAGTAGGAAACGAGATTGAGTTTGGAAATTTTGCGATTGAAGGGTTCCTTGAAGTAGCTGAAGTGCTAACCGTTCAGGAGAGACATGAAGAATTAATTTTAGAAATTCTGAAGAAACAAATCACAGTAGAGTTTGAGGACGATTCAGATGAAGCGTTTTTCAACTACCTTTTTGAATAAAAGAAGCAAGATGCTAGCGATCAGAATGAATTCCTTTTGATATTTTTAGATACGCATTTAGGAAAAGTATGAAATCCAACAAATTCTTGACGCTATCCGATAAAAGAAATGAGTTGCAAAAGACTGTAAATCCTTATACAATGTAAATGTAGATAAGTATAGCAGACTGCTATGGGCTGTTATGACTTAATGTCAGAGTCTTCTAAAGAAAGAACAAAAGGATTGTAGATCAATTGGTACGTTAGGATGATCATAGATTTATATTACGATTACGTACCTATTAAGCATATACAACGTATATGATATCCACCAAAACTTTTGTCTACTGGTGATGGAGCACCAACATGCAATACTACCATTCATATCAGACTTCAGGCGCTGGAAGAGTACTACTAAGTAACAATTGTGGTAGCAATTTTATAACTTCTTGGAGAGTAGAGTATATAAAATTACTCTACTCTTCTTTGTGTGACGGAGAGATTAGTTTTTATGGAGAACAAATTGGATGTAACTATCAAAGAAAAGCTTTGTATCGTGGCGATAAAGTATTGAAATTGTTTTATAGACATTTGTTTATCGAAACAAAAATAACAAAAGACAGCAACTGTTCATTTCACCGAAAAAGCAAAATTTAATGCATTTATGCGGAATAAAATGTTATGGTGATGGTTAAGGAGATCCTCTAACCCCGGGATTGAAAAATTCTGATGGTAGAAAAGGAGCTACACTTTTTTATTCAGCATGTATTGATAATATATTGAGTATGGGAAGTATTTGGTATTCGGATATTAATTCCCTTTTAATCAAGTTGGATGCATTAGAAAATTTAGAATCGCTTTTATGCAAAGGTGTCTGTGTGTGTAATTCGGAAACTTATGAACGACTACAATTTTCTAGAGCACTGAGGACTAGCGAGATAGTTCTCGCAGTAATTTTTATTGCAGAATCTGGAAAATGCCTAATTCCAAATTCTGCAATAAATTTACGGGTCGGAAAATCTGGTACGAAAACTTTTGAAAACAGCTGTAGAGTTACAGAAAAATCCATTGTTGACACTAATACTAAAAAAGAAACTATAAAGATATTTAATCATAAGCCTGGATTAAATAAGAAACAGCGGAGAGCTAGAAAAAAGGCAAAACAGCAGAGAGATAGAGGATAGTAATCCATTACTATTCAGTAGCGAAAGAACAAAACGATAAGAAAGCCTAACCATTTGTGTAGGCTATTTTTTTGAACGATTTCTGTAGTAGTAGATGAAGCAAACTAGACACAATCGGATTGATTCAGCAATGGTGTGTCATCCGGCAGTTTATCTCAATACAATATCAAGTTAAAACGGCAAATTAATCCAGCAACTGTGATCGGTATAATGAAATGAGCCAAATGGCTCATTCAGATTGACAATCACAGCAACACGAAGAAGGATGTTGGAAAGATTCACCGTTTTTTCGTGCATATTATTCCAATAGAAATCTATACAAAAAGAAGCCCTTTCGATAGGATAGTTTTATACCACTAAAACAGACCAAATCGGAGGGGGGAAGGGCCAGAGTCATCCGCACTCAATTTCTCTTGAGGTATATCGCAAGCTATAAGTTGCGCCAATTCATTCAAAGAGCGACTAATAAAAACGAGTCATTTAACAATTTTACATAATGGTTCCTCTTCGGTGGAGATCAGACGATTCGAGAGAATAATCGTGAAAGTCAAAAGAAGATCATCAAATACAATCACCTAATTGCGAATTGCATCATTTTTATAATGTTTTTGCTATCAGCAAAGCATTAGAGCAGTATAAGGCAGAGACAGGGAAATATATCTCTGAAGAAACAGTCAAAAAAATGAGTCCATATTTAACTACCCACATCAATCGATCCAGGAAATATGAAATTGATTTATCCCAAAAACCAAAACAGATAACTTACAATTTTTCATTGGACTAGCTATGCATAAATCAGTCAATAAGAATTATCAAATAGATACCCTATTGATTGATTATGACATTTTTTAAACGAATCGTTGCCATACCTGTATCAGCTTGATTATCAAAAAAAAAGATAGTTTATTAGCACACTAGGGAACAATTTATTGTGATTATCGATAAATTTTTTTTTGATATTGGGCTCTTTATTTCCCTCAAATTGAGGAATTGCTGTTGTAGATACTCAATTACTTTGTTAATCTCGGCTTGTAAGGGGGTTAATTTTAGGAAAGGATGTCGGTGTGGAAATATGTTAGAAAAATAGCCTTGAGTTTGATTATCTATTAACCTTAGGATTTCTAAGCAAGTAGTTTCTTTTTTTCACATTAGTATTCTTAAAAAAGAAATTCACCTTATTTTGTATCAACGTTCTTTTTCAACGAATCTTGTGAGAGAATGAACTTAATGTAAACAAACCGATTAGAAAAATTGATTATCGATGTAGCCACTCATACTAGTCTCCTTCAAGCGACCGATATTTTGCGAAACATGGGTATACAAACCAATAAAAGTGCAATTTCTAGGCTTTAAAAAAAAATCCTCTCCATTGATTCATCGATTTCTGTATGTAGCTTGTTTAGATGACTTTGCCGTTCGAAAACGCCAATCTTATGGGTCTATTTTGATTGATGCACAATCTAGAAAAGTGATTGATCTGATTCCATCCAGAAAGCTTTTCGATGTTCAGGAGTGGCTTCAAAAATTCCCAAATCTAACTTTTGTCATTCGAGATGGTTCGCATATTTTTAGAAGGGCAATTTCTGAAGTATCTCTGGATATTATACAGGTTGCTGATCGGTTTCATGTTCTGAAATCGTTAACTGAGCATGCAACCAAAGCACTTCGATCGCTAATTCCTAAGAAAATTGAATTAGATAAAAAAACGAAACCGATCTCAAAACAATTAACTTTCGCTCAAAATCAAAAACAGCAGCTTATGTCATTCGTGCGGGAAAAACGAAATGAAGGTTGGAAATATGCTGAAATTGCTCGGTTTTTCCAACTAGATTATCGGACAGTAAAACGTTACTGCGATCCAACTATTGATGCATTAGAGGACCGCCAGTAGAAAGGTTACGTTACTGAAATCGATTCTTACGTGGTACGATTACAACAGTTACTATTACAATATGAAAAATTATATGATGTATACAAAGTTTTAGTTGACGAAGGTTATTCTAGAGCTTTTTCGACTTTCCAAAAATCCTATAAACAAGCTCTAGAAACGTATAACAACCGTCGAACGATTACAAAAAAAGTGCTACGCAGGCCCATCATCAAATGTTTATTTGTGAAAGAGTTTTTCTTGCGTGAACTGGATGAAACAACTCAGTACATACTGAAATCAGAACCAAAAATTTTAGAAATTCTTCAATTGGTAGCGACATTTCGCAAAATTTTATCCGATTGCAGTTTGGATGCTCTAGATCAGTGGATAAGTATCGTACGAAGGCTGAATAACAAAACACCTCAACACATTTTTAAATGGATTGGAACGAGATAAAGATGCCATTCAAAATGCACTAATTTTTCCAGAACTCTCTAATGGTTTAGCCGAAGGAAAGATAAATAAGTTGAAGAAAATAAAGCGAATGATGTTTGGGCGTTGTCACTTTCAAACATTAAAAATGAAGGTTCTATTATCTGAAAAATGATTAATATCAACAACTCAGGGAAAGATCCCATTTAAAAAGGAGATTGACATTCAGTATTTTCAACAAATCATCGTTGTCTATTTAAGGTAAGCTCTAAATGGACAATAATGAGTGTGGGGATGTTTGGTTATATATTCGGCGGCACGAGGACGGCACTATGAAATACTTCCTGTCAAACGCGCCGGAAACAACAGCTCAAACGACCATGGATCACTTAGCCACCAGTCGCTAGTCGATCGAGCAATGCAAAAGCTATCTGGGAATGGGGCACTATGAGACGCGCACTTATACCACTTGGCATCGTCAAATGTTATGCGTGATGATCGCTCATCATTTTACGTTGACAATGTGTCAAAAATTAAAAAAAAAAACTCTTTTTCACAATGCCCATGATAAAACGTTTAGTATCAGAGGCGTTGCGAGCAGATCGAACATTTCAGCAAATGATCGCTACAGTGCGCTATCAAATGATCTGTAACTTTGTTGCTTATGCTTCTCATCGAAAGAAGAAACTTTTATTATACGAGTGTTCGTTGTAGTGATAAATACTTGAGCTAATTTCACAATTCACTTTTTTAGAAAAGTAAACACTGGTCCATTTTCAAAATTTCCATTTTTTTGAAATTAGGTGTCATTTTCTGATTTAAATGGCACGATTCTTATTTCGATAAATGGCAGAATAATCAGGAAATCCTATTGAGTATTGCGGTCAGATGTGGCTGGCGTCATCGGCTCAGCCGTAGTAGCAAGAGTTTTACTGGTATTTTTCGGTTAAAGTCTAATAGTAATAAGTCAAGATGAAAATTGAGCATTTTTTTATTGACCACCCAATTTTGAAGTTCACTGGACTAAACCCGACCAAAATCAAATTTTTTTCGGGTCCTTTCTTTCGTAAACGTATGTTTATTTGCGTTGGCTTTGATGTGGGTAGAATCAAGATACAAATTATCCTCAGTTACAAAGCCTGCTTTAACTGATCGTTCTAAAATATAGGCAAAAATATACTCAAACACCGTCGTTTCTCTAAAACGGCGTACATAATTTTTCCCAAATGTGGAGAAATGCGGAATTTTCTTTTCGAAATAATAGCCCAAAAACCAGCGATAAGCAACATTGGTATCGCCAGCCTTGATGGTTTGTCGCATTTGATTTATTATATCTGGGATTTTCTGTTATTTTTCCAAATCGTTTGTTGATCCTAACGGCTTTACTTGCAGTGTTCTTGTTTGATAAGCAAATTCGCGGGGAGGAGAAGTTTCTGCTGCTGACATTTGGGGAGCCTTATCGTCAGTACCAAGCGGCCGTAAGAAGATATTTTTAGGTTCTTTTAGAAGGATTCATTTGAAATCAGGAACATTTTATGACAGGTTCCAGCTCAATATTCAGGTTTCTAAACAAGTGCGGCTCAAAAATTTGTTTAAATTAAATGATATTTAGATTAGAATGAAGAGTATACAACAGTTATTTCTCAATCGTTTCTTCGTTTTGTTTTGAAAGCGGATAAAAAGGATTAGGTAGTTGTTGAAAAAGGGGCGTGAGGTCATATGGATGTAGATAAAAATGGGCAAGTTGATTTTTTCTCTGAGATTTCTGAATATCAGATAACTGCGCGTGAATTTTTCAGCGCGACTCTTTTGGAGTATTTAGAAAAGAATTTTGGTTGGGATCGCGTACTTATTTCGTATTTTGATACGGAAGGAAAGTTTCTTTCATGGACCAACTGGACAGGGCAATTAGTCAATCATAAAAAGCATCCTTATCGGAAATTTGTTGAGGAGGATGAGATCAAGCAACAGGTTTTTCAGGAGGCCTTGAGAGATCATCTGACTTATTTTAATGTAGTTCCCAGATTATATAAATCCACTGGCGTTCTAGGGATAGAGGATTATGAAAAAACGTCTTATGTTCGATTTATCGAAAAGAATTTTGATCAGCGCTACAGTGTGACAATGGCTTTTGGGATCAATGCCTATATCCAGGTAGTGTTTTTCAAAAACGTTCAGCAGGGGGATTTTACTGAAAAGGAAATCGAAGATCTAAAGGGAATCTATGTTTATCTAGCCAATTCGTATAAGAACTTTAAAAAGTATGAGCAGTCCAAAATAATCCAAAAAATTCAGAATGAAATCATTTTATCTGGCGAAAAGGCCTATTTGATTACAGATGATTTTACTCATGTGATGAATTATAGTCAGGCGGCAATCGATTGCTTGAGCCACATTTTAGGACCATCAATAGCGGAACAAATCAGTAGCACGGAACCCTGCAACTGGCTGCCATTTTTATTAGGAGATGAAAATCAAAATTGTTCAAAGCTGGTGCGGACTAGGATCGTTCAGAATTATATTTTTAAAATTTATACATATGATCGGACATATTCTAATGGCATCATTGATCGATACCACTGGATAACGATTTCGAAAAAGGACCAAGAAAAGTCGCCTAAAAGCTTGGACAATACCTTGCCGTTGACGAACACGGAATTTAAAGTAGCGGAATTATTATATAAAGGTCTAACCTATAAGGATATTGCCGAGAAAATGGTCATCAGCTATCATACGGTGAAGAAACATGTTCAAAACATATACAGTAAGTGCAAAGTAAACAGCAGATATGAGTTGTCTCAACTGTTTAACAATAAGGAATAAATCATTTTTACAAAGCCTAGACAGATGTTTAGGCTTTTTTTGTTGCCGAAAAATAGGCTTCATGTAAGGAACATTCCCTATATGGAAATACTCCTAATACCTAATTTTTTTGCTATCTCAATTTTGTTACACTTTGAACATAAAAACGCTTTCTCTTTAAGCGAAGGGGAGAATATGGTTGTCAAATAAAGGAATTGTGTTTAATATACAACGTTTTACTCTTCACGATGGCCCGGGTTTAAGGACAGAACTTTTCTTAAAGGGGTGTCCGATGACGTGTGATTGGTGTGGAAATCCAGAAAGCTGGTCCAGACAAATAGAACTGGGTGTTTATAAGAAAAAATGCATTTCTAAAAAAAAGTGTGGGCTTTGCTTGTCAGTAGAACCAGATGAAGAAGCCTTGAACTTTCATCGGGGAAAGTTAACAGCGATCGATTCAAAAAAAGTTTCCGATCATACCGTCTGTGCATTGGCCTGTCCAGCGGATGCGATAAAGCAATGGGGCGAGGAGATGACCGTTGAAGAATGCATGGAGATTATTCGTAAGGACAAGGAATATTATGATCAATCTGGCGGAGGAGTCACTGTTTCAGGGGGCGAAGCGCTGCTTCAAAGCGATTTTGTGGCGGAGCTGTTTGCTGAATGCAAAAAAGAAGGAATACAAACATGCTTTGAGACAACGTTTTACTCGAATTGGCGCAAGGTAGAGGCGTTGTTGCCTGTTACCGATATTTGGATATCCGATATTAAACATATGGATACGGCCGTTCATCATGAGCGGACAGGTGTTGGAAATGAATTAATCTTAGCCAATTTAAAAAAACTAGCGGAGCTTGATCGCGAGCTGATTTTGAGAATTCCAGTGATTCCCGAGTTTAACGAAGACATGGAAAATATCGAGGCAACAGCTGATTTTATTCTGAATGAGCTGCAGGGACGGGTACGAACGCTTCAATTGCTGAGCTTCATGCGATTGGGTGTTGAAAAATATGAAGCTTTAGGGATTCCTTATGGGATGGAGGGGGTAAAGGTCAATCGAAGATCTTTTCAAAAGCATGTTGAAAGAATTGCAGAATACATGAATGGACGAGGGATTCACTGCCTTGTTGGAACAAAAGAAAAACAATAATTTTTATATAAATAAGGAGGATTTATTCATGAGTAACAAACACACAGCAGCAAGAGGAACGGAGCCTTTCGACCAGATATACGGCTTAGGTTATCAGGTCAATCATGAGGACTGGTCGCCGTTTCCGCGAGTAAACCATTTGAGACAGGCTTTCTTGGATCGACCGTACGACGTGGATGTGGAAAGATTGCGATTAGTCACAGAGGCATATCAAAAGCATGAAACCTGTTCGCGCAAATTGAAATGTGCCTATGCTTTTGAAAATATCTTATTAAACACCAGCTTATACATCTATGAGGAGGATTTGATCGTAGGGGAGATCGCGGCACCGGCTAAAGCTTCGCCAATTTATCCCGAATTTTCAGTTAACTGGATCATTGACGAAATCTTGCATTCACCATTTGAGGAACGTCCAAACGATCAATTCTATATTAGAAATGAGGAAGAACGGCAAGAAATTCTTGAGCTTTGTTCATGGTGGAAGGGCCAGACCATTGATGACATGGTCAACGTGAGACTGGATGAGGATCAAACAAAGGGTTCTGAGGTAGGGGAAAAAATCTTCCAAACCAATCTCTATCATTATGCGGGAGCAGGCCATTTAGCGATTGATTATGCCAAATTGATGCGTGAAGGGTATGTAGGATTGATCGATGAAGCTAAAGGACGTTTAGCAAAGCTTAGTAAACGTGATCCTGAATATGCGGATAAGCGCGATTTTTATGAAGCCATGATTATTATGCATGAAGCAGCCAGAACCTATATCAAACGGTATGCTGAGCTGGCAGAAGAGCTGGCGGCAACTGAAAAGGACGCGAAGCGTAAAGAGGAGTTAGAGGTGATGGCGACAAACTGCTATCAAATCGCATTGGGAGCACCCAAAACTTTCTGGCAGGCGCTGCAGTTGTTCAATATTGCGACAACGCTGATCCAAGTAGAAAGTAATGGACATTCAATTTCATATGGTCGGATGGATCAATGGTTGTACCCATTCTACGAAGCAGATATAAAAAATGGCACGATCACTAAAGACTTTGTCCTTGAGCTTCTGGAAGTTGAATACGTGAAGATGAACAATCCGACAAAGCTGAAAGATAAGGGCAGTATGGCTTTGCGAAATGGTCGAGGATTTGGTGGAGAAAGCTTAACGATCGGTGGAGTCGATCGAGATGGTAACGATGCGACAAATGATCTGACGATGCTCATGCTGGAAGGCTCTGCCCACACTCGCATGATGAATCCATGGGTCTGTGTTCGTATGCATGAAAACACACCTTATGAATTAAGAGTAAAAACGACAGAATGTATCCGTGCTGGCTATGGACATCCAAAGCTGTTCAATGATGCACCGACGATCAAAGGAATGATGCGAAAAGGAATGACTCTGGAAGAAGCCAGAGATTATTGTGTGGTGGGCTGTGTAGAAATTAGTTTGCCAGGAAAAGAGTATGGCTGGCATGATGCAGCTTATGTGAATACACCGAAGATGATGGAAATGGTCGTAAATGGCGGCCGTAGTCTGAATACAGGCAACCAGTTGGGACCAGATACCGGCAGCTTAGATACTTATCAAAGCTTTGACGAAGTATTGTCAAGTGTCGATCAGCAATTTGAATATTGGACCGATCAAATGTGCAGCAGTCTAAACGTGATCGATACGATCCATCGCGAGCTGAAGCCATTACCGTATGTATCAGCATTCTTCGAAGACTGCTTAGATTCAGGAAAAGATCTGACTGAAGGCGGAGCGAAATATAACGGTACAGGCCCTCAGGCTAGTGGAATGGCGACTTGTGCAGATTCATTAGCGTCAATCAAGCAGCTGGTATTTGAGGAAAAGCGTTGTACAGGCGCAGAACTCCTGCAGGCAGTAAAAGATAACTGGAAAGGCCATGAAGTTCTTTATTCATTAGTAAACAGCTCTAAGGTTCATCATTATGGCAACGACGATGACTATGCAGATGATTTATTCAAATACATGTTTGAATGCTATTGCAAGCATGTAGCTGGAAGAAAAAATGTGCGCGGCGGAGAATTTAGCCCAGGGGTGTATTCGGTCAATGCCAATGTCGCGATGGGAATGAACACGAATGCTTCAGTAGATGGCCGTAAGAAGGGAGAAGCGATCTCAGACAACATGGGTCCTGTGCACACAGATGCGGGTTCACACGATGTGAGCGGACCTACTGCTCTGGTAAATTCATTGGCGAAAGTTGATCACAGCTTAGCAACTAATGGGACTTTAATGAATTTGCGGTTCCCACAAGAAGCAGTCGCTGGTGTCGAAGGCCGGGATAATTTGATCAGCTTCATCGATGCGTACATGGCGAAAAATCCAATGCATGTGCAATTCAATATCATGAGTTCAGAAACCATGCGCGCGGCTCAGAAAAATCCTGAAAATTATAAAGATATGCTTGTCCGCGTGGCGGGATACAGCGCGTACTTCGTCGAGCTTGGCAAACCATTGCAAAAGGATTTGATCCAGCGGACCGAATTGAGCTTCTAAAAAAGAGAATGGGTGGAAAAAATGACATTTGAATTTAACTTTGTCCTCGTGGCATTGATGCAGATTATCGGATTTTTCGTACAGGGGTGTACAGGATTTGGCTGTACCGTAATTGCGGCGGCAGTAACAAATGGTTTGTTGGGAACGGAAGCGGGAGTGCCATATGGTACTCTCATCACCCTTCCTTTCTTATATTATTTAGGCATCAAAGCCTTCAAAGAGGTTTCATGGAAGGATCTCGCAAAGATCATCGGGCTGTGTATTCCCGGGATTTTGGTTGGGAATTACTTGTTTTATGCGATCAGTCCGAATATCGCAAAAATATGCATCGGCGCGATGGTCACGTTAATTGCTCTAATGAATATCTATAAAAATATCATCAAGCCTAAGCTTTCAGGGCAAAGCGAAGCCAATGAAGAGGTAGATACGACCGGAAAGAAAATCTTCCGTTACGGTTGTCTGATCTTGGGCGGAATCGTCCACGGCGCCTTCAATATCGGCGGTCCGCTGATCACAGTCTATACAATCGAAGCGGTACAGGAAAAGGAAAAATTCAGAAATACCATGAACATGGTGTGGGTAATCTTGAATACTTGGAATGCCTTCTCGCAGTATCGAAGCGGCGCCTTTACACAGTATATGCTGAGTGCGCTGGTCATCGGGCTTCCAATGGCAGCGATCGGATTTTTCTTAGGAATGGGCTTCTTGAAAAAAATCAATCGCGAACAGTTTTTACGGATCGTATATATCGTGTTGCTGTTTGTCGGCGGCAATATGTTAATAACAAGTGTGCTGTCAGTTATTTAGAAAATGGAGGAAAGAGTCAATGAAGGATTTTACGTTTAAAGTGCCGCAAAGCATAGAGTTTGGAATAGGCAGCTTAAAAAAACTGCCGGAAATATTAAAGGAGAATCAATCAGAGCATGTTTTCTTGATTTCTGATCGCGGATTAGAAGGTTTGGGAGTAGTCAAAAAAATTCAGGACATTATTGAAGCTGGCGGAATCAGCTGTACAACCTACCTTGGAACGATCCCAAATCCAACTGTAGCTGTGGTCAATGAGTCTGCGGCTCTTTATAAGGAATGCGGTGCAACAAGTATCGTTGCGCTTGGCGGCGGAAGCTCGATGGATGTGGCAAAAACGACAGGTGTTTTGGCCAAATACGGTGGAGAGATCACTGATTACGAAGGGCTTTACAAAGTTCCTGGACCAGTTGTCCCGATCATTGCAATTCCCACAACTGCAGGCTCTGGCAGTGAAGTAACGGCCTCAGCGGTAATCACGGATGAAGCAAGAAATTATAAAATGTCTGTCATCAGCTATGAGATGTTGCCTAAATATGCACTTTTAGACCCTGAATTGATCATGACAGCGCCAGCATCGATTGCGGCTGCCTGCGGGATTGATGCCTTGATTCATGCGATGGAGGCGTATGTTTCTAGAAATGCTTCGCCATTTACAGATGCAATGGCGGAAAAAGCAATGAAATTGATTGGCGGAAATCTGCGTCAGTTTGTCGCCAATAGACAAGACGAAGAGGCTGCTTGTGCGATGATGGCCGGTTCTACTTTTGCCGGTATGGCCTTTGCCTGGGCGAAGCTGGGAAATGTTCATGCGATGAGTCATCCATTGAGCGCGTATTTCCATATTGCTCATGGTGTGGCGAATGCCATTCTTCTTCCAACAATCGTGGAGTTCAACGCGTTGGCGGATCGTGGACGCTATGAGACCATTTATAACTTTATTCGCGAAAAGAAAGAGCCGGCAGCAGATTTTTCTCCTCAGATGCTAATTGATGAGATTAAAAAGCTCAATGCTGATTTAGGCATACCAAGCTGTCTTTCTGAAATGGGTGTCACGGAGGATAAAATTCCTGAAATGGCCGAAGATGCAATGAAGAGTCCAAACGTAGCAGTTAATCCACGCTTGACGACCATCAAGGATATTATCGATCTATATCAAAAGGCACTATAAAAAGAGACTATCAACTATAGAAGGAAAAAAAGAATATGGGGATTAGTGTAGATAAAAAAAGAGTGTTTTATTGGTTCATATGCTTGCTGTTTCCAATGATTATCGCCTTTATCCCAACGTCAGATGGATTCACGGCAAGCTTAAGACTGTTTTTAGTTCTGACCATATTTGTCATCTTGATCATTGCTTTAGAGTTGCTGCCAAGATTGGTCTCAGCGATCCTCTTGCCCTCTCTTTACATGATAACTGGCTTAGTTCCTGCAGAGACAGCCTTTGCCTCGTGGACAAGTACCACTGTTTGGATGGTACTTGGCGGACTGATTTTCAGTAATGTATTGGATGAAACAGGTCTGCTGAAACGAATCGCTTATTATGTCATTCGAACATGCGGCGGTACTTATGCTGGAGCAGTTTTCGGGTGCTTCTTTATTGGAATTATCTTGAACTTGATCACATTCTGTAATGGCTGGCTAGTAGCGAGTGCCCTTGTTTACGGTGTATGTAAAGCAATGGACATGAAGCCTTCGAAGGAAGCCTCGCTTCTTTGTTTTGCTGGAACAATCGGTGCCACCGGCTGTACAGTATGCCTGTATTATCCGGGTTATTTTTCCATGCTGGAAACGGCGATCAGGGAAGTGATTCCTGAGTATCGGATGACGATGTTCACATCATTTAAGTACAACGGTTTTTTCATTATTTGGTGCATTGTCAGTATTTTGATTCTAATGAAGGTTTACGATACAAAAAATATGAAGATCAATGTCAGCAAAAAGCTTTTTGATGAAAAGTATGAACAGCTTGGAAAAATGAGTATCAGGGAAAAGAAAGCAGTTGCGATGGTGATCCTGCTATTAGTCTATTTGTTTGCTTCGATGTTTCTTGATTTGCCCGCGGCGTATGGATTCATGGCGATCCCATTCTTGATGTATTTACCAATCATAGGGATCGGGAAAGAAAAGACCTTAGAAAAGCTTAATTTCTCAATGGTATTCTTTGTTGCGACCTGCTTAGGTATTGGGATTGTAGGAGCAAATGTCGGTTTTGGCGATTATTTAACGGGTATCGCCGTTCCGCTGCTGGCAGGGAAAAGTACATTAGTCGTCTGTGTATCATTTCTGCTAATCGGCATGATTGCTAACTTTTTTATGACGCCATATGCGATGCTAGGCGGATTAGCACTTCCTTTCGTACAAATCGCTGCGACGCTTGGCATAAATCCAATTGCTGCTTGTATGTGCTTGCTTTATGCTTGTGAGCTGTTGTTTATGCCTTATGAATCAGCAGGGAATTTGATTATGTATGGATACGGAATGATGCCAATGAAGGACTTTGTAAAGCAAATGACCTTGAAGGCGGGGATCATGCTGGCTGGATTTGTATTAGTAATGTATCCATTATGGAACTTATTTGGTTTGATTTAAAATGACTCTGAAAGGAAATATTTCCTATGATAAAGTCTTTGGAAGAAAATCAACGCGGCTCGAATATGAAAAGCTTGGTCAAAACTTTAGCGATTCTGTCATCGTTTGATGAACAAAACCCTAGCCAGAGGACCTCGGATATTGCGGAGCGACTGCAAATGAATATTAGTACGGTGTCGCGTCATTTAAATACGATGCTAGATTGGGGATTTTTGGAACGTGACGAGTACACAGGCTATTATTTTCCAGGACCGGAAATTGTTGCATTGGCGGGAAGATCGCTGCAGGCCAATGATGTTTATCGGCATGCCTTTCCAGAAGTTCATCGACTTTCTCACCAGTTTCATGTGTGCGGACACATGGCGGTTCCTCAAGAACGAGAAATCATCCATCTGATCAGCAGCTGTTCCCAAAATTTAACTGATTTATTGATTCCGATGGGGCATCGCCATCCAATGCATTGCTCTGCGATGGGACGAGTGATTCTGGCTTATTTACCACCTATTCAATCACAGGCTATTTTAAAAAGCAGTGACTTTAAAAAATACACCTTTGGGACAAAAAATGATATTAGTGAGATCAATCAGGAGCTGATTCTTACGAGACAAAGAGGGTATTGCAAGCTGATCAATGAGCTTGCGGAAGGTACTGGGTCAATTGCTGCGCCGATATTCAATCGCAATCGCGAACCAGTAGCTTCGGTGAGTGTTTCAATGAGTGCGCGCAGTCTCTGCAAAATAGAACGTGAGGAGGAGCTGGCAAAAGCAGTGATCACCTCTGCAGGACGAATTTCCAGCAAGCTAGGCTATTATCCAAAATAATAAACAATTGTGAGATGTTGAACTTTTCAACATCTCTTTTTGTTGCATCCTGTGCAACTGGTTTTCGCAGCATGCAAGTGAACTTCAGGCTCTGCAAACTTATTTTACCAACCGAAACAAGTGGCAAAATGGATTGTGATTCATCAGCACTTCATTAAGATAAAGGAAACAACAAAAATATTTTTGATTTGTTTAATGAATCAAGCATTCAGGAAGGAGTTATTATGAACACGACACGACGGTTAATTTATATTCTGTTAGGGCCGACCATTTTGGTGGCGAGTATCCTTTCGCTATCCAGCTTTTTAACCCGGCCAGGGGCAGAAGCGGTAGGGGTTTTGCTTTGGATGGTTTTTTGGTGGGTGACAAGACCGGTGCATATGACGGTCACGGCTTTTGTTCCCGTTCTTGTGAATGCGCTTTTAAATATTGTTCCCATGGCATCTCTGACGGCGCAGTATGCCTCGGATAGTATTATTTTGATCCTTGGTTCCAGCCTGTTGACCTTGCCGTGGGCAGCGACTGGTTTGGATCGACGCGTGGCCCTAAAAATTTTATCGATCATTGGTCCATCTATGAGATCTCAAATCACTGTTTGGCTACTTGCAAGTATGCTGGTCTCTAGTATTTTGCCGAATGTCGCAGTATGTGCACTTTATACGCCTATCGCTGTATCAATGCTGGCAGCTGCTGGGATTGAGGATATCGAAAGTAGTGAGCAGGCAGTTCCGATCCTGCTCGCAATCGGCTGGGGGGTTGGATTAGGTGGCGTTGGCACACCATTAGGCGGAGCGATGAATATTGCGGCGATCTCTTTTTTAGAGGAATACACAGGACATGAGTTTATGTATGTGGACTGGATTGTTCGAATCGCACCATACTTCATTCTATTAGCCATTTTAAGCCTAATCGGTATGCTGCTGCTTTACGGAAAATCAAGTCCATTAAAGGGAACCAAAGAATATTTTGTAAATAGCTACAGCGAACTGGGAGCAATGAAGCGTGATGAAAAAATCTGTGCAGCGCTGTTCTTGGTTGCTTTAGCGGGCGCGTTCACACGTCCTTTATATGCGGATCTGCTGCCGGGGTTGGCTCCAGCATACATCTTCTTGCTGTTTGGAAGTCTATCCTTTGTTATCAATGCAGCCAACAAAAAGCCTATGCTGGTTTGGGAAACAGCTCAAGAGGGAGTTATGTGGGGCATGATGCTTTTGTTCGGCGGAGGATTAGCACTTGGACGCTTAGTCAATGATTCAGGTGCAGGCGCAGCAATTGCTGATATCGTTGCAGATATGTCCTTAGACGGCGGACTTATGACAATCATCGTCTTCACGATCTTTGCTCGTGTGATCTCGGAGCTGACGAATTCTACGGTTGCTTCGGCCGTAAGTATCCCGATTGTTCTTGGTTTCGCTGTGAAGATGGAGCTAAATCCGATCCCGTATTGGTTTATCACTGTCATGGCATACAATTCTGAATATTTGCTGCCTATCAGTGTACGTGCGATTCCGGTAGCCTATGGTTTAGATGCCAATAAGATGTTAAAAGGCGGGGTTCCAATGACGATCGCAAGTACTATCTTAGTCATTATTTTCGGCTATGTAGTGCTGCAGATCTGGCCTGGTTTTGGAGAGTTGTCTTACTTAACGAATTAAGTGAAAGGGAGCGAAAAAAATGAGTGAATCAATCACAGTAAAAGAATTAGTTGAGCGTTCAAAAGCAGCACAAGAGCAATTTGCTTTTGTCACGCAAGAACAAGCAGATGAAGCAGCTCGAGCGATATGTAAAGTGGTCTATGACAATGCTGAAACATTAGGTGTAATGGCCGCAGAAGAAACACGCATGGGCAGCAAGCAAGACAAAATCACCAAATGTCGAATGAAATCGTCCTTGATTTGGCAAAGTATCAAAAATGAGAAGACGGTAGGCGTAATCAATCGATTAGAAGACCGAAAAATGCTTGAGGTAGCAAAGCCTTTGGGAGCAGTGGCTTGTATCATTCCTTCAACAAACCCAGTTGTTACTCCAATGTGTAATGCGGCATTTACCTTAAAAACCCGCAACTCGGTCATTTTCGCACCGCACCCTCGGGCTGTTGAATGTACCAAGCTGCTGGTTGAGATGTTTCGTGCTGAGCTGGCAAAGTTTGGTTTTCCTGAGGATCTCGTTTTAGGGCTGGAAGAGGTTTCGATCGAGGGCAGCAGTGAGCTGATGAGTTTGGCAGATGTGGTAGTAGCTACTGGTGGACCGGGAATGGTCAAAGCGGCTTATTCCAGTGGCAAACCGTCACTTGGTGTCGGCCAAGGGAACGTCCAATGTATCGTTGATCGGGATGTTGATCTGTCCGAAGCAGCAGAAAAAATTTTAATTGGTCGAAGCTTTGACAATGGCTTGATCTGTCTTGGCGAGCAGACGGCCTTTGTACCAGAAGAGAAGTTTGCCAATTTTATTGAGAAAATCCAAAAACACGGCGGCTATTATGTGGAGTCGTCAGAGCAGGTTGAAAAAGTAAGAGCAGGAGTATTTCCAAACGGCGGTCCAATGAATCGCGAGATCGTCGGCTTGGATGCGAAGCAGGCGGGAAAAATCATCGGTCTGGAGGTTCCAGTGGATACAAAAGCCATTGTTGTAAAAGCAGACGGAACTGGAAGCAAGGATGTCTTATGTCGTGAGAAGCTGTGCCCTGTATTGACCTTGTATCCATACAAGGACTTTGAAGATGGTGTCGCGATGATGGTGGAAAATCTAGATTATGAAGGAAAAGGACATAGTATTGCAGTTCATTCGAACACACCAGAGCACGTAGAATATGCGGCGATTCAGTGTGCTGTCTCACGTGTGATCGTCAATCAACCATCAGGAACGACTGGTGGCGGTTCGCCAACAAATGGATTTGTTGCCACGACTACACTCGGTTGCGGCTCATGGGGAAATAATAGTTTTAGCGGAAATTTGAGCCATAAACACTTCATGAATATAACCCGCGTTGGCTACCCGTATGAAGAATCTTATCTTCCTGATCCAGAAATGGCTTGGGAGTAAAAAATAAAACCTCAGTATTTCAAAACTGGAATACTGGTAAGCGGAGAAGGGAAAATCTGATGGATTATTTAGAGATTGAGGGAAAAGCACAATTAGAACGATTTGGAATACCGATTAATGACAGTATTTTATTGATGGGTGATGAAACTCCAGCAGAGGTTCCTTATCCATGTGTGCTAAAGGGGCAAATCCTAGCTGGTAAGCGTGGAAAAGCCGGTGCTGTAAAAGTGGTCAAAACGAAGCAAGAATTACTTGAGGCAAAGAAAACCATTGAAAAGATAACCATCAATGATCAAGTGATGGAGGGCGTAATCGCCTGCGGTTTTTTGCCAATTGAAGAAGAGTACTATCTTGGAATGACATTAGACGTTAAAAACCGCGCGATGATCATGCTTTTTACCCCATTCGGAGGAATGGATATTGAAGAGTTGGCGGAGACTTCACCAGAAAAGCTGCTGCACTTTGATTGTACGAATGGATTCAAAGAAGAAGAATTCAAAAAAGCTGCTTCTGTTTTTGATTTATCCGAAAAGAGAATAAACCAAGTGTTAGATATTGCCGGAAAGCTGGCTAAGGCTTGCTTCGAGCTAGATGCGACAACGATCGAGATTAATCCATTAGCATTATTAAAAAATGATACCCTAATGGCTATTGATGCGAAGTTGGTCATTGATGATAATGCTCTTTACCGACAAGGTGATTATACGATTTTGTCACGGACAGCGCAGGAAAAGTCTCCTCAGGAAATAGAAGCAGAGAAACATGATCTGACCTATGTAGAGGTAGATTCAGAAGGAACTATAGGAACGATGGCTGGTGGAGCGGGTATCGGTATGGCCACGATGGACACTATTTTCCACTATGGTGGCAGGGTGAACAACTTCCTTGATCTGGGCGGCGGTGTGACGGCTGAAAAGACTTATCAAGCCATGCGTATTTTACTGCAAAATGAAAAAACCGATTATATTTTGGTGAACATATTTGGCGGAATCAACAATTGTGCTGATATGGCAGAAGGAATCGAACGCGCTTATAAGGAGTTTGGAATAAATAAGACGGTTGTGGTGAAAAGCCGTGGATTCAATCAAGAACAGGGGTGGAGCATTTACGAAAAGCTCGGTTTTCCTCAAACAAAATATGGAACGACTGATGAAGCCGTACAGACCTTGTTGACGTTAAAGGGGGGCACAATAATATGAGTATTTTGATCGATCAAGAGACAGAGCTTATAATAATAGGAATCACTGGCAAGCAAGGACGAATCCACGCGAAGCGAACATTGGAATCTGGGGCAAAGCTGCGTGCAGGCGTTGCGCCTGGCAAAGGCGGAGAAGCAGTCGAAGGAATTCCAGTATTTGAGACAGTGGCAGAAGCACGGGAAGAGTTTCCGCAGATTCGTGCTGCGATGTTGCTGGTACCGCCGCGATTCGTAAAGGATTCTGCTGTGCAGGCGTTGCAGGCTGGGATCGAACTATTAGTCGTGATCACTGAATTTGTTCCGGTGATGGATACGCTCGCGATTCTTCAGGAGGCTAAGAAAACAGGAGCTAAGGTTGTTGGACCAAACACAATAGGTGTGATTGCTCCCGACAAGTCAAAATTAGGAATCATGCCCGCGGATATTTATGGGAAGGGCCATATCGGGATTATTTCAAGAAGCGGTACCTTGACTCATGAGACAGCTTCAAATCTGACCTTTAAGGGCTACGGCTTATCCACTTGCGTAGGAATCGGCGGCGATTCTGTTGTCGGGATGACTCATGCAGATGTATTAGAAATGTTTGCAGAGGATGAGGAAACAGATGCCATCGTTCTTATTGGAGAGATCGGCGGTACGAGTGAGGAGCTGGCTGCTGCTAAGATTAAGGAGCTGAATATTAAAAAGCCTATTTGCGCCTATATTGCAGGAATGTACGCACCAGAAAATAAAAAGATGGGACACGCTGGTGCAATCGTCAGTGGGAATATGGGCACGGTAAAATCAAAAGTAGCAGCGTTGGAAGATGCAGGAGTGACCGTTTGCCCCACACTAGGAAAAATAGTCACCTTCATGGAGAAAACAAATTCTCAGACAAACGGAAGGCTGCAATCGTTAGAGCCTAAAGTAGATAATCTGGCTTTGAAAGGATAAACCTTCAACAAATAAATCAAAAGTAGAGACTGTTTGCTGTATTGAATAGTCTCTACTTTTGCATTCAACACTTGTTAATTACTGAATAAACCCCAAAAATGATGTGCAGTCTTATCGTTTTTCTTTCTAGTCTTTTTTCGTTATCCTAAAAAGGATCGGCTAATTTTTGTTCTTAGAGCTAGGGAACAAAGTTAATGACAGCAATACGAAAGGATGAGGAACGTGGAGTTTATTGGTGTTTTATGTCTGATTTTAGTCAGTACGACGATCGCTAGTCATTTTTCGCGCCGTTTCGGTGTCCCTGCAGTGATTGGACAATTACTTGTCGGTATTTTACTAGGAAACGCAGGGTTAAGGATTGTTCATCCAGATATTTTAGTTGAGGATTTTTCTGAAATAGGTGTGATTTTATTGATGTTTTTAGCTGGAATTGAGAGTGATCTTTCATTGCTGCGAAAATATTTTCGGCCGGGGATGTACGTGGCTGTTTTAGGAATTTTATTTCCCGTTGTATTAGGAACAGTAACCGGGAATGCTTTTCATATTGCGATGAACGAGTCCTTTTTCTTAGGATTAATCTTAGCAGCCACCTCGGTCAGTATTTCCGTTGAGGTATTGGAGGAGCTGAACGTGATCAATACCAAGGAAGGGTCGACCATTCTAGGGGCCTCCGTTGTCGATGATATTTTGGTGGTACTAATCGTTAGCCTGAGTATGTCCTTCTTGGGCGGAAAAAGTGGAAATAGTAATCCGTTAGGGATCATGTTGATTGATCAAGTGTTGTTTTTTGTTGCAATTCTCCTCTTGATTCGCTGGGGTGCGCCGTACTTAATGAGACTCAGCAATAAATTGCTGGCGGAATCTTCAGTGATTATTGTTTCATTGATTCTGTGTCTGAGTATGTCTTATTTGGCTGATTTTATTGGGTTGAGTTCGGTCATCGGCGCTTTTTTCACTGGTGTCGCAATTGGACAGACCAACGTCTTTAAGGAAGTGCAGTACAATGTCGAGGAGATCGGCTATGCTGTTTTTATCCCTGTGTTCTTTGTTAGTATTGGACTGGAAATAACGTTTAACGGAATCGGAAAGCAGCTGCTGTTGATCGTAGTACTGACAATCATTGCTATCGCTTCAAAATTATTCGGCGGCTTTTTTGGCAGCAAGCTCGCAGGGTTTAGCAGCCACAGTAGTCTGATGGTAGGATCAGGGATGATCTCTCGCGGAGAAATGGCGCTGATTATTGTTCAACTAGGCTTTCAAGCACAGCACCAAAACCAACGCGGTAGCGTCGGTTTTGGTGCTTTTACTCGTTTAAGAGATCATATAGTACTTGCGCATTGTTATGCTGTTCATCTTTGGCACCATAAACGAGTGTTACGACATCATGGGTTTGAACCACTGTTGCCAATTTTTCTAGCGCCTCATGTTGCTCGCCTGATTGGAGCTCCTCACGATATTTTACTTCAAAAGCTGGATATTTTTCGACCTCATGACCAAACCATTTACGCAGCTCTGGACTCGGAGCGACTTCCTTTAACCATAAATCAATTTTCTCGATTTCTTTAGACTTTCCACGAGGCCACAATCGATCTATCAAAACTCGGTAACCATCAGAATCACTGGCAGGCAAATAGGCTCTTTTTAGTTGCAGCATGTTGAACACTTCCTTTAGTTAAACATTTTAACAAGGAAAAAAATAAAGTAGAAGTAAAAGTAGTCGTCCGTTTTTTCTAAAAGTAGAACCGAATATTTGTATACAATATACTTTGTATTTTAGAAAAAGTTATCATTTTTAAAGTTATTTTTATGTTAGAATAATTACTTGAAAGAGAAATTTTTCGTAAAAATAGTAGAATGGGGAAGTATTTCCTTTTAATAAGCAATAAAAGACTTTTTTCAAGGGATTTTGAGAAAACTATTATTTAAAAAAATCCAGGAGGCCAAAATGCGGAAGAAAAACGTGAAATTGGTGAACAATCTGTTGATAGTCACGGGGGTAATCCTTGTATGTTTTGCTGCAGTGCTATACGTCTATCTAAACGTTCAAAAGCACGAGCCTATAGAAGAACCACCTACAGCGACAAGTACTAAAGCGATTTCTTCAGATGAAGAAAGAGTCAATACAAAGGTTGACAGCTTAAAGGAATTGAGACAAATCATCGAAAAAATTGATGTGGGAGAAGATGAGACCGGTAAAGGCGGAACAAAGAAAGCTGAAATTGAAAAAATGCTTGGAAAACCGAATTCAAAAATGGAAGATTATCAATCAGGGGAAAAGGCAGTGACGTATGCCTGGAATAATTTTCCTTGGAAAGACCCAGTTACTTCGGTGTTGATCACTTTTAGAGATGGAAAAGTAATTTCAACGATGTTAGATGTCTTTATTAAGGATAAAAAAAATCTCTCTGATTTTTTTGATCATTTCAATCAAATAACGGTCGGAGAAACATATGAAAAAGCAGCTCTCATTGAGAAACTAGGATATCCAACGTCAGAAATGGTGCAAAAAAGTAACGATCATACTTATGAATATTATACGTGGAGCGATTCCAATAAAATATTCTCTATAGAATTGAAAGATGGGAAAATTAAAGAGCGGAAGCAACATGAATATTAAATGACTAAATCCGATTGTCTTCCTACAGTAGGACTGTAGGAGAAGCAACAGAACCTATTCATGATTCATTGGAGAGTTTACTGGCTAGAATTCCAGAAAAAAAATGTCATATCAGGAGAATTTCGTGATGTACTTTTATATTTTAATACTATCATTGATCATCGTATTGATAGTTATCAGCTTTGAATTAGTCAAGCATTCAAGGTTTAAAGCAGATCAATTGATGGCGGTTCGTGCTTTTCAAGAAGCCAACGATTTAAATAATCGTGATTTGAAAATTTTTAAGGAAACAATGAAGGAAGCAAAGGCGCAGATCTTGTTGGCAGAAAAATCAGTTGGAGCAGATAAAAAGAATGGGGCTTCGATAAATGCTGCTATCGAAGCCAGCAAAGAGATATTTAAATATTTAATGGATGAACCTAAGAGTATCGTTTTATATAGTGATTTTCTTTATCGAAGTCTGCCAGCATTTTCTAGTGCTTTAGAAAGAAAACAATTAATTCAAAAGACGCAAATTGAAAATGGGGAGATCGGACAAACGCAGGAAGCGTTAGACGATATTATTATCGAGCTGAGCGAAACAATTATTGCTGAATATAGCAGGTATATCAAGGAGGAGCTAGAAGAAACTACAATAGATAATATTGTTGTTAAGCAAGGAGAACGTAAAGGAACAAATGAAAAAGAAAAAAGATGATTTTTCGGAGAAATACAATCTATTATTTGAAAAACGAAAAATAAGTATTTTACATGATAAAAAAGTCAGAAGACTTGTTTTAATGGGTGTGATTGCTATCGGGCTTGCTGCTTCAAGTCCTTTTATAGCAGCAATGGTGGCTATGAATGTATCTGAACGAATTGTGAAAATATCCCAGAACAAACTGGACAAAATTGAAGAGGCACAGTCTTTTGTAGAGGTACCTATATTTAAAGAAAATCTGCTGATTCAGTTTCCACCGGATTATTCAAAGGTTAAATCGTATAAAATGTCTTTTGACGGTCAAAATCTCGATTTTGGGAATGGCTATGTGTTAGAAATGACCAATTTCCAAAGTATAGAAAATAAACTGTCTGATTATTCTTTAAAGCCGACAAAAGGGTACGATCCGGTAGAAAATTTACTAATGGTCAAAAGTTCTCTTACTAAATTTCAGATTATCAATGATGGAAAGTAAATGCCTAATCACTCGGTATCTACACACCAAATAGTCTAAACCCTATAATAGGTTTAAGCTATTTGGTGCTTTTTGCGTATGGCTTGGAACATGTCTTTTGTACAAGAGGCATCCAAGGCAAGAGCTCATCCAAAGCTTCATTCGTCAGGCTCTTGATGTTGGGAATCCGATCAAACAGAAATTCCAAATACTTTACCGGATCAAGGCCATTTGCTTCGGCTGTTCTGTACACGCTCAGAATGATTCCCGAAGTTCGTGCGCCTTCTAAACTACAAGAATGCATATAATTTTTGCGCCCGATGACCAGTTCCTTTATTTGGCGTTCGGCTAAATTATTACTTTGCTCCAATCGGCCATCTTCGAAGATTCGCTCAAATCCTGCACGCAATTTTAATACATAATTGACGGCTATATCTAACTTTGATTTTGGGACTGCTGTAAATGTCCCCAGCCATTCGTAGAAGTTGATGAACAACGGTTTTAAGTAAGCATGTCTTTTTCCCAATCGTTCTTCAGCGGATAAAGCTGTCCAGTCTCGTTCCAGATGAAACCAGACATCCATCATTTTCACAGAGACCCAAGAAGGAAGTGTCTCGCTTTTGTTGTTTTTTGGAATGGCGTCAAAAAACTTCCGACGCGCATGAACCAAACAATAGACGAGCGTGACCTCTTCCACTGCGTTATACCCTGAGTAGCCATCACAATGCAGATAGCCTTTGAAATCCCTTAGGAATTGTTTGGGTATTTCACCAGCTCTCGTTTCTGCATGATGATAATACACGATTGGATGCGGGCTATGTTTTCCTGTACTAAATAGCCAATAGTACGTGTCTTTTTTGCTTTTTTCGATGACACGATACGTCGTTTCATCGGCGTGGAGAATGTCTTCTTGAGTGAGATGGCTCTTTAAGCGTTGGGCAAGAGCGTCCAACGCGTTATGACAGACTTTGATATGCCAGTTGGTGATATTGTCACGAGAGATATCCAGCCCGAGTGTTTCTTGCCAATAACTTTCCTGCCGATTGGCAGGAACTTTTTGCCCAAACTTCAACCGGATCGTTTCTGCGATCACACTATTGGAGCCTAAACTGTTGGAGATGACCGGTTTCGGAACAGGTGCCTTCTTGTAAGAAGAAACGTCTGCTTTTTCACATTCTTTACAACAATAGGTATGTTGTAAATGGACGAGACGATCTAAGATGGCTTGATGAAAAAGGACTTCTTCGCGAATCCTCGTTGTCCCAATATCATTCATTTGCGTCCCACATTGTTCACAAATCTGTTGATCCAACGGTAACTCATGGTGTGCTTCTTTTAAGGGAAGATGGGCAATTTTCGCCGCCTTTTGACCAATCGTTCGTTTATGTCCCCGTACATGTGTTTCTTGTCCTTCTTCTGTGATTAAACACGGCGTGTTTTCGTCTGCTTCCTCAGAAAAGAGGCTCAATTGACCACTCACTTGCGAATCCATTGTTTCTTTGGATCGACCAAATAAACGGTCCGTAAGATAGCTCAATTTCTCATTGAGCAGATGAATCTCCTGGTTCAATCCCTGATTAGTTCGTTGAAGTTCTTTGTTTGTCTCTGTCTGAGATTTAAGGAGTTGAAGAAGCGTATTTACATCTACTTCAGTGTTATTGTTGAAAACAGGTTCTATTGGCAAGGACAAGAACTTCACCACCATTTTCATTGTAACTACTGTTATTATTATACCATTTAAACGAACCAAAAAACAGAAGAAAACCGCATAAAATCAACGATTTTTTCTGTTTAAAAGAGACCCTTTGATCCTGGCTTTATCGCTTTTGGCTGATAGATGCTCAGACCTTCAAGTAGCCAATGAATCTGTTGCACAGAGAGTTGGCGAACTTCCTCTCTTTTCCTTGGCCATTGAAGACGGCCATGTTCAATGCGTTTATACCCAAGGAAAAAACCATCTTTGTTCCAGTAAAGAAGCTTAAATCGATCACATCGATTGCCACAAAAAAGGAAAATGGCATCTTCGTAGACATCCAACGCATAGTCTTGTTGGATGATTCTTGCGAGACCATCGATTCCTTTGCGAAGATCGGTCTTCCCTGTAACGATAAAAATTTTTTCTACTTTGGTGAAGTC
Organism: Enterococcus sp. DIV0187; assembly: GCF_051713785.1. Classification (NCBI taxonomy): domain Bacteria; kingdom Bacillati; phylum Bacillota; class Bacilli; order Lactobacillales; family Enterococcaceae; genus Enterococcus; species Enterococcus sp. DIV0187. The sequence continues at coordinate 471,283 of NZ_JBIOQO010000001.1, forward strand.
AAGAAACATCTTAGCTCAACTCCTTGAGTATAGCCGAAAGGATGTAGCTGTTCACTCCGTTATAGATTAAGACCTCAGAACCATCCTTCTGACGGATGCGTAAGGCTAATTTTGCGGTGCTGCTTCTTTTCTGATCATGAAGTGTTTTCGATTGATCATGGAGTTGAATAGGAACGACGTCATTTTTAGGTTTCAAAAAACCACCTGTTATGAAGTGACCTTTGTCAATAGCTAACTTTTCAATAAAACCAACTTTTTGATGGCATACAAAAACTCCAGAAATAAGATCTATCGACAGTCAACCACTCTGTTATTCGTGGATTGGTTACCTCAGGTTAATGGTCCGTCGTTAGGCTCTTATAATCTCCCGGCGTGGATCACAAATTGTAGTTGCTCTTTGAATAGCTAGTTCATTGAACACATTTGTGCCAGAAAGGTGGTATCATAGATAGCCAGACCTGTAATTATCTCTGAAGCTTTTCTACGCCATCAATGTTGTTTTGCTAGATCAATTAACTATACCTAGGTTTCTTCATACCTTTCTTTTTTATTTTTTACTTCATTTGTTGGGTTTCAATTCCCCAAATAAAACAAGCAAGTTCTCTTGCCACAGCTGTAATCGCCACATTTCTTGGACGTCCTTGATAAATCATTCGATGATATTTTCTTTGTAATCGTTCTACTGCGCGGTCCGAATAGGTTATCACATCATTTTTTTGTCCTTTTTGCCTTGCTTTTACTCGCTTTGATTTTATTCCTATTGTTCCTTTCACTAACGCATTGGCGCACTCGATAAGTGTGGATCTTACGGTTGAATTCCCTTGTTTCGTAATAGTGCTTCTACTAACTTTTTCACCACTAGATTGCTCACTTGGGGTCAGGCCTAAATAAGCAGTAAAAGCTTTTGCTGTCGGAAAGCGACTAAAATCTGAAATTTCGACATGAATCGTCATTGCAGCTGATGTATCAATGCCTTTTAAACAGCGTAATTCAGCTATTGGTTCTTCGTAGCTATCCCTATGGGATAATTCTTCTAACCGTCCTACAAATCGTTCGATTTTATCTGACAATGCATCATACTGTAAAAGGTATTCATCTAATGTTTCTTTCAGAATCCCTTTAAAATCCAGACCTTTTAGCCATTTCATGTACGCAATTGTCCAACTTGATTTTCCTGGGTATTTGCACCCATGTCTTAAAACCAACGCTTTGATTTGTTGTTTTATTTTCTTTAAAGCCTTTTTGAAATCATCTAACATTCGAATATATTCTTTGACCTCCACATCTTCCTCTTGGGGAACATAAACAGATTTGTAAGTACCATTCGCTAGATTTAAAGCAATCATCTTAGCATCAAAGCGATCATTCTTAACCACTTTATTTTTTGATGAACTATACATTGTGGTAGGAGCCAAGATCTCACAATCAATCCCATTTTCTTTTAACTGATTATATAAGGAGTAACCTAAGCAACCAGCTTCATAACCAGCGCATATTTTTGTGTCTTCTCCGTGTCTTTGTTTCAGCTTTTTAATAAACTTTTTTACTAGGGAGACATCTGAAGCACATTTTGTTTCACCTAATAGTTCTCCTGTAAAACCGTGTAAAGCACATAAATTAAACGTTTCCTTGTGGACATCCATTCCGAGATAGATTATATTTTGCATAGTGACCTCCTATTGTCATAGGGTAATAACCCATTAATAATTTTTAATTATTATGAGTTTAAATCCCTGATCTGACAACCTAGTGGGGTCACTTCATATTATCTCCGTTTCTCTTGATAGCTCAAGTATAAGCAGAGGTGGAATGATTTTATAGGTACTAGGTTATGGGGCATTTACGATGGAAAACAGCATCTGTATGATAAAGAGGCTTCCTTTGAGACCGAAAAATACACAGCAGTGCGTGTGACAGGTAATTTACTGGAAAGTGTGAAGATGCAAAAAATGAAGGAGAAAGGCTCCTTTTTAGCGTTGCACCAGCAGAATGATATAGGTGAGTTAAAAACAGGAGTAGTAGTTAACAGCTATCCTTCGAAAGGATTGTCAGACGAGTTTGGGGACATCACACAGAGCTATGTAGTGGTGACAAAATACTGGTTATTTCCTGATGGTGCAGGTGTGTTAGTCGACGTTAATGATGTCTATTTAGGGAATCTTGCTGAAATAGATAACTTTATGCAGCTTACAGAATTAAAAATAAATGAAATAGATCAATTCACCAATGGAGCTTATAGCTGGTTGTCTGATCATTTCAAAATGGCCATTTCACCTAATTAACTATATTTGCTTCAAATGGTAAAAAGTCAGAAAATCAAACAAAGGAACATGAACAATCATAAATAAAACGAAGGGGAGCAATGGAAGACGTAGCTCCTCTTCGTTTTTATGGTTGATCTGGTAAAATAAAGGATAAGAGCAACACGCGTATAAGCGAACTTGCTTTTTCTAGATTTTGAAGGGCGGGCACTATGGTTGCATTTGCATTACTATTTAGAAGTTTATGGCACATTTTAAAAATTCTGTTTCGCCAGGAGGAGCAGAAGGCGATTATGCTGGCTGTTTTGTTTATCCTGATAATAGGGACGGTTTTCTATCATAACATTGAAGGGATGAGCTATTTAGATACCTTGTACTTTTCCGTCATGACGCTAGCGGCTGTAGGTTATGGATATCTATCACCAGACACAGCTTTAGGGAAGTTGTTTAAGATTGTTTTTGTTTTAAACGGACTAGGAATCATTACTGCGGTAATCGCCAATTTTAATCACGCGTTGGCTGAGTATTATAAAAAGAAAAGACATCATGGAGAAAAGAAGAACTGAGACATAAATTTAAAGTATATCTTGTTAAGTAGACAGTAAAAGATAAGTGTATTGTTGTTAGAAGAAAGAGAGTCTTTCGAATCCTGCTTTTTATTTTACTCATTCGACAAAAGCTCATTCAAGATCTTGGAATAGCGATAGCTATTGTAGTATCGCACATAGCTAAGCATGGAGTTCTTTAATCCCTTAAAGCTCAGATAGCTTTCTTGATAGAATTTTTCCTTTTTAAACGTTCCTCTTATGAGTAACCATAAATTTTTTAGTCTCTGACCTTATAAGTGCATTACAAAAAGTTTGATATTCGTTTACTAAGTGAATCAATTTCATAATTCCAATCCCTTGTACCACAAGGGGTAAAAGTGCACACAAAAAAGGAACCTCCCCAATCTGTTACACTTAGGTTGTCCTAGACAGACACGTACTCAAAAAGGAGGGATTCCCTGTGTCTATTATACAACAACCTACTTTGTTTGACCTAGATATTTTAATGCAATTGGATATTGAAGAGAAATATACCGAGCTCTTCTCCCCAATCGAATTGTCCGCTGTTTTGAAGCTTTTTGAAAAGGAATCTCGCGTTGGCCCGCCTATTACAGTCAATTACGAAGCCGCTTTGCGTTCTATGATGGTTCGCTTTATCGAAAAAATTCCTACCATTCATGATTTAGTCACTCGCTTAGAAAATGATTTGCGTTTTAAATTGAGTCTGGGCTTCTTGTACTCACAACCGGTACCGTCAGAATCGACTTATACGCGAATTGGACAGACTTTAGCTGAACATCCTGAAGTGCTTGAAACATTGAACGAAACATTCATTCTTGCCATTCAAAAAGAATTTGGTATTTTTGATGAGCCTGTTTCGATTGATGCGACGGCGATTCCAGCGTACACCAAACATGAAAAAACGGAAAATCCTAAACTTCCTTCTGCCGAAGCGCAACGAAACTTATCTACAGAGGAACTTCTTGACTGCTTACCGATCTATGCTTCTTGGGGTGTGAAGAAGAATAGTAAAGGAAAGAATGATTATTGGTTCGGGTACAAGGGACATTTTGCCGTTTCTTCTCAGTCTCAGTATTTATTATCTGCACTCACCACGTCTGCGTTTGTCGCGGATTTAAGTGTGGCCATTCCGCTGTTTCGAAAAATTGCACATTTGGGTATCACTCATGTTCCTGTCCTTTTGGACAAGGGCTACGATGTCGCAGCTCATTATCATGAAGCAAAGAAGCTTAGGCTTGAGCCCATCATTCCTCTTAAAAAGATTCCAAAAAACGATGGGGAAGTTGACGAGCATTTTACACCTACTTGTCTGCTCGAACACGCCTATCAATACGATAGCTTCGACAAACGATATGGCGCTTTGAAATTCACTCGACCACAGAAACATTGTCGAGCGTGTCCACTCCAACATGAAGGGCTTTGCCAAAAGATCATCAAAGTGAAGCAGATGAGCGACCCACGAAAACATGCACACCCCGCTCGAGGAACAAGAGCTTGGCAGAAATTATATAACCAGCGTAGTGCGGTAGAACGAGTAAACGCCTATTTAAAGGAAGATTTTCAACTCGGGCAGCTACGCTTTTATCGCCCAGAACGCGTGCAGGTAGAACATTAGCTCATCCAATTAATGTATAATGCGAAACGGTTTGCCACACAACGACTCTTGCGTCAGAAAAAGGGAAAAGAAATAGTCGCATAATTTCAAAAAAAATGGTTAGTTGAAATTGGTCGAGTGTTTGCTTTTTCTTGAAAAGTTAATTATGAAATTGATTCACATAATTGCTCGATTGAAATAGTTTTTGCTCAAGTACGGTTCTTTTCATTGTTGGTTGAAGATCGAAAAAAGGGTAGAAGGAATCAGCTAAATATTCCATCTCCTCTTTCACTAAATCAATCCCTGTTTGTTCATAGTAACTGACTAACCGCTCTCTAAATCGACTAAAACTCCGGTCCCTTAAAGGCTGTTCTTTAAAGCTGGTTGTTCCAAGGGCATATTGGAAACGAACATCGCAAATAACACTTTCTAATAATTCATCATCCGTCAATGTAAATACTTCTTTTAGAATGAGAACACCAATCATGATGTTCGCTGGTGTGTTAGGGCGGGTGGCTGAATTATTGCTGTACAAAACTTCAAATCGTTCTTCGTTTATGGATGAGAAAATTGTTTCGTAAAAATGCTTCGCCCACGAATTTTCGACAATCCGTTTTATTCGATCAGATGTCTTCAAAAAACTATCATTTATTAAGTCCATTTGTTGGGCATCATTTCGCTTAAACCCCATTGGAATGCCTTCTTTCGTAGTTTTATGATAGTTAAATTATACCATTGTTCTATCTATAAAAGCGCTTATCATAAGACTTTTGACACCTGAATCATTAAAGGAAGTATAACATTTTAAGCGGTCTTTTTCCTATTAAACTAGAGATATGAAACCCAATATTTTACACGCCATTTTCTTTGATGAATATCAGAACTGGGAGAAATTCAATCAAAAGTACACGAGAAGGATTCGATCCGTTGTGTGTCACTTTTAAAATTAAATGGCGCATTTCTCAATCGATATATGGCAAAAGGCTCGGAAAGATTTCCGAGCCTTAACTTGTCGCTTCAAATTGAAATTTATTCACTATCTATTAATTGAAGAAGCAATCTATTGAGATCAGTTCTATCTTTTCCAAGCCTATCAAAAAAATCATGATCCACTTTTTCAACAATAGGTAAAGCTTCGGCTAATTTTTTTTGGCCAGAGTCAGTTAATACAATAGATTTAGCTCGCGTATCAATTGTTGAATTTTTTCGGTTTACTAATCCCGATTTTTCTAATTTTCTAACAATCGTTGAAACAGTCATTACATCCATATCTGATTTTTTTGAAATATCAACCTGATTAACTTCATTATATTTCTGACTAAGATATCCTAAAGAAGCTAATACTATAAACTGCGGATGTGTCAATTCAATGCGTTTCAATTGATCTTTGATTCGTTTGTGCCATAAATTATATACTTTGATAAATGATAATCCAATTGAAGCTTCAGAATTATCTTTGAATTCAGATTGAAAATTATAATTCATTTGCAGTTCTTACCAATGAGAATACTGACGCTGGAACATCAGAAAAAATTTGTGAGATGAATTGACTATCTTCGACAGTTGTCTCTCTATCCGTAGGAATAAATTCTACCGCATGCTTAACGGTTACACATTTATCATCTTGAATCAATTGGTGAATGAAATAAATATCGCCAACACCAGGAATAGAAGTCTTATCTGTAAATTCTTTATTAGGGATTACAGTGACCAATTCAAAATCCATTGCTGGTTGATCAGCAAGCTTCATAACGCCAACGGTTCCTTGAACAAAATCTCCAGAAAGTGAAATCTCTTCTAGGTCATCTTCCCATGTAAACCACTTATTGACATCTTCATATAATGACCAGATTTCTTCACTTGTTGTACTTGTTTTTATTTCAAAACTAAATATCATGTAATACACTCCTTTTTAATAACTACACTTATAATATGTACAATTACTAAAATTGTCAAATGTTTTTTTATTTGTACAGAAAATGACCCTTTTCTGTACACTTCCTTTTATTGCAATTTATTTAAAGTTATCAATTCTTTTTGTGTTCAGTAAGTCGTTTCAAAATCTATATTCAAAAAATATCTCTATCCCTTGCGGCTCTAAGGAAAGCGCGTTCCCCCCCTGGCTGTCACTTTTGAATTAAAATGGCTGTGACTCATTCGATAATTGACGCTTTTATATGATGCTAATACAATGACAAATGTCAATGGGCGGTTTGGAAATGTAGTTTCGGAAGGTGACGAATTTCAGGACTAGGAATAAAACTTGGTTTAATCATGTCGCACATAAACAGATCACAGATCCATTTCGCATCTTTTCAATCCGTTTTATTCCCTTTCTGAGGCTTCGTGTACTTCGGACGGGCTAAAGTGACAAAACAAGTTTTCTCAAGAATATTAAAGACAGGAATCCAATACTTTCCGGTAGATTCCATACAAACGTCTCTACAATCGTATTTCGCAAGCCATTCAGTTAAGTCCTTTAACCCTTTGGTAAAAAAAGAGAAGCGAGCTTGCTTGTACTCTGTACGACTGTTTGCAGCAGTGATTCCGATACAAGCATAGATCCAAGTTTTGTGGACATCGAGTCCACAACAATTTTTACGAAAGATTTTGAACATAGAATACCTCCCCAAAAAACCAAATTACAGGTTTGGCAGGGACTGGTCATCCGGCGAAATCGAGTCAACTTCGGAAGAGATAAGCTTACGGGCTACTTGTTTGCGCTATTCATTGATGCCTTAATGGATGACCGACACCATATAACAATGCGGGGTCGCCGCTATACAGCCCCGCCACTTACCTCCTCGGGTTCTGTAGTATACCAGGGACCTGTAAGATGAGCGTAACACGAAAATAAAACAAAGAAAGGTGCTTTTGGGTTTTCATAACCCCATTGTTGCCTTTCGCAGGAAGGCAACAATGGAAAAAGTAAGATTTAACAAATTGCCTAGCAATTTTTTATGGGGGGCAGCATATCCGCGCATCAATCTGAGGGAGGATGGGATGTAGATGGAAAAGGATTGAATTATATGGACCTTGTCACATCGGGTTCATATGAAATTCCTAGAGAAATGACAGAAGAGATAGAAAATGATAAAAACTATCCGTCTCATTATGGCATTGATTTTTATAATAGGTTCCGTGACGATATTCAGATGTTCGCTGAGATGGAATTTAAAGCATTAAGAATCTCAATTGACTGGTCACGAACATTTCCCAAAGGAATTGAGGAACATCCTAATCAAGCAGGTTTGGATTTTTATCATGAGGTGATTGATAGGTTGATTTCTCATGATATAGAGCCGATTGTCACACTGTATCATTTTGAAATGCCGATGTATTTAGTTAAGGAGTATGGGTCTTGGCTAAATAGAGAAGTCATCGATAAGTATTTACATTTCTGTGAAACGATCTTTAAATCGTTTAAAGGTAAGGTTCGCTATTGGGCAACATTTAACGAGACGAATCATCTTGATCCACAAACTGAACTTTCGGATATTTTTACTTATCTACTAACAGGTATTAAGTATAGTGACCTTGGGGATAAGAAACAGGCAATGGCTGAAATGGGTTATAACATGACTGTGGCGAGTTCTAAGGCTGTGGAGTTAGGTCATAAGATTGATCCAAATAATAAAATTGGGTGTGTCTTCGGTCTCACATCCATTTATCCTTTCAATTGTAAACCTGAAAATATTATGAACAACTTCAAAGATATGGATCGAAATTTCTATCAAATTGATGCGATGTGTAATAGAAAATTTCCAGAATATAAATTGAAGGAATATCAACGGTTAGGAATAAAGTTAGAGATCAGTACTGAGGATAAAGAATCGTTTAGAATGGCGACACTTGATTTTATCGGTATAAACTATTACTCCTCCAGCGTTTCAAAATATAATGGTAGTGAAGAAGTCGAGGCAATTTTTGCTGATGTTCAAAATCCATATCTTGAACAAAGTAAATGGGGATGGTCAATTGGTCCAATTGGACTGCGGTATATGATGAATTATGTGTATCGGAGATACGGAATTCCCGTGATGATCACTGAAAATGGGTTAGGGGCTGTTGATGAACTTGATTCAGAAAGAAATATTCATGATGACTATCGCGTTGAATACTTTAAACAGCATATAACAGAAATGAAGAAAGCAATCATAGAGGATGGAGTTGATTGCTTAGGGTACTTAACCTGGGGGCCAATTGATGTGATTAGTGCTACAACAGGGGAAATGCGTAAAAGATATGGATTCATTTATGTCAATCAGGATAACTCAGGAAATGGATCTAGAAGACGAAAAAAAAGATAGTTTCTACTGGTATAGGGATTTAATCCTTTCAAATGGTGAAATAATGTAATTCGTTATTGGATGATAGGTTCAACCAGTTAGAAATAAGAGAAACGAGATGCGATTATATTGTGTCTCGTTTCTTTTATGTGTGGAGAAAGGAATTGCCGCTTTTTGATATGAGTTATTATAAGCAGGATATAAATTTCAGAAGCCTTCAAAGTACAGAAAATTATCCTTTTCTGTACGCTGAAATTAAATAAAATTACTAGCAATTTCTTTGTACGCCATTTATCGAGGCACTCCGCCCCCCCCGCCATTTAAAAAGGAAATTGACATTCAGTATTTTCAACAAATCATCGTTGTCTATTTAAGGTAAGCTCTAAATGGACAATAATGAGTGTGGGGACGTTTGGTTATATATTCGGCGGCACGAGGACGGCACTATGAAATGTTTCCTGTCAAACGCGCCGGAAACAACAGCTCAAACGACGATGGATCACTTAGCCACCAGTCGCTGGTCGATCGAGCAATGCTTTCAAGAATGCAAAAGCTATCTGCGAATGGGGCACTATGAGACGAGCACTTATAATGCTTGGCATTGTCAAAAAGTAAAAAAAACTCTTTTTCACAATGCCCATGATAAAACGTTTAGTATCAGAGGCGTTGCGAGCAGATCGAACATTTCAGCAAATGATCGCTACAGTGCACTATCAAATGATCCGTAACTCTGCTGCTTATGCTTCTCATCGAAAGAAGAAACTTTTATTATATGAGTGTTCGTTGTAGTGTTAAACTTCGGAAAGTTCGGATTAAAATATTTTAGATTTTTCATTTCACGAGAATTTAGATATTATGCAGCAGGCACTAACTATGAATAAAGTAGCTGAATTCAGTAAATCATTTTCGAGAAATCAGAGAAAGAAGGGCGCTAATTGCCAAGATATCTGAGTTATTCTGTTAAATACGGCTGGAGGCTGTTTTTAGGATAAAAGAAATGATTTACCGCTTTCATTTTTAGTGGAATATGATAAACTAGAATTTGTTCTCATATAAGAACCGTTGGTTAAGATAGGTGGTAAAGACTTGGAAAATCAAAAAAAGCTGACTCAATCAGAAAAAATCATGAATCAAATTGCTGATCAAATTGTCTCTGGAGAACTAAAACCGGGGGAGAAATTACCGAATGAACGCTCTTTAGCAATGCACTTGGGCGTGTCTAGAGGTCAAGTCAGAGAAGCCTTGAGGGCACTTTCTTTAGTGGGATTAGTCGTAATAAAGCCCAATGATGGGACCTTTGTTTCTGAGGCGGAGCAGCCTGTACCGGAGAATTCGATCTCATGGATTTTCCAACGAGAACTGCATGATCAGGAGGAACTTTATCACGCGAGAAAATTGATTGAAACAGATGTAGTCAAATTAGCTTTCAACCATGCATCGAAAGAGAATCTTGAAAACTTAGAACAAATTACCCAAAAGATGGAGGATGCGGCATCTGAGAATAAAACTGTTGCAGAATACAATGAATTACTGGAAGAGTTTGATTCGTTTATGGGTAAGATATGTGGAAGTAAGATAATGGAAAAATTGATGCAGACAATCATTTTAATCAGAAGGGAAAGTGCGCTGAATATTTTAAGAGTACCCGGTGCGATTGAAAATAGTATCCATTATCGGCAAAAAATTGAACAGGCTTTTATTGAAAGAGATCGGAAAAAGCTTACTTATTCATTAAACGAATTTTATAGTAAATCTAAACAATACATTGATAAAATGACAAAAGAAAAGTAGGGAGTTAAAATGGCAAAAGTTAAGTCAGCGGAAAGAACCTTGCGCTTATTGGAAGCAATCGCGCATCATTCTAAAGGGTTGAGCTTTTCGGATATCCAGCAAATATTAAATACACCGAAAAGCTCAACCTTCAGTTTGATCCAAGAGCTGGTGGAAAATGATTATCTTTCCTTTAATGACAATGCTAAAAAATATGTAGCAGGCAGTAATTTCATCAAGTTGGCAGCAAATTTCATCGGCAGTGGTGACTTGGTCCAAGAATTGAAAGTGTTGACTAATGAACTGTCTATTCGAGTACGGACAACTTCTCATGCGGGGATTTTAGATGGTACGGAAGTGATTTATTTGACTCGCAGTGAGCATTTTGAGAATTATTCTTTAATGAAGCAGATTGGCGGGCGCTTGCCGGCTAATTGTACGGCTATTGGAAAAATGCTGCTTTCGCAATATTCGGATGAAATGATTCGTGAGCTTTATCGGGATGCGCCGTGGCGGATGCTGACAGTGAATTCGAAGAAGAATATCGATGAGTTGTTAGAGGAGCTGCGAGTGTTCCGACAACAAGGGTATTCAACGGAATACCAAGAAGCCAGTGAAACCTCAAACTGCATTGCGATGCCGATCGTTCAAAATGGAAAAATGATTGCTTCTTTTAGCTGTACCTTTTCAACAGAAGAGATGGAATCAGTGGACATAAACACCGTCGTAGAAATGATGAGAACCTGTAAAAATGAAATTGAGAGCCGTCTGGAGCTCTTATTATAAAAAGTGGTCAGTAGCTAATAAAAAGCAGTCTCCCTGAAGTTTTGTGGAACGACTTCTGGTAAGCTGCTTTTTTATTATGCGTGCTTTTCACACATCAAAAGATGATCACAGACCATGACGACTTCCGCTCGTTGATTTTTTACAGTCAGTGTTTCATAAATGATCCCCATATTTTTGCGTTTTGGGTGATCTTCTTTTTTTGAAATCGTCGTTATCGTTGTGATCGTATCACCAATGAAAACAGGCTTGATAAATCGCAGATGTTCATAGCCATAAGAAAAGGCCACTGGGTTGATCAGGTTGGCAGTCATCCCTACAGCGATGCTGAAGGTTAGTGTTCCATGAGCGATCCGGTGGCCAAAGGGCTGTGTTTTACACCATTCTTCATCCATATGATGCGGGAAAAAATCGCCTGTTTGACCTGCGTGAGTCACGATGTCCGCTTCAGTGATCGTTCTGCCGTAAGATGTTCTTTCGCTGTTTAATTGATAGTCCTCAAAATAGATTGCTTTTTCCATTAGTGTTCCTCCTTTATTCCAAACTTGAAATTATCCTCTCCGAGAGTGGGGGCTCCCTTTTCGGAAGTAAAGACCTCTCCATCGATTCTGATTGGGCAGCGAGTGGTATAGAAATGAGTCCCTTCGCTGCTGCTGATTTCTTGCTTCATTTTCAATTCTTCAAATAGTCCGTTCTGCTCCATTTGCTGCCAATCTAAGACCTTTGTGCACCAAATATCGGCAGGCTCTAAAATAGCTAGCCAGTTTTCGGTAGGTTGAGTGAGTAATTTTTCCTGTAGTTTTCGTTTTATCTCATCACTGTCTTGTTCGACCGAATGTGTTTCCATGAAAGCTGCAAGCTCTGGATAATCGAGTAATTCGGCTAACTTCACGATTGGACACATGGCGATCGCTAGATACCCATTTTTAGTTGCATAGATGCCATAAGGCGCATCAATATAGGGATTGGCATTATGAAATCCACTGCGGACAGGCAGCTGATTCCCGTTATTCAAGAAGGTCGTAAAGGATTCGAACTGTAGATCCATTAACGAAGTGAGGAGTTCAGTCTGAATGACGCAGCCTTCACCAGTACGTTGTGCGTTGAATAGTCCAGCTAGGATACCTTGACAAAGATGCTCTCCTGCGGCTAGATCAGCCATAGAAAGGCCAAAAGGAAGCGGGGCTTGTTCTCTATCGCCATTCAAGTAGCAAATTCCAGACATTCCTTGAACCAGTAAGTCCTGACCTGGCCAACTGCTCCATGGCGAATTCTCACCATATCCAGTGATTTCACCATAAACGATTTTCGGATTGATTTTATGGATCGTTTCAGCATCTAAATTCAATTTTCTGGCGACGCCCGGCCGAAAATTGATTAGAACAACATCGGCTGTTTTGACTAGTTCCTTAAAAACATGTTGTGCTTTTTCGGTTTTTAGATCCAATTCAAGACCTTGTTTATTGCGGTTGATGGCGTGAAAAAGAGAGCTGTCATTGTCTATCTTGAAATTAGACACATATAGCTGGCGGCAAATATCGCCTCCGCCTTTCTTTTCGATTTTGATGACCTCGGCACCTAGATCAGCGAGCTTCAACCCCGCTGAAGGAGCGGAAAGAAACTGACTGCAGTCCAATACACGAATGCCTTCCAAGGGCTTAATCATTTCTTTTCCCTCCTAATGCGTTCAAAATTTTAACGTGATCCTGATCCAGCAGAGGTGCCGGTTTATCAGCAGTGCCTCTTTTTCCATTTACTCGAATAGGACAACCGGTTGTGTGAATGGAACCTTCAGGTGTTTTCAGCTGCAAATCAAATGATAAAGCTTTATAGCCTTCTTGTTTTATCAATTCCTGCCAATTATAAACAGGAGCTGCCCAATAGCCGCCAGATAGTAGAATCTCCATCCAAGCTTCAGTCGTTTTTGTCACGAGAGTATCTGCTATCTGCTGTTTTATGTCATCTCTTGAAGTGAAAGCCCGCTTTTCTTTTTCATATTCAGCAAGTTGCGGAAGAGCGATCAAACTTCCTAAGATTTCTAACGAACCCATCGCTATTGATAAGTACCCGTTCTTAGTTTGGTAGATTCCGTACGGTGCTGCTAAGTAGGCGTGTGCATTATTTATAGCCGATCTTTCCGGCAATTTTTTTCCATCGTTAAAATAAGAGGTAAGGACCTCAAATTGCAGCGATATTGCGGATTCTAACAGCGAGACTTCTACTTGCCCACCGGTAGCTGTTTTATTTCTGCGGATCAAGCAGCTTAAAATCCCTTCTGTTAAATGGATTCCTGCGAATGAATCTGCGATAGAAAGAGCAAATGGCGTAGGTGGCTGATCTGCATTTCCATTTAAAAAAGTTAACCCAGATAAGGATTGTGCTAATAAATCTTGTCCTGGTTTTGTTTTTAAACTATCAGCTATTCCGTACCCAGTAACAGTCCCGTAGATAAGTTTTGGATTAAGTTGCTTTACTGTATCATAATCAAGACCAAGTTTTTTCATGACACCAGGTCGATTGTTTTCGATCAACACATCCGCATTTTTAATCAACTCTAAGGTGATTTCTTTATCAGCCGGATCTTTCAAGTTTAGTGCAATGCTTTCTTTATTTCGGTTGATGGTATGAAAAAGTAAACTGTTCTCGCCGATTTTCTGCTTTTTTAGTACCAAGTGGCGAGAACTGTCACCGACATTTGGCCTTTCGATTTTAATTACCCTTGCTCCTAAGTCGGCCAAACGCAATGCACAAGAAGGGCCGGCTAAAAATTGACTAAAATCTAGTACAGTGATTCCATTTAAAAGTGACACAAAATCAACTCCCAGCGTGATTTAATGATTCTTGATATATGACATTTAGTTTACCTAGAACTTCTTTAGGATTACCTCCATGGACTGCATATTCCTGAACAAGGCTTCCTGCATTGTCTTGGAAATGAAGGTAACCATTGTAGCGAGGACGTAGATAAGAATTGTCAAGCGTCTTAAGAGTATTCTTAAAAAAGTTTGCACATCGACGATTCGTTTCCGAACTTAGCCAAGCTTTACGATGACCGGGTTGTCCGCCCGCATCAAAGAAAAGCGTTTCTTGAATTAATGGAGAAGCAGTGTATTCAGCATACTTGCAAGCTAGTTCTAGATTTTCTGAAGCTGATGAAACAGCTAAACCAGTACCGCCAAGAACGGTTTTTAGTGGAACATTGTTGAATGTAACAGTATCTGTAGCTATAAGTAAATGCTTTCCATAACCAGGTTTTGAATAGTTGGTATATCCATATGCATAAGGACAGTAAACAATGTCATTATTTTCAGCCATATAATTATGTACATCGATCGGGTCCCATTCAAGAATATCCTTTCTACACAAGCTGACAATCTCTCGGATAGCCTCTAAAGCAATTACACCACTTTCTTCATCAATCACAGTTCTATTTTTAAACATAGAAGCATTGATAGTAGCACCGAACATATAAAAGTCCATTAAAAGATTAATAGGGATTCCTGCAATAGCCACTTTGTCTTTCCGCGCGAGTTCAAGCACATCCTGCCAATTTTTCGGGATAGCTTGGTTGCAGAAGAACTGCTGGTTATAAACGGCGATAGGTGTAGCAGCATCCACAGCTAGGGCAGATTGAAAACCATCAAAATTATAAGAAAGGTGAGACAATCCGACAGAATTACTTTCTTGGTCTGCTAAGAAATCGGCTGATAAATGAAGTGATAAATCGGCTAAGATTCCACTTTTTTGAGCAAATCCTGCCCACGGATGGTCAATGATTAAAAGATCGTATTGATCTGCAAGGTGTTGGATTGGTGCGTCAGCGAATTCTTGCAACGATCTTTTTTCCCATTCAATTTCAACTCCAGGGTTGATTTCACAAAAACGTTGAGCAGTTGCAACAACAGATGTGAAGCCCCGACTATGGTTCCATGTAATTCCTTTAAGCTTTGTCATAATTATTCCTCCATCACTTTATTGGTACTACCAATATATCAAATTCGCATGATAAATCAAGCGGTTTCATGAAAAGTTAATTTTAAAATCTTTAAATAATTCACCAGTTAGAATTTAAATTACCTATATAATTCCACTCAATAGTGACATTTACTGAAACGTTACTCTAGAATAAAATTAAAAAAATAGGTTGACTTCTTTTCGTTAAGCGGTTACATTCTAAGTGTGAAGTTCATAAAAGGGAAACTAGTTCACGAATGAGAACAAGGAAGGCGGTTTTGTTTTGAAGATGAAGTTAAACGGGATTTATGCAGCGATGTTGACACCATTGACAGAGGAAGGAGGTATAGATGTTTCAGCGCTTAAGCGTATGGTCGATTTTTATATTGAAAAGAATATCACTGGGCTTTTTGCAGTCAGTTCTGTTGGTGAAGCTGCGCATTTTGATGTGAAGGAAGCTCAGACTATTTTAGAGACAGTCAAAGCAGCTAGTGCAGGGAAACTGCAATTATTTGCAGGCGTGACTGCAACGACCAGCAGTAAGGCAATAGAAGTGGGGAAAATAGCTGAAGGACTTGGCTATGATGGGATTGTATCTGCACCGCCTTATTTTTATCAGCCTAGTGATGATGCTATCCTGGCTTATTTCGAGGATATCAATACTCATGTTGATTTGCCGATGATTGTTTATAATGTGCCGTTGTTTGCACCAGTATTGAGCAAGGAATTGTTAATGTCGGTTGCAAAACTCGATAAAGTGATTGGAGTAAAGGAATCTAGTGGTAATTTAGTTGATGTCCTTCATATTTTAGATATGTTGGAAGATGAGAAGTTAGAGACCTCTTTCTTGATCGGAAGAGAAGAGATGTACTTAAGTTCATTATTAGCAGGAGCAGATGGGTGTATGGTGGCGACTGCTGGAATTGTTCCAGAAGCTTATCAAAAAATCGAAGAATTGTACTTAGCTGGAAAGATCAATGAAGCAGTCCAAGTACAGAAAGTTATACTGCCATTGTTAAGAGAATGCTTTAAGGTTAATTTTCCAGCAGGATTTAAGATTGCTTTGGCTGCAAGAGGATTAGATACACCGGTCTATGTTAAGAGGAAGTTGTCAGAACAGGAGCAACAGGATTTAGCACGTTCAGAAGAAACAATAAAACAGGAAGTGGCACGAATTTTAACGTTTGTTGGTAATTATTAACTGGTATTAGGAGGAATAAAAATGGTCGGAGCTTTTACAGTATTATTGTTGGCATGTTTTTTTCAGGGAAGTTTTGGGATTTGCTTCAAAAAATATCAACCATTTTCTTGGGAGGCATTTTGGACACTCTTTTCTATTGTAGGCGTTTTGTTGATCCCTCATATTTGGGCCTTTATTGAGGTTCCTAATTATATGAGCTACATTATGAACACGCCGATTGATAAAATTTTCTTTGGGGCATTAATGGGATTTTTCTGGGGAATCAGCTCGATTGCTTATAGTAAAGCGATTGACATGATCGGAGTTTCGCTAGTAACTGGTATTAATTTAGGATTGTCATTGCTTTTGGGAAGTTTTGTACCAATGTTTATTCTTGGAACTTTTCCGTCAACAAAGGCATTGATTATGCTGGTTTTGAGTATGGCTGTTTTAATGGGTGGGGTTTTGGTACTCTCAAAAGCAGGTTTTATGAAAAATGATGACAATGAAGAAAGTGTTGAAGAAGCAAAAGAGAATAATGGACCTAAAAAGAACTCTAAATTTATGGTTGGTTTTCTTTTAGCATTAGCTTCTGGAGCTGGATCAGCGGCTATCAATATTGGTGCATCCGCAGCAAATTATCCAGTTCAGCTAGCGATTGACTCAGGAGTATCACCAGTCAGTGCAAGTTTACTATCATGGGTGATTGTTTTTGCTGGTGGTTTTTTAGCGAACTTTGTTTATGCCATAATTGTACTTGTAAAAAATAAAACTTATACTGATTATACCAAGCCGGGTGCAGGGAAAGCCTATTTCAAAGTTTTGGTTACCTCCTTTGTTTGGTTCGCAGCTTTAGCAGTTTATGGGAAAGCTACTCACTTGCTTGGAGACCTAGGACCAATCGTTGGCTGGGTCGGATTTAATGGCCTAGCTCTGATTATCGCTAATATGTGGGGATTTAGAGATGGTGAGTGGAAAGGATTTCCGAAGGCGCAAAGGATTGCCATTATCGGAAATGCGATTATTGTCATTTCATTAGTTTTCGTCGCATTGGCAAATTCATTATAAAGAAAAACACTTAGGAGGAGCAAAATGGTTGAATCTATCAAAGAATTGAATTATGTACCGGAAATGCCGGAGAACCCTCGTAATATCGTTATTATTGGAGCTGGAGGGATTGTATCGGGTTCCCAACTGCCAGCATATAAAATGGCCGGCTATCCCGTACTTGGTATCTATGACTTGGATTATCAAAAGGCGCAGCAAACAGCGAAAGACTTTGATATCCCGCATGTTTATGATGACTTAGCAAAGCTAATTGACTTAGCAAAACGTGAGAATGCCGTGTTTGATATTGCGGTTCCTGCTTCTGCGACAGCAGATATTTTACGTCAACTACCAGAACAATCAGGAGTTTTGATGCAGAAACCAATGGGTGAAAGTATCGAAGAAGCTCAGGAAATTTTGACGATTTGTCGTGAAAAGGATTTTGTGGCAGGAGTGAATTTTCAATTAAGACAAGCTCCTTATATGATTGCTGCTAGAAAATTGATTAATGATGGTTTGATCGGTGAAATTGTAGACATTGATTGGCGCGTTGTTGAGTTGCATCCATGGCATTTGTGGGATTTTCTATTTGAAAAAGACCGGATGGAGATCAATTACCATAGTGTCCATTATGTTGATATGATCCGAAGTATAGCAGGTAATCCAACAAGCGTATATTGTAAAACGATGCAGCATCCTAAAATGAAAGCGTTAAAACAAACCCGTTCTGCTATGATCCTAGATTATGGACCTGAGTTGCGAGTGAATCTTCACATCAATCATAATCATGACTATGCTCCCGATTATCAAGAATCAACGTGCAAGATTGAAGGGATGAAAGGGGCTATTCGAATTACGATTGGTTTGATTTTGGACTATCCAACAGGACGCCCAGACAAAGTCGAGTACGTTTTTGACGATGGTAAGGGATGGCGCGAATTAGAAGTCCAAGGAAGCTGGTTTAATGAAGCGTTTATCGGTACGATGGGTGGATTAATGAAGAAAATGGATGACTCGACTTACGAGTACATTAATGACGTTGAAGATGCGTACCAAACAATGTGTGTCGTTGAGGCACTCTACGCATCCAGTGATAATGGAGGAACACCAGTAAATTATTAAAAGAGGTAGAAGCATGAAGAAGATTATAGATACGCATGTCCATACGTGGAATTTAGCACAGTTGCGCCTTCCATGGTTAGATACTGAAGATTATTTGAATCAAACATTCACTGAGAAGGATTACCAGAAGGCTGCCGCTAGTGATCAATTTTCGATTACTGACGCGATATACATGGAAGTTGATTGCACACCAAGTGATCGCGAAAAAGAAAATAAATGGGTTCTCAATCAATGCGCGAATGCGAATAGTATTTTCAAAAGTGCCGTAATTTCCGGTGATTTGTCAGATAAACACTTCAAAGAATATATTGAAAAATATCGTTTTGACATTTCAGGACTTCGCCAAGTTTTACATGTTGCGGAGCGAGAAAAGGGCTTTTGTCTGCAACCGACTTTTATTCAAAATGTCCGCTATTTAGGAGACCTTGGATTGACCTTCGACTTGAGCTTAAGAAACGAAGAGTTATCAGATGGTTATGAAATGGCTAAAAATTGCCCTGAAACAAGAATCATTCTTAATCACATGGGAAATCCCAATATGGAAATGTTAACTCAGCCGTTGAATGATGAGAAAAAAAGTTATCGTGAAAAATGGCTTGGGAATCTAAAAAAAATTTCTGAACTGCCGAATGTCTATTGTAAGATTTCCGGTGTTATGGAGACAGAGAAAGCAAGTTTTGAGGACTTCTCTGAGGAAATCGATCAAGTAATGGAACTGTTCGGAGAAGATCGAATTCTATATGCTTCAAATTTCCCGGTTATAGATTTAGGAGGTGGACTTAACAAGTGGACCGACTTTCTTTTAAAACTTACTGAATCTCGTTCTGAATCATTCAAAGGAAAATTATTTAGAAAAAATGCACAAGCAGTTTATTTCAACCTGAAATAATGGAGGAATGGAAGATGACTATAACAAGATATGGCGCAGTTTCTACCTTGAAACCAGAATCAAAACAAAAATATATTGACCTGCATGCTAACGCATGGCCGAAAGTAAACGAAATGATCAAAGAATGCAATCTGCAGAATTATTCGATTTATCAAATCGACAATTTCCTTTTTTCATATTATGAATATACAGGAGAGGACTATGAAGCAGATATGGCAAAAATGGCGGCGGATAAAACAACTCAAGAATGGTGGGATGAGTGTATCCCTTGCATGAAACCATTAGAAGGTCATGGTTCAGAAGGCGTGTGGACCACAATGAAAGAAATCTATCATTTAGATTAGCCATTATGATATGCATGCCGAAAATTAGTTTTATGATTATGAAGATAAATATAGTTCATTAAGAGTAATTAGTAATTAGCCTGCAAATAAAAAGTTAAGAGAAAATTGGACAAAAATTTGTCTGGACGGAAGGCACGACAAATAGAACCACCGATTATCGCTGGTTTCATCCTAAGCTCAAAACTAAAATCAAGCCTCTTCTGGAAGTGATGCAAGATACTCTTTTACTCGGCCGTAATAAATACGTAAAAACTTATTCGCACCCGCAGTCATGTAAACATAGTAAGGTTTGCCTTCTGCTCGTTTCTTGGAAATAAACGCGTAAACTGGATCAGTTTCAGGTGAGGTTTTCACTAATACGTCCATTATTTGAAACAGTGATTTACGCAGTTGAGCAGATCCGCGTTTAGAAGTTCGGACACTTTTCTGATTATAGCTGCTGGATTGATTCACACCAGGATCTACTCCTGCAAAAGCAGTCAAAGCACTTCGATGAGAAAATCGTCGGATATCGCCAATCTCCGCCATGAGTTGTGGGCCTAATGATGGGCCTACGCCTTTCATAGCCATGACTATCGGATATTCTGGCAATTGCGCAGCTGTATGATCCATCTGTAGGCGCAAATGCTCAACAGTCCTAGAAAGGGTATTTAACTGCTCAATCGCTTGCATAATCAGACCTTTTGTCCGTTTATCTTTCGGTAAAAGAGCAATCAACTCTTTAGAGGCTTCAAAAATTTGTGCTGCTTTCTCTGGGTAAAAGTCGTAGCCTTTCCGCGTACAGAACTTCTGATAACGTTCAGTGAAAGCAGTCAGAGAGCCTTTCCGAACACAGTCAACGTGCCAAAAAGAGGTGACAAAGTCAACCCATTTCTGACTACCATCTTTTCGAACAGGACTGGTAAAAAAAGTATTCGCTCCAGGAAACGTTTGATCCAAAAGAGAAATGAGATTGTTTTTGAGAGCTGTTTTATGTTTCATGTAAAAATCAAACTGTCGGTTCATGATTTTTAGTTGGTCTCTTGTCTTATCCATAAGGTTATACTGTCGCAGGTCATTCCAGTTGTCAAGCGCATAACGAGCGATTTTGACGGCATCCTTTTTGTCAGACTTCACTTTACGAAGGGAGTTGTTTCCAAAATCTTTAATCAATTTTGGATTGACCAGACTGACATAAAAACCCGCATCAGTAAGCCAATGAGCGACAGGTTCGTGATAGCGGCCCGTGTACTCCATGACGATCCTAACTTCTCCTTCAAGTTTAGAAAGAGAATGAATAAAATCATCAACAGCTCTAGATGTATGACAGAGTTCAAAAGGACTAGAAATCACTTCACCGAAAGGTCGAAGGATCGAGACAACACTTTTACCTTTAGCAACATCAATACCTACTGCGTTCAAGAGGATCAGCTCCTTCAGATTATTCGCAATGGAAAGCCAGCGTAAACACATTGCCGATTCAATCTACTGGGGTGTGACACGAACGTACTGGGAAACAGCAGTTCAACCTGCATAAAACGAACGCTGAGAATGAGCAGCTGGTTGGCAGACTAATTTACGGACGTAAAGTCCAAGGAGGAGAATGCCCGACCATTGCCCTCTCATTCTAACAGCTTAAGCAACATGATAGATAAAAGGCATTACTAAAAATTAATAGTATTGCCTTATAACCTATAAATATATTGTAGTAGGAGGAAATAAATACATGGCAAATCGGATGATATTAAACGAAACATCTTATCACGGAAAAGGAGCGATTGAATCTGTTCCGTTGGAGTTTCAAAAACGCGGTTTCAAGAAAGCAGTAGTGATTACAGATAAAGATTTGATCGAATTTAAAGTGGCAACTAAAGTTACAGATCTGCTTGATAAGGCGGCGATTGATTATGAAATTTATGACGGAATCGTGCCGAATCCAACAGTGGAAAATGTGCAGACAGGAGTAGATTTTGTTAAGAAAGCTCAAGCAGATGTTATTATTGCAATTGGTGGCGGCTCGCCAATTGATACAGCTAAGGCAATCGGTATTATCGTGGAAAATCCTGAATTTTCAGATGTTGTTAGTTTAGAAGGTGAAGTAGATACTAAAAATCCCTCATTACCGATTTTAGCAATTCCGACAACTTCAGGGACAGCAGCTGAAGTAACAATCAATTATGTTATCACGGATAAATCAAAGAATCGTAAATTTGTTTGTGTCGATCCCCATGATATTCCGGTAGTTGCTTTTATCGATAGTGAAATGATGATGGGTATGCCAAAGGGGCTTTGTGCTGCAACTGGAATGGATGCTATGACACATGCAATTGAAGGTTTCATTACAAAAGGCGCATGGGAAATGAGCGACATGCTTCACCTAAAAGCAATTGAAATCATAGGACGTTCTTTACGATCATCTGTAGCAGGAGAAGAAAAAGGACGGGAAGAAATGGCATTAGGTCAATATATCGCAGGTATGGGTTTTTCAAACGTTGGTCTAGGATTGGTTCATGGTATGGCACATCCTTTATCAGCATGGTATAACATTCCACACGGCGTCGCTTGTGCAGCTCTTTTGCCAACCGTAATGAAATACAATAAGGATTTCACTGGAGAGAAATACCGAGATATCGCCAAGGTATTGAACGTGGAAGGTGCAGAAACGTTGGCGATTGAAGAAGTTAGGGATGCCGCTTGTGCAGCGATTGACCAAATGAGTAAAGATGTTGGCATCCCTGCAACGATTTCTGAACTAGGTGTAAAAGCAGAAGACATTGCCAAAATTGCAGAAGACGCCTTAAAAGATGTCTGCACACCTGGAAATCCGCGTGATACATCCCTAGAGGAGATCATCACGATTTACAGCAGCTTGATGTAAAAAAAGAAAAATTGGTTCCTACAATTTTCTAAACGATGATTGTAGGAACCAGCTTTTTGTTTCTTGAAAAAAACAAATCTTCGATTCCATGGTAAGGGTCGAGGTTCTTTCCAATTTCATGGGATTCGATATACCAAATGTAGTATAATTTAATTGTTGGTAGTTGAGCTAATTTCATAATTATCTGCCCTTGATATATCAATGATTTCAAGACACATAAAAAAGGAACCTCCCCAATTTGGTACAATAAGGTTGTCCTGACCGACACCTATCCAAAAGGAGGGATTCCCTGTGTCTATCATACAACAACCAACTTTATTTGACACCTATGTTTTAGAACAACTGGATATCGAGGAGAAACACCAAAAGATTTTCTCCCCATTAGAATTATTGCCTCTTGTTCAGCTTTTTCAAAAAGAAACAAAGGTCGGACCGCCCATTACCGTTAATTATGAAGCCGCTATTCGTGCCCTACTTGTCAGTTATCTGGAAGAAATTTCGACCATCACTGCACTCGTTTCAAGAATCAAACAAGATCTCCGCTTCAAGCTGAGCTTAGGATTTTTATATGACGATGTACCACCATCTGAGTCGACCTTTTCCCGTATCATCCATACTTTTGAAGAAAATGGTCACCTTCTTAAGGAACAGAATCGTGTGTTACTGAAACAGATCAATCAAGAATTTGATATTTTTTCAGAAGCAGTCTCCTTTGATGCCACAGCAGTTATGGGTCATACAAAACCAACCCAAAATGTAAAAGCTCAGGTCGCAAGCTGTGAAGAGCAACGTGTGATGACGACAGAAGAATTGAACGCTCAGTTCCCTCTTGCGCCTCAATGGGGAATCAAAGCCAACAGTCAAGGCAAAAATAATTATTGGTTTGGGTATAAAGCGCATTTGGCCGTTGCTTCTGAATCACAATATATCTTGTCGGCCATTTTGACTTCTGCTAATATTGCGGACATGAGTGTCGGTATTCCTATGTTAAGAGACTTGAAGGAACTTGGCATCCGAAATACCTCTGTCATTTTCGATAAAGGGTACGATGCAAAAGCCATTTATAAAGAAGCACATCACCTTAATTTTGAGCCAATCATTCCATTAAAACGGATCGCTAAAAATGATGGTGAATGGACAGATAATTACGCGCCGACTTGTCTTTTAGAGCATGGCTACCGATACGACAGCTTTGATCCAAGATATGATGTGTTAAAATTCACTCAGCCTTTGGATAAATGCCATGACTGTTCACTTTTTCACGCAGGATTGTGTCAAAAAGTGATTAAAATCAAGCAACAACATGACCCAAGAAAATTCAATCACCCAGCGCGAGGCGCGAAAGCATGGGAGAAACTTTACGCCAAACGCAGCGCTGTAGAACGAGTCAATGGTTATCTTGAAGGAACACATGAAATTGAATGATACCAAATACTATAAAGCAGGTTCGGTGTCCGTCGAACTCCTGCTTATTCAACTAGCATACAATACCAAAAACTATGCGGCACAACGATTAAACCAAGCGAAATTAAGAAAAGAGACAGTTGCCTAATTTCAAAAAAGGAAAAATTTGAAATTGGTCCAGTATGTACTTTTCCAAAAAAGCGAATTATGAAATTAGCTCAGTTACTGTTACATGATAAGGAGGCGTATTTCTTTGGAAGAATTACTTTTATCATTGGACGTTAATTTACATGTTGATGACTGTCAAATAACAAAAGAGAAAATTACCTTTGATGTTTCTTCCATTTCTACCTCTGATTATTCCGGACGTTTTTGAGCTACCGATTTGGTCCATGTGAGCCACTAGATAGTCATGCAAAAATTTGATGATGAGAGCCATCGATTTGGAGAAAATGAGCCATCGGAAAAAGGTTGACCATTAATGGCCAACCTCATTTCGTTATCTCATCCTTATAGATTCTTGACCTTCAATGTGGATATGAAGTGATTTTGGAAGGACTCGATCCAGAATCGAGTCGGCAAGTACACCGCCACCAAGACGGCTATGCCAACCTTCAGTGTCAAATTGTGAACAGAAAATTGTCGCGTGAAACCGATAACGCCGCTCAATGATTTCGAAAAGCTCTTGTTGGGCTAACTCACTCGCTGGAACCAATAGCCATTCATCTAAAATAAGAAGCTCGCAAGTTTGATACTGCTTCAAAATCTTTGAATAGGTTCCTTGTGCTTTTGCGAGTGCTATTTCTGATAATAGATCCGGAACACGAATATAACGAACACGATAACTTGTCTGACAAGCATGATTTTCCAACGCGCATGCGATATAACTTTTGCCGGATCCAGTGGCACCTGTGAGAATCAAGTTTTTCGGTTCTCGGATATAACGATTATCTGCCAATCTTAGAAAAACTTCACGCTTAAGTCCGCGATCGGTGAAATACTGAATATCTTCTAACTGTGCATTTGCTTCACTTAGTTGAGCCTTCTTAGTCAAACGAGTGATCTTATTTCTGTGACGGTTATCAAACTCGGCGTCAACTAATAATTCTAGCCGTTCATCAAAGCTAAGTTGCATCATATCATCAATCAGTGATTGGCCTTGATAAGCCTGAGCCATTCCTGGCATCCGCATCTCGACCATTTTTTCATAGGTGCATTGATTCATTTCTCCTCTTCCTTTCCGTAATACTGACGACCGCGCAAGAAAACATGAGACTGGTCATGATCAATGGATTTCTCAATCGTATGCTTGTTCTCTGCTTGATTTGCCTGAATAATCAATTTGATATTCTTGTAACGAGGAGCGGAAATTAAGGTGAGTGCTTTTTGACAAGCTATTTCTAATTCACGAGGAGAATACTGATCTGCCAACTTTAAAATAGAGCGACACCCATTATAAGCCTGTTGTTCAACTTTGTAGCTCGCCAATAGTCGCTCAATCACGATCCTTGTGCTTTCGCCGATCGTTTGTCCCCAACGACTGAAACGTTGAGCATCCCATTCGGCTACCTGTCGATGATTGTCTGGCATATGCGCTTCGTTGGTGGAATAATGACTCGGATGGCCCAACAGTCGCTTATGTGAGCACAGACGAGTTTGATCATGAAACACTTCTATTAAATGCTTCGTTATACGAACTTTTACTTTCTGCTTGATATATTCGTGTGGGACGGAGTAATACATTTTATCCACAGAAATGTGGTAATTGTATTGAACGGTTGCCTGCTTGTACTCGCCGTATTTATAACGGATACGAGGCAGTGGTTGTAGTCTTGCTTTTTCTTCGGCTAGAAAAATTTCATAGCGAGACCCCGTTCGCTTCAAAAACATTATAAAAGATCTGTTTACGCAGACGCGCTAAAATATTCGTGGACACTTTACCTACCGTTCCCTCGACACTTGCCTTCATTTTAGGCGTTCTCGGCTTAGCGGGAAGAATGACGGTATTATAGTAATCAGCCAATTCACGATATTGAGCGTTCAAGACGATCTCTCCGTTTCGAGGATGCTTGATTACACCGGTCTTGAGATTATCGCAGATAATCAAAGCAAAAACACCGCCAAAATATTGGAACATATTCACATGAGCTGTGATCCAATTTTCCTGCTTCATGTCCGAGGTCACTTCCACATAACTGTATTGACTATAAGGCAGCGTCGCAACGAAGAGAAAGGTTTTCGTCATCTCTCCGGTCTCAGGGTCAATGATTGATTGGGTCAGTCCCGCCCAATCGACCTCAATCTTTTCTCCTGGTTGATGACTAAAGTGCATAGTTGCCTTTGATCGCTCCAGGTACTGATTGAAATTAACACATAACTGTGAATACTGTAGGGGCAAGGCCTCGGCTAGATGGCAATCACGGACGTATTCTTCCCAAAGCAACTTCTTAGTAACACCCGGCTTTCTCAATTCTGTTTCAAGCTGCTCGTAATCTGGTTTTTGATGAAATGTTTCGCTTTCCGGTTTTGGGAAAAGCCGGTTCTTCAGCTCAGCTTCCGACAGCTCTCGAACATCGTCCCAACCAAGACTGGTAGCTTTGGCTGCGACAATAACCTTTGAGACCGTGTTCCTTGAAACCTTCAATAGATCGGCGATCTGGCGTTGAGCTAAATTCGCTTTGTGGTATCGAAGAATTTCTTTGTATTTCTCCATAAATAAAAACTCCCTTCATATAATGAAATTTCGTGGCTCTATAATATCTAGTGTTGGTGACGCCTTCTGTTGCCAATACTTTTTCTTTTTTCTAATAAACGCAAACAGACACCTTGAAATCCTTTAGAATAAAGTCGACGAAAACCATTCAAAGGAGTGTTTCAAGATGTCCTATTCAGAGTTTACCAAAGAGTTACTAGATATTCTAGACCTAAATCTTATCTTTCATGAAGATGCCTTTCGCAAAGAGCGAATCAATGACGAAACATGTTTTGTTTTTGATGGCACATTGACCTATCAACCAGAGGAATGCTTCCATTGTCACTATCAAAATAAGCAAACGATCATTAAATGGGGCTGGAAAAAAGTATCCATCTTATTGAATGATGTCAGTAACTACAAGACCATTCTGCGGATTAACAAACAGCGCTTCAAATGTAAACACTGTGGAAAGACTTTTTTAGCAGAAGATTCAGTTAGTGATCGTCGCTGCTCCATTGCTCGCAGAGTCAAACAAGCCATTCTTGAGCTATTAAGCGAACCTCTTTCTATGTCTTTGATCGCACGTATGAAGCACATTTCTCCGACACTGTCATTCGAATACTTCGCAGCCTTCGGCCTAAAACCGTTTCTTTGAACCAGCCGTTACCAGAAGTGGTGTGTTTCGATGAATTCAAATCGGTGAAAAACGTCTCGGGAGCCATGAGCTTTGTCATGATGGACGGCAAGACCCATCAACTGATTGATATTGTGGAAAATCGGCAACTAAATCCTTTACGCGACTATTTCTTGCGCTACCCTAGAAAAGTCCGTGAACAAGTACGTCTAGTGGTTTCAGATTTCTATACACCCTATCGCACATTGGTGAAAGAGTGCTTTCCGAATGTCCGAATCGTCGCCGATCGCTTTCATATTAGCCAACACATCGGTCGGGCCTTTACCAACCACCGAATTCAAGTAATGAAGACCTTTAAAAAAAGGGATCGTCGGTCGAAGCACTTAAAGAAATACTGGAGACTACTTCAAAAGAATGCGTGGGAATTGAAAGGTCAGCATCGCTACTGGCGTCCGTCATTTCGAGATCATCTGACAGAAGCAGAGATAGTCGATCGGCTATTATCTTATGATGACTCCTTAAAGCGAGGTTACGAAGTCTACCAGGATTTTCTTTCCGCTATCAGAAGACAAGATGTTCCTGAATTCGTCGCGCTCCTAAAAGAAGACTACAAGGAGTTGCCAGAGCACTACCAACCAGTGTTCACGACCTTCAAGAAATATCGAACAGAAATCAAACGAGCGTTGCGAGTTCCCTATTCCAACGGCCCTATAGAATGTTTGAACAACCATATCAAAGTACTAAAACGAATTGCCTATGGCTTTAGAAACTTTCAAAACTACCAAGAACGAATCTTTTTATATCGAGGAAAATATTTTAAGAAAACTAAGAACACTACCCAACTGACTAAAGCTAGAACAACAACACGGCTAGACAAGATAGCTGTCTAGCCGTGTGAGTATCTCGATTATTCTATTGAATTTCTTCACCAACACTCATTGACGAAGAGCCAATTTCGTAAAGACAACTGTCTCCACAGAATCCATTATATGAAAGAAGCATCAGTGGCTCTCTTAGAGCAAATTGCTGGCTCATTTTTATCATATCGCTGGCTCTCGCCAAAGGCAAAACCATGGCTCCGCCACACAAGAATAATCACCTCGACAAAGTGCCCCACATGTCGCTACAAATCCACCAATATTCATGATTCTTATACTACTAAAATTCAAGATCTACCGATTCAAAGTAAGACAGTCTATTTAAATTTACTTATACGAAGATTCAAATGTCAAAATCCTGACTGTTCTAAAAAAACATTTTCTGAGACGTTCCCTTTTAGGGAACGAAATGCACGAAAAACAACACGATTGATGAAACTAATTGTTGATTTAGCAGAAAGTCGGAGTTCTGTAGGTATGACTAAAGACCTTGAAGAAATGGGAATCATAGTAAGGAAGAGTAGTCTATGTAATTATCTTGGGCAAAAAAAAAATTCACGTAGATTATGATGTAGCTGAAATATGCATTGATGATTTCGCTCTGAAGAAACGCCAACGTTATGGCACAATTATGGTAGATATCAAAACTGGGAAAATTGTTGACCTGCTGGAATCTCGTGAAAAAGAGGATGTGATCGAATGGCTTAAAAAATTCAAATGTGTTGAGCTGGTGTCACGTGATGGTTCTCGTACATACTCTGCAGCGATTAAGAAAGCATTCCCTCATGCAATACAAGTCACCGATAGATTTCATTTGGTTGCTCGTCTTTGTGAACTCGCTCAAACATTCATGCGACACTCTTTCCCGCCAAGGATTCCAATCGAGATTTCCAATGAAAAATATGAAAAATTCGAAGATTTTCTTCTATATGCTTCACGAAGAGATAAAATTGTTTATGTAAAACGGCTGCATACCGACGGTATGACACAGCAAGAAATTCGAATGAACACAGGCTTCGGCCTTAAAACAATTTCCAAGTATATAAAAATGAAGGAGGAGGAAATTCCGGAAGATAAAGCAATATTTTGGGAACGACATCATAATGAGCTAATGGAAGAAAAACAACAACAAATTGATGAAGTGAGAGCCCTTGCCAAAAAAGGAGTTGCCCTTTCCGAAATAACTGATATTACAGGATACACGCCTCAAACAATTGTAAGATATTTAGGAAAAGATGCTTCTTCTCTCAGCGAACAATATGGGATCGATCGTCCTGGTAAATTAGAAAAATATCGCAAAGAAGTGCTTGCGCTTCGTAAAGAAAGAAAAACATACTCAGAGATTTTTCAAATTATTTCTGAAAAAGGATATACCGGAACAGTAGATGCTATTCGAGGATATATGTCCCGGCAACGTCGTCTTCATAAACATTTTAAAGAAGAGTATCAAGGGAAATCCATTGAAATATTAGAACGAAAATGGTTAATTAAACTATTCTATTTACCGATTGAGAAAGTTCCCGTCATTGATAGTGAGTTATTGGAATTAGTTTTCAATCAGCATCCAAAATACAAACAACTCTATGAATTAGTTTGGAGATTTCGTCATTGTTTAAAAAAACAAGATCTAGAGTCTTTTAAAAGCTGGATGTCTTCTGTAAAAGAAAATTTTGATGATGTCTCTCTATTAAAGTTTGTGGGTAGTCTCTTAAATGATTTCCCAGCAGTCAAATATGCGATTACTCATAAATATAACAATGGTTTAGCTGAAGGTAGCGTAAATAAGATAAAGACCATAAAGAAACAGATGTATGGACGGTGCAGTTTCAATTTATTACGAAAAAAAGTTTTATCATTGGAAAATCGTCGAATCCCATGAAATTGGAAAGAACCGGTTCTGCCTTACTTTCTATGTTTTTTTTCCGATAAATCATTTACTAAATTTTGAATAGCTACTATTGACTGTGGTGTTACATAGGGATCCATTGTCACGAGCGGAAAGTTTTTCGGTAATTTTCCTCTAGCCCCTGTGGTAATTAATCCATCATAAGTCAAAATTCTTTTGATCAGTTCTTCATCTCCGTCCCACATATATTCAAAATAATGAATTTCAAAATTGCCGTAAACAATTTGTGTAATGACATTGGCAATGAACGCCTCTTCCGTTGGAGAAAGATCCGAAATCAATAGTAAATGAATCGTTTTATCTTGAGAAGCCAAACGTTCTAAGCTACCAACTTCAGCTGTTAATAATAAATAGACATAATTTGTGATAAAATCCTTACTTTGATAAATAATGTTATCTTGGACGAACTGCTGTACAATCCTCGTAACTTTTTCTACAGCGTGTTGATGCATGAGTTTGACCATCTCCAAAAAAACCTCTCTATCTTTTCGAAGCATAATTAAAAATTCGCCATATTCATCATACATATAGATATCATTCAAGAGAATTGTTGTCAATTCTAAAACGCGTTCTTCATCACAATAGTCCCCCATTAAACGCATAAATTCATTTGTCAAAATTAAGTGTGTTTGAAATAGTTTATTATAACGTCGATTATCAGCTAATGCCCATTCTCGCTGTTTCTTGCTGATAACAACTGCATCTGAGAAAATGAGCCATAAACAATCATGCATGATTTCATCGTTTAAAGTAAGGTTAAAAACATCAGACACCATTTCTTTAAATGAATGAATTGTTTCGCTACATGGCAATAGCAATCCTTTTGGATGTAATTCCTCCTTAGGATAGTAGTGCCCATTTTTTATTCGCCATAGACTGATAAAAATATTGTAAATTAGTTGCTTTTGAAAAATGTGTTTTTTATACAAACCATTCATTGTTGTAAACTCTTGAACGAATTTTTCTATAGCTCTCGTTTGATGTTCCGTTAAATGAGGGAGAATTATCTTTATAGAATAGTACTTTTCAATGAAGTATCGATAATAAAAATGACGAACCATACCTTCATTTCCGCTCAGCCTTAATGGTCGATAGCACAGTTTAACATCTATCAATTTCAATGAGTCTGCCATCTTTTTCAAGTACCGTTGCGTGTTGGATGGACTCAAAAATAAGGATTTAGATAAAAGTTCAGTATTTTCATAATGTTCATATAAAAGCTGCTCAATTAGTTGAAATTCTGGCGAAGTACTCAGTGCTTTTGCATAGAGTTTCCCGATACTGATATCCTCCATTAGCTTGACTTTATAGAGTCCCTTATCCTTTTCGACAAAAAAATACTTGTTTTTCTGAGAGTTAATCAGATTAATATCACTCAATAGAATGGGTAAAGAACAGCTCAGTTCATTGGTGAGTCTCTCACTTGATACTCCATCACGGTTATAATATAGTATTTCAATTAATCTTAATCTGCGTCTGTTGCTTACTCCTAAAGCTGGACGAAAGTTCATAAGCTCACCTGGTATTGTCAACCTATCTGGTTTTTTAATACTTTCCCTTTCTTGATGAATTATTTTTAGTCGTTTATTTATATCAACATCGTGTACTTTTGTGTCATCTTTCAAAGAATGGAACAACTTTTTTCGAATGGCCAGTGTTAGAAAACGTATTTTTTTAAGAGTCGATTTGATGTTGTGACTGATAAAATAAAGTGATCCCTTGGCTCATTTCCAATTGACGGTGACATTTGATTTCATAATCTTAATCTGTCCTTTATTTATGATTACTTCCTTGATTCCGAATATATTTTTTTATTACATCATCGGGTGTCTCATTAGCTGTTAAAAGACAAAAGCTTTTGGACCAAAACATTTCTTTCCAAAGGAATTGTTTCACGTTAGGATAATCACGTTTTATCAATCGTGAAGTTGCGCTTTTAAATGCATTGATAAACTTGATCAATTATATTTTTTTTGGTTGAGCTTTGAACCGTACATGAGCATGCCTGTATTGTGAATCCATTCCATTAATTTAATATGATATGTTTTAGCAATTTATTCAAATGTAACTTTAGCAAATTCAAATATTTCATCATAATATCAGCTCACTTCTAATTATAGACTGATTTTAAAATAATGCAAAATGAAACCGAACATATACCTCTTTTCTAGATGCCAACAATCCTTCCCGTATACAACAGCAGTCATTGCTTTGCTATGCCATAAAAATCCTTTGTAGTAACTTTTAGATCCAACTTATCAAGCAATCTAATATCAATTAGTAGTTTTGCTCTTAGCTATATTTATTTTTGAATTAATGAAAGCAAATGAACGGTCTGCCACATCAATTTTTTTAAGATATATTAAAATGTTGAATTAGATAATAATATTTTTTTGTTTATAATAAAGATATTCAGGAAATGCGAGTTTTGTTTATTGTCTATTGTTACTTATTTCCGAAATTAATTTATTGGGTATGACAATTTCTAATAGTTATTATGCATTTTTTTTAGCGCATGATACATTTGGTAAGTCCATATTTGAGTGGAATAGGATACCTTTTTACATGTTGTCAGTAAGAAATTTTGATAAAAAGATTAATGGGATACTTGCGAGATAGTTATCGTTCTGCAGATGAAGTAAACTGTTCAAAAAATAAATGAATCGTTTGTTTGAAAATAAGAAGGTTTGCAAAGAAGTAGTAATGTGTTCTGCTGATCAAAAAAAATTGAACGGGATAGAGGGAAAGTTGGAAATGAAAAGTAAGGGAATTAAAATCGTAAATATCTTTTTTTGGTTTTTTTTACTTCTGATTATTGTATTAGCGATTTGGTTTAGATTTAGTGATAAAACTGATAAATCACTTTTTGGTTACCGTATCTATTCTGTCAAAACGAATTCCATGAAGACAGATAAATCAATGAGTGATCGTTTCAAAGGCGAGTCTTTTGAAAAAGGTGATCTGTTGTTTGTAAAACTTAGGAAGCCATCGTCTATTAAGGTGAACGATGTTGTGACGTTTGTTCCAAATGGAATCGAAGATAACTCAATTTATTTGACTCATAGGGTAATCAAAAAAGATGCTGAAAAGGATACAGTTGTTACTAGAGGAGATGCAAATAACATGGATGATCCTGAAATCTCTAATAGACAAATTATCGGAATCGTTTCTTTTGTCGTTCCAATGGCAGGAAAATTGCTGACTGCGATTCAAGAAAATCCGTTGATTGCGATTGGATTAGCAGTGATTTTTATTTTATTGCTGAGCATCATTTCAAAATTTTTTTTTAGTAAGGCTTAACAGAAAGTGAAAAAATTTCTGATAGCAAAACATATAAAGGAGGATTCTTATGAATTCAAAGAAGAAAAAAGCTGTAGGGTTATCATTAATTATGGTGGCAGCCCTGACATTGATTGGGACGTTTGCATGGTTTACGTCTACAGACAATGTAACAAACAAATTTAAAACAGGAGTATTACCAGATGGGTCAGTAAAAATCGTCGAAGATTTTGAAAAACCAGATCCATGGGTACCTGGGCAAGAAGTGAAAAAAGAAGTAGGCGTTCTCAGTAATAGTGATACTGATGTTGTTGTGCGTTTATCGTTTGAAGAAACATTAAAGAAAATGGAAGCTGATGGCAATAAATTAAAATATTATTCTTTTAGCACTGAACAAGCGTCTACAGACCTTGTACCAGTTCCATCAGTAAATTTTGCTACAAATGGGTATTCTGATCCTGCGACATTAGGTTTGACAGTGAGTGGACTTCCAGCTGGTGTAACGATTGTTGGGAAAAAAGTATTTACCAACAAATATGAATTTGCTTTATATCGTGAAGATAGTGGAAAATTTTATAAAATGGATGCCGACTTTGCCTATGATCAAGGGACATCAACAGTAACTGTTTCCAATGTAAAATATTTATACTACAAATTAGGGACAACAGCTACAAAAGATTGGGCAGTGGCACCATCACCTACGACAGCCGATATCATTAAGTCAGCATTAGATGACAAAATTTTGCTTGGATATTCTAGTGATGTGGATGCTTCAGCTGTAACAGCTGGAAAATGGGCGTATGATCAAGATGGTGGTTGGTTCTATTACATCGGTAAATTAGTGTCAGGCCAACGTTCACCATTGATTTTAGAATCGGTTACTTTAGATGGTAGCGCGGACAACACATATCAATTAATGGATTATGATTTGAATGTAAGAATCGAAGCTTTACAAGCAACTGAAGAAGCAATTGATGGAGGCGGATTCCCTGGAATTCCAACAAACATTGCTAATGCCATCAAAGCAACATTATAAAAATAAAGTAAATTCAAAAAAGCAAGTAGAAATGAATAGCTTTATGCATAGTAGTTATGAAATGTGTGATAAAGAATGGGAGTGAGGCGGTGAAAAGACTTAAGAGAACAATTTACTTTCTGTTAGTCATGATCCTGTCTACTATCTCTTTTCAACGAGTGTCAGCAATAGAGGCAAATTTGCCTGATGGATTTTTAGTTGGCGATGAGAACGGGATAAGCATTTCGAAAGATGGAGGTTATTTCTTCAACTTAGACGATTTACAGCCAGGAGATACATTTAAAAGAAAGCTGATCATTAGAAATTTTCGAGACGAAGCCTATGATTTAAAGTTGGTCATTCAGCCAAAGTCAAAAAGTGGAAAGATTGATTTGATCGAAAATATGTCTATGCGGATTCTATCTGAAGAACAAGAAGTCTTTCAAGGCAATTTGAGTACGAATAAGAATGGCAATAAAGAAGTTCCTTTTGGTTTGGTCTCTCCTAGATCTGAAAAAATCGTAACGATTAATTTAAGAATGAACGATGTAGAAAAATGGAACCAAAAGTATTTTTCTGGTCCAAGTGAAGCAGAAGTTTATTGGCAGTTTATCGCTACATATCCTAAGGCGTCAATAAAAAACGAAGAAGGTATACCTAAAATACCAAATCAAGCTCCATTAAAGGATTTACTTAGAGAAGGATCCCTGCTTAAAACAGGCGAAACGATTATGGATGAGTTTATTGTATTAGGGTGCATACTTATCACAATCATTTGTTTAGTGAAAATAAGAAAAAAACTAAAATGATGATAGAATTATTGTAGTGCATATAGCTTTAAAATAGGAAAGAGACTGGTGCACTTTGATAAGAATCAAAGGCACCAGTCTATTGCATTGAAATGAGGTGATGCAGTTTTGAACGATCAACTTCAAAAGTTTTTTCAAAAGTTTCTAAAGAAGTTTAAAAGAGAAGGCAAATTCACAAAGGAAACGCTTGTTATTTTTGGGTTTAGCATTGTAACATTTTTAACTTTGGCTTGGTTCACTACGGCAGACTCAATTCAAAATAAATTTAAATCAGGAAATCTGCTATTCGACGTTATTTTAGTTGACGATTTTGAAACTCCTAATCAGTTTGAACCTGATAGAGAGTTTAAAAAAGTTGTCGCTGCAAAAAATACAGAAGATGTCAATGCTTTTGTGAGAATCCTGGTTTTTCCAGCGGCAATAAAAGATGGAGAGCCATTTGAAGTAAATTGGGGAGATCAGGTACAGCCCGTCGGTCTTGATACGACGAAATGGAAGGATGGAAAAGATGGGTATTACTATTATCTTGATGTACTAGGCCCTGGTGAGACCACACCGAATCTGTTTGAAAAAGTAAAGCTTATCCTTCCAAACGCGCAAAAAGCGAAGTATGAAGGAGTAACTTTTGATATTGTTGCCAAAACGGAAGCGATTCATACAAAGAGTTATGATTATCGCTTGTCTTGGTGGGGAAACAAAAACGCCCAGACAGTAGAACCGTTGAGAACGATTGATAGTACGTTAGAGAATTTAGCCGAGTAGAAGGGAGTAATCTATTGATAAAAAGGATAATTAAATGTTTATTCATTGTCTTACTCCTTTCTGTTGGGAGTAGTCTAAGTATGTATGCGGAAACCAACGATATGAATGAATACAGTTCAGCTAGTATTCATTCAACGGAGGATTCAAGTACTTCTTCGACCAACGAAGTCAGCCAATCAAGTTATTCTTCTTCGGTCAAAGAAAAAGAGAAAGAAAAAATAAGTGATGCTTCAAATGAATCAATGTTAGAAAGTGAACGTGAAACAGAAACGACATCTGATTCACAGCTTATTCAGCAGAAACCAAGTTCAGGCAGTTTGAAACGTGAGTTACCAACGTTAGAAAGCTCCTTGATGGCGCCAACGCCTAAATTGCTTTCAGCAGTAAAATTTGTGGATGCTGTAACAATTTATACTGCAGGTGCGGCACTTGATTCTCATGGTGCTGTTTGGACTTGGGGGTATAATTCTCATGGTGTCCAAGGGGTAGGTTTACCTACAAATGCCGCTCGTTATCAGGGGGGGATGAAGCGAATTCCTTATTTTATTGATCATAATATCAAGATTCATAAAATTTGGGGAGGGTATCACACCCTTTATGCTTTGAGTGAAACTGGAACGCTTTATGCATGGGGAAGAGGTCTCGAAGGTCAAATGGGGAATGGCGTTTCTGGTAGTGCCGGATCAGCGAATCCTTTACCAGTAGAAGTCGATTTTCCGGGCCATGAAAAGATTGATCAAATTTATCCTGGAACGGAATCCGCACATTGTATTTATGCGATAGCAGAAAGCGGTAATGTGTATGCATGGGGCTATCAAGCTGGTGGACGAATTCCATTTCTATCTGGGCCTAATTATGTTACCACACCAACAGAAGTTTCAGAATTAACTGATTTGAATAAAAATGACAAGTTTATTTCGATGTCAATGGGAAATTCGCATGGTCTTATTGCGACAGCATCTGGGAAAGTCTATTCTTTTGGAAGCAACGGTTATGGGCAAAGAGGGAATGGAAATACCGGAGGCTCTCAAGACCTAGCCGAAACAACCTTCTTTTCAACTCAAAAGTTGACACCAGTTGAAGTAAGTGCGGACTTAAACAATAGTTTCGTTTTGACAGATCAAGGAGAAATCTATCAGTTTGGGCGGCTGTACTTTGAATCAACTGCAGGCAGTAATTATGAGACGCCGCAAAAAGTAGAGATCGACACCTCATCCGCAGTCTATCCCCCTCATTTTGTTTCGCTGAATGCTGGAAAATTCGCTACTCACGCAGTCGATCAATATGGGAGAGTTTGGGTTTGGGGAAGAAATAATTATTATCAATTTGGAACAGATGGTCCATTGTATGGATCTCGTGGTACCACTGTTGAGTATGATTTTAGAACGCCTTCTTATGG
Source organism: Enterococcus sp. DIV0187 (assembly GCF_051713785.1). NCBI lineage: Bacteria > Bacillati > Bacillota > Bacilli > Lactobacillales > Enterococcaceae > Enterococcus > Enterococcus sp. DIV0187. The sequence goes on from NZ_JBIOQO010000001.1 coordinate 508,723, forward strand.
GAAGTTAAATACGTATCTCAGTAAGGCAACACAATTACCCAAGGTTTTAGGTGATGGAGACACACAATATAACGAAAAGGTTCCTAAAGCGCCGGTTTTTTCAAACGTGGAATATAATAGTCGCGTGGGTTTCCAACTGACGGGGTATGAAAATCAAGGTATGTGGTCAGATATAGATGACGCCGCATCAAAAAAACATCCGACAATCTATGATAAAAAATATTATAAAACAGTCGGGGAAAAAGGCTCTGTCAGCATTACTGCGCCGACTCTAACATCTTTGAGAAAGGCACATGAAAAAGTCTATTTGGTTGATTCTGATGGAAAGCGCTTGGTTTATGTCGTTCGTAAAGACAGTTCGGATACGATCAGCGGGAATTATTACGTAGCTAACGAGGCCTACGACGGTTCATGGTTTGTAGATAACCATACGTCTCCGTCACTACCAATCAATGTAACGAATGAAACGAGTGTACCAGAAGTAAAGGAAGATGAACGGAATTGGATTGAGTTTGCTACTGGTGGTATACCAAACGATTTTACGGGTACACAAAATGCTGAGTTAGGAAAAATTGCTAGCATGTCTAGTTACCAATCTGCGTTTCAACTGTTAGATGTTTCTGGAAATTTATATAAAACTGGATTAGATGGTTCTGGCGCAATTGCTTGGGGGTGGGATTATGACCCTGTTTACGATTGGTGGGGATCGACACAAGTCTATCCAGATGTAGGAACAGCGGCACGTCACTCAGTTGACGGTTTGTTTGATTATTATAGTTATGAACTCATGTTCATGCGAGGGGCTCCGAGAATTATTCCAGGCAATATCTCTATTGAAGCTCCAATGGAAAAGCATTACAAATCGCAAAAAGCTAAGGAAAAAGTCAAGATTGACATTGGTTTAGGCAGTGCCTATCATAGTTCACAGCTAAATCTGACCGTTGAACCTGAATTAAAGGAAACCAAATACCTGATCCTTCCTTATGATAATAACGATCCCAATATGGATATCCAGACTCCTTCTGAAGAGGAATTTAATACCGCGTATAGTCAAGCAAATACGTTGGGGTATACAGCTGTTGATTTAGCTGACACAAACGGTTGGAAAGGAATTAAACAAGGTCTGAATCAGTCTGAAGTCAAGTTAACGGATGAAAGTATTGAAGTAGCAGATAATTGTGTTGTCTGGGTGTTCGTTAAAACAAATTATTACGGTGCCGAACCAGCTGTTATCAGTCGGAAGGTCTTTGATAATTTTTACACAGAGACGGCCATCAAACACAATGGAATTGATCACGCAGCTACCAATGAGGTACTTTATGATGCAACGGCCCAAAATGTCACAAAAATGACCAACGACGGCATTGAAAAATTAATCGGTTTTCCTTTAGACAAAAATGAAACGATTATTGGAACGACTACAACTCCGCCAACATTTGGTTATGATCAAGCGAAAGTTGCTAAACTGAGCGAAGCTGAGTGGGAGGCAAACTTTGATACGGAAGAGATCAAGGATGAACAAGTTATTAAACATCGAAAAGTAGTGCTTGAAAAAACTAAGGCCGATTTCATTGCTTCTGGAAATAATTGGACACCAGAAGTAGAAAGTAAGGTAATAGCTTGGATAGACTCTTGGATCAAAAAATGGGTGGAAGAAGAATGGCTACCATATGATAAACAATCATGGAAATTTTTCACACCACAAGCAACGGAGAAGACGTATACACTCAATGGTGTGGCAGATGGGACCAATAACGAGAACTTGACAGCAACAAAAGGTGAATTATCAGTCTGTGACAGCTATGTTCATTCATTCCATTTTGAGAAGGATGTAACGAAATATGCCAAAGTTCATTATATCGGAGTTGACGACGAAGGGGAAAAACTTGATCCATTCAAGATGGTAACTGAAGAGATTCTACGTGACGTTTCATACAAACGACTTCCTCCCAACCTATTAGTGAACGATATAGACTATCAACCGATTGAGTACAAGACAACAAATGGGAAACCAGCAACTACGTTTCCAATTAACGTCAGCAATGCGACAAAGGTTGGTGAAATGAATGAGATGATCTTCAAAGCAGGTACATCAGTAGAAGAGATCACTGTTAGTGTTATTTATAAGGCACATATTTCTATTACTTTGCATGCGCGACAAGTTATTCAGAACCCGCATTCATCAATCAAACGCCCAAGTAATGGATTTTTTACGCTAGATAATGTGCAACTGCCGAACTACGATCAAAAGTATTCAACCAAAAATATTATAACCAATAGCGGAGACATTGATAAAACAGTTTCTTACAATGAATACATGGTTCCCTTACAGAAAGGATATAAGGGAATCAGCATTCGATGGCTTACGCCGCAATACTATACCTATCTTGGCTTTGTGCTGACAGAAAAGGAAAGTGAGCAAGATATCGCCAAAATCGACAGTTTAAGAACTATTCATTTGGATTGCGATAATAAAGAAGTCTATTGGTTAACGATCTATTTAGAACCAAACACGACGATCAATGACTATGCTTGGGATCAGCAAACCAATCATTTTGGAGAGATAAAGATTCCATAATAAAAAAATGGTCAGAGTGACAATTTTTTAAGGAGTGTTCATGTAGTGCACTCCTTTTTTTGCCTTCTTACATCAAATGAGAATTATGAAATTCTATGTGAAAACAGAGAAAATGAATTTGGGACTTATTTGTTACTCAATGAAAAATGGCTGATTTTTATGAGGCATTTGTAAACATGTAAAAAGACCTGTTGTTAAAAGTAATAAAGGAGAGAAATATGAAACGAGTACTTATACTAACAAAATGCATTGACTATGAGCGCGATTTAGAAAAAAAATTGCTTGAATTAGGTCATGAAGTGTTTATTTCATCAAAACTTGTGGATAGTTTTTTGCAACAAACATCACAATTAAAGATAACAGATTTCTTTGAAACCATCGTTCTAAGCGATACATTGACAAATCATGAAGTGATTTTATTATTGAAAGTTTTGGGAATAAAACAGTTACGGATACTAAGAAAAGCAGAACTAGAGCCAACAGAAGATGATCGACAATTTTGGATTTCAAGAGGACTGACTGATTGGTTGGTAATGACAAGTTTGTTAGAAAAAATACGAGAGTTACTCAACGCTACCTATGATTTAAGTATTGGGAGACTAAGCTACAAGATGAGTGAAGACTGTGAGAAGATTTCTTTGAACAGTTTGTCTTTGAATGCGACTCAGAAAAAAATTTTAACTTTGCTTTATGAAAAAAAAGGCGAGGTCATTTCAAGAAATGATATGTGCCGACTATTGTGGGAACGTTCAGCAACGGCTTCCAATTTGTCACAATTATCTGCAATAATCAAATCTTTAAAAAAGAAACTTTTAGAACAGGGGATACGAGGTGAATCTATCGTGACTGTTTGGGGTGATGGTTATCATTTAAGTGGTGATTTTTTTGAGCAAGTAACGATTAACGAGTTGAGAAGTGGTGTTAGGATGATTTAGTGGACACGTTTTGGGAGAGGACTATAATAACCTCGAACGAAAAAATGGAAGAAAAACAACAGCCTAGTCGCTGTGTCGCTGGTAGCTCGTTGACTCCGACTCAGATCAAACAGATGGAAAAAGAAATGACTCGTCTGCGTCAGGAGAACGAAATCTTAAAAACAGCAATGGCGGCTATCTTCACGAAGTAAACTTACACAGCAAAATCCGCTTCATTAAAAATGAGAGTAACGAGTATCCGACTCGGATGCTCTTGCGAGTGATGAAAGTAGCACTGAGCACGTATTACAAGGAGCTCAAACATCAGCCTAGTAATCGCGAGCTGGAGAACGAACAAATTGATCAGGTAATTCTGTCCATCTACGCAGACAGTAAGAAGCGTTATGGTGCATGGAAAATTCATCATCAATTGATTGAGCAAGGTTTTGATTTATCGATCAAACGTGTGCAAAAGCGGATGCGTATCCTCGGCATCCATTCGATCACCGTAAAAAAATATCGACCTACCAAGGCTTCTAAATCGCGCGTTGAGGAACGGATAAATCTTTTAGACCAAGATTTTTCTGCAACTAACATCAATCAAAAATGGGACGCTGATCACATACATCTCGACTGCAAAGGACGGCTGGACCTACTTGGCTTCTGTGATCGATCTTTATTCGAAAAAAATCTTCGGCTACACCTATGCTAAAGAGATGATCACTGGAATCGTGATGAGCGCGCTAAAGTCAGCGATTCAAGAACAACAACCGACAGACAGACTGATCATCCAAACAGATCTTGGTTCACAGTATACGAGCATCGATTTTGAAAAAGCGCTAGGTGAGAACAAGATGGTGCACTCATACAGTCGCAAAGGGACGCTTTATGATAATTCCGTTATCGAATCGTTTCACGCAGCCTTAAAAAAAGAAGAAGTCTACCAAACGACCTACCATTCTTTCGAAGAAGCCAGAGTAGCACTGTTTCAATATATTGAAGGATGGTACAACCGCAAGCAGATACATGGAGCGATTGACTATAAGACACCACAACAAGCAGAAGGCCAAGCCCGGCAGTACGCACAATAACTACACACATTTTTTAAACGAATCCACGAGAAATTCTTTTCATGGTTTCAGAGAATGGTCAAACGGTTTTGGGTTGATGATTGTCTGAAACCATGAGACAACTTGAGAGTGGCTTGGTTTCATAAAACTCTCGATAAATGCATCCACTTTATTGACACAGATCCAAAGCGTTATACAAAAGTAAACGTAATACACTTTACTATATTGTCGTCCGTCACATTATTTCGGCACCGGAAATGCATCTGGCTCCAGTGATTTTATGACTGGAAATGCTGAAATATAGTGGGTTCTTTTCAGAGTTAGTTGATTTGCTTGCTCAAGCATGGTAAAAGTAAAGTAATAAATCAACATAGGAGTGAGCCATCGTGGAGGAATTGATTAAACTGCTGGATGAACATCTGGATTACATTGACCATGAGTTGACGGGTGACACATTTTTCATTTATGTTGCTTCAAACCGGTATTCTGTCGATTGCCCATTCTGCCACACTCCCTCTTCCAGGATACACTCAAGGTACGAGCGTTCTTTCCAAGATCTACCGATCCAAGGAAAAAAAGTGGTCATCGTGCTGGAGAACCGCAAATTTTTCTGTGAGAACCAAGAATGTGGTCATACCACTTTTGCAGAACGTTTCGATGTTTTGGCTGGAAAAGCAAAAAAGACCAAACGGCTGGAAGAAGAAATATTACGTATCTCGTTGAATGTCAGTTCAGTAGCAGCCTCGGAAATACTGAGAAACCAGATCGTTGATGTGGGAAAGAGCACCATCTGTAATCTGATAAAAAAAAACTGGAACAATGATTGATAAAGCGATCGTAACTGCTGTTTGTATTGATGATTTTGCTCTAAAAAAAAGAGAACGCTACGGCACAATTATGGTAGACCTCGAGACACATCGAGTCATTGATCTTTTGCCCAGCAGAGACGCGGAGGAGGTAACGGAATGGTTATGCACTTTCCCCAATTTGGAACTCGTCTCAAGAGATGGATCCATCACTTATAAAAACGCAATCTCTATTGCTCATCCAGAGGTCCGACAAGTAAGTGACAGGTTCCACTTGTATAAAAATCTCATTGATTATGGGAAAGCCCATTTGAAAAAAGTCATGAAGGCGCGAATTCTTATTCCAGCAACCAGAAGCATCGAAAACGTTGAAATAGAACAAGAAATATCTTCAGCCAATGAGAATCGAAAATTAACTTTGGAACAAAAATTTAGGAGGATAAAGAGTCTAGCTGATGCGGGTCTCACTCAAACACAGATCTGCGAAGAATTGAATATGGATGTCAGGAGTTATAAAAAACTGATTGCGCTGACAGATAAGGAAGTGATTGATCGTTTTAGAACGATTGCAAATGAAAGAAGTCAGGAAAAAGTCCTGATGAAAATGGAACTGGTGGAAGAAATACGAAGCATGCGACAAAACGGACTCAGCGTGAGTGCGATACAGCGTGATACAGGCCTTGCACGAAGAACCATCTACAGATACCTTTCTCCAGATTTTGATCCCGTACACGGAACGATAGGCAAGTACAGACAAAGTGTTCTTGACAGGTATCGCTCCTTCATTGATCAAAAACTTGAGCTTGGGGTAATGGGCAGCGTCATTGAAAGAGAAATTAGGGAAATGGGGTACGAAGGTTCATCTTCCAATCTACGACACTACTGCAGTAGATGGAAAAAGGAGCAGATACATCCAGATGCTTCGAAAGCGACTGAAGTAGTTGGCTACACTGAGATGATCAAGCGTCAGCGATTGTTTAAACTGCTCTATCACCCGCTGGAAGAAGTGAGCGCCATCACAAAAGAACAATTTGAGCAAGTACTAAAAACGGTGCCACAATTTCAAGTCATATATAGTCTCATTTGGAGCTTCAAAAAACTGGTCTCCGAGAAAGAGGTGAATCAACTATCCAACTGGATCGCAGAAGCTCAAAAACTAGGAATCAGCGAAATCAATAGTTTCATCAATGGTATTATACGAGATATTGATGCGGTGCAAAACGCAATCACTTTTGATGAAAGCAATGGGCTAGCTGAAGGTAGCGTCAACAAAGTGAAAGTGATCAAGAGGATTATGTATGGCCGATGCGGGTTTAACACTTTAAGAACCAAAACCCTTCTTCTGGAAAAGATGCGGGGAAAGCCTGAAATCAACTAACTTTGGAAAGAACCATATAGTGACTAAAATCACCTGGGTAAGTATCAACCTTCGATTTAATTCATAAAAAACCACTAGAAATTTCTAGTGGCAGGGATATTCACCGAAGGTGCTGGCATCAGATAAAATTCAACTCCGTTATCGTTGAAAGAACGATATCTGCATCAATAAGAACTTGTTCTTTAGTTGCACCTAACAATAATGATTGTGCAATAATGTTGTTCATTTTTCGAATACTCCCATTGGAATTTGAGTGTAAAGCTCCTATAGCTGCCTCACAGAATAGCGGAGTTGTTCGATTTGCATCTTTAAGTAGTTGTTCTAAATAAGCCTGAGCTTCACTCATTTCGATGCCTATGAATTCATAATTTGTCATTATACGCTGTTTCAAAGGCTCAAATTGTGCCCTTTCAATTACTTGCGTTAAGTATGGAAGCCCGGATAGTAAGACCAAACAGTTTTTTTTGGAGTCCATTTCAAAATTGAAAAGCATGACCAGCTCCTGTAAAATTGTGCCTTTCAAATATTGTGCTTCATCAAAAATAAAAATAGGGGTAATTTTATTTTTCTCATGAAGAGTAGTGATCCTTTCTTGTATTTGATGAATTTTGTCAATTTTTCGACTTGGGAGATCAATACCTAATGATTTTCCAATTGCTTGATAAAAATCGGGAACGGAAACTGTCGAAAGTTGTAAGTAACAGATACGATAAATATTTGGATTCAATTTTGAAGCAAACTGGCGTAAGGCGAACGTTTTTCCAACACCAGGTCTACCAGTTATCGTACAAAAACCTAAGGTTTTGCACATATAGTTCAATCGGACATTTCCTTCTTTCAAATCAATAGTTTCATAGGCTGTATCGTTTTCCTTATCAAATGGATTATGGGTTAAACCATAAAAAGTTAAAAAATCCAAAATTTATTCCGTTAAACGAATTTGTGTTCGAGAATTATCAATTTTATTTACCTCTTTTAATGAAATGAGCTGCTGTTCATCTGTTTCATGATAAACCTTGCTGAAATCAGGAAGATAGCGCAAGGTGATTTTGTGCCCAATGCACAAATAACCTGCCTCAAAAGTTTTTGTATGCAGTTTTATTGTGCCGTCATTTGCTACTTTTCGCGTTACAGTATGAAGGAATGCATGCTCCAATTTATCTAAACTGATTTCGTTTACAGGCGTAGGATCATGAGTCATTCGTTCGAAAGGAGTCTGTTTAATGGACTGATGAAAAGTATGATTTTTTTCTTGAACATATGCTTTTAACGATTCATTCAATTCATCTAGCGATTCAAAGTCTGAGTAATTAATGTTATACATCCAATTTGTTTTCATAACACCAAAAAATCTTTCAATTTTCCCCTTGTTATGTAAAATTTTACATAAAAGTGGTTATGACAAATTTGCCATTATGTAAAAATCCAGCTAATTGCCCATTGAATATGGGAAATTGCTGGACTTTTCTTTACATAATATCTTAAAATCGTTTTACCCATTCAAGCATATCTGAATTATTTTCCCAGCGTGGATTTTCATCAGATAGTTCAATATAGGCGGAATTAATGGCTTCACGTCTTTTTTGTGAATCAGTTCTCGCATAGATTTCTGTAGTTCGGACACTTACGTGTCCTAATAGATCTCTGATATAAATTAAATCTACCCCTGAATCTAAGAGCGTCATTGCATAAGAATGCCTTAAGTAATGTGGGCTTAAATCTGCGGGAAAAGATAAGTCTTGAGAATGAGCCATGGTTGCGTATTTTTTTACAATCGCAACCACAGCTTGCCTTGAAAGAGGATCTTCTCTGGCATTCGGAAATGGGAGTCTTGTTGCAAAAGGAAAAACTCACAAGGTAGGTCCTAAGTTGATCCGCTATCAGATCTACCAATGGGATAATTCTGATTTTATTTCCTTTCCCGTGAATCATCATGGTATATGGTTTACTCAAAGATCTATCAGATTTTTTTATACAAATGACTTCGCTAACCCGAAGTCCACAAAAAAGCATGAAAGTCATCATCATGTAGTCACGATATCCTTTTCTTGACTGAGTATTGATAACATTTAGAAAAAGTTTGATATGTTCTCCTTTGATATACTGTATATTTGGTGACGAGGCTTTTTTAATTGGCATATCCAAAATCTTTTTAAAAGAATCTAAGTTTTGTGGCAGCTCGCTAGAGGCATACTTGATAAAACTGTGTATTGCAGCTTGACGCTGATTTCTCGTTGATATTGTTTGCCCTTTGGCTTCAATAGTATCCAAAAAACATTGAACTGTATCTGGTGTCAGATCTTCCAATCTTAATTTCCATGACTCGATTTGAAAAGATTTCTGAAAGAAACGTAACAAGAGTACAAAGGTATCCCTATAAGAATGAATAGTATTGTCTGAAGCACCACATTCATTTTTAAGATATTCAGTCAAATATTTTGAGAGCAGGTATTGAAAATCAGCCTTCATCGTTACCACCCACTTTCTTAAAAATCTCATCCATCTTGTCGATCATCTTCTGATTGATTTCCGGGAAGTTTTCTTTCGTCAACTGCACATATTTTTCAGTGGCAAAAATTGTTCGATGTCCTAAATATGCAGAAAGAATAGGTAAGGTACAATACATATCTTTTCCTGAAATAATCTGAGCAGCCATAGTTTTAGTAGAAAATGTGTGCCGCCAGTCGTGCAAGCGTGGGCCTTTACGATCTCCTTGATAAGGAATACCAGCTCTTTCAAGAAATTTTCGATGCCACTCATAAATAGAATCAGCACCAAATTTTTTCCCGTTGAATTGAAAGAAAAGATAGTCATCTGAAGCTTTGAGGTAAAAGCATTTTTCTCCATAATTTCGAAGCAAATCATTCAGTTCATGACTTAATGCAATGATTCTTTCGCCGTCAAATTTTGTTTCATAAAGTACGATAGTTGCTTCGTCTGGATGATAATCTTTCATCTTGATCCGCAAGCATTCACTGATCCGCAGCCCGCAACAATAAAGTAAGCGAAACATAACAGGAAATATGATAGCTGTTGATTTGTCTACATAACTCACAGCATGATCAACTTCGTAAAAATATTTTTCAATTTCAATGTCAGAGTATATGTGGGGCTTGAAAGTAGATGGAATAAACTTGGTGTCACGAGGCATATATATCTTATATCCCATCGACATCAAAAATATCAATAGATGCTTGGTCATATTCATCCTTCGATAATGTGTTGTCGGGACATGTTCCTCAGGCAACACGACTGACCACTCGGCATGCATTTCTTTTGTATATTCAATATTTTTACAGCCATAACCATCGGCAAAACGATCGAATTTTGTTAAGAAATACTGATAGGTTTTGACAGAATAGCCAAGATTGACATTGAAATCCAAATATTTGGTAAGAATTACCTTAAAACAGCTTTGGAAAATAATGTTCATGATTATAATCCTGCCTTTCTACGAAAGGCACCAATGAGGTTATGAAAATCTCAAAGCACCTTTCTTTGTTTTATTTTCGTGATACGCTTTCCTTACAGGTCCCTGGTATACTACAGAACCCGAGGAGGTGAGTGGCGGGGCTGTATAGCGGCGACCCCGCATGATTATATGGTGTCGGTCATCCGTTAAGGCATCAATGAATGGCGCAAACCCGTAGCCCGTAAACTTATCTCTTCCGAAGTTGACTCGATTTCGCCGGATGACCAGTCCCTACCAAACCTGTAATTGGTTTTTAGAGAGGTATTCTCACTAGTGTTGCATAAATATTGTATTGTTATTATCAGAATATACTGACAATACCTTTCTGCTAAAATTTCCAAAAAAGGAAATGCTCACGCAAAGGATAACTTTTTCCAGAAATTTTTAGCCTTATTCAAGTGAAAACATGTGAGACGTCAACAATTCTAACTTCAGCCATCTAATTGATAGTGAGCGAACCAATATTCAGCGGGGGCAAACATGAGATAATGAAGAGAGCGTTTTAAAGCAAAAAGTGTGGCTGTTGTCCCCAGTTGGATCTTGATTAGAAATGTCAAAAGTGTTGCGATTAATGTAAGAATCACTTGATTGATAGCGCCTTGTTCCTTTTGCGAATAGATCCGTCGGATCATTATGTTTTGCTTCAAGTGTTTGAAGAAAAGCTCGATCTGCCACCGTGCTTGGTACATATCGGCGACTTCATTTGGAGAAACATCAAACCGATTAGTAACAAGACGCAAAAGCCGTTGTCCTTTGGTCAGAATCGTGACCAATCTGAAGCGCTCAGTACTGTAATTGATACCACCACCCAGAATTACTTGTTGATCACTGATGATTTGCCCATCTGCTGTTTTTTGATTTGTAACTTCAAGTTGATCTAAAACTGTGATTCTAGTATTCGACCTTGTGCGAGTCACAAAGAAGTAGCATCAGTATGTAGTCGATCTAACAATTTATAATCGAAATAGCCACGATCTACTACATACGTAGCTTCTGTCTTATCAACGAAGCATTCGAAGTGATTTCGATCATGTTCTTCTGCGTTTGAAATAGTGAATCTTTCAGGATACTGATGCTCTTTATCGAGATAACAGAGATTCAAATGAAGTTTGATGCCAGATTTTGTTTTTCGGAATTTCGCCCAAGGAAACCATGTTTTGTTCAATGGGATGGTTGTCGAATCAATGAGTTGAAGACTTGAAGTTTTTGAGCTTGGTTTTTGGCTGGAAATTTTCTGAACAAGTTGTACAAAAATTTCCATCAAGACTTCTGAATCAATCTGAGGCATCCTACGAGATAACGAGCTGTGACAAAGTCCATTCAATCCTAGTTCCTTGCAAAGTCGCGAATCCATAAAGGCTCGATCAATTTCCCAAAAGCTAGGCATTTCTTCATAGACTGCATAAAGCATGAGTTTTAATGATGTTTTGAAATCTAGTTTTTTACTGTAATGATCATATTTATTGATGCTATTGAGTGTTTCTTCTGGTAATTCAGTAAAATTTATGGAAGAAAACCATTTCTGAAACGAAGTTTCTGATTTATACTTATCCATGTGTGTTGTCCTTTTTATTGGTCTTGGATAAGTTATCCTAGATTCAGTATAAAGGACTTTTTGCATCTAGATAGCTTTAAATCAATGATTTAGTTAGAGTGGAGATCTTTGCAACACTAGTGAGGTATTCTATGTTCAAAATCTTTCGTAAAAATTGTTGTGGGCTCGATGTCCACAAAACTTGGATCTATGCTTGTATCGGTATCACTGATGCAAACAGTCGTACAGAGTATAAGCAGGCTCGCTTTTCTTCTTTTACCAAAGGGTTAAGGGATCTAGCTGGATGGCTTGCTAAATACAATTGTAGAGACGTTTGTATGGAATCTTCCGGCAAGTATTGGATTCCTGTCTTCAATATTCTTGAGGAAAGTTGTTTTGTCACTCTGTCCCACCCTAAGTACACAAAGCCTCAGAAAGACTAACTATATAGAGTCAAGTGGAAATTAGCTAAATCTAAAAAATATTTTATAACAATTAAGTCCAAAAAAAGAGCACAACAAACAGACCTTTCACTATTAGATTTTTTTTGCTTGTTTAATAGTTAATCGGAAACAATCTTATAAGGTTCATTTTTAGTCAAAATAGCATGAATCACATAACAAAGCTTTCGAGAAACAGCGCCTAAGGCTGTTAGATGATGCTTTCCCTCAGAAATTTTTTTCTGATAAAACGCGCGAAAAACAGGATCATATTGAGAAGCAACCAGAGCAGCTGAAAACAAGGCTTTTCGTAAGTAAGGAGATCCACGCTTGCTCATAACATTATGTGTTGCTTCATATTGCTCCGATTGGGACACAGAAGCGTCTATACCAGCATAAGCAACCAGTTTTTTCGGATTAGAAAATTTGTGAATATCTCCAATTTCACCAAGAATAGTTGCACCATTTATAGGACCTATTCCAGGGATGGTGAGAATAACAGAGTCTAAATCGTTCATTATGCGCTTAATTTCTTTTTCAGTTTCCTTTACTTGGCTTTCGATGAATTTCAATTGTTCAATCATGGAGCGTAATTGAAATGTAAAAGCTTCTTGAGCAAATTTCACTCCAAAGGAGTTAGAGGCTGCTTGCTTCAATTGATCTGCTTTCTCTGGCTTTATCCGGTTTCTGCTTAACTCCGCTAAGTATTGAGCCAACGTTTCAGCCGAAATTTCTTCTAGCTCTATAGGAGAACTAAACTCAAGCAATAGCTCTTTAGACGCTTTTCCGAAAACACCTTGTTTGGTAAAAATTGATGCATATTCAGGAAACACTTGATCTAGTACAGCTATGATTTTTCGTTTGAAGTCGCTTGCAGTACCTACTAAATAGGTTCGGTAACGTGAAAGTTGTTTTAACGAAAAAACATTTTCATCAGACAATACTGTTTCTACAAAGGAACCATAACGCATTAAGTCAGCTATCAAAACAGAATCAATAATATCATTTTTTCGTTTTCTGATTTCTGTTCCTTTGCGCCAGCCATCGGTTTGAAGAGGATTCACAACGTGAATCAAAAAGTTTGATTCGTGGAGGTATGAAAAGATGGAGAGCCAATAATGACCCGTAGCTTCCATGCCGACAACAAAGTCAGCAGGAGCCTCTGAATATTTTGAAAGCAGCTCAATCAGTGTGTCCGCTCCTTCAGTAGTGTTAGGGAAAGAAAAACCTTTCAGGATCACCTTATCTTCTTCACTCATTAAAGAAGTCACGTGAGTTCGCTTGCCGATATCAATTCCTAAGAAGTACATGCATTTGACCTTTCTAAAAAAATATATTGAATTGAAATCCACTCAACTGAAAAGCGTCACTACATTGTACGAGATACGGAGTAAAGCAAAAGCTTTCAACATCTAACTCATACGTAATCCACTTATCAGAGAGAGGTGCCAGTCTTTCGATTACGAGCTTCAGATCTCAAGGAAAAAACGGCATAGCCTCTCAATCCAATAACTATATTATCTCAAAATGAATGAGTTAATATCAAATCAAAATAACGATGGTTCATAGGGTTATCCAATAAAAACCGGAAGGTTAAAACCCTAACTCTAATATACAAGGAAATAAAACCGATCGTAAAGATGCCAAATGGATCTGCGATCTGTTTATGTGTGACATGATCAAGCCAAGTTTTATTCCAAGTCCTGAAATCCGTCATTTGCGAGATTTGATTCGTTATCGTTCGAAACTGACCAATATGAAAACAGGTGAGAAAAATCGTGCATTGAACTGTTTGACCGTTTCCAATCTGAAATTGGATGATGTCTTTAGTGATGTATTCGGAAAGTCCTCTAGCTCCATCATTTACTATCTGCTGGATCATCCCGGTGAAACATTCGATGTTCAACCGTTTATACATGGTCGGTGTAAAACGCCCATTGAAGAAATCCAAGCAGCAGTAGATGGCGCTGTTTCAGTTTCTCAAGCCATCAAGCTTCGCCAATGCCTTCAACACATTGACGAAATCGAAACACACATAAAAGAGCTCAATCAAGAGATTCAAGTTCTTACAGAACTCTTCTCACCCGTTTTAAACTTACTTCGCACCATACCTGGTTTTAACGCAAATCCCATGACCGCGATTGCGATCCTTTCTGAGATCGGACCAGATATGTCTGTGTTCCCAACGTCAAAGCACCTTGTTTCTTGGGCTGGTTGTTGTCCAAGAAATGATCATAGCGATAAACGGATGAAATCAACCCGAATCTCTCGTGCGGGTCATTGTCTAAAACCGCTTCTTGTACAAATTGCGAATGCACTTTTACGATCAAAGGAACACCCGGAGTTTAAACACCGTTATCACCGAATCAAAACCAGTCGTGGACATAAAAAGGCCATAATCGCACTTTGTAAGATGCTCCTGACCGCTATCTGGAACGTCTTATCAAAAGTGGAACCTTATTCTGCAGAAGGTTATCTGGAAGATAAACCTGTGAAAGAAGAAAAAGTTCTTACACAATCCCAAGCCTTGGCTCTCCTAAGGAAACGTGGCTATACGTTTGTAGACAGTCTTCCAAACTCAAGTTGATTTGATTCTTCTTGAATAAATCAGCGGCTTCCGTTAAAAAAATTCGAAAAACGGTAGTCTTATTTGGTGTGCCTTTGTTTAGGAATTATTGCGTATTTTTATTTTCAAACTTTTCCCTCCTGACTAATGTAATAGGGAGAAGTCATCTTAGGAATTGGCAAAGTAAGAATCCGAAGGGATTCTGTATCAATACTAAGGTAAATCTTTGTAGTTTCAGTAGATTGATGCCCTAAAATTGTACTGATGATTGGCAACGAAGTATCTTGCTTTAGTAGTTCAGACGCTAAGCTATGGCGGAGTGCATGAGGCCCATGCTTTTTTCTTTATACCCTTTAATTTCTGCTTTTCGTAAATTTTCAGCAACAATACTATGCAATGTTGGTGAAGTTAAATTCTCTGAATTGATAGCATGAGACAGGAAGACATATTCCGACTCTTTTTGTGGCCTCCCATACTTCAAATAATCAATAATCGCATTTCCAAAATGAGGAGCAAAAAAAATGAGATATAAAAAATTTGGAAATACTAACCTAGAAGTTTCTTCTGTAGCAGTAGGTACATGGGCAATGGGCGGCGAAAACTCTGCTGGGGGCAGTTTTGGAGAAGTCGATCGTAAAGAATCTATCGAGGCGATCCGAGCAATGTTAGATAAAGGTGTAAATATTATCGATACTGCTCCAATTTATGGGGAAGGAACGGCAGAAGAAATTGTTGGGGAAGCACTGAAAGGATATGATCGTAGCCGAATTTATCTTGCAACTAAATTTGGTTCATATATTAGTCATTTTGATGGTAAACCAGTTAGAAATAATAAATACGACGCGATTATGCGAGAAGTTGAGGACTCACTTCAACGTCTAGGAACCGATTATATTGATTTATATTTAATGCATTGGCCTGACGTGAACACCTCAATTGAGGAAACGATGGCCGCTTTAAAGGACCTGAAAAAATCCGGTAAGATCCGTTATACAGGTCTTTGTAATGCATCAAAAGACCTAATTGAAGAAGCCTTGAAATATGGGGAAGTAAATGTTATTCAACCACCTTTTTCGATGGTTAATCAATGACAAAAGGAACTGATGGAATGGGCTGAATCTAAAGGAATCGCTACTCTGACGTCTGGCTCGTTAGGAGCGGGAATTTTAGCGGGTACTATTCGTGAATTACCAAAATTTGATGAAAAAGATTTTCGTCTGACATTTTATCCGTTTTTTAAAGAACCAGCATTTTCAAAAATCATGGAACTTTTGCAAACATTAGACGTTGTTGCAGAGAAATATAAGAAACCAGTTGCTCAGGTTGCCATTAATTGGTCGACTCAAAAGAGTTTCGTAAGTACCGCATTACTAGGAGTTAGAAACGAAGAAGAGGCTAAGATTAATTGCGAGGCATTTGAATGGCAATTAGAAGAAACAGATATACAGAAAATTGATGATGAGTTGACTCGTCTTGCTATCGGTTAGATAAAATGATTACTACTTATCAGTTTTTATGAATGTTAGATGCTACACTTTCTCATGCAGGTGTTACATATGGAGATACGTTGGAGTTGATTGAACTTGCAAAGTATTATCATTTCAATCCGGTGATTAGTCTGTGCTGTTTTGTTCCAGTGATATCTTGGTAGAAGAAGGTGTAAAAGAAATCTATATGGACCTTAATATTGGTTATTCTGGATTTGAAAGGAAAGATACATCGAGAATCTACTCAGAACATTGTTACTATAAAATAAGTGATTTGTCCTGCTATTCCATTAAAATACATCATTGAGATCCCAGTGTTAACACCAAGTCTTAAGAAAACCTGTAAAGCTGTACATTTTTCTAAGCGTTAAGAACAGCTTTACGACAGTATTTTCAGGCGTTTCGCAATTCATTTTGCGAAGCGTCTTTTTTGGAATTGACACCACTGTTGATACCATTCTGATCTGCCACATTTTGAGAGAGTTTGCGATAGGCAATCTTACCGATCAGCATTTGAAGAACGTTTGGTGTATTCACTTAGGTTATGGAGACATTCATGTCGCTATTTGTTAATGTTTCTGAAATCTGTTCTAGACCAATCCAAAACTTCTTGACTAGTGTTGAACTAGTACGGATATCAAAAGTTAAGTATGTACATAGGTCATGATGTAAAAGATAAAACAATGACTGCACATTATACTATACACATTTAAGTTCAAAATACTTGAAAGAGATTGCAAAATTAATTGATGAGATTATCACACCAATTATTGAAACTGAAGTGTGACAATTCAAGAGTAAAAAAAGCCCACCGGTCTGCCCGATGAGCAAAAGATGAAAAATGAAAATATTAGGGTAATATTTTGGTATGTGTACATTTTAACAATCAGTTGTTAATAATGTCAATAGACAAATTTTTTTATAGGAAAGGAAAGAATAGAATGATACTACTTAAGTTAAGAATCTATACTCTAAAAAAAAGGAGCTCATCGGTGGGTGACCGATGAGCAAAGGAGTTAAAATGAAAAAGTGTTAGGGTTGTTTGTTGATACATTTGTATCTTAACAAGTAAGTATGAAAAAAGTGTGAATGGAGCTTGAATTGAATTTGATAAATATATAAAGATACCCGTGGTGCTAGTTGATTTAAAACTGAATAAAATAAAAAACTTTGCGATAGAATAAGCTCGAAACTACGGCGAAATGAGGGATTATTCTATGCAAAGCCGACCTAAATATATCGAAATTTACACAAATACTCAACTAATATTTTCTGAAATTTTGGAAATCTTCCAATCTCTGTACAGAAGATATGTGCCTGAGCAAATATAAAATTGAAAGAACGTTCACCTATTAAAACAACAACCGGATACCATCATTATTGCCTGTGTTATATGGGGAATGATGAATGGTTTAACCACTCAAAGAGCCATCTATCGTTCCGTGCGGAGCATTTTAGCATTAGAAAACTTCCCGGAGCGATCAAGGTTCACTCGATTGTGTGCCAACTTAACGCGAGCTATTAAACTCATTCGTTACCGTTTTGTGATGGAATAAGCAAATCCTAGAGAACAGCTTTTTACCATTATTGACAGCTTCCCAGCACTACATCCATCTAGAAATTAAAGTGACGTTTTTGGTATAATTTGGTAAAAAAGGATGGAGCGGATTTTGTCTCAAAAATGGAAGACATTCTCGACGTTTATCAACGCTCGTACGATCCATTATTACCCGTTGTCTGTATAGACGAGACAAACAGGCAACTAATCAAGTAAACGCGAGTTACCGGATTACTTGGTAAACCCGAACACATCTATTATGAATATGAAAGAAACGGAACAGCCAATGTGTTTATGATATTCGAGCCACTCGGTGGAAGACGAGAAAACACTGTGTCTGAACATCGGAAATCAGAAGATTTTGTTCATGTACTCAAACATACATCAGATACTCTTTATCCAATGGTGGCAGAAAAAATAATTCTTGTAACAGACAATTTGAACACTCATATACCAACATCACTTTATAAGACATTTCCACCGGAAGAAGCGCATCGGCAGAAATCGAAATAGGTATTTTGAGTCGACAAGTCGTTACGAAACCATTACCAGACTTAGAAAAGTTTCGGAAACAAGTTAGAATTTGGACAATTAAGCGAAATAGTGAAGCAGTGAAAGCAAATTGGCAGTTCACAACGCCAGATGCACGAATCAAATTAAAAAAGCTCTATCCCGCACTTTAAAAACTACGTGGATGGAGTACTAGTCCTGTGTGTAAACCCGTAAGAAATCGAAGCGTCAAAGTTTTTTCTGAAGTAGCTGATATTTGCTATAACTCAAATAAAAAGCAACATTTTATGGATTGAAAATATTGCCATGGTCACCCAAAGTGGATTTTCCTTAACTTATACGGTAACTAAAGCTTCCATTCACGATGTGAATATGGCTGAAATACTTGCTTTTGATTGTCCTATTGAGAAATTATTGGGGACAAAGGCTATATTAGCTTAAACATGCAAGAAAGACTGTTGAAGAAAGGGTTTAAGCTATTCACTCCGCTAAAAAGGATTGCAAAAAAATAGCGATAAAATTGATGATTTATTATTGGAACACCGCAAGGTGGTTAAAACAGTATTTTCGAGTTGGGGAATTTAGTGGTGTTAGGATGCAAAATTCTAAAAGTAGGTCTTTATTAGGATTTGAAAATCGATTAGGAAGTATTTTATTGGTCTACTATTTGATGCTTTCTAAAGCACAAAAGCGTTATGGAGGTACGCTAAAATACTCTTTAGGACGTTTCTAAAATCAACTAGCATCACGAGTAATGATTATTAGTATCTAATTTCATTGTTATATAAGCTCATTTCTTATATAGACTGATTATAACAATGATCCAAATAAAAAGGTAACACGCCTTACATGTCGGTTTTCGAGTTACCAAAGGTAATCCTTATACCGAACGACATTCATCACCCATCTATAGGGCATGGGCGACTTCTGCCTGAATTAAGTTAAAAAAGTTGAGTGTGAGAAAGAAATATTTGATTTTTCCTCAACCACGAGGATCTCCTACTTAAGAAAATAAGTGGGATTTTCTCCATTACATAAACAGACTATGCAGTAATGATACAGGGATGCACTTGAAATTGAGTGAGTTAAGCCTAGGAACATTGACTCATTATCTTCATTCACGAATACTCTGTTGAGCATGAACTTTTCTTTCTATGTACGAACCTCTATATCCCCGTAATTGATAATCACGTTACTACCATGGAAGTCTACATATCTTATTCAGATTCTTATCTGTAGCCGAAGTTATAGTGACTAACAAAGAATTTCTATTCATTCCGGTTCCTTTTTCTATTATTCAAACATTGTGCATATTATTTTGCAGATAATGTTCTTTTCTAAGATAAGTCTCTGTGAGAAAATTTAAACAGATAAGAGAATTAGTAAACCTACTTTTGCAAGATTTATTACTATTAGTAGGAATACAGTCGGCTAAAATATCCTGATTATCAAGAAAGGAGTTAAGAAATGAACGAAATACAGGATCTCCTGGAAATACTATTGAAAGTGGATATTGTTTCGGTAAAAAAACTTCAGGAGAAACTCAATTTTTCTGAGCGTAAGGTCCGTCAGCTTCTTCGGGAATTGAGAGGATACGAGAGAAGCTATTCTTTTAAGCTGGAAACAATCACAAAAAAAGGCTATACACTGCATATAATTGATAGAAAACGTTTTGATCAGTTTCTTGTTTTTCTAAGTAGTCAAAATAGCAGCAGATTTTCTGGAAAACAAGAGCGGGTTTATCTAATTGTCTACCTGTTACTGCAACATAAAAATTATGTTTCACTGCAGCAAGTTGCGGATGCTTTGGATGTCAGCCGCTCAACGATTCTTACCGATTTGACAGGAGTAGAAGCCCTCTTACAGGAATATGACATCCAATTACAATCTAAGCCCCACTACGGTGTGAAGCTATCTGGTTCTGAAATACAATTTCGCCGTCTATTCTCTAAAGTCATTTCGCTTGGAATTGGCGAACAGAATGAAGAAAGTAGCTATTTCGAGCATGCCGAACAACTTGATTTTTCGAATGTGGCGGAACAAATTAAGAGAACTCTGTTGGAAAACGAGATTATCTTAAGTGATAACGTGTGGGAATCCATTATCATTCACTTAAAAATTTTAGTATCGCGTGCGTTGAACCATAACGAAGTAACTGAGTTGAATGTGAATAAGGAGTTGATCACCTCTAAATTCTATGAAGTGGCCGAGTGTATCCTGAACATTTTAGCTCAAAATTTCGAGGTGCAATTCGCTTCTCAGGAAATTGATTTGCTTGCCTCTCAATTATATGGCAAAGCAACTTCCGAGAGTGTACCAGAGCAAAAGAAAACCGAGCAAACGGCCATGATTGTTGAGACCTTAAATAAGGTTGACGAGGAGTACTCCACCGACTTTTCAGAAGATGAATTGCTTTTGGAATACTTGCTTTTCCATATCTATCCGATGATTTTGCGTATTTCATTTGGGTTGGAGTTGAAAAATCCTGTATTACCAACTATTTCCATTCGATACGCCAATGCCTTTTTAGTAAGCTTGAGATTTATTGAATTTCATCGTGAACTAAGTCGGCATAAGCTGTCTCGTGACGAAATTGGCTATCTTGCTCTGCATTTTGCCGCCCATCAGGAGCGAAAAAACCAGCAGCGTTTAGCTGCGATTAAACGAATAATTTTAATTGAAAATTTGACACGTGGACAGTCCTTGCTGCTGACTACTAAAATACAGGCTGCCTTTCCAGCCGCTTCTATTCGAGTGCTTCACCCAATGGAAGTCAAGAATGTGCCCTTGGAAAGTGCCGATTTGATTTTGGCAACCACACCGATAGAGGCAGTCTTCGACAGTGCACCGTCCTTTATGATCAGTGAAACGCTCGCGGACAATGAGCTTCTGTCGCTGAAAAACAACATTTTATACAGTTTATTACAGGAGGAAAAACGTCAACCGGGATTACGTTCACTGTTTGATGAAACACTCTTTTTTATTGAAAAAGAGGAGCAGGACTATTTAGCAATTTTAGAAAAGTATAGCGAGCAGATGGTGCAGGCGGGGTATGCAGCAGAGAATTTTCCAGCACTGGTTTTGGAGAGAGAACGGCGTTTTACCACTATCTATGATTATGGTATCGCTGGTCCACACAGCATGAAGCAAAATGCAATCAAAAACAGTATCATGGTTATTTTGCTGCCGAAGGAAATTACTTATGAGAATAAAAAGGTTAAATGTATTTTCTTGATTAACATCAAAAGGAAACAGCTCTTTTTGTATCAAGAAATCAGTGAATTTTTGTTAAAAATAATGGAGCAAGATCTAGTGGAACAATAAGTCAGCTAACTGCTTTTGATGAATTTGACCGTTACATGAAAAAATATTGGTGAGGGATGAACGATGGAAGAAACAATTATGGAAATCATATTGAATGCCGGAAATGCGCGCAGTATGAGCCTTTTAGCAATCAAGGAAGCGCGTAAGGGAGAGTACGAAAAAGCCGATCACTATCTTAGTGAAGCGAAAAATGCAGCAAATTTGGCTCATAAAAGTCAGACTGCCTTAATTACAGAGGAAGTTTCTGGTAATCCCCAAGTCGTCTCATTATGGATGGTTCATGCACAAGATCATTTGATGACAGCCTTGGCGATTCGTGACCTAGCTATTGAAATCATTGGTTACGGCAAGGGATTAGAAGAAAGAATCAGCTATTTAGAAGGGAAGATGGAAAAATGAAGAAAATTTTATTAGCCTGCGCAGGTGGGTTTTCTACAAGTATGTTAGTCGCAAAAATGAAGGAAGCCGCTATACAAAAAAATTATAGCGTCGCAATTGATGCAGTCGCTGAAACAGATATTGAAGAGCATCTAGATGCAACGATTATCTTATTAGGTCCTCAAATTGCCCATCGTTTGGAGGATATTCGGAGTGAGGTTACGATTCCTGTTGAGGTGATTGATTCTTTAGACTATGGCATGATGAATGGCGAAAAAGTCTTAGAAATGGCATGGGACAAGATCAACTAGTGGTACCGAATTAAGGAGGAGAGATTAATGAGTTTTTCATCTATGAGTCAGAAAGTGGCGCCTAAATTAAATAAGGCCGTTACTGCATTTTCAAATAATGTACTAGTTAAAACAATTGCAGCTGGGATGGCACGATTGTTGGCTCGATTTTAACCTTGATTGCTAGTTTACCGATTGATTCTTATATGGAATTTTTGAATAATTCTGGTTTAGCTTCCTATATTAATCTAGGAAATACTATGACAAATGGTATTATTACGATTTATTTAGTCGCTGCTTTAGCATCAGAAATGGCCAAATTCTATAAGAAAAATCAGATGAATGCTATTCTTATTTCATTATTAGCCTTTTTCATCGTTACACCATTAACTGTTTTTGAGGTTGGTGAAGCACCGGTTGAAGCTTTTACTTTGCAATATCTAGGTTCCCGGGGGATGTTCGTTGGGATGATTGTTGCATTAATCACTACCAGAATCTATGTCTTAATGATTGACAAAGGAATCAAGATTAAAATGCCTAGTGCAGTGCCGCCAGTCATTTCCTCATCTTTTGAGTCTTTGATTTCTTTCATTTTGATTGCAGTTATTTTTATCAGCGTAAACTTTATTTTTTCTAAAACTGGCTACGGAGATATACATACTTGTATCTACACGATCTTACAACAACCTTTGGAGGGTGCAAGTGGTTCTTTAGCAACAATGCTGTTGATTTGCTTTATCGGTGAAGTCTTCTGGTGGTTTGGTATTCACGGAAGCAACGTTACCTCGACAATTATTGCTACCTTGTATATGCCATTAGCTATCGCTAATACTCAAGCCTTGGCAAGCGGCGAATCTTTGCCATTTATTTTAAATTCTTACTTCTTGAATATTTATAAAGGGCCTCGTCATTTAGCGCTGGCCTGCTTGTTACTATTCCTTGTTCGCAGTAAACAGCTGAAAGCTATCGGGAAAGTTTCAATTGTGCCAAGCTTCTTCGGAATAAGTGAACCAATGAAATTCGGAATTCCAATGGTCTTTCAACCATTGATCTTCCTGCCAATGTCATTAGCACCTGTCATCTGTATTGCCATCGCCTACTTCGCTACAGTCATTGGTTTTCTGCCAAGAGTGGCGGTTGATTTGCCGTGGTCAATGCCGCCGATTATCAGCGGATTTATTGCAGGCGGATTTGCAGGGATTATTGTGCAAGTCATTCAATTTATCGCAGTAATTCTGATCTACCTTCCATTCTTAAAGGCCTTAGATAAGCAAAAGGTTACGGAAGAAAACGAACGAGAAGAAAAACTGCAACCCACTGCATAACCGATGGAGCAATGCAGGAATTTGAGAAAGGAATGGAACACACATGTCTAAACTTTTGGAACAGCACGGAAAACTGCGCATTGAAGACCCTGAAATCCCAGCGAATGTTAAAGTGACGGTCTTTCGTGGCGAACAACCAACCTTAAGCACAACAGATAAGGAACGGATTGGTACCTTTTCTAGTCAAGAAATTGAATTTGAAAAAACGGCCACAGATAAATCGTTTCGTCACTACTACATTTATCAATATGGCGATGCGAAGAAGATTATCGCTTTTCGAAATCTTTCCTTACAGGGAACCTTTAATACAAGAGATTTAGGTGGCTACCAAACCAAGGAGGGACGAATCCTCAAGTGGGGGCAGCTATTTCGTTCTGATGCACTACATCAGCTGACCAGTCAGGACGTGAAATACTTTGAACGCCTTGGGCTACGGACAGTGGTTGATTTTCGTGGGAAAAATGAAATTGACAGTGCCCCAGATCGAAAGATCCCGGGTGTCAAGCACGTCTATCTCAATCCCAATGCCGAGGTCGCTGCCTTGGCAACTGGCAATCTTGTCGATGATCGGGAAAAAATCAGCAAACTTGTTGCCATTGCCAATAGTTCGGAAGGGGCAGCCTATTTTGCCGATCGCTTAGATGAAATGGTAGAGCAAATGAGGGAGTTGGTAGCTAGTCAAATCGCTCAACAACAGTATCGACGCTTTTTAGAGCTGTTGCTTGAGGAAAATGCAGTACCGCTTTTGGAGCATTGCAAAGGCGGAAAGGATCGGGCAGGTTTTGCATCAATCGTGTTTTTATTAGCTTTGGAAGTCCCTAAAGAAATCATTTTGCAAGATTATATGATGACAAAAGAAAACATGCGTGACCGCAACACAAGGCGAATGGACGAATATCGCGCCTATACCGATCATCCTGTCGTTCTGAATTACTTAAGAGGTCTAATGGACACCAAAGAAATTTATTTTGAGGCTGCTTTTGATGAGATGGAAAAGCTAGGGGGAGCAGACCACTATGTCAAACAAATCTTAGGAGTCTATGATAGCCAATGCACTAAATTAAAGGAAAAGTTTTTGTATTGATTTTAAAGATGGAGGCAATAAAATGAGTCATATTTTTCCAAAAAATTTCTTATGGGGTTCCGCTGTAGCTGCCAATCAATTGGAAGGTGCCTGGCAGGAAGGAGGAAAGGGGATTTCGCAAAATGATGTTGTACATTACCTTGAACTGTCGGACGCGACTGAAATTCCTAATTTTGATCAGCGAGATACTCTATTGTCAGGGATGAATGATCAGAAACGGTATTATCCCAACCGTTTTGGTATCGATTTTTACCAACGTACAGAGAAGATATTCAATTATTGAAAGAATTAGGGATTAACTCGTTTCGAACCTCGATTGCCTGGACGCGAATCTTCCCAAGTGGTGATGAGTTGCGACCTAATGAAGAAGGGCTGCAGTTTTACGATGATTTGTTTGACGAATTGCTGAAGAATGGTATTGAACCGATTATCACGATTTCCCATTACGAGCTTCCACTTAAGCTGGTGTTGGAATATGGTGGTTGGTTCAATAGAAAACTAATTACTTTTTTTGAGAATTTTGTACAGGCTATTTTTGAACGTTATCGTGATAAGGTGACTTACTGGATTACTTTCAATCAAATCAATTCAGGCTTAACTGACGCTTACTTGTCTTTAGGATTGATCAAAGAGGAACATCCTCAAATTGAAAAGGTTAAATTTCAAAGCTTGCATCACCAACTCGTGGCAAATGCTCGGGCAATCGAAATTGGCAAAGCAATCAATTCAGCATTCCAAATTGGCTCAATGAACTATGAAATGACTGCTTATCCCAAAACCTCTCGACCAGAAGATTTCTTGGCCTGCCTTGCTAATGATGATGCTCAGGCCTATCTATCAGACGTGATGGTTTTTGGGGAATATAGCACCTATATGAAACGGTACTTTTCTGAAAATAATATTCAGTTGGAGACACAGCCAGAAGATTTTTCATTACTAAAAAGAAACAAGATTGATTTTTTGGCATTCAGTTACTATCTGACAACCGTTCGCAGCAGCGAGATGCGAAGTCTGCTAGACAAGATCGCTTGGAACATGGGTGAAGACACACGAAATCCTTACTTGAAGACTTCTGAATGGGGCTGGCAAATCGACCCGATTGGGCTGCGAATTGTCCTCAGAAAGCTGGCAGTACGATACCGCAATCTGCCACTGTTCATTGCTGAAAACGGATTGGGTTATCGGGATACCCTTGAAAATGAGTGTGTTCAAGATGATTATCGTATCGCCTATCATCGAGAGCACATCCGCCAAATTGGTGAAGCAATCCTAGATGGTGTGCCTGTCATGGGGTATCAACCATGGTCCGGGCTTTATATCATTAGTGCCAGCACCTCTGAAATGGAGAAACGTTATGGCTTCATTTATATTGATCAAGATAATTTAGGATACGGGAGCAAAAGAAGGGTTAAAAAGAACAGTTTCTTCTGGTATCAGAAAGTTATTGAAAGTAATGGTGACAATTTGGAATAGGATAGAAGGAAATAAGTGTTTGTTATATCTGCATTGGTTCGAACGTACTTAATGTCTGCTGATTAATTAAAATATGTGATTATACCAGTTGTCATTTTCATTTTTAAATGGCGTGGTTTTTGATAGATAAACGGCATATCGATTTTAGTTGCTCGCCAATCTAGTTCCCATATCGTTGCTTATATCTCACAATCGTCGATTTATCAACTTCAAATAACCGAACAGTTTCTTTATAGGTATGTGTTTCTAAATAGTCTAGGATTTCTTTAATCTGTTGTGGGGTTTTCTTCGGTTTTCGACCGTCTCGATAATTCAGATTATGCAGCCGCTGATATTCTTTACCTTCTTGTGTTCTTTGAACAATCATATCACGTTCGAATTGAGCAAAAGCTAAAAACATATTCAACATTAAGCTGCCATTGGGGGATTTATCGATTCGCCCCATATTGAGAATATTTACCACAATATCCTTTTCTTGTAACTCTGAAATCAATGTTGTTCCCTGTTGAACGGAACGAGAAAGCCGGTCTAATTTAGTAACGATCAATTCGTCACCACCAGAAAGTACACGAATCAATTCATCTAATTTAGGACGATCGCGTTTTGTCCCAGTATATTTTTCGCTATAAATCTTTTCTGCTCCCGCATTTTTTAATAGTTCAATTTGACTAGCTAAATCTTGCTCGTTTGTCGAAACTCTGGCGTAACCATACTTCAAAATAGAACCTCCTTATGCACATATAAATTGCATACGTATTTAAGCTGATTTTATCACATGTGGCGCGCATGTGTAAAACTGTTAAGTTATGCGCATCTATTAAAAAAGCGCCATGTATGAAAGAAGAAAAACGCCATTTAAATATAAAAGTGACAGATAGTGATGAAAATCTCAGCAATAAAGAAAAAGTTTTTTTGATTGAAAAGTTTATATTAGGAAAAACAGACAAAGAAATTGGAAATACTCTAGGAATAACTAGACAAGGTATCACTAATATGAAGCATAGACTCTACTTAAAAATTTAAAAAGTCTATATTAATGTCTACTGATACTGAATAATTGCCAAATTTTCGTAAATCACAAAGTTCAATAATTTTGCCCCTAACCTTCTGAAATTCAAAGACCATATGAAAATTAGACGTAAAAAATCTGCCGTCAGTTTTGACAGATTTATGGCAATCACACTGAGCGCGATACTGGTAAGCGTCGTGTCCTTGCGTTTTGTTCGAATCAAACCCACACTAAAACAGCGTTTCAAGAGGCTGAAGCCGCGTTCCACTTCAACTCGGTCCGCATTGTCTTGATAGACGATTGTTTTATCTCGAATTTCATTTTTCTTTGAGCGTCCGAGAGCTGGACCTGAAAGCCGGATTCCTCGATCTTTACAATACGTAAGATTCTTCCGGTTCCGATAAATCTTATCTGCCAACACTCTTTTCGGATAACAGTCATGCCGATCATGATGGTGGCGGATGGCCGATACGAGTACTTCAGATTCGTTATAGGCATCAAAACTGGTGCGTTCAATTCGGGCAATTCCATTATCCATACTCAGATCAAATTTCGCACCGATTGATAGCCGGGTAGCCCAATGAAGAATTGCAGGTATGGATTTTCTTGAATTTGCAGAACGGTTTTTTCATCGCTGTAGCTGTACTCTTTTTGAATAAGCAAAGCGCCTAGTGCCATACGTAGAGGTTTCGCGACATTGCCCTTTTTATTACGAAAATTTTTAGCATAGCTTTTTTCAAGTTCCAGCCAAGGAATCCGTTCCGCTTTTTTTATCCAACGATTTTCAGGATTCATTTTTAAGCCAATTGGTTGATTAAAATCTTCGAATGCAAGTTGTGTGTGAATCTGTGGTTTATACATCATAGCCCTCCAAAAATTGATAAAAGTGCACGTTTTTTAATATTCCTTCGATAAAATTCTTGCACTTATTTTATCAAAAAGTAACGGTCAGTACTGGTATAATCACATATTTTAATTAATCAGTAGACATTATATAAATGTGTAGTCGTATTTGAGTGTTCTATTTATATACAGTCGGATGTTCTAGATTTATAAAACAAAAAATATAGAAAGCCCTTGCAAAAAATAGACAACTGTGATATCTTTACAAACGTAGGACGTCCTACAAAAAATCCAAAATAAGTATGTCCTTAGTTAATAAAAGTAAACATTATAATTGTAATTTTAATAAGTTGATTAAAGGAGAATGTTATGTTTTCAGTTTTTAAAGAGAAGAAATGCTACGTTTACAGTCCGACGGTTGGCAAATTGATGACATTGAGTGAAGTTGATGATCCTGTTTTTTCAACAGGTATGATGGGACCAGGATTTGCAATCGATCCTATTTCTGAAGAGGTATTTGCACCTATTGAAGGAAAAATAACATCTGTTTTCCCAACTAAACATGCTATTGGAATAAAAACTGCTCAAGGAATGGAAGTATTGATACATATTGGTATTGATACAGTAGACCTCAATGGTAAAGGCTTTGATGTGAAAGTGAACATTGGTGATGTAATAAGCAAAAAAACTTTACTAGTTAAAGTGGATCATGAATATTTAAAAAAAGAAGAGAAATCCCCCATTGTAATGGTTCTATTTCCAGAAAAAAAAGAAATACCTAGTCTAGATGTAGGAAATATGATGCTACATCAAGAAATTTTCTATTTCTAGTAATATGATTACTATTTTAGAAAAAACTTTAGATAAATATAGGTTATCACCATCTAAGTTGCCAAATGTGTTAGTATTGTCTAGTAACCAATACAAAAAAGTGTATAGGATGAGGATGGATGACAGAACATATTGGAAAAAAATTAAAACCTGTAACAAGGGGGACAATTGTAGATGAAATAATTGATTCGATTACGGATTCAATTATTAAAGGATACTATACAATAGGTACTAAATTGCCAAGTGAATTTAAGCTTATGGGCGAGTTAGGTGTTAGTAGGAATTCACTTAGGGAAGCAATGAAAATACTTGAGGCGATGGGGATTGTAGAGATTCGCAGAGGAGATGGGACGTATATCTGTTCACAAACTTCTCCTTCTCTGTTTGATAAAGTAATTTACAGTATTATTTATGATGCTAGTAGCAGTGAAGAATTATTGGAGTTGCGACAAGTATTAGACGAAGCAACAGTCCGGTTAGCGATTGAACAAGCTGATACAAAGGATATTGAAAAATTGCAACTTAACATAGAACAAATGAGGAGAGCTTTAAAAAACAAAGATATTGAAAGTATGCAGGCTATAGATATTCAATTTCATATGGTTTTAATTGACTCGTGTAAAAATATCTTTTTTATAAGAATAATGAAAGGTGTTTATACGATTTTTGAAAATTCTATAATGGAAAATGTAGCTGCTGAAACAATTGATTCAAAAGCAGCTGAATATCATCAAAACATATTAGATTGTATTTTGAATAAAGACTATAAGAGTGTGAGCAAAGCAGTATTTGATTCGCTTGAAACATGGAGAAAAAGGATTTGATAAAGTCCTTTTGATATTAAACGTAGGACGTCCTACGATAAAAGTGGGGGTATATTAATGGAAAAGTTAACAATAAAAGAATTAGAGGATGTAGCAGTAGAAATGAGAAAAACTGCAATTACGATGATTTACACTGCACAATCAGGGCATCCTGGAGGATCGTTATCTGCTGCAGATATTATGACCTCTTTATATTTTCATACTATGAATATTAACAGTAAGAACTATAAAAGTGAGAATAGGGATCGTTTTGTTTTATCAAAAGGGCATGTATGTCCGATTCTATATTCTACACTAATTTTAAAAAATATAATTCCCAAAGAAGAAATTTATAAATTAAGAAAAGAAGGTTCTATGCTACAAGGACATCCAGATATGAAACGATGTCCAGGTATAGATATTTCAACTGGTTCATTGGGACAAGGGATTTCTTGTGCTGTGGGTATGGCCTTGAGTGCAAAATTAACGAATAAAGACTATTATACTTACACACTTCTTGGAGATGGTGAGTGTAATGAAGGACAGGTATGGGAAGCAGCACAGACTGCAAGTAAATATGACTTAGATAATTTAGTAGTGATAGTAGATAATAATAATTTACAAAATGATGGATCTGCAGATGAAATTATGCCTACAAGAGATTTGAAAGCAAAATTCAATGCATTTGGTTTTGAAACACTTGAAGTTAATGGACATAAGATTGAAGAAATTGTTACGGCGTTAGATCATTTTAAATCAAATAAAGATGGACACCCTAAAGCATTGATTTGTAAGACAATTAAAGGAAAAGGTGTCTCGTTTATGGAAAATATTCCATCATGGCATGGTGTAGCACCAAATGATCAAGAGTATGAAATTGCAATGAAAGAATTGAAAGGTGATAAAGATGAATAGAATTCCAACAAGAGAAGCTTTAGGAGATGAAATTTTACAATTAGGAAAGGAAAATAGTGATATTTTTGTTATAGATTGTGACGTTTCTAAATCATGCAAGACACAACCATTTTCTAAAGAGCTTCCACTCCAACATATCAATGTGGGAATTGCGGAACAAAATGCTGTTGGAGTAGCTGCTGGTCTTGCAACTACAGGTAAGATTCCATTTGTTGTTACATATGCAGTTTTTGGAAGTATGAGAGCATTGGAACAAGTTCGGCAAGAAGTTTGTTACCCTAATTTAAATGTTAAAATGTTATGTTCTCATGGAGGGCTAACACCAGCAAATGATGGTGGTTCACATCAGTGTATTGAAGATTTAGGTATTATGCGAACAATTCCAAATATGACAGTAATTATGGCAGCAGATTATAATTCTGCTAGAAAGCTTATTCGAGAAGCTGCAAATACCTATGGGCCAGTGTATATGCGTTTTACACGAGATGGTGTAGATGAAATTTATGATAAAGACACCAAATTTGAAATTGGAAAAGCAAATTATCTTTATAAGGGAAAAGATGCAACAATTATTGCAAATGGTGATACTGTTGCAATTGCAAAAAAAGCAACTGAAAAACTAAAATCAGAAGGAATCAATGTTACTTTACTTGATATGCATACAATTAAACCGTTAGATAGGAAAGCCGTTGAAAAAGCAATTTTTGAGACGAATACTATTATTACGGTAGAGGATCATAATATCATTAATGGTTTGGGGTCAGCTGTTTCAGAAGTTATTGCAGAAGTTGGTAGTGGCCAAATCAGAAGAGTAGGAGTAAATGACAGATTTGGTGAGTCTGCACCGTACGAACGATTACTTGAGATGAATAATATAGCAGTAGAAGCAATTTGTGAACATGTTAAAGAGTTAGTAGAAACTAAGGCGGTGTTTTAATTGAAAATAGTTATTCTCGATGGCTATACTCTCAATCCTGGTGATCTTTCTTGGGAAGGATTTAAAGAAGTTGGTGAAGTAGAGGTTTATGATAGAACACCTGAAGAAATGATAGAACAAAGAATCGGTGATGCTGAGATTATTATTACCAATAAAACACCGATTAGTAAAAAAATTATATCAAATTGCTCTTCGATAAAGTATATTGGTGTGTTAGCAACAGGCTACGATGTTATTGATGTAAGTGCTGCTCATGAAAAAGGGATTATTGTTACCAATGTACCAACATACGGAACTGATACTGTAGCACAATTTACTTTTGGAATGATTCTAGAAATGTGCTTAAATATTGGCCTACATTCAGATAGTGTAAAAGAAGGAGAATGGCAAAATAATCAAGATTGGTGTTATTGGAAAAAGCCACTTATTGAATTGGCTGGTAAGACTATAGGAATTGTAGGTTTTGGTAGAATTGGTCAAAATGTTGGGAGTATTGCAAAATCATTTGGAATGAATGTCAATTTTTTTGATTTAAATACAATTAAAGGATTTGAAAATGAAGGTTTCACTCAAAAAACATTGAGCGAGCTATTAGAGACGTCTGATATTGTGACGTTACACTGTCCATTAACGGAAGAAACTTCTAAAATTATTAATGGAGAAACTTTATCACTAATGAAAACTACAGCATTCTTAGTAAACTGTTCTCGAGGAGGTCTTGTAGATGAATATGCTCTGAGAGATGCGCTAAATAATAATGAAATTGCTGGTGCAGCGGTTGATGTTGTTTCAACCGAACCAATCAAAGGGGATAATCCATTACTAAAGGCGCAAAATATTATTATCACACCTCATATTGCCTGGGGGACAAAGGAAGCTCGGGCGAGAATAATGGAAATGGCTAAAAATAATGTAATTAGTTATATCAATGGTAACATTCAAAATGAAATTAAATAGAATTTTTGAAAATTAAATTGGAGGAGAATAATTTGAAAAAACTTTATACTTTAAATACGGTTAATAATTTTATGGAAATGATTTACGAACCTTTTGGAGTTCCTTTTTTGAAGGACAATTCTGATGTTGATATTATCAATATCATGGATGATAGCTTATTGAAAGAAACCAGAGAATTTGGGAAGGTAACTCCAAATGTATCTGCAAAAATGCTAGCCTATGCTAAAGCAGCAGAAGCTTCAGGAGCAGATGGTATTATTACAACTTGTACTTCAGTTAATCAGGCGACTATGAACATCAAGCCATTTTTAAATATTCCCATTATTAATATTGAAGAACCTGTGGCTGAATTAGCAATTCAAAATGGCAAAAATATTGGAATTATTGGTACCATTCCTACTAGTCCTCTTGCGATGGATAGTATGATAAAAACGAAAGCAGAAGAACAAAATAAAGATATTACAATCCAGCACTATGTCGTTGAAGGTGCTTTTGATATTCTTGTAGCTGGTGATAGACAGAAACATGATGAAATGATAAATAACATGATTCAAAAAGTTCAAGAAGAAGTTGATGTCATTGCATTTTCCCAAATTTCCATGAGTTTGGTCCCACTGATGGAAACTAATGTACCTATTTATAAAATTGGAACATCAGGATTTGAAAAAATTTATAACATGATGAAATAATCAGTAGGTGATTTAGTGAATATTAGTAATATTTTGATAGCTTTAGATTCATTTAAAGGGAGTGGAAGTAGTAAAGAACTTGGCTCATATACAAAACAAGGTGTTCTTGAAATTTTACCTAATGCTAATATAAAAGTTATAGAAATCGCTGATGGTGGCGAAGGCACTTTGGATGCTATTATGAGTAAAAAAAAAGGTGATACTATTGAATTGAATGCTCATGATCTTTTTGGTGAACTTATTCCTGCTCGATTTGGATTGCTAGATGGTGAGATTGCAATTATTGAAGCAGCCCAAACCATAGGTCTTACGCTGAGAAAAGCGAATAAAGTATGTGCTCTAAAAGGATCTAGTTTTGGAGTTGGTGAGCAGATTATCCAGGCTTTAGATTATGGTGCAAAACATATATTTATTGGGCTTGGAGGAACTGCAACTAATGATGGTGGAATGGGAATGGCGAGAGCGTTAGGCGTAGAATTCTTTGATAAATTAGGAAATCCTGTCGAGGAAGGACTAGTAGGATTAAAAGATATTGCGAAGATCGATTTGGAAAAATTAGATCCTCGGATTAAAAATACTACATTCACGATTCTATCAGATGTAGAAAATCCTTTAGTTGGTAAAACAGGAGCAATTTATTTTTTTGGAGAACAGAAAGGTTTAGATATCAATCAATTGGACAAATATGATGAATGGATGTCAAGTTATGGAGGAATTTTAGAAATTGAATTTTCCTTTAATAAAAAAGAATCAATTGGAGCTGGAGCAGCTGGAGGACTAGGAGCTGCATTACAAACATTTTGTCAAGCTCAGCATAAGAATGGTATCGAAGAGATATTAAAATTAATAGATTTTGAAGAAAATGTAAAGCAAGCTGACCTAATTTTTACTGGGGAAGGTCGAATGGATGAGCAATCACTGTTTGGAAAGGCTCCGGTTGGAATTGGAAGAATTGCAAAAAAATACAATAAGCCAGTGATTGCATTAGTAGGAGGGAAAAATGGAAAGTTAGATAGTATTTATAACCAGGGAATATCTTGTGTCCTTCCAATAGTAACGCAACCGATGACTTTAGAAAAAGCAATTGAAAATACTAAAGCAGGTGTCATCGAGACAACAAAGACAGTTTTAAGATGTATTGATATTGGTTTTTTAATGGAGAAAAGTAATAGTTGATAATTACAATTACATGTGAAACTGATATTGATGAAATTTGAAATTGCGGAAAACGCTCGCAAAAAACTCGTAGTGATTATTATAATATTATACGTAGGACGTACTATGTAAAAAGGAGGAAATATGAAAACTAAATTAAAGATTAGGAATACGGATTTTTATATTAATGACGAAATTACGTACAGTGAAATTCATGATTGCAACTATAAAGGATTATTACTTAATGCAAGATTTGTCCAAGGTGTTTTTGATGATAAAGCTAATCCTGATTTTTATAATAGATTTGGAAAAAAATTTGATCCAGATACTAACGTAGAAGAACTAATTGAATCCTTAGATGAATGGTATGAATCTGGATTGCGAGCATTTACTCTTGGAATTCAGGGTGGGGGACCTTGTTTTAGTTTTAATGATACCCAATTAAGTAAAATGAGAAACAACCCTTTTTCTTCGGATGGTAAAACTATTGATATGGAGTACTTGAAGAGATTGAAAAGAGTCTTAAATTCAGCTGATGAAAAAGGAATGGTTGTAATTTTGAGTCTTTTCTATGCTTTTCAATCAAATTATTTATCTGATGATAATTCAGTTTTGGAAGCAACAAAAACTATCTGTACATGGCTTAGAGAACAAGAATACAAAAATATAATTATTGAAATTGCTAATGAGCATGATATTAAGGGCTATAATCAAAAAATATTTACTCAAGAACATGGAATAGTTCGATTGATTGAAGCAGCACAAGAAGCTTCTGGTGGGATGTATGTAGGTTGTAGTGGTACAGGGGGCTATTTTTCTGAAATTATCGCAGAAGCTTCGGATGTAGTAATTATTCATGGAAATGGCACGTCTAGAAATCGTTTGTATAACTTATTAAAATTAGCTAAGAATTCTCAGCCTAGAAAACCGATTTTAATAAATGAAGATTCTCAAGCGTTAAGTCAATTACCTGTGTGTTTGAGAGAACATGTTTCTTGGGGCTATTACAATAATATGACTAAACAAGAGCCTCCAATTAATTGGGGAATCACTAAAGGAGAAGACCAATTTTTTGCATTGAGAATGAAGGAAGCTCTAACTGGTGAAATGTTAACATTACCTATTGAAGATCAATTTTATTTACAGGGATTAGAGAGAAATAATCATATTGGGAATAAAAGATTTATCAGATTAGCTAGTTTGTATCCTGAAAAAATAAACTACGTAGAATTTTATAGAGATGACGTTTTGGTTGAACGTGCTTATGATGATCCTTTTATGATTAATTTTCATAATAATTGGAGACAAAAACCAGTCTTTGATGTTAAAGCAGGGGAAAACTGGAAAGCAAAAGTATATTTATCAGATGGAACACAACTGATTAAAGAAGTTACAGTAGAATAATTAGTTGATAATCTTATTTTAGTGAGTTATTTGTGAATAAAGTACTAATAAATAAAATATATAGAAAGGTAAAAAGTGCAAAAAAAATAAAAGGTGAGGAAGGTATCTTGATATGAAGTACGAAAAACAAATTAACAGTATTATGAAAAATCTAGGTTCTGAGGACAATATTATCTCTCTTGTACACTGTGTAACTAGATTACGTTTTACAGTAAAAAACAAAGATGCAGTTAATGTGAAAAATCTTGAAAACGTTAATGGGGTTCTTAAGGTTATTGAGGTAGGCAGTCAGATTCAAGTAGTTATTGGAACACAAGTTAAAGAAGTATTTAAAGAAGTTAAAGAATTATATCCTAATATAATTAAGAGTGATGAAATGGTTGCCGAGATCGATGATGAATCAGAAAAAAAGAAAAAAAATATTATTTCAGTTCTATTGGATACGATTTCAAGTATTTTTACTCCGTTTTTAGGGCTCATTAGTGGTGCTGGTATTTTAAAAGGGTTGTTGGCAGTTTGTATTAATGCAGGGTGGCTTATTTCTGATTCAGGAACGTATCAGATTTTGAATGCAGCAGCAGATGGTGTGTTTAAGTTCTTACCTGTGATTTTAGCATTTACAGCAGCTGAAAAATTTAAAACAGATAAGTTTGTTGCAGTTGGAGTTGCTTTAGCATTAGTATACCCTAATATGATAGAAGCATATACCAATGGAGATGCGTTATCATTTGTAGGAATTCCTGTGACATTAGTAAGCTACACTTCAACAGTAATTCCAATTATTTTAACAGTTTATGTATTATCAAAACTTGAGAAATTTTTAGAGAAAATTGTTCCTTCAATGATAAAAATATTTTTAATTCCTCTTTTATGTTTAGCGATATTGGTACCAGCTGCATTTTTAGTAATTGGGCCAGTTTCAGATTTGGTTG
Organism: Enterococcus sp. DIV0187; assembly: GCF_051713785.1. Lineage (NCBI taxonomy): Bacteria > Bacillati > Bacillota > Bacilli > Lactobacillales > Enterococcaceae > Enterococcus > Enterococcus sp. DIV0187. Next base: position 545,385 of record NZ_JBIOQO010000001.1, read on the forward strand.
GTAATTCATTAGCATCTGGATATCAAATTTTAGTGGGTATTAATCCAATAATTGCGGGATGGGTTTTAGGAACAGTATGGCCATTTCTAATTATTTTAGGTGTTCACTGGGCATTTTTCCCAATTGTGTTTATGAATCTTGAAAAATATGGTCGAGATACATTCTTTACGATCGCAGGTCCTAATAATTTTGCTCAAGCAGGAGCAGCGTTTGGTGTATTTATGAAGACTAAAAATAAAGGTGTTAAGCAAATTGCTGGATCAGCATCTGTATCTGCTTTGATTGCTGGTATTACTGAACCAGCATTATATGGTATTAATCTAAAATATAAACGACCTTTCTTCATAGGAGTATTCTTTACTGGTATAGCAAGTGCTATAGTAGCATGGTCAGGCGCCGGAACTACTACTTATATTGGTACAAACTTACTTACACTTCCAGCCAGAATTGGAGTAGGTTTTGGTGGATTCTTGTTTGCTTGTGCCCTTGCATTCTTCGGAACTGCCATCACCACATATTTCTTTGGATTTAATGATGGAATGGTTAAGACTGAAGAGTTTGAAGAAATTGAAGAAATTGAAGAAGTTCAGGGAAGCGTAGTGGAATCAAACTAATTCTAAATATAATATTTCTTGAGAGGTTGTGACAAATACCTATGGCGGTTCCCGCCGCCAAACAGAATGAAAAAGAATCGACCTACAGATTATTTCCTGTCATACTAAAACTGACAGGAAATGATCTGTAGGTCGATTACTTAGTAAGCGCCGAACCGGTTCTTTCCAATTTCATGGAATTCGACGATTTTCCAATGATAAAATTTTTTTTCGTAATAAATTGAAACTGCACCGTCCATACATCTGTTTCTTTATGGTCTTTATCTTATTTACGCTACCTTCGGCTAAACCATTGTTATATTTATGAGTAATCACATATTTGACTGCTGGGAAATCATTTAAGAGACTACCCACAAACTTTAATAGAGAGACATCATCAAAATTTTCTTTTACAGAAGACATCCAGCTTTTAAAAGACTCTAGGTCTTGTTTTTTAAAACAATGACGAAATTTCCAAACTAATTCATAGAGTTGTTTGTATTTTGGATGCTGATTAAAAACTAATTCCAATAACTCACTATCAATGACGGGAACTTTCTCAATCGGTAAATAGAATAGTTTAATTAACCATTTTCGTTCCAATATTTCAATGGATTTCCCTTGATACTCTTCTTTAAAATGTTTATGAAGACGACGTTGCCGGGACATATATCCTCGAATAGCATCTACTGTTCCGGTATATCCTTTTTCAGAAATAATTTGAAAAATCTCTGAGTATGTTTTTCTTTCTTTACGAAGCGCAAGCACTTCTTTGCGATATTTTTCTAATTTACCAGGACGATCGATCCCATATTGTCCGTTGAGAGAAGAAGCATCTTTTCCTAAATATCTTACAATTGTTTGAGGCGTGTATCCTGTAATATCAGTTATTTCGGAAAGGGCAACTCCTTTTTTGGCAAGGGCTCTCACTTCATCAATTTGTTGTTGTTTTTCTTCCATTAGCTCATTATGATGTCGTTCCCAAAATATTGCTTTATCTTCCGGAATTTCCTCCTCCTTCATTTTTATATACTTGGAAATAGTTTTAGGTCGAAGCCTGTTTTCATTCGAATTTCTTGCTGTGTCATACCGTCGGTATGCAGCCGTTTTACATAAATAATTTTATCTCTTCGTGAAGCATATAGAAGAAGATCTTCAAATTTTTCATTGGAAATCTCGATTGGAATCCTTGGCGGGAAAGAGTGTCGCATGAATGTTTGAGCGAGTTCACAAAGACGAGCAACCAAATGAAATCTATCGGTGACTTGTATTGCATGAGGGAATGCTTTCTTAATCGCTGCAGAGTATGTACGAGAACCATCACGTGACACCAGCTCAACACATTTGAAGTTTTTAAGCCATTCGATCACATCCTCTTTTTCGCGAGATTCCAGCAGGTCAACAATTTTCCCAGTTTTGATATCTACCATAATTGTGCCATAACGTTGGCGTTTCTTCAGAGCGAAATCATCAATGCATATTTCAGCTACATCATAATCTACGTGAATTTTTTTTGCCCAAGATAATTGCATAGACTACTCTTTCTTACTATGATTCCCATTTCTTCAAGGTCTTTAGTCATACCTACAGAACTCCGATTTTCTGCAAAATCAACAATTAGTTTCATCAATCGTGTTGTTTTTCGTGCATTTCGTTCCCTAAAAGGGAACGTCTCAGAAAATGTTTTTTTAGAACAGTCAGGATTTTGACATTTGAATCTTCGTATAAGTAAATTTAAATAGACTGTCTTACTTTGAATCGGTAGATCTTGAATTTTAGTAGTATAAGAATCATGAATATTGATGGATTTGCAGTGACACGTGGGGCACTTTGCAGAGGTAGAAATGGAAGAAACATCAAAGGTGATTTTCTCTTTTGTTATTTGACAATCGTCAACATGTAAATTAACGTCCAATGATAAAAGTAATTCTTCCAAAGGAATACTTTTATCATGTAAGAGTAGCTACCACCAATCAAATTATACTACACTTAGTATATCGAATCCATGAATTTGAAAGAACCGTCAATATGACGCTTACCTAGTGGTGGGAAGTATTTATAGAATAACTGACAGCCTATGGCTTTGTGTCTTATATCACGCATTACTAAATGCTTTTACGCAATCGTTGATATTTGCTAATTTTCAGGAGCCTATCTTTATTACAGTATTAAACGTAGTCATCTCTAGTTTAATGGTGAAAGAAACTTCTTAAAAAGTGAGACATGTGATTACGGGTTAATAGTTAGCAGGAAGATACCACATCATGAAAAACTTCCGTATAGACATTTGAAAGGACTTTGATAAAATGCAGATTGAGAATCTTTGCAATACTAGTGAGGAAGTATGAAGAAGCAGACCAGTAATCAAAGAGACGAAAAACAAGAATAAAGTGATTTATGTTAAAGCTATCAGATTACTCAGATAGATAATCTGATAAAAATTGCTAGAAAAAATTATTCGGTTAGTTTTCAGAGGCGCTCTTAAGAAATATCTAGTAAAATAATATAATATGTATTTCGATACACTTTTGTGTTAAATTAACTGTGAATGATTTGATTAATATTTCACAATCAGGCAATTCAAAAGAATCTATGAAAAACAAGCTCAGATAAACTGGGTACGATCGAAAGTAGTCCTTGTTTGCCGAATAGCACCTGACTATCTTTCAAAATGGCTTGTGAGGTGGACAAGGGCGCCTAGTTGAACGAAAGAAATGCATGATAAAGCTCACCCTCGGCCAGCCAGTGTAAGCCATTTTTACAGATGGTCAAGCGTGCGCTTCGTCTATTCTAATTGGGCAACTCGTTACTGAAAGTATTAGGCAGCCTGCTTCTCTTTGATGAATTATTCTGAGAGCTGTAACAGCTTGATCCACTTCTGCGACATATCATCGCAGGAATTCAGATCCGGCAAAATGACTGGTACTCTGCCTTTTTCTAAGCTAGAATGTGGACGCAAGAAATTGAAAAACGTCATAAATAAGGTTACATAAGCCAGCGGACCTGCTTCAGAGTTAAAGCCGCCAAGTGGTTTGTAGGTTGCTTTAAACGTACGATTCAGTTGCTCAATGAGTTGTTTTAACGGTCGGTATTCCTTTGATACGGCATCTTTGTTGGTCAATCCGATGACTTGAATGACTTCAAAATCAATCTTATTTTGAGCATAAAAAGCTTCTGCCAATTTGTAGATCGGGTTGTCATCAACGATTAGTTTTAAGTCGTCTGGAACATGTTCAAATCGACGCACCACATCGTGGATCGTTTGGATGGCAGTTTGTGTATCTCGCTGACGATTGTATCGATGAGAGAGAATAATCTTCTTTTCAGCATCAAAGAAGAAGTAAATGTAGTGCCACTTGCTTTGAACACGAATATAGGTCTCATATCCGCAAAATTGATCAGATAATTCGTACGGATAATAGTCCGTCATCGGGCGCACGAGGTGCGCGACAGAGCGGGCGTAGTTCCGAATCGTTTGTCCAGAAATCTTCAGTTGGTGGATGTTATACAGTAATGCGGCAGTCTTTTCACCCGACAGACCGTAGTTGACGTGATAGGTCAAAATGAGGCCTAAAACATGCGGCGAATAGTCGATATTTTTCAGTTGGACGGGTGATTTGTAATTTGGCGTATCTTTGTTCTGCCAGAGAAAGTTCAAAATCACGGTAGATATAATGCATTTTAAAAAGTGTTTTGTTTTTCTTGAAGGCTTTCCGTTCTTTCTTGGATAATCCTTTCAGCCGCTTTCGATAGTACGGACACTCTGTGTTTCGGCATTTGTGAATACTAATCCCTTTGCGCTGTTTGGTCTTGATCAGAGTATTGTTACAACGGGGCATTTGAGTGTGATTTCTTTTAGAAACCGATTCTTATGATTAAACAAGGCCGAACAGACTTTACAACGATATTGGTTGTCATCCGCCTGACCGTTATTAAGATACAGAAAATCGGATGGGGTTTTGCAACGGGGACAATACCCGGTAGGATCAACTGTCTTTGAGGTTGTGTGTCGTTGGACAGGTTTCAATAGCTTGCCAGTTAAAATCCGATGTTCTTCCAGAAGTTTTTTATAGTCAACTTTTTCCGATTCGATTACTTTTGGGAGTTCATCGACAGTTAGTTTTGATAGTTTAAATTCGCGATATCCGTGGTTTTTGGTGCTTTCGAGTTCGAAAAAATCGAACTCAGTTGAAGCATAAGAGCCAAAATAATTTTTTGTTGGGTATTGATAATTTCAATCAAATCTGAATATAATGAAGATGACATTTGTACTTTCCTTTCACTGTTTGTGGGGTGTTGCTTGTCAACTTCATTCTACCAAACAGAAGGGGGATAAGTGTCTTTTTGTATCTAAAGATTGAACAATCAAGGTTGGGAAGACCTTTACCAACGAAATATTTTAATAGATTTTGAATTACGCACAATCAGGAGGTGACTGAATGGAAGTCCGAAAAAAGTATGAATTTAAAAATATAGATATTTCTTATGATCAATTGATTTATAAAGTTGGAAGTTATCACTACAATTGGCATTACGAAATCGAATTATTGTGGCTATTAACGGGTGAAATTGAAGTGAATGTTGAGGGGAATACCTTTGGTTTAGAAGAAGGAGACCTATTAATTATTAATTCTAATTGCGGACACGCCACTTTTGCTTCCGTTCCAAATAGTATAGCAATGCGGTTATATATATCGCCAGATTTTTTTTCATCACAAGGGTTAGACTTATCCAAAGGACGCTTTGAACTGAACGCTACAAAAGAAAGAAAGAATCCTTTATTCGATCATTTACGACAAGATCTGGCTAAATTACAACTTCTTTCTGAAAGTAATTCTACAAACGAATTAAGCCATAACGTACTAATTTTTAGTATTGCTGAAAAAATGACTAAGTTCTTTCTATCGAACACAAGTAAGAAAAGCACGTATACTGTTGGACAAAAGAAAGAATTTTTGGATTTCGCAATTCAATATATTGAAGATAATTTTAAATCGGATATCACACTTGAGTTACTTGCCCATCATTGCAATTACTCAACTCCTTATTTATCTAAAATGTTTAAATCAGAATTAGGTATAAATTTTTATGAGTATCTTACAAGATGTCGATTACAGCACTCCATTAGATCATTGGCGACTACTGAAAAAAAAATTGCCACTATCGCTCTCGAAAACGGCTTTAGTGATGTTAAAGCTTTAAACAAAATGTTTAAAAAACATTTTGGAACTACTCCTTCTGAGTATAGAAAACAAATTAGTCCTCATATTCAAGAGATTGATAAAACATTCAAGTCTGATTTAAATTTCGAAGAAAAAGATTTGATTGAAGAAAAACTTCTATCTTATCGTGAGTTTGCTTCCCAAAATGGTCAAAATCCGTGTGATATTTGTACAAGTAGAGAATACGAGCACAAATATAATAATTTGGTGGATAACATAAGAGGCATAATTCAATAAAAAAGGAAATTAATTTTTTCTATGTAAGGGAATCGCAAAAATGTGGTTACCCTTTTTTTAATATACTTACGTTTTGAAAGCGCAAACAAAACCTTATATATATCGTTTTTCTAATGTCTTATTTTATCTTTTCATTTGATGAATGTCTCAATGATCGTGGAAGAGAAGGTTAACTAGTATTCTTTGATTCGTTAATTAATGGATAGATAATCAATTTTTTTGAGGTCATAATAAAGAAAAAACTAGGAGGTATTAGGAATGCTTAAATATGCTTATGAAGCAAAGACGTTGTCTTCTGAAGCTCAAAAAATGCGAGATATTCTTGTTGAATATATTGCAGTCGTGGGGAGAAGACTTCCTGATGACGTAACAAAAAAATTGGACGAACTTTCAAAAATTGAAGTAGATCCATTACAACAATTGGTTTACGATACGATGAAAGAAAATCAAATGTTAGCAGAGGAATTAAATCGTCCTAGTTGCCAAGATACTGGGGCACTTCAATTCTTCATCAAAGTTGGATCGAAATTTCCACTACTTAGTGAACTGAAAGATATCTTAAAAGAAGCTGTTTATCTTGCAACGAAAAAGGCACCATTGAGACACAATGCTGTTCAAACATTTGATGAGTATAATACTGGATTAAATATCGGTACTGGATTACCAACTGTATTTACTGAAATTGATGGAGACAGTGATGATATAGAAATGTATGTGTATATGGCAGGTGGTGGCTGTAGCTTACCTGGCGCCGCAAAAGTTTTGATGCCGGGTGAAGGATATGAAGGTGTCGTCCGCTTTGTGATGGATCAAATGACTAGTTATGGAATCAATGCATGTCCTCCACTTTTAGTAGGGATTGGTATTGGAACTTCTGTGGAAACAGCATCCATGAACTCTAAACTTGCTTTGATGAGAGAAGTTGACAGCGTGAGCCCGAACGAAAATGCAGCGATGATGGAACGTTTGCTTGAGGAAGGGATTGACAATATCGGCTTAGGACCACAAGGTTTTGGAGGAAAAAAATCTGTTATGGGCGTCAACATTATCAATACTGGCCGCCACCCGTCTGTCATTGGTGTAGCTGTAAATGTGGGGTGCTGGTCGCATCGTCGTGGGAAAATCAATTTTGATCGTAATTTAAACTACGAATTACCATTACATGAAGGAGTAGAATTATGAAAGAATACCATTTAAAAACACCTATCAGTGCTGAGGATATTGAAAATATTAGAATTGGAGATATCGTTTATTTAGAAGGAACGTTGGTTACTTGCCGAGATGTTGCTCATCGACGAGTGGTTGAAGAAGGACGACCGTTACCGGTTGATGTCAAAGATAAAGCGATTCTACATGCTGGTCCAATTGTTAAAGATCATGGAAACAACGAATACGAAATGATTTCTGTAGGTCCTACAACGAGTATGCGTATGGAAAAATTTGAAGAGGAGTTCATCAAAGAGACTGGTGTTCGTTTAATCGTAGGAAAAGGCGGAATGGGACCTGGAACTGTAAAAGGTTGCAAAGAGAACAAGGCTCTACATTTAGTTTATCCAGCAGGAAATGCTGTCTATGCTGCTGAAAAAGTTGAGAGAATTGTCGATGCTCAGTGGAAAGATTTAGGAATGCCAGAAACATTGTGGGTAAACGAAGTAAAGAATTACGGTCCATTGATTGTTTCAATTGATACGGAAGGTTCCAATCTTTTTGAGAACAACAAGGTAGAATTCAACAGACGCAAAGAGGAAGAGATCGAACGAATCAGTAAACAAGTTGGGTTTATTAAATAGGGTTTGGAAGTCACATTGTTGACTTCAAATGAAATGAAGGAAAAGAGGGTAAGGATATGAGTCCTGCTATTATTACACTTTTGTTTTTATTATTTGCGATTGTGATGTTTGTAACAGAAAAAATTCCTTTGGCACTAACATCTATGATCGTTTGTATTGGGTTGATTTTGACTAAAGTACTGGATCCAAAAGAAGCTTTCAATGGATTTGTAAATACGAATGTTATTTTGTTTGTGGCAATGTTTGTAGTTGGCGGTGCACTTTTTGAAACAGGTATGGCCAACAAAATTGGCGCTGTAGTATCTAAATTTGCAAAATCCGAGAGACAATTAATTGTGGCTATCATGGTTATCACTGGTACAATGTCTGGTTTTCTTTCCAATACCGGAACCGCGGCTGTTTTAATTCCTGTAGTTATTGGTATTGCTTCTAAATCTGGTTTTTCAAGGGGACGTTTGTTGATGCCTCTAGCTTTTGCAGCTGCAATGGGTGGAAACTTATCCTTAATTGGTGCGCCAGGGAACTTAATTGCTCAATCTGCTCTGCAAGAGATGGGCATGAGTTTCGGATTTTTCGAATTTGGTTATGTAGGATTGCCAATTTTGATTATTGGTATCATCTTCTTTAGCGTAGTTGGGTATCGATTTTTGCCAAATGAAACAAGCATAGATGATGATGGAGCTTTTTCTGATGATGTTGATTATTCGCACATTCCAAAATGGAAGCAAATGTTGTCTCTAGTTATTTTGATAATGACTATTCTTGGTATGATTTTTGAAAATCAAACAGGTATTCCGTTATATGTTGCTGGCTGTGTAGGAGCGATTCTTTTAGTATTATGTCGTGTTATTACTGAAAAACAGGCATATAAAGCAATTGATATGCAAACGATTTTCCTTTTTGGTGGGACTTTGGCTTTGGCAAACGCCTTAGAGGTAACTGGTGCAGGGGAGCTGATTGCAGATGCGGTGATCGGATTGTTGGGTCAGAATGCTTCTCCATTCGCATTACTGACAGCTATCTTCTTGCTATCTGCAGTGTTGACAAACTTCATGTCAAATACTGCAACGACTGCGTTATTAGTTCCAATCAGTTTGTCTATTGCGACAGGAATGGGTGCTGATCCAAGAGCTGTATTGATGGCAACAGTTATCGGTGGTTCTTGTGCTTATGCTACACCAATCGGAATGCCTGCAAATACGATGGTTCTTTCTCCAGGTGGCTTCAAGTTCATGGATTATGTGAAAGCGGGACTGCCTTTGATCGTCGTGTCAACAATAGTAAGTCTAATTCTATTGCCGATCCTGTTCCCGTTTTATCCGTAAGAAGTTTTTTTGTTAGCCTCCTTTATCTGAAAATAAGGGAGGCTATATCTTTAAAAAAGAAAGGACTCAAAAATGAAAATCGAGATTACTGACACAATTTTGCGAGATGCACATCAAAGTTTAATGGCTACTCGTATGTCAATGGAAGACATGGAACCAGTGTTACCATTGTTAGATGAAATAGGTTATTCCTCTCTTGAGTGTTGGGGCGGAGCAACTTTTGACTCTTGTATACGTTACTTAAATGAAAATCCATGGGATCGTTTAAGAAAAATAAAACATTTAGTGCCTAACACACCTTTGCAAATGCTTGTAAGAGGACAGAATCTGCTGGGGTATCGACATTATGGCGATGATGTAGTTGAGAAATTTATAAAGCTTTCAGCGGAGAATGGGATTGATATTTTTCGAATTTTTGATGCATTGAATGACACAAGAAATCTGCAAACGGCGTTGAAAGCTGTAAAGAAAACAGGAAAAGAAGCTCAACTAGCTATTGCTTACACAATCAGTGATATTCATACCCTAGATTATTACGAATCCTTGGGAAAAGAATTAGCTGAAATGGGTGCTGATTCTATTTGTGTGAAAGATATGGCAGGAATCTTAACACCAAATAAATGTCGTAAATTAGTCAAACGTCTGAAAGAAGTAACCAATTTACCGATAATTGTTCATACACATTGTACAAGCGGAATCGCTCATCTAACCTATCAGGCTGCCATTGAGTCAGGTGCAGACCGTATTGATACAGCTCTTTCTCCGTTTAGCGAGGGAACGAGCCAACCAGCGACTGAGTCAATGGTACTAAGTTTGAAAGAAGACGCCTATGATGTATCTATTGATGTAGAAAAGATGGAAGAGGCGGCAAACTATTTTAGAGATATCAAAGATAAATATCTTGCAAACGGACTACTTGACCCAAAAATGTTGACCCCCGATCCAAGAGCACTCTTATATCAAGTGCCTGGTGGAATGCTTTCTAATATGTACTCTCAGTTGAAACAGGCTGACGCAACAGATCGTTATGAGGAAGTATTGAAGGAAGTGCCAAAAGTACGAGCCGATTTGGGCTTTCCACCTTTAGTTACCCCGTTAAGTCAGATGGTTGGTACCCAAGCAGCAATGAATGTATTGACAGGCGAGAGATATAAAATGGTTTCCAACGAGGTAAAATCTTATCTTTTAGGTGAATATGGCAAATCACCCGTTGCAATTGATGAAGCTTTCATTACATCGATAGTAAGGCAAAAAGAGCGAATTACAGATCGTCCAGCCAATCATCTTCAACCAGAATTTGAAGCATTGAAACAGGAGATTGGGGAACTTGCAAAGAATGATGAAGAAGTATTGATTTACGCGCTTTTCCCACAAGTAGGAAAAAAATTTTTAGAAGGATCAAAATCTTCAGAAGTAAATGTAAAGGATTCGAAGCAACTGATTAAAATATTTGCTTATACAAGGAGCTGATCAAATTAATGGAACATACAATTATGGATTCGCTGGGCTTAACTGTCGTAGCAATGTCGTTAGTCTTTCTTGTTTTATCTGGACTAATGTTTTTGATGCAAGTAACAGCAAGGATTGTCAATAAACCTAACGTGGTCGTAAAAGAATCGTCACTAAAAGTTTCCCAGACTACACAGCCAACTGTCATTCAATCTAATGCTAAATTAGAGCGTGTAGCGGTATTAGCTGCATTGGCTGAGGCAAGTGAAAACGAATCAGGCAAACACTATACGATTGAAAAAATCGAACGAGTTAGATAAGGAGAAGGTCAAATGAAACAATATGAAATCAGTGTAGATGGAGAAGTATATAAAGTGACATTACGAGAGATTGGAGAAGAAGAGGCTGCCCAAGTTTCAAAAACTTCAAGTGAGGCTTCACCAGCATCAATAGCTACAAGTAGTGGACAGGAAGTACCAGCACCAATGGCAGGAAACATTTTATCGGTTAATGTGAAGACTGGAGATACAGTCAACGTCGGAGATACTCTGGTTATTTTAGAGGCGATGAAGATGGAAAATGAAATCGTCTCACCGATAGATGGAGTTGTTTCAAGTATTCTTGTTCAATCAAATCAAACCGTCGAATCAGGTGAATTACTGATTGTGTTATAACAGTGGAGGGATACTATGTTAGAAATTTTTCAGCAGATGATTGAAACATCAGGATTTGCCAATCTATCATTCAACAATTTATTTATGATTGTATTAGCTTGTGTATTTTTGTATTTGGGAATAAAGAAAGAATATGAGCCTTATTTAATGGTACCTATTGCTTTTGGAATCTTGTTGGTCAACCTTCCGTTAGCAGGTTTGATGAGTGAGGCAGCTGCGAATAACCCTGGAGGATTGTTTTATTACTTGTATCAAGGTACTAACTTAGGGATTTATCCTCCTCTTATTTTCCTTTGTTTAGGAGCATCAACTGACTTTGGGCCGTTAATCGCTAATCCTAAAACGATTCTTTTAGGCGGGGCGGCACAGTTTGGTATTTTCGCCGCATTTTTCCTAGCAACAGCCTTAGGTATGACACCACAAGAATCAGGAGCAGTAGGAATTATTGGTGGAGCTGATGGTCCAACAGCCATTTTTGTTACAACAAGATTAGCTCCTCATTTGTTATCAGCAATCGCGCTTGCTGCATATTCTTATATGGCGCTAGTACCAATCATTCAGCCACCTATTATTCGTTTACTGACAACAGAAAAAGAACGAAAAATTCAAATGACTCAGTCTCGAACAGTTTCACAAACCGAGAAAATTCTTTTTCCAATTGTGACTACAATTTTCATCAGCTTAATCGTACCTAGCGCTACTACTTTGATTGGTTGTTTGATGCTAGGTAATCTGATTAAAGAGATTCGCATCGTACCTAAACTAACGGAAACTTTGACGAACTCGATGATGTATATCGTAACCATTCTTTTGGGAGTGACTGTTGGGGCAAAAGCGAATGGCGATCTATTCCTTTCACCAGTTACTTTAAAAATCATTATTTTAGGACTATTAGCATTTGCAGTTGGAACAGCTTCTGGCGTCTTATTGGGAAAAGTAATGTATAAGCTTTCTGGTGGAAAAATCAATCCTATGATTGGTGCTGCAGGAGTTTCAGCAGTTCCCATGGCTGCACGTGTTGTACAAAAAGTAGGACAACAGGAAAATCCCAATAATTACTTGTTGATGCACGCAATGGGACCAAATGTTGCAGGTGTAATAGGTTCTGCGGTAGCAGCAGGAGTATTATTGGCATTCTTTAGTTAATTATGTGCAATGTCGTTATAGAAACAGCTATCTTCGAAAATCGAGATTTTAATTTTTTGAGGTAGCTGTTTACCTACTTTAGGAAATTTCACCTGTTATGTAAATCGAGCAAAAAAAGGAGAGGAAGATGGAATTCATTCCTAAAATAAATCTAGATTACTGTAAAATGCATGCTTTGAGAACAGGAATCGGCAGCTCTCTTGCTATATTATTCGCAGAATTTTTCTCTTTAGAGTTCTCGTCTTCGGCTGGAATCATCACTCTACTTACTTTAGCATCTACAAAGACTGAAACCATTCAGTTAGGAATTAATCGGATAAGTACTTTTTTAATCACAATGCTTTTCACGCTAGTTTTTCACTTCTTTTTTGGAAATCATTGGTTTACCTTTGGAATCGTTTTGACAATTATCACCTTTATATTTAGTTTTAAGAATGTATTATCGACGTTATCTGTTAACGCTGTGTCAATAACACATTTGATGTTTCGTGATAGCATCACCCTACATGATCTATTGAATGAATTATATTTATTATTAATTGGCCTAGCAATTGCTATGATTGTTAATCAGTTTCAAGATTATTCTCGACAGAAGAAATTTTTAGAAAAATCAAAAAAAATCATCGAAAGAAGGTTTATTGATATCTTTGAAAAGATGGTTAAATACATAAAAGAAACTGAAAACAAAAGTGATATATGGGATGAGATCATTCAACTTGAAGGTGATCTAATGGAATTAACAAAAACTGCCGTTAAGTATCAACAGAATCGTTTACCGATAAAGGATGATTACTTTGTTGGCTATTTTGAAATGCGTTTGCAGCAATGCGGATTGTTACATAATCTCCATTACGAGATTAAGAATGTCAGGAATAATAAGGAAGCAATTCATATCATCAGTTTATTTGTTAATGAGATAAAAAAACATATCGAAGATCCATTTTTTTTTAGTGAACAAATCGATTATTTATCTGAGTTAATCGTTGAACTACAGGAAGAATATGTTCCATCATCAAAACAGGAATTTATCAATAAGGCACGACTGTATCATATTTTGAAAGATTTTGAGGATTTTCTCAAATTTAAAAAGAGATTCTATCAGTCAATCGAATGACAAAAAGTAATTTTTAATGCCAGTGCTAAGCAAGAATAAGAATCACTATCAATTACCTCTGCACAGGTGACTTTTACAAATAGGTGACTTTTCGGATTTCATTCAACCATTATATAATAAACAGAGTTTTCTAAGACCATATTGAGAACTTCAATTTTTGGCAACTCCAGTACGCCTACTGTAATCACTTAAATCACCCCCTCATTTTTACTACCATTCTAACACTAGCAACACAACGATGAAAAGAACCAAAAAAATACCCTCTATCAATTAAAGTCAAAATGACAGTGAAGGATAGAGCTTTTTTAATTTGATTCGTGCATCTGGCGTTGTGAACTGCCAATTTGCTTTCACTGCTTCACTATTTCGCTTAATTGTCCAAATTCTAACTTGTTTCCGAAACTTTTCTAAGTCTGGTAATGGTTTCGCAAGGGCTTGTCGACTCAAAATACCGATCTCGATTTCTGCCATGTCTAACCAACTGCCATGCTTTGGCGTATAGTGCCATTCAAATCGATTAACTAATCGATGCGCTTCTTCCGGTGGAAATGTCTTATAAAGTGATGTTGGTGTATGAGTGTTCAAATTGTCTGTTACAAGAATTATTTTTTCTGCCATTGGATAAAGAGTATCCGATGTATGTTTGAGTACATGAGCAAAATCGATTGCTTTTCGATGTTCAGACACGATGGTCTCTCGTCTTCCACCGAGTGGTTCAAATATCATAAAAACATTGGCTGTCCCGTTTCTTTCATATTCATAATCAACGTGTTCGGGTTTACCGAGTAATCCGGGAACTCGCGTTTGCTTGATTAATTGCCTGCTTGTCTCGTCAATACAGACAACCGGTAATAGTGGGTCATACGAGCGTTGATAAACATCGAGAATGTCTTCCATTTTTGAAACAAACTCCGCTCCAGCTTTAGGGATACACCATTCTTTTACGAGCCACGGCTTAATTTCGTTTTTTTCATCACATTACAAATAGTGCTATCTGTTACGTAATCCACGAGTTCCAAGCGAATAAGCTCATCAGCGATTGCTTGCATGGTCCAATGTGAATGCCCTTCTGGAGCTTTGGAACAAGCGATTCGACAAATTTGTGCTTCGATTTCTCCGGTTATTTTCCGATGACGATTTTCTTGCTTTTTCCGTCCTAGAGCAGCTTCTAATCCCTCTGTCACAAAACGTTTTGCGACACCTGCAATAGTCGCGGTAGAAGCGCCATATGCTTTTTGAATATCTTTATACGTCCAATCATTGGTGGGATAACAATCTAATTTAAGCAAGATTTGAGCGTGTCGAATGCGATAGCCTTTATCTCCAGATTGAATCATTTTTTTTAATAGCTTGCGTTCATCATCGGTCAAAGTTACTTTATATCTTGCCATAACCTGTTCCATCCTTTTTTACCAGATTATACCAAAAATATGACTTTAATTTCTAGGTGGATGGAGTACTAGAAACTCTGTTCTATAAATCTTTTAAATTGTTTTTGGCTTCTGAAGAAACTTAAGAAAGAAATAGATTAGACGATTCAACGATAGCATAGGACAAGAAGTGTTTCTTTGGCGCCCATTGGGTGAAAAAGCAGAAATCACTCATCAGTTGAAAGGAATTATCAAGGAGGAGTGTATGACGTATGAATAATCTAGGGTTATATAACAATTTTTATTTCATGGAATCAGGATTGTGTAAAACTTTTTCTGATCACTATTATGTATATCAAACCTTATTGTTTGAAGGTGGATCAACCAATGGCAACAACTTTTTAAATAAACAATGGAGTTGTAATAATAATAAAATTGTGAATTAATGTTCAGCTAATGTTGAACTAGTATTCAGGAAATAATTGTTAGTTATACTGTAAGAGAAATTTAACGAGAACAGGAGGGATAAAGTTCGGATCAACGGCTATTGCTGTTTAGTTAGTTTATTTGCCTATCATTTTTTTATGTGCTTGCTATATAATAATTCTTAATTAGACATTTAGAGGTGATAACAATGAAAAAAATACTAGTCGTTGATGACGAGATAGAAATTATAGAATTATTGAAGCTTTATCTAGAGACAGAGAAGTGCATAGTTCATGAGGCATTTGATGGGATGAAAGCATTAGAAAAGCTTGAAGACAATGATTATGACATGGTAATTGTTGATATCATTATGCCAAATATTAATGGGTTTGAGCTAATCAAAAAAATTCGAGAAGAAAAGAATATGCCCATCCTTGTTATTTCAGCATGCATTGATTCCTCTGATAAAATCTTTGGATTGGAGCTTGGCGCAGATGATTATGTTACAAAACCTTTTGATCCGATGGAAGTTGCTGCAAGAGTAAAAGTTCTATTTAGAAGAATACAAGATATTGAAGGGCGGAAAGCAATCGAAAAAAGTACTGAAGAGGAGTTTGTCGAAGTCAATCATCTTATATTGCATCTTCATTCGTGTAAAGTGACTAATAAAAATAATGAAACTTTTGATTTATCAGCTACTGAATTTAGAGTGTTAAAGAATTTCATGGAAAATCCTGGTAGGGTCTTCACGAAAGACCAAATATATCAATTTGGCTGGAAAGATTGTTTTGTTGATGACAACAGATTACGTGTCTTAATGAGTAAACTTAGAGAAAAAATTGGTCCTGAAAATATCAAAACGATTCGTGGATTAGGCTATCGAATGGAGCGATCAAATGAAAAAGCTTAGAAATTCAATTGTAAGACTATTCGTAGTTTCCTTTCTTTTGAGCTCAATAATCCTATCCGTTATTGATAGCTTTTTTACTCGGTATTCAGAGTCCATTTCTAGCGAAAGCAACATGATTTTAGCGTTGATTCTTTATCCGGTATTAGAAGGACTCGTAGTAATTCTTGTTTCATTTTTGTTCTATTTTGGTGTTACAAAGAGGATTAAAGAAGAATCGGAGAGAAATGTTAAACGACAAAGTTTTCTTTTCGCAAATATCTCCCATGATTTGAAAACACCTCTGACTAGTATTGTGGGATTTTCTAAAGCTATACAACAAGAATTAGTAACTGATTCTGAAGATATAAAGAGATTAACAGGCATCATCTATAAAAAGGCTATTTATGCTAATGAGCTTTTAGAGCTACAGTTTCAATACTCAAAACTCAATTCTTCTGATTTTGAGCTACAAATGAAAAATAATGATGTTGCAAGCTTATTGAGAGAATCATTGGCAGAAAATTACGACTTAATTGAAGAACGAAAGATTCAATTAACTGTTGAAATACCGTCCAAACCCTTTATTCAAAAATGCGATGACGTTGAAATGAAACGGGTATTCAACAATCTGATATCAAATGCATGTAAACATAATCCAGAAGGCACACATATTCTAGTTGAAGTATTAGAAGGGAAAAATGAAACGACTATCCTATTTGCTGATAATGGGAATGATATTGCATTAGAAGACAGAAAACGAATTTTCGAGCCATTTACAGCTAATTCGGAGTTACAAAAAGTGGGTCAAAGTAGCGGATTGGGTCTTGCAATAACAAAGTTAATAGTGAAAAAACATGGATATATGCTTAAGTTAACTGAGAGCGAGTCACCTTATACTAAACAATTTGAATTAACAATGTAAAAAAGAATCAAGCGGAAATACAAATATTCAAAGTGTTTTCATTTTTTTGATTAATAACTACTGTGTACCTTACTATCTTCTGATAGCTGAAAAAGTATACTCATAGTACGGAAACTATGTAATTAGATACTATTACAATTTCTACTTGAGTGCGTATCAAAGGAAACAAGGAACAAAAGACTCACTTTTTTTGAGAGTATCAATAATTGGAAATGAAAATGATGCTGACTGAGAAAATCTTTTTGGAGAACCCAAATAGGCAGAATAGAGGTTCTCCCCTTTTTCTTAGTATTTGGAAAAGAGTATCCAAGTGATTAACAGATTTCGTAAGATTTCATTCCAAGTTTGTTTAAATAGAAAAAGTTGATTTTTTAAGAATTTCGAATGGAGATTCTTAGTGCAACACTTAGGATCCTCTCGAAAAGTAAATATATACCATTGTAAGCGCTTTCTTAAGCGATGCTTATTTTTTTTGCCGATTTTACAAAAGTTCTAAACTATCAGCACAAGAAGAATTACTATGATGACTTGTGTGTCATTTTAGCAGTACTTGCATTCGGCTTAACAGGGTCAAGGTATGGCGCATTTTCTCAATACTCCATAAGCGATCAATTTTAACGAGTAAAGAAAGGTTTCAAAAGTAGATGAAAAAAGAAAACAGAAGTACTTAGTGAGACAAAGAAAAAAAGCTAAGGAGTTCCTAGCGGTGTAATGATTTCATTCTAATTGGAAAAGTAAATAAATTATGCTTTTGAAATAAAAAATTTAACTTATTTTAAGCAAAAATAAGTTAAATACCTTTTAAATAACTAGTATTCTTTTCTAATTCTCATTATGTTTCTGATTTCATTACAAATTATAAAATACTTGATTGGTAAATGCAATAATAATTTAGAATTAATTTTGTTTTTTTAGTTAATACGCGAATAGTTCTAAAAATCGATTAATTCAAACTATTTTTAATAAATTTTCCTGAGCCGTCAGCTTTGCCCGTCAAGTCAAATTGAAAGAGTGGTTATTTTATGTGCGAGACAATCAGTAAAGGAAAAAATATTTATTTAAGAAAAGACGGTCGTTGGGAAGGACGCTACGTCAAAGGTAGAAAAAACAATGGGCGTCTGAAATATGGCTATGTGTATGGAAAAAGTTATGAAGAAGTGAACAGAAAATTGATCCCATTACGGCAAGCATCTGAAAAAATGGTTTTGTTGTATGGAAAAAGCTTGATGAACTATGAAGAATGGATCAACGAATGGAAAATGGAAGTTAAAGGAACAATAAAAGCTTCTACTTTTTCCGACTACAATTACAAAATCAATAAGTACCTAATCCCATTTCTGGGTCATTTTTCTCTTTATCAGTTGAATATTGATACGATCCATGAACTGATTACCCACCTCCAAGAAGACGATCTTTCACCGAGTAGTATCAAAGTTATTGCTCGCCTTTTAAGTCAAACGCTAAGACGAGCACTACAAAAAGGATTAATTACAAGAAATCCATGTGAAGGAGTTCAGTTACCAAAGAGTACACCAAAAAAAGTTCGTGCGCTTACTTTGGAACAGCAGCAAGCCTTAGTTAAGGCTGTTAATACAATGAATAATGATAAAGGACAAGCTGTCATTCTTGGGTTGAACACAGGTATGAGAATTGGTGAGATAGCTGCATTAACTTGGAAGAATATCGATTTTCAACAGGAGATCATTCATGTGACTCAAACATGTCACCGTCTAGCTATAGAAACAAACGGGAAGTCTTGTTTGTACTATGACGCAGTAAAGAGTCTCGCTTCCCATCGTATTATTCCAATGAATCAAAGTACAAAGGAGATATTACTGAAGCTGAAAAAGAGTAGTGTCAGTCCCTTTGTCTTTTCTGTGGGAGAAAAGGGTTGTGAACCACGACTATTAACCTATCACTTTCATAAAATACGAAAACTGGCAAAAGTTGAAGGTATTCATTTTCATCAACTCCGACATACTTTTGCTACGCGTTGTTTAGAAGCCAATATTAGTGTACCTTCTGTAAGTGCGCTGTTAGGACATTCTTCTACTAAGATGACTTTGGATGTCTATTCTGATTCAATGCTGAAAGAACGAGTTTTAGCTGTTCATGCAATAGAAAAGATAGCTTGATTAGAAAAATAAGCCTTCCTTAAATTCCTTTTCAAAATCAATGAAAGAGGACTTTAGGTGAAGTCTTTTTTGTTTTTTTGATGTAAGCGCCAACTATTAACCTGTAGAGTACGCCATTTTACTTTTTTCACTAGAATCAATTATTCAAAAAAATCATTGGTAACAGAATCGATCAATTTTCAGTGCGCGTTATTTTATAAAGAGTATCATTCTACAGATAATAGTCAATCAAACCCGTCAGGGATCCATAGCCGTATCGTACCGGGCTTTTTTTTCACTATCCTATTTTTGCTTAAAACAAGAAATGTTTTGAATGATTCAAAAAAATCTCACTGAGTAATTATAACACTTCTCTGATTTTATGTAAGTTAATTAATCAAGTTCTCAAAGGAAGTAAATTTCAACAAGGTGTTGGGATAGGAGAGATTTTTTTGACAATCACTGAAACCTGCTAAAACAACTTCCTATCTAATAGGTCGTTTTTTAGAAATATAAGAGAAAAGGGAGAGAACAACAAATGAAAGGTTTAAAAGGAAAAGTATTAGTCAGTGTAGCAAGTCTATCGATGTTAGGGGTTGCGGCGTTAGGGAGTGTGAGCGCGTTTGCGAATGATATGGAGACAGGTACAACGGTCTATTTCAATGGAGATAACATTATTCAACCTCCAACTCCAAGTACATTAGAATTGAGAGCTGTACCCGGTTTTAGTGATTTTGGAGAAATGGCTGCAGCGACAAGTGGTGTACAAACAGCTACGATTACACCAACGGGTAGTGGGTTTGTCAAATTAGTTGATGATCGTACTAATGCTGACACAGATTGGTCTTTGAGTGTAAGTGCCTCTGAATTAACAAGTACAGATAATACGTTAACAACTTCAAATGGTAGCATCCGTTTAGATACATCAGGTGATGTAAGAGATTGGATTCCTGGACCTTCATCCTCACCATTGCATCCAGGGACAGTTAGTCCGGGAGCTACAGCAGTCACAGTTGCTCGTCATACTACTCCGGCTACGATTGACTTAGATTTGGCTGGCGCTTCTGAAGTCGTTGCCTCATCTACTGCAGGTGCTCGTCAAGGATTTGCAGTTCCAATCAACACCATGATGTTAAGTGTGAATGATGCCCCAGCTAGTTTCGCCGATAAAACATTCGAAGGCGTTGTTACTTGGTCGTTAAGCGATACAATTTAATTCGGATTATTTTGAAAGGGAGAAGAGATGTTTTTTCTCTTCTCCTTCGTTAATTAAGGAGTTTGCTATGAAAGTAAAATTAACAAAGTGGAAATGTCTGTTGCTTCTGCTATCAATACTAACAAATATCTTTTTTTCCGGGATAGTGTATGGGGATTCAACGGAACCTTCTGTTGGGAAAAAGGAGATTCCCCAAGCGAAAAAGCAGGAGAAGGATGAAGGAACAGGTTTTACGGTTTCTCCAGAAATTCCAGAGAATCAAGTGGATCCAATGAAAGGTTTCTTCTTTATAAAAGTGACTCCTAAAAAAGAGCAACAGTTGAAAGTGAAGATTCGAAGCACTAGCAAAGAACCACACACAGTGACTGTTCGTGTGAAAAATGCCTACACGAGTCAAAATGGACAGATTGATTACGACGGAAACAACTTCAAAAGAGATAAAACGTTGAATCATTCTCTAGAGGAAATGACCACTGTATCAGATAAAAAGGTAACAGTGAAGAATTTTGAAACGAAGGAAGTCACGATTACCTTGAAGCCACCTGCGAATTCTTTCAAAGGGATCAAAGCAGCGGCGATATGTATCATGAAAAGTGAAGAGAAAGGGAAGAAAGCAGGAATCTCTTCTTCCTTTGGCTATCGAGTGGGCTTAGTCGTCACTGAAGAAGAAAATGAAGATTTTGACTACTCCACTGCCAAATCACTCAACTTCCTAAAGGTCAAGCCAACGGTTCACCAGGGAAAGCGGGTCATCCAAGCACGGCTACAAAACCCAGAGCCAAAAATTCTCGATGATTTCTCTGTTGAGACGAAGCTTCGGGAAAAGGGCAGTGCGGAGGTTCTGCGGAAACGGACAACTAATGATATGCGAATGGCACCGAATTCTCAGTTTGACTTTGCGACGAATTGGGGACTGGATCCGATCCAACCAGGCACCTATGTCCTATCGGTGAGAGCGACTTCTAAGAATGAATCTTGGAAGTGGGAGAAGGAATTCACCATTGGCGAGGAACAGGCGAAGAAGATCAATGAAGAAGCTTCGTACACTCTGACGTATCCGAAATGGGTACCAATAGTGGTCATTTTATTAGGCGTTGTGACATTAGTCGTTATTGGCACACTCTATGTTCGCAGAAAACGCTGGGAAACAAGCTAAGTTCATAGAAAGTCTAGTGGTAATAAGTCAAGATAATTTTTCAAAAGATTTTTAAAGGTAGTTAATTTTTGAAGCGCACTGAACTAAACCCGACCAAAATTAAAAATTTTTTCGGGTACTTCCAAGGATTAGCGTCAATAACATACTGTTATTTATCTATCACGCTCCTTGGTGGCATATAGAGTTGATGGTTACGTAGTAGCGTATCCACCAGACGCGTAAATTTTCTTGCGGTTAGTACGATGGCTCGTTTGTGTTTATGCTTGGGTGTTTCAGCGTATTTTTTCTTATAATACGCATGGTACTCAGGCTCGTATCTCCTTACGGAGTTGGTGGCTTCAACTAGATAATAACGGAGATAACGATTGCCTCGTTTGGCCATAGGAGTATTTTCATACTCAGAGTTACCTGATTGGTTCTGTCGCCAATATAAACCGGCATATTTAGCCAATTTGCTTTCATCTGAAAAGCGATTGATAGGGCCAATTTCAGCGAGTATACCCGCAGCATAAACAGGACCGATTCCTGGAATACTGGTTAAACATTGATATTCAGGTAGCACAACGACTAAATCGTCAATGGCTTTGTCTAAGTCTTTAATTAACTTTTCAAGACTACGAATTTCTTTGGCTAGAACACCCAAAACAATATCTACAGAGTCCTGATGGACTTTTCCTAACCGGTAGGAACTACGTATGGCTTTAGAAATTGCCTTTGCAATTCCTTCGGGATTTTTAAAACGATACTTCCCTAGTTTTTGAATTAGGTTCGCAAACTCTTCTAATGACAGTTCGGCAAGTTGGTCCATTGTGTAATCTTCCGTCATTAGAGTTACTAATGTGGCACTTAAAACGGATCCACCTTCTGCTTTTAGTTCTTTAGAAAGCGTGTTGCATTTATAATAAATGTTTTCGATAAAGTGTTGCTTTGTACGAACCAGCTGTTTAATTAGCTGATAACGCGTTCTAGTTAAGTGTTGGAGGGCAAGGTATTCTTCCTCTTTAATGATGGAGTTGACTTGCCTTTGGATGCGAAAATAGTCAGCGATATAAAAAGCATCAATTTGATCGTTTTTGTTTTCTTCAAAAATATCACGATACTTTTTAATTTTATTTGGTTGTTCAACTGAAACCATAAGGTTCAATTGATTTAACTCAAGATCTTCTTTAAAAAACATAGCTGGATGAAAGCTATATAAAGATGTGGCCTCCATTCCAATCACTAAGCTCTCTATCTCAAATTTTTGAGAAAATTCGAGAATGTATTCTTTGATCTGGCTTGCGCCAAGTTGACTATTTCCATAAGATGCTTCTTTTAAAACAGAGCAAGTTGAATCGTCTGTCATAAAGCAAGCATCTAATTTTTCAGAACTAACGTCTAAACCGACAAATAGTTTCATGTGGAAGGACCTCCTTTCATTGATTATTCGGAAATTGCTTGGGTACTGTGGGATATCCCAGAATCACGTTGTCTAACGACAGCCTCGCATAATAGAGTTTCATTCATTAAACCTCTAAGCCACCCAATCTCTACTAGGATTGGTAGAGGTCAATGGACTCAGCTAGTGTGTTGGAGGTTATACCAACGGTTCGGGTCACAGACTTTCTGTCGCAGTAAAACTGCAGAAGGTGATAGCGTCTTCCCGTAAGTCCTTTCCAAGACTTATTATTCAGGAATATCCTACAGTATCCAAGTAGTAATCGTTATTTTATTTAAACATATTAGGAATAGCCCCTAAGGGCGATTGAAGGAATGAAAGTTTCTTCAAAATATATATTACGAGGAAGGTGGACTTATGTACAAAAAATTAGCCAAGTCACTGGTCTTCACAGGACTTCTGTGGGGAATGGCTTGGATGCCTTCATCGGTTCATGCCGATTCGATGGAGACCGGGGTCGCAGTGACCTTTACTGCTGATCCGGAAAAACAACCGCCAGCCGATGATGGTGGCAGTGGCGTATTACCTGTAACGAAAAAGGCCAGTGGCTTTGGTGTGACACCCTTGTCTAACAAACGGCTGCCTTCTACAGGGGAGGAGTATCAAGCGGTGCTGGCACAGCTAGGCTATCTGGCAGTATTGATCGCGCTGATAGCGTTCTTATTAACGAGAAGGTGGGAGAAAGCAGATGAAGAGAAACAATAAAAAAATCTTACACGGCTTACTCGCAGCGAGTCTGTTACTGAGCGCATTGGCACCAAGTCTGGTAATAGCGAGAACGATAACGTCAGAAGAACCAGCGACCAGCACCACTAGTCCGACCACTTCCAGTGCGCCTGTGGAAGCAACTTCGTCCTCTGTACCTGAGGTAAGTTCGGAAGAAGCGCCAGAAGTAAGTCCAGAAGAAGTCACCGTGGAGCAAAACTATGAGGATAGACTTTTAAAAGACACTAAGGAAGCAACGTCACCACATCCGTCTATTACTATAGAAGAAAAAAAGATAGTAGCCGACCAATTGACCCTCAAAGGAAAAATCAAAGCTGGTGGTGAAGCTACTTCTCAAACTGAACTAAAAGCACTGAACCTCCAACAAAAGAACGGCGATACTTGGGAAGCGGTCAAGGCATTTTCGTTAGAACAGGAACGGGAATATCTGCTTAATGAAGAGTCCTTGGACTTTGATTTATCAAGTCAAATAGACTCATCAGATACTGAGTATCGGATCGTCGCAGATTATGACGTGACAGCGTTGGTGGATGGGAAGCCAAGGAAGAAAGAAAAGCATAAGGGACATTTTCCAGTGGAAGAAGTGGAGCGGGTGACGATGGAGAGTACTTTAGAAGAGGATACGGATTCAGAGGAAGAAGTTTGTCTGAAAGAGACAACCATAGACTCACGAGAATCGTCAAAAGATTCATCAGAGACTGCCACTGAGGAATCAATTCAATCGACTAGGGATGCTTCTGATACTCCAACCGTAAGTATGCCCAATAGAGATGCAAATCCAGTAGTCTTGCCTCCTGCCCCCATACAAAAAATATTAGAACTGACAAGTGATACCAGAGATGTTCCAACATTGAGGAGTGGAAACCCACTTTTACGTTCGACTATTGTTGCTGGAGATGGGCAAGGCTCCTACACAATAGGCACAGATTCTACGCAGCCTTCAATGACGATCGATATCAGTAGCATTACTAATACTAGTTTTGACTTTTCACTTGGTTGGCGAGGTCGATACGATTCCACTGAGGAAAACTGGGATGCTTCACCTAAAGGCGGTCTTGCAGTTTTTGTATCCACAGAAAGCGTATGCCCATCACTACCTAATGACCTTATCTCAGCGAATCTATTCTATATTGCTTCTGACTTCGCTAATGATGGTGGTAGTAGTCATAGTGGTTCATGGGCTAATGGACTAGGCAAGGCTACTGGACTTGCTCCTGGGAGAAAGTATTATGCGCATTGTTTGTATCAAAGAGTAGCAAATGAGCAATGGTACCTTATGGGGACATATGGCAGAGTAATAACGACAGGATACCAAGAGATCTATAATGTTTCCACACCAACAGTCGATGTAGTATCGCCTACTGCTATTAGGCTGAAAAAGGGTAAGTATTGGGGAGATATTTCCCAAAACGAAAACGATGGAGAGTATCTACTGAGAAAATATGGAGGAACCTGGGATACCGTCAGAAGTAATCTAATTCATGAGAAAAAAAGGAACGGGGAGTATGGAACAGGAACTGACCCAAACAATCGCTTGCTAAACAATCTCGAACCGGGAACGAAATATGAGGCGCGTGTCAGGTTGAAAAATGCAATAGGAGCGTACACAGAAGGGGGGCTGTCCCCTATAAATGATACGCTCGTTACCCCTGTCTCTCTAAATGAGATTAGCGTAACAGAGAAGAATACCCCGACCACAGCAATTAATGCAGAGGTGAAACTTGAATCTACTTTCAATATGGGAAATGGAGAGGCACAAGCACGACCTAAGCGACTTGATGATGGCGGTGCGGAGGTAGTACTTAAGAAGGGAAGTGGTAGTTGGACGTCAGTAGATAGATCAGCTATCGCTTTCCCTTCAGATGGAAAGATAACTTTTTCCTTTAAAAATCTAGATGCAGCAGAGAGCTATACAATGCGTTACAGATTGAATAATGGCGAGTATTCTGAGTGGAAAGAATATAGCTTTAAGACCGAAGGAATTTCGCCCGTAATACACAACTCAGACGATCCAGCAAAAGCAAAACTGATAGAATTTGAGCAAGCCATAGCAACCGCCACCTCGATAAAACTGAAAGAAGGAAAATATAAAGGGAATGTGAGCCGAGACCAAGGGAAGCTGACTCTTCAATCTGGACATGTCACATCAGGAACGGAATGGAAATGGGAGACGAAAACAACCGAACTTCCGACCAACCACGGTGGGAATGGGAAATATGGTAGTTATGAGATCACGGGTCTAACGCCCGGAACAAAGTATGGGGCGCATGTGTATCTGAAGAAATGGGGACGGGAAAAAACACAAACCGCAGATACTGACTATGGTGAAAGCTCGGCGTATGCTAGCTTTGTTACGGCGAACAAGCTTGGTGATTTTACAAATAGCAATAATCCCGACTCCACGACTGTCGGAGATACTACTACCTCTGCGGAAGCATCTTTTTCGACTTCTTATGAAGCGGCTAATGGCACGACAGCAGCATCAGGAAAAGCGCATCCTAATATGATCTTTGTCCAAGTATCAACAGACGGTGGCAACGTGTGGAGTGAAGTGAAGACTACTGCTTCTGCTGGAGAACCAAAGCTAGAGACATCAACTATCGATAAAGCGAACCAGAAAATTAGTTTCAAGATCACGCAGTTGAAGTCAAGAACCAACTACATGGTTCGAGTAGCCGCTAAGACAGAAGGCGTAGTATGGACAGAGTTTCAAGAATCAGAGTTGTTCACGACTAAGGCTACTGATCCTAAGGCAGATACGCCAACTCTTGAGCAAAGCGATGCAAAGACTACAGAAATCCAAATGAACCATGGAAGATACACCGGTGATGCAAGCAAAAACCAAGGCCAACTAAATCTAAAAGTTGGTGCTGATTCTTCGAGCTGGACGACCTTAACCACAGAGTTAGGCTCCATCGTTACTAGCAGCCTATATACTGGCTATACTATTACTGGCTTAAAAGCGGGGACTAAGTATGGTGTTAATTTAAGGTTAAAAAAATGGGGTAAAACAACGACTGATCTTACTGAGAGTGATTATGGTCCATGGTCGGGCATGGGGTATTTTGTTACGCCCAACGAATTGAATGGATTTAGTAATTCGAATAAACCCGCAGAACTGGGTATTGGTTTGACAGAGACCTCTGCGACAGCTTCTTTTGAGCTGACCTATAAAGCTGCAGAAGAGTTCGCGCCAGAAGCATTGGCTAAAGCGCATCCAAAAGAAATATCTGTAGAAGTAAAAGAAGCCGGTGGTACATGGAAAATAGCGAAGCCTAATGCTCCTGCTGGTGAACCTAAATTGGAAACTTCACGAATAGATGAAGGCAGTAAGAAGATCATATTCAAAGTAACTCAGCTGAAAGCAAAGAAAGAGTACGAGGTTCGAGTAAAAGGGAAGACCGAAAACGTGGTGTGGACAGCTCTTCAAGGATCAGACAAGTTCACGACCAGAGCGGTTCGGCCGATTCTAAGTCCGCCGACTGTTGATCAAAATACAGCAACGCCAAATTCGATCGAGATGAATCCAGGATCTTATACTGGAGAAATCTATTCAGTACCGAATCAGGGGCGCGTAGCTACGGAGTCTTATAACAATGATGGAGGAGATAAAGATTGGGCTTTACCAGTGGATGATCTGAATCATAACGATGTTGCGAAAACTTACGAAGGCAGGAAGCTAACCGGTCTTACCCCAGGAACAAGATATACCGGCTGGGTCTCTTTCAAAAATTATGAAGGGGATGACTGGATAGATCGCGAATTCGCTAAGAAATTCTATACAACGAATGAGATAGAACGCAATCTACCTACTCCGAACTTAGCAGTTCCGCTCTCCAAATTTGAAGCAACAGCGGAATTTACTGGAATGAGCTATCAAGCCGCAGAGGGAAAGCCTGCTCAAGTAGCAGCACATCCGAATCGAGTGAAGGTACAAATTAGTACGGATGGCGGTACGAGCTGGGACACGCTATCAGTTGGCGGGTCGGGGCCACGATTAGACTCAGCTTCAGCTATCGAGATAGGAACAAAAAAAGTCAACTTCAAGATTCTAGGTTTGACGGAGAATACTTATTATGCTGTGAAATACAGTGTCATCAATCAAGGTGGCGAATCGCCAGTGTCTAATGTATCAGGATTTACTACTCAATCTAGGGCTGCTGGCTTCTACATCAACGAAGCATCAAATTTTGACTTTGGCACGGTGGAGTATTCAGAGAGTAACTCGACCCATCCGTTGACAGAGCCGACAGGTGAGGCGTTTGTAGACTTTGAGAATATCGATGTGAATCAGAACTGGACGTTGAGTGCCAAGATGGAGAAGCTAAAATCAACGGCGGATGCGAATTATACCTTGCCAGGTAGTAAGATCGTAATCGATAAGCAGCTGGTCGAAACCGAGGATGATGGTGCGACATGGAACCCTGCGAACAGTAGTAAGTTCAATTCGACACTGGGGATCAGTAATGGGGGGACACCCATTGAATTACCCGCAGATGGTGAGACGAGTGTGAACTTGTTCAAGACTATAGATCCTACGTATGGACAAAGGCGCTTTAGAAGTATCATGGATCGTAGTGAAATCAAGCTCGTCATCCCCGGCGGTATTGGCCGTCGAGGGGATAGCTATGAAGGGAAACTTGTCTGGCTGATGGATGATCTTCCTTAGAGGATCAAAGAAGTATGAACAGTGAGAAGGGCTTCAACTCCGTCCTTCTCACTGCTATTGAAGGGATGAAGATGAATGGAACGCTACAGCTGGATGATTATCCTCGCAGTAATCGCTGGGATTGCCTTGATCGCGTTCTTTGCCTTCTTGTTCAAGGACATGGAGCTGGCAAAGAAGAAGACCGGGCGAAGGAAAGGGCTGTTGTTGAATGGGGCACTGTTACTGATTGCAGGCATCTGTATTGTCCTGTCGATCTATCTGTACTTTGACATTCAAGAACAGCTGAGAATTTTAGGAAATATTTAGATGAAAGAAACGATAAGAAGAATGAGGAAAGAGGACGGTGAAGGAATGCGACCAATATTGATATTAACCAAGAATTTATTGGTAGAGCAGCGACTGCAGGAGGTCTTGCAGCTATTGGATTATGAAGTCTTTTGTTCAGTAGAGGTATTGAACTTTCTAAAGCATGGACACATGAACGAACAGGACCGGAAACAGGCGTTATTGAACTATCAGATGATTATCCTTAGTGAGACCCTCTCGGATCATGAGATCGAGGTTCTGTTACCACAGCTTTGTTCAAAGAAGCAGGTGGTCGTCCGAAAGTATGCGGAGGAGCCAACCGCTAAGGACAAGGAGCTACTGTCAGAGTTGGGGATTCATGAGTGGCTATTGACGGATGAATCAATTGATCAGCTGCGAGAGAAGCTTTCGATCAGCTTAGCCGATTATCAAAAGGATACGTCGAACATTGTCTTTCTGTACCGAAAAGAGAACGAAGAGAAGAGCGCTGCTCAGCTCGTCTCGCGTAGTCTCTCGAAGCGAGAATGGGCGACACTGCAATGTCTTGTGAATGCCAAAGAAAAAGTCGTATCCAGAGAGGCGCTCTGTAATCATCTATGGGGAGAAGCACCGAACAATTCTCACTTATCCCAATTATCCGTCCTAATTAAAAGGCTCAAGGATAAGTTGGAGTGTGCAGGTTTTGAGGAATCTATCACGACAGTCTGGGGCAAGGGATATCATTTCTCCAATGAGAGTATTGAAAAAGAGATGTTCATATAAATGAATCCAGCGGGGAATCATACACAAATAATTGAATAAAGTGAGATGACCAAGGAATGTGGGCATCTCCTTTTTATTCGGGTAACTTCTCTTTTTATAAAATAGGTCTTTCGGCTGATATCGAACAGAGATACCCTATGATATGATTTTTTATAGGTAACTAGTTACCTATATTGAAGAGTTGTTTCTTATCAGAACGATCACTTACTACTTTTGGAGGAGCTATGAAGAAGAAAATGCGAATATTTATTGGACTGTTACTTGTGATTATAGGTGTATTCGTTATTTACGAGAGTATCAGCTATTCACCGGTGAAAAATGAGTTTGCACAAAATAAGGAACGACTTCTTGAAAACGAAAAGCCTCGTTCACCAGGAAAGTTTTCTGAGAATGAATTGAAGAAGTACCCAGAGGCATTAAGAAAGTATTTTAGTGTTTGCGGCTTTATTGATAAGCCCAAAATGTCCTACTCTTTGGCGAAGTACAAGGATGTTGATTTTGTCTTGAATACCAAGCAAAAACCTTTGAAAACTACATACGAAAGAGTAAATGCGGGATTCCATCCGAATGTTTTAGCATTTATTGATACGAAGTTTTACGGCATTCCGTTTCAGGGGATTGATTCGTATTTCAACGAAAAAGGTTCAATGAAAGGGGTATTAGGAAAGCATTTGACTCTTTTTGATGAATCTGGTGAAGAGTTTTATACAGGAAGTTTAGTGACTTATTTATCAGAGAGCTTGCTAGTACCGACAGCTGCGCTTCAGCTATTCATTACCTGGAAGGAAATCGATGACCGAACACTTGAGGGAACCTTGAACTATTCTGGCTACGAAGTAAAAGGAATGTTCTATTTTAACGAAAATGGGGAATTGGATAAGTTTACCACAAATGATAGGGTCTCAATCGATTCATCTGGCAATCGAGTAAAAGCACCGTGGAGTGCACTTTTTTCGGATTATACTTCTGAAAATGGGATGCGACATCCAAGACATCTCAAAGCAATTTGGCATTACAAAGCTGGCGATTCTGTCTACTTTGATGGCAAAATGACGTCGCTAGAATATGGTTATAAATAGAAGATGGAGGGCAACGAATGATGAAGAAGGCACGAAAAAGAATAATCATTGTTTTAGCGACACTAATCACGATAGGTGTCTGTATTTATGGCGGCGCATACTTGTATTCGAAATGGGCAGTATCGAAAATAGAAATAGTGGAAGTCGATCTATCTAAGGTTGCGGATGGGGTGCATACAGGGTCAGCAGCTGTAACGCCTGTGAAGGTTCGCATGTCAGTCAATGTGAGGGACGGAAAAATCGAGGACATCAAGCTATTGGAACATCAAACGGGATTGGGGAAAAAAGGGAAAGCCGTTTTATCCGATATCGTAAACAAACAATCGTTGGATGTAGATACAGTCAGTGGCGCCACGCAAAGTAGCAAGACACTGATTAAAGCTGTTGAGAATGCATTATTGGAAAAATAATTTGAATAGTGAAGGGTGGCAGGCCAGCCATAAGAATGATGCAAGACAATAATAACACTAGGTGAAGAATGGATAGTCAGGAGTTTGCGGAAAACAGCTGTATGAAGAAGTCTAATGTCTGTTCTTCACAACATACCATCGGTTAGATGGGGCAGTATATATGATGCTGCAAGAAGTTGTGAAAGCCATAGCTAGTGCCGTAAGGAGCGCCACCAGCTGTGTTTGCCAATCAGGAAAACACGTCCATGCACAAGAAGACTTTTGACCAGATGGCGCAGGAACAGGTGGATTTTTTAAACGAGAGATTAGCAGGTGTTGATCAAGGGGAGTTATGGAAGTTTTGGGGATTATTACAATATTGGCTAGTACTTGGCGAAAAGTGAGCATTGGTTCGTCAGACGTAGCTCCTCTTTGACAGTTAATATTCAGTTAATGTTCACGAGACATTCCAGAAAACTTCCTAGCGTACAATTAGCTGGGAAATAAACTGTGTAGCTAATCCAGTTACACCAAGATGGAGGAAAAAATGAAGCGGATGATTTTAAAAGTTTTATTAGTTTTGCTAATTCTATTAGCTGTATTTGTTCTGGGGTTGTTGGGATATAGAGAGGTTAAGAAGCATAGTGTTCGTTCAACCAACACTGAAATTGTAAATAAAGGTGGGATTAGTGAACATCGTGAAGTGAAAATCAATGGCATGAAACAACACATCGCTATTGAGGGACAGAAAAAGGATACACCGGTTGTACTCTTCTTGCATGGCGGACCTGGAATGCCTATTCCATTTGGTGTAAGTTCGCGTGGGGCTTATACGAAGGCTACCAAGGACATTACGGCGGTTTATTGGGATCAACGAGGAGCGGGAAAATCATACGCAGATGCGAAAGCGAGTGATTTGACCATTGATCAAATGGTCGCAGACACGATTACTTTAACGAATTATCTAAGAAAAGAATTCAAACAAGAGAAAATATACTTGATGGGTGTCTCATGGGGGACGATTCCTGGGCTATTGGCAGTTTCACAAGAACCGCAATTATATCATTCCTATTTTTCGTATGCACAAGTAGTAAATCCGAAGAAGGGTGAGAGGATCGTCTACGATTGGCTATCTGGAGCTATTGATGATCCTGACCAAGAGCATTTGAAGTTTTCGGAGCAGGACCAAAAAAGGCTAAAGGAACTAGGAGCACCACCGTATAACAAAAAAGAGGATAAAGAATATTCTGAAATTATGAATCAAACACTAGGGAAAAAAGAAATGAAAACGGAAATGAGTGCTTACTTAAAGCCGTTACTATTTTCTCCGGATTATTCTCTAGTGGAAATCTATGCAACCATGATTAAAGGGCCAGAATTGTCGATGGACAATTCAAAATTGGCTGATGAAGTGAAAGAAATAGATATTCCTTCAATGGTTAAAAAAGTGGCTATTCCGATTTATTTTCTTAGTGGGCGATATGACCGAGTCATTCCAGTATCACAGGTCCGAGACTTCATGAACGATCTGGATGCGCCAAAGAAAGACCTGACCATCTTTGAGCATTCTTCCCACCAGCCATGCTTAAGGGACTTAACCAGTGTATTTAATCGAGTCAACTCTATCATCGAGGACGATCAGGATGACCGAAAGAATTAATATCTCTTGGTCATTCAGTTCGCTAGTACCAAACATATCCTTTTGCAAAAAATTTTCTGAGGCTATCTCAGGAAAAGATCACTGATGTTAAAAATAAAATAATCAAATGAAGCTTTTGTTAGGTGAATTATGGATAAACAGAATATGACTGAAAATCAGTTGCGTGAAGAGGTCTATCGTCTGTTCTTTACAACGTATCATAGATTAAGCCATCCAAGAGAAAGTGGCATATCCGTTGAACAATATATGGTGCTGCAGGAGATCGAGCGAGCTGTCGATGCGGGTGTGTCTGTACTTGACATTGTTAGACAAACAGGGATGCCGATTCGAAAAACGCGTCAAGCACTGACCGTCTTGAAGCAATACGACTGCGTGAAAAGTGTGGTATGCGCTCATGATAAAAGAGAGCGGCGAATCCATTTGACAGACGTGGGAGCCGAGTTCTTTCAGCAGCTGGTACAGGAGCAACAGGATTTTCTAAGAGAAAATTTTTCTCGTATTGATAAAGAAGAGCTTGGGCATCTTTTAAGATTATTTCAGTCGATGAATGCATCCAATACGATTTTGAGCCAAGAAGAAGAAGCCTAGAACGTCCATTTTTTGAACGAACAAATAGGGCATCCGTCTGAAGGAAGATACATCTTCGGACGGATGCCGACTATTACTATGTTATACACAATATAAGGTATAGTAGCGTATTCGAAAAGAGAGAGAAGGAGATTAATGTTGAGATAATGTTCAAAACATTTTCAAGAAAGCATTGGTTGGTACAATTTAGCTAAGTCGTAAATGATGCAATATTGTAGAAAATTAGAAAAAAGAGAAGAGGAAACATATGTCAGTTATTGAGGCAGTAAATTTAGAAAAAACCTATGGACGTGGAGACACCAGATTCGAGGCGTTAAAAAATATCAACTTGACCATTGAGGCGGGGGAATCAGTAGCGATTATTGGAAAGAGTGGTTCGGGGAAGTCAACCTTGATGCACATTCTAGCATTATTGGATCAACCAACCTCAGGTACGGTCTTGCTGAATCAGCAAGGTGTCGGAACGATCAAGAAATCAGAATTGAATCACATTCGAAATGACCGATTTGGATTTGTATTTCAACAGTTCTTCATGAATGCGAAGGATACAGTATTAAACAATGTGATGCTGCCACTAAAAATCGCTGGAGTATCTGGCGCAAAACGGAAGAAACTAGCAATGAATGCGCTACGAGCAGTAGAGCTAGATGATAAGAGTACAAACAAAGCGAGCGATTTATCAGGGGGACAGAAGCAGCGTGTTTGTATCGCGCGAGCCTTGGTAAACAATCCACAAATTTTGTTTGCGGATGAACCCACAGGAAATCTAGATTCAAACACCGGTGATAAGATCGAGAAGCTGTTGTTTGATTTGAATAAAGAAAAGGGAATCACATTGATCGTAGTGACCCATGATGATGACTTGGCGGAAAGATGTGATCGTCAGATTCGGATCAAAGACGGCGTAATTTTAGAGGGAGTGCAGTAGATGAAAGTAAAAGATGTGTTGGGTTCAGCTTGTGCGAATTTATTACGGAACAAAGGACGTACACTATTAACGATTATCGCCATTTTTATTGGGGCGTTTACGATTTCCTTAACTACAGGGGTTAAAACTGGGGCAACAAATTACATGAATAAACAAATTAGCGGCATAGGTGCGAAGGAACAAATGGCCATCCAACCATCGGGAGCAGGCGGTGGCCTCGGTCTCAGTGCAAAAGCAAAGCCGAAGAAGTTCAATCCGAAGAAAAAAGCGAATGAGTTAGTCTCTTTATCGGATAAGGATATTGAAAAAATCAAAAAAATGGACGGAATCGATAAGGTTGAGGCGTACCCAAATTTGACTACTGACTATATTGAGGGAAAAAACGGCAAAAAATTTCTTTTAACGGCAAGACCGCCGAGTGATGTTCATGTTGACTTAGAAAGAGGACGACAAGTTGCTACGAAAGGTGACGCCTATGAGATTAATTTGGCACAGGAGTATTTAAAGAGTCTGGGCTATTCATCTGCTAAGAGCGCTGTTGGCAAGACAGTCAAGGTGAGGGTGAGTGCACAGGCAAATGGAGAACAAGAAATTATTGAAGCGAAGATTGTTGGTGTACGGAATCCGAGTATCGTTCAAGGAGGTACTTCCATCATTAGTAAAGCGATGAGTGATAAGGTCGTTGAGATTAATGAGCGTGGGCTGCCGGACACTATGCAGCATCAATATGGTGCGCTGACAGCCATGATGGATAAGGGCATTAGTAAGTCTGAGGAGAAGTGTCTGAAAAAAGAATTGAGTGACAATGATTTTTCAGGGGCAACGACGGAAGATGAGATCGAGATGATCCGTAATATTATCAATGCGATTACAGGAGTTCTAACGATGTTCGGCGCGATTGCCTTACTTGCGGCAAGCTTCGGGATTATCAATACGCTCTATATGTCCGTGCAGGAACGGACAAGAGAGATTGGGCTGATGAAGGCGATGGGTCTGAGTAGCGGCAAAGTCTTCACGATATTTAGTGTAGAAGCAGCGTTAATTGGATTCTTCGGATCGCTCTTAGGCGTACTCGCGGCAGTAGGTGTGAGTAAAATTATCAATGACTTAGCTACAACATCTTTCTTAACTGGTTTAGATGGTTTCAAACTTGTGCAATTTTCTATGCTGTCTATCGGTGGCGTGGTCTTGATAATCATGTTGATCGCCTTTTTAGCTGGGACGTTACCCGCAAGACGGGCAGCGAGATTAGACCCGATTAGTTCGCTGAGGTATGAATAGAAGCATTGATAAACATCTAGCATACAATACTTTTTCAGTTCCACAGTGATTTATGCTTCGGACTACAGCTAAGAGAACGACGAGTATTGAAGAAGTACGTTAAGAGCAAAGCAGCCCAACAACAGGGAAGAAGGTTTCTTTGCTCTTACTGCTAAGAAGGGAAGTGAATGTCTATGAGAAGGAAAAAAACTGTTTTTGAACTGTCGATGGTGATCGTTTTGTATGTTCTTTTCTTAATCGGCACGGGACTTACTCAACTCTTTCCATTGAAGGAACAGGCTGTTTTGAGTTGGCTCATACTTTTTGGGATAAGTGCAGGGATTGCAATCATTTGTTACGGAATTGTCAGAACAACGAAGGTATCTAGGATGAAAATAAGGTCCGATCGAACCACCAACATTTGGCTCGCGATATTAGGAGTGATGATGGTTCTGTTCTTGCTGGTAGTGATTGATGTTTCTACGAATATCGGCACTCTTTTGAGCAGTGATTTTGATCTATTAATTACCTCTTTTCTTAGTGCAGCTTCGGCAGGCATCTTTGAGGAATTTCTGGTGAGAGTGCTGGTCTTTTCAGCGTTTTTGAAAGTCTTCGAAAAAAGTGCCTTTTCCTTGGTTTGGGCATCGGTTCTATCGTCACTCCTTTTCGGCTTGCTGCATTTTCCCAATTTGACCACACAGTCTTTGGACGCAACACTGCAACAGATTTTCTATGCGACTGTCTTAGGATTTGTATTCTCGGTTCTTCGGATTCGAAGTAACGGAATTATCTGGGCAGTACTTTTGCACTTTCTGATTGATTTTGCACCGACGATTGCCAGTAGCAGTGGCGAATCCGCTGTTTCGTGGGGATTACTACTTATTGTGTTCATCCCGATAGCGGTAGTATCCATCATTTGCCTGTTTCGATTGAACAAGAATAATACAGGCTTTGGGTTCGCGTTGTGAGGGAGAGGAGAAGGATGAATGACGATCATTGAAGCAATGGAAAATACGACTTATCAATGCAACTAATTCTGAATGATCCCTAGATATTTGAAGGAACCGTTATTAGGATTGCTATAGGCGTAGGAGTATTGCCTAGCTTATTGAATAGCGTCCTAATGAATTAAGGTTGGCACTCAAAATGAAATCTACATTGGAAGGAGCTAGAAAATGAGTAAGTTGGAGCAGGCACAGTTCAATCTTTTACAGATTATCTTACTACATTTACTACCTGGATTACCGATACTATTCTTGGTTACTTATCTTGCAAATCCTAATTGGGGAGCTGGGCTTCCGATGATTACTGCACTATATATAGGGATCACTTTTGGTGTGATTCCTATACAGTTGCTAATCATTTTTTATTTTGCAAAACGTGAGCGGAGAAAACTATCTGAGGTAATTTCTTTTACTAAGCAAGACCCCGTCTTATCGACTATTTTCTGGATCATTCTCCTTTTTATATGGTCTGGTATTATGTTCACTTTAATTTCTGAAGCTGAACAATCAATCTTGGGCTTCTACAAATACATTCCAAATTGGTTTCAATCCAACTATGAGTCGGTTCAACATAGTTCAAAAACAATTATCGTTCTGACAGCAATTATGGGACCACTCATTAACGGTCTATTAGGCCCGATTACTGAAGAAGTGTATTTCAGAGGATTTCTTTTACCAAGGATGAAGGGATTAGGGAAGGCTGCACCTATGGTTAATACGCTGCTATTTTCTCTCTATCATTTCTTTTCTCCATGGCAAAACTTCACTCGAATCTTGGCGCTTTTTCCATATGTATATGTTGTATGGAAAAAGGAGAATATCCGCATTGGTATATATGTTCATTGTTTAACTAATCTGATGGGTTCTGTTGCAGGTGCCATCTTATTACTAGGCTAAATTTGTAGGTTTTTAGAATCGGCTTGAAAATAGAAAAACGAGGAGAAAATGAATGACAATCATAGAAGCAATGGAACAGCGACATGCTGTGAGAAGGTATGAGAAGAAAGTATTGGAGGAGTCGGTAATTGAGGAACTAGAAATGGAGGTCGCTACTTGCAACGAAAAATACGACTTATCGATTCAGTTAATTCTGAATGATCCACAGGTATTTAAAGGATTCATGCCTTATTTTGTTGGGTTCCGTAATGCATCAAATTATCTTGCATTGGTAGGACGAGAAGACAGTGACACAGAGGAGTTTCTAGGGTACTGCGGACAGCATCTTGCACTAAAAGCCCAACAATTAGGGTTAAACACGGCATGGGTCGGAGCAACTTTTAGAAAAGAGAAATGTAAAGCCTTCGTCAAACCAAATGAAGCATTAATCTGTGTTATTGCCATAGGCTATGGACAGACACAAGGCGAACCGCACCAATCAAAACCACTAACTGAGCTATGCCATGTGAATCGTGAGATGCCAGATTGGTTTTGCAAAGGGATGGAAGCTGTCATGTTGGCACCAACGGCAAATAATAAACAGGATATTCTAGTGACGCTGAAGAATGAAAAGGTCATTATTACCACAGAAGAAGGTCCGTTCAAACAGGTGAATACTGGGATCGTGAAATATCATTTTGAAAAAGGAGCGGAGATGGTGTTGTGACAAACGATGAGAGGAATTTCAGGATATGACCATACTTGATTTGGGAAATAATGCTATTGATATACGAAAATCAATAAACCTTGAATGAAACACTTTTGGCAGAGACGACGTTTGATTTTTAGAATTTGTTTATTGAAGTAATTGCGGTCAGATCTCCAATCAAGAAAAAACAAAAGATCAACCAAAAGAGAAAGTAGGAAAAATGATGAGTGATAATCGTAGAAATATTCTCTATTTAATATTAGGTCAGTTCATTTCCGTATTTGGTGGAGCCATTCTGCGTTTTGCATTGTCTTTACATGTTTTAGATATAACTGGAAGGGCGGATGTTTTTGCGACTGTTTTGGCGATTTCCAATATTCCTTTGCTATTTGCACCCATCGGTGGAGTAATAGCGGATCGGTTTAATCGAAAAGTGTTAATGGTATTAATGGATGCGGGGAATGCGGTACTAGCGCTTCTTTTATTCCTAGTGGTTGGGTCAACTGAATCTATTTTAGGCATTGTCATTTTGGTCTTCATTTTATCGACCGTGGGAAGTTTGGATACACCTGTTGCGGCGGCTAGTATCCCGTTATTAGTGGAAGAGGATGAACTTGAGAAGGTGAATGGACTATCCAATGGGATTTTGCAGCTATCAAATGTTATTGCCCCGATTATTGGTGGCGTTTGTTATGGATTAGTTGGAGCAGAGATGCTTATTGCAAGTAGTGTT
Source organism: Enterococcus sp. DIV0187 (assembly GCF_051713785.1). NCBI lineage: Bacteria > Bacillati > Bacillota > Bacilli > Lactobacillales > Enterococcaceae > Enterococcus > Enterococcus sp. DIV0187. The sequence goes on from NZ_JBIOQO010000001.1 coordinate 584,155, forward strand.
GTTTTCTTTCTCGTTGCAGCAGTCGTCGAAAGCTTCCTAAGAATTCCATTTGAGAAACGTGAAGGAACACCTGGAACAATGCTAGAAATTTTAACTGCGGACTTAAAAGAGGGCTTCAAAGAAGTAAAAAATAATGAGGTCATATTCAAATCAATCATTATTGCGGCGGTGGTTAACTTTGTACTGGTATCATTCTTTATTGTCGGACTTCCAATTGTCTTACGGATGACTCTACAGGTCAATGATACGTTGTATGGTGTAGGGATGGCTGTCTTTAGTCTTGCTAGTATCGTCGGAGCCATATTTGCTGGACAGCTCACGAAAAATTTGAAATTTAATAATCTATATCGTGTTTTCTTCTATTCTGCATTGATATTGTTATTCACGAATATTTTGTTGAATTTCACTGATAAGGGTATTGGATTTTTGATCATCCTTTTAATGGAGATCGTGATTGGCATGTTGCTCAGTGCTATTTCAGTCTACCTCATTTCGTTAGTTCAGAGACTTACACCTAAAGAAAACCTAGGAAAAGTAATGGCAACGATCGTAGCCGTTTCTCAATGTGCAGTACCATTAGGACAATTACTGATGGGCTTGATTTTTAGGAATACGATTGCCAGTGTCTTTGTTCCGTTACTAATCATCAGTGTATTGGTTTTCTTGGCTTCTGGCGTGTGTTTCCTGATGTTCAGAGAGACGAAGGAAAGCGATGTCTATGCGGAAAAAAATGATTTTGAAGGGGAGAGCTAAATGACCATTATGGGAATCCTATTTCTAATCGGTTCAATCGGACTAAATTTCTTATTAGTACTAGGAGCGCCATTGGGCGAATTTGCAATGGGCGGAAAATATAAGGTTCTACCTGACATGATGCGAATGATATGTATCGGAAATGTGGTTTTTGGACTGTTCGCATTGTTTATCTATCTTCATTTGACGGAAGTCATTTCTATCATTCAATCCGAAAAGCTGATCATCGTTTTTGGAAGAATTTTTTCAATCTTCTTTCTATTGAATACTGTGATGAATCTATTTTCAGAGAGCAATAAAGAGCGACTCATCATGGCACCAATATCTTTAATAGTGGCTGTCCTCTTTTTCAAGTTTTCAAAGGATTATGGGTTGTAGTAGACAGTTGACAAGTTCAACATAAAAAATCTAAGGGGGAAAATAATGAAAAAAGTATTGAGAATCGTAGCAGCTATCGTAGCTGTGTTTGGCACTAATTTTTTAGGACTGTTCGTATTTAACATCCTATCATCCAATTTAGGAAATGGACTATTCGCTAATTTCTTAGGAGTAGTAGCTCAGATAGCGACTTTCATCGCAGGATTAGCATTTGCAGCCAAAGTCGAAGGAAAGCAGATGCAAGACTATGGAATCATTTGGAGTAAAACGGATCCACGCAATATGGCTACTGGGTTGGCCTTAGGGATTGTGACCTTCATTTTAGTTAGTGCACCTATTTATTTTACAGGTGCCTATAAGCTGAATAATACAAGCTATTCATGGAAAAAAATTATGATACAGCTAGTGGTATTTATTGGCGTAGGCTTCATAGAAGAATACTTTTGCCGAGGCTTTCTTCAGCATCAACTTCTGCGATTTGGTCCTTATGTAGCGCTGATAGCTACTGCAATCATTTTTAGTTTATTGCATTTGAGCAATCCTGGAATGACGTTAATGGCATTCGTGAATCTTGTTTTAGCAGCTTGCTTTATGGGGAGTGTTATGTATGCCTTCAATAGTATACATGCTGCTATAGGTGTTCATATTACGTGGAATTGGGTGCAAGGCTCCATTTTTGGTATTCCTGTTAGTGGGACGACTTCGTCAGGGTATTTTTTGACGACTGTCGTAGGTAAGAATGATCTGGTTACTGGTGGGCGATTTGGAGCGGAGGCGTCTATTTCTTGCACGGCTGTTTTACTCATTCTGACCGTAGTGCTCCTATTTATAGCAAAGAGAAATGGGAACTTAGATCAGTTTTCTCAGAGAAGAAAGATGAGTGTGTAGAAAAAAGGTGAAGGAGTGATCAAATGAAGAGCTATTTTTTTAAGTTGGCTATATCTTCAATCTTGCTAATCATCGGGATAGGTATGCCAGTAATGGCACTTGCTGCGACAGAGCAGGCAGACATGGATCGCTATCTAGAGAGTGAGTTCAAAAAGACGCACATTCCCGGAATGAGTGTCGAGATTGTGAGCCAGGATCAGGTGGCATTTGCGAAGGGCTATGGAGACTGTATAGGTGCGGATCAGCCCTTTATTATCGGCTCCTTAAGTAAGTCGATCACAGCGGTGGCGATCATGCAGCTGGTAGAGTCGGATCGGGTTGAGCTTGATTCACCTGTTGCTAGGTACCTGGAGGACATCTCGCCCAAGTCGAAAACGACCGTGAAGCAGTTATTGACGCATACGAGTGGCATTCGTACCTATGACAAGGTAACCGAGTTTCGTTCAAACGATAAGGTCACAGAGTACGAGTATGCAAACACCAACTATACGTTATTAGGTCGTATCATTGAGCGCGTCACAGGCATGACGTATAGCGACTATGTGCAAGCAAATATTTTTGAGCCCTTAGCGATGGAGAAAAGTGGCAGCTCGTTGAAGTTTGACAAGGGGCACGGCTTGATCGCTGGTCATCAGTCGTTCTTTGGTTCTATGCGGGAGGTTGAAGAGGCTTATCCAGCGGACAATAGTGAACGGTGGCTCACTCTTCCGGCAGGCTATCTCATCTCTAGCTCTGAGGATATGGGGAAATATATGCAGCTGTTTTTGCTTGGAGCGAATGTGGGGATTTTAAGTCCAGAATCACTGGAGGAAATGCAGAAAAGTAGCGTAGCGGTCACCGAGAATTACGGCTATGGCTATGGTCTGGGGATCGATAGTCGCTCAGGTTCAAAACGAATCGTTCATGGCGGGAATGTCGAGAATTATACGACGTATATGATTATGGATCCAGAGAAAAAGGTTGGGATTATTACTATGTTCAATGGTGCGGACTTTCTTGGTGGTGGAAATGAATTAGTGATCGAGTTGACGGAGAATGCTCTGGATTATTATTTAGGCGATTCGCCGAAAAAAATAGATGCGACTAGCTATAAGACGCAACATCGCTGGATGAATCTGATCTTTGTGGCGATTCTAGTGGTAGCCATTTTGCCAGTAGTCTTTCTAAGGAAGTGGATTCAAAGGAATAAGAACGGAATAACGGTTTTACGAAGTATGGTATTGGGCTGCGGCCATATTATCTTGCCAACAGCTCTTCTATTTTGGGTTCCGCATATTATTCAAGCACCGTTAGGAATTATAAGGAGCTGGGGAACGGATGTTTACTTGGTACTCGTCTTGAGTAGCTCGTTCCTGTATGTCACTGGATTAGTGAAATTGGCTTATTTGATCCGACCAACACGAGAGAAAAGAGGGTATCGATGAAAAAAATCGGGCTATTCAGTTTGTCAGTGGGTGTACTAGCGATAATGGCAGGGGGAATAGTAAAAAAGGATTTGGAAATCCCAATATGTAGAACACTAAAGAAAGTCCTAGCAATCATTGCCTGCTCAGGGAGGAAATAGTCCCAGTCTGCTGGAAGCTTCAGAGTGTCAAGGGTTAAAAGAATTTGGGTAGATTTTGAAGAACCGTTTCAGGATGGGGAGAGAATAAATGGAAGACGAAGTAAGCGAGTTCGTGTTAGTACACCGAGTCATAAGCACATTATTTACAGCAAGTAAGAAGGTGCAAAACAGTGGAGAAGAGATTTTAGAGATACTTTCTTATCCTCAGCTTATGCTGATTATCGTTACGACGTATTTATCAGATGAGGATATTTCGATGCATGATCTAGCGAATAAAATGGGGCTCACAATAGCTGAAGTTCGGCACATATTGGGCACACTGAGAAAACATGGGTTAGCCGAAAATGAAGTCATCAACCAGGATAGACGAAAAAGAAGAATAAAGGTCACAGAAAAAGGCTACGAAGCATTAGACAGAGAAAGCAAAAACGTCAATGCGTTTATTGCTCCGTTATTTGTGGATTTTTCTTACGATGAATTGAAGCAATTATTACGACTATTAGAAAAATTGAATTCCTTTAGCGGAGAAGGTACCCCATTTTGGAAACGCAAGGATACGAATGATCGCCTGCGATATTTAGAAAATTCCGAATTAGAAAAAGAGATTACAAACGATTTTTATAGAAAGCGAAATGGGCAATAGCTTCTGGATTATTCGAAAGTCAAAATAGCGCCACTTTTCGGACTTAAGCTGTATTATCAACTATTTTCATTTAAGAGATGATAGAGCTGTAATAAAAAAAGAGGAGTGAGTGAAATGAATGTTATTGAAGCAAAGAGTGTCACGAAAACGTATGGAGAAGGTAGATCTACCTTCGAGGCACTAAAAGGAGTCAGCTTTGAAATAAAAAAAGGAGAGTCTATTGCAATTATTGGAAAAAGTGGGTCAGGGAAATCCACATTGATGCATATTTTAGCTAATTTGGATACGCCATCAGGCGGTACAGTCAGCTTGTTAGGCCAAGACATGCGATCAATGAGTACGTCAGAGCTGAATAAGTTAAGAAATCATACGTTTGGTTTTGTTTTTCAACAATTTTTTATGAATTCGAAAGACACGGTTTTAACAAATGTCCTACTTCCTTTAAAGATTGCAGGTATCCCTAGACGAAAGCGTGAAGCATTGGCCTCGCGTGCATTAGAAGCGGTTGAACTAAAGGACAAAGCGAATAATAAAGCCACGGATTTATCGGGAGGTCAAAAGCAGCGGGTTTGTATTACTAGGGCATTGGTGAATAATCCAGAGATCATTTTTGCGGATGAACCCACCGGTAATTTGGACTCTACCACAGGAGATAAAATTGAAAAATTACTATTTGATCTAAATAAAGACAGAAATATCACCTTAATCATTGTAACCCACGACCCAGACCTAGCAGAACGATGTGACCGTCAACTCTTTATTAAAGATGGACACTTGATGGGAGGGGAATAGCAATGAACGTATTAGATATTATTAATTCAGGAAGCTCTAATTTGTGGAGAAATAAAGGGAGAACTTTTTTGACCATCATCGCTGTCTTTATAGGAACGTTCACCATCGCCATCACCTCAGGGATTAGTGATGGTGCAAATGCTTATTTGAATCGGCAGTACAATATCGGAGGTGAAGATCTATTATTGATCTCTCCGGGAACAGCAGGTTCACAAGGCGGCATGGGAGCAAGCAAAGTCGTCAAATACAACCCAAAGAAAAACTCTGGAGCCGAGTCGGGCTTTATCACACCTGACAACCTGACTCAGATTGAAAAACTAGATGGCATAAAGGCAGTGGACCCAGCATATACCATGAAAACAGAGTATGTCCAAGGGTCGAATGATACGAAGTACCTGTTCTCAGTTGCTGATACAGCGAACTTGACCTTTGGATTAGATAGCGGAAGACAGGTCAGTCAGAAAACCAGCAACTACGAGATCGTACTTGCCTCAGAATATGTGAAACCATTAGGGTATTCAGATGCCAAGGATGCCGTAGGCAAAACAATCAATATCGCTGTAACTAGCCAAGGAACAGGCGAGATTCAGTCGGTTGAAGCGAAAATAGTTGGGGTCAGATACTTCACCTTTATGCAGGGTGGACAGTCTATTATGAATAAGTCATTAAGAAATAAGATCGTCGCAATCAATGAGGAAGGACTTCCAGATGCGATGAAGAATAAGTATTCTTATGTGGCTGGAACGATGAAAAGTGAGATTACTCAAAGCGAAATCACTGAACTTAAATCAAAATTGAAGAAAAAGGGATTCACTGCTAGTACGTTGGCAGATTCAATGGATCAAATGAAGACGATCATTACTGCCATTACAGGGACTTTGACTCTGTTTGGCGCCATCTCATTGCTCGCTGCAAGCTTCGGTATCGTCAATACCCTCTATATGTCTGTGCAAGATAGAGTTCGGGAAATCGGACTGATGAAAGCACTGGGGATGAGTCGAACAAAGATATTCCTAATGTTCAGTAGTGAAGCGTTAATGATTGGATTTTGGGGTGGCATCCTTGGTGCAGGAAGTGCGTTAATCGCGGGTCACTTCTTAAATGACCTCGCGACAAGCTCCTTTACCAGTGGGTTACCGGGATATGTTTTTGTACAGTATTCAATTGTGAGAATTAATCTGATTGTTCTTATGATCATGCTGATCTCATTCTTAGCAGGAACACTTCCAGCGTATCGTGCCTCTCGATTAGACCCGATCAATGCGTTAAGACATGAGTAATAATTAATTAAGCGAAAGCACATTTATCATCGAACTGGATCGGGAAGCCGATCCAGCTTTCGGTGCTAGTTCAAGACATCGCGGAGGAAGAAATTTGGATTACTAAGCTTGTTAATTGGTGCATGAGCGATGACAGGATAAATGTCAAGAATGCGCCTAGCAATGAAACAGAATTATAAGTAAAATAAATGGATTTTTGGAGGGACAGAATGAAAAAAGTAGTGTCTTTTTTACTAGTAGTTATCGCACTACTGAGCGCGGTACCTGTATCAGCGATAGACAGTGGCTCAGATGCGAATGCTCTAGAGGATTTGGACAAACGAATGGATCACTATATTTCAAAAAGAAGGAAATACACGGCGTCAGTCGCTATTTCTGTCGTAAAGGATGGGAAGACCGAAATTGAAAAATACGTTGGTCATTCAAATATTAAGGAGAACATCAAAGCAGATGAAGACACTGTCTATGAGTGGGGCTCTACCACGAAGCTGCTCGTGTGGACGAGTGTGATGCAGCTGCATGAACAAGGAAAAATCAATCTGAATGAAGATATTTCTAACTATTTGCCAAAGGATTTTTTGAGCAAGTTAAGTTATTCAGAACCGATTACGATGATGCATCTGATGAATCATAACGCAGGGTTTCAGGAGCTGCTTTATGGAATCGAGACCACGGAGAAGAAGGAGATCGTGAGTCTTGAGGAGGCATTGAAGAATTCAGAACCTGCACAGATCTATCGACCAGGAGAAGTTTGCTCCTACTCGAACTGGGGCACTGCTCTCGCCGCACTTATTGTAGAACGAGTGAGTAGGCAGCCCTTTTATGAGTATGTCAATGATCACATCTTCACACCACTTGGTATGACCAGGAGCTCTACAAAGGCAGATCGATCGGATAATCCTTGGGTAGAGAAGAAACGCAAGGAGCTGCGGGCGTACTCGATCTATGAAGGTGGGAGTGAGTCCTTTGGTGAGGCATTAGTTTATGTTCAACTCTATCCTGCGGGGGCTGCTGCGGGGACTTTGAGCGATTTCACAAAATTTCTTACAGCCTTGATGCCAGATGATGATGGGAAAAGTCCGCTTTTCAAAAAGAAGGCAACGTATTCTAAGATGATTACTCCTAGCCTAAGATATGAGAATTCTGATTATCCTCGGGTGATGCATGGACTATGGTACTTGCCCTATGGTGGCGGAATCATTGGACATAATGGAAATACACAAGCCTGCACGTCAAGTATGTACTTTGATCCTGAGAAAAAAATGGGTGTTGCTATTATGACGAATGAGCTAGGTGAAACGAGCTACAATTATGGTCTGCTGGATGTTGTGTTTGGCGACTATACCAAAGGAAGCAAGACTGATTTTCCAGAGGCGGAAAATACCAGTGGGATATACACTTCCTCAAGGATGAACTTCAAACATGGCGTGTATAAGATAAACAAATACTTCAGCCCTTCCTGGTGGAAGAAAGTAGATCGCGTGAATTACAAGTTTGCAGGCATCATGAAGATGAAGCAGATCAATCAGGATGTGTTCTTATCAAACAATGGAGATGGTGCTCGCTTCATAAATGCGATTCAAAAAAAGAATGGGAAGGTTACTGGATTACAAGGCTTTACTCAGGACGATCGAAAAGAAAATAGTTTCCTGTTTTTCGCGCACATTTTCTTATTCCTATTGTTTCTGTTTGCGATTGTCATTTCTTTAGTGAGAGTCCTATTTGTGGCACTAAAGAAACTGTATTGTTTCCTATTTAAAAAGAAGAAGTATCGTCCACACCTAATGTTAAGTACGATTTGTATGGTACTTGTTGGTGTACTCGTGTTATGGATTGTGTTATTACCTGGTGATATTCACTTCTGGGGAACGGCTGTTAAGTCAATCGGAATCGGCCTGCTGAGCATCTATCTGCTCTATGCTTTGTTTAGCAAAATTAAGCAAAGAAAAGAAGTGACGCTTACACGCTTTGATTGGTTCACACTGTTTCTTTCACTAATGGTGGTTGTGAATGTCATTTTCTGGGAATGGTTCAATTTTTGGACGTTTTAGATGAAAGGGAGAAAAAAATGCGCGCACTTATTCAAGTAAAAAAGGTAGTGAAGAATTATGGCAGTGGAGAGAACATCACCAGAGCGTTGGATCAGGTTGATTTTGAGATCAAATCAGGAGAGTTTACTGGAATAATGGGAGCTTCAGGTTCTGGTAAAAGTACGTTGTTGAACGTTCTATCGACGATTGATACGGTGACTGGCGGACAAGTCTATTTTGATGGCACAGACATCAGCACACTGGATGAAGTTGAGGTTGCGGCATTTCGTAAGAAAAACATAGGCTTTGTCTTTCAGGATTTCAATCTATTGGATACCCTGACCATCGAAGAAAATATCACTCTGGCGATGAGTCTGCAGAATCACTCAAAGGATAAAATTATTCGTCGAGTGGATCAATTATTGTCAGAACTAGGGATCGAGAAAATTCGGAATAAGTTCCCTTACGAAGTCTCTGGCGGACAAAAGCAGCGTTGTGCCTGTGCACGAGCAATTGCCAACAAGCCGATGGTCATTATGGCAGATGAACCGACAGGCGCCTTGGATTCGAAGTCTGCTCAGATGTTGCTGGAGACATTTGTCACGATGAATGAGAAGTTACTGTCAACGATCCTGATGGTGACGCATGATGCGTTCTCTGCTAGCTACTGCAAACGCATCTTGTTTCTTAAGGATGGCCAGATTTCTCATGAGCTGATTCGTGGGGAACGCTCACGACGAGATTTTCTGAACAGCATTTTAGATGTTTTGGCAGTCTTTGGCGGAGGTGGAAGCCGTGTTTAGGACGCTTATTCGAAGAAATGCCAGACGATCCTTCAAGGATTATTTAATCTATATTGCTACGATGACGATTATCTCCACGTTGATGTTTTCTTTTCACGGCATGATCTTCTCAAAGGACATGCGCAGGTTGTTTCGTGAGATGGGGATTTTTGCGGTCTTAATTGGAATGGCATCCTTCTTTATCATCGGGATCGTGATCTGGCTGGTGAACTATATCGTCACCTTCATGATGGAGAAGCGCAGCAAGGAGTTCGGCACTTATCTATTATTGGGGATGACAAAGAAGCAGATCATTACACTCTTTCGAAGGGAAAACTATCTTTTGGGAATGATTGCGACATTGCTTGGTATTCTTCCCGGCTATCTCTTTCAGCTGCTATTCATAAAAATTTTTTTTTGGGTGTTGGAGATGGACTATCGAATCACACCAGATGTTAACCTGCTCTATCTACTTGTGACGTTTGGTGTGCTGGGTGTCGCGTATGTCATCGCTTTAGGTAGTATCAAGCGAAAAATGAAATGGATGACGATTCGTGATTTTGTCTCCTTCGATCAGAAGAATGAGGCGATTGTTCATGAGAAAAGTGCAAGAAAAGGCATTTTTGTGTTTCTTTCGATTGGGTATATCCTTTTTTTCAATTTTATGGTGATGGCAGTAGGCATGTCATTGATCGTCGCGATCGTTCTTACAATGTTGTTGATCGTCGCGATTTATCTACTGTATATTGGATTATCTGCGTTCTTTGTCCAGTTCATCCAACGAAAATCTCCGCTTATTTATCAGAAGGAAGCGTTGTTTGTTTTACGTCAGTTGTCCTCCAAGATCAAAACGATGCGGTTTACTCTAGGCACACTGACCGTGCTGTTCACAGGAGCTTTATTTAGCTGGATGGTCGTGATGATGTTTGCGGATTTTCAACAAACACAAATAAAGCAGGAGTTGCCCTTTGATGCGATTATGGCTAGTCCAAAAAAGAAGGATACGTTTGAAAAGGAACTTGCGACAATTTCGGCGGAGGCACCGATCAAGAGAAATCTTCACTACACCATATATCAAAATCAGACCAACGCGATGAATGAGTTTTTATATAAGCATGTGGACGGAACTAGCCGAGGGAAAAAGATCAAGAAACGCTGGACCCATGGGACATATTTTGGTCAGGATACCTATATGAAGCTAAGTGATTACAATCAACTGCGAAAAATGCTGGGCTACGATGCTGTATCAGTCAAGCAAGGGCACTACATCCTACATGGAAAGAAGCGACTAGAAAAACAATGGCAGGAAGTTGGTAAAGCTGTTCCTATAAAGGCTGCTGGGAAGAAGCTTCATTTACAAGAAACACATATGGAGCCTTTTTCGCAAAATGGCTTGAATGGCGCGGATTATTTACTCGTGGTATCGGATGAAGTAGCCGCACAGTTGAACCCTTATTATAGTCTGTTAGCAGTTGACTTAGAGAAGACTGCGCCATCAGGTTTGCAGGAGAAATTGGATAAGCAGGACAAGAACTTTGTGGAGGATGAGGAGGAAGGGGATCTTTATAAGATTCAATACGGCATTGGCAGCAACCAAATCATTGCAGCTACAGGAACTGTTTTAGTGCGAGACAATCTTTATAAAGAGGCCAGTTTTGTCGTTATCTCTATCTGTTTTATGATGGCGTATCTTGGAGTGGTCTTCTTATGTGCGGCATTGACCATTTTGGCGATTCAACAGCTCAGTGATTCTTCTAAACATAAGAAACGGTATGAAATCCTACAGCAGCTAGGTGTCAATAAGCAGGAAATACATCGGATTGTTTTGAAGCAACTGAGCATGTATTACCTCTGTCCGCTTTGTGTATCCGTTGTTCTAAGCCTCTTCATCGGGATGTTCGCGGGAGAACGCTTTGTGTATTATACAGGCGTTCAAGGAACACCTGTTAAATTTTATGGTGCTGCGTTATTGTTGTTTTTGGTGATCTATCTCGGTTATTTCATTGCGACTTATGTAGGATTTACTCGGAATTTGGAGAAGTGACAAAGGATAGATGGTCTTACGAATACAACGAGGTCACTAGAACTTGTTTAAAGTTGAATTGGCTTAGCGGAAGAGAAGATTTTATGTATAGAAAACAAATGAAAGGTTTGATTTTATTCCTATTTTTTAGTTGCATCTTGTTCGTTTCGGATAATGTGAACGCTCTTAGTAAAGAAACGCAAACGATGGAAAATATCGAAAAGTACACAGATCCCATCCCAAAAACGATCCCTGTCAAAAATATGTCTATTGCGATTACAAAGAAAGACAAGCGAATTTTTTCTAAACAATATGGCGAGAATATTACGGAAAATTCTAATTTTATCCTTGGATCAACCAGTAAGTCCTTTACAGTATCTGCGGTAATGGAGTTAGTTTCTAAAAATCGTATTCACTTGGAGGATGTAGCAAAGAGCTATCTACCCAATCGGAAACTATCTAATAGAGTCACGATTCTAGATTTATTAAATCATACCAGTGGAATTTCTGTTGGAGATAAGCCTGACAACGACAATTTTAGTGGCATTTATGGGGAGTTTGAGTATTCAAATACGAATTACAATTTTTTAGGAGAAATCGTGGGGGCAGTAAGTGGAAAGGATTTTTCGAGATACATGGAAGAAACTGCCTTTCCAGCTTTAAGTATGTCGAATAGTTTTCCTTTGACAAGACAGACTAGCGGAGACATTGTCCAAGGGTATAATTCCATATTTGGATTTCCTACAGCGATTGATCCTAGATTGCCGACTAAGAATAGTTTGATTCAACCTGCTTCTGGTTATCTGTGTTCCAATACTGCGGATATGACAACGTATATGCGTCATTGTCTGGCTGATGATGAACTGCTCCCGAGGGTCAAAAAGCAAGGTGTCGAAGTTTCAGATGATCCTGCGATTGAAGGGATGTTTTCAAACAAGGGAACCTATGGATTTGGCTGGATATGCAAGGTCGTTGATGGAAAGGAGATACTGTATCATACGGGGAAAACAGCGACGTTCAATAGCTTAGTGGTGTTGATTCCGGAGGAAAAGATCGGGGTGACGATGCTCTATAGTTATGGTGATTTTCTCGTAGGAACACCAATGATCGAGCAGGCGAATGAAGCGGTTGTTTCGCTATTGTTAGGAAAGAAACTTACTAAGGAGCCCGGTTCGTACTTGCTGAAACATGTATTGATTGATTTCGTATTGCTTATCCTAGTAATAATTTCTACATTATTTGCTTTAAAGCAAGGGAAAAGAGGGCATAAAATTAAACGGATTTTGAAGATTGTTTGTGGGTTTATTGTTCCGATATTGTTTTTCTTGGCAATTGAGTTGCTCGGAACACCGATAGAAGATTTGTTTGAGTTCATTCCGTCCACGATGGTTACACTTGCTTATTGTTCTATTATGTTTTTAGTTTCAAGTGGGCTAGGAATATATACACTTTTGTGGAAGCGTTAAGAAAGGGCTTGCAATGACCTATCGTGAGAGAAAGAATTATTGTGTATATGTGACTACAGCTTTTTTTGACTGGGATTGTCCTTTATTTACTATTGGGAATTCTACTGACAGGGTCAGCAAATGATTTGTCGGATTTTCGAAAGGTTGGCTGGGTGTTGCTGACCGCTTTGGCAGGTGGCTATTTACTAGGTTCAGTGATGACAGGTGTACTGCTTTTTACTCGTTGGATTAAGTAGCGAGAGATGAAAACGAAGATTTTGCTGACTGTTTTCTTTTTTGTTCCGTTTCTTGGAAGATTCTATGCTGGTCTTCTACTGAGTATCCCTTATTACATCTATAACCTGAAACAAATGATGAATCGACGGTATTCAATAAAGCTGTGACTAGAAAAAAAGAATCATGCATACGACGGATCGAAATGATAGCACTCGTTTCAAATAACTGTTGAAGGAGGCGTTGATAATGAAAAGAATTATTTATGTCGATTTAAGCCTATTCCTTTTTCTGATCTTAATAGGAAATATAGTGATGCCTTTTAGTTCTGGAAAGGCCCAGCCAATTCGTACTTCTAAGAATAAGGAAGTCAAAAATAGTATTTCTGAAAAGAAACATATAGCTATTGATGGTGAATCCATTGGGATGTTCATTCGAGGAAAGGATAAGGAGAAACCTGTTCTGCTTTTTCTAGGAGGGGGACCAGGAATTCCACAGATGTTTGTGGAAGATTCGATGCCAAGTGGAATAGAAGATAAGTTTGTCGTTTGTTATCCAGAATATCGTGGAACGTCTCTTTCTTATCATTCTGATATCTCCCCCAAGGAGCTAACGACTCAAAGATATCTAGAAGACGTGAAGAAAATAACCTCTTACCTTAGTCAGCGATTTCATCAGAAAAAAATATATCTGATGGGGCACTCTTTTGGCACATACATTGGCTTACTTGCGGCATCAGAATCCCCCGAATCCTATCTTAGCTTTCTCTCAATGAGTCAAGTCACTGATTCAGAAAAATCAGAGAAGCTGGCTTATCAGTATATGGTGGATCAATACCGGTCACAAAAAAACGAAAAGATGTTGAAAAAAATGGAGGATTGCCCCATTTTAACTTCAAAGGCTGCTTATAATGACTATTTTTCATCGGATTTAAGGGATGAGGCGATGCACGATTTGGGCGTCGGGACAACTAGAAAGATGAAGTCAGTATTTTCCGGTATTTTCTTTCCAAGTTTACGATGCAAGCTTTACAATCCGATCGAGCGTATTAATATTTGGCGAGGGAAAAAGCTTCTAAATGACGCTCCTGTTCTGAAGGATGTAGCGAAATTCAATGCTTTTACCGATGTTCCAAAGTTGACGATTCCGATTTATTTTTTTGGCGGCAAGTATGATTACACATGTGCATACTCCTTACAAAAGGATTATTTTCAAGCGATACAAGCACCCAAAAAGAAATTCTACACCTTCCAAAATTCTGCGCATAGTCCGTTGTATGAGGAATCCGATAGAGCTATTGGGATTATTGAAAGGGATGTAGTTGAATGAAAAGGCAAAGTTAACAGTGATGAAATAGAAACAACGATTGATTCATAATGTTAGTGGCTCAATCTAAAGAGGTGTTCAATGAAGAATAGACAAAGGGTATATCAACCTATAAAATTTATCTGCTTAACTTTTTTAATTACATGGATTTGTATTCTATTTTCCAATTATCAGCACATCTTTTCATACAGCACGGTGCTGGGACGAATTATTCTTCCATGTATTGATTTTATTGAAAGCGCGGCTCCGTTGATCGTATGTGTTTTGCTAATCAGACGTTTCTTTTCTAAGAAAGACTTTCTCACTTTTTTTCTAGGCTCCAGCTTTCATTGGGAACCTTGCCTGATCATCGTAGGAGTGTTCGTGTATCAATTTTTGACATTCTATTTGTTCAAAACGGACTCAATTTCTGGAAATACGCTCAATCCGCTGGCTTTTCTACCTATCTGGTTCAGCCAGATCATGCTAGGTGGGGGCTTAGAGGAAGCAGGCTGGCGAGGCTATCTTCAACCTGCGCTTGAAGAGCGATTTCACACAGTTCTTTCCACTCTTTTTGTAGGAATGATTTGGTCGTTCTGGCATCTTCCTTATTTTCTGATTCAAGGAAATAGCCATACTGAAGGGAATTTCATTTTTTACTCTATAACAGCTATTGCGACAGCCTATACGTTGACCGCATTATACAAGCTTTCAAATAGTGTGCTGATCTGTACATTGTTTCATGGTTGGCAAAATGCGATCGTGATGACTGTTCCAGCCAATATGGGAAATGTAGGATTCATAGGAATGTTTGTTGTTCAGATTATTTTTTCTGTATTCTTGTGTGTCTATTTAACGAAACGTGGAAAATTTGAGCGTTGAAAAAAGATTAAGCAGCAAAGTCGCGATTCCTTTCCTCTCATACAAACAAAGCGATTTCAAAAACGATAATTTTGCAGATTTGTAGCCTTTTAGTGAGATGTGCGACATTGACCAGTCAATGTCCGTCTAAGGTATGATCTGTCGTGTTTTAGTTTATGATAACTCAGGGTAGTAAGCATAATGACTAAAAAGCACGAGAAAGGATGAATAGAGATGGGAATAAAGAAAAACGTTATTAGCTATTTAGGAATTACATTTGGTATTACATGGATTTGTTGGGGGATTGTCGCATGCTTGACGCATTTCATGAATCTAGCGCTGTTTTCTCCGATAGTTTTGCCGATATACAGCTTAGGTGCGGCAGGTCCGATGATTGGTGCGTGTATCGTTATGAAAAGAACCGTCGGAAAAACTGGATTTAAACGATTTGTCAGAAATATCTTTAACTTGAAGCAGCCAATTACTGCCTACCTAGTTGTTCTTGGTCTGGCTTGGGGATTTTGTTTGTTTCCAACTTTGTTTGGGGCTAGTGAGCAGCAGGCACCGATCTACACAGCATTGTTTCAACTACCAGTCATGATTTTCTTCGGTGGTGGGTTAGAGGAAGTAGGCTGGCGAGGCTTTCTACTGCCTCAGCTTCAAAAGAAGTTTTCTAGTTTTATCTCTACGTGTATCATTGCGGTGATTTGGACTGTTTGGCATTTACCCTTGTGGTTGGTCAAAGGTTCTGGACAAGATGCGAGTTCCTTTATTGGCTTTATGATAATGGTTCTTAGCTTTGCCTTTTTACTCACGTTACTTTGGGATCGGTATCAAAGTATTGCGTTGTGTATCTTGTTACATGCTGGTTTTAATTCTTTTGCCGATGTTTACCCACCAAACTATGGCAATTTATCAACGGCACTACCTTTGTTGGGGCTATGTTGCCTGATTTTTCTAGTGGCTTCTCTTTTGAGTAGAGGAAGCTTGGCAGACCATGCTGAGAAATAGTGTTTTGGCTCTATTGTTTGCTAACGAGCAAAAAGTTACTCATATGAGACTTTATGCACAAACAGCGCTCAATGCAAGATCCTATGAAAAGAACGAGTGGTCAAAAATTGATCAGCAGGAATGACCAAGTGATTACAAACTAGGGCTTTGAAAAGAACCTGCGATCCGAACGGAACAGCTACGATGTGCATACGGTTAGGTTGCAAAGAATGGCGGTACTTAAAAACTACCGTGGACGCGGATTGGCTAGTAAACTCTTAAATGAGATTGAACAGGAGCTTGTAAAAGAAGGCTATAGTAGGATGATTTTTGATTCTGCCAGTAGTGCAAAAGACTTCTATAAAAAGAATGGGTATGAAATCATTTCGTCTGAGTTTTATGAAGATAACAGACCGCATATTACTATGAGCAAGTCTTTCCTGGAAAGCGATTGACCACACCACTATATTTTCAGAGTTGACGGAAGTTATTGAACGTTTAGATCATTCCATTCTCAGAAATGATTTTTTGGGTTGGTCAGTTCGTCGACCTTAGATATACATTTTTTAAAATAGATTCTTGGAGAAAAGGTAAAATGATGAGTGAAAAAAGAGTATTAATCGTAGGTGGCTATGGAGATGTAGGGAAACACGTCGT
Source organism: Enterococcus sp. DIV0187 (assembly GCF_051713785.1). Lineage (NCBI taxonomy): Bacteria > Bacillati > Bacillota > Bacilli > Lactobacillales > Enterococcaceae > Enterococcus > Enterococcus sp. DIV0187. The sequence goes on from NZ_JBIOQO010000001.1 coordinate 600,780, forward strand.
TGATGAGCTTCTTTCAAAACAGAGTAGCACTCTAATAATTGGTGGGAGAAGTGAAGAAAAGGCAAGACAAGTAATTGATCAATACGGATCATCAAATGTAGAATATCTCCATTTAGACATATATGGCAAAAAAACCTATGAAAATAGACTAGCGAATGTTCGCATGGTAGTCATGTGCCTGAATCCCAATAACACTGAGTTTGCACATTATTGTTTGAGTGAGGGGATTCATTATCTTGATACTTCGCCGTCCAATCATGTGGTAAATGAACTAGAGAAGTTTGATGGCTATTTCAAGCAAAAAGGAGCAGCTTGCATTTTGGGTGTGGGGATATGTCCGGGATTATCAACCTTAGCAGCTTCTGAACTCATGAGAAAGTTTGATACTATTGAGGATTCGAGCCTTTCATTACTGCTTGGATTAGGAGAAAGCTATGGGAATGATGCGATTCATTGGTTGTTCGCCAATCTAAAGCAACCTTTTTGCTGGAATACGAAAGAAGGCTCAATAGACATTGTTCCATTTGTAGAAGGGACAACAGCCCATTTTCCAAAAGAGATAGGAAAAAGATCGGTGTATGCGTTCAATTTGTCTGATCAGCAAATTCTCACTAGAACAATGGAAGGAAATCCAACAGTGTCGACTTATTTCTGTTATGATTCAAGATTTCTAACAGGAGTGATGCATTTGATGTCAAGTATACGACTCACGTCATTGTTAAAGTTTTCAAAGTTAGAAAATCTCATGACTCACATGGTCAGCTTTGGTATGAAACAGAAAAAACTTGGTTCAGATAGCTTCTCCATTCATGTGAGTTGTCTTGGGCAAATAAATAATGAACAGATTGAAAAGTCTATCAGCATCATTGGCGAAAATTCAAATCTAATCACAGGAAAAGTGATTGCCCAAACGGTGATGAAGGTTTCAAATAAATCAATTGAAAGTGGTGTCCATTATCTGAATCAACTATTTCAATTGGCAGATTATGACATTGAAGATTTTGAAGTTATTGATTAGCTAGTAATGAGATCAATAAGAGAGGTTTCAAGAATAATTAGGTTCAAGAATTTCCACTAGGCTTTATGAGTGGATCGTTAAAAGCAAAATCTGAATAAAGAGGAATGTTTATATGAAAGTATTTCTAAAATTATTAGTTGTTGGATTGATTGCTACGGTCGTTCGGATTATCTGTCAATTATTGATGCCTAGCAGCACTAATCAGACGATTCTAGCACCGAGTGTGTTTATAGAAAGTAACACATTGCCACTGGCGTTTAGTGTTTTATCATTGTTTGCTTACATGATTATTGGGGCCTTTATTTTGGCGATACGTACTAAGAAGGGACAAGGTATAAAGCTTGCCTTGTCTTTTTGCTTCCTTTGGTCAATCTATCTATTTGAACCGTTGCCACATGTGACATCGATCTTATCAGACAGTATTGTCTATGTGTTGGCGGATAGTCTAGCCCTTTTGGTTATAGGTGGACTGATTGAGAAGTTCTTTCCAACAGAAAGTCGAGGAAGAAGTGGAGATGCAACAGGTATCCCAATGTTGAGTTTAGTCCTGCCAACGCTATTGTTTGTCTTAGGTAGGTTGAGTCTGTATAAAGTCGTCGGGATTTATTCATTCTTTGATACTCATCCATTACGGACGCTGTTGTGGTGTTTCGTTACCGGACTTATTTCAAGTGTTGTTGCGCTTTGGTTAGTTAGACAGTCGAAAGAAAATAGTCGGCTTCATCGACCAGTACTGGTTGGCTTACTGCTTTATGGAATAAACTATTCCTTTTTCAATAGTTTTATGTTGCTCGTTTTTCATTTTGACGTGATTGATCTAGCCTTGCGAACAGTGGTGGATATTTTTGCTGTTTCGATTGGTGTGTTGTTAGTGTTGAGTAGGAAAAAAGAGTAGACCGCCCACTATGTAATGATAGTAAAAGAAAGAAGGAGATTCGATGAAGTGGAATACAGAGCAGTATGACGAGCAACATGATTTCATTTTCAGTATAGGGAATATCAGTTGTTTTTAATGTCTAAATCAGTAGGTTTTGTTTTTGATATTGGGTGTGACTCAGTTTTTCTAACCTATAATATTCATGATTTTGGTTATGAAATTGTCAGAATTGATTAATTGTTTCAAAGTTAGTGTATGACGATCATAAATGAGTTACAAATATGTTTGAGTTTAATGGTTTAGTTTACACTAAAGGTTTTATGGAAACTATTGTTCTAGAAAATATTTTCTTTAAATGCGTTAAATAATTATTGTATCAGGATAGTAGAATGGTGCTTCCACAATTTTTTAATACTGTACAGGACGGAGTAGTTAAATGGTAAAAGCAATACTTATTACAATTCAAGATAGTGAAGAAGAGAAACTTTTTCAGGATTTAGTAAACGTCTTAGATGAATTTGGTGTTGTGATTCAAGAATATAAGGAGATAAATGAAACAATAACTATTGGGGAGCTCTACTTGAATCCATCCAATCTTTGTGTTCGACAGAAAAATAAACCAATTGAGTTTACTTATCGTGAATTTTATTTGCTATACCATCTTGCTAAGTATCCGGGAGTAGTATTCTCAAAAGATCATTTATATGAGATTTTATGGCAACAGTATTCTTTCCCTGACACAATTAATAGTTCAGTATCTGCTTTAGTAAGTAAAGTTAGGAAAAAACTAAGTAATAAGCAGAATCAAATTGAGTATATTCAAACGGTTAGAGATGTAGGCTATCGCTTTAATCCCAATATATCTACCTAAACAATTTACACAAAACTTTTTATCCATCTAACGCCAACTGTGCTAAGAGATAAAAGGTTTTTTCGTTTTTCACATTTCGGGTATGTAAAAATGTGACCGCCGATTAGGCATTCACATTTTAACCTTAAGTAAGAATGATAAAAAAAGATAAATATTTTGAATCCGATTTTTGAATTGAACGAAAGCGAGAGGAATAAAACGAGGTTTCAAGAGCAAAATAGAATTAACCTGTCATTGGCGGGTTAACCAAAGAGTATGTGAATGGAAATCCGTTCATGTGCTCTTTTTTCGTTCAAAAAAGATGATAAACGAGTTTAATCAAAAATTTAACTAGATATTTTATTCTATAAATTCTTTCAAATCATTGTTGGGTTCTGAAAAACTTAAGAAAAAAATTAGAAAGGGTTTCAATTCCCTTTAAAGAGGTTTCTGATTTCATCAAAAGGGTTACAAAGCGTTCTAGTAACTGTCTTCAGATGATAAAACTATGTTAGCAGGGATGGAAAGGTGGGATGTGAGAATGATATCGATTCAGAGAGTTAATTATTTCAACCATCTACGTTTTCCGGAACAAACCATTCTGCATTCAGGTCTGTCTCTGATTATTCGAAATCAAGATTCATCAATCAATCGAAATTTTCCTGCATTCTTTCTTCTCCAAAAAAGTTGTAAATCAAAATTGAATCCAAATGATAGGGTCTTAGGAGTGCTTCAGATTTTGTTGGATTTCTCACACGTTTTGAAAAAAACAGAATTCTTGGTTCCATTAAAATCGACGAGAGAAATTGATCAAATTATTTGTTTACTTTTTACGTATTATCTTCAAGAAAAGACAAATTATTCAGTTGATCAAATAATCATACTATTAGTTAATCGTGTATTTAAGGCGAATTCAGAAATTTTGAATAACGACCACACGTTTAATAAGCTTTTAAAATTTATGGAAGAAAATATTTGTGAATCATTACAAGTTACTGATTTTTGCTCAAAGGTTCATTTAAGTGAATCTAGCTTAAACAGACTGTGCAAAAAGCAAATTGGAATGACTGCTACTAAACTATTTAGAAAAATTCAATGTCAAGAGGCTGGACGGCTGCTAATGGATACGTCATTAACTATTCAGGAAATCAGCGAAAAACTTGGTTTCAAAAATAGCAAGCATTTCTCAACTATGTTTAAGAAAAACGAAGGAATCTCGCCAATCGAAAAAAGAAAAAATTTGGAGGAAATCAACTATGAACGAGCAAGAACAAATTTATCATCAAATGACATTAATTTTGAACGAAATCAATTTGTTATTGGAAAATTATGAATTTTGGCGACTACGATTGGTCGGTTCAACTCTATCAAGTGAAGATGATAATTTTGAAGAGTCTGTTTCATATTTTGGAAATGAAGTAGAAAATCAAAAATATCTATTAGCTAAGAAAAGACAGAAGAATGGGTATGATTATCAAACTCTAGCTTTAGATATAGCTTCGCTCTTGAAAGAAAGTGAGGTACCATTATCAACCCAACAGATTTATCAAAAATTAACTGATATGGACTATGTATTATCTAAATCAAATCTCTCACACAATATCATGCAAAAAATCAATTCTGATTCAAAGATAAATGTAGAAAGAGCTTATCGAGGTTTTTGGCAATATCGAATGAAGTAGTATTCATCTATTCCTTGAAGTATCTTATTAATTTGGATGATTCAAGGAGTAAGTGACCTTACTTCATGAAGAGATTTACTAAAAAGTCCATTGAAAACTGAATAATTTTGCTAGGTACGTTTATTTTTGGAGAGAGCTATCGCAAGCAAGCGCCACGATTTGTTAAATGAGCGAAAAATTGTTATGCGAAACTGATTTGCTACGATTAGAAGCGAAGACATCCAAAGAGATAATGATACTTCTGTGTAAGCTCGGCATAAACTGCGGAGAGGTTAAATTCCTATGTGTCCAGTGTAGTGAGGGCAACCTAGTAAAATGTACGATAAATAACCGAAAAAAATAAAAAACAAAAAATCTATGATGTAAATTGTATCAAGTAGAGTAGAAATCTAATAAAAGGAAAATCCTAGGAATTTCATAAAATAGGGCTCAAATAAATGAAGGAAGATGATATAATGAGAACAGCAACGAAACAAGATTTAATAGGCTTGGGTTATTCTCATTACTACTCAAATAAGATTTTCAAGATGTGTAAAGAACAATTAATCAAAGATGGGTTTGATTTTTACAAAAATAGCAAAATCAAACGAATTCCTATATCAACTATTGAAAAAGTTCTGAGCATTTCTTGGGAGGAAACGAACAAATGAGAAGAGTATCAAATGTATACAAAGATGAAAAACGAGGAACATGGTTTTATGCAGCCACTTTAGGAATGGACCGATTTGGAAGAAGAGTGCAACGTTCAAAAAAAGGATTTAAGACCCAAACGGAAGCAAAAAAGGCTCTAGAAGAAGCAAGAACGAACTATAAAGAATCGGGTTGTTGTAGTCTTGAAGGGATTAAATTCAAGACGTATTACGAAAAGTATTTTTTCCCGTGGTACAAACTGGGCACTGCTGAAAAAACGTATGCAAAAACAGACAATGCATTAAGCCGTGCAGTCAAATTTTTTGGTGAGATGCGAGTTGAAAATATTCGACCAATCCATATTCAAGATTTTCAACAATACCTTGCAACAGAATGTTTTGTTGTAGGTAAAAATGGGGTTAAAAGAAACCTATCTAATAACTACATCAAACAAATATTCAATAAATTGCGTGTCGTCTTTCAACGTGCGAAAGTATTGGAGATAATTGAAGAAAGCCCAGTAGACTCGATTGGAAAGCTTCGAACAGATAAACCAGATGTACAATTTTGGACGTATGAAGAATTTTTGAAAGTCTATCAAACTAATTATATGTGTGACTTTTATGAGGGTTTTTACAAACGGATGATGCGGTTTACTTTTGTTACGGGTTTACGTTGCGAGGAATTATTGGCTTTGCAATGGGGTGATTTTGACTTCAAACAAAAAGTTTGTAACATTAATAAGTCTATTTATATTCGAACCAGAACGGATTTTGTTTTTGCTGAACCAAAGTCAAAATCGAGTGTTCGTTCGGTTTCGATTGATGACCAAACTATTTTGGATTTGAAGAAATGGCAGTTGGAGCAGAAGAAAGCTGGAGATATTGACTTTGTTTTTTCTTATGATGGGTTACCACCTTCTCCGAAAACTTTCCTCAATCGTCTGCAAAAACTCGCTGAAGTCGCTGGAGTGAAGAGGATTCATATCCATGGATTGCGACACTCTCATGTGGCATTTTTGATAGAACATAACAAGAACATCTATGGGATATCAAAACGATTAGGTCACTCAAGTGTTAAGACGACCTTAGATAAGTATGGTCATCTGTATCCAGATTCCGATAAAAAGATTGCTGAATTATTTGTTGATATCGCAGTATAATAATAATCTTATTTTTTTAAGGATTTATGCTGTCAAATAGCTGTCACGAGGCTTTTTCTAAAAAAAGTTGTTGTCATATCAACGTTTTAAGCCGGTTGTCTTCATCGAAAATGGACGAAGATGAACCTAAGAAGAAATAGCTTTTTTGAACTACGATTAAAGTTATGAGGCGTTGGATCAGTGATCCTACGCCTCAGACTGTAGACAAAGTCCATTTTATGGATGATGTCTACAGTCTTTTCTTTTATAATAGATTTATGAAAACGAATGCAAGGAGTGATAGTTATGATGTCTAAAAACAATACGAACGGTAGAAATCAATTTGCGATGCTCACGATTGATGATTTGGTTCCTCAAGATCATCTCGTTCGAAAGATTGATGCTGCGCTTGATTTTGAATTTATTTATCCAATCGTTGAAGCCACTTACTCCGATTTAGGTCGCCCAAGTATCGATCCAGTGATTCTGATCAAATTGGTGTTTATTCAGTATTTATTCGGTATCCGTTCCATGCGGCAAACCATTAAGGAAGTCGATACCAATGTCGCTTACCGCTGGTTTTTAGGCTATTCCTTCGAGGAGAAAATCCCCCATTTCTCAACTTTTGGAAAGAATTATGTCCGCCGATTTAGAGAAACGACGGTGTTTGAGGATATTTTTGCCTATATTTTAGAACAAGCAGTTAAAGCAGGTTTTGTAACAGAGGATCATTTGTATCTTGATTCTACCCACATCAAAGCTAACGCCAATAAACATAAGTTTACGAAAGAAATGACCCATGATGAAGCGAAAGCCTATCAGGATGAATTAGAAGATGAGATCAATCGTCAACGAATAGAGGCTGGAAAACGCCCTTTTACTTTGGACTTAGAAAAGGAAGTGAAGCTGAAAGAAAGAAAAATAAGTAAAGCTGATCCGGAAAGCGGCTACTACGTCAAAGGCGAACGAGAAAAACAATTTGCTTATTCTGCCCATACTTCATGCGACGACAACGGATTTATTCTTAGCACAATCATCACTCCTGGAAATATTCATGACAGTCAAGTCGCCTTTCAGCTCGTCAAACAATCGAAGAGACTTTTTCCTGAAATCAATTGTGTTGTCGCTGATGCTGGGTATAAGACACCTAAGTTTGTTCACTTTTTGACTCATTTGAACCTTCGACCTTGTTTGCCTTATTCAAGGCCCAAAGGGAAAAAGGGGCTATTATCAAAAAATGAGTTTCTCTACGACGAGTATTTTGATTGTTATATTTGTCCGCAAGATCAAATGCTCGCTTTTTCAACGGTTACTCGAGAAGGGTACCGAGAATACAAATCCAATCCAAAAGAATGTGTGAACTGTCCTCTGCTAAACCAATGTACCAAAAGTAAAAATCATCAACGAGTCATCACGAGACATGTTTGGGGAGATCTGATGGATGAAGTGGAACATCTTCGCCTAACGGATCTGAATAAATCAATTTACAAAAAACGGAAACAAACGATTGAACGAATATTTGCGGATGCAAAAGAAAAGCATGGGATGCGTTGGACCAAGTATCGAGGCTTGGAAAAAGTCGCGACGCATACGATGCTAGTGTTTGCTGCAATGAATTTAAAGAAATTAGCCACCTGGCTATGGAAAGGCAAGGAGCCTTTATTTTTTTGTTCAAAAATTCGAAACGAAGTAGATAAAAAGCTGTTCCAAGCTCGAGTTACGAGCTTGGAACAGCTTTTGTCTACAGTCTGAGGCGTTGGATCAGTGATCCTACGCCTTTTTATATGTTCATATAGTTGGAACTGGCAAGTAGATGAGTCTGATTCTTGATTGAAAAAGAAGCTCCAACTTGAAAATTTAGCTATATTTAATTAATTACATAAAAATAAGAAAAGCATCACAGGATATACCAAGTAAAAATGTCTTAGCGGATTAATCGAATAATTATCTATTTCTTCAAAAGCTTGAATTTACTAACTACTGGCAATAAAAATTTCATAGCTTACTGAAAAAAATGACCATCATTTTAATAATTGCAATGATACGATTGGAGCACTATTAAAAAGAAGGTGATGGTCATTAATAAAGTCGTATATCTATTCAAAATTTCTTTCGGATTAGCAATTATCTCTTTAGCCTTGAATTTCTTTTTATTACCGCATAATATCGCTTCCGCAGGGGTTGGAGCGATTGGTCATTTACTTGAACTGAGATGGTCTGTCAGTAGCATTTATACAGTTTGGTTCATTAATCTGTTCATGCTCGTATTGACCTATATTATGTTGGACAGACAAGTTTTTTCTAAAATATTTTTAGGCAGTCTGCTTTTTCCTATTTTTTTAAAGGTTATTCCAGCGAACCAAGTATTATTTTCTCATATGGCTTCCTTAATTATAGGTAGTACATTGTTTAGTTTGGGAGTATTTTTTCTTTATAAATCCAACTCGTCAAATGGAGGAATTACTATCCCTCCCATTATACTCGAACGCTATTTTAGAATACCTACTCATCGAGGATTGTTGTTAACTAATCTAGTCATTATTTTTTTGAATTTCTATATTTTGAGACCGGTAGATGGACTTTTTGCAGTGTTATCGATTCTAATTATGACCTTCTCTATGAAATTATACACAGCTATTGATAATAAATGGCTGATACGAGAAGCAGGTAATATAAATATCAATGAGTAGAGTACCAAGCTGTCAATAGGATATTGGCAGTTTTTTTTTAGACAAAATTAGTTATCATTTTATGTGTCGATTCGATGCGTTGCTGTACTTTATTATCATGTTAGTTGATTTATTCTGAAACAGATGACTGAGAATAAACTCTTTGTAATCACAGCTTGCTACGTAATAGTCATTTGAGTATACTGGTTAAATGATGTCTCATTCTAGCTGTATTTCTATTTTGCTAATGTATTCTAAATAAGAAAAAATCACAGCTTCGAATTTTTTATCAAATAAATATGATTTTTGGATTTTAGGACAAATACAATCAAGAAAGGGCATATTTATGGAACGAATTAAAGCTCTATTATCAGAAAAATATGGTTATACGCAATTTCGGAATGGGCAAGAGGAGATCATTCAAAAGGTATTGCAGAAGCAGAATGTTTTAGGGATTATGCCGACCGGTGGCGGAAAGTCGATTTGTTACCAATTACCGGCACTTGTTCTGGAAGGTTTAACTTTGGTCATCTCTCCATTGATTTCCTTAATGAAAGATCAGGTTGATAGTTTGAATGAAGTGGGTATTCCTGCTGCGTTCATTAATAGTACTTTGTCCAATCTTGAGATGAATGAACGCGTGCGAAAGGCAGCGCGCGGCGAGATCAAATTGCTGTATGTGGCACCGGAGCGCTTAGAATCAGCGGATTTTCGCGAATTGTTGCGTTATGTTCCGATTGAACTTTTAGCAGTCGATGAAGCTCATTGTATTTCTCAGTGGGGACATGATTTTCGCCCAAGCTATTTAAAATTAGCGGAAACCATTGCGAATTTCGATCAACAGCCGACAATTATCGCGTTGACCGCGACCGCAACTCCACAAGTTGCAGATGATATTTCAAATCTATTACATATTTCAAAAGAAAATGAAATTAAAACGGGCTTTGCGCGAGAAAATTTGGCGTTTCAGGTAGTGAAGGATCAAAAAGATCTGTATTTGACGGAGTATTTAAAGTTAAATCAGGGACAATCAGGTATTATCTATGCTTCTACCCGCAAAGAGGTGGAGCGTTTGTATCATTTATTGAAGCACCAGCAATTTTCTGTCGGTAAATATCATGGTGGTTTGAATGATGCCGAGCGTATGCAGAATCAAGAGGATTTTTTATTTGACCGCATTGAAGTGATGATTGCCACTAATGCTTTTGGTATGGGGATCAATAAAAGTAATGTTCGTTTTGTGATTCACGCGCAAATTCCGGGGAATCTGGAATCCTATTATCAAGAAGCCGGTCGTGCTGGTCGTGATGGATTGCCAAGTGAGGCTGTCTTATTATATGCGCCGCAGGATCTTCAGGTTCAGAAATTTTTTATTGAACAATCCCAGTCAGAAAGCTTGTATCAACAAAATGAATATACGAAATTGCGAGAAATGAATCAATATGGGCATACTCAAATGTGCTTGCAGCGCTATATTTTAAATTACTTTGGTGAGGATCAGCCGGATTGTGGAAAATGCAGCAATTGTTTGGATGATAGAGAGCTGGTGGATATAACCACCGATACGCAAAAAGTGTTATCTTGTGTAAAGCGGATGGGGGAAAAATTTGGGAAGGCCCTAGTTGCGAAAGTTTTAACTGGATCGAACGATCAAAAAATTAAACAATGGCGATTTGAGCAGCTGCCAACCTATGGCTTGATGAAGGAGTATTCGCAAAAAGAAGTGTCTGGCTTGATCGACTACTTGACGGCTGAGCACTATTTAGTGCCTTCTGAAGGACAATATCCTCTACTCACTGTTTCCGAGCAGGGAATTTCGGTTCTTTTAGGCAAACAGGAGGTCTATCGTAAGCAGGCACCGGTGAAACAATTAGTTGCAGATGATGTACTTTTTGAAGAGCTACGAAGCTTGCGTTCTCAACTGGCGCAAGAAAAAAATTTACCGCCATATGTGATTTTCTCTGATAAAACATTGATGGAGCTAGCAGAAAAGCAGCCACAAACTTCTCTAGAATTTTTGCAAATCAAAGGGGTCGGCAAAAGTAAGCTGGATAATTATGGCGAGCAATTTTTAGCGCTTTTGAAAAAGGAAAATTAATCGTTATAAAAAACACGTTCTCACTTTGGCTGAGAGCGTGTTTTTTTGATCAGTGAGTATTAGTTTGTTTCAAAGATTCGCGGGATGATTGTATCGATTCGCAACAATTCATCCTCAGAAAGCGTCTTTCCATCTTTTTTCCAGACGTTGATTCGACGATGCTCCTTTTCAAGAGCATAGTTTTCTGTCACATATTTTGCTCGCGGATTATTCAGCAGTTCTTTAATAAATTGAGCACGCAATTGGCTAAGCGACAGCCCATGCTCTCCTTGTTTTAAAAAAGGTGATTCATAGTGGTAAACACGTTGGTCAGTTGAAACTGTTCCTCGCATAGTAGTCTCCTTTTCTTAGTGTATAGCCTCTATTTTAACAGTGATTGATGGGTTAAAAAATAGTATTTCAAAAGTTAATAAAAAATTTCTTATTATTTTTTCGAAAAAAATGAACTTCTTTATCTGCTGCCTTGCCCGTATAATATTAAGTGAAGAGGTAAGCGCTCGGTTAGGAGGCAGAAATGAAAAGAATACTGATTTTAGAAGATGATACTGACTTAAATGATGGGATCAAAATGGCATTAGATCAAGAGGATAAGGTTTTCTATCAGTGCAAAAAGATTAGTGAAGCAAAGCAGATTTTAAATAACTTTGCGATAGATTTGATGTTATTGGATTTAAACCTTCCTGATGGTCACGGGATGTTATTTTTAAAAGAAATTCGTCAAACGAGCAAAGTTCCAATCATCATTATCACAGCAAATGATTTGGAATCGGATATCATCCTTGGACTGGAGGCAGGGGCGAATGACTATCTGGTGAAACCATTTAGCTTGATGATTCTTCGTGCTCGCGTAGCTGTTCAGTTAAGACAGATCACACCGCAACGAAAGTTTGTCATTGATCATCTCGTGTTTGATTTTGAAGCGATGGCGTTTTACGTTTCTGAAAGTTTAATTGAATTAAGTAAAACGGAACAGCGTTTGCTTTACTTGTTATTGAATAATCAAGGAGCAACATTGAAGCGCTGTTATTTAATAGATAAGGTTTGGTCTGGTAATAGTGAATTTGTGGATGAGCACGCGTTGACGGTGGTTATTCAACGTTTGCGGAAAAAAATCGGTGATGATCCAAGTCATCCTAAATATATAAAAACTGTTTACGGGATTGGTTATAGTTGGAGGTGACGGAATGGATTGGGGAATTATGGTTGTTGTATTTTTGTTTGGCGTTGTTTGCTGTAGCACCATTTGTCTGATTTACTTTAGGCGAAAGCAGAAAAGGGTGATTGATTTCCTTCAGGAAATGGTTGCCGCTGCAGCAAACGGCAATTTGAAATTAACCAATTATGAAGAGTCGCAGCTATCATCATTGGAAAATGATCTATATAACTATTTATCAAGTACCCTTGTGACTGCTGAGAGTCTCACAGAGCAAAAGCAGGTGATCCAAACATTAACCTCTGATATTTCACATCAATGTGTGACGCCTATTGCTAATATCCTATTGTACGCACAATTATTAGCGGAAAAGGATCAACAGGAATCCCCTGAGATTAAGTTGATTTCTCAACAATCAGAAAAATTAGATTTTTTGATTAAAGCACTAGTAAAAATGTCTCGACTTGAAACTGGAACGATTGCTCCAGTTGTCAAGAACCAGCCGGTAGCCCCGATGCTTGTTTCAGTGAAAAAGCAATTTCAAACAAATCTGCTGGAAAAAGAAATCACTCTAACGATAGAGGAGTCAGAGGAATCTGCTCTTTATGATCGGAAATGGACGAGCGAGGCGTTGTCTAATATTTTAGATAATGCGATTAAGTATAGCCCCGCTGGCAGCAATATCCAAATGACGGTTGAAAGCACACCTATGTTTACTAAGATCCGTGTTCAGGATGAAGGCAACGGTATTTCTGAAAATGAACAAAATAGAATTTTTCAGCGATTTTACCGCAGTGAAGACGTTGCGGATCAGCCAGGTATCGGCGTTGGTCTGTATCTTGCACGACAAATTATTGAGGCTCAGAGCGGTTATATTAAATTGACTTCAGAAATGGGACAAGGCAGCTCATTTTCCATTTATCTTCCCGCAGAATAGAATCTCTCAAAACTGATACTTTTGAGAGACAACCTGGAGATATTTTCTTGCTATAGTTTGGATTGTAGAGATACGATGCAAACTTTTTTCTTGGAGGTGAGTAGAAATGGAAATCATACAAACAATCGGAGTTGAAAAAACCTATGGTCAAGGCGATGCAAAAGTACTAGCACTAAGAGGAATCGACTTAACAATCAATCGCGAGGAATTTTTAGCGATCGTAGGAACTAGTGGCAGCGGAAAATCTACGTTGCTGCATATTCTTGGTGGCTTGGATCAACCAACAAAAGGGGAAGTAAAGGTTCATGGCAAGAATATTGAAAATTTGAATGATGAAGCCTTGACGATTTTCCGCAGAAGGAATATCGGTTTCGTGTTTCAGAAATACAATTTAGTTCCTATGTTGACTGTGTGGGAAAATATCGTTGTTCCGATTCTATTAGATGGAAAGAGGATTGATAAGGAGTATATTTCTGAGCTGATTACTCTTTTACGGCTAACGGATAAGGTAAATAGTCATCCAAATGAGTTATCAGGAGGGCAGCAGCAACGTGTCGCAATTGCCAGAGCATTAGCGACCAAACCAGTGATTATTTTTGCAGATGAGCCGACGGGGAATTTGGATTCTAAAACCGAGCAGGATGTGCTTGGACTACTAAGAATTACCAGTAAGAAATTTAAACAAACGATGGTAATCATTACTCATGATGAGGAAGTTGCACAATTGGCTGATCGAATCATTCGAATGGAAGACGGCATCTTAGTATCGGAGGTGCGTGATGGAAAAAATTGAAACGAGAAGTACGTTATTAGGACTAACAATCCGCTTTGTTAAGGATTATCGAAAAAACTCCTTCGCACTTATCTTTAGTCTGCTGCTATCAATCACATTGATTTTCAGTATATTGACGCTCTTGCACACGAATTATCGCGTGATCGCCAAACAAAATTTGTTTATCTACACGGCAATTGATTATGAAATTAACGGCTTGGATGCTGAACAGATATATCTGCTCAAGCAAAATTCTGAAATCAAGCACTTAGGCATTGGAAAGCAGTTAGGAAATATTCAAACAAAAGATTCACAAAGAGGCATACTGCGTGCCTCGAATTCCGAAGAGATACTTGCGGTAGCAAAACTCCTAAAAGGAAGGATGCCGAAAAAGCCTCAAGAAATTGTTGCAGAAAAATGGGCATTGTTAAATCTAGGAATCAATCCGATTCTTGATCAGGAAGTAGCTGTACCGGTCAGCTATGATAATTCTACAAATAAGGTAGTGACGGAAAAATTTAAGCTGGTTGGAATCATTAGCGATCAGGCTTTTCATAAAAGAGCTGCAGTGGTCACCCTGTATACAGACTTGGACATGAGAAACGATCATGACAAGGATCTAACGGCTTCAATCGCGTTTGGTGAAGGCGGTAATAAGCAGAAACTAACGAAAATAAAACAGCAATTGAACCTTAGAGATAAGCAAATTAGAGAAAATGTTTGGAAAGAAAATACAGAAGATTTACTGCTGCTGGATGTTCAAATGGGGGCACTGATGATTGCTATTTGTGCAATTGTTATTTTTGGAATCCATCGAATCGCTTTAATGGTAAGAAAAGATCAGTTCGGTATTTTACGCGCCTTAGGATTAACCAAAAAACAAATAAGGAAAATGATTCTTATGGAACTCAGCGGCCTGACTTTAGTCTGTTTGCCAATTGGGATCGTAGCAGGTTACGGCTGTTCTTATCTTGTCACGCTTCTTTCTAAGGATCAGAATATCGAGATTTATTTCTGGGGTAAGGCAGATCATTTTGATTTGATTATTCCGGTTTTACCGATTGCCATTTGCCTTCTTTGTTTCTTTTTGACAATTCTGATAGTGGGCTATCTTGGTGCGAATGCGATAAATGCCGGTTCAGTAACCGACACCATCTTTGGTAATGATAGTAGTGGGAAATCAGATTTGCATTTCTTCCGATTAACAGACACCTCTAAAAAACCAGCATTCTACCAGCAGTTGGGGCTAAAATATATTTTTAGAGATGTAAAAACTTCTCTTTTTATTGTTATGTCCTTAATTTTGGCTTCAACGTTATTTATTAGCTTGTTCTATCAAGCAATTTTAGCAAAAGAAAATCAACAAATTAGAAAAACTACGAGTTTTTATAACAGTGATTATTTACTGACTACTTATGATGATCTGGATGCTCGTCTAGGTATCAAGCCGGAGGTCTTTTCAAAGATTGAGAAGATTAAGGGGATAAAGGAAATAGAGACGCAAAGCGCTTTGCCGGTTAAAGTTATTGATTCTGGTGTTGATCGCAATGAGCAATTTTTGAAGGAAAAAGACGAGATCGTTTTAAGGAATTATGGCTTTTCTTTGACCGGTAAGCTTCAGGGAGAAGCAGTTTATCATACAAAATTAAAGGGCTATAATTCAAATGCTCTAAAGAAGTTAAAAAAATATTTGAAGGCTGGTAATTTTGACCCTGAAAATCTGAGTGAAAATGAAGTGATTCTTACCATGCCTACAACTAGTACTTCCGGACCATCAAAAGGGTCAGTGGGTTATTTTAAAAACGGGGAACAGCTGATGAGTTATCAGCTAGGTCAGACTCTTACAGTGAGGTACGCCTCGAACTTTGAAACTAAAAGCGAAGATTACTGGAAAATGACTGACAATCAGACAGACTATTCACAAAAGAAAATGAAGATCCTTGCAATTGCCTATTATCCTTATATGCAAGAAGTATCATTAGTAGAACAGGGATATCCATTAATAATAATGAGTGACCAGGCTTATCAAAAAATCGTCTCTAGGTACACCTATGAAACAATCAATGTCAATGCAAATGCTGAGCTAACTAACGTCCAGAAGGAGTCGATTGAAGAACAGCTTATCCGCTTGGCTGTGATAAATCAGCAAGTCACTGCCAGAAGTTTGATCGCTGAAAAGAAACAGCTTTATTCTATCTATCGGAAAGAAATCGTCTATGTTTTTGGGATAGCGCTTGTTGTTCTATTGTTAGTCATCATTAATCTAATCAATAATCTGAAGTATCGTATCGAAACGCGAAAGCGAGAACTTTATTTGTTTAAAGCATTGGGCTTAACCTTTAAAGAGTTAGAGAAAATGATTGCTTTTGAAAGCACCTTATTTGTCTTCGTTTCAATCGCTATATCGACCGCAGTCTCAATCATAATTACAAAGCTTCAATATAATTATTCTCAGATCTATTTGCTAGGGCTAAGGTTTGACTATCCTGTATTGCCGGTTGTTGGACTCAACTTTTGTATTTTCGGCTTGTGCTATCTCATCAGCGTTTATTTAGCTAGAGGACTCCGGAGCAGTAACATTATTGAAGAATTTAATAAGCTAGAATGAAAAAGACCTGTCTTCGAAAAGAATCGAAGGCAGGTTTGTTCTTTATGAAAAGCCTATTTCACGCTACAATTGATCATCCTTCATCGTTGTAATTTTGAAAAGAAAGGTTTGAGAAAATGCTAGAAATCTGGCAATCAACTTTTTCTCAATTTCAATGATTCGAAGATGCCAAGTTTGAAAATAGGCTTTGATTTTGCTGTGCTTATAAAATTGCAACCGAACGAAATCCATTAATAATACAGTAATCCCCCCAGCAAATCCGCAGTTGTATAAATTGATCCCAGCAGTAAGATAGTGTGTGTTACGAGTAATCAATGAAAAGATGCCGCCAGAAAGCGCGCCTGTTACCAACCCATATTTACGAGTCATCGGAGAAAGTGTGCTGGCAAAAAGCATAATCACAATATTATTCGTTGTCGCGGTATCTTGATAGAAGAATAGCGCAGTGAGAAACACACCTAATGCAGGGAAAAAGAAGTAGCGAAATTTGAAATTATACATACTAAAGCCAGCGAAAGTCAAAATAGCTCCGACTAGAATCCCACTTAGGGGGACTTTTAAGATGAGAGTAAAGATCACAGCTAGATAGCCGTAAAGTGAAAAGCGGGCGATTTTCTTTAAATCCAAAAGCAAATGCTTCGTTCGGGTGATGTTTCGTTTATAAAAGGACAAAAAGATAAGAAATGGGACAGTAAATAAAGCAACTAAAAAGGAAAGTAACGCGTAGTGGTGATCAAAGGAAAGGGCGTGAGGTACGATTTTTATTGCTAAAACGTTCCTCGTGGCCAAGTTTCCAAGAACCCCAATAAAGCCAGCGGAAAAGCCCATGTTATAAAGGTTTAACTCTTTTGTGTGGACCTTTAAAAATTCGAAGATCGGCAGAATTGTGTAGCCGATAAATAACCCTGCTGCCAAGGCTATGAACGTATTTGAAATGAAAAAATGATCCGGCGCACAATAAATCGTGCTAACAATCGGCGAGAGACAAGTACTTAAAAGCCCCATGACCAATAAATCCTGTCTGCCAGAATGATGAATCCGCAAATACAGCAGACACCCCAAAATGATCGGCGCAGAGTTGATGATGTTTTTTCCGAAAAAGGAAAAACCAGAAAGCATCATAATGACCGAAACAGTCAGGGAGCAAAAATGGTGCTTATGCTTTCGCAAAAGGAACAGACTGCTTAAGGTTAATAGCCCGCTGTTTAAAAATGCGGGGCCAACTCCTGCGATATGAACATAATCTGTAATCAAATTACTGGGGGACTTTATGATCCGCAGCATTCCCATAGTCAGTTCATTCGGACTAGCAAGAAAAAATGCAGATAGCGTAAGCGCCAATCCATAAGAAAGCAAAAAAATAAAAATAATATTTGTCGAAAATAACACGTGTTTTGTTTTTTCCAAAGCTTCACACTCCTTTAGTTGACCTGAACGACTGTTACACCCATTTTTCGAATCTCTTCTAACATTTCTTCGGAACTAAATTGATCGGTGATGAAATAATCAAAAGCGGAGATATCACACATTTTGAACTTCGAGGTTATTCCAACTTTGCGATGATCAGCCACAAGAATTTTACATCTGGTGGTGCGTTTGATCATTATCTCGTTAATTGTTGCTTCACTCATGGTTTTCGTTGTTACCCCATTTTCTAAATCTATGCCACTGCAACCGACAACACAGACATCTGCATTAATGACAGATAGGGTATTGATGGCGACATCGCCAACTAATGCTTCTTTGGGATAACGCATTTCTCCGCCGGTCAGGACGTAATTGTAATTGGCATGATGTAGGGAATAATTGATTTTTAAGTTATTGGTTATGACTGTTAAATGATCGACATGTAAAAAATCAATCGTTTTTAACGCAGTCGAGCTGGCATTAATGAAGATCGTGTCGCAATCATGAATAAATTTGCTAGCCTCCTTGGCGAGTGCCTGTTTGATGCGAACGGGTCCTGAATGATCGTCATCAGGTTTGTTTTCATAATTAAACATGCAGTAGCCAAACTTGCGAATAATGTCGTTTTTTTCTTCTAGTAAATGCAAGTCACGTCTGACTGTACTGAGGGAAACATCCAAAGCTTCGGCTAACTCCAAAGTAGTCATGTGTTCCTTCTTTTCCAGAATATCTAAAATATCTTTATGACGTTTATCGATGTTCATGATCGAGTTTTTCACTAAAAAGCCTCCTATATAAACCATACAAATAGCGAACCAATAAAAAGAAAGCGATTTTATATGAGTTTATTATACATTTTTTAATGGTGAAAAGATATAAAAAGTCATAAAAAAATCATTCGAGCATATAAATTTTTCGAGTGTTAAGATCGAATAGAGCAAAGAAGAAGTTGAGACTTAAGACCTATAGCAGCGACTATATTTTTCCGTTAGAATATAGGTAACAAGTTACTTATTTTTAAAGTTATCGAGGTGGTCCACATGAACATTGAAAGTTTAACAGAAGCCTACAAAAGCGGGCGTGATAATCAACAGCGAGCGATTTTTGCTAGTTTATTCATTTTGGGCAATCGTCTGCAAACATCCTTCGACAAAGTAGATCCAGTCATAACAGTGAAGCAGTTCATGGTGCTTATCATGATCAAACAGGTGCCAGAAAAAATCTTGGATTTGACCAGCTGCGGTGAGCTTTTGGGATGTTCAAGACAAAATATCAAAAAGCTGGCGGTTGCCTTGGAAAAGAAAGAACTAATCACGATCAGTCGAAATAAAAAAGACAGACGAAGAACGGATTTGTGCCTGACAGAAAAAGGAGAATCTTACTTTCAGTCAGTCGCAAAGCTGCATGACGAGGCCCTTTATTCAATTTTTGAAGGTTATTCTGATGATGAATTAACGAATTTTTTTATCATTTTAATGAAATTGTACTCAGGTGTCGAAAATCTGGAAGAATTAGCGGCAAAAAAACAGGGAGGAAACTAGTATGAACACGATTGTGATTTATGCAACAAAAAAAGGAAGTTCAGAATTATATGCGAAGACCTTTGCGAAAAATAACAAGTATCAGATTTTTAAGCAGGAACAGGTTTCTTCAGAAGAGCTGGCAAAGGCTGACGAAGTTTATTATTTCGGCAGTGTCTATGCTGGAAAAGTAATAGGATTAGAAGAACTGAAAAAGAAACTATCTGGTAATAGTCATTTGACAATCATTTCTGTTGGCTTGACAGCTGTTGAGGATCAAGAAAAACTAACGGAAATTCGTGAGGGTGTTTCCAAGGAGTTTCCTCAGGCGAGCTTTTACCATCTAAGAGGGCGGTTAATCAAGCAGCAGCTAAATATGCCGGAAAAAATCATTTTAAAAATGATTAGTAAAAGCAGCAAGAAGAAACCTCTCCAAGAGAAATTGGAGATTGAAAAAGCAATTGAACAAGCAGTAGATGAGGGAAGTGTCGATTGTATCGATTTGTCTGAATTAGAGAAGATTGGGTAACTGTTAAAAAGTAGAAGGGATTGAAGGAGTTATGGGAAGACGAATAATGATTATTTTGATTGTTGCCATTTTACTCGTGGTTTGTGTGAAAGTAGGCGCTGATTTTTTGACGAAGCGTACGTTAAAGAAAGTTAAAATCAATGAAGTGCCGATTTCTCAAGTAGCAGATGGAAAATATGTGGGAGAAGCACAAATCAAACCAGTCTCGGCAAAGGTTAACGTGCAGGTTGAAAATGGAAAAATTACCGATATTGAAATCAAAGATCATATGACTGGTTTAGGAAAGAATGGCGAGAAAATTATTGATCAGATTATTAATAAACAGAGCTTGGAAGTTGACGCAATCAGCGGTGCAACCCAAAGCAGCGTCACAATTACGAAGGCGGTAGAAAACGCACTGACACAAGAAAATTAATTTTTCTCTATCTTTTTTCTCCATGTTGAATTTGGTTCTAGCGCTAGATATAATAGACGTATCAAATAGGAAAGCAGTCGATTGATATGTTCTATATCATTTACAATAAAGTGTGCATTGAAATTTGCTCCGCACAATCGAATACGATGAAACATTGTACGGAGCCTAATCGAAATAAATCTTCATCAGTCAGCTAGAGTGATCAGAAATTAGCTAATTTCTGGTTTATTCGAGATGTCTACAAGATTTTACAAGGCCATTGACAGTGTTTTTGTCAATGGCCTTTTTTTGCAATTTCATGTGCGTAAAAGAAGGTCATGTCATCGGTGACCTTCTTTTATTTTTTGTAAAAAAATGAAAAGGGATGAGAACATGAGTAACTTTCATGATTTAACAACAGGCAGTGTCACAAAACAATTAATTCGTTTTGCGATTCCACTTTTTTTAGCTAATTTATTGCAGTCACTCTATAATATCGCCGATATGCTGGTGGTTGGAAGGGTCGTTGGAAGTACGGGCGTAGCCGCAATTAGTAATGCGTCCTCCTTAGTTTTTATTGTCAACGCGATTTGCATGGGGATTACGATTGGAGGTACCGTGCTCATTGCTCAATATCGAGGTGCGAAGGATGAGCTTGGACAAAAAAAGACAATTGGAACAATTTACGCTATGACAGCAGTTATTGCTATCCTAATCACCTGCGCGGGTATTTTCTTTTATAAGCAGATCCTAACGTGGATGAATGTTCCAAAGGAGGCCTATCAAGACGCATGTGATTACATGCTGGTGATTTTTATCGGAACTATTTTTGTATTCGGTTATAATGCTACCTGCTCGATTTTGCGAGGCTTCGGCGATTCACGAAGTCCTTTATATTTTGTCATGATTGCAGCGGGAATAAATGTCTTGCTAGATTATTTATTGGTAGGCGTATTTAGTTTTGGCACTGTCGGAGCGGCTTATGCGACGATTGTCTCACAAGCCATTTCGTTTGGTATTGCGATTCTTTATTTAAGAAGACAGAATTTTATTTTTGAATTTCAACTATCAAGTTTTAGGCTTGAAAAAGCCATTTTGTCAAAACTTGTACAGGTAAGTTTGCCAACAGCAATCCAAATGACCGTGGTCAATATTTCGTATTTACTGATTGCAGTCATGATCAATAAGTACGGAGTAGTCATTGCGGCAGCAGCGGGAATCGGTTTGAAGATCAATACCTTTGCTGGCATGCCGTGTTGGGCAATCGGTCAAGCAGTAACGACAATGGTTGGCCAAAATATGGGGGCGAAGCTTTTAAAGCGAACGAAAAAAATCGTCCAGATTGGATTTTTCGCAAGCATTCTTGTTTCTTTGATAGCTATTTTGTTCATTCAAGTATTTGCCGAACCGCTGATTCGCTTTTTTGATCCAGAAAATCAAGCGGTACTAAAGGCGGGCGTGGTATATTTGAGAATCTGTTGCTGTTGGAATAGTTTGTTTTATGCAACGATGTACAACTTTGACTCTTTTGCAGTGGGGGTTGGATTTGCCAATCTTGGCATGATTAACGCACTGTTAGATGCATTGGTCATTCGTTTACCGCTGTGCTGGCTTTTAGGAACACTGCTGGAGTTTGGTGTTAGAGGGATTTACTGGGCACAAGCACTATCACCGATTATTCCGGCTTGTATCGGAATGCTCTACTTCTTCAGTAGAAAGTGGCAGCAACGAAAACTAATTTAAAAAAATAGCGTGTCTGCTTCTGCTGATCAGAAACAGTCACGCTATTCTGTGGTTCTATAATATTTGGTGTTGTTACTCTTTTTGAGCGAGAACACCAAGTATTTTTTTATACAAAAAGACATTTGGTTGTCCTATAATTAAATCGCTGAACCCAATCATAGGAGGCGAACCAAATGTCCAGTATTAAGAATATCAAATATAAAGATAATTGCCTAGACAAAACCATCAAACAAATCCTAAATATTCACGATTCCAACATTACTTTTTCTAAAGACGCCGTTTCAAAAGAAAAAGTCCATGACAGAATGGCCACCGTCTTTACTGGTCGACTGAGCTATCCGTCTCCTCAATGTGAGTGTTGCGGCTACGACTCCGTCATCCATCATGGCTACAAAGATAGCTGGATTCAATTACTCCCTTATCAAGAGGTGTCTACCTATCTTCATCTCTATAAACAACGGTTTTATTGTAAACAGTGTCACCATACCTTTTCAGCTAAAACCTATTATGTCGCAGAAAACTGTTATCTCTCCCAAGCACTCAAGTTTGCGATCGCTGTTGATTTAAAGAAGAAAATTTCGATGAAAGATATCGCTCAGCGTTATTTGGTTTCCGCTAAAACGGTCGAACGGGTCTTGGATTCTTTTTTTGAAGAACCACGACTGAAGCCCAATTACTTACCCAAACATCTATTGATTGATGAATTCAAAGGAACTAAGGACTGTCAGGGCGCCATGTGTTTTATTCTCAGTGACGCGGATACGGGGAAAATCTTTGATATTTTAGAGGATCGAAGAAGCTTCAAGCTGATCGCTTATTTTATGCGCTTTACTTATCACGCACGGAAAAACGTTTCTCATGTCGTGATGGATATGAATGCGGGCTATGATTCTGTGACAAAGGTCGTTTTCCCAAATGCTCGGGTTTCCATTGATCGGTTCCATGTGATCCAACAACTCAATCGTGCGTTTAACAAACAACGGATAAAAACCATGAATCACTTGAAAAAGAGCGACCCGCAAGCCATGAAAAAGTATCGCAAGCTTAAGAAATATTGGCGAACCATTCTGAAGAAAAATAGAAAAATCAATTATTCTTCGCTCAAACAATACCCGCTTTTCCAACGGAAATACCTGACGGAATCGGAAGTATTGGACTATTTATTATCGATTGACGAGCACTTACGGACAAGCTATGATGTGTATCAAAATTTGTTGGATGCCTTTGATGCCAAAGATTATAAAGACTTTTACGAACGCATTGATCACTTACCCACGATGCTTGATCCAGCATTTAAAAAAGCGATTCTTTACTTAAACAAACACAAACAAGCGATTATCAATGCATTAAAATACCCCTATTCGAACGGAAAACTTGAAGGGAAGAATAACTTGATTAAAGTGATCAAGAGAGTGGCATTCGGTTTTAGAACCTTTCGCCACCTTCGTATGCGAATTCTAATTCAACAGAACCTTTGCGACATTATTTGAACAAGAAAACAAAAAGAAAAAAGGAAACGCCGAAGCATTTCCTTTCAGTGATTTAATGAAAACAACACGATTTGACTTAGAGCCTATTCTGTTGGCCAAAGAATCATGTGCGTTATAAATAATACTTAAACAGGTCTGGTAGATCTACACGAACAAGTTCCTCGGAAGCTAGCACCAGTTGATTTTTCGTATCATAGACGGTTCCCTTATGCTGAATCACTGATAGGCCGCTTTGAACATTGAATAATGCTGCTTGCTGATTCGTTAATTGTTTGATACCCACTTGGTTCATTCCTTTAACTTTGGGCTCTATTTCATGCTTTGCCAGTGCTTCATAAAGCGATCCGGAAAGGTCACATTCATGTAAAAATGTAAAATCTGTAGGTAAATAATTTTTTTCCAGCATGATTGCCACCCCATCGACCTTACGAAGACGCTCGACCATAATACTTTTATCTGAGCCAAAAAGGGTAGTAAAATCCGCTGGGACAAGCGTTTCTTTCACTGCAAGTACTTCTGAAGTAAGCTTTTTTCCCTGATCAAGACAAACTTGAGTCAAGGATAAGCTTTTCTGCATTTCCTGATTCTGATTTTTTACAAAGGTTCCTTTTCCTTGAAGGCGGGTTAAATAACCTTCCTCAACCAACTCATCAATCGCTTTTCGTACGGTAATTCGACTGACATGAAAGCTCTTTTGGAATTGTGCTTCAGAGAGGAGCTTATCTCCTGCGACCAACTCTTTTTTCTTAATCTGCTGAAGGATCGCTTCTTTAATCTGTAAGTAGAGTGGTTTATGTTCATCAATTATCTTTCGAACCATTGTTACACCGCCTTTTTCTCAATTATAAGCAAAAAATCATAATAGTTCAACTATAGGACAAGTTTTATAATTAGTTCTATACATGTATTGACATGTATCTTAACTTGTATTAAACTCGTTATATAGATAGGCAGATAAGTATTTTGATAATGAAAGGAAGAAACAGTATGATAATCAAAGAAATGATCCAAACGATTCATGAAGAGAAGCAGTCAATCGGAGGCATCCAGCAGGTGATTTGGTTAGCGGCAGGAGGAAGCTACGGCGGTTTTTATCCAGGCCATTATTTTTTAGATCAGGAATCATCGAAGCTGCGCTCAAAAAATATCACCAGCAATGAATTTGTCAAAGCACCGCCAGCCTTTGTTAACGAAACGACTTTAGCAGTTATTTGTTCTATGCGAGGAACTCCAGAAACGATTGAAGCATCCAAGGTAGCGAAAAAGCGCGGTGCAGCAACAATTGCGTTGTATATTGACGAATCTGAATTAACCGAGGTTTGTGACTATAAGATTCATTATGATTCTGTTGCGGTGGATGAGAGTGATTTTTCTAAGACAAATGCTGCTTATGGGTTGAAGCTAGCTATGACAGTGATGGACGTTGTGGAGGGCTACGAGCACATGACTACTGCCATGAAGAGTTTTGAAGAAATCGACGCGCTTTACAAACAAGCGGTCAAGGATATTCGGACAAAAGCAATCAAATGGGCGCTTCAAAATCGCGACTCTAAATCCATTCATGTCATGGGCAGTGGCGCCGCTTATGGAGCAGCCTACATTTTCTCGATTTGCAACATTATGGAAATGCTACAAATTGATTCACCAACCGTCAACAGCTGTGATTTCTTCCATGGACCTTTTGAAGTGATTAATGAAGAAACCTCTGTTTTTCTTCTAATTGGAGAAGGCGGTAGTCGACCAAACGATGAACGGGCGGCGCGCTTTTTACGAGAGTTTGGTGGAAAGAAAGTCTTCGTGCTAGACTCACATGAGCTAGGATTAAGACAAATTGATTCAAAGGTTTCAGAGCACTTTAATCATCTGATTTTTTCTCCGATTTTAAATAATGTCTTCATGCGAGAACTCGCTTACCAAATAAAAAAAGATTACACTCAACGTACCTATATGTGGAAAGCCTCGTACAACTAGAAAAGAGGAGCTCAGCGAATCATAAATCGCTGAGCTTTTTTATTTCATCGTCCTTTTTCTAGAACAATTGTAATAGTAGAAAAGCATCTTCTCTCGCATTGTTGAGAAACTTCAAAAACAATTCTCTCGAAGACTACTTTATCATTTCTCAAAAAAAACGTTCATCAACACTCTCTCCACACAATCTCTAAAAGTCCTCCGTAAGTGTTGGGAGAAGCTGGAGATCCTTGTGATAGAAGCATTTATAGGATGTAACAAAAGTTGGCACGCCAGTTGCTTATATAAAAGTGAGAACAGTTATAAGAATGTCAGTTCAACTTCTCGTAGTTCGTGAAGAAGGCCATTTGGTAAAAAGGTTGAGTACTCTTCAACAAGAAACGACATTCGCAACGAACGAATAAGTAGGAGGATAGGGAATGAACAAGATTATTTTAGCCAGTCACGGAGATTTTTCGCAGGGATTAAAACAAACATCATCGATGATCATCGGAGATGAAGGCAACATCTTTGCTTTGTCCGCATTTCGTGATGAAGATGAGCCAATTAAACGTCAGGTAGAACATCTACTTGAAAAAATCGGGTATGAGGATGTCTATATTTTAACGGACATTTTTGGAGGGAGTGTGAATAATGATTTGTTAGCGATCCAACAAGAACATCCAGAAGTTCATTTGTTTGCAGGGATGAATTTACCACTGGTAATTTCAATTGCCACACAATCTGGGAAAATCACTTCAGAACAAATGAACATGATTCTTGAGGAAAGTCGTCAAGGAATGATCGACTGCAAACAATTATTAACAGCAAAAATAAATACTGGAGGTGATGATTTATGATTAAGCTAGTACGAATTGATTATCGGCTGCTACACGGACAAGTGGTCTTTTCTTGGACCAAATCGCAAGGAATCAATCGCATCATCGTGATCAATAACGAAGCAGCGACAGACGAGTTCAAGAAAATGTCTTTAAATTTGGCGAAACCCACAGGCGTGAAGCTAAACATTTTCACAGTTGAGGAAGCTCTCTCTAAAATGGCGAAGGTGGAAACATTGAAGGAAAATATTATGTTGATTTTTGGCAATACGAAAGAAACACTCGCTTTTTGCGAAGCCTACCCGAAAATCAAAGAAATCAATTATGGCGGGATACCAAAGACCAATAACGGCAAGCAATTTGGCAGTGCGATTTTCTTGAATGAGGAAGAGCAGATGGAAGCGAAAAAGTTGAAGGAGATGGGAGTCAAGCAGTATATGCAGCAGATACCAACCTCTAAATCAGAGGATTTAAATAAACTAATTTAAAAGGAGGGCTTTAAATGTTGGTTCAATCAATAGTTTTAGGATTGATTGGTGTGTTCGTCATGTTGGATTCCCGTTTATTGGGCCGGTTGAACTTCGAACGTCCCTTGATTGTTGGGACTTTGGTGGGTTTAGCATTAGGGGATTTGGAGAAAGGATTACTGGTTGGTGCATCAATCGAATTGATCTCTTTAGGGGTTGTTCAGGTCGGAGCAGCCGTCCCTGCAGATATGACATTAGGAGCAGTTATCGCAACAGCTTTTGCAATTTTATCTGGTTCAAATGCAGAGACAGCTTTGACAATTGCCATTCCAATCGCTATTTTAGGACAACTATTAGGGATTTTGATGCGAACAGTTTTAGCAAGTTTAACTCACCGAGCCGATGCACTAATTGAAGAAGGCAAGTTTAAGCGAGTCCAGCATATTCACATTGTCTGGGGAACCATTCTTTACTCACTAATGTATTTTGTTCCGATCTTCTTAGCGATTTACTTTGGAACAGACCTAGTAAAATCAATCGTTGACGCGATTCCAGAATGGATCACCGATGGATTGAACTTAGCAAGTAAGTTACTGCCAGCTTACGGGTTTGCTTTATTGCTGCAAACGATGCTGTCTAAAAAAATGATGCCGTTCTTGGTTTTAGGCTTCTTGATTACTGCTTATTCAGGCTTAGGGATTACTGGTGTAGCCTTATTTGCGGGAATCGTGGCCTTTGTTATGTACCAAATTGAGGCAAACAAATCTGGCGGCAGTGGTGGCAGCGGACCGGATCAAGAGCCTGATGCATTGGATGATCTATAAAAGGAGGGTAACAAAATGGCACAAGAAAAAGATCAAAACCGTCGTAAATATTGGCAATTTTTCTGGCGCTCATGGGCAATTCAGGATTCTTGGAATTATGAGCGTGCGATGAATATGGGATTTCTTTATGGAATAGCTCCAACCTTAGACCGGATCTATAAAGATCCAAAAGATGATGCGTTGAAAAAGGAAGCCTATCAACGGCATATGCTGTATTACAATTGTACACCGCAAACCAGTGCATTTGTTTTAGGGCTAACAGCGTCAATGGAAGAACAATACTATGAAGATCAAGAAGGCTTTAATCCAGATACGATCAATTCAGTAAAAACGTCACTAATGGGGCCGCTATCTGGAATCGGCGACTCCTTTTTCCAAGGGACCGTTCGAGTTTTAGCCTTTGGTTTAGGAATTAATTTAGCACAACAGGGCAGTATTTTAGGTCCGATTTTAGCAATGGTCATCTCCTTTGTTCCTTCTTTTCTAGTGA
Source organism: Enterococcus sp. DIV0187 (assembly GCF_051713785.1). Taxonomy (NCBI): domain Bacteria; kingdom Bacillati; phylum Bacillota; class Bacilli; order Lactobacillales; family Enterococcaceae; genus Enterococcus; species Enterococcus sp. DIV0187. The sequence continues at coordinate 628,865 of NZ_JBIOQO010000001.1, forward strand.
CTTATTATGGCGGGAAATTCGGCTATAATATGGGGAATAAATATTTGACTAAGTTATACGAAGGCGGATTGATGGATCGTGTGATGTATGTCTGCTCGATCATTGGTCTGATGGTTATCGGTGCGATGATTGCCAGTATGATCGGGATCACCACACCAATCAAATTCGGTAAAACCTTTGTGCTGCAAGATGTTTTAGACAGTATCATGCCGCAAATGCTGCCGTTTGCATTAACGATGTTCATGTATTGGCTGCTGCAAAAGAAAGTAAATACAAGTATCATGCTTTTGATCTGTATTGTCGGCGGTTTGATTTTAAGCGCTTTAGGGATTTTTGTTTAATCTGGTAGTTGGAACTGAATGATGAAGGTAGAAATACCGAATCGTCTGTTTCTCTAAATAAAAAAGAAAAAACTGAGGAGGAATTCAGAAAATGAATTCAACGATGGAAGCAAAAGAAATTATCAAAGAGATTGTAGGCAAGCATGAGGTAAAACACGTTGTTTTCGTCGGCTGTGGCGCATCAAAAGCAGATTTGTATCCAGCAAAATACTTTTTAGACCAAAATGCGAAACAATTACGCATTAGTCACTACACAGCCAACGAATTCAACTACGCGACACCTACTTCAATCGATGAGACCACAGTTGTGATCTCGGCTTCACTTGGAGGGGCAACTCCAGAAACAGTAGAAGCCAACGCGATTGCCAAAGATAAAGGTGCTACAGTTATTAGTTTAACACGAATAATTGACGCGCCGTTAACAAAAGATGCAGATTACGTAATTTATCATGGATTTGCTGAAAACTATGCGACAAAGCTTGAAAAAACAGGCTATTGCTTATTATTAGCTGTAGAGCTTCTAAACCAAGTTGAAGGCTATGAACATTATAACAAAATGATGGATGGCTTTGCTAAAATCTATGATTTGGCACAAGAAAGTGCGGAATCTGCTCGTAAGGCTGCAAAACAATTCGCACAACGCTTCAAAGACGAAAAAGTCATTTATATCATGAGCAGCGGTGCCACTCACGAAGTTGCTTACTCATCTTCTGTTTGCTTAATGATGGAAATGCAATGGATCAATTCAGGAACCTTCCATGCTGGTGAATTTTTCCATGGTCCGTTTGAAATCGTCGACAAAGATGTCCCATTCATTTTATTGATGAACGATGGCAAGACTCGTGCGATTGACTCTCGTGCATTGGCTTTCTTAGATCGTTTTGATGCGAAAACAGAAGTTGTAGATGCCTTAGATTATGGCTTGTCCGCTTTCATTGAAAAAGAAGTGTTAGATTATTTCAACCCATTCGTGATTACTGCGGTATTCAGAGTGTATGCAGAAGAATTGTCCTATGCCAGAGAACATCCGCTTACTAAACGTCGCTATATGTGGAAACTCTCTTATTAGTTGCAAACTAATTGGCGGAAAAACTGAGATATTTGTCTCGGTTTTTTCGCATTAAAAAAAGTAATCCTTATGATCAAAGAAATGCTTTACAATAGAAGCAAAGGTACAAGAAATCGATTAAAGCAGGTGATGAAAATGAAAAAGGAATTAGACGATTACTTATATGAACTTACTATGAATCTAAAGGCTGGCTCCGATGAACGTTTTTCGGCTTATCAAATCGCTGAGTCTCTGCAATTAAATCGAAGTACCATTAGCAGCTATTTGAATCAAGCATTTCGTGACGGAGAGCTAGTAAAAATCAAAAGTTACCCAGTTTTATTTTTACATAGAAAAGCCTTAGAGGATGCGTCTGTCCAAATTTCTAAAGTTGAATATGATTCACTAGAGGAACTATTTTCCCAGGACAAAGGAAGCGCGCTAGAAAAAATTATTGGTGCGAATGGAAGCTTGAAGGAAGCAATCGACCAAATAAAGACGGCCGTTTTGTATCCCCATCATGGCTTACCAATCTTACTAATGGGTGTGAGCGGATCTGGAAAGACTTTTTTAGCGGAAAAAATTTATGAATATGCCAAAGAACAACAGGTAATTGATGCGAAAGCACCATTTATCGCCTATAACTGTGCGCAGTATTATAACAATCCTGAGTTATTATCCTCGGCTTTGTTTGGACATACCAAAGGCGCTTTTACAGGTGCAGATCATGAGCACAGCGGATTGATCGAAAAGGCCGATGGGGGAATTCTCTTCTTAGATGAAGTTCATCGCTTATCAGAAGAAGGGCAAGAAAAATTATTTACCTTCATGGATACTGGCGAGTTTTCTCCGATGGGTGATACAAGTATTCGGCGAAAGGCGAATGTCCGTTTAGTCTTCGCTACTACTGAAAATGTCTATTCCACCTTTTTGCCTACTTTTTTGAGGCGTCTGCCGGTAATTGTGACATTGCCTAAATTTCAAAATCGACCACAATCAGAACGCCTGCGTTTAATTGATTCCTTTTTCATTGCGGAGAGCAGCATTTTAGAAAAGGAGCTGCAGGTATCCTATCAAATGATCGACTTTTTATTGAATAGCGATCTGGAGGGAAATGTTGGGAAAATCAAGAATATCATCAAATATGCCTGTGGCAACGCTTATGTTCATCAGAAGAAAAATCAAACAATCACCGTCCGTTTAAAGGATCTACCATTAGAGTATAATCTGAAATTTAAAGAACAGTTCAGTAAACCAAAAAAGAAAATGTCTGATCGTACGTACCTGCCGAATACAGCACAGCAAATTTACCTAGAAAGCAAGGAAACACAGCTTTTACGGAACTTTTTTGCTGAGGTATTGAATGATTTTAAAAAAGTTCAGCAAAAAGAAAACCTGACGCAAGAGTTCATTGATAATAATGTGGCACGAGTTACTCAAATGATGGATGAGTTCATTTTTCAAGGAACTTACGAGAAGGAAGAATCGTTGTATTCCGTCCTGACCTACCATATTCGCCAAACACTGGATATGATGTATGAAAATTATGGCTTCGAGCAGGATGGCAATCGTGTGGTTTCCTTAGCCAGTTACCTTTATTTAAAAGATAATACAGATATTTTAAGCAGTCATTATGAATGGCAGGAGCAAAAAAATGAACTGCTGGAATTTTTGGATTCATTCTTGGAAACCCCTTTTTGGTATGCTAAGAAGTTGCTAACGTATTTATCGCAGCAATTGGACCAGCAAATATTGGAAGAAGATATTGTATTTGTCACCTTCTATTTTTATAGTTTGCAGATCAGCGACCTGCCAAATGATGTGAAATGTATTGTCTTAGCTCATGGCTATTCAACAGCTAGCAGTTTGGCAAATGTAGTTAATCGAATGCTGGGAAAAAATGTCTTTCAAGCCTACGATATGCCGATTAATATCACCCTTGATAAGGTGGAGGCGCAGATTATCCGTTATATCAACGATTATCGGACTGATTCGGGATTGATTCTGTTAGTAGATATGGGCTCCTTTAATCAATTAGGAGAACGGTTGTCTAATCATATCAAAAGCCCGTTGGTAATTATTGATAACGTCAGTACGCCACTTGTTCTGGAAGTGGGGCAGCATATCATCAGTGGCGACAGTGTGACCGAGGTTTATGAGGCGATTAATGTGGAGAATCGAATCCAGAAGCAGCTGATTATTCCTGAACTAAATAAGAAAAAGGCGATTATCACATGCTGTTATACTGGTATCGGAAGTGCGACACAAATCCAAGAAATCCTACTAAAATGTTTAGGGGATTCTGCGAAGGAATTAACCATTCTTCCCTATGACTATCATAAATTATCAGAGAATAAAATGTATGAAACACCTTTCCAGTTGTATGATGTATTAATGATTGTCGGCACAGAAAATCCTAAAATTAATCAGGTACCATACATCGGTCTGGACCAGTTGATAAATGGCGAGGCTGTTGGTGAATTCGCCGAACTATTGCACGAACAGGTAGACATTGATAGTGAAGCCTTTAAAAATCAATTGATTTTCAACTTCTCAATCAATAAAATCGTCGAAAACTTAACGATCCTAGACGCCACTAAAGTCCTGCGTTTAGTCCAAAAGGCTGTGCAGGAATTGGAACGGTTGATGGCTATCGAGTTTTCAAACAATCAGCTATTTTTACTTTATATGCATTGCTGTTCCATGATCGAACGGATTTTACGCAAGGAAAGTGTCGATGAGCAGGCGGATATAGAGGAGTATGTGCAAAAGGAAGGACACAATATGGAGTTGATTCATCAAGCATTCCAAGAGGTCGAAAAGGAATATACAATTGAATTACCCTTATTAGAGCTTCGTTTATTAAATGACATTGTAAAGGATTAAGGTGAAGGTATGGATAAAGCAGTTATTTTTGATATGGATGGAGTATTGATCGATAGTGAGCCTTACTATTTTGAGCGACGAATGGACTTTTTTAAAGCGAAAGGAATTCAACCAGGTTCAGATAAATTTGAAGACTATGTTGGCAATTCTGAAAAACAAACCTGGAAGTTACTGGTTTCTGAAAATGAGACAAAACGTGAAAAACTTCATCAAGAATATCTTGAGTATAAAAAGCATCATGGTATTGATTTTAAAAAAGCTTTGAGAAGTTCGGTACCGCAAGTATTAACAAAACTATCAGAGAAGGGACTCTCAATTGGCTTGGCCTCTTCTTCTCCACGCAAAGAAATCAATCAAATGTTATCCGATTGCCAGCTTGAGAAATACTTTTCATTTACGATCAGTGGTGAAGAGGTGAAAGAAAGTAAGCCAAATCCAGAAATCTATAGGATTAGTCGTAAAATGCTCAATTGTTCCGACTGTTTGGCTGTGGAGGATTCAACTTTAGGGATTGCCTCAGCTAAAGCCGCGGGTATTTACACTGTAGCTCTAAAACAAGCTTTCTTAATGGATCAACGAGAGGCAGATGTAGTAATCAATGAGCTAGAGGAACTTTTAAGCCTGCCACAACTAATCAAGTAACCATAAAGAAATTCTCCAATAAAAAATGCTGGAGAATTTCTTATTTTGTTGCAAATCTAAATTTTTTATATTAGAATAACTTCAATCAATAATCACGCATTGAAGAGAAGAGTAGTTGATCGCGAAACGTTTAAAAGAGACCCTCGGCTGGTGAAAAGAGGGATCGTGGAAAATCAATGAAGATGAGCTCTGAGCATTCAGTTTGTTCACGCAAGCTGTACGGGAAGCGACCGTTATATCGCCGGGTATGTCTGTACCGTTGAGGTATTATCTGCGAGGATAATACGAATAAGGGTGGTAACGCGAAAATATTCGTCCCTTTATTTATCAGTAGTCTGGTAAATAAAGGGATGGATATTTTTTTATTTGTCAAAAATTAATAGGAGTGTGTCGATATGAAAAAGTTTAGTCTGGTTTTAATGATTTTAGGAAGCATCATATTTTTAACAGCCTGCGGTTCAAGCTCAGCAAAAACAACAAATAAAATCAAGATTGGCGCTTCGCCAACCCCCCACGCGGAAATTCTGGAACATATCAAACCAGAATTAAAAAAAGAGGGAATTGATTTAGAAATCGTCAAGTTCGATGATTATGTTCTACCCAATAAAGCATTAGAAAACGGCGACATTGATGCTAATTATTTTTCAACAGTTCCGTATTTTAATCTACAGAAAAAAGAAAATGGCTATAAATTTTCGAATGTAGGAGCAATCCATTTAGAACCTATGGGGATTTACTCACATAACATAAAAAAGGTCAGTGAGATACCGAACGGTGCAAAGGTGATTGTTTCGAATGTGCCTTCTGAATGGGGGCGGATTTTAACTATTTTTGCGAAAAACAAGTTAATAAAACTTAAACCAGGTGTGGCGATTGATCAAGCTTCTTTCGATGATATTATTGAAAATCCCAAAAATTTGGTTTTTGAACATACTGTTGATCCAACACTTTTAACGTCAGCGTATGAAAATAACGAAGGCGATCTAGTAGCGATCAACTCTAATTTCGCCTATGAAAAAGGTTTGAACCCCGTCAAAGATTCATTAATGATCGAACAAAACGACTCACCCTATGTCAATATTGTAGCTACGAGAACCGATGATAAGAATAAAAAAGAAATCAAAAAAATCGTAGAAGCATTACATGAACCCAAAGTCCAAAAATGGATCGAGAAAAAATGGGGCGGCTCAGTTGTCCCTGTCAACGAATAAGAAAGAATAGGTGATGTAAATGGAAAGAGCAATTTTTGCAGGGGGATGTTTCTGGTGTATGGTCAAACCTTTTGATAGTCTGCCAGGTATTGAGTCAGTTATTTCAGGTTATACCGGCGGAGAAACAGAAAATCCTAGCTATTTGGAAGTAAAAAGCGGAAAAACTGGACATACAGAGGCAGTTGAAATTATTTTTGATCCTGAATTGATATCCTATGAAGAATTAGTAGAGATCTATTGGCAGCAAACCGATCCAACCGATGCCTTTGGTCAGTTTGAAGATCGCGGAAGTAGCTATCGCCCAGTGATTTATTATTTTAATGAGCAGCAAAAGAAAGTCGCTGAAGCGAGTCACACTGCTCTTCAAAATAGCGGACATTTTGACCAACCAATCGTGACTCAAATTGAGGAAGCCTCAACCTTTTATCCGGCAGAAGCAGAACATCAGGATTACTATCAAAGAAATCCAGAGAACTATCATAAAAATGCTGAGCGAAGAGAACAGTTCATTAAAGAGTTCTGGTAAAATTTTTTTCCACTCCTTTTTAGAAAAGCTCGTCATTTTGGACACAGATTGAGAGGTTCTTTTCTTTCAAAAAAGTTAAAATGAACTGAGAGGGGTGGATAATCATGGTGAAAACAACAATTGAAGCTGTCTTTAATGAACCGATTGAAACAATTTGGCATATTGTAACAGATTTGACAAATGCAGACTGGCGTAGTGATCTTAGCAAAATTGAGGTTTTAGAAGATAAAAAGGTGTTTATTGAATATACGAATCAAGGCTTTCCAACAAAATTTGTAATAACAACCTATGAACCGCTAAAATTGTACGCTTTTACAATGGATAATGAGAATATTAGCGGAAAATGGATTGGAGAGTTTCAATCATTGTCAAAGACAAAGACTAAAATTCATTTCCTTGAGGATGTCTCTCCAAAAAAAATTTATATGAGGCCTTTTGTGAAAAGCTATTTAACTAAGCAACAGAAACGATATGTAGATGATTTGACTAATTATTTAGCAAATAAAGAATAAGCAATGTTTTTTGAAGAAAAGCTCGCAATAAATTACTGAAAAACAGTAGTGAATAAGCCATTCGACTCATAACAGGAGAGACGAATGGCTAATTTTTTTATCAGTGATTCTTTGTAAAATATTCTGCTTCTGATGAGCGCTGAACAAGCTGATCTTTATCAAGTATTTGAAATCTGCGTTTTTCTCGTTTTAAAATAGCGTCATCACATAATTTATTCAGTAGGCGCAGCAAATGACGATAGCTAATCCCTATCGTGGCGGCCACATCAGTCAAATTATCAAAGAAGTAATTTTTATAGGCTCCTTGTAAAATATAAGTACAAAGACGCTGCTCTCCAGAATAAAGAGCATTCGAAGTGTAATTGTAAGAACTGCTGATTAGGTTTTCTGATAAGCCTTTTGCTAGTGTAGTCATAAAAGTCAGATTTTTAAACATCGAATCTTGATTGTCTTGAAAGGGAACAATAATACACTCAAAGGCTGAGAGAGTGATAACCGATGCGGTCGCGTAAGTGGTATCGGACATCAGTTCAACATCACCAATCAATCCGCTAGAAAGATAATAGGCTAAGACCAAATCTTTTCCACTAGGAGCACTAGTGCACACCTTTGCTTTTCCAGAAACAACGATCATAATATATTTATACTCCACACCTTGAGCAAAAATGGTTTCTCCTGAATCGAATTGTTGAACTCTACAAACAGATTGGTGATCTAATAAACCATATTTGTCCAGTAAATCAAGGTGGTGCTTTTCCAAGCCAGTCTCCATCTATTTCGCCTCATTTCTTTCAGATAAAAAGATTTCACTCTCATTTTACTATTAATCTTGATTTAAAGCTTTAAAAGAGAAAACGCAATTCCAAAAATCTAATAGATGTACCTGTTTCTTACTTTAGAGTATAGAAAGAGTAAAAACGTATTTCCTCTAAGAAAGTATTTCTGTTGTTAAAAAGACGATTTAGCTGTTCAAATCAATATTAATACCTTTTTGAAAATTATTTTAAATTATTTGCATTTTTTTAAATGCCATTCGTGAAGTATGTTACAATCATAATTGTAATGTAAATGCTTTCAAAAATTAGGAGGTAGAATGAATGACAAAAACAGTAATTGTAGGTACAAATCATGCTGGAATTGCAGCAGCAAACACACTTTTGGATAATTTTCCAGATCAAGAAGTAGTAATGATTGACCGAAACAACAATCTTAGCTATTTAGGTTGTGGAACAGCACTGTGGGTAGGACGTCAAATTGATTCTTATGAGGGCTTATTTTATACAAAACGTGAAGATTTCGAAAGTAAAGGCGCTCGAATCTCAATGGAAACAACTGTCGATCGAATTGACTATGAAAAAAAAGAGGTGCATTGCGTAGCAAAATCTGGTGAAACCTTTGTTGAAGACTACGATAAATTGATTTTGGCAACCGGCTCCGTACCAATTTCTCCCAAAGTTCCTGGACGTGATTTAGAAAATATTCATTTCTTAAAACGTTTCCAAGACGGAAAAGCTGTTGATGAAATTTTAAGCGCAGATAATATTCAAAATGTTGCAGTAATCGGGGCAGGCTATATCGGTGTAGAAATAGCTGAGGCAGCTAAGCGTCGCGGTAAAAATGTATTACTTTTTGATGCGATGGAGCGCTCATTACCGAGTTATTACGATAAATGGTTTACTGATGATATGGATACGATTTTAAGCGAGCACGGAATTGACCTGCACTTTGGGGAATTAGCTAAAGAATATAAAGGCGAAGTAAAAGTTGAATCAATCGTAACAGATAAAGGTGAATACAGTGTTGACCTAGTGATCAATGCGATCGGCTTCTTACCAAATAACGAACTGGGTAAAGACCATTTAGAACTATTTAAAAACGGCGCTTATTTGGTTGACCTTCACCAGCAAACTAGTGATCCGAATGTCTATGCTGTAGGTGATTGCGCAACGATTTACTCTAATGCCCTACAAGACACGACCTATATCGCACTAGCAACCAACGCTGTACGTTCAGGTATTGTGGCGGGGTACAATGTTGGAGGTGTGGCGCTAGAATCGACTGGTGTACAGGGCTCAAATGGAATCTCGATTTTCGGCTTGCATATGGTTTCAACGGGCTTGTCAGTAGAAGCAGCGGCTAAAAATGGCATTGCTGTGAAGTATACAGACTTTGAAGATCTGCAGCGGCCAGGTTTTATGAAACAAAATGCAAAAGTTAAAATACGGATTGTCTATGAAGAAAGCTCTCGTCGTGTAGTTGGTGCACAATTATCATCAACAGAAGATATCTCAGGTGTGATCCATATGTTCTCACTTGCTATTGAAGAGCAAGTAACCATCGATAAGCTGAAACTATTAGATATTTTCTTCTTGCCACACTTTAATCAGCCATACAATTACATCACAATGGCTGCATTAAGCGCAGAATAAAAATAGTATCCATCAGTCATTAAGATTGATGGATATTATTTTTTTTGCTCAGAATTCCTAATAATCCAAGTTTTACGTTAAACTTAGATTTTGAATTTTACAATTTGAATAAATCCATTTGTTTAAGAATATTTTCGCTTAAAACATTAAATCCTCTTGATGTAAATACTGATATATCAGCGGATTTAAGCTTATTTTAAAAAAATAAAAAATTCTCTTGATAAAAGGGCTTTCATATTCTATAATAAGTTCATATTCAAGTTTAACGTTAAACTTAAAAATTAAGGAGGAATTGTTATGCCGATTGCTGTTGCTAGAATTGATCAGAGGATGATTCACGGAATTGTTGTTAATCAATGGTTTGCACACATCCAACCTAAGCGATATATGGTTGTTGATGATTTAGTCAGCCAAGACGAGGTACAAAAAGCTGCGATGCGCTTATCTAAACCGACTGGAACTGGAATGAGTATCATTGATACAGAAAAGGCGATTCATAATTTTAAAAATGGAAATTACGATAACCAAAAAGTTTTTCTGATTGTTAGAGAACCAGATATTTTAATTAAATTTATTGAAGCGGGAATTGAGATTCCGCGAGTCGATTTAGGAATCATGTTTGATGCTGAAGGAAAAGAAAAAATTTCAAAATTCATTTCATTAACGGACCAAGAAAAGACAGATATTGAAAAACTCAAGAATCTAGGAGTTCCTGTATTTATTAAATACGTACCTGATGATCAAGATGAACCATATAACTCTAATTAAGAAATTGAAAACGCTTCTTTATAAGGATATAAACGAAAAGAGAGGAAGTTAATAATGCCGGATTTATTACAAAATATTTTGATTATACTATTGGCGGTTATTATGACGTTAGATGTTCAAGGAATCGCTGTGATGACTGGTTTTCCTGCGATTGTTGGTTTGTTTGCAGGTTTGATTATGGGTGATATGCAAACAGCGATGATCATAGCAGGGACATTTCAATTGATGAATCTTGGAGTCGCCGGACTAGGTGGATCATCGGTTCCAGATTATGGATTAGCTACAATTATCGGAACTTTCGTAGCAGTGCGAGCTGGTGTTGGAACAGGTGCCGCATTAGCGGTTGGCCTACCAGTAGGAATGCTGGCGATCCAATTGGATGTGTTAGTGAAAATGGTTAACACGGTCTTTGCGATGAAAGCAAAAGAAGCTGCGAACGCAGGGCAATTCAGAAAAATGAACTTATGGTTGTGTGTTGGCCCCATCTGTTTTGCTTTAAAACAAATTATACCAACTACACTCATGGTATTTTTCGGGACAGATGCTGTTGAACTTATTTTAGAGGTTATTCCAAAATGGATGACGGAGGGACTAAATATCGCTGGCGGGATGCTCCCTGTGGTCGGAGTCGCTTTGTTACTTCATTACATGCCGGCAAAAAAATATCTGACCTTTTTAGTTGTAGGTTTTGTCTTTTCAGCGTATTTGAATTTGCCTGTTCTAGCAATCGGTCTATTGGGTTTTAGTGCAGCATATTTCATTTTTAATATAGAACTGAATAAAGCGACAACTGTATCCAATGGAATGCTTAATACCCAGATGGAAGGCGATGACTATGATGAATAATATTAAAGGAAACCAATCGAATGAATCGGTTCTGACAAAAAGAGACCGTCACAAGGCCGCGCTGCGTTATATGTTTATGGGGGTTAACAACTTCAATTACGAAACACAGCAAGGACCGGCTGTCGTTTTTTCACTCAACAAAGCTTTACGAAAGATTTATCCAAATGATCTCGAATACATCGAATCTTTAAATAATCATTTTAAATATTTTAATACTACAACGGCGATGGCTAATATTATTTTAGGTGCCAGCTTAGCCATCGAGGAACGAGATGGCGGAAAATCCATTGATTCAGTTCAATCATTAAAAACTTCCTTAATGGGTCCCTTTGCCGGTATTGGAGATACCTTGATCTGGATCTTGATTCCAACTATTTTAGGGTCGATCTCTGGCTATATGGCACTGGAAGGAAACCCTATCGGTGCAGTTATTTGGTTAGTATTCAATCTGATTTTTGCTTTTGTAAAATTAAAACTTTGGGATCTAGGATACTCTTCTGGAGTAAAACTGGTGACGACCTTGGGTGAAAAACTGACGATTTTTACTGAAGCGGCTTCGGTAATGGGCTTAACTGTCGTAGGTGCTTTAATCTCAACAGCGGTCAAAGTTCAAACAGGCTTGACCTTTAAGACAGGTGCGGTAAAACTCCCACTTCAGACAGATGTGTTAGATAAGATTATGCCCGCACTGCTGCCGGTTTTGTTAACAATCATGGTTTATAAATTGATTGGCAATAAAAAATGGACAACTACAAAAATCATCGTTTTGCTGATTGCAGTTTCAATGCTGGGAGCGTTTTTCGGAATTTTGAAACCAGCGTAAAAATGAACGAAATTGAATTAATCAGGATTGATCTAAAAGGTGTGCTATCAAATTTAAAAGAATAGGTTTCTTCATAAAATATTCGTGCCGTTCTAAAGGCTTCCACAAAGGGATTTAAGGGCGCAATTGCTCAGACCGTCTCTACTTTAAATGCTGTGGGATTAGAAAAATTTTCGATGTTCAAACAAATAAATACTTTTTGAAGGTGCCAATCAATGCATCTATAAATATGAAGCAATCAAGCAGATCGCAAAATATTAAGTGTTCTCACGGAAAATTTACTAGCAGTTGGGGATCAAGTAAGCGATTTAAAAATGAAGCAAAACGTCTGGCATATCGCAGTATTAGAAAATTCAATGTCGTCTGTTAAGTAAGCAACTAACTATCTTACAAAATAAATGATCATAATGGAGTAACACAAATCATTAAGGATTTGGTGCTTAAGGAGGATGAAGCATGAACGTTGTTCAAGGGGCAGACTATCGTTTTACGATAATTACTAATAAACTATGCCGTCTAGAATATTCAAAAACAGGAAAGTTTGAAGATCGTCCAACTCAATTTGTTCAAAATCGAGATCTTGGTGAAGTAGACTACACAGTTAAAGAAAACAATGGTGGACATCTAATAGAAATCGAAACGGATTCTTTTCATCTTTATTATGATGGTGGAAAGTTTACGGCATCAAATTTGTATATTGATGCAAAATATAATTACGGCACCTATTTTTCGAGATGGCACTTTGGTGAAAAAGATAAAAATAATTTACTGGGAACAACTGAAACATTAGACGGTATTGATGGTGCTGTTCCATTAGAAACAGGGATTCAAAGCAAGGATGGATTCAGTTATATTGATGATACGGATTCTTTTGTTCTCTTAGAGGATGAATTTATTTCTCGTAATCAGCAGGCAGTTGATGGCTATTACTTTGCTTATGGGCGTGATTATCGTCAGGCGTTAAAAGATTACTATCGATTGTCTGGAAAAACTCCTTTGATTCCTAGATATGCGTTAGGAAACTGGTGGAGCCGATACTATAAATATACCCAAGAAAGTTATTTACAACTGATGGATCGTTTTGAGAAGGAGGATATTCCGATCAGTGTTTCAGTAATTGATATGGACTGGCACAAAACTGATATCCCTGTACGTTTTGGTTCGGCCTGGACTGGTTATTCCTGGAATAAAGACTTGTTTCCAGAGCCAGAAAAATTATTGAAAGAACTTCATGAGAGAGGCAAACACGTTACCTTGAATGTTCATCCAGCCGCAGGGATTCGTGCTTTCGAGGACAGCTATCCAGCTGTAGCCGAAAGGATGAAGCTGGATCAAAATGCAGAAGAACCAGCTATTTTTAATTTTGATAATCCAATCTTCAGAGAAAGCTATTTCAAAGATGTCCATCACCCAATCGAAGATCAGGGGGTCGATTTCTGGTGGGTGGATTGGCAGCAGGGGACCAGTCGTGATAAATCAAAAATCGAACCCTTATGGGCCTTGAATCATTATCATTTTCTAGATAATAGTAAAAGAAATCATAATGATGGGTTGCTGCTTTCACGATACGCCGGGCCAGGTTCTCATCGTTATCCCCTTGGCTTTTCAGGAGATTCGATAATTACTTGGGATTCCTTAGCTTTCCAACCGTATTTTACTGCAACAGCTACGAATATTGGTTATACTTGGTGGAGCCACGATATTGGAGGGCATTATAAAGGTTCCTATGATGCAGAGTTGTCACTAAGATGGCTTCAGTTCGGAGTGTTTAGCCCCATCAATCGTTTGCATAGCTATGACAATCCTTTTGTTGGCAAAGAGCCTTGGAATTTCCCGGTACAAATCGAGCGATCAATGAGCGATTTCATGCGGTTGCGTGGAAAGTTAATCCCTTATCTTGATACGGCAAATTATCACACCAGTGTTTCAGGTCGGGCCTTGATCGAGCCCATGTATTATCAATATCCAGATGAACGAGAAGCTTATAATTTTCCAAACCAATATCTTTTCGGCAGTGAAATGTTCGTTGCACCAATAACTACGCCGACTATTGCTGATATTGACATGAGTACAGAGGATGTTTGGCTTCCTGAAGGGGTATGGTATGATTTCTTCAGCGACTTAAGATATCAAGGCGGAACAAAGATCAAAGTTTGCCGTGATATAAATTCCATTCCAGTTTTTGTTAAAGCAGGCGGAATCGTTCCTTTAAGCGGAGATTACATGGAAGATCCTGAGACTTTACCTAATAAAATCGTTGTTCATGTTTTTCCTGGTGAAAATAATCGCTATTCTATGTTTGAACACGTAGGCGAGGATATTGCAGAAACAATTTTTGAATATGATGAAAAAAACAGACAGTTGACTTATACTGTAAATGATCCAAAAAAGATCGTTCCGTTAGATAGAGAAATCGAGATAATCATTCATAACGCTGAAGCTAACCAAAATGTTTTGGTAGAAGGTGAAATTATAAAGCGATTGCAAAATACAAGGATGAGTTATGATACGAAAAAAGAAATTTTCCGTTTCTTACCAACTGCTTTTTCTGATTCAAGAAAATTCTCAAGTTATATAGAAACGCTTGAAAATTCAGCTATTCGGGCGATGTTAACGGAAATGTGTTATTTGATCGAATGATGCAAACTAGGAAGGTAAAAGGGATGAAAGTAACAATAAAACAAATCGCAGAAGAAGCAGGGGTTTCGGTTACAACTGTTTCAAATGTAATCAATAACCGTTCTCACCGAGTGAGTAAAGAGAAGCTTTCCATGATAAATTCAATCATAAAAAAGTACAACTACACACCGAATTTAAATGCTCGTTCATTAGTTAAAGCCCCAAGTAAGCTGATTGGCTTGATCTATTATTCTAAACGCCATAGTAAAAGCATTATGAATCCTTTTGTTTCTGAAGTTTTGGCTGGTGTTGAATATGAGGCAAAAGGTCAGGATTACTTTGTGCTGTTTCATAATGTTCAAACTGCTGAAGACTTAATCAAAATCCAAACGAATTGGAAATTTGCTGGTTTCGTTATTGTAGGGGTACCTTCTGGAATGTTTAAAGAAATTGATGAATTGCTAGAGGTTCCCGTTGTTTATATTGATACAGTCTTGGATGGGCCTGATTTGCGAAAGGCTTTATCAAATCCCAATACTATGTTTGTAAATACTGAAGATACGGAATTAGAAGCAGCAGCAACAAGATACTTAATTGAAAAAGGACACAAAAAAATCGGTTTTGTTTCTCGAGGATTTGATGAAAATGAACCTAGTGTCAACGAGCAGCGGTATGGTGGTTATAAAAAAGCAATGCTGGAAAACAATCTTTCTGAGCTGTGTAAAATCGAGCGATCTCAAAATGTGGAATTTACGGATTATCTAAATGAACTCAAAGCGTTGACAGCTGTCGTTGTTTCAGAAGACTTATTAGCAATCGAGCTGATCAAA
This sequence comes from Enterococcus sp. DIV0187, assembly GCF_051713785.1. Taxonomy (NCBI): domain Bacteria; kingdom Bacillati; phylum Bacillota; class Bacilli; order Lactobacillales; family Enterococcaceae; genus Enterococcus; species Enterococcus sp. DIV0187. Next base: position 644,346 of record NZ_JBIOQO010000001.1, read on the forward strand.
TTTTTAAAAGAACAAGCAATCGATTTATCCGTAGTCGGTATGGATGATATCATTTTTGCTTCATTAGTTGAGCCGCCGCTGACCACTGTTCGGATTGATCATATCGAAAAAGGTTCGATCGCAATCAATAAGTTGATCGCTAATATTTCTGAGACTTTTGCCGGGCAGTATACCAGTGTTGATGGAGAATTGATCGAACGCGAATCTGTTAAAGATATTACTAATACTAGCGAAGAAAAGGAGGAGTCATGAGAAAAATCATTTTTGCCAGTCATTTAAATTTTGCAAAAGGACTTGAGGAAACGGTAAGGTTCATCATGCCAAACACAGCCGAGATTATTGTCATTAATGCCTATACGCAGAATGTTCCAGTTGAGGAAGAAATTGGCGCCGTGCTAAATGACTTGGCGGCTGAGGATGAAGCACTCATCTTTACTGATTTGCTCGGCGGATCGGTAAATCAAGCATTTGTTCCTTATCTGGCACATCCGCATATCCACCTGATTACCGGGATGAATTTGCCAGTGATTATGACTGTTCTATTAGGATTATCTGATGAATACATTGATGCCAACTTTTTAGAAAAGGCTCTCTCTGAGGGGCGAGAACAAATGCTTTATGTTAATACGTATTTGCTCAATCAAGAATCGGATGCAGAAGATGAATAAAATAAAGGGATTTGTTGTGCTTGTGCAACAAATCCCTTTTTGTATTTAAACTAATCTGCTTTTTTCGGCTCTTCGTCAAATCGTGTTGGTGAAGACAAATTTGAATAAAACTTAGTCCGATATGCGGCGCGTTCTGTGCGCCGCATATTTTTTTAGTTTTCAAAGATCAGACCTTGTTGTAAATAGATCCGTGCCCGAAAGTTATAAAAGTTGCGATAACCAAACGCAATTCGTTTAATCAGCTTGATCTTGTTATTCAGCCCCTCCGTGACACCGTTTGAGTGGGACACTTTAAAGGCATTTGAAATGCCCGATTGGTAGCGATGGAAGATCGTGAATTTCTTTTTAAACGACTGAGGTAACGTAGATGAAATTGTTTTAAGGGTTTCTTGAAAGCCTTCCGTATCTCGTTTAACGAAATAATAGCGTAATAATTGACAAAAATGATACGCTGTTCGCAATTCTTCGTTGTAGCTTAACAGTTCATCGACGATTTCTGTTTGACTAATTGGTCGTTTAAACAGTCGATGATAATGCCGTTTGAGTGGCTCCAATGTCGTGGAATCTTTGAGTAAGAGTTTCCAATATCGCTTGAGCCGACGGTACTTCTTCTGATTTTCAGAGTGTGAGGTTCGAAAACGATTCATGATCTGGACACGTAATTGATTGAAGCTGCGATTGATGTGTTGGACAATATGAAAGCGGTCAGTTACGATCTCCGCATTTGGAAAGACCGTTTTAAGCAACTGACAATAGCTGGCATTCATGTCCATCACTAGGTACTTGACCTTTAAACGGGCCTTTCTAGGAAAGCGCAGGAAGTATTGAGTTAGTTTGTAAAGTCTGCGATCTTCAAGGATCGTAAATAGCTGATTGGTTGTCCCATCAACACAAATAAAACTCATGGAACCAGAAACAGACTTCATTGATTTGAACTCATCCATACACAACACCGTCGGAAGGAAGTTCATACGTGGCTGGTAATGCTTCGTTGCTTCACGCAAGATCCGTGTCACCGTCCCATCCGAGACGAAGTACTTCTTAGCGATTAGTTTACGTGATTGATTTTCGTACAGTTCCATGAGAATCGCCTGCTTCAGTTCCTTTGTTAGTTGATGATGTTCATCAACTAAGTCCGTTTTCGCAGAAAAGGTCCGTCCACAATCATGGCAGAGAAAACGGGTACGTTTTAATTCTAAAATAGTTAACTTTTCTTTGACTTTCAACATCTGAGTGCGTGTCGTATAGGAACCGTTGCGGATAATACGAACCGATCGACAGTGTTCACAACAGGAAGGAGAGTCATCCAATTTTCCTTTAATAAACTGCGCTTGAACGCCTTTATATTCTTTTTCAATCAGCCATTCTTCATCAAAAAATAAATGTTTATCTGTTAATCCGAGTAATTTTCTAGTATGATTATCCATTGAGAGACTCCTTTGGTAGGGTGACGTTTTGGTCGACTAAATTTTACCAAAAGTGAGTCTCTTTTTGAGTTGAAACGAAGAAAAAAGTGTTAGTAGAAAATCGCCTTCGATTTTCCACCAACACAAAATATTATAGAACCCTTTTTTTGCTCATTCGCATGTGGTAGGCTATAGCAATAAAGAAAAAAATGAGGCAAAAAAATGAACTTATCAATCAATCGTAAATTGATTCTAAATATCCTTATATTTATAGTAATGATCGGCGTTATTATCTTCGTTATTCGTGACTCTCTAAGTGATATTTTCACCGAGCTGGGTAGAACTTCTTTACCGGTCCTTTTAGGTGTGACAGGACTCGGTTTAATTAGTCAAGTAATCGAAGGGTACACGATTAAAAATATTGCGGGTGAATTCAACCCAGAATTTACCATTCGAGACGGATTCTTTGCATCCGCATATGCAACTTTCTATCGTGTTATCACATTCGGTACAGGATCAATTGTATCTGAGGTTATTTACTATCATAAAAAGGATCTGAGATATTCTGAAGGAACGGGCACGAGTGCCTTGAGAATGGTCACCTATAAAATCGCCTTAATGGTTTGGGCGCTGGTCTTTTTAATTGTGAAAAGCGATGCGATTCAAGAACATATCTCAAACGGGATCTTTTTAGTGCTTGCTGGAATTTTGGTAACATTACTAATTATTTCGAGTTTATTGGTATTAAGTCTTAATATCAATGCACAGGTAGTATTAGTAATCATTTGCAACCGTTTGTTCAAACGACAAAAATTAAGAGATATCGTTGATCAGGTGAATAATCAAGTTTATTCTTTACGTGGTGCTATCAAATCATTCATCCGTGATCGTCGTTCTGTTATTCGAGTATTTTGCTCAAATATGGCAAAATTAGTTGTTTGGTATTCGTTACCCTATTTCATTTTGGTCCAAGATTATCCTGATATTGATCTTTGGCTGACAGTAGCCTTTATCAGCTTTACGGTGATTATTGGTGGTGTTTTGCCAGCGCCAGGGGGAATCGGCGGCTTTGAGTTTGTTTATGTTTTATTATTTCGAAATGTTGTTGGAAGAGTAGATGCCGTGTCTTCCTTGCTATTGTATCGTTACGCGACATACTTGCTGCCGTTCTTGATAGGGATGATTTATGTACTATTCAATAAGCAGCGACAGATCAATCATGAAATCAAAGAAGCTAAAAAGGAAGTTAACGAATAAGCGTTAACTTCCTTTTTGGTTTAAAAATGGACAACCAATTTTCCAATCATGTCATCTTCTTCAATAATTTGATGAGCCTGATAGAAAACCTCAGGCGTGAACCCCGGAATGATTTTTGTCAAGGTACTTTTGATCTTTTTTTCTTGCAGCAGTCGTACCAAGAGCTCCAAAATGGTCCCTTGTGAAGCTATATTATGGTTATAATCGGTTTTAGCAAACATATACTCCCAATCAAAGCTACCGGATTTATTTTTGAGTTTTGCTAAATTTAAGTCTTTGCTGGATTCTACGATGGAACCAAGATGACCGAATGGTTCTAATAATTCGCTCATTTCTTCAAAATAACGATCAGTAGAATGAAGAATCAGAATGTAAGGTAGTGAATGATAGCCGATCTTTTTAAGTTGTTTAGTCAAATCCTTATGATGATTGATAATATGGTCGGCGCCCATCTTTTCTGACCATTCCTTGCTTTCTTTGCGAGAAGCAGTCGTAATAACGGTTAGGCCCGCCCATTTTGCAAGTTGGGTGGCAATAGAACCAACCCCGCCAGCACCATTGATGATTAGGATTGCGCCGCTATTTTGATTCTCTTTGGGCACCAAATCCATTTTTTCAAAAAGCATTTCATATGCGGTGATAAAGGTTAATGGCATAGCAGCAGCTTCATCGGCCGAAACGTCATGAGGTAATTTTGCGACGATCCGAGAATCGACAACCTGACTTTCGCTATAGCTGCCGTATCTTTTAGTAGTACCTGCGAAAAGGACGCGGTCCCCGACTTCAAGATACTTTACTTCGCTGCCTAATTGGGTCACCACGCCAACACTGTCAAAGCCTAAGACATGAGGCTGGGGTGTTCCTTTACCTGTTTGTCTTAATTTTGTGTCAACTGGGTTGATAGAAGTAGCCATATTTTTAACGACAAGATCCGTTTTATTTAATTTAGGAAGCATGACTTCATATGTTTCAAAATGGTTTCCACTCGAAAGTTTGAACCCTTTTTCGAAGCCAATCACGCGTGAAATCATTGAATCACTCTCTTTCTATTAATGAAAGAATTGTAGCATTATTTTGTTTTTCTTCATAATAATAAACTTTAATATTGAAGGACAATTCGTTTGACCTTTACTGACCAAAGTTATATACTAATGAATGTAAACTACTATTAATGTCGGAGGTATGCTTATGAATATCGAGAAAATGACGACAACGTTACAAGAAGCAATCGCTGAAGCTCAGCAAATTGCAGTGACAAGACATCATCAAGAAATTGATATTGCTCATGTTTGGAAAATATTTTTACAGCCAAATCACTTTGGACGCAATTTTTATACAGATGCTGGAATTGATGTGGATCAGTTCGAACGTGAAGTTGATAAAGTATTAGATGAATATCCGACCGTTAGCGGTGGAAATGTTCAATATGGTCAAAATATCAGCCAGAACCTTTTCAATCTATTAAATGAAGCTGACCAGTTACGTGAAAAATTTAATGATGATTTCTTATCAACGGAGATCGTTATTCTAGCCTTAATGAAATTAAAAAATTACTCCTTGACGAAATATTTGAATCAGCAAGGATTAAATGAAAAAGAAGTACAAAAAAATATTGAAGATATGCGAGGAGGGGATCGAGTGACCTCACAGAATCAAGAAGAAACATATAAAGCTTTAGAGAAATATGGCGTGGACTTAGTTCAACAGGTTAAAAACGGCAAACAAGATCCGATTATTGGTCGCGATGAGGAAATTCGTGACGTTATCCGCATCCTTTCGCGGAAGACTAAGAACAATCCTGTATTAATCGGAGAACCTGGTGTTGGTAAAACAGCGATCGTCGAAGGTCTAGCGCAACGGATCGTACGTAAAGATGTACCAGAAAATCTAAAAGACAAAACAGTCTTTTCCTTAGACATGGGTTCATTGATTGCAGGAGCCAAATTCCGCGGAGAATTTGAAGAACGACTTAAAGCCGTTTTAAAGGAAGTCAAAAAATCAGATGGACGAATTCTACTGTTTATTGACGAAATTCATAACATCGTAGGTGCCGGTAAAACAGAAGGCAGCATGGACGCCGGAAATCTTTTAAAACCAATGCTGGCTCGTGGAGAATTGCACTTAATCGGTGCTACGACACTAGATGAGTACCGTCAATATATGGAAAAGGATAAAGCATTGGAGCGTCGTTTCCAAAAGGTGCTAGTTAAGGAGCCGACCGTTGAGGATACGATTAGTATTTTGCGTGGATTGAAAGAGCGTTTTGAAATTCATCATGGAGTAAATATTCATGACAATGCTCTAGTAGCAGCGGCAACATTGTCAGATCGCTACATTACTGACCGCTTTTTGCCAGATAAGGCGATTGATTTAGTCGACGAAGCCAGCGCTAGCATTCGCGTGGAAATGAATTCGATGCCGACTGAGCTGGATCAAGTGACTCGTCGATTGATGCAGTTGGAAATTGAAGAGGCGGCTTTGAAGAAGGAAAGCGATGATGCAAGCAAGAAGCGTCTAGAAAACTTGCAGGAAGAATTGGCGGACCTTCGGGAAGAAACCAATGCGATGAAGTTGCAATGGGAAACGGAGAAGGAAGAAGTCAATGTTGTTTCAAATAAACGGGCTGAGCTCGACCAAGCAAAACATGAGTTAGAAGACGCAGAAAATAATTATGACTTAGAGCGAGCTGCTGTTCTTCGACATGGCACGATTCCAAAGTTAGAAAAGGAATTAGCTGATTTAGAAGAAAAAAATAAAAAGAGTGACATCAAGATGGTACAGGAATCCGTAACAGAAAACGAGATTGCTCAAGTAGTAGGACGTCTAACTGGAATTCCCGTAACCAAGCTGGTAGAAGGTGAACGTGAAAAACTTTTAAGTTTAAACAGCACACTCCATAAACGTGTAATCGGTCAAGATGAGGCTGTGGATGCAGTAAGTGATGCAGTGTTACGTTCGCGTGCTGGTCTGCAGGATCCAAATCGTCCGCTCGGATCATTTCTATTTTTAGGACCAACTGGTGTTGGTAAAACTGAACTGGCAAAAGCGTTGGCGGAAAATCTATTCGATTCTGAGGATCATATGGTACGGATCGATATGAGTGAATATATGGAGAAACATTCAGTGTCGCGACTTGTTGGAGCGCCTCCAGGTTACGTAGGCTATGAAGAAGGTGGTCAATTAACAGAAGCTGTTCGAAGAAATCCTTACACGATCATTTTACTAGATGAAATTGAAAAAGCGCATCCAGATGTTTTTAATATTTTACTGCAGGTCCTTGATGATGGTCGATTGACAGACTCTAAGGGTCGATTGGTTGATTTTAAGAACACAGTTTTGATTATGACGAGCAATATTGGCTCTCAAGTGCTATTGGATGGTGTGACCTCAGAAGGTAAAATCCCTGAAGCGACTAAAGAACAGGTATTAAGCATGTTAAGAGGTCATTTTAAACCGGAATTCTTAAATAGAATTGACGATACAATTCTATTTACACCATTGAGTTTAGAAGATGTGAAGGGAATCGTCGAGAAAATCGTGCAGCATTTATCTCATCGATTAGAGGAACAGGAAATCCAACTAGATATCACTGAAGACGCCAAAAGCTGGATTGCAGAGAAGGCTTATGAACCACAATATGGTGCACGGCCGTTGAAGCGTTTCATTACACGTGAGGTAGAAACACCACTGGCAAAAGAGATTATTGCTGGTCGAGTAATGCCGAAAACCAAGGTATCCATTGAATTGTTTGATGATCAATTAGTATTTCAGAATCAAGCAATAGACGAATAAAATAATTATGTAAACAAAAATAATCAAAAATTAAGAACGAAACAGTGAGAGTATTTTTCAACACTGTTTCGTTTTTTCTTAATTTCTAAAGTTCATTTCATTGATATAAAAAAATCAAGTGCAATTAAACAGAAACATAACAACTTTTACGTTACGCATGTTACGATATAATGACAAATTAGTGAATTTACGGTGTTTAAATTGTTTGTTATTTGTTCTTGGATTATACTTTTAAAGTAACTAAAAATGAAAAGCTCGCGAAGGTTTCTTGGAGGTATATAATGAATCAATTTAAAACCCGCATCGAAAAATATAATTATATAAGAACACAGCAAAAGGCAAAACGAATGAAAGCCGCAAAAAGGACGCTTCCTATAGTCGGAACAGCAATGATACTTTCGCCAGCTGTTTTGACGATGAATAATGTGAAGGTAAGTGCAGCTGAAATGGGACAGACGCAAAATCAATCTGCATTTATTGAACAATTAGGCGCTTCTGCAATGCAGGTTTCAGCTTCAAATGATCTTTATGCATCTATTATGGTTGCTCAGGCTTTGGTTGAGACTGGTTTTGGAACATCTCAATTGTCGGCCGCACCGTATTACAATTTGTTTGGTGTCAAAGAATACAATGGTGGACCTTCAGTGTCAATGAGCACACAGGAATATTTGGATGGACAATGGGTTACGATGAATGAACCATTTGCCGTTTACAACAGTTACGCAGAATCATTTCAAGCACATGCTAATCTTTTAACTGGTTCTTATTATGCTGGTGCGCGGAAAAGCCATACTTATAGCTACCAAGACGCGGCGATTTACTTAACAGGACGTTATGCGACAGATCCTGGTTATGCAGGAAAGTTGATTTCTTTGATCCAAACCTATAATTTGACTCGCTTCGATACACCAGGAGCAGGTACAGCAGTGCAAACAGCGAATCAAACACAAAATACTACTGCTAGTCAAGATAGTCAATCAGCAACAGCTTCTGCTAGCGGTCAATCCTATACAGTCCAATCAGGAGACTCAATTTGGGGAATTGCTGAAAAATTCGGTATCAGTGTTGATCAATTATTGGCTGATAATGGCTGGAGTTCGGATTCAACAATTATGCCTGGGGATACAATTGTCATTTAATCTTTCAAAGATGGAGCAATTTGCTCCATCTTTTTAATGGTCTGTAGTTAATCTGTTTGGTAGTTTAATACCAAGCGATAAATATAGGTAGTTAGGATATTTAAAATGAAGCAGCTTTCGTTATCATGATGAGATTACTGAGGTGTTTTACTGAATATCTTTATTAGAACCAAGAGAATTTGTTTAGAAAAGTGTTATTATGTGAAATTTAAAGTCGAAATTCTCGCATCTTCTGCCATTATTCGTTAAGATAACTTACATAAGGTAAGGAATGGAGCGAAGAAAGATGACAAAAATTTATCATTCAATTTTGGACACAATTGGCGAGACCCCTATCGTGAAGCTTAAGAACATGACAACGGATGAAATGGCTCAGATTTACGTGAAGCTAGAATCCTTCAATCCTGGCGGCAGTGTAAAAGATAGAATTGCTTTAAGAATGATCGAGGATGCGGAAAAAAACGGCAAGTTGAAGCCTGGAATGATGATCATCGAACCAACATCAGGGAATACTGGTATTGGTTTGGCAATGGTAGGCGCCGCAAAAGGCTATCCTGTAACGCTAGTTATGCCCGAGACAATGAGTATTGAGCGTCGCAAGCTCATGCAGGCTTATGGAGCGAATCTAGTTCTTACTCCGGGTGCAGATGGGATGAAAGGCGCGATCGCTGAGGCTAACAGATTGGCTGAAGAAAAGGATGGATTCGTTCCAGCACAATTTGATAACCCAGCAAATCCCAAGGTTCATGAAGAAACAACTGCAAAGGAAATTGTGAATGCCTTTGAAAAAAATGGCTTAGATGCGTTTGTTGCAGGAGTCGGCACAGGCGGTACAATTACCGGAGTAGGAAATGAACTGAAACGCATGTATTCGAATATTAAGATTTATGCAGTAGAGCCTGAAGAATCACCAGTTTTAGAAGGTGGTCAATCCGGTCCGCATAAAATTCAAGGAATCGGCGCTGGATTTGTGCCAAGTATTTTAAATATTAACATTTATGATGAAGTTTTACCGGTTAAAAGTAATGATGCTATGGAAACAGCTAGAGAAATTGCAAAAAAAGAAGGAATTTTAGTTGGTATATCTTCTGGAGCCGCATTGTTTGCAGCGATAGAAGTGGCTAAAAAGATGACTTCTGATCAAAAAGTATTGGTTTTACTACCGGATAATGGCGAACGTTACCTATCTACTGAATTGTTCCAATTTAACCAATAAGTTTATGAAAAATATTAATTTTTGAATCAAGCTAGTATTTCCCCTCAGATAATAGTATCATTTTAATATAGAATCAAAACAGGAGGGGCTTATATGGTAAATGAGGCAGTTGATCAAGCGGTCAAAGAATTAAAGGCCGGCGGAGTTCGCATTACCCCACAGCGTTATGCCATTTTAGAATATTTAATCGAGTACCGCAATCACCCAACGGCTGATGAGATTTTCCGTTCGTTAGAGGGCCGCTTCCCGAATATGAGTGTGGCGACCGTCTACAACAATTTGAGAAAATTCGTTGAAATTGGAATCGTCCAAGAAATGAACTATGGTGATGCGGCGAGTCGCTTTGATTTCACGAACAAGCAGCACTATCATGCAATTTGCACAGAATGTGGGAAGATTGTTGACTTTTTCTATCCTGGATTAGAAGACGTCGAAATGGCATCTAGTAAGCTGACAGGATATCAAATCAATAAACATCGGTTGGAAGTTTATGGGTTATGTCCAGATTGTCAAACAAAAGCTGAGGAATAAATCCTCAGCTTTTTTGTTTTATCAAAAATAACAGATTTCTTGATTCTTCAAATGAGAAAAATCACATAAAAAAATTGACTGCGCTTGCACTATTTATATTAAAAGAACTATTTGAAGAGAATATAAATATTTAAAATGAAAGTGTTCTTATTTTAAAAAGGCCTTATAACAACATTCCTTGTTGTTTTTTTTATTTTAAATGAAGAGAACACTGTAGATAATGAGATATCAATAACACTTAGTACATGATTGTTGCTTCTAAAATGCATTGTGATATATTAAACATGTTCCGAAGTTAAAGAACTTCAATAATAATCCATTAGGAGTGATTTACCATGAAAATTGGCGTAATTAAAGATCCAAAACAAGGTGAGGCACGTGTCGGTATGACACCTGAAAATGTGAGAATTTTAGTAGAAGCTGGAAATGAAGTGCTAGTTGATGATAATGCTGGTGCAGGTTCAGGTTTTACTAATGAACAATATATTGAGGCTGGCGGAAAAATTGTCGATACTGACGAAGCATGGACAGCTGAACTGATCGTAAAAGTAAAGGAACCAATGGAAAGTGAATATCACTATTTCAAAAAAGGTCAAATTATTTGGGGCTTCTTGCATTTAGCAGCCAACAAAGCTTGTGTTGAAAAAATGATGGAAGTTGGCGTTACGGCATTATCTGGAGAAAATATCTCAATTAATGGTGTTCTAGAATTATTAAAACCAATGAGTGCCATCGCTGGGCGTCGCGCAGTGAATTTAGGTCAATACTATCTGGAAAAACAACATGGCGGAGAAGGTATTTTACTTCCAGGAATTGATGGCGTTGAAGCTGGAACTGTAGTTATTTTAGGCGGAGGAAATGCCGCTGAAAATGCAGCAGACATGGCTGTCGGCATTGGCTGTCACGTAATCATTCTTGAAGTGAATGAAAATCGTATCAAACAATTGAAGGATCGTTACAAAGATCATAACGTTGATGTACTCGTTTCAAATACTGAAAACTTAGAAGAAAAGATCAAAGAAGCAGATGTCTTCATTTCAACTGTCTTGATTCCAGGAGCAAAGCCACCAAAATTAGTGAAAGAATATATGGTTGAATCAATGAAACCAGGTTCTGTAATTGTCGATATCGCGATTGATCAGGGCGGTACAGTAGAAACGATTGATAAACCAACGAACCATGCAGATCCAGTATTCACAAAACATGGTGTGATTCATTACGCTGTTCCGAATATGCCAGGTGCAACTCCAAGAACAGCAACAATTGCTTTAGCAAAAGGGAATATTTCATTCCTAAAAGAAGTTAGTGTCAAAGGCCTAGATGATGCACTGAAATCTGACGAATCACTATTATCCGGATTAAGTGTCTACAATGGTAAAGTTGTTTCGAAAGCTTTAGCAGACTCAATTGATGTTCCTTATACTGAAATAGGAGATGTTCTGTAATGACTAGCACAATGACAAAGCTTCCTGTCACTATTGAAGATATTCATGAAGCAAAAAATGTGGTCAAACAGTATGGACGTGTAACACCGTTAATCCAATCAATGTTTCTAACCGCTAAAACCGGTGGGCAAGTGTTCTTAAAATTGGAAAACATGCAACTAACTGGTTCATTCAAATTTCGTGGAGCATTCAATAAAATCGCTCACTTAACCCAAGCGGAAAAAGACAAGGGCGTTATCGCAGTATCCGCTGGTAACCATGCGCAAGGAGTAGCGTTGACTTCAAAATTGTTGGGTATTCAGAGTACGATCGTTATGCCTGAAACGGCTCCGAAAGCTAAAGTGGAGGCAACTGAAGGCTATGGTTCAAAAGTTATTTTACATGGTGCTGGATTTGATGAAGCAAAGGCTTATTGTGAAAAAATCGTTGAAGAAACAGGAGTAACGTATATTCCTCCTTATGACGATGAGTTTGTAATGGCTGGACAAGGAACAATTGGCCTTGAAATCTTGGATTCCATCTGGGATGTTGACACTGTTATTGTGCCTGTCGGCGGCGGCGGACTAATTGCTGGAATCGCAGTGGCAATGAAAACTTTCAATCCAAACATCAATATTATCGGTGTTCAGGCTGAAAACATCCATGGGATGACAGCTTCATTCCGCGAAGGAAAAAAAGTGGGTTACAAAAAAGCAGCAACGATTGCTGATGGCTGCGCGGTAGAATTTCCGGGAAACCTTACCTTCGAAGTAGTTGAAGAACTTGTTGACGATATGGTAACTGTATCTGAACAGGAAATCGAACTTGCGATGAAAGATTTGATTCAGCGGACAAAAATCGTAGTTGAAGGTGCTGGTGCTCTTGCAACAGCAGCTATTTTAGCAGGAAAAGTAGACAAGTATGTAAACGGTAAGAAAGTCGTTGCCGTTGTATCTGGCGGTAATGTGGATCTGAACCGAATCACCGATGTTATCGGTCATTTCTCAGTAGCAAACGAATTAAAATAGATAAGATAAAAAATGCTTCAAGGCCGAATTACGAGCTTGGAGCATTTTTTGTTTACAGTTTGAGTAACGGGTAATTGCTACTGCTTTTTTAAGCATTGTAATCTTTTCTGAAAAGATAAATACCGCTGACGATCGAAACAATCAACGCTAAAAGAACGACCATGATTGATCCGACTTCTGAGTCTTTCCAGAGTAGCCCGCCAGTATTGATTCCCCATAGACTGAAAATTAGTGTCGGTAAGGCTAGTAAGAGAGAGGCGGTATTTAAAAACTTCATCAATTGATTTAAACGGTTATCCATCATGCTGTTTATCAGACCGCTAATGGAACTCAACATCTCGCGATAAATTTGAACGGAGGTTGTTGCTTGCTTTGTTTGTAGTTCGATCTCGATAGCCAAATCACGATCGGAAGATACCAAATCAGAATCTAAAAGAGAATGAATCGTTTTGTGTTGTTCTTTTAATAAATTATCAATATAAACGAGTGTTTTCTCGGTATCCGTCGTTTTTTCTAAGATATTCCGATTCGAGCCATTTGATGCCTCTTGGCTGATTTCTTCAATCTTTTCACGTTGTAGATGTAAAAAGTTTAAGTAATGCTCATTGATGACTTGGATGGTGTGCAAAATCAGACCAGCTTCGGAAGAAATCTCTGATCCAAATTTATTTAATACTTCATCAATCAATGACTTTTCACTTATAGTAATCACAACATCATTCGTTAAAAAGACAGTGACAGTCGAAGATAAAGATTCTGGTTCATCCATTGATTTAAGGTCGATAAAAAGCATTATGCACACTGATTTTTCGTCTTCGGTCAAGTAATTTTTAAAAAATGAGACATTTGAATAGTTTTTGCCTATCGAAAAAATTCTTGAGGGCAGCTTATAGGCTTTACAAAGCTCTTCCTTTTCCTTATCTGTTGGATCGGAAGCAGCTATCCAATTCCCTTCGCTAGTCCTTTTTTGTATACCATTGTTTGAAATAGAAAAAAATTCTATCAACAGAAAATCCTCCTTACCTTAATTTCATTACTCTTATCATCTCAAAACAATTCTTGCTTGCCAATTAAAATGAATCGCTAAATTTGTAGAGAAAGCTTTCATCCTTTATAATAGAAGAAATTTTCGAATAAAGTTAGACAATCATGTCATTCACCTATAAATCTTCTCATTTAAAATAATTCTAGTTTACAGGCGAATTGTATCTGATATAATAAATTTCATATTTCATAAACTTCAATGAAAATTTTCATTAGAAGTGAACTTATATATCGTCATAATATGGTTGACAGTTTCTACCTTGTGCCGTAAACGCAAGACTATAAGTAAAAATCGTACGGTGACGTACCTTTTTTGCTTTGCAGATGAGGTGCGTTTTTTGTAGTAATCAAAAAACGACAAGAAAAGGGGAAAGTATTAATGAAAGAATTGACAGATCGCATTAGAGATAATGGCCGTGTTTTAGGTGAAGGTGTCTTAAAAGTTGATGAATTTATCACTCACCAAGTAGATCCTGAATTGATGGATGCTATGGGTAAACGATTAGCGGAAGTATTTGCAGATAAAAAAATCACTAAAGTAGTGACGATCGAAGCTTCTGGAATCGCACCTGCGCTTTATGCTGCCCAAGCATTAAAGGTGCCAATGATTTTCGCTCGTAAGTCAAAGAGCTTGACGATGGATGAAGAATTATTGACGGCTTCTGTTTATTCATTTACCAAACAGGTGACTAGTACTATTTCAATTTCTCGAAAATTCCTTTCTGCAGAGGACAATGTCTTATTAGTCGATGACTTTTTAGCGAATGGCCAGGCCGCTAAGGGATTGATCGAATTGTGTCAACAAGCTGGAGCAAGTGTTGCTGGAATTGGGATATTGATTGAAAAATCTTTCCAAGATGGCCGACAATTGATTGAAGACATGGATATTCCAGTCGTTTCCCTAGCAAGAATTTCTTCCTTACATGACGGTAAAGTGACATTTATCGAGGAGGACGCATAGAGTGACAAGTGAAACAGGAAATGGAAAATCAGCAGTATTAGGTTTACAGCATCTTTTAGCAATGTATGCTGGAGCAGTAGCCGTACCCCTTTTGATTGGGACAGGGCTAGGATTCAACGAAGCGCAAATGACGTATTTGATTTCAATTGATATATTTATGTGCGGAGTAGCAACATTGTTACAATTGACAGTCAATAAGTTTTTCGGAATCGGGTTACCAGTGGTTTTGGGATGTGCTATTCAAGCGGTGGCTCCATTGATTTTGATTGGACAAACGCATGGAGTAGGCACAGTTTACGGTTCAATTATTGCTGCAGGTGTTTTCGTGGTGCTGATTTCGGGTTTCTTTTCTAAGGTAGAAAAATTATTTCCACCTATTGTAACAGGTACTGTTATTACGACTATTGGCTTGACGTTGATTCCGGTTGCAGTTACAAAAATGGGCGGTGGAGATGCTGCGGCTAAAACGTTTGGAGAGCCTACAAATTTAATCTTGGCTTTCGTGACGATCATCTTGATCTTAGCTGTTCAAGTTTTTGGACGTGGATTCATTCGTTCAATCGCTGTTTTAGTCGGGTTAGTCGGCGGAACAGTGTTAGCTGCGCTTTTGGGTCAAGTTGATTTAGCGGCGATCGGTCATGCGCCGATGTTCCATGTACCGCAACCATTTTATTTTGGAACACCAAAATTTGAGCCATTTTCTATTTTGCTAATGATCATTATTTCTATTGTAAGTATGGTGGAGTCAACGGGTGTTTATTTTGCTTTAGGCGATATTGTTGGAAAACAAGTAAAAGAAGATGATTTAAAACGCGGCTATCGTGCAGAAGGTTTAGCGGTTATTCTAGGGGGATTATTCAATACGTTTCCATATACTGGTTTTTCTCAAAATGTTGGCCTAGTACAATTATCTGGGATTAAAACTCGTCGTCCGATTTACTTTTCAGCAATCTTTTTAATTATCTTAGGGCTGTTTCCAAAGGTTGGGGCATTAGCTCAGATTATTCCAGAACCTGTTTTGGGTGGCGGAATGCTGGTAATGTTCGGCATGGTAGCTGTCCAAGGAATGAAAATGTTGTCGAAAGTTGATTACAATGATGAAAAAAATCTATTAATCATTGCCATTTCTATTGGCTTTGGTTTAGGATTTAATGCAACGCCGACTCTATTTGCTAAACTACCTGAAACCGTTCAAATGTTTACTGGTAACGGAATTGTTATGAGTAGTTTATCGGCGATTATTTTGAATCTATTATTTCATGGCTATAAAAGAGAAGGAAAATAGAAAGAAACGCGGCAGAGGCTGCGTTTCTTTTTATTTTAGTAAAAAACGAACAATAGGTTAGAAATATCTATTAATATTCGAATTACGTTTTGACTTACGAAAGTCTACTTGCTAAAATAGGCTTGAATAATGAAAGGGGTAAATTATGAATCCAGAAGTTGCAGTTATTATGGGCAGTACCTCCGATTGGGAGACAATGAAGTTTGCATGCGAAAGTCTTGATGAACTAGGTGTAGCATATGAAAAACGAGTAGTTTCTGCTCATCGCACACCAGACTTAATGTTCGACTTTGCCGAACAAGCTCGCGGCCGAGGAATTAAAGTAATTATCGCAGGAGCAGGAGGAGCAGCTCATTTACCAGGCATGGTAGCAGCCAAGACAACTCTACCAGTAATCGGTGTTCCTGTTCAATCGAAGGCTTTGAACGGTTTGGACTCATTATTATCTATTGTACAAATGCCAGGTGGTATCCCTGTAGCCACTACCGCAATTGGAAAAGCTGGAGCAACCAACGCAGGACTACTTGCGGCACAGATGCTTTCAATGTATGATAACAAAGTAGCTGAGCGTCTGGAAAAGAAGCGGCAGCAAATGACAGAAACTGTATTGGAAAGTAGTGAACAACTTGGTTAAATCGTTAAAACCAGGCTCTACGATTGGTATCGTAGGCGGAGGACAACTAGGCCGCATGATGGCCATTAGTGCAAAGGAAATGGGATTTCGTACGGGTGTGATTGATCCAACGGAAGATTGTCCGGCTGCGCAGGTTTCGGATTGGCATATTGTTGCTGATTATGATGATCAAATGGCTTTAGAAGAAATGGCTCGCAGATCGCAGGTGATCACTTATGAGTTCGAAAATGTGGATGTTGATACAATCAACCATATTCAACATTTTGCCAATATACCTCAAGGAACTGACCTATTAGCTATCAGTCAGGATCGCTTGATGGAAAAGTCCTTTTTAGAAAACAATAATATCGTGATTGCTCCTTATGCAACGATCATTAGCCCAACAGATATTCAAGATGCGATCGAGGGGATCGGCTATCCGTGTGTCTTGAAGACAACGCGTGGGGGATATGATGGACATGGACAATATGTTTTGAACAGTACGGCTGACTTGGCACCTTCGATGAATCTTTTGCGTCAAGGTACTTGCGTGTTGGAAGCTTGGATTCCATTTGAAAAAGAGTTATCGGTTCAAGTGGCAGGAAATAACATTGGCGATTATGTAACATTTCCAGTAGTGGAAAATGTTCACCGCAATAATATTCTGCATGAAACGATCGTACCAGCTGGGATTGATGCCGCAGTGGCAAAAGAGGCGAGTCGCATCGCTAAAGTAATTGCTCAAGGAGTCGATTTAGTCGGTACTCTCTGTGTGGAGTTTTTCCTAACTAAAGCTGGCGCCTTATATGTTAATGAGATCGCTCCACGACCACATAATTCTGGTCATTACACGATTGAAGCTTGCAGCATGAGCCAATTTGATGCGCATATTCGTGGTATTTGCGGTTGGCCGCTGAGTGAGCCAAAATTATTGTCAAATGCGGTAATGGTTAATGTTTTGGGCGAGAATCTGTTGAAGACTTACGAACTTATTGATTTATGGCCGGAATGGCATTTTCATTATTACGGTAAAGCCATGCCGAAAAAGGGACGCAAAATGGGTCATATTACAATTTTGACGGATAGTATTCAACGAACATTAGATGATATTAAGAAAACTGAAACATGGGACTAATCACTGTATTTGATGATGTGTTTTTGAGTTTATATTTAAAAAAATTAAATGATTTTTACGAGGGAGAAAATTAATGATACCTAGATATTCAAGAGACGAAATGGGAAACATCTGGAGCGATGAAAATCGTTATAAAGCTTGGCTGGAGGTTGAAATCCTGGCTGATGAGGCATGGGCTGAGCTAGGTGAGATTCCTAAAGAGGATGTTGAAAAGATTCGTGCGAACGCTGGTTTCGATATCGATCGTATCTTAGAAATCGAACAATCAACAAAGCATGATGTTGTAGCCTTTACACGTGCGGTTTCTGAAACATTAGGTGAGGAACGTAAATGGGTTCATTATGGTTTGACCAGTACAGATGTCGTTGACACTGCCTATGGATATTTATATAAACAAGCAAATGATATTTTGCGTCAGGATTTACAGGATTTTCTAACGATCATTGGTGAAAAAGCTTTAGAGCACAAGGATACAGTTATGATGGGACGGACGCATGGTGTTCATGCAGAGCCTACGACCTTTGGCTTGAAATTAGCTACTTGGTACTCAGAAATGAAACGTAATATCGATCGTTTCGAACATGCAGCAAAGGGTGTGGAAGCTGGAAAAATTTCTGGTGCAGTCGGTACATTTGCTAATATCCCACCATTTGTTGAAGAATTTGTCTGTGAAAAATTAGGTATTCGCCCGCAGGAAATCTCAACACAAGTCTTACCACGGGATTTACATGCCGAATACTTCTCAAGTCTGGCTTTGATTGCGACATCAATTGAACGTTTTGCAACGGAAATTCGCGGGTTACAAAAATCTGAAACGCGTGAGGTTGAAGAATTTTTCGCAAAAGGACAGAAAGGTTCCTCTGCGATGCCTCATAAACGAAATCCAATCGGTTCAGAAAATATGACTGGTTTGGCTCGTGTTGTACGTGGGCATTTAATTACTGCTTTTGAAGATGTTGCTTTGTGGCACGAGCGTGATATCTCTCATTCCTCTGCGGAACGGATTATTACACCAGATACCACGATTCTAGTTGATTACATGCTGCATCGCTTTGGAAACATTGTGAAGAATCTGACCGTGTTCCCAGATAATATGAAACGCAACATGGAAGCAACATTTGGTTTGATCTATAGTCAGCGAGTGATGCTGAAGTTGATTGATAAAGGCATGACTCGTGAAGAAGCGTATGATTTAGTCCAACCAAAAACAGCCTATGCATGGGATAATCAAACGCAATTTCGTCCGCTTTTGGATGCAGATGAAAAAATTACGAATGTTTTATCCAAAGCTGACCTGGACGATGCTTTTGATTATAACTATCACCTTAAAAATGTCGATACAGTCTTTGAACGTGTCGGAATCAAATAAAAAAAACTCTTACCGCATTTTTTTGCGGTAAGAGTTTTTTTGAATTAAGCATAGGAATATACGTCTACAAAGCAACTTTCATGAAGACGTTCCAATAAACAGCTGATCAGTTGATAATCATAAGTTTGTGAATTCAAACGAATTTCAATCCGATAGGAATTCTTCAAGAAGGAGTGATCCTTTAGCTGCCTGATGATCAACTCATCCTGAGACTGATTGGAAAAATGTAAAGACTGCATGGCTTGAGATTGTCTTGGATGCAGTATTTTTTTTAGATTACGATAGGAATAAAAGCTGGTATTGCAGTTAATACTATGAGTTGTGTCTAGTCCTAATAATGCGTTTAATAAATGTTGTTTGTCTGTTTCTAGCATTGAATCAAGAAATTTTTTAGCTGCTGCCGGCGCATCTAACATAAGCGATTCCCCCATATATATCATTCGAATTAAATATAGCACCATTTTCACAAAATGTAAACGCTGTCTTTGTGTAGCTTCTAAAAAAGAAATGGAACCGCCTGTGATAAACACGAACATTAACAGACTTCTTTTATTATAATATCCGATAAAATATTGAAAAATTCAAATTCAATTGTTACACTGAATAAGAAATTAAGAAACGAACGATTGTTGGAGATCGTTTATAAATGTTCATAAAAAGGGAGCGTTTTGACGTGGAAAAAGGAACTTTAATCTATGAAGGTAAAGCAAAACAATTGTTTCAAACAGATGATCCAGCCATTATATGGGTCGAATATTTGAATCAAGCAACTGCTTTAAATGGGGCAAAGAAGGATCAAATTAGTGGTAAAGGCGAACTTAATAATCAAATCACCGGATTGATCTTTGATTTCTTAAAAAGTAAAGGAATTACTAATCACTATATTAAACAGCTTTCTGAAACAGAACAACTGATTCAAAATGTTGAAATCATTCCTTTAGAGGTAGTCGTACGAAATATAGCTGCCGGCAGCTTTTCAAAGCGATTAGCGATTCCAGAAGGGACGCCTTTAAAATCACCGATTGTTGAGTTCTATTATAAAAACGATGAACTAGATGATCCAATGGTCATTGACGCTCATATTCTTACTTTAGAACTTGCTACTGCTGAAGAGCTCACTCAGCTGCGTCAGAAGGCTTTAGCAGTTGGTGAGGCACTAACAGAACTATTTGATTCAATAGATATCACATTGGTTGACTTCAAGTTAGAGCTCGGTCGTCAAAAAGATGGCTCGATTTTATTGGCAGATGAGGTTTCTCCTGATACTTGTCGTTTATGGGACAAACAGACAAATGAACATTTAGATAAAGATATTTATCGTCGTGACTTAGGTGACATTATTCCGGTATATCAAGAAGTACTAAATAGATTAGAAAAGCGAGGAGAATAAGAATGTATTTTGTAAAAGTTTATGTAACGTATAAGGATTCTGTATTGGACCCACAAGGAGAAGCTGTAAAAGGGGCTGTGCACCGTATGGGATACAATGAGATCGAGGATGTTCGGATTGGTAAGTATTTTGAAATTAAAGTTGCCAAAAGTGATCGTCCAGTGGAGGAAATGATCGAAGAGGTTTGTGACAAATTATTAGCAAACGTCAATATGGAAACATATCGTTACGAAATTTTGACATCGGAGGAAGTGTAGCATGAAATTTGCGGTCATTGTATTTCCTGGTTCTAACTGTGACTTGGACATGTATTGGGCGATGAAGGAAATCATGGGAGCCGATTGTGAGTATGTTCGGTATGATGCAGACAGCCTTGAAGGATTTGACGGTGTATTATTGCCGGGTGGTTTTTCATACGGTGACTATTTACGTTGCGGTGCGATTGCTCGCTTTGCAAACATTATGTCAGAAGTGATTCGTTTTGCTGAAGAAGGCAAGCCAGTTTTCGGTACGTGTAATGGATTTCAGATTTTAACGGAGGCGGGACTTTTACCAGGAGCTTTACGTCGTAATGAATCCTTGAAATTTATCAGTAAAATTACGCCGCTTAGAGTTGTGAACAATCAAACAAAATTTACATCTGAATATCAAGCAGATGAAGTAATTCAAATCCCAGTCGCCCACGGTGAGGGTAACTACTACTGTGATGATGAAACATTAGCTGAGTTAAAAGCGAACAATCAAATCGTCTTCACTTATGAAGGTGAAAATATTAATGGAAGTATCGAGAATATTGCCGGCATTACGAACAAAGCTGGTAACGTCTTAGGTATGATGCCTCACCCAGAGCGAGCAATGGAAAAACTGCTAGGTTCTGATGACGGTAAGAAGTTTTTTGCTTCTATTTTAACTAATTTTGGAAAGGTGACTGCAAACTAATGATGAAATTAGAACCGACGGCGCAAGAAATCAAGGATCAGCGTATTTACGCTGGTTGGGGACTGACTGATGAAGAATATCGTTTGATTTCAGAAGACATTCTTGGACGTTTGCCAAATTATACAGAAACAGGACTTTTCTCTGTTATGTGGAGTGAGCATTGTTCATATAAAAACTCGAAGCCAGTTCTGCGTAAATTCCCAACGGAGGGACCGCAAGTATTACAAGGACCAGGAGAAGGTGCCGGAATTGTTGATATCGGTGACAATCAAGCTGTGGTTTTCAAAGCAGAAAGTCATAACCATCCTTCAGCTGTTGAACCTTATGAAGGTGCTGCAACAGGTGTTGGTGGAATCATCCGCGATATTTTCAGTATGGGGGCACGTCCGATAGCAGTTTTAGATTCTTTACGTTTTGGCGAATTAACAACGGAAAGAACGAAATATTTATTAGAAGAGATTGTTGCTGGCATCAGTGGCTACGGAAATTGTATTGGTATCCCGACAGTTGGCGGAGAAGTAGCCTTTGATCCTTGTTATGAAGGCAATCCTTTAGTCAATGCGATGTGTGTTGGTTTGATTGATCATAAGGACATCCAAAAAGGACAAGCCAAAGGTGTTGGCAATTCCATTATGTATGTCGGCGCAAAAACGGGACGTGATGGGATTCATGGAGCGACATTTGCTTCAGAGGAATTTGTTGAAGGTGAAGAACAGCAGCGTTCTGCCGTTCAGGTTGGCGATCCTTTCATGGAAAAATTATTGTTAGAGGCCTGTTTGGAATTAATTTTAGATCATTCAGAAATCTTAGTAGGTATTCAAGATATGGGGGCTGCTGGATTAGTCTCTTCTAGTTCAGAAATGGCTTCAAAAGCTGGATCTGGATTGAAGCTTTATTTAGATGATGTGCCACAACGGGAAACGCATATGACGCCGTATGAAATGATGTTATCTGAATCACAAGAACGGATGCTCATTTGTGTGGAACAAGGGCATGAAGATGAAGTTGTTGAACTATTTAAACGTTATGAGTTAGATGCGGTTACGATTGGCGAGGTAACAGATGATGGATTATATCGTTTGTACCATCATGGAGAAGAAGTAGCTAACTTACCAGTTGATGCGCTTGCTGAAGACGCTCCTGTTTACGAAAATGAGAAACGTGAACCAGTACGGATTCAAGAATTTGCCAATATGGAAGATTTCAAACCAGAAGTGGCAGACGCTTCTGAAACATTATTAGCATTATTGCAACAACCGACGATCGCCTCAAAGAGAATGATCTATGAAACCTATGACTCGCAAGTACGAACGAATACAGTTGTTCGACCAGGAAGCGACGCGGCTGTCTTACGGGTTCGCGGAACAAACAAGGCATTGGCGATGACAACAGATTGTAATGCACGCTATTTATATTTAAATCCTGAAATCGGTGGACAGATTGCAGTGGCTGAAGCAGCGCGGAATATTGTTGCATCTGGAGGACAGCCGTTAGCGATCACGGACTGTTTAAACTATGGCTCGCCAGAAAAACCAGAGGGATTCTGGGAATTATGGACCTCAGCCGATGGTATTTCAGAAGCTTGCAGTACGTTGAACACCCCGGTTATCTCAGGAAATGTTTCGATGTATAACGAAACTAACGGTAAAGCTATTTATCCAACACCGATGATCGGTATGGTTGGTTTGATCGAAGACCTGTCACATATTACGACGCAGGAATTCAAAGCTGCTGGTGATTTGGTTTATCTCGTTGGTGAAACTAAAGCAGACTTTAATGGTACCGAGATTCAAAAAATGCAAAAAGGCTTGATTGAAGGGAAATTAATGGACTTTGATTTAGCTGTTGAGAAGGCAAATCAAGACTTAGTCCTTTCAGCAATCAAAGCGGACTTAGTAGCAAGTGCTCATGATTGTGCGGAAGGTGGTCTGGCAGTGGCAGTCGCAGAATCAGCATTTACTAATCAGCTTGGCGTTGACATCACTGTGGAAACGCCTGTCGAAAATCTGTTTGCAGAAACACAATCACGTTTTGTTTTATCTGTAAAACCAGAGAAACAAGCAGAATTCGAAGCTTTAGCAGGTGATAAAGCAGTGAAAATCGGTGAAGTAACTAATACAGGCGACTTGAAGCTGACTGCACTTGGCGGTGAAATCAACGTCGCTACTAAGAAAGCTGAAGAATTATGGGAGGAAGCCATTCCATGTTTAATGAAGTAAAAAGTTTAAATGAAGAGTGTGGCGTTTTTGGCATCTGGGGACACCCAGATGCTGCGCGCGTCACTTATTTTGGCTTACACAGCTTACAGCATCGCGGACAAGAAGGTGCTGGAATTGTCAGCAACGATGCAGGAAAATTAAATGGACATCGTGGGCTAGGCCTTCTTTCAGAGGTATTTAAAAATGAGCGTCAATTGAGTCGCTTGACTGGTCAAGCAGCGATTGGGCATGTTCGTTATGCTACGGCGGGAACAAGCAGTGTCGATAATATTCAACCTTTTTTATTCAATTTTTATGATGGTGCCTTTGCTTTGGCTCACAATGGGAATTTGACGAATGCGAAAAGCTTGCGAAAAGAACTAGAAATTGATGGGGCGATCTTCCATTCGAATTCCGATACAGAAATCTTGATGCATTTGATTCGCCGCAGTCAAAAGGAAACTTTGTGTGAACGCATGAAGGAAGCATTGAACACTGTCAAAGGCGGTTTTGCCTACTTGATGCTAACAGAAGATTCCATGGTAGCCGCACTTGACCCGAATGGTTTTCGGCCATTGTCAATCGGTCAAATGGTCAACGGCGCCTATGTAGTTGCGTCAGAAACCTGTGCGTTAGAAGTCGTAGGTGCGAAATTTATTCAAGATGTTAATCCAGGCGAGATTATCACCATCAATGATGAAGGGTTAAAAGTCGAAAGCTTTACTGAAAATACCCAACACGCGATTTGTTCGATGGAATATATTTACTTTGCACGGCCAGACTCGAATATCGCAGGCGTAAATGTCCATAGTGCTCGTAAAAATATGGGGCGCATCTTGGCAAATGAGGCTGAAATAGAAGCTGATATGGTCGTTGGTGTACCAAATTCTTCTTTATCTGCTGCCAGCGGGTATGCAGAGGAATCCGGTATTCCTTATGAAATGGGATTAGTAAAAAATCAGTATGTCGCACGAACCTTCATTCAGCCAACGCAAGAGTTACGTGAGCAAGGAGTACGAATGAAGCTTTCAGCTGTGCGAGGCGTTGTAGAAGGAAAACGCGTCATCATGGTCGATGATTCGATTGTGCGGGGAACGACTAGTCGACGGATCGTCAACCTTTTAAAAGAAGCTGGTGCGAAAGAGGTCCATGTAAGGATTGCTTCACCGCCATTACGTTACCCGTGTTTTTATGGGATTGATATTCAAACTCGTAAAGAATTGATTGCAGCGAATCATTCAATTGAAGAAATTCGCGAAATGATCGGTGCAGATTCGTTGTCATTTTTAAGTGAAGATGGATTAATCAATGCTATTGGATTAGATTTTGATGCACCTTATTCCGGGTTATGTATGGCGTATTTTAATGGAGACTATCCAACACCGCTTTATGATTATGAAGAGCATTATCAAGCAACTTTGAAGGAAAAAATTTCATTCTATTAAAAATAAACGGTTGAAGAAATTACAAAAATTAAACAAATGAAGATTTTAGTTCCACTTTTCTCAGGACACGCCGTTGAAATAAGAAAACTCACTTCTATTTAAAAAGGTATGAATGTTTATTGGAATGGTATGTAGCATGAAAAAATCATTTTCGTTTTTTGAAGAATAGACACAATAATAATTAGGGAGCGGATCTAGTGGGAAATGCATATTCTAGAGCTGGCGTTGATGTAGAAGCTGGTTACGAGGTAGTAGAACGAATTAAAAAGCACGTAAAAAGAACCGAACGTTTAGGTGTTATGGGAGCAATCGGTGGTTTTGGAGGCTGTTTCGACCTTAGTCAATTTGATTTAAAGGAGCCCGTTTTAGTTTCTGGAACGGATGGTGTAGGGACAAAGCTGATGGTCGCAATTCAAGCAGATAAGCATGATACGATTGGAATCGATTGTGTAGCAATGTGCGTCAACGATATCGTGGCTCAAGGAGCTGAACCGCTTTATTTTCTAGATTACATCGCTACAGGTAAAAATGTGCCAGCACGTTTAGAGCAAGTAGTTGCAGGAGTTGCAGAAGGCTGCGTTCAAGCAGGAGCTGCGTTGATCGGTGGCGAAACAGCAGAAATGCCAGGGATGTATGGTGAAGATGATTACGATCTAGCTGGTTTTACCGTTGGTATCGCTGAAAAAAGACAAATGATTACCGGGGAAAAAATTCAAGCTGGGGATGTCTTAGTAGGTTTACCATCGTCAGGAATTCATTCAAACGGGTATTCGTTAGTTCGTAAAGTTTTCTTTGAAACAAACAACTTTGCACTTGATGAAAAATTAACAGAACTATCTGGGAAACTTAGTGATGAGATTTTAACACCGACTAGAATTTACGTAGAAGCAGTGCTTCCTTTAGTTAAAAAAGAATTAGTGAACGGTATCGCCCATGTGACTGGTGGCGGCTTTGTGGAGAATTTACCACGCATGCTACCAGAAAAATTAGCTTGTGAAATTGAAATGGGTTCTTGGCCGGTGTTACCGATTTTTGAAGCACTGGCAAAATATGGTGAGATTCCTGAAATGGAAATGTATGAGATTTTCAACATGGGAATTGGCATGGTATTGGCTGTTGCACCAGAAAAATTAGCAGAGTTGCAAGCTGATTTGAAGGAGCGAAATGAAGCTTCTTTTGTAATCGGTAAAGTAACAGAAAAGAAAGATACTGCGATTGTTTTTAAAGGGGCAAAGGCATGAGAATAGCTGTTTTAGCTTCAGGAAATGGATCGAATTTCGAAGTGATCGCTCAAGCAATTAAGGATAAAGAGATTGACGCTGAGTTAGTTCTGCTTTTTTCAGATCATCATGATGCGTACGTGCTAGAACGTGGAAAAAAATTCGGTGTTCCTTGTGAAAGCTTTGAGCTAAAAGAGTTTTCTGATAAGAAAAACTATGAAGCTGCACTGTTAGAACTACTGAAGCGTTATAAAGCGGAGTTAGTCGTATTGGCAGGCTATATGCGAATCATCGGAAAAGAGTTACTAGAAGCTTTTCCTAATCGGATCGTTAATATTCATCCAGCTTTGCTTCCTAATTTTCCGGGCTTGCACGGAATTAAAGACGCTTATGAAGCCGGAGTAAAGGAAACGGGCGTTACGATCCATTTTGTGGATAGCGGGGTAGATACCGGTCCAATTATTGCACAAGGAAAGGTGCAAGTTGCTGAATCGGACCGTTTGGAGGATTTAGAGAAAAAAATCCATCAAGTAGAGCACCAGCTGTATCCGCAGGTTTTAGCGGAAATTGTCAAAGAATTTCATCGAGATAAAGAGTAAAAGTGTTAAGCCATTTCTTTGCAGACTTAACAAATGTTAAGCAAAAAGTGAAAAAACTTTCTAAAGGAGAGTCATCATGACAAGAGCATTGATTAGTGTTTCAGATAAAACCGGAATTGTAGAATTTACTAAAGGTTTGGTTCAAGCAGGAATCGAGATTATTTCTACTGGCGGGACTAAAAAAGTTTTAGACGAAGCGGGGATTTCAACGTTAAGTATTGATGAAGTAACCGGCTTTCCTGAAATGATGGATGGTCGAGTAAAAACGTTGCATCCAAAAATTCATGGTGGATTGTTAGGCCGTCGAGATTTGACAACACACATGGAGGCGATGGATGAGCACGGTATTCAGCCAATTGATTTTGTTTGTGTAAATCTATACCCATTTAAAGAAACGATTTCCAAGCCGGAGGTAACTGAAGCAGAAGCGATTGAAAATATTGATATCGGTGGCCCAAGTATGCTGCGTTCTGCCGCTAAAAACTTTGCATCAGTCACAGTGGTTGTTGATCCTAAAGATTATGCGCTTGTTTTAGCCGAGATCAAAAGTGATCAAGTGACTTCATTAGCGACACGCAAACGTTTAGCTGCGAAGGTTTTCCGTCATACAGCAGCTTATGACGCATTAATTGCGGATTACTTAACAAAGAGTGTGGGTGAAGTTGAACCAGAAAAAATGACATTGACTTATGAATTGAAGCAGCCTTTGCGTTATGGGGAGAATAGTCATCAAACTGCAGCTTTTTACCAAAATGCTCTACCTGTTTCTTATTCAATTGCGAGTGCCCATCAATTACACGGAAAAGAATTGTCCTACAATAATATTAAGGATGCAGATGCGGCTATCCGAATTGCTAGAGAATTTACTGAGCCAACAGTTGTCGCATTAAAACACATGAATCCATGCGGGATCGGTAGTGGACGGACAATTGCGGAAGCCTATCAATTCGCTTATGAAGCAGATCCAACTTCTATTTTCGGAGGGATTTTGGTAGCAAATCGTGAAATTGATTTAGAAACGGCAGAGGAAATGCATAAGTTATTCTTAGAGATTATCATCGCTCCAAGCTTTAGCAAAGAGGCCTTTGACGTGCTGTCAGGTAAGAAGAACTTACGACTAATGACCTTAGATTTCAGCGACCAAGCAAGTAATCAACCAGAAGTTGTATCTGTTTTAGGGGGATTATTGGTTCAGGATCAAGATGTTGTCGAAGAAATTCCTGAGGAGTGGGAAGTTGCAACGGATCGCAAACCTACAGCGGAAGAATTGAGAGCTTTAGCTTTTGCATGGAAAGCTGTTAAGCACGTAAAATCGAATGCAATTGTTGTAGCAAATGAACATCAAACAGTGGGTGTTGGTGCAGGACAAATGAATCGTGTTGGTTCTGTCAAAATTGCTTTAGAAGAAGCAAAAGGACGGATGGATGGCGCTGTTTTAGCAAGCGACGCGTATTTCCCGATGGATGATAGTGTAGAATACGCTGCACAGCACGGAATTAAAGCAATCGTTCAGCCGGGTGGAAGTATTCGTGACAAGGATTCGATCGCAATGGCTAATAAATATGGCGTAGCGATGGTCTTCACTGGCGTTCGTCATTTCAGACACTAATTTGAGGAGGACTCAATGAAAATACTAATTATTGGTAGCGGTGGTCGTGAGCACGCCATCGCCAAAAAAATGTTGGAGAGTTCGCATGTAACGGATATTTTTTGTGCTAAGGGAAACCCAGGCATGAAGAAGGACGGTATTCAACTAGTGGATATCGCAGAGGATAAGCATGAAGAGTTGATCTCTTTTGCTAAAGATCAGGAGATTGATTGGACATTCGTTGGGCCAGAGATTCCTTTATTGAATGGCATCGTGGACGATTTTCAAGCAGCGGGTCTTCGTATCTTCGGACCGAATAAAGCAGCCGCAATGATCGAAGGATCAAAGGAATTTGCTAAAAAAATCATGGTAGACAATCAGATTCCTACGGCTGATTATGAGGCGTTCACCGACTACGAAGCCGCTTGCGCGTACGTGAAGGAAAAAGGTGCGCCAATCGTGATCAAAGCAGATGGATTAGCA
The DNA here is from genome assembly GCF_051713785.1 of Enterococcus sp. DIV0187. Classification (NCBI taxonomy): domain Bacteria; kingdom Bacillati; phylum Bacillota; class Bacilli; order Lactobacillales; family Enterococcaceae; genus Enterococcus; species Enterococcus sp. DIV0187. The sequence goes on from NZ_JBIOQO010000001.1 coordinate 673,076, forward strand.
GCGGGCAAGGGCGTTACGGTTGCTATGACATTAGATGAAGCGCTGCAGGCTTTAAAGGAAATGATGACGGATCATCGTTTTGGTGAAAGCGGAGATAAAGTTGTTGTTGAAGAATTTTTAGCTGGTGAAGAATTTTCATTGCTTGCTTTTGTAAAAAATGAAAAAGTTTATCCAATGGTCATTGCACAGGATCACAAACGGGCTTATGATAACGACCTGGGACCAAATACTGGGGGAATGGGCGCCTACTCGCCGGTACCGCAAATCCCTTCAGAAATGGTCGATACTGCTGTTGAGAAAATTTTGAAGGCCGCTGCATTGGGAATGGTGAAAAACGGGACATCATTTACAGGTATTTTATATGCAGGATTGATTGCTACAGATGCTGGTCCGAAAGTGATTGAATTCAACGCTCGCTTTGGCGACCCCGAAACACAAGTGGTTCTACCAAGATTAACCAGTGATCTTGCACAAGTGATTGATGATATTTTAAACGATCAAGAACCAGAATTGGTTTGGAGTGATCAGGCATCTGTCGGCGTTGTACTAGCGGCTGAAGGTTATCCTAATGCGTATCAAAAAGGAATGCCTACTCCAAGTTTTGATGATCAGGTTACGATTTATTATGCAGGAGTTGTTGATGATCAAGGAGAAATACGGGCATCAGGCGGACGCGTACTCCTAGTAGAAGCAGAAGCAGAAACGATTGAGGCGGCACAAACGAAGGTTTATCAAGCTTTGGATCATGCAAAGACTGAGGGTTATTTCTACCGAAAAGATATTGGAGCAAAATCATTAAAATAAATAAAAAACGGCCAGTCGGTCGTTTTTTTTGTTCAAAAGGGTAGCGGATTAAAAAAATGACAGTTTTAATTAAAAGTGGTAAACTGAATATGAAAAAAGCGTTAAAAAAATATATGAATTTGAAGAAAAATAAAAAGAATTTAACTCATAGAGGCAATTGCATTCGTTAGAATTATTTTTCATTCCAAAGCGTATTGAAAGAGGCGAGGACTATGGAAAGGAAACGATCCAAAGCTGATGATGAGAACCACGAGTTGCAGATGATTTTATCCGGACTACCCAATTCTCAGTATTTAAAAATTTTATTAGCTCAAATCATGAGACATTATGAGCCAACGATCAAATATATTTTCCAAAAACAAATAGGATGGAAACTGGTAATCGAGCAATATGATGGGGTGCTTTGCTGCATCCAGATTCATGAAACCTATTTCTCAGTAATGACACCTTTTCCAGATTTTGGAATCAGCTATTTAACACCGATGGTAAAAGTGATGTCGGAGGAGTTCAAAGAAAAGTTCGAAGATGTATCAAAAAATACGCAGCAGATCGAAATGAAAGTAACTAATGAAGAGGAAATGGAAGACGTTATCTTCTTAGTTAGTTTACAAGCGAAAAAATTAAGGAATGCCTTAGTTTGAAAACTAAATGTTCGTGTTTTTTGTAATAAATTTCAAAATCAGCTTGCTTTTCAGGTGGATATGTTGTAAATTACATAGGGCGATACTGCCCTATGTTTTTTTATGGTTCATACTTTTCATAGTGAACAGTATAAAAATAGGTGTTTGGAAAAGGAAATTACTTTATCCTATTTGATGCAATGAAATGTATGAAAAAAAAATAAAATGAGATAGTGATCTTATTCATTGGAGGCCCATATGAAAGTATTTGATTATGAAGATATTCAGTTAATTCCTAATAAGTGTATTGTGAACAGTCGATCAGAATGTGATACAACCGTTCAATTAGGAAAGTTTAGTTTCAAGATGCCTGTCGTACCAGCCAATATGCAAACGATTATTGATGAAAGTATTGCGGAATTTTTGGCTGAAAATGGGTACTTCTATATTATGCATCGTTTTTATGAAGAGGAACGAATCCCATTCATCAAGAAAATGCAGTCTCGCGGCCTGTTTACTTCCATCAGTGTGGGGGTAAAAGGATATGAATATGATTTTGTGAAGCAGTTGGCAGAGGAAAAGTTGAATCCAGACTATATTACCATCGACATTGCTCATGGTCATTCTGATCCGGTAATCAATATGATTAAGCACATTAAAAAATATTTGCCGGAAACCTTTGTGATTGCTGGCAACGTTGGTACGCCTGAAGCTGTTCGTGAATTAGAAAATGCAGGAGCTGATGCAACCAAGCTTGGAATCGGACCTGGAAAAGTATGTATTACTAAGATTAAGACTGGATTTGGAACTGGCGGCTGGCAATTAGCAGCATTGAGTTGGTGTGCCAAGGCAGCACGCAAACCGATTATTGCTGACGGTGGAATTCGAACTCATGGAGACATTGCCAAATCAATTCGTTTTGGCGCGACAATGGTTATGATTGGTTCATTATTTGCCGGTCATGAAGAATCTCCTGGCGAGACTAAGGTAGAAGACGGTGTCGTTTATAAAGAATATTTTGGCAGTGCCTCTGAATTCCAAAAGGGCGAGAAGAAAAACGTGGAAGGTAAAAAGATCTGGATTCCTTATAAAGGTTCTTTAAAGGATACTTTAGTAGAGATGCAGCAAGATCTTCAGTCGTCGATTTCTTATGCTGGAGGCAACGATTTAGAAGCCTTGCAAAAAGTTGACTATGTAGTGGTTAAGAATTCAATCTTTAATGGCGATACGATTTAATGGTTTTTAGAAAACTTTTAAAAATGGTTCAATAGTCTTTAAAGAATTAGGTTAATAAAGCATGTGCGGACGTGTAACCTACTATCTATTACGGATAGTAGGTTACACGTCCGATTTTTTCATATTTTCTGACGAATTACAAAATGCATTTGATAATTCCTTTCAGGAGCTTTTTGTACGTTTGACAGTAAAGTATAATTGGTTTAGTTTTAAGTCATCCAATAATAAGTGAGGAAAACGTATGTGGCAATTAGCAGAGAAAAAGACGACACCAATCTATCAACAAATTATCGAACAGATTATCTCTTATATTCAAGACGGCACGTTGGAACCAGGGGATAAGCTACCCGCAGAACGCAAACTAGCAGAATATTATCAAGTGAATCGTTCAACCGTTGTTCACGCATTGGAGGAACTGGCTAGTCTTGGCTGGGTATTGCGGCGACAAGGCAGCGGAACCATTGTGAACGAAGGAAACTGGGGACGAAGCACTATTCCCAGAGTGGATTGGCGCAGCTTATTTACGCAGGAGACTCTTCCAAAGGAGCCATTTGTAGAAAAAGCTTATCCATTGCTGAAGAATCCTGATGCTATTGATCTATACTCAGGGGAACTGCCGTTAAGTATGATTCCAGATTTTCGTTTTCCTTCCTATACATGGGAAGAGTTATTGCTTGAAGAAAAAAAGCAAAGTCCATTAGGCTATCGTCCTTTGCAGCAAGTAATCTGTCAGCGAATCAAGTTAGAACAGAAAATCGATGTCTCTTCGAATCAAGTCCTAATTACTTCAGGCGCACAACAAGCAATGTTTTTATTATTGCAGGTGATGCTTCAAAGTGGAGATAGTGTAGCAATTGAAGACCCTTCGTTTTTATATTCCTTACCAATTTTTGCTAGCGCCGGGGTCAGACTCTATGGCGTAGAAATGGATCGGGAAGGAATGAGGATTGATAAATTGGAACAATTGATTCTGACTAAAAAAATCAAACTGATTATTCTCAATCCGACTTTTCAAAATCCAACTGGGACAACGATGTCGGAGAAACGCAGAAATGAACTAATCGAACTCAGTCTTAAATACCAGCTGCCGATCGTAGAAGATGAAGTGTTCAGCGAGATGAATTTCGGGAAAACGCCGCCGTCTTTGAAAGAACTTGCTCCCCACCAAGTCATTCATCTAGGTTCCCTTTCAAAGATATTTGGTTCCTCAATCAAAATTGGCTGGGTCGTGGCTGATCAAAATTTAATTCAACGCTTATCTGAAGCCAAACAAATGATGGATTTTTCTATTAGTGTCTTTCCGCAGGTCATCGCACATACTGCCTTAACAGATCCACAATTCGAGCAGAACCAAGCAGAATTAGTTATTGCTTTAAAGCAGAAGGCCAAAGATTTTATTGATCATGCAAAATCAATTGCTGAGGATTGGCATATATCGTCTATCGAGGGTGGCATTTATGTATATCTGACTTGGCGTCATCAGCGCTTAACCCGAAAAGATTGGGATATTTTTCTGCGAGAAAAATTAGTGATTGCCCCCGCATTTTTATTTAGTAATGATACAATGGCAATGAGAGTGAATTATACTCGAATGACGGATCAAACACGACAAGAATTTTTTTCTAAGTTGTTTGTAATTTCAAAGGAATTAAGGAGGAGTTAAATGGAAGCGTTAGAAGTGATGAATCAGCACAGAACATATCGGAATTTTGATGAAACCTACCAATTATCAGAAGCAGAGCTGCAAAAGATTCTGCAAGCTAGTCGTCAAGCTCCCAGCTGGATGAACGGTCAAATGTACAGCATCATTGTCGTAAGGGATACGGAGATTCGCCGGCAGCTCGTGGCGATGAATCCTGGAAATTCTCATATGCTGCATAGTTCAGTATTTTTAGTATTTGTAGCGGATTTGAAACGGACGCAAAAGGTAGCTGAGCAGTATGAGATGGATTATCGAATTAACGAAGGATTTGATCCATTGATCACGGCTGTTACCGATACAGCGTTAGCGTTGGAAAATGCAGTAATTGCGACTGAAGCATTGGGATTAGGTTCTGTAGTTGTGGGGTCTATTCGCAAAGATATTGCAGAAGTAAGCAAACTATTAAAACTGCCCGATTATGTGCTGCCGCTCGCAGGCTTGAGTATTGGAAAGCCTAATGTGGATATGCGAATAAAACCAAGATTGCCAGAAGAAGCAGTGATTCATTATGACACATATAAGGATTACGATTATTCTTTGATTGAAGAGTATGATGATACGATGGAAAAATTTGCTGAGGCTCGTGAAACGAAATTATGGAGCAAAAAGTTTGCAGATTATTTCAGCAGTTCACCAAACAAAAAAGTTGATGAATTTCTGAAAATCAATCAATTTTTCAGTGTTACGTTTGACACCGATAAGTAAGTGACTTATAGTAAGGATGAAAATTAAATTAATTGTTAGGTGAGGCTCCTATACGGACACAGGCTACTGCCCAAAAATGTCGAGAGACGCCAATGGGTATAACAGGGATTATCGTGAAGGTGATTCATAACGTAGCTGACAGATTCTGTCTACGCCCTATAGTGCTAAAGCTCGACGATGAACATGAATGAAACTTTCGCGCGTGCTCATTTTCGAGTGCGCGCTTTATTTGTGTCCTAAAGCGCCTAGACAGTTAACGAAATGAAAGGATGTGAGGAAGATGGATTATGAAGATAGTCGACCGAAAAGTAATTACTCGCGGACGACTGCGGTTGTCCTGAATTTTAGGAGGAACCATTATGATGAACAAAAAAAGCCTTCTTGCTCGCAAAGTCAACAAAGACCAAGAGCTAAAGAAATTAGCGATTTTATCTGATCGTGATCTTTTTCTAAACCTGAGAACCTCTTTACAGGGATTATCTGAAGAAGATGCACAAAGCCGATTGGAAGAATATGGTCCAAATGAAGTCTCAGCACAGAAGCCAACACCAGGAATTTTGCTGTTTTTACAAGCATTTAATGATCCGTTCGTGTATGTCTTAGCTGCATTAGCAATTGTTTCCTTATTAACCAATGACATAGAAGCGGCGGTTGTTATGACGATCATGATTTTGGCTAGTGTGCTGATTACCTTTATTCAAGAATACCGTTCGCAAAAGGCAAGCATCGAATTAAAGGAAATGATCGAAAATACTGCGGCAATTACCCGTAATGGAGAAACGAAAGAAATTCCGATGGATGAAGTCGTCCCTGGTGATATTTTGACGTTAGCAACTGGTGATATGATTCCAGCAGATGCCGTATTGATTTGGACAAAAGACCTTTTTGTTAACCAATCGTCGTTAACAGGAGAATCGATGCCTGTTGAAAAATTTCTAGTAAAAGACAAGGAATTGACGGAAGAAGCCACAGCATTAGACTTAACAAATCTGGTTTTTATGGGAACGGATGTGCTAAGTGGTCAAGGAAAAGCCATTATTTTAAAAACGGGTCAGCAAACATTTTTCGGAGATATCGCCAAAAATGCCACATCCAAACGGGGGAAAACGTCATTTGATTTAGGATTAGCTAGAGTCAGCAAATTATTACTGCGAATGGTTATGATTCTTTTTCCATTAGTTTTTCTGATAAACGGCTTAACGAAGGGTGATTGGAGCAGTGCCTTCTTCTTCGCCATTGCAGTTGCAGTCGGCTTGACGCCTGAAATGCTGCCGATGATTGTGAGCTCTAACTTGGCAAAAGGAGCATTGACATTATCGAAACACAAAGTGATTGTGAAAGAGTTGGCTTCAATCCAAAATCTAGGTGGAATGGATGTCCTCTGTACAGATAAAACTGGGACAATTACGGAAGATCGAGTTGTTTTGGTTCAACATTTGGATCCTTTAGGAAAGGAAAACGAGCAAGTATTAGACCTTGCATTCATGAATTCTACCTATCAAACGGGCTGGAAGAATTTGATGGATATTGCCGTAATCAATTATTTTGAAGAACAAGATCGACATTTGCCCTATCAAATGGTTCAAAAAATTGATGAGATTCCCTTTGATTTTTCTCGTCGCCGTTTAACTGTCGTGATGAAAACAGACGAGCATCAATTGATGATCACTAAGGGTGCGGTTGAAGAAATGGCAGCAATTTGTAAATATGTGGAGATTGATGGAGAGATTCTAGAGTTAACCCCAGAAATTCGCCAACAGCTACAAACCGTCAATGAAAAAATGAATCGTCAAGGCATGCGTGTCATTACAGTAGCTGTTCGTCGTGACGCTCATGATGAAGCCATCTATTCAACAGATGATGAAAAAGATATGACCTTGGTGGGCTTCATGGGCTTCCTTGATCCTGCCAAGGCATCAGCTAAACCAGCAATTAAATCCTTGCAGCAGCACGGAGTAGCGGTAAAAGTTCTAACAGGTGACAATGCGATCGTGGCACAAAAAGTTTGTCAGGATGTGGGAATCCCTGCAGATCAATATGTGTTAGGTAATCAAATCGATGAAATGTCAGACGATGAACTGTATCAAGCAGCTGAAACTACAAATCTGTTTGCAAAACTAAATCCGATGCAAAAATCACGAATCATTGAAGCTTTGCAAAATAAGGGACACACTGTTGGCTTTATGGGTGATGGCATCAATGATGCACCTGCTTTAAGAAAAGCAGATGTCGGAATTTCGGTTGATACAGCAGCCGACATCACAAAGGATGCTAGTTCCATTATTTTATTAGAAAAAAGCCTAGGCGTTCTAGAAAATGGTGTGATTGAAGGACGACGAGTATTCAGCAATATGATGAAATACATTAAGATCACCATCAGCTCAAATTTTGGGAATGTTTTCTCGATTCTAATTGCTAGTGCATTTCTACCATTTTTACCTATGCTATCACTTCAATTGTTATTGCAAAATTTAATTTATGATTTCGCTCAACTAACAATTCCATGGGACAATGTGGATGATGAAGAATTGCAGGTGCCAACAAAATGGGAAACAAAAGGGTTGTTAAAATTTACCCTGTGTATTGGACCTATCAGTTCTGTGTTTGATATCATTACGTTTTTAGTCATGTGGTTTGTATTCGGAGCGAATACGGTTGGTGCGCAAAATCTATTTCAAACAGGCTGGTTTATGATTGGATTAACCACACAAGCGTTGGTAGTTTTAATGGTAAGAACAAAGAAAATTCCTTTTATCCAAAGTCGTCCAGCTCCGCAGGTATTTGTCAGCTTATTAATGGCAGTAGTAGTAGGAGCATTAGTCGTACTAACACCGTTAGCTGAGCAATTTGATTTTGTTCATTTGCCAAATAGTTATTGGCTATGGTATGCAGGAATTGTTCTTGCTTACATGCTGGCAACACAATTAGGAAAAGTATTGTATATAAAAATTGCAAAAGAATGGATCTGAACTATAACAGAAGGACCTGTGTTGTCCTTCTGTTTCTTTTTTGTGAAAATACTTAACAAATTCCGGTCTAAACGTGTTGTTAATCCATCTATTTTAATCTTTTTTCTCCTTGATGATGAGGGGGATTATGGCAAATTTATGATTTTTCAAGATCACAAACTTACCTGTTCTAATCTAGATGTTTGTTATTATTAGAAAAAAGCTGCAGATGATTTCACAAGGTTGAAAAGTGAAACGCTTCAATTCGTTCAGAATTGCTGAGCAAGTTTGTTGTCAATTGAATACAAAAATGCTAATTTAGAGAAGAAGGAGCAATAGCAATAATACAGGTTGATTTGCTGTTGCACTGAAAACAAGATTTAATTTACTTAAGAGAGGAAAGTGTGACACCATGGCAGAAAAAGAGTTAACGATTGATTTTGAAGCCTTACTAAAAGATGTAAACGCGGATTTCCCCGTGTACCAGGCACTGGATGAAGATGGAAAGATTATTAATGAAAATCTCGTTCCAGAATTATCTGATGAAGAACTTGTTGAATTGATGACTTCAATGGTTTGGTCTCGTGTATTGGACCAACGTTCAACTGCATTGAATCGTCAAGGACGTTTAGGATTCTTCGCACCAACAGCTGGCCAGGAAGCTAGCCAATTAGCCAGTCAATTTGCGTTTGAAAAGGAAGACGTTTTACTACCGGGCTATCGTGATGTTCCACAATTGATTAAACATGGCTTGCCTTTAGCGGAAGCGTTCTTATGGTCACGCGGACATGTTGCCGGAAACAACTATCCTGCAGATTTACAGGCTTTACCTCCTCAAATCATTATCGGAGCTCAATATGTACAAGCTGCCGGTGTGGCATTAGGTTTGAAGAAACGTAATAGTAAAAATGTTGTCTTTACCTATACAGGCGATGGTGGTTCATCTCAGGGGGATTTCTACGAAGCGATCAACTTTGCTGGTGCCTATCATGCAAACGCTGTATTTTATATTCAAAATAATGGATTTGCGATTTCAACACCGCGTGAAAAGCAATCAGCAGCTAAAACGTTAGCACAAAAAGCAGTCGCTGCTGGAATTCCAGGTATTCAGGTTGATGGAATGGATCCTCTAGCTGTTTATTATGTCTCTAAAAAGGCACGTGAATGGGCAGCAAATGGCAATGGTCCAGTCTTAATCGAAACATTAACGTACCGTTACGGTCCACATACGTTATCTGGGGATGACCCAACACGTTACCGTTCAAAAGAAATGGACGACGAATGGACGAAAAAGGATCCATTAGTACGTTTCCGTAAATACTTAACGGAAAAAGGCTTATGGTCAGAAGAACAAGAAGAAAAAGTGATTGAAGCAACAAAAGAAGAAATCAAGCAGGCCATCACTGATGCTGACCGCGTACCTAAACAAAAGGTGTCTGATTTCTTGAAAAATATGTACGAAGTGCAACCACAAAACATTAAAGAACAAATTGAATTCTATGAAGCGAAGGAGTCGAAATAATCATGGCACAAAAAACGATGATCCAAGCAATTACAGATGCCTTAGCTCTGATGCTTGAAAAAGATAAAGAAGTTTTAATTTTCGGTGAAGACGTTGGTAAGAACGGCGGCGTATTCCGTGCCACTGAAGGTCTTCAAGAAAAATTCGGTGAAGATCAAGTTTTTGATACACCATTAGCTGAATCTGGTATTGCTGGACTTGCTTTTGGGTTAGCCTTGCAAGGCTTCCGACCTGTTCCTGAAATTCAATTCTTTGGTTTCGTATTCGAGGCAATGGATGAAATTGTTGGACAAATGGCTCGTACTCGTTACCGTATGGGAAATACAAGAAACTTACCGATCACGATTCGGGCACCATTTGGTGGCGGTGTGCATACACCTGAGCTTCATTCCGATAATTTAGAAGGATTAATGGCTCAATCTCCAGGCTTGCGCGTGGTGATTCCGTCAAATCCGTATGATGCAAAAGGTTTGTTGATTGCATCAATCCGTAACAATGACCCAGTAGTCTTTTTAGAACACATGAAATTGTATCGTTCATTCCGTGAAGAAGTTCCTGAAGGAATCTACGAAGTGCCATTGGATAAAGCGGCTGTTACAAAAGAAGGTTCTGATGTTTCAATCATCACTTACGGCGCAATGGTTCGTGAAGCGATCAAAGCAGCAGATAACTTAGCGAAAGAAAACATCAATGCAGAAATCATTGATTTGCGTACTGTTGCACCACTTGATGTTGAAACGATCATTAAGTCCGTTGAAAAAACTGGTCGTGTAGTCGTTGTTCAAGAAGCGCAAAAACAAGCAGGTGTTTCTGCACAAGTTATCTCAGAAATTTCTGAACGAGCTATTCTTTCACTAGAAGCACCGATCGGACGAGTTTCTGCTCCAGATACGATTTTCCCATTCGGACAAGCAGAAGGAATCTGGTTGCCAAATGCAGCAGATATTGAAGCAAAAGTAAAAGAAATCGTAGAATTTTAAATCTACGTTACAAACAGCAGACTTATTTTTTCGGATCTTAGAAAAAATAAATACATTAGTATAAGGAGCGAAAAAACATGGCTTACCAATTTAAATTGCCCGACATCGGTGAAGGCATTGCAGAAGGTGAGATCGTTAAATGGTTTGTCAAAGCTGGCGACACAATTAACGAAGATGATACTTTACTAGAAGTACAAAATGATAAATCAGTGGAAGAAATTCCATCACCTGTAACAGGAACAATCAAAAAAATTATCGTAGACGAAGGAACAGTAGCAAATGTTGGCGATGTTCTCGTTGAAATTGATGCACCAGGACATGAAGATAATGAAGGTGATTCAGGTGTAGCTGCTGAATCACAAACACCTGCTGCTCCGGCGGCTGAACCAACTACTGACAGCGATAAAGCTGAAAGCGACAGTTCCAATGCTGGCGGCGGAGTCTACCAATTCAAATTGCCAGATATTGGTGAAGGTATTGCAGAAGGCGAAATCGTTAAGTGGTTCGTGAAGTCTGGGGACAAGATCGAAGAAGACGACACGTTACTAGAAGTACAAAATGATAAATCAGTGGAAGAAATTCCATCACCTGTAACAGGAACAATCAAAAAGATCATCGTAGACGAAGGAACAGTAGCAAATGTTGGCGATGTCTTAGTAGAAATCGATGCACCTGGGCACAATGATTCTAGCGCATCTTCAAGTGAATCCTCTGCACCAGCAGAGGCAGCAAAAACAGAAGCAAAAGCGGATTCTTCAGTTGTTGAAGCAAGCAATCCAGACAAGCGCGTATTGGCGATGCCATCTGTTCGTCAATATGCACGTGAAAAGGATGTCGACATCACACAAGTAACTGCTACAGGTAAAGGCGGACGTATTACCAAAGAAGATATTGACACATTCGTTTCAGGTGGAGGACAAGCAGCACCAGCGAAATCAGAAGCTCAATCAACTGATACAGCAGCGTCCACTGCAAGTGCTCCAGCCGCAAAAACAGAAAAACCTGCGCAACCATTTACTTCTAACATGGGCGAAATGGAAACTCGTGAGAAGATGACACCAACACGTAAAGCAATTGCTAAAGCAATGGTAAATAGCAAACATACGGCACCACATGTAACCTTGCATGATGAAGTTGAAGTGTCTAAACTTTGGGATCATCGTAAGAAGTTCAAACAAGTGGCTTTGGACAATGGTACGAAATTAACCTTCTTGCCATATGTGGTTAAAGCATTGACTGCAACAGTCAAAAAATACCCAGTCTTGAATGCATCAATTGATGATGCTGCGCAAGAAATTGTGTATAAAAATTACTATAACATCGGTATCGCAACGGATACAGATCATGGCTTGTACGTACCAAACGTTAAAAATGCTGATACAAAAGGCATGTTCAAGATCGCCGATGAAATCAATGAAAAAGCTGCTTTGGCTCATGATGGAAAATTGGCTGCAGATGACATGCGTAATGGAACAATCACGATTTCTAATATCGGTTCCGTTGGCGGCGGCTGGTTCACTCCAGTAATCAACTACCCTGAAGTTGCCATTCTTGGTGTTGGAACGATTGCGCAACAGCCAATCGTGAACGATGAAGGCGAATTAGCGGTTGGTCGTGTAATGAAACTTTCATTAAGCTTCGATCATCGTATCGTCGATGGGGCGACAGCACAAAAAGCGATGAACAATATTAAACGTTTATTAGCTGATCCAGAATTACTATTAATGGAAGGATGATAAAATCATGGTAGTTGGAGATTTTGCCATTGAATTAGATACAGTTGTAATCGGTGCTGGACCTGGCGGCTATGTTGCCGCCATCCGTGCCGCAGAAATGGGACAAAAGGTAGCGATCATTGAGCGGGAATACATCGGCGGCGTTTGTTTAAATGTCGGCTGTGTTCCTTCAAAAGCATTGATTTCTGCTGGTCATCATTATCAAGATTCACTAGATTCCTCCATGTTTGGTGTAACTAGTGAAAATGTAAAGCTAGACTTTGCGAAAACCCAAGAGTGGAAAGAAAACGGCGTGGTTAATAAGTTAACGTCAGGTGTTAAATTCTTGTTGAAAAAACACAAAGTAGAAATCATTGAAGGGGAAGCTTTCTTTGTTGATGATAAAAACTTGCGTGTGATTCATCCAGATTCAGCCCAAACGTATTCTTTCAACAATGCCATCGTAGCGACGGGATCTCGTCCAATTGAGATTCCAGGCTTCAAATTTGGCGGACGTGTGATTGATTCTACTGGCGGATTGGCTTTAGAAGAAGTACCGGAAAAATTAGTCATCATCGGCGGTGGTGTAATTGGTGCCGAATTAGGCGGAGCTTATGCTAATTTAGGCGCTGAAGTGACGATTATCGAAGGGACGGCACAGATTTTACCGACCTACGAAAAAGACATGGTGCAGCTTGTTGAGAAAGATTTTAAAGAAAAGGGTATTAAAGCGGTTACCTCTGCGATGGCTCGCGAAGCGGTTGATAACGGCGACAGCGTAACCGTTCGTTATGAAGTTGATGGCAAGGAAGAAAGTGTCGATGCAGATTACGTGATGGTAACTGTAGGCCGTCGTCCAAATACGAATGACATGGGCTTAGAACAAGCAGGTGTCGAAATGACTGACCGTGGTTTGATCAAGGTAGACAAACAAGGTCGCACAAACGTACCAAGCATCTACGCAATCGGCGACATCGTTCCTGGTGCAGCTTTAGCTCATAAAGCCAGCTATGAAGCAAAAATTGCGGCTGAAGCCATTTCAGGCAAGAAAGTAGCCGTTGATTATAAAGCAATGCCCGCTGTAGCGTTTACTGATCCAGAATTGGCTACAGTAGGAATGACAATTAAAGAAGCCAAAGAAGCAGGACTTGAAGCGAAAGCCTTCAAATTCCCATTCTCTGGTAACGGTCGCGCCTTGTCATTAGGCAAGACAGAAGGCTTCATTCGTTTAGTAACTACCGTGGAAGACAATGTTATCATTGGTGGTCAAATCGCTGGTGTTGGAGCAAGTGATATGGTTTCAGAACTTGCTTTAGCGATTGAATCTGGTATGAATGCAGAAGATATCGCATTGACGATTCATCCGCATCCATCATTAGGCGAAATCGTGATGGACGCATCAGAATTAGCATTAGGCTTACCAATCCACATTTAAACGTTAAAACAAAGAGGTTGTGACAGAAGTGGTCAGCTTCAAGAAATAAGAAGGAATTTCTGAAAATTGTTTCTCAAATTTTAGTGAAATTCCGGCTTATTTCCGAATGCTAGTTCTGCTTAGTGAAACTTAGCAGTAACTGTATGCGGAGCTTGCGTAGAAGAAGCTACCTCTGGAACACCGTTTATTCGGAAAAAGGAGTTATGACAAGTCTTTTGTCACAGCTCCTTTTTTATAGCCTATTTAAGACTATATTTCTTCCTGAAGTTTAGACTGAATTATTGGAAAAACTGTTAAGCAGAATTGTCTGAAGTGACCTATAAAATAATTAAGCTGATTTTATTTCCCTCATTTAAACAATGGTTATTGTAGCCATTGCCCCCACTAGCCAATCAAGCTGAGAGATCATTGTGTTGGTTTGTTTCGAAACAGGCTCATTTTTGGCTTCTCTAATTTTTGCCTCAAGTATTTTTCGATTTTCTTTTTCAATGTACTTCTTCAAGATGCTCGATTTTTTAAGCAAAATAGCTAAGGTTAATCCGTCACGATCCAATGGATTCATGTTTTCTAAACGAAAGACCAATTTTGCGACTGTTTCTTCTTTAGCGATATAGGCAAGTGCATGCGAATCTTTTTTTATTGACACTTCTTCGGCTTCAATAAGTGAATCACGGATCTGGGAAACTAATTGTTTGATATCTTTTTCAAAGAATGTCGTACCGTACGCATTGGCAATAGCTTCGATGCGTTTCTTTTTTAGTCCCGTGATTTTTTCCAAAAGGCAGTCGAGGTATTGTAAATCTTCAGGCAGCTCATTTGATAGGAGAATCACTTCCTTATTATTTAATTCGAGTACATTCGCTTTTTGCAGATCCAGAAGACCTGCCATAACGAGGCACATACCAACGTAGTAATTGAGTGAAGAGATTTTTCCTTGGCGATTCATGGTAAAAAGCAGATACTGTTGAGATAAACTAAGGTTGTTCATTTTATTTGCTCCTTTATTCGTTTGACTAAAGTATAACTGTTCGTGAAAAAATCCGCCTTTTTAGAAACAATCTTTTCGATAATTTTATTTTCTTGTTGTTTTTTCATGGTATTCTAAGGTGGTAGAAACAATTGTTTCGTTCAACTAATTTTATGAGCTGCTGAATTGTCAACTTCATTGCTTTAGCGCGTCGGTAAAAGGGAGAATGATTTAGATAATAGAATTTTTTATATCCATTCATTGACGCGAATCTGACAAAGGAGGATGAAAAATAGTGACGGGAAAATTTTTTCAAGAATTTCGAGAAAAGAAAAATCAATCGATTATGAACACTTCCGAGGGAATCGTGACGCCGCAATTTTTACGAAAATACGAACGGGAAAATGGAGATATTCGATTTTCTAATTTGCTTCAATTATTAGGTCGGTTAAATATAACGTTCGATGAGTTTGTTTTTGAAATTGACGATAGCATGGATGTTTGGTTGTATAAAATCGAGGAAGAGATTGATCAAGCTTATCATGCCGGAAATTCTTTTTTATTAAAAAAATTCGTGGAAAATCAAGAAAAATTGTATCGGCAAACTAACGAAGAACGATTTCTTTTTGCTGCACTTATTGGAAAACGATTTTACAATTATATATTCTTGCCTAGTTATACAGTTGATTTAGCACCGATCGCTGACTATTTGAGGGAAACCGAAACCTGGGGGAAGTTCGAGTTCTTTTTGATTACCTATAACGGGGATCTTTTTAAACCAGAGGAAGCTTATTTTTATACCAGGCGCTTAGTCAAGCAGTATGACGGCAGCTTTGAAATGCGAAAGTGGCGTTATGATGCCCTGCTTCATCTAACACGTTATTTGATTGAGGAGAATTATTTGGATCAGGCGGAAAAAATTCTTTCAGAATATATGGAAAAAATAACGCCGAATCGTGATTTAAAGTATATTCACCATGATTTATACGCGAAGTTTGTTTATGGTTTGCTGCTGGTTAAAAAGAAGAACCCCAAAGGACAGCGGCAATGTGAACGGATTATCGACATTTTTGTAGAAGATTGTGGTTATGTGAATTACGGTAATCGACTAAATATTCTTTATCAGTCAACGCTTGCAAAGGTTAAAGAAGCATAATAATGATGTATAAGGATATCAGTTAAATTATCTCAGCAAAAATATGTTTTAAAGAATGGAGTTAAAAGATGAATAATTCACTTGGCTTCAGCGCTTCAAAATCAGGAGAAATTATTTTGAACCCGATTTTCGTTGCAAGTTTGATAAAAACATTCATATCAGGCTCGTTTCTTCGCGTTTTTTTAATTGTATTTTATTAGATGACGGTGAGATTTATATTGGTGATGATATTCTTTTTGGACCATGTGCAGGAAATCATGCGATTATATCATGCGATCATCCAGAAGAACGAATGACAGGGAGCTATTCCAAAAAAGTCGTGATTGAAGACAATGTTTGGATAGGTGCGAATGTCACGTTTGGTAAAAATACGATCATCGGCTCAGGGAGTGTCGTGACTAAAAATATTCCAGAAAATGTTATTGCGGTTGTAAATCCTTGGAGTGTTTTAAGAGAAATTGCTGAAGAAGATAAGATTATCTCTTTATAAGAAATTCGTTTCAGAGAAGCTTTAAATAAAAGCTTTTGATTTTCTATGGTAAACTATTTCCGAATGGAGTGTGAATCAATGGCAAATTATGGTTACCCAATTGATGAGGATTGGACACACGAGGAGATTGTGACAGTCATCAATTTTCTGAATCTTGTTGAAGCAGCGAATGAATCTGGTATTGAGACAGAAGCTTTTTTGACTGGATATAAAAAATTCAAAACAGTTATAAAAAGTATCGGTGAGGAAAAGCGGATCGGGCGCGAATTCCAAGAAGTCAGTGGTTATTCTTTATATCGAACATTACAAAAGGCGAAAGCTGCGACAACTAAACGATTTAAGATGTAGGAGGACTAAAATGGAACAAGAAATCATTAGCTGGATTTATGAAGCAGCAGAAAGAATTAAGGCGGGATTAGGCGATGCCTTAAAGGTTGATCAAAAAAGCGGACGTACTGATCTAGTTACGAACGTTGATAAGGAGACGCAGGATTTTATCGTCAGCAAAATCAAGGCCTTTGATCCAGAAGCAAAAATTTTAGGTGAGGAAAATGGTCAGGATGAGACTCCGATCGACCATGGCCGGGTGTTCGTTATTGATCCGATTGACGGAACGTTGAACTTTGTGATGCAGCAAGAAAATTTCTGTATCATGATCGCGGTTTACGAAGAAGGTGTCGGACAGCTAGGCTTTATCTATGATGTCATGAGAGATGAGCTTTTTTGGGGCGGTCCAAAGGTAGGAAAAGTCTTCTATAATAATGAAGAGCTTTCTGCGCCAGAGAACAAATCCTTAAATCAAGGTCTGCTTGGCATGAATCTAGCTCTGTATCGTAAAAATATCTATCATGCACAGGAAATCGGAAATCAATCCATGGGAGTACGGGTCTTAGGATGCGCGGGATTAGATTTTATCGCGATTTTAAAAGGAACTCAGATCGGCTATGTCAGTTCTTTGAGTCCATGGGATTATGCGGCGGGTAAAATCATGATGGAGCTATTGGGAATGCTGACATGCGGAGCAGACCAAAAGCCATTAAGCTTCAAAGGTCGTGAGTTCTTTATCGGTGCTACGCAAGCGGCGATGCAGGAAATTCAAGCGTTTGATGAAGAGAAAAATTAAGAAAAAGACTTTTTCTGAAAAAATGAAAATGTTTTACTAACACTCTTAATGATTTTCTGTTATAATTGTCAATCGAGTGAGTCTCGCGTTACAAGAAAAGGAGCAATTAAAATTGAATTACAGAGAAGATATCCGCAACGTGGCAATTATCGCCCACGTCGACCATGGTAAAACAACACTAGTTGATGAAATGCTTAAACAATCAGATACCCTTGATAGCCACGTTAACTTACAAGAACGGGCAATGGATTCAAATGCATTAGAAAAAGAACGTGGAATCACGATCTTAGCGAAAAATACAGCTGTAAACTACAAAGACTACAAAATCAACATCATGGATACACCTGGACACGCCGATTTTGGTGGAGAAGTAGAACGTATCATGAAAATGGTTGATGGTGTATTGTTAGTTGTAGATGCTTATGAAGGCACAATGCCGCAAACACGTTTTGTATTGAAAAAAGCGTTAGAACAACATTTGACACCAATTGTTGTGGTGAATAAAATCGATAAACCATCTGCTCGTCCAGAAGAAGTTGTCGATGAAGTGTTAGAATTATTTATCGAATTAGGTGCAGACGATGATCAATTAGATTTTCCAGTAATCTATGCTTCAGCAATCAACGGAACTTCTAGCTTATCAGATAATCCTGAAGAACAAGAACCAACAATGGCTCCTGTATTCGATACCATTATTGAAAAAATTCCTGCTCCCGTTGACAACAGCGATGAGCCATTGCAATTCCAAGTTTCTCTACTAGATTATAATGATTATGTAGGCCGTATCGGTATCGGTCGTATTTTCCGCGGAAAAATGAAGGTTGGCGACCAAGTTTCGGTTATGAAGCTTGACGGTTCGATTAAAAATTTCCGTGTAACGAAAATCTTTGGTTTCTTTGGTTTGCAACGTTTAGAAGTCCAAGAAGCAAAGGCTGGCGATTTGATTGCTGTTTCTGGGATGGAGGATATCTTCGTCGGGGAAACAGTGACACCTGTTGACCATCAAGAAGCATTACCAATCTTGCATATTGATGAACCAACATTACAAATGACTTTCTTAGTGAATAATTCACCGTTTGCCGGACGTGAGGGGAAATATGTAACGTCTCGTAAAATCGAAGAACGCTTGATGTCAGAACTACACACAGACGTTTCATTGCGGGTTGAAAACACTGATTCACCAGATGCGTGGACTGTTTCAGGTCGTGGTGAATTGCACTTGTCAATTCTGATCGAAAACATGCGTCGTGAAGGGTACGAATTACAGGTTTCACGTCCAGAGGTAATCGAAAGAGTTGTTGATGGTGTGAAATGCGAACCATTTGAACGAGTTCAAATTGATACTCCAGAAGAATACATGGGCAGCGTAATCGAAGCTCTTGGTCAACGTAAAGCAGAAATGCAAGACATGATTCATTCAGGAAATGGTCAAGTTCGTTTAGTTTTCTTAGCTCCAGCTCGCGGTTTGATCGGATTTACAACAGAATTCTTATCAATGACTCGTGGCTACGGTATTATGAACCATACCTTTGATCAATATTTACCCTTGATTCAAGGCGTTATCGGTGGTCGTCGTAACGGTGCATTAGTTTCTGTAGATAACGGAAAAGCAACGATGTACTCAATCATGAGTGTCGAAGAACGCGGAACGGTCTTCGTTGAACCTGGTACTGAAATTTATGAAGGTATGATCGTCGGCGAAAACAGCCGTGATAAAGACCTAGGCGTAAATATCACGAAAGCTAAACAAATGACAAACGTTCGTTCAGCAACGAAGGACCAAACGTCAGTCATTAAAAAGCCACGTATCTTAACATTGGAAGAATCTTTAGAATTCTTGAATGATGATGAATACTGTGAAATCACACCAGAAACGATTCGTCTACGTAAACAAATTCTAAACAAATCTGAACGTGAAAAAGCAGCGAAGAAACGTAAATTAGCTGTTGAATAAGTAAATGATTGAAGGCTGCGCTTTTTAGCGTGGTCTTTTTTTGTTAAAAACTCGTTATTTTAGAGAGTCGAAATGGTCATAGATAGGTTTTAAACGCTAGTGTTTAAGTGTTTTGAAAACAAAAACTTAATAAATCATCTTAAAGTGGGATTATTTCTATATTTTTCAAAAAAAGTTGATATTGAAAGAATTTCAAAAAAGGATTATGTTTTGCTCAGGGACAAAAAAGCATTGTTTTGGGTTTCAAGTTGGTGATTGGGTGTCACCAGATTCGGATTTAGTGGGTTAAAAAAGGAGTTACAAGTATTATTTTGAAAAAGGAGATAAATCAATGAAAAATTATGGCTTAAGTGAGTCTCAGCTATTCACTTTAACACGTAAGAATTTAGAAAAACGTATTAGTCAGTATTATCGTGACACGAATGATGGCGATGGCGCGCTCGAATGTTTGATAGCGCTTCAAGTACGAGAAGAATTAACAGAGGCGGATTTCGCTTTTGTACTAGCCGATCTTGTGTGTCACATTTTTATGCGGACACGTTCGAATCGTTCACTGCGCCGCTACTATCTGTTTTTTACAGAATACTTCGAGAAGAAGGAATGGCGCTTATTAGAAATCAAATTGTTTCCAGCAAAGACCTATGTTGTGGAAAAGCTGAAGACCTTGTTTACACAATTTATTAAAGAACCTTTGGCAGGATTGGTCGGCTCATGACGAGAACTTGCGGAGAAAATGGAGAAAATAGCGAGATGAAAGAAACTAGAAAGGACTAAAAACATGCAAACAACCTATACATTAGCAGCAGAATTCGGCAAAAGCGATGGCAAATCCCATCGACTGCGCATAAAGGATGTTGATTTATCCAAATCAGCAGAAGAGATCAAAGCTTCATTAACAAAATTGACGAAACTAAAACTATTTGAAAAAAATGGCGTTGAATTATTTCAGGAAGTCCGCCATGCCAAAATCATCAAAAAAACAGAAAGAACCATTTTTAATGATGGAAAAGCTGCCAAAAAATCAGCACAGTCTCAAACGGACCAAACAGCAGCTGTCCAAACAATGGAAGAACCAATAAAACAGGCGAAGACACCTGATAATAATCGAGAAGTTCCGGAAACGATTCGGATTCCGGAGGATTTAACCATTACCGAAGAATGGCCGCAGCCGAATCGCTTCGTCCAAACAATTGAGCTGCCAAGTGGCTACCATTCGTGGGATTTAAATGAGAGTCAAGCATTCATGCTGATCAATGCGTGTTTTCCCGCGGGAATCGAACCATTGACTATCGAGGCAGACGATCAATCCGTCCCAGCGAAGCTGATTGTCACCGGAAAACGTACGAAAGAGGCTCCACAGGAAACGATCGTCGCTGCGGTGAACAAGGAATCTCCACCTGCAAAACCTAAGAAAAAACGAAAGCGGTTACTCGAGCGAATCCGTAAACGAGAGTAATCATTGTGTTCAGCTCATCAAAAAATCCAACGTTGGTATGAGGTGGATGATAACTTGCATCTTTTCATACAAATAGAATTTTTAGCCTGCTAACCAGCGGGCTATTTGTCGTGGAGAATCAAGCTTCCGAAAGAAATAATTGAGAATTTTTTTTAATCCTACTAAGAAAATATGAACGGGTAAAATGATAAAAAACTGTTATGTTTCATATTGCTTATTTGTTTCACAAGAGGAAAACAAAAAAGAATTGATTTTTCGCGTTTTTCGCTTAAGTTTTTAGTTTGTAATCTTTATGTAATATTAGATTGGCTGTGTAAAACTCAAAATCCGAACAAAGAGTTTAGAAAAAGCTTAGTCTCACTTATTTTTTTCCTTTTTAAAATTTTTCTATGTTATAATGTTGAATCAAGATAGGAGGGAAGCAAAATGGAAAATATTTCTTCTGATTTTGCCATTAAAGTATTACAAGAGGATGCTGACCGAATCAAATTGTTGATTCGCAATCAAACAAATAGCCTTTGTATCTCTCAATGTAAAGCCTTCGAGGAAGTCGTTGATACACAAATGTATGGCTTTTCCCGTCAGGTCTTCTTTGCTGAAAAGGTTGGTATATTAAAGCGAGGAGAAGGACAGAAGATGCTTAGTGAATTGGAAGCAGAGCTGAATCGTTTATATACGGAATTGTACGAGAATCGTCAAGATATGACGGATGCCGGCTGGGAGGCTTAACTCTTGCCTAAGAAGATAAAGAAACGTCATTTTTTAGACTATAGTATTTTGATACCTTATTTAATTTTGACTGTGATCGGTTTGATTTTTGTTTATAGTTCAACTTCCTATTTATTGATTACGAATAATGCGAACCCGACAAGTCTGGTAATGAACCAAGGGATTTTCTGGGTATTAAGTTTAGTTGTGATTAGTTTGATGTACAAGATGAAGACAGACGTGCTGAAAAGTCAGCAGCTGATCATTTTTGTTACGTATTTGATCTTTATATTACTGATTGTCGTTCTTTTTTTTGGTGATGAACGAAATGGGGCCAAAGGCTGGATCGATATCGGGGGCTTCACTATGCAGCCAGCTGAATACTTGAAGATCATGGTCATTTGGTATCTTTCATATATTTTATCGAAGCGTCAGGAAACGATTCAAGACAATTTCATCAATGATATGAAACGCCCATTGATCTTAGTTTTTGCTATGATCTTTTTAGTAGCTATTCAACCCGATATGGGGAATGCAGCTATCATCACTTTATTGGCCTTGATTTTGTTATTAGCCAGTGGAGTCAACTGGGTTTACAGCTTAATTATTGGTGGTGTTGGGATTACCGGAAGTTTTCTAGTCATCGAATTTTTAACTCATTTTGGTGATAAGGTTCTTCCTGGGAAATTAAAATACATTGCCAGTCGATTTGAAAGCTTCAAAAATCCATTCAAATTCGAGTTGGATACCGGTCATCAAATGGTCAACGGCTATTATGCGATGTTTAATGGTGGTTGGTTTGGCCGTGGTCTTGGTAATAGTATTGAGAAAAAAGGTTTTTTAAGTGAAGCTCATACTGACTTTATCTTTTCTATTGTAATAGAAGAAGTTGGTTTGATCGGCGCTTTTGTTATATTAGCAATTTTGATTTTTATGATCGCACGAATTTACTTGGTTGGAATTCGTTCGAAGAAGCCTTTCAATTCTTTGATTTGTATTGGAATTGGAAGTTTGTTGTTATTACAAGTTTTTATTAATCTTGGTGGTATTTTGGGAATTATTCCTTTGACTGGGATCACGTTCCCGTTTTTGAGTCAAGGAGGAAATAGCTTACTCGTGTTGTCAGTGGGCGTAGCATTTGCATTGAATATCAGTGCGGATGAAAAACGAACGAAGCTTGCGATCGAGTATGAATACTTAAAAAGTCAGGAGTGAAGTGCATGAAAAAGGTATTGGTAGCAAATAGAGGAGAAATTGCAACGCGGGTCTTTCGCGCGTGTAGCGAATTAAACATTAAAACGGTGGCGATCTTCGCAGAAGAGGATCAATATTCGGTCCATCGCTTTAAATCAGATGAGGCATATTTAGTCGGTAAAGGGAAAAAACCGATTGATGCTTATCTAGATATTGAGGATATTATCCGAGTAGCGAAAGAAGCAAAGGTGGATGCCATTCACCCAGGCTATGGCTTCCTTTCAGAAAACTTGGAGTTCGCGAAACGTTGTCGTGAGGAGGGACTTATTTTTGTTGGTCCTGAGTTGCATCATTTAGATATTTTCGGCGATAAAATCAAAGCGAAGACGGCTGCATTAGAGGCTGGAATTCCGTCAATTCCTGGTTCTGATGGTCCGGTGGACACGATTGAGGGCGTCTTGGAATTTGCTGAATCACATGGTTATCCGATCATGATCAAGGCAGCGCTAGGCGGCGGTGGTCGCGGGATGCGCGTGGCTCATGATGAAAAAGAGGCTCGCGAAGGCTATGATCGTGCTAAAAGTGAAGCGAAAGCAGCTTTTGGGAATGATGAAATCTACGTTGAAAAATATGTTGCCAATCCTAAACATATTGAAGTTCAAATTTTAGGGGATACTCATGGAAATGTTTTGCATTTATTTGAACGTGATTGCTCGGTACAACGCCGTCATCAAAAGGTTGTCGAAGTAGCACCATGTATCTCCTTGAACACCGAACAGCGAGAAAAAATCTGCCAAGCGGCTGTTCAATTAATGAAGCACGTTGGCTATGTCAATGCTGGAACGGTTGAATTCTTAGTTGAAGGCGATAACTTCTACTTTATTGAAGTAAATCCGCGGGTCCAAGTTGAACATACGATTACTGAATTAATTACCGGAGTGGATATCGTTACTTCGCAATTGATGATCGCACAAGGGAAAGACTTGCATAAAGAAATCGGCTTGCCTAAACAAGAGGATGTCCAAATGTCTGGTGCGGCGATCCAATGTCGTGTGACGACTGAAGATCCTTTGAATGGCTTTATGCCGGATACTGGGAAAATTGATACGTATCGCTCACCAGGTGGTTTTGGAGTGCGTTTAGACGTGGGAAATGCCTATGCTGGAGCAACAGTGACGCCATACTTTGATTCTTTATTAGTAAAAGTATGTACCCATGCCTTGAACTTCGATCAAGCAATCGAAAAAATGCAACGTTGTTTAATTGAGTTCCGGATTCGTGGAGTGAAGACCAATATTCCTTTCATGCACAATGTGATTAGCCATCCTGTTTTTCAAAGTGGTGACGCGAAGACGACCTTTATTGATAATACGCCTGAATTATTTGAGTTTCCACGCGTTCGTGACCGTGGAAATAAAACGATGCGCTATATTTCTGAAATTACAGTTAACGGGTTTCCTGGAATCGAAAAACAAGAAAAACGCTATTTTGAAACACCACGGGCACCAAAAATTGAGAAAAGAGAAATCGTTACTGCGAAAAATATCTTGGATCAATCTGGTCCAGAAGCAGTTGCTAAATGGGTCAAAGAACAAGATTCTGTCTTATTAACGGATACAACTTTCCGAGATGCCCATCAAAGCTTATTAGCTACGCGAGTTCGTACACATGACCTTCTAAATGTAGCTCAAGCGACGGGAGAAGGTATTCCTGAATTGTTCTCAAGCGAGATGTGGGGCGGGGCGACTTTTGACGTTGCTTATCGCTTCTTGACGGAAGATCCTTGGAAGCGTCTGAAATTATTACGTAAAGCAATGCCGAATACATTGCTGCAAATGCTGTTCCGTGGCTCAAATGCAGTCGGCTATTCTAATTATCCAGACAATGTATTAGAAGAATTTATTAAAGAAGCGGCTCATAACGGCATAGATGTTTTCCGTATCTTTGATAGCTTAAACTGGGTTCCGCAAATGGAAAAAAGCATTCAATATGTTCGGGATGCGGGCAAAATCGCTGAAGCAGCGATTTGTTATACGGGTGATATCCTAGATCCTAACCGTACGAAGTATAACGTTGACTACTATAAAGGTATGGCGAAGGAATTGGAATCAATCGGTGCTCATATGATTGCAATCAAGGATATGGCTGGTCTATTGAAACCGCAGGCTGCCTTCCGTTTAATCAGTGAGCTGAAAGAAACAACTGATTTACCGATTCATCTGCATACACATGATACTTCTGGAAATGGACTTATTACACTTTCTGCGGCTGTTAAGGCGGGAGTGGATGTTGTTGACGTTGCAACCAGCGCGATGAGCGGAGCAACCAGTCAGCCAAGTATGAGCAGTTTGTATTTCGCTCTGCAATACGGAGATCGTACGCCTGAGTTAAATTTAAAGAACGTTCGTCAAATCAATCATTATTGGGAAGACGTTCGTCCCTACTATGCAAGCTTTGAAAATGGTATTATGGCTGCTCAAACAGAAGTTTATAATCATGAAATGCCTGGTGGACAATACTCAAATCTGCAACAGCAAGCTAAAGCTGTCGGTTTAGGCGATAAATGGGATGAGATCAAAGAAATGTACCAAACTGTTAATTTGATGTTTGGTGATATTGTAAAAGTTACGCCGTCTTCCAAAGTGGTTGGTGACATGGCATTATTTATGGTGCAAAACGAGCTGACAGAAGAAGATATCTATGATCATGGAGATGAGTTAAGTTATCCTGAGTCAGTTGTCAGCTTCTTCCAAGGGGAACTTGGTCAACCTGTTGGCGGCTTCCCTGAAAAACTGCAGCGCATCATTTTACAAGGGCGTCCAGCAATGCAAGAACGCCCGGGAAAATTTGCTGAACCTGTGAACTTTGAAAAAGTGAAGCAAGAATTACAAGAGTTAATCGGCTTTGAGCCAAGTAAGACAGATGTATTAAGTTATCTAATGTATCCGCAGGTCTTCTTGGATTATCAAAAATCCTATGGACAATTTGCAGATGTTACGTTGTTAGATACACCGACGTTCTTTACTGGCATGCGTCTTGGTGAAACAATCAATGTTCAAATTGAAAAAGGGAAAACACTGATTATTCGTTTAGATGAAATCGGAGAAGCAGATGTAGAAGGAAATCGGACACTCTTCTTCAACTTAAACGGTCAACGTCGTGAAATTCTTGTTAAGGATGCGTCAATCAAGAGTGCCGTCCAAACGAAACGTAAAGTTGAACCAACAAATCGTGAACAAATCGGCGCGACAATGACCGGATCGGTCTTGAAGGTCTTAGTGAAAAAAGGCGATCATGTTGAGAAGGGTCAACCATTGCTGATTACCGAAGCGATGAAGATGGAGACTTCCATTGATGCACGTTTTGCAGGCGAGGTATCACATTTATACGTTGAAGAGGGCGAAAGCATTTCTTCCGGCGATTTATTAATTGAAGTAAAAGAAAAATAAGCAGTATCAATTAGGAGCGTTGTTGTGTGAAAAGAGTGAT
Organism: Enterococcus sp. DIV0187; assembly: GCF_051713785.1. Classification (NCBI taxonomy): domain Bacteria; kingdom Bacillati; phylum Bacillota; class Bacilli; order Lactobacillales; family Enterococcaceae; genus Enterococcus; species Enterococcus sp. DIV0187. The sequence continues at coordinate 699,280 of NZ_JBIOQO010000001.1, forward strand.
TGGTTTTTTTAGTATTTTATGTATCGTTTTGATTGGTTACTATTTACAGCCAGTCCTCTTTCCGCCTACGCAAAAGCAAGTACCGGTTGAGCAAAAAAATCAAGTGGTACGTCATAAGGCGTTGAAGCATCAAACAATCAAAACAGAAGGCTATGCTCAATATATTTCTCAGCCCATTGATACCTTTGAACAAAAATTTGGTCGTCCGACGAAGATAGAAGATAGCGGATTTTTCTTTCAAACTCGGGATTATGAGCTTGAGCGTGGTATTCTGGAAGTGAATGTAGAAGCTGGTAAAGTTAGTACAATCAAAGTGATGGCTAAAAAAGCGGCTATTGAACCATTTAAGTTTGGAATGACCAGCAGTCAGCTATCTGATCAAATCAATTTATCGGCAGATTTTGCTCTGACCTATGACGAGGAACCCGTGGCGATCGAATTGAGCGAGAATGACATGCGTTTCCGTCCATTGATTGCGTTTGAAAATAACACGTTTGCGATGCTTTTTTTCAACAGCGACAATGAAAAACTGATAGGCGCGGTCTTCTTAGACTTAGAAAATCTATTACGCTTGATGCCTTATCAGATCAACAGTGGGAATCCTCTAGCAAATCGAATACAAGAAAGTAATCTTGATTGGACTGTGTTGAATGCACAAAAGCAGTCGAGGACGATTGAAGCAATCAATCAGTATCGCAATTTAAATAAATTGCCTAAATTAACGGCACCTGATCAATCAATGGAGGATAGTAAAAAGCTTTTAAAAAGCTTCTTAACAACACCAAAAAGAGTGCTGTCTAATGAGCGTTTAGAAGAGTGGCAGACTGATCAAGGGGCACATTTAAGTAATTTGTCTTTTGAATTATCAGCAGCTGAATTTAAGGATTTAGCTAAACATGACAAAATCGACTACCAAAGCGGCTTGTTCTATTCACCAATGGTCGATCCTTTATTCAATCTGTTTAATTGGATTAGTCGAGAGCATTTGAATGAAGTATTTCGTACACCTGATGCGGATCTTGGCGTTGCAATTAATCAAGAAAGTGTGCTAGTCTTGTTACAGGAACCAGAAAAAACAAAGGATAGTGAATAAGTTGATTATTAATGATGCTTTCTTTCAGCTAGAGGATCAGAATCAATTGCTGATTCAGGAAATACTAGCGAGTCAAAGCTATAAAAACTATCTGCTAAAAAGAACAGAGATGAACACGAGTCCAGAAGTTGCAAAGCTCAAAAAGGCTTTTCAAAAAGAGAAAGATAAATTCGAACAAATTGCAAGCTATGGTGAGTATGCACATGACTACCGCCAACTGCAGCGAAGCGTTCGATTGAGTAAACGCGCCCTTGATCTTAACGAGAAAGTGGCAGCCTTTCGTTTAGCAGAAACGGATCTTCAACAATTATTAGATGAAGTTGGTCAACGTATCGCACAGACGATTTCAGCGGAGATCAAGGTTGATGCTGGAAATCCTTTTTTTGAAACAGGGAATCATAGTTGTAAGGGGAATTGTCATGGATAATACTGAATTTATAATGCAAAAAAGACGAGGAATAATTGTTTGGGTCTATTCCTTGAAGCAATTAAAAACTTTAAAGCGATACGGCTTGGTTCATTTTGTCTCAAGAAAGATGAAATATGTGGTATTGTATGTGAATGAAGAGACAGTCGAGGAAGTGGAAGAAAAACTTCAGACGCTGCATTTTGTGCGTCAAGTGGAACGGTCTTATCGCCCAGATATCGAAATGAATTTTGCAGATCGGATTGGAACGAAGGCTGCTTATCAAGTGAAAGATGATGATGAGTTGGATGTAGTAGAAGCCAATACAAAGATTCGATTAGCAGAAACAGTCTAAGTAAGGTGAAAAATGTCTGATTTTTTCAAACATTTTTCATCTTTTTCTTTGATAATATGATTATTCCATCGGGCTTTATTAAATTAGTAGAGATATTTTAGCAGGAAAGAGAGGCATGGGATCATGCGTGTAGTTGCAGGTGAATTTGGCGGTCGGAAGTTAAAAACATTAACGGGAAACAACACACGACCCACGACAGATAAAGTGAAGGGGGCAATGTTTAATATGATTGGTCCTTACTTTGAAGGTGGTGCTGCATTAGACCTGTTCTCCGGCAGCGGTTCGCTTGGAATAGAGGCAGTTTCTCGCGGAATGGAACAAGCGGTTCTAGTCGAAAAAAACTATCGTGCCATGGAAATTATTCGTGAAAATGTCTCAATGACTAAACGTGATGCGTCCTTTCAGTTAATGAAAATGCCGGCAAATCAAGCCATTAAGCAATTGGCAGATGGTGATTTGAGATTTGATCTGGTGCTTTTAGACCCACCTTACGCGAAGCAGGAAATTGTGAAGCAAATTGAAATGCTGCTGGATAATGAGCTATTAACAAATCAGGCGATAGTTGTTTGTGAGACGGATAAAGATGTTATACTGCCACAGACGATTGGTCAATTAAAAGAACGCAAGCGCCATGATTATGGCATTACTGCTGTAACTATCTATGATTGGGAGGATTAAGATGAAACGAATCGCGCTTTTTCCCGGTAGCTTTGATCCATTGACAATGGGACATATGGATACAATTGAGCGAGGTGCGAAATTATTTGATGAGTTAATCATCGGCATTTTCGTGAATACAAGTAAAAAGAGTTACTTTACTTCGGAAGAAAAACTTGCTATCGTAAAGGAATCTGTCAAACACATCCCGAATGTGCGTGTGATCACTCAAGAGAACGAATTAACCGTGTCTGTAGCCGAAAAGCTTGGGGCAAAATTCCTATTGCGAGGAATCCGCAGTATAAAAGATTATGAGTATGAAAAAGAGATCGCATTGATGAATCGACATCTTGATCAAGAACTAGAAACAGTCTTTTTACTAGCGGAGCCAAAATATAGTCATATTAGTTCGTCAATTTTAAAAGAAGTATGGACATTTAATGGAGATGTCAAAGAATATTTGCCTGAGGCAGTTTATCAGGCGTTGGAAGAGAAGCGTGAGAATAGTGAAAAATAATAAACTTGTCAAACGATTAGCCCTTATTTTCTTAGCCTTAGTAGTAGTAGCATGTGTGATTGTACCGATACCTTACTACATCGAAGAGCCTGGAGAGACAATCGACCTGAAAGAATTGATTACTGTTAATGATAAAAAAGATGAAGATAAGGGTTCCTTCAGTTTAACTTCTGTCGGAATTCGTCGAGCCACCGTTTTTACTGCGATCAAATCAAAGATCGAACCATTCCATGAAATTATTTCTGCGGATGAACTGACTGGCGGAGCCAGCGATGATGAATATATGCAGATTCAAAAATTTAATATGGAAACCTCTCAAAACTTTGCCATTGAGCAGGCATTAAAATTAGCAAATAAACCTTATGAGATGAAGTATAAAGGGGTTTATGTGCTGGGTGTTGAAAAGAACTCAAACTTTTCTGGAAAGATCAGTGTTGGAGATACTGTCACTAAGGCCGATGGAAAAACCTTTACCAGCAGCGAAGATTTCATGAAATATGTAAAATCGCAAAAAGTTGGTCAGAAAATGAAGGTGACCTACACACATGATGGGGAAACAAAGGAAGCTACAGAAAAATTGATTAAGCTTCCCACCGATAAAAAACCGGGAATTGGCATTACATTGACTGACCACACAGAGATCGATTCACAGGAGAAAGTGAAAGTTGATGCCGGAGACATTGGCGGCCCTTCAGCTGGTTTAATGTTTACATTGGAAATCTATGAACAACTCGTTGATAAAGATTTACGTCATGGGAAGAAGATCGCTGGAACCGGAACGATCAATTCAGAGGGAGAAGTTGGCAGAATCGGTGGCATCGATAAGAAAGTTGCCAGTGCCGCTGCCAGCAATAATAAGGTATTTTTTGCACCAGATGATGAGATTACCAAAGAGATGAAAAAAGCGCAGCCTGGCATCAAGTCAAATTATGAAGAAGCCAAAGCGGCCGCTAAAGAATTAAAGACCGATATGAAGATTGTACCGGTCAAAACGGTACAGGATGCGTTAGACTATTTAGAAAAAATGAAATAACTATTATAAAGGTGTTGGACAATGCGTCCAGCACTTTTTTTGTTAAAAAAGATTGTCTGATAAACATTTTTTAGAAAAATTGCGTATTTTATTTTAAAGGAGGGTGTTATGAAAGACTATCTCAAGAAGTATCCGTATCTGTTTGCGGTTCCCGTGGTTTTAATGATTGCTGTCTTTTTCTTTTTAGCTAGAGAGCCTGAGGAGGAAACCGTTGATCCAGCACTCTTTTCAACGGAAAGCAGCATAGGGAAAACAACTGAATCAAGCAGTCAGGAGTGGTACGTTGATGTTAAGGGCGCAGTCAAAAAAACTGGCATGTATCGCATCAGACAAGGTATGCGTTTAATGGATGCGATTGATTTGGCAGGTGGATTTACAGAGGATGCGGATCAAAACCAAATGAATTTTTCAAAATTATTAGCAGATCAAGAAATTATTTATGTGCCAAAAATCGGAGAAGAAGTCCCTGTAATCAACGAGGTTAGCCCAACTGGAGGTGGGACAGGCTCAAACTCAGAAACAGCAAAAATCAATATCAACACAGCTAACGCAGCTGAATTACAGCAGTTATCAGGAATCGGTGAAAAGCGTGCTGCGGACATCATAAAATACCGCGAGGAAAATGGCAGTTTTCATGCGGTAGAAGATTTGACCAAAGTATCCGGAATTGGCGAAAAGACGCTTGAAAATTTAAGGGACTCGATTACAATATAAGAAAGATCGAAAGAGAGGACGACAAAATTGACAACAGAAAGAATTCCTTGGGACCAATATTTTATGGCGCAGGCCGTTTTACTATCATTAAGAAGCACGTGTACTCGTTTGGAGGTTGGTGCAACGATTGTGCGAGACAAGCGAATCATTGCCGGAGGGTACAATGGTTCAGTCAGCGGCGATGTCCACTGTATAGATGAAGGATGTTATGTTGTTGACGGACATTGTTTACGAACGATTCATGCGGAAATGAACGCGTTGCTGCAGTGTGCTAAATTGGGAATCGCAACAGATCAAGCGGAAGTTTATGTGACGCATTTTCCATGTCTGGCCTGTACTAAAGCATTATTGCAGGCTGGAATCAAAAAGATTCATTACTTAAAGGATTATCGCAATGATCCATATGCAATCGAGTTAATCAATCAAGTTGGTGCCAGTGCACATCAGGTTCACTTGGAAAGCAAATACTTTACAAAATTGCAATTAGGAGAAGATGCTGCCACATTACCAAAAGGATAGACTCCCTGCGCAATTATTTAATCTTACCGATTCTGAGCGCTATTTTAGTGGCGAGTTTGTTTTATCAGTTTCATTTATTGCTATTGTTGCTATTAAGTAGTTTAATTATTCGAATGATCTGCATGAAAAATTGTTGGCTATGGCTGATGGTCTTTTTGTGCAGTTTTTTTCTTAGTTTACGAACGTATTATTATGTAAACAAAATAGAGAATGAGCCTCAGAGGATAACAAATGGGTATTTGAAAATTCAAACGGATTCGATAAAGGTTGATGGGAATTCCCTAAAGTTCACAGGAAAAATACAAGGGAAAAAATATTTCGTTTATAATACCTTGAAGTCTCCAGCAGAGAAGGCGATTTGGCAAGGAAAAGCGTTGCCTAATATGGCTATAGTAAATGGCGATACCGAAGATTTTGACAATGCCAGAAATCTAAATGGATTTGATGCAAAAAAATACTATCAAAGCCTTGGATTTACTCAAGTTTTGCAAGCAAAGGCAATAAAGCCTGTAAAAATACAGCGATTTTCAATCAGTGATGTGCGGCAACGCTTGATTTGGAGGATTGACCGGCGTTATTCTACGCGATTGGCTAGTTATATCAAAGCACTGATAATTGGCTATAAAGATGCTCAATTTGCTGATTATACCTCTGCCTACAAGACAACAGGACTCTTGCATTTGTTTACGCTATCAGGGATGCATATCCAGTTTTACTTAGGCGGGGTTCATTTACTTCTGAAGAGAGCTGGGCTGGTCAGAGAGACGCGGCTTCTTTTGTTGAGTGCAGTTGGACTTCTATTGATCATTTTGACTGGTAGCGGTTTTAGTACAATTCGGGCAGTTGTGAGTTTTCTCATTGCTTTTGCTTGTTTGACCCTCGAAATCCAGCTTTCAAAACTTGATCAGTGGAGTATTATGCTATTTTTACTAATCCTTTGTTTTCCATTAGTATTTTGGTCAGTTGGTGCACAGCTAAGCTTATATTTTGCGTTGATACTGTCCTATCTTAATGATTTGCGACTAAAAAAATGGCAACAGCTAGTTTTATTTTCTGCTTTTGCCTTGCCGATTATGATCTATAGCTTTAGTGAATGGACAATTATCGGCGGGTTATTTACGATCCTACTGTTTCCTCTTTTCGAATGGTTGATCTTACCAGGGTGTATCGTTCTCTTTTTGGGCTGCTTTTTGCCAATCCCGCAATTTTTAAGTTTTTTACTAGAGCAGTTCTTTCGATTACTTGAAAAAGTATTAGCGTTAGCAGCTTTTCCAAATCTAACGATAGGTCGTCCAACGTTTACGATCCTCTTATTTCTCATTCTGATTGTTCTTTTATTAATTGATCGTTTGAAATATCAGCGAAAAACATATTGGTTATTGGGGATTGCCTTCTTGCTAATAGCTTCTGTCTCTTTTTCAGCAAAGGGTATGGTCGCTTTTGTGGATGTGGGTCAGGGAGATAGTATCTTTATCAAGCTGCCCTTCAAGCAGGAGACCTTTTTGATTGATACAGGTGGTCGCTTAACCTTCAGACAAAAGAAGTGGCAGAGGCGTCAACAAAAGCACCTTTCGGATTACAATCTGCTGCCGTTTTTGAAATCTTTAGGTTGTACAAAAATTGATCATTTATTAATTACTCATAATGATGCCGATCATATGGGAGAATTGGTGAACGTGATAGATAACGTTAAGGTAAAAAATCTCTATCTAGCAAAAGGGTCTCAGATAGAGCTAAAGAAGCTTATTCAATCAATCAAGGGCACTAAGATCCATTTAGTGAAAAAGGGAGATACAGTCGGTAATAAGCTTAAGGTACAGATACTTTCACCTGAAAAGAGCACAGGTGAAAACGATGATTCACTGGTCACTTATTTTACAATAAATCATCAACATTTCTTATTGACTGGCGATTTAGAAACCACAGGAGAAGAAACGCTGATTCGACATTATCCGCAGCTGAAAACAGACTTTCTAAAGGTTGGTCATCATGGCAGCAATACGTCAACTGGAAAAGAGTTGTTAGAAAAAGTCCGGCCGAAATACGCGATCATTTCTGCTGGTAAAAAGAACCGTTACGGTCATCCGACTCAAGAGACCTTAACAAAATTAAACAAGCAGAAAATTCGCGTTTTTCGAACAGATCAACAAGGGATGATTTATTATTACTGGTCCGCTATTACAAAATGGGGAGAAATCAAACTCCTAATAGATTTTCTGGAATAATCGTGGTAGCATAAATAGTCAGGTCTTTCGTTTATCGATAAAGATCATATGAAGAACAACAGTTTGAATTAGGAGTAATGACATGAATACACAAGAAGCCCTTCAGCAAATCAGAAATGCGCCATTGAAACCGGTCTATCTTGTAACCGGTACGGAAGATTATTTGATTCAGGAAATTCGTCAGGCGTTTTTAGATCGAATGAAGAAGGATGATTTAGAGGAATTGAACTTCATGTCTTTTGATATGGAAGAAAATGGCTTAGGAGCAGTGATTGACGAGGCTGAAACATTACCGTTTTTCGGTGATTATCGGTTGATTTTTGTTGAAAAGCCTTATTTTTTAACTGGTGAGAAGAAAAGCAATGTTCCCGAGCAAGATACTGATAGTTTAGTAGATTATTTAAAACAACCACTGGATACTTCGATCGTTGTTTTTTGGGCAACCTACCCCAAGCTGGATGCCCGCAAAAAAATCACGAAGGCCTTGAAAAAGACCACGGTGATTGATGCAGCACCATTACAAGAAAGAGATTTGCGCAATTTTTTACAGCGTTACATTAGTAATGAACAAGTAAAGATTTCAAAAGAAGCCTTTGATTTATTCTTGCGCTTAACTGATTTTGATCTTTCAAAGGCAATGAACGAAATTGAAAAGCTGCTATTGCTTGCAGGCGAAGGCGGAACAATCACCCTTCAATTGGTCCAAGATTTGGTACCTAAAACGTTGGAACACAATATTTTTGAACTGACTGAACAGATTTTAAAAGGGGATACAGCAAAAGCCTATCAAACCTACGAAGAGCTCCATCTTCAGGGGGAGGAGACTATCAAATTGACCGCCATCTTGATTGGTCAGATCCGATTGCTCTTACAAACAAAAATTTTGCAAAAAATCGGTTATCAGCAGTCCAATATCGCTGAGACCTTAGGGGTACATCCTTATCGTGTGAAGCTGGCGATGCAGCAGGTAGCCAAATTTCCTTTGGATTTACTCGTGTCTATGTACGATGAATTGGTGGAAAATGATTACGAGGTAAAAACGGGACAAGCTGAGAAAGAATTGAGTTTTCAGTTGTTTATTTTAAAATCAACAGAGCGTATTAAAAATTAGAATTTTTTCTCAATTGGATTCTATAATTATCCAATTTATTAAACCAGTAGGTCAATTTTGACAGGCTGGTTTTTTCGTATTTTTAGCAGTCGATAATAAAAATATACCGCTAAATGAAAAGCTTTCTCAATTAGAGTCTTGAGAACTCAAAAAACCAGCGAAAAACAGGTTTTATTAAAAAAATAACGAATAAAAATCCCAATGAGATGTTCATTAATTCACGGTTTTGAGTTATGATTAAAGTGGCAAACTTCTAATATTTATTTTGAGGTTTCTTTCCAAAATGCAAAAAAGGGCTTTCATTATTTAAGGAATAATAGCCAAATCTTATTGGCTTTATTTATCCAAAATCAGATAAGAAGGAAGGATGAACAAAATGACACTAGCAAAGATCGTTTATGCAACTAACACAGGAAACACAGAAGGAATCTCTGAAATTCTGGAGGATGCTTTCGAAGCGAACGGTATTGACGTTGAACGCGTTGACGCTGATGATGCGGAAGCAGATTTTTATGAAGATGCGGATATCTGTGTCCTAGCTACCTATACTGATGGAGATGGCGAGATCCCGTTTGATTTGGAAGACTTCCACGAAGAACTGCAAGAGGAAGATCTATCAGGAAAAGTTTATGGTGTTGTAGGAAGCGGAGACAGCGAATTATATCCAGATTATTTCTGTCATGCAGCGATTGCATTCGATGAAGCCTTTGCTAAAACTGGGGCGAAAAAAGCAGCAGAAACTGTGAAAATCGAAAATGAAGCAGACGATGATGATGAAGAAGTATTGAAGGCTTTCGTAAAAACGCTGATTGAAGCAGCGGAATAAGGAATCACATTGAAAGAACGGAGTGAGGATTTGTTTAAAGTATTAGAACGCAAGGAACTGGCACCAACTGAGTTTGAAATTTTAGTTGATGCACCACGAATTGCCAGTAAAGCGCAACCAGGGCAGTTTGTGATCTTGCGAATCGACGAAAATGGTGAGCGTATTCCGCTGACTGTCGTTGATACGGACAAAGAAGCGGGTTGGGTACGCTTAATCTTTCAAGTGATCGGCAAATCGACAGCCCAGCTCGCGAATGTTATGGCTGGTGAAGCTTTAACGGATATTGTAGGGCCCTTAGGAAAAGCGACAGATATTGAGAATTATGGTACCGTTCTCTTGGTAGGAGGCGGTGTTGGGATAGCAGCATTATTCCCGATCGTAAAAGGGCTAAAGGAAGCCGGCAATCGGGTAATTACAGTTCTTGGAGCGAAAAACAAGGATTTATTGATTCTTCAAGAAGATTGCGGAAAGTATTCCGACGAGTTGATTCTGATGACGGATGATGGTTCAGTTGGACAAAAAGGGCTAGTTACGGATGCCATGGAAGAAGTTTTCAAACGTGAAAAAATTTCGATGGCCTGGGCGATTGGACCAAGTATTATGATGAAGTTTTGTACACTTACGGCAAAAAAATACGAGGTGCCGATCTATGTTTCATTAAATCCAATTATGATTGATGGAACGGGTATGTGCGGCGGTTGTCGTGTAACCGTTGATAATTCGATTAAATTCGCTTGTGTTGACGGGCCGGAATTTTTAGGCGAAGAAGTTGATTGGGATGAGTTTGTCAATCGAATGCAGCAATATCGTCCAGAAGAATTACTGGCTAACGAAAGATATGAAAAGCAGGTGAGTTCAAATGGCTAAACGCAGTTATACAAAAACGCCAATGAAGGAGCAAGCCCCTGAGATTCGCAATCAAAACTTTGATGAAGTGGCATTAGGCTATACCTTGGAAGAAGGACAACTTGAGGCGAGTCGTTGTTTGCAATGTAAAAATGCTCCCTGTATTACGGGATGTCCTGTAATGATCGATATTCCTGGTTTTATCAAAGCAATCGAAGAAGGAAATATGCCGCTGGCTTACGAAATTCTAGGTCGGTATACGAATTTACCTGCGATCTGCGGGCGCGTTTGCCCACAGGAAAAACAATGTGAAATGGTTTGTCGATTAGGGCGCTCGAAGAAGTTTGAGCCCGTAGCCATCGGGAAGCTAGAACGTTTAGTTGCCGATTGGGCCTTGGAGCAACCATTAGAATACAAAGAAATCAATAGTGATAAGGGCCGTGTGGCAGTGATTGGCTCAGGACCTTCCGGACTTACTACTGCTGGTGATTTAGCGAAATTAGGCTACGATGTAACTGTCTATGAAGCGCTACATGCTCCAGGTGGAGTTTTGACATACGGAATTCCAGAATTCCGGCTGCCAAAACGAATCGTTAAGCAGGAAATCGAGCGAATTGTCGCACAAGGGGTAAAAATTGAAACAAACGTCGTCGTAGGAAAAACGATTACTATGGACGAGATCATTGATGAGTTCGATGCCTGTTATCTATCTGTTGGAGCCGGCGCTCCAAGATTCCAAGGCATCAAAGGGACCTCGTTAAACGGAGTCTACTCATCTAGTGAATACTTAACTCGAGTAAATTTGATGCATGGCTATCAATTTCCTGAATACGATACCCCTGTTCAAAAATCAAAAAATGTCGTTGTTATCGGTGGCGGAAATGTTGCGATGGATGCAGCACGGTCAGCAAAACGTTTAGGTGCAGATAAAGTATCCATTGTTTATCGACGCTCGTTAGAAGAATTACCAGCTCGTGAGGAAGAGTATCACCATTCAGTCGAAGAAGGAATTGAATACCATTGGTTAAGCAATCCAATCGAATACATAGATGATGGCAATGGACGATTACAAGCCGTCAAATGTGTTCAAATGGAGTTAGGCGAACCAGATGAATCTGGCCGTCGGCGACCGATCGTTATTCCAGGCAGTGAATTCATTATTGAAGCAGATACTGCTATCGAAGCAATCGGACAAGGGGCGAATAAGGTTTTATTAGATACGTTCCCTGAGCTTTCACTGAATAAATGGGGATACATCGATGCTGATGAAGAAACCTGTGCAACCTCGATCCCAGGTGTTTTCGCTGGAGGAGATATTGTGACAGGAGCAGCCACTGTTATCTTAGCAATGGGTGCTGGAAAAATCGCAGCAAATGAGATTGATCAATACATTCAAAAGACAAAGCAGGAGCAATTGGTTTAAGCGAGGTGCAAATGATGAAAACTATGAAAACAATGGATGGAAATACAGCAGCGGCGCATATATCCTACGCATTTACTGAAGTTGCAGGAATCTATCCAATCACTCCTAGTTCAACGATGGCGGAAGTCGTTGATGAGTGGGCAGAACAGGGTCGCAAGAATATTTTCAATGAGACAGTTAAAGTAGTAGAAATGCAATCAGAAGCCGGTGCTGCTGGAACGGTCCATGGTTCCTTGAAAACAGGAGTTCTAACCACGACTTATACAGCTTCGCAAGGTTTGCTGTTGATGATTCCAAACATGTTTAAAATCGCTGGTGAGTTATTACCGACCGTTTTCCATGTAGCGGCGCGGGCAGTATCTACCAATGCATTAAGTATCTTCGGTGATCACAGTGATGTAATGGCGGCTCGTCAAACGGGCTTTTGTATGCTGGCTGAAGGCAGTGTCCAAGAAGTTATGGATCTATCTGCAGTGGCACACTTAGCAAGTATCGAAGGCAGACTGCCCTTCATGAACTTTTTTGATGGATTTAGAACAAGTCATGAGCTCCAAAAAATCGAAGTCATTGACTACGATGATTTGAAGGCGATGATGAACTGGGAAGCTTTAGCTAATTTTAGAAGATTAGGAATGAACCCTAATCGTCCAAATGTCTCGGGTACAGCTCAAAATCCCGATATTCATTTCCAACAAAGAGAAACGGTCAATCGCTATTATGATGAAATGCCTGCGATTGTGCAAAAGTATATGAAAAAGATCAACAATCTGCGTGGTACGAATTATGATCTGACGAATTATTACGGTGATCCTGAAGCAACAGAAGTGATCATCGCGATGGGATCGGCTTCACCAACGATTCAGCAAACGGTTGATTATTTGAATGCTAACGGTCGTAAAGTTGGTTTCCTGGATATTCATTTATATCGTCCATTCCCAGCAGAAAACTTGTTAGAGAAATTACCAGATACGGTTGAAAAAGTAGCGGTTCTAGATCGGACGAAGGAACCTGGTTCAGACGGCGAACCTTTATTGCTGGATGTACAAAGTGTTCTTTATCGTCATACCAATCGACCAATCGTTATCGGCGGTCGTTACGGAATTGCTTCTAAAGATGTGACACCCGATCAAATCGTCGCTGTTTTCAATCATTTGTTATTCCCAGCTGCTGAGCTGAAACAACGGTTTACGATCGGAATCATTGATGATGTGACAAATCTATCCTTGCCAATGAGCGAAGTGCTAGATTTGACACCAAAATCCACCTTCCAAGCGAAATTCTGGGGACTTGGATCAGATGGTACTGTTGGAGCGAATAAGCAAGCGATCAAGATTATCGGGAACAATACCGATTATTATGCACAAGCCTATTTCTCTTACGATTCGAAGAAGTCAGGCGGATTGACGAATTCTCATTTACGTTTCGGGAAAGAACCAATTCTTTCTACTTACAATGTAGAAGCGGCTGACTTTGTCGGTTGTCACAATAGCGCTTATATCCATCAATATGATTTATTAAAGGGCTTAAAAGATGGCGGTACTTTCTTACTGAACACTGTTTGGGATGAAGAGAAGGTCAAGCAATTATTGCCAAACCGTCTCAAACGCTATTTAGCTGACCACAATATTAATTTCTATATTATCAATGCGATGGACATCGCTCAAAAAACGGGCTTAGGCGGACGGATCAATCAAGTGATGTCAACAGCTTTCTTTGAGCTGACGGATATCATGGATCACGAGACCTATTTGCCACTGCTTAAGGCAGAAGTAGATGCAGCCTATGGGAAGAAATCTAGGACGATCGTTGAACGAAATTGGCAGGCGATTGATGCGACTGTCGCTGAATTGAAGAAGATCGAGATTCCAGATGAATGGGCTGAAGTTGAAGGCAAGGCGCTATTTAGCGGCGGTGATCAAACCAAACCTGCCTACATTCGCAATATTCTTGAACCAGTCAATCGTCAGGAAGGAAATCAGCTTTCTGTCAATAACCTGATCGAAAACGGCATGCTAGGTGGTGTAATGCCATCTGGTACAGCGGCTTATGAAAAACGCGGAATTGCTTTGGAAGTTCCTGAATGGATTCCTGAAGCATGTACAATGTGTAATGAATGCGCCTTTATCTGTCCGCATGCGGCAATTCGGCCATTTCTTGCTGATGATGAGGAAATGGCAGCAGCTCCTGAAGGCTTCATTACCCGTGATATGCGCGGAAAAGACGGCTTAAAATACCGTATCCAAGTTTCTTTGGAGGACTGTACTGGTTGCGGCCTTTGCGTAGAAATTTGTCCTGCTAAAGAAAAGGCTTTAGTGATGAGATCATATGAGGAACAAAAAGAACAAGCGATGAATTGGGCATTCGCAATGACTCTGCGTCAAAAAGAGAATCCAGCGAAGAAATTCTCAGTTAAGGGTTCTCAATTCGAACAGCCGTTGCTTGAGTTTTCTGGAGCGTGCGCAGGCTGTGGTGAAACACCATATGTGAAGCTATTGACTCAGTTGTTCGGAGATCGGATGATGGTCGCAAATACGACTGGCTGTTCTTCTATCTGGGGCGGTTCAGCACCAGCGACACCATATACAGTTAATCAAGACGGCCGTGGTCCGGCTTGGAGTAACTCGCTATTTGAAGACAATGCTGAATATGGCTTAGGAATGCATATGGCGAATGAAACTAAACGAAATCGAGTAGCAAATAAAATTACCTCAGCCTTAGCAAAAGGTCTTGGTTCTGAAGATACAAAAGCACAGCTGCAGGACTGGCTGGATCATATGTTAGAAGGCGAAGGCAGTCAGCAACGTGCTGCTAAATTGAGCGCAGTATTAAGTGAAGAAACAGATCCTGAGTTGCAGTCTATTTTAGCTGACAGAGAAATGTTTGCTAAACCTAGTCAATGGATCATTGGCGGAGACGGTTGGGCATACGATATCGGCTTTAGCGGAATCGACCATGTTCTTGCTTCTGGCGAAGATGTGAACATTTTGGTAATGGATAATGAAGTTTATGCCAATACCGGTGGTCAAATGTCGAAAGCAACACCATCAGCAGCTATTGCAAAATTCGCTGCCGGCGGTAAGAAGACAAAGAAAAAGGATCTTGGGATGATTGCAATGACTTATCGCGATGTTTATGTCGCGCAAATCGCGATCGAGGCCAATCCAACACAGGCTTTAAAAGCAATTCAAGAGGCGGAGGCTTATCCCGGACCTTCATTAGTTATCGGATACACACCTTGTATCAATCACGGTATCCGCGGTGGTATGAGTAAATCAATCGAAGAATCTAAAAAAGCCGTGGAATCAGGCTATTGGCCGCTTTATCGCTACGACCCTATTCGTGCACAAAAAGGGAAAGATCCAATGCGCATCGACTTCAAGAAAACGGACTTCAGCAAGATGAATGACTTCTTAGAAGGTCAGACTCGCTTCTCTGCTTTGCATAACATAAAGAAAGATGAAACGTTAGTAGCAGAGATGTTGAATCAAACAGTTGAAGATATGGAAGAACGCGTGAAAAGTTATGAAGAACTAACGAATAAATAAAGCATGGAGCTGTGACAAAAGACTTGTCATAGCTCCTTTTTCCGAATAAACGGTGTTCCAGAAGTAGCTTCTTCGGAAATAAGCCGAAATTTCTTGAAGCTGACCACTTCTGTCACAACCTCATCTTTATAAGAACAAATAAAAAAACCGATCAAACGATCGGTTTTTATTATTTAGCTAATTTTTTAGCAAGACGTGCTTTATCACGGTTTGCTTTGTTTTTGTGGATCAAACCTTTTGATTCAGCCATATCGATTGCTTTAGCAGCTTCTTTGTAAAGGTCGTTCATATTTTCAGCGCCAGCAGCAACAGCTTCTTCGAATTTCTTAACAGTAGTACGCATTGCGCTCATTTGTGATGAGTTTTTAGCGTTAGCAGCTTCGCTAGTGCGGACACGTTTGATTGCAGATTCAATGTTTGGCATGGATTTCACCTCCGAATTCAGTCTTATACGGTTAATACCGTACAATTCAACATTACTCATTATACATAAAGCCGCTTTTTAATGCAATAAAATCGTGACAAGTTTTTTTCCTTAACAGAAAATAAAGGAAATTGTTTTATGCTAGTTTCTGGTCATGATTTACAAAGTGCAAGGCTCAAAAGAAGCAGAATCGATTCCGATTCTGCTTCTTTCTAATGTTCAGCCTTATAAAGCGGGCAAGAGCTGCATCTTGTTTCATCCAAGCTGACAGGTTCCTTTAATGGCATCAGCATTCGTAGTCCATTTAGAATCACTAAAATGGTGCTTCCTTCATGTCCCACGACTCCTAAAGGAAGGGTGAGAAATTGAAGAAAATTACTAGCAATTAACAAGACGATTACACATAAAGAGAAGATAATATTCTGCCGAACGATTCGTCTCATTTTCTTCGCTAAACGATGACTGTACATCAGTTTAGTCAAATCATTTTTCATTAAAACCATGTCAGAAACTTCCATTGCCACATCTGTTCCTTCTCCCATGGCAATTCCTATACTAGCAGTGGCGAGAGCAGGGGCATCATTAATCCCATCGCCAACCATCGCATTGATGGTATATTCTTTCTGCTGCTGCTTTACAAGCTGGGTTTTATCAGCAGGGAGACAGCCGCCGTGACAATCATTTAAGCCTAACTGTTGAGCTACATATTTTGCTGCTCCAAGATTATCACCAGTAAGCATTACTGTTTCGACTGCTTGTTCCTGAAAGTAGGAGATTACTTCAGAGGTAAATGGTTTAGGCAAATCCATCAAGGCCAGAAGCGCAACGATTTCTTCATTTTTACTAAGAACAACGACTGTTTTACCTTCGTTGTGCCATTGTTCAACGAGGGGATGCTGCTGATTCTTCATTGGTTTTCCTAATTGCCAGGTCTCGCCGCGATAGGTAGTTTGTAACCCGAAACCGGCCTTTTCTTCCACCTGTAGTTCCAGCGTTTTTTCATCCTTAAAGAAATTGGTAATTGCAACGGCTAATGGATGAGTAGATTGTCGTTCCATCGAGTAAAATAATTGTGGGATGACAGGTTCATCAGAAAATGTTTTGTAATCTGTTACTCTTGGTTTTCCTTGGGTCAATGTTCCCGTCTTATCAAAGGAGATTGCTCGCAATTCAGCTAATTTTTCAAGGGTTTTTCCGGATTTGAACAGGATGCCTTTTTTTGCACCATTGGAGATCGCTGCAAGTGTCGCCGGAGTAGCAGAGGCTACCAAAGCACAAGGTGAAGCAACCACTAACAGCACCATTCCGCGATAGAAGCTTTCTGTAAAACTCCAACCAAGCGCAAAGTGAGTCAATAGAATCATTAAAGGAACTGCGATCAGAACGATCTTCACATAAACGTTCTCAATTTTTTCAATGAACGTTGCAGTAGCACTTTGTTCATTTTGAGCGTTTTCAACTAATTTCAGAATCTGGGCAAACAAGGTATCATCGCTGGTTTTGGTCACTTCTAATGTAAAAGCCTGACCTAGATTAATCGTTCCGCTGAAGGCATCATCATTTACGGATTTTTCTACGGGAACAGATTCTCCCGAAATTGCTGACTCGTCAATTGAAGAAGAAGATAGCATGCGACCGTCTATCGGGATTGCTTGGCCCTTTGGTACGAAAACAAAATCACCAATGGCTAATTCTTCGACAGGAATCGTAATGTGTTTTTCATCGACGATTTTTATCGCCTCATTTGGAGCTACATTCATCAAAGCTGTGATTTCCTTAGTACTTTTGTTAGTAGCGTATTCCTCCAAAGCACCGCTTAAACAGAAGATAAAGGTCAGCATCGCTCCTTCAAACCAGTTTCCAATTAAACAGGCACCGATTGCTGCTAACGCCATTAATAAATCGACATTCAACGTACGTTCATGAATTAATTCACTGAGTCCTTCATAGGTCTGTTTCCAACCACCGCTAATGATCGCCAAGACAAAAAAGAGCGGATAGATTGATTGGGAAAGCGCAATTAGCATTTTTCCAATAATTAAAAAAACTAAACAGAAAAGGGTAGAGAGAAAAGCATTTCGTTCTTTTTTACTCATCACTTTTCCTCCTTTCGTATTTGTAAGCTGTGAAATTAATTCACTAGCTATCCTCACCATTATAGTAACACAGCAGCTTAGATAAATGATAATAAAATCCGCTAAT
Source organism: Enterococcus sp. DIV0187 (assembly GCF_051713785.1). NCBI lineage: Bacteria > Bacillati > Bacillota > Bacilli > Lactobacillales > Enterococcaceae > Enterococcus > Enterococcus sp. DIV0187. The sequence continues at coordinate 717,176 of NZ_JBIOQO010000001.1, forward strand.
TGAGAACGAAAGTAATTATCAATTAGATTTGAGAATGACTATCATTAGTAATTAAGCTAGTGAAAGCTATCATATCAACGATGTGAAGAAAATTTTCTTTTTGTTTCCAATTTATAATTAGTATTATTAACCTTGTTGAGAAATCACTATGCAAATAGAAATAGGCAAATGATTTCACATTAAATACGATGTTTAATTAATAAATCAAAAAAAGTTCCAAGCTCAATGTTTCAAGCCTGGAACTTTTTTTGTATTCATTTTAGATACTACATAGCAATCAGCCAATAGCCGATCAAGATGATTCCTAGAACGATTCGATACCAGCCAAAAGCGGTAAAATCATTTCGTTTAATATAATCCAACAAGAATTTGATAGCAATGATCGAAACAACAAAGGCAGTCACCATACCGACTAATAAAACAACGATTTCTGAAATACCAAAGCTATTTCCATTCAACAAGAATTTGACGATTTTTAATCCACTAGCACCAAACATTACTGGAATACCTAAGAAGAAAGAAAATTCCGTGGCTACAAAGCGTGAGCTTCCGATAATGATAGCCCCTAAAATCGTTGCTCCAGAACGTGAAGTTCCGGGAATCAAGGATAGCAGCTGAAAGGCTCCAACAATCAATGCGGCTTTATAGGTAAAATCATTTAAATTGGTACATTTAGGTGTTTTTGTTTTATTGTGTCTTTCAACAACAATAAAGGCGATCCCATAAACGATCAGCATGATCGCTACTGGTAAGAATTTGTGAAAATGGGCCTCTAAAAAATCATCTAGCGGCAATCCAATCACCGCAGCAGGCAAACAGGCGATAATTACTTTGAACCATAATGTCCAAGTATCATTTCTTTCCTGATGCGATTTACTAGATGAGAAGGGGTTGAGTTTATTGAAATATAAAACCACCACAGCTAAAATAGCGCCCAACTGAATTACAACATTGAACATTTCAGTAAAAGCAGCGCTCATATTCATCTTGATGAACTCATCTGCTAAAATCAAATGACCCGTGGAAGAAATTGGCAACCATTCGGTAATCCCTTCGACGATCCCAAGAATAATTGCTTTAAAAATATTGGCAATAAGCATAGTTTACGTCCTTTCAAATTGATAACAATCATTAGTATACCGTTTCACCTTTAAAAAGACCATCGAAAAAAGGCTAAGCTTTTTATAAGAAAAAAAACTGCTGATAAGATATCGACAGTTCCAATTTCTATTCGTCAATTTGATCTGAGATGGTTTTTCCGCGTTCCATATAACTGATATCATTGATTGCGCGGATGGAGAATTCTCCATTCTCGTAACGCAAACGATTGATACTGCCGTTAAGCAGGTTTGCACGAACCGGCTGCTTTGAATCGATTAAGCTCAATAAGAAAGCAATCGTCAATCCATGAGAAACAATGAGGACATTTCCGCCACCTTGCTTTTCCCGATGTTGAGCAATGTCTTCAAAACCTTGCCATACACGATCACGCAGCTTTTCATAAGGCTCTGCCCAGTTTGCTGTATCAGCAGCGAAAACGGCATTGGCGATTTCCTCAAAAGTTACTTCAGTTGCAAAAAGCTCATCTTCAGTCTTGAAGTTCAATACTCGTGGTAAAACACCCCACATCTCTGCATCAAAACCACCTTCTAAAGAACCAAAGCACCATTCCCGAATACGGGGATCAACGTGATAAGGAATATCTTTTCCGTCAGGATGTTCGCTCAAAAGAATGCGCATGGTTTCGATTGCTCGACCCGAATCGCTGGAATAAGCTTCTTCAAACTTCGTGTCTTGCAAGCCCAAACCAACATAGTGAATGCCGTCACGCCCGCTCTGAGTAAGGGGAGTGTCACACCAGCCCTGCACTCGAGCCAACGTATTGAACATTGTTTTACCATGTCGAACAATATAAAGATTTGTTTCTGCCATATTTAAAACCTCCAAAAAGTTGATTAGTTAAAGAAAGGATTCGTATCGATCTCATGACCGATCGTCGTTGCAGGCCCATGCCCTGGATAAGCTGGCAATTCCCGCGGAAGAGTGAAGAGATATGTTTTGATACTGTAGAGCAATTGCTGCATATCGCCGGTATAAAGATCCGTTCGTCCAATGCTTCCCTTGAACAGCGCGTCACCAACTACCACGAAATCATCAAAAATGAAGCTAACGCTGCCAATCGAATGTCCTGGTGTCGGTACAACCTGAAAAGTCATATCGCCAATTGTATACTCCTTCATTTCAAATTCGTATTCCGCTGGTTGAACGATCAGGTCGGGCATATTATCATGGCGCCCAAGTCCAGAAAGATTTAAGATTGGATCGCCTAGCCATTGTTGTTCCAGTGGACTCACATATACTGGTATCTCATAGTTATTTCGCAGCTGTTCAACCGCACCAATATGGTCATAATGCGTATGCGTCAAAAGAATAGCTTGCGGAGTTTTTCCAATGCGTTTGATTTCTTGAATCAAGCGATCCCCCTCTGAGCCAGGATCAACAATCAATAAATTGTGTTCGTTATGAATCAAGTAGCAATTTTCTTGCGCGATTCCAGTAACAAAACCTTCGATTTGAATCATTATTTTTATTTTCCCCCTGAAAACTAAAAGTATATTTCTTGATTCGATTCACTATTGCTGACTCAAAATGAGTGTCAATAAACTTAGAATCACGAATTCCTTCTTCATTATACCTTAAAAGTAAAAAAAATGCGGCTCCTCTGACCGATTTTGACATTTCAATCAGGTTTTTTGTGAATCATTTTAATGAGAGTGACGAGTATGGATTTAAATCAAGAGCCTCCAATATTCATTTCTATCCATATAAAGCGATCGATAAAAAAAGAAGTATCAATAAAACTTGACGAGTGATTGAAAATCTTCTATGGTGAAACAGCAAAATGATTTTGAGAATCATTGAATAGAAACGAAGAATGAGGTAAGTGTATGGTAGTCAAAAAAATAGCGATTCGCGAACTCGTTGAATTTATCTTGCGTCGCGGTAGTATTGATGAAGGAAAAAACAGTAATCATACACCTCAAGAAGGCGCCCGAATTCATCGTCAATTGCAAAAAGAAGCGGGCGAAGGCTACCAAAAAGAGGTTTGGTTGAAAAAGCCACTTGAGATTGCTGAAACTGCCGTTCAAATCGAAGGACGAGCAGATGGTATCTATTTAGAAGATGATAAAATAATTATTGATGAAATTAAAACTTCGGAAACGCCCTTTGAAGAGCTTGAGACGGGAATTATCGATCTCTATTTCTATCAAGCGATGGTTTATGCCTATATTTATAGTGAGCAAGAAGAATTAACGGAAATCGGTACGCGTTTGACCTATTTTCAAACAACGGAAGAAAAGATCACGCGTCAGCTTCGGACCTTTAGCTTTGAAGAACTGACAGATTTTTTCAATGACTTGATTGAGCGATATGAGAACTGGCTAGTTTTTCAAATGCAATGGCGAGAAACACGTAATAACTCGTTAAAGTCACTAGCATTTCCATTCGATACCTATCGAGCAGGTCAAAGAGAGTTGGCCGCGGCTGTCTATAAAACGATTCATGCCCAGCAAAAACTGTATGTGGAAGCACCGACGGGAACTGGCAAAACTATGTCTACTCTTTTCCCAACGTTTAAGGCAATGGGGGAAGAATTAGGTGAGCGAATTTTTTACCTAACTGCCAAAACTATTACCCGTCAGGTAGCAGAAGAAACAGTCACGAAAATCACGAAAAAAGATGCCCGGGTTAAAAGTGTCACATTGACGGCCAAGGACAAGATTTGTTTTTTAACAGAACGCAACTGTACACCAGAGCATTGCCCCTTCGCGAAGGGATATTATGATCGGGTCAACGACGGCCTTTGGGATATGTTAAACAATGATGATCAATATACACGTCCAGTCATTGAAAAATACGCCCGAAAGCATGAGCTGTGTCCTTTTGAATTGTCATTAGATATTAGTCGTTTTTGTGACTTGGTCATTGGTGATTATAATTATCTATTCGATCCAACGGTTTATTTGCGCCGTTTCTTTGAAGAAGAGAATAAAACAAATTTAGTGTTAGTTGATGAAGCTCATAATCTAGTCAATCGTTCAAAAGAAATGTACTCGGCTAGTATTTCTAGGGAAAATATCGCGCAGATGCAAAAAGACTTAGATAAATCCTTTAAAAAATTGAACAGAGCATTTACCAGAGTTGATAATGAGTTTGAACTAATCCATCAATCGCTAGAGGGCAAGGCCTATCACCATCAGCAGGCTGCTCCTGAAAGTTTGATCAATAGTTTGTTTAAATTACAAGAACAGATCAAGGAATGGCTGGCAGAAAACCCCGATCATCCAGCGCAGCAGAAAATGCTGCCAGTCTATTTTGAAATTATCCGTTTCACGCGGATGAGCGAATTCTATGACGATCACTATCAAACAACCGTTGAACATAAGAGCTATGATTTGATTGTAAAAGAGTATTGTATTGATCCTTCTTGGTTTTTAGAGCAAACAATGGAGAAGGTCGGTAGCAGTATCTTATTTTCTGCTAGTTTTTCACCTCTAGATTATTATCAAGAGGTTTTAGGCGGAGGTGAGGATAGTTTAACCTATCGTTTGCCAAGTCCTTTTCCAAATGAAAATCGTTTAGTTTTGGTAGATGCCAGTATCCAAACGACCTATCAAATGCGCACTCAAAGTATTCCCAAAATTGCCGCGTCTATAGAACGATTGGTAAAAACAAAAACAGGCAACTATCTTGTTTTCTTTCCATCCTTTCAATACTTAGACCAGGTGGCAGATTATTTCCACGACGTTTATCCAGAATATGCGATTCAGATTCAGGGTTCAAAGTTGAATGAGGCGGAAAGAGAGGATTTTTTGGCCGCATTTGTCGATCAGCCTGAGAGAACGCTGATTGGATTTTGCGTGTTAGGCGGGATTTTTTCAGAGGGAATTGACTTAGTTGGCGAACGATTGATTGGAACCGTGGTAGTCGGTGTAGGACTGCCACAAGTCAACCATGAACAAGAATTGATCAAAGAATACTACGATGAGAAACGCAATCAAGGATTTAGCTATGCGTACCAGTTACCAGGTATGAACAAGGTTATTCAAGCTGCTGGTCGTGTGATTCGAACAATGGAAGATCAAGGAATTATTTTGTTACTCGATCAGCGTTATACCAATCCACACTATCAAAAGCTGTTGCCAGTTAGCTGGTCAGATCGAAAAATAGTATACGGAGCAACAGAGGTAGAACATGCGTCACGCGAATTTTGGCAAGAAAGGGAATAAAAATTCTAGCGATAAATTTATTCTCTTCAATCTTGATCATTGATAAAAATATCGCAAACGAAATACCAAACAATTCCCTAACAACCATCAATTAGCTTCAAATAAGGCAAAGGAGCTGTGACAAAAGACTTGTCACAGCTCCTTTTTCTGAATAAGCGGTATTTTGAGGTATGTTCCAGAAATAGTTTCTTTGAAAAATAAGTCGAAATTTCGTGAAGCTGACCCCATCTGTCACAACCGTTTTTAACGGTAATTAATGAATTGTACGTCAATCGGCAGTTCGATATCCTTTACTAATGCAATGACCTGTTGCAGATCATCACGGCTTTTTCCAGTCACTCGCAGTCGGTCTTCTTGTATTTGTGCTTTTACTTTGATTTTGCTGTTTTTGATCGCTGTCGTGATTTTTTTAGCACTTTCTCTATCGATTCCATTTACTAATTCTGCTGCTTGGCGAGCATTTCCGCCTAACGCGTGTTCTGAAGCAGAAAACTGAATGTTCTTCAAAGGAACACCGCGTTTAATTAATTTGCTGAAAAGTACGTCCTTGACTTGCTCCACTTTGTATTCGTCTTCAGCCTTTATGACTAACTGATTTCCTTCTAGCTTAATGTCAAAGAGACTACCTTTAAAATCAAAGCGATTCTTTAATTCTTTTAGCGCAATTTGCACACCATTTTTGACTTCCTCTTTATTCAGTTCCGAAACAATATCAAAGCTTGCATCTTTAGCCATAGACATCCTCCTTGTTTGCTTTAGCTACTTATTTTTCCTAAGGATTCGAATGCCGTGTATCCTACATTTGGACATTCCAATCCATTTCTTATAGTTTATCAAAAATTGCTAAGAAAGCCATAATTATTCTCCAATCTATTATGGAAAAAGATTGATTATTGATGAGAGAACCTGTTATTCTATTAGAGGTTTTAAATGAAAGGGGAATCATGGATGCAGAAGGTTATTAATTATACATCAAAGGATTTAACAAAAAAAATCCTTGTCATATTATTTACAGGTCTGACCGGTGCTGTTGGACTAAATTATTTCTTAATTCCAGCAAATGTTTTTTCTGCGGGTATGACTGGGATTGCCCAAATCGTAGAGCATTTGCTCTCAAATGTTGGTTTATCCATTGATACTGGGATTTTAATCTTTCTTCTAAATGTTCCGGTATTCATTTTAGGGTTTATTAAATTAGGAAAGTCAGCAATGATTTTAAGTTTCGCCAATGTGATTGCGATGTCGTTCTTTACGACGATTGTTCCTACTGGTCAAGTCACGGATAATGTATTGATGAATGCGATCACTGGTGGTGTATTGTTGGGAATCGGCGCTGGACTATCGTTAAAATTTGGTTTTACAACAGGCGGACTGGATATCGTTTCATTGCTTTTATCAAAAACGACTGGCCGAACTGTCGGAAATTATATGATGCTTTTAAATGGAGTCATCGTGGTTGTTGCAGGCTTCTTTTTCACCTGGGAAAGCGCCTTATATACGATCATTACGATTTTTACTATGAGTACAGTTGTCGATTATGTTCATACTAGTCACCAAAAAATGACTGCTTTTATTACAACAAGTAAAAGCGCTGACATGCGGGCGGCTTTAAATACTGAACTTCTACGAGGAATGACTGTCATTCAAGCACGTGGAGGGTTCAGTTCTAGTGAACGAGAAATGATTATGATTGTTTTTACACGTTATGAATTATATGCATTGAAGCAGGTAGTTGCAGATGTTGACCCTCAGTCCTTCACTAATATCGTAGCTACAGATTCGGTTGTCGGGACTTTCTTAACACAAGATGAACAACTTCAATTGAAGAAGTCACAAAATAGTAAGTAACAATTCTTAAATGAGAATGAACAGGCTTCAATTCTCATTTACAAAAGCATCAAGATAGAGTAAAATACTTCTTGAAACTCGAAAGGAGTGGAGCAGGTGGAAGAGAACACACAAAAATGGACCGATGCAGAAATAGCTGAAATTAAAGAAACTATTTTGACTGCTTTAGAGTCAGTGATTGACCCTGAGTTAGGTATCGATATCGTTAACCTTGGCTTGATCTATGAAGTAGATTTCGAACAGACTGGGAATACTGTCATCAAGATGACTTTGACCACTATGGGCTGTCCGTTAGCAGATATCCTGACTGACAATATCCAATCAGCATTGGCTGAGATTCCTGAAGTTACCAATGTAGAAGTAAAACTTGTTTGGTACCCAGCGTGGACAACGGATAAAATGAGTCGTTACGCGCGAATTGCACTAGGCATCCGTTAATATATCTAGAAATTTGTCTCCTCTTTTCTTGAGAGGAGATTTTTTTTGCTATAATTGAACTAAGGAGGCGAATGCACTTGGAAGATTATGAATTGGCCGATTATTTGGCTGCGAAGAAGTCGCTAGCTTCAACACTGCATAAAATTGAGCAGGCAATCATTTCATTAGAGGAAAAGCAAACTGCAGGTAAAAATGTGAAAGCCCAAATTACGCTGTCAAAGGAACGAGTTAAAGCCTTAAAACTTTCCCTTGCACTGATTGAGCGCGAGATTATTCGATTGAAATAAAACAGAAAAAACATGATTGAAAGTGTTTTTTCTGTTTTTTTATTTTTAATATGACAGCTTATTGTCTCATTAGTATTAGTATAGTTTTAAGCGAAAGGAAGGAGCAATATGCAGATTGAACGATTAGTACGAATGATTTTTTATATCGTTAATCGAAAACAAGTTACTGCAAAAGAATTGGCGGATTACTTTGGTGTCTCTAGGCGAACGATTTATCGTGATATTACAACTCTGAGCTTGTCTGACATTCCTATTATTTCGAAAAAGGGCGCAGGAGGCGGTATTTCATTGATGGATGGATACAGCTTAAATGAATCGTTTTTGACGACCGAGGAACAATTACAGATTTATCAAGGTCTACAGATTTTACAAGCATCAAATTACCCTGACGCGGATCAAGTGCTAACGAAAATCGGTGCACTTTTTAATCAGGTGCCAGCTGATGACTGGCTAGAAATTGATTTTAGTTATTGGGGAAGCAGTGAGGACGAGAAAATCACGATTTCTGAATTACGTCGAGCGATTACTCAAAAATATATTCTAGCCTTCGATTATTTCAATTCTGAATTGCAACGATCTGAAAGAAACGTGGAACCGCTTCGTTTAAGCTTTAAGTCCCATGCTTGGTATATTATTGGCTATTGTCACGTTAAACAGGACATACGAATTTTTCGATTGTCCCGGATGAAAAGAATACATGTTTTAGAACAAAATTTTGACCGAACGCTACCTGAAGATTTTTCTTTAGCTCATTCTGACTGCAATACTGAATACGTATTTTTCAAGCTTCGATTTTTACCAGAAATGGCTTATCGTTTATTTGATGAGTTTCATGAAGATGAAGTGAAGCGATGTTCGGATGATAGCTATTTAGTGACAGTTATGTATCCACTGAACGAATGGACGTATCATCGTTTACTTTCATTCGGACCTCATGTAGAAATACTTGAACCATTAAAAGCGCGAGAAGAAGTTAAAAAACGAGCATTGAAAATTGCTCAGCAATATAACAAGGAGGAGAACTAATGGAGGAATGGCTATATGTCATGTTGATTAAGAAAACCAAAGAATATCGCCGTTTAAATAAGGCAGGAGTTACTGAGCATATCGAAAACTTAAGAAAACTGGATGAAGAAGGCACAATCGAACTAGCTGGAGCGTTTAAGGGTTACCCAGGAATGGCTGGAATGTTTATTCTGAAGGCAAACAGCTATGAAGAAGCCGAAGCAATCTGTCAAAAAGAACCTTTAATTATTAACGGTTATGCTACATACGAGCTCCACCGATTGCAGGCAGCCAATAAAGAAAATAACTATTTATTATAGAAAGGGGATAATAAAATGAAATCGGGAAAGACGTTATTTGTTCGGATTGACTTTAAAAATGGTGAGGATGAAGTCAGTGAAAAGGTAGCGATAGATTCTGCGGCTTACTTAAAACAACTATCGGAGGAACGTTATCTAACTGCTGGAGTATTTGGCGATATGACGACGGAGATAATTGATGGAGCCATGATAGTGTTTGAAGCTGAAAATTTAGCAGAGGCGCAAGCCATTTCAGACGCGGATCCAGTCATTCAGAGTGGACTTTATCACTATGAGCTGAAACAGTGGCATGTGATGATAGCTTCGGCAGAAAAGTAAGCAAAAAGAAACGACCAGTCACACGTCGTTTCTTTTTGCTTTAGAAGCTTCGAAAAAGTTTTAGAGCGGCCGTAGTTCTTATTTTAGTAGGATCATTTAATGATGAAAGTTCAGTCTGAACGTCTTTTTCCGAAGCTTCTTTTAATAAAAGCAGCCGATAAATCAAGCGCAAATCCTGTCGCCGAACTTTTGGAAGATGCTGCATCAAGACTTGGTTTAGATCTGCATTCATTTGATTGATTCCAATCAAGGGGTCTTTTTGAATAGTGTATTGTTTCAAATAACGATCAAGGTCCTGCATCGCTGCTTCAGCATTTTCAGGAACAAAACCATTTGCCCAGGAGGCGGTCACCAGAACAAAACTATCCGAATCAGACAAATTTTGTTTAAAGCTCGTAATTGTCGCATTCAGTACTTTTTCCTGTAATTCCTCAAAAATTTCTGGTTCATTTTGTTTGATTCGTAAAAAATAATTGGTGAAGCCATCGCTATTCAATAAATTCAAATCTATTGCTTTAAACCAATTATAATGGTGAGAATTCAGATAAGAATAAGTTTTTTCTTGGGTTGTACGCTGAATTTGTTTTAATTCATCAATTGATTTCATTTTTCTCCTTCTTTCTTTTTCAAATTATTCAGTTACAGTTATTAAACATCATTCCTTGTGCCAAATCTTAGGCACTCTCTCGTTTAATCAGAACTATTATTTCCTGAATAATTTCCAATCATTATTATACTACTTTTTGAGCGAGCCAATCTTTTTGTCTCCGTTTTTGATTAAGTTATAATGAGAACAAGTCATAAATTTGAAAGGATATTTTATGAATGAATTAATTAATACCTTTAGTGAAAGAAAAGACGATCTGCTATCGGCGATCTTTGAGCATTTAGCCATCTCTTTAAGCGCTCTGTTGATTGCCATAGTGATCGCGATTCCGTTGGCGATATTATTGAGTCAACGAAAAAAATTAGCCGAAGTCGTTTTACAAATTACTAGTATTTTACAGACAATTCCGTCATTGGCATTACTAGGTTTGCTGATTCCCTTCGTTGGAATTGGTACAGTTCCCGCCTTGATCGCCTTAGTAGTTTATGCATTATTGCCGATTTTCCAAAATACTTATATTGGATTGGCTGAGATTGATCCATCAATTGAAGAGGCGGCTGATGCTTTCGGGATGTCACGCATGCGAAAATTGATGCGAGTTGAATTACCTATGGCGATGCCAGTCATTATTTCCGGAGTTCGGACTGCCTTGGTCTTAATCATCGGTACTGCAACATTGGCAGCCTTGATTGGAGCAGGCGGCCTTGGTACTTTCATTTTGCTGGGAATCGACCGTAACGATCCAAACTTGACGTTAATTGGGGCCATCAGCTCCGCTTTACTAGCCATCATTTTCAGTACCTTGATCCGTTTTCTACAAAATCGAAGCGGGAAAGTAACGCTGATCACTCTTGGAGTTATTTGTTTAAGCATTGGCGGAATCTTTTTTGCTCAAAACAACCCAATTGGCAGTGAGACAGTAACAATTGCCGGGAAATTAGGTTCTGAACCAGACATTTTAATCAATATGTATAAGGAAGTTATCAAGGATGAAGATTCCTCGATCAATGTGGAATTAAAGCCTAATTTTGGAAAAACCAGTTTCTTATTTAGCGCGGTGAAAAGTGATCAAATCGATATTTATCCTGAATTTACAGGTACCGTTTTAGAAAGCTTAGTCAAGGTTCCTAAAAGCACGCCGGATAATTTATCACCAGAAAAGACGTACAAAGAAGCAAACAAATTACTAGCTTCGCAATTTGATATGCGTTTATTAAAACCCATGGATTATGAAAACACGTATGCTTTAGCGATGAAGAAAAGTGAAGCAGAAAAACGTGGAATCACTAAAATTTCTCAATTGCAGGGACAACAAGATCAATTGAAAGCTGGCTTTACTTTGGAATTTATTGATCGTCAAGACGGTTATCGTGGAATTCAAGATAAATATGGCGTGAAATTAAGTTCGGTTCAAAGTATGGAACCTGCCCTGCGTTATCAAGCAATCAATAATGGTGACGTCGATGTGATTGATGCATACTCAACGGATAGTGAGATCAAGCAATATGATCTGGTGACCTTAGAGGATGATCTTCATCTTTTCCCACCATACCAAGGTGCTGCATTAATGAAGAAGGAGTTTGCTGATAAACATCCCGACATTGTCAAAGCCTTGAATCGTTTGGCAGGCAAGATTACTGAAGATCAAATGATCGAAATGAACTATCTAGTGAATGTGAAAAAGGAACAGCCAGCTAAAGTTGCTCATGACTTCTTGGTGAAAGAAAAAATCATTGGGGAGGAGAAATAAATGGAATCAATTATTGAATTTAAAGATGTAAGCAAGGAGTTCGAAGGCAATGTAGTCTTAAAGGATTTGAACTTCCAAGTGAAAAAAGGAGAAATTTTTGTCTTAGTTGGTCCTTCAGGAAGTGGAAAAACGACTTCGCTAAAAATGATCAATGGTTTGATTGAACCGACCGATGGGAATCTCTACTTTAAAGAAAAACGAATCAAAGATTACAATATTCAGAAGCTACGCTGGCAGATTGGCTATGTTTTACAGCAGATTGCTTTATTTCCTACCATGAGCGTTAAGGAAAACATTGAAGTCATTCCTGACATGCTCGGCTGGGATAAGGAACGACGCAATAAACGTGTTGACCAACTATTGAGGGAGGTCGATATGGATCCTGATCAATTTAGAGATCGGATGCCAAGCGAGCTCTCAGGCGGTCAACAACAGCGGATCGGAATCATTCGTGCGCTGGCATCAGAGCCGGACATTGTCTTAATGGATGAACCGTTTAGCGCCCTTGATCCAATTTCACGCGCAAGTCTTCAAGACCTTGTATTAGAATTGCATCAAAAGTTAGGTAATACCGTAATCTTCGTGACTCATAATATGAAGGAAGCAATGAAGATCGGCAGTCGAATCGCGGTCATGCACGAAGGAAAATTAATTCAGTGTGATACACCTGAAGAGATTCAAAAACATCCAGCCAATCAATTTGTGGAAGAATTCTTTGATGAAACGACGGATGAAGTGTATACACACACATTAGAAGTCTTATATAATGGTGGCTTTTATCAAAAATCAGAAACAGCAGCCTCTGAGTTATTAGCATTATCTATTAATACCAGCTTGAGCGAAGTCTTTGATCTATTAGCCGAGCATGATGCTTTTGCAATGAAGCAAAATGGCAAAATAATTGGCATCATTAATCGGAGCGATGTGTTCCGTTATTTAAGTCAAGAAGCCGGCTAATAATATATTACGGCACCTTTTAAGTTTGAGTGAAACAAAATGGTATGCGGCATGAGAATATGGAGGACTAACAATGGAAAAATATGATGTGATTGTAATTGGCAGCGGTCCTGCTGGAAATTCCGCTGCTTACGGTTTCAAGGAGCAGGGAAGAAAAGTAGCAATTATTGAATCGGATCTATGGGGCGGTACTTGCCCTAATCGTGGTTGTGATCCTAAAAAAATGCTGATGAGCGGAGTAGAGGCGCAAAAACGAATCGAGACAATGGTTGGCAAAGGCTTTGAACAAACACCTAAAATCATTTGGGAAGATTTGATGACCTTTAAGCGAAGCTATACAGACAGTGTTCCGCAAAATACTAAAGATGGCATAGATGCAGCTGAAATTGATCGTTATACAGGTCAGGCCAGTTTTATTGATGCTCATCAAATCATCGTTAATGATAAAATTTTAGCATCTGATCAATTTTTGATTGCAACAGGCCAACGGCCATCCGTGTTGCCGATTGATGGACAGGACTTGCTGCAAAGCAGTACGGATTTTTTAGCTTTAGAACACTTACCTGAAAAAATTGCTTTTATCGGTGCAGGGTATATTGCTTTCGAATTGGCCGTGATTGCTAGTGCCGCTGGATCAGAGGTTCATATTATTCATCACAATGATCGTCCATTGAAAGAATTTGATCAAGAACTGGTGACAGCTTTAGTAGAGCATATGAAATCAGAGGGCGTTCATTTTCACTTTAATGTAAATACAAAAGCAATTGAATTGAATCACCCGCAATATCGTATCACGGGTGAAGATTTTGAACTGATCACTGACAGAGTTTTCGGTGCCACTGGTCGAATACCAAACGTGGAGGCTTTGAATTTAGAAAAAGCCGGTGTTACTTATGATAAAAAAGGAATAAAAGTTGATGATCATTTACGTACCACACAAAAAAATATTTTTGCTTGCGGAGATGTTGTAGCGAAGAGTCAACCAAAACTGACTCCTGTAGCAAGTTTTGAAGCAGGTTATGTTGTCAAAGCTATGGCGGACTCCGCTGAAGCGATCAAATATCCATTGATTCCGACGATCGTTTTTGGAGATCAACGTCTTGCAAGATTAGGGATAAGTGAAAGAGAGCTTACTGCTCATCCGGAAAAATACCATTCACAAACAATGGATTTGTCCTGCTGGTACACTTATAAGCGAATCAACGATCAAGGGGCAAAAATCAAATTTGTCTATGATGAAGAAGATAAAATCGCTGCTATAACTTGTTTAAGTCAATTAGCAGATGAAGTCATCAATTATCTCTTGATCGCTTTAACAAAGAAAATGACACATGAAGAAATTGAAAAATTTATCTTCGCCTATCCAAGTCCTGCTAGTGATCTTTCATATTTTATTTAAAACAGAGGGCAACCTCTGTTTTTTTTAGTACAATTATGCTAAAGTTTACGAAAATACGTTCCCATGGTGAGAAGATGAAAACAACATTAACACAAGAAATCGAGAAGGCACTTTATTATTATTGTATTGAACTTGGTGGCATCGTCGTTGAAGAAGTCACAATGCCGGATGATCAAGGAATTGTCGATACACTAGCTTGTTTTTTTAAACCAGATACTACAGAGTGGCGTTGCTATGAGCTTAAGGTGACAAGAGCTGATTTTTATTCAAAGGCAAAGCTTTCTTTTATTGGGCATTACAATTATTTTGTTTTAACGGAAGAATTGTATTTGAAGGTACTGGAGGACATTCCAAGTGAGATTGGAGTCTTAGTTTACCGACCATACACACAGGCGGATGAACTTCCTGCTGATGGCACGTTCTTTGTTGCAAAGAAACCAGTAAAAAGAGCCTTGCAAGTTGAAGAAACAGCTCTTACTCAACGGTTCATGGCTTCGCTGTTTCGCGAGGTCCAAAAAGCGAAGCGCATGTCATATGGCACAAGCTTTTTTTCGACAGAACAGCTTTATAAAGAGTTGCGGCGACGCTTGGATGAAAAGGACAGCCTACAGGAAAATAATTACTATCAGCGCTTCATTGAAGATGTGCAAGCAGCTCGCATCGAAAGTTTAGAAGAAGAATTACGAGCATTAGAGCAAGATTATGACTTTTTACGTCAGCAAAGACAGGTTCGGCGTCGTTCGACAGAGCCATTGGAGTGAGCCTATGTATTATCCTTATTTACGTGGCAAGCAATTTGACCTGCTTGCGGTTAATACTTTAATTAAAGAAGTACGCTGGTCGAAAAAAATTCGGCCGATTATCGAACCTGTTCGTGATTCACCTACATTAAAAAAGACGATTGAATTGTTTGATCAAAAGAAGCTTGTTTGCTATTTGATCACAAATCCTCAAGTAGGCACAGCCAAGCTTTTTACTGAAAAACGTTTTGAATGGAAAGTGAGTACGGATTCCAGCGTAAAAATGGCGGAAATCGTGGCAAAAGAAGCTCCTTTTGAGGCTGAACTTTATATATTTAACGCACATTCTTCGCGTAAAGTGAAAGATTTAGCCATCCCAAACAGTGCACTGACAGTCATCCCAGATCAGGGAAGATTCAGAGTTTTAGATGTACCTAATAAAATTTTGCTTAGAGAAGCTTTTCAAGCGAAAAAAAATGTTGCTAATTATGCTGAAAAGATAGATGATTTTTATAGCGATGAGCATCTTTATTTAGCACCTGATTCAAAGGGATTTAGCGATTACACAATTGAGGGCAGTCATTATTTTGATAAAGGTGGTCCAAGTCGCGCGATTGCCATTCATATTAGCTATTTTGATGCGTACTTTAATCTTAGAGTGAAACATTTTGTATCTGATAGTAATGAATCCGCGCAGGATCAAAGTGGGAAATTTTTCGTAGCATTAGAAAAATTGTCTGAATGGTATTTTCGTAATCAGGATCAGCTATTACTGACTCTTGGTTTAAAAGAATTACTACACTACCAAGAAACGCGAAAATTTCCCGGATTGGGGACAATCAAGAAATGGTCATTGGCACATCATTTGGAGTTGGTTGGAGCCTTTTTAGAACATGGGGATCATTGGCAGAGAGGATGGAAAAATAATGGGATATGAAGATGAAGATTTTATTGTCAGACAAGCCAAACAAATGGGGGAAGTCTTAGGAGGCATTCTGGGTAAAAAAGATGCGGAAACGATCTTAACCTTTGGCAATGAAGCAAAAACTAGCGATCTGAAGGAACAGGATTTTGATTTTCGGTTGAGCACCTATGAGGATATTCCAGAGATTGGTACCATTATCAATCAGGCTAAACAATATTTGAAGGATCAAGGATCACCCCAGTGGCAAAATGGTCACGAGCCTCACGAAGCGGTGATTCGCGAAGATATACAAAAAAAAGCCAGCTATGTGCTGACTCTTAAAGGTGAGATCGTCGGAACGGTTGCGCTGATTGCTGAAAAAGATCCTGTCTATGAAGCAATTGATGGGACATGGCAGAGTAATGGACCTTATGTAGCATTGCATCATGTCGCAGTCAGTCAAAATTATCGTGGACTGGGATTAGGGGGAAAATTGCTAAATTCAGCCATTCAGCAGGCTTTGCTTTTAGGCTTTGAAGACATTCGGATCGATACCTATCCCGCTAATCAGCCAATGTTGCATTTGATCAAAAAATTAGGGTTTGTTTATTGTGGAATGATCTGTTTCCCATTTGAGCACGGAGAACGCAAAGCATTTCAATTAATCCAGAGCTTGACGTAATTGAAGCAGCATTTCCTCTAGTGTAGCTTCACCATTGATGATAATCAGATTGGGAAATTTTTTTAATCGTTCAAGACTTTCTACATCCTCTTGAAAAATTGCTAAACGGCGCTCTAATTCTTCAGGTGTTGCTCTTTTTTCAAGACGGGCGATCATTGTTTCCTGCGAAATATTGATCCAAATAGGAACCATTTGATCACCAAAAATCCGATGTAGATTGATAAAGCCGGTTGTGGTTATCGGATCATAGCAATTACCGGCAGTTAGGGCTTCTCGCAAAGTTGATTTAGCAATGCCGTAAAATTCTTCATCATAAACATCATATTCCGCAAATTGGTCATCATTGACCATTTGCTTGAATTTCTTTTTTGATACAAAATAGTAGTCACGACCATGTTCCTCACCTTCACGTGGGGGGCGCGTCGTATACGAAATAACTTTTTGTTCAGGAGCGAAGGCTTTTTCAGCCAAGCTGGTTTTTCCTGAACCACTTGGTCCGATGAATAGGTAACAATGATTCATAATTAACACGTCCTTTTTTATAGTATAAAGAAACTGGACGAAAGAAGCTAGGGAGGGAATCCTGTATGGAGAGAAGTACACGTACAAAAAAACAAACTAATAAGCAACTGCCAATTATTATTGTTGGAATTATAATTTTGCTGGTGGCTGGTTTCTTTGGTGTTCGCGCTTATCAAGCGAGTCAAGTAAAAAAACAAGGAGAGGCAACCGTCAAGGCCTTTGTCAAAAGCTTGCAAAAAGAGAACTATCAAGATATCACCAAAAATCTAAATGCTGATTCAGTGAAGGCGAGCGGCTATTCAAAAAAACAAGTAGCCGAAAAGTATCAATCAATCTTCTCTGGTATCAGTGCGTCGAATATCAAAATGACTGATTTGACGGTAGATAAGAAAGACGGCACCTATCGATTTAGCTACAAGTTATCAGTGAATACGGGCTTTGGGAAAATAAGTAACCAAAAATACTCTGGCACATTAACAGATGCTGGAAAAGAGATCAATTGGAAACCGAATTTGATTTTTCCTGGAATGTCTGGAAAGGATAAGGTCAACTACAAGGTTGATCCAGCGACTCGCGGGGAGATTTTAGATCGTAGCGGTCAAGGTATTGCCACGAATGGAACAGTTTACCAATCGGGAATCGTTCCCAAAAATCTTGGCACTGGAGAAGTACGGACGGCTAAAGTCGAGGCAATTGCTAAAAGTTTAGATATTACTGCTAAAGATGTGGATTCCGCTTTAGCACAGGGATGGGTCCAAGATGATTTCTTTGTACCATTAAAAACTACCGCAGATGCACCGAAGGAAACGCCAGAAGGGTTAGAAGTCAAAGAAGTAACTGGTCGTACGTATCCTCTAAAAGAAGCAGCAGCACAACTAATTGGATATGTAGGCAAAGTGACTGCCGAGGATATGAAGAAAAACAGTGAACTTGCTAGCGATAGCTTGATTGGTCGTAGCGGATTAGAAATGGCTCTGGATAAGCAGCTACGAGGTAAAGATGGCGGATCACTAGCTATTACTGATAGTAAAGGAAATGAGAAAAAGGTCTTGCAGAAGATCGACAAAAAAGATGGTGAAAATGTCAAATTAACAATTGACAGTCGCGCTCAGCAAATCGCTTATAACAGTTTGAACGGACAAGCTGGTTCAAGTGTGGTGATGGCTCCAAAAACTGGTGAGCTATTAGTGGCAGCAAGTTCACCAAGTTTTGATCCAAATAAAATGACGAATGGTATTAGTCAGTCTGAGTACGAAGCTTATAGCAATGATAAAAATCAGCCCTTTATGAGTCGTTTCGCAAATGGGTATGCGCCAGGCTCAACCTTTAAAACGATTACTGCTGCGATTGGCTTGGATGGCGGTACACTGAATCCGAACGAGGAGTTGGCAATTAACGGTTTGAAATGGCAAAAGGATAGCTCTTGGGGTTCCTATCAGGTGACGCGTGTCTCAGATGTTAGTCCAGTCAACTTAAGGACTGCATTAGTCTATTCTGACAATATTTATATGGCGCAAGAGACATTGAAAATGGGTGAAAAAACTTTCCGAGATGGATTAAACAAATTTATTTTTGGTAAGGAACTGGATCTACCGATTGCAATGAATAAAGCACAAATTTCTAGCAAGGACAGTTTTGACTCAGAAATCTTATTAGCGGATACCGGCTATGGACAAGGACAATTATTACTTAATCCAATCCAACAGATCACTGCCTATTCCGTCTTTCCTAATAAAGGAACGATGGTTTATCCTAAGTTGATTGCTGACAGAGAGACAAAGAATGAAAAAGAAGTTATTAAAGCCAGCTCAGCTGAAACGATTACTGCTGATATGCAGGCGGTGGTCAGTGATGAAAATGGAACGGCCCACAGCCTGGCTGAGCTAAATATTCCTTTAGCTGCAAAAACAGGCACCGCAGAAATCAAACAAAAGCAAGATGAAAAGGGACAAGAAAATAGTTTCTTATATGCTTTTGATTCCGAGAAACAGAATTACTCAGTGGTTGAGTTCCTTGAGAATAAGCCTGAAGGAACCTCCGCAACAGATCTATCCAAAGAGTTATTGACCTATTTAAGTCAAACATATCAATAAAATACTTGTCTGAAAAGCCGTAGATTGGTAAGATAACCAAGAAGGACGGTGTCTTATGAACAAGCGACAACGAAAAAAGCAAGCATACAAACAATACATTCGAGCAATTTTTGAAGGTTACGAGACGATGTTGGAGGATAACAGCATCAAAGAACTACATTTCAGCTACCTAAAGGAAGTAACTTACTTGGAACGTGATGATCAAGGTAAGATCCATTTTACGACAAAAGAAAAGTAATTCTCAAAAACTTCTCAACAGCTTTTGTTGGGAAGTTTTTTCTATATCATGTAAAATTCACGTTTACCTCCAACTTAAGACTGATAAAAAGCTTAAGAGATTCTTAGTTTGGTAAATTATTATTTAAACAAAAGGGTTCTGAGTTAGTAAACAGAAGTAAATCAGCTAAAATAAGACTATCAAGAAACAGGAGGCATTGTTATGAAATTTCATAAATATATTTTATTAGCAGGTATAGGACTCTCAATAGGTGCTGGATTGATCGGCAGTTCTAAAGTCCACGCGGAGGCTAATGATGGAGCAATTAATGAGCGTTGGGGAAAACCAACATTTGTTGCCGGGGCAGGCTTGAATCAGCAACAATTAAACGAAACGATGGATAAATTGGGAATCAATCAAGACAGCGTAAAGATGGAAAAAGCAACTGGTGCTGATTTAGTAAAATATTTAGGCTATGGCAGCGGTGATGATAGTGTCATGTTGAGTTCAGTGGTTGTGAATCGAGAAGATCAGGGAAAAGGGATCAATGTCAACATCTTAACTCCGCAAAATATTACGCAAATTACCGCAGATCAATATAAAAATCCTTTAGTTACAGCGGGTATTACTGATGCGACAGTTAAAGTTGCTAGTGTGGTAAAAGTGACAGGGGAAAGTGCTTTGACAGGTGTGTATAAAGCGTTTGAGTCAAATGGCGAGACTGTTGATCCTGAAAGAGCTCAATTAGCACAGACCGAATTAGACACAACTTCTGATGTTTCACAATCGGTTGTCAATAAAGCCAATGAGCAAAGTCAAAATCAAAACCTGTCGGACAGCGAAAAAGAAAAGGCTGATGAAGCCTATAAGGCACAATTGAACCAGACGTTAGTAGATATTAAAAAGGAATTGGCTGAGCTTAAGGAAAAACAAAATGAGTTGGCGACGAAAGAAGATGTTGAAAAAATTGTCAATGATGCATTGGAAAAAAATAATCTTTCCCAATATGTAACGAAAGATGATGTCAACAAATTAGTAGCTCTTGCACAACAGTATCAAACAACCGACGGCGTATTAGACAAGGAATCCATTCAACAACTAGATAAAATTAGCGATGATTTTAAAGGAACGGTCAATAAAGTCTCTGATCAACTAGGAAAGTTTGGTGATTCACTCAAAGGTACATTGGAAGATAATCAAGGATTTTTTGCAAATTTATGGCAGCAAATTAAAGATTTCTTCAGCGGATTAACAAATTAATTAAAAAGATTGTGTCATTTTTTAAGTCTGACACAATCTTTTTTTACGTACGTCAACAGTTTATGCTTATCATTATCTCTCGGCTAGGGTAAAATAGAGGAGTGGTTTCTGATTCTAAAGGAAATATTTAGATATTTTCTCTCACAATGAATAGTATCAATAATAATTATGGTAATATTTATTATATAGTTAACTATTAAAAATGAAGGAGGGTCTTAGATGGAGACTCCAGAGAAACAGGAAGAACTTCAAACTGAAACATCATTTGATTCAGTGAAGGAATCTGCTTCCGATGTGTTAGGTGGGTTGATGGGGCAGATCAAACGGTTGGAAGAAGCTATGAAAGAAGAACGTATGGGCGATGTTTACCAGATCTATTGGAATGAATTGCCAGCTTCAATTCAACAATCCAGTAACGCAAATCATGAAATCGATAATTTTTTGACAAGCAAATTGGATCAAGAAATTCAGAGGACGTTCCCATTTATGATCATGCGAGATGTCGTCTCACCGATTTTGATAAATTATCAGATTGGCAGTTACTATCGAGACAGGTCGGTGCTGCAAGTCGATGCTACACAACCAACTATTAAAATATTGCCTGAGATTCGTGAACAATGGGAAAAGGTCATGAATGGTGAATATAAAGAACAACTATTGCAACTTCAAAACCAACAGGATGATTTTGATGCAAAAACAATTGCCGCTCAATCAGAGCTTCGTGAGATAAATGGCAAGATTGCACATCAGGAAAAACTCAAGGCTGAGCTTGAAGAAACGAAAAGCTTTATGAATCGCAAAAAAATCGAAGAAGAAATCGAAGTAATCGATGACAAGCTAAAGGAACTAAAAAGACAGCGAAGCGAATGGACTCCTTTTGTTGGCGATCAGCTATCTGGAGAGTCACAAAAGATTGCGTTAGAGAACAAAATTGCCAGAATCGAGCTAGAACAAGCAATTGCATTGAAAGAGCTGCGCTTGATTAAAAAAAGGTTCGGCGGTTTGGAAGAAATGGATGCCGCACTTGAAATTTTTATCAAGGATTTCTTAAACAGGGGGGCAGAATAAATGACTGAAGAAAAAAATAAAATCAATCAGATTTACGATGCACTGGTCGAGTCTGAAGAACCAGGCTTGAATATTCGCGAGAAAGAAATTCTTCACCCCGATGATGAGCCGACCGAGGAATCCGTTGAAACCTTTAAGGCAACGCCTCAAAACAAACCTGTTAGTGATTCTTCCCTAAATTATTATGATAATCGCAGTGAAAACTATCAGGATTTACTTCGCTTAATCGATGATGCGGAAAAAGAAATTGCTGATTTAAAATTCCGAAAGGTGTTAATGGAATCAGATTTTCCGACATTGTTGGATTACTTCCGTAAAATCTATTTGAAGGAAGAGTTTTCGATTTCAGCGATCGCAAAGGGCGCTTTATTGGAATACATTACCTTTGAGTTGATTAAGCCATTAGAAAATTATGGACTTTACCTTTCAACAAATGATTTTTCAACTTGGGAAAGCAAGCATTTCAATCTTTCGTATCGCTTAACTAATGAGAATGTTATCAACTTTAGTTTCATGATGCCGACCTCTGACGGTAAATTCCGCAATGAAAAGATCAAACTAATGCAAGTTTATCCAGAAACGATGAAAGTCACTGTTTTAGATGAAGCTGTTTTGACGTTATTAAGAGATTGCTATAACAAGCATATTTACACTAGCGGACAAAATTCAATGTTCAGTCGTGAAATGAATGATGTCATGACACATATGAAAGAGCTGGGATTCGAATTTGATGACAATCTTTTAGATAATAGCAAGCCACTAGATCTGACAGTAGATCTTCATCATAAGACACCAGTTGATGTGCTGGACAGAATCTTTATCACTACTATGAATAACGAAAACTATGACTTCAAAAAAATTGATGAAAATAGTTACCTGATCGCTTTAGACGGCAATCAGACGGTGACAATCGAACAGAATTTACAAGATGAGTCAAGTAGTCTGAAGCTAAATACCGATCGTAAAAATAAATCGTTGATCGAATTTTTTGGCAGCTATCCATTCTTAGTACCATTGACTATTACTGAATAATGAAACAACACGTGTTGCTCCAAAGTCTTTTGGTGAAATGCGTGTTTTTTTACTTGTGGAAAGGATTAAATTTTTACATGAATAAGCAGCTATATCCATGTTCAGCCTCATGATTTAGCTTTTGAGCAATAAGCAAAAGCTGGCGAGTTCGCGAAGTCTTTCCAAATCTGACTCGTTTTAAAACCCTGCTCTTTTCCCTTTGAAAAAAATTAAATTTTCGAGCTTTTTTTATAGGAAATCACGTTCACTCGTGAAAGTCCGTAAATCCTATGATATACTTTGAAAGTTGATATGAAAGAGTATCAGTTTACCATGTTTGAAAGAGGGTAGAGATTGTGTGTGGAATTGTAGGATTTATTGACCGTTCAGATACAACGCAAAAAGAACAAATTGTTAAAAATATGATGGATACAATCGTTCACCGCGGACCTAATAGCGCTGGACAATTTATTGATGAAGGTGCTGCTTTAGGTTTCCGTCGTTTAAGTATTATTGACCTTGAGGGCGGTACACAGCCAATCAAAAATGAAGACGGTACAAAAATTATCACCTTTAACGGAGAAATTTATAACTACCAAAGTATTCGCGAAGATTTGATCGCAAAAGGCCATGTGTTTACAACACATGCAGATACTGAAGTGCTATTACATGGTTATGAAGAATATGGAATTGACTTATTACAAAAAATTCGCGGCATGTTTGCTTTCGTGATCTGGGATACGAAAAAACAAGAATTATTTGGCGCTCGTGATCATTTTGGAATTAAGCCGCTTTATTACACCATAATGAATGGAACGTTTATGTACGGCTCAGAAATCAAGAGCTTCTTGCAGCATCCAAACTTTGTTAAAGAACTAAATAAGGAAGCTTTGAAGCCTTATATGACCTTCCAATATTCAGCACTGGATGAAACCTTCTTCAAAAATGTTTATCGGATCAAAGAAGGCCATTATTTTATCTACAAAGATGGCAAATTAGACATTCAGCAATATTGGGATGTGAAAGAGCAAGAAACCAATATGACTTTAGAAGAAACGGTTGATTTAATCGATGATACCGTGGTGAAATCAGTTGAAGCGCATCGAATTGCCGATGTAGAGGTTGGTTCGTTCTTGTCATCTGGTGTGGATTCAAGCTACGTAACAGCTGTCTTACGCCCAGAACATTCCTATTCGATTGGTTTCGGGGACAAATCTTATAACGAATCGATTGAAGCCAAAAAATTGGCTGATTTAATTGATTTAAACAATACTTCTCGTGTCGTTACCGGCGATGAAGCCTTCGAATACTTCCCGTTGATCCAATACCATTTGGATGAACCAGATTCTAACCCTTCATGTGTGCCGCTGTATTTCTTAACTGAACTTGCTAGCCGTGATGTACGGGTGGCGTTGAGTGGTGAAGGCGCTGATGAATTGTTTGCTGGGTACCAAGCTTATGGGATGAATACAAAGTCAAAAGCAGTTAAGGTTGTAGCTGAAGGTCTTAAAAAATTACCAAAGGGTATGCGTTACTCGATCGCTAAAGGATTGAAGGGCAAAACCTTTAAAGGTGCATTGCATTTGTACACTTCTTTAGCACCAGCGGAAGAGTTCTTTATTGGTCAAGCGAAGGTCTTTGAAGAAGATGAAGCAGTTGACTATTTACAGCCTGAATACCAACAAAGTCCAACGATCAAAGACATTGTTGATGTTCACTACGAAAAAGTTCAAGATATGTCTGAAATCAAAAAAATGCAGTATTTGGACATGCACCAATGGATGCCGAAAGATATTCTCTTGAAGGCTGACAAATTGGCAATGGCTAATTCATTAGAAGTTCGGGTACCATTACTAGACAAAGAAATGATGAAGGTCTCTGAAATTGTACCAACGAAATATTTGATCAATGCTGAAAATACGAAATTTGCCTTCCGTCAAGCGGCCGCGCGTCATTTGCCAGAGGAATGGTACAATCGTGAAAAACTGGGCTTCCCAGTGCCGATCAAAGATTGGTTGCGTGAGGAGAAATTTTATCAAATCGTGCGGAATGTCTTTACGCAAGACTTTGTCAAAGAGTTCTTTGATCAAGAGAAAATTGTGAAACTACTAGACGATAATTTCGCTGGAACAGCAGACGGTCGTCGTAAAATCTGGACAATCTACACATTTTTGACTTGGTACCAAGTGTACTTTATCAATGATGGCGTAAAACCAGTTCCAGCCACAATCGCGTAATTGTTTAACTGGATTTGACAAAAATATTCAGTCAGGTTAGACTAGGAATAAGGAAACTTAACAAAAATTATGAGGTGTCTTGGTGAGTGTAGTTATTTAATTTGGAGTAACTTGATAGCGAAAAAAAGACTGTTTTAACAGGTTTATTTCGCATGCCAAATTAGATGATACCTATCAAAGCTGATGAACTCGAATTCAAGCTGTGAAGAGGAATCTTCACAGCTTTTTTTGCGACTTCCACCGTGCACTTTAGCGCATCTAGTGGAATCGTATGCATACGAAGATAGGATTATTTTTCCGCTTTTTGGAAAAATAATTCATTATAAGTGAGCTAACTGAGTGTCTGTTTATCCGACTCCCATAGCTGATAAAATCATATGTATACGAAATTCATAATGACATTACTGCTAAGTTTCCCAAAGCCTCGATAGGTGTCTTTTCAATCGAAAGGAAGAGACCATGAATAACGAAACATATACAAAAACCCAATTTAATGAAATCAAACAACAACTAAGCAGCTATGCAATTAGCAGTTTTGGTAAGAAACTTATAGAAGGGACACAGCCACATTCTAAGCTTTCAGTTGTTAAAAAAAGGCTGACAGAAACAACCGAAGCCAAAAACTTACTTGATAGCAATCTGCATGTACCATTTATGGGGCTGCAAAGCATCGAACATATCACCAATCAACTAGAAAAAGGGTTTGTCCTAACCCCTCAAGAATTATTAGAATATGCAGACTTCTTACGTAGTCTACGTTTGATTCAGCAATTTTTCGAGAAGAACCAAAGTATTGCTCCAACATTGAATCGTTATGCTCTAGGGTTAAATGATTTCAATGA
This sequence comes from Enterococcus sp. DIV0187, assembly GCF_051713785.1. Classification (NCBI taxonomy): domain Bacteria; kingdom Bacillati; phylum Bacillota; class Bacilli; order Lactobacillales; family Enterococcaceae; genus Enterococcus; species Enterococcus sp. DIV0187. The sequence goes on from NZ_JBIOQO010000001.1 coordinate 742,972, forward strand.
AATTGAGGCAGAAATTTACCAGGTGATCCGTAATGGTCGGATTGTTGATGATGCCAGTCGTGAACTGCGCCGTGCACGGCGAGATATTGCAGAAACACAAGATAAAATTCAAGAATTATTGAAGAAATTTATTCGTCAAAATAAAGAGAAAATGCAAGAGGCGATCATCACTAAACGAAATGATATTTTTACGGTACCTATTAAGGCAGCCTATAAGAAACAAGTCAAAGGAACGATCGTGGAGCTTTCAAGTAAAGGAACAACTGCTTATATCGAACCTAGCAGCGTCAGTCGTTGGAACGAGCAATTGACCTATCATAAACTTGTTGAAGAGTCAGAAGTTTATCAAATTCTTGCAACTTTGACGGGTTTGCTAGCTGAAGCATTACCATTAATTCAACAAAATATTGAAATTATTGCTGAGTTTGATCATATTTTTGCTCGGGGAAAGTTCAGTCGTGAATTAAAGGGCATAACACCAGAGATAAATACTGATGGGTATATTCACTTGGTATCTGCCACCCATCCGCTAATTGAAAAAGCTGTACCGCTTGATTTAACCATCGGTGAAGAGTATCGCGGCTTAACCATCACCGGACCAAACGCCGGTGGGAAGACCGTCGTTTTAAAAACCGTTGCTTTAATGACGCTGATGACGATGATTGGCTTACAAATCCCGGCCAAAGATGGAACAGAGATCGCCATTTTCGATCAGATCTTTGTTGATATCGGTGATGCACAGAGTATCGAGAATGCTTTGAGTACTTTTTCTGGTCATATGCAAAATATTTCCGAAATTCTCCGACAAACGCATAAGAACAGCTTGATTTTATTAGATGAATTAGGGAGTGGGACCGAACCGAATGAGGGCGCTGCCCTAGCGATTGCGATCATGGAAGAGTTCTACCAAAAAGGGAGTATTCTAATAACTACTACACATTACGGTGAGATTAAGCGTTTTGCTGAACAGCATCCGGACTTCATTACCGCAGCTATGGATTTTGATGCTGAGCATTTGACGCCGAAGTATCGTTTATTAATTGGACAAACGGGAGAAAGTAACGCTCTGTGGATTGCTAAAAAAATGGCGATCTCTGATCAGATTATCGCTAAAGCACAGAATTATTTTACAGATCGTAACTATAGTCTTGAAAAGAAAAGCTTTAAAAAGAAAGCTAAAAAGCAGATATCTGAATCTATTGAAATAACTTATTATAAAGGCGATAAAGTTTTCTTGTTAGAACAGCAAGAATCAGCCCTTGTTTATCAGGAAGTTCCATTTACGGATAATGTAACAGTCTTTTTAAATGAACAGTTTGTCGAAGTTCCTAAGCGCCGAATCAAGCTCGAGTTCCGGGCTAGTGAACTTTACCCAGCAGATTATGAGCTTGAAAACCTATTCGAAGACTTCCATACGCGTAAGGAGCGTCGTGATATTGATCGCGGTTCGAAGAAAGCTCAACGCAAATTAAAAAAAGAAGCTCTACAAAGAAGACAAGGCTAAAAAAATCCTCCAGTTTTTTTGACTGGAGGATTTTTTATTTTACTCATATTGTTGATAGGATTTCGTTTTATATAGCCCAACTGTTGATCGTTGATTGTTCTCACTATACAAGCTAGAAGACTGCGCTCCTTTTTGTCGTTCGATTTCTTCCAAACGTTCTTTCTGGTTGCGGTAATCATATGAACTTGGATCAATTGAATTCAAGCCACTATCTTGATAATACCTCAGCAAGTCGCCGTTTGTGATTTTATCAGAGGTGATCAATTGCTCGTCAACAGCCTGATTCAATTCAATAAAGGTTTTTTCCTGTTCTGGTGTTGGTTCATCAACTACTTGAGCTGTTTGATTGTCATACATTTTTCCGCCGTAGAAAGTATATTGCGGTGTAACAAAATCCCCATCGCGAAACGCGACAACCTGTTTGTGGTCAGCTGAAAATAGATCCTGTCCCAACTGCAGATATTTCTTCGAATCAATCCCTAATAAATGCAGCAGAGTAGGGAGAGCATCGACCTGTCCGCCGTAGGTGTGGTTAATGCCGCCGTTTGTCGTGCCAGGAACATGAATCATAAACGGAACTCGTTGCAGTTGAGCATTGTCAAAATCGGTCCAGCTATCTGAATCCTTTCCAAGCAGAGAAGCCAATTCTTTATTACGTGTGTTTGAGATGCCGTAGTGATCGCCATACAAAACAAAAATGGATTTGTCATATAGACCACTAGCTTTCATATAATCAAAGAACTCTTTGAGAGCGGTATCCAAGTAATTCGCTGTGGCAAAGTAACCATTAATTGTTTCGTCTTTAGTGTTTGCCAAAGGGAATCCATCTTCGTCATTCTTGAAACTAGAATAAGGGTAATGATTAGACACAGTTATGAACTTCGTATAAAACGGTTGCTGTAAATGCTCCAAATATTGAACCGACTGACTTAAGAAGGGCTTATCATGCATTCCGTATTGGAAGGAATTGTCATCATTCACATCATAATAAGAAGAATCAAAGAAATAATCAAAGCCTAAATGCTTATAGGTCTTATCACGATTCCAAAAAGACGCAGAATGTCCGTGGAATACAGCAGATGTATAGCCAGCTTTTTGGTTTAAGATATTCGGTGCTGCTTCAAAGGTATTTTTATCCCCTAATTGTGTGAATAATGCACCTTGATTCAATCCAAATAAAGAATTTTCCATCAGGGTTTCCGCGTCTGAAGTTTTCCCAGCCTTCACTTGATGGAAGAAGTTATCGAAACTATAAGTGCTTTCCCCATGATACAGACTATTTAGAAACGGCGTCACCGTATGATTGACACCATTTTCATCAGTTAATTGATAGTCAATTAGAAATTGCTGGAAGCTTTCCAAATGAATGTAGACCACATTTTTCCCTTTAGCAATACCGAACATAGAATCATTAGGTTCAGCATAATGTTCTCTGATATAACTTTTAACTTCCTTCAAATCGTTTGGACTTGCTTCTGCTCGGATTTGGTTATTTTGAAAGGTTTGATAACTATCATATACAGTAAAAGCATTGACACCAAGGTATTTAACTAAATATTCACGAGAAAATTGTCGACTCAAAAGTCCGGAACGATCAATTTCAGCCAGAAAAATATTTCCGCTACAGATTAGTAAGGAGAGGGCAGAAAGAGCCGCCGCTTTACGAAAACGCGGATGTTTTTCCTCAATGATAATTTTCTTTTTAAAAAGCAGAACAGGTAAAGCAAATAAATCTAAGATGTAAAAAATATCGTACCAGCGAAAAAGACGAACGGCACTTTCACCTAAACCAGTCGAAACTTGACCCGCACCAAGCATCGTATTGATCGTAATAAAATCAGTAAACTCACGATAATAGACAGCATTAGAAAAGAGCCAGATTGTCAAAATCCCATAAATGATAAATAAAGTCGTATAAGCGACCTTTGAACGTTTAATAAAAAGACCAATGCTGATTAACAGCATCGAAACACTTAATGGATTGATTAATAAAATAAATAATTGCATCGGGTTTTGAATACTTAAATGAAAATCAACTACATAAGCAAACATATTTTTCAGCCAAAGCAAACCGATCAGCAGGCTGAAAAAGCCAACTCTAGTATTTATAAACTCATTATATTTTTTTAAACGAGACATTTTCATGCTCCTCATCATTATTTTCCATTTCCTTAAATAGTTTATCGGTTTTTTAATCGAAGGTCAAACCAAGTACCGTAAAATGCCTTGATACATCAGCATTTATATTTGCTGCCTTAAAGAACATAAGCAAATCTTAATAAACATGATTTATGAATTAGAATGATTCTTTTATCGAAGCATTCTATAGGAATGATTTATCTCATGAATGCTATAATGTGCAAAAAAGTAAGAGAAGTTATCTGAAACACAGATTGTGAATATAGAAAATAATTACGGGAGGAGAGATAGTGTGAAAAAAATCATTATTATGATGCTTTTTCTATTTATTTTAGCGGGCTGTCAGTTTGGTTCATCAAATAAAAAAACGAGTAGCTCTTCAAGTGATGAATCGATTCCCAAGACTTCTTCGAAAAACTCGGAAAGCAAATTATCCAGTACACAAAAAACAAAGGAGGAGAAGACATTGACTTATGCTTCAGGAAGTTTGCTACAGGCAGTTTCAGCTAATAATCTTGATGAAGTAACAGAGATTCTTAAATCACCATCGTACCCAATCAACGAAGTGAATGAAAAAGCAGAAACACCGTTAATGATTGCGGTTCATAATAATCAAGTAGAAATAGCCAAAAAATTGATTAGCGCCGGAGCAAATGTCAATCAACAAGATACTATTCAGGACAGTCCATATCTGTATGCAGGTGCAGAAGGCAGAACAGAGATTTTAGCTTATATGTTGTCTAATAGCATGCCAGATCAAACGATTACGAATCGTTTTGGTGGAAACGCATTAATTCCGGCTGCAGAAAAAGGCCATCTAGAAAATGTAAAAATCCTTTTAAATGATGGTCATGTGAATGTCAATCATCAAAATGATTATGGATATACAGCGTTGATTGAAGCCGTTGCATTAAGAGACGGTTCACAGGTTTACCAAGATATTGTTGCTGAACTGTTAAAACATGGCGCAGATCCCAACATTGTCGATAATTTTGGTAAAACAGCTAAAGACTACGCAAATGAACTAGGTTATGGGAATATTTCTAAGCTACTGCAAACAAATACTTAGATAAAATTGAGAAACAAAAAATTTGTTATTGAGTAATAGATAAAGGAGCATAAGCAAGAGCTCCTTTAAATTTTTTATTTTAGTTTACATAATATACATTAAACAAAGTTAAATTAAAACTATTCTAGGATTTATTTGCTGATTCTGACTAAATTATGACTTAATAGCTTTTGTTGTTTATTAATCTGATGACTATATCTTTTCTAACTTGTTTATCAACTGATTTTCCATTTAACCAGTAAAACTAAAATTTTTTTCCTTTTCCAACTATAATAACAACAAAATAAAATCAGAAACTAAAAATAATCACATTAAGATGAATTGCTGACCTAAAAATTTACAAAAACGATTTGCAAAAAAATCCAAAAAAAAACGCTGCATTTTTTACAGCGTCTTAAAACACTCTATCTTTCTACACCAGTGAAAACCTGTTCAACATAAAAGGCTTTCACTCCTTGTTTATCGTACATATATTTTGTCTTAGGATCGTAATACATTAATCCATCTAATTCTAGATAATACTCGAATAGCGATTCCTCAAAAAGGTCTGTAAAATCCAATCCGGCTTTTAAAAATTCCTCTTTAGAAATAAAATCAATCATGAAAATCACCTCTATAGCTGTTTTGAGTACAAGGTACCATAATGAAATTCGTTTGTACCGTCATTAATAGTTGGTGTATCATATTAAATTGATTGTTTATTTCTATTTTATTTGCCTCCCTCTCTCCTATTTATTTAATGTCTGAATAATCTCATAGGCTTCCGTCATGTCTTCAGCTAAATAATCTGCCGCACTTTGGTCAATAGCAGCTCTTGTTTCCTTATAGGCGATCGTGGTGATACCCGCAGCTTTTGCTGCGCTGATGCCATAATAAGAATCTTCAATGGTGATCGCTTGATTTGCTGAGACATTTAGTTTTTCTAATGTATTTAAATAAATCGCTGGATTTGGCTTGCTTTCTTCGACAAATTCGCCGCTATAAATCACGTCAAAATAATCCTTGATGTTACAAGAATTCAACACTTCGATGATGTGTTCATAGGTTGAAGATGATGCAACTGCCAGCAAAACTCCTTTTGATTTGGCCCATTTTAAAATTGGAAGAAGCTCTTTCCGGAACAGTTGTTGGTAGTTAATTGATTCATACGCAATGGCATTGTATGCTTCAAAACGACGCTTAATTTCATTTAAAGAATCGTTGCTGCCGATAAATTTTCTTAACGTTTCATAAAGCATATTGTAAGACTGACCAATCAATTCGTCGAAATTGGTTTTCACTTGATTGATCGCTGGATTTTCTTTTTTGATGAATTCCTGCTGAATGCGAAAATCTTGAAACTCAGTATCGACAATCACACCATCCATATCAAATATTATCGCCTTAATCATTCATTTGCCTCCTTAATCTCTTTAATGGGAATTATTGCAAACCTTTTCATAAAAAGCAAATTGATTTAAGATTTAAACCACAAAAATAGCCAATTACGTAGTTCCTTCACGTAGTCGGCTATTTCTTCATTTTCCCTCGAAGGGCTTTTATTTTTTCAAGTGTAATAATTTTCGATTGCGGCTCAGTATTTTTTTCGTCTTCTACTTTGCGTTCTTCTACTAACGTCAGACCACGATGCTCCGCTCGAAAAATATTTCGCTTGATTTCTTCTACCTTTTGCAATTTCCTTGATGCTTCAGATCTGTCTCGTAAAAGCTTTTTAATTTTTTTTTCATGAATTCGTTCTGTTACTTTTTCATCGAAATAACTTGTAGTTGCAACATTGATTACCAACGCAATCAACAGGAAATTATCTGTTACACTAGAACCGTCTAAATAACCATTGCTAAATAACCACATAACAAAGCAAATCAAAGCGATCATACTGAAAACCTGATACACTCTGAGTGCCTTTTCTCTTTCATTACGATCAGCGAATATGGGTTTTGCTTCATTAAACAAGGCAAGATAAAGATTATGCGCTTCAGCAAATTCAGGCTGTGTCTTAATTGCTGTATCGTACGCTTCTTTTTTTGTAAAGCCTTGCTGCTTCATGTAATATTTCGCAATCTTTCTTTTTCTGATCATTTGAACCCCCTCTTCGATTCTAAGATCATGGATATGTTGAAGATTCATAAGGCGACTCCTTAATCACGGAATTCTATGTTCGGCAGTCTCTATTTTATCATTAAGTTAGTAGAAAGACTAAGAAATTCTTTAATATTTTTCGCCTCGACTGAATTAAGAAAAGAGAAATCCACTCAGACTAGGATTCTCGTCGAGTGGACCAATTTCTTTATATTTTTTTTAGCCCTTCGTTAATTGGTGTATTGCCATCTCCCATTAAAATTACTTTCTTAATGGTATTTTCTTGTTCGAGCAGCTCTGCTAAAACAGCAGCAACGTTTTCAATAGAATTCTCAGATTTCTCTGTGATATTTGTAGTTATTTTTCCGCTTCCGGGAGTTTCTTTCAGACTGCCGGGTTGCAAAATTGTGTACTCTAAATTGGTTTTATCAATCAACCAATTGTCTGAGAAGAATTTTGAAATATTATAGTCAGTCAATGCGCCACTCCATTTGTCTGGTTGCAAAGCAAATAGCGAACTTAAATGAATGTACCGTTTAATTCCCTTTTTCTCAACTGCTTGCATCAATTTTACAGCGCCATATAAATCTGTTTGTAATAGATCTTTTCCTCGTGAACCAGCTACGAAATAAACTGCTTCTGCATCAGTTAATGTATTGGCGATTTCATCAATCGTGCCATGCAGATCTAAATGAACCGGGGTAACAGATTCGTTCGCTTCAATCGCGTCATCACGACGTGCGCCTGCGTAAACGGTGTGTCCTTTTTCAACTAAGTTTTTGATCAGTTCTTCGCCTACTCTTCCGGTAGCTCCGGCAACAAATATTTTCATATACATAATCCCCTTCCTCACTAGTTATGCTAACGTATTTCCCTAGCTGGTACAAATAATAGCACTTAAAATTGGATGAGTTAAGAAACAACCAATTGGCTGTTTCTTTTTTATTGTATAACTTTATAATGAGGTCATTGATTGAATTATAAAATAATTTGCATCTATACGTCTTAATTGGGGAGTTTTTTATGACAAGGACAATATTGACTATTGCAGGATCGGATACTTTAGCCGGTGGTGGTCTGCAATCAGATTTAAAGACATTTGAGGACTATCATTTATTTGGTTTGACTGCGATTACCTGTATTGCGGTTGTTAAAAATGGACAGTTTGCAATCACTAATTTGCCTACTGAACTTTTAAACGATCAATTGAATACAATAAAAGATAACCTTTCATTAGATGGGATAAAGCTTGGGCTAATCCATCAATTAGAGTCGTTGGAAATCGTCAAAAGCTTTTTGCGTTCATTTGATGGTCCAATCGTTTTAGATCCAGTTATGGCCTTCAAAGAAACTGATCATGTATATAATGATAGCTATCGAGAAAAATTGATTGAGCTATTTCCTTTTGCTACGGTAATTACGCCGAATTTAAAAGAGGCAGAGCTTTTAAGTCAGCAGAAAATTTCTAATCCGACGGAAATGGAGCAAGCTGCGAAAAAAATTATTGATCTTGGTGCACAATCAGTTGTAATTAAAGGTGGTCAACGTCTTTCTGGCAATTTAGCTTCGGACCTTTTTTATAATGGCGAGACTTTTCAGTATTTTTCTAAACCTAAATTGTCCAACGTAACGATTAATGGCGCAGGTTGTACCTTTGCATCAGCTATTGCAGCGAATTTAGTTTTAGGCAAAGATTTGGTTAACGCGATTGAAGATAGCAAGGAGTACGTTTATCAGGGGATCAAAAATGGACTACTTTTAAAAAACGGAGAGGGAAATGTTTGGTTTGGTGATAGCGTAAAATCGGAGGTTATGACATGAAAACAAAAGAAATGACAAAATTGGCGATGATGGTGGCTCTGACTGTCACTCTCTCAATTCTTTTCATTATTCCGATTCCTGCGACTAAGGGATTCGTGACATTATGTGAAGTGGGCATTTATGCTTCAGCTATGCTTTTTGGTCCGACTGGTGGATTTTTAGTAGGTGCGTTAAGCGGAGGCTTGATCGATTTGATTTCTGGATATCCGGAATGGGCAATTTTTTCGATTGTGATTCATGGACTACAAGGTTTCATTCTAGGTTATCTGTATAATAAATTTCCAAATCGAAAAGGATTATTTTTTGGATTCCTGTTTGCCAGTTTGTTCATGATTATCGGCTATGCAATAGCTACGGCATTGCTATTTGGTTGGCCAGCCGGTTTAGCCTCGCTGCCAGGTAATCTTGTACAAAATATTTTTGGTATCGCGGTGACCATTCCTCTTTATCACGCGTTGCAAAGAGTACTACGTCACCCTCAATATAAATAGTTAATAGAAGGAAGTCATTCAAATGGAAAAAGAAAAATTACAACAAGATTTATCAACGATTGTCAACGATGTTTTAGCAGAAGCCAACCTTAAAGCTGGTGACGTTTTTGTTTTAGGCTGTACGACTAGTGAAATCGTCGGTGGAAGGATCGGAAAAAATTCAAGTCAAGAAGTTGGTCAATGGGTTATCGAAACATTGAAATCGATCCTTGATCCTAAAAAGATCTATTTGGGTGTTCAAGGCTGTGAACACATTAATCGTGCTGTTGTTGTCGAGCGAGAGATTGCCGAGAAAAAGGATTGGGAGATTGTATCCGTTAAACCAGCGTTACATGCAGGAGGCTCTTGCTCTGTAGCAGCCTTTGAACAATTTAGTGATCCAGTGGAGGTTGAACATATTGTTGCTCAAGCAGGAATTGATATTGGCGATACTTCGATTGGGATGCATGTCAAACACGTTCAGGTTCCTGTTCGTCCTTCTATCAAAGAATTAGGTGGCGCTCACGTAACAGCTCTACGCAGTCGTCCAAAATATATTGGCGGACCACGCGCGACTTACTAAATCGATTTGAACGAACTTCTTTTAGAGAAATAGTTAAAAAGTTAAAGTCGAACACAGAAACACTTCCAATTAATAAGTGTCTCTGTGTTTGACTTTTTTAATCTTTAAATAAAACGGGCGATTAATTGAAGTAATTGTTGTGGCAAGGTAGAAATATCTGAAATATCAACAAAATTATTTTCACCATATAAAGCCCGCAACTGTTCCTTATCCTCACCAATCGCACAAGCAATAAAGAGAATGCCCTTTCGCTCATAGTCAGCTAACACGTTTTGGATATCTTGCCGAGCTTTTTCTCCAGTATAATCCGGTAATGCTTTCGGTTGTCCGTCGCTGATGGATAATAAAACTTTTGTATCCGCTGCTTGATGACTCAATTTTTCTGCTAATAATCGCAAAGGTACACCATCACGATTGTTTTGACGCGGCTTCATTGTAGACAGCTTTGCTGCTATGAAATCATAATTATCATCGAATTCCTTATAGGAGTATATCGATGTTTTTTCTCGCTGGCTAAGATCAGCAGAATCGCCATAAAGCATCAAAGGAATATTTGTCTTCTCGGCAAATAAACTTAGTGCAACAGCTGCTAATTTAGCATTTTGAATCCGGTCATCTCGCAGCATCGAACCTGATTCGTCGACACGGACGGCTAATGCCAATGATGGATTTTCACTTGGTGGATTTTTCTTGTCAAAATTCCGCAGATCACCATAGGCCACATGACTTGGATTAAAACGAGCCCCATAGTATTTGCCACTAGAAAAATCATTACTTACCTCTTTAGTCAGGAGGTCATTGATCACGCGACTTAAGCTTTCAACTTCTGGTAACACCTGCTGCGTTAATTCTTGACCGTTTTTGATGGCTGTCTCATTAATTGTTGGTCGATGAAGAATCGTTCCTTCCTTTGCATGAATTGTTTCCTTCAAGCATTCACGGATCTCGCGATTCAGTTCTTTTCGCTTCGCTTTATCGATTTCGGCCATTTCATCTAATGACATAGCAGAGCCGATTTTTTCTTCTTCATCAAATGAAGCGGAAGTACTTTCGGCTTCGACATCATTTCTGGTAGCATCATCAGGAATTTCTATAGAATCCGGTTGTTTTTCTTTTTCCGAAGCAACTTCTTCTGGCTTTGCTTTTTCCTCGTTTTCTACAGAGCCTTCAGTCTCTATCGCTTCATTTTTTAACGTTGCCTCTTCCGCCTCTTCTACGATATTTCGTTGGTCGGCTTCCGCTTGGCTGATTTTTCTGCCTTGCTTTAATTTTTGCTGATTTTTTACTTGTTGAAGTTCTGTTAGTAATCTACTTTGTTCTAAAGCATCTTGCAATATCTTTAATTCATTCTCATCTGTAGTCAACTTATACAGGACTTTAGGAAAAATACTCTCCAAAGGATCTTGTCCCTGCTTCAAGCTATTGACCCAAAAGAAATAGGAACGCATACCAGCAACCCCTTTGATTGCATTGGCTTTAGCTGTTTCATCTAATAATCGAATGATTTTAGCCATAATTTCCAGGTAATCATAGTCAGTAAAATTCGTTTTAGCCATTGCCCGGTCAATCATTACTTCAATAGTAGGCAGGTCCATTTTTTCTGCATGCTGCACCCGATCCCGCAAGGATTCGTTTAGCGGGCGGTTTCCTTGATAATTGCGATTGGTAGTGATGATAACGACACAATCAGGGTGTCGGCGAATGATCCCAGTTGGTATATTCAACAATCCGTTTGGCTCCAAAGCTGAGTTCAATGCAACCAAAACGGAAGCGTCACGAATAACTGTCGGTTCTTGGATTTCTAGCAAATAGCCCTTTTGCATTGCCCGAACGATTTCTGAGGGATAAAATTTATACTCAACACTTGTAGTATTATCCGCTTGATCGATTCGTTCGATTAGTTTACTTAAGCGTTCCTTTGCTTGGTTCGCATCAATTTGAAAGTGAGTTGCAATTACTGATAAAACTTCTTGTAAAGAATCCGTTTGATATATAGCTTCCAATAATTCTTGATCTTCATCGCTATCTGTTGAAACAACTGGCAATAGGGCACCGAAGACATCCGTTTTGTCCATATCAGCAAAACAAGTGACTTTGGTATACGGAAGCTGCAAATCATCTGATAAAGCTCGTGCCAGCTGAGTTTTGCCAGATCCGGCGTCTCCTTCTAGGAGCACATTCATGATCTTCATTTCAGGATCGAGCCAATTGTTTTTGATTTCTGATGCGATTCTTACTTCTTCCTGACTCGTTTTGTGACTAGCCGGTTTGCGCCAAATCATCTGTTCTTCTACTTTGGTAAACTTTCGTCCATTTGTAACGGCAAAAGAATGATCCATCCTTTCTCACCTCTTCCTTTGTTTTAGTAGCCTAGTTCATCCAAAAGACGTTTCAAGGTGCGATAACGCTGTGCAATCAAATCGCCATCTTTATTCATTGTATCGTTGAATAAAATGATATCTTCATCTATTTTTGGATTTTCTGTGTCAACTTGAACTTCCATCCGTCCTCCTTGTAGGCCGATAATTTCTACCTTAGGATTTTCAGGGTCATAAAATTTCTCATAGCGATAAGCATCTTGCAAATAGATACTTGATTGCGCTACTAAGATTGCCAAGTCCAAAATTCTCGTAATGGGTAATTCTTCTGATTGTCGGGACCACTTTTCACCAGTATGACGCCAAACTTTTCCAGAAATATCCACGCGGCCGCGATCGTTCCATTGTGCTAAGCCTAGCGTTAACCCTTTGGCGTCACTATCCCAGGCATGATGTCCGTCGATTTTATCATAATTTTCAACCAGAAAAACTGGTTTATGCTTTAAGTTAGTAGGGATTTTCATTGAACTTCCTCCTAGTCTGTTTCATTCATTGAATAAGTTTCTAATAATCGCACTAGTAATTTAGTAAATTACTAAACTACTAATGAAAAAAGAATACGAAATAAAACAAGTTTTTGCAACTAACTCCTACTAATGCATTCATTTTTTAAAACCCGAAAAAAAGAGTTTTATCTTCGTTGCGTGTACCATCAAACTAAACGGTTCTATTGAGATTTTGTGGGAATCGTTGTTCTCCACTTGTGCTGTATAAACTGTGAAAAGTTAGACTGGCAACTAACTCTTACTAATGTATTCATTTTTTAAAACCCGAAAAAATGAGTTTTATTTTCGTTGCGTGTACCATCAAACTAAACGGTTCTATTGAGATTTTGTGGGAATAGTTGTTCTCCATTTACGCTGAATAAACTGCGAAAAGTTAGAATGGTAACTAACTCCTACTAATGTATTCATTTTTTAAAACCCGCAAAAAATGAGTTTTATTTTCGTTGCGTGTACCATCAAACTAAACGGTTTTATTGAGATTTTATAGAGAATATCATTTTTTCGTTTGTGTTATGTTGAACTACGAAAAATACTACAAAAAAACCGACTGCCATATACCTTCGCAATGGAAAGATATAGGACGGTTCGGTTTTCTTTTTGTTAGTTTTTTTCTAAACTTGTTATAATCAATGAGCGGATAATTACTTCGCAACACCAAGAGCGATAGCTTTATCACCTAAATGAGTGCCGATTACTGGTCCAAATGTTCCGATTTCAATTGTCGCATCTGGATATTTTTTGCTTAGCTTTTCATATTCTTGTTGAGCCAACTCAGGATTGTTTCCATGGATTACGAAGATTCGTAAATCATGACCATTTTCCTGACGACGTTCTTCGATGATTTCTTCCGTACGTTGTAAGGCTTTTTTTAATGAACGAATTTTTTCTGCTAAAACAATCTTGCCATCTTCAAAGGTAAGGATTGGTTTGATTTTTAATAACCCACCAATAATCGCTGCGCCGTTCGTCAAGCGTCCTCCGCGAACCAAGTTGTCTAGATCGTCTACGATGATGTATGCATTAGTAGTGTCACGAATCTCATCAATCGCTGCCAATACTTCATCCAGTGATTTTCCTTCATCGCCTAACTCCAGTGCTTTTTCTACCATATAGCCCATAGGAACACTGGTGATTTTTGAATCATATGGAATGACCTGCAGTCCATCGATATCTTCTTTGATTGCTGTCAATGTGCGGACAAAACCAGAGATACCTTCAGACAAATGAATACTGATAACAGTATCGTAGCCCTGCTCCTTGATTGAGCGATACAATTCGAATACTTCGCCAAGTACTGGTTGCGATGTTTTCGGGAAATCCTTGCTGGTTTTCAATTTCTGATAAAACTCTTCATATCCAATATCTACCCCTTCTTCAAAAGGTTGATCATCTATGATGACCGGAATCGGAATAATAAATAAATCTTTATGATTGCGTATGCGTTCATTCAGATAGGCGGTACTATCTGTCACGATCGCTAATTTCATAATAGTTTTCCTCGTTTCAATCAAAATTTACAATAATTATAATATAGCACACTCATAGATTCATGGGAATCAAAAATCCAGTTACTTCCCTAAAAAGTCTTGAACCGCTTGAGCGTTTTGAGCAGTATCGACAGCTAATGCGCTGCCGGCATTCGCTGTATCAATGTAAGACCATGAACCATCAACGGGTAAAGTCAAGCGTTCGATTCCACCGACGGTTTTAGCAAAGTTGAATAGATTTCCTAATACAAACATGTTTGGCATGTCTGTCGATAAGTATCCCCAAATCTTTCCAGCTGCGTAAGGACCGCGTAATAAGACTAGTGGATTCTTTAATTGACCGAAGACAGATTGCATCACTTGCTGTTGTCTTCGAACACGGCCAAAGTCTCCTTCTTCATCCATTCGAAAACGAGCGTAGTTCAACAAAGTGTGTCCATTCATTCGTTGTGGGCCTTTCGTGATCGGCTCGTCAATATACGCACTCATATCCTTTTCAGCATCAATTTGTACTCCTCTTGGAAAAAGAGCATCAACACCTTTTTCAAATGTTTGGAAATCGACCATCGCATAATAGCGGCAATCAATTCCAAAGTTTTCTTTCAAGGTCTGTCGCACCAAATCTGCGCCGCCATAAGCGTAAGCCGCGTTCAGTTTATTTTCACCAACACCAGGGATATTAACATACATGTCCCGCATGAAGGAAACTAACTTAGGTTTGCCGCGACCATCAACCTGCAGCACCATCATAGAATCAGAACGTCCACTGATATTGTCCCGAGTATCGCTGCCTAAAAGCAGGATATTTTTTGAGCCGTTTTCTGATGCTGCACCATTAAATTCTTGTGTCTCCATTTTCGGCATAGAAGAATCAGTCTTGGCAGCAATATTCCCAACACCAAAGGCTACAACAGAATAGCCTAAGAGTGCGACTAAAATCATCACTAAAATTCTTTTCCAGCTGCGCTTTTTCTTAGGTTTCTGTTCATAGGGGTTTTTAGGTTTTCGTTTAAACGGATTTTTGATAGCCGGAAGCTTAATATTTGGCCGCTTCTTTTTGGATTCTTGATAATGATCCTCATAATAGAATTCTTCTTCTGGCTCTTGATGAGATTCTTCTACTTTTTCGTAATGAATGTCTTCAAAATCCCTTTTTTCTGTTTGCTTCTCTTTCTTCATCTCACGACGAAAGCCAAAAGGTTTTTTCTCTTCCTTTTGACTCTCCTCATGAATTTTTTTATATTTATCCATTCGGCTCATAGTGCACCTCTTCATCTTCATTGCTATTAGTATAAAAATAGCAAATCATCAAGAGTTTGTCTTATTTTTCACCAAAAAAATTAGAAAACCTTAACTACTAAGATTTTCTAAGATTCGGAAAATATGTTGGATAATTACCAATTAGAGTTACCGTAAAATGTTCCTCTTCAAATTGGCGTAAGACCCTCTGTAGCTTTTCTTGTTCAGGAGTTTCAAGATCAATAATAAAGAAGTACTCGCCTAATTTCGTTTTTTGAGTTCGCGATTCGATCTTTGTCAAATTAAGCTTCTCAGCTGCAAATATCGCTAAACACTGATACAGTGCCCCTGGATGGTCTGCAGCTAGATCAAATAAGACCGTCGCTTTGTTAATTCCTTTTTCTAAACTGCTGTTCAACGGTTGATTGCCCATTACCCAAAACCGTGTTTCATTTTCGCTGATGGATTGAATGTTTTCCTGTACGATTGTTAATCCAAATTGTTCCGCGGCTGCTCTTGAACCAATTGCTGCGTAACGTTTTTCTGGATGGTCTGCGACTTTTTGAGCACCCTGTGCAGTTGATCCCATTTGTTCAATAGTGACCGTCGGGAAATGATTCATCAGAAACACTTGGGACTGTGCCAAAGCCTGCTGGTGACTGCAAATTAATTCTGTATCCTGCCAAGAATTTGCATGGGCTGGATGCACCATCAATTGCTGCTGGATCGGCAAAATAATTTCTGCTTGAATTGTCGGCAGTGTCTGAAAGATCAAATCCAGCGTGGGTAATACTGAACCTTCGATTGTATTCTCGATTGGAACCACACAATAGTCTAAGGTTCCTTTTCTTTGCTCTTCAAGTAAGGCAGTCAAAGAATCATAAGGAGATAAAACCGTTTCCTCGAAAAAATTTGCCGCCGCACTATAAGTAAATGACCCTCTAGGTCCTAAATAGCCAACTTTCATTAGGAGATAACCTCGACTTGTCGAAGGATTTCACTAACGATCTCCGCAGGTGTTTTTTCTGAAGTGTCTACGGTAATTTTAGCCAATTTTTCGTAGAGCTTTTCTCTTGAAAAGAACAATCGTTTTAAATCGCCATCATCATTTTTTATGGCCAAAGGACGGATGTTTACCTTGTCTTCACGAATTCTTTTTATAAGAACATTCGCGTCAGCCTTTAAATAGACGACTAATTTATCGGCCAAGACTTTTTGATTTTCTTTTTGTAAAATGACGCCGCCGCCAGTGGCGATGACTGTCTCTTCATTTAGCGCTTCTTTTAAAAGCTTCGTTTCGTGCTCACGAAATGAAGCTTCCCCATGTTCTTCAAAGTATTCACTGATGGGTTGGCCGATCCGTTCAACTAAGATATCATCCATGTCTACCGAACGAGCGTTTAATGCAGTACTAAGTTCTTTACTGACAGTCGTTTTCCCGGCTCCCATAAAACCGATCAAGACAATTGATTTCATAAAACATTCTCCTTTTTCGTTTTCCTGTGAAAAGTTGGACTGAACTTTTTTGATAATGCTCGATTCAGTTATAAACCTTACCGCCAACATTTCCTCTGCTAATCTTCGATCAATGACTGTAAATCTGTGAAAAAGTTTGGATAAGAAATGTTAATCGCTTTTGGATTATTCAATTCAACGACATCATCTGTTAATAATGCGGCAATCTGCAGCATCATTCCAATTCGATGATCGCCATGACTATCGACATTTCCGCCATGTAAAGGTGTTGGTCCATGAATAATTAATCCATCGTCAGTCGTTTCGATCTTGGCACCTAATTTATTCAGCTCCTGAGCGGTAGCATCAATTCGATTCGTTTCCTTGACCTTCAATTCCTGAGCATCGCGGATAATGGTTGTCCCTTCTGCCTGAGTTGCTGCTAGGGCAATGATTGGCAATTCATCAATCAAACGTGGAATGATTTCTCCACTGATTTCTGTTGCCTTTAATGGCGCAGTCTTGATTAATAAATCCGCTGCTTGATTTTGCTTATCTAAAGCGACTTGTTTGATATTCGCGCCCATCTTTTCTAAAACATCTAAAATACCAGTACGGGTCGGATTGATTCCCACATGATTTAATTGCAGATTGCTATCTGGCAATAAACTTGCCGCTACGAGATAGAAGGCAGCTGAGGAAATATCTCCTGGAACGGTTACTTCCTGTCCGATTAATTGTTGCCCGCCCGTTACAGTAATGGTTTTATCAGCTACTGAAATAGTGCCGCCGAATTGTTTGATCATTTCTTCTGTGTGATTGCGTGATTTTTCTTTTTCAATAATAGTGGTTGTTCCTTTTGCTTGTAGTGCAGCAAAGAGAATCGATGATTTTACCTGTGCGCTCGCAATCGGCATTTCATAGGTGATCGCTGATAATTCACTGCCTTGTATGTCGATTGGTGGAAATTCACTGCCATCTTGCCCTTGCAAGTTGCCCCCCATTGATCGTAATGGTCCCATAACCCGTTCCATTGGACGCCGATTCAATGACGCATCCCCTGCAATTTTTGAAGTGAATGGTTGT
Source organism: Enterococcus sp. DIV0187 (assembly GCF_051713785.1). Taxonomy (NCBI): domain Bacteria; kingdom Bacillati; phylum Bacillota; class Bacilli; order Lactobacillales; family Enterococcaceae; genus Enterococcus; species Enterococcus sp. DIV0187. The sequence continues at coordinate 760,788 of NZ_JBIOQO010000001.1, forward strand.
CCTGCTAAAATTCCCAAAACCAAACGCATCGTTGTGCCGGAATTTCCTGCATCTAAGATTTCTTTAGGCTCTTGCAACTGCTCGAACCCTTTTCCCTCGATGAAAATATCTTTTCCGTCATCATGAATCGTTACACCTAATGCTTTAAAAACTGCAATAGTACTCATACAGTCCTCTGCTCTTAAAAAATTATGAACGATTGTTTTTCCATGACTGATTGCCCCAAACATAATACTACGGTGAGAAATCGATTTATCTGCTGGAATAGTCAATGCTCCAGTGAGACCTGCTTTTGTTTTTAATAATTTCATTTGTTAGCTCCTTCTGCGACACCGAAAATCTGCTTCTTCAATTAACAACTGCCCTTTTTCCAAGTCTGCTTGATTTTTAAAAGAAAGCTCTAAAACGCCGAAAATATCTTCTCGCGTTTCTTGGATTTTCAAATTGATAATAGAGATGTTGGCTTCACTTATGATAGTCATTACTTTAGCGATTGCTCCGGCGATATCTGGAATGTCGATGTAAAGATCGTAGAATGCCGGAATGACCCCGTGATCCTTGGTTGGTAAATGATCGCGAGAATGCTTTGCCTGACTAAAAAAGTCGTAGATGGCTGGCTGATCTTCCTGAACTAAGCTATCACGGATTTTGGACATTTCATCCTGCCAGTCGGAAATTAAATCTAGTAAAATTTCACGATTGGTTAATAAAATATCTGTCCACATTTGCGGATCGGATGAAGCAATTCGCGTAATGTCACGAAAACCTCCAGCTGCGAGCTGTGTTGCTCGTGGATGCTCTTCTGTTAGTTGATCACTCATTTTTACCAAACCTGATGCCACGATGTGTGGTAAATGACTCAAAACACCAACAATCTCATCGTGAGAATCAGGTTCGATCACAACAAATTTTGCCCGCGTCGGCTCTAGTAATTCCATTAAGGGATCGACATCTGCTCCTTCAGGTGGTGTCAAAATGTAGTAAGCTTCTTCAAAAAGATTCGGATTTCCTGCTTTGACTCCTGATTTATGCGAGCCCGCCATTGGATGCCCGCCGATGAAAGTAAACGGCAGACTCTGCGCCAATTTCATGACTTCATTTTTGGTGCTGCCGGTATCAGTAACAATCACTGACTCTTTTAGCGGCAAACGTGCCAACTCATGTAAATAGTGCAGTGTAGATAGAACGGGTACGGCTAAAATGATGACATCCATCTCAGGTGCTCTTTCAATAGAAGCAATGTGATCAACCAGTTCAACTCCACGAGCGATTTCACGAGTTTCAGGCGAATAATCCCAGCCAAACAACTCGATCGTTGGATTTTTAATTGCTCTGCAAAGTGAAGCGCCGATTAAACCAAGTCCTAAGACGAACACTTTCTTTCTCATAGACGTACCCTCTTTCTTAAAAGTTTTTGATTGCTTCACGGTATTCTGCTACTGCTTGTTGCAGCTCATCAATGGTATCTGACGAGAATTTTTCTAGAATTTCTTCTGCAAGAACGGTTGCCACCACATGCTCTGCTACGACAGATGCCGCGGAAACAGCTGTGCTATCGGAACGTTCAACGCTGGCTTTATATGGTTCTTTGGTGTCAATATCGACACTCATTAATGGTTTGTATAGTGTAGGAATCGGCTTCATAACGCCGCGTACGATGATTTGTTCACCATTGGTCATCCCACCTTCGAACCCGCCAAGATGATTACTTGTCCGACTGTAGCCGTTATTCCAAACGATCTCATCCATAACCTTTGAACCTGGTTGGTGAGCTGCTTCAAATCCAATACCGAACTCAACGCCCTTGAAGGCATTAATGCTTAACATGATTTGCGCGATCTTTCCATCAAGCTTTCGATCCCATTGGACATAGCTGCCAAGACCTGCGGGAACATTGTCGGTCCTTACTTCGACGACTCCGCCGATGGTATCTCCGGCTTTTTTGGTTTGATCGATTAATTCTTTGACCGCTTCTTCAACCGTTTCGTCTACCATGTTTACTTCAGAAGCAGCTGTTTTGGATTGAATTTCCGATACACTCATTTTTTCTGGTACGGTAGCTTCTATGCCGCCTAGTATGGCCACGTGGCTTGCGATCTCGATATCTACAGCAGCTAAGATTTGTTTCGCCAGTGCGCCGACAGCTACTCGCATCGTTGTTTCACGAGCAGATGATCGTTCCAAAACATTTCGCAAGTCGCTGTGATGGTATTTCATGCCACCAACGAGATCGGCGTGTCCTGGACGTGGTTTTGCCACTCGACGTAATTTTTCTGCTTTTTCTTCGACTGGTTTAACCGACATGACTTTCTGCCAGTTTTTCCAGTCACGGTTTTCTACGATCATGGTGATGGGTGAACCTAATGTTTTGCCATGTCGCACGCCTGATGTGATACGGATCTGATCTTTTTCAATCTTCATTCGGCCACCACGTCCATACCCACCTTGTCTGCGAGCTAATTCTTGATTGATGGCTTCAACGGAAAGTGTTAGTCCTGCTGGAACACCTTCAATAATTGTAGTTAATTCTGGTCCATGAGATTCTCCAGCTGTTAAGTAACGCATAAATGACTACTTCCCTTCTATTAAAAAGTCTTTGATTTCAGTTAATTTGATTTTTTGAATGCGAGCCTGACCGATTTCATCTAGTAGGATGATATTTAAACTTTCGCCCCGCGCTTTCTTATCATGGGTGATCGCAGAATAGAATTTCTCCGCTTCCCACGGCTGATAAGCATTCGGCAACCCGTATTTTTGATTCATCGCCTTGATTTCATCTGTGATACCCTTTGGCGAAAGTCCTTTTTCTTCTGCTGTTTGAGAAATTTGTACCATACCGATTGCGACAGCTTCACCGTGGCTAATTTTTCCATAGCCGGCAGTGTTTTCAATCGCGTGTCCGATAGTATGTCCAAAGTTCAGCAGTAGTCGGGAACCATTATCAAATTCGTCCTCTTCCACGACGGTTTTTTTCACGTTTAGCGCCTTTGAAATGATCGCTTCACTATGCTCCAGCAGATCTTGGAGTCCTGTTAGTTTCTCAAGATCCTGCCATAGTGAAGCATCACTGATCGCGCCGCATTTAATGATTTCCGCGATACCTTCACGTACGCGTAACTCCGGTAACGAGTTCAAGGTCTCCGGATCGATCATGACACCATCCGGCTGTGCAAAGGTTCCGATCATATTCTTGGCTTTACTTGAATTGACTGCTGTCTTCCCGCCAATACTAGAATCGACTTGCGCCAGTAAAGACGTGGGAATCTGCACAAACGCGATGCCTCGCATATAAGTTGAGGCAACAAAGCTTGCCAAGTCGCCAACGACACCGCCACCCAGAGCGATGATAGCATCGCTGCGGGTGAATTGTTGATCGGCTAGAAATTCATAGAGATTATTAGCCATGGTTAGAGATTTGCTGCTTTCACCAGCTGGTACGGCATAGTGACAGACCTCATAGTTAGTTAACTGATGACGGATTTTATCGCCATAAATCGGATAAACATTCTCATCGCTGATGATGGCGATTTTTTTATTTTGCCAAAGTGAGGCGATCCATTCACCGACGGAATCTAAGGCATGGCGTCGTACGATAATTTCGTAAGTTTTTTCTGGTAGAACAATTTCCATGAACGTTTCCCCCTGATTAGATAAGTGACGTTTCTTTGTTTAAGTCTTTGATTTTTTTCATTGCATCAACCATAACTTCAACTTCACTCATCATTTGCAAGTAATTTTTCTCATTCAATGATTGTTCTCCATCTGACCAAGCGTGTAATGGGTCTGGATGAATCTCCACGATCATTCCATCAGCTCCAGCTGCTACTCCGGCGCGAGCCATTGGTGCAACTAAGTCCCAAACACCTGTACCATGACTTGGATCAACGATAATTGGGAAGTGACTCAATTTTTTAATCAATGGCACAGCACTTAGATCAAATGTGTTTCGTGTAGCTGTTTCGTAAGTTCGAATACCTCGTTCAATGAAGATAATGTTTGAATTGCCTTGAACAGCAATGTATTCAGCGGCGTTTAACCATTCTTGGATCGTACCTGAGATCCCACGCTTCAAGCCAATTGGTTTGCCAGTTTTACCAACTGCTTCTAATAGACGGAAATTTTGCATGTTGCGAGCACCAATTTGGATAATGTCCGCGTATTGACATACAACATCGATATGGGCTTCATCCATCACCTCTGTTATCACTTTCAAGTCATGAGCGTCAGCGGCTTTACGCATGATCTTCAAGCCTTCTTCACCTAATCCTTGGAAAGCGTATGGAGAAGTCCGTGGTTTGTAAGCACCGCCGCGTAAAATTTTCGCTCCGCCAGCTTTTGCCATCCGTGCCGTTTCCATAATTTGTTCTTCGCCTTCAACGGAACAAGGACCAGCCATCGTTACGAAACTTCCGTCACCAATTTTTACTCCGTCAACGTCAACGACTGTATCTTGTGGATGGAATTCTCTTGATGTGATCTTGTAGGTATTTGAAATCGCCACTGCACGTTCAACTACACTGTAGGCTTGGAATGGTACATTCTGGATAATCTTTGGATCTCCTAAAAGACCAAGAACTAAACGATCTTTCCCATGATTGATTTGTACGCCTAACCCTTCTTCTTTGATACGAGATAAAATTGGGGATAATTCTGATTCTTGAATTCCTTTTTTAATAATTAAGATCATAATAATAACTTCCTTCACTTTTTATTTTTTAATTTCGTTTTCCAATAACGGTTGGATTTGATCGACTGGCATTTCCTTGCCTGTCCATAATTTAAAGGCGGCAGCTCCTTGGAATAACAGCATTCCTAAGCCATTAACAGCAGTTGCTCCAGTCGCCTTCGCTGCTTTTAAAAGTTTCGTTTCACCAGGATGATAGATGACATCGAAAACTGGCAAATCTTTTCTTAATACTTTTTCATCTGGAATTGGCATTTGATCGATATTAGGTGCCATACCAATATTGGTTGCGTTGATCAATAAGCTGCTTTTCGCTATCGCATCAGTCAATTGCCTTTCATCCGCTAAATCGTGTAATTGAATGTGACAGTTCGTTTCCTCTGCGATCATTGCCAGCTTTGGTTCAATTTTTTGATAGAAATCATCTTTGATGTTAAAAACATCAATGGCTGCTACTCCATCAATCGCCGCTTGGGTGATAATGGCAGTCGCCGCTCCACCAGCTCCAAGAATCGTCATTCTTTTGCCGATGATGTCAATTTTGTTTTGTTTCAGGCTTTCCATACAGCCAATTCCGTCTGTAATGTGTCCGATCAGCTTCCCATCTTGATTTACAATGGTATTGATCGCTCCGATTAATCGAGCGGCCTGACTAAGCTCGTCCATATGTTTGACAGCTTCCATTTTGTGAGGCATCGATAAATTGACTCCCAACATTTCAAGATCACGAATGGCTTGAATACTTTCGCCAAGTCTTTCTGGCTGAACATCGAAGCTTAGATAAACGGCATCCACCCCTGTTGCTTGAAACGCTGTTGTGTGCATGATCGGTGAAAAGCTGTGTCTTGCAGGCAGTGCATATAACCCGGCTAATCGTGTCTTTCCTGAAATTTCATTTTCCATCTTTCCTCACTCCTTCATTTTTTTCTTTTTTTGTTGCTTGTTATAACTCGCAGCTAGCTCGACTGATAGAAATTCATTTTTCTAAAACCGAGAAAAATGAACTTATTCTCGTACGCCTAACATCCAACTAAATTTCTTGTTCAAAAATTGATTTTTGATACTATTAATTTTCATCAAACTCAAAATTCTGCGAAAAGTTGGACTGACAAAAAAGGCCCACTGTAGAAAATCTACAATGAGCCTAGTCTCCCAAAAAAATACCAAAAGAAAAGCCACTATAGATTTTCATCTATGTGGCGTTAAGTCGAACTTAAAATCCTTAGCCATCATAGATACAAACTTGTTGTCGTTTGCATCCATGAACCATGAACACAAACCTATCTAAAATAGCTAAAGTAATAATTATTCAGTTGTGTGTGCGTACTCTTATTCTTATTCATAAAATTCGCTCCAAACTGATTTAAGATTGAACTTAGTATAGATTTGTTTTTCTCATAAGTCAACCCATTATTCTAATTTTCTGTAAAAAAAATTTTTTTACATTACTTCAGCTACTGTGTCACTCTCTTCAAATAGCAGGAATAGATCCGCCAATGTCATGCGTTTCTTCTCTTCGCCACTGATATCCTTAATGATCTCCCCTTTTTCCATCACGATCACGCGATCGCCGTAATGCAAAGCATCCTCCATTTTATGGGTGACCATTAAACAGGTGAGATTTTCTTCCTTGATTCGTTGATCGGTCAAAAGCATTAATTGCTTCGCGGTTTTCGGATCAAGTGCAGCTGTATGTTCATCTAGTAATAGTAAATCTGGTTTTGTGATTGTCGCCATCAATAAACTTAACGCTTGACGCTGTCCGCCAGAAAGGAAGCCCGTTGGTGTATCGAGATGATTCTCTAGCCCATTTCCGATCAGTTGGCAGAGTTCGCGATACATTTCCTTCTTTTGATTCAGCTGGCGTTGCCGCAAATGGCGTTTTTGTCCACGTTTTTCTGCTAAACCTAAGTTTTCTGCCACGGTCAAACGAGGAGCGGTGCCCATTTTTGGATCTTGGAAGACTCGGGCAATCGAGGTCGCTCGTTGTTCTTCAGAAAGCTTAGTTAAATCCTTGCCCATCACCGAAACTGTTCCATTGTCCAATTGCAGACTGCCGGAAATGCTGTTAAATAATGTACTCTTTCCTGCACCATTTCCCCCTAAGACTGTAACGAATTCCCCAGGAGCGATCGTTAAGCTGACATTATTTAAAATCTTGCGTTTGTCGTTCATGCCATTACTGATGGTTTTGCTGGCATTCTTTACTTCTACAGCGTTCATCTGACTACTCCCCCTTTTCTAATCCAGTCTTCAGGTTCAAGGCTTCTTTTAAGCGTGGAATCATCAAGCACAATGCCAAAATGATTGAAGAGAAAATCTTCAAATAGGTGGTATCTAAACCAGCTTTAATGATGACTAAAATTAATAATTGATAAATGATACTGCCTAAAACAATCGCAACTAACCGTTCAATGAAGGTCACTTCTCCGTACAAGACTTCTCCGATGATAATGGAAGCCAAACCGATAACAATCACACCAACACCTTTACCGATATCGGCATAACCGTCATTTTGGGCAATCAATGCACCGGATAAAGCGATCACGCCATTTGATAAGGTTAGTCCGATGACTTTCATGCGGTCAGTGTTGATACCAATTGAACGTGCCATATTTTCATTATCACCAGTCGCGATGTAGGCTTGACCGAAATCAGTAAAGAAGAAAAACAATAGCAGGCCTACGATAATTATGATTGCGATTAGCCCTAATAGGACGATATCAAAATGATCCGGCAGATTTAAATTCGTAAAGAAGTCTTGGATCTTAGGTTGTTTTAGTAAGGAAAGATTGGGTGTTTGCATAATAAACAGCATCACCGAGTTTAATCCCGACATAACGAGTATTCCAGCAAGAATGACCGGGATCTTTCCTTTTGTATACAGCATGCCGGTAATAAAACCTGCGCACATTCCAGCGACGATTCCTAACAGGGTCGCAAAAATTGGCGATACTCCGTTTGTAATTGCCGTTACACAGACTGCACCGCCTAACGGAAATGAACCTTCTGTTGTCATATCTGGGAAATTTAAGATGCGATAGGTCATGAAAATACCTAATCCTAAAATCCCCCATAGAAATCCTTGTCCGATTGCTGAAATAATCATCTGTCTACTCCCCTTTAACTACTTCTGCTTTTTCTTTGATTTTTTCTGGAATCGTGATCCCTAATTCTTTTGCTTTGTCTTCATTGATAATCATATCCCCATAATCAATCACGTTGACTGGTGTCGATGCAGGTTTTGATTTGCCGCTTAGAACATCTGCCGCCATTTTTCCAGATTCCACACCTAGCTCAAATTGATTCTGACCGACTGTCGCAATTCCGCCTTCTTTTACCATATTGTCTACGGATACAAATACTGGTTTTTTCGCTTTATCTGATTCATTGATCATCGTTTGAAAAGCACTGGCAATCGTGTTGTCTTGTGGAATGTATAAATAGTCGGTTTCTTGACAAGCTTGCTGTGTGATTTGAGCGATATCGTTACTTGAGCTGATTGCATATTTCTTCACGGTTAAGCCATCTTTTGTTGCGCGTTTTTCCGCTCGATCAATTTGTGATTTAGAATTTTCTTCTGAAGATGAATAGATCATACCGACTGTTTTCGCCTCTGGAAACATTTCCATCGCCATATCTAATTGCTGATCAACCGGTGTTAAATTATTGACTCCAGTGATATTTCCACCTGGCTTCTCAAGGTCTGTTACGAGGCCCGCGCCGATCGGATCGCTGATGGCTGACATAATAATCGGTGTATCACTGGTCGCGTTTGCCAATGCTTTAGCAGCTGGTGTTGCAACTCCGATTAATACATCGGAGTTTTTTTCTAATAATTGCTGACTCATACTGTTTAATTTGCTTTGGTCGCCTTGACCGTTTAAAAATTCGATTTTGATATTTTTACCGTCTTCAAAGCCTTCATCTTTTAGGCCTTTGATCACTCCGTCTTTGATTTGATCTAACGATGGATGACTAATGAATTGTAAAATTCCGACAGTTTTCAGTTCTTCTTTATTATCTGTTGCCGCGCCTGTTTGACGTGATCCCATTTGATAAGCAAAAACCCCGATTAATACAACTGCTAACGCGATGATTGATCCGATAATCCCTTTATTTTTCATGATAATTTCCTCCGATTTTTGTTTTTTAATGTATGCTTTTTCGATTTGCTAGTTGATTTAGAAAACAGTAAAGGACAACTACCTAAATATTTAACGGTAGTTGTCCTCGAAAAAAACAAAAACCGCATAGATGGTCTCTATGCGGGAATAAGCATGAAAAATATCCAGCATAGATACAAGATTTAGAAGTTGTCTAAACGTTGTATCTATGAGTGAATTCATAAATACAACTTATCTACGCCAGTTTTGCCAGCTATTTAATTGATTAGATAAGTTTGCGTGTTTCATGAATGTCACTCCTTTTTTAATGTTGAAGTTAGTTTAGCGGAAAAAAAATCAGGTGTCAACTCTTTTTATTAAAAAATGCTCATTTATTTTATTCGAAATCTCATTTTATTTTTTTAGCTTCCACATCGGCAATCGATTTAACTCAGGAATGAACTCATGATTTAAATCCTTTAGACTCTCCACCACAAAGCGATTTTTTTCTTTGCCATTGTGGAAGAAAATAAAGGTTACCTGTCTCGGATCTAGCTGATACTTTTCAGCAATCGTTTCACTATCATAGACGATCGGATAATAATAAAATTGACGGTTTAGCATAGGATTTTGTTCGGGATCATCAAGAATCGTCATGACATTGTTGAAGGATGTTCCATCTGGCTGGCTAAACATAATGGATATGGCTTTGGTCTCTTTTATTTTTTGATCCACCTTTTGATATTCAAGTGGAATGAGATGGTCTGATTTTAAAGAATCAAATACAAGCTCATTTAGTTGGTCTTGTCGAATCACCTTTTGTGCGAAAGCTGCAGAAGTTGAAAAAATGATTGCAAAGACAACAAGACTTGCTGCAATTAATAAGGATCGGCGTTCATTTTCTGATACAACAATAATAAATTTACGCCAAAAAATAAGGATTTTTTCTTTAACTATCGCTAAATATCTTTCCATAATAACGCCTCCTTGCTTATCATTATATTATTTTTACCTTAAGAGCGCTACCACCAGCGATCATTTTGGCTTTTTTTGCGTATTGGAGTTGAAAAAATCTGTTCTATATTGGATTGTTAGCGTTTTATTTTAATGCTATTATAATAATAACAATTGATTTCGGGGAGGTTTTAAGATGAGCAGTATTGAACATTTTTCGCACAAGGATATCAATAAAAAGAATCGACTTTTTTCGAATATTCGCAGTGTGATCGAGACAGCTTTTTATGGAAATAATGTGACGCGAATTCGTCACCTAACGGATGCCTATGCGTTGGCAAAGTCTAGTCCTGGAACGATCACCACTGATCTTGATGTTGCCTACACCAGTCGATTGCAGTTGCCTACTGATGCTAAGGTATTAGTCACAAATGATGGCAAGATTGTTGGACGAACAGCAGCCGCACGTCGAATTATTGGGCAAGAAGGAATTGATGCTGATTTTTATAGTGAGCTTTTACGAGAAGCAGTCTTTCAGGCAAGATCGAAGAAGTTCTATTCTGGGGAAGTCATCGTGGGTCTAGATGAAGAGTTTACGGTCAAATCACATTTGATGGTTCCTGCAGATTATAGCCCGAACCTCTACTCCTATTTATTGAATTTTCAAATTGGCGATGCGAAACACCTTTTCTATCAGCAATCGGACGAAATCTATACTGGAGATATCTTCATCTTTGCTGACCCGGACTGGGAGCATCCTGATTTTCCTGATGGTGTGGTGGTGATTGATCCATTACATAATTGTGCAGGAATTCTCGGGCTACGCTATTTTGGCGAGCTGAAGAAAGCGACGTTGACACTTGCTTGGGCAACTGCTCATCGCAATGGTTTTATCGCTTGTCATGGCGGTATGAAACAGTATCTATTAGAAGATAAAAAATACACGATGGCGGCTTTTGGATTGTCTGGATCAGGCAAGTCAACGATTACTTTAGCTAAACCAAAAAATAAAGGCGAAGTTCATGTTCTGCATGACGATGCGTTTGTCATTTCGAAGGATAGGGGCTCGACTACTGCGCTAGAACCTGCTTATTTTGACAAAACACAGGATTATCCGATGTCTAGTGAACAGATCAAATATATTGTTACGGCACAAAATGTTGGTGTGACCTTAGATGAAGAAAATAAGAAAGTGCTAGTGACTGAAGATATCCGAAATGGAAATGGTCGTAGCATCAAGAGTCGCTACGCAACGCCAAATCGAGTGGATCATATCGATGAAAAAGTCGACGGACTGTTTTGGATAATGAAGGATGACAGCCTTCCGCCAGTAATCAAAATCGAAGATCCTTCCCTTGCAGCGGTTTTTGGGGCGACATTGGCTACGAAGCGTTCAACTGCAGAAAATGTCGTTGGTGAAGTTGCCGATCAATTAGTCATTGAGCCCTTTGCAAATCCGTTCCGCTGTTATCCCTTACAGGAAGATTATCAGGATTTCAAAGACCTGTTCCAGAAGAAAAAGACGGATTGCTATATTTTGAATACCGGTGACTTTAAAGGACGGAAAGTGACGCCAGAAGAAACCCTTGGCAGTATTGAAAAAATCATTGATGGCTCCGCTGAATTTAAACCCTTTGGTCCGCTAAAAGGGATCAGCTATTTACCGGTCAAAAAGCATGAGCCGGACTTTAATAGTCATCACTATTTGATTCATTTAATGACCCGACTTGAAACTCGTTTAGCCTTTGTTCAGTCTCGGAAAACTTATCAAGGCGGCTATGATCGCCTGCCTAATGAAGCGGAGCAATTACTTTTATACCTGCTGGATCAGCTTCATAATTACAAAGAAACTATTACTGTCTAAGTTTTTGCCGGTGACTTGCTTGGTCACTGGCGTTTTTTTGTTTATAATAGAGCTATTATGAATAGAAATGAGGGATAAAAAATGTCCTTTGATGGAGTTTTTGCCCATGCGATGGTACGAGAATTAAAGGATCAGCTCGTTACTGGAAGAATATCGAAGATCCACCAACCTTATGAAAATGAAGTTGTTTTAGTGATCCGAGCTCAAGGAAAGAATCGGCGCTTGCTGCTTTCAGCTCATCCAAGCTACGCGCGAATTCAATTAACTGAAATTGCTTATACAAATCCAGACAATCCGCCGAATTTTGTAATGATGCTGCGGAAGCATTTAGAAGGCGCGATTTTAGAAGATATTCATCAAGTCGAAAATGATCGTGTGGTTCACTTCACCTTCAGTAAGCGTGATGAATTAGGTGATTTACAAAATATCGTCCTGATCGTTGAGCTTATGGGACGTCACTCAACGATTGTCCTGTTGAATAAGCAAACAGGAAAAATTCTTGATGCCATCAAGCATATTGGGCATTCACAGAATACCTACCGCTCCATCCTTCCCGGCAGCGAATATATTGAACCGCCGAAGCAAGAGCAGCTGAATCCATTTCACGCAACCAAGGAGCAAGTGTTCAAGATTCTTTCAACTGCCGAAACGTTGGATGGACGATATTTGCAGCAAAATTTCCAAGGATTGGGCCGCGACACCGCCGAGGAATTGGCTTATCGTATTGGCGAACGACCAAATGAAAAAATGGTTGTTTGGGCTGATTTTTGGGAAACAGTTCAATCCGAACTTACACCGACATTGGGACTCAAAAATAAAAAGGAATTCTTTGCACCGTTGGACTTTGAAACCTTCGAAGAAAGTACCGTATACGATAGTTTGAGCGCTTTGCTGGATGCTTTTTATGGGGAAAAAGCCGAAAAAGATCGCGTGAAGCAATTAGGAAATGACTTGATTCGCAAAGTTGAAAATGAGATCAAACGCAATCAGACAAAACTGGCTAAACGTGAAAAAACGTTAAGCGATTCTGAAAATGCCGAAGAATTCCGTCGCGATGGTGAATTACTGACCACCTTTATGGCGCAAGTTCCACGGGGAGCGGAAAGCATTGAATTACAGAATTATTATGAGGACAATGCGCCAATAACCATCAAATTGAATCCCGCATTAACCCCTAATCAAAACGCACAGAAGTACTTCCAGAAATACCAAAAGCTGAAAAATGCGGTCAAATTGATTTACGATCAAATTGCTGAGGCTAAAGACGAAATTGCCTACCTCGAATCCGTCCTAGCTCAATTAGAAATCGCTGGGCCGATGGATATTGAGGTCATCAAAGAAGAGCTGATTGCCAGCGGCTACTTAAAGAAAAAGCGCAGCAAGAAAAATCGCAAACAGGCCCCTTCTAAACCCGAGCGCTTTGTCGCGAGTGATGGCACAGAAATCTTCGTTGGGAAAAATAATCTGCAAAATGATCAACTGACCTTGAAGCAAGCACGAAAAAGTGATATTTGGCTGCATGCCAAAAACATCCCTGGCTCGCATGTCATAGTAAAAGATGACGCACCTAGTGAAGAAACGTTGCTGGAAGCTGCTGAATTGGCAGCCTACTTCTCAAAATTCCGGCAATCGGCACAGGTCCCGGTTGATTATGTCGCAGTTAAACATGTTCATAAACCGAATGGTGCTAAACCGGGATTCGTGATTTATGAAAATCAAAAAACATTGTTCGTAACACCAGAAGAATCAGTTATTGAGCAATTACGAAAAAATGGAACAGCCTAATCTGGCTGCTCCATTTTTTTGTTAGATTAGTCTTTTGTCAACTTCGTACGGATTTTAACTCCTAAGATTTCTAAGAAGAAATTGAAAATTGGAATACCCACGATCAATCCCCATACACCTAAAAATTTTTCACTGACTAATAAAATAACGAAAGTATAAAAAATCGGTAGCTTTGTCCGGCTCGACATAAACTTTGGATTCAAAATATAGGCCTCAATACAATGAACCACCACAATCAAAATTAATACATAAATGACGGTCTGAATCCCTCCTGTTGAATAAGCAATTAGCGTTAATGGAATACAAGAAAAAATCACTCCGGCAACAGGGATTAAGCTCAAGAAGAAAATCATGATCGCTAATGTTGGCAATTGTGTAAAACCAATCAGACCTAGACCAACTGTGGTAATTACTGTATTGACGATCGCAATCAGTAATTGAACCTCTACGACAACACCGAATGTTTCAACGAAGACTCTGGCAAAGTAAAACAAATCCTGGAAAAACCACGCATAATTACTACTCAGAAAATTCTTTGAAAATAGGATCGTTTTCTCTTTTTCTACCATGAAGAAAAAGCTCAATATAAACGAGACAATAAAAGCGATGGCTAAGCGACCAACATTTTGTAATTGTTCCAAAATAATTCCAGCACCGCTTTCAACCTTATCCTGCCAGTTATGATTCTTAAAATAACTAGAAATGAAGTTCGTTACCACGTCAGAATTGAATTCTTTATGCTGATAAAAATGAACGATTGAATTATAAGTCGAGACGACTTGATCGATCAAAATGGTTGAATATCTTGAGATTAAAAGATATAAAAGCCACAATTCAAACAGATAAAGAATGGTCGCCAGCAAGAATGTCGGAGCCTTGATATAGCGTTGAATAAATTTGACAATCTTAACGGAAATCAATGTAAAAATGAAAGTTAATAGGATGGGTGTCATAAAATCTCTGACTAAAAATAAAATGAAGATAACCAGTGCTAAGACTGTGAATCTTCGTAATCGAGTATTGCTTACAAATTTCTCATACATATTGGACCCTCTTATTCGTATTGATGTTTAATTTGCCTTTAGAAGAATCATTCTATTCGATAGTCGAAAAAGTTAAATAGGCTATCTTCTAAAAACTTCTGAAAATACTATACCATTAAACCTCATTTTCAGCTTCTAATATACTTTTCAATAGTATTAAATTTGATAGCTAGATCGTCATTTTTCTGATGCTTAACGTCTTTTTTGAAATATGAAAAAAACCGGTAGAATTACTTCTACCAGTCTCAAAAATAACTTATACTACTGACTTTGCCAATCAGCAGGATAGGTAACATAGATGAACCGTGCATCTCCGGTCACTGAAAACTTTATGCTGCTGCTTTTAGGGATAAAAATAATTTCGCCAGCTTTAGCAGATATTGTCCTGCCATCAATAACTACATCTAATTGACCAGAGATGATATAATCCACCTCATCGTATTCTAAAGTCCAATCAAATGTAGTGTCTTTCATTACCATTAATCCACAACCCAAACGAGGGCTTTCTTGAAGAGATACTAGATCTTTTGTATAAACGATGTCAGCGGGATTACCTGTGTCTAAACGATCCTCTTCCGCTACTTCAATTTCCGGTAATTTAATAGATAAAATGCCGCTTGGATCGACATTTTTTGTTGGCATCAAGTTTTCCATTACTAATTTCCGAATCAATTTTTCGAGCATTTCTTGATTCATTTCTGTCATTGTTTACCCCTCCTTCTTACCTAACACGCGATTTGCCATGAACATCCCTACAAAAATAGCAGTGATGCCAGCCACTAATTTGCCTACCATCATTGGAAAAATCATTTCTTTAGCAACACCTGCTGTAAACCCAAGATGATCTCCTAGCACGAAGGCAGCAGAAACGGCAAATGCCACATTGATAATTTTTCCTCTTTGATCCATATCTTTCATCATTTGGAACATCGGGATACTATTGGCTAAAGTAGCGACTAAACCTGCGGCCGCCACTTCGTTCATTCCCATGGCTTCTCCCAGTTTTAATAAGGGTTTACTAAAGACTTTGGTAATGACAGCTACTAAACAAAACGCTCCAGATAGAGTCAAAGCGATCCCACCAACTACTTCAATTCCTTCTGTAACTGGAGTAATTCCTTTGATAACGGTAATACCGACCAATTGTTGGATAGCGCCAATAACCAATCCGAAGATCGCTGCCGTTACCACGCCTTTTCCAAAAATTGTGAACCCCTTGATCATCCCTTTTGGCGCAAACCATAGACCAATCATGATTAATACAGCAAAAATTACGATCGGAATCAAATTGACTAAAATCATTCCAATAGGCATCCCCGCAGCTAGACCACCAGCCAAACACCCGATTGGAATTGTTACCATACCGCTTAATACACCAGTAGCTAAAAATTGTTGATCTTCTTTTTCAATGATTCCTAAAGCAACTGGAATTGTGAACACGATCGTTGGCCCCATCATGGCTCCTAAGATTGTTCCTGCAAAAAGACCCGCTTGCGGATCAACAGCCATCTGTTGTGCTAAAGCAAAACCACCCATATCATTTGCTAAAATAGTTGTCGCGAACATCGATGGATCAGCACCAAGCATACTGTATAAAGGAACGACAATTGGGCTTAATAAATTTGCCAAAATGGGGGCTAAGGTGATGATCCCAACCATTGATAATGCCAGCGACCCCATCGCCATGATTCCTTCTTCAAACTGCTCCCCTAATCCTAACTTCCCACCGATTACATGATCGACCGCACCAATGATCATGAAGACAACCATGATATACATAATTATTTCATTTATACTCATTCTCATCTCTCCTTGAATTATTTGTCTCCACCGAATCAACCACTCCAACAATCATGGCATCTATCGGGATTCCTTCATTTTCCGCGGAAATTCTTGCTGCCATTCCCTGCGTAATCAATACGAGGTCGCCAATTCCTGCTCCTGCATTGTCTGCAGCAACTAATAGTCCTTCTGCTTGTTCTAAGTTCATATTCCAAGTTTTTACCAGCATAAATTTAGAGCCATTTAATTTTTCATCTTTCCGTGTTGCCCATAAACTTCCTGTCACTTTTCCCAGCAGCATCCGCTTCTCCCCCAATCTGAATATTCATCTCTTGAACATAATCTTCAGCCAGAGGTGTCAACCGGCTGCCTTCAGGAATGACTAAAGAGTTCGTTTCTTTAGTCAATTCAATTAAATCTTTTTGTGTTAAGTATTTCGCTCGCTTGAAGGGGCTATCCTTGCTTTTTTGCTTGTGTATCCATTGATCGATTTTATCGATAGAAAATTCAAAGTCTAGACCAAATTGAACAGTTTCTTTTTTTAGTGCATCATATTTTTTTAATAACGCGAATTTCGCTTGTTTCTTCAATTTATTGTGATCGACTTCACTAGCCAGTACCCAAACTGGTTTTCCCTTTATTAAAAACCGAAGAATTGTTGCAGTTGTAGGATCGATCTCCTGAAGATTGGCTACAGCTGCAAGCTGCGATAAGGATAATGAGTTGACTAGAAGGGCACTTGCTGTAGGAGTATCAGTCTGTACCCAGTTCACTTTAGTGGAAAGACCTTCGATGACTGCTTTTGGGTACTCGCCAATTTGCCGAAGCAAAGCAATTGAAAGAGTTACGTCCGTTGTAGGAAGGCGAACGGGTTTTAGAACTTCTCGCGTTACTTTTTCAATGATGATTTCGATTTCATTTATCTTCATTACTGGCAATCTCCTATTTTACTATCACTCCCGTAACACCTTTCTTATATCCACAAGCGTTTGCCTCGTCATAATCAATATGCATGGCTGTAGCGAATTTTGAACTGACCCGAATTACCACGTCATCAAAAATTAAGGAGCGCTCACTATTTATTCTGACCTTGACGATTTCCTTATTTGAGACCTGTTGCTTTTTTGCATCCTCTGGTGTCATATGGATATGTCTTTTGGCAACAATCAATCCTTTGGTTAATTGAACGACCTGATCCCCGTTTAACACGGTGATGCCAGGTGTTTGTTCAATCATGCCACTTTCTCGAATCGGTGTATCAATTCCTAGAATTCGTGCATCGGTTAATGAAACCTCCACCTGGGATTCGTTTCGTTCAGGACCTAGAATTACTACATTTTGGAACATTCCCTTTGGTCCAGCGATGGTCACTCGCTCTTTGCAAGCAAACTGCCCAGGTTGAGACAGTTTTTTTGCCTCAGTAAGCTGATAGCCTTCTCCAAAAAGCTGATCGACATGTGCTCTTGAGAGATGGACATGTCTTCCTGATGCTTCTACCGGAATTTGCGACTGTTGTGTTTCCTTTATTTTTTTTACAATTTCATCGACAAGTGCATCATATTGCTTCACATTTTCGCCTCCTTCATTCAAGAATCTTTTTTACTGGAACTCAAAAGCGCTGCAAAAGGCAGTACGCTTTTGAGTAAAATTATTCGTGTGTTTGCTAGGAGACTTACTCTTGAATCATTTTTGGTAGAATTGCATCAACTTCGGTATGAGGACGTGGGATCACATGAACAGACAGTAATTCTCCTACTCGCTCTGCCGCAGCGGCTCCTGCATCGGTGGCTGCTTTTACCGCTCCTACATCGCCGCGAACCATGACTGTCACCAATCCACCGCCAACCTGCTCTTTACCCATCAATGTTACGTTTGCTGCCTTCACCATAGCATCTGCTGCTTCTACTGCACCTACTAATCCTCTTGTTTCGATCATTCCTAAAGCGTTTGTACTAGACATTATTATTTCCTCCTAAAAGTTTATTGTTAAAATTTTTTCAAATTATTGTAACCGTGCTAAAATTTGTGACACCAACGTATTAATTAATTCTTCGTTAGCTGTTAATGGGGATACTTCCTCATTTGTCGCCGTCTCATTACTACGAATCTCTTCTAACTCTGTGGTTCCATAAGCAACCCGTCTTAAATTGAAAAGATGCTGCGGGCCAATGTTATCAGATGTTGAGCTTCCTCCGATGCTACCGCAGCCTAGTGTGAGAGCGGGTACTAGATTGGTCGTTCCGCCGATACCGCCTAGCGCTGCTGGCGTATTCACTAATAAACGCGAGACGGGTTTTTCTAAGCCAAAAGCCTGAATAACCTTCCTGTTTTCGGTGTGAATGACCATCGTATGTCCAGCGCCTTCTTCCTTCAAAATTTCTTTTGAAAGATCGCAGGCGGCTTGCCAATTTTCAACTGTATAAAAAGCGATGATCGGTGCTAATTTCTCTCTGGAATATGGATATTTTGGTCCGACATGTTTTTCGTTGGCCACGATTAAGCGGCAGCTCTTCGGAATAGTCAAACCTGAAAGATCGGCGATATGTTGAACAGATTTTCCGACTATTTGTGGATTCATTGTTCCATTTGGTCGTAGAATAAATTTGGCTAGTTTGGCTGCTTCTTCCTCAGATAGAAAATATGCTCCCTGCTGAACTAATTCAGCTCGAACCTCTTTTTCATTAGCCGTCTCCACAATAATCGACTGTTCGGAGGCACAAATCGTTCCGTTGTCGAAGGTTTTTGAATCCATAATTCGTTTGACTGCTAGCTTGATATCAGCGCTGCGTTCGATATAGGCTGGTCCATTTCCAGGGCCAACCCCAATTGCTGGCGTGCCTGAAGAATAGGCCGCTTTAACCATGGCGTTACCGCCGGTTGCCAGAATCAAATTTGTGTCTTTATTGACCATAAGTTCATGGGTTCCTTCCATGGTAGGCATGGTCATAACGGATACACAGGCTTTTGGTATTCCTTCTTTTTCTAAAACTGTTTGAATAATTTTGACTGTCTCTGTGATGCAGCCTAACGCATTAGGATGTGGTGAAAAAATAATACTATTTGCTGCCTTAAGAGCAATCAGGGCTTTATAAATCACGGTTGATGTTGGGTTGGTTGAAGGAATCAAACCGACGATCACGCCTACTGGTACAGCTATCTCTGTAATTCTGTTTTCCACATCTTCTTTAATTACGCCAACTGTTCTCAGATCCTTAATATATTCATAAACTGTTTTTGACGCGAAGCTATTTTTGATCACTTTATCCTGCCAAATGCCAAAACCAGTTTCCTGATTAGCCATTTTCGCTAGTTTTTCCCGTTGGTTATAGGTTTCTTCAGAAATAGCCTGACAGATACGATCAATTTGTTGCTGTGACAAGCCCGCTAGTGTTTTTTGTGCTTTTTTGGCTTCATGGATCAAATTTCTAACTTCTTGAATCGATTGTAAATCTTTGTCGATTAATCCCAATCACTTTCACTCCCCTCGGATTCCATTAAAATAGCCTTGATTAAGCTCTCTTTTGTTGCAAATTTGATTTCCTTTTTCGTCAGTGATCGAAGGTTCATTTTATAGGCGATCGTTCGCAACTCAGAAACTTTTTTATCTACTAATTTTTTCTTCAACTCTTCATCTTCAACATTTTCGCGGATAATGGGCTGGTCGGGAATCTTTGCTTCTATAGTGGTTGCTTCAGCAGTTTCTTTCTCATTCATTTCTTGATGAGTCGTTTCTTCTGGTATTTCTTCACTATTCGTTTGAGAAGTTGTTTGTTCTGGCTCCCTCATCAAAGCTTTGGTTTGCTCATCTACACGAGCAATTACATGACTAGACAGAAGGCAATTTAAAATATTTGCCATTTGTGTCGCCGCCTCTACCGCTGCATTTACCGCCGCTACATCGCCAGTTAATTGAATGGTCGTTATACCGCCTCGAATGACTTCCGCGTTATTCAACGTTACATTGGCCGCCTTGAGTGCTGTATCGGCAACACTAACCGCTCCTAAATATCCACGGACTTCAATCATTCCTAGTGCTGTCATCTTGTATCACATCCTTAATAATCCTTGGGATCGGTTGCTACATTTTGAACATTTTGTGCGAATGCGTTACAAGCTGCTTTACAAGCTGATTGCGTACCAGATAACAAGGCGCCGCCGAAATTTGTTTCTGAGGGTGGGCCATAAAAGACCCCCATTTTTACATCTGCTGCTTTAAGAGCAGCGTCTAAACCTAGCATCGCTTCTAGTGGTGGCGCGATCAAGTAAGCGATCGCTTCTCCTTCAGTGATATTGGCTTCTTTGGATAGAAAACGGCCAGAACGTGAAATCACATGAGCAAAGTATGGAATGCTATCATCATCATTGGCACTGATAAAGCTCGCCTCATTTTCGATGACTTGAATAGCGATGGCTAAACCACTGCTCACTTCTGCTGGACTGGGACCAGCTAGGATCCCGATCACTTCACCCGCTAATTTTGTTGAAGCATTTCCAGCTCCTCCGTACATACTTTTAGCATAAACAACTTCGACTTCGGCAGCCTTCGTGGCTTCATCCAGTGCGACATAAGTCACATCATCGCAATCAGAAGTAATGATGCCCAATGATTTCATTCCTTTTGGCAGGTCAAACTGTTTTGCTAAGTCCTCGTCAGCATTGGCGATCATTTTTACACTTAGGACGTTTGCTCCTAAACGATCATTTCTCATTTTTTTCCCTCCTTCGGCTATTCCGCTTCCTTCAAATCAATTCCTGATTTCTTTTTCTGCAACATTTTATAGATCAGCTCGGCAATATAAGCACCTGCTTCAACGGCAGGAGTCCCGCCTTTATGAATATTGGAAATCACCGTTCGGCGCGCTTCTGGCATTCCTACTGTCGGACGATAAGCGATATAAGCACTCATGGATTCAGCGGTTACCAAACCAGGCCGCTCTCCAACAAGCAAGCAAACAACCTCTGCTTCGGTTAATTCCGCAATTTTATCCATTGCAGGAACTCGACAGTATTTAACAAATAGTACTTGGTCAAAATCCAGATCATACATTTTCAAGCCTTGTTTAATAGATGGGAGAATTTCTTTGACATTGGCTTCTATTGCCGCTGAGCTAAGTCCATCACCAACGACAATTTGTAATTTAGCGCCTTTTTGGCATTTGTCTTTGATCAGTTCGCAATTGGTTTCATCGAAAACTCGACCATAATCTGGTCTGGTTAAATACTCATCTTTACTTTGGCAAATGGTTTGAGTCGGAATTAAGTTCAACTCTTTAATTAATTCCTCTGAAACATCTGAAAACACTGCATCTTGTGCGGCAGCATGATCTGCGCGAAAGCGCAAGACGGATTGAGTCATATAACGTTGTCCCGCACGACCGACGCCGATGCGTGCCGGCGTAAAGGATTTCATTTTCAAATAGCCATCCGCATCATTTGGTTCAGTCACTAACAGTTGTTTTCTTAAATCGACTTCCGTAATGTCCGGGATACTACAGTTCTCATCAACGTTTTCGCATGCTTTATCATTTGCTGATTCCGAAACATTATTAATTGCTACTGCCGTATTTCCTTGCTGATCCACTAAATCGGTTAAAATTGATTCCACCATTTTCTTGATATCTTGTTCGTTCATTTTCTTCACCCTCTCTTATTTAAGAAATAATGAGGCATCGCCAGCTCGTTGAGTCAGCTTGCCATTTTCCATAATGCCCATTTTTTCCAACCATTCTTCAAACTCCTTGATTGGTCTTAAATTGAACATTTCGCGTATCGTCGCTGTTTCATGGAAGCCGGTGGTTTGGTAATTCAGCATGACATCATCCCCATGAGGAATTCCCATGATATACGTACAACCAGCTGAGGCCAGCAGGACGGTAAGATTTTCCATATCATTTTGATCAGCCTTCATGTGATTGGTATAGCAGACATCACAGCCCATTGAAATGCCTGTTAGCTTGCCCATAAAGTGATCTTCTAGACCTGCTCGAATAACCTGTTTGGAGTCATAAAGATATTCTGGCCCAATAAAGCCTACAACGGTGTTGACAATATATGGATCATATTTTTTAGCAAAACCGTAACAACGAGCTTCCATCGTAACCTGATCTGCCCCGAAGTTGGCTTCTGATGAAAGCTCAGAACCTTGTCCTGTTTCAAAATACATTACGTTTGGCCCTACCGCTTGTCCCTGCTGTAAAACTAAATCTCGTGCCTCTTGAATTAAACCGCCGCTAATTCCAAAGGCCGTGTTGCCCTTTTCTGAACCTGCAATTGATTGGAAGACTAGTCCTGTTGGAGCCCCTTGGCGAATCGCCTCCATTTGCGTCGTTACATGGGCGAGCACACAGGTCTGTGTCGGAATGTCCCATTCACTTCTGAATTCTTCAAACTTATTAAGGATACGCACGACACTTTCAGTTGAATCATCTACGGGATTTAGACCGATAACAGCATCACCGACACCGTATGACAATCCCTCCATGACCGAAGCCATGATTCCATCCACATTATCAGTAGGATGATTCGGCTGCAGACGAGCAGAAAATGTTCCTGTTTTTCCGATGGTGGTGTTCGCAGTTTTTTGGATTTTGATCTTCTTAGCACCAACAATCAAATCCATATTCGACATTAATTTACAAACCGCTGCTATCATTTCAGCTGTTAAACCTCTGGATATTCGTTTAATATCAAAGTCACCTGTTTTATCAGATAGAATCCATTCCCTAAGCTCCTCCACGGTCCAGTGTTTAATTGAATCAAAAATCTTAAGGTTGACTTGATCAACGATAATTCTCGTTACCTCGTCTTCATCATAATCAACAACTGGATGATTAAATAAATCCTCTAAAGTTAATTGCGCGAGAACTACTTTAGCAGCAATTCGTTCCTCGGAGCTCTCAGCCGCTACTCCTGCCAGCTTATCGCCGGATTTTTCTTCATTGGCTTTGGCTAGAACTTCCTTGACGCTTTGAAACTGATAAGTCTTACCAAAAAGCATGGTTTTCAAAATCATTTCTATTTCACTCCTTTTAATTAAATACTAGTGTTTTAACAATCACTGGCAGAACGGCTCCGCCAGCCATTGGTTTTCCGATATCAATATAATCGCCGTTTTCAACTAAGATCGAATCCAGACAGACAAATGGATAATTCCTTGGCAGCCGGGCATAGAGACTATGTCCTAGTGCTTTAGCCATATCTTCTTTGACGAGTACGATCAAAGGAAATTTTTCATCAATCATTGGCTTCAATCCTTTAACAATTCCGGCTGCGTATCTTTGAATTTCGATAAAACTGGGGTTCTTTTTCCCTTCAATAGCTAGAACGATTTGCGACAAATCGTCTTCCAACCGATGCCAGTTCAGTTTTTCCTTAATTTGAAGCGCCATCTGTTCTGTGTTTTGTGTTTCATCATTTCTCGAAAGCTTCAGAATCGGTAAATTTTTTAATGGCAATAACTTTTCTGTATAGGAAATGGTACTTCCGCTCACCTCAGCAGTATGAGAACCGGCTCCGACGACCGTTGCTCGAATGGTTTCTTCGGAAGGCAGGATCTCCAGCTCTGAAAATAATCTGGATTCTTTTAATTGCTGGCCTAACAATAAACCGATATCTCCGTATTTGAAGCAATCCTTTTCCTGACTTTCAAGACAATCTGCGACTCCGCCTGAAAATGTTAGAGAGGTAAGATCGTAATCCAGCTTTAAACCATGGTTAGTCATCAGCAAATCATAATAGACACTTTTTTCTCCTATTCCCACGCTGTTTTCAAGAACAGTTACTAACTCTGCAACGACCTTTTTCAACTCTTGCTTTTCTGCTGGTTGACCTTCTTCTATCAATAGCTTTTGCTCTTTGATGATTTGTTTGAGCTTTGGTGAAATGTATTGGATGATCTGTGTTTTTGAGTCTATTTTGATTAAGCGACCGCCAATATCAAAGCAAGCTGTATCTAACGTATCTCCGTCTCTAAAGGCTGCTAAATTTGTGGTTCCTCCACCAATATCTAAGTTGACAATGGTTCCTTTGTACTGCTTCGATAACTTCTCCGTTCCTGCCCCTTTTCCTGCAATAATGCTTTCCAAATCCGGTCCAGCAGTGGCTACTACGAAGTCTCCAGCATAACCGCTGAGTGCCTTCAACACTTTACTAGCATTTGTCTTTCTCGCCGTCTCACCTGTAATAATGACAGCACCCATTTGGATATCACCTTTTTCGATTCCTGCCTGTTTGTATTGTTCGGTCACGAATCGTTTGATGGGTTCATCATCGATTTCCTTTTGATTTATCAGAGGTGTAAAAATAATCTCACTACGATAAATGACTTTCTTCTCAGAAATCGTAATTCTGGGAACTGAGAAGGCAGATGCGTAATTTTCGATTGTCAGATCCGACAAGACTAGCTGCGTAGTTGATGTTCCTAAGTCGATGCCAACGGTTAACATTTTTTCTTTTCCCAAAACCTACCCTCCTGTCAAAACATAAAAAAGACGCTTAAAAAAGAGAAAATTTCTTTCCACTTTCTTAAGCGTCTTTGCTTAATTTTTAAACAACGTCAATGTTGTCATTTTCAAAGGTGAAACAGGCTTTTGTACCGTTTCTCCCCGATTCAATTTTTATCCTGCCTTTTAATTTATCCTTTACATAGCTAGTGATGATCATTAATCCAAGACTGTCGCCGTGATCCGCCTTTGGATCAAAGCCCTTCCCGTTATCCTCGACTGTAATGGAGATTAAACTCTTCTCCTTTTTGCCGATAATCCTTACTTGTCCCGATTGGTGGGAGTCAAAAGCATGATCGAACACATTTTGCAGCAATTCATTCACAATCAAAGAGATGGTGACCATTTCATCACTTAGAACCTGAATCTCCTGGTCAATATCTAAAGTCAAATCAATTTCTCGCTCTGGCGAACTTTGGATGATGTGACGAAAATTGAAGACAACTGCCTCCAGAGTTTGATACAGCGAAACTTGATCTTCAACCTGCTTAGAAAGTAATTCGTGAGAAGCCGCAATGGCCATAATCCGTGAAACGCTCTCCCGAAGAATTTTTTTGGCTTCTGTACTGCTAGTTCTTCTTTCTTGAATCCTTAATAAAGAGACGATCGACTGCAAATTATTCTTTACACGATGATGGATTTCTCTAATAACAACCGATTTGGAAATGATCTCGGCCTCTTTGCTTTTGACATCGGTATTGTCCTGGATAATGACTAATAATTTTCCGCCCTTTTCAATCCAGATCTTCTTAATGATAAAATAATAGCTCAAATAAGCTGTTTCATTTTCAATCGTTTGATTGGGAGCTTGCCGGCCGATTTGATACATGATGTAATCAAAGGTTGTGTAATCAAGGGTCAAATTATCGTAGTGCATATTCTTGATTCGATCTTTGTAGCCTAACCTGCGATAAAGGTTCTTCGCTTCTTTATTGCTAGAAATTAAAAATCCATACTTATCATAGACGAGTATCGCCTCAGGCAGCTGATTGACGAAGGATTGATCTAAATGACTTAGAGTTTCTGATGACGGAAGCCTATCAGAAATTCGATCATTGCTTTCTTTTATATCGTCTTCGGCTACCCCCTTTTCCAGAATGATCACGCCGATCGTTTTTCCGTTATTTTTAATTGGAAAAACCGATTGCTGAATTAAAATGTTTTCCTGGCTGACGGCCATGAGCTTCACCGAGTTTAAACCCGTTTCTAAGGTTCTCAATGCCCCCGGTTCATTTTTTAATAAGGCATCTTCGCCGACAATATCGCGTTTGTATAAGGATTTTTGAGTCTTTGGCCGCTTGTGATAAATCACCAATGCTTCTTTTTTCATTTCGTTATAAACATCGATGAACACATCGATTTCTTCGTAATGAGGATTCTTTTCAACCTGCTGAGCTGAATGAAGCAAGGCTTCGATGTCGTCAGGAGAAAGAGAGGTATATTCCTGACAAAGTTGAATCATTCCGGCATCACTCATCGTTTATCACAATCAATTCAGCAATTTCACTCATTGGACAACGCTTGTCCATGCTTAACTTACGAATCGTTTGGTAGGCTTCAGCTTCAGATAAGCCGTTTTCTTTACTCAAAATGCCTTTTGCTTTTTCGATGATTTTTCGCTCGTCTAATTTTGTCTTTAATTTTTCGACCTGCTTGATTAAATCTTGAGTTTCTTTACCACGAGCAATACTCATTTCCAACGTTGGGATCAATGATTTTTCATCTAAGGGTTTTACCAGATAGCCAATTGCGCCAAGATTCTTTGCTTTGGTCGTATTTTCAACATCACTGTAGGCTGATAGAAACACAATGCTGCTGGCTGTATTGTCCTGAATAATTTTTTTTCCTGCTTTTAGTCCATCTAAAACGGGCATTTGAATATCCATTAAAACAACATCCGGGCGCGTTTTCTTACAAATCTCAATGACTTCAAAACCATCTGCTGCTTCGCCAACGACTTCGTAGCCCGCTCCTTGCAGAATATCGCGAATATCAAATCTTGTAATTGGCTCATCATCCACTATTACAACTCTTCCATTCATCCCTTCACATCCTTACATTTTTTCAAGAATCCGCCTACTTCCCTTGTGCAAAAATAATCTCTAGTGATCTATCTAACAAACCTCATTAAAAAGTACGCGAAATTTCTTTTTTGTACTTCAACAAGTGCTCCTTTATGAGAGAAAAATAAATAAAGTAGACATAAAAAGCTCCCAAAATAAAAAACAATAACAAAATGTCTGTTTTCTATCAAGGAGCTTCATTGCTCTTAAATTTTGGGAGCACCTCGTTGTGCTAGTTCGATTATATGGTAGTTTGAAAGGGCTGTCAATGCTTTTATAAAATCTCTTGAATGATCGTTTCGATGTCCTGGAGAGATGGCACAACAGGATTTGTTTTTGTGCAAGCATCATTTATTGCTGCTTCGGCAATTGCTGGTATTACTTGTTCAACCTCTCTCTTTTCAAGGCCAAATTCTGAGAGTGTTGCTGGCATTTTTAAGCTGTTCCGCAACTGAATAATTTGACGAATCAGCGTGTTCACACCCATACGCGGATTGTTTGTTGATGCACCTAAGCATTTAGCTAGTTTCAAATATTTCATTGCTGCACGATTTTGGAGATGTCCTGACTCATTTAAATCAGCATTGAAGTGAATCACACTAGGTAATAAAATCCCGTTGACTCGACCATGAGGAATGTGTAAGCGAGCACCCGCGGCGTGAGCAATCCCGTGATTGATTCCTAATGATGTTTGATTAAAGGCGATACCAGCTAAACAAGATGCAAGATGCATCATTTCTCTTGCCTGTCGATCCTCACCATTTTTGTGGGCCCTTTCCAAATATTTAAAAACAAGTTTGACAGCTTTTTCACAATAAGCATCGGATAAAACAGTGGACTTGATCGAAACATAGGATTCGAGGATATGAGTTAAGACATCCATTCCTGTATCCGCAGTGATTGCAGGTGGGACGCCCATGACCAAGTTCGTATCTAAAATGGCGATATCCGGCTGAATTTCATCAGTAACTAGAGGAAATTTCGTTCCTCTTTCAGGAATCGTGATGATTGAAAAATTTGTTACCTCTGACCCCGTTCCGCTTGTCGTAGGGACAGCAATTAATTGATCAATCTTGTTTGTTAGTATTCGATTGGCAAAATACTTCATGGCTTTTGCTGCATCAATTGCCGATCCTCCGCCAATGGTCAATATAATGTCTGCTTGGAAATCAACGATTTGCTTCAATCCACTGACAATCTTTTCAACTGGCGGATCTGGGACGATATCACTAAATATCAAGTAGTCGTTATGATCAATGTGGCGAACGATTTCATTGATCTGGTCATTTTCGATCAAAAAAGGATCTGCTACTAAAAAGATTCGTCTATTTTTCAGCTCTTTAAGCCCCTCAAGAACCTCTGAACCCAGCCAGATCGTTGTCTTAAAATGGATTTTTTGCATACTATTCCTCCTTAAATAAAAAAGACACTCCAAACAATCATTCATTGTCTGGAGCGTCATTGCTCTGCATCATTACTACCTTGTAAAGACTGGTTATTTAATTATAAAAATTTCAATAAAAGGGAGTCAGCAGTACATCCTTGTACCTGTAATCTCTTTCCGCTTTGAAAGACCAGCCCATTCCCATTACTGTACAGCAATGTACAATAAAACGGTTAAAACAGTTATCTTATTTTAGTTGGGCTGGATCTTTTATCTTAACAAGGGTTTGTAAAGAAAACATCCTGCTTTGCAACGAAACAGCATGCCCGCTAATGAAAAGAATAAAAAGATCTGACTACAAAGCATGCGCTGCTTCTCACAGTGGCGGCACCGTACCAGATTTACACTGGTTTCCATTTATCCTTTTCATAAAATAACTATTGTTGACCTACAGATAAAATAGCATAATTCGTAAGCGAATACAATCTATAAGCCCGTACTTTTAATCTTATGGAAAACTTTTTCACCACGCTCGTAAAAGACGTCCTCTTGTTTTTCCCGCGCATTGATGACTCTCGCCAGTGCGTAAAAATAATCGGACAGACGGTTAATAAAAATGACAATTTCACTATTTAAGCTAGATGTCCAGCTTAAGGTCACTATAGATCTCTCTGCTCTGCGGGTGATTGTTCTGGCGACATGGAGCATACTTGCAGTTGTTGTTCCGCCAGGTAGAATGAAACGTTCAATTTCCGGAGCTTCATCGGTGTAGCGATCAATTCTTTCTTCTAGCCAGCAAGAACTTCCGGAATACAGGCGTCCTTCAGTTCTGGTACTTTCTGGTGTTGCTAAATCTGTTCCCAGATCAAAAAGCATTTGCTGAATTTCTTGTAGTTCTTTTTTGATTTGTGTGTCTTGGGTTTCTGAAATAATAAAGCCGATCCATGAATTTAATTCATCGATTGTTCCATAGCTTTCTACCCGATCGGAATCCTTTGCGACCTGAGCACCACCAACTAACTTTGTCATACCCTTATCGCCTGTCTTTGTATAGATTCGCATGCTATCCTCTCCTTTTTTTAAATTGTTAGACAGTCATCGTTTGTTTTAACGGTTGAGAATTTTCGCTGTTTATTTCTTTGCGAAAGCTAGAAGGAGATTTTGAAGTGATGTCCCTAAAGCTTTTGCAAAAATAGCTTGTTTGTGAGAAGCCGACACGTCGGGCAATTTCATCGATGCTCAAGTTTGAATGACGGAGAAACTCTTTGGCTTTGATTACTCGTTGGTATTTTAAATAGGTTATAAAATTCATCCCTAGTTCCTTTTTAAAAAGCTTGCTGAAATAGTACTGACTTAGATACACCTTGTTTGCGACCTCTTCTAGACAAATTTTTCGATGAAGATTTTTTTCGATATACTTTACTGCATTGATAATTTCTGTTTTTTTAGGAAACATCTCGATCATTTCATTGGCGTCTCTTAACTGTCCAACATCGATTTTTCGTTTAGGGTTCGAATTTGTTAAGGTACTTTGCGCAAGGCTGACAAATAGTTCGATAATTTTTTCCAATCTTTCTGCTGAAAAATAGGTTGTCATCCTCAATTCTTCAGAAACATTACTAGATTGATTTTTTTCAATCAGATGGCGATTCTGTGCCTCCGCCAACCGTCCAATAATGAGATATCCGACTAAAATATTGTTGATATAAACTGGCAAGGGAACATGAGTAAAGCCTGCATGGCAAAGATACTTGTTGATGCTTCTTCTTTTTATGGGATAAATCATCTGATGCATTTGGCAATTTTCACAGGCGGCTTTTTCTTTAGCAGTTGATTGGATCATTTCACATAGGCTATGACTTTCGGGAATCTCTGACTGTTGATACCCATTGATATCAGTAATAAAAAAACAAACACCGACCGCTAACGAATAATCCTTCATCAATTTAAATAACTGCGGCTCCTTTTCCTCACTTAATATGAAATAGCTCTTACTCATGCTTCCATCCCTTTCTGAAAAAGACAAAAAGAGACCTAGTATCAACAATTTTTGTTGAATACTAAGCCTCTTTGCTTATTTAATTAAATCCTCTATGATTTAACTTATTTAATTTTTTAACGTACTGCCTTTCAAGTGAACACTTCACTACGTTGTAAAGTGCTTTCAAGAACTTAACAATATTATATACTAAATAGAGGAAATCAGCTAGAGAAAATATATTAAATAACAATATTTAAATTTTGTTAGTTTAACCAGTTCTCAGGATCTTTCCGCCATTTTTTTAACAGCTCAAGCTGTTCCTGATTGATGTAATTTTCTTGTAAGGCACTTTCAATCAAGGTTGAATAGTTTGTTAAAGTGGTTAATGGTGTGTTAGCCTCTTCGAAATTTTTCTTGCCCTTATCTAGTTCGTAGGTGAAGATTGCTGCAACTCCTAAGACATCTGCGCCTTCGCGTTTTGCTGCGGCAGCAGCTTCCAGCACACTTCCGCCAGTTGAGATTAAGTCTTCGATTACGACCATCTTCTGGCCTTCAGTAATTCGGCCTTCGATTTGATTGCCGCGTCCATGGTCTTTGGCTTTACTGCGGATATAAACCATTGGTAAATCTAGAATTTCTGCTACCCAAGCAGCATGAGGAATCCCAGCCGTTGCTGTTCCGGCAATCACTTCTACGTTAGGAAATTCTTCTTTGATTTTTGCGGCTAAGCCTTGCGCGATGGCACGGCGTACTTCTGGATAGCTCATGGTTACACGGTTATCACAGTAAATAGGTGATTTGAGTCCGCTTGCCCAAGTAAAAGGCTCGTCGGGACTTAAGGAGACTGCTTCGATTGATAATAAGTCTTTGGCGATTTGTTCTGCGATCATTTATGCTTCACCATTCCATTCTTTTTTGATTTGTAAGTAACTTTCATAAGGATTTTCAGCTTGCGTGATAGGTCTTCCGACCACGATATAATTTGAGCCGATCTCACGAGCTTTAGCCGGTGTCATTACGCGTTTTTGGTCGCCAACGCTGGCCCCTTGCGGACGAATTCCCGGTGTTAAGCAGATAAAAGTATCATTTGTCGCGTGATGGATTTTTTCTACTTCATGGGCCGAACAAACAACGCCCTCTAATCCAGCTTTTTCTGCACATTTTGCGTAGTGCAGCACGCTTTCTTGCAGACTGACTTCAATTAGCTGATCCTCATGCATTTGTTCTTCGCTGGTAGAGGTTAATTGGGTAACAGCGATTAATTCAGGAATTATTTGACCCTCTTTTGTTCCTTCAGTCAACCCTTGCTTCGCCGCTTGCATCATTTCCACACCGCCGGCTGCGTGAACATTCGTGATTTTCACGCCCATCTTTGCGATCCCCCGCATTGCTTTTTGTACGGTATTAGGAATGTCGTGAAGCTTCAAATCAAGGAAAATGTCATGTCCTTGATTACGTAGAAAATTAACGATTGCTGGTCCTTCTTGATAAAAAAGTTCCATCCCGATTTTCACGAATAGTTTTTCACTGATGGGAAAATGGGTTAAAAAGGTTTCAATTTCCTGTTTTGAAGCGAAGTCAAAAGCAATAATCGGTCGATTTTCCATTAGAACCCTCCTCTAGTCTCTTGTCTTAGCTGCTCCAAAGATTCGATCCCAAGCTCTGCCATTCTGATCGGCAGCTCGTCGATTAGTTTTGGACAAATATATGGATCGGTAAAGTTGGCTGTACCAACTGCTACCGCACTTGCTCCGGCCATAAACATTTCTAAAACATCATCAACGGTTTGCACGCCGCCCATGCCGATGATCGGTAGTTCACTGACTGCTGCTACTTGATTGATCAGACGGATTGCGACTGGTTTGATGGCTGGTCCGGATAAGCCGCCGGTTCTATTTGCTAAGATTGGTTGGCGCGTTTTTAAGTCGATCCGCATGCCAAGTAAGGTATTGATCATAGTGAAACCATCAGCTCCGCCTTTTTCAATGGCCTTTGCGATCGGTACGATATCGGTCACGTTGGGACTTAATTTGACATAGACCGGAACTGTTGCGACTTCTTTGACTGCTTTTGTTAATCGATAAGCAACCTCTGGGTCGGTCCCAAAAGCGATTCCGCCGTGTTTTACATTTGGGCATGAAATATTTAATTCAATTGCTTTGACGTTTGGTGCATTACCGATTTTAGCGCAGACTTCGACGTAATCTTCTTCGCAGGCACCTGCCACATTGGCGATAATTGGCAGTTCCTGGTACTTTTCTAAACTTGGTAAGATCTCTTCTAATACGACATCCATGCCGGGATTTTGCAGGCCGATGGCGTTTAGCATCCCGCTTGGTGTTTCCGCTACGCGCGGTGTTGCATTACCAAAGCGTTCCTTTGGTGTAGTCGCCTTAATCATGATGGCGCCTAATTGATTCAAATCATAGTAATCCGCATACTCCTTGCCAAATCCGAAGCATCCGCTTGCTGGCATAATCGGATTCTTCAGGTCTAATCCGGGTAACTTCACTGCAATACTCATTAAAAGATGACCTCCCCTGCTTGGAAAACGGGCCCGTCTTCACATACTTTGACACTCTTGTTTTCATCCTCAGGTACATGGCAGACGCAAGCATAGCAGGCGCCCATCCCGCAAGCCATGCGGGATTCTAATGAAAGCTGCACATTGGCGACTTCACTGTACAATTGTTCGACTGTTTTTAAAAGACCGTTATTGCCGCAAGCAAAAACTGCATCTGGTTGACGTTCTTCTGCCAGCAATAAATTACCGACATTGCCTTGAATCCCAAGTGTTCCGTCATCTGTCGAAAAACGGGTTTCTCCTAGGGCTTGAAATTCATCCGCATAATAAACCACCTCTTGGGTCCCAAAACCCAGAAAATGAATCACCTTCACGCCCTTTGCCTTCAGCTCTTTTGAAAGTTGATAAAGCGGCGGTACGCCGATACCCCCACCAACGATAAAGGCAGTATCTCCAGCGTTTAGGCTGTCAATTTCAAAGCCATGGCCTAGTGGTCCCATCACATCTAGCTGATCTCCGGCCGACATTTCAGAAAAATATCTGGTTCCATCTCCTTCAACACGATAAATGATCGTGCAGGTTCCCATAGATTGGTCGTATTGATTAATACTGATCGGACGACGCAATAATAAGTCGCTTCTTGGTACGCGAATATGCAAGAATTGCCCAGGCGTTGACATTTCTTTGACTAATTCTCCGGTTAAAACCAGTTCATAGATTCTCGGAGCTAACTCTTGTTGACGAACAATCGTCATCATTTCCTGCTTCATAACGGCCTCCCTATAAATCGACAGAGTGAAGCATGCTTCACTCTGTGTGAATTAAATTTCTTGAATTGAAAATGCCCGTGATTCCATCACTCTTAAGATGGCATCCGCTGTATCTAAGGATGTGAATAATGGTACACCGTGCTCAACTGCTTCACGGCGAATGATAAAGCCGTCTTCGGATGAATTTTGGCGATTTTTATCGGTCGTATTGATGACCACTTGCGCTTTGCCCGTGCGAATCAACTCAATCACATTGTGATCATCTGATTCAGAGATTTTCGCGATTCGTTCCGCACTTAAGCCATTTTCTTCTAAGAAATTGGCTGTTCCATCTGTCGCAACTAAGCTGTAGCCGACATCCTTGAAGCGTTTGGCTAAATCTAAAGCTTCGTCCTTGTTTTCATCGGCTACTGTAAACAAGACTGCGCCGAAATCTGGTAAATGTAATCCAGATGCTGCGAAGGCTTTATACAGAGCTTTTGCTAAATTACTATCGGTTCCCATGACTTCGCCTGTTGATTTCATTTCAGGTCCTAAGTAGGTATCGACCTTTTGCAGCTTCGTGAAGCTGAAGACTGGTGCTTTAACGTGAACCATGTCGCTTTCAGGATAAAGTCCATCTTCATAGCCAAGCTCCTTCAGGCTTTGGCCTAAGATTGCTTTTGTTGCGATCTGTGCCATCGGAATATTCGTGATTTTACTCAAGAATGGCACCGTTCGACTCGCACGAGGATTGACTTCGATGACAAAGACTTCATCGTTATGGATAACGAACTGGATGTTCATCATGCCGATGCAGTTCATCCCTAATGCTAACCGGCGTGTATAATCTTCAATCGTTGCCTTCAACTCATCGGAGAAGGTTTGTGGCGGATAGACCGCCATCGAATCGCCTGAGTGAACCCCTGCGCGTTCGATATGTTCCATAATTCCTGGGATCAAGACGGTTTCGCCGTCACAGATGGCATCTACTTCACATTCCTTACCGACTAAATAGCTGTCGACTAAAACAGGATGTTCAGGAGAGGCTTTGACCGCGTGGGCCATATAGTCTTCCAAATCGGATTGGTTTTCAACGATTTCCATCGCCCGTCCGCCTAAGACATAGCTTGGACGAACCAAGACTGGATAACCGATTCTTTCAGCGATTTTAACTGCTTCTACCGCGCTCGTTGCTGTATCACCTGGCGGTTGCGGAATGGATAGACTTTTCAGCACTTGTTCGAACTGATCACGGTCTTCCGCGCGGTCTAAATCTTCGATGGTTGTTCCTAAAATTTTAACCCCGTTATTAACTAAAGGTTCAGCAAGATTAATCGCGGTTTGTCCACCGAATTGGACGATCACGCCAATCGGTTGTTCTAACTCGATCACGTTCATCACATCTTCAAGGGTTAACGGCTCGAAATAGAGCTTGTCTGAGATGGAGAAATCAGTAGAAACAGTTTCTGGATTGCTGTTCATAATGATCGCTTCATAGCCAGCTGCTTGAATTGCCTTTACTGAGTGAACGGTTGCGTAGTCAAACTCCACTCCTTGCCCGATTCGAATCGGACCTGAGCCTAAAACTAGAACAGATTCTTTGTCAGAACGGATACTTTCATTTTCAAATTCGTAGGTACTGTAAAAGTACGGTGTTTGTGATTCAAATTCCGCCGCACAGGTGTCTACCATCTTGTAGACTGGAACGATTTTTTCAGCAGTTCGGAATTCCCGCACTTCATTGGCTGTCATGTCCCAAAGCTGTGCGATCTTCACATCCGCAAAACCATTCTGTTTGGCTTTCTTCAATAGCTCAACATCTTTTTTGTTTTGGGCTAAAGCTGTTTCTAATTCAACAATATGAAGCAGCTTATCTAGGAAGAAGAGATCGACTTTGGTCAACTCATTGATTTCTTCGATTGAATAGCCGCGACGAATTGCTTCGGTTAGATAGAATAAGCGATCATCTTGTGCCTTGACCATTTTTTCAGTTAATTCGTCATCAGTCACTTCGCTTAGTTCTGGTAATTCCGCATGGTAAGTTCCAATTTCTAGTGAGCGAACGGCCTTCAATAATGATTCTTCGATGTTCCGACCGATCGCCATGACTTCACCGGTGGCCTTCATTTGTGTGCCTAAGACACGTTCGCCACTTTCGAATTTATCAAAGGGCCAACGCGGAATTTTGGCAACGACATAATCTAGAGCCGGTTCAAATTCTGCATAGGTCGTTTCTGTTACTGGATTTTTCATTTCATCCAGCGTCAAGCCTACCGCGATTTTTGCTGCCAACTTCGCAATTGGATAACCTGTTGCTTTACTTGCCAAGGCTGATGAGCGAGATACTCGCGGATTTACTTCGATTACATAGTAGTTGAAGCTATGTGGGTCAAGAGCCAGCTGCACATTACAGCCGCCTTCGATTTTCAAGGCGCGAATGATCGATAAGGAAGCATCCCGCAGCATTTGATATTCATAGTCAGATAGCGTCTGGCTTGGCGCGAATACGATAGAATCTCCGGTGTGCACACCAACTGGATCGAAGTTTTCCATGTTACAAACCACGATGGCATTGTCAGCTGAATCCCGCATCACTTCATATTCGATTTCCTTGAAGCCAGCGATTGATTTTTCAATCAAACATTGCGTCGCTGGTGAAAGCTTCAACCCGTTTTCAGCGACAGTCCGAAGCTCTTCTTCGTTGTCACACATCCCGCCGCCAGTTCCACCTAGTGTGAAGGCTGGACGAACGATGATCGGATAACCGATGGTATTGGCGAAGGCTACCGCTTCTTCAACGGTATTCACGATCTCAGATTCAGGAATTGGTTGATTCAAT
Source organism: Enterococcus sp. DIV0187 (assembly GCF_051713785.1). Lineage (NCBI taxonomy): Bacteria > Bacillati > Bacillota > Bacilli > Lactobacillales > Enterococcaceae > Enterococcus > Enterococcus sp. DIV0187. The sequence continues at coordinate 797,050 of NZ_JBIOQO010000001.1, forward strand.
TCTTCCATTAATTGCTTAAACAAGTCGCGGTCCTCTGCTTGATCGATCGCCGACAATTTTGTTCCCAGCAATTCAATTTTTAACTCATCTAAAATGCCTGAATCTGCTAATTCCATTGCCATGTTCAAGCCAGTTTGCCCGCCTAATGTTGGCAGGATCGCATCTGGCAATTCTTTGCGCAGGATGCGAGAAACAAATTCGAGCGTGATTGGTTCGATATAAACACTGTCTGCAATTTCTTTGTCGGTCATGATCGTTGCTGGGTTTGAATTTACCAGAACAACTTCATAGCCTTCTTCTTTTAACGCTAAGCAAGCTTGTGTGCCGGCGTAATCAAATTCCGCGGCTTGTCCGATCACGATAGGTCCAGAACCGATCACCATGATCTTTTTAATATCTGTACGTTTTGGCATTTATGCTTGCTCCTTCCATGCATCCATCATTTCCATAAACTCATCAAATAAATGAACCCCGTCGTGTGGTCCCGGCGCAGCGTCTGGGTGATACTGAACGCTGAAGGCTGGGTAATTCCGATGACGAACCCCTTCAACCGTGCCATCATTGACTTCTACGTGGGTAACCATTAATTTTTCTGGATCAATTGTTTTTTCATCGACTGCAAATCCATGATTCTGTGAAGTAAAATCGATGCGACCGGTAGCGATTTCCCGCACCGGATGATTCAATCCGCGGTGTCCAAACTTCATTTTGTAGGTATCCGCACCGTTGGCTAATGAGAACAGCTGGTGTCCAAGACAAATCCCGAAAATCGGCACTTTTCCTTGAATCTGCTGAATCATTTCGATTGCTTCTGGCACATCTTTGGGATCTCCAGGGCCATTGGTCAACATCACACCATCCGGACAAAGGTCTAAAATCGTTTGAGCATCAGTGTTATAAGGCATCACAGTCAAATTACATTCGCGACGCGACAATTCTCGCAGAATACTGTGTTTTAAGCCGAAGTCGATCACGACCACATTGCGTCCCACACCTGGGCTTGGGTAAGGAGTAACTGTTGAAACTTGTGCAACTTGGTTCGTTGGTAAGACCGTTGCCTTTAGTTGATCAAACGAATGTTCAAACTGATCGGCTGGATCAACAATGCTGCCCTTCATGGTTCCAACGCTGCGTAATTTTTTCGTTAATGCGCGAGTGTCAATTCCGGAAATTCCTGGAATCCCTTTACGCTTCAAAAATTCGTCTAGCGTCATTTGGTTGCGCCAGTTGCTGGCTAAGCGGGCGTGTTCTTTTACGATCACGCCTTTACAGGTGGGTGCGATGGATTCATAATCATCGCGGTTCACGCCATAATTTCCGACCATTGGATAGGTGAAGGTAATGATTTGTCCATTGAAGCTTTGGTCCGTAATCGTTTCTTGATAACCGGTCATACTTGTGGTGAAAACCACTTCGCCGACCACATTTGCTTCGGCGCCGAAGCCTTCCCCTTCAAATACTGTGCCATCTTCTAATATTAAAAGTCTTTTCAACGTCTTAGTCCTCCTTGTTGTATACCAACTGACCATCCACGAAGGTCATCAGTGTCGCACCCTTGACTGGCCAGCCAGTGAAAGGCGTGTTCACTCCTAATGAAGCAAATTTTTTGTCATCGATTTTTTCTTCGTGACTAAGGTCAAATACCGCGATGTCCGCTGGCTGACCAATGTTTAAGGTTCCCACTGTCATTCCGAAAATTTCCGCTGGCTTGACTGCCATCCAATCAATCACTTGTTCTAAAGTAAAGCGTCCTGTTTCAACAAAGTGTGTATAGATTAATTGGAAGGCCGTTTCGCTGCCGACGATTCCGAATGGTGATTTCAAGAAGCTTTGATTTTTTTCTTCGAAGCCGTGAGGCGCATGGTCGGTTGCGATACAGTCGATCGTACCGTCAAGCAAACCTTCGATCAAGGCTTCGCGATCCTCCACTCCGCGTAACGGTGGATTCATTTTCCAGTAGCCGTGATCCTCTGGAATATTTTCATCGACTAAGATCAAGTGATGCGGAGAAACTTCTGCGGTTACGTGCACACCGGCTTTCTTCGCGTCGCGGATGACACGCACACTTTCTTTAGTAGAAACGTGGCAAACATGGTAGTGTACGCCGGTTTCCTCTGCTAAGATCAAGTCTCTAGCGATTTGTGAAGATTCAGTCGCACTTAAAATCCCTGGTAAATCAAGCTTTTCACTGATTTTCCCGTGATGCATTACGCCGCCGAATAATAAGGATTCATCTTCGGTGTGAGCGACTAGCGCCATATTATTTTCCGCGGCTTCCTTCATGGCTAGATACATGGTTCCAGCTGTTTGTACCCCTACTCCGTCATTCGTGAAGGCGAAGGCACCGGCTGCTTTCAAGCCTTTTTGATCGGTTAAGGTTTCGCTGCGAAGTTCCTCTGTAATCGGTGCGTATTGATGGACTTTTACGACTGCATCCTTATCAATGATTGCTTTTACGTCGTTGAATTTTTCAACGGTGTCAGGAACTGGATCAAGATTCGGCATGGCGCAGACTGTTGTGTAGCCGCCGCGAGCTGCCGCCTTTGAGCCATCCTTGATGGTTTCTTTATAAGTAAAGCCTGGTTCTCGTAAATGAACATGAACATCAACTAAACCTGGTGTGATTAATTGATTGTTTGCGTCGTACTCGTGATCAAACGAAATGCCCGAAAAGTCTTTGCCGATACCGGCGATAATCCCGTTCTCTAGCCAAAGGTCACATGCCATTGTTTGATTGTCTTTTGTTACGATCTTTCCATTTTTAATTAATGTTTTCATATTATCTGCCCCTTTACGCTTTTCCATTAAGTACTGCTTCTAAAATAGCCATCCGAATATAGACACCATTGGTCATTTGCGGAACGATTCGTGACTGTAAGCTTTCAACTAAACTGTCTGCAATTTCGACATCGCGATTGACTGGCGCCGGATGCATAATAATCGCTTTTTCTTTCAATTGCTTCCCGCGTTCAATCGTTAAGCCGTATTTTTGATGATATTCTTCCTTTGAAAAGCTTTCCTGTCCATCATGTCGTTCGTGCTGCACTCTTAAGAGCATCATGACATCCACCTCAGGTACAAGCTCATCCAATGGACGATAGGTACCATACACATCAAAGCTTTCGTCATACCATTCTTTCGGTCCAGAAAAATAAACTTCTGCGCCGAGGCGTTTCAACATTTGCATATTAGATTTTGCGACGCGCGAATGGGTAATATCTCCTGCAATCGCGACTTTTAATCCAGCAAAGCGGCCAAACTCTTGATAAATCGTCATTAGGTCAAGCAAACATTGAGTAGGATGCTGCCCACTGCCGTCCCCACCGTTGACGATCGAACATTGAATCGTTTTGCTTTGGATTAATTCATCGTAGTAGTTCTCATCGCTATGGCGAATTACTGCTACATCCACCCCCAATGCCGACATCGTTAATACCGTGTCATAAAGAGTTTCCCCTTTTTGAACCGAGCTGGTTTTGGCGTCAAAATCAATCACATCTAGTCCGAGTTTTTTCTCAGCGACTTCAAAACTTTTATGGGTTCGGGTACTATTTTCAAAGAAAAGATTGGAAACAAAGTATTGGTCCTTGTGGGGTGTCCATCGCGCACCTTGTTTGAACTGCTGCGCTCGACGAATCAGTCCCATCACCTCTTGATCGGTTAAGGCTTCCACCGTCAATAAATGTTTCAGACTGATCTCTTCAGACTGGATGATCATGAAATTTCCTCCTTTAATTCCTAGATAAAATGCTTGGCTGTCTATTTCTCGCTACGTGCCTGCTCCGGCAGGATTAAGTTCAAGATAATTCCTAAGACTGTGGCTAAAGCCATAGCAGATAATGTGAAGGTGCCTGCTTCAAAGACCAATCCGCCAATTCCAATGACTAGGATAGTTGAAGCAATCAATAGATTCTTTTTCTTATCAAAATCAATTTTATTTTCAATTAAAATTTTCAATCCGCTGGCTGCGATGACTCCAAACAAGATGAAGCTGATGCCTGAGATTACCGGCCCTGGGATACTTAAGATCAAGGCGCTGAGTTTGCCGACAAATCCTAATAAGACTGCGAAGATCGCGGCACCGCCGATAACGAACACACTGTGTACGCGGGTGATTGCCAGTACGCCGATGTTTTCTCCGTAACTGGTTACCGGAGGTCCGCCTACTAGGCCTGCGACGATTTGGGCTAAACCATCCCCCATCAAGGTGCGATCCAAACCAGGATTTTCGAAGAAATTGCGCTTCGTTAATTTATTTAATACCATCAAGTGGCCGATGTGTTCAGTCATGGTGACAAAAGCGATTGGCGCCATTGTTGTAATCGCGTTAACGTACAGTTTTGGCTGATAAGTAGCGAATGGCACACTGAACGCTGGCATCGCCAACCATTTTGCATCGATGATCGGTTGATAGTCGATGATGCCGAAGATCATTGCTGTAATGTAGCCGCCAACGATTCCTAACAGAATGGGAATCAATCCCAAAAATCCGGTGAAGAACATATTGAAGAAAATTGTTAAGGCTAAAGTAATCAAAGCAACTAACACATATTTGAAGCTGTATTCGCCGTTGTTATACATGGCATTTTGTGCAGCGTTGCTGGCTAGGCCTAAGCCAATAACCATTACCACTGGTCCAACGACAATCGGCGGTAAGATTTTATCCAGCCAGCCAGAGCCGATTTTTTTAATAATGAAGGAAACGATCAGGTAAACCAAACCGCAGGTCAAAGCCCCTTGGGCAACTGCTGGATAGCCGTCACTTTTCATTAATAATTTCATCGCCGCGATAAAGGCGAAGCTACTACCTAAGTAAGCGGGGATTTTCCCTTTGGTTACCGTTAAGTAAACCAAGGTTCCTAACCCCGAACTTACTAGAGCGATACTTGGATTGATTCCGACTAAGATCGGTACCAAGACGGTCGCACCGAACATGGTGAATAAATGTTGAATACTTAATCCGACCCAGTGGCCTGCACTTGGGCGGTCGTGAATATCTAAAACAACGTCATCATTGTGAAACTCTTGCATTGGATTTCCTCTTTCTAGTGTCTAAATATTTGTCTGATTAGTCTTCTTTTTGAATTAAGATGCGGTCCTGCCCGTCGTTTTCTTCCATTTCAACGACAATTTCCTCCGTCAAGGCTGTTGGGATATTTTTCCCAACATAATCCGCGCGGATTGGCAATTCGCGATGGCCGCGGTCAACTAAGACTGCCAGAGAGATACGGTTTGGACGACCTAAGTCGATGACAGCATCTAGAGCTGCACGAATTGTTCTGCCGGTGAACAAGACATCGTCGACCAAGATTACTTCTTTGCCCTCAATTGAAAAAGGAATATCTGATGAATGTAATTCCGGTTCAGCTTCCGCTACATTCACATCGTCCCGATACAATGTAATATCCAACTCCCCAACCGGGACATCGATGTGCTCCAATTGCTTAAGGCGTTCTGCGATTCTTTGTGCGATAAAAATTCCGCGGGTTTTGATCCCGATCAAGACGATATCCTGAACCCCCTTATTTCGCTCGATGATCTCGTAAGTAATCCGAGTCAACGCTCGTTTCATTGTTACCTCATCTACTACCTCTTTTTTATACATCCTGTCTCCTCCTTATTTGTTTTAATGAATTAATTTTTCAGGGAAAAATTAGTTCGATTCAAATGCCGTATATCATTCAACTAGAGTGTTCACGCGGATGATCGGCTCAGCTTTTGGAACTAGTTTCTCTTCCTAAAGTAAACTGCGAAAAGTTGAACTGACATCCTTATTCGTTTAAATGCCTTTATTTTTCGCAAAAAAAACTCCTACCCGTAGTTAGGTAGGAGGAATGTTATCGACTTCGTCAAAATGATAGTGTTAACCTAGGCGCACCTAGTCTAAATCACTATCTACTTCCTTCTTAGCCTCACGGGACTACTCTTAAAGGATTACTATTTAGTTATTTATTTCTTACTACAGACACTATACTATTCCTGATTTAAGAAATCAATCTTTTTCTTTTAACTGTTTCAAAGTTTTTTTGAAAATTTCTGGCAGCGGTGCTTCAAAGACCATCATCTCGCCTGTCGTAGGGTGTTCAAAGCCCAATAATTTCGCATGCAAAAATTGTCCATTGCCCTTCAAGGTTTTCTTTGGCCCATACAAAGGATCGCCAGCGACTGGATAACCGATGTATTGCATGTGTACTCTAATTTGATGAGTACGCCCCGTTTCTAGCTGTAATTCAATTAACGTGAAGCCTTCAAAACGTTTCAAGACTTCAAAATGTGTCACAGCCGGTTTGCCGTCTTCGATCACGGCCTGCATTTTTCGATTAACTTTTGAACGACCAATTGGTGCTTCGATTCGTCCCTTTTCGTGAGGAATCTCTCCGTGAACTAGCGCCACATATTTTCTTAAAGAGGTTTTATCTTTCAGCTGTTTCGCTAATGCTTCATGGGAGCGGTCATTTTTCGCCACCATCAATAAACCAGAAGTATCCTTATCGATACGGTGGACGATCCCTGGGCGAATCACATCATTGATCGTTGATAGGCTTTTGATTTGATACAATAATCCATTCACCAGCGTACCTTTGGGATGGCCCGCAGATGGATGAACCACCATGCCTTGAGGTTTATTTACCACCACGACATCGTCATCCTCATAGACAATATCCAAATCTAAATTTTCGGGAATAAGATCCAATTCTTCGGGTTCAGGAATCTCGATCAGGATTTTATCTCCAGCATTTACTTTGTAATTTGCCTTGATGACTTTGCCTTCAATGGAAACATGTTGTTCCTTGATCCATTGTTGAATCTGTGAACGAGAATAATCAGCCAGGCGGTCATTCAAGACCTTATCGATCCGCCCGGTTTCTTCTTTTATCATTACTTCAATTTGATTAGTCATTTTTCTTGTCTCTCTCATCTAATAGAATATAAATAAAAATCATAATGACACCTATCACTAAAGCCATGTCAGCGATATTAAAAATTGGAAAATTAATGAAATCAAAACGGAACATATCCACGACATAACCTAAACGGAAACGATCGATGAAATTACCGATGGCCCCAGCTAAAAAGAAGCTCAAGCCTAAGGTCAGCCATTTACTCTCCTGTAAATGTTTGACTAGATAATAAATCACCGCAACTACTGCAACAATCGTGATAACAATAAAAAAGATTTGCTGTCCTTCAAAGAGACTAAACGCGCCTCCGGTATTGCGAATATGGGTTAGTGACAAAATATTTGGAAGGATCGTTTGACTTTCGCCAAAATTATACTGATTGACGATCCACCATTTGAACCATTGGTCGAGCGCGATGATTCCTGCACTTAATAATAAATAAATGACTAACAAGCTTATTGCTCCCCTTCTTGACTATAAATATCTCGCGGCCGAATGATGCCCAACAGGTTGCCATCCGAATGTCCATCTTTGGTAATCAAGATCGCTTCTAAAATGGCTTCTGTCTGAAACATTTTTTCTACCTCAGAAACTTTTGTATCAGCTGAAACAAATTTGAAATTCGTGCGCTTGCCGTTTCCTAACAATAAATCTTCAGCTATACGACCCTTAAGACTAACAGAACCAGATAGACTAGCTTGGGCAAAATAAAACCCAATGGTTCTCAAAGTAATCAAGCCCATAAACTTTCCAGAGTCATAAACCGGAAACTGGGAAAAACGTTTTTCCGTGATGATTTTCATGATTTCTACCAATGGCAAATTTCGTTCAAATCCAGTGACTTTTTTACCAAACCTTGGCAACACCTTTTCTGGACGCAATAAGCTTTCCTCGATTTGTTTAATGCGTGTAACTGCCCAATCATTCGGCTCAGCAATAACAAAATCATCCGCCACTTGATCATGCACAATCGCATTGCGCAATTGTGCCAGCTGCAGCAAATCGTTCTCACTGTCGCCAATTAAGTTATCTCGCCGTTTTGATAAGCGTCTCACCGCTTCACTAAAGCTCATATTCACCGGATTGCCTAATTGTCGCTTTAGTTCCTTTTCAATCCGATTAAAGGTACTCAAAAAAATATCCGCCCGTTCTCCCATTCGACTGCTCCTTATTTCTTACTAATGAAATTTTTTCTTTTGAATCACCTAACTAGATTTTTCAAACGATTTCTGAAAAAATTTTTTTGATTCTAATTCAGGTAAAATTCGATAGCTCCAGTATAAGTGAAAAAAAGCGTGATGGAAAGTCTCAGGTGTGAGGAAAATTAGAAGTGAACATTTAGAGAAGTGTTTGAGGAATAAAGGTAAGTGAAATTTACTTGGTTCGCTGAACGTTACGCAGCTGACTCTCAGCGAAGTTAATAAAACTGTGAAAAATCGGACTCGTCAAATAACCCGCTATTTCAGCAGGTTTAAAAATTTTGATTTTTTTCTTACGCCAACTAAGCCTATTATTGTTGAATGTCCGCTTTATACCAACGTTGGATTTCTGATAAAGCAAACAAAAGTTTTATAAATGCTGTTTTTGTATTTTCTTTAAAATGATTGGTTAGCTTTTCAATCTCTCAATCAATGTAATTTGATTGTCTTCAAGCCAAACATCCTTCAGCTCAGCATTGACGTGCATGCAAGCAATTAGGATCGAAGTCGTCTGTTGATCATTCAATTCTTGAAGATCAATTCCCTTAGGCAGTCCAATTTTTTGGATCAAAATATCTGGTTCTGGTCTTTCTTCTGTAATGATCAGATCCTCTGGAATTCGAATCAATTGTTTTTCGGACGCCGCACTTTTTTCTTGAAGCGTATCTTCATCGTTTCGGTTATCAAAGATTTTTGACTCAGTGGTTTCGACAAATTTTGCTTCAACCGCTTTTTTGAAGAGTCCCACACCGTCTTGGTCAAATAGATCAACGATTGCTAGTTTTCCCAAAGAGGATTTGATTTTTTCTGCTGGCAAGTCACGATTGACGTCTTTGATACTAAAACGATGATAGTTTCCGTTGCTTTTTTCATATTTAACTTGTAATCTTATTCTCGTTTTGCCTATACTCTCCACCCCTTTTCTATTTATCCTGAAAAAATCAGCTTCATGAACCGACCAAGCTTTCCAAAGGCATTTTGGCAAAATGGGTATATAGTTTTTCTAGCTTATCGGCAATGAAATGTTTGACCGTAAATAATCTTCGTGATACCACTTTCCATTCTTTTTTATCAAAGTAATCTTCGAAAAAAATAGACAAACGGCGCAATAAACGCGTATTTTTAGTTTTCATGAAGATATGTTTGACGATATCCACCATCATAAAAGAAAAATCGTCATTGGTTAATTCTTCTCGTACTTGCAGTACAAGTAAAAATTCCAAGGTATCTTTTGCATCGCCAGTTTCAAAATAGTATTTTCTTATGCGCTTTTCTAACGTCTTTCGCTTCAGTGAAAAAAGCTGATTTTTGTTTAATAGATGCTTCTTCATAGACATCCTCCTCTCTTTAGATTATCTATAGTCAAGTATTGGCTGCTCTTCCTCAATAGCTGTGCACCGCCGTTGCTAAAAGAGAAGCGCGTACAATTGTTTTCTTAGTTAAGAATCGTTCGTGTTTATCTCACGCTTAAAAGATAGCTCTTTTTTTAACCGTTTACATTCCTAAATGTTTATTATTTTTTAAACATAATGATCATCACAAGTCAATTCGTTGGTAGAACAAAGTTTATTGGGTTTTAAAATAACGATGATAAATTCTATCTTTGTTGAAAATGTTGGGTTATTCTAACAAATCAACCAAAAAATCCTCAGCATCGAATAAAATGCTAAGGATTTTTTATGGATATTGAGTTAATATCGACCTATTTTAGTAATACAGAGTTAATAATTTCCAAGCCTTTTGTCAATTCTTCTTGGCTGATGGTCAAAGGGGGCAGTAGTCTAAGCACGTTTTTACCAGCTTTGATTGCTAAAAGATTTTGTACCTTCAACTCTTGAATTGTCTGTTGCAGCGTTTCTGGCGAATTTAACTCGATCCCCACCATCAAGCCTTTTCCTCGAACATCGAGGACTTTTTCAGATTTTTCACTCAATTTGATCAGTTCATCCAATAAATACTGGCCCTTAACAGCAACTTCTGCTAAAAATTCCGGCTGATTAATCTCACTAACTACAGTATCGGCCACCCTCATCGCCAGATTGTTCCCGCCAAAGGTCGTACCGTGAGAACCAGGGCCAAAAGCTTCAGCTAATTCGATCTTTCCTAGCATCGCACCCACTGGAATGCCGTTAGCCAAAGCTTTGGCGATCGTAATGATATCTGGTTCGATCTGATAAGCTTCAAACGCGTAGAAGGTTCCTGTTCTTCCCATACCGGTTTGAATTTCATCAATGATCAATAAACTGCCATTTTCTTTACATAGTTTTGCGACGGACTGAAGCCATTCTTTTTTCGCTGGTATGATTCCGCCTTCGCCTTGGATAACCTCTAACATGACTGCGGCCACGTTTTCATCTAACTGTTCCTTCAATGGAGCTAGTTCGTTGTAAGGAAGATAGTCAAATCCTTCGACGAGTGGAAAAAAGCCTGCTTGCAGCGCCGGCTGTCCCGTTGCACTCAAAGCCCCGTAAGTCCGTCCGTGGAATGATTGCTCAAAGCTAAAAATTTTCGAACGCCCAGTGGCTTTTCTAGCTAATTTAATCGCCGCTTCATTGGCCTCGGTTCCGCTATTGCAAAAGAAAGCTAAATAATCCTTTCCCTTGTTCAATTTTTCAGCTACCTGCTCTTGCAGATGATTGGAATACAAGTTCGAGCTGTGCCAAATTTTATCTGCTTGCTCAGCCAATGCCTGCATCACTTTTGGATTGTTATGACCTAAATTTGTGACAGCGATTCCGCTCATAAAATCCAGATAGCTGTTTCCCTCTTGATCATACACATAGCTTCCTGAACCCTTAATTAGATCAATCGTGTCTCTTGCATAATTTGGAAACAAATGACTCATGCAAAGACCCCCTCCTTTACGATTACAGTACCTGCACATTCGATACAATTGGTAATATGAACTTCTGAAACACCATTTTCTAACGCATCGACAGCACTATTTAGTTTAGGGATCATGCCCCCAGTAATCACTTTCTCCGCTTTCAATTGCTCAACTTCATGGATTGATAGTTTTTCAAGCCATTGTTCGTCTTGCTTCACTCCTGGTACATCTGTCAACAAATACAATGCATCTGCTTCAAGGGCTTCAGCGATTTTACACGCAGTATCATCCGCATTGATATTAAGCCATTGGCCGTTTGCTGTCATTCCTAAAGGAGCGATAATCGGAATGTAATTCTTATGCAAACCCCCCTCAATGGCTGCAGGATTAATTTCGGTAATCTCACCAACGTAACCTAATTTTTCTTGATCAATAAACGTTCCTTGAATCATATTATCGCTAGAGGCATTAAGACCAATCGTTCCAAAACCTTGCTGTTGGAATAACGTTGTAATCGTCGGCTGCACCTGACCCATCAGAACCATTTGAGTAACCTTTAATGCTTGCTCTGTTGTGACACGTAACCCTTCATTGATCATTACAGGGATATTTAATCGCTCCATCATTTCCGTGATGTAGTATCCCCCGCCGTGAACAATAATGATTTCATGTCCGTGAGCCTGCCATGATTCAATTTGCTCAAAAAAATTATTTGTTAAATTATCACTGGCTACCCCACCGATTTTTACAACTATTTTACCCATGCTTTTCGCTCCTTATATGAATTTATTTTTCCACCAGAAAAATAAGTCGTTTCCCATGCCATATATCATTCCTCAAAATTTCTTGCTTTTTGTCTTGGAGGAACTGAGAACTTGAACTGTCGATCTGATATTTTTATGTGTGGTACAATGCGTTCACTTCAACGTATTTATAGGTCAAATCACAACCCCAAGCCTGCCCGCTTTGCTCTCCGATATTCAGATCAACGGTAATATTGATTTTTTCTTTTTCTAAAGTCTGTTTCATGATGGTTTCGTCAAATTCTTGCGGCTGGCTGTTTTTCAACAGTTGCTGATCACCGATCCACATATCGATTTTTTCGGGATCAGTGTGTGAACCGGCATAGCCGACTGCGCAAATGATTCGTCCCCAATTAGGATCTTCTCCAAACATTGCGGTTTTTACTAAACTGGAGCCGACGACTTTTTTAGCGACTAAACGGGCTTCACTTCCGTTGAGCGCTCCGACCACTTGTGCTTCGATCAATTTAGTGGCTCCTTCTCCGTCTTTGGCAATCTTCTTTGCTAACGTTTCACTAACTAGCTGAAACATCGCCACGAATTGTTCAAACGCTTTGGAATTTTTTTCGATCACTGGATTTTCTGCCAAGCCATTGGCTAAGACTAACACCATATCGTTGGTGGATGTATCCCCATCTACAGTGATTTGATTGAAGGTTGTTTCAGTTTTAACTGCTAAAATTTCCTGCAGCAATTCTTCTGAAATTTGAGCATCGGTTGTAATGAATGCCAGCATCGTCGCCATATTAGGATGAATCATCCCTGATCCTTTGGCTACACCTGCCATTGTTACCTGCTGACCATTGATTTCTTCAGTAATGACGATTTCCTTTGTCGCTGTGTCAGTTGTTAAAATAGCTTCATGAAAAGCATAGGGTTCTGGCTTTTCCAGATCGATATTGCTGATTCCTGCTTCGATGATTTCCATTGGCAGTTGTTTACCAATCACACCGGTTGAAGCAACAGCCACGCTTTCTTGCGGGATATTCAAATGTGTCCCTGTTATCGCCTGCATCTCTTTTGCATTTTCCAATCCTAGTTTTCCGGTGCAGGCATTGGCGATACCTGAGTTGACTACCACTGCCTGAATGGTGGTATCCTTCATTGCCTCTTTTGTAACAAAAATCGGTGCTGCCTTTACTTGATTTGTCGTATATACTGCCGCAGCATTGGCAGGAACTTCTGAATAAAGAACTCCTAGATCTTTCTTCTCTTTTTTTAATCCTGCATGTAGGCCAGTGGCATAAAAGCCTTTGGGACTGGCAATCGTTCCATCTATGATTTGCATATTCTTCACACTCCGGCATTTTTTATGGATAAATTGGTACTAGGTTTAGTCCAGTAGTTTCTGGCCAACCTGCTAGATGATTTAGATTATGAACGGCTTGACCAGCTGCGCCCTTTACTAAATTATCCAAAACTGTAACAACAGTAATGATATTGGTCACTTCATTGTAAGCTACTCCAATATCACAGAAATTCGAACCGACGATCTGATGTAAGTTTGGGTAAACATCTTGATCTTGAACTCGGACAAATGGTTTTTCTTGATAGAAGGTTTGAAATAAATTTAAAACCTTTTCTTGTGTCAGTTTTTCCTTGCTGCGAGCATAGGTTGTAATGAAAATACCGCGAGTCACTGGAATTAGGGAAGTCGAAAATTGGATTGCTGGAATACTTTCGTTCCATTTTTTTAATTGCTGCATGATTTCTGGAATATGCTGGTGGCTGTTCATTTTATACAACGTCATATTTTCATTGCTGTTAACAAAATGACTAGACTCCGATAAATTCTTGCCTGCGCCTGATAAACCAGATTTTGCATCAACGATAATTGAATCGCATTCGATAATTTCTTGCTGAACCAGCGGTGCCAAAGATAAAAGTGTTCCCGTAGCATAGCATCCAGGATTAGCGATTAATTTTGACGTAGATTCTGCATAAAAATCAGCTAATCCGTAATGAGCGTTTTGTAATATTTCAAAGGGTGCACTTGAATTTTTATACCATTTTTCGTATTGCCCATCTGTTTTTAATCGGAAATCACCTGAAAGGTCAATAACTGGAAAATCTGCCTCTACAAAAGTTGTGGCGATCTCTTTAGAAATACCTGACGGTGTAGCGAAAAAAACTAAATCTGACTGCTCCATGATTTTTGTGGAATCAATTGGTTCCAGAGGAAGGTTCAACAATCGATTTAAATGCGGCAAATACTCATCAATATCTTTGCCATTTTGCGAATGACTGTGAATAGAACTAATCTCTACGTTAGGATGCTGCAATAGTATTCGGACCAGCTCGATCCCACTGTAGCCTGTCACTCCGATAATCGAAACTTTCAAATTAATCCCTCCTTTTTCTTCTGATGTTCAAGCCGTATATTATTCCATTAGCTTGGTGAACTTTTGGCGCGCCTTATTTTTTGTTCACTATATAGACCGCGAAAAGCGGAGCTGATATTCTTGGAATTGAATAATAATACGATTAGAAATCTGCTATTTCTGACGATTATACGTGTAGTATTTATACAAGTCAATGGTTTTTTATAAATTATTTTGCATATTTTAGTAAAAATATGCAAAATCTGCTTTTGAATATACAAAAATGGAGCAAACTCCCGCTTTCACGAGTGTTTGCTCCATTTGTCATGCTAGAACAAGCCGATAGCATTGCCCTTTTCATCAACATCCATATTTAAAGCAGCAGGCTTTTTAGGTAATCCCGGCATCGTCATGACGTCACCAGTCAGCGCTACGACAAATCCTGCGCCAATCTTCGGTACAAATTCGCGGATCGTCACATCAAAATCAATTGGAGCCCCTAATTTACTTGGGTCGTCTGATAATGAATACTGTGTCTTCGCCATGCAAATAGGCAAACGATCCCATCCATATTTCTTGAAGCTGGCCAATTGCTGCTGTGCTTTTTTACTATAGATAACTTCATTCCCGCCATAAATCTCGCGAACGATCGTTTCAACTTTTTCAGTTAAGTCATCATGTTCTCTGGTAAAGATTGAATGGAAATGATTTTCTTCATTTGCAATCGTCTCAACAACTGTCTTTGCTAAATCGATGCCGCCGTCAGGTCCTTTCTCCCAGACGCTAGCCAACTCGACCTTCACATCTTCTTGTTCGCAAAGTTCTTTTAATAGTGTAATTTCCTTGTCAGTGTCACTGATAAATTCGTTGATAGCAACAACTACTGGTAATCCATATTTGCGCATATTACGAATATGCTTGGCCAAATTGCTGAAGCCGTTTTTCAATGCATCAAGATTTTCCATACTTAAATCAGCTTTAGCCATTCCGCCATGCATCTTCAGTGCTCTGATAGTTGCAACGATCACTACAGCGTCGGGAGCTTTTCCTAAACTAGGAACTTTAATATCCAAGAATTTTTCCCCGCCAAGATCCGCACCAAAGCCCGCTTCTGTGACCACATAATCACCGCAGTGCAGAGCAGCTCGAGTTGCTAAAATACTATTACAGCCATGAGCGATATTCGCAAATGGTCCGCCATGCACAAACGCAGGTGTTTGATAAATGGTTTGAACCAAATTAGGTTTGATTGCGTCTTTAAGAACAAGCGCTAGTGCTCCTTCCACCTTCAAATCGCCGACTGTTACGGGCTCACGATCAAAGGTATAGGCAACAACGATATTTGATAAGCGCTGCTTCAAGTCTTCAATATCTGTTGCTAAACATAAAATTGCCATAATTTCGCTGGCGACAGTAATATCAAAGCCGTCTTCACGGGGAACTCCATTGATCGGACCGCCCAAGCCAACAGTGATATGGCGCAACTCACGGTCATTCAGATCAACAACCCGTTTCCAAATCACGCGCCGGGCATCGATGTTTAATTGATTTCCTTGATGGATATGATTATCCAGTAAAGCTGATAACGCATTATTTGCCGTTGTGATCGCGTGCATATCGCCAGTAAAGTGCAGATTAATATCTTCCATAGGTAAGACCTGTGCATAGCCTCCACCAGTTGCGCCGCCTTTGATACCCATCACTGGTCCTAAAGAAGGCTCACGAAGAGCGATCACAGTCTTCTTGCCTATTTTATTTAAAGCATCGCCTAATCCAATCGTAACAGTTGATTTTCCTTCCCCTGCCGGCGTTGGATTGATTGATGTGACAAGAATTAATTTGCCTTCTGGATTTTCTTTCATCCGTTCTAAAGCATCAAACTCAATTTTTGCTTTGTATTTGCCATGCAATTCCAAATCATCAAAAGATAAGTTGATTTTTTCTGCGACCTCCGTAATTGGTGCTAAAGTCGTCGCTTGAGATATTTCGATATCAGTTTTCATAAAAACTCCCTTTCCCGAACGTTACTCAGAAAAATACACTTTTTTATTCGTTCCTTTTTATTATAACGAATTTTTTAAAGAAAAACACCACTTAGAATTATCAAACGTATTGATTCGCAATTTTTGTTTCCTTCACGTATAATAAAACCAGCAATTGCAAAGGGGTGTTGCGTAATGAATAGTGGCATTGTTAAATGGTTTGATGAAAAAAAAGGGTACGGTTTTATTGCTTATGATGAAAATCAAGAAGTTTTTGTTCACTTCACCGCGATTGAGGAAGATGGATTCAAAAGCTTGGATCCGGGTGACGAGGTTGATTTTGTAATTGTGGAGGGTGCTCGCGGGATGCAAGCAGCTCATGTAAAAAAGAAATAAACGAAAAGATCAGTCATGACTGATCTTTTCGTTTATTTCTCTGATTTCAATTTCTGGATAAAACGTTATAAAGTCTTTTATAAAGGCTTCTTTTCTTTTTTTACGCATAGCAAAATGGAAAGCTGCTCCGCTAAGTCCTTTTCGCTGGATAATCACCCCGTCTTTACACGGTGTTAAATAATCGATATGCTCCCGTAAAAGAGTTTCACGGCGCCAAACTCTTGCGTATCGGACTCTTATACCGGTTTCGTCAATGTTCAAATAGCGATGAAGGCCGACAACAGCAAATAAAATGGCGATGCCGATCACAATATTACCCTGTAAATAAGGCCGTGTTTTCTCTAAGGTCAGAATCAAACCATAAAAAAGAACAATAAAGGTCAACGACCAATAAATAATGCTGATTGACAGCTCTGGTTGCCAAAAATAGCGTTTTGTCTTCATTCATATACTCCTACTCTTCTAAAAAAGGATGATCATTATGTTAAAAGTTTATACTGATGCGGCTACGAATACTCAAAAGAGCGGCGGCGGCATTCTTATTATTTCTGAAAAGCAAGAACAGCTTGCAATCTCACTGCCTGAAACCAACAATCATCAAGCAGAATTAGCAGTGATTCTCCATGCACTAACCTATTTGATCGACCAAAAGCTGAACGATCAAACGGTTTTACTTTATTCCGATAGTAAAACTGCAATAAAAATTTTAGACCAAGGACAAACAAAAAACAAGCTCTTTCAACCATATTTATCAGAGTTTAATGAATTAGCGCCGCAATTTCCCCTGCTGGTTCTACAATGGATTCCAGAAGCAAAAAATAAAGGGGCGGACAATCTTGCCCGCCAAGGTTTGCGAAAATAACTATAAAACAGGTGATAATAAACGTGAGAAGCGCTGTTTGAAATTCAACCAGTGAGATTGATTGGCGATTATTTCATCTGTTAACAGAATACATTCCTTCATATCCTCTTCAAAGATAGTTCGGAATAGCTGTGCAATCGCTGGATCATAGATGAAGCTGCTGACCTCGAAGTTTAACTCATAGCTGCGGATATCTTGATTGGTTGAGCCGAAACTAGCCAGCTCATCATCAACGACAATCGTTTTGGAATGTAAAAAGCCGTCTGCGTAATGGTAAATTTTTACGCCTCGTTGATGGAAATAATTAGCATAATATTGAGTAGCTCGGTAAATAAATGGATGGTCTGGCATATTTGGAATCATGATTCTTACATCAATTCCTGATCGTACTGCAATTAAGATAGCAGAAATCATGGTCTCATCTGGTACAAGATACGGACTTTGAATCCAGACACTTTTTTCAGCTGCTAAGATCATGCGAACAAAGCCGTCTTTAATAATCTGTTCGCTGGAATCAGGACCATCGGCCACGATTTGCATTGGTACACCTTTTTCAATCTGCTTTTGCGGTAAAACAAAATATTCTGGTAAATAACTCATCCGATCGGCTTTGTTCGTGACAGAAGCATTCCAATCGCGAATAAAAATTTCCTGCAACGTGAAACTAGCTGTTCCCTCGATCCGACCGTGAGTATCGCGCCATCTTCCAAAGCGTTTAGATTCCCCGAGATACTGATCTCCGACATTAAAACCGCCTGTCCAACTAATCTGACCATCTACCACAACAATTTTTCGATGCAAATGATAATTTAAGCGTGTCTTAGCCAAAATGTTTCTTGAGGTAATAAAAGGCGCCACCTTGCCGCCATTTTTAATCAAGGTTGAAAAAAAGCTTTTATTTGTTTTCGGCGCCCCCCACGGATCATAGATCATTCGTACTTCCACGCCTTGAGCTGCCTTTTCCTCCAAAATACGCATGAAGCGATTACCGATGCGGTCATTAAAGAAGGCGTAATATTCGACGTGAATCGTACTTTGCGCATTACGCAAATCCTCAAATAAGCGTTCAAATTTCGCCGTTCCATCTAGGAAAAATTCTAACTCGTTACGGATTGCCAACGGTGATTCATCCAAATTTTTAAAATATTTCACCATGGCTGTTGCTGCTGGATACAATTGATCTGGTTCGTTGTGGTCGACATGACGATTGTCTTGCTGGATAATTTCATTAATCTCTTTAACTCGAGCCTCGTCATCTTGCTCGAAAAGATACATGGTTTCGCCGTCAATACCACGACCGCAAAAGGCATAAATTAAAAATCCGATGACTGGCAAAAAGATCAAGGTCAAAAGCCAAGCCCAAATTGTTGTGATATTCCGCGGTTTACGAAAAACAGTAATGATTGCCCCCACTAAGTTGACAATAAAAATAAATAAAATAATTTGCTCAATAATTCCCAAATGGTCCCCTCTTTTCAGAAAAATAATTCTCTCATTTGAATTATACCTAAACCGCCTTAGTAATAAAAGAAAGTCGCTATGGAATAGTCATATTCTCATAAAAAAAGGACAGCGTCACAAAGATGCTGTCCTTTAATTGGAAATTATGCTAACCAGTTGGCCACTTCTGCTAATGCATCAGCTAGACCTGCTGGATTTTTCCCACCGGCTTGAGCCATGTCTGGACGTCCACCGCCGCCGCCGCCGACTTTTGGCGCAATCGCTTTGATCAGATCGCCAGCCTTCAAGCCTTTTTCATTGGCTGCTGGACTCATGGCTGCTAGCAGATTCACTTTCTCCCCTTGAACGGTTCCAAGAACCAACACATCAGACAAAGCTTTTTGCTTCCATTGATCCGCTAGTTGACGCAATTGATTCATATCTTTTACGTTAACCTGAGCAGTAATCACGGTCGTACCGTTGATTTCTTTGACATCCTTGAAGACGTCGCCTGCTTGTTGGTTCGCTAGTTTTGTCGCTAGTTGTTCATTTTCTTTTTGCAGCTCACGTAATTGCTGTTGCAATTGCTCAGTTTTGCTAACAACTTCTTTGATTTGTGGTGATTTCACGATTTGTGCCACTTGCATTAATTGTTCCTCTTCATCACGGAAAGCTTCATAGGCTTCTTTGCCGGTCAACGCTTCGATCCGACGTACGCCGGCACCGATACCTGATTCAGAGACAATCTTGAATAAGCCAATATCTTCTGTGTTCGCTACATGCGTACCTCCGCATAGCTCGATCGACCAGTCGCCGATGTTTACTACACGTACATCATGTCCGTATTTTTCACCGAACAAGGCCATTGCGCCCATATTTTTCGCTGTGTCGATATCGGTTTCGATTGTTACCACAGGAATAGCTTCCCAGATTTTTTGGTTGACGATTTTTTCCATTTCTTTTAGTTCAACCGCAGTTACTTGACCAAAATGTGTAAAGTCAAAACGTAAATGTTTGTCCGTCACTAATGAACCGGCTTGGTTCGCGTGATCGCCTAGCACTTCCTTCAAGGCTTTGTGCAGAACATGAGTCGCTGTATGATTTTTGATGATCTTATTGCGGTAAGCGGCATTGACTTGCAAAAAGTATTTTTCGCCTTCTTTTAGTGATCCAAGGACTTCAACCGTGTGCAAAGCTTGCCCATTTGGCGCCTTTTGGACATCGGTAACATTAGCGATAATTTTACCTGCGCTATCAACAATGATTCCTTTATCGGCGATTTGTCCGCCCATTTCAGCATAAAATGGTGTTTCCGCAAAAATCAAACGCGCTTCGCCTTCTCCAACCATATCAACGATGGCATCATCTTTCAGGATAACAAGCAATTCACTTTCACTTTCCAAATGTTCATAGCCGACAAACTTGCTTGCTACTTTGATATCACCCAATAAAGCCGTTTGAACGCCCATTGATTTTTCTGTTGTACGAGCAGCCCGGGCACGTTCTTTTTGCGCCTGCATTTCTACTTCAAAGCCTTGATGATCGACCTTCAAGCCTTCATCTTCTGCGACTTCTTCCGTTAATTCTACAGGGAAACCAAACGTATCGTACAATTTGAAAATAACTTTTCCATCTAACGTGGTTTCATTTTTCGCTTTTAATTCAGCTAACACATCGTTCAGCATCGATAAACCGTCATTGATGGTTTCATGGAAACGTTCTTCTTCTGTCCGAACGACTTTTTCAATGAAAGCCTCCTGTTGCTTCACTTCTGGATAATAGCTCACCATGATTTCGCCGACAACAGGAACCAGCTTGTACAAGAACGCTTGATCAATACCTAATTTCTTACCGTGCATGACCGCACGACGTAATAAACGACGCAAAACATAGCCACGGCCTTCATTTGAAGGTAACGCGCCATCACCAATCGCAAAGGCTAAAGAACGAATATGATCCGCGATAACCTTGAAAGAAATATCCAATTGCTTATCAGCACCATATTTTTTGTCGCTTAACTCCTCTACTTTACCAATGATTGGTAAGAATAAATCAGTTTCGAAGTTGGTAGGGGCATCTTGGATGATGGAAACCATTCGTTCAAGCCCCATCCCTGTATCAATATTTTGATGAGGCAATGGTTCATAAGTATCCTGTGGCGTATGGTTAAATTCTGAGAATACCAGATTCCAAATTTCTAGATAGCGTTCATTTTCGCCGCCAGGATAATTTTCTGGATCGTCTTCAGCTAGATCGTTGAAGGCTTCGCCGCGGTCATAGAAAATTTCTGAGTCGGGACCGCTTGGACCAGCGCCCAAATCCCAGAAATTGTCTTCAATTTCAACCACGTGATCTGCTGGAATTCCGACTTCTTCTAACCAGATCCGTTTTGCTTCTTTATCTTCAGGATAAACCGTTACATACAATTTATCTGGATCAAAGCCGATCCAGTCAGGTGAAGTTAAGAATTCCCAAGCCCATTCGATTGCTTCTACTTTGAAATAATCACCGATTGAGAAATTTCCTAGCATTTCAAACATCGTATGGTGACGCGCAGTTTTACCTACATTTTCAATATCATTTGTACGAATAGACTTTTGTGCATTGGCAATCCGTGGATTTTCTGGCACGACACTGCCGTCGAAGTATTTCTTCATCGTCGCAACCCCTGAATTGATCCATAGCAAGGTAGGATCGTTCACCGGTACTAATGACGCACTCGGTTCAATCATATGATTCTTGGTTTTAAAGAAATCTAAAAACATTTGGCGCACCTGTGCGCTTGATAATTTTTTCATCTGTTCTCCTCTTTTCTCAAAAAATAAAAACTACCACTGCAGTCAAGGACGAAAACTCGCGGTACCACCTTGATTGCAATGATAGTTTGATCATTACCTCTTCAGCTCGTTAACGCTGAGCAGCGTTGATTTTTCAATCAAAAAATGTCGGGAGCAATTCATTACACGCAACGTGCAGCTTTCAGCAATCGTGCACTTTCTGTGGAGGCGAAAATAATAAACCTTATCCTTTTAAGAGTATAGAAAAAAGTTTGTCAAAAGTCAAACTAGATCTTGATTAGAATTGCTTTACGATACAAATAATTACTTGGTGAGAGAATCTCCTCATGCATCATTGTTGTCGTATTGCTGTAATAACTAGATAGCGGCAGGAAATCAACAATTGGAATTCCAACATGATTCTTCTTATTCGTCAGTTTTAATACACCGGGATCTTCGGTAATTTCAAAGCGTTCCATTGAGGTATCAAAGAATAAGCCGAACATATTCTCTTGTTCCATCATCTTCCGAACGTTCTTGCCGCGATAAGGATCAGTGACATTTAGATCATTGCCCCACCGAAATAGACGGCGGCTGCCTGCACCATT
This sequence comes from Enterococcus sp. DIV0187, assembly GCF_051713785.1. NCBI lineage: Bacteria > Bacillati > Bacillota > Bacilli > Lactobacillales > Enterococcaceae > Enterococcus > Enterococcus sp. DIV0187. The sequence continues at coordinate 819,167 of NZ_JBIOQO010000001.1, forward strand.
AACGTATTCCCACTGATCTTCTGTTAATAAATCAAAATTTTTCTTGCGAATTTTCTTTCGTAGACTGGTGTAGGTATGCTCTTCATGACTAAACACATAGTAGCTGTCTGAATGAGGGATCATTTCAATATACCAACGTCCTTCTTTTAATACGTTCTTAGGAAAAGACCAAGTCATGCTTTCTTCCGGCGTCAAATTTGGTGACAAGACATTTTTAATTTCCTCTTCATAGGTAGAAAATTGATCTGCTTCTCCTGAAAAACTCCCAGTTACCGAATCATAAACTCCCAAATAGTTTGTTCCCGCTGGTAAAGCATGACGCTGAACAAACATTGGCGGGATTTGTACTTTACGCAAACTTGTTGTTTTATCATTTATTAGTTCTCCTAAAGAATCAACATCAAAAAAGTTATATTGTCCGCGTAATTCTTCTGGGATCATTATTTCTGGAGAGTTCGGTGCGGTTTCCAACAATGACAGACCTTTTGTTCCTAAGTTCCAGCCTAAAATGGCATCTTTATTTCCTGGGATAAAGACAAATTCCTCTTCATCAATCAGCAACTGAAACGTCTGACATTTGATACCGTACAAATCAAAATCCTTTAATTCAATATCTGAAATCTTCATTAATGGATTGACAAAATGAAGCAAAAGCTGGCTTAACAAGGTACGTTTTTCTTTTGGATTCAGTCGCTTCCAATAGGACCAGTCTAATTGATCTAATAAGTTCATAAATCTTTCTGCCTCCTCCAACACTCATATGTTAGAATTATACCATTATCACAAAGAAATGAGGAAAAAGATGAAGGAAATTTTTGGAGCTTCACCAGAATTGCAGGCTGCTGCCTTTTTTTTACGCTACCAGGTTTTTGTTTTGGAACAAAATATCTTGCCCGAATTGGAGTTTGATCAATTGGATACAGTGGATCGTCAATATCTCGTTTTCTTTGATGAGCAAATCCCCATCGCCACTGTACGCTATCAAAAATTAGATGAATCGACGTTGAATCCTGACCGTCTATGCGTCCATCCTGATTATCGCAATCAAGGTTTAGGGACAAAACTTCTAGCTCGGATAGAGTCACAGGCATTTTTCGAAGGCTGTCAGACATCTGTTCTTTCGGCCGAACTTAGTGCGCAGGCTTTCTACGAGAAAATCGGCTATCGCGTTGTTTCGGATATTTTTGAAGAAGACGGTATTCCTTGTGTCAAAATGCAAAAAGAACTTGTATCGGATTAACAGATACAAGTTCTTTTAATAGTCATTTCTCTAAAGTTTTAAGAGTTTGAACGTTTTTTATTCTTCCGTGCGCCACGTTCTTCTTGACGACGTGCCACGCGACGTTTTTGTTTATTCGACTCTGAAATTGCGCGATCGATTTTTTTCTTGTAGCCAGGCTTAATTTTTTTCTTTGATTTTTTAACCAAACCAATTAGAGTTGGATCTAGCTCATCTTTTGATTTTTCGCGTTTCTTTCGACGATTACGATCATAAGTATCGATGATTTCCCCATTTTTGATCTCTTTTGGTTGGAAAGTCACACCGAGATTTTCAATTAAATTAACATCGTTCTCATCGCTTGGACCATACAAAGTAATCGCCGTACCAGACAAGCCGTTCCGACCTGTTCTGCCCACACGATGAATAAAGAAATCCAAATCTTGGGGAATCTCTGCGTTAATAACATGAGAAACCCCTTCAATGTCAATTCCTCGAGCAGCCAAGTCTGTTGCGACAACATATTGATAATCTAAATTTTGTACTTGGCGCATTACACGCTTCCGCTCTCGCGGTGAAATATCCCCGTGAATCTTCGCGACTTTTAACCCTTGTGATTTTAAATAATCACTGATCTCATCGACGTGTTGTTTCGTATTGGCGAAAACAATCGCTAAATATGGATGACCAATCGTCAATAATTGATAAATCAAACGATTCTTGTCCTGTCCTTTAGTAGAAATGAGCCAATTTTCGATCGTATCGGAAATTACTGCTTTTGACTTGATTTCTTCAATCACAGGATTTTCCATATATTTTAATAGGAAGGGACGTAATTTTTCTGGAATCGTTGCTGAAAAGACCAACATTTGTAAATGCTTCGGTAAACGGCCAGCAATTTGATCGACTTCAGCTAAAAATCCCATATCCAAAGTCATATCCGCTTCGTCGACCACAAAACACTCTGCCGTATGGACTTTCAACGCTTGTTCGTTCATCATGTCTAAGATACGACCAGGCGTTCCGATAGCGACATGTGGTTGATGCGTCGCTAATTTGTCGATTTGCCGTTGCTTGTCGGTTCCGCCCACAAAATTGGTTACGCGGATTTCATTTGGTGAAAATTTTGCAATTTGAATGGCGGCTTGATAAATTTGCGTCGCTAGTTCGCGGCTTGGCGCTGTGATGACGATTTGAACCTCATCTTTAGCGGCGTCGATCTTATTCATTAATGGCAGCAAAAACGTATGGGTTTTTCCTGAACCTGTTTGTGACTGTCCGACAACATTTTTCCCTTTTTTAATTAAAGGAATTAATTTTTCTTGAACTGCTGTTGGTTCAGTAAAACCCTTATCCTTGATGGCTTCAAGAATAAACGGCTGGAAATTGAATGATTCAAAAGTTCGCATGTTATACCTCTTTCTTTAACGTACTAATCGTATACGTGTGACTCGCTTTATCATGGAATAGGCGGGTTTTTCTTCTTATGAGAGCATACAATAAGTTGAATAGAAATAAAAGTAAAATTCCTAAACTTAACATTCCTAATGTCGCATAAGCGATAAATAGCGTGTGATTTACGGCAATTAAATGTGTCATTGTGTATTGAAAAATTTGCAATAGCCCGAAGAAAAGAAAGTAAAGCGCAGAATACCGCAGGATCAGTCGGCTCAAACGAATATGCTTGTGTCCATCTTCGATAACTTGAATGCGAACAACCTTTTTTCCAAGGGTTTGACCGTTTAAGAGATAATTGATTAACATAAAGTAAACGACTACTTCAATGATGAACACCGACATCGTATTACTTAAGATTTCACCGGCTTTAGGCGGTAATACATTTGATAGATAATTAATTATTGGACTAAACAAACCAATGATAAACCAATCGATCGCCAGTGCGACAAAACGTCTTATTATTGTAACCTGCCGTCCCTTCTCCAATGATTCTGAGTCCAGTTCACTTCGTGTTGGTAAAAAGAAAGTGAATAGTGGCGCACAAGCAAAGCCCAGTATCCCTCCTAATGTATCATGGAATAAGTCATTGACATCAAATAATCGATAAGGACGCGGATAAATAAAATACAGACCACTTAATTGCGTTAGCTCAAAAAATAGCGATAAGCAGAAGCTTACCAAAATAGTTTTCCAAAATGAAAATTTAAAATAATAACGACAATATACGCCAAATGGAAAAAGTAGAAAAATATTAAACACAGGTTCCAAAAAGACGCTTTGTCTCATTGCTGGCAAATAGGTGCTTGGGTTATTCAATTGCAGTACCGTTTGATTCATGAAATTATGCCAAGATTGAAATAAATGAAGTTCATAACGCGGACCAGTCATCTGTGCTACCGTACTGACTTCAGGTAACGGCAAGATCACTAAATAATATGCGCATAACAAGTAAAAAACAAACGAATACAAGATCAGACTTCTCAGCTTGCCTAGTTCTCCATATTTTCGATAATAATAAATTAAAATAGGTGCAGTGATAAACATCGCCAAAAAAGGAAAAGTAAGCACCGCCACTTTAATCGGTAACGTGTAACTGTTCATAGATAGCTCCTTTGTTCAATTTACGTTCATAACTATTCAGCTGCAATAAGAGCAACAGCCTCATATAGCTCAGTTTAAAATATCTTCTTTCTAAATGCGAAGGAAAAGTCTCTATTTTATAGTAGTTACCATTTTTACCGCTGATGACAAATCTGATAGTAGCAATTTAGTAATTTGAAAACCTGTTAACTAAAAAAAGAATATTGTCGAAAAATCCTTATTCCTTCAATTTCTAATCATCAGGGATTTTTTCTAAATTGTGGTAAAATGAACACAAAATAAAAATTATATCAGATTTTTAAGGAGGTAAAAAAATGCTTAACCCGCTTTTTGCTTTTGGTGTTCCAGCGGCTTTGATGGTCGTTTATATAATTTTCTTTTTTGTCAAAAAAATGAAAAATAGTGATTACCGTCGCTTTGCGTTAACTTTGATCTCAGTTTTTTTAACGACTTTTAGCTATCAGGTGTATAACTACAGTCAAACGGTTGTTGCTTTGACGTCTTCAGAAAGTTTTCAAAAGAACTTTGGTTACAGTCAAGGGCGCCTGATAGTTCCTTTTGTACTAGGTGCGATTCTCACTATTATTAATGTTTATTACCTATTTCGTCAGTTTAGAAAAAAAGAATAACAGGCTTATCCTGTTATTCTTCCAAATCAAAAAATTTAATTTTCACATTAGTTAAACGTTTCAAGGTATTCAAATCTATGTTGACCCACTCTTTTGATGCAGGCTGATAATGATTTTCCTCAAATGACCGCTCAATTTCATTTAAAAGTTGCTCTGGTGTTCCAAAAAAGCTTTGATCCTTTTTCAGCAAGACACTAATCAGTGCTGGATTTTCTATTAAAAAATAATCCTCTTGATATTTATATAAAATAATTTGATAGGTCTTATTTGTAAGTTTGCAACGAATAGCGAATAATCCCTCAGATAAGTTGGGCATTCTTTCTAAAACTTCTTCGGGACTCAATATTTCACGATGTAGCATTTAGAGTTCCTCCTAACCAAGGAACATTATAGGAGAAAAAGAAGTTCACTGGAAATAAAACGTCTCAACTAAAGGATATTTTTATTTTTAATTTACTATTTTCATCTCTCATTTATGATAAATCCCACTCAGCGTAAAATCTTTTTAAAAATTCTTCCATAAAATGCATGCGCTTTTGTGCTTCTTTTTTTCCAGCTTGCGTGTTCATTGTAGCAGGCAGCTTAAACAATTTTTCATAAAAATGATTGATTACTGTACTTTTTTTGCGATATTCTTGTTTGCTTTTAAACTCTTGCGGTGCAGTGTTAGGATCATATAATGGACTTTGCGTATGGCCGCCATAATAAGCAGTTCGTAAAATGCCTATTGCGCCAAGTGCATCAATCCGGTCCGCGTCTTGCACGATCTGTCCAACTAAAGTTAGTTCAGCTTTTCCGTTTTCTATTTCTTTAGAAAAGGAAATGTTTTCAATGATTTTAAAAATTTCCTGTATTTCTTCGACAGAAAAACTAAGTTCTTTTAAAAACCTTTTAAGATCTTCTTGCGCCCTTGTCACATCTTCAACGACCTTATCGTCAATCACATCATGTAAATAACTAGCGGTTTCAATCATCAACGTATCTGTGACGCCTTCTTGTTCAGCTAAATTTTTAGCGATTTTAGCTACGCGCTGGACATGATAAAAATCATGTCCACTGCGATCAGCACCAAGTTTCTCTTTGGCATACTTGCGAATTGCTTCTATTTTATTCGGCATCGTTACGCGGCTTTCTTGGAGGGCGTTCACCCCAATATTGAAACAGATCCGTTCTTATAGCGCCATTATACAATTTCCTTTTCTTTGTTGCTTTAGCCCCGTAAAATTCCTCAAATGCTAAATCACTGGTCAAAATGTATTTACTCCAGGTTTTCAATGGGCGGAAAACCTCTCCCATTTCACGATACAATACGCGAACCTGTTCTTCTTCGCCTAAACGTTCTCCGTATGGCGGATTTGCAACAATCACACCGTAATCCTTTTCCGTTTTAAAATCTTTAACCGCCTGCTGTTTAAATTGAATCGAATCACCTAATCCGATTTCTTCAGCATTTGCTTGAGCAATCTCAATCATCCGACCATTGATGTCTGAACCAGCAATATCTAACTCGATATCATAATCCGCTGCTTCATCCGCTGCAGAACGAACTTTATCAAAGACAGCGGCATCAAACCAATCCCAGGCTTCACAGGCAAAATCACGATTGAATCCAGGCGCAATGTTGTGACCTATCAACGCAGCTTCAATACATAAAGTCCCTGATCCGCAAACTGGATCATAAAAAGGACGATCCTTTCGCCAATTTGTCAACATTACTAATGCCGCCGCCATATTTTCTTTTAATGGAGCGCCACCTTTTTCTAATCGATAGCCACGTTTAAATAAGCTTGGCCCAGTTGTATCTAAAGTTAATACGACATGATCCTTTAGTAAAGCAACCTCTAGCTGAAATAGTGCACCCGTTTCTGGTAGAGGCACTCGCGCTGGACGATGGTAGACTTCTCGTAGACGTTCAACGATTGCCTTTTTCGTGATTGATTGGCAATCAGGGACACTGTACAATTTTGATTTGATCGAACGTCCTGCCACTGGGAATTCAGCATCCATTGGCAGATAACCCTCCCAAGCAATCGCCTTAACCTTTTCAAATAATTCATCAAACGTAAACGCGTCAAACTCCCCGACAATGATTTTCACGCGATCAGCAGTTCGCAGCCATAAATTTGCGGTAGCGATCGTTTCTAAATTTCCTTTAAACCGTGCCCGTCCATTTTCGACTTGGCAATCGATGCCTAAATTACGTAACTCTTTGCCTACTAACGCTTCGATACCCGCAGCGGCAGTGGCAATTAAATTATACTCTTTCTCCATAATTGCTCCTTTATATAATAGTAGTAATAATTTTTTCCGATGTACGACGAATTAACCTTTTAAACTAACGTATCAATCGTATCAATTTTTTTCAAAAACTAAAAAAAATAGGTTTTATTCTCGTTTCGCATATGGTTTCACTAATTGCGGTAAGCGTGAAGTGGAACTCGCAGCTATTTCATTTTAATGTATTCATTTTTCTAAAGACCAGAAAAATGAGTTTTATTTTCACTTCGCATACCATTTTTCTAACCTGCTAAAGCAGGAAGAAAAACTGGCAAAAAAAGACCTTCACAACGCAAAGTTGGAAGGCACACCCTGAATTGCTGCAATTTTCTGTAAGCCATGTTTTGTACGACGATCAACTCAGGGAAGTGTGATCATCGTGGCAATCATCTATCTCCGACATAAATGCCGTCTCTTTCATCGTTCATTTCCTTAGAAAAAGCGCCCCTACCATAGTTTGGGTTGCTCGCTCGAGGGGTTTACCGCGTTCCACCATTTTGATTTCTCAAAATGCTTCGTCACTGTGGCACTTTCAAGAATACTCAGGCATAGATTACTCCTTAGCCTTTTTTTCTGCCGTTACTTCAAAAGAAGTACCTTAGCTTATGGTTTCGCTAAGCACGAACACTACAGACATCTCAGTCTGTGCGAGCATGGACTTTCCTCAGCCTGCTTAGTGCAAACCGCGATCACCCAAAAATTGCATCATTCAAATTTAAAATTGACGAGTTTTCTCAATATCGCTCTCATCTTGAGTATAGCTTTGACCAAAATCAGAAGGAGCTGTTTGGTTTGATGCCTGTTGATCAAGCTTTTTGCCAAACACTTCTCTTTCAAGATTGGATAAACGCTTCAAGATATCAAAGTTTGTAACAGCTGAACTTTTAGGCGCTGCTTCTTTCACACGTGAAGGAGCTGGCTGAGCTTTGGATAGTTGTTCAACTTTTGCTTTCAAGCGATCATTTTCTTCTCTTAGTGTTAATAATTCTTTGTTATAAGCTTCATAATCTTTAATTACATTGTCCAAAAATTCGTCGACCTCAATTGGATCATAACCACGCATTTTTGTTTTAAATTCTTGCTCCAAAATATCATTAGGAGTATAGATTACATTCGCCATTTTTCCACCTCATTAGCTCTTATCTTAATTTACTTTCCTATATATTCTAGCTGATAAACTTAAGGAAATCAAACACTATCCCCGAAGTCTGAGGAATTTTCTAAATCATCCATCGTAATTGTAAGCAAATCGTAGGGATTTTGTTCTTGAAATTTTTCTACATCAGCTAAAAAGAATTTGCTTTTACCAGGATACTCATTATCATATACTAACAATGCTGCCTCAGTGTGCTGCAGTAAAAAATTTACATGATTTTTAAATTGTTGAGGATTCTGATAGGGTTGATGACTGACCGAATCCACGTAATCCGCTGTTTGTACAAGCTCGCTCAAAAGTAATTGATTATGTTCTTTCCAGTTATTTCCAAACGCTTCAAATGGAAAAATAATCGCTAATTTTATTTCAGGATAATCTTGCTTCAATTCATTGACTACCTGCCCTGTCCAAATCTCTGTACCAAGACTACCGCTGATCATTACCCACTGAAGACCATTTTCGATCAAAGCCGTCAATTCTTTTTTTAAAACATTCTTAATGACTTGCACGCGAGGGTCCTGTTCACTGAAGATTCCTAGCTCATAGCTCTGATATCCTGTTACGTATATTCGCTGTATTGTTTCATTCATTGCATTTTCCTTACTTTCACTTAAAAATAAAATATCTTTCAAAAAAATTTGCTATAATAGCAAACAGGAGTGTGATGAAATATGGCCTTTCACTACCCCAATGGTCAGCTCTTTTCACAAAAGAATCCACGAGAACGCTCATTACAAAAAGAAACAACGTTTGCTAATCGCGGTATGCGCTTTGAAGAAGCAATCAATCAAAGCAATGAATACTACTTAACCCATGATAAGGCAGTTGTCCATAAAAAGCCAACGCCACTTCAGATTGTTAAGGTCGATTATCCAAAACGGAGTGCCGCAGTTATTAAGGAAGCCTATTTCAGACAACCTTCCACAACTGATTATAATGGCGTTTATCAAGGATACTATTTAGATTTTGAAGCAAAGGAAACAAAAAACAAACGCTCTTTCCCGCTAAAGAATTTTCATCAGCATCAGATCACTCATATGCAGCAATGTCTGAAGCAAAGGGCGATTTGTTTTGTTCTACTTTGGTTTTCAAGCTTGAATCGTTGCTTTTTTCTTTCTGCTGAAGAACTGGTAAACTATTGGCAGAGTCAAGAAAATGGCAAAAAATCAATACCGCTAGAACACATAGAAACAGTTGGTATCGAGATCACACCGCAAATTGCTCCAAGAATCCCTTATTTAACAGCGGTGGAACAATATCTTGAAAAAAGGAGTTAATCAAATGGCTAATCCCTCACGTTCGCAGAAAAAAAAGCGGACCTCTCAAGGAAAGGAACCTAAACAAAAAAATAAAAAGAATCGTCATATTGGGCTGAAAATTGCGATCGCAATCGTTGGGCTGCTTTGCGTCGCATTACTCACTGGTATCGGCATCTTTTTCTACTATGTAAAAGATGCACCTGCTTTAAGTGAAAAAAAATTAGAAGCAACGGTCTCTTCTAAGCTTTTTGACAGTGATGGTAATATTTTTGAAGATCTTGGCGCCGAAAAGCGAGAAAAAGTCAGCGCAAATAAAATTCCGCAAGAATTAGATGATGCGATTGTTTCCGTCGAAGATCGTCGTTTTTTCAAGCACAACGGTGTGGATCCTGTCCGAATCGCCGGATCGGCCTTGCATAATCTAACCAACAAAGGTGGTCTTCAAGGTGGTAGTACCTTAACCCAACAACTGGTTAAGCTTTCCTTCTTTTCAACAACTACTGAAGAAGCCGATAAAACGTTGCGACGTAAAGCACAGGAAGCTTGGTTGGCTATCCAGCTAGAGAAAAAACACTCGAAACAAGAAATATTGACCTATTATATCAATAAGGTTTATATGGCAAATGGCTTGTATGGGATGGAGACAGCTGCTGAAACATATTTCGGTAAAGAATTACAGCACCTGACTATCGCACAAACGGCATTATTGGCGGGTATGCCACAAGCACCTAATTCTTATGATCCCTATAAACATCCAGATGCTGCAAAAGAGCGTCGTGATACAGTGCTCTATACTATGCTTAATAATAAGAAAATCTCTCAAAAGGATTATGACGCGGCGATCAATGAACCGATTGATCAAGGCTTGTTACCTTTAGAAACAGATAATCAGGAACGTAAAGTTGCCGACAACTACGTCAAAGAAGTGATTGCCCAAGTTGAAGACAAAACGGGCAAAAATGTTTATACTGACGGATTAGATATCTATACGAATTTGGATACTGACGCACAGAATCATCTTTATTCGATTGTAAATGGGGATGAATATGTCCAATATCCTGATGAGGATTTACAAATAGCTGCTACCCTAATAGATAGTGAGACTGGTAAAGTGACTGCTCAGATTGGCGGTCGAAATATCGCTGATGACGTCTACTTAGGATTGAATCGTGCAGTAAGTACAAACCGTGATTTTGGTTCAACGGTTAAACCAATAACCGATTATGGTCCAGCTATAGAATATAAGCAAAAATCTACTGGGGAACGAATCGTCGATCAACCTTATTATTATGAAGGAACGAAGACAGCAGTTAAGAACTGGGACAATAGTTATCAAGGAAATATTACGTTGCGTCAGGCTCTGTATAATTCTCGAAATGTCCCAGCTGTGAAGCTTTTCAATGAAGTAGGACCAGAAAATGTATCGAAATTCTTGAAAAACTTGGGCATTCAATACAAAGAAATACAACAAGCGAATGCAATCTCAAGTAACACTGAGACACAAGATGGAACGAAATATGGCATTTCCACAGAAAAAATGGCAGCAGCTTATGCAGCCTTTGCGAATGGTGGAACCTATAATGAACCACTCTATATCAATAAAATTAAATATCAAGATGGTTCTGAACAAACCTTTGAAAACAAAGGAAAAAAAGCAATGGAACCTTACACAGCTTATATGATTACGGATATGCTAAAAGATGTAATTACAAAGGGTACCGGAACCTATGCACAGATTCCTAACCTTTTCCAAGCTGGCAAAACTGGAACGTCTAACTACACGGATGATGAATTAGCAAAGATTCCACATTATGGATCAATTTCGCCAGATGTAATGTTTACTGGGTATACTCCCCATTACTCTTTATCAATTTGGGCAGGCTATGATAAGCGACTGACACCAATAACTTCACAATCTGAAAATATCGCACAGGATGTTTATCGTGAAATGATGAGTTATGTATCGCAAAATGTCTCAAATGAAGATTGGGTTATGCCAAATGATGTTCTTAGAATCGGAAATGAGCTTTACGTTAAAGGCGCTTCATCAGTTCCAGCGCCTAGCTATTCCTATCAAAGTTCTTATTACAGCAATAGCACTTTCAGCGAAACCACGAGTTCCAGCAGCAGTATAACATCGGAATCAAGTTTCTCTGAATCATCGACAGTGACTCCGCCGGCCAGCAGCAGTGTGCCACCTGCCAGTTCAAGTCCGACGCCAGCTTCATCTGCCGATCCGCAACCATCTCAGCCATCCTCTAGTAGTCAGCCGCCTGCTCAGACCCCAGCTGTGCAAAATGAACAACAATAATTAATCAAAAAGAGCCGCTCGATCTATTTTCGAGCGGCTTTTAGTCTGTCTTTTCCTTCTTGGCACATATCTAATAAAGGGCAAATTTCACATTTTGGGGATCGAGCGGTACAATGATAGCGCCCAAAGAAAATTAAGGTATGATGGCTTTTGACCCATAAATCTTTCGGTATTTTACGCATCAAAGTCGCTTCGACTTCAGTTACAGAAGCGTTCAATTTGCAAATCCTTAAACGTTTGGTCACTCGTTCAACATGAGTATCAACCGCAATTGCAGGTACACCGAAAGCATCACCAAGAACCACGTTCGCTGTCTTTCGCCCAACTCCTGGTAATTTAATTAACTCCTCTCGAGAATTTGGTACCACGCCATCGTAATTATCTAGCAGCATCTGTGCACAAGCTTTGATATTCTTCGCCTTATTACGATACAAACCAATCATTTTGATTTTTTCAATAATATCTTCTATCGGCGCTTGAGCTAATGCCTCTGGTGTAGGATAAGCCTTAAAAAGTGCAGGTGTTGCCTTATTCACCGAAACATCTGTTGCCTGAGCACTTAGAATGACTGCAATCAATAATTGGAAGGGAGAATCAGAATGGAGCTCTCCAACTGCGTCTGGAAACATGTCGTACATTCGCGATAAGGCTTCCATCGTTTTCTCTTTGCTAAGCATCGGGATCTTTCCTTTCTAACCAATTGTATAAAGAGACTTTCGGCAATTCTTCAGATTGCTTTTGTTCTTCGTCTTTTTGCAGTAGAATTTGTTTTCTTCGTCGTTGTTCTTCTTCTACCTGAGCTTTAGATCGAATGTTTTTCTTTTCCCAGCTTTGCAAGACCGTCTCAATATATTTGAAATTATAGGCTTGATTCAAGACGGCTTCTTGTAATGCCAATTCGATCAGTGATGGTGAATAATGGTCATCATTTAACCAGTAACCAATTTTTTGGTATTCAATTGGTGATAAGGGGCGGCCGAATTCCTGCTCAAAGGAGCGCAGCATTTTCTTTTGTGCTGCCAAGTCATTTTCTTCTTCCGCTTCAAAGCGTTGTTGTTCCTTCAGTACATCCAATTTTTCAAATGCTGGGAGTAAATTATAATGATCGCTTTGTCTTCCTTGTTCATCTAATGCAGTCTCAAGGGAGACAAACTCCTTTTCAACAAGCGTATTCAAAGCCGCATAGATTTTTTCGGTCGTACTTCCCATATTTTGAGCAATTATGGTCAGATCAGGGAAATCTTCGCCAGCTTGGTGAGAGGCATAAAGTTGTAACCATAGCATAAACTCACTAGTGGTTAGCCCAAGTTTAGTATAATTTTGCAAAAGCAGATTGGAGATTGTCGTCTCTCCGCCTGACAAATATTCTTTCAATGAAATCATTAGAAATCCTCCGTTCACTTTTTTAGTTTACACTAAAAAAAGAGGAAGTCCAATACTAGCGAATAGTTCTTTATAAGCAAAAAAACAGGAAGGTCTCCCTTCCTGTTTTTGGCTCTATTCTGCTTCAGCTAACGCCGCTTGCGCTAAGATATTCAAGTAATTCCACGGACGGTCAAAATGAGGCTGGAAGAAGAAATCTTGTAAAGCTAAATCTTCCAACGTCATTCCATTTTGGATCGCTACTGATAAGGTGTTGGCTGATTGAGTGATATCATACTTTGATAGGAATTGAGCACCCAAAATCTTATTGGTACCTTTTTCTGAGACGATTTCCATTAAGACTTTTTCCGTTGTCGGCATAAACTCTGGACGATAATTGTCCTCGATCACTGTGACGTTCGCATCAATTCCATTTAAGGCAGCACTTTCTTTTGTCAATCCAGTTGAACCGATTGTCCAGCCAAATAAATAAAGTCCTGATGTTCCTTGTGTTCCGCGATACTTCATTTTTTGTTCCACTAAATTTTGACCAACTAACATTCCCTGACGTACAGCATTGGTTGCTAGTGGAATATATTGATCTTGACCTGTTGGATTATAGTGAACAACTGTTGAATCACCAGCTGAGAAAATATCTGGATCGCTTGATTGCATGTATTCGTTCACCTTGATTGCACCACTTGGCAACATATCAACTTTTCCTTTAAGCAATTCTGTATTCGGACGGAAGCCTACACATAAGATTACCATGTCAGCCTCGAATTCTTTACTTGCTGTCACGACTTTTTCAACAGTACCCGTTTCGTCAGCCACAAATTCTTCAACATTTTCTCCTAGAGCTAGTGTAACACCACGATCAACCAGTTCTTTTTCTAAACGACTTGTAAAAGGTTCATCCAAGTATTTATTCAAGATTCGCGACAATCCATCAATCAATGTTACCTCTTTACCAGATTCAGCAAATGCTTCAACTAATTCGATTCCAATGTAACCGCCGCCGACAACAACAACTTTTTTCGCATCTTTAGCTTGCTCAATGATGACATTTGCTTGATTATAGTTTTTACATAAAAGAATATTCTCAGAATCGATTCCTTTAATTGGCGGAATAATCGGCCAAGAACCTGTTGTCACGACTAATTTATCATAATCAACGATTTTTTCTTCATTGGTTTTTAAATCTTTTGCTGTTACTTTTTTTGCATCTGTATCAATGTTTGTTACATCGTGTTCCATGTTCACTTTTGCACCTAAAGAGGCAAGCTCCTCAGGGTTAGAATAAAATAAACCTGCTGGATCTTTGACAACTCCACCCACGTATAAAGCGATTCCACAAGATAAGAAAGAAACGTTATCGTTCCGTTCAAAGACTGTCACCTCTGCATCTGGGTGATTTGTTAAAATATTTTTAACAGCCGCGGTACCGGCATGTGTACATCCTACTACTACTACTTTCATTGTCATCCCACTTTCGTTGATTCTTTATTTGTTTGCAATCTTTTGCACAAGGACAGTATAACAGATTTTATATTCTGTCTAAATTATTTTGCTCACAAACACACACTTTTCTTTTGATGTAGGAAATTTTGTAAACGCGTTTAGAGATTTATTCGATAAAAATATTATGTAAACTTTCCCGATTATGTAATTGAAGCTTTTTAATATTAAATCGTTAAAAAACTGAGAAGAAAAAATTCTCCTCAGTTCAATTAATCTGATTATTATAATTCGTTGAAAGTATTTACTACATTATCAACAGTGAACCCGAATTGTTCTAACACAAAATCGCCAGGTGCAGAAGCGCCGAAGTGATCAATACCAATCATCTTACCTTCTGACCCAATGTAACGTTCCCAGCCAAACGGAGACGCTGCTTCGATCGCTACACGTTTTGTCACTGCTTTTGGTAAAACAGATTCTTTGTATGCTTCATCTTGAGCTTCGAATAGATCAAAGCTTGGGAGAGAAACAACAGAAACATCTTTTCCTTGAGCTTTCAATTCTTTTTGTGCTTGAACAGCTAAGTTCACTTCAGAACCAGTTGCGATTAGGATACCTTCTGGTGTATCTGACTCAGCTTTAGAAATCACATAACCACCTTTAGAAACGCCTTCTTTAGCCATTTCTTTACTATTTGGTAAGACTGGCAAGTTTTGACGGCTTAAGACTAAGATTGTTGGTTTGTCAGTTGTTTCTAATGCTTGAATCCAGGCAGCAGAAGTTTCATTGCCGTCTGCTGGACGAATCACTTGGACATTCGGCATGCAGCGAACACTAGCTAATTGTTCGATTGGTTCATGAGTTGGACCATCCTCACCAACAGCTACTGAATCATGTGTCAATACGTAAATGACAGGTAAGTTCTGAATCGCTGACATCCGAACTGCTGGACGTAAGTAATCTGTAAATACAAAGAATGTTCCTCCATATACGCGTGTTCCGCCATGTAAATGAATTCCATTCATGGCGCTAGCCATCGCAAATTCACGCACACCAAACCAAATGTTACGGCCTTCATAAGAACCAGGTTGGAATTCTTTTTCATCAGCGATAGTTGTATTGTTTGAACCAGATAAATCAGCTGAACCGCCCCATACATTAGGAACAGCTTTGGCGATTGCTTGAATCGCATCTTTGCTTGATACACGGCTTGCTTGTGCTGTACCTTCTTCATAAACTGGTAAAGCTTCTTCCCAGTTTGCAGGAAGTTCGCCGGCAAAGGCCGCCTTGAATTGTTTTGCTAATTCAGGATGTGCTTTTTCGTAGTTTGCGAACATCGCATCCCATTTTGCTTCTGTTTTAGCACCTTTATCGTTGATTTCTTCCTTGAACCGTTTCGCCACTTCTTCAGGCACGGTGAAATCAGGATATTCCCAACCGTAAACAGCTTTCGCAGCATCGATTCCATCTTGTCCGATTGGAGCGCCGTGTACTGCTGATGTGCCCTCTTTTGGTGAACCAAAACCAATGACTGTTTTAATCTCGATCAATGATGGTTTCTCTGTTTCAGCTTTCGCTTCATCAATTGCTTTAGAAATGGCCTCTAAATCATTGCCATCCTTAACTAAAATATGCTGCCAACCATATGCTTCATAACGTGCACCGACATTTTCAGTGAAAGCTTTCGATGTTGGTCCATCTAAAGAGATATCATTTGAATCATATAAAACGATTAGTTTACCCAGTTTCATGTGCCCGGCCATAGAGCTAGCTTCAGCGGAAACTCCTTCCATCAAATCCCCATCGCCACATAGTGCATAAGTATAATGATCCATTACATTGAAGCTATCGCGATTATAAGTGGCTGCTAAATGTGCTTCAGCCATCGCCATACCAACAGAAGTTGAAATACCTTGACCTAGAGGACCTGAAGTCGCTTCAACACCATCTGTATGCTGATATTCAGGATGTCCTGGTGTCTTGCTTTCCCATTGACGAAAGTTTTTCAAATCGTCAATCGTCACTTGGTAGCCTGCTAAGTGCAACAAGCTATATAACATTGCTGAACCATGACCTGCTGATAAAATAAAGCGGTCGCGGTTAGGCCAGTTTAATGAAGTTGCTGGATTGACATTCAAATGCTTCGTCCATAAAGCATAAGCCATTGGAGCCGCACCCATTGGTAAACCTGGATGTCCTGAGTTTGCCTTTTGAATTGCTTCAATACTTAACGTTCTGATTGTGTTTACACCTAGTTGATCGATTTTGTCGAACAAATTAGTTCCTCCTTTTTGGTCATAAATACTTTAATTACAGATTCATTGTAACCGATTTATTTTAACATTTCAATCACTTAACCAGTAAAAGATTTATTTTCTATTGTGCAGACCCTTTTCTTTCTGAATCTTTTTTAACTTCTCTGGCGTGACATCATTTCCTTTTGGATCGACGACTTTCATTCCTTCGATGTGATGCCGCATTCCGCTACGAAACGAAGCAATGTATTCTTCTCTTAAGACCTTCTGCTCATGAGCTTCAGCGTCCGTTAAGCCGACTGTCTTCTTTTTTTTAGCTAGTTCATTAATGCGTGCGATAGTTTCATCGTTAATCATCTTGAGCACCTCTTTTCCCCTTCTAATTATACATAAAAAAAAATAAGTTGAAAGTACCAAGAAATACGAACGCTTGTTTGATTTGTTGGAATAACTATGCTACACTAAAAAAAACGAAAGAAGGTGCGGGCATTGGCAAAAAGAACGGAAACAAAACAATTAGAAGTTTTACGTTTCATTCATGAACGCGTTGAAGATAAAGGTTATCCACCCACTGTTAGAGAAATAGGAGAGGCTGTGAATCTTTCATCTACTTCTACAGTTCATGGTCATTTATCCAGATTAGAAAAAAAAGGATGGATCCAACGCGACCCAACAAAACCAAGAGCAATTGAATTAACCATTACTGGATTAGAAAAAATCGGGGTGGCTCCGCAAGTCATACCTATGTTAGGGGTCGTTACCGCTGGTGAACCTATTTTAGCAGTAGAAGAAGCTTCAGACTTCTTTCCAGTTCCCCCAGATCTATCAAGCGAAGAAGGCAGCTTGTTTATGCTGACGATTCGCGGAGAAAGTATGATCAACGCTGGAATTTATGACGGCGATCACGTCATTGTCAGAAAACAATCAACAGCGACTAATGGTGAGATTGTGATCGCTATGACGGATGAGAATGAAGCAACCTGTAAGAGATTTTATCGAGAAGCTGATCACATTCGTTTACAACCTGAAAATGATGAGTTAGCACCATTGATTTACGATAATGTTTCTATTCTTGGAAAAGTTGTCGGATTGTACCGTAACCATATTTATTAATCGGAATTGCATTCCGATTATTTTTTTCTTTACAAAACGAACAAACATTCGTATAATAGATATACAAACACACGTTCGCGTATTTATATATAGGAGTGATTATTGATGAAAGCAGTAAGAAGATTTGGTTTGATTATCGCTGTATTGTTGCTAGGATTATTGATCGGTAAGTTAGGTTCTTTAGCTACGGTTGTTATTTTCTCTGGTTTGTTTCTTGTCTGGTTCATGTTGTGGGATGAACGTAAGTATGCACAGCACTATGCTGAACGTCACTACGATGAAGAAGAGTTCGAAGAAGAACAATACTATAAGGAACCAGCCGAAGATTTCTACTACGTGACTTACGATCATCAGTATCACAAGTCCGCATAAATTATTTTACAAGCTGCTAGATTCTCATCTGGTAGCTTTTTTTGCGTTACATTTGAAAGTGAACACAAAAAAGAGTTGAAGAAATTCTTCAACTCAAATTTTTCTAATAGTCCATCAAAGTTAAGATATCATACCCTTGAATTTTATCGCGACCATGTAATTCTTCTAATTCAATTAAGAAAGCACAACCAACTACAATGCCACCCAGCTTTTCAACTAGTTCGATCGTTGCCTTGATTGTTCCGCCAGTTGCTAACAGGTCATCAGTAATTAATACGCGCTGACCAGGTTGGATTGCATCGCTATGAATCGTTAACGTGTCCATTCCGTATTCTTTTTCATATTCTACCTCAATTACTTCACGAGGCAATTTGCCAGGTTTTCGAACAGGTGCAAAACCTAATCCTAGTTCAAATGCCACTGGACATCCTACGATAAAGCCTCGAGCTTCCGGTCCAACAACCATATCAATTTGTTTTTCTTTCGCGTAATTAACAATCTGTTTTGTTGCTTCCCGATAGGCTTCACCATCTGCCATAAGTGGTGAAATATCACGGAAAACAATCCCTTCTTTTGGATAATCTGGGATACTAGCAATATAGTCTTTCAAATTCATCTCGGTATTTCCTCCTAGCCTTTCAGCCAATTTCTAATTGTTTGAATATCATTCATTAATAAAAATTCTTCACTATCAATTCGAGCTATGCGTTTTTGATAAATCTCACTTTCTTCAAAAGCTCGATTTTGTGGAGCTTCTACCATTTGTAAAACGCCGTCGTCTATTGTAACAAATTTTAGCTCAGAAAACACGTGAATCATGAATACTAATAACTTTTCCGGGATTCTTAAGTAATTCGACACAACTTTCAGCTTGAAACGAATGTCTACTCTCGGTTGTTTTCGGAAAAATTGATAAAGCTTTGCAAATTGATCGCGCTTAGGCAATCCATTCAAATAAGCCTCGTCAGGACTATACAGATATAAATAAATTCGCGTAAAGCTTCCTTCGTTTGCAATTTCTTTCAATAAATCTTTTTGATCAGGACAATCAAGTACGACTAACTGATCATAGTCTGACCAGGTAATTGTCGGATCGTATAAAGTTACTGTTTTTTGCAACTCTTTTGTAAAATATTTCTGACTTTTCGTTTGAAAAGCTAAATAAAGAATTCGATCGCCCTCGATATTTTGATCCCAGGTATATTTCGCCCGGCGATCAATTACCTGTAAGCCATCAGAAGCAAAATCGACCAAACGAAATTGGACTTTTTTCTGTCCGTTCCATTCATTGATTTCTAAGTCACCAACAAATCTAGTATCTGGCTGTTGAATTTCTTCGCTCTCGTCACCAAAACCAAAGCCAATCGCATCTATTTGACTATCTTCATTTTTTACTGAGAATTTAATATGTTGCTGATCGCTGCCGATACGCTTGAATAGATTGATATTTCCTTCGATTAAAAAATGCGGTGCTGGATTATCCGTTCCAAAAGGCGCTAACTGTTTTAATTCTTCAACAAATTTCAGATTAATTGCAGATAAAGGTAAAACTTCATCAATTAATAAGGAAGTGCCTTTGCTTAAATCGATCTGCTCAGCAGAAATATAGTCATTCATCATTTTTCGAAGAACAGGGATATTCTCTGCTGGCATAGTCAATCCTATGGCTGCAGCGTGTCCTCCAAAATGAGTAAATTCAGAACGCATCGTATTTAGCATACCAAATAAATCTAAAGCTTCGATACTTCGACCAGAACCCTTTGCAACGCCATTCTCATCAATAGATAAAATGATTGTCGGGTGTCCCGTCTGCTTTAAAATATTTCCTGCTACGATTCCTAAAACACCAGGATTCCACCCTTCTGCTGCAATCAAATGAACAGCATCCTCTGGATTCACTAGCGCAGTTGCTTCGGAAGTTATATCCTGCACGATTTGCTTTCGCTCATCGTTGATCTGGTTTAATTTTTCAGCTAACTGATGTGCGACCTCTTCATCAAACGTTGTCATTAACTCGACAGCAGGATTAGGATCACCTAAGCGTCCAATGGCATTCAATCTTGGTCCAACACTGAAACCAATACTTGTTTCGTCCACCTTTTGCAAATCAACACTGCTGATCTTCAGTAATTCTAATAATCCCAAACGCTGTGTTTGCTTAATGGCCTGCAAACCTAGTTTTACAAGATTTCGATTCTCTCCAGTCATTGAAACTAAATCTGCAACTGTTCCAATCGTGACTAGATCTAACATCTCTAACGGTACCTCTTCTAATAAAGCAGTCGCTAATTTAAAGGCAACGCCTGCACCGGCCAACTCTCCAAATGGATAATGCCCATCTGGATGTCGCGGATGGACAATACAATAGGCATCCGGTAAAACTGGCGGCATCTCATGGTGGTCTGTAATAATCACATCAACACCCTGTGAATTTGCGAAATCAATGGCCTCGTTACCTGCAACGCCATTATCAACTGTAATAATTAATTGAATTCCTTCATTTATTTTCTCGGCAAAAAGCTCTTTATTAGGTCCGTAACCATGAATAAATCGATTCGGCAACACATAGTGAACATCAGCTCCGATCATCTCCAATGTTTCTAACATGATCGAAGTGCTCGTAATTCCATCTGCATCATAGTCGCCGTAAATCAAAATCCGTTGTCCTTCCATGATAGCGTTTTGAATTCGTTCTACCGCTTTGTCCATGTCGTGCATCAGAAATGGATCATGCAAATCATCAATATTTGCTTTTATTAACTGCGAAAAATCATCTGTTGTATGTATATTTCGATTCCATAAAAGTTCTGCAAATGTTTCGCTATATCCCTGACTCACCATTTCTTCTTTAAAGGTAGAATCAATCGGACTCGTGCTTCTAATTTGCCAATCGAAGTTTGCTTTTTTCACTCTATCACTTCCCAACCGTATTAGTATAGCAAAAAAGAAACAGACAAGAAAGAGAAGAAGACCTTAGTTTTTTTCTAACTAAGGTCTTCTTCTCTTAATCGTAATAATCAATCGGATGAGTTTCCTTCTTTTCGGACTGCGAACTTTGCATTGCAGCTAACGCATCATCTTTTTCCTTTAAAAGACTTTCGTAGTTAGCTTTCAGCACTGCCATTTCATTTTCTTGCTCACGTTGAAAAGCCGCTTTTTCTTCCGCTAGTTTTTGTTCATTATTCGCTTCGTAGCTTTGAATCGACTCTTTCAACTGCTTGATTTCTTTTCGCTGTTGAAAGAAAGTAGCTCCTGAGGTTAATAAAACAACCAATGCCCCTATCAAGGCTGAGCCGATAATCACTAAAACTAGAGAAAGATAAATTTTTTTGATCAAGAAATTGACTGGAACTTCTTGGCTATTGGAAAGTGCGAAGATCACAATCACTAAAACTAAAATGAATCCTAAAAAAACTTTCCATTGCTTTTTCATTTTGCTTTCCTACTTCCTATTAAACAGACCGCCCGCTAAAAAATCTCCAATATGAGGGAATAAGCCGTAAAAAATACTAGCCCCTTCCATGATAAATGGGCGATTGATCTCGCGGGTGGGTTTCCCCATTTTATTTACGATCGTTTTGGCTAGTTTATGCGGATCTAAAACGATCCCCCCTAAGTTTTCCAAGTAACTGCCGCTTGGATCAGCCTTGTCGAAGAATTCTGTAGCAATTGGTCCCGGATTAATAGTCGTAACATAAACATTTGCAGGCCGAAGCTCTAGCCGTAAAGCATTAGAAAAACCCAGTACCGCGAATTTTGTTGCCGAATAAACTGTTGATTTTGGCGTTGCCATTTTCGCTGCCATAGATGCCACGTTAAAAATATGCCCAGACTTATTATTAACCATTGAAATAGCAATTTTTTGTGTAAAATACATAATCCCTAAAACGTTGACTTCAAACATATTTTTTGCTACATCTAGGTCAAAATCGACAAAATTGTCAAACAAACCAAATCCTGCATTGTTCACCAAAACATCCACATCACCAACTTCAGCGGCGATTTTTTCGATCACTGCCTCCACGCTATCTGGATCAGCAATGTCTAGTTGAAAAGCATAGGCGTCTTTGCCGCTCAATTCAGTGCAGCGTTCTCTAACCTGTCCGATCAAATTAATCCGGCGAGCACAAGTGACAACAATTGCTCCGCGTTTAGCTGCTTCATAACAAACTTGTTCACCTAATCCAGCAGAACCTCCAGTTACCACAACTACTTTATCGGTTAAATCCATTTAGTTTCCTTCTCTCTGTGTAAAATATATTGCGTGTTTTTATGAAAATGGAATATCAATGATATCGAAATCCTTGGCAATTTGTGTATTTGGAAAGATATCGCGAGCCTCTTCTTCCAATTCCTTCGCTTCTTTGGCAAGGTATCTTGCAGAAATATGTGTCAACATCAGTTTTTTTGCTTTCGCTTCTTTGGCAATAGTTGCCGCTTGATGAGTTGTAGAATGAAAGTAAGCTCGCGCAAGTTTTGCTTCATTTTTATTAAAAGTACTTTCATGGACGATCACATCGCTATCTTTAGCAAATTCACTTGATTTACTCGTGAATCGTGTATCACCAAAAATTGTTACGATCCTTCCCTTTTTGCTCTCTCCCACAAAGTCTTGTCCGTTGATTTCCCGTCCGTCTGAAAGAGTTACCTTTTGACCTTGCTTCAACTTTCCGTATATTGGACCAGCAGGAATACCTAGTGCAACCAATTTTTCTACAAGAAGCATGCCTTCATGATCTGCCTCCTTCACACGGAAGCCATAACTGTCAATCCCATGATCCAGTAACATACATTCAACCGTAAATTGCTTGTCCTTAAAAATGATACCTTCACTCAGTTCAACAAACTGTAAAGGATAAGCCAAACGAGTTTTCGTAACCTGCAAAGATGTTCGCACATAGTTTTCTAGTCCGGCTGGACCATAAATTATGATGGGTTCTTCACCGCCTTGAAAGGAACGACTGCTTAATAAACCAGGCAAACCAAAGATATGATCACCATGCAAATGAGAAATAAATATTTTCTCAATTTTGCGTGGTTTAATATTTGTTCGTAAAATCTGCATTTGGGTTCCTTCGCCGCAATCAAATAGCCAGATTGCATTACGTTCATCCAACAATTTCAAAGCCAAACCGCTGACATTCCGATGTTTCGCAGGTACACCCGCACCTGTTCCTAAAAATTCTAATTCCATAATTTCCCTGACTTTCTATCAAATTAATCTTATTTTAGAAGAAAGTCCTACTTAGTGCAATCTAATAAAGGAAATCTTTCTCTGCTTTAGCTTACTCTTGTGAATTTTTATCATTTTCTGCTTCTTCAGATTCATTTGATTTTTTAGCCATTTCTTGTGCCTTTTTCACTTCATTTTCTACTTCATCATAATCAAGACGAGTGATTTCGCCCCCTAATTCCATCATGATTAACTGGTTTAATGGACGATTGTCCTCTTCTTCAGCAATCAAAAGTAGTGCAGTATCACCTTCACCGATCTTATCGACTAAAAATTCAAAAACTCCAGTAGCATCTCGAACTTCCTTAGCATCCTGTGTCGCACCAATCATGCCACCAGTAAACCAGCCTAATAAAATCCCCACCGGACCACCAAGAATACCGACCATCATACCGATTAAGCCACCAGTTGAACTTTTATTGCTACCAGTAAAATCCAAAAAGTCTTCAATCTCAAATTTGTGCTCTCCGTCGTTCGAATGATGGACGACCGCCATTTGCTCACCCTTAAAAGATTTGTTCATGTGAAGACGCTTTGCCTTTGAAAAGGCTTCATAAGCTTTTGATTCTACATCGAAGTTCATAATTATTACACGTTTTTCCATTATTTTTCGCTCCCTTATTCTTTTAATCTTAGTGTAGCAAGAAATGAATTTTTTGGAAAATAGAATGAGTTTAAATGATCATAATTTAGTTATGTAAACTAGATAAAGCGATTAAAAAAGACCATAGTCAAATACCTGAAAAAGGAATTTGTCTACAGCCTTAATAAAAATTAATTTCCAGTTTTTATTTCTTCCATAATTCGGTCATCAACAATATAGTGATCAAAAAAGACTTTAGACAGCTGATACCCTTCGCCCCAATTTGTGCGAATCACGTCATATTCAACACCGTCAATTTTTAGCTTGTTTCTTAAATGTTTGATAATCGTTGATAAACGTGTCATGTGACTAGCTGAATCGCTGTCACCCCAGATTTTGACTGCCAAATCATTTCGGCTGATCGGTGCATCTTTAGTCGAAATCAATGTACTTAACATCTCACGTTCTGATCGTGTTAAATTCCATAAAGGAATCGGACGTTTTTCATGTTCATCTTCCTCTTGTTTTCCGCGCATACCAAATCCAATTGAATAAACAGATTCTTTCAATGTTTTCTCAGCAAGCTTCTCTCTTAACCCGCTAAGTGTTTCATCTTCAAGTAACCATTCATCGACACCTTTTGACTCCCAATCTGCTTTTTCTTCTTTTTGAGGCATCCGATCAGTCTCTCTAATGATCGTGAATTTCTCGCCGACCTCCTCAAGAATAATTGTTAATTCTTGATCGGAAATCGTTTCGCTAACGATTAGAACATCAAAAAAGCTCATTACTTCTAATGGTACTTGTTTTGTTTGAAGCATGGTTAATAATTTTGCTGAGCTTAAAACTTCAATATTTAAGCGTTGTAGCTTTTCAACTAAAGGTCTCTCCACTAAGATATTGTGCGTTAAAATTAATACTTGCATCACATTATTCCCCTTTTTTATTATTAAAAATAAGTTTCCGAACAGTTGGCTAGGAAAGTTTTATTAATTAACAATATAATTATTACTTGTTACAAGGTTAGTTTACACCGGCTGAGGCTTCGGCGCTACCCAAAAGCTTATAATTCAGTAATCACAATTAGAATTATTGATAAAAATTTTGGGTTAAAAAAACTTTTCCTAGATAAAATAATTCAATTATCATTTTTAAACAACACTTTTTTCGATCGTTCATAAAAATTTAGAACAAATAACAGCTGTCATTCCAATTGATTCTAATTAACAAAATAAATTCTTTTATATCTCCCATATTGTTCCTAATGCTGAAAAAATACGATTTAATCATTTTACTTTACACATTTATTTTTCAACTAATATTTCATAACTGATTTAGCTGGATAAGAATATTTAATATTAATTCGTTTTTAAAACCACAAAAAAATATCGATTATTAACATTAAAAATAACACGCATTTTCTATAGATTTGTTCTCTCATTGTTTTTTAAACAATTCAAAATTCTTCAATCAATAATTTCTCTTAAAGATAAATTAATAAATGGCAATATCTTTGACATCGATTTTCTTTGTTCTTCTAGAAAAGTCATACTTATTTACAATTAAAAGCACTTTCTTTTTGCTTTTATCATACAAAAAAATACCGCAAAATAAATTGCGGTACAGCTTAAAATTAGTTACGATTTTATTTTTAGTCTACAAATTCAAATTCAAATTTGTCGATGCGAACAAGATCACCATCTTTGGCTCCGCGAGCTCTTAAAGCTTCGTCGACTCCCATTGATCGAAGTTGACGAGCAAAGCGCATTACTGTCTCATCATGATCAAAGTTCGTCATCTTAAAGAGTTTTTCCAATTTTTCTCCACTAAGTACCCAAGTTGCATCAGGTTCACGTGTAATGGTAAATTCTGGTTCATTCGATTGGAAGCCGTAGTTTACAGTATCCTCTTCTACTTCTTCGTCATACAACAAGAATTCTGGTGTCACTTCTAATAGATCCGCCGTCGCATTTAGCAAATTATCTAATCCCTGCTTTGTAATTGCTGAGATTGCAAAAACAGGAATATCATCAGCAAATTCATCTTTCTTATCCTTCTTCAAAGCATCTTTAAACTTCTTCAAGTTTTCTTCAGCGTTTGGCATATCCATTTTATTAGCAACGATAATTTGTGGACGCTCTAACAAACGCAAATTATGTGAACCTAACTCTTTATTAATTGCTTGATAGTCTTCGTATGGCTCGCGCCCTTCCATTCCGCTCATATCAATCACGTGCAAAATAACCCGTGTGCGCTCAATGTGTCGCAGAAATTGAGTTCCTAAGCCAACGCCTTGCGAGGCACCCTCGATCAAGCCGGGTAAGTCGGCAGCAGCAAAACTGCGACCATCACTGGTTGTTACCATACCTAAATTAGGTACTAACGTAGTGAAATGATACGCGCCAATTTTCGGACGTGCAGACGAAATCACTGACAGGATAGTTGACTTTCCAACTGATGGAAAACCGACTAAACCAACATCAGCTAGGACCTTCAATTCTAATTCAATGTTGCGTTCTTGTCCGGGCTCACCATTTTCAGCAAGCTCAGGCGCAGGATTTCTCGGTGAAGCAAAACGTGTGTTGCCACGGCCGCCGCGTCCGCCATGAGCAACAATCAGTTCTTGGCCATTTTCGATTAAATCACCAATTAAAGCTCCCGTATCAGCATCACGAACAGTTGTGCCTGGTGGAACGCTGACGTAAGTATCTTCAGCCCCACGACCATGCATTCCTTTGCTCATGCCATTTTCGCCTGGAGTAGCTCTAAAATGACGATTGTAACGAAAGTCCATCAGTGTACGCAATCCTTCATCCACTACTAAGATGACATCGCCGCCACGTCCGCCGTCACCTCCAGCTGGCCCACCATCTGGCACATATTTTTCACGACGAAAGGCGACCATCCCATCTCCGCCCTTACCGGCTTTGACATCGATCGTTACTTGATCTAAAAACATGGACATTTTCGTGTCCTCCTTATCTCTTTATTCTATTGACTAATGAATCTCCACATAAACAAAGTCTCGTTTATTGTAGCTAGATTAACTGAAAAAGTCCATTCTTATTGATAGAAGCTTAAAAAAAATTTGGTGCTTTCAATTTTTTTAGTAGTTTTCCGTTAAAAATTTTTCTCAGGTAATATCTTTTGACAAAAAAATTGATGCGTTGCACAATAAAAAATGTAAGGCGTCAAGCTTTGCTTGATATAAAAAAGGAGGAACTTTTGGTTATGACAGTAAAAGTAGGTATTAATGGATTTGGACGTATTGGTCGTTTAGCCTTCCGTCGGATCAAAGAAGTATCAGACGATATTGAAGTAGTAGCGATCAATGACTTAACAAGTCCTACAATGTTGGCACAATTATTACAATTTGATTCAACACATGGCACATATCCTGGCACAGTTACTGCGACAGAAGATTCAATCGTTGTTGACGGCGAAAAAACTCGTGTATATGCTGAACCAGATGCAAGCAAAATCCCATGGGTAAAAGAAAATGGCGTAGATATCGTGCTTGAATGTACTGGCTTCTATACTTCAGAAGAAAAAGCACAAGCACACATTGACGCAGGTGTAAAACGTGTGGTTATCTCAGCTCCTGCTGGACAAATGAAAACAATCGTATACAACGTAAATGATGATACTTTGGACTCAACTGACAAAATCATTTCAGCTGGTTCTTGTACAACAAACTGTCTAGCTCCTATGGCTTACTTCTTAAATGAAGAATTCGGTATCGAAGTTGGTACAATGACTACCGTACATGCTTACACTTCAACTCAAATGTTGTTAGATGGACCGGTTAAGGGCGGTAACTTACGTGCTGCACGTTCAGCTGCTGATAATACGATCCCACATTCAACTGGTGCTGCCAAAGCGATTGGCTTGGTAATCCCAGAATTGAACGGAAAATTACAAGGACATGCTCAACGTGTTCCCGTTGTTGATGGTTCATTGACAGAATTGGTTTCAGTTCTTAAAACAAAAGTTACTGCTGACCAAGTGAACGAAGCGATCAAGAAACATACAGTTGATAACCCATCATTCGGCTACGATGATCGTGAAATCGTATCTGGTGACGTCATCGGAACAACACAAGGATCAATCTTTGACCCAACTCAAACAGAAGTAACTTCTGCCGGCGACTATCAATTAGTTAAGACAGTTGCTTGGTATGACAACGAATACGGCTTCACCTGCCAAATGATTCGTTTGCTAGAAAAATTTGCAAACCTATAAAATTCAAATAGTTTTTTAAGGAGATCATTTTCGATCTCCTTTTTTTATGCTCGTTTCTATGAATTTTTTGAAGTAAAAGTCACCTTTTTTTCATAGGAACTATGTTAAAAGTTTGTTATCATAGGAATGATAATAAGTTTGAAAAGGAGAATTATATGCAATTCAAAAAAATAATGATCGGTGCAAGCTTAGCCTTGTCAATTGGGCTATTTGCGGCTTGTGGCAACGATACTGCTACGAAAGATACAAAAGAAAGTGCAACAAAAACAACAGAATCCAGTGTAGATTTAAATAAATTGGATCTGCCTCAGCTCAACGACAAAGTCACTGATGATGAATACTTAGTTGAACTTGTTACAACTGAAGGAAACGTAAAAATCAAACTTTTCCCAGAACAAGCACCAAAAGCAGTAGAAAATTTTGTGAAGCACGCTAAGGATGGGTACTACAAAGACACTCCTTTTCATCGAGTGATCAAAGACTTTATGATTCAAGGCGGTGATCCAAAAGGTGATGGCACTGGCGGAGAAAGTATTTGGAAAAAAGGCTTCAAAACAGAAGATTCCAATCAACTTTATAATATCCGTGGTGCCCTTTCAATGGCTCGTGCAGAGTCACGCAGCAGCAATGGCAGTCAGTTTTTTATTGTAACTAATAACGAAGATCAAAGCGATGGTTTGGCGATTCAATACTATCCTGAGAAAATCATTGAAGCCTATAAAAAAGGTGGCGCGCCACAACTTGATGGCGAGTATACCGTATTTGGACAAGTCACTGAAGGTATGGATGTAGTCGATAAGATCGCTAGCGGCGAAGTGAAAGATAATGGTTCCGGAGAGAAATCTACACCTACAGAACCAGTCAAAGTTACTGAAGTGAAGGTTTTGCAAGAACCTAAGAAGTAGTCAAAAAGAACCGAATTTTCTCGAAGGAGAATTCGGTTCTTTTTTAAATTATTTTTTTTGTTCCTTATCGCCAACAATAAAGGTAAATTCACATTCTGTTACAGTCTTATCCTCCACTGTCGCCCATGCTTTGGCAGTTCCCACCGGGCCTTTGACCTTTTGAATATCAAAATTCAAGAATAAGGTATCGCCTGGACGTACGAATTCCAAAAAATGTGCTTTATTGATGCCGCCGATATACGCAGTCTTCCCTTCGAATGCTGCTGATTTCAGAATTAATAATGATCCTGCTTGTGCCAACGCTTCAACAATCAGTGTGCCGGGCATGATTGGTTCACCTGGGAAATAGCCTTGGAAAAAGTCTTCATTCATCGTTAAATTTTTCATCGCTGTGATATGCTTTTCATCTTCAAATTCTGTGACTGCATCTAAATAATAAATGGGAAAGCGATTCGGGATCGCAGCCATGATTTCTTCGACATTCATAATCTTTTTCATTTTGCACCTCTATGAATATTTTATTTGATTATCAAACTATCATATTCTTGCAGTTTAATCAAGACGTATTGGAATAATCAAAAAAATAGTTTGACAATCAAAGCTTTTTCCAACATAATGAGAGCATATTATTTTTTATATTATTTAGGAGTGTGTCATTTAATGTCTATTTTAACGGGAAAAAAAATTATCGTGACAGGCGTAGCCAATAAAAAAAGTATCGCTTGGGGATGTGCCAAAGCGATCGCTGAACAAGGCGCGGAAATCATTTATACTTATCAAAACGATCGAATGAAGAAAAATTTAGTCAAGTTAGTTGGCGAAGATGCAAATATGTTTGAACTTGATGTTGCTAGTGATGAAAAAATTGAGGCTGCTTTTTCTTTGATCAAAGAGAAATTTGGTTCGATCGATGGTTTGGTCCATTCGATTGCTTTTGCCAATAAAGAAGAATTATCTGGCAATGTAACAGAGATCACTCGCGACGGCTTCCAACTAGCTCAAGACATCAGTGCTTATTCGTTATTAGCTGTCTCTAAATATGCTGCTCCATTGATGACTGATGGCGGAAGCATCGTGACAATGACTTACATGGGATCTGAGCGTTCGATCCCTAACTACAACATGATGGGCATTGCCAAAGCTGCTTTAGAAGCAGAAGTTCGCTACTTAGCAACAGAACTTGCGCCGAAAAATATTCGTGTCAATGCGATCTCTGCTGGAGCAATCAAAACATTAGCTGTAACTGGCGTGAAGGACTACCAATCATTATTGAGCTTATCCGAAGAACGTACACCTGATAAAGTCGCTGTAACAATCGAAGAAGTTGGAAACTCATGTGCTTTCTTACTTAGTCCATTAGCGACAGGTATCATTGGAGACGTCATCTATGTCGACAAAGGCGTTCACTTAAGCTAAACAATATCAAAAAATCGCCGTTCTCCATGAACGACGATTTTTTTAATTTATTAGACTTCAAAAATCCAACCATCCGGCGCTTCAACATCACCAAACTGAATACCTACCAGCTCATCGTACAATTTCTTCGTTACGGGCCCCACTTCTGTCTCACTATAAAAGACATAGAAATCATCGCCATTTTGAATTCCGGCAATCGGTGCGATAATCGCCGCAGTTCCACAAGCTCCAGCTTCTGCAAATTTATCCAATTCATCCAAGCGAACATCTCCCTCGATTGCCTCTAAACCAAAGCGTTCACTAGCAAGATACAGCAAGGAGTATTTCGTAATGCTTGGCAGAATCGATGGAGATTTTGGTGTGACAAATTGATTATCCCTTGTAATTCCGAAAAAGTTTGCTGATCCGACTTCTTCAATCTTTGTATGCGTTGCTGGGTCTAAATAAATACAATCAGAGAAATTACGGTCGTGTGCGATTTGACCAGGCAATAAACTTGCAGCATAATTTCCGCCGACCTTCGCTGCTCCAGTTCCAAATGGTGCGGCTCTATCATATTCGGAAACAATGAAATTGCTTGGTGCTAATCCACCTTTAAAATACGGACCAACTGGCATACAAAATACGCCAAATATATATTCTGGTGCAGGAACGATCCCAATATTTGGACCTACGCCAATTAAATAAGGGCGTAGATATAAAGTTGCCCCAGTACCATACGGAGGTACATATTCTTCATTAGCATTTACAACTTGTTTTACTGCATCGATAAACTTGTCTTCTGGAACGGCTGGCATCTGAAGACGTTCAGCACTCTTATTCAAACGTTTTGAGTTTTCATCTGGGCGGAATAAATTAATTTTTCCGTCTTTTCGGCGATATGCCTTTAATCCTTCAAAACATTCTTGACCATAATGGAGACATGTCGAGCCTTCATTAATGGTGATGGTGTTATCCTCTGTTAATACGCCATCATCCCATTGCCCATTTTTCCAATGAGAAACATAGCGGAAAGGTGTCTTGATATAATCAAAGCCTAACTCTTCCCATTTTATATTCACCATTCTATCATCTCCTTCTTATTTAAATGTTAGTCTATCACTTTCTTTTATCGTTGTCATGATTTTTTTCAATAAAAAGAAAATGAGGGTGTGTTTTCCCTAGTCGACAGAAAAGCGAAAGATTGTTACACTATTTTTATTAATCTAATGGGAGTGGCTTATGATTTTATTTACATCACAAACAGTGGATTCCAGCACTACCAATGTTGTCGATCAGGCGACGGAACAATTGTCAGCTTGGCAAAAATATTGGCAATCGATTGATTGGGATCACGTTTTTTCAGTTTTAATTCAAAAAGGCATGACAATTATTGCTGTTTTGATTCTATTTTATCTAATTAGAAAAATCGGAAGCTTTTTGATCAATCAATCTTTTGATCGGCAGAAAAAGAAAATGGCAGATAATGCCACTCGAGTTGAAACAATCCATGCTTTGTCAATGAACGTCTTTTCTTACACACTCTTTTTCTTTTTCCTTTATTCGATTTTGGATACGCTTGGGATTCCTGTGGGTTCACTATTAGCGGGTGCCGGAATTGCCGGAATTGCCATAGGTTTGGGAGCACAAGGGTTCACTAATGATATAATCACTGGTTTTTTCATTATTATGGAACAACAGATCGATGTCGGTGACTATATTCGATTAACCGATCTGCAAATTGAGGGAACAGTTACCTCTGTTGGAATTCGTATGCTGCAAATGAAATCTGCAGATGGAACTGTTCATTTTATACCTAATCGCAACATTACAACCATCAGCAATCTTTCTCGTGCCCATATGCAAGTAAAGGTTGATATTCGCATCCAACCAGACGAAGGATATGATAAGATTATCCATTTGATTGATGAAACGAATCAAAAGCTTTCCGACGAGTTTAAGGATGAGATTTTTGATGGACCTACTCTATTCGGAATGGTTGACTTAGGCAATAGCAACTATGCAATTCGAACAATTCTGTATGTAACGAATGGAAAACAATACAAGCTACAGGAGGAATTTTTATCTGCTTATGTCCAAATCTTGACTCAAAACGGTTTTAGTATTCCCAATAATCCAGTTGCGTATGGAAAATAAAAAGAAGTTCGCTCCATGATAAATTCATGGAATGAACTTCTTTTTTATTGCTCAAATGGATACCCATATTTTTCCCGATAATCATAAAATCCTAAACGGTACAAATCAACTTCTTTTTTCGCTTCAATCAGATTATCTCCGATTAATTGTAAGACAAACTCAGTAAAATCTAACGCTGCTGTTCCGTTTGCTGTAACAAGATTTCGATCACTGACGGCCTGCCTTTCTATAAAGTTCTCAGGAGACCGATAGTTTTGAAAATCCTGCCACGAAACACGACTATTTCCTGTATGCTTATACCCTTCTAAAAAACCATGAAAAGCAAGATAATCTACTGCACCACAAATCCCAGCAACTGGTAAATTATTGTTTAGCTGTTTTTCGATCATTCGATAAAGTTCTTGATTTTGAATATTCCAAGAATCACCGCCAACCAAAACAAGCAAATGATACATCCGATCAATTTCTGAAAAATTTAGATCAACTGTTGTTTGTAATCCACCGATTGAATGTACCAGAGGTAAATTTGAAGCAGTCTGTATTTGCCAATCGTCTCTTTGATTCAGCAGACTCAACAGATACGCTGCTTCCCAATCAGCATATTGATCTAACAAAACAAATAGGGCCGTTTTCACACTATCTCTCCTCTCCACTTTGTTGAATACTTTCAGTTTAACAAAATTGGAGTAGGAAATCTTCCAGAATTGACTAGCTTATGGCTTTTTTACCAACTCGCTTTTTTAACACCGGGAATTTGCCCCTTATGAGCTAATTCACGAAATTTGATTCGTGACATACCGAATTTTCGCATGTAGCCTCTTGGTCGGCCATCGATTAAATCACGGGACTTTAATCGATTAGGATTTGAATCCCGGGGTAATTTTGCTAATCCCTCGTAATCTCTAGCAGCTTTTAATTTTAGACGTTCTTCAGCGTAACGTTCAATCAAAGCTTGTTGCTTTTGCATCTTGATAATTTTAGATTTTTTTGCCATTGATTTCTCCTATTTTTTATTCAATCAAGCTTAACCGTAATGGTTACTGTTTAAACACTTGATAAAAATAGCATGCCTATTGCTGAATGTCAATTTATCTGTATCCATCATTTAAAAAGCTAAGGGATTTATTTCACACAAAAAGAACAGACTCCACTTTAAGTACTTGCTTAGAGTGGAGTCTGTTCAATATAAAATTCAGTTTTTTAGTTAGTTTGATGAATTCGCGTGAAAAATTAATTGAGTTTCAGGATTTTTCCGCTGAAAAGCATGAAAGGTATAATTTACCGCCTTTAAAATTTCTCTACGTGTTACGATTCCACAGAATACCCCGTTGTGATCCAACACAGGTAAGAAAGAAGCATCTACTAATAAATGTAAAATATCTTCTAGTTCGGCATCTGGGCGCATCACTGCAACGTCTGTTTTCATGACATCCGCAACAGTTAATTCTTCCAAATTGGATGTATCAATACCATCGATCCCTAACATTTTTTTTACAATGTCATTCAAGCTCAATAAACCAACAAAATGATCCTCTTTATCTAAAACTGGAATCGTTGAATATCCAGCCTGCGACAACAGCAGTAACGCATGCTCTAATGGATGTTCCTTCATCACATTTGCAACATTTTCTGCCGGAATCATCATGGTTTCCTCATGTTCCATCATTAATTGTTCAATTGCGGGACTAATCATATGACGCCTCCGTTCTAATATCTTCACCTTATTTTACCGTAACGGCAAAAAGAAAGCGGTATTTCACCAAAAATTTAATAAAAATTAGGAACTAACGTTCAAAGGTTGCAGCTAACTCTTCAATCGGTTGATGGGCACGATTATAGTATTGAATACGATATTCATTGTTCTCGCTGTCAATGATCGCATAACTTGGGATACGCACAGGTCCACGTGGCTGTGAGATACTACCAGGATTTACGAATAAAATATTTTTATCAAGCTCCGCTACTGCTTGGTGGATATGTCCAAACAAAGCGATATTCGCTCCCGCCTCTTGTGCTTGTAAAGAAAGCATCGTAAGTCCAAAACGTACATTTGATAAATGTCCATGAGTCATGTAAATAACATCATCACCGATTGAAACAACTTGTTCCTTTTTATATCCAGGATCATAATCACAATTTCCAGTAACGACCGTGAAATGTTCCCATAGCTCATCATTTGCTTTCAATTCTGAGTCACCGCAATGAAACATATGATCGACCCTATCAACATAGCGATTAACGATCTCAACTAAGATGTTGCGATCACCGTGGTTATCACTAACGATTAAATACTTCATTTATTCCCCTCCAGCCATTCTTTCCAAGTTCTTTCTAATTCTTTGACTGCCATCCCACGATGACTGATTTTATTCTTTTCTTCAGAGGTCAATTCAGCAGATGTTTTATCATAGCCAGGAACAATAAATAATGGGTCATAGCCGAAACCATTATCTCCTTGTGGAATTCGCGCGATTCGGCCATCCCAATCCGCCTCCACCACTAGGCTTTCCTTTTGTGGTGCCGCAAAGATCAAGGTGCAGTGGAAGTGTGCAGTTCTTTGCTCATCAGGAACATTCGTTAATTCATGAAGTAGCTTCGCATTATTTGCGGCGTCACTTTTTCGTTCTCCAGCAAAACGAGCAGAAAAAATTCCAGGCATACCATTTAGCACATCAACGACTAAACCAGAATCATCCGCTAAGACCGGCTGCTGTAAAAGCTGTGCAATTGTTTCTGCTTTTAATCGAGCATTTTCTTCGAAGGTTGTTCCTGTTTCTTCGACATCTGGCAAATCAGGATAATCTAATAGTGTTTTGATTTGATAGCCTTCCTTTGCGAATAAAGCCGCAAATTCTTTAGCCTTTCCTGGATTACGTGTAGCAATCACGATTGTTTTTTCTTCTATTTCTACTGCTTCGAAAAGAGCTTCCTTTTGATAAGCTATTAATTCAGCAATTCCGGCTTTGCCATGTAAAATCAACGCGTTCAACTCATCATCATTGAAAGTAGCTTCTTCTCCAGTACCTTGAATCTCCACGAAACGGCCAGATTCAGTCATTACGAGATTCATATCAACTGCAGCCGAAGAGTCTTCTAGATAGTCTAAATCAGTCACGACAGTTCCATCTGGTAGCATGCCAACGCTAATTGCCGCTAAATGTTCTTTAATTGGATCTTCTGCTAATTCGCCACTGGCTAACAACTTGTTAACAGCTAAACGCAAGGCGACGAATCCACCAGTAATGCTGGCCGTTCTCGTACCACCATCAGCTTGGATGACATCACAGTCCACAATGATACTGCGTTCACCCAATTTTTCTAAATCAATCACGGCACGCAAAGAACGTCCGATCAAACGTTGAATCTCCATCGTGCGTCCTGATAGTTTTCCTTTCGAGCTTTCGCGACGATTACGTGTATTTGTGGCTCTGGGAAGCATACTGTATTCAGCTGTCACCCAGCCGGATTCACTGCCGCGTAAAAACGGCGGAACTGAATCTTCTAGTGTTGCTGAACAAATTACTTTGGTATCGCCAAAAGAAATGACGACTGATCCTTCAGGATGTTTAAAAACATTCGTTTCAATCTTAATCGGCCGTAATTGCTGGACCGCTCTTCCATCATGTCGCAAGTTATTCTCCTCCTAAATCAATGTGTGTCACATTCAAATTCGTAATATCTAACCATTCACCAGCGATATCTTTAAACATCTTAGGTGAGCCGGTTGTGTAAAAAGATCTCGATTTTGTTTCAGCTTGTTCATAATTATTTAAATTAAAATAATCCAATAATGTACTAACATCATTAACGGTTTCCGCCCCAGAATCAATTAATGTCACCTGTTGACCAATCACATTCTGAATAATTGGGCGTAACAATGGGTAATGGGTACATCCTAAGATTAATGTATCCAATTTTTCTTTTTTTAAAGGCACCAATGTTTGCGAGACAATTTTTTTCGCTACTGAGCTATTAAACTGATTACTTTCCACGATAGGAACAAATTTTGGACAAGCAAGACTAGATACATGAGTATCTGGTGCCTTTTCTTGCAGCTCCTGCTTATATGAACCACTTTTGACCGTTCCTAATGTTCCGATAATTCCAATACGTCCTGTGTTACTGGCTTTTAATGCTGCGCGCGAACCAGGTTGTATCACACCAATCACAGGAATATCAACAGCCTTTTTGATTTCATCTAACGCTACCGCCGTTGCAGTGTTGCAGGCGATCACAAGCATCTTTATATTTTTCTTCAATAAAAAACGAGTCATCTGCCAGGTAAACTCAATGACTTGCTCGGCTGGTCGAGGACCATACGGACAACGAGCCGTATCTCCAAGATATAAGATTTCTTCATTAGGTAGCTGACGCATGGCTTCCTTGACTACAGTCAAACCGCCTACGCCAGAATCAATAAATCCAATTGGTCTTTCATTTGACAAAACGCTCATCCTATCTTGTTACAAGTTTCATCTTATTTTCCACTTTTTAACGAAATATTTCAAGCCCTAGAACCCCGTCTTATAAAAAGCGTTTTCTTTTGAATGAATAACAATTAATGCTACACTAATTCTGAGAGAGGTGGATGAAAATGGATAAAAAAGAACTAACTGAAAACATGGGAAAAGTTTCTGCTGGTGATCGTAATCAAGATCCTGCAATCAAAGCAACCGAAGAGGAAACAGAAAAAAAGAAGGAAAACCGTAAAGACGAACATGAGCCTAGTGTTTTAGAAAAACTGGGAAAAACGGAAGCCGGCGCTATCTATGAAGATCCAGCTATGAAAGAAACTGAACGTAAAACAGAAAAAGAAAAGGAATAGAAAAAGTGAGGCTCTCATTCTTTGAGAAGAGCCTCACTTTTTTAATAGTTATATTTACTTGTTTCTAACAGATTTGAAACCACTGATAATAAATAGCAAACAACAAAATACATAGCTGTCATAGCAATGAACATCGGTATGACGTAATTGGTATTCTGTCCATAAATGATTTTCGCATTATGAGTCAGCTCTGGCAGTGAAATAATCACAGCCAACGATGTGTCTTTAATTAGAGAAATCAACTGACTCAAAATAGCCGGCAACATGGATTTGAAGGCTTGCGGCATAACTATCATGGTCAAGGTTTGGACATAAGTTAAACCAGATGACATTCCCGCTTCTGTTTGTCCAGACGGAACAGCATTTAATCCGGCACGGAAAATTTCAGATAACATCGCTGATTCAAAAATGGTCAGTGCAGCAACCGCTGCCCAGAAAATATTCAGTTTGATTCCAATTTGTGGTAAGGCAAAATACGTGAAAAAGATGATTAGTAATAATGGTAAATTACGAATAATATCAACGATTATGCCTACAACCTTTGAAAGTATCGGAATGTTACTGTAACGAACAGTTCCAGCGATTCCCCCAAGTATCATACTAAAAATAATCGAAACAACTGAAACTTGAATCGTCACCCACAGCCCATCCAAAAGGAATCGTAAATTAATCCATGAAAAAGCATCACTCATTATTTTTTACCCCTTCCTTTTTAGGCATTTGACCAATGCTTATCTAAATAGTTCATCAGATAAGACAATGGCAGTGTTAAAACTAAATAAAACAGACCAACGATAATGTACGTATCAAACGTATTAAAAGTCGTACTGGCAATCAAATCGCCTTGATACATTAAATCTAACCCAGCAACCATTGCCAAAATTGAAGAATTTTTGATTAAATTGATAAATTGATTTCCTAATGGTGGCACCACAATTTTAAACGCTTGCGGCAAAACAATGTAACGCATTGTTTCAGAATAAGAAAAACCCGAAGAGAGTCCTGCCTCCATCTGCCCCTTTGGAACTGTTTGGATGCCAGAACGGACTGTCTCCGCTATAAATGCCGAGGTATAAATCGTTAAACCGATTGTTCCTGCTTGAAAACCATCAAAGCTATAAAAATACATCGGTGCTACAACGTAAAAGAACATCACGATGATCAGCAAAGGAATATTTCGGAAAAACGCGACATAAGCCTTTGCTAGACTCCGAATAATCCGATTATGAGACAATTGCAGGATTGCCATTATCGTTCCAATAATTAGACTAAAAACTAGCGCCAATAAACTTGCATAGATTGTATACTTAAATCCACTGACGAAAT
Source organism: Enterococcus sp. DIV0187 (assembly GCF_051713785.1). NCBI lineage: Bacteria > Bacillati > Bacillota > Bacilli > Lactobacillales > Enterococcaceae > Enterococcus > Enterococcus sp. DIV0187. Next base: position 857,806 of record NZ_JBIOQO010000001.1, read on the forward strand.
CAGCTGAAAATGTTTGAAATAATTGTGTCATTAGAACTGCGCCCCCTTTTTCGCACGACCATCTGCATCTTTAGGGAACCATTTTTCGAAAATTTTATTGTACGTACCATTATCATGCATTTTATGAAGTGCTTGATTAACTTCTTTTAAGAACTCATCTTGCCCTTTATTGATAGCAATCCCATATGGTTCATTCGTGAATGTGCCACCAGTCAATTCATAATGATCATTTTCTGATGCCATCCCTAGTAAGATTGCATTATCTGTTGTCATCGCCTGACCTTGTCCAGATTGCAAAGCGGTAAATGCTTCCGCATAGTTTTCTAATTCAAGAATTTTGGCCTCTGGTGCATGTTTGCGAATGTTTATGGTTGAAGTCGATCCTTTTACTGCCAATACCGTATCTTTAGCTGTTAGATCTTTGATGTTTTTAATGTGACTTCCTTTTTTTACCAACAAAGATTGCCCTGCATCAAAATAGATGTCTGAAAAATAAACTTCTTTTTTACGATCTTCCGTAATTGTCATGGTAGCGATAATTGCATCGATATTCCCATTTTTAAGTAATGGAATCCGCGTCTTCGAAGTCACTTCAACAAATTCAGCCTTGCCGTCCTTGCCAAGAATTTCTTTCGTGATCGCTTTAGCTATATCTATGTCAAAGCCTTCAACTTTTCGCGTTTTTATGTCCATCATGCCGAACAAACGTGTGTCGTACTTCACGCCCCAGGTGATCGTTGGTTCATCTTTGATTCGCGTCGCGATATTTTCATTTGCGACGCTTTCTCCTTTACATCCTGACAACACTATTACAAGCAGCAATGGAAGAAATAGTAAGGAGAACATTCTTTTTAACTTCGACATAAACTGCCTCCTAATGATTAATTACTTTGCTAACAAATTGTTGTGCACGGACTTCTTGTGGCTTTTCAAAGAATCCTTTGATATCCCGTGTATCTTCTAAGACTTCGCCGTCTGCCATGAAAATGATCCGATCCGCTACTTCTTTAGCAAATCCCATTTCATGAGTTACGACGATCATTGACATGCCATCGCGAGCAATTTTCTTCATAACATTCAGCACGTCACCAATCATCTCTGGGTCCAGTGCCGATGTTGGCTCATCAAAAAGCAGCAAGTCGGGATTCATCGCTAAACCACGGGCGATGGCGATCCGTTGTTGCTGTCCTCCAGATAACATGGAAGGATATGAATCCTTCTTATCTAACATATCCACTCTATCTAACAGTTTCTCAGCAGCCTTTGTTGCTTCCTCTGGCGACTGCTTTAAGACTTTGATTGGCGCTAACGTAATATTTTCTAACGCGGTTTTATTAGGATAGAGATTAAAATGTTGAAAAACCATTCCAATGTTTTTCCGAATATCTTTTAATTTTACTTCTTTACTATGGAGATTCTTATTATTTACGAGCAACTCTCCAGAAGAAATATCTTCTAGTCCATTAATGCATCGAAGCATTGTGCTCTTTCCTGATCCAGATGGTCCGATCACCACGACGACTTCGCCCTTTTCAAAGGACAAGTTAATCTTTTTTAAGGCATGAAACTTCCCATAGTATTTTTCCACATGCTTAAATTCAACCATTGGCATGTCTTACCACCTCATTTTCCTTATCGTTCTCTAATTTTTCCAATGTGAGCTTAATTATAAGCTAAGTTTTTTTACTTTGTAAAGAAAAAAACTCAATGTTCGAAAAAAATATTTCAATTTTTTCCACTTTCATGTAACGTTTGTTAACATCAATAAGGTTTCGTTTAGGATAAAAAATAGTAATATGAGTTGTCATGTTTGAAAAAAAAAGGTAGTATTTGAAGAGACTATTGAAAGAATTTTTACGAAAAGGTGAGTTAATGAAAAATACCATTTTGACTGGAGATCGTCCAACTGGACAATTACATTTAGGCCACTATGTTGGCTCGTTGAAAAATCGTGTACGAATGCAAGAAGACCCTGAAAACGAGCTATTTATTATGATAGCTGATATGCAAGCTTTGACTGATAATGCGAAGAATCCTGAAAAAGTTTCCTCTAATGTTTTACAGGTTGCGCTTGATTACATGGCAGTAGGTTTGGATCCTAAACGCTCCACTCTCTTTATTCAATCGCAAATTCCTGAATTAGCAGAACTGACGATGTACTATTTGAACTTAGTGAGCGTCGGACGTGTTCGGCGTAACCCAACAGTTAAATCAGAAATTGAGCAAAAGAAATTTGGAGAAAGCGTTCCTACAGGTTTCTTCATTTATCCTGTATCTCAAGCTTCAGATATTACAGCGTTTAAAGCAAATCTTGTTCCAGTAGGCGAAGATCAAAAACCTATGTTGGAGCAAACACAAGAAATTGTTCAAAGTTTCAATCATACTTACGGCGATGTACTTGTCGAACCAAAAGGCGTTTTTCCAGAAAAAGGTCAAGGGCGTTTACCAGGTATTGACGGAAATGGCAAAATGAGTAAATCGTTGGGCAACGGTATTTACTTAGCCGATTCTGCTGATGTTCTAGCAAAAAAAGTTATGAGTATGTATACCGATCCAAATCACATTCATGTGGAAGATCCAGGCCAAGTTGAAGGCAATATGGTTTTCACCTATTTAGATGTTTTCGGTAAGGACAAAGAAAAAATTGCTGAGCTTAAAGAAAACTACCGTCGCGGTGGACTTGGCGACGTTAAAATCAAACGTTATTTAATAGATGTCTTAGAAGCTGAATTCGGACCGATTCGCGCACGTCGGGAGGAGTTTGCTAAAGATCCAGATGCGATCATGCAAATGTTGAAAGAAGGTAGCGAAAAGGCACAAGCTGTTGCTGCTGAAACTTTGGCTGAAGTGAAGCGAGCGATGGGCATCAATTATTTTGGCTAATATGAAAAGCACTCGGATTAAAATTTCGAGTGCTTTTTTATACGATTCATTTCTTGTTTTTCGGTTTAATGATAGAAATCAAAACGACCTTTCGCCATTACTTCTTTAACACCGCCTGTTTCAAATAGCGAGCGATCCATAATCGCTTTTTTGATAAATGATGCAGGATAAGCTGTTACTTCTGTGCTACCCACGACCCCAAAGGCATGTGTGTTCCCAATCGACGCGACAGACCCTAATGATTTGAATGAAAATGGCTTACTTGGCTCACCTTTTAGTTGATTCAAAATATCCTTGCCAGCGTATGAACCCATTTTCAACGCAATTTGTGCAGTCGTTGGATAAGGTCGGTTACTTGCTGGATCCATCACTGCTGAGACATCTCCCAGTAAATAGACGTCATCGTGATTTGGATCAGTTAAATTTGGCTTGACCATCACACGGCCGCGGCGTTCCTCGAAGCCCGAATCTCCTACTACATGACTTCCGCTAACTCCAGTCGTCCAAATAATCGTTTTGGCTTTAAGTGCAACAAGATCATTTTCATCGTCTCTTGAATTTTGATAAATAACTGCGCCTGGTTCAACCTTTCTGATAGGTTTACCAGTCAATAATTTAACATCCCATTTATCTAGATATTTTAAACAGTATTGCCCTAACTTATCACTAAACATTGGCAAAATCTTATCAACGGCTTCTACGCAATAAATTTGGATGTCACTAGGTTTGACACCAGCTATATCTGCGAAATTTTTACTACCTTCAACTAATGCTCCGACCAGTTCAATTCCTGTAAAGCCCGCGCCGCAAACAACGATTCGTAAATATTCCTCATTTTGAGTTTCTTTATAATTCTTCATTTGTTCTAGAATATGTTTATGAACTTGATCAGCAGTTTTCACATCTACCATTTCAAGGGAGTTTTCCTTTACACCAGGGATGCCAAACGATTCAGATTGAAATCCTAGAGCTACAATCAAGTAGTCGTAATTCAGCGTTTGATTTTCTAAGTAAACTTTTTTTTGATCCGCATCAATTTTTTCTACTGTATCTTGAATGAAAGTTGTTTTATTGGGATTGACCACATCTTTTATACTATAGCAAATTTTTTCATCTGGTTGCGTACCAGCTGCAACTTCATGAAGACTTGTTGATTCATAATGATAATCATTCCGATCAACTAAAGAAATATGGATATCTGCTCCAGATTTTTGTAATACATGCAAAGCCCGCAATCCTGCGTAACCCGCGCCTAATATAGCGATTTCTTTCATTTTTTGTTTCCTCCTTATTCGTCTTTAATAAATTATTTCTCAGAAAAAAATTAGTCCGATTCGAATCCTGTATATCAATCTATACTTCGCATCGTCTATTCTTGAGCTAGCTCGTGTGTCAGTTCAAATTTTTCTGACGTAAATATTCGAACTGACAAAATTAAATTGATCTCTTTTTAAAATAGAAACGTCAATGCAAAGCTAATCATTTGTGTAGCAGCCCCAACTGCTAAGATTCTAACTGCGCAAATGAACGTTTCACTCTTAACTTGCTTTGTAAGAAATATTTGAACCTGTTTGTTAATAAACGGTGCGGCTATAAAGGTACCCAGCATAGACCATGGTGCAACTCCAATTAACACCGAAATTAGAATAGCTAGAAAAGCGATGACATTCATCCCTACAAATAAATGAAGTGCCTGTTGCTTTCCTAAATAATGAACCAAAGTAAAGCGATTGTTCTTTTCGTCTTCTTCTAAATCACAGATATTGTTTGCCAACATTAAATTTGCAATCCACAACGTATTTGGTAACGAAATCAGAAAAACTCCACCTAAATTAGTAAAGTTCCACTGAAATACTTCGTACGTATTCAGATAGACACACAAAAGTGTAATCATAAACCCCATTGTTAAACCAGAAAAAACTTCACCCAATGGCAGACTGGATAATGGTCTTGGACCAGACGAGTAAAAAATTCCAACCCCATAGCAAAATAACCCCATCAATAAAAAAGGCCATCCGACTAAGAAAGACAAACCGATTCCAATCAGTGCCGAAACAATGATCATTCCAATCATCATTCGGAAAACAATTGTTAAATCTAAGTTCTCTCTTCCAATGATATTGGTTTTTTCTCGATAGTCGTGAATTTCCGTCGCATGGTGATAGTCATTGTAATTATCCAGAATATCGACAGCCATATTAAAAATGAACATCGCGATAAAATACAACAGGACTAAACCTAAATGAAGTTTGTGAAAATTATACAGGCTAAAACAAATCCCAATAAAAAAAGGCAGGACACTCGCGGTTTTCGCTTTAAATTCCACGAGTTCCAAGAAAACGGTTAAATTCATTTCACCCAACTTTCTTAAATTTCTTTTCGTATTTATTATGCTATTTTTATACTTTTTCTTCAAAAGATTTGCTTGTCAATCATACGTGTCCTTTCAATAAACATTCATTAAGCATTCTAGTAGTCATTAATAGCGCTATGCGCTAAAATATAAATGAAAACGTTGTAAGAAGGAGTTCCCATGCTAGATTATTGGAATGAATATCCCAAAATACAGGAAAATCTAATTCAAGTTAAGAAATTGATCTCACAAAGACTTGTTATTAATAATAAATCGATTGAAGAGGCCATCACAAAATTTTCTTCTACAGGAGGAAAAATGATTCGTCCGGCACTCTTCTTTCTTTTCGCTGATTTTGGAGAAAAAAAAGACTACGAACAATTAATAAAAGTCGCAGCTTCGCTTGAATTGCTGCATTCTGCTACGCTTGTCCATGATGATATTATTGATGACTCTCCTACACGTCGAGGAATGCCCTCGATCCAAACACGCTTTGGAAAAGACGTCGCTGTTTACACTGGAGATTTTATGTATACTAGTTACTTTGAATTACTCGCCGAATGTATGAGTCATACTCCTTTTCTATTGAAAAACGCTCAAGCAATGAAAAAAGTTCTTCGGGGCGAATTGACACAGATGACTTGTACATTTAATCCCGATCAAACTGTCAACGATTATTTACGGAACATCAATGGGAAAACGGCTGAACTTATTCGTCTTAGTTGTCATGAGGGCGCCTATTTTGGTGGCGCTGATAAAATCTTACAGGCTCGAGCAAAACGGATAGGATCGGCTATTGGTTTAGCCTTTCAAGTTTATGACGACATTTTGAATTTTTCCTTAGCATTAGGAAATAACCAAAAGCCTATTTTAACTGATGTACAACAAGGTATTTTTACTTTACCTTTATTGATTGCTCGAGATAGTCAGCCTACTGTTATTCGACCTTTCCTAGAAAAGCCTGAAACATTATCACGTAATGATTTGATACAACTGGCTTATTATGTAGAAAGTTTCGGTGGAATAGCTGGCTCACTTGATTTTGCTCAGAAACTAACGAAAAAGGCGTTAGCGGAAATACATGAATTACCCGATACCAAAAGCAAAGAGGTTCTAAGACATGTTTCTATGCAATTATTAGAAAGAACCTATTAAAAATTTGCTGTCTTTTCTGAATAAACGGTTCAAAGCTCTTAATTCGAGAGCTTTTTCTTATAGGTCGTATAAAGAGAGCTATCTCTTCCTTTTTTCTCATGGTAAAATGAAAACGGAGAAAGCATAAGGAGCTACGATATATGAACACTCATGAACTTTATAAAAAATTGGAACTCTCACCAGTAATAGCAGCCGCAAAAAACGAACATGAGCTTGAAGCCGCTGTGAATTCTGAAGCTGAGGTTATTTTTATTTTGCAATCACACCTAATGGAGTTAGCAGAACTATCCCAAAAAATCAAAGCAAGTGGAAAAGCGGCAATTCTTCATGCTGATTTGGTCAAGGGATTGTCTTCAGATGAAAAAGCCATTGATTATATAAAAAAGGCTACTTCATTTGATGGAATTATTTCAACGAAACCAGCAATCATTCGCCATGCTAAAAAGCATCAATTATTAGCTATCCAGCGTTTCTTTCTACTAGACTCTTCTGCTTTAGAGAATGTGGAACGTCAATTGAAATATACTGAGGCAGATTTAGTAGAAGTTCTTCCCAACGTTTCGCCAAAAATCATTAAACAGCTCGTTCATCATTCGAAAAAACCATTGATTGTTGGCGGCTTGATTCGGGACAAAGAAGACATTATGGGTGCTCTAGGTGCAGGAAGCCTCGCTGTATCAACAACTGCAAGTGCAATTTGGTCAATTTAACGATTGTTGATTTTTTCTAAAGGTGTTATAATACAGATAAGTTAATAACTGCTAGAGATAAAAAGAGTATAGCGGCAAACGTCAACAAACATTGGCGTTTGTTCCCTATACTCTTTTTTCATGCGCGTTGGAGGAGATATAACGGGAGCTGTTGACTCTATTATTGGGAGGGAAATCTATTATGTACGACGTAATTGTAATTGGATGTGGTATTGTGGGTGCTGCCACTGCCTATGAATTGAGTAAGTATCAACTAAAAACTTTAATTTTAGAGGCTGAAAATGATGTTAGCCTAGGTGCCACTAGGGCTAATAGTGCAATCATGCATGCTGGCTTCGACCCAGAACCAGGTTCACTGATGGCAAGATTAAATGTTGAAGGTGCTGAACGGGCAAAAGAACTCTGTAAAAAACTTTCTGTGCATTATGACCAAATTGGTTCTCTTGTAGTCGCCTTTTCGGAGGAGGAACTCGCACTTATCAAAACACTCTATGATCGTGGCGTAAAAAATGGCGTGAAAGATCTTGAGCTTTTAAATCAAGAAGAGCTTTTAAAAAAAGAACCGAACCTTTCGCACGAGAGCCTAGGCGCTCTTTATGCTCCCACTGCGGCAATCGTAAATCCGTGGGAATTTTGCCTTGCTTTAGCCGAAACTGCTGTTAAAAATGATGTAGAGATTGCTTTGAATAATCGCGTAACAGACATCAAGAAACTTGATGATGGCTATGAAATTACTACCACCAAATCGACTTATCAAACAAAATATGTTTTTAACGCTGCTGGTGTTCACTCGGATGACATTCATAACTTGATTGCTGAACCGAATTTCGAAATTACACCAAAACGTGGTGAATATTACCTGTTGGATAAATCAGAAGGTAAGGTGGTTAATCATGTAATTTTCCAATGTCCATCTAGCGTCGGAAAAGGTGTATTGATTAGCCCAACGGTTCATGGAAATTTAGTCGTCGGCCCTAACTCAGAAGCCGTCTCACACAATGATTTGGATACTGGAAGAGATACTGGAAATACGTCAGCAGGTTTAAGGTCTGTTGCAGAATTAGCCAGAAAATCGGTACCCGATCTTAATTTACGGCAATCGATTCGAAACTTTTCGGGAGTTCGAGCGAATAATTCTACTGGAGATTTTGTTTTACAGGAAGCTGACTTTGGCTTTATCGATTTGGCTGGAGTCAAGTCCCCTGGTCTCACCTCTGCGCCAGCAATTGCATTGTACGGAATTGAAATGTTGGAAAAATCTGTTAATGAAAAATTTACTCTGAAGAATACCTTTATTGATTCTCGTGAAAAAATAGTTTTTCAAGAATTGGATTCTGCTGAAAAAAACACTGTTATCTCAAAAAATAATGATTACGGCAGAGTTGTTTGTCGTTGTGAAACCGTTACAGAAGGTGAAATCAGAGCGGCAGCACAGTCGCCTATCTCTCCTGTCTCTGTAGACGGAATCAAGCGGAGATGCAATGCTGGAATGGGACGATGCCAAGGAGGTTTTTGTGGTCCTAGAGTCGTCGAGATTTTAGCTGACGAACTGAACAAATCACCTTTGGATATTCTGCAAGACCGTGAAGGCAGTTATATTTTAGTCGAAGCAACAAAAGGAGGACGTTGATATGCATGACTTGATCGTAATTGGAGGCGGACCTGCGGGATTAGCAGCGGCAGTCGCGGCTTATGAAAATGGTGTGAAGGATATTTTGATTATTGAACGAGATCAACGACTAGGCGGTATTTTGAATCAATGTATCCATAATGGTTTTGGTCTCCACTATTTTAAAGAGGAACTTACTGGTCCTGAATATGCAGCGCGCTTCATTGAAAAAATTCAAGAAACTGATATAAAGGTTTTATTAGATACGATGGTTTTAGAAGTAACAGAAGAAAAGGAAGTTCACATTGTTAATAAGGAAAATGGCTATCAAATCTTAAACACTAAAGCTTTAATCTTTGCGATGGGCTGCCGGGAACGAACACGCGGTGCTATTGGTATTGCTGGAAGCCGACCAGCTGGCGTTTATACTGCTGGAGCTGCCCAACGATATGTCAATATGGAAGGATACCTTGTTGGGAAAAAGGTTATTATCTTAGGTTCAGGTGATATTGGCTTAATTATGGCACGTCGAATGACGTTAGAAGGAGCTGAAGTTTTAGCTTGCGTCGAGGTAATGCCTTATTCTGGCGGGTTAACTAGAAATATCGTTCAATGTTTGGATGATTATGATATCCCTTTATATCTTTCTCATACGATCACGGAAATTCGTGGGAAGAATCGCGTCGAACAAGTTGTTGTTTCAGAAGTGGATGAAAAACGACAGCCGATTTCTGGAACAGAACAAATCTTTGATTGTGACACGATTTTATTATCGGTCGGGTTAATTCCTGAAAACGAAATAAGTCGTGATGCCAATCTAAACTTAGATAACAAAACCAACGGGCCTTTCGTTTACGAAAATATGGAAACTTCTGTTCCTGGTATTTTCGCCTGTGGCAATGTCGTACACGTCCATGATTTGGTTGACTTTGTTACCGCAGAAAGTATCAGAGCTGGCTCAGCCGCCGCTGATTATATTTTAGACCAAGAAAAGAATCTAACAAAATGCTTATCCGTCAAAAATGGCGATCATGTCACTTACGTTGTTCCCCAACAAATTCGAGATGAAAATGTGGATCGTAAAGTCGAAGTCTTTTTCCGAGTCAACAAAGTATTTGATGACAGTCAGATTTTGATCAAATCACAGGGAGAAATCTTGGCGAAGCAAAAGAAAAGCTATATTGTTCCTGGTGAGATGGAAAAAATAAAATTATCTAAAAAAGTTTTAGATAAAGTCCAAAACGGTGATTTGGAAATTTGTGTGGAGGAGGTGTCAAAAGGATGAAAAACTTTATCTGCATCATGTGTCCAAAAGGCTGTCACCTAACTGTTGATGAAGCGAATGATTATCAGGTTAGCGGATACAGCTGTAACAAAGGTGTAAAATACGGCAAAGCCGAAGCGACGAATCCTATTCGTGTCGTGACCTCCACTGTTCTCGTAAAAGGCGGCGATGCGCACCTTTGTTCTGTTAAAACAGCGGACGGTATCCCTAAAAAGTTAGTCCTGGAGGCTATGAAAGAAATCAATAGTGTTCAACTACAGGCACCAGTCAAAATTGGCGATATCGCTATTAAGAATTTATTAGGTACAGGCGTTGATGTCATTACCACAAGCGAAATGAAATCAGCTTAAATTCTTCCTATCGAATAGCTAGAACACCCCTCAAAATTTTATTTTGAGGGGTGTTCGCATATGGAATTTCACTTGTTAGCGAATGACTGCTTGAAATTTTTCTTCTAAATTTTTAATAACCTTACTCATCATGCGATTGATTTCTTCATCCGTCAATGTTGCTTCAGGATTTGCGAAAGTTAGATTATAAGCCATTGATTTTTTGCCAGCTTCGATATTTTCACCTTGATAGACATCGAAAACTTGTAATTTTGTTAAGAACTTGCCAGCAGATTTACGAATTATTTCTGCAATCTCTGCATTCGTACTTGTTTCCTCTACTAGCATTGCAATATCACGACTTACGGCAGGATATTTTGATACAGCTTCAAATATAAGCGGTGATCTTTCTTGGGTAAGCATTGCTTCCAAATTAATCTCTGCCACAAAAGCCGACTTCAGCTCATAGCTTGCAGCCGTTTTAGGATGAACTTGACCAACAAAACCAATCAATTCTTCTCCTAAATAGATTCCCGCTGTTTGTCCAGGATGCATCTCAGGCATTTGCAAAGTTTGGTAAGAGATTTCTTCGGCTAGACCCAATCCTTCAACTAGCTCTTCAACCATTCCTTTAATTGCAAAATAATCGCAAGCTTCTGCTTTTCCGGCCCAAGACTTATTGACAACATTCCCTGTTACGGCAAGTGCCACATGATTTTGTTCAATTGGCAAATCTTTTTTCGGATCGTTAGTTTGATAGAAAACATGGCCAATCTCATAAAAGGCTACATCGTTATTTTTACGTGCGACATTATAAGACAAATCTTCAAGCAAGCCACTGATTAAATTCAAGCGCATCGTTGAGCGTTCTTCACTCATTGGCCAAGCGACACGAGTCACATTGCTTTCATTTAGTAGGAACTGTTGCGCCTTTTCCTCTGTTGTTAAAGCATAACTGATAGCTTCTGATAACCCAGCACCTTCTAAAAGATTCCGAACTTTTCTAACCGATTTTTGTGCATCAGTTAAGAATCCAGCAACTGTCTGCCCTTCTGGCAAGGTAGATGGTAAGTTATTGTAACCGTAAATGCGGGCGATCTCTTCCATCAAGTCCGCTTCGATTCGAATATCCCAACGTCGTGGAGGTACGCTGACTGTTGTAACATCTTCACTAACCTTTGATTCGAAACCAAGTGCCTCAAAAATGGCATTGATCTGATCTTGCGTTAACTTCGTTCCTAAGAAACGATTCACGTTTTCCAAAGTTGTACTCACTTCTACATTCTTCGGATGAACTTCACTCCCCTTAACGGAACCCTGTAAAACTTTCCCGCCAGCTAATTCTGCGATCATCGCCGCCGCAACTTCGCCTGCTAAGCTGATTTCACCTTGGTTGATGCCTTTTTCGAAACGCATAGAAGATTCGCTGCGCAAGTTATAGCTTTGTGATGTGCGACGAACAAGAGTATGATCGAACATCGCCATTTCTAGCGCGACTGTAGTTGTTTCATCAGAGATTTCTGAATCTAATCCACCCATTACTCCTGCTAAAGCAACTGGAATATCCCCATTAGTAATAACAATGTTTTCCGGATTCAATATCCGTTCAACGCTGTCTAATGTTGTGAAATGTTCGTTATCTTTCGCACGACGAACGAGGATTTCTTTGCTGCCTAGTTTATCATAGTCAAAAGCATGTAAAGGTTGGCCAAACAATAATAAGATATAATTTGTCACATCAACGACATTACTAATTGGGCGGATTCCTTCATTCATTAAACGATTTTGCAGCCATTGTGGGCTTGGCCCAATCTTCACATCTTCAATGATCCGAATTTCATAATGAGGAGCATCCTTTTCATCTGTTACAGAAACACTAATTTTATCACTAGCCTTCTTCTCAGCTTCTTTTAATTCCACTGGAGGGAAATTTACTTTCTTATTATAGATTGCCGCAACTTCATGAGCAACTCCACGAATACTTAAGGCATCTGCCCGGTTGGGTGTGATAGATAAATCGATAATTGTATCGTCCATCTCTAGATACGGAAAAACCGGCTCACCAGCAATGGCATCTTGCGGCAAGTAGTAAATTCCTTCAGAATACTCTTTCGGAATCACCGAGTCACTATAGCCGAGTTCCTGTAATGAACAAATCATTCCGTTAGAAACTTGACCACGCATTTTGCCTTTTTTAATTTTTACATTGCCAGCAATTCGAGAACCTGGTAAGGCGACGATCACTTTAACGCCAGCCTTGATATTTGGTGCACCGCACACAATCTGTGATAATTCTTCTTCACCAACATTGACTTGGCAAATTGAAAGATGATCAGAATCTGGATGAGGTATACATTCTTTTACATCACCGACCACGATTTTTTTCAGTCCGGCTTCTGGTGATTCCAGACCTTCTACTTCAATTCCTGTTAATGAAAGACGATCTGCCAAATCCTTCGGTGCAACATCTTTTACATCGACGTATTCATTTAACCACTTATATGAAACTAACATTGCTACTTACTCCCCCTTGAATTGTTCCAAGAAACGAACATCGTTTGAATAAAAATTTCGAATATCATTGACACCGTAACGCAGCATTGCAATACGATCTGGTCCTAAACCAAAAGCAAAACCTGAATACTCTTTTGAATCAATTCCAGACATTTCCAGTACATCTGGATGAACCATACCGGCTCCGAGAATCTCAATCCAGCCTGTGTGTTTGCAGACATTACAGCCCTTACCACCACACTTGAAGCAGCTCACATCGACTTCAACGGACGGTTCAGTAAAAGGAAAATAACTTGGTCGTAAACGGATATTACGATCAGCGCCAAATAATTCCTTTAATAATACCTCGAGGGTCCCCTTCAAGTCTCCCATGGTGATGCCCTTATCAACGACTAGTCCTTCAATTTGATGGAATTGATGGCTGTGAGTGGCATCATCGGTATCTCGACGGAATACTTTTCCCGGAGAGATCATTCGTAATGCTCCTTTAGAAAAGTCATGTTTTTCCATCGTACGAGCTTGGACTGGCGAAGTATGGGTACGCAATAATAGATCATCAGAAATATAGAATGTGTCTTGCATATCACGTGCCGGATGATCCTTTGGCAAGTTCATTCGTTCAAAATTATAGTGATCCGATTCAACCTCAGTTCCTTCAATTACTTGATAACCCATTCCAACAAATGTATCTTCAATCTCTTCCATAATTTGAGTCAGCACGTGACGCGAACCATGAGAGACTTGCTTTCCTGGTAAAGTAACATCTAAAGCTTCTTCTGACAGCTTTTTTTCTAAAGCAAGCTCTGTTAGCTCGGCTTTTCGTTTTTCCACTGCACTCGTCAACATGTCACGGATTTCATTGGCAAACGCACCAACTTTTGGACGTTCCTCCGCTGAAAGATCACGCATTCCACGTAATACCTCAGTGATCGGCCCTTTTTTTCCTAGCGTTTCTACACGAATTGTCTCTACAGCAGCAAGCTCTTTTGCCGCTTCAATTTTGGCTAACGTCTGACTTTTCAATTCTTCTAATTGTTCTTGTAAACTCATTGTTTTCTTCCTTTCCCTATTGCTAAAGTGAGAAAAAACTCACTTGTATCCGATGATTGATTCAAAAATAATTAAAAAACAAAAAAAGACCTCGTTCCAACAAAGGAACGAGGTCTCGCGATACCATCCTAATTCGCCAATTGAATTGACGCTCTTCACACTTTAACGGCTATGCCGGTCTTTCGACAAGCTCCAGAAGTGAACTTCATCTTTTTCTTTCTTAGTCTGCTTCCAGTCAGTGACAGACACTCCCTTTAAGACGTAAAAAGACTACTCTTTTCTATCAACGCTTTTTAAACTATTCAATTGACTAATCCAATACTACAAGAAATTTAAAGATTTATCAACTACATTCTTCGTTTGTAATCCAAGTGTCGCCCCAGCGATGAATCTCATTCATCACATTTTTCAAAGCTTCGCCTTTTTCCGTTAGACAATAATCCATGCGCTTTTGGCTTCCACAAGCAACCACACGTCCAACAATGCCTTCTGATTCAAGTTCTTTTAGTCGTTCTGTTAGCACTCGGTCACTGACATCGGAAATCTTCGCAGCAATATCGACAAATCTTTGAGGCCCGCCTTCTAACAATACATCAATAATCAAACCGTTCCATTTTTTTCCTAAAATTTGAAAGCCTTTCTCAAATTTCGGACAGAGTGAAAAGTCCATTACTTCTACTTGTTCCATAATTCTCACCTCGATAGACAGAGTATAGCACATCACTTACCTTTTATAAGTACATCTTGCCTACCTCTAAAAAGTTTTTAACAAATCTATTGTCTTCTTCCCTCGTAGAAAGACGAGATAGGCAGCCTTAACTGGTTTTTGTTTAGCCTTCTCCAAAGCATCCTTATACAAATGCAATTGTCCACGGTAACGATCTATTAATTGTTTTTCTCTTTCAGGAGTATAATAATCCGTCTTCAAATCATATAAAAAGATTTTGTCATCAAATTCTAAATAACCATCAATGATCCCATGAATAAGAATCTCATCTTGGTTTTGATAGTCTTTGAATAATTGATCTGCTGGTAACAGCATCGCAAAAGGTTCTTCACGATGTAAATGGTCAGCATTTTTAATAACAAAATTTCCCACATCAGAATTCAGAAAATGCATAATATTATCGATCGAAATTCTATCAGCGATCTCCTGTGTCAGGGTTTTGCGTTTAACCAAATCATTGATCAAATCTTCAATCATTTTTTTCTCTAGATTTTCATGTAGTGGCAGCAGCTGCATTACTAAATGAGTTGCCGTTCCGATTTCTGAAGCAGATATTTCTTTTTTAGTAGCTAAAAACTTGGGTTCACCTAACTCAGTTTCGGTAAAACGATATTGTGTCTGTGTTGGTGAAAAGTCCATAGTTTCTCGATTATCGGGATCATCATACAATCGTTTTAACTCTGAGACGGACTGATAACTGGTTGTCTTTGTTGCCTCAGGATAAGGATATTTGAACAATAATCGCTGCTTTAAAGGTTGAATATTGATCGCTCCTTGCGGGATTTCCAGCGTTTTAATTTCTGGAAGATACCCCTGCACCGTTTCGGCAATAAGTTGAGGATTGACAAAATCCACTTTAAATTTCACTGGATGTTTTTTGATTTCAGGAAGTTGATTGACTACATATTCCTTTTGGTAGTTGTCCATCAGTGGATGCCTGAATAGCGTCATTCCTAACCAATCAAAGAAACTATCATTCTGTCCATTTCGCAGCCCCGCATCTAAGACTAGATTTTCATTCAATGCTGCTTTACTCCATGTTTTGTAGGCAGAAGCTTCGTCATCATAAGAACCAACAAGGTACAGCTTTTGTTCTGCTCGCGTTAGAGCAACGTACAATTTTCGCATTTCCTCAGATAGTAATTTATTTAGATTTTTTTGTTTAACCGTCTGGAAGAGTAACGTGTCTTTTCTAATACGATCATCTGGTGTCAACAGTTTTACGCCCAGACCCAATCGTTCATCAAAAACGTAATTCCTTCGAGTATCCTGTACATTAAAGCTTTTACTCATATCCATTAAAAAGACAATCGGAAATTCAAGACCTTTGCTTCCATGAATCGTCATTACTCGAACCGCATCCTGTGCTTCTTCTGTTGGTGGTTCCCCTAAATCTTTATCTTTTTCCTGCATTTTCTCAATAAACCGAATAAATTGATACAACCCACGAAAACTACTGCGTTCATAATCTTTTGCTCGTTCAATCAAGGCTAGTAAATTAGCATGACGCTGTTGTCCAGCAGGCATTCCTAACACATAGTCTAGATAAGCCGTCTCATCATAAATTTTTACTAATAAATCGGCTAATGCTTCTCGCCGTGCAAACTCACGCCAGTCATTTAATTGCGAAAGAAAATCCGATAATTTCTTAGCAGTAGCATCCTCCTTGTTCTGAATATAAGCCTTAACTGCTTGATAATACTCTTTTTGCGGCAAGGCCAATCGAACCTGAGCCAACTCTTCTTCTTGTAGCCCAACAATCGGTGAGCGTAAGACTGCAGCAAGTGGGATATCCTGATACGGATTATCAATGATTTGTAACAAAGAAATCATCACTCGCAGTTCAGTCGATTGAAAATAATTTTGTGTATCATTGATCGAAAGTGGGATTCCCAACTGCTTAAATACTTCCAAAATTGTCAAATTATTATTTTTTGTTGGCGTCAGCAAGACGATATCTTCATAGCGCGCTGGTCTCATCGCTTTGTCTTTTTTATCATAAATTTCAAAACCATGATCAATCAACTCGCGAATTTTCGCAGCAGTCATAAAAATTTCACCCATGGCTTTGTCTTCAATCCATTCAGGCACGTCACCATTTTTCTGGTAAATTAATAATTCAGGTGCGAAGTTTTCAGTTTCAGGAAATGCCGTAAAGCCATTAATCAATTCCGCCTGTTTATCGTACTCAATTTGTCCAACCGACTGATCCATTAATTGACTGAAAACTAAATTCGTGAAATCCAAGACTTCCTTACGGGAACGGAAGTTTTCTGCCAAAATTATCCGTCGTCCACCATCTTCATCAGCAAAATCATGATATTTTTGGATAAAAAGTGTCGGATCAGCTAAACGGAAACCATAAATTGATTGTTTAACATCCCCTACCATAAATAGATTACCTGGTTCCTCGGTACTAAGTTGCTGCAAGATCGTCTCCTGAAGTTGATTAATATCTTGGTATTCGTCAACTAAAACCTCCGTAAATCGGCGACGATAGTAAGTCTCTGCTGGTTTATTACCATTAAGATCAGTCCGGAGTATTTGCAAGGTGAAATGCTCTAAATCATTAAAATCTAGCATGCCTTTTTCTCGTTTTTTTGCTGAATATTCTTCAATAAAACGTTTTTCGACCCGAACAAGTTCATCCACGATCGGTAAAGCTTCTTGCAATCGTTCTACTTGTTCTTCTGGTGAAACAGTAAAATACATTTCCTTAATCTTTGTTAGCATTTGTTTTGCTTGATCTCGATAATTTTTACATTCAACAATTACGTCACCATAGAGCTCCTTAATTTCCTTTTTTCGTGGCGATGGATAGGTAGTGAATTTAAGCTGTTCAAAGATGGTGTAGGTAGCATCTAAATCGTCTCCGATTAATAATTCTTCGATCTGTTGCGTGATAAGCTGCTCATTTTGAGCTAACTCAGTGATTTTTTGTAATTCCTCTGTACCTTGACTAGCAGCAATCATCCATTGATATGTTTGCTTGATTTCTTGTAAACTATTCAGGACTTGTGGACGAATCAACTTACGATATAACTCGGAATCAACTAAATTCTCCACGCGATAATTTTCTACTAAGCCATCCAACCAATCGAAAGGTTCAGGATTTGCACGAGCAAACTCATACATCGAGAGAATCAAATCCTCTAAGCCGCTATCGCTGCGGTCATTTGAAAAGTTCTCCGTCAACCGGTAAAAGATTTCTTGATTTTCCTCATAGAAAGTTTCTCGCAGCTCGTCCCAAACATCTTCTTTTAACAAAATTGTCTCTGTGTCATCTGTCAGCATTCGGTAACTCGGATCTAAGTCAATCAAATAAAAAAAACGTTGAATGACTTTCGAACAAAAGGAATGCAATGTTGAAATGTTTGCCATCGGTAACAAAGTTAATTGATGAGTAAAATGATTCTTTAATTTTTGATCTGTTTCCTCATTGATCGCCTCTTGCAATGCTGATTGAATTCGTTCCTTCATTTCGGTGGCAGCAGCTTCAGTAAAGGTAACAACTAAAAGTTGATCAACTGAAAGCTGCTGGCGCTTGATTTTTTCGATCACACGCCGCACCAGAACTGCTGTTTTCCCTGAGCCGGCAGAAGCCGAAACCAAAAGATTGGTTCCTTGATCATAAATAGCTTGCCATTGAGAATCAGTGTACATTTCATTTGGAACTTTAGGAGGGATTGAAAAATTAATTGTCATGTAGTTCTTCCTCCATTCGTTTCAAGACTTCTTCCTTCGAAAGTTTTTCTAGACGATGATAATTATTTTCCTTCAACATCGCATCAAATTTGCAAACACTCCGGAAAGGACAGTATTGACACGCAATCCGTTGGTTATCCTTGTAAGTTGGATTTAATTTTATCTCACCAGAAACAATTTGGTTTCCGGCCTTTTGAATTTTTTCTCGATTGTATTGACGCAAAATATTAATTTCAGATAGGTCGTAAAACTTATCTTTAGATTGCGACACGATGACTGTTTGTCCATTTTTATCTTTTTTAATTGGAAATAAAAGAGAGCTCTCTTTTTCTTGTAAACTTTGATCTAATTGATCGTAAAGCTCAGACTCCTTCGCAAATAACCCGTCATATTGATAGGCCTTCAGCATATCTTTCTCAATACTTTTAGAGTCTTTTAAAACTGGATTATGGACATGCAGATAATAAGCTCCCGCTGGTTTGATTTCCTTACCTTTAGCTTCACTAAAATCAGTCACCGCAACATCCAAGTAAGTAATCAATTGTAACGCGATGCCATAGTACGCATCAGCAACATTAAAACTATGAGGACTTGATTTGTAATCAATCACGCTAAGCCAATCACTCTCATTACTTTCAAGCTGATCTAGGCGATCAATTTTCCCCCGAATTGCAACTTTTCCACCATTTGATAATGGCAGGTTGATTCCAGGAATCCCTTTCTGGCCTCCAATCGAACCAAAGATAATTTCCGTTTGTTGAGGTTCAAATTTTGTTCGTACTCCTTGCTGGACTAAACCCCAGCTAACCTTTTGGATTGTTCGTGACAATTGATAGCGAATATAATTCATTCGTGCCGAACTTGATAGAATCGCAAATTTCAATTCGCCAAAGATTTTCTTCAATACTTCATCAGCCAATTGATTACGTTCTGCTTCATTCAATTCAGCCAAACGAAGTCCTTGTTCCTTTAGTATGCGGAAGAAATGATCTAACGCTTCGTGGTAAAAATCTCCAGCAGCAGCCGGTGTTAATCCGTAGACAGTCCGCTCTTTTAATCCAAGACCAAAATTTGCGAAATACTTGTACTGGCAATTATAAAAATTCTCGATTCGAGAAACTGAAACATAGAGATTTTTTCCATATAACTGTTCTGCTGTTTCGGGTAAAAGATCTCGAGGGACATTAAGATCCTGGAGACTCTTAAAGACACGCTGAGCCATTGGAGCTAGTGAACTATTTTGAATAAACTTCTGAAGCTCCCGCCAAGCTGGTAAGAACGCTCGATTTTCATCTTGTGCGTAACGATTCAAAGCAATCAGATCCGAAAGTAATGTCCGCATAGAACCTAAATGATCCTCAGGCGCGCTTGTTAGTCTTAATGGCTGATTTTCTTTGACTGGTATATTCAATCCTTGACTTAATTGTCTTAAGAAAGATGAGATCTCCAATTTTTTTTCGCCATCCACCGTTGTGGAAACACTTAAATACAGTTTTTCAGTTGCAGATAGAAAGACCGAATAAGCTAAGAATGGTTCACGATTCACTTTAGAGCTATTGCTTTCAGGCAAAAATTTCCCTTCTGGTAGATTTTGATTAAAAGCGGAGCGCTCTTCCGCCGACAATAATCCCTTATCATCGAAGCGAGCCGGAAAGTCATTATTGTTTAGTCCAATTGCAAAGGTGACTTTCATTTGATCCACCCGTGCCAGCTCTAAATCATTCACTCGAACTTGATCAATCGCTGTTGGAATTTTTCCGTAAGTCAAATTCATTAACCCAGCCAAGAAGATATCTTGAAAAATTTCCCAATCAAATGCATCTGCCCCGTAAATCAATACGTATTCGTCTAAAAGATCAAGCAAAGCTTGCCATGTTTGCTCATGATTACGAGCCTTATCAAGATTTCCTTTAGCAACTTCCTGATCGCGCCAAAATAACAGTTGACGCTTCACACCACTTACTTCTAGAAAATGATAAAAAGCTGCTGCTGCTGTAAGTCCATTCTCTGCTCCCTTAATTTTCTCGAAGAATGCTGGCAATAATTGCTGTACAGAACGGCGAACGTCATTTGTTGTTTCCTCTAGTTGTTTCGCATCATTAAAGACGTCTGCTTCAAAGTCGTAATCAACGAACTCCCAATCTGCGGATCTTGTCCAAGCACTCCCGCGAAAGTTGTAAGCTAGACAAACATTTTCTGTTTGATCAATCTTTTCTCTATATTTCTGCTGCGCTAAATACCACGTTTCTGGCTGCCAATCAAAGGGAGCAAAAAGTTCTGTTCGCAGCATTCGAAAAACATCATTAATTCGATAATTATAATTATCGATTAAAAACAACGCTTGTAAGAATTCAATCAATGGATGTGCCGCCATTTCTTGTGTTTCATCTAAGTAAAAAGGAATAGCCATTTTTTGAAACAAATCAGGCAAAACGCTATTATAAACGTTCGGATTTCGCATCAAAATTTGAATATCTTTATAGCGGTATTTTTCATCCCTGACTAAACGTCGAATCTCTTCGCCAATCTTGCGGATTTCTTCTGCAACTGTAGCATATTTCGTTAGCTTAAGTTGATTTGTTTGGGATAAATCAACTTTTTTCTGATTTGCCCAAAAATCACCGATCTGATTGAAAACAGTTTGATTCATTCGCACAAATTGATCAGGACGAACAGGAACTTGTTGTGCATCCGCACTGCGTTTTAACTGAAAATACGTTTTTCCAGGATCAGCAAATAAATTCAATGGATTTGGTTCTTCATTTGGATAAGGCCGATCTAATTCCAGCGACACAAATAGCTCTCCACAACTCATCAACGTATTCAGCACACTTAACTCACGAGCATTAAAGCGCGTAAAGCCACTAACGATAAAAAGAGTATTGGAAAGATTTTGCTCACTCAAATAAGCTTGTAATAGCAGCAAAGGATCATCATTCGTTACCTGATAATTTAGCAAGGCTTCTTCGTAGGCGGCAAATACCTTCTTCAAGTCCTGCAATTTTAATACCTGATCTATGTCGTTTCCATTTTCATCTAAATCTTCAACTGTAACATTCCCAATTTGCATTTCTTGATTGAAGCTAACTAATTGCTGAATAAAACCAGTCTTATTTACTTCTCCGCGAAAAATCGTTAATTCCTCTCGCCGCTCATGGAGAATTTTCCTTAAAATCATTGCATTACCAGCTTCAGACAACACATTCCCTGGTATCTGACCATCACGTTGTAAAAAGAACCAAGCCAGACGTTGAAAACTAAAAACTTGCGTGCGAATTGTACTAAATTCCACATTTTTAGTATTCTGTTTCATTGCTGATAAAAGACTGATTTCTTGTTCGAATTTATTGTAATTGGGGACTAAGAAAAACACACGATTCGTCGGATCTTGCTCTAACCAAGCTTGCGCCGTCTGAACCATACGTTCTTTCGCGTCATTCTGTCCAGCACCTAACAAAAATTGTAATGGCATCGTTTCCCCTCATTTCTTTAAATTATGTTACCTATATATTATAACAGTTCATTTAAATCTTCGCATGATTGAAACAAGTCTGTAAAGCAACCACAGGGGGACTATCTTCAAAATAAAATATTTTACTAATCAAGGAACACTTCAAAAAAATAATTTAGATACAATAGGCATATATCTTTATTGCTATTATCGAAACGGAAAAAAAGACTAGCAGTTTTGCTAGTCCACAGTGCCAAATCGATTTAATGGCCAGAAAACAAATTTTACATCAGCCATTATATTTTTTTCTTTGATCATTCCAATAATCCGACTATCTTTTGAAATCCGACGATTATCACCCAAAACAAATAACTCTCCTTCAGGAACTTTTTCTGCTCCAAACAGGTCATTTAAAGTGAAATCATAGGTCAACGGTTGATCATCTTCTAATTCCCCTTTAAACTCATCTAAATATGGTTCTTCATACTCTTTGCCATTGATGTAGAGCACATCATTTTTGTACTCGATGGTGTCTCCGGGTAGGCCGATGACACGTTTAATATAGTTTTTCCCAGGATCATCTGGTGCTGGAAAAGTCACAATATCAAAACGCTTGATCTCCGTATTTTTTAAAGCAATGACACGCTCACCATCAATCAACGTCGGATCCATTGAATCTCCCTTAACTACAACAGGAGTAAAAACAAAATGACGCAGTCCAATCAAAATTGCTCCCAAGATTAAAAACCAAAGAACAGTTTTGCCTATCTCTTTCATATTCATTTGTGAGCCTCCATCTATTTACATTCATAATAACAGTTTATCATATTGTATCCAGTTTAATCGAAGTATCTACTTCCTCTATAAAAAATTTTACTTTTTTCGTGAGCATATTACTTTCCTTACTTTTAGTAAGATGATAAAGTAGTTTTTGTCAACAAGAACAAAACAAGAAAAGGTGGAAATTATTATGTCTCAATTTTTAGAATCATTGAAGGATCGTCGTTCATTTTACTCATTAGGACACGACGTTAAATTATCAGAAGAAGAAATCACAACATTAATTAAAGATGCTGTTAAAAATAGCCCCACTGCTTTTAATGCACAATCACCTCGTGCTGTAATTCTATTTGGAAACGCGCACGAAAAATTATGGAATATTGTAGAAGAAGCTTTGAAGCCATTAACTCCAGCAGAAGCTTTTCCTAACACACAAGCTAAAATTGCCAGCTTCCGCAATGCTTACGGAACTGTTATGTTCTTTAAAGAAACAGACACTGTGAAAAATCTGCAAGAACAATTTGCCTTATATGCTGATAATTTCCCTGACTGGGCTGAACAATCAAATGGTATTGCAACAGCAAATACCTGGACTGCATTAAACTCTGCAGGACTAGGTGCAAACCTACAACATTACAATCCAGTGATTGACGATGCTGTTGCTGAAGAATGGAATATTCCAGCTAATTGGCAATTACGTTCACAATTAGTTTTTGGCTCTAAAGAAGGCGAAGCAAACGAAAAAGAATTCCTAGCTGATGACGAACGTTTCCGCGTTTTCCATTAATTCGCAATAAATAAAAAATAGGCAATGCTGATTTTGTTTCAGCGTTGCCTATTTATTTTCCATTTTTGTCTTGATCATCCTTAGTCAAGATTTCTAATGTGCTGCCTTCATTGAGGTGCGTCGAGAGGAAAACAACAAGCTCAGTTAACGGATAATCAAAAGTTAAAATCGGTCCGCGACGCTGTTTACGAAAATAATTAAGTTTGATTAATCCATTATCTTCTTGAAACAAAACCACCCGCTCGATTTCATTTAACGGAATCCCGCGATTGTCCAACCCAAAAAGAACTAAATTTTCTTCTGTAAATCCCTTTTTGTCCAACAAAAAACTTAACATTACTAATGCAGCTAAAATCGTTTGTGTACGCCCATTTATATCTTGCCAACTACTAAATCCGATCCATACAATCAACAGCGCCAGGAAAACATAAAATGGATATTGCTTGCGACGTTTAAAAACCGGAATAACGATATCCTTGCGTGCCACCCATAAAAAGACATACAAAACAACCGTAAAAATTCCCAATAACAATGTTAATATATTCAAAAGAACCGCCTTCTAACTTGGAATGAAATTAGAATATTTTACCACGACCATGTTAGATTTGTCATCTCGTTGCTCTTGATCTACCTCTTCGCATTGGTTAATACGAACCACTGCGCAATTCGTCATTTTTGAAATGACTTCGCCTTCTACACATTCTTCGAAACCAATCGGATGGCAACGATAATTTCTTCCAAGCTCAATTTCTTCTTCATTCATAAGTAAGCCCTCCAGTATCGACATTCATTTGTTCGTCTAGCTTTTGGATCAATGTTATTCGCATTATACCGAAGTATGGAATGGTTTACAATCGAATTTTTCACTTCATTAGCAAAAAGACGTCAAATCGGGTAAAATTATTAGTAAGGAGTGATATTTTATGTCAAATTTTATTGATTCGATTAAAAAGTATGGTTATTTGAGAAGCGTTTGTTATCTCATCCTTGGAATCGCTATATTATTCTCGCCACGAAGCGTCTTTAGGGGAATTATCTACATCATTTTCTTCTATTTATTAATTTTTGGAATTTTACAGATTATCCGCGGCTTGAGAACAAAAAAATATACAGGAAACATCGGATTTGAGACGACTAGTGGTATTATGCGAGTGCTTGTCGCTTTTGTCGTTCTTTGGTTCTCTAAAGGGATTGTCAGTATTTTGCCAATGTTTTTAGGATTCATTATCCTGATATTTGCAATTAGTCAATTCATGCAAAGTTGGACTGCTAAACGCGATGGTTTTCCTGTTACAGGTCAGATCATCTATAGCGCCCTAATGATCATTGCTGGTTTTTTCCTTTTATTTAATCCATTCAGCAGCATGATGATTCTTTTTCAACTATTTGGGTTTCTACTTATCACCATGGCCGTTTCAGAATTCATCAATGTCCGCCGCTTCACACGATAAATGATTGTTTCTATTAAAAGAAACAATTATACTAAAGCTATCAAAAAAGCGAGGTTATTATGAACACTGCAAATGAACTTTATCAATTTACCAAAAAATACGGAATTAATTATAATACAAGTGAAGACAAAGGCACTCAGTTGTTTAACAATTTTCTTCACGCATTTCCTAAAACAACCTTTTCCTTTTCTTTTATCGGTTTCCACAAATATGAAAACCTAAAGAAACAGGAGGGGTTGAGTGCTTATGGAATTTCCGGCAATACACTATATGTGTTAAGTAAGCAAAAAGCATGTAAATACAATCTTTATCAATGCAAAGAAATCCGCGGTAAAAAGAAATTAAATGGTATTCGACTGTCTTTAATTTTTGATAATGAAGTTATCAAAATTAATTTGGGATTTGCGGATGGAAATATTGTCTTAGCAGCTTTGAAAAGGGCTGGAAAAAAATAGTCGAGACAATTTAGTTGAAGAATAGAAAAACTAGCGTTATAATTCTTTCTGTTCTCATTGGGATATGGCCAAACTGGTAAGGCGCCTGACTCTGAATCAGGTAAGTGTAGGTTCGAGCCCTACTATCCCAATAAAAAAAGTTTGGCTCTAAGTCAAATCGTGTTGTTTTCATTAAATCACTGAAAGGAAATGCTTCGGCGTTTCCTTTTTTCTTTTTGATTTTTGTTCAAATAATGTCGCAAAGATTCTGTTGAATCAGAATTCGCATACGAAGGTGGCGAAAGGTTCTAAAACCGAATGCCACTCTCTTAATCACTTTAATCAAGTTATTCTTCCCTTCAAGTTTTCCGTTCGAATAGGGGTATTTTAACGCATTGATAATCGCTTGTTTGTGTTTGTTTAAGTAAAGAATCGCTTTTTTAAATGCTGGATCAAGCATCGGAGGTAAGTGATCAATGCGTTCGTAAAAGTCCTTATAATCTTTGGCATCAAAGACATCCAACAAATTTTGATACACATCATAGCTTGTCCGTAAGCGCTCGTCAATCGATAATAAATAATCCAATACTTTTCCGATTCCGTCAGGTATTTTTCCGTTGGAAAAAGCGGGTATTGTTTGAGCGAAGAATAATTAATTTTTCTATTTTTTTCAGAATGGTTCGCCAATATTTTTCTTAAGCTTGCGATACTTTTTCATGGCTTGCGGGTCGCTCTTTTTTCAAGTGATTCATGGTTTTTATCCGTTGTTTATTAAACGCACGATTGAGTTGTTGGATCACATGAAATCGATCAATGGAAATCCGAGCATTTGGGAAAACGACCTTTGTCACAGAATCATAGCCCGCATTCATATCCATCACGACATGAGAAACGTTTTTCCGTGCGTGATAAGTAAAACGCATGAAATAGGCGATCAGCTTGAAGCTTCTTCGATCCTCTAAAATATCAAAGATTTTTCCCCGTATCCGCGTCACTGAGAATAAAACACATGGCGCCCTGACAGTCCTTAGTTCCTTTGAATTCATCAATCAATAGATGTTTGGGTAAGTAATTGGGCTTCAGTCGTGGTTCTTCAAAAAAAGAATCCAAGACCCGTTCGACCGTTTTAGCGGAAACCAAGTAACGTTGAGCGATATCTTTCATCGAAATTTTCTTCTTTAAATCAACAGCGATCGCAAACTTGAGCGCTTGGGAGAGATAACAGTTTTCTGCGACATAATAGGTTTTAGCTGAAAAGGTATGGTGACACTGTTTACAATAAAACCGTTGTTTATAGAGATGAAGATAGGTAGACACCTCTTGATAAGGGAGTAATTGAATCCAGCTATCTTTGTAGCCATGATGGATGACGGAGTCGTAGCCGCAACACTCACACCGATCGGAACAATAATCAAAAGCATCTTTTAAATTACATCATTGAATCAGATTTCTTCGACTTCAATGGATTTCCGTCTGCATTTCATATTCGTTACCCCCATCAATTCATGCACTTGGTTAGTATGGTACCTATAAAATTCATTATCGTGATATACTATAAGTACTTAGAAACAGTGAGGTGATTTTTGTGAAAAAAATTGGATTTATGTTACTTATTTCTACTTTATTTCTTATTGGTTGTAGCAAAGAAAATGATACAAACTTGAGCTCTGAATCAACTACTGGTAAAAGATCGACACATCTGAATACTTCCAGTTCAACAACTACTTCAACCATTTCTTCTGAAAAAATCATGGTTCAACAAGATTCCGATGCTCAGATTTCTTCGGCACCTGAAAATCCTTTAATTAATTATTCTGATGAGCAGATTGAATATGCTCGTGTTTGGCTTGCAGTTATGGGAACACAGTATAAGCAAGAACTAGTTAATCCCGGTTTCGTACTCAATGTTGAACATAGACCTGCTGGAGAAGCAATAAATCCATCTGATGAAAACAGTTTGACTTATCCAAGAGAAACTGTTTTACTTTCTGGTAAATTTGGTTATCAAAGTTTAGTTGTGTATTCTAGTAACCATGATGGGACTATCACTCGATACCCAACTCCTGGACATTTTCAATATCCAAATGTAACAGAAGAAGATAAGGCATTCTTGAAGAAACAAGAACAAGAAATACTCGATAATGCTACTAGGATCAATATACCAAAAGGAAATCCTAATGACGTGATTGAATTAATCGGAGTACTAGAAATTTATAATTAATTTAGTTTTGAGAGTGTAATATAAACCGTGTAAGTAACCATCAATCCTAGGCAGGTTGTTGCTTCGCGGTTTTTCTTTTTCTGCTAAAATGGAAGCGTGATGGTCGCGAACTTTTTTTAATGAAACTATATGGAAAAAACACAAAAATCTCTCCCCATACTATAATAGAAATGGAAAAAATTTTATTTGGTCCTTGTTACATGTTCGTCTCATCTAGCAGAGGTTTTTCTTTTACCTGATTAATTTGTTCTGAAAGAATCATATAAACAATCCTTAGTATTTTATGTGCACAGGCAATAATTGTTTTTTACTGCCACGCTTAGAAATCCGATCATAGAACTCTGAAAATATTGGATTGTTTGAACGTCCAGCAGTCCCGCCATATTGATACAGGATCGCTTTCAGATACTTATTTCCAGCTGATATATGAGCAGATTTCCTAATATTTCTACTTTCATAACTACATGAACACAAACCAGTCCAAGAGGCAAGTTTTTTAACGATAGAAAATTATTCTATCGTAGGGCCAACTTCCGCTAAAAAAAATAATCTCTACGCCACCAAGAATGGTTTGTAATGCTTCCATGAATTCCGCTTATTCCTAGGTTATTTCCTCAATTGCTTCATTCAGCACGTTCAGTGAACGCAAGTGACTTTCGATAAGAATAGGTTGTGCTTTGAAAAAATGCCATTCATCGCTTCGACAATATCAGCGTGCAAATGATTTCACCTATGCTTTCTCTATATTTTCCATAAATAATCTGTCTCCGATATTTTGGTGCAAGTACAATGTGATACTTACATCTCCATTTACGTCGAGTATATAAAGGGACTTTCACCCAAGCCTCTCAACAGAACCGTACGTGATAGTCTCCCATCATACGGCTCTTATTATCAGTTCACTGGCATATAGCCCATTTTCCAATGATAAAAAAGATTAGGACTACTTTTTGACATTCTTCCTAGTAACCTCTGCGCTTTATTTGATCCATTTTTGACTGATTCTCGCGTTCTTCTTAACCATCTTATCAATGTTAGATTCACATAATTGATTCCTTTCCTAACTGCTTCAATCTTATTGAACTTCATGAAATAGTTCATCCATCCTCGAATAATGGGATTCAGAATCTCCGCCAAACAAATGAGCGAAGTAGTGTTCGCTTCCTTAACGGCTAACTTAATTTTGTTTCTGAAGTTCTTCGCTGCACTTTTACTTACTGCTGGAGTAAAGCCGGTGAAATAAACACCCTGTCGATTTTTACATAACCGATTTCGAAAGGAGTAGCCTAAAAACTCAAAACCACTTTCTTCATTTGACTGATCATTTTTACAATAAACAATTTTGCTTTTTTCTGGATGAATTTCAAGAAAGCACTCTTTCATCCTCTTTGTCAATTCTCTCATAAGATGAATCGCTTGGTTCTTCGTTACACAATGAATCAAGCCATCATCTGCGTATCTCACCCATGGATTTTCTGGAAATATCGTTCTCATCCATAAATCAACTGCATAGTGCATATATACATTAGCTAAATTTGGACTGATAACACCTCCTTGAGGTATGCCGGAATCTCTTTCTTTCAATTCACCACTTGATAATTGAATTGGAGTTGTTAGAAATCTTTGGATATACAACAAAAACCATTTTTCTTTAACATGTCTGCTTATAATCGCTAGTAGTTTTTTATGGTTGATAAAATCAAACAGGCCCACTATGTCAAATTCGACAAGCCAAGGATAGCTAAAACATCTCTTACGTGTAATTCCTATGGCATCTAACGTAGATTTATTCGGCCTATATCCGTAGGAATCTTCTAAGAATATTTTTTCTAATCTTGGCTCTATTCGATTTCTGACTACCATTTGGCAACACGATCTTCTATTATTAGAATTCCTAGAAGCCTAGTCTTTCAATTTTTCTTCGGAATTTCAACACCTCTAACAGCTTTCGGAAAATAACTTCCAGATGCCATTCGATTCCATAACTTATACAGTCGATCTTTCCATTCTTTGTCAAACATATGAAAATCAACGCCATCGATACCACCTGCGCCTTTATTCGCTTTTACACGTTTGTATGCAAATAATACCTCACTCTGTGTAATTCTAAATGATTTCCCTTCTTCCATAGAATCCTCCCATTCATTTGGTTGTTAAATAAAAGAAGTTATGATAATAGAATCCCGTCGCTCCACGTTCATTACAATCGTTTTATCACTACTACAAATTCTTCCGCACCTGATTTATTCCTCATTACTTTCACTCTCGCATATTTGTCTGCTTGAGTTTTTCACTTATCATTATAAATCAGGATTCTCCTGTTCCTTCCAAAAGCCTACACCATATTCCTGTAACTTCTACACCAACAGCCGCCTAATCAATAAACAGGTAACCATTAGACTTATCTTGGGAGCCACACAAAATCCCTGTTTTGACTGTACTTATTAGCCTTAACGATGCTTCATCAGTTCTTCACTTTCGTTCAGCTCTATGGCACACACCTGACAATTTTTCTTACTGCCTTTTCTCCATGTGCTCAGCACCGCAACTTTTGATTGCAGCACCCATGAGTGGTTTATTGCCTATACCTGCATATCGACTATAGAAGTCCTACTTCCATCTTTTGAAAAGCATTGTTTTGGAAATACCTTTCCTCCTCTCAAGTTTCCTCGCATTCAGGCACACTATGTGATAAACTTTTGTCGTCTTTAGACATAGAAAAACTATTCCATCCACGCGTAGAAGCGCGGTTTTCTTGTTTCGTACGCTACGCGAACGAAACTGACTAATATCATTAAGAAAAAGTGTTGGTAAAAAATCGAAGTTGATTTTCCACCAACACAAAATACTATAGAATCTTTTATTGTAAATATATCGATTTAAGACCTCACTACCATAACATTGCAGTTGGCGTGGTTTACTACATATGCTGTCGTAGAACCGACTATCGCCTGTTCTACTGCACCTCTGCCTGTCGCCCCCAACATTATAAGATCTACTTGATTTTCCAACGCGTAATCAATAATCTTACGTTTAGGATTACCTGAATCAATCTTTGTTTCATAGTCTAAACGACTCACTTTGGAATTAGCAACTAATTGCTCCAATTCAATTTCAGCATTATTTAGATGAAATTTAAGAACATCATTGATAAACGCTGGATCACCGATTGAAAATTTGAAATCAACTACAGTAAGTATAAAGAGCTTCGCATCATTTCGTTCAGCTACATTTAGCGCTTCATTAAATGCATTTGTTGATGAGGTTGAACCATCTACTGCGACAAGTATTTTTTTATAACTTTCTTTCATTGATAACGCCTCCCTTTTCTTCATTATACATCATCTATATCTTTTAAGAAAAATAAAGGCTAAACCCTCATTACAAATATTTTTAGGTTATTTACTTAAATAAATAATTTATTTAGATTTATCCCTAATAATTTTATGGTAAAATAAATTGAGCAGATACTTCCTAATTAGCTTATATATCTTTGCTTTTAGGTTTGTTGCTCTTTTTTCGCTTACTAACCCTCTTGTTTTTTTATTGCTTTTAGTCTAATATGATTAAAACAAAATGAGAGGTGAGTAGATGGATAATCGTATAACACAAACCAATAGTTTTTCAGACGGAGTCAAGGCTTGTTTACCAACAGTCATGGGATATCTAGGTATAGGTATTGCGATGGGTATCGTGGGGAAATCTGCTCATTTAGCCATTTGGCAAATTTTTATGATGTCTACCTTAGTATACGCTGGAAGTGCTCAGTTTATCTTATGTGGATTGCTTTTGTTAAGTGCCCCCATTCTATCAATCGTATTCACTGTTTTTCTTGTGAATCTCCGACATTTACTCATGAGTCTTTCTGTTGCTCATTACTTTAAGGAGGACTCTTTACTGAATGGGATTGCGATCGGAACCTTATTAACCGATGAATCTTACGGTGTATTAATGACTACTCTAGCACAAGAAAAGAAAGTCTCAAGTAGCTGGATGCACGGATTAAATTTAACCGCTTACCTTGTATGGATACTTTCAACTGTGATTGGTGCATTATTAGGCAATTTCATTCCTGATCCTACGATATTCGGATTCGACTTTGCATTAACTGCGATGTTTTTAGGCCTATTTCTCTTTCAGATTCAATTACCTTTAATGAAACAAAAAAACAAGACGATAACTATTTTAATAGTTACAATCATCAGTCTTTTTCTTCTGATGCGGTTTGTATCTGCTGAATTATCTGTCATTTTAGCAACACTTTCTGGTTGCTTTACGGGGGTGTTGATGAAGGATGAATAATAATTATTATCTGCTTACACTTTTGGGCTGTGCTATAGTTACTTGGGTTCCACGAGTCTTACCTTTTATACTTACTAAGGCAATCACTTTACCGCCTATACTTGAAAAATTTTTAAGCTATCTTCCTATGACGATATTAACAGCATTACTAATGCAAAGTCTTCTAAATTATCAAGCGGGGCATTTTCCAACTTTGCGTTTCCCCGAAGTCCTTGCTTGTATACCTGCGTTGATCGTTGGAATTCGAACCAAGGATCTTATGAAAATTGTCTTAACAGGTGTTTTAGGAATTGCACTTTTGAGGTGGATTTAAATTACAACTGTTATAGAGCTTAATTCTGGTTTCACTTACATCAATGAT
Organism: Enterococcus sp. DIV0187; assembly: GCF_051713785.1. Lineage (NCBI taxonomy): Bacteria > Bacillati > Bacillota > Bacilli > Lactobacillales > Enterococcaceae > Enterococcus > Enterococcus sp. DIV0187. The sequence goes on from NZ_JBIOQO010000001.1 coordinate 889,913, forward strand.
GTAATATATAACAAAATAATAGAAAAGGAGTAATTCTCATGAAAAAGATTGCTGGATATTTCTTTGAAAAACCATTGGTATTAGACAACAAAAAATCGTTTGAAATTCATCTTCCAACGGATACTTTATATGAAGGAAACGAGCATATAATTAAATCTAACCAGCAAATACTTTGTGAAATAAGCAAAAAATATGAATACTCAACAGATAGTCTTCATAGCTTTTTTGTAATTTCCGAAATAACTGATGTAAATAAGAAAACCACCGGAGAATGAATTCTCCGGTGGACTTTTTGTATGATTAACCTTCTTATTGAACATCACTGATCTTAAACTCTATTCCAAGGGCGTTTCTATAATATTCTGGATACATCTCCTTCCCACATTTTTCACAGGTAAATTGGGGAGGATTGTTCGGATCATTTGCAATATCTGCATCATCTAAAAATTTTACTACATCCATTGGGATTGATTCTTTTTCACCACAACTTAGACATATAAATTTCACGTTGGCGTTCCCAATCCCAGCGAATTGCTTTAAAAGTTTTTTCTTTTTCTTCTTCATACTGTTGCCTGAATTCTTTTTGGTCAATTTTTCGATTCTCCTCTCGCATAAACCGCTTTACATGGTTATCTTTCGCATATTTAATAACTAACCGTCCATTTTTGCGCACACTCATCCCAACGAATTCATAGTACTCACCGCAACAAGAACATTCTAAGGGATTTTCACCAAATTCTTCGGTTATTCTTTCTTCCCAGGATTTTGGTCTTAAGGCCTCATTCAGATTGATAAACAGCTTTTTTACTCGTTTCTGATACTCCTTCATGACCTTTTTCATTAATGTTTTGATTCTACGACTATAGATTCCATAGCGACGAATCGTTTTGAACTGGTTCTCTGGAATATGACGAATCAGTGCACCAATAAATTCCTCTGCCGACATCGTCTTTATCTTATCCGTGTTAGTTCGTTTATCATGATACTGAAACATCACTATTTTCCCATCGTACAAAAGGATACGATTTAAAGCAATGGGATCACGTTTCATATAACGACTGATATATTCTAATATCTTTTTGAGAGAAGTTCGGCTCCTTTTGGGTGCATGCACGTAAAAACCCTCTGCATTTTTCGTGTACGCCGCTTGTAAAAGCGGCTGGACTCGTGCCTTATCCCATTGGGATAAGGTTCTTCGAATGAGCTTTAGGACCGCATTCTGCCAATATTTCCTCAACATTGCGAACGGAAAATAGTCATAGTCCTTCCATTTTCCATCCTTCGTCAGTCCACCCATGGTGACGACTAAATGAACATGCGGATTGTATTCTAGCTGAGAACCGAAGGTGTGGAGTGTTGCCACAACCCCAGCTTGTATATGGTGCTTTCTAAAAAAATCTAATAGTATCCGTGCAGCTTCATCCATTAATCCTTTTAAAAGCTCCTTACGATACTTCTCCTTCAGAAAAATCTCACGTAAACCTTCATCAATCGTGAAGATGACGTGTCGATGCGTCACTGTAAACAGATCATTCGCCGCAACCTCTGCCCACCGTTGACTTTCCCCAGTTGCACAAGTTGGACAAAATTTCCCTTTACAACGAAAAGCCACTTTCTTTACATCATGGCATCCTTCACAGACAAATAGACGATAACCTTTTTTAAGGTCACCACAATCGCGAAACTTCTTCACTTCTCTTTTCACAACGGATCGAATCCTTCTCGTGTACCTTTGATTGAATTTCTCCCAGTTTTGATATTCATCAAAGAAAATGGCGTGTAAAATATTGGGTTTCATATCTCCAGTTTAATAGGAAAAAGACCGCTTAAAATGTTATACTTCCTTTAATGTTAAAAAAGCTCTCATTAAAGGTAATAAACTTTTAATGAGAGTTTTTTTCTGCTCTAAGTCAATCTGTTGGTTATCCTCCTATGATTGAGTTTGACGATTTAATTATAGATCAACCAAATGTCTATTTGTAAAAAATGGTGTTCTCACTTGTTAAGAGTAACAACACTTTTTCTTCGTTTCAACTCAAAAAGAGACTCACTTTTGGTAAAATTTAGTCGACCAAAACGTCACCCTACCAAAGGAGTCTCTCAATGGATAATCATACTAGAAAATTACTCGGATTAACAGATAAACATTTATTTTTTGATGAAGAATGGCTGATTGAAAAAGAATATAAAGGCGTTCAAGCGCAGTTTATTAAAGGGAGATTGGATGACTCACCTTCCTATTGCGAACACTGTGGATCGGTTCGTATTATCCGCAACGGTTCCTATACAACACGCACTCAGATGTTGAAAGTCAAAGAGAAGCTGACTATTTTAGAATTAAAACATACCCGTTTTCTCTGCTATGATTGTGGACAGACCTCTTCTGCGAAAACGGTCTTAGTTGATGAACACCATCAACTAACAAAGGAATTGAAGCAGGCGATTCTCATGGAACTGTACGAAAATCAATCACGTAAACTAATCGCTAAGAAGTACTTCGTCTCGGATGGGACGGTGACACGTATCTTGCGTGAAGCAACGAAGCATTACCAGCCACGTATGAACTTCCTTCCGACGGTGTTGTGTATGGATGAGTTCAAATCAATGAAGTCTGTTTCTGGTTCCATGAGTTTTATTTGTGTTGATGGGACAACCAATCAGCTATTTACGATCCTTGAAGATCGCAGACTTTACAACCTAACTCAATACTTCCTGCGCTTTCCTAGAAAGGCCCGTTTAAAGGTCAAGTACCTAGTGATGGACATGAATGTCAGCTATTGTCAGTTGCTTAAAACGGTCTTTCCGAATGCGGAGATCGTAACTGACCGCTTTCATATTGTCCAACATATTAATCGCAGCTTCAATCAATTGCGTGTCCAGATCATGAATCGTTTTCGAGCCTCACACTCTGAAAATCAGAAGAAGTACCGTCGGCTCAAGCGATATTGGAAACTCTTACTCAAAGATTCCACGACATTGGAGCCACTCAAACGGCATTATCACCGACTGTTTAAACGACCAATTAGTCAAACAGAAATCGTCAATGAACTGTTAAGCTACAACGAAGAATTGCGAACAGCGTATCATTTTTGTCAATTATTACGCTATTATTTCGTTAAACGAGATACGGAAGGCTTTCAAGAAACCCTTAAAACAACTTCATCTACGTTACCTCAGTCGTTTAAAAAGAAATTCACGATCTTCCATCGCTACCAATCGGGTATTTCAAATACCTTTAAAGTGTCCCACTCAAACTGCGTCACGGAGGGGCTGAATAACAAGATCAAGCTGATTAAACGAATTGCGTTTGGTTATCGCAATTTTTATAACTTTCGGGCACGGATCTATTTACAACAAGGTCTGATCTTTGAAAACTAAAAAAATATGCGGCGCACAGAACGCGCCGCATATTTTTTTAGTTTTATTCAAATTTGTCTTCACCAACACGATTTGAAAAAGAGACTTTTTTAGCTTTCTACTTGACAAGGTGCATTTTATTCTTTTAGTTTTTTGACATCTTTCCTATTCTTAAATTTAGCATTACAGCCTAAGCGTATAAATATCTAATTTAATACTCAATTATTTATAGCTGCTGTTTCAAACGAACAATTTGATATGATCCAAATAATCGCTTTCCTTTTGTCTTGTTTATTAGATCGAGATTCTAAGACTTTCTATATAACTAATATTTGATAAAAGTCTACTACATTAAGTGATACTAAAAAAATATTAATGTGCATACCAGCCAATACCTTCATAATTCCAACCTCTTTTTTTCAAAACATTAACTTCATTCAAATCTTTTGTATAGTGATGTGAACCACTAATCAGTCCAGGATGAAATAATCGATAGATTTTTACCTTTTTTGACCTGTCTGAGTGCCAAGCAACACCTTCGTATTTCCAATTATATTTGGATGTTAATTCCTTAACCTCATTCCAATCTAAAGTATAGTGATGGTCACGTAATATAAAATTATACAGACGATAGACTGGTGCTCCTTCTTTAGGAGCATACCAAGCAATGCCTTCATATTTTCCCCAACCTATTTTTACTAAATGATTTTTTTCATTTAAATTTGAAGTATAAAAATGTTCATAATTATTCGGATTGTACAAACGATACATTGCATTGGTTTGAACAGGTTGTGGTGTTGATGTACTATTACCAGTATCATATTGTGTTAAGTTGTAACTCTGAATAATACTATTCAATGTACTGCCATAATTTGGTGCTGTCGCATATCTTCCAGTTAACCACGCAGTCGCATCTTTGTATGATTTTGTATTACTCTTCCACGCGCCTGAGTAATAGTAATTACCAGATGAAAAAGAAGTTGTTTTGAGGATTGTTACATTATCACCCAAAGATTCTTTATAAGAAGGATATTTTCTAAACTTAGCATCAATCCAATACCAACCTTCTTTTTCACTCCATTCTTGTGTTTTCATCGTTACTGATTGTCCATTGTAGGTTCCTTTGATGCCAAATAAATTATAGTTAGGAGCTTTTGAAAGCGTACTACTCCCCCAACCGCTTTCAACAATTGCTTGTGCAATCATTACTGAAGCATATAAGTTATTTGCGCTTGCTAATGTCTTAGCAGACGGAGCTATTTGATTGATAAAAGCTTGTTGTGTATTCACAGCTGATCGTGCACTTCTAAACGCAGGCGGTTCTAAAGTAAAATCCTCAAATCGAACTGGATGATGAAATTGTAAGTTTCCTTGAGCATCGTATTCCTCTTCATCTACCGCGCCGCTTTCACTACTTGTCTCGGTTTGTTCATTCGAAGACGATGTCGTATCTGAGTTCACTAATCCAGAATCAGCTTCTTGTGAAATTGAATCGTCCGTTTTTACTGTAGAACTAGAAGAATTGATAGTACTTGAACTCTCCTGTATACTGGTAAAGTCTGTTTTTTCTTCTCCATAAGCAACTAAGGTCGAGGTTCCAAAACTTCCTAGCAACATCACACTACATAATAGCTTTTTATAATCCATGTCATCCCCCTGTTTTAACCATTAATTAACGATTACATTTAATATTTTATTTCTTACCTCTCTTTATATAAAGTAACAAAAATTAATCACAATGTAAAATTCTTTTATTTAGTATTGGATCGTAAAAATTGTTAAATAACAATGTTTTTCCAGTTTCTTTGATTTTTTTAAAATTAAAGGAAGAACATAACTGTCAAAAAACATGCATTAATAAGAATCTTTGAATGAAAATTAAAATGGTATATTCTCATTAATAAAACTGATTATTTCTCATTTTATTGTTATTTATCATAGTCTGTCTTCTGATATAATTATTTATAAAGGAGGGGAGTTCATGGATATTGGCAATGCAGTATCATGGGTCATTTACTTGATCTTTTTTTTAATGACCATCATTTATTTTTACCTATTCAAAAAAGATCGCGTACTGATTCACTTATATTTTTCTTTGACCCCGACTTTTCTATGCATTTATTTACTTATGAATTATCATCATTACCAACCTGTTGAAGGAGCTTGGACATTAGCGTTTTTAATGTTTGTTTCACTTGTAACTTTTATGGTGTATTGGATGATTTACACCTTTTTCAAACATCATGATTAATCCATCTGTTTGAATTTTTCATAAATAATTCGTAATTTTTTTCATTAGTTGTATGCTATAATAAAGCTTGTTTATTCTAACCAATTTGAAGGAGCTTTGTTATGGCGCTTTTACTAACATTACTATTCGATCTTTTAATGATTATTCTATTCCTGTTTAGAATGATCAAAGGGGATCAGATTATTTTTATTGTCAGCATTATTTTGCAAGGCCTGCTTTTTATCGATTTACTAGCGGTTGTGCTTTTAGGTGGCTCAAAAAAGGCTAAGACAGTTGAAGTTGAAGTAACGGAAATGACACGAAGACAATCCCGTCAATCCACCAGTCCTAAACGTGGAGGATTCTTGTCAAAACTTTCTTGCATTGTTGCCCTGCTGCTGTTGGCATACTATATTTATTCCGTCATTTATCTATTCATTTAACCAGTCAAAACATCGACATTTCGTTGATGTTTTTTTGCTGTAATTGACTTTGTAGCAGCATAAATCTTTCTCCTCCTGATATTGATCGGACATTTGATTGTTAATTCTGGATTAATTTTTGATTCTTACAGTCTAATTAGTTCCTATTCAAATAAAAGAGACCTAGTTTAGATAGCTAGGTCTCTAGGAGTCTACAATTTTTTCTTATTAAAAATTCGTACACTGAGAAAAGTTGCCAGTGCAAAAACCAGAATACTTATTAATATCGCTGGCACGTATTCTTGAAAATCTACCGTTTCTTGTAGGAAGTTAAGATTTTGTGTGACCAGCGAGATTGGATTATAGTATTTTAGCTTATCAAATAGGTTGAGTAATACTAAAATTAGAATTATACCCCCAGTCAACAGCAACCCTTCATAACTATTCCGCATGATAGTTGATGATAAAAGAATAATACTTAGTAATAATAAACCAAAAATCCACAATGGAAAAACGGCTTGAAAGAGCTGTGTGCTCTTGTTATCCGGAAAATAATACGCCGTGTAGCCCCAGGGAACAAGAAAAGTTAGCAGAAAACAGATGCTCCATTGAAAAACCAAACTAATCATTTTTCCAACGATAATCACCCAACGACGCAGTCCCTTCGTCACTAAATTAACTAGGGTTCCTTTATTAACCTCGTTGTTGACTGTCCCGCTAAACATCAATGCTAAAACGATCATCCCTATTTGAGTAAGATTCTTAAAAAACTGCGTCCAAGAATCGATGGATGTAGGTTCTGGAATGGAACTAGCCATTGTATCGCCAATTGTCATCTTAACAATTTCTGGTGTTAGTTTTGCCAACAATGGATTCATTAAACCAAAAATGAGAAAAATAATGACTAAGATTAACAAGCGCGAAGTTCGCCAACATTCAAAAAATTCTTTTTTCGTGAAAAAGTATAAATTTTTCATTGAACCACCTCCAGGAAAATCGTTTCAAGTGATGGATCAATCTTTTTAATTGTATTAGGGAATATCTTATAGCTTTCAAACAATCGGAAAATCAATGCTGCTACTTCTTCATAATCCTGTGTATACGACAAAGTAAGTAAGTTCTTTGATGGATCAAAGGTAACGTCATTCAGAACATCTTCGTTTCTTAATTCTGTCAATTTTTTTGTAAATACTCCTAGATCAGCCTCATGCGAAAATTCAATTTCTATCTGATTTTTAGCATATTGCTGCTTTAATTCATCCAATGAGCCGCTAACCGCTAGTCTTCCTTGATCTAAAATACCAACATAATCACATATTCGTTCGACATCACCCAAAATATGGGTAGAAAATAAAATGGTCATCCGTCCCCTTAGGTTCGACAACATTTCTAGAAAGTCGTTCCGTCCGCTTGGATCTAAGGCCGAAGTTGGCTCATCGCAGATCAATAATTTAGGGTTGTTTAATAAAGCTTGAGCGATTCCCAAACGCTGTTTCATCCCTCTTGAGTAACCTTTAATTTTACGTTTATCCAGCTTTAAGCCCACCAATGATAGAATCTCAGGAACTTTTTCCTTTAATTGCTTTTTTGATAAACCAGTGATCTCTCCGCAAAATCTCAAATATTCTTGAGCAGACATATAATCATAGAACTCTGGGACATCTGGTAAATACCCAGTCAAATGATTTGTTTGATTATCGCCAAAAACTACAGGCAACTCGTTAACTAGAATTTCTCCACTAGTCATCTCCTCTAAACCTAAAATCATTTTCATCGTAGTTGTTTTTCCAGCTCCGTTTTCTCCCACAAAACCGAAAATCGAGCCAGTAGGCACCGTTAGATTCAAATTATTTAACACTTTTTTTGACCCAAAACTTTTTGTGACCTGTTTCAGTTCTAAAATGCTCATTGATCCTCCTCTTTTCCAAAAACAAAATAGATCACAGGACCAATAATTTGAATCAAGATAACGATTAATAACCAGACAGCTCGGTTGCCAAAACGATAGTGCGGGTGCTTCAAAACATGTCGAACCGCAGTAATCATTAGGATCAATTCCAAAATAACTAGTGGGATAAAAATAGGTAAATTCTCTTTAAAAAAATCAAAATTATTCATTTTCAATCACATCCTGCTCTCTAATAGATCGAAGTTTAGTAAAAATTTCTTGTAGTTGCCCCTGATCCTTGAACTGTGAAAACATAGGATTATCTATTACCGTTCCCAGCAGTCCCTCTTTGACCTTCATTGAATCTCGTGGTAACTGATTTCCAATTTCTAAGTGTTCAAGCCATTCATCGATTTGATCAAAGTAATCATCACCATGAAGAACAACCGGAAATGTTGTTCCTTGTAAAACCTCAACAAATGCCTGTAACATTTCAAGTGCGGCAGTCTCATCTTCCATTTGTGCATAGCCAAAAGTGGCCGATAATTGAAAATTCATCAACGCAACAGGATGCATCTCTTGAAAATTGAACAATTTTGCGAAGCTCTTACCTCTCGAAACGGTCTCAGAAAACTTATCAGGGTCATCAATCACCAGTTGAAGATAATTAGTTAAGAAGCTTAAAAAGACAGTCGTATATTGATAAATGGCACTTTGAAGCGTGAGAACGGCCTGTTTTGCTTCACCTTTCTGCTGTTGAGCTGCAGCAATTAAGCTTTCGATTGGAAATAAAACGGGAACCTGATCTCCAAGAATCGATAAAACTTGATCAAACTCCTGTAAATTAAGAGCAGTGTAGGCCTCATACTTTAGTGCTTGTGTAATTAAATCTGGATCTTTTGCTTGTGTCCGTACATGAATGAACAATTCCTTTGCCTCTTTGGTATACGTTTTAACTTTTTCCTCTCCTGGAAGTAAATCTGCATGATTCAATAAAAACAATCCCATTTGTAAAACAAATGGATAGCAAGAATAATAGCGCCGAACAAAACTACGAATGGTTGCTAAGACATCCTCTGGTGATTTTGTTTCCAACGATTCCTTCAGCATCGCATAAATACGTTGAATCTCGTGATTATCTAATTGCGGTTCATAGGTTAGCAGTGAATCGATCGTGATATCAAAATACGCCGCCAAAAGCGGAAGTAAAGTAATATCAGGATAGGTTTGGCCGGTCTCCCATTTTGATACTGAGGCCTTCGAAACTCCTATAAAATTAGCTAACTCCTGTTGAGTCACCTTTTTTTCCTTACGCTTCTCCATTATGATTGGTCCGATATTCATTTCCACCTTTATCTCCCCTTTCATCTTTATTTTAGAATGACTTATAAAAGAAAACAATGGAGTTGTAGTTAACTTGTACGGTTAAAAATCAACTCATGAGAAACAAAAGAATCAGAGCAGTATACTCTGATTCTTCGTTTACTATTCTTTTTTGTATTCAGAATTTAATTGATTTATTTTTTTGCTTAGCTTCTTAGGTAGGTATGCTAACAAAGCTAAGAAAATTCCCGCAACTGTTAATTCCAATAACAGCGCTCCAGAAACTCCCTTTGAGGCAATTTCAGAAGCCATAAAAGCATAAATAAAGCTGGCCGGCATCATTGTCAAAAAGGAGATCAAACTGAATTTTTTTACACTCATCGGTGTCATGGCGTAGGCGTAGCTTTGGATTGCAAAAGGAAAAACGGGAACTAAACGGGTGAAAATTAAAAATGAGATACCATTCTCTCTAACGCCCTTTTCAATTTTTTGAAAAGTTGGGTCATTACCAAAACGCTTTAATATATACTCTCTTGCAATGTATTTTCCAATAATAAAGGAGATGCTAGCACCAAGTGATGCACCAATAATCGTTAATAGTCCGCCAAGAAGTCCGCCATAAGCTAGTCCACCAACAATCGCTAGAAACTGTCCCGGTAAAAGAAACACAGCGACAATGACTGAAAGTAAAATAAAAATCACGTAACCCTGCCAGCCAAGTGCTTCTAAGTAGGCTCTTAAACTAGAAATATCCTTCAGAAAATCAACTAAACCAAACTTGTAGGCCAAAAATATTCCTAACAAAATAAAAGCAATAAAGACAATAATCTTTTTCACGTGTGCTCCCTTCTTTTGAATCAGGTTCGATATTTGCTTTTAGTCCTCTTTTTTAAACGCTAATGCCATTCGCTTAATTACTAGCTGGTTGAGTTCAGCTATATCCAAAATTCTTTTAGGCATTTTTATAGAATAGTCAGATTTATCAGTCAGTGTCATTCGCCCATGAGCAAGATTCATCTGATTTTCTGATAAACTGTATTGCTCCTGACTATATAGATCCGAACGCTCTAAGTAAACAGCTGTGGTCATATCCCAATTACAAAAACCGCTGAAACCAAACACCTTTTCATTCCATTTAATCCAGTTTTCCAATGTCTGATGAATCCATTTCAATGTGTCTTGATTAATTGTTGTTTCAACTAAAGTTAAAAACTGATTCATCTCGTGTCGCGAAAAGAATGCTTCCGAAGTCATGTGTCCATTCATAATTGTAATGTTCATTTGACTCAATAAAACACTTTTTGCAGCAACAGGATCACAAGAAAAATTTACCTCGGTGACCAAGTGATGATTCACCTTTAGTGGTTCGGTTGTTCCTCCCATTAAGACAACCTCTTGAACCTTTTCAAAAAAGTTCGGGTCTATTCTCAGCGCTTCAGACAAGTTTGTTAATGCGCCGGTTGCAAGGATGGTTACTTCATTTGGATAGAGATTGACTTGTTTGACTAGATAATCTGCTTGATTCGCCGAATAATAATCAAAAGATAACGTCAAACGCTGTTGGAGTTTCTTTGTCATTTTTTCAACTTCTTCAAGCGATCCATTCCCATAGGTTAAAGTTACACCAAGTAAGTCAATCGTTGGTGCCCCTAACAAATAAAGAAGCGTTAATCCGTCATCCACATCATGATCCGCTAAGCCAAATGTATTGTCACAATCAAAAATGACTTTTCTCATTTAATAATCCTCGATTTTCCTCTAACCAATACATCAAATATTGATTTTCATTTTTTAGATCGTGTTGAAGTCTTTTTAAATCTTCGGGATAATCAACATCCTGTAGAGGGGACAAGAAAGCCACCTCATAATCCATTAAATGCTGCAGCGTTTGCTTCAATACTTCATTTTTCCCCCAAGAAATGTTCGTTTCAAAAATCGGTGTTAAATCAATGGATTGTGTACAGCCTACTAAATAGTAGCCACCATCTGGTGAAGGTCCGAAGACAATCTCACGCATCTGATGGAATGCGGATCGAATAATTTTCGTATCTAAATTTGGAATATCACTGCCTGTTAGTACCACTTTTTCATAACCCTTTGCAAAAACAAACTTAATCGCGTGATTCATTCGCTGCCCGATTGTCGCACCATGCTGCTGAAAAGCATGGAAGTTTTTTGGTAGTGCAGAAAGTAAGGACGCTGGATCTCCTTCATCCGAATACGCCAAGTACAAATCTATTCCACATTCATTTAACCCTTCAAATTTTTGAAAACTATCCAGTAAAATTTCCTGTTGAACTTGGCATGCTTCTTCTCCACTGAGCAAGCTTTGCAGACGCGTTTTAACTTTATTTGGTACAGGAACACGAGTAAATAAAATATAGGCACATTTATTCAAAGACTTGCTCCTTTAAGGCATGACGTAAGAAATCTTCTGCTAAATAGCTAGAGACTTTCTCAAAAATTTCCTGATTTTTTAATTGCTTCGTATCCTTTTGATAGCTGTCAAAAGCCATGGCCGACCAAGACAATGCCCGTAGCATTAGATAAGGATGGTAAATTCTAAGCGCTTCTTCAAATGTGGCTCCATCAAATTGCGTTTCAACTAGATAACCAGATAAAAAATCTCGTTTTTCTCTCTGGGTTAAAACTAAATTGCTCCGCCAAAGAGTGGTCGTTGAAGCCAAGAATTGTGAAATATCCTGGACAGGATGGCTGATGACTGGCTTCTCCCAATCGATTAAAAATCCTTTCTCCCCAATAATAAAATTATGGGAATTTACTTCGGTATTGTTAATACACCATTGATCCAAATCAATAAAAAATTTCTGCTGATGAATTTTTTTTTGACAATCATCCAAAGCGCTCGCCAGTTGCTTTTGAGCCTGTACTGGAACAAACTCACTTTTTAGCACCGGCTCTAACAGCTTTTGACACTCACTTACCCTGGCGGATAAAATGGTGGATTTTTCCTTTACAAAAAAATTCTCGGCAGCTTCATCAATTGACTGTTTATGGATTCGACCAAATATTTTAGCTGCCTCTGATAAATCCTTGTGATAATCTAAGGGTTCACCTGGTAAGAACTCCATAATCAATAGACCTTGATCAAAGCTTTGACGGCTGTCATCAACATAATATACTTTTGGGGTTCGTCCCGTCCGTTCAAGCCACTTTAAAGCCTGGTATTCATAACGAATCTGGTTGTCTAAATGTAGTTGACTACCGTAGTTCAAACGAAATACATACCTGCTTTTTTCATCCGAGATCAAAAAATTTTGATTGTATTCCCCCTGCGCTAAGAATTTGACTGTAAAAGGCTTTTGTAGCTGCAGTTTCTTAGTAAGTTGATTTCTTTCTATATAGAGCTGAATCTTTTCTAACATCAATGGCTCCTTTCTATTTATAATAACGTTCTGCTAATTTTTCTGGTGACATTCCTAATAAATAGAGTAATTTTATTTTATGCATGCGTAAATGTACTTTGAGTTTTCCTTTTCGAAACCTTCGGGCAGATGTGGTTATTGTCACGGGTAGATAATAGAATTTTCCGAGTTTTCTCAATCGTCGACTCAACCGCCAGTCCTCCATTAATGGAACAGCTTCAAACCCGCCAGCCCGCTCATAGTTTTCGCGTGTCGTAAACAGCCCCTGATCACCAAAAATCAGCCCGAGATACTTTGCGCGCAAAGTTGAAGTTCTAGCTAAATAACGATAAAAGAGCTCGGTTGAATCAAATGAAAGCTTTAAAAATCCGGCGCTATTGTTTTTATTGAGCACAGTTCGATGAATCTGCATTAAAATATCTGATTGGTTGTCTAAACGACTATCACTATGTAAAAACCATAAGATTTCACCGCGGCTTTTCTCTGCCCCTAATTTTAATTGAGCACCCCGATTCCCCTGTTTCAATTGGTAAACCTGTGCATAGTCACTCGCAATGGCTACCGTACTGTCTTGACTGCCCCCATCAACTACGATAATTTCAAAAGGAATCTTCTTTTCTAGCTGATTTAGTTGTCGCAATAAGTTTTCAAGATTCTTTTCTTCATTTAATGTTGGAATAATAATAGAAATCAACATTCCATCACCTGTAAGGTTTCATTAAAGGTTAAGAGGATTTTTTCTCCGGCAACGAGCTTTTCAGATACATTTGTAAACGTACAGCTTGTTGCACCAATTTTAATTTGAGCTCTTTGACCGTTGGGTGTCCACTCACTAAATTCCACAAATGCTGGGATGCCAGCGATCTTTTCAATCGTAATTTCTGTCCCAGATGGAATAAAAAGAACCGCATCTCCATGGATACTCGCTGGATTTTGAACAGTAATTTCTGCGTCTTTCATCTGGAAAATATGACCATTGACTGTGCCAGAAATAAAATTCATTTCTCCCATTGCTTTAGCAACTTTTCGATTCTCAGGATAAAAATAAATTTCTTTTGGTTCACCAATTTGCTGAATCGCCCCTTCCAAAAGAACAACCATGCGATCCGCTAATTGAAAGGCCTCGTCACGATCATGGGTCACTAAGATAATACTAAAGTGATACGTCTCCTTCAGCCGTCGCAAATAATCCCGCATAGCGCTTCTTAAGTGTCCATCTAGATTGGCAAATGGTTCATCTAATAATAACAACTTTGGTTCTAACACAATCGCTCGTGCTAATGCAACCCGTTGTTTTTGTCCTCCGGATAATTGATCAGGAAAATGTCGCTCTAATCCTTTTAAATCGAATACCTCTAAAATTTTATTTATTTTTTGTTTTATTTCCAGCTTTGAAAACTTGCGCGCTTTAAGGCCAAAACCGATATTATCAATCACATTCATATGTGGAAATAACCAAAAATCTTGAAAAACTAACACGGTGCTTTCCTGTGAGAATCCCTCAGTGAAATCAATCGTTCCTCCTTCAACTGGCTGAATTCCCGCAATCATTTTAAGCAAACTGGTTTTACCAACACCAGAAGGACCAAAAAGTGCAATCGTTTCGCTATCCTGAACATCGAAAGATAAATCATGCAGTATTTCTTTTTTTCCATAGGTTAGCTGTACGTTTCTGACGCTTAACCCCATTGTGCATTCCTCCTATTACCTTTTTCAAAATAAATACGCCTAGCCCGGTACAGCCTAGAAAAACTAAGCTATAGGACGAAGCTAATCCGAAACGTCCATTATTAGCATATGGCAGTAGCAACAGCGGTAGTGTGACGATACGACCCCCACCAATAAAAAAGGTTGGTAGATACTGACTGAAAGAGACAATAAACACAAGTCCAGCAGCTGTGCTCACACCCGGTCTTAGCAGAGGCCAAGTAATCTGCCAAAAAGTCATCCAAGGACCCGCCCCTAAGCTTCGCGCCGTCAAATTGTATCCCTCGCCTAACTGTCGATAGCTTTCTAGCAGGAGCTGCATGGCATAAGGTAAACACAAATAGGTATGAATCAGAATAATACCAAGAAAGGTTCCTGTTAGCCGTAATTGCAAAAAAAGAACCTGACTTGAAGTGATAATTGCAATAGCTGGCAAAATCAATGGAAGATAAATAATCACTTCTACCAAACGCTGTGACAGCCTTTTCTGAAACGCCAGATAGTTCGCTGCCGGCAAAGCAATCGCAATGCTAACGATGGTTGTTGCAAGTCCAATCATCAAACTATTAATAATTGCCGGAAAAAAATTGGGTTCTTTGACCATTTGTCTTACGATTTTTAGATCCATTGTCTGTGGAAAGACAGCCGGATACATCCATTTATCACTAAAGGACCATAGAACTAAAATGAATACAGGAAACAAGACGGCCAGCGCAGAAAATACCAACAAAAGATAGGACTTCTTTGATAAAAGTTTCATGTGGTTTTTCTCCCTCCTGGCAAAAGATTACTAATGGTCAAAATAAGTAACGTAACTGCTAAGCAAATTCCTGAAATAATTAAGTTCAAGGCAAAAGCCAGAGGACGTGTAGTCAAATCTGCCTGAGTAAAAAGATCATAAGCAGTCAAAGCCACAGTTTGATTGCTTGGATTTCCTAACAGGAAAGGTACCTCAAATGAAGCAAAGGTAAAACAGAATAAGATAATAAATAAAGTTGCTATTGTTTTTTGAATCATTGGTAAAACAACGGTGAAAAAGATTCGCGTATTTGACGCACCTAAATTTCTAGCAACCTCAATGTAACCTAACTGGAGTTGCTGCAAAATTGCTAAAATGCTCACCGCAACATAAGGGATTTCCTTGTATAAAAAAACCAAAATAATTCCTATTCCTTTAGAGTCATGTACGAATAAGGGAAATTGACCGATTTCTTGGATCAATCCCAGTTGAAACAATATCCGAGAAATTATTCCAGATTGACTAATCAACTGTAGCATCATCAAGCCAACAATGATATGAGGCAAAGAAATTGGCAGGCTGATAACTTTATGTAACCACGGACTTTTTACCTTTAATAGAAGAAACGCGATAGCCATTCCCAGCAGTAATGACAAAAAAGTCGCAGTCAGCGCCAAATAGCAGCTGTATACAAGCGACTTTTGAAAAAAAGGATCCGTTAAAACTTGGTTAAAATTAGCGAGTGTGATTTTATTAAGACCAATCAGTGGATAATAACCTAAACTGATTTGCAGCCCTTTAAACAGCGCTGCGATAATCACAACGCTGTTTAATAAGATAAAAGGCAGGGCAAGTATTTTTTTTCTATTCATTCAACACATGCTCTTTCCATAACGCTTCAATTATTGGGATTTTCTCTGCTTGAACCTCGGGAATTTGTTTTTCCTGCATTTCCTCAAGGGAAAGCACCCCTTGATTTTTATACAAATCAGTTAATTTTTGATTGGTTTCATCTGATAATTTTTCAGAGTCAAAAGGTGGAATGCTGTAGCCATACTTGGCTTCCGCTTTTTTTAGCTGCGCAGACTCACTTGTCATTTCATTGATCAAAACTAATGCTGCTGCTTTGACTTTAGAAGTATCAGCAATCGCTAAGTAACTTTGATTTGCGATCGTACCTTTATCAAATAAAAAGGATTCAGTCGTCGCTTTAAATTCATTATCACTACGTTTTTCAGCTACATGCATCTGAGAATAGCTGTAGCTCATATCAATTTGTCCAGCAGCAAACATTTGATCTAATTCGGCAGTTGTGGTCGGATAGGTTTTTCCTTGCTGCCATAAATAAGGTTTGATTTCATTTAAGTAATCTAAACCTGGTTTAATAACCTGATATAACTCTTCCTTGTTGGCTTTAGCCTTTTCAACTTTATCATAGCCGACGATATCGCAGATAATATTACGAACAAAGGCGCTGCCAGTGAATTCTGGTGGAGCCGTATAGGTGATTTTCCCAGGATTTGCCTTCGCATAGGCTAACAAAGCTTGAGTATCTGTTGGAAATCCTTCTTTGAATTTTTCTTTATCTCCAGCAAAAACTAATTGTGCACTGCCATATGGAACTTCGTAGCCATCGATTTTGACACCGAAATCATATTTTGAATTGTGTCCATCAACGTCCATCAGCTTTTCAAAACTTTCGACATTTTTCGTGATGGGACCATAAAGCAGTTTTGCTTGTTTTGCCGTATAAAAATTTTCACCATTGATCCACATAACATCAATATCACCTGATTTTGTGCCAGCTTCTTTCTCCGTTGTCAGTTTATTCAAGATTTGATCGATGTCCATCGGAACTCGTTTTACGGTAATATCATATTTTTCTTTCATGGCTGGTGTAACCACCTCATCGACCCATGCATTGGCCTTTTCATCGCCGCCATATCCATAGAAGGTCACTGTTTCACCTTTGCCTTTTTTTACTGCCTCAGAAAAACTACTAATAGAATCTGTTGTTTTCGTTTCTTTTGTTTCACTGGTCTTACAGGCAGCTAGAGAAAAAAGCATCCCTGCTGTCAGTAGACCGACTAACCATTTTTTCATTATTTGCTCCTATGCTTTTGTGACTATTTTTTTTGATTGATAACGATTCTTCCAAGCTCGTATCGGATTATCTAGTGGATGTGCAGGACATTTGTCGTCTTTATGTATTACCTCTCCAAAAATCAAATCCAATAAATGCCAAGCCTCCCCTCCGCCGAGAATCATGGCTGAAGTACAGCTGGAACAATAGGTTACAATGTGACCTGTCTTAAAATCTTGCACACGCTTGGTTGCAAAATCCTTCGCGAGATTTGGATTAGAAACACCGCACATCCCACCCATTCCACAGCAGAGAGTGTTTTTTCCCGACAAACGATTTTTCTGGACCTGATAGCCTAGCTGCTCCAGTAGATAGCGAACCGCTTGATGAATCTCCGGCATTTCCTTCGTTGGACAGGAATCTTGAATAGAAAAAACAACATCACTTGTTTTACCTCTTCCGATAGCTTCCTTTGGTAATCCTAACTCGGCCATCTTTACCCATAACGAGGATGTAGGAAATTGATTTTGAAGAGTCATTGTTTTTATGCACCCTTGGCATGCAACGATCAATTCATCAATTTCAGCCTTGTGGACCTGTTCTGATAGTTGTCCAAAGCGCTGCTGAAACAATTGCTCCTGACCGATCATCCGAGTCGGTTTGCCGCAACAACCTTGGATAACAGCTAAATCAGGATAAAAACCTCTTAAATAATCGATAATTTGTGCGACTTGCTTCGGACTGCTAGAGCTTAGAGAACAGCCTGCCATAAAACCATATTTCATTTTGCTTCTCCTCGATTCACAGCCGTAAATAGTTTGCTTGTTGATAGTTTTTGATGCATTACGACGCTTTTGAGCTGTTTAAGCGGTAATCCTTCCTTGATTAGATCTTGACGCATCGCTAAAAAGGCTTCGTCTAGTTTCAGTTTCAACGGACAAACAACTGTACAGCGACCGCACAACATACAGGAGTACGGAACGATTGGTTCTAACCCTTCTGCTAAAAATTGTTGAAACAGCTTTTTAGGATCATCACAATACTGCTGCAAAAAGAGACAATCTTTCATGCACCGTTGACAGCTGGTACAATTTTCCGCGATTAAGCGAGCCATTTCAATTGTTCCCTTCGAATAATCCATTAAACAAACTCCTTTTTTAGCAAAACGATCACTAGTTGCAGTAAGAAACCAATAAGGATTATTCCGCTCACTAGATAATAAATGGGTATTACTTGCAAGGTGATCGTTGCCTGCCAAATTAGAAAAATAATCGCTATCATTAACAACAACAGTGATTCTAAACTTTTTTTCTTTCTTACTACTAAAAAGGCAACAATCGTTAACAAGACCGGCAGCAAAAACAATTTGCTGCCGAACAGACTTGCATCCACTTTATGAGAATAAAAGGAAACATTCCGCATAAAGCCTAAATGATTACGGTAGAGATCATTCATCAGATAAATTCCATAGATCAATCCAAATTGAATGATGTGTAAAAAATAGCGAAAGATCTTCATTAGTTCAGAATTTTCACCTTGTCTTTATCTCTTGGATCGCCAACTTGAACAGGGTATTTGCTTGGGTCCTTCTGGTGAGCTTTATCCCAATCATACCAGCCGCCATCAAAAAGACGAACGTCTTTAAAGCCTTCTTGTTTGGCAATAAAGAACGCCGTAGCCGCACGCCACCCAGTACCGCAATAGAAAGCAACTTCTTTATCTGGAGTGATGCCCCATTTTTCCCAAGCATCAAAGATTTTCGATGGCTCCTTCACTGTGCCATCGTTGTTCATTAATTGAGCAACATCAGCACTCGTTTTGCTTGATTTCGCGTACACGGCACCTTCTGGCTCACCCGCATTTTCAATGTAGTCATAGCCGCTTGTTTTTCCAGTAAATTCTTTCCATGAACGAATACTTGCTAGAACCAGATCAGGATTTTTTTCTTTCGCAGCTAATAAATCGTCAGAGGTTGAGATCAGGTATTCAGGACGTCCAGGAACAGCTGCACCAAAATCTTTCGCAGCTTCGGCATCTTGGTTCCCTTTTTCTACTTTGTAATCAGCTTTCTCCCAAGCCTTCAATCCGCCATCAAGAATTTTTACTTGATCGACACCTAACCAGTAAGCAACAAAGGCTACACGTGCTGCCGCATTGATATCACTAGAATAGACGACTACTGGTGTGGTCTTTGTCACACCGCGTTTCAAGAAGACTTCCTTGCAGGTTTCCGCATCTAAAATATTCCAATTGTTTTCTTCAGTTTCGATTTCCATCGTATCGATATGCAATGCGCCTGGGATATGAGCTTTTTTATAATCTTTCCCTTCGCCGTAAGAAGCCTCAATTACTACGGTCTTGTCATTGTCTTTCATCTGCTTATTCAACCATTTTGCATCCACAAAAAAATCATCCTTCTTAATATCTTTACTGTCTACCAAACGTTGAACTTTGTTCGTCTTCTTTGCAGCTTGAACCTGTTCTGTTTTCGCGAACACGACCAATGCGGTCAATAATAAGCAACTTATTACTGTTAATACTTTTTTCATCTTACTGCTCCTTTAAGTTTATTTTTTCACTTGAACCGTTTTCAACAACAGTTTACTGCTCTTTTAAGCACAACAAAAAAACATACTTAATAAGTATGTTTCCTCCTAAGCACTAATTAATTGTAGGCGGAATAACCCTTTTAATGCAACGCAAAAAAAGGTTCTGGGAGGAAATTCAATTGTTCTACTTGCTTAGAAACTCTAAGTAATGATTGAGATCATAGTCACCGCTGATAGTTTTTAAACATGAGAACACCTCCTGAATCCATTTTAGAACTGAGTTCTTTTCCCTACCGAGTATAACGAAACAATATATGTTTAGCAAGGAAATTTAAGTCAAAAAAGAACAAAAACTATTTTTGTGAAGGAATGATTATTCGATTGTACGCTTTCGATGGTCTTTCTGTTAAAAATCAGCTAGAATGAACTTATTCAATCAGAGAAAGAAGGGAATCTATCTATGAGTATTTTTGATGGTTTAATGGGAAATGCTAGT
Organism: Enterococcus sp. DIV0187; assembly: GCF_051713785.1. Taxonomy (NCBI): domain Bacteria; kingdom Bacillati; phylum Bacillota; class Bacilli; order Lactobacillales; family Enterococcaceae; genus Enterococcus; species Enterococcus sp. DIV0187. Next base: position 910,093 of record NZ_JBIOQO010000001.1, read on the forward strand.
CAACACGACAATAAAGCAGTAGAAAAAAAGCTAGAGGATGTTTTAATATCAGGAGAAACGGTTTCTTTGGCTTTTAAGCTAGTTCGGGATTTGATTGTCTTTACAGATTTCCGTTTGATTTTAGTGGATAAACAAGGTGTGACCGGAAAAAAAGCTGAGTACAAATCTATTCCTTATCGTTCGATTTCACGCTTTTCAGTCGAAACTAGCGGGCATTTTGACCTGGATGCCGAATTAAAAATTTGGATATCCAGTGCTGAGTTACCTGCTGAAACGATTCAATTTAGAAAAGACAAAAATATTGTGGCGATCCAAAAGGCATTGGCTTTAGCATTGTCAAAATAAATGAAAAGGACAAGAACTGAACTTTCTGTTCAATATCTTGTCCTTGTTTTCTCTCCAAGCGTCGCAGCTTTATTTTTCCCCTTTAAATTTTCCATTCGCTTTCATAATCTCCTTTTTAAAAGTCATCAGCGAGTGCCATTTCAAAATCTAGAAAACTGTATCCAAGTGCTCCTTATCTTTCTTTTACCTTATCGACCTCATTAATCCATTTCTCAAGGTTGTTAAAGCCGTCGTTTTTGATGTAGTCATATTCTTTGTCAATGATTTCATCAAACCAAAGCAATTCTCCATTACTTTTTTTACCAACGATCTTAACTACTGATTGACTGATGGAAGTTTGCTGACTCAAATTTTTAATTTTGCCGATCTTCAAAGCAATAATCGCATTTCCCCGTTCGTAACTTTTTTTGATTGCATATTGAACATAGTTTGAATCTAATGTTTCACTTCCAATCAAAACGACCGTCACAGATGTTCCAGCTATTTGCTTGTCGATCCAGCGTTCAATAGTCTCGTCACCATCCCGTTTCATTCGCTCAAACTCTGAATTGTTAATAAATCCTGATTCTTCGTTTTCCTTCAAAGCCCAGTTGTTTTTAACCACCAGCGCCCTAGATAGATCATTTTCGTAGTAAAAACTAAAGAAAACCCTTTTTGCCATAAATTTTACCTCCCTAACTTTTCATTGCTCAAAAATCCTATCAGATGTTCATCCTCACAGAACAAATTATTCTTTGTGACAACCACTGACAAACCTACAAGCTGATTTCTCATTTCATTATATAATAGAGATTCGTCTCTATGTCTCCATTTTTTTTATAATAGAAGTTTTTATGGAAAACAGACGTTTGAGTAACATTCATAATTAGCTAAAATCAAGCTAGCTTTTACTATCCCTACATGATACGATTTTATTGAGAAAAAACTGGAGGTCTTGTTATGTTGGATAAGTCTGTACCTTTTATTCCATTTACCATGTTTCGCCCGTCAAATGCCCCATCATTACCTAAAATCCAATTACCTGACGGCTATCGGATCGTCTTTCATCGGCCTGGCGATGAAAAAGATTGGTGTCGGATTGAAACGGCTGTGTTAGAGTTCGAAACCGAAAAAGCCGCCGCTGAATATTTTCAACGCTCCTTTGCACCTTATCCAGAAGAATTAGAAAAGCGGATGCTCTTTATAGAGAATCCTCAGGGAGTGAAAGTAGCTACTTTTACAGCTTGGTGGACTGAAGATCACTCACCGAGACTTCACTGGTTAGGTGTAGTGCCAGAAGAACAGCGAAAAGGCTTGGCTAAGGCGTTAACGATTCGTGTCACTCAGCTTCTTCATGACTATTATCCAGGACAGGATCTCTACTTGAATACTCAAACCTGGAGTCATCATGCAGTTAAACTATACAAAAAATTGAACTATGAAATATTTCAAAATCAAAACTACCAGAAAATATTGGATATCTTGAAAAAAGGGTTCTATAATATTTTGTGTTGGTGGAAAATCGAAGGCGATTTTCTACTAACACTTTTTTCTTCGTTTCAACTCAAAAAGAGACTCACTTTTGGTAAAATTTAGTCGACCAAAACGTCACCCTACCAAAGGAGTCTCTCAATGGATAATCATACTAGAAAATTACTCGGATTAACAGATAAACATTTATTTTTTGATGAAGAATGGCTAATTGAAAAAGAATATAAAGGCGTTCAAGCGCAGTTTATTAAAGGGAGATTGGATGACTCACCTTCCCATTGTGAACACTGTGGATCGATTCGTATTATCCGCAACGGTTCCTATACGACACGCACTCAGATGTTGAAAGTCAAAGAAAAGTTAACTATTTTAGAATTAAAACGTACCCGTTTTCTCTGCCATGATTGTGGACGGACCTTTTCTGCGAAAACGGACTTAGTTGATGAACATCATCAACTAACAAAGGAACTGAAGCAGGCGATTCTCATGGAACTGTACGAAAATCAATCACGTAAACTAATCGCTAAGAAGTACTTCGTCTCGGATGGGACGGTGACACGGATCTTGCGTGAAGCAACGAAGCATTACCAGCCACGTATGAACTTCCTTCCAACGGTGTTGTGTATGGATGAGTTCAAATCAATGAAGTCTGTTTCTGGTTCCATGAGTTTTATTTGTGTTGATGGGACAACCAATCAGCTATTTACGATCCTTGAAGATCGCAGACTTTACAAACTAACTCAATACTTCCTGCGCTTTCCTAGAAAAGCCCGTTTAAAGGTCAAGTACCTAGTGATGGACATGAATGCCAGCTATTGTCAGCTGCTTAAAACGGTCTTTCCAAATGCGGAGATCGTAACTGACCGCTTTCATATTGTCCAACACATCAATCGCAGCTTCAATCAATTACGTGTCCAGATCATGAATCGTTTTCGAACCTCACACTCTGAAAATCAGAAGAAGTACCGTCGGCTCAAGCGATATTGGAAACTCTTACTCAAAGATTCCACGACATTGGAGCCACTCAAACGGCATTATCATCGACTGTTTAAACGACCAATTAGTCAAACAGAAATCGTCGATGAACTGTTAAGCTACAACGAAGAATTGCGAACAGCGTATCATTTTTGTCAATTATTACGCTATTATTTCGTTAAACGAGATACGGAAGGCTTTCAAGAAACCCTTAAAACAATTTCATCTACGTTACCTCAGTCGTTTAAAAAGAAATTCACGATCTTCCATCGCTACCAATCGGGCATTTCAAATGCCTTTAAAGTGTCCCACTCAAACGGTGTCACGGAGGGGCTGAATAACAAGATCAAGCTGATTAAACGAATTGCGTTTGGTTATCGCAACTTTTATAACTTTCGGGCACGGATCTATTTACAACAAGGTCTGATCTTTGAAAACTAAAAAATATGCGGCGCACAGAACGCGCCGCATATCGGACTAAGTTTTATTCAAATTTGTCTTCACCAACACGATTTGACGAAGAGCCCAAGTTTTCTCAAAGCTTTTTCAGAAAAATTATTATTTAGCATTATTTTCAATAATCTTTACGATTACGTCAACTGCTTTTTCCATCGTCTGTAATGAGACAAATTCAAAGCGACCATGCATATTTTCAGCACCAGCAAAAATATTTGGCGTAGGAATACCCATAAATGAGATTTTAGAACCGTCTGTCCCGCCACGGATTGGTTCAATGATTGGTTTCACATCAACCTCTTCCATCGCACCCTTAGCAAGATCAATGACACTCATGTCTTTTTCAATGATTTCACCCATGTTGTAGTATTGATCATACATGTTGATTTCCACACGTTCTTGATCAAATTGGCTATTCATTTTTGCTTGAAGATCTGTAATCATTTGTTTACGTTCTTCAAATTTATCACGGTCATGATCACGAATAATATAGGTCATTTTCGCTTCTTCCACATTTCCATCTAAAGCTAATAAATGGAAGAAACCTTCACGTCCATCTGTTTTTTCTGGTCGATCGCCTTCTGGTAGTTGGTTATGGAAATCAATTGCCATTTGTAACGCATTGATCATTGTATTTTTAGCTGTCCCTGGGTGAACATTCTTCCCGTGCATCGTGATTTCTGCTTGAGCAGCGCTAAATGTTTCATATTGTAATTCGCCAATTGGACCACCATCCATAGTATAGGCGAAATCTGTGTTAAATTGTTTCACATCAAATTTATCCGCACCGATACCGATTTCTTCATCGGGACCAAAGCCGACACGTACTTCACCATGTTTGATTTCGGGGTGATTAATCAAATACTCCATCGCTGTCATAATTTCAGCAATCCCAGATTTATCATCAGAACCCAGTAGTGTTGATCCATCAGTAGTGATTAATGTTTGTCCGACGTAGTTTTTCAAATTCGGAAAATCTTTTACATTTAATGTATATTTTCCGTCAGCATCTAACTTAATAGTAGATTCACCATCATAATTTTCAACGATTTGAGGGTTGACTCCTTCTGCGTTGAAATCTGCTGTATCCATGTGAGAGATAAAACCGATAGTCCGCGCTTCTTTGTCAAGGTTGCTTGGCAAAGTGGCGATCACATAGCCGTTATTTTCGTTGTAGGTAATCTCCTGCATACCGATCTCTTCTAATTCCTTCATCAGCTCTTTAGCAAAGGCTACCTGTGTTTGAGTTGAGGGTGTTGTGGTGCTTGTCGCATCAGAACGAGTTTCTGTCTTTACATACTTTAAAAAACGCGGTAATAAATTTTCGTACATCTTACTCTCTCCTTTAATACTATTTATTCAAATGAAAAAGGATTTGTGGAAGTCTCAGATACAAAAAATTCAACCTTCCAGTCCTCTTCATTTTTCCATTGTTTAAATAAGTCTACCAGTTTTTCTTTACATAGCGACTCAATATAGTGTCCTGGATCAATTACCAACATTCCTGTTTCTTGCATGTCATGAGCGGTATGATAGTAAACATCTCCAGTAATATAAACATCCGCCTTTGCTGCTACGGCCTCACGATAAAATTTTTCTCCGCTGCCGCCGCAAATTGCTACACGTTTAATTGTTTCCTTTGTCTTATGAGGATAAACCACACGTAAGCCTTCCAAATCAAACGTATTTTTCACTTTTTCAATGAAGTCTTCTGTCGGCATCGCTTCCTTTAATTCGCCAACTCGACCAATTCCATACTTTTCTGCCAAATTATCAATTTGATAAATATCATAAGCAGGTTCTTCATATGGATGAGCAGCAAGCATCGCTTGAACTACATCCGTTTGTCGTGTCTCAGGAAACAGCACTTCGATTTTACTTTCTTGGACCTGTTCAGCAACATTCGCCGCGCCGATTGTCGGATTTGCTTCTGCATTTGGCGTAAAACGCCCTGTTCCATTAATGGTAAATGAAGTCGCTTGATAATTTCCCTGTTCTCCTGCACCAGCTTCAGCCAATGCTTGGCGCATTTTTTTTGCGTCCTCGTGAGGAACGTAAACTGCCAGTTTTTTCATGGATACCGTATGGGTGTGAATCAAATAATCCGTATCAAAAACAGCTAATGCTTCACAAAACCAATCATTCAATCCATTTTCAATGATATCCATATTCGTGTGCGCCGCAAAAACCGCGATATCATGTTTGATCAAATCCGCATACATCTTTGTTTGAATATCGTCAGTCGTTAAACGAGAAACAGGACGAAAAATCGGTGGATGCTTCACAATTAACAGATCAATTTTTTTCTCAATCGCTTCCTCGACAACTGCTGGTCGAACATCTAAACTCATCATGATTCGATTGACTTCTTTATTTAAAGTACCAATATGAAGGCCGACAGGATCGCCTTCTTCAGCCAACCATTCGGGACAATATTGATTAAAACGCTGGATAAATTCACTTCCCTGCATCTTCAAGTACCTCCTTGATCCATTCAATCTCCAGTGTAACCTCGCGGATTTTTTCGGTAACATCCTGATCACTTTGGTGTAAACTAGTTAAGATTTTTTCCATCTTGCTTAATTTGTGCTGCCATTTTTTGATAAAAACAGGAGCTTTTTCTTTCAGTAAAACTGGTCCAAAGAATAGTTCTTTGGCAGTATAATCCGGCTGCACTAAAACTTTATCAGCAACAATCAGCTCATAAACTTTCTGATTTTCTTCAATGATGGCTTCATCTGTGATCGTATAGCCTTCAGCTACTAGCCATTGACGTAATTGACGCTCTCCAACATTTGGTTGTAGAATCAAGCGCTCTTTACCGGATAGGCGCGCTTTTTCTTTCCCACGTTGTAAAATATCGCGGATCAAGACACCGCCCATTCCGCAAATAGTGATGGCTGAAATCTGATCATTCAATTCAACTGCTTCAAGTCCATCCGCTAACCGAACATCAATTTTGTTCTCTAAACCATTTTTTGCTACTTGCCTTTTAGCTGACTCATACGGGCCTACTACGACCTCTCCCGCAATACCATAAGATATCTTGTTTTGCAGCATTAAAGCGACGGGCAGATACGCGTGATCTGAACCTATATCCGCCAAACGTGCATCTTGCGGCACAAATTCTGCCGCTTTTTGTAAACGAATCGATAAATCTTTCGCGTTCATTTTTTCACATCCTAAAAGTAATTATAACACTCCTTAAAAAAAGCGCCCCCTAAAAAGAGCTAAATGATAGCGCTTTTTAATAGGGCGTTTGCCTTTTTCTAAGGATATTTTTGTTTTTTTAACCGTTTCGGCGATTTTCACCGATTACCCAGATTTCTCTACTTAAATAACGAACACGCTCCATAATCCGCTTTGCTTTCAAAGGTTCTTCATCGCCTCTTTGTGTAACGGATAAATGTTGCTCCAATTGATCCATATTGAAATTAGAGGAGAAAAAGGTCGGTAATTGCTCCTGCATTCGATGCTGCAAGATCACTCCTAGCACTTCATCGCGAATCCAAGCGCTCATGGAGTCTGCACCGATATCATCAATCATTAAGATTGGTGCCCGTTTTACTTCATCTAGTTTTGGACCTACTTTGTCATTGGAGATCGCTTGTTTCATTTCTCCAGCAAATGTTGGAAAATGTAAAAGTGTGGTTTCGAAACCCTTAACTGCTAGTTCATGGGCAACAGCTCCTAACAAGTAGGTTTTCCCTACACCAAAATCCCCCACTAAAAACAAGGCTTTATGAAACATTTTTGGTGCTGCCTCATATTGATTAATGAAATCCAGAGAAGCCTCCAATGCTTCACTACGCCCAGATGTAACCTCAAAGGTGCGAATAGACGCCTTGCGAATATCTTTGGGCATATCTAGCGAATTCACGCGATTACGGATTTCCTCTTCACGCTTCATGCGCAACAGCTCATCTGTCGGTACATAGGTCACATCAATAAAGTGAAAGTTTAAACTCAATTGCGGTTCATAACCCGGTGCAATCATAGTTGGATCAGAAGCTAAATATTTTTTCTTTTCTTGAACAAACTCATATAATTTCGCAAAGGATTTTTCGATATCCTCTTGTGTCAGCTTTTCTTTGTGCTCTTCGATAAACTGACGAACATCTGGATCGGCCAAAACTTCTTCCATCATTTGGCGGTAACGACCATCGACCCCACGGCTTTTAATGATGCGATTCAACTCTTTTCCTACATCTTCCATTAATCGTCACCTTCTTTACTTAAATATTCCGCTAATTTACGGTTCAATTCTGCTTCTTTTTCCGGTGTTAATTTGGTCTCTTTAGGTGGCTGTTTGATGTGCTCTGGCAACGCTTCTTTACGACCCGCTCCGCGTTTTTGATAAGCTGGACGACTGGTCTGAGGTTTGCGAACCAGTTTTTGATTGTTCTCACGTACATGGGCGATTGCCGCTTCAGGACTGATAATTTTTTTCTGTGCCCAATCATTTGCGATAGCATTCAAATAGTTCGCATTGATTACCGCTTGGTTTTGAATGACCAAAATATAATTGATGATTATATTGATAACGCTTTTCGGTAACAAATTACGACTAATCAATTCTTCTAGCAATCGAACTTCCGTATTTGTCTCAAATCCGCCTTTTTCGCGTTTAATCGCTCGTAAAAATGTTACTGGCGCAATTTTTTTGCTTTGAGCAATGACCTCTAATTCCTGCGGAGAAAAACTTCCGTTATTGGCAGAGCTATCGATCATCGTTTCTTTAGGCTCAGCAGATACGTTGGGACGTTTTTCCTTGTTGATCAGCTGACGTAAATAGCTAAAATTCAACCCGTTTTTTTCACCAGCACTTGCCTTCGCTACATACTCTGCTAAATCCAATTCATTCAAGCCATACAAAGTTTGAAAGGTTTGCAGCTTTTCACGATCATCATAACTCAAAAACAAATTAAAGCGTTTAAGCTGTTGCGTAAACAATGACCAATCAAAATCTGTTTGGGTAGAAAAAGCCTCTTGTGTTTGTTCTAAACTTTCACTTTGGCTGGCAAAAGCTTTATCATCGAAACGATAAACTTCACGAAAACGTTTGGTAATATTCCTGACTTCACCTTTTTCAAAGGTTTTCGGCTTGAAGCGCTCAACTAAACGTTCATAACGTCGTTTTCCTACCTTGTCCATCAGTAAATAAGCCATCAAAGGATCTTGAAAAAATTTCTCTGGAATCAATGGAGGGTGAAGCTGATAGAGCAAACTCATGCCAATTTCATCGTCTGTTTTTTGAAATGTTTCTAACAAACCAATGCCTTCTAATTGTTCTCGCGCTTTCACCAGATTCATCAGTCCAGTATCCACTGCAGCTAATAAATCCGTATGCATGAGGCTGGCACTCTTACCCTCTATGCTAACATCGCTAACAAAAGTTAAATATAAGCTTAATGCGTTACTGCCGATAATCGGCTGATATAAATAAAGCAACGCATCCTGTTTGCTTTGATCAAGTTGTGGCTCACCGTAGACCGTGTAAAAGGTGCTGGGTTTTAGTTCTTCTGCCACTAAAAAGCCTCCTACTCATCATCTGTTGACTTTGCTTTGTCAACGATTTCCTGCAATTCCTTCAAGAATACAGACATGTCTTTAAACTGTCGATAAACACTCGCAAAACGAATATAGGCGATCTCGTCTACTTCCATTAAATCCTCCATGACAAATTCGCCGATTTGACTCGTAGGAATTTCATTTTCTCCCATACTGCGAACACGATTTTCTACATGATCCACGATCTGTTCCATCTGTTCCATAGCTACTGGACGTTTTTCTGCAGAGCGAATTAACCCGCGTAAAATTTTATCACGACTGAACTCTTCGCGATCCCCATTTCGTTTAACAACTAATAAAGGAGCTGCCTCAATACGCTCAAAGGTTGTAAAACGAAACCCGCAGCTCTCGCATTCTCTTCGACGGCGGATCGCTCGCCCGTCATCTGTTTGTCGACTATCAATTACTCGTGAATTATTATGATTACATCTTGGACAACGCATAATTTCACCCGCACTTTCTTATTAATTAGAATGACTCACTTTGTATGAATATCTTTTTGTTATATAGAATAATTTCTCAAAAACAAAAACAGGTTTGAAAGAAAACTTTTTTGTTTATATAACATGAGTTTACCATAACCAGCCCACTAAAAAAAGCGTCGTAAAGCTACGACGCTGAATTCTTTAAGAAACAAATTTTTTTCTTTCTAACCATTTAAGAACCTGTTGACGCGTTGTTTCTTGTGAATTGCAATTATCAAATACGAGATCCGCTCTTTTTTTCTTTTCCTCTAACGGAAGCTGGCTATTAATGCGTTTTAAAGCTTCTTCTTCAGAAAGATTATTTCTTGCCATCAGGCGTTCCAATTGAATTTCTGGTGTAACATAAACTGTTGCCACTTCATCCATCATTGATTCGTAATGTCCTTCGAATAAGAGTGGGATATCAACAATCACCAAGTGACTTCCTTTTTTTGCCTCTAGTGTTTGTTTTTTTATTTCATCGCGAATAAATGGATCAAGTGTTTTGTTTAACAGGTGTCTTTTTTGCTCATTTTGAAAGATTAAAGTTCCCAATTTTTTGCGGTCCAAACTACCATCGTTTTGCAAAATTGTTTTACCAAAAACTTTCTCTAAAGCCCTCAGTCCTTCGGTACCCGGCTCTACCACTTCCCGAGCAACAATGTCTCCATCAACAACTGGAAATCCTTCTGCCTTAAAAAAATCTACAACCGTTGATTTTCCACTGGCGATACCACCAGTAACACCTAATACAAAGCTCAAATTCTACACCTTCTTTAGTTTTTGGCAATGAGGACAAAGGTGTGTCCCTCTTTGCGCTACTTTGATTTTGATAATTAGTGTGCCACAACGCGAACACGGCTCACCAGTTTGTCCGTAGACGTGCAATTCTTGTTGGAAATGTCCTGCCTCTCCAAGCGCATTTAAATAGGTTCGAATGGTCGTTCCGCCTGCCTCTTTCGCTTTTCCGATCACCTCGATAATCGCTTCACGCAACTGGCGAGCACTTTGAGAACTCAACGTATTCGCCGGTTGTTCAGGATGAATCTTCGCTAACCAGAGGACTTCATCAACATAGATGTTTCCTAAGCCTGCCACGATTTTTTGATTTAGTAATAGAGGCTTGATCATGGTTGAAGCCTTTTTCAATTTAACTTTAAAATCAGCTAAGTTAAAATCCGCATCTGTCGGCTCAGGGCCTAACTGCGTCAAACCTTTATACTCTTTCGCCGTTCCTTTTTTCAATAGAGCCATTCGACCAAATTTACGTACGTCATGATAAATCAACTCAGAACCATCAGTAAAAATGAAACGAACATGGCTGTGTTTGTCTAACGCAGTCGGCTGATCAAAAAATTCATACTTCCCTTCCATCCGTAAATGTGAAACCATCTCGTAATGCGTAAATTCAAAGATCAAGTACTTTCCACGTCGATCCACTGTTTCTATTGTTTCACCGATCAATTGCTGTTGAAAAATATCGATCTCGGGAAATTCAATAATGCGCGGCCAATAGACATCAACTTTCGCAATCGTTTTATTCTTAACCAAAGAGACCAAACCTTTTCTGACAGTCTCTACTTCTGGCAATTCTGGCATTTTACTTCACTCCTAAATCAAAAAGCTGGAATTTCTCCCAGCTTCTTCTTATTTTGCTTCGTACCACGTTTTGCCCCAATTACTGTCGGTTAACAATGGGACATCTAACTGAACAGTATTCTCCATCACTTCTTTGACTAATTTGTCTAATTGCTCCAATTCACTTTCTGGAACTTCGAAAACAAGCTCATCGTGTACTTGCAACAGCATTGTCGCTTGTAGTTTTTCTTCCTTCAAACGTTTTGCCATCTCAATCATTGCAAGTTTTAAGATATCTGCTGCACTTCCTTGAATTGGCGTATTTATGGCTGTTCGCTCTGCAAATGAACGAAGATTGAAGTTTCGCGCATTAATATCTGGTAAATAGCGTCGTCGATTATAAAGTGTGGCAGCATAGCCCTTATCTTTAGCCTCGCGTACGCTTTCTTCCATATAACGCTTTACGTCTGGATAATTTTCAAAATACGTATCGATATATTCTTGTGCGGCCTTACGCGTAATTCCCAGATTTTGTGATAACCCATAATCTGAAATACCATACACAATTCCGAAGTTTACTGCTTTGGCATTTCGACGCATATTCGGCGTCACTTCATCTTCAGTAACATTGAAGACACGCATCGCGGTACTAGTGTGAATATCCATACCATCACGAAACGCCTGCTTCAAATGCTCATCCCCAGAAATATGTGCTAAAACACGCAATTCAATTTGAGAATAGTCAGAAGAATAGATTACCCAGTCTTCATCACGAGGAACAAAAGCCTGACGAATCTTTCGTCCTTCTTCTAATCTAATTGGAATATTTTGCAAGTTTGGATCAACCGAACTTAATCGGCCGGTTTGGGTCAATGTCTGAATATAGCGTGTATGAATCTTATTATCCCCTTGAATCACTTTTAATAATCCTTCAACATAGGTTGATTGGATTTTTGCAATTTGACGATAATTTAAAATATGTTCAACGATTGGGGTCTGTTCACGTAGCTGTTCTAAAACATCGACTGCTGTCGAATAACCTGTTTTTGTTTTCTTAATAACTGGCAAATTCATTTTTTCAAACAAGATCACGCCCAATTGTTTTGGTGAATTGATATTGAACTCTTCACCAGCTTCTTGATAAATTTTTTCTTCGATTTCTTGCAAACGTTTCGAGAATTCTCCCCGCATAGCCTGTAACGTTTGTGCATTAACCGTAATTCCGGCAATTTCCATTTCTGCTAAAATACGAGAAAGGGGCAGTTCCATTTGGTAAAACAGCTTATCTTGTTTCTTCTCTTCCAATTCTTTCTCTAGCTTATCATTTAGGAAATGAATTGCCTTAATTTTGCGGGCTAAGTGACCAAAGAAAATTTCATCATCTTCAGGCAACCCTTTTTTGGCTCCTTTTCCATAAATCTGGTCATCCGTTTGAATTTCTGTATAACCATAATATTGTGCCACACCCGCGATATCGTTACTGTTATCATTCGTATCTAATAAATACGCAGCTAATAAAACATCAAAGTTGATTCCCTCGGTTTTTGTAATATAGCGATTCAATGCCACATAAGTACGCTTAGCGTCATAAACCTTCTTACCATTTGCTGTTTCAAGCCATTTCTTAAATGCCTCATTTTCAAACAAAGCCAACTCATTTGTTACATAAATTCTATCTCCAGTGCCCCAAGCGACACCCACGATATCTGATAAATGATAATTGTCCTCTAGCATTTCAACATATAAGGCGGCATCGGCATCAAACATCTTTTCGTTAAACTCCGTGACAACTTCGAATTTGATGTCCTCTAACTCAACCTCCTCTTCCTCCACGTTCAATTTATTTAAAAAGCCTTTGAAATCCATCTCCTTAAAGAAAGGAATAAGCTTATCCAAATCTTTTCCGTTATAAACTAATTCATCAATGGAAATTTCAACTGGTGCATCTAACTTGATCGTAGCTAACTCCTTAGATAAAAATGCTTGATCCTTATCATTAATCAAATTTTCTTTCATTTTACTTTTCTTTAGTTCATCAATATTTTCGTAAACACCTTCAACACTGCCAAACTGCTTCAATAATTTGATTGCCGTTTTTTCTCCGATTTTTGTTACGCCTGGGTAATTATCCGAGGTATCTCCGGCAAGTCCCTTCATGTCGATGATTTGATTTGGCGTTAACCCGTCATATTTTTCGGCAACATGTTCCGGAGTGTAAGTTTCGATTTCACTAACACCTTTAACTGTAATATCCACTTTAATCTTATCTGTCGCTAATTGCGTTAAATCGCGGTCTCCAGATAAAACAACGACATCATAGCCTTCATCCGCTGCTTGATGGGCCAAAGTTCCAATAATGTCATCCGCTTCGTAATTGTCCAACTCATAATGTTTCACACCGAGACCAACTAATAATTCACGTAAGTAAGGCATTTGCTCGCGAAATTCACCAGGAGTCTTTGAACGACCACCCTTATATTCAGAATACATAGCTGTCCGAAATGTCGTGTTGCCGGCATCAAAAGCAACTAATACATGGGTAGGTTTTTCACGCTCCATCACGTTTTCAAACATATTGTTGAATGCATAGATCGCATTCGTATGTAGGCCATTTTTATTTTTAAAGCGCTCCAACGAATTATGCAAGGCAAAAAAAGCACGGAACGCTACACTGTTTCCGTCAACTAATAATAATTTCTTTTCACTCATCTCTTCGACTCCTATTTCCTATTCAGGGATTTTTTTAGAAATGTTCTATAAAAATTAATGAACGAGACTTTCAATCCTTCACGATTCATTTTAACAAAGTATTCGTTGAAAAGAAAAGAATGAAGCTAATTTGTTTTCAATATTCACTAGTCCAAAAAAAAGAGACGATTGCTCGCCTCTATTTACTACTTCCAAAAATTCGTAAGAATGAAATAAACAGATTAATGAAATCTAGATACAACTGCAAGGCCATAAAGACCGCAACGCCATTTCCAACTTCACCATTTGTTCCAAGATAGATTTTACGAATCATTTGATTATCATAAGCTGTAATCCCGGACATTATTACCACCATTAAAATAGAAATAAAGAAATCTACAGCACCGCTGTGTAAAACAAAAACATTTAACAGCATCGCAATGATAATCCCCAACAAGCAACTCAAAGCTGCTCGACCAATTCCTGATAAATCACGTTTAGTAAAAGAACCAACGAGTGACATTACTAGAAACGTCGCCGAGGCTGTAACAAATGCTTGTGTCACAGTCCCTAAATCATACATTGCTAAAGTGACAGCCAGTGTTAACCCATTCAACGCAGAGTATACAATAAATCCACCAATTGCTAATGTAGGATTTTTTTGTGCTTTAACTCCAAGAAAGACAACCAGTGCAATTTCAGCGATCCAGATTCCCCAAAAGCCCAGTGGGAAATTCTGAATAAAACTACCCATTTGATACGCCCACGGCCCTAAAGTCATATAGGAAATCACCGCACTGATTCCAATGCCCAATGCCAAGAATGCATAGATTTTTCCATAGAACCGATTTAAACCATAAACGCGTGCTTCTTGATTATTCATTTGTCTCATCTCCTAATTGTGCTTGTGGTGGTTTCACCATTACCACAGCATCTAAAATGCGTTTTTCTTCATTGTCCGTCGCTTCTACTGCTTCAACGGAAATAGTAACGACATCTTTCATTTTGTCTACTTTGATTACTTCAAACTCAAAGGTTAATGTTTCATAGTGAAAAACTGGATCAATAAAATTAATTGAAAAGTTCACTACGTGAGAACCCGGTCCTGGTAGATGTTTTGAAATCGCACTCGTAATGATTCCCATCAACATAATCGATGGTACAAGCGGCTGTTCATACTCAGTATCTTTTACATAGTCATGTTGGATGTACAAAGGATTTGCATCATTTGTCAATCCTAAATATAAAAGAATCTGATTATCTTCAATCGATTCCGTTAACGATAACGAGTCACCTTCCTCAATTTCGTCAATCGTTTTGCCTATTTTCCGAGCCTTCATATTATACAAATTCATTCCCTCCGTCATTTGTTCTATTCATTATTTTATCAGAAAGCAAGCAAAACACAAGTTTGTACATATTCAAGTATAAAGTTTTATGTAATAAATAAACCCGTGAATTTCGCCAGATTTGTTAAAAGAAGGGTTCTGACAAAAAACTGTCTGAACCCTTCTTTTATATTATAATACGTTGCGTGTTGTATTACTTAGTAAGTCTTCGTATGCACGTTCAAACTTTTGAACATCTCCAGCGCCCATAAAAATTACAACGGCATTTTCATGATCCAATAAAGGCGACATGTTTTCTTCTTTGATTACTTGTCCGCCCTTTTGAATCTTTTCACCTAAATCTTCTATTTTTACATCCCCTGCTGTTTCACGAGCAGATGAAAAAATATCGCATAGATAAACGCGATCGGCTTTGTCCAATGCTTCAGCAAACTCGTCCATCAAAGCAATTGTCCGAGTAAACGTATGTGGTTGGAAAACAGCAACCAATTCTTTTTCCGGATATTTTTGACGAGCAGCATCAATCGTTGCTTTGATCTCAGCTGGATGGTGCGCATAATCATCAACGATAATCATATCAGCAACCTTTTTCTCAGTAAAACGACGTTTAACGCCAGAAAAAGTCAGCATTTCTTCTTTAACTTTGTCCATATCTAAATCTTCAAAATAGGCAACCGCAATAACAGACAAGGCATTAAGAATATTGTGCTTACCAAATGATGGAACTGAAAAACGACCAATAAATTTTTCTTTATGGTAAACATCAAAGGCCGATCCATTTGTTGTCCGAACAATATTGCGTGCCTGAATATCATCGTTTTCAGATAATCCATAATAATAAATCGGTACATCTGCTTTTAGTTTACGTAAATATTCGTCGTCCCCATAAGCAAAAATTCCTTTTTTAACTTGAGAAGCCAAGGTTTGAAAGGCTTCAAAAACATCCTCGATACTCTTGAAATAATCTGGATGATCAAAGTCAATATTGGTCATGATTGAATAATCAGGCGCGTATGCTAAGAAATGACGTTGATATTCGCATGCTTCAAAGGCGAAGAAAGTCGCATCTGGAACACCATGTCCAGTACCATCACCAATTAAGTAACTCGTTGGCGCTAATCCGTTTAAGACATGCGCCAGCAAACCAGTCGTGCTTGTTTTACCATGCGAACCTGTTACTGCAATACTAGTATAGGGTTGAATAAATTCTCCGATAAAATCATGGTACCGAACAATTTCTAATCCTAATTCTTTCGCCCGAGCGATTTCTTCATGGGTATCTGGAAAGGCATTTCCTTGAATGATCTTCATGCCTTCCTTAATATTGTCTTTACTAAATGGCAAGATCGTAATGCCGGCTTTTTCTAGATCACGTTGCGTGAAAAAATATTTTTCAACGTCAGAGCCTTGTACATGGTAGCCCTTTTCATGCAGGACCAAAGCCAATGAACTCATGCCTGATCCTTTGATTCCAACAAAATGATAAAGTATCTCTTTATTATTCATTTAATCCTCTTCCTTATATGTACAAAATTGTTTGCGGTTCACATTATCATATAAATCCGTAAAAATAGCAATCTTTTATTCTTCAGATTACCTTGCCACTTCCTATGATTCAATTGTCTTCAAAAATTCTAGCTGTCCATGACAACTTCCACAAACGTATCGTTTTGTATCAATTTTTCGACGGCGCTTAATTTCTTGATGGCATTTTTGACACTGATATACTTGAAATGTGACTGCCACAAGTTTTGGAGCAAATCGTGATCCGCCAGTTTTTTCCAACAGCTGTTTAAAC
This sequence comes from Enterococcus sp. DIV0187, assembly GCF_051713785.1. NCBI lineage: Bacteria > Bacillati > Bacillota > Bacilli > Lactobacillales > Enterococcaceae > Enterococcus > Enterococcus sp. DIV0187. Next base: position 926,787 of record NZ_JBIOQO010000001.1, read on the forward strand.
TCCAGGTCCTTGTGCTGATAACCTCTTCCTGCCAGATGAAGATGATAATGACAAAGCTCGTGCTTAATTACTTTGATTAGTTCCACTTCACCATATTTTTCAAAAAGAATCGGGTTAAAATCTAAATCATGGCTTTTCAAATGATAGCGTCCACCTGTTGTTTTAAGTCGCCGATTAAAGCGGGCATTATGACGGAAGGGTTGTCGAAAAGAATCATGAGAGATCTTTTCGACGAGAGCCTGTAATTCCTGATTAGACATTTTTATCACTTTGAACCATTGTCAAACTGATACGTCCTTTTTTGATATCGACCGCTTCGACCCAAACAGTCACCACGTCACCAACCGAAACTACGTCAGTTGGATGTTTTACATACTTTTTACTCAATTTAGAAATGTGGACCAATCCGTCCTGTTTCACTCCAATATCAACAAAGGCTCCGAAATCAATCACATTTCGAACAGTTCCTTGAAGCTCCATTCCCGCTTTTAAATCTTCCATCGTCAATACGTCTTGACGTAATAAAGGAGCGGGCATTTCATCACGCATATCTCGCCCTGGTTGGAGCAAGGCTTGCAAGATATCCTTAATCGTTTCCTTACCAATTTCAAGCTTTTGCTGCAATTGACTTAACTGTAATGCTTTGATTTTTTCTGTGGCTTCCACAGAACCTAATAATTTTAGGTCAACCTCAGCAAGATCCAAAATCTCTTTTGCACTATTGTAGCTTTCTGGGTGAATGGCAGTTGTATCTAACACATTCTTTGCTCCAGGAATTCGCAAAAAACCGATAGCTTGTTCGTAAGCTTTTGGTCCTAAGCGAGGAACTTTTTTCAATTGCGGACGCGAGGTAAATGCACCGTTTTCTTCACGATAATTAACAATATTTTGCGCTGTTGTTTTGTTTAAACCAGAAGCATACTGCAGTAACTGTGGACTAGCTGTATTGACGTTTACGCCTACTTGGTTAACCGCGGTCTCTACTACAAAATCTAAACGCTCAGAAAGACGTTTTTGAGAAACATCATGCTGATATTGACCAACACCAACAGCTTTTGGATCGATTTTTACTAATTCTGACAGCGGATCTTGCAATCGACGCGCGATGCTGACTGCACTTCGTTCTTCAACCTGCAGCTCAGGAAATTCTGTCCGGGCAATGTCACTGGCTGAGTAAACGGAAGCTCCCGCTTCATTAACGATCACATAAAAGACTTCTTGTTGAACTTGTTTTAGTTGTTCAGCTACGAATAATTCAGATTCACGACTTGCAGTACCATTGCCGATCGCAACCATCTCAACGTTATACTTTTTAATTAACGCTTGAAATGCAGGTCCAGCAGCTTGTCGTTTTGCCTGAGGAGCCGGCTTGTGAGGATAAATCACTTCAATCGCTAAAACTTTTCCGGTTTCATCTACCACAGCTAGTTTACAGCCAGTTCGATACGCTGGGTCAAATCCCAGCACGACTTTTCCTTTTAAAGGTGGTTGCAATAGTAAATTGCGTAAATTTTCACCGAAAATATTGATCGCTTGTTCATCTGCCTCTTCCGTCAATTCATTTCGAATCTCCCGTTCAATCGCAGGTCCGATGAATCGTTTATAGCTATCTTTGTAAGCTTCACGAACAAACTCCGCAGTGACAGCTCGAGTATTCTGCACTAATTGACGTTCAAGATAATCATAAATTTTTTCTTCTTCGACCACGATTGAAACTTTTAAAATCTCTTCTTTTTCACCACGATTGGAGGCTAACACACGATGAGAAACCATTTTGTTGATCGGTTCAGCAAAATCATAATACATTTCATAGACACCTTTTTCATCTTTATCGGCATCCTTGACCTTGCTCTGATACACACCTTTATTTTTCGTATACGAACGAATCCACGTGCGAAAATCAGGATTATCGCTAATTTGTTCGGCTACAATCTCATGTGCTCCTTGCAAAGCTTCCTCAGCATTGGCGATGTTTTCATTTATAAACTCGCCAGCTTTAGCATAGACATCACCAGATTGCGGAAAGCTCATCAAATAATTGGCTAAAGGCTCTAACCCGTTTTCTTTAGCGATTGTTGCTTTTGTTCGGCGTTTTTGCTTATATGGACGATATAAATCTTCAACCTTTTGAACTTTAACTGCTTGTTGAATTTTCTTAGCTAACTCGTCTGTTAATTTTCCTTGCTCGTCAATTAGTCGTAAAACTTCTTGTTTACGCTTTTCTAAGTTTTCCAAATAATTGTAACGTTCTTCGATTTCACGAATCTGTACCTCATCTAAACTGCCTGTCATTTCTTTACGATAACGAGCAATGAAAGGTACCGTATTTCCGTCTGTAAGTAATGTCAAAACGACATTGATCTGCTGCGGACGATAATCCGTTAATTCTTTATTCAGTAGTTGAATGATTTCCTGGTTTAAATTCTCTGCCATTTCAATTCCTCATTTCATCCAAAATCTTATCTATTTTATCATATTTCAAGAAAGATTGCTTATTGATCTCAAGCAAAAAATGGACGTCCCCATATGCGTTCAGCGTCAAGAAATATGAAGGGTTTTCTGAAAGTACTCCTCAAAATTCCGATTTATTTCTACAGACACTGCTTATACGTCGCCGTTTATTCGTAAATAGGAGCTGACCAAAATATCTAAAAAATTATGGATCAGCACTTTTAACTCTTTTTTTTTCTTTGCTGTATAAAATTGGGCAGCTCTGATAAAAGCAAACCTGTCAAAGTCAATAAAATTCCAATGAACGTTTTAAGCGTCAACCTCTCACCCAAAATCAAAACAGAAGCTATCGTAGTCAGCATTGGAATGGTGTAAATGTACACTGCTGCTCTTACTGCTCCAAGATTTTTGACCGAAAAATTCCAAGTTACAAAGCACAGAGCGGAAGCACCAATGCCTAAGAAAAGAAGATTACCCAAACTTTCCACTTGCAAAAAACGAGAAAAATCGAACTTATCCAGCGTAATAACTAGAACTGGCAGCATAAACAATAGACCATAGGAAAAAATCCGCTGTGTTGTAGCAATAGTTCCATAACCAAACTCGCTAATTTTTTTCACTATTAAAGAGTAGGAAGCCCAGCAAATTGTTGCCACCAAAGCCAAGCCATCACCAATCGGATTAACATTCAGTGTTCCTGAAAGACTGATCAATGAAATTCCAATCATTGAACAAATAAAGCCTAAAATAAAAACACGCGGGATCATTCCTTGCTTCAAAACAAAGCGGCTGATCAAGGCAGTCATAAAAGGACTAACCGAACCAATGATCCCGACATTCATTGCTAAAGTATAGGTCAGTGCGACGTTTTCTAAATAATAATATAAAAAAACACCAAATAAACCAGCAACTATGTAATACCGTTCCTCTCGCCAGCTCTTAAAGGGCAAAAATTTACGTGAGACTATTGTTAAAACAAGAAAACCAATAAGAAATCGCACGAAAAGAATTTCGATTGGTAAAAACAACTCAAGTAGCACCTTAGTAGAAATAAATGTCAACGCCCATATGACAACGGTAAAACTCGCGGATAAATGACCTTTTACAATATCTGACATAGTATAAAAGAATTTCCTTTCTCAATTTTTAACAATTATAAATAACAGAACCCTACAGCATAATCCTGCTTAGAACGATAGTAATCCTAAACTAATTAAGACTCTACTAAATCACTATGCCATTTTGTAAAGAATTGCGCAATGCAATTAACAAAAAAATGATACTGAGACCAGAAGGGGTTTTGAAATCAAAAAAAGCGAACGCTTCAAAACTTTTAAATTAGAAAGTTTTGAAGCGTTCAGCTTAAATAGTGAGATCTTCACTTTATTCTTCAATGATACAAAATAGTGACTTCAATAATTGTTGAATCTTTTTGAACGTTAAAAATCTGGTTGCCATGGTCCGTCCGTATTAGGGATTTCGTAATCATGAACAATGCCATTTTTATCAAAAACCACCCCGTGCAGAGTTCCGCCAAAGACTGCTCCACCATCAACTCCGATTTTTCCATCAGATTGCCAAAGGGCTGTCGTTTGCATATCTCCATATAGCATCGGTGTAATAGTATGACCAAATACAATTGTTTTTCCTGTATTGTTTTTACCTTCATGAAACGGTTCGCGAATCCACAAGAAATCTTGCAGGGAAGTTTCCTTCCAATCCTTTGTCAAGTCAACTCCAGCATGAACAAAGACATAATCGCCCCACTCATAATAGAATGGACGTTCCGCTAAAAAATTCAACATATCTTTGTACCGACTACGGATCATCATAGCAATCTCAGTCGGTGAATATTCATCTGTCGCGCCTTTATGTAACAAACTTTCAATCGTTTCTTTTCCACCATTATAAAGATAACTTGGAAACCAATCCTCTGGACTGTTCATAAACTCCAGAAAATATTGCTCATGGTTTCCCCTTAAATAGATTGCTTGGTATTTTTTTACAAGTTCCATTCCTAAAAGCCAACAGTCTTTACTTTTGGGACCTCGATCATTCAGATCTCCAATCAGGATCAACTGCTGTTCGTCCGGCTGAAAATTTTTTAAGATTGATCTGAACATATCGTATTCCCCGTGAACATCACCAATTACAAAAACCTGCTCCATCTTTGTTCGCCCCCTAACTGAAGAACGCTTTAATTACCTGATACTACAAAATAATTTCCATCCGCATCAACAAAATTGAATACAAACTCTTCGCCAATTTGGGCCAACTCTCCTAATTGAACATCCACCTTCTGCAATTTTTTGTACAATGCCATAACATCATCACTTCCAAAAATTAAAGCGGGAGATGGCTCAGCTGCTTCATCATCATTTTTTTCAATAAATTCTCGATCGTAGATTACCAGACGTGTCGTACTATTTTGACTCATCGCTACTTCTGCCACTTGAGAACCATCCAATTCTTCAAAACTAATCTCGACAAATCCTAAACTTTGCCAAAAATTACTAGCTTTACGTACATCATTTGCATATAAAATTACTTTTACCTGTTCGTTAAACAAAATATTCACTCCAAAAAATACGTATTCTAAATCTACATACACTCAATATATCAAAGAGTGGCCTCTAACGCTAATCCAATAAAAAAATATCTCTTGGTAGCCAATGTTCTGGTTTCATTGAAGCACTACGGTCATTTAGCTAGACTAACAAGTTGAGTGTAGCAAAAAAGACTTGGTCGCGCCAGCCAAGCCTTTCATATTAAGAATTTACTTCAATCGAAGCATTTTCATCATGTAGAATTTCACGGTCTAATTCATGGATGCGTTCACTAGTTACGACGCCAGCAACCATACTGCCACTAACATTAACCGCGGTACGAGCCATATCAATCATCGGCTCCACAGAGATTACTAAACCAACGATCGCCACTGGTAAGTTCATCGCACCTAAAACGATTAATGAAGCGAAAGTTGCTCCGCCTCCGACACCAGCTACGCCAAATGAACTAATAGTTACGATAGCAATTAGCATCACAATAAATTTCAAATCAAAAACATTTACACCAACTGTAGGTGCTACGATTGTCGCAAGCATTGCTGGATACACACCCGCACAGCCATTTTGACCAATCGAAATACCAAAGCTTCCAGCAAAATTAGCAGTAGCTTCATCTACACCTAATGCTTTGGTTTGTGTTTCAATATTCATCGGCAACGTTCCCGCACTTGAACGTGAAGTAAACGCGAAGCTCAATGCTGGGAAAGCCTTCTTAAAGAAGTTGATTGGGTTCACTTTTACACCTAACAGAATAATAGAATGAACCAATAAAACAACGATCAATGCACTATAAGAGGCTAAAATGAACTTACCTAAGTTAACAATTGCTTCAAAATCACTGGTTGCTAATACATTTGTCATCAAAGCAAAGACACCATATGGCGTTAAACGTAACACTAGCGTCACGATACGCATAACAACCTTATATAAGCTTTCAATCAAATTCGCAAAGAATTCCGCTTCTTTTGGTGCTTTTCGTCGAACACCTAAAAAGGCGATCCCTACAAAAGCCGCAAAAATTACCACACCAATTGTACTTGTTGGTCGTGTTCCCGCAAAATCAGCAAAGACATTGGTTGGGATGAAGGATAAAATCTGTTGCGGAATTGAAAAGTTTTGAACCATTGATTGACGATCCGCCAACTCTTTGATTCGAGCAGTTTCAGCCGCTCCCTTAGTAAACGTCGCACCATCTAAACCAAAGACCATGACAGCTAAAATCCCAATCAAAGCAGCGATTGCTGTCGTAGCTAACAATGTGACTAAAACATTGGCACTGATTTTTCCAAGCTTCTTGCTTGATTTCATTTTTGTAAAGGCACCAACGATTGAAATAAATACTAAAGGCATAACTAACATTTGTAATAATGAAATATAACCATTACCAACGATTCCAATCCATTCCATCGCTTGAGATATCACTTTGCTACCATTACCTAAAAGTAATTGCAAAACCCCGCCGAAAACAATTCCGGCACCTAATCCAGCAAAAACACGATTAGAAAATTTCACATGTCTTTTTTGCATTTGGTAGAAAGCCACAAGCAACGCAACGAATACTAGAATCACTAATACAGTGAACAGAGTTGTCATTGTATTCCTCCTTAAAATAACTTTCTATAATGACAAGTCTGTCAAAGGAAGTAAAGGTTCCCGGTATTTGTTCTTCAACAAAATACCCTAAAATATAGTTGCGCGATCCCTAAATTTTAGTGACCTTTAAATTATAACCCAGATAAAATAATCTGTCCTGAAATTTGCATAGTTTCAAAGAAATTTTCATAATCATATACAAAAGGAACTCTACCTTAAAAAATGACGACTAATTGGAAAATAAGTGTCAGTTTTAGGTAGGGTTCCTTTTAAATGGTATTAGATGAAAAATTAATTTTAACGCCTGGTTTATCTAACGCAATCTCAGTTATTTCATAAACCATACGTTCAATCAGTCTTAGTATTGGACGGATCATCTCATTGGCTTCCGCTTCAGTCAAATCATTTTGCTGTTTGACTTGACGACCAATCACGTGGATCACTTGAGAAAGAACTCCGCCAATGATAAATTCCTCAAATGGAAGAACAAATTCGATCCGCACCCCCATAATACTATTTTCAGGTGGATATCCAGGATCTGTTGCTTCCAGTGGACTGAAATTAATCAGCAATTTTTGTTTCACTACCTGATCTTTCGGAGGAAGTCCGTAGTTAAATGATTCTACGACCTCCTGATCGCGTTGTAACTTCATTTTACACCTCTCGCTCAAGTTGAAATAATGTTTTTAATAAACAGCTTACTCATTAATAGCCTTTTCCTAATTATAGCTTTCTACCCAGAAAATTTGTACCATTTCTTTTAAATTATTTATAGAATAAGTCGCCTTAACAACTTGGCTAAAATGATCCAAATCAAGAAAAACTGTTTGCACACCAGCATTATTTCCAGCTTCGATATCTAATTTGCGATCGCCAATCATCACAGTTTTTTCAGATTCTAATTGATAGTTATCAATAAAATAATAAATTGCACTTGGATCTGGTTTCCTTGGAAAATTCGAATCACTTCCAATGATATCAACGATAAGTGAATCTAACCCGTCTCTTTTTAGTAATTGCCAGGTTGAATCCACAGTGCGATGAGTCAAAATAAAATGTCTACCACCCATGTTTTGCAGTTTTTCCAACGTCTCCTTTGTCTCCTTAAAAGGAAAAGAGTTCCTATTTTTCTGAGCCTCATAACTATGATACTTTCGATCAAAATCTGGTACAGGTAAACGCCAATCCATAATCATTTGTCGGATTGATTCAGTTTTGATTTTCTGATAAACCTCTTTTTCATCTTTTTCGATCCCAAATTCTTTAAAAGTTTCCATCAATGCTTTTAACATGATTGGATACGTATCATATAATGTGCCATCAAAATCCCAAATATAATTCATGTCATGCCTTTCTAAGTTAATATCCTGTTTTTATAAAATTTCTTTTTGTATAATTTTCAATTGTGAGTTGAAAGTATAAATCATTGGCGTAGCATTAGGAATCTCAATTTGATCTACTTGATTAGTAGGAACATTTTCTAAAAACTGAACTAACGCACGCAAACTATTACCATGTCCGCAAACTAAAACAGTCTTCTCATCAAGTAAGTTCGGTGCAATCTGATCTTGCCACAAAGGAAGCACTCTCTGTGAAGTCATGTGTAGACTTTCTCCAGTCGGTATCAATCGTGGGTCCAAATGATTATATCGACGATCAAAATGATTGTCTTTGGCTAGTGGCGGGACTTCATCAAAGCCTCTTCGCCATTTTTTCACTTGTTGGGCACCGAAATGCTCCGCAATGATATCTTTATTTTTTCCCACTAATGCGCCATAGTGACGTTCGTTTAAGCGCCACGTCTTATATTCAGGAACAAAACTCGCTTCTGCTTCCTGCAAAATCATTTGAGCCGTTTTAATCGAACGTTTTAAAACTGATTCGAAAGCAACATCAATCAGTAATCCATGATTCTTAATCTTATTACCAGCTGTCTTGGCTTGCTCAATTCCTTTTTCAGTCAAATCTACATCCAGCCATCCAGTCCAATAGTTTTCAAAATTCGCTTCGCTTTCGCCATGTCGGACTAATACTAAATTCATCTTTTCACCTTCTCACTAAAAGAATAACAGAAAAAGCCTAGTTTTAAAAACTAGACCTTTTTTACAAACTGTGTATGACAATGCTTGCAGGTCACTTTGATTTTCCCACGACCTTTTGGTGCACGCATCTTTTGTTTACACTCTGGACATTTAAAATAACGATAAGTTCCATTTTTACCTTTGAGGAAATCTTTCATACGAGCAAGCCACTGAATAAATTTTTGATTTTCATTGCTTCGCGGATAAATCTTTTTCGAACAAAAACGATAAAGAACCAGCACGAAAGCAGCAATTGCAAGTATATTTCCAATGTAAAACGGAATCCAACGGTCAAAAATCATCATCACAGCCCATACAATGAGTAAGGCTTTATTGATTTGATCCAATCTACCATAACGTCCGCGCATTAAATACGCATATTTTTGATAAAATTTGGTCAATCGCTGCATCCAAATATTCCCCAATGATACTACCCCTTTCTATGATCCTACTTATTGAAAATTTTGGGTCCTTTACGCATATTTTTACGATCATTTTTAGGTGTTGCCATCTTTTTAGAACGACCGCCACCCTGTTTCTGTTTGATTAGCTCTAGCATTTTCTCTTTTTGATTCATTTTTTACACCGCCTTCACAAGGAGCGTTACTGATTCTACATGATATGTTTGTGGGAATAAATCTACTGGTTGAACTTTCACAGCATGGTAACCAAGGTCTTCATATCTTCTCAAATCTCTAGCTAACGTAGCTGGATTACAAGAAATATAAATAATTCTTTCAGGATTAACAGCAACGGATGCTTCAATAAATTTTTCATCCAACCCTTTTCGTGGTGGATCAACAAAAATCACAGAAGGCTCAATTCCTTCACGTGCCCAACGCGGCATAATCTTCTCAGCTTTACCAACTTCGTAATTAGCATTTTCAATCCCATTTTTCTTAGCATTTGCTTTCGCATCTTCGATAGCTCGTGGCACAATTTCTACACCATAAACATGCTTAACTTTTTCAGCTAAGGATAAACCGATTGTTCCGATTCCACAATAAGCATCAACTACAATGTCTTCAGCATTCAAATCAGCGAATTCAATCGCAGTTTGATATAACACCTCAGTTTGTTCTGTATTTACTTGATAGAATGATTGGGGAGAGATTTGATAAACCTTACCTAGCAAGGTGTCATTGATTGTCGATTTACCAAATAAGACCTTTTCCTCCCGACCCATGATCACATTAGTCTTTTCTGGATTGATATTCTGAATAACCGAAACAACTTCCGGTAATTCTGTTTTGATCACTTCAGCAATTTCGGTCCCCTTAAAGAAACGTTCCGTTCGAGTAACTAGTGTCACCATCATCTCATGGCTATAATGCCCTCGACGGATGACAATATGACGAATAAAACCTGTGTTTTCACGTTCATTATAAGCCTTTACGTTAAAACGTCTTAAGATATTTCGCACTGTAATAATCGCTTGGTCAATTTTGGGATCTTGGATGTAATAATCCTCAATCGGCAATAATACATGAGAATTTTTACGATAAAAACCCGTCATTAACTGATTATCGACTTTTTGTACCGGAATCTGTGCTTTATTTCGATAACCGATCGGGTTTTCCATTCCTAAAGTAGCGGCCACGCTCAGCTCTGGCAGTTTTGCGATTGTTTTTAGAACCTTTTCCACTTGTTGCTGTTTAAAACGTAATTGATAGCTATAAGTCATATGGCTTAAAGGTGCAATACCACTTCTTAATAAATCCTGATCCTTCACTTCTTGGCGTTCTGGATTTGCGTTAAATCGTTCGATCACTTTACCATACCCAAATTTTTTACCGACTTTAACCATTTTGACTGTCATTTCTTCCTCAGGTAAAGCATTTTCGATAAAAAGTGGATATCCGTCAATGTGAGCAACACCTAACCCTTCATGCGACAAGTCATCGATTGTAACGGTATATGTTTGATTTTTTTCTACTGTGGTCATGTTATTCTCCTTTAAGGCTGATTCACTTATTCTAATGAATTCTATTAGAAAAAGCAAGGTAACGCCTGCTATATCTCCCTTAAGACTTTTGTAAGAATGGAAGGATTTATTTACCGAAAAAAACAATCCCGCCAAACTGAAGCGAGATTGTTTTTTAAAATTATTCTTCTGTATCTTCGTCTTGAATCTTCTCGTATTCCTTAACGAGTTCGATCCCTGCTTCTCTTTTTTCATTATCAGGTCCTAAGATAGCCGCATCGTCAATCTCATCCGTGTTCGCATAAAACTCAATGTGCTGATGTAGATTTTCAAAGCGCATTGGTGCATCGCCACCGTATTCCCCATCCAAATTGATCATCATTTTTTTGTCAGTATCAATTAAGCTGGCATCTAGAAAACTGGTTTTCACGTACAAAACTTTTGAATCGTTCACGTGTTTACCACCATTCAATACTAACGTAATCAAGCGGACAATTTCAAAAAGATTTGCTGTTTTCACAACAATTAGTGAAAATTTCCCATCATCCAACTTTGCATCTGGCGCAATCGTTTCAAAACCGCCGATCGAATTCGTTAAGCCTAAGAAAAACATCGAAGCATTGCCTTCATATTCTCCGCCTTCATAAACCAGACGCATTTTAGTCGGTTTGATTCGCGGAAGCATTTCTGCACCTTTAGCCAAATACGCTAAATAACCAAAAATACTCTTCAATTCAGAAGGAACCTCATAGGTTAACTCGGTTAATGAACCGCCTGCTGCAATATTGATGAAGTAAGTATCCGCAGCTTTGCCGATATCCATTTTAACAGTTTGCTGCTTTTGAATAACCTCAGCAGCAGCCTTAACGTTGCTGCGAGGAATTTTTAGTGCTCGTGCATAGTCATTTGTTGTTCCAGCCGGGATAATTGCCATTTTAGGACGTTTTTTTAAGCCGGCAATCCCATTTACAACTTCATTAATGGTCCCGTCTCCTCCTGCTGCGACAACTAGCTCAAAACCAGCCTTTGCGGCACGGGTTGCTTCATTTTTAGCTGAATCAGGCTCGGGAGTCGTAGCAAAGGCACTTGCTTCATAACCTGCTTTTTCAATAGCATCTAAAATATCCGCCAAATTAGTGCGCATGATTTCTTTTCCAGATACTGGATTATAAATCAGTCGTGCTTTTCTCATGATCGAGCTCCCTCTAACGTTTCGCTAATTCCTCTTGAAGTAACTTGTTGACTACTCCTGGATTCGCTTTTCCTTTAGTTGCTTTCATAATTTGTCCAACTAAGAAACCAACGGCGCGATCTTTACCATTCTTAAAGTCTTCAACGGATTGTTCGTTATTATCAAGTACTTCATTGATCATTGGCAATAATTGTGCTGGATCAGAAAGCTGTACTAAACCTTTAGCTTCAACTACCTCTTTTGCATCTCCACCATTTTGGATTAATTCACGGAAAACTTTTTTGGCGATCTTAGAACTGATCGTACCATCTGCGATTAATGTAATCATACCAGCTAAATTATTCGGCGTTAATTTCGTATCCGCTAATTCTAGTTTTTCACTATTTAAGTATGCAGAAACCTCACCCATTAACCAGTTAGAGGCTTGTTTCGCATCCGCGCCTTCTTTCAAAGTATCTTCAAAGAAATCAGACATCTCACGACTCATAGTTAAGACCATTGAATCGTACTCTGGTAAATCTAGGTCATTTACATAGCGTTCACGACGAGCTGCTGGCATTTCAGGCAATGTTTCACGAACCTTTTCAATCCATGCGTCGTCGATTTCGAAACGCGGAATATCTGGTTCTGGGAAATAACGGTAGTCACTTGATCCTTCTTTCACACGCATCAAGATTGTCTTGTTCGTTCCTTCATCGTAACGTCGAGTTTCTTGCTGAATCGTTCCACCAGAAAGCAAAACTTTTGTTTGACGTTGTACTTCAAAGGTCAACCCTTTTTTGACAAAACTAATGGAGTTCAAGTTTTTCAATTCCGTTTTTGTACCAAATTCTTCTTGCCCATAAGGACGCAAAGAAATATTCGCATCGCAACGCATTGAACCTTCTTCCATCTTCACATCGCTGACGCCAGTAAATTGGATAATTGAGCGTAAGGCTTCCAAATAAGCATTGGCTTCTTCAGGCGAACGCATATCCGCTTCAGAAACAATCTCGATCAACGGTGTTCCTTGACGGTTTAAATCGACATAAGAGTAGCCGCCGATACCATGCATATTCTTACCAGCATCTTCTTCCAAGTGAACACGTTCAATGCGAATTTTTTTCTTTTTACCATTCACATCGATTTCGATCCAACCATCATGACCAATCGGCTCATCAAATTGCGAGATTTGATAAGCTTTTGGGTTGTCCGGATAGAAGTAGTTCTTTCTATCAAAATGCATATTCTTTGAGATTTCACAGTTTAAAGCCAATGCAGCTTTCATCCCAAATTCGATTGCTGCTTTATTCATGACTGGCAAAACACCAGGGTAACCCCAGTCAATAATATTGGTATTCGTATTTGCTTCTGCACCAAAGTGAGCGGGCGCAGGTGAAAAGATTTTAGAGTTTGTTTTTAATTCTACATGGACTTCTAGCCCAATGACTGTCTCTAAGTTCATTATTTGTCCCCCCCTAAAATCACTGGTTTTTGCTTATGGAAATCTGTTGCTTGTTCAAATGCATAAGCCGCTTTATACATAGTTGATTCGTCGAAATGTTTTCCGATGATTTGTAATCCAACCGGCAATCCTTCTGAGAAACCTGCAGGTACAGACATACCAGGTAGTCCAGCAAGGTTTACAGGAATTGTTAAGATATCATTTAGATACATTGTGATTGGATCATCGATATTTTCACCAATACCAAAGGCAACAGTTGGTGATGTTGGTCCAATGATTAAATCGTAATCAGCAAAGACTTTATCGAAGTCTTGTTTGATCAATGTCCGTACTTGCCCAGCCTTCTTAAAGTAAGCATCATAATAGCCCGCAGAAAGAGAGAATGTTCCTAACATGATCCGACGTTTTACTTCATCGCCGAAACCTTCCGTGCGAGTGTTTACGTACACATCCTCCAAGTTTTGGACATCTTCTGAACGGAACCCATAACGGATACCGTCAAAACGTTGCAGATTTGAGCTTGCTTCAGAGGAAGCGATGATATAGTACACTTCTACACCATATTTTGAATGTGGTAAGCTGACTTCTTCAACCGTTGCACCTAATGCTTTAAAGGTTTCGACCGCTTTCGTGATCGCCGCTTTAACGCCAGGTTCGATACCTTCAGCCATGAATTCTTTTGGTAAGGCAATCTTCATTCCCTTAACGTCACCTGTTAAGCCAGCAGCAAAATCAGGCACAGATACTCCAGCAGAAGTACCATCCTTTGGATCATAACCACTGATAGCATTCAGAGCCAAGGCATTGTCTTTAACCGTACGCGTAAATGGTCCGATTTGGTCTAACGAAGAAGCAAATGCGATTAATCCAAAACGAGATACGCGACCATAAGTCGGTTTCATACCAACGACACCATTGAATGCCGCCGGTTGGCGGATACTTCCGCCCGTATCGCTACCCAATGAAACAGGAACTTCGCCGGCAGCAACAGCTGCTGCAGAACCACCTGAAGATCCACCAGGAACCTTTGTTTGATCCCAAGCATTTTTTGTTTTCTTAAAGTAAGATGTTTCACTTGAGCTTCCCATAGCAAACTCGTCCATATTCAATTTTCCGACTGGAATCAAATCTGAACTGTAAACTTTTTCCATAACAGTTGCATCATAAATAGGATCAAAATTCGATAAAATTTTAGATGCGGCTGTTGTCAAAAGCCCTTTCGTTACAATGTTGTCTTTGATTCCGATTGGAATACCAGCCAATGCATTGTCATTGGTAATTCCTTTAATATCAATAGCTTTTGCCATTTCCATTGCTTTTTCTTCATTTAAAGTAATGAAAGCATCAATGTCCTTTTCTGTTTCTTTGATGCGAGCAAAGGTTTCACTTGTTAAATCAGTGGCTGTAATTTCTTTTGAAACTAACAGACTGTGTAATTCTTCAATTGATTTATCATATAATTTTTCCATTATGCACCAGCCTCTCCGTTGTCAATGATAGCCGGAACCTTGATGAATCCATCTTCGCTTTCCGGAACATTTTTCATTAACTCATCGCGTGACCAGCCTTCATCGGCTACGTCCTCACGCATAACATTGATTGTTTCTAATACATTGGAAGTAAATGGCACGCCTTCTGTATCAACTTCCCCAAGTTGTTCGACCATGTCGATTATTTTGCCTAATTGATCCGTAAAACCGGTCAATTCATCGTCTGAAAAAGAAAGCTTCGCAAGTTTCGCGACATGTTTTACTTGTTCTTCATTGATTGCCATAATATCCCTCTTTCATTTGTCAATTTTCAATCATTTTATCATATCTCTGTTAGAATTCACGGTTTTTTCTTGAAATTTTTTGAAAAATTGTTCAATTCAAAAAATTTGAAAATAGAGTCATTCTAATAGCTTTAACGTCTTTTTATAATACCTGTTCGTTAATCGAAACGTCAACAAGCTTCTAGACAAATTTGTCTAGTCTGTGTGACTTTCTTCGATTGCTTGAATCATTTGTTTTTCATTCCAAATTTCAATTCCTAAACTTTGTGCTTTGGTCAACTTGCTTCCGGCATCTTCACCAGCAACTACAATATCCGTTTTTTTAGAAACGCTGCCGGTAACCTTACCACCTAGATTTTGAATTTTTTCTTTTGCGTCTTCCCTTGTGTAATCGACAAGCTTGCCAGTCAGGACAATCGTTTTATCTTTAAAAGGCGATTCGATTTCTGCTAATTGACTCGCACGAATTCCTTTGTATTCAAGATTTACTCCTCTATCAGCTAATTCTTGCATTAATTCATGAACTTCTTCGTTTTCAAAGTAGGTCACCAGGCTGTCAGCAATCGTTTCGCCAATTGTATTCAGACTAACAATTTCCTCTTTGCTAGCCTTACTAATAGCTTCAAGATTGCCGAAATGCTCAGCTAATATTCCTGCTGCTTTCGCGCCAACATGACGAATCCCTAGTCCAAAGATCAAACGTTCAACAGAATTTTCCCGACTAGCATCAATCGCCTGCAAAATATTTTCAGCTGATTTATCCTTAATCTTGTCCAATGTCAGTAATTGCTCTTTTTCTAGCGAATAAAGATCCGCAACATCAGAAACCAACCCTTTATCGAACATTTGCGCTAATACACGTGGTCCCAGACCTTCAATATTCATAGCATTCCGGGAGACAAAATGACTCAAGCCTTCTTTAATTTGTGCTGGACATTTTGGATTGATACAGCGCAACGCAACCTCTTCATCTAAATGGACTAGTTCGCTTCCACAAATTGGACAATGTGTTGGTACTGGATAAGGTTCGCTGTTATTTGGACGTCTTTCTAAAATAACTTGCGCAACTTCTGGAATTATATCACCAGCTTTATAGACTAAAATTGTATCTTTCAAACGAATATCTTTTTTCTCAATGTAGTCACTATTATGCAAGCTTGCTCGTCCTACTGTTGTTCCAGCTAAACGCACTGGTTCCATGATTGCCGTTGGCGTCAATACACCCGTTCGTCCAATGGTCCAATCAATGTCTAATAGCGTTGTTTGCGCTTCTTCAGGCGGGAATTTATAGGCGGTTGCCCATCTTGGCGCCTTCACCGTAAAACCTAATTCATCTTGTAGAGTAAACTCATTCACCTTGATGACAATTCCATCAATTTCATATGATAATTGTTCTCTCATCTCATGAAATTTTTCAATATAATCCCAGACTTCGTCAATCGTTTCGCAGACCTGATGTTCAGGATTTGTTCGAAAGCCTAGCCGGGACATCTCATTTAGCGCATGATCCTGAGTAGTTGATTCTAACGGACCAAAATCTGCTAAAGTATATAAAAAAGTACTTAAATTTCGTTGGGCGGCGATACGAGTGTCTAGTTGGCGTAAGCTCCCTGCCGCTGCATTCCGAGGATTTGCAAAGACCTGTTTTCCATCTTCTTCTCGCTGCTGATTCAGTTTGATAAATGAAGCTTTCGGCATGTAACATTCTCCCCGAACTTCGATCGTCAACGGTTCCTTTAAGCGTAAGGGAATTGATTTGACCGTTTTCAGGTTTTCAGTAATATTCTCACCAACTGTTCCATCTCCGCGAGTTGCCCCTTGAACAAAGACTCCGTTCTCGTATTTTAATGAGATTGAAAGTCCATCAATTTTTAACTCCACACAATAGGAAACTGGATGTCCAATAGCTTTTTTGACTCGCTCGTCAAAGGCCATCAATTCTTCCTTACTAAAGACATCATTTAAACTATATAAAGGAATATCGTGAACGACTTTTTCAAAGCCTTCTAATACCTTTCCACCGACACGTTGAGTAGGCGACTCAGGTGTGATTAAATCAGGATATTCTGTTTCGAGCTCTACTAATTCTTGATATTTTTTATCGTAAACAAAATCCTCCACCGAAGGCTGATCTTTCACGTAGTATTCATACGCATATTGATTCAATTCGTCGCGAAGCTCTGCTGAACGCTTTTCCGCTGCTTGAAAAGTCATTGGTTCCAAGAAGATCCCTCCTAATTATTACTTATACTTTTTGAATTGGCGCAAAGGCTGCCAGTAGACGTTTGACACCTTGCTGTGGAAATGCAATATCTAACTCTACCTCTTTTGCGTTGCCGCTAACTTTTACAACTGTGCCAGTTCCCCATTTTTTATGTTGAACTTTATCCCCAGGATTCCAATTCTCATTTTCTCCGCCAGATGCTGTCTTATTTGTCATCGGTTGTCTTGTTGCATGCTGGTACTTAGGCTTCATGGCATTTGGATTTGAAGTAAATGGATTGTTGAATGTAGCTTTAGGTTGTGGCTGCATTCCCACTGAATTCAACAGGCTGTCATCAATTTCAGCAACAAAACGTGAAGGTTGATTGTATTGTGTTTTTCCATAAAGCGTCCGAGAAAAAGCATTTGTTAAATACAAGCTTTCTTCGGCGCGAGTAATTCCTACGTAAGCCAAGCGGCGTTCTTCTTCTAATTCGGACTCTTCCATCAATGAACGAGAGAGTGGAAATATTTTTTCTTCCATGCCAATTAGAAAGACGATTGGAAACTCTAACCCTTTGGCTGCATGTAATGTCATCAAGGTTACTTGTGCAGTCTCTTCTTGATAATCATCCAAATCTGAAACCAAAGCTAAATCGTTTAAGAAAACAGCAAGTTTTTCTTCTGGCGCATCCGCTTCTTCATCAGCCTGTACTTCATTTCGTTTATCAAATTCTTTTGTAACTGTTCGAAATTCTTCCAAATTCTCTAGACGGGATTCCGCTTCTAAAGTTCTCTGATTCTTCAATTCATCCAAGTATCCTGTCCGTTCTAAAACTTGATCAACTATATCTGTTACTGGTAAATAAGCGACCATTTCCTGGAATTGCGTAATCATTGTACCGAATTCGCCGATCATCCGCCCAGCCTTGCCGGAAATATTTGCTAAGTCGACATTTTGTGCCGCTTCAACCATCGACCAGTCATGCATCGCTGCAAAATTTCGTAACTTCTCAACTGAAGTAGCACCAATTCCCCGTTTTGGTGTATTGATCACTCGTTCAAAGCTGACACCATCTCTCGGGTTGTTAATGATATTTAAATAGGCGATGATATCTTTTATTTCTTTACGATCATAGAACTTATGACCACCAACCATTGTATAAGGCACATTAGACTTAACTAACGTATCTTCAATTACCCGTGATTGCGCATTTGTTCGATAAAGAACTGCAAAATCATTGTAACTGCGATTATTGGTTTGAATTTCTTCTTTGATTTTACTGATGATGAATTGCGCCTCGTCACGTTCACTATCCGCACGATAATAAGTAATTTGTTCTCCTGCCTGATTGTCCGTCCAAAGGTTTTTATCTCGGCGATTACTGTTATTTTTGATTACTTGATTGGCGGCATCTAAAATACTTTTAGTTGAACGGTAATTTTGTTCTAATAAAATAACGGTTGCATCATTATAATCTTTCTCAAAGTCTAAGATGTTTTGCATATCCGCACCACGCCAACCGTAGATACTTTGATCAGCATCACCGACTACACATAGATTACGGAAACGCGCAGCCAACATATTAACCAATGTATATTGGGCATGGTTAGTATCTTGATACTCATCTACGTGTAAATAATGAAATTTATTTTGATAATATGTTAAAACTTCATCGTTATCCTCAAATAATCGAATCGTATTCATGATCAAGTCGTCGAAATCCATACTCTGGTTATTTCGCAATGCCTTTTGATAGGCATCATAACAACGGGCAACGATTTCTTCAAAAAAAGAACCTTGACGTTCAGCATACGTTTCTGGTGTCAACAATTCATTTTTTGCATTGCTGATACTTCCTAAAATCGAACGTGGATCATATTTTTTAGGGTCGATATTTAGTTCTTTTAAAATTCGTTTCATCAATGTTAATTGATCTGAGCTATCTAAAATTGTAAAGTTCCGATCATAACCAATCGCATCGACATCACGACGTAAAATACGTACACACATGGAATGAAAAGTTGAAACCCAAACATCTTCTCCGCCTTTTCCTAAAATCCCACTTACCCTTTCCTTCATCTCTCGCGCTGCTTTATTGGTAAAGGTAATCGCTAATATGTTCCATGGATTCACGTTTTTTTCTTCTATTAAGTAAGCAATTCGATGTGTCAAAACTCGCGTCTTTCCACTCCCTGCTCCCGCCATAATCAATAACGGTCCTTCGGTATGAAGCACCGCTTCTTTTTGCTTAGGGTTTAGTCCTGCTAACAACTCCTGTTTGTTTGGCATGCAAAACGTCCTTTCTTTATTCAATCTTTTTTATTATAGCATCTCAGAAAGTTTCGCGACACTAGCAACATTTTAAAAAAGCGAATTCATTGATTCATCCTTGTATTTCTCAGAAAAGCGCGTTAAATTTAATAAGGATATGGGAGGAAATCATGAAAAACGAACATGAAATCAAACGTTTAGATAGTACAAAAGTAATTTTTATATTGAAAGGTATTCTGATTGGAGCAATCGCAGGAATCATTGTCAGTTTGTTTCGCTTACTGATAGAAGAAATGATGGAACACATTGTCACACTTTATCTTTGGCTTCGCGGAAATCCGGTTTGGATTATCCCTTGGGCTTTAATTATGTTGGCTTGCGCCTTTATTGTTGGCAGTTTGATTAAATCAGAACCCAATATTAAAGGAAGCGGAATTCCCCAGGTTGAAGGCACGCTTCAGGGGGAGATTAAGCTGAAGTGGTTTTCAGTTCTATGGAAAAAATTTGTTGGTGGCGTTCTTTCAGTAGGTTCAGGATTATTCTTAGGTCGCGAAGGTCCTTCAATCCAGTTAGGTGCGATGGTAGGTCAAGGTTTCAGTGAGTATACAAAGGCATCTACCTCTGAAAAAAAGATTTTTATTTCTAGTGGAGCTGCTGCAGGCTTAGGAGCTGCTTTTAATGCCCCGATTGCTGGACTGTTATTTGTGATTGAAGAGGTCCATCATCATTTTTCTCCTTTGATTTGGTTGACTTCTCTAACAGCAGCATTAACCGCAAATTTAATTTCCTTGAACTTTTTCGGCTTAAAGCCGGTTTTGTTTATTGCTAATGTTCCTTCGTTACCTTTGAAATACTATGGTTTATTAATTCTTTTGGGAATTATTTTAGGTATTCTGGGGTATGTGTATCAAGTTATGCTTTTATCTTTGCCACAACTTTATAAACGCAGCCATTTGCCAGAACATCTGTATGGCATTATCCCATTTTTATTGATTATTCCAATTGCACTTTTTTTCCCCCATTATTTGGGTGGTGGGAATCAAATTGTGTTATCAATTGGTGAACAAATTTTTCCGCTGATTGTTTTAATATCATTATTCGTTTTACGATTTATTTTTTCAATGGTTTCTTACGGCGCGAATCTTCCAGGCGGTATTTTTTTACCAATTCTGACGTTAGGTGCTTTGATTGGGGCAATTTATGGAACTGTCCTACATCGATGGTTCGGAATGGACCCGATGCTGATCAGAGATTTTGCAATTTTTGCGATGGCGGGATATTTTACCGCTATTGGCAAGGCGCCCTTAACGGCAATTATTCTTGTGACTGAAATGGTGGGAAATATTACTCACTTAATGCCACTAGCGGTTTGTTCTTTAACTGCATATGTCATCAACGATTTGTTAGGTGGTAATCCTATCTATGAATCATTGCTTGAACGTTTATTAAACGGGCATCTGCCAAGTATTACCGGAAATAAAACAATCATCGAATTCCCGGTGACTGCCGAAAGTACGTTAGATGGTACAATGGTTCGCGATTTTAATTGGCCAAAAGAAATGCTGTTGATTTCGATTAGACGTGGCTCTTCTGAGATACTCACTCATGGAGATACAGTCATGAAAGTCGGTGATTTACTAATGATCCTGACAGACGAGGGTTACACTAAAAAAATCAAAACACAGATTCGCGAACGTTCTGATGCAGCGATTGCAAAAATACAAGATAAAAAGATCAAAGACTAATCGTATTTTTTGAGAATACTAATAAAAAAAGCGAATTATCATAAAACTATCCCATATGGAAAAGAGTTATGATTGTTCGCTTTCTTTTTTATATGGCTACTTAAAAAACTCAACCATTGTAACACTTTCTTCTTAATTAATTATCCTCGTATTTTTTGAACCAGTTTCTCATTAACATAAACAGAAACTTGCCCATCATTTACTGGGAATACACCTTGTCCATTTTCATCCAAAACAACTTTTGCCTCGTTATTTCCCAGCAAATCAACAAATGTTTCTCCCTCATGAATAGCGCTAACGGTCATTTCTTTCTCGCCGCCTTTGGCATTCGTCATAATTATAGCAGCTCCAGAGTCACTATCATCAAAATCACCGGTTAGTGTCCAACCAATAACATCTGGATCGTCAAAATAATCCGCCTGATTTCCAAAGTTTAATTCTTCTCGCAATTTTATTAAGTTAGTCAGACCAGAGCCCACTGCTTCAGCATTTTCGGTACCATAAAGATCGCCCCAGAAGACAACCGGAGTTCCTTCATTTCTCAATAAAATCAATGAATAGGCATGTAGCTTGAACCAGCCCTCAATCCAAGACTCCAAACTTTGCCCAATTTGGGTATCATGATTGTCAACGAAGGTAACAGCCCAGTCAGGTCGAGTCTCAATCAAGGTTCCAGCAAATATTTGCCGCATATCAAATCCGCCCATCGTTGAAGCGGCTTGAAATAGATTGAAGTGCAATGGTACATCGAAAAGTGAAATCAAATTTCCTGATGAATCAAGATACTCCTGTAACTTATCCAGCTCATCAGACCAATATTCCCCCACAACAAATAGCTCTTCGCCTTTTTCCTCTCTACGATGCAACAACCAGTCAACAAAAAGATCAAAACGGATATGCTTTACCGCGTCCAAACGATAGCCATCAACATCCGTTAATTCTTGATACCATTTCCCCCACTTATCTAGTTGCTCTATCGTATCGGGATTCTCCATGTCCAGATTACATCCCATTAAATAGTCAAAGTTGCCATTCTCATCATCAACTTTCGGTTCCCAGCCCTTATCTGCAAAATTAAAAATCGCATGATCTTTTTCACGAGCATCATAATCAACACCAGAAAAATTTTTCCAATTCCATTGATAGTCGTTGTATTTACCTTGACGTCCTGGGAAAGTAAATTTCGTCCATGCTTCAATTTCTTCCTTGCCAGAGCTTGGTTGTGTTCGATCATCAAATTGATAAGAAACAGCTGAGACCACTTCCGTCTCATCAGCTCCCATAAAATGATCGAAAACAATGTCCGCATAAATTTTCAGTCCGGCTTTCTTCAATGCAGTAATACTGCTCAAATATTCTTCTTTTGTGCCATATTTTGTTCTAACACTGCCCTTTTGATCGAACTCACCAAGATCATAAAGATCGTAAGTTCCATAACCAACATCATTGGCGCCCTCTGATCCCTTATAAGCGGGTGGCATCCAAACAGCATTGATTCCAAAGCTACTTAATTCTTCTGCTTTTTCTGCTAATGTTTTCCAATGGTTGCCATCGTTAGGCAAATACCACTCAAATCCTTGTAAAATCGTTTGTTTTCCCATAACCTTCACCTCTTATATCTATCATACCGAAATTAATGAAAGCTTCAAAATAAGACGAACCATATTATTAAACTTAAACGTTTTTGAATGTTTTTGGTCGTTTTTGATTGTCTTTTGAAAATATTTATGTTACTATTTCAGATGAAGGAGGATTGAAAATGCTTACAGAAGAAAGACATAGAAAAATAATCGAGTGGTTGGAACGTGATGGATTAGTGAAATCTCAAGATTTGATTCAATGGTTAGACTCTTCCGAATCAACAATACGTCGAGACTTACAAGAATTAGAAAATTTGCAAATGCTAGAGCGCGTTCACGGCGGTGCCAAACGTCCACAGCATCTTGAACAAGAACTAGGCATGTTCGAAAAATCATCCAAAAACGTTCAGCAGAAAAAAATGATCGCTGAATATGCAGCTGAAAGTATTACTGAGGGTGATGTCATTTATTTAGATGCTGGAACGACAACCTCTGAAATGATTCCATTCCTTAAAAATCGAACAATTACAGTTGTTACAAACTCAGTTGGCCTTGCCGCTCGGCTAGTTGAAGCACAAATCGCAACAATTGTACTAGGCGGACGCATCAAACTGACAACTGACGCAGTCGTTGGATCACAGGCCTTAGAACAATTGAAACAGTATCGTTTTAACAAAGCGTTCATGGGAATGAACGGAGTCCACTTAGATAGCGGCTATTCCACTCCTGACCCTGAAGAAGCAATTCTAAAAAGAACAGCTATTCAACAATCTGAAGAAGCATTTGTTTTAGTTGATCACAGCAAATTCAATCAAACAAGTTTTGTCAGTGTCGCTTCATTGTCAGCAGCTTCGATCCTCACCGACACCTGTCCTTTGGTTATCCATGATCAAATCACAGAACAAACTACCTTGAAGGAGGTTTCTGTATGATTTATACAGTGACACTAAACCCATCAATTGACTACATCGTCCATGTCGATCAACTAACTATCGGCGATGTTAATCGGATGAAAAGCGATTTGAAACTGCCAGGAGGAAAAGGCATCAATGTTTCACGTATTTTAAAACGTATTGATAACGATTCTACCGCCTTAGGCTTTGTTGGTGGATTTACTGGACATTTTATTGAGAAATGGCTAAAAAAAGAAAGCATTCAAACAAACTTCACACCAGTTTCCGACGATACACGAATCAATATCAAATTGAAAGCAAATGAAGAAACCGAAATTAACGGACTAGGTCCAATCGTTTCAACTGAAGAAATGCTTGAGCTGAAAAAAGTTTTAGGAAGCTTAAATGCAAACGATATAGTGGTTTTATCAGGAAGTAAGCCTGCTAGTGTTCCAACAGGTTTTTATCAAGATTTAATTGAAATCATTAAAGCACAAGGAGCCTCATTTGTTATTGATACCACTGGTGCAGATTTGATGGATGCCTTAGAAAAGAAGCCTTTATTAGTCAAACCAAACAATCATGAATTGGCTGATCTATATCAAACGACTTTTACGTCTGTTGAAGACATTTTTCCATTTGGTCAACGTTTACTAGATGAAGGTGCGCAGCATGCACTCGTTTCAATGGCTGGTGATGGCGCATTATTATTTACTAGCGAAGGAGTCTATCAGTCAAATGTACTAAAGCGGGCAGTGAAAAATTCAGTTGGCGCTGGAGATTCAATGATTGCGGGGTTTGTTGGAAGCTTCACTAAAACTCAAGATCCTGTCGAAGCCTTTAAATGGGGAGTGGCCTGTGGTAGTGCTACCACTTTTTCAGATGATTTAGCCACTGCAGATTTTATTCAAGAATTACTACCAGAAGTTGAGATCACCAAAGTAAAATAATTCAGATCTCCCCTTCTGTTTGAACACATTTTATAACAATTGGAGGAACTATAATGGATATTAAGGACTTATTGATCAAAGATGCCATGATTATGGATTTGCAGGCGACGACTAAAAAAGCCGCTATCGATGAAATGGTTCAAAAAATGTATGATGCTGGGCGAATTTCTGATGTTGATGTCTATAAAGAAGGTATTTTAAATCGTGAGGCCCAAACTTCAACTGGCTTAGGTGATGGCATCGCAATGCCTCATGCAAAAAACAGTGCCGTCAAAGAAGCTACCGTTCTATTTGCAAAAAGTAAAAATGGTGTGGACTATGAATCCCTAGATGGGCAACCTACCTACTTATTTTTCATGATTGCTGCTCCAGAAGGTGCTAATGATACGCATCTGCAAGCTTTGGCTGCCTTGTCTAGACTGTTGATCAATCCTGACTTCGTCGCTAAATTGAAAGCTGCCGAAACACCTGAACAGGTTCAAGCAACTTTTGATGCAGCAGAAAAAGCGAAGGAAGCTGAAGAAAAAGCAGAAGCTCAGTCGGAGGCTGAAGAAAAAATCAAAGATACTAACCGTCGATATATTGTAGCGGTTACAGCGTGCCCTACCGGAATTGCTCATACTTATATGGCCGAAGATGCTTTAAAGAAAAAAGCAAAGGAAATGGGTGTTGATATCAAGGTTGAGACCAACGGATCTGAAGGAATCAAACATCTCCTGAGTGATGAAGATATTGCTCGAGCAGATGGTGTCATTATTGCTGCTGATAAAAAGGTGGAAATGAATCGTTTTAATGGCAAAGAATTAGTCAACCGTCCAGTTAGTGATGGTATTCGGAAGCCAGAGGAACTAATCAACTTAGCATTAAGTGGAAATGCCCCTGTCTACCATGGTAATGCTGAAGAATCTTCAGCTACGGAAGAGAAAAGTGATAACGGAACTTTAGGGCAACGTATCTACAAGGATTTAATGAACGGTGTTTCCCATATGCTGCCATTTGTAATCGGTGGCGGAATCATGATCGCTTTATCATTCATGATTGACCAATTTATGGGAGTTCCTCAATCGGAATTGGCAAACCTTGGTAATTACAACCAAATCGCTAGTTGGTTTAACCAAATCGGTGGCGCCGCATTTGGATTCATGCTTCCTGTACTTGCTGGTTTTATCGCATCAAGTATTGCTGATCGTCCTGGCTTAATCGCTGGATTCGCCGCTGGAGCGTTAGCAAATACTGGGGGTGCTGGATTTTTAGGAGCATTAATTGGTGGATTCTTAGCTGGTTATGTCATCATTTTCTTGAAAAAAATCTTTAAAAACTTGCCGAAATCACTTGAAGGTATTAAAGCAATTCTTTTCTATCCGTTCTTTGGTTTGATGATTACTGGGTTCTTAATGCTCTTAGTCAATGTTCCAATGAAGGCAATCAATGATGGGTTAAATGGCTTTCTAACTGGGTTAAGCGGATCAAATGCAATTTTACTTGGTGCTTTGCTTGGCGGAATGATGGCTGTCGATTTAGGTGGTCCTATTAATAAAGCAGCTTATGTATTTGGTACAGCAACACTTGCGACAAGTGTCGCTCAAGGTGGATCAATCGTAATGGCAGCTGTTATGGCTGGTGGAATGGTTCCTCCTTTAGCAATCTTCGTTGCCACTCGTTTATTCAAAAACAAGTTTGAAAAAAGTCAAGTAGACGCAGGATTAACGAACATTGTAATGGGGCTCTCATTCGTAACAGAAGGAGCGATACCCTTTGCAGCTGCCGATCCAATTCGTGTAATTCCAAGTTTCGTAGTTGGTTCAGCTTTAGCTGGTGGTTTAGTTGGTGCTGTTGGTATTAAGTTACTCGCTCCTCATGGTGGTATCTTTGTTGTTCTTTTATTAAGCCACCCACTACTTTATCTTTTGTTTATTATCATTGGAGCGATTGTTTCAGGTGTTATCTACGGTTTAGTAAAAAAACCTATTACTAAATAAAAAGAAATCCACTCTCACAAAAAAATGAGAGTGGATTTTTTTTTACATCCAGCGATCTTTTCTACGCGCTCTGACTGGCTGAGGTTTTGGTTTGATAGAAAAAAGAATCATCCCAATAAAGAGGACAATAATTGACAAAGGAATTTCTAGTGACGGAAGCGGCAACGCAAAAATTACTCCTACAATCAGTAAGCAACTACCCATAATCTTAATATACCTGTGATCCATAGATAACCTCTCCTTTTCGTATTCGTATGAATGAAATAATTTTTTAAGTTACATACCAACCATTACTTACTAGGAAATTCAAGTTCCTCTATATTTCAAGTATGTCTAATTGATTTTTTGCGGACACTTTCTTTTGATCAATAAAGGAAACAATCAGATGTTTGGCTTCTTTTTCTAATGAGAATGTCAACGAATCATTTTTACGACTAACTTGATGAATCGTCATATCTTTTAGTGCGGATTTCAACTCTTCTAAAGGAAAATCCAAAAAAGCTTTTTTCGGAATAAACAATTGTAAAACAGCAGTATAGTCTTTATAACGCATATCCTGAATTTCAAATTCGATTGAATCACGGATATAATATTCAAAAGCGGCTAGACCCTTATCCAAGGTTAGCTCAGGATATAAAATATGATAATTCATCATTCGTTCACTTTCATCATCAATCCAAGGAAAATAGGCTAGAGCATTTAGACCACCTTTCATTCGATTCACGCGATATTGGTTCGTTAAAAAATTGTAAGTGCGTGTCACAAAATAAGATGCCTCACTCTTCTCAGTTGGTTGAAATTGTTCATTTTGATATTGAACAGTTTGAATCACAGTATCTTCAAAAGCAAATTCAATATAGGGCTGTTTTAATAACCCAACTCCATTGGTATAGGATAATTGTGAAATTCCAAGTTGATCTCGGAATAATTGTTGAAATTTCAAGTTTGCCTTTTCTTGCCATTGAAAAGGGTCTTTGTACAATTCGAAGAAAACACCAGATCCTAATTCAGCTACTCGTTCCACTTGTTGAATCTCTAGCAATAGTTGCTTAGCGAACAATTTTTTATAAGGTGCTCCTAAAAATAGCCACCAGCAAGCAGTTAAACACACTCCCTTATAAAACACATCGTAGCCGGGAAATACGTTACAATCGACGACTATATCTCCATTAAGGCCTTTCATCTTTGGTAGCACATTTGTTTCTTTAGCTGTTTCAAAAGAACGACGTTCAGATAAATCACTTGTATTATGATAAAGATATTCATCATAGGAACGAATGTAGGCAAAAAAACCATGGTCAATCAAACGGTTCTTCAGGTAATCCAGATACACCCTTTCCCAATAATAAAAATTCTTTTCCTTGATGATATACTTTTCAAATAACGTATCACTTAAAAGATGTAGAGTTGTTTCCTCTTCAGAATTCTTCAACTGCAACCAGAAATCTTCCTTCATGCCAAAGCTCGAAATCACCCGCTTCAATTGATTCTGATCAAATAACTGCTCTTTTCCGTTAATCAACATTTTGTCTGGTTCCAGCAATAGGCGACTCATGACTAACCAATCATTTATCTTTGATTGGATGTCGGCTTGCTTCAAATCGTAAAGCTGGCTGACACTATAAATCTTTTGATTTTTTTCCATTGCTTTCCCCTTTCTCATCACTCTATTATAATTATATCGTAAAGATTTAAAAAACCCTATGAAATTGATTACTAAGTTTTAAAAAATTGTATACTATAGTAGAATATGATAAAACTAAAATGGAGGTGTTCAGATGGGCCTGAAATTTGAAAAAACCGATGATTTAGATAAATTATTTGAATCTTTTGCGGTAGATCCAGACAAAAAAGTTCAAAAAGACGAAGATATCCAAAAATTTCTAAAACCAAAAAATGAACAAACTGATAAAAAAAAGGATTAGGCTTCTTAGGCCTAGTCCTTTTCTATTGCTGCTTCAATTGCTGCCCATGCTTCTTCTTTTCCTTTTTTTGTCTCAGATGAGAAAAGGATGAATGTATCATCAGGATCAAAATCTAATTTTTTCTTGATTGCACTAGTATGTTTGTTCCATTTACCACGTGGAATCTTATCTGCTTTTGTCGCAACCACAATCACAGGAATATTGTAGTATTTCAAAAATTCATACATTTGAATATCTTCCTTACTTGGATCATGGCGTATATCAACTAAAGAAACTACCGCACGTAACTGTTTGCGGCTGGTAATATAGGTTTCAATCATCTCACCCCACTTCGCTCTTTCTGTTTTCGATACCTTCGCATAGCCATATCCAGGTACATCAACAAAATGTAGCGCATTTTCGATGAGATAAAAGTTTAAAGTTTGAGTTTTCCCTGGTTTCCCTGAAGTCCTCGCTAAATTTTTTCGATCAATCAACGTATTGATAAAAGAAGATTTCCCAACATTTGATCGTCCTGCTAACGCAATCTCAGGTAAATCAGTTTCAGGATACTGTTTTGGCGAGACCGCACTAATAACGATCTCTGCATTGTGCACTTTCATTCCTTCACGCCTTTCAAAAAGAGGTTGTGACAGAAGTGGTCAGCTTCAAGAAATAAGAAGGAATTTCCGAAAATTGTTTCTCAAATTTTTGTGAAATTTCGGTTTATTTCCGAAGAAGCTACTTCTGGAACAACGTTTATTCGGAAAAAGAAGCTATGACAAGACTTTTGTCACAGCTCCTGCTTTACTAACCAGCTTTTTTCTTATTGTTATGGTATTCAATAATCGGTTTACCCGAGCCCTCAACAGAATCCTTCGTAACTATTACTTTTTCGATTGATTCATCAGAAGGAATATCAAACATCACATCCATCATAACATCCTCAATGATAGAACGCAGACCACGAGCACCTGTATTACGTGCAATCGCTTTGTCCGCAATTGCATTCAACGCATCCGCATCGAAAGATAAATCTGTATCATCATAGGAAAGCAATTTTTGATATTGCTTCACTAAAGCATTTTTCGGTTCCGTTAAAATTCGAACCAGATCCTCTGTTGTAAGTTTTTCTAACGCAGTTGTAACTGGCAAGCGTCCGATAAATTCTGGAATCAGACCAAATTTCAATAGATCTTCTGGAATAATCTGCTGCATGATACTTGCATCTTCATCAATTTTTTTATTATTTTTACCAAAACCAATAGTTTTTTCACCTAAACGATTTTTAACAATCGTTTCGATTCCATCAAAGGCTCCACCAACAATAAACAAAATATTGGTCGTATCAATTTGAATAAACTCTTGATGTGGGTGTTTACGTCCCCCTTGAGGCGGAACACTAGCAACCGTTCCTTCAAGAATTTTAAGTAACGCTTGTTGAACACCTTCGCCGGAAACATCACGAGTGATTGAAACATTTTCGCTCTTACGCGTAATCTTATCAATTTCATCAATATAGATGATTCCTTTTTCAGCACGCTCAACATTGTAATCGGCCGCCTGTAACAGCTTCAACAATATATTTTCAACGTCTTCACCAACATAACCTGCTTCAGTTAAACTTGTTGCATCTGCAATGGCGAATGGAACATTTAAGGTTCTTGCCAAAGTTTGTGCCAAAAATGTCTTACCTGAACCTGTTGGTCCAATCAAACAGATATTACTCTTTTGTAATTCAACTTCATCTAGTCCATCGTTTTCAGTATTCACTCGTTTATAATGATTGTACACCGCAACCGACAAGGCCTTTTTTGCCCGATCTTGACCGATAACATATTGGTTTAGAACATCTAATAATTCTTTTGGTTTTGGTACATCAATAAATTCACGAATAGCTTCTTCATGGAATTCTTCATCTATAATCTCTTTACAAAGGTCGATACACTCATTACAAATGTAAACTCCCGGACCCGCAACAACTTTTTTTACTTCTTCTTGGGTCTTTCCACAAAATGAACAGCGGACTGTTTCACCTGCGCCTGTGCTCTCATACATGGCTTTCACCTCTTGCTTCTTTCTCTACAAGTGTTTCCACGATTGCAGTCTTTATCTATAATAACACAAAGCATTAAAAAGACAAAGAATCCAAGTGGAATTAAAAAGGATTTCTAAAGAAAAAAGTATGCGATAAAAATTACCGCATACTTAAAATACTTATATAAAAGGTTCTATAATATTTGGTGTTGTTACTCTTTCTGAGTGAGAACACCAAGTATTTTTTATACAAAAAGACATTTGGTTGTCCTATAATTAAATCGCTGAACCCAATCATAGGAGGCGAACCAAATGTCCAGTATTAAGAATATCAAATATAAAGATGATTGCCTAGACAAAACCATCAAACAAATCCTAAATATTCACGATTCCAACATTACTTTTCCTAAAGACGCCGTCTCAAAAGAAAAAGTTCATGGGCGAGTGTCCATTATCTTCACTGGTCGGTTAAGCTACCTGGTGTTAGACTCTTTTTTTTTGAAGAACTAAGACTTAAGCCCAATTACTTACCCAAACATCTATTGATTGATGAGTTCAAAGGAACTAAGACTGTCAGGGCGCCATGTATTTCATTCTCAGTGACGCAGGTACGGGTGAAGATCGTAGGAGCTTCATGCTAATCGCCAATTTCATGCGCTTTACTTATCACGCAAAGAAAAAAAGAAAACGCCGAAGCATTTCCTTTCAGTGATTTAATGAAAACAACACTAATTGACTTAGACCCGTGAATGAGTTTACGAATTCATAGGGACTTAGAGCCGATGTTGGTAACTAAAAAACTTTTCTTTATTTTGCATACCATCCTATCCCCTCATAGCGCCAGCCTCTTTTTTTCAGTACGTTCACCTCATTTTGATCCTTAGTATAATGATGAGATCCACTTATTAGACCAGGATGAAATAATCTATGAATCTTAGTTGATTTAGCTTTTTCAGAATACCAAGCAACTCCTTCGTATTTCCATTTATGTTTCGTTGTTAGTACTTTTACTTCGTTCCAATCTAACGTATAATGATGATCTCGTAATGTGGAATTGTACAATCTATAAACAGGATCGCCTTCTTTAGGAGCATGCCAGGCAATGCCTTCATATTTACCCCAACCTCTTTTCACTAATTCATTTTTTTCATTCAAACTCGCGGTATAAAAGTGTTCATGGTTGTTCGGATTATAAAGTCTGTACATCTGAATTGAATTTGCAGGTGGTGTCGTTTCAGGATTACTGAATGTTTTCGTATAATCTGCATTAATATCAAAATTTCCGCTGATACCTGGGAATGATAGTTGTGAAGACCATTGCCATGCTCCATATTGTGTATAGAAATTTGTTGTAGAAAGATTATATGGATACGCAGCGACCCATATATTTTTATTCCCAATTACAGAAGCATTGATTCGTCCTGTTGTTAACCAGTTCAAGCCAATATAGTGACGAACATTTCCATAGCCTAAGCTTTTCAATTGATTCTCAAAAGCTCTAGAATTATTGGTATGATTCCCTTTACCAAGAATTTGAGGTTCTTCAATATCATTAACCATGACAGTACCGCTACTCAAACCAAATTTCTTAGCCGCAGCCGCAAAATAGTTTGCTTCTGCCTTAGCCTGTGCATCAGTAGTAAACCAACTATAATGATAGGCGGAAACTTTCATTCCAGCAGCCATAGCGTTATTAATCTGTGATTGCGCATAAGGATTCGTATAACTGGTTGCTTCCGTTAATTTGACAACCACGCCTGTGACACCGTAACCTTTCATTTTTTGAAAGTTTGCAACAGAAATATTTCCATTATGCGAAGAAATATCTATAAAGCTTTTGCTTGGTGTATTCGTATTTGAAGCTGATACAGAGGGTAATGCAGCAAATAGTTGAATCGTAGGATACAGATCAGAACGCCCCTTTGGCAAAGACATCGTCCCTTCAGCCGTTTCAATCTGTGTCTCAGGTACTGTTACCTTTTCTTCAGTGCTCTCTATAGTTTGTTCAGAATCACTTGTCTCAGTTGTTTCGGAACTAATGCTTTCATCTGTACTATTAATTGAGGTCGTCTCACTGATTTCAGTACTATTTACTACTTGACTCTCCTCGGCGAAAACTGTTGTTGATAGATTTAAACATAATACTGATAAAAAACATAGTCCAAGAATCTTTTTCTTCATATTCTCCTCCTCAAGGTTCATAATCCCTTTAACGCTCTTTTTAAAAAACTTCAAAAATAAAAAAACAAGATATAGTATCAATTCATTAATAATTCAATATTACCAAATTTAAGTGTTTTTTTGAAGTTATTCATTATATTTATCGATCAGAAAGTGAAAAACTAAGTTATTGAAAAAAAAGTATGCAACACAAAATTGTGTTACATACCAATTTACTGCTATTTTTATCCCTTTTGCTAAGCAACAATGAAAATTAAAAAACTATTTTTCTACAGCTGTTCCTGTCACTAATTCAACTGCTTTTTTCATTTTGATGTCATGTTCTAGCATATCTTCTGTTAAAACACGCTTGATTTGTTCTTCTGGCATTTGATACATTTCTGCTAAATCTTTGATTTCTTTAGCGATATCTTCTTCAGATGCTTCAATTTTTTCTGCTTCAACGATAGCTTCCATTACCAAGTTTGTTTTTACTCGTCCTTCTGCTTCGCCTTCAAATTGTGTATGAAGATCTTCTTCAGTAGAACCAGTTAATTGGTAATACATTTCTGGAGAGATTCCTTGACGTTGCATGTTGTTTAAAAATTCGTCCATTGAACGATGTACTTCATCATGAACCATCACGTGAGGAAGGTCAACGATTTCAGCATTTTCAACGGCTTGTTTAATAGCCGCTTCGTCTTTCGCTTCTTTCGCAGCTTCTTCTTTTTGTTTTGTTAATTCATCACGATATTTTGCTTTTAGTTCATCTAAAGAATTCACTTCTTCATCAACATCTTTAGCAAAATCATCGTCTAATTCAGGTAATTCCTTTGCCTTTACTTCGTGAATCGTTACTTTGAAGATCGCTTCTTTCCCAGCAAGATCCTCTGCTTGATAATCTTCAGGGAAAGTAACGGTTACATCCAAACTTTCGCCTGCTTTGTGTCCAACTAATTGTTCTTCAAAGCCAGGAATGAATGAGCCAGAGCCTAATTCAAGTGAATAATTTTCACCTTTTCCACCTTCAAATGCTTCTTCGCCAACAAAGCCTTCGAAATCGATAACAGTTGTGTCACCATTTTCAGCAGCTTCATCTTCTTTGATAACTAATTCAGCTTGAGATTCTTGTTCTGATTTCAAACGTGCATCTACGTCAGCATCTGAAACTTCAACATCTTGCTTAGGAACTTCAAGTTCTTTGTAATCGCCTAATTTCACTTCAGGTTTTACTGTAACTTCAGCTTTGATTACCCAAGCTTCGCCCTTTTCCATGCTATCCACATCGATTTTTGGTTGAGAAACTGGATCAATACCTGCTTCTTTTACAGCAGTTTCATAAGCTACTGGTAAAACGTCGTTCAATGCATCTTCGTATAGCGCTTCTTCACCGTACATACGATTAAATACTTGGCGAGATACTTTTCCCTTACGGAAGCCAGGTACGTTAAGATTTTTTTTCACTTTGTTGAATGCATTTGTTAATCCTTTTTGAATCTCGGTTTGTTCAATTGAGAAAGTTAACACACCAACATTGGTGCCTGTTTTCTTAAAATTTGCAGTCAAATTTGTTCCCTCCGAATACTAATATACTTGCATTTTGCATACCATTAAATACTACACTACTGATTGTGAAATGTAAATATAAAGCTTTTACTCTAGGCATTTTTTAATGATAAGCGAACATCAGTTGTTTTATCTTTTTTCGAATCGTTTCAATCCTCTCATCAAGCAACTCTGAGCTATCTCGATACCCTGACCAATACTCTGATAAGTAGCTAGCCACCCAAGCTTCAGGTTCCATAAATGATCTTTGCAATGGATACAAGAAAGCCATTTCCAATTTTACTTGCTCCAATATATTTGATAGAAGTATTGGATCTTCGTCGCTTAAGTGCTCATCCAAACGGATTGAGATTTCATTTTGGAGAGTTTCATCTACTCCTGTAATAGCTGGTGACAACTCTGCTATCTCATCTAAGAACGTCAAATAGTGAACCTTATCAGAAACTCCTATTCGCGCTAAACTTTCAAATAAATAGCTGCGTACTATAGGCGTTACTTTGGGTTCCAGCATAAATTTTTTAGCCCATACTTGCAGACGTTCCTCAGGTAATTGCTTGATCGCTCTAACTGAAACCAGTTGTTCCATTGGCGACAATAACGGTAACTGTTCAATCTCTGATTCAAGCTGCTCCATGATAGCCTGTTGCTGTTTTTGATAAAAAAATTCTTGATCCTCAATGCGCATCAACCAAAGATTTCTCTGTTCTTCTGTTAGCTGTTTCATCTTTTGAGCCCGCCATAAAAATTCACGAGCTGCAAAAAATCTGTGTGAGTACAATTGAATTTGCAAATAAAGATCTATTGTCTCTGGTGCTTTGAGGTAACTGTCTGGTTCCTCTTCGGAAAACGCTAAAGCCTCTTCAAAGTCCCCTTGTTCTAGGGAAAGATTGGCAATTAGATGGTTTAGTTTAGTCGAAGGATTCTCTTGATAGGCAAGTTTGTAGTTTTCCAACGCTTGTAAATAGTTCCCTGCTGAAAAGGCCTCTTCAGCAAGAGTTAAATAGTAACGATCGTTATTAGGAAATTCTATTGGATTCATCCCTGTGTAAAATCCTCTCTAGCTGCAAGTAAATTTAATGTAACAACACTAGTATCTGAGAAATAATCACCGATATGTTGCTTGTTTGGTGTAAAAATTGTTACAAGATAACCTAACATAAAAACCGAGCCTCGCAAAATAAAACGACAAGCACACTCACGCACTAAAACAGTTTGCCAGCTCAATTCTTCTTCTGTAAAGCAGACGACTCGAATCCCAAAAATCATCTTTCCAATCGTTTGCCCATTGTTTAATTTTGTCAGCAACACAAAATAAGCTAAATAAATAGCAAGTGTTAATAACCCGTAAATACTGAACAATTCATCATTCTTTGTTAATCCAAACAAATTTGCAGGTAATCCTAATAAAATTCCATTAATGGCTGAAATACACGCTAAATCTACAAGGTATGCAAAAAATCGAATCCAAAAACCCGCATAAAAATAATCTGGATAATGATGAAATTGCGGCTTACGCTCTTTTTTCTGTTCAAGTAATCGTGTTACCGGCCCGACAGCAGGTCTTTGGTCAGTTTCTTCAATCATTTTTACTCACCCCCATAGAGGTACATTGCCTTTGGAGCTTGTGGAGTACCAACGCTTTCGACAATGTTTCTAACTAATTCTTCTTGTGATGGTTTAATCCCCTGCAACTCCGCCAGACTATTGCCAAGCCAAGTATCCAAGAAATTTGTTGATCCGCTTGTATAAGAAACAACCTTCGCATCGTTCAACCCATTATCTTTCCGCAAGGCTTTCAACGCTTGATCTGGATAACCGATATCATCTACCAAGCCATTTTCAAGAGCTTGAGCTCCATCGTAAATTCTTCCATCCGCTAATTTCCGAACATCTGCTTCATTCATTTTACGACCATCTGCTACAACTTTGACGAATCGGCCATACATACTATCCACAAAAGCTTGCAATACCTCTTTGTCTTCTTTTGTCTGTGGTCTTGATCCAGACCCGATATCTTTTAAAGCACCACTCTTAATCGTAGCATCAGCAATCCCAAGCTTCTCCATCAGACCAGAATAATTCATACTGGACATAATCACTCCAATAGAACCAGTCATAGTATCTTCAGTTGCAAATATTCGATCCGAATTTGCTGCAATATAGTAGCCGCCACTGGCAGCTTGACTTTCCATTGAAGCATAAATCGGAATTTTCTTCTCATTTTGCAATTCCTTCAATGCGCGAGTAATTTCGGCTGTCTCGTAAACTGAACCTCCTGGTGAGTTGATCTCTAACAAAATCCCTTTCACTGAAGAATCCTTTTTAATTGTAGCTAATTGCTTCATAAAGGATTCATGATTGTATCCTCCAGTTGAAAACAATCCACTAGTGCCATCATCAATGATCGTCCCTTCCACAACAAGTTTGACAATCTTTTTGCTGCTAGATCCAGCTTCTTCCACTTTTTCTTGGGGTTCACCGGTTCCATACAGTAGTTCATTAACTTGACTAAGCTCTTTTTTACTTTCATTTTTTCGGCTGATTGTTGTCGAGATTCCTGAGAAAATCAGTAATACTACTGCAATACCAACCGCCACCCAACGTCTTTTATTCATCTATCTTCCTCCTTGTTCATTTTTAAAGTGATAATTTTCCAAGAAAAATTAGTTTGATTCGAATGTCAATATCTTTAACTAAACGTCTAGATAAATTAGCTATTTGATTAACTATCTTATGTTGAAATATGTTGCAAAAAAGTCGAACTGACATTCTTAATTTTACTCAGAATAAAGCTACCACATTAATATAAATTACGGATAATCATTACTTTTTCTGTTGGACCTTCTGCTTTCATTTTTTCAGCTTTTTCCACTAAAGAATATCCGCCAAAAAATTCATGCGTTAAAGGATCTTCAATTTTGAAGGCTTGGGCTTCCTCAATGCTTAACGCATCTGGATTGATTTCTTGAATACTATCCCAGCCGGTATCTAAGAAAATCTTCGTTTCATCGTTAATCTCTGGATTATCAACAAGTTGCGCTAAATATTTACGTAACTCGCCGACTGTTAGATTTTCTGGTTGGTTCATTCTATTTTCCTCCTTATATATTTTCTGCGAAAAGAGTCTTCACAGAAATATCTTTTTTACAAACGAATAGTCGCTACAAGTAACAAAAAGATTTGCGCTAAAACTATTCGATAAATGATACTTCTCTATTCTACCTTATTCTTCTTACAGATGAAACGTAGAAGATTCTTTGTTATCCCTCTCTTTTTTTCACTAATTTCATATATACCAATTACTAAAAAATAAAAAAATGTTTGACTATACTGAAAGTTTGTATTATATTATTCATTGTTTCCGAGAGTAAAACAAAAAAATCTTAAATGTACCAATAAGATAGCGCCAGGCCTCTTCTAGAGGTGACGAGGAAGAAGCTAATCGAATGATTCGGCGGGTGGCTTCAGGGTTGCTGTGCTCTACAGATCATTACAAAAACTTTATAAAAGAACAAAAAAATGATCGGACAGCTCGGGAACATATAATGACAGGAAAGTAGGAAGACATTATGTGTGGAATCGTAGGAATTGTAGGAAATGATCAAGCAACAAGTATTTTAGTGAATGGTTTAGAGAAATTAGAATATCGCGGGTACGACTCAGCAGGCATCTTTGTAGCAGATCAAAATGATGATTTTTTAGTAAAGTCTCAAGGTCGAATTAAAGAACTGGCAGACAAAATTGGTAAAGACGTACACGGCACAATCGGAATTGGTCATACACGTTGGGCTACCCATGGCGAACCAAGTGAAGAAAATGCTCATCCACATACTTCACAAAGTAAACGCTTTGTGTTGGTTCATAACGGTGTAATCGAAAATTATGATGAGCTAAAAGAAAAATATTTAGCAGATGACATTTTTTATGGGGAAACGGACACTGAAATTGCTGTTCATTTGGTCGAATACTTTTCGGAACAAGGTCTTTCAACAAAAGAAGCATTTCGTAATGCACTAAAAGAGATTCATGGATCATATGCTTTCGGTTTAATCGACAAAAAAGATCGTGAAACAATTTATGTTGGCAAAAACAAGAGCCCACTTTTGATTGGTTTAGGAGATGGTTTCAATGTAGTCTGCAGCGATGCGATGGCAATGTTAGAACAAACGAATCAATTTGTTGAAATCAATGATGGGGAAATGGTCATCGTTACAAAAAATCGTATTGAAATTGAAGACGAGTCTGGAAATGAAATCCAACGTGCTCCCTATGAAGCAAAAATTGATCTTTCTGATATGGAAAAAGGTACCTATCCTTACTATATGTTGAAAGAAATCGATGAACAGCCTGCAACGATGCGTCGGATCATCAGTGAGTACACAGATGAAACAGGAACCGTCGTTATCGAAAATGAGTTGTTGCAAAGTTTATTAAACAGTGATCGTATTTATATTGTTGCTTGTGGTACAAGTAATAATGCTGGTTGGGCAAGCAAGCAGATTATCGAAGGCTTGGCCAATATTCCAGTTGAAATCCATTTATCAAGTGAATTTGGTTACAATATGCCTTTACTTTCAGAGAAACCGTTCTTTATTTACTTGACACAAAGTGGTGAAACTGCGGACAGTCGTCAAGTGTTAGTAAAAACTAATGAACTTGGATACCCTTCCTTAACTGTGACCAATGTTGCCGGATCAACCTTATCTAGAGAAGCAAGCTACACAATGCTACTACATGCAGGACCAGAAATTGCTGTTGCTTCAACTAAGGCCTATACCGCTCAAATAGCAGCATTAACCGTTTTAGCAAAGGCTGTTGGCGAAGCAAAAGAAATTACTGCTGCAAAAGAATTTGATTTAACAAAAGAACTTGGAATCGCAGCGAACGCAATGGATGTGATGATTGCTGAAAAAACGATGATCGAGGAAATTGCAGCTGAATATTTGGCAACGACTCGAAACGCTTTCTACATCGGACGTTCTGAAGATTATTATGTTTCAATGGAAGTCGCACTAAAACTAAAAGAAATTTCTTATATTCAAGCAGAAGGCTTCGCAGCTGGTGAATTGAAGCACGGTACGATAGCTTTAGTCGAAGAGGGTACGCCGGTTATTGGAATCATTACTGAGGCTGTAACCGCTCCTCACACGCGCGGAAATCTAAGAGAAGTGGAAAGTCGTGGAGCTCACACTTTAGTAATTGTATCTGAAGAATTAAGCAAAGATGGTGACCAAATTATTTTACCGACCGTTCATCAATTTTTACGTCCGCTTGTCTCTGTAATTCCAGGACAATTAATTGCCTATTATGCAACTTTATTGCGTGGATACGATGTTGATAAACCTCGTAACTTAGCTAAGTCTGTGACAGTTGAATAAACAAACTAGAGGGAGTGACAAAAGTAATAGTCACTCCCTCTTTTACATGTATAACGTCCGAACTTAAGAGATCAGGCGTTTTTGTTCTCTAATCTAATCCAATTTCTTCACGAACAACTGCTGCGATTTTATCGACATAGTAGTCGACCTTTTCATCTGTAGGTGCTTCAGCCATAACTCGTAATAACGGTTCTGTTCCTGAAGGACGAACTAAGATGCGTCCGTCTCCATTCATTTCTGCTTCTGCTTCTTCAATTGCTTGTTTGATGGCTGGTACGTCCATGGCACCGTACTTGTCGCTGACACGAATGTTTACTAATTTTTGAGGGTAGATTGTTACCTCGCTAGCAAGTTCTGAGAGCTTTTTACCGGTTTGTTTCATAATGTTTAATAATTGAACCCCCGTCAGCATACCATCACCTGTTGTATTGTAGTCTAAGAACAATACATGACCTGATTGCTCACCGCCAAGATTATAATCATTCTTACGCATTTCTTCAACCACATAACGGTCCCCGACCTGTGTGATGACATCATCCAAACCAATATCCTCAATAGCCTTATGAAAACCTAAATT
Source organism: Enterococcus sp. DIV0187 (assembly GCF_051713785.1). Taxonomy (NCBI): domain Bacteria; kingdom Bacillati; phylum Bacillota; class Bacilli; order Lactobacillales; family Enterococcaceae; genus Enterococcus; species Enterococcus sp. DIV0187. The sequence goes on from NZ_JBIOQO010000001.1 coordinate 967,059, forward strand.
ACTCATAACGGTTGTGACAACCGTATCTTTTTTTAGCCGTTTTCGTTCGGCTAAATATTTCGCACAGATAAACATAATGCGATCCCCATCCACGATATTTCCAAGCTCATCTACTGCAATCACTCGATCGCCATCACCATCAAAAGCCAAGCCAGCATCTGCGCCCTTTTCAACGACCATTTTCGCTAAAGCTTCTGGATGAGTGGAACCAACACCCGCATTGATATTTAGTCCGTTCGGAGAAGTTCCCATTGTGTAAAAATCAGTCTCTAAATCGGCAAATAAGCGATTAACACTTGTTGAAGTTGCACCATTAGCTGCATCTACACAAACTGTTAACCCTGATAAATCGCCTGAAATTGTCTGCACTAAGAACTGAGAATATTTTAATAACCCTTCATGGAATTCGTCTAATGTTCCTAATCCTTCAGCAGATGGACGCGGCAATGTATCCTCCTCAGCATCAATCAACGCTTCGATCTCAGCCTCTTGTTCATCAACTAATTTAAAGCCGTCTCCACCGAAAAATTTAATTCCGTTATCTTCTGCTGGATTGTGTGACGCAGAAATCATAACACCTGCAGAGGCTTTTTGTAATCTCGTTAAGTAGGCCACCCCTGGGGTTGAGATAACACCAAGCTGGAAAACTTCGATACCAACAGATAATAACCCTGAAATCAAAGCTGTTTCTAATAGTTCGCCTGAGATACGTGTATCACGTCCTACTAAAACACGTGGACGTCCTTCACTCTCATGATGTTGACTTAAAACATAACCACCGCAACGGCCCAATTTAAATGCTAGCTCAGGTGTTAGCTCCTTATTCGCGATTCCGCGTACTCCATCTGTTCCAAAATATTTACCCATTAAATTATATTTCCCTTCTTCATCTAGTTAGCTGATTGATTTGTCGACTCTTCTTGACTGCTAGTCGCATGAGTATCAGTGCTCATTTCCGAAGATCTTGAACTGTCACTTGAGTTCCCTGCGGCTCCTGTTGTCGACGAACTAGAATGATTTGTACTACTTGTTTCTGAGTCTTGTGATTTTTTAAATACTGGTGTTACTTGTGCACTTACTGTTTTCGGAATAACCTGATAATTTCCAGAGATTGGGACATCGATAAATTTTTTTACCGTCCCTTGAATTTGACTTACGTCAACCGGAATACCAATACTGTCTATTTGATCAATTACTGACTGCACGCCAGTAATTGTTGCCTTTGTTCGATTCAGATCGATTTTGACACTTTCAACCGACGAAGGCAAATCTCCTTCTTGAATCGGATAAAGCGAAACTTCTTTACTTGGTGTTTGAATTTCAAAATTGACAGTTACATTTTGCGGATCTGATTGGATCGGCAATACTTCGCCGCTGGCATTTAAAGCCTGTACAGGCGCTTGGATACTTTCCTGATCCGAAGAAAGTTTACTACTATCTACTGAAGCGACAACACGATCGATTTCTTTCATTGTGGTTTCTCCAGTTGTGATTTCAACCTTCTCTGGTTGAGTTGAGAGTTCTCCGACTTTCAATCCATTGTTACTGGTCGTACTGCTTAAAATTGGAGACACATCAAATTTCTTTTTGACCTTTTTTTCAATCGTAACTGAAATTGTTTCTGGTTCAATCGTTGCAAAAAGTGAACTAGATAAATTTTTCGTTTTCAATCTAACTTCATGCGTTCCAGATCCAAGCTTAGATAAATCAGCAACTACACTAAAATTGCGAGTATCTGGATCGATTTCTCTATTCAATTGAATCCTATTAGCACCGCTCAATTTGACTGTTACATTTGATGAAAACCCATGAACAAAATAATCATCAGAATCGTAAACAACATTAATCGGCACATTCTGTATAGATTCTTCATAGTTCGTATCAGATGAAATTAATCTGCTGAAATTTGAACTATTTACATTAAAAAATAAGATTAAACTAAATAGCAGGGAGATCAACATATAAGGTACGTTGTCTTTTTTGAACTTAATTCTCATTTTTTGCCTCCTTTAGTCAAACCTTCCAAAAAGGTTTGCAAGAGACTCTTTCTCCCTACAATTTTCTCATCCGGTAGTAATTCTCGTCGCATTACAGCCAAGTATTCTTCTTGTGTCAAGTCGTGCAGGAAGTCATTGCTTAACGTAATGCTTACACCACCTGTCTCTTCTGAGACGATGAAAGTCAGAGCATCGCTGACTTCACTAATACCAACTGCCGCTCGATGTCTGGTTCCGAATTCTTTTGGAATTAGCATACTATCCGAAAGAGGTAAATAAGCAGAGGCAACTGCGATTTTTCCATCTTTGACGATAACAGCACCATCGTGCAGAGGTGTATTAGGAATAAAAATATTGATCAATAACTCGCCGGTAATATCCGCATCTAGATCAATTCCGGTTTCAATATACTCGTCTAAGCCTGTTGAACGTTGAATTGTGACTAGAGCCCCGATTTTTCGTTTTGACATGTATTGAATGGCTTTATCGAAGGCCAAAATCATCCGTTCATCATCCAGCTCTTCTTTCTTCGATGTTTTAAAGAAAGCACTGCGTCCTAGATGCTCTAGACCACGTCGAACTTCCGGCTGAAAGATAATAATTGCCGCAATCACGCCATAAGTGATGACCTGATTCATCAGCCACGATAACGTATGCAGACCAATTAACTCGGCAACAATCCGGATACCGATAAAGATTGCGACACCTTTAAGCAATTGAACAGCCTTTGTTCCGCGAACAAGTTCAAACAAACGATAAATCAGAAACCAAACAACAAATATATCTAAAAGGTTGACGATAATATCCCAGGTTGAAAGATTCTCAGAAAAAAAGCTAAGCCAATAATCTGGTTTGAATAATTCAATTAAACGATTAGGCATGAATAACCTCTCTTTCTATCCAAAATTCTCTACAATTATACCACAATGGTACAGCTCTAGCATAAAATTTAAGAGAGAGCCTTAGCAAGCTAAGACTCTCGAAAATAACTATTTTTTACGTTTCTCAGCTCGTGCTGCTCGGCGTGCAGCGCGTCTAGCTTCTGCTTCTGGATCAACTTTACGCTCACGTTTTAGTTTAACATGGACTGCTTCATCAGTATTTTCCAAATTAGTTCCAGCTAATTTCGCACGAATCTTTTCTTCTTGTCCGGCTAACCGGGCGTAATTATAGAAACGAGTCTGTGCATCATTTACTGTCTTTTGGTATAGACGCTGTGCATCGTCAGGTTGAATTCTTTCCAACGCAGAAAAACGTGTTTGTTGTTTCATGAATCCGATCATTTCATCAAAATTTGGTTTCTTATAGTCCAATGTCATCGGATTTTTACCTTTTTCACGTTGTAAAGGATTGTAACGATACAGTGACCAATAGCCTGAATTAACAGCATCTTTTGCTTCTTGCAGCGTTTTGCTCATTCCACCGCGTAACCCGTGATTAATACATGGTGTATAAGCAATTACAAGCGAAGGTCCAGGGAATTTTTCTGCTTCTTCTAAAGCTTTGATGGTTTGCATTTGGTTTGCTCCAGAGGCAATTTGAGCCACATAGACATTGCCATAGGTCATCGCCATCATACCTAAGTCTTTTTTAGACTGATATTTTCCACCCGCAGAAAATTTCGCAATAGCAGAAGCTGGGGTCGCTTTAGACGTTTGACCGCCTGTATTAGAATAAACTTCATTATCCATTACCAAAATATTTACGTCAGCACCGCTGGCTAAAATATGATCTATCCCGCCAAAGCCGATATCATAAGCCCAGCCATCACCACCAAACATCCACTGACTGGTTTTCACAAACAAATCACGATTATCATAAATATCAGCAAGCTTTGGATCAGATAAATCCGCCACTTCTAAGGCCGCCGCTAGTTTTGTGGCTCTTTGTTGCGTCCCTTCTGATTCGAACATATGATCCATCCAGTCTTCCATCAACTCTCGTAAATCATCTGAAACGTAATCTAGTACATCATTGATTTTGTCAGCTAGCTCTTTACGACGTGTTTGGTTCGCTAAAAACATACCGTATCCATACTCCGCATTATCTTCAAACAACGAATTCGACCAAGCGGGACCTTGTCCTTTTTCATTCGTTGTATATGGACTGACTGGAGCCGCCGCACCCCAAATAGATGAACAACCAGTTGCATTAGCGATCATCATACGATCACCAAACATTTGTGTCATTAATTTGACATAAGGTGTTTCTCCACAGCCAGCACAAGCGCCTGAGAATTCAAGCAATGGTTGATTAAATTGAGAGCCTAAAACAGAATTTGTTTTTGCAGGATTTGCCTTTTGCTTTAAAGTCATTGAGAATGCCCAGTTGATTGCTTGTTCTTTTTCCTCTTCGTAAGGCTTCATGACCAAAGCTTTACCTTTCGCCGGACAAGCCTCCACACACAAGCCGCAACCTGTACAATCTTCAACGGAAACCTGAATACGGTATTTCTGTCCATCAGCACCACGCATCTCTCTTACAATGTATCCTTCAGGTGCTGCCTCCATTTCTTCCTCATCGGCTAAGAATGGTCGAATTGCAGCGTGAGGACAAACAAATGAACATTCATTACACATCGTGCAGCGGTCACTAATCCAGTGCGGAACTTCTAAAGCTACACCACGTTTCTCAAACTTCGCTGTACCTGTTGGTATAGTTCCATCTGTCATCCCATTTATAACTAAATCATTCACTGTCAAGCTATTTCCTTGTTGCGAATTTATCGGTTCGACGATTTGTTCCACATATTGAGTAACCGGTGTTTGCCGGATTTTTTTTGGAATCTCTACTTTAGCCCAAGTTTCAGGTACTTGAACTTGATGTAAAAGTTCAACTGTTTGATTAATCGCAGCTATATTTTTTTCGACGATCTCTAATGATTTCCGTCGATAGCTCTTATCTGCTTCCGCTTTTAAAATATCTAATACTTCATCAAAAGGAATGATCCCAGTTAAACGGAAAAACGCCGTTTGCATAACTGTATTGATTCGTGAACCTAAACCAACATCCATTGCTAATTTCGCGGCATTGATGGTATAAAATTTAATATCATTTTCCGCAATATAACGCTTCATCTTAGCTGGCAGTAATCGATCAATCTGCGCATCATTCCACATAGTATTCATTAAGAAGACTCCGCCTGGCTTTAGACCTTTTAATAGATCATAAGTGTGAATATAAGCTGGTGTATGACAAGCGATGAAATCTGCACTCTCAACAAGATACGTCGAACGGATCGGCGTATCACCAAATCGTAAATGAGAAACAGTTAATCCGCCTGATTTTTTTGAATCATAACTGAAATATCCCTGTGCGTATTTATCTGTATGGTCTCCAATAATCTTGATAGCCGACTTATTCGCACCAACGGTTCCATCTGACCCAAATCCCCAGAATTTTGCTTGAAATGTTTTAGGATTTGTCAGGTCAAGAATACCCTTTGTTTCTAATGACATATTTGTTACATCATCAACGATTCCAATCGTAAAACGTTTTTTTGCTTCTTTTTTATTCTTGGTCAATTCATCGTAAACAGCAATAATTTGATCTGGAGTCACATCCTTAGAGCCTAAACCAAAACGACCGCCAATGATTTTAGGACGAACATCCGCTTCATACATTACTCCTTGAACGTCTAATAAAAGTGGTTCCCCATCTGCCCCCGGCTCTTTTGAACGATCCAATACAGCAATTGATTTAACAGTATCCGGCAGTTTGTCCAAAAAATTTTCAGTCGGAAACGGACGATACAAATGAATGTTTAGAAATCCAACCTTACGTCCGTTTGCATTTAAATAGTCCACCGTCTGCTCAATAGTTTGGGCTACGGAACCCATCGCTACAATAACCTCTTCAGCATCTTCAGCACCATAATAGGTTACTAAGTCGTAGTTTGTTCCACGTAATTTATTAATTTCAAACATATATTTTTGGACAATTGCTGGCAGTTCATCATAATAGCGATTGACTGTTTCCCTTTGTTGAAAATGTACATCTGGATTTTGATTGGTTCCGCTGATGGTAGGATGATTGGGATTCATACTACGTTTACGGAAAGCTCTTAATTTTTCTTGGTTAATTAACGGCGCCAGCTCCTGATAATCAAGTACCTCGACCTTTTGAATCTCATGGCTCGTCCGGAAACCATCGAAAAAATTCATGAAAGGCAAACTACCTTCAATCGCGGCCAAATGTGCGACAGCAGATAAATCCATTACTTCTTGCACACTACTTTCTTGCAGCATAGCGAAGCCTGTTTGACGAGCTGCCATTACATCTCCGTGATCACCAAAAATATTCAATGCATTTGTCGTAACGGCACGACTAGCAACATGAAAAACGCCTGGTAACAATTCACCGGCGATCTTATACATGTTAGGAATCATCAAGAGCAATCCCTGAGAGGCAGTATAAGTCGTAGTTAATGCGCCGGTTTTCAGCGCACCATGTACGACACCAGCGGCACCGGCCTCTGATTGCATTTCCGTAATTGATACGGGTTGACCAAATATATTTTTCTTTCCTTGTGAAGCCCACTGGTCTACAAGTTCGGCCATTGTTGAGCTAGGAGTGATCGGGTAAATTGCGGCTAATTCTGTAAATGCGTATGAAATATAAGCAGCAGCTGTATTTCCATCCATCGTTTTTTTATTACGCATGTGTCTCCTCCTTTTTCAATTAATTGTTGTCATTTCTAATGTAGAAAAACAACCTATATTTCTGTAATATCTCTACAAGATACTTGAATTCTTGAGATACCAATTTTAGAATTTTTATAACAACGGATTTATTATAAACTAACATGCCTTAATTTCAATATGTCTTGTTGGCTTTTTAACTTAATTTATATGAAAAGAGTTTGTATTCTTATAAATATTCTGTACACTAATAGATGAAAGGATGTGTTTTCGCATGGATATTTCAGTTATTAAAGGAAAGCTAGTCAATGATTTTAATGGGATTAAAATTGGATCTGATACAGCACCAAAACGCTTGATTGAATTTATCAACCTCCGTTGCCCTTACTGTAAACAGTGGTTCGAAGAATCTTATGACACGTTAAATCAAGCTGTCACAGAAGGGAAAATTCAACGCGTCATCAAATTACTAGACAAGGATAAAATTAGTTTACAACGCGGCAATGTTATGCATGAATACATTGATACTGACCCTGAAAAGGCATTAACACAAATTCAACAGGCGTTCGAAACCCAAACAATTTGGCAAGATTTCGAACTCGAAGCTGTCGCTGAGTACGCCGAAAAAACACTGCGTTTCAACCAGCAAGCAAACCAAATATTGCAAAGCGAGATACGCAACGAAGCCGAACAAGCCAATATCAAATTTGTACCAACAATTGTTTTAGGCGAACATATTTTTGACGAATCTATTGATGAAGCCACATTAAAATCATATATTGCTGAATAGATAAAAAACCGTTTGGAATTGAACTGACCTCCGAATGTTAGATCAAGAATCTAACATTTGGAGGTCGCTTCACTTCAAAATCAAACGGTTTTTTTGCGTAAATTATCTGCAAAGTCATTGATCTTACGAATTCGATGATTGATTCCCGATTTGGAGATTGCACCTGATGGAATCATTTCTCCTAATTCTTTTAAACTAATTTCTGGATTTTGTATTCTTAATTCTGCGATTTCCTGCAACTTCTCAGGTAAAGACTGCAAACCGACAGTAGCTTCAATAAAATGAATGTTTTCAATCTGCTTTGAAGCAGCATCAATTGTTTTATTCATATTCGCTGTCTCACAATTAACCAAACGATTGACCGAATTGCGCATGTCACGCACGATTCGAACATCTTCAAATTTTAACATCGAATTCGTCGCGCCAATCAACGTTAAAAAGTCGGCAATTTTCTCGGCCCCTTTTAGATACGTGATGTACCCATTTCTGCGCTCCAGGGTACGTGCATTTAAGTCGAACTGGTTGAGTAAATCACAAATATCTTGATTATGCTCCTCATAGATCGACGAAATCTCTAAATGATAGCGACTAGTTTCTGGATTATTAACTGAACCAGAAGCCAAAAAAGCCCCTCTTAAATATGCGCGAGTTTTTTTCTCTGATTGTTTGATCTCATTAGAAATATGCGATTGAAACATCGCACCGTCCATGATATCCAAATCTAGTAATATTTTCTGAGTTTCCTGTTTCAGCCGTACAATATAAACATTATTTTTCTTCAATTTCATTTTACGCCGTACCAGCAATTCGCTGCGAACACCGTAATGCTCTTTCAACAGCGTAAAAAATCGACGAGCAATTGCGGCATTTTCCGTTTGAACGTTCAAAACAAATTGATGATTGTTCAAACTAAGCGAACCGTTCATTCGTATCAAAGCAGCTAATTCAGCTTGCGCGAGATTCTTTTGGACCGCCAGACCCGTTAATTCCTTTTTTACCTCTGCTGCAAAAGACATGGCGAGCCCTCCTTATTTCTAGTTAATATTAAATTTTTGCCCCAAAAACAATTCGGAACAATTCATCAACCACCTTATCACCATCGTGGAAAACACCGCCATCACGTAATTTCAAGAAATCAGTGGAAACAACTCGACAACCTTGTTCTCGTAAGCCGTTGAAATCGTGAGTCACTTGCACTAAATATTCATCATAGATTTCAGGATCCATGTATCCCTCTGGTACGTGCTCGGTATTAACTAAGACCGTATCAATAAAATTACTTTTAAGATGCTTATGTAAAACACGAATATGATCTGCATCACTGAAATGCTCGGTTTCACCTTTTTGAGTCATGATATTACAAATATAGACAACTTCCGCGTTTGTCGTGCGAACGGCTTCACCTAATTCTTCGATCATCAGATTAGGTAAAATGCTCGTAAATAACGACCCTGGACCTAGTACGACCATATCTGCTTCATTGATCGCATTAACAACTTTACGAGCCGCGTGGACAGCCTTTTCTCCGCTTTTATCAGTAACGTAAACCTTTTCGATATTCTTGCGATCAATAGCAATTTTGGACTCTCCTACTGCACTGGTTCCATCATCAAAATCAGCGTGCAACACTAGCGGCATCTCTGACGATGGATAAATATGTCCATCAACATGCATCATCATAGAAAGTAATTGAATCGCTTCATAAGTACTATTGCGCATTTCAGACAATGCAGCAATCAATAGATTGCCAATCGTATGATTTGCTAAAAACTTATCGCTTTCATGAAAACGATACTGAAATAAATCTTCATAGAGTTTTGGCATATCAGATAACGCTGCTAATACATTTCGCAAGTCCCCGGGTGGTGCCATGTCAATTGAATCACGTAATTCACCGCTGCTTCCACCATCGTCGGCAACCGTGACGACAGCAGTGATATCCGCACTTTGGTTGCGCAAGCTTTTCAAAATGACCGGCAGACCAGTTCCGCCGCCTATTACGACAATCTTAGGTTTGCGGATACGATATGTTTTCATTTTCATGAACGATTCACCGTCTCTTTCCGCTTATCCTTATCACGATGCGTAATATTGACTTTATAATCTGCATCTTTAATCGCCTTGCCTACCCGTTCAGTCAATGCAACCGAACGATGTTGACCACCTGTGCAGCCGATCGCAATTGTTAAAGAGCTTTTCCCTTCTTTGATGTAGCCTGGCAGAATATCCATGATCATTCGTACAAAATTCGTATAAAAGCTTTCTGTTTCAGGAAATGACATAACATAATCGTAAACAGGCTTATCTAATCCCGTTTGTGGTCGTAATTCTGGGATATAGTGTGGATTTGGTAAGAAGCGAACATCCATCACGATATCCGCATCAATCGGCAAACCATACTTGAAGCCAAATGAAACAACCTCCACATGGAAGCCTAAATCATCCTGCTGTTTAAATGATTGATTAATTTTTTCGCGCAATTGACGCGGAGTTAAATCAGTCGTGTCAATCATTAATGTTGCACGATTTTTTAAATCTTCCAAAATTGCCCGTTCCTTGCGGATTCCCTCGGTGATCATGCCCTCCATTGCAAGGGGATGTGCACGGCGAGTCTCTTTGTAACGAGAAACTAACTCCTCATCAGAGCAATCTAAAAATAGAATACTCGTATCAATAAAACCTGTATTTTCAATTTCTACCAACATATTTTGAATATCTTCGAAAAATGACCGTGAACGCAAATCAACCACTAGGGCGATTTTTGTTACCTTTCCTGATTCACGGATTAATTCCCAGAATTTCGGAATTAAACCTGGAGGCATGTTATCCACGCAAAAATACCCCATATCTTCAAAGCTTTGAATCGCCACGGTTTTCCCCGCACCACTCATACCAGTAATGACAACTAAATGTAAACTCTCAGTCATTTGTGTCTCTCCTCTCTTTTTTAAGGAAATTATTTCAAAATAATCTATCAGACTATCTAAGTGACTAAATCTTCATATGAATACTCTTTTTATATGTGCGCTAAAAAAAGGCAAAAACTCCTTTGCCTTCTAAAAAAATTATAACATTCCTGGCGTGTCTTTGCTACTTTTTTATAATTCTTTAAATTTTCGTAATAACACGACCAAAAAAACAAACCTTCCTACTTGGAAGATCTGTTTTTTAGCGCTTGTTCAATTGTCCGATCTGCTAAAATTGATTGGGCATCAATCACAGAATATGGTACATCTTTCGTCAATTCCTGGACTAAAGACAGCTCTGTACAGCCTAAAATAGCGTTTTGACATCCATGCTTTTCAAAAACGTCTGAAAGAATTTCTAAATACAGCTCACTATTTATAAAGTCATTTTCCTTCACATCATGATAAATCAGATGATTGACCTTGTCTTGCAACTCTTTTTCAGGGACCAGAACTTCATATCCCTTTATTTCCAGTTCGCTTTGATAAACTTTAGCGGACATAGTTCCAGCAGTAGCCAGAACAGCAATTTTATCCCCTTTTTGATGATTCTTCGTTACTTCATTAACAGCTTCTCGCGGCATATGCAATAGGGGAATCTTCGTTGCACCTTGCAATTGCTCGAAAAAATAATGAGCCGTGTTACAAGTCAAGACGATAAAATCTGGCTTTAATAAGTTTTGTTTCTCGATATCATCTAGCAGAAAAGGTAGGGGATTCGCTGCCTTATTATCTAAAATGTAAGCAGTTCGATCGGGAACTGTCGCATGATTGAACATGACGTAGTTTAGATATTCTTGATCGTTATGAGCCTGAGTCCGTTGATTAAGAATTCGAATGAAACTCTCCGTTGCCATCGTCCCCATACCGCCAAGTATACTAAAGAAATTTTCCATGTTTATCCTTCTTTCTCTTTAAAGAATAAATCAAAACGGCCTTTATATTGGCTAAACATATATTTCATTAATACCCATCGCATCAAGGACATATCTTTCTTGTAAAAGACAGTTGTCCCCCATTGATCCTTTTTAATCATTTCTAGGGCTTTATCTTTATCCGCATTGTTACGAGCATATTTTTCAAAAACAGTCTTAGGAACTCCCATCCATAATTTTGAATTAGCTGGTTCAGCTTTGCCGTAAATTGTTTCGTCAAAAGATTCCTCAAAAACACGATCCTCTGTTACATATTGGGCCAAGTTGAAGCCGTTTAATGTCACAAAGAAACTGCTACGCCCTTGACGTAAGTTGATTTCGAATAATTTATACTCACCATCTCGTGGATCATATTTCATATCAAAGTTAGCAAAGCCAGTATAATCGATTTTTTCTAAAAAGCTCTTGATGGTTTGATAGATTTTTTCATTGTATTCAGGCATGATCGCAACGTAATTTCCGATTGCTTCAGGAGAAGGATCTTCTAACAATGGATGTCCCAAACACATCATGCGAACTTGATGATTTTGATCCACATAAGCGTTTAGTACGCGCATATTGCTGTCATCACCCGGGATAAAATCTTGGGCAATCATCTCACTTGTATAGCCGGCTTGATAAATTCGTTCAATGATCGTATCGAATTCGTCACGTGTATCTAAGATAAAGGCCTTTTTGCGTCCTTCAAAATCAATTGATAACCACTCGACACTATTAGCGGGTTTCAAGGCTACTGGAAAGTCAAAGGGCAAATCTTGTTTTAATTTTCCTGCTTCAAGCATATCCTCTGTAATAATGAAGGTTTTTGGATAAGGTAAATCATACTTTTCACAAATTTCATAAAAGCTGACTTTACTGATCAAACGTTGCAACAAGTCAAAATCAATATAAGGGCAAATAAACCATTCAGAAAGCTCTTCCTTGTGTTGTGAAACCAATTCCGCATACCCATCTCCGCAGGCAATCAGCAAATATTTTGTTTCGGGATCATTATAGGTTGTCTTTCCTAATTCGCGCATTTTATCCATGAACACAGGATCTTTATCGAATCCTGGTACAACATGGACATTCACGATTTTACTGTATTTTGTCGGCGCCAACTGTAAACCAGCATAAGCTTCAGAAACGATTCCATATGCTTCATGGAAAGAACGAGACATTCCATATACATTGATGTCGCTTCCTAACAGGATCGGTACAAATTTTTGTTTTTCATTCATATTCTCTTACACCTTCTCATTCTAAATCAACGATAATCATACCATAAAGAAAAATGCAAGCAAAGGAGAATCCTTTACCTGCATTAAGCTTTATCAGTTACTTATTTTTTAAGAACGCGTTTTAAATAATGTCCGGTGTAACTCTCCGGTACTTCAGCAATTTCTTCAGGTGTACCTGTCGCTAAAACAGTACCGCCGCCATCGCCGCCTTCTGGTCCCAAATCAATCACATAGTCAGCTGACTTAATCACATCTAAATTATGTTCAATTACCAGAACTGTGTTACCAGCGTCAACGAAGCGTTCAAGCACCTTCAATAAACGTGCAATGTCATCTGTATGCAACCCAGTAGTTGGTTCATCCAGGATATAAAAATTCTTACCATTCGAATTCTTGTGCAGTTCGCTGGCAAGCTTCATCCGTTGCGCTTCACCACCAGATAGCGTCGTTGCTGGTTGCCCCATAGTAACATAACCTAAACCAACATCAACAATCGTTTGCAATTTTCGATGAATTTTAGGTATATGCTTGAAGAACTCTACGGCATCTTCGACAGTCATTTCTAAAATATCCGCAATATTCTTACCTTTGTAGTGAACTTCCAACGTTTCTGAGTTGTAGCGTTTGCCATGACAAACTTCACACGGAACATACACATCTGGTAAGAAATGCATTTCAATTTTGATGATTCCGTCTCCGCGACAAGCCTCACAGCGGCCACCCTTAACGTTAAAACTGAATCGTCCTTTTTTATAGCCACGAATTTTTGCTTCATTTGTTTGAGCAAATAAATCACGAATGTCATCAAACACACTCGTATAGGTTGCCGGATTGCTTCGTGGTGTCCGTCCAATTGGACTTTGATCAATATCAACTAATTTTTCAATATTATTGTAACCAGTGATCTTCTTGAATTTGCCTGGTTTATTGGAGTTACGATTGAGCTTTTGCGCTAGAGCTTTCTTCAATATTTGATTAACCAGAGTTGACTTTCCTGAGCCAGAAACACCTGTAACCGCGACAAACTTACCTAATGGGAACTCTGCATCAATATTTTTTAAATTATTCTCAGCAGCACCGGTGATTTTGATCTTCTTGCCATTTCCTTTCCGGCGTTCCTTAGGTACAGCAATTTCTCGTTTACCAGATAAATATTGACCAGTTAACGATTTAGGATTCTTTTCAACTTCTTTTGGTGTCCCAGCAGCCACGATTTCTCCGCCCTGATCACCTGCTCCTGGACCTACATCAATCAGATAATCCGCAGCGCGCATTGTGTCTTCATCATGTTCAACAACGATCAACGTATTTCCAAGATCGCGCATTTTCTTTAAAGATTCGATCAAACGGTCATTATCTCGTTGATGCAAACCAATTGATGGCTCATCTAAAATATAAAGCACACCAGATAAATTTGAACCAATCTGAGTTGCTAATCGAATTCGTTGCGCTTCTCCTCCAGACAATGTTCCAGAAGCACGGCTTAAGGTCAGATAATCCAGACCGACATTTCGCAGAAAGCTTAGCCGATCCTTAATTTCTTTCAAAATGGGTTTAGCGATAACTTTTTCTTGCTCGCTCAAAGAAATTGTTTCGAAAAAGTCTAGTGCGCTATTAATTGAATCTTCACTCACCTGTCCGATATTCGTATCATTGATCTGAACTGACAAGGCTTGAGGGTTCAAACGATACCCATGACAAGTTTGACAGGTCAACTCAGTCATATACAAACGCATTTGATCACGAGTGAAATCACTATTTGTTTCAGCGTATCGACGGTTAATATTGTTGATAATCCCTTCAAATGGCACCTCTACGTCACGAACACCGCCAAAATCATTTTCATAATGGAAATGGAAGTTCTCCCCGTTAGAACCATTTAAAATAATATCCTGATGTTCCTTCGGTAAATCTTCAAAAGGTGTATCCATGTCAATGCCAAAGCTCAAGCAGGCCTGTTCCAACATTTGTGGATAGTATTGCGAACTGATTGGATTCCAAGGAATCAAGGCGCCTTGACGTAATGTCTTACTTTGATCGGGAATCACTAGATCCATATCGACTTCTAGTTTCACCCCTAAACCATCACAATCTGGACAAGCGCCAAATGGTGCGTTGAATGAAAACAGACGAGGTTCAAGCTCGCCAACAGTAAATCCACAATAAGGACAAGCATAATGTTCACTGAATAGCATTTCTTTTTCACCGATCACATCAACAATCGCATAACCCTCTGCTAAACGCAAAGCTGCTTCAAAAGAATCAAATAAGCGCGATCGAATGCCATCTTTTACAACGATCCGGTCAACGATAATTTCGATATCATGCTTTTTATTTTTGGTTAGTTCAGGAGCTTCGGTTACATCATACAATTCACCATCAACACGCATGCGGACGTAACCTTCCCGTTGAATCATTTCAAAAACTTTTTTATGCTGCCCTTTTTTCTTAGCAACTACGGGAGCTAGAATTTGAATTTTCGTCCGTTCGGGTAATTCCAAAACTTTATCGACCATTTGCTCCACTGACTGTGAAGTGATTTCAATATGATCATTAGGACAAATTGGATGACCTACGCGGGCATAAAGCAATCGTAAATAATCATTGATTTCAGTTACAGTTCCCACAGTCGATCGAGGATTCTTGCTTGTTGTCTTTTGGTCGATAGAAATCGCTGGGCTTAAGCCATCAATACTATCAACATCCGGCTTATCCATTTGACCTAAGAATTGACGGGCGTATGCAGATAGACTCTCCACATAACGACGTTGGCCTTCCGCATACAACGTATCAAAGGCCAATGAACTCTTTCCAGAACCTGATAAACCAGTAACAACCACCATTTTATCACGAGGAATCGTGACATCTACATTTTTCAAATTATGAGCGCGCGCTCCGTGAATAACTATCTTATCATTTGCCATTTATATCTCCTATTTCATTGATTTACTGTAATTTTTTTATGCTTAGCTGCCTTATTAATTTTATTTCACTAAGATTAGCAAGGCAGCAAAGCGGAATCATACTCTTACTAATTAGATTTGTCTATTCTGCTGCTTTTAGCTCTAGAATCGTATCTCGTAAGGTTGCAGCAGTCTCAAAATCAAGTGTCTTAGCAGCTTCACGCATTTCGTCTTCCATTTTAGCGATAAGTTCTTTTCGTTCGGATTTAGAAAGCTCGTCAAATGAAGTGGCGTCATATGACTCAGTATCATCTGCGACTTTACTGATCGAGATCAAATCACGAATTTCTTTAATGATTGTCTTCGGCACGATTCCGTGTTCTTCATTATACTGTTCTTGAATACTGCGACGTCGTGACGTTTCATCCATTGCTCGTTGCATCGAATCCGTCACTTTATCAGCATACATAATAACTTTACCTTCTGAGTTACGGGCTGCTCGACCAATCGTTTGAACGAGCGATCGTTCACTTCGCAGGAATCCTTCCTTGTCAGCGTCTAAGATTGCAACCAACGAAACTTCCGGCACATCCAACCCTTCACGCAGTAAGTTAATTCCCACAAGTACATCAAACTTCCCTAAACGCAGATCTCGAATGATCTCAGTCCGTTCCAGTGTTTTAATATCACTGTGAAGATACTTGACTTTGATTCCTAGCTCTTTGAAATAGTCTGTCAAATCTTCGGACATTTTTTTCGTTAAGGTCGTGACAAAGACACGCTCATTTCGTTCAGAACGCTCATTAATTTCACCAACAAGATCATCGATTTGCCCCATAATCGGGCGCACTTCAATTACCGGATCCAATAACCCGGTTGGACGAATAATTTGTTCTACCACAGTATCTGTTTCTTCATGTTCATAAGGTCCTGGTGTCGCTGAAACATAAACAATCTGATTGACCCGTTCTTCAAATTCTTCCAGACGTAAAGGACGATTGTCTAATGCTGATGGTAAGCGGAATCCATAATCTACAAGCATTTGCTTCCGCGCACGGTCACCATTATACATTCCGCGAACTTGAGGCATCGTCACATGTGACTCATCGACTACAAGTAAGAAATCTTCAGGGAAGAAGTCTATTAAGGTATAAGGCGGTTCCCCTTCTTTACGACCATCCATATGTCTAGAATAGTTTTCGATTCCTGATGTATAGCCCATTTCTCGCAACATTTCAATATCATAATTCGTTCGTTGTTCTAGGCGCTGTGCTTCTAGTAATTTATTATCATTGCGTAATACTTCCAAGCGATCTTCTAATTCTTTTTGAATATTGCTGATGGCTACTTCCATATGCCCTTCATTCGTTAAGAAGTGAGTTGCAGGAAATATTGCGACATGCTCCGTTTCTCCCGTAATTTCTCCAGTTAGAGCATCAACTTCACGGATACGTTCGATCTCATCACCAAAAAATTCCACACGTAAAGCGCGCTCGTCACGTGATGCGGGGAATATTTCCACTACATCACCACGAACGCGAAAGCGTCCACGTTGAAAATCGATATCGTTTCGCTCAAATTGAATATCGATTAAATTTCGCAACAGCTGGTTTCGATCCATTTCCATTCCCACTCGCAATGAAACTACTTGTTCTAAATATTCCTTCGGCGAACCCAAACCAAAGATACAAGAAACCGACGCAACTACAATCACATCATTTCGTTCCAGCAAAGCGCTAGTTGCCGAGTGACGCAGCTTATCGATTTCGTCATTGATACTCGAATCCTTTTCAATATAAGTATCACTTGATGGTACATATGCCTCCGGCTGATAGTAATCATAATAGCTGACAAAATACTCCACCGCGTTGTTAGGAAAGAATTCCTTAAACTCACCATATAATTGTCCCGCCAATGTCTTGTTATGGGCAATAATCAAGGTTGGTTTATTGACTTCTTTAATGACATTAGAAATTGTGTATGTTTTCCCAGTACCGGTAGCTCCTAAAAGTATTTGTGCTTTTTTTCCATCGACGATTCCTTCGGCTAACTGTGTAATGGCCTCGGGCTGATCGCCAGCAGGCTGATATTTTGAATGAAGATCGAACGTGTTGTCCGTTACTCTTTCAATCATACAAAAATCCCCCTTTTCTATTAAATAAACAAAGATTTTCCATTTCAAAATTATAGCATACCGAACATATTTTCGCCATTTTTTATTCTTGCCATAAAAAGTTCTTAATAACTGATATGTTACCTTTCCTTACATTTCATGTTATAAAAATTTTGCTTTTTTTCTTTCCACCAATGAACCCTCTTGTGTTTTATCCTTAAACTAACATATAATAAACAAATGATAAGTATATAGGAGGATTATTATGAGAAAAAACAAATTAATTCCATTCGTCGTTTTTTTGATGGCAAGTATTTTTACACTTGGCTTTGCCAATAAGAGTGACGCCGCGGAAAAGACATATAAAATCGGAACGGACTTAACATTTGCGCCTTTCGAATTTCAAAACTCCGATGGCGAATACATAGGAATCGATGTCGATTTAATCAACCAAATCGCCAAAGATCAAAATTTCAAAGTGGACTTACGCCCCTTAGGTTTTGACAGTTCAATCCAAGGAGTTCAATCAGATCAGCTTGACGGTATGATTGCTGGAATGAGTATTACAGATGAACGGAAAAAGACTTTTGACTTTTCAGAACCATACTTTGACAGCGGTATCCAGATGGCTGTCAAAAACGACAACGATGATATCAAGGACTACAAGGATTTAAAAGGTAAAACCGTTTCTGCAAAAATCGGTACAGAAAGCGCGACTTTCTTAGAGCAGAATAAAGACAAATATGGTTATGAAATTAAACTATATGAAGCGGCTGACGCAATGTACAACGCCTTAACCAATGGAAATTCCGTTGCGATCTTCGATGACTATCCCGTTTTAGGTTATGCTGTAACTAATGGACAGCCCTTCAAATTGGTAGGAGAGCCAGAAAAAGGCAGTTCTTATGGTTTTGCTGTTAAGAAAGGTGAAAACAAAGAATTATTGAAGAAATTTAATCAGGGATTGAAGGATTTAAAGAAAGACGGCAGCTATGATAAAATCGTTGCCAAATATATTTCAACTGGTTCTGGTGATCAAGCCGCAGCTTCAGATGAAATGAAGAAAATTGAACCGAAAAAAGATGTTTACGTGGTTGCTAGTGATTCTGCTTTTGCACCGTTTGAGTACAAAGATAGTGATGGAGAATACAAAGGCATCGATGTCGATTTGCTAAAACGAGCAGCTGAACTGCAAGGTTTTAAATTAGATATGAAATTTATCGGCTTCTCTTCTGCTATGCAGGCTCTTGAATCTGGGCAAGCTGATGGCATGATTGCCGGAATGACCATTACAGACGAACGGAAAGCTAACTATGATTTCTCCGATCCTTACTTCCAAAGTGGGATTCAATTAGCCGTTGCAAAAGACAATAAAGATATCAAATCTTACAAAGATTTAAAAGATAAAACAGTTGGGGCCAAAGTTGGTACTGAAAGTGCTGATTTTCTGGAAGCACACAAGAAAGAATATGGGTATAACGTCAAGAGCTTCGATGCTGCCGATCAACTATATGATGCATTGAAGGTTGGATCAATTGATGCCATGATGGATGACTACCCTGTTATCGGTTATGCCGTAAATCAAGGGCAAAACTTGAAAACACCGATCAAACGTGAAATTGGCGGGGAGTATGGTTTTGCGGTTAAAAAAGGGCAAAATGCTGAGCTTCGTGAAATGTTCACCGAAGCTTTAAAAGAGATGAAACGAACTGGCGAATACGATGAGATCGTGAATAAATACATTGGTACTGAAAAGGAAGAGAAAAAAGATTCTGTGGATGAATCAACGATCACCGGCTTATTAAAAAACAACTATAAATCATTGTTGGATGGTTTATGGAAGACGATCGTTTTAGCTTTAGTCTCATTTGCTCTCGCATTGGTATTAGGAGTAATCTTCGGACTGTTCCGTGTCTCACCTGTTCGAGGTCTACGCACTTTTGCAGGTATTTATATCGACATTATTCGTGGTATTCCAATGATGGTATTAGCCTTCTTTATTTTCTTCGGCTTACCTGGGATTACAGGCATCAAAATTCCTGATTTCGCAGCTGGGATTATTACTTTAACCTTGAACGCAAGTGCATACATCGCTGAAATTGTTCGTGGTGGTATCAATGCTGTTCCAGTTGGGCAAATGGAGGCTTCACGTAGCTTAGGTCTATCGTACAATCGCACCATGCAGAAAATTATTTTGCCGCAGGCAGTGAAAATTATGATCCCTTCTTTCATCAATCAATTTGTTATCAGTTTGAAGGATACAACGATCATTTCCGCAATTGGTGTGGTAGAATTACTGCAAACTGGTAAGATCATTGTAGCTCGAACCACACAAAGTTCTTACGTTTACTTGATCATTGCGATTATGTACTTGATCTTGATCACGATCTTGACTAAGTTAGCGAACCGTTTAGAAAAGTCTAGTGGTAATAAGTCAAGATAATTTTTCAAAAGATTTTTAAAGGTAGTTAATTTTTGAAGCGCACTGAACTAAACCCGACCAAAATTAAAAATTTTTTCGGGTACTTCCAAGGATTAGCGTCAATAACATACTGTTATTTATCTATCACGCTCCTTGGTGGCATATAGAGTTGATGGTTACGTAGTAGCGTATCCACCAGACGCGTAAATTTTCTTGCGGTTAGTACGATGGCTCGTTTGTGTTTATGCTTGGGTGTTTCAGCGTATTTTTTCTTATAATACGCATGGTACTCAGGCTCGTATCTCCTTACGGAGTTGGTGGCTTCAACTAGATAATAACGGAGATAACGATTGCCTCGTTTGGCCATAGGAGTATTTTCATACTCAGAGTTACCTGATTGGTTCTGTCGCCAATATAAACCGGCATATTTAGCCAATTTGCTTTCATCTGAAAAGCGATTGATAGGGCCAATTTCAGCGAGTATACCCGCAGCATAAACAGGACCGATTCCTGGAATACTGGTTAAACATTGATATTCAGGTAGCACAACGACTAAATCGTCAATGGCTTTGTCTAAGTCTTTAATTAACTTTTCAAGACTACGAATTTCTTTGGCTAGAACACCCAAAACAATATCTACAGAGTCCTGATGGACTTTTCCTAACCGGTAGGAACTACGTATGGCTTTAGAAATTGCCTTTGCAATTCCTTCGGGATTTTTAAAACGATACTTCCCTAGTTTTTGAATTAGGTTCGCAAACTCTTCTAATGACAGTTCGGCAAGTTGGTCCATTGTGTAATCTTCCGTCATTAGAGTTACTAATGTGGCACTTAAAACGGATCCACCTTCTGCTTTTAGTTCTTTAGAAAGCGTGTTGCATTTATAATAAATGTTTTCGATAAAGTGTTGCTTTGTACGAACCAGCTGTTTAATTAGCTGATAACGCGTTCTAGTTAAGTGTTGGAGGGCAAGGTATTCTTCCTCTTTAATGATGGAGTTGACTTGCCTTTGGATGCGAAAATAGTCAGCGATATAAAAAGCATCAATTTGATCGTTTTTGTTTTCTTCAAAAATATCACGATACTTTTTAATTTTATTTGGTTGTTCAACTGAAACCATAAGGTTCAATTGATTTAACTCAAGATCTTCTTTAAAAAACATAGCTGGATGAAAGCTATATAAAGATGTGGCCTCCATTCCAATCACTAAGCTCTCTATCTCAAATTTTTGAGAAAATTCGAGAATGTATTCTTTGATCTGGCTTGCGCCAAGTTGACTATTTCCATAAGATGCTTCTTTTAAAACAGAGCAAGTTGAATCGTCTGTCATAAAGCAAGCATCTAATTTTTCAGAACTAACGTCTAAACCGACAAATAGTTTCATGTGGAAGGACCTCCTTTCATTGATTATTCGGAAATTGCTTGGGTACTGTGGGATATCCCAGAATCACGTTGTCTAACGACAGCCTCGCATAATAGAGTTTCATTCATTAAACCTCTAAGCCACCCAATCTCTACTAGGATTGGTAGAGGTCAATGGACTCAGCTAGTGTGTTGGAGGTTATACCAACGGTTCGGGTCACAGACTTTCTGTCGCAGTAAAACTGCAGAAGGTGATAGCGTCTTCCCGTAAGTCCTTTCCAAGACTTATTATTCAGGAATATCCTACAGTATCCAAGTAGTAATCGTTATTTTATTTAAACATATTAGGAATAGCCCCTAAGGGCGATTGAAGGAATGAAAGTTTCTTCAAAATATATATTACGAGAAGGTGAAATAGATGGAAAAAATGATGGATAATAAAATCGTCGTCAATCATTTAGTTAAAAAATTCGGAGACAATACTGTTTTAAATGACTTAAATATCACTATCAGTGAAGGTGAAGTGGTCTGCATCATCGGACCATCTGGTTCTGGGAAAAGTACGTTCTTACGTTGTATGAACCACTTAGAAGAACCTACTTCAGGTGAGATCATTATTGATGGACAGGATCTGACAGATAAACATACAGATATCAATTTAGTACGTCAGCATATTGGAATGGTTTTCCAACATTTCAATTTGTTCCCTCACCTGACTGTATTAGAAAACATCACATTAGCTCCTCTTGATTTAAAGGGGGAATCAAAAGAGTCTGCTGACAAACGTGGCGTTGAACTACTAACACAAGTTGGGCTTGCAGAAAAGAAAAATGATTATCCAGACAGTTTATCAGGTGGTCAAAAGCAGCGTGTGGCGATTGCGCGTGCGTTAGCCATGAATCCTGATATTATGTTGTTTGACGAACCTACTTCGGCGCTTGACCCAGAAATGGTTGGGGACGTGTTGAAGGTAATGAAGGATTTAGCTTTACAAGGAATGACGATGGTCATCGTTACCCATGAAATGGGCTTCGCCAAAGAAGTAGCCGATCGTGTCATCTTTACTGATGGTGGGAAAATTTTAGAAGACGGCACACCCGAACAAGTCTTCAATAATCCTCACAATCCAAGAACTCAAGATTTCTTGAATAAAGTTTTGAATATTTAACACGAAACCCGTGAAATCATTTTAGATTTCACGGGTTTTTCTGAATGTTAAAAGGATTTTATAGACTTCATCTTTTGTTACTGATACATTGCTGCGAATAATCCCATCTTCTGGTGAAAAAGCTAGATTTGTGACTTTTTGCAGTTCGTTTGCTGATGGTAAAACGGATAGGGCTTCATAAGTAATCGGCAACTCCAACTTTTCGAATAGGGCTTGATATCTTGAGAACTCCTCTTTTCGACCTTCTATTTGTAATTGCTGCAAAGTAGTCATAGCGATAATTTGACCATGGCTCCCTTTTATTTCTCCGCCCCACAAACTGACCATAGCATTATGAAGTGCATGAGCAATACTCAGTCCGCCGGATTCAAAGCCAATACCACTCAATAGCGTATTGGCCTCAACGACTGCCTCAAATGCTGGCGTAACTTTTCCATGTTTATTCGCTTCCACTGCCGCTTCTGCATAGTTAAGCAAAACGTCACGACATTTTTCGGCAATTGCTTCAGCTGCAAATGTTGGCGCAGCACCTAAAGTATTCACACCACGATTTTCTCGTACTGTTCTTGCTTCAATTGAAGTCGATAACCCATCTGCGATTCCCGCCGTCAAAAAATGAACCGGACTATTGATTAAAATTGCTGTATCAATTAAAACAAGATCAGGACTTTTAGCATAATAGGAATATTTCTCGAAATAACCGTTACGGTATTTCACCGAGATACGTGATGTTGGCGCGTCGGTTGCTGCCGATGTAGGAACAACGATACAGGACGCATTTGATTCAAAAGCCAACGACTTTCCTAAATCAATCGCCCGACCACCGCCTAAAGCAACAATATAATCGAACGTTTCACTTGGTCTATCTTCTTCTGTTACCCATACAAACATTTCTCCTCCTAGCTTCGTTAGTTTCTGGTACAATCGTTCTCCCAGCATTTGATAAACAAAACCATCAGTTACAATTAAACCTTTTTGACCAAAAGCTAGAATATCTTCTAAGTGATTCCACAGAACATTTTCTCCCTGACGATATGTCATAGGACTAACAAACACTTTTTCCATAGGCTCTCCTTTTTATCCCGTTTAGAAATATCATAGCAATCAAATAAAATAGGCGCAAGGCGAGTTTTAAAGAACACAAAAAACACGCAACGACTAGCGTTGCGTGTTAAGCAAATCTATTTATGCTTCGATTTCAGTTACGATACCTGAACCAACGGTACGTCCGCCCTCACGAATAGAGAAAGTCGTTCCTTTTTCTACCGCAATTGGGTGAATCAATTCAACGTCGATTGTAACGTTATCGCCAGGCATAACCATTTCAGTTCCTTCTGGCAATGCGATGTTTCCGGTAACGTCAGTTGTACGGAAGTAGAATTGAGGACGATAGTTGTTGAAGAATGGTGTATGACGTCCACCTTCTTCTTTCGTTAATACGTAAACTTCTGCACTGAATTTTGTGTGCGGTGTGATTGAACCTGGTTTAGCTAAGACTTGACCACGTTCGATTTCGTCACGTGTAATCCCACGTAATAGAACACCCACGTTATCGCCAGCTTCACCATAATCCAATGTTTTACGGAACATTTCAAGACCAGTTACGACTGCTTTTTGAATTTCAGGTTTGATCCCGATGATTTCCACTTCATCACCGACTTTAACTTCACCACGATCGATACGACCAGAGGCTACAGTCCCACGACCAGTGATAGAAAATACGTCTTCGACTGGTAACAAGAATGGCTTGTCAGTGTCACGTTCTGGCGTTGGGATGTATTCGTCAACTGTATCCATTAAATCAAGGATTACTTGTTCTTGTTCAGGATCGCCTTCTAAAGCTTTCAAAGCAGAACCTTTAAGAACTGGAATATCATCGCCAGGGAAACCATATTCAGAAAGTAATTCACGGACTTCCATTTCCACTAGATCAATTAATTCTTCATCGTCGACTAAGTCAACTTTGTTTAAGAATACAATTAAATGCTTAACACCCACTTGCCGTGATAGCAAAATATGTTCACGTGTTTGCGGCATTGGACCATCAGTAGCTGATACTACTAGGATTGCACCATCCATTTGAGCAGCACCGGTGATCATGTTTTTCACATAGTCCGCGTGTCCTGGAGCATCAATATGAGCATAGTGGCGTTTTTCAGTTTCATATTCAACGTGTGCAGTGTTGATAGTGATTCCACGTTCACGTTCTTCGGGTGCAGCATCGATACTAGCATAGTCTTGAGGGTTTGCTAGACCTTTCTTACCTAATACCGTTGTGATTGCTGCCGTTAAAGTTGTTTTCCCATGGTCGACGTGACCAATGGTACCAATATTAACGTGTGGTTTACTTCTATCGTAATGTTCTTTTGCCATAATAAACAAACCTCCTAATAAGTGTAAAAATTCTTACGGATATAGTGTAAAACATTTTGAGTTAAATGAAAAAGATTTACACTTATTTGCTTTTTATCAAAAAAAGAAAATTACTAGAAAAAAACTCTGAAAACGCAAGAAACTCAATCTCACCTACTTTTCAGGAAATTAGTAAGTTATAATAGGCTCAATAAGTGTACAGAAGTAAAAAAGACTGGTTTAATAGAATTGGCTTTTTTGATGATAGGACTTTGAAGAGAAATAATGAATGGAGGATATTCATGGAAAATTTTCAAGAAAAACTAGCTCAGCTTCCAACTGAAATAAAAAGAGCTTGGAGTGTTGGCTTTGTTTTTGTTAAGGAAAATGATCACTACTGGCATTTTCCAGCAAGACAATGGAGCGAACAACAGATTCAAGACTATTTTTTAGATCGTTTCGGAAAAACAAGTACCTTTAAACTTTATCCTGAACTAAAGCTAAAACATTTAATCGTGAAGGATATGCCTGCACTTTTGGTAGTCGTTCCTTATGAACCTAGAAAGGAAAGTATTTGATATGGTTTTATTAAAACTGGAGGCTGTCAGTTATCAAAGTGATCAGCGAATCATTTTAGATCAGATTTCTTTGATAGTAGAACAAGGAGCTTTCTTAACAATTTCGGGTCCTTCAGGAGGAGGAAAAAGTACATTACTTCGATTGATCGCTTCGTTGCTAACTCCAACCAGCGGCGAAATTCTTTTTCAGGGAAAGTCTCAGCAACAATATGACTATACCGAATACCGTCAACAGGTCTCCTATTGTTTTCAGCAACCTTCATTATTTGGTGAAACTGTACTGGACAATTTAACTCTGCCTTATACTATTAGGAACCTTACTCCTGATCAAAGCAAAATGATGGAACATTTAGAAATGGTCGATCTGCCAAAAGAGTATCTGACTAAAAATATTTCTGAGCTATCTGGTGGTGAACGTCAACGAGTAGCACTGATCCGCAACATTTTATTTTTGCCGCAGATTTTGTTATTGGATGAGGTAACGACAGGTTTGGATGAACAAACAAAGAGAATCATTCATCGCTTAATCAAAAACATTCAACAAAAGGGCTGTACGATCTTACAGGTGACGCATGATGAAGCAGAGATCCAAGAAGCAGAAAAATTACTACTTATCCAAGGGGGGAAACTCAAACAATGAATCAATTAGCTGTCAATGATCTTTCTTTAGTCTTAGCTTTTGCATTAGTACTAATCGCTGTTGTCATTAGTTCCAAAGAAAAATTGAATTTATCGAAAGATATCTTTCTTAGTATTATCCGAGCTATCATCCAATTAGTTATTGTTGGTTATTTATTAAAATATATTTTTCAAGTTAACAATGATCTTTTGACAATCGCAATGAGTTTATTCATTGTATTCAATGCTGCTTGGAATGCCCATAAGAGAAATCCTAGTCTTCATAAAAAATATCTTCATTCATTAGCAGCAATTTTTATTAGCACTTATATTACTCTTGGCGTATTGATTTTCGCTGGAGCTATTAAATTTATTCCTTCTCAAATCGTTCCTATCACTGGAATGATCGCCAGCAACTCAATGGTAGCAATCGGTCTATGCTATCGAGCGTTGAATACTCAATTTCACGACTTAAGACAACAGGTGTTAGAAAAATTGGCGCTGGGAGCTTCAATCAAGTTGGCTTCTAAGCCAATCCTACAGCAAAGTATCAAAACCGCCATGCAGCCTACCATTGATTCTGCTAAAACAGTGGGGCTCGTTAGTTTGCCAGGCATGATGTCAGGATTGATTTTCGCTGGACTAGATCCAGTCCATGCAATCAAATATCAAATTATGGTCACCTTTATGCTGCTTTCGGCTACAAGTTTAGGCTCTATAATAGGCGGTTATACTGCCTATAAAAATTATTTTAATTCTAATCATCAATTGATCATATAAAAAAAGGAACTCCGAAAATTATCTCTTTCGGGTTCCTTTTTTAATCAAACCAATAAATTATAAAGGGTCTTATGTTGACTTAATTCGATATAGGTCGAATCAAATTCTTTTAACCGCTTCAATAAATCTGGCAAGGTTTCAGGCTTCCTCAACAGCACACCAATTACCACTGGTCCAGTGCCACGATTACTTTTCTTCGTATATTCGAAACGTGTAATATCATCGCCCTCACCTAAGACCTCTGATACAAATTCCTTCAATGCTCCTGGACGTTGCGGAAAATTCACGACAAAGTAATGCTTCAAGCCTTCATAAATCAACGAACGCTCTTCGATCTCAGCCATTCGGTTAATATCGTTGTTTCCACCACTGATAACACAGATCACTGTTTTCCCTTTGATCTGGTCTTTCATCAAATCTAAAGCAGCCACACTCATAGCGCCCGCTGGTTCAACTACTATGGCTTGTTTACCATACAAATCTAAGATAGTTGAACAGATTAAGCCTTCATCAACTGACATCAGTTCGTCAACATATTCCCTACTATGAGAATATGTGATTTCACCGACACGTTGAACTGCTGCTCCATCGACGAATTTATCGATCTCGGTTAGTTTAACTGGCTGCTCTTCCTCAAAGGCTGCCTGCATCGAAGCCGCTCCTTTAGGTTCAACGCCTATCACTTTGGTTGTTGGTGAGGTGTTCTTCACATAAGACGCCACACCACTGATTAAGCCGCCTCCACCAATTGCTGTGATCACGAAATCAGGTTTATAACCTTCGCTTTCTGCATCAGTCATCATTTCCAAAGCCAGCGTTCCTTGACCGGCAATAATATTTTTATCATTAAAAGGATCGATAAAGGTCATGCCGTTTTCTTCGCAGTATTTTTTTGCGGCAGCAGCAGAAGCGTCAAAGGTATCGCCGACTAAATGAATATCCGCAAATTCACCACCAAAAAATCTTACTTGCGAAACTTTTTGTTGCGGTGTGGTGGTAGGCATAAAAATTGCTGCCCGCGTCTTTAATTCATGACACGTGTAAGCAACTCCCTGCGCGTGATTTCCCGCACTCGCACAAACCACACCTTTCTTCAAATCCGCCTCTGGAAGTTTCTTAATGGCATAATAAGCACCGCGTAATTTAAATGAACGAACTTTTTGCAGGTCCTCTCGCTTTAATAAAACAGTCGCTTGATATTTTTCAGATAAATAACGATCATATTGTAACGGCGTGTGGTTGACAGAGTCCTTCAATAATTGATAGGCACTGCGAACCTCAGTATCTTTGATCAATTCCATCGCTGCATCCCCCATTAATCTTTACGACTTACAAATGGCATCATTTTCCGTAACTCGCCGCCCACTTTTTCAATTTGATGTCCAGCACTTTCCTCACGCATCTTCTTGAATTCAGGGAAGCCGTTCTTATTATCGTCAATAAAGCCTTTGGCAAATTTCCCATTTTGGATATCGGTTAAAACTTCCTTCATGCCAGCTTTCGCTTGGTCGGTAATCACACGTGGTCCAGAAACGTAATCTCCATATTCCGCTGTGTTAGAAATCGAATTACGCATTTTCGCAAAGCCCCCTTCATAAATCAAATCTACTATCAATTTGATTTCATGACAAACTTCAAAGTATGCCAATTCAGGTTGGTAACCTGCTTCGACTAATGTTTCAAAACCAGCCTCAATCATACTCGTTAAGCCGCCGCAAAGCACTGCCTGTTCGCCAAATAGATCAGTTTCAGTTTCTTCCTTAAAGGTAGTTTCCAAGACACCTACTCGTGTAGCGCCAATGCCTTTCGCATAAGATAGCGCTAAATCGCGAGCAGTTCCTGTTGCATCTTGATGAACGGCAAATAATGCTGGCACCGCGAAGCCTTCAGTAAAGGTACGACGAACTAAATGACCGGGACCTTTTGGAGCTACTAAGAAAACATCCATATTTTTCGGTGGGTTGATAACATCAAAGTGAATATTGAAACCATGTGCGAAGACTAAAGCATTGCCATCTGCTAAATTCGGTGCGATTTCATTATCGTATAAAGCACCTTGGATTTCATCTGGAGCTAAAATCATGACTACTTCGGCTTTTTTGGTTGCTTCAGCTACCGGCAACACATCAAATCCATCTTCACGAGCAGCCTCAGCGGATTTTCCTTCTCGTACACCGATCACGACTTGATGACCCGTGTCACGTAGATTTTGTGCATGAGCATGTCCTTGAGAACCATATCCCACCACAGCAATTGTTTTTCCTTCTAAAGCATCCTTCGCTACTGCATCATCATAATAAACTTTAACCATAATTTTTCCTCCAATTTTATAAACTATATTAATAGCAAAATCTAAAAATAGATCTTGCGTTTAACCTCTGCTAAATCCGGTTACACCGGTTCGTGCTAATTGCTTAATTCCATAAGGTCGTAAGACGTCGATACACGCGTTGACCTTTTCTGTCGAACCAGCAACCTGTACCACGATTGTTTTCAGCCCAACATCCACGACATCTGCTCGAAATGGATCAATCATCGCTTGAATTTCTGAACGTGTTGCTGCTGGGGCGCTGACCTTGATCAACGCCAATTCTCTTTCTAAATGTGGCTCATCGGTTACATCAGAAACCTTAACCACATCGATTTGTTTATTTAATTGTTTCGTTACTTGTTCAACATCCGCTAACGTGTCAGCTTGAATGATAATCGTCATTCGGGATTCGCCGTCTCTTTCTGTCCGACCTACCGAAACACTATCCATATTTACTTGTCGGCGATTCAAAACACTCGTGATTCGACTTAACACCCCTGCTTGGTCATGAACCATTGCTGTAATCATCCGTCTCATTTTTAATCAACTCCCAACATCTGATCATTCGGCATGCCAGCCGGAATCATTGGTAATACATGCTCCTTGTTGCAAATCATTACTTCAATCAGCATTGGTCCAGCAGTGGCAAACGCTTCTTGCAAATCCTTTTCTAAGGTGGTGGGATCAGTAATTTTTTTACTACCAATTCCATAGGCCTCAGCCATTTTCATGAAATCTGGCTGCTCGTGGAAAACAGATTGTGAGCGACGTTCATTGAAGAATTTCTCCTGCCATTGGCGAACCATCCCAAGTGATTGGTTGTTTAATAGAACAAACTTAATATCGAGATTATTTTGATTCAAAATTGCCAATTCTTGATTTGTCATTTGGAAACCGCCATCTCCAACGAACACAACCACAGAATCATTTGGTTTTCCGAATTTTGTTCCAATACCTGCTGGGATACCGTACCCCATCGTCCCCAAACCGCCGCTAGTAATCAATTGTTTAGAAAATTGAAAAGGATAAAACTGGGCTACCCACATTTGATGTTGGCCAACATCCGTTACAATATAGGATTTGCCTTCTGTAATACGTCCGATAATCTCAATCACAGCTTGTGGCTTGATGACTTTTTCATTCCATTCATACTTTAAGGGATATCTTTGTTGACGCGCTTTACAAACCATGCGCCACTCTTCACAATCAGGTGCAGGAATCTCAATTGACAGCATTTGTTGAAGAGCAACTTTTGCATCCCCTACAATTGGAATATCAGTATGAATAATCTTGCCTATTTCAACTGGATCAACATCGATATGAGCAACTTTCGCGTGTGGGGCGAAAGCTTCAGGCGAACAGGCCAGACGATCATCAAAGCGACTGCCGATATTAATCAATAAATCCGTCTCCATCAGCGCCATATTTGCTGCATAGGTGCCATGCATTCCGCCCATTCCTAAGAAATACGGATGATCCTGCGGTAGCAGCCCTAAGCCTAGCAAAGTAGAAACAGTAGGTAACCGATATTTTTCAACAAACTGCCGTAATTCTTCGGCACCATCGGCAGCTACCACACCGCCGCCAACTAATACAATCGGTTTCTCAGCTTTCTTCAATAAGTTCATTAGACGTTCGATTTGTAAAATTGATGGTGTCACCGTTGGCTGATAGCTTTCTAAATGAATAACTTCATCAATCTTAGGATTTGCCTTTAACGTCGTGATATCTTTTGGCAGGTCGATTAAGACTGGGCCTTTTCTACCTGTCGTCGCAATGTGGAAGGCTTCATTGACGATTCGTGGAAGCTCTTCAATATCCCGAACTTGATAGTTGTTTTTGGTTATTGGTACGGTAATCCCTAACATATCTGCTTCTTGGAAGGCATCTTTTCCGATTCCCGGCGTCGTTACTTGTCCTGTAATGACAACTAAAGGTACAGAATCAATCATTGCATCCGCTATCCCAGTCACTACATTGGTTGCGCCTGGTCCGCTGGTAACGATTACTACTCCTGGTTTTCCTGTAGCTTTGGCATATCCTTCCGCTGCGTGGACAGCACCTTGTTCATGACGTGTGAGAATATTTGGAATCGGTTCATCGTAAAGTGAGTCATATAAGGGTAAAACGGAGCCTCCAGGATAGCCAAAAATCAATTCGACTCCTTGATTTTCCAAACACTTGATTAATAAATCCGCTCCTGAATATAGGTGTTCAACTTCTACTTCTTGTTTCATTTCTTCCACCCCCATTCCTCCTTTTAATGTATTTATTTTTCTTTCAGAAAAATAAGTCTCAAGTTCATGCCGTATATCATTCCACTAGCTTTTTTCAACTTATCTTTCTTCCTTTTTTTGATTATTTCACATTGGCAACTGTGATAATCATGATGGCATTCGCTTTATTCTTCTTCTGGTAATTCCATAACGCCGCCAGTGTGCGCTGAAGTTACCATTGCTGAGTATCGAGCTAACCAGCCTTTTTTGACTTTTGGTTGGAATTTTGGTAATTTTTCTTTTCGTTTAGTCAACTCTTCCTCCGATACAGCCACATTCAGTGTGCGGGCAGTCAAATCAATCGTGATTTCATCGCCATCTTGAACTAAAGCGATCGGTCCACCTGCTGCAGCTTCTGGTGAAATATGCCCTACAGCAATTCCACGCGTTGCTCCAGAGAAGCGTCCATCAGTAATTAGTGCAACATCTTTTCCTAAGCCGCGTCCAACAATACTTGATGTTGGTGCCAGCATTTCCGGCATCCCCGGCCCACCCTTCGGTCCTTCGTAACGAATGACCACGACATGTCCCTTAGTAACGGTATGATTATCGATTGCTTCAACCGCTTCGTCGTGAGAAGCAAAACAAATCGCTTTTCCTTTAAATACTTTGATACTTGGATCAACGCCGCCAACCTTGATCACACTGCCTGCTGGCGCGATATTCCCATAGAGGATTGAAAGACCTCCGACTGAACTGTAAGGAGCTGTTTTCGGATGAATCACTTCTTCATTCATGATCTTGGCAGAAGCAACATTCTCTCGTAAAGTTTTGCCAGTGACTGTGATCCGATCTGAATGAATCGCACCGTCAATCGAGACTAATTCATTAATGATTGCTGGTACACCGCCTGCTTCGTGAACATCGTGCATCGAATAGCTGGAAGAAGGAGCGATTTTAGATAAGTAAGGAACTCTTTTCGCAATCTCATTAATATCTGATTGATCGTAATCGATTTCTGCTTCATTTGCGATGGCCAATGTGTGAAGGACTGTATTGGTTGAACCACCCATCGCCATGTCTAAGGCAAAGGCATCATCAATTGCTTCCTTGGTTACGATATCCCGTGGTTTGATTTGCTTTTTGACCAAATTCATCAAATGCTTCGCTGATTCTCGAACCAATTCACGACGCTCGTCAGAAACGGCTAGAACAGTTCCATTTCCGGGTAAAGCCAAACCTAACATCTCCAATAAACAGTTCATAGAATTTGCGGTAAACATGCCTGCACAAGACCCACAGGTCGGACAAGCATTTTGTTCCATGAACAAGAACTCTTTTTCCGTCATCTGTCCTTCTTTATATGCACCCACAGCTTCAAACATTGAAGATAGTGTCGTTTGATGGCCTCTCGGATCAATTCCAGCTTTCATGGGACCGCCAGAACAGAAAATCGATGGTACGTTTGTTCGCATCGCGGCCATGATCATCCCTGGTGTAATCTTGTCACAGTTAGGAATGTAGAACACACCATCGAACCAATGAGCATTGATCACTGTTTCTGCTGCATCTGCAATCAGCTCACGGCTTGGTAAAGAGTAGCGCATACCGATATGTCCCATTGCAATTCCGTCGTCTACACCAATCGTGTTAAATTCAAAAGGAATTCCTCCTGCTTCACGAATGGCCTCTTTAGCTACATCAGCTAGTTCTCGCAGGTGAACGTGCCCCGGTACAATATCGATATAAGAATTACAAATAGCAATAAATGGTTTATCCATGTCATGGATATTTTTTACTTGGCCAGTCGCATATAATAAACTTCTGGCGGGTGCTGCATCAATTCCTTT
Source organism: Enterococcus sp. DIV0187 (assembly GCF_051713785.1). Classification (NCBI taxonomy): domain Bacteria; kingdom Bacillati; phylum Bacillota; class Bacilli; order Lactobacillales; family Enterococcaceae; genus Enterococcus; species Enterococcus sp. DIV0187. Next base: position 1,000,280 of record NZ_JBIOQO010000001.1, read on the forward strand.
TTTAATCTGATCACTTCTCATAGTCACATCTCCCTGCTTTTAGCCAACCCATTTTTCCAACTCAAGAAAAATGAGCTTATTTTCATGCGCATATCTTTGTACTAAGTTCTTTGCTTGATAAATTGTTATCCATCATTAGTTTTACTCTTACGCTAAATATCCTGTGAAAAGTACAACTGACAAAAAGAGCATCCCATCAATAAATGGGATGCTCTTGCAAGAATCCCATTTCTAACGCAAATAGGACTCAAACTAACGGTTGATACTACTTCCGCGTTCTAAGTCCTGGACTCAATAATTAATAAGACGATGCCATCAAAATTATTGTATTTACTCTTGCGCATAAAAATCGGCTCCTCATTTTTCTAATAGTTTCTTAATCATTTTTTTATACTATACATTTCATAAGATTAAAAGTCAATGAATTTTCAGAATATTTTCTAACTTAGTAATTTTTTGGTTCCTCACATATCTTTCTAAAATCTATAAAAAACAAGCTCAACGATGATCGTTGAGCTTATCCGGCGAATTGACTATTATAAAGATTTGCATAGAAATCGCCTTTTTTCATTAAACTGCTGTGATTTCCCTGTTCGATAATCGAGCCATCTTTCATCACTAAAATTAAATCGGCATTCTTAATCGTGGATAACCGATGGGCGATAACAAAGCTGGTTCGTTCAGTGGTTAACTGATCCATCGCCTGCTGAATCATCCCTTCTGTTCGTGTGTCTACACTTGAGGTTGCCTCATCTAAGATTAGCAATTGCGGATCTGCCAAAATTGCCCGAGCAATTGTTAAAAGCTGTTGTTGTCCTTGTGAAATCTGAGTTCCATCGGGAGAAATGATCGTGTCATAACCATTAGGCAATGTGCGAATAAAGTGGTGACATTGAGCATCTTTTGCTGCCTGAACGATTTCTTGTCTTGTAGCATCCGGCTTCCCGTAAGCGATATTATCTGCCACCGTTCCTTCAAACAGCCATGTATCTTGCAAAACCATTCCGAATTTTTGACGAATCTCCGCACGTGAGAAATGACTAATATTCTTTCCGTCTACTTCGATTTGACCATTGGTTAGTTCGTAGAAGCGCATTAACAGATTAATCATCGTCGTTTTTCCAGCGCCTGTTGGGCCAACGATTGCGACCATTTGCTTCGGCTTCACCTTAAAATTGACATCTTCCATCAACAGCTTGTCAGGCGAATAACCAAATGCCACGTGTTTGAAGGCTACTTCACCACGCACATTTTCTGGAACCGAAAGATTTAGTACTTCTTCAACCTCTTCCTCCTGATCCAAAATCTCAAAAATACGCTCTAATGCTGCAAAAGCACTCTGCAGGCTGTTGATTACATACGAGACCTGTGTGATTGGCTCAGAAACTTGATTCACATATTGAAGATATGCTTGAACTAAACCAATGGATAGCTGACCATTGATTACCATGATCCCTCCCACGACGGCACTAGTAACGAATCCTAACTGATTAATCAATCGAATCAACGGATTAATCGCGAAACTTACGAACTGAGCCTTTTTAAAAGCTTGAAACTGTGCTTCATTCAATTTATCCAACTCGTCAGCTGTTGCTTGCTGACGATTGTAGGCCTTGATCAGTAAATTTCCTGAATAATTCTCTTCGGCCTTGGTCCCTACAGCGCCCAAAGCCGCTTGATTTTCGGAAAAATACTCTTGATTTTTGTGAGCTAAACGGTTTGTAAGAAATAGACTCACTAATAAGATGATGACAATACCCAATGTCAATAACGGACTTAAATAGATCATCACTCCCAGTCCGATTACAATCGATAAAATTGCCGAAATCATTTGCATCAAACCAACCTGTAAAACTTCTGATACCTTATCCAAATCAAGTGTCGCTCTCGTTAAGATATCACCAGTCTTATATTGATCAAAGAACTTCATAGGCAAATGATTCAGCTTTTCTGTTAGCTTTGTTCTTAAACGCAAGGTCAATGTCTCCGCGACGCTGGCCATCGTATACTCCTGTAATAAGGAGAACAGTGAAACGCCGCACCAAGCTATGAAGAGCCAGACTACAGGCTGTATCAGAGCAGCAAATAGATTTTCCATAGTTACTTGCTGTGTACGAATTAACGTAATAATCGCGTCTAATCCCCAGCCTAATATCAGTGGCGTAATAGCCATTAATGCAGCAAAACAGATGGCCGAAGCAATAATGACCGCAAAGCGCGTTTTCTGCTCAATTAATAATTTAAACAGACGAATTCCGGTTTTTTTAAATTCCTTCGGTGTTTCTGTCTCTACCTTTTTTTCATCAACTTGCTTGATGCTCATGTTTTATCCCCTCCATTCCTTGAGACTTGGCAAATTCTTGGTAAACATGACAGGTACGAAGCAATTCTTCGTGGGTGCCTTTACCAACAATCTTTCCTTCCTCCAAAACGATATTCTGATCGGCATCTTTGATCGTCGATAGACGCTGAGCCACAATCACGATCGCAGCTTCAGTTAGATAACTTTTCAATGCCTTTCGCAGTTTGGCATCCGTTTGATAATCCAATGCTGAAAAACTATCATCGAAGAAATACAAATCAGCTGGTTTAATTAAGGCTCTTGCAATACTCAACCGCTGCTTCTGACCACCTGAAAAGTTGTTGCCTTTTTGTGCGACAAACGCATCGAATTGACCATCTAAATCAGCAATAAAATCTTCCGCCTGCGCCACTTTAGCCGCCTGTTTCATTTCTTCTTCCGTCGCATATGGATTTCCAAAAAGAAAATTGTCCTTAACCGTACCACTGAATAGAAAAGCCTTTTGCGGAACATAACTGATTCGTGCTCTCAACGATTCTTGGGTGACATTTTTGATGGATTCCCCATGAAAACGAATTTCCCCCTTCGTCGTATCTCTCAACCGAAGCAGCGCCTTAGCAATCGTACTCTTACCCGATCCAGTACCGCCGACAATAGCGGTCACACCTTTAGGGATATCAAAGGTGATATTGGACAAGACGGCTTCTTCTGCTCCACTATAGGCAAAATCAACCTGATCAAAAACAGCAATCGGCTGGTTTTCTCTTAACTCAAAAGCTGTTTTTGACCCATCAATGATTTCTTCTTGTGTATCTAATACCTCGCCAATCCGCTCTAACGAAGCCAATGCTTTTGGAATCATCACAATTACCATCGCCGCCATCGTCAAGAACCAGAGACTTAAAATTGTGTATTCGCTGATAGCTGTTAAGCTCCCAATTGGCACACTTCCTTGAAGCACCATGACGCCGCCAAAAGCCAGAACAGCTGTCATCCCTACTCCCATTACTAAATTGACTGTAGGATTCAAGACAGCAAACAGCTTATTGACCCGAATCATGACTTCTGCATAATTACTGAAGGTTTTATCCGTGCGTTTCTTTTCAAAATTATTCTTGTTAAATGCGCGAATCACTCGAACACCAGTGTAGAATTCTCTTAAAATCTGCATCATTTTATCCATTCGCTGCTGCATCACATCCGCTAAAGGAATGGCCTTTTTAATAACAGCTAACGAAACAAGTGAAAATAGCACAATCGAGACAATCGGAATCCAGACAAAGCGCCAGGAAATTGCTCCTGTCAACACAATCGAAGCAAGACAAATCAACGGTGCAGGGATGATCATTTGAAAGACCATCATCATGATTTGTTGGATATTCGTAATATCACTTGTCGTTCTAGCTAGTAATGTCGGCGTTCCAAACTCATCCATATCCGCCATTGATAAGCGTTGTGTCTTATCTACTAAACGTTTTCGCAAAAAGTAACCAAAACGACCAGCCAAAATTGCCGAATAATAGCTGGCAATAATCGAGACAATCCCTGTTAAGACCGCAATTCCTAGCATAAATGCACCATTTCGCCAAATCGCTCCTTGATCTTGAGTTAAGATGCCTTCATCAATAATTTCAGCAACATAGTAAGGAATCATCAGTGTTCCGACCGCTTGCACAATCATTAAGATGAAGGTGCCTAAGAACATCCTTTGATATTCTTTGAAAAAGATTTTGAATAGTTTCATCTTTTTTCCCTCCTTCTCCTATGATAGAATAAACTGTAACGTAACGTTACAGTCAAGCGAAAAATGAGGATTAGTTATGAAAAAATTTTTAACGATCAGCGAGATGGCAAAATATGCAGGCATTAGCCGCCGGACTTTGATTTATTACGATCAAATCGACCTTTTCAAACCGGCAAAGGTCGGTGAAAACGGCTATCGCTACTATGTGATTGATCAATATTTTGAATTAGACGTTATTCTCTTATTAAAAAATCTCGACGTTTCTTTGGAGGATATACATGTCTTCTTAAAAAATCGGAATGTGGAATACGTTCTTGATGGATTTATGCGACAGAAACAGAAGATTGATGAACAAATCCAAAAATTAGGAGGGATTCGCAGCGCACTGGATAGCTACATTGAACGCTATACTACATTAAAAAACTTTGATTTAGAATCAATCACTTATTCTTATCGCGAAGCGGAATCTTTCGTCATTTCTGATATCATCGAAAGCTACGATGATATTGACGCTGCCCAGATTTACGGACGTTTTTATTCCTCTGTTGACAGCAGTGATTTATTCAGTGGCTATCCGATTGGCTTTTTAGTAGATGGTTCCGCCTTTTACGAGAAAAATTTTCATGCTGCTCCCTATCGAGCTCTCGTAAAAATACCTGAAGAGCGCTTGCACATCTATGATCGGCAACGTGCTGTTAAACGACCAGCTGGAGATTATGTTTCTGGGTTTATGAAGGACGAGATTCACCATATTAATACTTTTAATAATCGCTTCAGAAATTACCTGAAGGAGAATAACTTGGAGTTAAACGGTGATATCTGGGAATTGCTATGGCAGGATGAAACAACCTCGGAACATCCCGAAGATCAAGTTTTTGAAGTTTTAATTCCGGTGAAACCTAAAGAGTAAGACTAAACAGCCTTGACACTCGATATTTAAGAATGATAGGATGAAAAAGAATTTAAGGAAGGGAGAGAGCAAGATGAGTAAGACTATAAAAATAAACCAAATACAATCGATTGATTTGTTTGATACGTTTTATTCGAACAAAAAGTCTTCATCCGTAGACTCTCTGTATTCGTAAATAAAGCCTATTTGTGAAACTGTCAATCCGATGATTGGCAGTTTTTTTGTATGTTCTGCTTTTTGCAGTTTGTAAAGTATGAGTGTTTAATCGTCGCTTTTCAACAAATATTGAGGACAAAATATCAAGCAGAATGATATGCGCACAAAAGTGAACTTCCCTGCCGTTGAGTTATCAACGCCCTACAAACATGAATAATCAAAAACATTGATGGAGGTGTTTCCTATGAGTGGAAAAAGAAGAAAATCAGAGAATAATACAAATTAACTGAGGGATCGATTGATTCCTCAAAGAGAGGATTCAATATGTTAACAATTAAAGGAAAATACAATACAGCAACAGTCTATACCGACATTTTAACTGACAGTACAGTCGGTCAAATCATGACTCTATGCAATCAAAAATTCGCACAAGATGCCAAAATTCGAATCATGCCAGATACTCACAGCGGCTCAAGCAGCGTTATCGGGACGACGATGACAATAAAGGATCAGGTCGTTCCCAACCTTGTCGGCGTAGATATCGGCTGCGGACTAAATGTAACTAAATTTAGAAAAGGTGTCAAACTGAATTTCGATAAATTAGATAGAATAATTCGTAATCGGATTCCCAGTGGACACCATTCTCACAGCAAGCCTTTATATAGTTTTCCCTTAGAAAACATTCAGGCGCCGATTCATCGCGGATGGGCCCTACGAAGCTTAGGAACATTAGGCGGTGGCAATCATTTCATCGAGGTCAATGAAGGCAGTGACGGTTTTTATCTAGTCATCCACAGCGGCAGCCGTGTATTAGGCAAAGAGATTGCTGAATACCATCAGGAAATCGCCTATCAAAAACTGACAAAAATGCGACAAGATTTAAAGCAGCAAGCGAAGGTAGCGAATGATCCTGATGAAAAAGCAGATTTGAATCGTCAATGGGAAGAATTAAAAATTCCCTATGATTTATCTTATGTGTCAAATCAAGATTTGGAAAATTACCTGTCAGATATGCAGATTGCACAGCAATACGCGGCACTTAATCGTCAAAGCATGGCACAGACGATTTTAAAAGCAATGAAATGGGAAAAGCAGGTTATTGGAAGCTTTGACAGTCCCCATAATTATATTGATTTGAAGCATATGATTTTACGTAAAGGGGCGGCTTCTGCTAGAAAAAACGAGAAAATGATTATTCCTTTAAATATGAAGGACGGTTCTATTATTGGTGTCGGAAAAGGCAATGACGAATGGAATCAATCCGGGCCCCATGGAGCTGGTCGCACAATGAGCCGCTCTCAAGCTAGAGCATCAATCAGTCTAGAAAACTACCAGCATATGATGCGGCATGTTTGGACGACCTCTGTTTCTAAAAAAACGCTAGACGAAGCACCTAAAGCGTATAAATCAAAAAAACAGATACTGACTGATCTGCACGAAACAATGGAAGTAAAAGAAATCATTCGACCATTGTATAATTTTAAAGGTTGATTAATCGTCGCTTAAGTCAGTGGAAAAAATTTACAAAATAAAAATTGATTAGCGTTTTTAAATTCAAAGTTGCTAAACTTTAGGTGAACGCGGAGGTAATCGGAAATACCGGATAAGCGAAATTTTTTTAAGATGATTTATCATCACGAAAAAGGATTCGCTTATCCTTTTTTGTTTGGCATTGTCATCTAAGAGGTTTTCATATGTCAAAAACTCGACACGTCACTCCCAACATCCGCAAAGAATTCGCCCGCTTTGCTATACCTGCCGTTATCGGTATGGTCGTCTCGTCCCTGTACAATATCGTTAATGGTATTTTCGTTGGACAAGGCGTTGGCGAAATGGGATTAGGCGCCATCAATATCGTCTATCCCTTTATCATGCTGGAAATAGCTATCACAATGCTGATCGCAATTGGGTTGATTTTAAATATTCTTGTATTGACCTTTACCACGACGGCTTGCCGTTTACTCAGGGCCAATGACCAGCTCCTGACTTATGCCAAAGAATACATTTGGTGGATCGCTTTATTCGGGATCATCTATATGCCGGGATTGGGATTAAGTATTTTCGTTCGGAACGATAATGCGCCTTTGACTAGTTGATCACTACTCATTAATAGTTATGCCTAAGAAAGCATTTTTGTCACATTATAATCTAGTATATCCGTTTGTATTATTAAGAAGACCCGGAGAATAAGCCTTCGTGAATGTCGAACGTCTCAAGTCAATGACATTGTTGATTTATTTTTTTGCAGTACTGAGTTTTGCTAATCGTTTGCCAATTGTTCTATTGCTTCATGGGTTTTCGACACTTCAATACCCGCTTCAGCTAATTTTTGATTCCATGAATCAATTACTTTTTCGGCATTCTTAACAAACGTACTATGAGCATCTTCTAATAGAAACGTTTCAAATCCTCTCGATTGACTCTCTAGACAAGCGGCCTGCACACAGCCATTTGTAACAAATCCACATATGTATATCGTTTGTATATTCAGCCTTTTTAATAATTCTATAAAATTCTCCTCCGCAAAAATATTGCTTCTTTTCTTATTAAAGTAAATCGGGGTTTCTGGGCATCTAATGGTAGAAACGAGCTCCCATGAACCTGTTTCAGCAACTAATGAAGTTTTATTCGTGTGTCGGGTAAAAAGGATTGGTTGTTGAATAGTATCAAATTTATCGATAAGTAAATTGATATTTGAAATTATTTGGTTTTTCTTATGAATCCCTCTATCAAGTACCCCGGTTTGACCATCCAAAACTAGCAGCATTTTCTTCAACATTTGTCCCTCCAGAAATGAACTCTTTCTTGAAATAATACTTCTATTTTAAACCCTCACATTGTTGGAGAGTCAAGTTGTGAATCAAAAAAAGACTCAACAGATTTCTGCTGAGTCTTCATTAGGGCGAATGATGGGAATCGAACCCACGAGTGTCGGAGCCACAATCCGATGCGTTAACCACTTCGCCACATCCGCCATTACCCTATTCAATTTCAAATAAAAAACTAAGATGAAATAACCATCTTAGCTCTTTATACCGGCGGCCGGGGTCGAACCGGCACGCCCGTGAGGGCACTGGATTTTGAGTCCAGCGCGTCTGCCAATTCCGCCACGCCGGCATGTCAATAACTATTCTAGTACTAAGGCGGTAACCGGATTTGAACCGGTGATGAAGGTTTTGCAGACCTCTGCCTTACCACTTGGCTATACCGCCATTATACTATTGTTTTCTTCTTAGAACAAGCATTTTTCAAGAGAGTTTCCTGAAACTTTTCTAAGAAAACTGGGGTAGCTGGATTCGAACCAACGCATGAGGGAGTCAAAGTCCCTTGCCTTACCGCTTGGCTATACCCCAATAATTACAAGGGCGAACGATGGGAATCGAACCCACGAGTGCCGGAGCCACAATCCGGTGCGTTAACCACTTCGCCACGATCGCCATATTAATAATGAAAACAGGGGCAGCAGGAATTGAACCCACACTAACGGTTTTGGAGACCGCTGTTCTACCTTTAAACTATGCCCCTGAAACAAATGGAGGAGAGTGGATTCGAACCACTGAACCCTAAGGAACGGATTTACAGTCCGTCGCGTTTAGCCACTTCGCTACTCCTCCATGGTGGCGCGGGACAGAATCGAACTGCCGACACACGGAGCTTCAATCCGTTGCTCTACCAACTGAGCTACCGCGCCATATATAATAGTTTAAAGTTTTCAATTAAATGGCGGTCCCGACGGGATTTGAACCCGCGATCTCCTGCGTGACAGGCAGGCATGTTAACCCCTACACCACGGAACCGAATGGAGGTTAACGGGATCGAACCGCTGACCCTCTGCTTGTAAGGCAGATGCTCTCCCAGCTGAGCTAAACCTCCATATCTTTAATTAAATGACCCGTACGGGACTCGAACCCGTGTTACCGCCGTGAAAGGGCGGTGTCTTAACCGCTTGACCAACGGGCCAATAAAAAAATATTGCTACGGAGAGTAAGGGATTCGAACCCTTGAGACAGGAATACCCGCCTACATGATTTCCAATCATGCTCCTTCGGCCACTCGGACAACTCTCCAAGATAGGAGCACAAAGGCCCAATACTCTATAATTATTCTCTTTCGAGAAACTCCGGCAGTAGGACTCGAACCTACGACATCATGATTAACAGTCATGCGCTACTACCAACTGAGCTATGCCGGAATAATACGCGCGGCGACGTCCTAATCTCACAAGGGGCAACCCCTCACTACAATCGGCGCTAAGAAGCTTAACTTCTGTGTTCGACATGGGAACAGGTGTATCCTTCTCGCTATCGCCACCACACTAGTATTTAATTGAGTAAACGTCGTTCACTCAAAACTGGATCAGAAACATTCTAACAACCGTGAATCAATTTTTTGGTTAAGTCCTCGATCGATTAGTATCAGTCCGCTCCGTACATCACTGCACTTCCACTCCTGACCTATCTACCTGATCTTCTCTCAGGGATCTTACTTTCTTAAAGAAATGGGAAATCTCATCTTGAGGTGGGCTTCACACTTAGATGCTTTCAGCGTTTATCCCTTCCCTACATAGCTACCCAGCGATGCCTCTGGCGAGACAACTGGTACACCAGCG
>NZ_JBIOQO010000001.1:1012500-1737500 GCF_051713785.1 Enterococcus sp. DIV0187
TCTCTGCGTCTACCTCTAATCAGCTATGTATTCACTGAAAAGTAACATCCTATAAAAGATGTTGGGTTTCCCCATTCGGAAATCTCCGGATCAAAGCTTACTTACAGCTCCCCGAAGCATATCGGTGTTAGTCCCGTCCTTCATCGGCTCCTAGTGCCAAGGCATCCACCGTGCGCCCTTATTCACTTAACCTTATCTTGACTTTCGTCAAGGGTCTTACTAATTCCCATGAGCGATCATGTTCCTTAGTAATAAATAAGCAATTGAACTTATTAAAAAACTCATTCAACGCGGTGTTCTCGGTTTGTTTAAAATTGTTTCTGTATCCAGTTTTCAATGAACGAATGATGACTAACGTCATCAATGGAGCCTAGCGGGATCGAACCGCTGACCTCCTGCGTGCAAAGCAGGCGCTCTCCCAGCTGAGCTAAGGCCCCGATATTGCTTGTTTAATTGAGAGTAAACCTCTCAAAACTGAACGAATAAAAGCAATCCTGTGTAGTTTCCGTAACGTTCATCTTCGATGAACTATTTCCTTAGAAAGGAGGTGATCCAGCCGCACCTTCCGATACGGCTACCTTGTTACGACTTCACCCCAATCATCTATCCCACCTTAGGCGGCTGGCTCCAAAAGGTTACCTCACCGACTTCGGGTGTTACAAACTCTCGTGGTGTGACGGGCGGTGTGTACAAGGCCCGGGAACGTATTCACCGCGGCGTGCTGATCCGCGATTACTAGCGATTCCGGCTTCATGTAGGCGAGTTGCAGCCTACAATCCGAACTGAGAGAAGCTTTAAGAGATTAGCTTAGCCTCGCGACTTCGCGACTCGTTGTACTTCCCATTGTAGCACGTGTGTAGCCCAGGTCATAAGGGGCATGATGATTTGACGTCATCCCCACCTTCCTCCGGTTTGTCACCGGCAGTCTCGCTAGAGTGCCCAACTAAATGATGGCAACTAACAATAAGGGTTGCGCTCGTTGCGGGACTTAACCCAACATCTCACGACACGAGCTGACGACAACCATGCACCACCTGTCACTTTGCCCCCGAAGGGGAAGCTCTATCTCTAGAGTGGTCAAAGGATGTCAAGACCTGGTAAGGTTCTTCGCGTTGCTTCGAATTAAACCACATGCTCCACCGCTTGTGCGGGCCCCCGTCAATTCCTTTGAGTTTCAACCTTGCGGTCGTACTCCCCAGGCGGAGTGCTTAATGCGTTAGCTGCAGCACTGAAGGGCGGAAACCCTCCAACACTTAGCACTCATCGTTTACGGCGTGGACTACCAGGGTATCTAATCCTGTTTGCTCCCCACGCTTTCGAGCCTCAGCGTCAGTTACAGACCAGAGAGCCGCCTTCGCCACTGGTGTTCCTCCATATATCTACGCATTTCACCGCTACACATGGAATTCCACTCTCCTCTTCTGCACTCAAGTTTCCCAGTTTCCAATGACCCTCCCCGGTTGAGCCGGGGGCTTTCACATCAGACTTAAGAAACCGCCTGCGCTCGCTTTACGCCCAATAAATCCGGACAACGCTTGCCACCTACGTATTACCGCGGCTGCTGGCACGTAGTTAGCCGTGGCTTTCTGGTTAGATACCGTCAAGGGATGAACATTCTACTCTCATCCTTGTTCTTCTCTAACAACAGAGTTTTACGATCCGAAAACCTTCTTCACTCACGCGGCGTTGCTCGGTCAGACTTTCGTCCATTGCCGAAGATTCCCTACTGCTGCCTCCCGTAGGAGTTTGGGCCGTGTCTCAGTCCCAATGTGGCCGATCACCCTCTCAGGTCGGCTATGCATCGTTGCCTTGGTGAGCCGTTACCTCACCAACTAGCTAATGCACCGCGGGTCCATCCATCAGTGACGCAAAAGCGCCTTTCAAACCGAAACCATGCGGTTTCGATTGTTATACGGTATTAGCACCTGTTTCCAAGTGTTATCCCCTTCTGATGGGCAGGTTACCCACGTGTTACTCACCCGTTCGCCACTCCTTTTCTTTCGGTGGAGCAAGCTCCGGTGAAAGAAAAAGCGTTCGACTTGCATGTATTAGGCACGCCGCCAGCGTTCGTCCTGAGCCAGGATCAAACTCTCATAAAAAGTGTTTGAAACAGTCTTGCGACTGTTAAGCTCAATTGTAATAATTGACTTGCTAGCATATTGCTTGCTATGTTGTTTGCTTCTATAATAGAAGCGCCCTACACATTTGGTTTGTTTTATTCGTTCAGTTTTCAAAGGTCTACATTATTCGTCGCTTTGTTTCAGCAACTTTTATATCATATCAGGTTTCCATTCAAAAGTCAACAACTTTTATTTAAAAACTTTTTGATAAAAAAACAAGTTTGCTTCGCGTTTCGTTCAAGCGACTTTATAAAAATACCACAAGATTATTCATCCGTCAACAATTATTTTTAATTTTTTTCAAGATGTTTTGTTCTCGTGGGAACATTTAATAATATAGCAATCTTCAAGCAGTAATGCAACTATTTTTTGTAGTTTTTTTCAATCTTTTTAATTTTTCGAACGTTCATTTAAAACTCTAAAATAACGTTCGATTTTAAAACAAAAATAACGCTATCTTAATCTAAAACTTTTTTGAACTTTCGCATAAAAAAACAGCTAAGTTCTACTCAGCTGTTTTCTCTTCTACCATTGGGATAAAAATTCTAAAGATGGTACCTTTGCCGACAGAGCTTTCGACACTAATACTCCCTTTATAACTTTCTAAAAGTTTGTGAGCGATTGATAGACCCAGTCCATTTCCGCCTTTTGTTCGAGCACGAGCCTTGTCGACGCGATAAAAACGATTAAACACTTTATCAATGTCTTCGTCTGGTATCCCCTCACCAAAGTCCTGAATCGCAATCTCAAACTTATTTAAGGTTGATGAAACTGATATATGCACTTCTTTACGATCAGTTGAATACTTCACAGCGTTATCTAAAACAATGATTAGAATCTGCTCCAAATGATTACGATAAATCTTCAAAATTCTTTCACTATCTAAATCATCATCAAGGGTGAAGGTAAACTCAGGGTAAAGCAGTTTAAAGTTGTTAAATACTTGATTTGTAACTTCTTTGGCTTTAGAAGTCTCATTCCCGTAATACACATCTACTTGTTCGGCCCTAGACAAATCGAGCATTTCTTGTACCAGACTCTTCATCCGAACAAGTTCCTGTAGACTAGCCTGAATCGACTCGTCCAAAATCTCTGGATCGTCTTTCCCCCAACGATTCAACATATTCAGATGTCCCTCAATCACGGCAACTGGTGTCCTTAACTCATGAGAAACATCTTCCACAAATTGCTCCTGCTGCTCAATATACATCCGAATACGATCAATCACATCGTTAAAGATGACGGCTAAATCAGATAGCTCGTCATTTGTAGTAATCTCAGGTACGTGAACTTCTGCCTGTGGGTCTTGTCTGATGATTTCCATCGTATCTCGCAGAATCTTCACAGGTTTCAGGAAGTACGAAGACAATAAGAAACCTAAGAAGCTGCTCAGAAGCAGCGAAACAATTTCTAGTACAATCAATGTCAACAATAACTTACTGCGCATCTCGTAAAAATCGGATAACTCATAAAAGACTTGTGCATACCCGATTTTCTCACGTGTTTTTTTTGAATAGATTGGTTCTACTGATAAGAACCCGTTCTTTTCATCTACAGTCACGATTGTCGGTTCTTTGCGTTTTGTCTGAACTAAGGGTTGATAGTTTTTTTGTGTTTTAAAAATTAGCTTTTTGTCTAAATTATAGATATCTAACGATAATTGACGTTGGCCTAATTCTGAGATAAATTCGTCAATCCGCATCATATTGCCCTCTAAGGTCATGTTTTGATCATACATGGCATTATCCCGTGCACCCGATTCGGTTAGCGTTCGATAGGTATTTACCAACGTTAACTCCTCATCCGCATTCGCTAAACGGGAAGTGACTTCAGAGATTGTGCGTTCAACGTTGTTTCTTTCTTTCGTTACGATCAGATTGACCGAAGACTTATAGGTGATCACAGCGAAGATCGTAAATACTACGAATATAAAGAAAGAACTTGTAAAGGCCCACTTGATGGTGAGTGAGGGCCCTTTCAGTTCTCGTTGTTTCTTGATAAATTTTCTCATGAGCGCATAACGTAACCAGTACCGCGGACAGTTTGAATATAGCTGTCTTCTCCTGGTACATCAATCTTATTACGCAGATAACGAATATACACATCCACCACGTTTGTTTCTACTTCTGTTTCGTAGCCCCAAACCTTATTAAGTAAAACATCACGGGCAAGTACAACGTTGACATTTTCCATAAGCGTCAATAGTAATTCGTATTCACGTTTAGTTAATTCAATGATTTCATTTCCGCGACGCACGACACGGTTTTCTTTTTCGATCGTTAGGTCACGATAAGTAATCGTCGTTTGTTTAGCAACATTCTTATCGCCTTCAATATCGATTCGACGAAGCAAAGCACGTAAACGTGCTAGCAATTCTTCAATCGCAAATGGTTTGACGATATAGTCATCGGCACCATGATCTAAACCCGAAACACGGTCGATCACAGAGTCACGGGCTGTCATCATGATGATTGGTGTATTTTTTACTTGTCGAACACGGCGGCAAACTTCTAAGCCGTTCAATTCAGGCAGCATCAAGTCAAGTAAAATAGCGTCCCAGTCACTTTCCAATGCGGCTTCAAGTCCTGTTCTACCATTATAATGAACTTCTGTATCATAGCCTTCGTGCTTCAATTCTAGTTCGACAAAACGAGCTAGATTTTTCTCATCTTCAATGATCAGAATATTACTCATTTTTTTAGTTCCTTTCCAAGTTGAATTTCATTAAACCTTTATCATTATAGGGCTAAAACTGTCAAAAAGCTATAGTTAGTTCGCGTAAAAGTTATAAATAACTTCTGCTATTCTTCGTGGTACCAGCTATAGTGATAAATCCCTTCTTTATCAAGGCGTTCATAGGTATGTGCGCCAAAATAATCGCGTTGAGCTTGGATCAAGTTCGCCGGTAAACGTTCAGCACGGTAAGAATCATAGTAAGTGATAGCAGATGAGAAGGTTGGTACAGGAACCCCCGCTTGAACAGCAATCGCAACAACTTCGCGAACCGCTTGTTGGTACTTGTCAGTAATTTCCTTGAAGTAATCATCTAACATCAAGTTTGCCAAATCGGCATCCTTCTCATAGGCATCCGTGATCTTTTGTAAGAAGCGTGCACGGATGATACAGCCAGCGCGCCAAATTTTCGCGATGTCGCCAAATGGTAAATCCCAACCAAATTCTTTGGAAGCGGCACGTAACTCAGAGAACCCTTGTGCATAGCTCATGATTTTGCTGAAGTACAATGCTTCACGGATTTTTTCAATCAATTCTTGTTTGTCGCCGTCATATTTATAAGGTGCTGGTCCCGATAAAACTTTGCTGGCAGCCACACGTTCTTCTTTATACGCAGAAATGAAACGTGCGAAGACGGATTCAGTAATTAATGGAAGCGGCACACCTAAGTCCAATGCGCTTTGAGAAGTCCATTTTCCTGTTCCTTTATTACCAGCTGCATCTTTGATTACATCAACGATCGCCTTATCCGTACCTTCGTCATCTTTACGGGTCAAAATGTCCGCAGTGATTTCGATTAAATAGCTGTCTAATTCCCCTTTATTCCATTCTGAGAAAACATCAGCCATTTCTTCTACAGACAAACCAAGTAGGTTTTGCATCAAATCATATGATTCAGCGATTAACTGCATGTCCCCATATTCGATACCGTTGTGTACCATTTTTACGTAGTGACCAGCGCCATTTGCGCCAATATAAGTGACACAGGGTTCGCCGTCTTCTGCTTTTGCAGCGATTTGTTCAAAGATTGGAGCGACTAAGTCATAGGCTTCTTTTTGTCCGCCTGGCATCATTGAAGGGCCTTCTAATGCGCCTTTTTCACCACCAGAAACACCAGTACCAATGAAGTTGATACCTGAGTTCGCTAATTCTTCGTTACGACGAATCGTGTCTTTGAAGAAGGTATTTCCTCCATCGATCAGAATATCGCCTTTATCTAAATGCGGTAATAGTGATTGAATTGTTGCGTCAGTCGCTGGACCTGCTTGAACCATTAGTAAGATACGACGCGGAGTTTCGATTGAAGCAACAAATTCCTCGATTGAAAATGTCGCTTTTAAGTTGCGATCAGGATGTTCTTCTACTACCGCTTCGGTTTTTGATCCAGTACGATTATACAAAGCCACTGAGTACCCGCGACTTTCAATATTCAATGCTAGATTTTTCCCCATTACGGCCATACCTACGACGCCGAATTGTTGTTTTGACATAATTATCCTCCTAGTTCGAATTGATGTGCAGATTTTTCTATAGGAAAAATAAGGTGGCTTCTCACCACATGCAATCTTCTACTGATTATGTATTTACACCAAGTAGAGTTAGCATCCTATAATACTCAATACGATTCTCATTATATCCTAAGAAAGTGAGAATGGAAAATGAATAGTGTTTTTAATCTAAAAAGCCTTGATAAAACCTGCCAATCCTTATAAAAACGATAGATTTTTCGCAAATATGACAAATTGTTATCTCGCCTAATTCCAAGAAAAAAACCTCAAGACTCCATGGTTAGTCTTGAGGTTTTGACTTTCTCTATTAAAAAGTGCTTATGCTTCTTTAGACATAACATCTTTTCCATCATAGTAGCCACAGTTGGCACATACGTGATGGCTCTTCTTCATTTCGCCACAGTTAGGACATTCGTTTAATCCTTTAATGGTCAATTTGTAGTGAGTACGACGTTTGTTCTTTTTAGCTTTTGATGTTTTTCTAGCTGGTACTGCCATTGGGTGTTACACCTCCTTATAAAATGAAGTATCATTTACTGATACATTTTATTCCAATCTTACTTGTCATCTTCTGATTCATTGAATAACTCAGATAATTTCGCAAGACGAGGATCAATTGTTTCAGCCGATTCCTCTTTCTTCTGCAAGTACGCTTCTTCACTGATAACTTCCCAATCATTGCCTTTTGGCATGTCAGAAGATTTCAGCTCTTCTTCAGTAAACACCTGCAGCGGAATCGCTAATAAAATGTTATCTTCGATAGAATCGGTCAAGTCGATCGTATCATTGTCTAGGACAAGGATTTCTTCGTCTCGTTCTTCTTCCATAGAAGACCATTGCTCCCGTGTCATGAATACTTCGTCCACTGACAGATCAAGTGGCAGATCAACTGGTTCCAAGGAGCGGGCTGAAGGAACAGTTACAATAGTTTTCAACCGATAATGTAAAATATATTCATTTTTTCCGACAGATAAGATTCCTTCCACAGTAACCGGAGTCACTGCTAAGACTTCATTATCACGGGCTGTCAATGCGTCATTCACATCGATCGTTTCTGAAAAATTTAGTGCTTCTTCTTTATAGCGGCGCAATTCGCCAATCGACCATTTCATTATTCATCACCTCTAAGCAACAATCGATATTATACAGGTGGAAAAAACCTTTGTCAATGAAATTTTCTTGACACCCCGAAAGGCTGTACGAACTCGGTCAGATTTTGAGCAATAAGACTAAAATCATTCTAAATCGGTTCTCAGATTTCGAATGATTTTCGCTTATTGTTGAAAAATCTAGTTCGGGAAGCCAGACACCCTTAAAAGCTTTGTGAGCTCGTACAGCTTTTGAGCATTAAGACTAAAATTTATAAAAATCATTTCTCAGATTTATATAAATTTTCGCTTAATGTCGAAAAAGCTAGCTCAGAAAGCTGGATATCAAGGAAAGGCTGTACGAACTCGGTCAGCTTTGCCAGTTATTCTTCACACTTTAGCGTGGTTAGAAAAATTCTATCTACTTTACTGAGCTAGATAACATACGTCCATCACAAAAAAATAATCAAGTCTGATCCCCTGTATCTTTCATAGAAAAGGACTGTGGCATGAATGCCGCAGTCCCGATATTTCTTGTTGGAACAACTATCTAGTGTTTAGATCGCTGTTGTTTGTCCACGGTACACGATTCCACGACGAGGATCAACAGTGACTAATTCACCATCAACAACTGTGGAAGTCGCGCTATCTGCACCAACTACTACTGGGATATCTTGAGCGATACCGACAACTGCAGCGTGTGAAGTCAATCCACCATCTTCAACGATCAAAGCAGAAGCTTTTTCAATTGCAGGCATGTAATCTTTGTCAGTTGTTGGAACAACTAAAACCATACCGTCTTTAGCTTTTTTGATTGCTTCTTCAGCGTTTTTAGCAACAACTGCATGAGCAACAACTGTTGATTCACCGATACCTTGAGCTTGTAATAATTTAGAACCGATCATTTGAACTTTCATTACGTTTGTTGTTCCACGTTCACCAACTGGAACACCAGCAGTAATCAAGATCAAGTCGCCTTCTTTAGCAAAACCTAAGTCAACAGCTTTTTGAGCAGCTAAATCGAACATATCGTCTGTTGTTGTTGGTTTTTCAGCAACTGTTGGGTATACGCCCCAGTTAACCATCAAGCTGCGTTTTGTATGTTCGTCAAAAGTTACTGCCAAGATGTCAGCGTCTGGACGGTATTTAGAGATCATACGTGCAGTGTGACCTGATTCAGTCGCAGCAACGATTGTTTTAACACCTAAGTTTTTCGCAGCGCGAGCTACTGAAAGACCGATTGTTTCTGTTACGTTTGATTTGTCGAATTCGTTGATTTGGAATGATCCTAGTTCTGACAATGCAGATTCAGCTTCCATATCGATACGAGCCATTGTGCCAACAGCTTCAACTGGGTATTTACCATTTGCAGATTCACCAGAAAGCATTGTAGCATCAGTTCCGTCAAATACAGCGTTGGCAACGTCAGATGCTTCTGCACGTGTTGGACGTGGGTTTTCTTGCATTGATTCTAACATTTGAGTCGCTGTGATAACTGGTTTACCAGCGTAGTTACATTTTTTGATGATACGTTTTTGAACCATAGGTACTAATTCAGGAGCGATTTCAACACCCATGTCTCCACGAGCGATCATGATACCATCAGAAACTTTGATGATTTCGTCGATGTTATCGATCCCTTCTTGTGATTCAATTTTAGGGAAGATATGCACGTGTGTCATATTTTTTTCTTCAAGGATTTCACGAATATCAAGAACATCTTGTGCTTTACGTACAAAACTTGCAGCGATGAAGTTAATGTCGTTATCTAGACCAAAACGAATATCGTCTGCATCTTTTTCAGTGATACCAGGTAAGTTGATTGAAATACCAGGCGCATTTACACCTTTACGAGAACCTAGCATACCAGCGTTTTTAACTAACATGATCAATTCGCGGTTTGCTTCGTCTTTGTCAATGATTTCCATGTCGATCAAGCCATCATCGAATAAGATGTGTCCGCCGATATGTGCATCGTCGAATAAGCCTGGGTAAGTAACAGCGATTTTTTCTTTCGTCCCTTTATGTTCTGGGTCCATTGAGATACGTGTTTTGTCGCCTACGTTAAATTCAATATAGCCAGCGCGACCGTAGTCTGCATCAGTTGTATCTTGAACAGTTGTACGGATTTCAGCACCTTTTGTATCTAAAAGAATACCAACATCTTTGCCAGTCTTTTTCACTGCTTCACGAACCATGTTCATACGTGTAAGTTGTTCTTCGTGATCTCCGTGTGAGAAGTTGAAACGGAACACGTTAGCACCAGCTTCAATTAATTCTGAGATTGTTTCAACTGAGTTACTTGCTGGTCCTAATGTACTAACGATCTTCGTTTTTTTCATTACGTAATACGCTCCATTCTTGTTTCTTGATTGTTTATAATATATAGCTCTACACTATTATTAACGAGTTTAAAATGAGATTTGATGATTTAATTCGTACAATGACAAATCTGGTTTGTGCTTGTTGTTTTCCAACGTTTCTACAATATCAGAAGCAATCACTTCATTTTCTTCGATACCGATACATAATCCGCCTTTACCTTCTAACAATAAATCAACGGCATATGAACCAAATTTGCTGGCTAATACACGGTCGCGGGCACTTGGTGAGCCACCACGAACCACGTGACCCAAGACACTGACACGTGTATGGAAGTCGCCGTATTCGGCTAATTTTTCAGCAAACTCATTTCCGCCCATGACACCTTCAGCCAAAATGATCAAGCAATGTTTCTTCCCACGGTCACGGCCTGCTTGGATTTTCTTAGCGATACGTTCCATATCAAAGTCATGTTCGGGAATAACGATTTCGTCCGCACCACCGGCAACACCAGACCATAAAGCGATATCGCCTGCGTTACGTCCCATTACTTCAATGACGAAAGTACGTACGTGTGATGTCGCTGTATCGCGAATGCGGTCAACAGATTCCAAGACAGTGTTGATGGCTGTATCAAAACCAACAGTAAAGTCTGTTCCTGGGATATCATTGTCGATTGTTCCAGGGATACCAACGGCAGGGTAACCATGTTTCGTCAAAGCTAGCGCACCATGATAAGAACCGTCACCACCGATGACAACTAAACCTTCAATACCGAATTTTTTCAATTGTTCGATCCCTTTTAATTGCCCTTCTTCAGTAGCAAATTCTGGGTAACGAGCTGAATATAAGAAAGTTCCGCCTCGTTGAATCTTGTCGCCGACGTCAGCAACATCCAAACGACGAATATCACCAGCAACTAGACCAGCAAAACCATAATTGATGCCATAAACTTCCATGCCTTCAAAAATCGCTTTACGAACGACCGCGCGAACGGCAGCGTTCATTCCGGGAGCGTCTCCTCCACTTGTTAAAATTCCAATGCGTTTCATTTTCTCACCTCATAAGTATTCTCAAAAAAACATACATCGTTTAATTCATGGTACATTCTACCAAAAAACATCCCAAAAGTCTTGGGATGTCCACGGGAAAAAGCGGTATTTTGCAAAAAGTTTTTGAAAGTTACAAGAAATCATCTTATTACGACGTTTTGTTCCCCTAATATGTCACGTAAAGCATTTATGAGAGTGTCATTAACCCCCACCCAAAACTTTTTATCCAGCACAATCTTCCGTCGATTTTTTTCATAGAAGATCACAACTGGAACTTTTCCAGGTGACAGTTGAAGTCTTTCGGCAATTCCCTGCTGAATTTCAGGAGAATCCTGTTCTGCCTGCACACGCAAATACAAAGTTTTATCACTGATGTCCTCTTCTGCTACTTGCGCAAGAGTCATTTCTTCCACTAATAATTGGATCGCCTGATCATACTTACTGCGCTCCACTTTACCTTGGACGAGATAGACTTTTTCTAACTCAAGCTCTTTGCGTAAACGTCGATAGGTTTGCGGAAAAACCGTTAAGGAAATTTCGCCGCTTTGATCATTGCCTGTTAAGAAGGCCATCTGTTCACCCTTCTTCGTTCGAATCTCACGAATATCTTTTAAATAGAAGAGAATTTTCCCGTGAATGCCGACAGTTAGTTCAGAAATCGGTTGTAAATCCTTTTGCTTCAGCAGTTTAGGAAAGTTTTCAGTTGGATGACCTGAAACATAAAGACCTAGATACTGTTCTTCATAATTCAAACGCTCTGCCAACGTATAATCCTCAGATGGTCGTTCCTTCAAACTCATCACATCTAGTAAGGAGATGCTGCCGCCGCTATATTGTACATTTTGAATTTTCCCCTCCAATCCATCGGCCAATTCACGACGGTTGGGATGCAACTCATCAAAAGCACCAATGAAAATCAACGGTGCGATATACTCATTTTTCAGCCAACGTGTTTCGATTCGTAATAAGAATTGATCCAAGGACTTGAACGGTCCTTCCTCTTTGCGGGTGGTCAAAATATCACTGACAAAATCACGACGCATACCCTTAATGGCGTCTAATCCAAAACGGATCAGGTCTTTTTCTACCAAAGTAAAACTGTAGCTGCTACGATTAATATCCGGAGCTAATAATTTCACACCTGCTCGATTAGCTTCGGCAATATATTCCCGCAATTTCTTTGGATCATTCCGGACTGATTGCATCAATGCAGTGTAAAATGCTCCGGGATAATGAACCTTCATATAGGCCATTTGATAACCAACAAAGCTGTAAGCTACCGAGTGGGATCGGTTAAACCCATAATTGGCAAAGCGCTCGATGTAGTCATACACCTCTTCGGCACTCTTCTGACTGTGTCCGCGACCGATCGCACCACCAACAAAATGACGCCTTTCTTCATCTAATAAGTCTTTTTTCTTTTTACTGACAGCGCGGCGTAGGATATCGGCTTCGCCTAAGCTAAAGCCAGCCATTTGAGCGGCCACCTGCATAATTTGTTCCTGATAAACAATAAAGCCGTAAGTCGGTGCCAAGATATCCTGCACCGAGACATCAGGAAAAGTCACTTGCTCCTTGCCATTTTTTCGAGCAATAAACTGATCAATAATTTGCATCGGACCTGGGCGATACAAGGCATTCACCGCTACGATATCTTCAAAGGATGTTGGATGCAGATTTCTTAGAACTTTACGAATACCCGCCGATTCAAATTGGAACACACCACTTGTCTCGCCTCGCTGGAACAAGGCAAGCGTTTCTGGATCATCTAAAGGTACATTTTTCAAATCCAGCTCTTCATGATACACGCGGCGAATATTTTGCTGAGCATTATCAATAATGGAAAGATTCCGCAGTCCTAGGAAATCCATCTTCAATAGTCCGATAGCTTCCACATCAGACATCGTAAACTGGGTTAACAAAATATCCTCCGAGCCATTTTGCAGAGGCACGACACTGATTAAGTTCACATCACTGATCACTACTCCGCCAGCATGAGTGGAGACATGCCGTGGCAAGCCCTCTAAAGTCAATGCTGTTTGGAACAGTAATTTACTTCGCTCATCATGAGCGACTAATCGCTTTAGTGGTTCAGATTTGTTATAAGCCTCGCGTAAAGTAATTTTCAACTGATTTGGTATAGCTTTTGACCAGCGATTCGCTTCACTTTGAGATAACCCGAATACTCGACCGACATCCCGCAATACCATTTTTGCTGCCATCGTTCCAAAGGTTGCGATCTGAGAAACATGGAAGTGTCCATATTTTTCGTGAACATAATGAAGAACTTGGTTACGACGATTGTCAGGAATATCCAGATCGATATCGGGCATGCTGTTTCGTTCAGGATTTAAGAAACGCTCAAACAAAAGATTGTATTTGATCGGATCAACATCGGTAATACTTAGCACATAGGCCACTAGCGAGCCTGCCGCTGAGCCACGTCCAGCGCCAGAGACGATCTTGCTGCGATGCACATAATCCATCACATCCCAGACGATCAGGAAGTAATCATCAAAGCCCATGTTATGGATGATCCCTAATTCACGAGTCAGCCGTTGGCGGTATTCCTCTGTCACCTCACCGATTCGTTCAGGTAATTTCTGCCAGCAAAGCTCCTGCAAATAAGCATCCGCTGTCTGCTGATTCGGTACTGGATAATGTGGCAGCAATTTCTGATGCAAAGGCAAGTCAAATTGACAAGCCTCTGCTAAATGCTGTGCATTGGCCAAAGCTTGTTTATCTTCAAAACCAGCGATTAGTTTCCCCATCTCCATCAGATAATTATCGCCTAATTGATTCGTTAATTCCTCCCGAGGAAGCTGAGTACCGTTTTGAATGTGTCCCATAATTTTTATCGCGAAGGCTTGTTCCGTTTCCAAACATGCCACCTCGTGAAGTGCTATTTTCGGCCAGCTTTCTGACAATTCGGAGGTCTTTGTTTTTGATGAAATCCCTAGATAAAATTCCCCGTTAATAAGGTCAGCGATCTGTGAGAAGACTGCTTCACTTGGATCATACAAGTTATCTACTGGTAAAACGCTGATTAGATTTTTCGCATCAATTTTATAATCTGCTAAGCTCAGCGGTTTTTCAGCCATCATCCGTGTGCTGGATAGACGTATTAACTCCTGATATCCAGCAACATTTTTCCCATAGAACACGATTTTTTCAATTGACTCTTCAAATGTGAAATCCAATTCCAAGCCAATGATTCCAGTCATTTGATACTTTTTGCAAGCATTAAAAAACTCGACCGCGCCGTATAAAACATTCTCATCCGTAATCGCAATCGCAGAGTACCCGCGTTTCTTGGCTGCTAAGACATATTCTTCTATCGTTAACGTACTTTTCAATAATGAATAGGAAGTTTTCGTATAAAGTTGTGGTATTTGCATGATTTCCTCCTATTTAACGTAATTATTTTTGTCGATGAATCAACTAATAAGTATAGCACGAAATTTTTGGCGCTAAAACTCAACAAAAATTACCTGTTTTCTATTTAGATTTTCCGCTTATTTTCATAGGCCTTTTCTTTACATTTTCAAAAAAAATGCTAAACTGAACCTAGATATATTTGCGAAAAGAGGTGCTCTTGATGAAATATCTAGTTACATTATTTTGGGCTTTCGCAATTGGACAAGCCGTTTGTTATCTAGGCGGTGCCTTGCAAAGCGCTTCTTATAACTTTGAATTATCTACGATTATTTCTCTAATTGTTGGAGTTATCGCACTTGTTGCGGCGCGTTTTGTTTCACCAAAAAAAGCCAAAGCATAGACAAAACCAGTTACTATATTGTAACTGGTTTTTTGTTTATTTCATAGCTAGAAACGTTGATTTGGCGCACTCTTCATTGTTGACTTTAGACCAAAATCATGTTAATAACAAACTAAGCGTAACTTTTTTGGAGCTGACACATTGGATAAACAGCTTTATATCAAGGATAAACAATGTTTTTGGGTGAAAAAAACTTACCAACTTTTATACAATTTGTCAACCATACCAAAAACAAAAATAACAGACAATCATTAATTAAAATGATTATCTGCTAAAGCTTGAATATCCAAGGTGGAAACTTGGATATAATATTTTAATGTAATTCTTGTGCTGGAATGACCTGCCAATTCTTTAACAGTTGAAACAGGTATTCTTTCATTATTTAAACAACGGCTTATATAAGTACCTCTTAAATTGTGAAAACTTGTTGGTTTAGTAAGCTTTTCTTCCCCAATCAAAACATCTCTAAAAATTTGCCAAATTCTAGAAAATCTCCTTAATCCATAGGATGTTCCATCATTTTTGCAAAATATGAAATCATGTTTTAAATCTTTTCTCCTTATTCCTCTTTTTAAATACTCCTTATTTTGCCAACTTTTATATTCTATCAATAACTCCTTCAGGTTACTATAAAGTGGTAAAATTCGTGGATTATCCTCATCTTCTTTACTCTTAGTATAGGTCTTAACTACGATTCCTTTACTGTAACCTGCCATTTCTGTCATTGTTTGATGAACATATAATAATCCATTCTCCCAATCAATATCTTTCCATTCTATTGCATTAACCTCTCCGCTTCTTAGCCCTGTCATTAACACAAAACGTATAACACATTGATAAATGTAGTCTAGTCTATGCAATTCATCTAATACTATTTTTTCTTCTGCTGTATCAAGAATATTGATTTTTCCACGCTTAGATTTACTGCCATTACTTTTTTTAGATGGAATTTTAAAACTCCTTGCTACATTTTTTTGTTCTTCGCTGATATAACCTAACCTTTTCGCTACATCAAAAACTTTTACAAAAGCATATTTATAAATCTTAATACTTCCTGATGATACTTCATTTTTTAACTCTGCATTCAACATTTCTGCAATATCTGTTTCTGTAATAGCATCTACAGATTTACTAAATATAGAAAGATTTTTCTTGTACAACCTATCAAAAATCAACATGTTCGAATTGTAAGTGATATTCTCCCAATCTTTCTGTAATTCCTGTTGAAAAATTGGTTCTTTTAGTAGAAGAAATAATTTTTCTCTATTCTTACTTCTAGTAGCTTTTCTTTTTTTAGTAATAGTCTTTCTTCGCTCATTCTTATTGAAATCTCTCTCTACTATCTTCAACCATTTTTTATATTGTCTCTTTACTCTTAATGCTCCGCTACTATCATTAAACTTTCCGCTTGTATACTCTACTTTTTGTTCTTCATCATTTAAAAAGTAGTAATTGAACGCATAACAACCTTTGGTTAATTTGACTATTCCTTTACTGACACTACCTTCAATTATCTGCTTCTTTGTTGCTCTTGTTTTCCCTAACTCAAAATTTTCCAATAATTTCTGCTCCTTTCCCTGAAAAATTATTATCAGCATGATACCTTCAATATCTTTTTTTATCAATCATTTCCTTTGAAACTATGTATATTTCATTTTTGTCAACAATTGTTCTTTTATACTTAATATCTCCTTCCTTCTTATATTACTGTTGACAAATAAAAACATTGATATAACAACATCATTCAGTTGTTAAATGCAGTTTATACCATTTCTTTTTTAATGTAAATATCGTTATTTTAACTTATAACAGCCTAATTTTACTTTTAGTAAAAAGGTTGACAAAAAATACAAATATTGGTCAGATTAACAACTGATTAGATTAGTGTTTATTTCTTTTTTTGTTGACAAATAAGGACAAATAGGGATTTTTTCGAGTGTTTGGATGATTTTAAAATAACTAAAAAGAAATTTTTGACAAAAGAAAAAAGCAGGTGTATTGTGCCTGCTTCTTGGGTAAATTATTGGTGGATAGTATTTTCAATAATTATTGAGTATTGGATATATATACTGTCAGAATCTTTTTAAAGCTTTTCTCTTGTTTTTATTGATTTAACAGTGTTGCGAGATATAGCTAATTCTTCTGCTATTTTTAAAATTGCTTGCTTATTATTTAACCTTTTTACTACCTCATTAAAAATTAGAAGGTCTTTTTTGTTCTTAGTATTTGCCCGGTATCGAGGCTTAGAGCCTAAATACTTTCCCTCATTCTTTGCTCTTTTTATACCTTCAGCCTGCCGTCTCAGCATGTCTTTTCTCTCCTGCTCTGCCTTAAATGCTGTCACTACTTCAATAATGTTCCATACCATTTTCAATATCCCATCCGCTGGTACCTCACTAAATCCCAAATTTTCCATAATATCTACTGGGACTATAGTTGCTCCACATGATTTAATCCGTGCTGAAATAATTTCTTGGTCTTTTTGACTTCTAGCAAGCCTATCTAAGCTCACAACATAAATAAAATCATCCTCCCTAACATAACCCAATAGTTCCTTTAATCCATCTCTTCCCTCCATACTTTTTCCTGATACAGCATCGTCCTCAAACCATTTATCAATTTTGTATTTTTCTAATACCTGTTTTTGATTTTGTAAATTTAACTTCTTATCTGATACCCTGACATAGGCTAACCTACTCATTTTCATCCTCTCCTATTTTTTAATTTCTAATTGACCACCCTAATTGAACATTTTCGACTATCTAATAAATCTACTTGCAATAATACATTTTCTATCCCACCTATTGCTCTACTACGTCCCCCTCTGATTGACCATCCAACATCTTGAAAAAGAGTGACAACCGCCACTCTAATCCAATACATGTCACTCCTCCAGATTTCTATTATATGAACTACTTTAAGCTAAGCTCTAGAACGTTCGTTTGCTTCAATTTTTCTAACAGTTTCTCTAAAAATCTTTTTTCATAAAAATTGTATGTATTGAAATCACTGATAGAAAAGCTATACAAGGTGTCAAAACTAAAATTTTCTTTTTTCGAATTGTGGTGCACATCCAAATAAATATCTATTTTTTGTTCCTTTATATGCAACTTCATTGAAAAATCTATTAAGTTTAATTTCCAATCTGCTTTATTTTCTATTCCTGCAAGATACCCTCTTAAAATCCACTCCACTTTCATTCTTGATTTTTCTAGCATCAAATCTATATCTCTTCTGTCATTTTTTACCTTCATTTCCTTCAACTCTGCAAGTATAATATCCATCTTTTCTTCTAATCTCATTTTTTTAATCCTCTCCTCTCAATTCATCTTCTAACAATTCATTTATTACATAACAAATTTCCTCTTCATACCAGTTTAAAAAATCTTCTTTCCCTTGAAAAAACTCTTCTAAACATAACGGAAAATCATATGTATAATTCTTCTCTATTTTCTCTTGTTTTACATAAATATTTAAGTGATGAAAATATTCACCAACATTTTTATTCGAATAACTTAATTTAAATCCTTTTAATTCTGAATTTTTCAAGTGTTCTACAAAATATTCTACTGCTTCGGCAATATCACTGTCCTTTTGATTCAAACTCTCTATAATTTCTTTTACTTCCTCTTTGGTTAATTTATTTTCTATGTATACTATTATCTTCACTCTCCAATTTCTTAAAATTTCTATTTATTGTTCTTATTGAAACACCTAATTCTCTGGCTACTTCTTTTTGTGTTAGTTTTCCCTTTTCCCACAAACCGTATGCTTTCAATAATTGTTGCTTTGTTATCTTTCTTGGTCTACCAATAACTTTTACTGTATGTTCCATCCCCTTGATAATTTCTTGATTTTTAGATACCCTCTTAAATTCCGCCATTACTTGCATACCTACATCAAATTCATCAAATCCAATTTTTTTTAAACTATCTTCATTCATTGCCTCAGCCTCCTAACCTTTTGTCCATAAATTTTTTTATCATTAATTGGACAAAAGGTTCATTTTATCTATGGACAAAAAGTTGCTTCTAAAAATTCAAGTGATGAGATTGCTGATGAAATTTTACAATCTAAGATAAAAATTTTTGCTTTTCATCATCATTTTTCTTTGTATTTCTATCTCCATCCATATGTATTCTTGTCCATATAGAATTGTATCCATAGGACATAAAGTTCTCTCATTTCATCAATCCCACTCACAACTTTTTGTCCTAAATTTTATCCCTCATCCAATAATTTTTTGAAAATTTCTGTTGTAAATTTATTCACTTTCACTTCCATCAATTTTGGTACTAAGTAGTCACTTTTTTCTAAGCTTTCTACCAATTTTTTTATAGTCTTCTTTTCTTTTTCTGTTATCTTCATCATTACTACCTCCTAATTTAATGCATCTTACTTTTATAATAAATTACTTTCAATCTAAAATTTTTTTCAACAATTTTGTCTACCGTATATTTTTTTTGACCCATTACATACTTTTCAAATTCGTTCCTTTTATTAAATCTAAACAGTCAACTATTTCATGCAAAAAAAAATCACTTAATCCGCTGGCTAAAAAGCTGATTAAGTGATTCACATGATGCTTATTAAACTTAATTTATATAAAAGCCTATGATTGCTAGTACTGCAATATGAATTGGATAAAAGAAATAGAAGAAATTTCGCATTCCTTTTCCTTTTTCCCCATTATATAAAATTATTGGAATTGAAGCAAAAATCATCATCCATTGATAATTAGTAGTAAATGCTGCATCTAATCCATTGGCAAACAAACTAATTCCTCCAATAACAATAAGTGAAATAATTTGCCCAACCTTGTGTCCATGAAAAAGATAAAACAGAACTGCTAACACTACAAAGAGGAAACCACCTTCCACTATTGCTAGATTAGGAATAAGCAATACATATAACTTAAAAAATGTTAAATGAGATTGGATATTTCCTGACATTAAAATAATTATTCCGATAGTCGTAAGTATAGGGGTTAAAAAGAATAGCAGTCCTTTACCAATTACCTTAATCTGTTTATTTTTAAATCCTATTTTAAAATACTCACAAGCTTGCATGTATACTGTTCCTAGAAAAAGTGTAGAAAAAATATTATTCACAATAGCTTGATTTTCCGCTGCAAAATATTTATTAAGTATAGTAGTTAATATGCCCATACCCCAAAATCCTATCAGCAATCTCATCATATATTTTTTTCTATTACTTGTATGAACAAATCCTTCTGAACTCTCAAAAAGAAATATTGGTGCTGTAACCCGCCCTATCCAATGAAATCAGGTTGGAGCAACCATAATAAACTCTCCCACATGGTCAAATACCATTGTTATTACTCCAATAATTTTTATTTGAAAACCTGTCAATCCTTTTTTCATAATACGTCTCCATTCAGTTCACATTTTGTCAAAATAATTAATGCTATAAAGCAAAGACTCCATCCCAGTTACATGTTAACTTTATCGTTATACAAAACAATGGTCAATTTTTATGCTTGATTATCCTTTAATCATGTGAAAAATTTATATTTCACAAAAGACAAGTTTACATACTGCCAGTCAGATTTATTTACTATAACTCACATTGTATTATGACATCTTAGATATTGTTTCCATTATTAGCAGCATAAATCATTTCCTAAAACTCATATATTTGAGAAAAGATAACATAACATTCAATCCAAACGAACACAATATTAAAATATACCATACTGAATTTGGATATTTCTCAGTGAATCCCATTCCAATCAAAATGCCTATTATTAATATAAAATGTGCCCACTTATATAATCCACTTTCAAAAAAATTTCAATACAATATCTTCATCTCCAATTTGTGCTGTTTCAATTTATAACACCCTATTCCTTAAAAAGATACTACAAATTGCATAAAAAAATATTCCTTTTCTTTTTAATATTTTAGAAACAACGTGCCGTCATAAAACAGCATCCCCCTTTACAGTAGTAAATGTTCTTGAGCGTTCTTTTCCCAAAATATTTAAGGTTTTTCTCACTACCGGAATTTTCCGACATTTTTCCGGTAAATTACCGGAACTTTATTTTGAAGCCTCAACAAAGCCCTATTTTGATCCAAGCAACTTCTATTTTTAGTAACAAAGAAAAAGCATATTATTTCAATGCTTCTAACTCTGCTATAAATTTATTTGTCTCTTCTTCAGTAAACTTGACTCGCTTGGCTGGTTCTCCCGTTTTCTTTTTATCTTCTATTTCTTTTCTGTCAATTTTGGCAAGTTGTATTTTTAAAATCTCCTCGATATCTTCACTGTAGTCAATTAATGCTGAGTCAAAATCTCTTTGTGATTTTTTTAGAGAATAAAACTTTTTATTTATTGCATTGATTCCTGAGACTTCATAACAACTTTTTCTGAAAAAGTAACCAGGAATGGCGTCAACATCTGTATAAATTTTAATTTTTTTGGTCCATCCTTTTCCTTTTAACCACCAAAACGCGTAATTTATTGCTTCAAACGCTGCTAGTATTTCAGTTGTTTCTTTGTTTCTTAAATATGTAAATTCTCTATTCTTAGATACTGAATAGCCCCTCACTCTGTTATCTTCTACTGCTTTCACTATGTATTGAATCCTATCCTCTGTGTTTAAAACTGCTTTAACGTATACTTTCATTGACTATCCCCTTTTTTTGGCTTTAAATTTTTCCTATTAATCGTGTTCCATATGTATTAATCGTCATTGCAAATAATTTTCTGTAAAACTGAGACTATGTATTTGTTGTAATCTCTTTGACTTGTTGCATTTAGTTCATAATTGTTTTCTTTCATTAATTCTATTACTGATTTTATAATCTTCATATCTTTCTTATTCATGTATTCCTCCTCACTTATTTTTTAGTTGTTTTTGTTACTAAGTTAACTATAACATCTGATTCTTTTTAAATCTTGAAATTATTATCAGCTTTTCAACATTTTTGTACTTCATATTAATTCCGCCTGTTTTATAGCATTTATTGTGCATTTTTAGCTAAATAAAAATTTTCATCTGGATCAATTTTACTTAAATACTCCTCTAAAAATTTATGTACTTATTCTAAAGCATGAAATATTTGAAATGGAATATAGCTTGTTTTTTGTTTTCATAAAAATAGACACTCCTTTTATTGGAGTGTCTACATTATTTAATTAAGCTTGTCTTTTAGATAGTTTTCATAGTATTCGCCAATTTCTTTATTGATTGGATGAGTAATAGAATAATTATTTTGCTCAACTTTATCTAAAATGTTTCCTATAAGCACTTGGTTCTCTTTGGATAGCTCTATTTCATTCAGCTCTGTATCATACTCATTGTACTTGAAATTATGCGCATCAACTTTTGATTTAGCAAAATAAAATAATTCTACAACCAATGTTTCCTCTTTTGCATCATCAAAATCAATGTGGATTCCCATTCCACCAAAGCTTTCATCTATACAAAATAAATCTTTGATAGAAGTTTCTTCATAGCCTTTTATTGATTGCTCAATAAAGTTGAATAATTCAGTATCATTAAATTCATTGATGGTTGAATCAAATGAATCTAAGCTGGTAGAAGAACTATTGTTTCCAACACTTACATAAATTGCCAACTCATTTTCTGTAATGGAAACACTGAAGTTCAAGTCACACTTAGTCAGTAAAACTTTAGAAATGTTCTTATTTGGTAGCTGTTTCTCTAATTCA
Organism: Enterococcus sp. DIV0187; assembly: GCF_051713785.1. NCBI lineage: Bacteria > Bacillati > Bacillota > Bacilli > Lactobacillales > Enterococcaceae > Enterococcus > Enterococcus sp. DIV0187. The sequence goes on from NZ_JBIOQO010000001.1 coordinate 1,034,800, forward strand.
TCAATCTTATCTTTATACAATAAGATTTGTTCACTATCTGGTGCATTTTTATTTTTTGATAAAATTTTTAATACGTCAAATAATCCCATATTCTCCTGCCTTCTTTTATTTATACTGGTTTGTTGGTATTCCATTTGCTGACTTGATAACTGAAATATTCTTACTTACTTCTTTACCATTTTCTGTCCAGATGATTCTATCACTATAAAATCCTACTGTCCCTTTGCCAACAATCTCACTTTCTGAAGTGTATTCTTCTCTAATCCCTCGATTATTGATAATAACAAGCTTTCCTTTTTCTAAAAGTAAGTTTGATTGATTAATTGCAGCTGCAAATTCTTCTACTCTAAATGCCATAATACTCTTCCCTTCTATTGTACTACTTTATCCTTCTATAAATTAGTGTCATACCCTAACAGCAAGACATAATACACATTGTATGTTCCATTTCCATTATCTTCTATAAATGTACCTATTGAACCTTGGTTGTATTTACGTGTACTTCCATCTGTTAGCATAATATTATTGTGTGCAGATGAATTTTTCCAACTTTGAATTGCGTATGTTGCTCCTGTTGATTTAATCCAAGCAATATCTACATCATAAACTTTTGCAATATTTTCTCCTACTATATCCCTACTTACTAACATAGCATTTGGAATACTTGGGTGTGGTCGTTGTACTATATATCCAATTTCTTCTGATAATGTATTCCCATAATTACCATTTTTATCTTCTCCATCAATAGAATCATAGCCTGAAGGGCGGTAATGGTCATATACTTGTGCTATTTCTCTTGCACGAAGATTTGCTCCTGCTTGAAGTGTTGCTTGATTACTTACCTGAGTTTTTCCATAACTTGCTCTATGTTGGTTCCATTGTGTTAGTGCAGATTGGTTTACTTGGTTTTGAAGTGTAGTTAAATCCTCAGTAGGTTTTACCTGCAAATTATTGATAGCTTGATTTAACACTGTTGTGGCTTGGTCTACCTGCGCTTGAGTCACATTAGCATTATTATAAGTGTTCTTTGAATTTGTTAGAACAGTCTGCAAGTTATTCCAACTTGCATCTGTATAATTTCCTTTACTGATTGCAGATGCTTTAGAAATAGCCTGCTGTAATGCTGTTTTGTTAACCTCTGGTGCTGGATTATCTTTCAGATTGGAAATTGCGTTTGTTAAATTAATCAATGCTGTATCAACTTCTTTTTGGGTAGCACTTGCTTTATTTAAAATAGTTTTTGCATTGGTTAAATTCGTTTGGAATGCTGACCAAGAAGCATCTGTTTTATTCCCCTTAATGATTTTATTTGCTTCATCAATTTTTAGCTTCAATGTTTTGATATATACAAGTTTGGATTTTAATGTCTTTAAATTGGCTAATGCAGCATCCACATCTTTTTGAGTCACATCTGCTTTATCGATGTAATAAACCTTGATTGAACTAGTTGATTGGTTAAAATTGACCTGAGAATCTTTAGTATAATCAGTTAAAACAGTATTTTTGACTAAGTCATTGTAATAGGCAATTAAAGCTGTTTTATCAACCTTAACAGCATCTTTTAGATAATTAAAGGTGATAGTTGTATCTCTATTTACTGTTATTGTTTGTGTTTTGCTTCCCTCTACTTTATAACCTGAAAACGTTCTTGCTGTTGCTGTATATTGCTTCCCTTTTTCTACTGTTGCTGTATCAATAGTAGCTGTTAATAACTTTCCGCCTTTTTCCTTATATTGTATAGATACTTTAAATTTTTGTACTGGTACTGCATTCTTCGTATAATTAAAGGTAATTGTTTTGTTTCCATTGACTGTTACAGTTTGTTGGTTATTGCCTTTCAATGTATATCCATTGAAATTTTCTGCTCTTGCTGTAAATGACTTGCCTTTTTCGATATTTGCATTAGAAGTTTTTAGAACTTTACTATCCGAACCAACATGCTTCACTACTACAGTATATTTTTGCACTGCTGGTTTTGGTGTAGATGCAGTTTTACTCACACCATACCAAGCAATTCCTTCATTACGCCAGCCAACTTTTAAAAGATTCTTTTGTTCCGCATAATTGGTGGTATAATTGTGACTGCCTGCTTTAGCATTTGGATTATAAGCTCTATAAAGCGGTATTGCTTTTTTTGTATCTGAATACCACCCAATTCCTTCATATTTCCATCCAACCTTCACCAAATGATTTTTTTCCGCAAGGTTTAAAGTATAATGATGGTCTCCCGCATTTTTATTGTATAAACGATATACTGCTGTACCACTATTTGGTGCAGTCCAGCCAATTCCTTCATAACGCCACCCAACTTTTGTTAGATTGTTTTTTTCTCCACTATTCGCAGTATAAAAATGTTCCCCACTATTTGGATTATACAAACGATGCATATCCGCAGCACTTACTTCTTCTGTAAATGCAAATGTAGTAGCACATAACATTCCTAAACCTAATCCAATTAAAGTATTCTTTTTCAAACTTTTTCCCTCTTTCTTTTGAGTAAAATAAATCAAATAATGCTTGATAAATCAACTGTTATGGTATGCATCAAACGAACGACCCATTTATGTACAAAAAAAGACCCATTATAAAAGAGAAGTTCCTTTTATAACAAGCTTTCACTATGTATATTTTTTTATTTCCTACTATATGCACATCGTTCGTTCTGTGTGCTAACAACAGTTATTTTAATAAATAAATTTTACCACATTTAGTTGCGATTTGAACAATTATCTTCAAAAATCTTATCTTTGTTGCGCTTTTTCACATTTTGTACAGTTCTAATGCTCACATTGCATTGCAAAGCAATTTGCTTTTGGGTCAAATTATCTTGCCTTAATTTCTCAATGATTTTATCTTCGACTTTCTGAGATAAAGGTTTATTACCTAGCCTTTTACCTTTACTCTTGACTATACTTAATCCTTCTTTAGTTCTTTCAGAAATAAAAGAGGCTTCCAGTTCTGCAATTGCAGAAAGAATGGTAAATACTAATTGTCCATAAGCTGTAGCGGTATCAATATTTTCCTTAATAAAAATCACATTGACACCTTTTTCTTTTAGGTCTGACATAATATTGATTAGTTGTTTTGTACTCCTGCCTAAACGGTCAATTTTATAACAAATTAATGTATCTCCTTTTTCCAAAATATCTAATGCCTTTGCTAACTCCTTCCTGTCTTCTTTTCTTCCACTTACTTGCTCGATGAACATAAAATCTACATTATACTTTTCTAAAGCTTCTTTTTGTACCTCTATTCCATTATTTTGAGAACCTTTACTAGTTCTGCAATACCCAACCATTTTTGACATGATTATCTTCACTCTCCTTCAAAATTCTTTACTACTTTTAAAAAGTATCACTCTTGGATTCATTTCAGAATTTTGAAGTTGATAAATAATTCAATAACATAAAAAATAGACCTTTCCTCGTATATTTGAGAAAATGCCTAAGTTCTTCTACCATTTATTTTCAAATTAGCCTTGTAAATCCATAAGATAAAATTTATAGAAAAAACGAAACTTGCAAATCGGATTATAGAACTTTGCTTACTACTGAATATTAAGATTAGAGCTGCTATAAAATTTAATGCTGCCATCAAAAATTCACTTGTTTTAAATAAACTTATCTTCATAAACTTGACCTCGCAATACTTACTTTTCATCTTCAACCCCTTGCACTATAACCATCCTTTATTTCTCAAATCTGGTGTTGTGGTATGGATTAATATTCTTTATGTACATCACTGAAACTGCTTTATGTTAAGGCTGGATACTGGTTCGGATATCCTAAACCTTTCTTCCTCCTGTCTTCCTTTGTTATTGCTTCTCGCTAGCGCTCTGTTTTCTCTTATATGCTTTTTATCTTCACTATTCATTAATCTACTATGCTTGTATATTACCTTCACCTAATATTATATACCTCTTTCCACATACTAGATTTTTGGCTTAGTGTTTTTTTGTTTTTTGGTTTAGAATACGTTTTACTTTAGTCTTAAGTATATTATAGACTAAAATTTGTTTCATTTCTGGAGATTTTTATCAGCTTTTCATTTTAGGTACTGTTATCTTAAATAGCCTAGAATTTTACTAAATGAAACCTCTTTATAAATTCTTAATAATTAGTTTTGTCAACAGCTTGCTCGGCTTTAAATCAACCTTTTATTTCGTGATTTAAAAATTGTTGTTTTAAGAAAAATATTTTTCTGTATAAAGCTGAGGATTTAGCGTTATTTTAAAAACGAATTTGTTATATTAGTTTTAAGGGGAATAAAAAGTTCAAAATAGTATTTTTGGATGAAATATCTTATTGGGATAAAAATTGATTGAATTAGTTATAGGAAGCTCTGAGAGCCGTTTTAAGATGTTTAGAATTAGTTTAGGGTAAATATGAATTTAATTTTGGAAATTGAATGGTGGGCTTCTACGAGCATTTTAGACAATATACTATAACATGATTAAATGGTACAAATACTTAAGCTTCAGCGTTCGTGTAGATTGCAGATAACAAAATGAATAGTTTGGCATTAAGTGCTCGTAGGAAGCTCGCTAGGGTGATTTAAGATTGGTTTGGAATAAATGTGTGTCACTTTCTTAAAACAGCTTAAAACGACTACTATGAGCTTGTAGATAGTACATAAGAAAAAGATAGAGATAGCATAGGAAAATGCTACCTCATTTTGTTAGATTCAATTTTTCACTTTATATACATTAGGCGTCATCATGGTACTTTTACCTATAACTGTCCCATCTTCTGTCTTAAACGTGATGTAGATATGATTACCTTGCGCCAAAAAGGACTCTCGAATATTATCAAAGTATTTGCCTATTTTATCCATAAGCATCTGTTTTTGATTATCATCCAGGTATTTTACATCTTGAATAAAAGTTAGCGTCATAATTTGGTAATCGGAGCCTGTGCTTTCCCATCTTGTCAAAAGCCCTTCACAATCATTGTTCATAGTTTCTGTAAAAGTTTCCTTCATTGCTTGTACATCAATTTCAGCAAATGTTTGTTCTACTGTAGTCGATGTGCTTGTATTGCTTGAAGAAGGAGTAGCTTTCTCTACATTCTCTTTTTCATCTGGAATAAAAAGTCCACCTATAAATAAAATTAGAAATGTTATACCTATTCCCTTCAACAAACAACCCAATTTTCTTTTCATAATAACACTCCAATACTTTAATAAGTATTATTGTATATTAATTAGGAACAAAATGAAACAGTACTCAAACAAGTCTGAAACAGCTTCTATAAAAGTACTATAAAAGAATAAATATAGTATTAACTAACATCACACAACACTACATTAATTTTGATTTAGTTATTTATAAAATATGCTCTTCTGAAAGAACAAATACTTTTATTTCCGCATTTCTCTTTTATTTATCAAATTGAACCAATAGAAATATTTTGTTTAGTTTCTTCACTTTCTTTTAGCATAAGTGGATGCAACTGTCTTAATTCATAAATCAATTCTTGATAATTACATAATAGTTCTTTTTGTTTCTTCGAATAGTTTTCGTTTGATTTAATATCCTCAACTTGCTCTATAAAATTAGATGTTACTTGGTGGAGAAACTCAAAATCGTTGGAATGGGAAATATACAGGACTCTGTTGTCCTTTTTAATTATCTTGATTCCATCAATCTTGTTTTCTTTAATTCGAGTAGTGAGACCCACTACTATTCCCTCTCGCCTTTTTCCATCAATGTATAATTCTTTTTTTAATGCAGGAATACTCTCCAATCTTGTCCAAACCTCTTTATAACTCAGTCCAGCCCTGTTCTTTTCTTCTGCTAACATAATCCTCATTGCTTTTAAGACCTTCTGTGTTGTACTAACCATATTCACCATTCCTCACTGAAAAATTGTTATCAGAAGGATACCTTCAACTTCCATTTTTATCAACCTTTTATTTGCTTCATTTCATTTAAAAAACACTATAGAATTAGGCTTTGTAAAAATTCTGAAAAAAATCTGGAGGAAAAATGGTAGATTTTGAGGTAAGTTTTTTATGTTGGAACAGCGTTATTTATCTTTATTGACGTTACATTTTTTAATTGGACAAGAGAAATTTTAATGGAAATTTATTTGTAAAAATCCTGGAGCTTTTCCTGGAAATTTTGGGTATTTTATAAATTCGAATAAAAAGAAAAAGCCTTGTAAATCAAAGCTAAAATGATATTTTGTTGAATTTAAATAACGTCATTTTATTACTATATTGTAACTGGTTTTTTGTTTTTTTCCTAGTTGGAAACTATTGAGCTGCTTGGAAGCCGTAGAATACAGGGTAATCCTTTAACTATTTAATTTCTTACGTTATATTTTTTATTGGCCTTATGCATCCATAAAATAAAATTTACAAAAAATAGTAAGCTGAAAAACCACGTCCACATGTCACGATTCGCTCGAAATACGAAAAGAAATGTTATTCCTAAATTGAAGCATGCTATCCAGAATTCCGACATTTTAAAAATACTTCTTTTCAACAAGACCACCCTAACTTTACCTTTAGTTTTTTTAAAACTGATGATAACCCTTATAGAATATTCCTCTTTAAACCCGCCACTTTAAATTACCCGATCAAAATGCCTCAACGCGACATATTCTACAGCATATCTAAATAGCACAAAATAGAAACCGCACTCTAAAAATTGTTCTAATGTTATCAAATTGATTTTTTCAGGTGTAAGCATTGCTACGATATAAAAAATTATAAATATTGTTGAGACAGCACCATAATACTTTAAGATAGTCTGATTTGACTTAGCCTTAATTAACTGCCATCTCTCATCATTCTTATATTTTTTTGATTTTAACTTACTGAATCTATCACCTAGGATAATGAACCCTATCATGAACAAAACAAATAGTAACGGTATTATTTTTTTCATTAATTCTATTATCATCAATTCATCCTACTCCTTTCTTAGCCGCATTTATAGCTACTTGGACATCTGAAACAATGCCAAATACTATAAATAGTGAGAAAATACATTTGAGATTTTCCACAAAAATTTCCTATTTACATTCTTTTATCATAGTATTTCAAAGCAAACATCTCAGCTAGTTGTCCAGAAATGATTAACAGGTAGGCGGCATATAAAACTCTTTGTAAAGAAATTTTGATGTTTAAATCTGGTTTGAATTCCAAGACACCCATCGCTATTGCTACTATTACAACCAAATTTTTAAAATAATTATAAGCAACTTTACTTGCATTCCGCTCAATTTCTTTCCAGCGTTCATCATTTCTGTAATGTATCTGCTTTTTCTGTCTGTAATACAAGCTGTATAAAAAAGCGATCAGAAAAAGAATGGTAATGCTTAGAATAATTGTTTGACTCATTTGCAGCTCCCCTCTTCCTTTTTAAAAACCTCATTAATATCTACTTCAAATGCTTGGGCGATATCAAATGCTAATTCCAATGACGGCGTATACTTGTACTTCTCAATCGAAATGACCGCTTGCCTTGAGATCCCAGCCTTTTCTGCTAAATCTGCCTGCGTCCAATCTCGTTCTGCTCTTAAAACCTTGATTCGATTCTTTATCAAAGTATCTACCTCGATTCTTTATGTAACTACCTCGTTACACATATAGTAACGAGGTGGTTACATTTTGTCAATAAGCTAAAACAAAAAATCCTTTTTACTTCTTTTAGATAGTGTATCCAAAAGAAGTAAAAAGGATTCATCTGTAAATAAAACGAATTTTCAGATCTAAGTATCTCTCATACGATCATAAAAACTATTCGTTTTCGCGATTATGTTTTTCTGAAGAATCAAACTGCATTTTCTCGCCGAATTTTTCTAATCGTCGATCTCGAATTTTATCAACAAGCGCTACTATTTCAGTGTCTCCGGAATGATAGGCTCGATGCACCTCGGCAGAAACAGTCAATAGATTCTGTTCATGATCGGTTCCGTTTTGTGAAACGTAAATTAAATGATGGATGGCCATTTCACCGTTACTCACGGGAAGGCGTATGCCATGACGATTGTATCGGGCCAGATCTGCTCCGCTGATTTGACAAAAGAACTGGTCACGGCACGCAATTCGATAAGGCAGACTTGCCATATGGCGTTTCGTGAAAGTGGCTTTTGAATAATTGCGAGAGCAGCTATCCTTGCAAAATGAACGCCGTCCCTTCGGCAAACTTTGACCACACCATTTACAACTTGCAGCACTTTCTCGTAAGTCGCATTGATTGAAGCCCAGAGCCTCGCCGAATTGCCGTTCATACTCGGCTAGGCTCAACCAGCTTCGTTGATAGCTAAAGTCCTTTTGACGTAACTGACTTCCTTTTCCTATATAGAGATGCTTTTCCGGCAAGGCCTGAACAAGTCTAGCCAAAGCTGTTTTTTCCTGATTTGTTGCCTGTTTTCCATTAGAAAGCTTATGCAGCTCTTGACCATCGAAGGCATAAATTTCGCGGCAGCGAAAGCAAATACATAATGCTTCCTGTGAATCATCCTTCAGCAAAATTTCTAGCTTTCGTTGACAAGTTGGACAATTAGCGCCCACCATTTTAACACGTTTGTAAGACATAAAAACTCCCTTTATAATTCGTTTTTTTCGCCGCCTCGCCATCAAAGAAAGCTATCATATTTACCGGCAAACAACGCTTGGCGCTCTAAAAAAACTAAGTTCTTTACAATACTTGAAGAAACCTGCCCCACCCAAACACTCATTAACGGTAAAAGTCGATTGGCTTTTAAATAAATCTTGACTTTCTGCCTAAGCCTAACACCTTTGGCAGTGCTGTGACAAGCTTTTATCCATCTTTAACCAACTAAAAAGACTGTCTCAAACGAACAGCCTTTTATACAAAATAAATTTGATTCCCCTCAGTTTGACTACTTTTTCTACGAATCGAGGCGGCATGGTATTTTTTGATACTGTCTGTATCTTCCAAAATAATTACCTTTTCTTTAATCGGACTCATAGAGCCACTGTTGATTTTATCCACAAGCTCATTATAACTAGTATTTGAAATAGTTACTGAAGGATGAAACTCACTATGCTCCTCTGTTACAATTCGAACAGCTCTGCGGTTAACTTCATCTTCTTTCTTCGTCCAATAATATCCACATAAAATCGAATGAATCTCCTTGACCTCATAGCAGAGCCGATTTTCTTCCTCCAAAAGACGTACCACATTGATATAAACGGCCTTTTCAGCTGTCAAAAAAATAAACTTCGCATCACTAGGACCAAACAGTTCCCATAATCTTGAAGTAGTCGGACTTTTGACAGGCGTTGCTGCCCAGATATTGATGCTCTTTTCATGACCAGCCCAAAAAATCGGATCCTTTTCATCAAATAAACCAGCAATCCTCGCGACAAGCATTTCCATTAGAAACTTATCCTTTTTATACGTTAGCTCTTCGCCTTCAGAGTAATAGCACTGCTTCAGTTCTCGCAAAATAGTTTCTTCATTCGACATGGGTACCCCTCCCTGTTTTTCTAACACCTTCATCCCTCCATACATTTTTCATTAGCTTTGCTTTCTTCAATTAAATGATGTCGCAATCTTACTAGCCATACAGTCCAAAATATATATAATTTTTAACTTAAATAAAGTATAAAAGTAATAGATAGCGTCTTATCAGTAAACAATTCTTCTTAATCAAACAAAATAGTCATTTTTCATTTTTAAGATTTTCTTAGTAATTAATCGCTAGTTCCCTAAGAAAAGCGGGATTATCTAAACTGATAGCCCCGCTCACTATCCTATTCTTTCAACTACCCTAAATCTTTGTCTTGGTCACTAACAGTTTACGGAAATTAAAAAGACTTAAAATAATATTCCCAAAAACACATGCGCTGGTGACTAGGAATACTGCTGGATAGCCCATCGCATGGGCTACAGTCGAGCCTAGCATTGGCCCGATGACCTGACCAAAATTGTTAAACATTTGATTGTAGCTGAAAATACGACTGACTCCTTCTGGTGGGCTGATTTTGCTGATAAGGGTATTGATTGAAGGCATCAACGCGCCGGTTGAAAATCCCAAGAAGAAACGTAAAACACCAAGTTGGAAAGGTGTTTTGACAAAAGCCATTGGAATAAAGCAAAGTAAAGATAAGACTAGACCTGCCAACAAAACTTTGTGATTCCCGATTTTATCTCCGACTTTACCCAACGTTGGTGAAGAAGCAATCGCCGAAACCCCAGCAATTGAAACAATAAACCCACTGATAACTAAAGCGTTGCTGCTGGAGCCGCTCAGATCCCGAATATACAGCGTCAAGATCGGGCTAATGCTAGTGGCTCCGACCTGCAAAATCAGGGAACTGATAAATAGGCCAATCAGAATCGGCATATAATTAATTCGTTTGCGCAATTCCGCCATGCTGATGACATCTTCCTTTTCGATAGGTTGGAAATTTTCTTTCACCATAAAAACCGTCAAGAAGGTACAAATCAGCAAAATAACTCCGGTAATAATGAAGACATTCCGTAATCCGAACCATTGCGCCAACATTCCGCCAATCAAAGGACCAATTAAATTTCCAGCAACTCCGCCTGTCGCAAGTGTTCCCAATGCCCAGCCGCTTCTTTGACGCGGGACCTGAGAAGCGATCATCGCTGTCGCGTTAGGGGCATAACCAGATAAGACACCGGTCATAAAACGCATAATCAGTAACCAATAAACATTCGGCACAAAAGCCAGCGAGCCCATTGTGAGAGTCATTCCAGCTGCCGCACGAATCATCATTAAGCGCCGCCCTTTCCGATCCGCCAGATTTCCCCAAATCGGAGAAACAATTGCCGCCGCAAAGGCTGTTACCGAGATCGCCAATCCAGAAAACAACTCGACTTGACTTTTCGGTGTTCCCAGTTGTTCAATGTAGACTGGTAAAAAGGGCATAACCAAACTGAAACTGGCACCAGTAAAAAAACAACCGATCCATGAAATCAAAAGATTTCGCCGCCAATTGATTGCCATCTTTTTGAATCCCCTTTCTCTACATTTTCTATGCCTATACTATAGCAGAATCACCGGAAAAAGACTTTTTTCTGCCCTCAGGGACTTTGATAATTTTCTAATATTTTCTGATTATTTAAGCGCTACGGTTGCGTTTTCTAATGGATGTGCTAGACTAAAGCAAAATCGGAATGCTGCTTTTTTCTTGCTTAAGCAAGATTGCCAGATGGGTATTATGTACTGAGAATTCGCTCTGCCTTTCTCAGAAAAATAAATAATAAATACAAAGTAGGAGTTTTTTTATGAAAAAATTGATAGCGATTGATTTAGATGGTACAACCCTAAATCAAGATTCTATAATTACTGATAAGACAGCAAAAACTCTGCGCCGAGCGATTGAAGATGGTCACTCAGTTGTGATCGCTACCGGACGTCCTTATCGCATGAGTAAAAACTTTTATCAGCAATTACAATTAACTACGCCGATGATTAATTTTAACGGCGCCCTTGTTCATCTTCCTGGGAAGAAATGGGCAGATGAACAGGAAACTTCTGTTAATCGGAAGATTGTTTTCGATGTAATGTCGGAAAAGAAAAACTTGAAGCTAGATTTCATCGCCGCTGAAAACCGCGAGACCTTCTTTATCGATGATTTAAATTTCTTCGATCAGCATTTCTTCGCCAGTGATTTTGCAACAAATGATAATTTGTTAACGATTAATACTTTACGAACAAACCCAACGTCTGTTCTATTACGCAGCCAACCTGAAAATGTCGGCAGTGTTTCCGAGGAATTAAAACAGCAATTTGGACATGAAGTTGAAGTCAATACTTGGGGCGGTCCAAATCCGATGTTGGAAGTCGTAGCTAAAGGGATTCAAAAAGCTCATGGACTTAAACGGGTGATTAATAGTCTTAACGTGCAGCAAGAAGATATCTTAGCATTTGGCGATGAACACAACGATGTGGACATGTTAAAATTTGCCGGCTGGGGTGTTTCCATGGTAAACGGGACAGATCAATTAAAATCTGTCGCGGATGATATCACGGAAAAGCCAAATAGTGAAGACGGTATGGCCGATTACTTAACAAAATATCTAGACCTATAAAAAAGCATTTTCGTGAAATCGGGCATGAATATACCCGCTGTAAAGCGATTCATTCATGTGAAAATTTTATACTTTCTTTATAAAAATTGAGGGGAAAATCAGATGATTTTCCGCCTCAATTTTTTTGTATGGTTTGAAAACATAAAAAAGAAATTGACCTTTAATAAGCCAATTTCATTTCAGACTGAATTTCTATTTATTTTACCACGGTATATTCATCAATTGTTTTGCCATCCTTGTCCTTGAAGACGAGCCAGCCATTCGTTCCGGCATAATAAAGAAAGATACCGACTTCATTCACACTCTTAAAGATTATATCCTCTGTTGTTGTATAGTTAGAGATTTTATCGACATAATCCGCTCTCAATTTTTCAGTTAAGCGTGCACTAAATCCCACCGAACCATCTTTGTTCAAAGGCATTTCCTGTGTTAATTTCGCACCAGCCAACAGCCGCATTTCATTGCGCTTTTGCCAAATAACTTCCCCTTTTGCATTATTATAATCAATATAAAATGGAATTTCGCTGACTTGCTTATTCCAGCGATGCTGAGCCTTTGCTGGTTTAGCCTTGACTTTTTTATTCTCAAAGCCAAAGGTAGTTAATAGCTCGAAAAGTCGTTCCTGATGTCTTGCTACAATAGGATAGCGGTTCACGGCAATTTTTTGCTCCTCAAATAGCCCCGTCGTTTTCAGCGCGTTTTTTTGCCAAACCTCCAGCATTTGTTGAGCTAATTCACGGCCTTCAATATCCCACGGAACACTGATCGTTACCAGACTGTCCGCTTCCTTCAGGATTTTTTTGTCAATCGTCTGACCATAATCCACCGACTGCGCTTCACGGCCTTTGAAATACAGTACAAGCTGATCCTTAGTCAAGGCAGGCACCTTTTTCAAGTTGCGATAAATCATCATCGTACCCTCTTCATCAAACTGGATGCTGGTTGTATCATGATCAATCTCCACTATTAATTTCATCATGGGATTTCCCTCAAATCTTTTTTCTTTAGCATAGTAAAAAAGTTTGATCGAGTCGAGTGATAGGCCTCAGCGAGTCAAAGAAAATCCCTGTCTAAATTTTGATAAAAATGGTACAGAACATTTTACTCAATGATCCACCTCATACCAACGTTGGTTTTTTTGATGAGCTGGACACAATGATTACTCTCGTTTACGAATTCGCTCGAGTAACCGCTTTCGTTTTTTCTTAGGTTTTGCAGGTGGAGATTTCTTGTTCACCGCAGCGACGATCGCTTCCTGTGGTGCCTCTTCCGTGCGTTTTCCGGTGACAATCAACTTCGCTGGGACGGATTGATCGTCTGCCTCGATAGTCAATGGTTCGATTCCCGCGGGAAAACACGCATTGATCAGCATGAATGCTTGACTCTCATTCAAATCCCACGAATGGTAGCCGCTTGGCAGCTCAATTGTTTGGACGAAGCGATTCGGCTGCGGCCATTCTTCTGTAATGATTAAATCCTCCGGAATCCGAATCGTTTCCGGAATTTCTCGATTATTATCAGGTGTCTTCGCCTGTTTTATTGGTTCTTCCATTGTTTGGACAGCTGCTGTTTGATCCGTTTGAGACTGAGGCTGTGCTGATTTTTTGGCAGCTTTTCCATCATTAAAAATGGTTCTTTCTGTTTTTTTGATGATTTTGGCATGGCGGACTTCTTGAAATAATTCAACGCCATTTTTTTCAAATAGTTTTAGTTTTGTCAATTTTGTTAGTGAAGCTTTGATCTCTTCTGCTGATTTGGATAAATCAATATCCTTTATGCGCAGTCGATGGGATTTGCCATCGCTTTTGCCGAATTCTGCTGCTAATGTATAGGTTGTTTGCATGTTTTTAGTCCTTTCTAGTTTCTTTCATCTCGCTATTTTCTCCATTTTCTCCGCAAGTTCTCGTCATGAGCCGACCAATCCTGCCAAAGGTTCTTTAATAAATTGTGTAAATAAGGTCTTCAGCTTTTCCACAACATAGGTCTTTGCTGGAAACAATTTGATTTCTAATAAGCGCCATTCCTTCTTCTCGAAGTATTCTGTAAAAAACAGATAGTAGCGGCGCAGTGAACGATTCGAACGCGTCCGCATAAAAATGTGACGCACAAGATCGGCTAGTACAAAAGCGAAATCCGCCTTTATTAATTCTTCTCGTACTTGAAGCGCTATCAAACATTCGAGCGCGCCATCGCCATCATTTGTGTCACGATAATACTGACTAATACGTTTTTCTAAATTCTTACGTGTTAAAGTGAATAGCTGAGACTCATTTAAGCCATAATTTTTCATTGATTTATCTCCTTTTTCAAAATGATACTTGTAACTCCTTTTTTAACCCACTGGTGACACCCACTCACCAACCAGAAACATTACTTGTCCACCCTTGAGGAAACCATAAGCCTTTTTCTGAGTTACTTCAACATCAATTTTTTTATATTTTTTAAAAAATAATTAGGGTTTAAGTGAAAAAACTGAATTTTCCGTCATAAATTACAATTATTTCAGCATTCCAAAAAACCTCTTGACCATTTTTAGTAGACGTAAATAACGAAAAAAATATATTTTCTTGATTAGAGGAAAGTATAAATCCCTCACATGAAGGAATAATAGGTATCTTCATGACCGACTGCACGAATGAACTTTTCTACACAAGCTATGCATTGAGTTACTGCTAAACACCGTTAAGCAGAACTAGCATGTCGACAATAAGCAAAAATACTTCAAGATTTTAAAAGCTGTTCTTAATAAAAGTCCCAAAACAAAGAGCTGATCCAAAAATCTCTTAGACTTTTGGATCAGCATTTTCTATTTACTCAATAATCTTTTTTACTTTAAAGGGTTCGGTCCGTTCTGAAGGTTCTTCTTGATCCGCTAAATCAAACAAGATCAGCGCTTCCTTTCCCTCACCTTCCACAATCACTAATTTGCCTAATGGGTCACGGTTATCCTTGACGATCTGAGCTTCTTTCATCAATTCTTTTGGGTCACGTTTTGAAGCGATCGCGTTGCCCAAATTAAAGAATACAGTCTCTTCCATCTTTATTCACCTCTAGTCGTAGCTTTTATAATGTTAAGCGATCAATTCTCTTCACTTTTAAAAAATAAAATTTGCTTATCCTTAGTATAACAGAACCAGCAGTGAACATTGAATAATTGAAAACTTTAGTCCTCTTACATCGATTTCTTAAGGTAAAAAAACATGACACTTAATATCTGTGTTTTAAGCTGAATAATTCTTTTAAAAGATCCTGCTTCATTCTTAATAAATAGAAAATCTACCTGACTTTTCTCGATCTATTGTTGCTATTGCTTAGTCTATTAAGTGATAATCTCTTGTCTGTCTCGTCGAAAAATATTTTTTTCGTTTCAAAATTTTAAAATTATTGATAACAATTCTTCATTTAATTTATGGTATCGTTTTCTTAGTCATCGAATGATGTAAAGGAGGATATTGGCCGTGGCAGTAAGAATTACTGAAGAATATTTGATTAAAAAGCTGACCAAATTTGTCGAACAGCATCACCGAACACCAACCGTTAAGGAATTTGGCTATCAAACCCCGATAAGAACAATGTTTAAAAATTATACAACTTTCCTAGAAAGTCAGGGACTCGGCAAAAAACAAGTAATCGAGTATTATACGAAAATCGAAATAGCAGAAAAGCTCCATACTTTTGTGAGATCGCATCAGCGGGCTCCCAAAGCAAGTGAGTTCGGCTATCGCTATGCCATTAAAAATTATTTTGATTCCTATTTTGATTTTATTAAAGCCCATGGATATGAGTCGTTGTATGACAAATCCCTAGAACTGAAACCCCGAGCTAAACCAAAAAGTAAGCCAAAAAAATCGAGGAAAACAAAACCTAGACAGCCTATGACAATAGAAATGGTGATCAACGAATTGCATTTATTTGCAAAGGAGCATGGGCGAACACCGATATCAACAGAATTGGGGCATATGCATATTATCAACAAATACTTTGGAACCTATAATAACTTTCTTCGCAGCCAAGGCTACCCGCTGAATACTCCTGGCAAAAACAAGCCGCTCACAAAAGATGGATTGATAAAAAAGCTGAATGACTTTATTTCAATAAATGATCGTGTCCCAACACGCAAGGAATTCGGTCAAATCAATCAAATTAAAAAAATCTATGGCTCATTTGACGCCTTTATTAGAGCGAACGGGTATGAACCACTTCCTTCTCGCAGAGCTAAAAAAAGTTAGTATGACCAAGTTTTTCTTGGTATTTACCTAACAACTGTTACTTTAAAAAGGAAAAGTAGCGAAAGCAAGCAAAATTGACTTTTTATCAAATGCGAAAACTCATTTTGGATAGTTTAAGCCCCATTTAAGCTTTATTCCTTATAGTCTACTCAACCCTAATAAACTTTTCATTTTGCTAGCTGCTTTAGTTACCGAAGCAGCTAGCCTCTTTTTGTTTTAACAGCAAAAAAGAGTTGCTCAGCCTAAGCTAAACAACTCCATACCAGTAAGATAAAAGGAAGGTACGGGACTTGAACCCGTGCACCACATTACTGCGGCTCGCCGGATTTCGAGTCCGGTGCATTACCACTCTGCCAACCTTCCGCAACATTTATCTTACCTTTTTTTGCTTAAATGTCAAGATATTATAAACTATCCAATACTGAAGTATCTTCATCTTCCAAGATGTTATTAAGGGTACGATTAATCAAATGAACGATCTCATCTTGTGTCGGTGAGATAATACCCGATGACATCAATGTCGCGATACCTGTAACGCAAATCCAAATTCCTACATGTAACGCGTTGATACGTTTTTCAGATAATTGGCTGTACTTCGGATGCTCTAAAATTAATTGGTGGAAGTAATTATAAGAGAAGTCGTGCATTTTCTTTCCGCCACCATACTCTTGTACATATAACGCATTGTATAGATTACTTTGTTCTTTTGCAAAATAAACATAGCTCAATCCTAGGTCAATGATCGTATCACCTGTGCGAACTTCTGGGAAAATATCGTAATATAGGTGATTGCAAATTTCATCTAACAAAGTGTTCTTAAGATCACTCATGTTTTTAAATTCTAAATAGATTGGTTGCGTACTGATTCCCATCTTCTTGGCAATGTTTCGTGCGGTAAATCCAGAAAAACCTTCATTTTCGACAACTTCATAGGCAGCCTTTAGAATCTGGTCCTTGGTGTAAACTTTTCTTCTCATTGTAATTCCTCCCAGAATGTTATTATTTTTCCCGTCATTTTATTTTAATCAAAAACTGATTAGTTTTGCAACCCCTATGTAGGATGTTATCTAAATTTACAGAAACTTTTTTCTAAAATGTGGTGAACTTATGCGGATTTTTTCTTACAAAGGCAGTGTAAACGTTTCATTATTTATGCAATATTTAACTTATTTCATTAAAAAACAAAAGTGTCGTTATACATTAGAATACATTTTTGTTTCTTTAAAGTAAAAATCGTAGCTCAAAAAAAAAGTTTGCTGTTACTTTATTATACTTTCTCTAAGGTTTTCTGACAATCCTTATTCTTTTTCTTGTCTAATTTATTCTTATTCTCTACTATAGTATAGAATAGTAAAGGTGGTTAGCTTGATGGAACAGCAAAATTATGCGCAACTTGTTTTAAATACCTGCTTAAAGGCCGGGAAAATTATGATGGAATCTGGGTCAGAGGTCTATCGGGTGGAAGATACAATGAAACGAATCGCCCTGAACGCGGGGCTTGATGACATACAAACCTATGTAACAGCAACAGGGCTGATCGTTGGCTTCCCATCAGAACAGAATAGCCAGGTGATTCAAATCACACCTCAGTCGATCAATTTGGAAAAAGTGACCGCAGTTAATCAAGGCTCCCGCCAATTCGCTGATGGCGAGCTTTCTCTACCAGAATTTTATCATTATCTAGAAGAAGTCGATCAGGACACACCCGACTTTCCTTATATTTGGAAAATTATTTCGGCTGGTATCGTCAGCAGTACCTTGATGATCATCTTAAATGGTACCTGGTTTGATTTTATTCCGACTTTCATTATCGGAATGATTGGTTTTGGTGTTCACACGTTTTTTGGGAATAAATTGCAGATGAAATTTCTGAATGATTTTGCGGCGGCGCTAATCATTGGCTGTTTGGCTTTATTGACAGTCTCAACCTCGTTTGCTCGTGACGTAAATAGTTTAATTATCGGCTCCATTATGCCTCTTGTTCCAGGTTTAGCTATCACGAATGCTTTTCGTGACATTATGGCGGGCCACTTAATCAGTGGTGTCGCTCGTGGAACAGAAGCTTTATTTATCGCTGGTGCGATCGGCGGCGGGATTATTGTCGCATTTAACTTCTTTTAACGAATAAATTTAGTTGGAGGTCACTCATGAATTTTATTGTCAATTTTCTATTTAGTATGTTTAGCACAATCGCCTTTAGCGTCATAACCAATATTCCTCGGCGAGCTTTTTTAGCGTGCGGTGTCACGGGAGCTGCGGGCTGGATGACTTTTTGGATCTTACAAACGTATTTTCATCAAAATATCGGCATCTCCAATTTTTTAGGTGCCTTAATGATCGGTTTGATTAGCATTCTCTTCTCTAAGATCATGCATATGCCTGTGATTGTATTCAACGTCCCCAGCTTGGTTCCATTAGTTCCTGGAGGCCCAGCTTACATGGCTGTCCGCCATATGATGAATCAGGAATTTACCGAATCAATGGAAAAAGTGGTTACTGTACTCGTCACAGCTGGCGCTATTGCGATCGGCTTTATGTTTACGAATGTAATCGAACGAGCCCTAAAAAGGACCCATTCTAATTTACGAATGAGATAAACATGTATAAAACAGAAATTTCTTTTTCTGTTTTATTTGTTTAACCGCTAATGTTGTAAGCGCAACCAATAAATATCTAAAAATATTTTAAGTTTCGCACGAAATTTACAAATTACTACCTCAGACCTATGTATTTTGTGAATTTATCCTTTATACTTCATTTTAGAAAGACAAAGGAGTTGAGTCAGATGAGTGTTGTTCAATCTAGGAAGCTATTAAATATTATTTCGTTGATGGGAATTGCCGTAACCATTAGTTTATCAATCTACTTCTATCGCTTAGGAGTATTTGACGATATGAATTCATTGCAGCAGCTCGTTGGACAATCCCCGATCGCTGGCCCGCTCATTTTTGTTTTGATTCAAATTATTCAAGTAGTCATCCCGATCATCCCAGGTGGAATCAGCCTTGCAGCAGGAGTGTTGATTTTTGGACCGTATTGGGGATTCGTTTATAATTATGTCGGTATCGTAATTGGCTCATTGATTCTTTTCCTAATGGGACGTCAGTATGGCAAGCCATTTATTATGCATCTCGTCAGTGATAAGGTTTATCAGAAATACAACCATTGGCTTGATGATCCGCGTTTTGATAAATTGTTCACCTTAGCGATTCTCTTCCCTGTCGCACCAGATGATGCCTTATGTTTAATGGCCAGTCTAACCAATATGTCCTTCAAGAAATACAGCGCGATTATCTTTTTAGCTAAACCGGCTTCAATCTTCTTATACAGCTTGGCCTTATTACAAGGTGGCGCCTTATTAGAAAAATTACTCCTCCACTAATTCGCGTTAGTGGTTTTTTTTTGCAGACTTGTAGGTATCCTTTGTGTAATGCTCTTCAGACACTTAAATACACATTTAATTGACAAAAAGCCAGCTGCGAGTTACGTTTTTCGCAGCTTATTTGTCATTCGATATAAGACATTTACAAAATGATCTGTATTAGAGACGAAGCTTCCTTATTTTCGAATGAAGGACCATTCCATTTTCGCGAATTTCATGAAATAATCAAACTTTGAATCGCAGACTTGTGATACCCTAAATAAAAAGCACGATTTATTTTAGATAAATCATTCACTGTTAGAATTGTAGGAGGAATAATGAATTACTTTCGACAACAAATAACGCATTTTTTTAATACGTTTTCCATATATAACTTTATCATGCTTGTCTTTGGTCTTCCTTTTTTATCAGAGGGACTCTTTTTGTTTTTTCGACAAAGCTTTCTAAATAATCTGTATCATCCTTTGTATTTGTTACTATTTGCGGCTCTGATCTTTCTATACGGAAACTTTTTCAGCCAGGTACAGTCAAATGAAAAAGGGTTTCAGAACTTTTCTTTAAAGGCAGCATTTGTTAGCTTTGCATACTGGCTACTTTTATCTCCAATTTTTTTCTTTCGCTTTTACCAACTATTGTTAGCTTGGCAGCCGCTTCCAGCTAGAATGCTTTCTTTTATTTTTCTTTATCGTTGGAAAATACTGCCGGTAATTATTTTCCTGTACTTGATTGTTCTTTATTTTTTATATCGGATGATCTTAGTGCCAAAATATCTAAAGCAAGGAAAAAGTATAAAGGAAAGTCGGAAGCTTAGCTGGCAAAAAACGGAAAATAAATTGGGAAAACAGCTGCTGCTCTTCTTCCTAATTCCATTCGCCTTTTTAACTGTCAGTCTTTTGATGAAAATCGGCGTTATTTGGCTCTCGCAATTTTTGATCAGACAAACTAGCGCAATGATCTTTTTGGTCATCTATCGTGTATTACAAAACGTATGGTGGGGCCTTTTCTTCCTCTACTTGACTGCATCGGATAAAAAGCCGGTCATTGATGACTCTACAACAAAGGGAACAATCGTCTGGCTGGGCTTGACAATTCTTGTTTGTCTTGGCTTATACTCGCTGCATTATGCTCATGCCTTTCAAATAGAAGATGCAAATGAACCCTTCACAATCTCACATCGAGGGGTTACTAACCGCAATGGTGTCCAAAATTCAATCGCAGCTCTGAAAAGAACCAGCCTAAGAGATCGACCAGATTATATAGAGATGGACGTTCAAGAAACTGCAGATCACCAATTAGTCGTGATGCACGATGAAAATTTGAAGGATTTGGCTGATAAAAATTTACGCATTGATGAAACAAGTTGGGATGAATTAAAAAAAGTCACACTGGAGGATAACGGCTACACTAGTAAAATCCCATTATTTGCGGATTATCTCGCAGAAGCAAACCGTTTGAACCAAAAATTACTGATTGAACTTAAGGTCACTAACAAGACTAAAAGTACAATCGTTCAACAATTATTACCTTTAAAAGAGCAGCTAGCCAATCATCAACTACAAAGTATGGACCTAGACAGCGCCAATAAAATGAAACAACTTTTTCCAACAATGAAGGTTGGTTATATCTTGCCTTTAGATCTGATCGGGGCTCCAAAAACCTCACTGGATTTCATGAATATCGAAGCACGAACTGCCAACAATGATTTGATTCAAGTTTTGCAAAAACGCAATCAAGCTGTTTATGTTTGGCCGGTCAATTCAAATCAGCAAATGGCCGTCTATCGTTGTCAGAACGTGACAGGTATCTTGACAGATGATCTAAGTGTCTTTTCGGTTGACTCAAACCGTATCAGTATAAAGACAGCAAGTATTCTACAATTTGACTAAAATAAAAATCGTAAACAGTCCTCTATTGAAGGTTGTTTACGATTTTTATTATCGCTCTAATAGACGTTCGTAGGTGAAGCCAGTCATGGAAAATCTGAGTAGCAGCAGGGCGATCAACAGTAAAATAAGACCAATTGAAATCACTACCCATCCGCCAAAAACGAGAATACCAGTAAATTGGCCAATAAGAAGCAAAGCTATCGGCATGATCAAAAAGGCCGCTTTCTGTTGTGATTCTTCGATTGTCGTAGATTTTGCTGAACCTTTGACAATCAAGACAATCGAGATAATGGTGATTGCCGGTACAATGAGAAGCATCACCCACAGCCAATTAATACTTAAAGGAAGCATCCTCCCTGTAATAAAATACAGCTCTGCCTCGATCACGATAACAGTTAAAATAAACGAAACATAGGTCACAAAGACTGCTACAAAAAACGAGGCATAGACTTTCGCCTGAAAAATTTCACGAATCGATAAGGGAGAATAAAGCAATGTCTCCAGCGTTCGTTTCTCCTTCTCGCCTACAAAAGAACTTGCCGCCATGACACTCGCTGTCATAATCGGGATGATTAAAAAGAAAATCGGAATGACATTATTGATCATTAAAGACAACAAGTCGCGAATCAACTGTTCTTGATCCAGTTTTTGAAAATCTGGTAAAATACGAGCCATTTCAGTAAATGAAGAAGAATCCGTTGGACTTAGTAAAACCGTTAGCAGCATAATCGTTGGAAAGACTACTGAAAAGATCAACGGAAGAATTGTCAGCACAGAAAAGTAGCGTTTATTTTCAGTAATTCCTCTTACATCCTTGACCATAATCGCTTTTTGCCGATTATTAAACATGCGTCTCTCCCCCTTCCAATAAAGCAAAATAGATTTCCTCTAACGAAAAATCCTTTGGCGTTACTTGCGCGATATTGCCGCCCTGTTTGACAATTTCTCTCACCAGTTGAGGGATCTCCGCCTTTTCCTGGATCACTAATTCATAAATGTTATCTTTGATCCGTTCACTTTTGAGCGAAGGCGGCATGAAGTCTGTCTCGATCGTTACTTTATAGCTGTTGAAGGTACGCTTTCGTAATTCTGGTAGACTGCCTAATGCTAGAAGCTGGCCTTTGTCCATCAGACCATATTCATGACAAATTTCTTGGGCGTATCTTAATTGATGTGTACAAAGGAAAATCGTCGTCCCCTCTTCTCTTGAAAGCTCTAGCAGCAATTCATTAACCTTCTTTGTACTTTCAGGATCAAGTCCGCTGGTGGGCTCATCCAAAAAAAGCACACTTGGGCGATGAATCAAGGTACGTGCTAAGGAGAGTCTTTGACGCATCCCGGTAGAGTAGCTCTTTAATGTTACTTGAGCCGCATCTGAAAGCTCTAGCTTTTCTAGCAATTGTATTCCTCTTGCTTGACTCTCCGATTTTGTCAGACCGAAAAGCTGCCCAAAGAAAATCAGATTATCAATACCAGTCAAATGATCATACATGCCTGCATGTTCCGTTAAGATGCCTGTGAATTGATGAAGTTTTTCCGCTTCGTTAACTGGATTAAGCCCTAAAACGCGAATCTCTCCACCAGTCGGATCTAAGATGCCATTTAATAATTTAACTGTCGTTGTCTTTCCAGCACCATTCGGGCCTAAGAATCCAAAAATCGTCCCTTGAGGAACCGCTAGACTAATGTTGTCTAAGGCCTTCTTCCCATCTGAATAGACTTTTTCTAATTGTTTAATTTCGATTGCCTGCATTTGTGATCCCTCCCGCTATATCTTTTCTTCAACTTCTATTGTATTTCTTCTAACTTAAAGGTTCAATGGACTGTTTGTTAACTTTAAATCGGTAAAATCAACTAATACGATACCTAACATTTTAAACGTGAAATTTTAAACAATGCTTATGTCTCACCGACAGTTTGATAGAGCTCCTCGATTATTCTTAATAGCTAAAAGTAGCAAGGAGTAACTCATCCACCCGTGAAAACGGGTGGCTTTTTAACACCTCTAGAAGAGGTCACTGCTCGCGTACTCCATAAATGGAGCTTTTTAAAAGACCGCCAACCGCTCATCGCTCGCTACTTTATTTCTTTTTCTTCATTTTAAATGGATCGACGTATTCTCTTTTACTTATGCTATCTCGATTTCGATCCTCTGCTTCTTGTTCTCTTTTATATTTTGCAATTGTTTTCTGATTTAACCCTACTGTACTTACATAATAGCCTTTCGACCAAAAACTCTTATTCCCATATTTATACACTAAGTTTCCATGCTGCTCATGGATAAGCGTGGCGCTTCTTCCTTTTAAGAATCCCATGAAACTTGAAATGCTTATTTTCGGTGGCACTCTAACTAACATATGAATATGATCTGGCATGGCATGTGCTTCTATGATTTCTACCGACTGTGTGATAAACTTTTGTCGTCATTTGATGACATAGAAAAACTCCTTTCGATAGTATGAGCGGTTGGTAGCCACTTATTAGTATATCGAAAGGAGTTTTTATCGCTAAAGCTATCTCGTCCACGCGTAGAAACGCGCGGTTTTCTTGTTTCACTCGCTAACGCGAGCGAAACTGACTAAAGTCATTAACAAAAAAGATTCGAACCTCTTTTTTGAAGGGTCCGAATCTAATTCCTGTCAAAATAAACATTTCACATGCATAACTATAAAGTTACGCAGTACACTCAACTTCGATACATGCGTGTACATCTTCGTATTTTACTAATAAACGATTCTGCAATTCGATAACTGTCGCGCGATCAGAAGGTGCGCAACGTACAACATTGATCAACACTGTATTATTGTAAAGTTGCTCGACAACACCAACAACTTCATTTTTGATTCCAATTGCTTTACACTCGTAAGCAAGTCCAATTTCAATAGTTTCTGTAATTTCCATAATAAATCCCCCTTTAATACTACGTTTTTATAATAACATAATTATTGAAAATTGAAAACGTTTTTTATAAGTTTTTTTGCTTTTATATCAAGGGTAATTCAACAATTTTTAGAAAATTCGTAAAACATCAACATAAACAACCTTGGTTATTTTTAATCTCCTATTCATTTTTTATTTATCTTTAATTGTTTAAAACCGGTTTCTTTATTCTTTCATTATGCTTTTTATCATTAATTTTGATTAGCTATGTATTACTTTTATTCAACCGGAAAAAAAGAGCCCTCGTCAAACGAGCGCTCTTTTCTTGATTTTATAAACGATTATTCAATTCTTTTGCTAAATCTTCAAATCCTGGTTTTCCAAGTAGGGCAAACATATTTTTCTTATAAGCTTCCACACCTGGTTGATTAAATGGGTTAACCCCTAATAAATAGCCAGAGATACCAACAGCGATTTCGAAGAAGTACATAGCGTAACCTAAAGTATAAGCATCCATTGTTGGGATGTTTAATACAAAGTTAGGAACACCGCCGTCTGTGTGGGCTAATAATGTGCCTTGATAAGCTTTAGAGTTAACAAAGTCAACATCTTTACCTTCTAAGTAGCCTAAGCCATCTAAATCAGATTCTTGTGAAGGAATCGCCACAGATTTACGAGGTTTTTCCACTTTCACGATCGTTTCGAAGATGTTACGACGACCTTCTTGGATGTATTGTCCAAATGAATGCAAGTCAGTTGAGAAGTTCGCACTTGATGGGTAAATACCTTTCAAGTCTTTTCCTTCTGATTCGCCGTATAGTTGTTTCCACCATTCGTTGAAATATTGCATACCTGGTTCATAGTTGACCAAGATTTCAGTCACTTTGCCTTTACGGTATAAAATATTACGAAGAGCGGCATATTGATATGCTTCATTTTCGTCTAGGTTTTCGCTTGAATAAGCTTCGCGAGCATCTGCTGCACCTTGCATCAATGCATCAATATCTGCTCCGCTGGCTGCGATTGGTAGTAGACCAACTGCTGTAAGCACTGAGAAACGTCCACCAACATCATCAGGAATAACAAAAGTTTCCCAACCAGCTGCATCAGCTTCTACTTTTACTGCTCCGCGAGCTTTATCAGTTGTAGCATAGATACGTTTGTTCGCTTCTTCTTCACCATATTTTTTGATCAATAATTCTTTGAAGACACGGAATGCGATTGCTGGCTCTGTTGTTGTTCCTGATTTAGAAATTACGTTAACAGAAAAATCACGATCACCGATCACTTCGATCAAGTCAGCGATGTACGTTGAGCTGATTGAATTTCCCGCAAAAAATACTTGCGGCGCTTTACGATCTTCCTTATCCAATACATTGAAAAAGCTTTGGTGCAAGAATTCAATTGCTGCACGTGCTCCAAGGTATGAACCGCCGATTCCGATAACTACTAATACATCAGAATCAGATTTGATTTTTTCAGCTGCTTTTTTGATGCGCGCAAATTCATCTTTGTCATAGTTTACTGGAAGATCTATCCAGCCTAGGAAGTCATTTCCTGCGCCAGTACCTTCGCGTAATTCTTTGTGAGCTAGAGCTACTTCAGATTTGATGTACTCCATTTCATGTTCGCTCACGAATGGTGCTACTTTCGAATAATCGAAATGAATGTGTGCCATTGTTTTTCCTCCTTGAAAATCACTTCATAACAATCTATACTTTACGTTTCTTTTACCGATTTTTCAAGCGTAAACCATTAAAATTTAAACAGTTCCTTGTGCCATCATCGCAGCAGCAACTTTCTCAAACCCAGCAATGTTCGCACCTGCCGCGAAATTATCTTTATCCGCATACTTCGCAGCCGTATCACGACAAGTTTCATAGATATTTTTCATGATGTCATCGAGTTTGCTATCGACTTCCTCTTTGGTCCAAGCCAAACGTTGAGAGTTTTGACTCATTTCTAATGCAGATACAGCTACACCGCCAGCATTTGCTGCTTTTCCTGATCCATAAAGTACGCCATTTTCATGATACAGTTTAACCGCGCCATTTGTGCTCGGCATATTTGCACCTTCTGCTACCACTTTTACTCCGTTTTTAACTAAGAGCTCCGCTTTTTTATCGTCAATCTCATTTTGTGTTGCACAAGGCAAAGCAATGTCTGCTTCTGTCTCAAGCTCCCAAACAGAACCTTCGAAATACTCAGCGGTTGAAGATTCTTTGGCATATTCTGTTAAGCGGGCGCGACGAACCTCTTTAATTTCCTTCAATAGTGCAACATCAATTCCGTTTTTATCATAAATATAGCCATTTGAATCCGAACAAGTAAGTGCTGTTGCCCCTAATTCTTGCGCCTTTTCAATCGCATAGATAGCCACATTTCCGCTACCTGAGACAATCACTTTTTTTCCATCGAAGGAATCCTTGCGATCTTCTAATAAATGTTTCACGAAGTAAACTGCACCATAGCCAGTCGCTTCCGTTCGACCAAGACTACCGTTAAAGCCTAAAGGTTTACCCGTCAGTACACCCATATCATATTCACGCAGACGTTTATATTGTCCGAATAGGTATCCGATCTCGCGACCGCCGACACCGATATCGCCTGCTGGCACGTCTAAGTTTGGACCAATATGTTTTGATAATTCTGTCATGAAGCTTTGGCAATAACGCATTACTTCAGAATCAGATTTTCCCTTCGGATCAAAATCTGATCCACCTTTGCCGCCGCCAATTGGAAGACCGGTCAAGCTATTTTTAAAGATTTGCTCGAATCCTAAAAACTTCAAGATACTTAAGTTCACACTTGGATGGAAACGCAGACCACCTTTATATGGGCCAATCGCCGAGTTGAACTGAACACGGTAACCGCGATTCACTTGCCAATTGCCCTTATCATCTTGCCAAGGCACTCGGAATTGAACCATTCGCTCTGGTTCAATGATCATGCCTAAAATGTTTTTTTCAACATACTCTGGATGCTCTTCTAGAAAAGGAATCACAGTAGGTAAAAATTCTTCCACCGCTTGTAAAAATTCTTCTTGATTCGGATCTTTTGCCTCTAAGTTCTTTTGAATCTGTTCAACATATTCTCTTACTTCCATCAAATTCCTCCTCACATTTAATACTCATAGTTTACATCATTTTCTAATGGAAGTGAAAAAAAATTCATGATACGCGGCAAATTGACTGAAAATTGTTCGTATTTAAAGTATGATTATACAAACAAAAACAACAAATCAATTAAAGATAGGAATTAATTAAAATGAGTGAAAAATTTGATGTAATCGTAATTGGTGGCGGTCCCGCTGGGATGATGGCAGCAATTACAGCTGCGATGAATGGCGCTAAAGCCGCCCTATTTGAGAAAAATAAACGACTTGGCAAGAAATTGCTTATGACTGGCGGCGGTCGCTGCAACGTGACGAATAATCGTCCAGTAGAGGATTTGATCACTCATATTCCCGGAAACGGCCGCTTTTTATATAGTACATTTTCGCAATTTGATAATCAGGACGTCATGACCTTCTTTAACGAACGCGGAGTTGCGTTAAAAGAAGAGGATCACGGAAGAATTTTTCCAGTCTCAGATAAATCGGCTACGATCGTCAATACTTTAAAGGAGGAGCTAGAAAATTTAAACGTTGAGCTGCATTTTAAAGAATCGGTTGAAAAAATTATTACTAACGGCTCAACCATTCAAGGCGTGCGCACCTCGGAGGGGGATTATTCTGCAAAAAGTATCATCGTTACGACTGGCGGAATCACCTATCCCTCCACTGGATCGCAGGGCGATGGCTACCGTTTTGCCAAAAGTGTTGGTCATCATGTGACACCCCTCTATCCAACAGAATCACCGATTTTTTTAACTGATGATTTTGTTTCAGCTAAAACATTGCAGGGCTTGTCTCTGCAGGACGTAAAATTATCTGTTGTTGACGAGAAAAGTAAATCAATTGCGAGCCATGAGATGGACTTGCTCTTTACCCATTTTGGGATTTCAGGACCTGCCGCATTGCGTTGCTCAAGCTTTGTTAATCAATTATTGCGAACCCAAGAAACAGTGACTTTGACACTCGATTGTTTTCCTGGAAAATCAACCAATGAACTACTTGAAGAAATCAGCGAGCGTTCGGCAGCTTCCACCAAACAATTGAAAAACGCCTTAGCCGGTTTCTTACCTGAGCGTCTGTTGCTCTTTCTTTTAGAAAAAATCGGTATTAGCGAATTGTCTTACAACCAAACATCAAAAGAACAATTGAACCGCTTTGTTTCCTATTGTAAAGACTGGTCAATGACTGCAAACAAAACATTTGGTTTAGAAAAATCCTTCGTCACTGGTGGTGGCGTTGAGCTTAAGGAAATCAACCCCAAGGAATTAGCCAGCAAAAAAATTCCCGGCTTGTATTTTGCCGGGGAGGTTCTAGATGTAAATGGCTATACAGGTGGTTACAATATCACCACCGCTTTTTGTACAGGGTATGTTGCCGGAACACATGCCGCCTATAACGCCTTTGCTTAATGCGTCAGCTCCGCAAATTGTCCTCGCGTCAGTTCTAAGATGGCCGCGGGGGCAATTTCCATTTGCAGACCTCTTCTACCAGCCGAAATTGCGATTTGTTCAAAATTTTCAGCCGAAGCATCGACGAAGGTTGGAAAAAGCTTCTTCATTCCTATTGGCGAACAGCCGCCGCGTATGTAGCCTGTCGTAGCCTCTAAATCTCGCAAATGCAGCATTTCAACTTTTTTGTTGCCGCTGACCTTCGCTATCTTCTTCAGATCCAATTCATGATCACTGGGAATCACTGCTACGACTGGACCCGTTTTGTTTCCAACTGCGACGAGGGTTTTAAAAATTCTCGCAGGTTCAATTTCAACCTGTTCAGAAACGTGGCTCGCGCCTAAATCGTCCTCGCTCCAAGCATATTCATGCTCTTTATAAGCGATCTTCTTTTGTTCGACTAAACGAATCGCATTGGTCTTTTGAATTTTCTTCTTAGCCAAGTCAATCCCCTCACTTAATTTATTTTCTAAAGTCTAGCAAAAAAGCGAATAGGAAACAAATCAGTCGTTTGTTTAAAAGAACGAGCAGCTACTGGTAAGACAAAGATTCTTCCATTTTCGTGAAAAGCTAGATTAAAAAAATCCAAGCTTGAATAACGAGTTTGGATTTTTTCTGTTTACAGTTTGAGGGCATTCGAAAAATCCAAAAGCCTTCTTATCTCAATTCATTAACTATCAAAGCTAATTTCTCTGCTTCAATTTGAGCATCCTCATTAGACTGCCCTTCTAAACAACCATAGGTCATGCAGGAGCCATCCAATGAACCGCTGATTTGTGAAAATTTTCCGAGTCTGCCTAGAGAAACGGACACGACTGGAAGGGTAACAAAAGTCTGAGCCTTCATTACAATGCCCATTTGGCGCAAGACATCAGCCTCGTTCTGTGGTTCAAGGACGATTTTCGCGATATCTGCTCCCCAATGCTCCATTAAATTTAAGCGAAACAGAATCACTGCATCCTCTGGCGTTTCCTTAAAGTTGTAATAACTCAAAATTACCCGCACATCTAGGGCCTGCATCCATTTGATAAACGTGGTCGATAATTGATCGATGATAGAAACCTCCACATCAGCCAGATCAATCGCACGTGAAGAAACAGCAAATTCGTTAATATGACGGTATTGGTTTAGAGATATATCAAGCAGTCCACCAGCTTCTGTCGTCCGTAAATTAAAAATCAATGGAATATTCCTGATCTCATCCCTTAATGCTAGCAAAGTCGAATTCAACTTATCATCATCTAAGACATCTTCATAATAATCCGCTCGCCATTCGATCACTTCGGCAACCTTCTTGGCTTCATTTGCTTGCTCAATGATCTCCTCGAAAGTTTTTCCAACAATCGGCACGCAGATTTTAGGTTTTCCCGCATCAAATCGTACCTCTCTTACTTGAATATCCATCATATGCATCCCATCCCATTTTCTTCTATTTTTTTATCCTATAAAACAATACTTTCAAATAATTGCTTTCTTCAAAATTACTGGCTGGAAAATCCGCGGGCAATCGATAGCTTTCAGTCAATTGATACGTTACGTTTTTATTTTGAAAGGCTGTCTCGATCGCTTGCTTGAATTTTTTGATTGAAAGATTCGCTGCATTAGTTGACGCAATGATCATTCCATCGTTAGTAAGTATTTCCACACTGTCTTCGATCAAACGTCCATAATCTTTTGCCACAGAAAATGTTTTTTTCTTATTACGGGCAAAACTAGGTGGATCCAAGACAATCAAATTATAACTTAAACCCTTCCTTAATGCATAGCGAAAATAGTCAAATGTATCCATAACAATTATTTTTTGTTTTTCTAAAGGCAAATCGTTCACTTCGAATTGTTCTTGTGTTTTAGGCAGGCTTCGCTGTGCCAGATCAACACTTGTCGTTTCTAACGCTCCGCCATATGCAGCTGCCACAGAAAAGGCTCCTGTATAACTGAACATATTCAAAACTTTTTTTCCTGCAGCCAAGCCTTCTGTCAAGCGTCCTCTGACTTCCTTTTGATCTAAAAAGATCCCCGTCATATAGCCTTCATCTAAGTACACGGCATAAGAAACACCATTCTCTAGTACTATTAAAGGCTCCTGTGGTTTTTCTCCTGCTAACCAGCGACTTTCCTTCCCTTCGCTCTTAAAACGAATTTTCTCAACGATTCCCTTAGCACTTGGAAAAACTGCCAGCAAACTATCTACAATCAGCTTTTGAAAATGGTAAATTGTTTCGTTGTACCAAGATATCACTAAATAGTCCGCGTAGTAATCAATAGTCACGCCTCCGATCCCATCGCCCTCACCGTTAAACAAACGAAAAGTGTTCGTCCCCTGATCAGCAAAGAATGCCTGGCGTTGATTAATTGCCTGCTGGAATTTTTCCATTAGAAAAGCTTTGTTGATTGGGCGTTGTGTTTGATCTAACACCCAACCAAAGCCTTTGTTTTGTTTCCCTAAATAACCAGTTGCAATATATTTATGTTTATTATCGACAAACTTTACCCATTCTAGAGGAATTTTTTTTATATCTTGCTTCAGGTCGTCTTGCTGAATTAATGGGTTTCCCTGACGAATACGTTTAATACCGTAATTATTTAATTCTATTTCCACTCTCATCCCCGCTTTCTTCTATAGTATAGCAAAAAAAAAGCGTATATTTCGCTTATAAAGTTTTCTTTAAGCCTGATTGCTCAAAATTTAATAAGAATTGACTGACTTGATGGAACCGAGTAAACTAAGTAACAAGTGAACATTCGCATTTTTTCTGCGACAGAAAGGAAGTTACTATTGAAAAAACTAAAAGCTCCTACTTTTTTGAATAAACGTCTCGGCTTTTATGCGTTACTGACATTCTTATTATGGGCGAAAAGTGTTTTTGCATACTTATTTGAATTTAATTTAGGGATCGAGAGTCTGACACAATACTTCATCCTATTTATCAATCCAATCGCATCGACGATGTTCTTACTGTCGATTGCTTTATATGTGCGACGGTCCAAAGCCTCTTATGCCACGATGATGGTTATCTACGCACTGGCGAGTTTCCTGCTTTTTGCCAATGTCGTTTATTATCGTGAATTTACCGACTTTATTACCGTAAACACTTTCCTAGGTGCTGGTAAAGTTGCCAGTGGTTTGGGTGAAAGTGCAGTCCGACTATTCCGCCCTTACGACGTACTATACTTGATTGATATTGTGATTTTACCAATTCTTTTATGGCGGAAAGGCATTAAAAGAGAAGAACGACCTGTACGTGCTCGGATGGCTATCGCTATGACTGCTCTTTCGATCATGATTTTCTCAGGAAATCTTTTCCTAGCTGAAGCGGATCGTCCTGAACTATTGACCCGTACCTTTTCTCGCGACTATTTGATCAAATATCTGGGAGTAAATGCCTTTACCGTATACGATGGTATCCAAACCTATAAGACCAACCAAGTTCGCGCCGAGGCTAGTCCCAATGATTTAAAAGAAGTCGAATCTTATGTAAAAGATCACTATGCAGCTCCAAATAGCGACTATTACGGTATCGCTAAGGGACGCAACGTTATTACGATCCATTTGGAAAGTCTTCAGCAATTCGTGATTGACTACAAGCTAAAGGATGAAAATGGTCAAGAGCATGAAGTAACACCGTTCTTGAACAGTATTTTCCATAGTAACAGCACCTTCTCATTTGATAATTTCTTCCACCAAGTAAAAGCTGGAAAAACCTCAGATGCAGAAACATTGATGGAAAATTCTTTATTTGGTTTGAACCAAGGGTCCTTATTCTCGCAATTAGGCGGAAAGAACACTTTCCAAGCAGCTCCAAACATTTTGAAACAAACTGAAGGCTACACAAGTGCTGCCTTCCACGGAAACTCTGGAAGTTTCTGGAACCGTTCTGAAACTTATAAAAATCTTGGCTATGATTATTTCTTCGACTCTTCGTATTACGATGTAAACGATGAAAACTCATTCCAATATGGCTTACACGATAAACCTTTCTTCCAGCAATCTGTGAAGTATTTGGAACGTCTGCAGCAGCCATTCTATACGAAGTTTATCGCCGTTTCGAACCACTATCCTTACAGTGAATTCAAAAATGACGAAGCTGGTTTCCCAATGGCTAACACCAATGATGAAACCATCAACGGCTACTTTGCGACAGCCAATTATTTAGACAAAGCAGTTGAAGAATTTTTCAATTATCTGAAAGCTTCTGGCTTGTATGATAATTCGATCATCGTTATGTACGGTGACCATTATGGTATTTCAAATTCAAGAAACTCTGACTTGGCACCACTGCTTGGCAAGTCAAAAGAAACTTGGTCAAACTTTGATAATGCACAAATGCAGCGTGTTCCTTATATGGTCCATGTTCCTGGTCAAGATAAAGGCGGAATTAACCACACATATGGCGGTGAGGTTGATGCTTTACCTACTTTGTTACATCTTTTAGGAGTGGATACGAGCAAGTATATTCAATTAGGTCAAGATCTGCTATCAAATGATCATGATCAAATCGTCGCTTTCCGTGATGGCGATTATGTGACACCAGAGTATACCTACTACAGTGGAAGCTTATACAGCAATAAAGATGGTATGGCAATCACTGAACCAGACGAAGCCTTGCAAAAACAATCTGAAGCATGGAAAGAAGCTGTTTCTACTCAGTTGAGCACCTCAGATAACATCAACAACGGCGATCTGCTTCGCTTCTACTCAGCCAGCGGGTTGAAGCCGATTGACGCTTCACAATTTGATTATAAAGACGGTCTTAAAAAGATGGAAAAAACCGAGAATAAACTAGGAGATAAATCAACCAGTCTGTTCGATCAAAAAGGAAAAAAATCCACCCAAGAACTTTACAAGACTGAAACGTATAAGCAATATCAAGAACAAAATCAACAATAATCTCCAACAAAGACCTTTCACAAAAACTGTGAAAGGTCTTTGTTTGTTTGCACTTATTTCTTCCGATAGAATTCATATTTCTTTCAAATTAGGATTTTATACTTATTAGTAAGAGGTGGGAATCTATGGAACTTTTTTCAACGACGCTTTCAACTATCAAAAGACATCGAATTCAATTTTCAATATCTTGGGTGATCTATTTGGTCGCTCTCTTTATCCTAACCAGTTTAGGGATGTTGAGACTCGTTTTGAATCAGTTAGATTCTTCCCATCAAATCCAATTATTTACCAGAAAAGAAATTGAGCAGTTGCAACACTATTTTTCTTTCCGACTGCTTGTCAGCGCGATTACCCTATTTGCCATATTACTAGTATTTTTTGCTATTAGGATACATCGTCAAAAAAAGTCGACAGCTTCAATCAAACAGCTGATCTATTCAACTGGACTAGAATTTATTATCGGTTTGCTGATCGCAGCTACTTGTTTAATTGTATTTTTTACCATTTTCGAACCTGTTTACGAATCCATTTTGCAGGCTATTTATCATCAAGGTTTGAATCAAATAAAGGAGTTGCCAAATTTTGTCTTGAGTAATGGTACAAGTGGAATTGCCTACTCTATTCGTTCTTCCTTATCATTTGAGCTATCCTCAACGACTTTGCTAGATCTATTTTTCTGCGCCCTTGCCAAAGCTGTTTTCTCCCTTTTCTTATATTTATGTGTACTAATCATCTCCTTCCGTTTGATTAGTACCACCACAAGGAAGAAGAATGTTCGCTAAACACGAACATTCTTCTTTTTATTTGTTCTCTTAACGAACTTATTGTTGAAAGTCGATTGTTTCTTCATTATACTTTAAAAGTATTCGGTTTTTACCGATATAATGAACTTATTCTTAAGGAGCGTTTAATTATAATGGAGAAATTCTTTAAATTAAAAGAACAAGGTACCAACATTTCTACTGAAGTGATGGCAGGGATCACAACATTCTTCGCCATGAGTTATATTTTATTCGTAAATCCAAGTATTTTATCAGCTTCTGGAATGCCCTTTCAGGCAGTGTTCCTAGCTACGATCATCGCCTCTGTGATCGGAACTTTAGTAATGGGATTATTCGCTAACGTCCCTTACGCGCAAGCACCTGGTATGGGATTGAATGCGTTTTTCACTTATACAGTCGTTTTCGGACTAGGCTATTCTTGGCAACAAGCCTTAGCAATGGTATTCATTTGCGGGATCATTAACATTTTAATTACTGTAACCAAAATTCGTAAATTAATTATTCACGCAATCCCCGAAAGCATGCAGCACGCGATCGGTGGCGGGATCGGAATCTTCGTTGCTTATGTCGGAATCAAAAATGCTGGACTCCTTTCGTTTAGTGCAGACTCATCTGCGATTACCAGCAGTGTCGTTGAAGGCGGCAAAGCGACTAACGTTACAATCAATAGCGGAATTGTTCCTGCTTTAGCAAACTTCAATAATGCGCCGATTTTATTAGCAGTTTTTGGTTTAGTTATTACAACCATCCTAGTTGTTAGAAATGTTCGCGGAGCAATCCTAATCGGAATCGTTGTTACAACATTATTAGGAATCCCTATGGGTGTTGTTCAATTAGGAGCAATTGATTGGCATGCTAATTCATTGAGCAGTTCGATCCAAGAATTAGGCACGACTTTTGGAGCAGCTTTTGGTTCAGCCGGTATGGGTTCGCTTTTCTCTGACTCTTCTAAATTACCGCAAGTTTTAATGACGATTTTAGCTTTTAGTTTATCTGATACTTTCGATACGATCGGAACCTTTATTGGTACAGGACGTCGTACTGGTATTTTCTCAAAAGAAGATGAAAACGCACTTGATAATGATTCAAAAGGCTTTAAAACAAAAATGGATAAGGCGTTATTCGCAGATGCAATCGCGACTTCAATCGGTGCGATCTTCGGTACATCAAACACAACGACATATGTTGAATCCGCAGCGGGTATCGGTGCTGGCGGACGAACAGGTCTAACTTCTGTTGTCGTGGCTATTCTATTTGCACTAAGCAGCTTGTTCTCTCCATTAATTGCTATCGTCCCAGCTCAAGCAACAGCACCTGCATTGATTTTAGTTGGTGTCATGATGTTAGCCTCATTCGCAGACATCAATTGGCTAGATTTAGAAGAAGCCGTTCCGGCCTTCTTTGCTAGTGTCTTTATGGGACTTTGCTATAGCATCTCTTACGGAATTGCTGCTGGTTTCATTTTCTACACGATCTCGAAAGTAATCAAAGGTAAAACCAATGAAGTCTCTCCGATTCTTTGGGTCGTAGATCTTTTATTCATTTTGAATTTTATTATTTTAGCCATTCTTTAAAAGCAAATAAAGAAGCGTAAAACCGATTTGGTTTTACGCTTCTTTTTGTTCTTCAGTGGCTTCTACTGCTTCTGGTTTATCTGGAAAAACGACTGTAAATGTAGTTCCCTTGTCTAGTTCACTGGAAACCTCAATCGTTCCGTTGTGCAAACGAACCAGCTCCTGTACGATCGATAACCCTAGACCAGATTCACCATATTTTGTATTTTTACGCGATGGATCAGCCTTATAGTAGCGATCCCAGATATTTTTCACCTGATCCTCAGACATTCCGATGCCAGTATCGGAAATCTTAATCTCCGTTGCTTTCTCCAATTTTGTGATAGCAACAGCGATCGTTCCATCCTTAGTAAACTGGATCGCATTTTGGATTAAATTCACCATTACTTGAACAAAACGATCGTAATCAGCATAGACCATGATCGGTTCCTCTGTTTGGAGAATTAATTGATCCCCTGAAGCTTCCGCTTTCGCTGATAATTGAGTCAATAATGTTGCTACTGCCTCCGTTGCGTTAAACTCCTGCAACAAGATACTAATTTGATTGGTTCGAATCTTTTCGTAATCCAAATTTTCATTAACTAAACGAATCAAACGAGAGGTCTCATTTTGCATTAGCTTGATGGCCTTCTCTCTTTGATTTTCAGGGATTGCGTTGTATTGCATCCCTTCTAATAAACCGTTGATTGTTGTTAACGGTGTCCGCATCTCATGTGAAGCATCCGCCATGAACTGCTTTCGCCGTTCTTCTTGCCGTTCGATTTCATCCTGCGATTCCTTTAAGGAAACTGTCATCCGATTAAAATCATCCGCCAAATCATCAAATTCGTCGCGATTACGATTCGGCACCACTACATCAAAGTTTCCCGCCGCAACCTCTTTCGTTGCTGAACGCATTCGATTGATACGCTTCACCTGCTGTGTCGCAAAGAAATAGCTGACAATAATCGCAATAATAGAAGCGATGATAAAGGCTTTGAATAAATCGGCTACAATGGAATTAACACTTGTCTCAACGTTCATCGCTGGTTGGCTGACCAGTAAGACGCCAAAAAATACACCCTCAGTAAAAAAAGGAACCATTGCATAAGAAGTCGTTTGACTTTGCCCCATCACATTTTTAGAGCTTGTTTCCTTTTGCTGCTGTCCGGCCTTCAGCGCCTTCCACTGCTCGTCGCTGACTAAGTGCGGATTCACTTTTCCTGATTTATCAGGGTATTGAAC
The DNA here is from genome assembly GCF_051713785.1 of Enterococcus sp. DIV0187. NCBI lineage: Bacteria > Bacillati > Bacillota > Bacilli > Lactobacillales > Enterococcaceae > Enterococcus > Enterococcus sp. DIV0187. The sequence continues at coordinate 1,072,248 of NZ_JBIOQO010000001.1, forward strand.
CTCTCGATCCTTATCAATAAAAACAAAAGATACGTCTTGCTGATTCAAACTCGATTCAGTCACACCAATGGCAAATTGAAAAATCTCATTACTTGACATGCCTTCAAAACGAATGTCTCGACTTAAGGACAAATTATTTTTTTCCATTGATTGAGCATAACCCAATAACTCTTTATAGTTGTTATCTTCCAATGTTTTACGGGTGAATTGTGTAAAGGATATCCCTAAAGTTAGTAGAATCAACAGAATCAAGCCGCCAAAAGCCAGTAATTGTTGATACAGGTATTTCATCGACCAACCTCAGTGTCATCAAATTTGTAGCCAACGCCCCAAACGGTTTGAATAACCTGTGCACCGACCTTTTCAATTTTTTGACGTAATTTTTTAATATGGGCATCAACAGTTCGTTCATCTCCGAAATATTGATAGTCCCATACTAATTCTAATAACTGTTCACGAGTAAATACTTGGCGCGGCTTTTTCGCCATTGTATATAATAGATCGAACTCTTTGGGTGTCAATCCATCAATTGGCTTTCCATCTAGATAAGCCTCACGAGTTTTCAAATTCATTTTAAAATGCTCCGTTTGAATATCAAAACTATCATTCGTTACAGCGGCTTCTCTTTGTGGTTCAGAAGTCAGTTCACTGCGGCGATGCAGCGCCTTAATTCGGGCAATCAAGGTTAATGGTGAAAAAGGTTTCGTCACATAATCATCCGCACCCATTTCTAACCCAATTACTTGGTCGCTTTCAGAATCTCTAGCTGTCAGCATAATAATCGGAACTGTTTTAGAGATTTTTCGGATTTCGCGCCCAACTTCCATTCCGTCCATGCTAGGCAAATTAAGATCAAGTGTAATCATGTCCCACTTCTCGGGTTCCGCCTTAAAGGCGTCCAAACCTTCTTTTCCATCGTATTTAAATTCGGCTTCCCAGCCCTCATTCAAGAAAAACATTTGCATCATTTCCGAAACGGATTCATTGTCTTCAATCATTAAAATATTCATACTTTAACCCCCTGGTATCATCTGATTCTCATTCTAAGTATACTCTATTTCATTTTTTTCAACCATTACCTTACCCGTATCTTCACTAACTATTTGTTTTTTCTTCAATTTTTTGAATTCTAGCGCAACAAATTCTTCATTTCTCACTTACTTCTTTGCTTTTTTTATAACGAGATGTTATACTTTTTCTTGCAACAAAAATATTCATTAGGGGGACGTTACGGATTCGACAGGCATAGTTTGAGCTTGAATTGCGCTTCGTAGGTTACGTCTACGTAAAAACGTTACAGTTAAATATAACTGCTAAAAACAACAATAACTCTTACGCTTTAGCTGCCTAAAAACAGTTAGCGTAGATCCTCTCGGTATCGCCCATGTACTCGAGTAAGGGTCCTATTCTAAGTGGGATACGTTACAACTTTCCGTCTGCAAGTTGTAAAAGAGCCTATCAGACTAGCAATGTCCGCGGCCTGTCATGCGGCAGAGGACAAAGCGAAGCTTAAATAGTATGACTATGAGCGTAGATTTTTAAGTGTCGATATGTTTGGACGCGGGTTCGACTCCCGCCGTCTCCATACTATTATCTTCATAGAAAAGCCAAAGTGCTGATTTAACAGCACTTTGGCTTTTTTCTATAGATAAAAATGCAAAACTTTTTGTACTCCGATTAAGAAACAGTAGTTTTATGAATGCAGACAGTAGAGTTAAATTCTGAAAAAAGCACTTTATATTTAAATTCAAATGCATTTTACACCCTTTTCTCAAATAAATCCGAACATTAGACGTGTTTTTTAAAATAAAATCCGAAAAATCATCGACACTAAAAATATCCAATGTTATCATTTTTTAAAACACTGGATATTTCAGAGAAGGCGGGAAAAAATGAAAGAATTGTACGATGGGAAAACAAAAACAGTATTACTAGATGAGGAAAACAAGGAAGTCTATTTACTATTTAAAGATAGCGCAACTGGTGAAGATGGCGTCTTTGACCCAGGCTCAAACACTGTTGGCGGAAGTGTTGAAGGAAAGGGGAAAATTGGCTTAATTATTTCCAAATATTTTTTTGAATTGATGGAAAAAAATGGGATTCCTACCCATTATCTTGACGCAGACATCGACAAAGGAATAATGAAGGTTCGGCAGTTAACCGTTCCTAATTTAGAATTTGTACTACGCTATTTCACTGCTGGCAGTATGTGTCGTCGTTTTACCCTGCCAGAAGGATTACCCTTCGATCCACCCTATTTAGAAGTTACCTTAAAAGATGACGAACAAGGCGATCCGCTAATTACAGATCGCTTATGTCAAATGAAGGGTATTTTGAGACCCAATCAGTACGATGAAGGGCTGGATATCTTAACTAGAGTCGGTTCTGTTCTTAAAGAGGCATTGGCGGAAATGAACTTGACTTTGATTGATTTCAAAATTGAAATTGGTTACGACGAAGAAGGAAAAATGTACGTCGTCGATGAGATCACTCCCGATATCTGGCGTGTGAAGGATGAAGCAGGCACTATTCCCAACCAAATTGATTGTGCCCAATTAATCTTAGACAAAATTCAATAATAAAAAAGGTGAGACTCGGTTATGAGTACCTCACCTTTTTAACTAAATGTTCAAATCGATAAATTATAGATTTCAAAGACCGTGAACCTGTATATGTTTAATATATAGATTGTCTTGAAATTAAGTGTAAAAGTAGAATATATTAATACAATTAGACACTCGTTTTATATTGCAAATAGAAATTATTACATACCAAGGAGGTAAATTATATGACACCAAAAGAAATACTTTGCCAATGGGTCGATGCATTTAATAATGCAGATGTAGAAATCATTTCAGAATTATATGATGATAATGCAATAAACCATCAGGTTGCCAATGAGCCAGTTATTGGGAAAGAAGCTATAAAGAAAATGTTTGAACAAGATTTTTCTAACGCAAAAATGGTTTGTATCGTTGAAAACATTTTCGAAGATGGCCAATGGGCAATTTTAGAATGGCGTGACCCACTAGGCTTGAGAGGTTGCGGTTTTTTTCAAATAGTAAATAATAAAATTTTATTTCAAAGAGGTTACTGGGATAAGCTATCTTTCTTAAAACAGCACAACTTGCCTATTGAATAAAATGAATATATACCTTATATAAAATAGTTTGCAAATTTCCTAAAAAGTACGATTAAGGGAAGTATAATAACTTCCCTTAAAAATTTGTTATAATACCAACACTGTATTAAAATATGACCTTCAATAAAATGCCCTTTCAAGATGAAAATTGCTTCTTTCCTAATTTAACCTCTTTTTTCACCGCTCTTCTTCATTTAGAGCAAGCTGCTCTAAGGCTTCTTGCTCCTGATCAACAAAAACACATTTCAAGCTATTAGGATAGACGTAAACAATCAAACGCTCTTTACACACATCGGTAGCAGTAGCAGGGTAAACTTGGCCAGTAGTGTATTTATCACGAAAAAGGTCTTTTAAAGCAACTTCTAGTCCTGTATTGATAAATGGATTCAACATTTAGCACGCTTCCTTTCTGCCTCCAGATTCTCTTACTTATATTATACGCGCTCAATCGCAAGATAGTTCCCATAATTAAAAAAAGTTCAGTTTTTAAACTAAATGGATATGATTTCTCCAAAAAGGTACTGCCATCAGCCTGATTGACAAATTGATAAGACGACCATTTCTTTTATCATTATTCCTCCCTCGTCACTTCCCTCGGAACAATTTGCTCCATAAGAATATCGGTAAAAGTCAATATATCACTGATGATGTCTGCGTGTTCTTCGGATAATCCAGCTTTATAGACTTTCTCTTGGAACAATTGATGCAATTCTGACTATTTTACTCCCATTTTTCAACTTTTCCTTCTTCGCTTTATTGATTTCGAGCAAACTTTTACATCTATAAGAGAAAGCGTTTCGCGAAAAAAACACCTCGTTTAAAATGCACAATATCTAAAAAGAATTTGTCTGTTAGATGCATCATTAAATGGAGTTCCTACCTCTTATCTATAAGATAAAAAAACAATTTTCAATTAGGAAAAAAAAGCTCTCATTTGTTTAAAGCATTTTCCCATTACATAAAATAAGAAAAAACAATTTTTGAGCAGATAAATATGGTAGGACATCCAACTATGGTACTGTTAAACAAATCAGAAGGGAGGGTTTTACAGATGAAATATCTAGATATTATCGCGCTTATTTTGTTGATCGTTGGTGGAATCAACTGGTTATTAGTAGGTCTTTTTGAATATGATTTAGTTGCAGCGATATCTGGTGGAAGCACAGCGATTCTCGCAAAAATCATCTATATCATTGTTGGACTATGCGCTCTTTACTGTTTGAAATTTATACCTGGAATTGCGAATCGTGCTGAATAAAATCAGTAAATTATGATCTGATAAGATCGTACAATTTATAATATAAAAAAACAGAGCTTTCTGCGTTTGTGCAGAAAGTTCTGTTTTTTTAGCGAAATGGATTATAAAAGCGGTCGCCATTGACAACTAATAAGACGATTCCAACCGAACACAAAATGACAACTAATAGTAACGCTAAATAATCATTACGTTTTAGCGGCTTAGCCAACAGCCACGTTCGCCCCTTTTTCTTCCCAAATCGACGCAGCTCCATAGCGGATGAAATGGTTTCGATTCGTTCTAAACTTGAAAAAATTAATGGAATCGCGATCGTTAAATTTCCCCGTACCCGCTTCATTAGTGAAGCCTTTTTAGAAAGCTCGTTTCCTCGGGCCTGCTGCGCTTTAGAAATCGTTCGAAAATCTTCTTGGATATCTGGAATGTAACGCAATGCTAGAGAAAAGGCATAAGCGATCTTATAAGACCCGCCAACCCGATGAATACTTGAGGCAAGCTCGCTAGGATTCGTAGTCAGAATGAAGATTAAACCTGGCGGAATGGTCACAAAATACTTGATCAATAAGTTAAATTCATAAAAAAGCTGCTCTTGCGTCACGGTGTAGCGTCCAATCCCTTCAAAAATGACATGGCGCGTGCCATAAATCGTTACTCCATATTCTGGTGCAAATAAATAAACCGTCAACAGATTTAGAAGTGAGAAAAAGGCGATAAATTTCACCACAAACGAAATTTCGCGGTAACTAATTCGCGCTGTGCGAAATAAAATTATTGAAAAAATCGCCAGCCCTAATAGAAAACGTGTATCATAAGAAATCATCCCAACCACAGAGATCAGCAAAAAGCATAAAAGTTTAGTGAAACCGCTGAGTTGATGGATCACAGTTTTCTTCGGCAAATAACCAATTAAATTACTTCCCTCCATAGGCTCCTCCCTTGTCGTACCGGATAAAGGCTGATACAAAACCAGTCGCATCTGTTAAATCATTATTTTTTGCTAAATGATAGAGACTTGTTTGACGCAAGCTCGCTGAATTGACAAGCTCTGCTGAAGATAACACTTTGGCGGGTGTTTCATCAGCGATGATTTCTCCCTCTTTTAAGACCAATGTTCGTTGCGTATGTTCAAGCATTAAATGCATGTCGTGGGTAATCATTAAAATCGTAATTCCCCGCTGATTCAATTTGCGCAAGAAGTTCATCATCTCATTATAATGATAATAATCTTGACCCGCAGTTGGCTCGTCTAAAATTAACAGCTCCGGCTCCAACACTAAAATGGCAGCAATCGCTACACGACGCTTTTGTCCATGACTCAACGCAGAAATCGGCCAATTACGAAACTCATAAAGACCACAAACCTTTAGCGTATCGAATACTCGCTCTTTGATCTTGTCCGCTTCAATTCCGCGATTTTCTAATCCTAAGGCAACTTCTTCAAAGATCATATTCTTCGACAGCATTTGATTACTATTTTGCAGCACGTAACCAATTTTGTCCGCACGTTCTTTGATGCTTTCATAGGCAATTGATTGATTTTTCCATAATAACTCCCCTGTTTGCGATGGGTAGAAACCAGTAATCAGGTTGGATAAAGTTGATTTGCCAGCACCGTTATGTCCGACTAAACTGACCATTTCACCTTGATAAAGCGTCAAATCAATCTCCTTAATCACTAGCTCTTTGCCAAAACCAAAGGAAATTTTCTTCAATGCTAATAATGGAACCTCTTTTATTGGGATAGGTTTAAATTCACCTTGCGACTTTGCCAAAGCAGCAGAAATTTCTGGTGAAACCAATTGATCGACTTGCGTTAGATCAGAAAAACCATTCAAAGAAATCCCTGCACGCTTCAACGCAGTGATATAAAGCGGCTCACGAATCCCGTAACTGGTTAATAAATCACTTTTAAGTAATTCAGTCGGTGTCATATCCGCAACAATTTCCCCTTCGTTCATCAAAACAACACGATCGATGGGTGCCGCTAAAACCTCTTCCAAACGGTGCTCAATAATGATCGTTGTAAATTTTTGCGATTGATATAACTGATCAATCATTTGGATTGCTTCATAGCCGGTCTGAGGATCAAGATTGGCTAGCGGCTCATCAAATAGTAGGATCGGTGTTTCATCGATGAGCACCCCCGCCATTGTCACCCGCTGCTTTTGACCACCAGAAAGATCCTGCGGCCGTTTTTCTAACTGCGTTAATAAATTAGTTTTTTCCGCCCAATGATTGACTGCTTCTCGCATTTCTGCTTGTTGAATCATTTCATTTTCCAGAGAAAAGGCGATATCTTCTGCAACGGTCAAGCCGACAAACTGACTATCTGTATCTTGCAATACCGTACCGACATCAAGAGAAAGATCATAAATTGATGATTCGCTAAAAGTCTTCCCATTGATCATCAAACTGCCGGTAAAAGTGCCCTTTTCATTTTGCGGAATGATCCCATTCAAGCATTTTCCCAAAGTCGATTTTCCTGAGCCGCTGGGCCCCATGATCAAAATTTTTTCTCCCTGATTGATCGTCAAATTGATCTTTTTCAATGTCGGTTCAGCTTGGCTGTCATATTGAAATGTAAAATCACGAAACTCGATCATTTTATATCCTCACGTTCTAAGCTTCTTTGTTCAAACTGCCCTTTTTCGTCTTCGTTTGTGCGTACGCTTTTAATAAAATAAAGCCAATAATTCCTGTTACGATTGAATTCGTGATTCCGGCAACGACACCTTGAGTAAAGACTTTACTTGGTGCTTCCGCGTAGATCAAGATATCCCCAATCGGTGCGATAACCACCCAAGTGACTAAATTAGCAATCGTTTCACCAACTAAAAAGGTTCCGATTTCTTTCTTGCCGAAAATGCCTTGTTCAATTGGAATTCGCTTTGCTAACAAACCGAAAAATACACCTAAAATTCCTGAAGCAACGATCCAAGACCACCATGCTCCATACGTTGTTAAATCACCTAATGCATGACCGATAAACCCTGCCAATCCAGCAACAATTGGCCCATAAACGACACCTAATAATGCTAAGAAAGGATATGCCGTTGCAATATCCGTATTAGGAATGCCTGTAGGAATCGTCACGAATCGTTTTAAAATGAAGAAAACCGCCGCACCGATCCCAATTGCTACAATGTGTTTTACCGTAAATCTCTTATTCATACTTTATACCCCTTTTTTATTTGATAAATGCTTAATACCCTAAATTTTTAGTCAATTCAATCGTCCAATCGTTGCCAGTACCAATTTTATAAACTGCGGAGAATGAATCCAAATTAATCCCTAATCCAACATTTAATAATGAATTAATATAAAGAACTGCTTCATTCGGTGCCACTTGAGCGAAGGAACGCCCGAAAACAACTTCATCTTGATAACGGACCACACCTTGATAGTATATTTTTACTAGCAGGCTTTGTCCATATTCAACTTGCCAGTTTTTGAAATAATCCACAGGAATGTTCGTCCACAACGAGCCAAATCGAATATCGGTGATATCAATCGTTCCCGTAATTTTATCTTGTGTTTGTTCTGGAGCGATCAAGGGGAACGTCACTAATTCGCTGCTTGGAATAATCGTTCCTAATTCAGCAAAACCTACTTTACCGCTAGCTAATCGGGCACCGTTATAGACATAGACATCTCGACCATGGAATGTGTGACTTTCAGATGAGCCGGGCAGACGTTGACTCTCCTCATCAATTTGTCGAACTTCCTTAATTCCGACATATTGAGCTAAATACGTCAATGTTCCGTTATCTGGCGTAATTACATATTGCCCATCCTTCAACTCTGCGACGACACTGCGACGGGTTGAGCCAACGCCGGGGTCAACCACAGATACAAAAACAGTTCCTGCTGGCCAATAAGTGACCGCCTGTAATAAACGATAGCTTGCATCATGAATGTTATAAGGTTCAATCTCATGTGTTAAATTATTGATGTTTAGAGTCGGTTCAACTTGATAAGCTACTCCATACATCGCGTTGACTGCGCCATCCTGCAAACCAAAATCCGTTTGAACTACTAAAAATCCTGCCATTATTCTTCCACCTTCCAATTTTACACTTATTGTTGAAGTTATCAGTGATTCAATTTCCTACCAAGATCGTCATCCCAGTTAAGGAAGAAACACAAAAAAGCCCTCAGCAAATATAATTGCTAAGGGCATAGACTATGCGTTACCACCTTTAATCGTAAAATCCTCACAGATTCCACCTCGATCAGTACCCAAAATTTTTCTTGGAGACTGTGCCTGGTTAACGGGGGCATCCGTATTTCCTTAAATTTTCGGGAAATCCGCTCAAAAGCCATTTTCAAGTAATTGCTCTGCATCCCCTCTCACCAAACAGGAACTCTCTTTAACAAAGATGATTACTTTACTTTCTTTATCAACGCGTTTCATCAATTGCTAATAAAATATCAGAGATATTTCAGCTTGTCAATGGAGAAAAAATATCTGCAAAGTGATTCTTGCACGATCTATCTCAAAAAACGATGAAAAAAATGTTAAGCAATTAGTTTTCTCGCCACACCTCAATATATTGTTTAGCGGTTTGAGAAACTAATTCGTAATTATCATCATTGACACCCTTAAATAGATTGCCGCCAACACCAACAACAATTGCTCCCGCTTGCTTCCAGGCTGCTATATTTTCTAAATTCACTCCGCCAGTCGGCATAATGTTCACATGTGGAAGTGGGGCCTTTGCTGCTTTAATCATTTGGGGAGTAAAATTATTCGCAGGAAAAAGTTTTACGATATCTGCGCCGCTTTTCATTGCCTGCTGCATCTCAGTAATTGTCATACAACCTGGTATATAAGGAACTTGATAAAAATTACACATTTCTGCCGTAGCCTGATCAAAACAAGGGCTAACAACAAAATCTGCACCTGCTAGAATCGCTAAACGAGCAGTAACGGCATCCAAAACTGTTCCTGCACCAATCGTTACGCTGGAATCATTTTGATATTCTTCTTTCAATTGAGCAATTACTTGATCTGCTTGCGGTACAGAAAAAGTAACTTCAATCCCCTTAATCCCGCCTTTTATGACGGCGCGTGCTGCCTCAATGGCACGTTTTTGAGAATCTTCCCTGACAACTGCCACTACACCAGCATGTTCAATTCGTGTTAATCGTTCCATTTTTTTCATCTTGCTCACCTACTCTACATTGACATGCTCATGAAGAGCATCTTCATTGGAAGTTTGATCACGCTGAGCAAGCTTCAAGGTTAAGGCATCCAAGGTGATGTGCACTGTCTGGTCAAATAAACTTGATAATAACTGAACAGATTTTACTCCAGCACCAGTCTTTGTGGCGCCAGGCACTACAATAACTTTGTCAGCAAGCTTGGCTAATGGAGACTCTTTGGCACTCGTTAACACAACAATATCAAGTCCTAATTTTTTCGCTGTTTCGGTATCTGAAACAATTCCTTCAGTGGTACCTGATCCGGAAATAGCTACCCAAGTATCTCCTTTTTGAATCGAAGGAGTGATCGTTTCTCCCATTACATAATCAGTGTAGCCGATATGCATCAAACGCATTGCAAAGCCCTTCGCTTGAAATCCACTGCGACCCGCTCCAATTACAAAGATTCGCTTATTTTTTTGAAACAGTGGCAAGGCTTGTTCCAGTTCCGTTTCATCAACTAACTCCATTACTTGATTAATTTCTTGCATGATTGTTTCGATTGTTTTCATTTGTGAACAGCTCCCATGAATTCATTTACTGCTTTCAGCGGATTTTCCGCTTTAGTGATTTTTGACCCGACAATGACAACTTCAATTAATCCTTGATCTGCTAACAACTCCGCCTGTGTCAAATCGATTCCGCCTGCGATCGCCAAGCGTTTGATTTCGGGGAATTTTTGGTGAAAGCTTTCGACACTTGCAGTCGCATCAAACGAATCTTTCCGATCAACTGAGTGATGCAAGGCATAGATAGCATTAGGAAATATCTGGATTTTTTCAATTTTTTCATCCGTTACTTCAAGTAAATCGATCATCATTGTTTTATTCTGTTTTTCGGCGACTTCATAACATACGCTTAAAGTATCTATTGAGGCTGCGCCCATCACAGTTACAATGTCTCCACCGTGACGAAAAGCTTGATTAAATTCATACGCACCTTCATCGATGGTCTTACTGTCTACAAGTAAATCGGTCTTGGTCAAAACTGCTCTCAATTTCTCGATAGCTAGATTGCCATAATCCTTAACTAAGGAGGTTCCCATTTCTAAAATGTCTGTTTTACCATCTAGTTGTTCGGCTAACGCAACCGCCTCTTCTAATGGTATGCGATCAATTGCTGCTTGTAATCTCATGCTTCCACTTCCTGTTGTTGTAAAAATTCTTTTAATTCCTGTGGAGTTGGATATCCATCGTTATCTCCAGGGGATTGAACGGCCATCGCTCCAATGGCATTAGCACGAATAACCGCTTGTTTTAAAGATTTCCCTTCGATCAAGCCAGTGATCAACCCAACTGCAAAGCCATCGCCAGCACCGACGGTATCTACAACTTCCGCTACTTTAAACCCTGGTACAGTAAAAGTTGTACCATCCTTTTGTTTCACATAAGCTCCTTCAGTTCCTAGCTTGACGATCACTGTTTTCGTTGCTTCTCCATTGTTCAAATAGAAGTCCGCAATTGCTTCCGGATCACGACTGCCCATCAAAATTTCACCTTCATTGATTCCTGGAAGGACAATTTCAGCATGTGATGCTAAATCATTGATCGTTTCCACCATCTCTTCCTGACTCGCCCAAAGCTGCGGACGAAGATTAGGATCAAAGGTTGTACGGATATTGTTCTTTTCTAATAAATGAATCAAATAGCGGAAGGCTTCTTGGGCCTCAGCTGAAATAGCTGGAAAAATTCCGGATAAGTGGGCCATTTTCACCTCTGAAAAGTCAATTTTATCTAGTATTGCTTGATCAAAATGGGCGGCAGCCGAACCCTTGCGGAAGTAAAAAATACTTGGGTCTCCTTGACTAACGCGATCCTTTAATTGAAAAGCTGTCCAAAAGTCAGCCGTTTCAGAAATATAATCTGTCCCAATTTTATTTTCATGCAGGCGATCAATAATAAACTCGCCAAAGGGATCTTTTCCGACTTGTGTAATGTATTCACTGCTATGACCTAAACGAGAAACGCCGACAGCGACATTAACCTCCGCTCCTGCTAAAAATTTTTGAAAATGACAAGCATCCTTTAAGGATTTGTCGACTTCCTCAGATCCGAACAATGCAATTGGCTCACCAATAGTTAAAAACTCACTCATGTTAATTACTCCTTTTTTAGTTATTTTTTAACAGCTTACTATTAAAACTAATTTGCAACTAAAATTCATTGATTTCCTTTAAAGTAAGATATAGGCAACAATCAAATTCAAAACAGTTGCTGCCCACGCCCATGGCAGTCCTGTCATTAAGAACGTTTTAGTATCCAAACCGGCATATTGTACAGACCATAAATTCCATGATTGAGTAATACAAGCTGAGACACCCATCATAGACGGTACGACTAACAGACCGTACAAGAAATATTGGTCAAACATTCCCGTTCCAACTAAAATTGCTGCAGTTGCAGCACCAGCACCATAGAGCATTAGTGGGCCACGGAAATAAGAAAGCGGCGCGATAATAGCTACGATAATAATTAAGACAAGCTTGCTGCTTGGTATGACTTCTTGAAAGACACTCGTAAAACCTGACATTGCATGCACTGCTGCCGATTGAAACATAGTTAAGACAAACAACATAATCAATAAACCAGCAATATCGCTAATCGCATGTTTAGCCGTCTCATTCATCATCGTCACAAATTTGCTGTAGCGTTTCATATTGCCTGTTGCAGCAAAAGCAATGATGGTCGAAAGTAAAAGGGCTGGTACAGCATCCCATTTAGCAAAAATACTTAAGGCTACAGGCATAACTGGTAATACATACGTCCAAATCGGAACTTCCATTACCTCTTCTTTCAAATCACTTTCGACAATTTCAGGTTTGCCGTTTCGAATTTTCTTCGCGTTAAACAAAATGAACAGTATCAGAATCGCCATTTGCACGCCCATTGCCACAAAGCCGAAGCGTTGGTAATGAGGGCCCCATGCTACTTTCGGAAAGAACACTTGAAATTGTACAAACAGCACATTATTGACATACATCGCGGCACCAATAGCAATCGTAAAAACGGAAACAGCAATATTTTTTGGTACCCCAATCGAAAACATAATTGGAAACAGAATGACACCAACCGCAATAGCCGATCCAACTCCATAAGAGCTTGTAAAGATTAAAGCGATTACAAGAGCGATCAAAACAGTGGCTAAGACAGGACTTTTCTTTCCGACTTTTTCAGTGCGACGACTAATACTTCCTGCGATTCCAGTATCAACTAACACTCGTCCAAACCAGGAACCAAAGATAATATACGCAGCCGTTTTCCCATAATTTAAAACAGGCTCGGTAAAGATTTCTTTTACAGCTGTGTTAAACGGCACCATTCCGATGATCGTCCATAAGATTGCCATTACGAAGAACCCAACAGTCAAGTTGCCGCCCTTCATCGCATAGAGTACAAAAATAATGAAAGTTACGGCTAATAATATTCCTGTTATCGCGCTACCCATGTTCCTTCACCTCCTAATATTTGTTTAGCTCACTTAAGATGCGCTGGTATTTTGAAATTGGTTTTGCATGATCTTCAACAAAGAAATCATTTTCCAAATGATTGAATTTTTGGATCAAATAATAACCAGTCAGATAAGCAGCTAAAGCTTCTTTTGCCGCTGCCTCCATATCTTCCTTATCTATTTCAGGTCGATGAATCGTTTCCATAAAATGATAAGCAAATGTTTCTGGATCGATTTTTGTTTGTTGTTCAGTCATTAGAATTCACTCTCCAATAATTCTTTGGCTTCTAAAATTTCGTCATTTGCGGTTGTAGGATACTCGATTGCAACCGATACATCCTGAGGTAGTATTTGTAAAACTTTACGCCAATCAATATCACCATGATCAAGTCCTATTGCTTGTGGCTGTCCCTTTTCAACTTCTACATCCTTTACATGAATATAGCGAACATAGTCTTTTAATAATTCTGCAGCTTTTATTTCATCCTCACCAACAAACCGCCAGTTACCAAGGTCATAAACGTAACCAATTGATAAATCAGTTTTTTTAATAGCATTCATAAAAGTATTGATAGCACTAATCGTTCCCGAAGTTTGAGTTTGATCATTTTCAATTGAGATAGCAACTCCAGAATCAACAAGCGCTTTCAATTCATTTTCATGAAGTTCTCCATTAAAATCGCCAATATTCCATTTGATGTGCTGGACACCCATTTGCTTAGCTTCAATCAAGTATTGTTGTAACTTAGGATTGATTTTCCCATTCACATAGACCTCATCAGGAACACTGTAAAATAACTTCAAATCCAATCGTTCTGCCTCTGATTGGATAACAGGAATCTCTTTTTTAATATCTTTAAAGTACTCTCTCCGAATCTCAACTTGGGTAAAACCTAAATCAGATATTTCCTGTAATAAATCGCTTTGTAAAGCACCATTAGCTACTCTATCTGCATAAACTAAAAAATTAAGTACAAGCTTATTATCTCTCATAAAATCGCGTCCTTTCAATTAGTTAACCGGTTTCTATATTTGTATAGTAAACCGGTTTCCAAAAAATGTCAACGATTTCAAAATTAAAAAACATCTGCCTTACAGCAAAATAAATAAGCCTTGTTTGGAAACCGGTTACCAAACAAGGCTTATCTGTTAAAATTTATTTTATAAAATAACTTCGATTACACTGATTTTCGCCAACGAACAGTGGAAGGTACGATTATTTCTTGAACCTCTTCTGATTTCGTCGTCATTTTTTGCAATAATTGCTCGGCTACAACTTCACCAATCTTTTTTGAAGGCTGTTCCACACTGGTGATTCCAGGACCGACAAGTTCTGTTAAATTCCAATCATCGAATCCAGTCACGCCTACTTTTTCTGGAATGGCGATTTCTTGGTGAATCAACCACGTCAAGACATCCATCAGCATTCGACCGTTGGAAGCAAACAGCAAAGTCTGTAAATCCTCTTCAAGAATAGTTGATAACCTATCACTGATTTGCTCTTCCTGACTAATTTCGATCAGCTGGCATTGCTTTCCTGCTTCCTTTACCACTTGATCGACTGTTTCGTAGCGTAATTGTCGAGTGCTGACGTCTTTAATCGGTTCACTGATGACAACTACCTGTTCATAGCCCTTTGCCAACGCTTTTTCCAATACCTCTCTTGTCGCAGCACGATTATTGGTCAACACAGAGGTCCATTGCACTGGATCCGTTTGCCTATCCACCAATAGCAGTGGAATGTTACGCTCTGAAATAAATGTATAATTTGCCGATTGTCTTGAAGAAGGCTGTAAAATAATTCCTTCAACACTTTGATCTAACAACTTTTCCAATAGTTCTTTTTCCTGAGTGATTGAGTTTGCCGCATCCATGATAATCATTTGATACCCGCTTTTTTCTAAAACCTCTCCAATTCCCTTCAAAAGTAATGAAGAAAACATATTAGAAATATCCGCTACTACGACTCCAATCAAATAGCTATGTTTTGATTTCAACGCTTGGGCCTGTTTGCTGGGCCGATAGTTTAAGCGTTCAATCACTTCTGCGATTCTTTCTTTTGTCTCCTTCGACATATTACCGTAATTTTTATTTAAAAAGCGCGAGATCGTTGTTTTCGAAACGCCCGCTTCTTCTGCAACTTCTTTAATTGTAATCTTCTTCATCTTGTCTTCTCCAACTATCTTTTTTATCATTGTAGCGAATTTCCAAGCGATTGGAAAGACAACAACTTAGCTTCTCTCCTAAAGCGAATCCGGCAGTTCATTTCCGTACATTCTCAATGCATCTGTGCTTTTATCCAAAATAAGCATAGTTTCTCTATTTGGTCTTGTAAAGATCACATTGTAATCTTGCTCACCTAGATTGGTATTGGGTTCGAAGGCTAATTGTTCTCTATCCAAAAAAAATTGAGCATTGATTCCCGGCTTATTTCCCCGCGCATCAATCCTGATCCACTTTTCCAATATCTCGAGATAAACAGCATTTAACGCATGAATACAATAGCGCTTTTCTTCATCATCAAAGAGCCGCAACTTTTGATAGCAATAACCTGTAGGAATACCAACGCTTCGCAATAATCCCGTTAGCAGATTTGCCTTGGCATAACAAATTCCGTGTCCACTCCTCAGTACCTCGACAGAAGTTTTGGTTACCTCATCTGCTTGGATATCCCAAGAGTGATCGATCTGATCTCTGACATATAGAAAGGCTCTTTGAATGATTTCTATTTCATTTTTAGTATTGTTAAAGAGCTTCTGACTTAATCTTTTCAGTAAAGGGTGAGACAAACATATCTCTGGTAAATCCTGTAGGTAATCTTCACGCTTATTTGATTCTACTCTCATGTAAGTCCTCCTCAAAGTTATAGGTTTCATCAATCAATAAATAATTACAGGCGTATTTTTCGCACATCATTAGATTTTCACTGTTGGTTTTAATCAAATCTTCCATCGTAAAATCCGAATCATCCAGCCTTTTTTCAATGGTATTTGCATACTTTTTAATATCAGAAAAGTGAGTCTCAATATAGTTTTTCGTCATAATCAAACAGTAATAACTAATCTGATCCAAATATTCTTCAGAAAAAGACTGTTTCCAATTAAAGGGAACATATATCCCTTCAATGATTAAATTTTGTTCATTTTCAATCGCTGTTTTAATGATCTCTTTTAAAATGTTCCATAGATAGAGTGTAAGTTCTTCATCATCCGCTGGCGTTAACTCTGTTTCGCCACTTCGGATCAAGCCCATCTTCAGATGATCAATTGACAAATAAGGATAATGATATGTCTCCAATAATCTTTGTGCTAAAACTGTCTTACCCGTATGAGTCGCTCCCGTGATGATTACAATCATTTTCCACATTCCTTTCATTAAATCATTGCTGATTAAAAATTTGAGCTGATGTTTCTTTAACTTTCTTTTATACTAATTGTAAAAGAAAATATTTAAAGTTTTAGTTTCGATTTTTTACAGAGTAATTACTAGCTCTGAAATACATTACGAGGAGTGTTCGCATGAAAAATTATCGAGTAGCTTTTTTTGATATTGATGGTACCCTGGCCGATAACAACTTACCTCATGGTTTGTCCTTTGAAAAACGAATTCCCGATTCTGCAAAGCTGGCTTTACACAAACTAAAAGAACGCCAGATCGAACCCGTGATTGCTTCCGGTCGGCATTATGGTACTTTAGCTGATATGGCTCATAATTTAGGCGTGGACAGCATTATTTCATCCAATGGAAATTGTGTACATTATCAAGGAACAATGATTCATCAAAATGTAATCCCTCAACCGCTATTAGCAGAGCTCTTAGATCATTTAGAAAAGCTGAATATAGAATGTTTAATCGAAACTCCTCATGAATTGTATTGCTTCGAGACAAATCAATATATAGGAGACCCTTCCTCTAAAAAGATCTTGCTGAAAAAAACAGATCCGCTCCCGAAAAATGTCATCCAATTGATCGTTCCTTGGAGTGAAAAAACAGAGTTCAAATTAGGGATAGATTCCCCGCTTATCGTAGAAAAGGTCGCTCCAGTTGCGGCTAATATCCATTTAAAAACTGGGACAAAGGCAGAAGGAATTCATAAAATCTGTGACTCAATGAAGATCACGGCCAAACAAGCACTAGCCTTCGGTGATGAAGAAAATGATTTTACCATGTTTGATGCTGTAGGGTTTCCCGTTGCCATGGGAAATGCTGCACCAGCCCTAAAAGAAAAAGCCGCTTATGTGACAACTGCTGTAAATGACGATGGTATTTGGAAAGCTTGTGTTGACTTAGGATTGATTACAGAATAGAAAACATCCGCCAGAAGAAGATTCTGACGGATGTTTTTAGCGCTCAGTAATATTTTGATATTCACGGTCTTCGGAAACTTCCATATAAGCAGGCCGAATGATTTTTTGAACATTAATCAGCTCTTCGATACGGTGTGCTGACCAACCAACGATTCGCGCGATCGCAAACATCGGTGTATACAATTCTTGGGGTAAATCCAACATGTGATAAACAAAACCACTAAAGAAATCAATATTGGCACTGACTCCCTTGTAAACTTTACGTCTTTCAGAAATGATTTCAGGGGCTAAACGCTCCACTTTACGATATAAGTTAAATTCAGCAGAGGCCTCAGATCCCTTTTCTGCCGCTAATTTTTCCACATATCGTTTAAAAATTTCAGCTCGCGGATCAGACTCAGCATAAATCGCATGACCCATACCGTAGATTAGTCCTTGTTTATCAAAGGCTTCCTTATTTAAAATCTTTTCTAAATAATCTCGAATTTCGTTCTCATCTTCACAATCATTTACGTTCTCTTTTAAGTCCTCCATCATTTGGGTCACCTTAATGTTGGCCCCACCATGCTTAGGTCCCTTTAATGAGCCTAAGGCCGCTGCGATTGTTGAATAAGTATCTGTGCCGCTAGAAGTAACGACTCGAGTTGTGAAAGTCGAGTTGTTCCCTCCGCCGTGTTCCATATGTAACACCAACGCCATATCTAATGTTTGGGCTTCTTGGCTGGTATATTTTTTATCTGGACGCAGCATTGTCAAAATAGCCTCTGCAGTACTCAAGTTTTCATCCGGACGATGGATATACATGCTATCGCCCTTACTGTAGTGATTGTAAGCATGGTAAGAATAGACAGCAATCATTGGAAACGTTGCGATCAACGATAAACTTTGATCTAAAACATTCTCAATACTGATATCATCCGTTTTATCGTCATAACATCCCAATGTTAGGACACTCCGAGAAATCATATTCATAATATTATGTGACGGCGCCTTCATAATAACATCACGTACAAAGTTGGTGGGAAGTGTTCGTCTTTTGCCGATTAAAGCTTTGAATTCAGCTAGTTCAACTTCGGTTGGTAAAGTACCAAATAATAACAGATAACTCACTTCTTCAAAACCCAGACGCTCTTCTGAAACAAAGCCATTAACCAATTCATTAATATCAATTCCGCGATAACGCAATTCACCATATTTGGAAATAACCTTATCACCGGACATGATTTGCGGATGAATCGTGGAAATATTGGTCAAACCAGCCAAAACTCCCTTGCCATCTAGATCGCGTAATCCTCTTTTTACATTATGTTTCTTATATAAAGAAGCATCTAAATAGTCCTCTTTTCGGCATACCTCGGCCATTTGGTTCAAATCTAACATCATTATGTCCTCCTAACCTTATTTAATTTAACAATCGGGTTAAGAAACATTATAACACCATTGGCGTAAAATGAAATAGTTTTAATAATTTCATTTACTTTCTTTTTCTTTATTCGTATAATAAACCCAACTGATTTTAAACGATAACGTACTTAGGAGGGATTTTGTATTGAGTTGGAAAAAAGAGCTTTTCATCAAAAACGAACATTATACATACTTTGATCTTTCAGCTATTGTCAATACGTATCAAAAAAATATCGCTGATTATCCATTCAGTATTCGAGTACTTTTAGAAAGCTTAGCACGACATCAGGAGCTCGCTGATTTAGAGAGTTTGATCGCCTTTGACGCGAAAAAACCATCAGGAGTGGTACCTTTTCGACCATCAAGAGTCGTTCTACAAGACTTTACAGGTGTCCCCGCAGTGGTTGATCTCGCTGCGATGCGTGATGCTGTCGTAAAGCTTGGCGGTGATCCAAAGCTCATTAACCCTGAAATTCCGGTAACTTTAGTTGTAGATCATTCTGTTCAGGTCGATTGTGCCGGCACCTCAGAAAGCTTGGCTTACAACACGGAGAAAGAATTTGAACGAAATCACGAACGTTATCAATTTCTAAAATGGGCGCAGCAAGCGTTTGACAACTTCGAAGTTGTTCCTCCAGAAACAGGAATCATTCATCAAGTTAATTTAGAATATTTATCTGATGTCATTTTGAAGAATGATGAAAACCTGCTGTTTCCTGACTCATTAGAAGGGACAGATTCTCATACAACGATGATCAACGGTCTAGGCGTACTTGGTTGGGGTGTCGGTGGTATCGAAGCTGAAGCTGCAATCTTAGGAGAAGCCTCCTATTTCCCAACGCCTGAAGTAATCGGGGTAGAGCTGACTGGAACATTGAATCCAGGAGCAACAGCAACAGATTTAGCTCTTTACCTAACTGAACTTTTGCGTAATGAAAAAGTTGTTGGTAAATTTGTTGAGTATTTCGGAACTGGTTACAAAACTTTAAGTCTTTCTGACCGTGCAACAATTGCTAATATGGCGCCTGAATACGGTGCAACCTGCGGCTTCTGCCCAATCGACGAAGAAACACTGAACTATCTACGTTTAACTGGTCGTTCAGAAGAACAGATCGCGTTAGTTGAAGCCTACGCGAAACAAAATAAACTCTTTTACGATGGATCTGAAACACCTATCTATACACGTGTGATTCAATTAGATCTATCAATTGTTCAATCTTCTGTTGCAGGTCCAAAACGACCACAGGATCGGATTCAATTAGCAGAAGTGGCAGAAAATTTCCAAACTTCTTTAACTAATCCAAGTGGGCCTAAAGGATTTGGTTTGGATTCTGATGAAATAGATCGCAGAGTAACTATCCAAGGAACAAACAATACAATTGAAACTGGTGATTTAACCTTGGCTGCAATCACTAGTTGTACCAACACGAGCAATCCTTCTGTCATGGTAGCTGCTGGCTTACTGGCTAAAAAGGCTGTATCCCTTGGTTTGAAGGTTCCAGAAACAATTAAAACTTCGTTAGCGCCTGGCTCAAAAATTGTGACCCAATATTTAGAAAAAGGCAACTTGTTAGAGCCGTTAGCTGAATTAGGATTTGATATCGTTGGTTATGGATGTACGACTTGTATCGGCAATTCTGGTCCTTTAGCAGAGGAGATTGAAACGACCTTAAAAGATAGTGAACTGGTAGTTTCAGCAGTTCTATCAGGGAACAGAAATTTTGAAGGTCGTATTCATCCATTAATTAAGGCAAATTACTTAGCCTCTCCTCCTTTAGTGATCGCCTACGCTCTAGCCGGTACGATTAAAAAGGATTTAACAAAAGAAGCATTGGCTACAGTCGCTGGTAAAGACATTTATTTAAAAGATTTATGGCCTACACAAGAAGAAGTGAATGACTATATCAATGATTTCTTAAATCCAGATGATTTCCGTAAGGCGTACAAGAACGTCTATCAATCCAATGAACGCTGGAATCAGATCGAAACCTCAGAGGGTGATTGTTACGAGTGGGACGATGCATCAACATACATTGCCAATCCACCGTTCTTCACAAATCTTGGACAAGAAGCAGACGAGACAAATCCATTAAACAATTTACGTGTCTTAGCCAAATTTGGTGACTCTGTAACAACTGACCATATTTCTCCAGCCGGAAATATCGGCCTTCAATCTCCTGCTGGTAAATACTTGAAAGATCGCGGTTTATCGTATAAAGATTTCAATTCCTTTGGTTCTAGACGAGGCAACCACGAAGTAATGATGCGGGGAACTTTTGGAAATATTCGAATTCAAAACCAATTAACTCCGGAAACAACTGGTGGGTACACAAAACTGGCGACAACTGGTGAAGAGCTATCCATTTACGATGCAGCAATGCAATACCAAAAAGAACAGATTGGTACATTGATTCTTACAGGAAAAGACTACGGGATGGGTTCTTCTCGAGACTGGGCAGCTAAAGGAACGAATCTTTTAGGTGTCAAAGCAGTTTTAGCAGAAAGCTACGAACGAATCCATCGCAGTAACCTAGTGATGATGGGCGTGATTCCGTTTGAATACCTTCCTGGAGAAACCGCTGAATCACTTGGTTTGACTGGCTTGGAAAGCTACAGCTTCGAATTTCCAACGGAACCGGCAATCAATCAAATCATTGATGTGACTGCCAGTGGTGAAAAGGATATCCACTTCCAGGCAAAATTGCGCTTTGATTCCGAAGCTGATATTGCTTATTGGAAGAATCAGGGAATTTTACCGCTAGTGATAAACAAAAAAATGCAAAAGGAGCAGGCATAATGACGAACACTTTGACTCCAATTATTCCATATATCGAGGGCGATGGTATCGGACCAGAAATTTGGCAGGCGACAAAAAAGGTTGTTGATGCGGCCGTTTCTTCTGCTTACTCAAATGATCGAAAAATTGAATGGCTTGAGATTCTTGCGGGTGAAAAAGCGTTTAACCAAACAGGTACCTGGCTTCCCGATGAAACATTAGAGGCAATCAAACAACATAAAATTGCTATTAAAGGACCGTTGACAACACCAATCGGGGAAGGGTTCCGTTCTCTAAATGTAACCTTGCGTCAAGAATTAGATCTATACGCCTGTGTAAGACCTGTCCGCTATTTTAGTGGGGTTCCTTCACCTTTAAAGGAACCTGAAAAAACGGATATGACGATCTTTCGAGAAAATACGGAGGACGTTTATGCTGGAATTGAGTTTGCTAATAATTCTGCCGAGGTCAAACAGCTTTTAGACTTTTTAGCAGAACAATTAGCCGTTACTAAAGTCCGTTTTCCAGATACCAGTTCGTTAGGGATTAAACCTATCTCTCAAGAAGGCAGTGAGCGTTTAATTGCGGCTGCTCTAGATTACGCCATCCAGCAAGGAAAAAAACGAGTCACCCTTGTTCATAAGGGAAATATTATGAAATTTACTGAAGGCGGCTTTAAAAATTGGGGTTATGATTTAATTGAAAAGAACTATCCTCAGGCTTTTACGATGAATCAGTACAAAGAAATCACTGCTGAATCCGGTACTGAAAAAGCGAATGAAGCATTAGAAAAAGCGAAAAATGCAGGGAAAATTATTGTGGATGACGTAATTGCTGATAACTTCCTGCAACAAATTCTGCTTTATCCAGAAAAATACCAAGTAGTCGCAACAACTAACTTGAATGGTGATTATATTTCTGATGCTTTAGCTGCACAAGTTGGCGGGATCGGCATTTCTCCAGGCGCAAATATCAATTACAAAACAGGACATGCGATTTTTGAGGCTACCCATGGAACCGCACCTGATATTGCTGGTAAAGGCTGGGCTAATCCTTGTTCATTACTACTCTCCGCATCAATGATGTTGGATCATCTTGGCTGGTTTGAGGCCAGCGAAAAAATTATGGCTGCCATTGAAAAAGCGTTGCAGAACAATCAGATGACACACGATTTTGCACAGATGATTGATATCGAAGAGTTATCTACTTCAGAGTTTGCTGAGTATCTAATCAAAACAATTGAAAAAACTAATTAACTGGTAAATCCCATGGAAGAGCTTTCCATGGGATTTTAAGTGCGTATTCAGATCATTAAGTTCTTAATTAATAAGCAAAAACTATTTTTTTGAAAAAAACTAAAAAATATGGCTATGTTATTCAAAAACTGTAAATCTAATTTACCTAAAAATTGACAAAAAAATCACTCTGAGAAATACTCGGAGTGATTTTTTAAACAGGATGGTCCATTAACTAAAGAAACATTCTTTGGAAACAATTCCTGCTACTTCACTGTATTTAATTAATACTTGCCCATTTACTTGGTCAATCTTATCTGCATCCAATCCGTAAAAACGTTCAACGTTCACAATGCATCCATTATTTTCTTTACGAATTACTTCTCCGATGATCGGCCGAGCAAAATCAGTTTTACGGCATTCATAGCTTTCTCCAACAATAATCGCTTCTTTATTCATTCAACCACCTCATTAATGTTTTATACTACACTTATATAGTAGCATTAAGCGAAATAAAATACCACATTAAGGGTGTTATTTATCAAATAACCATCTTTTTAGATAAAAATTAAAATTTTAGTTTAAATTTTCCAGTAATAATGAGACGTATTGTTCCAAGTAAAACTGATCAATTTGATCGTACATTGCAATCTCGGAACTATCTAAATCCAATACGCCTATCAATTGTTCCCCCTTCTTCATTGGAACAACAATTTCTGATCGTGCGGCTGAATCACAAGCAATATAATTTTTGTGCTCCAGTACATTTTCGACAATTAATGTTTGGTTTTTCTCAGCCGCTTCCCCACATACCCCTTTCCCCATTGCGATATGAACACACGAAACATTTCCTTGAAATGGGCCCAAGATTAATTCATCGTTTTTAAAAAGGTAATACCCTGCAAAAACTGTTTCTTGTAATGTCTGATTTAATAAGGCAGATGAATTAGCCAAATTAGCTATCAAATCCGTTTCACCTTCTAATAATGCTTTTTGTTGCATCAACATTAATTTATAAGCCTCTTCTTTTGCTTCTTGATTTTTCCAACCCATGCGGATTCCTCCCAATTTAAATACGTAATAAGTGTATCAATTTCTCCAGATTGAGTATATAGAGTATTAATAACTTTCGGTTTATTCTACCGTAACTCTTTGAAATTCTCCATTGATTAAAATATAAGTGATCACAAACAAAAATAGTATTCAAATCATTAAAAGAGCGGCTTGTCAAGCGTTTTCACGATTAATTCCTAGTTGAAATATTTCATTATCGTTACAATCTATACGGTTACATAAAAATTCAAATACTTTAAACTTTTTCTTCATAGTTTCTTATATAATTGAACCCGAAAGCTGAAAAAAGTGAGGGAATCCATTGATTAAGTTGAAAAAATATACGGCACTAACTTTATGTGCCTTAGCACTAACCACTACCCCATTAAGCGCATTAGCAGATGAGTACGATCAAAAAATTGCTGATCAAGATAAAAAAATCTCTGATTTACAACAAACTGAGCAATCTGCTGAGGATCAAAAAGCAGCATTAGAGCAGCAAGTTGCTGCCGTGGAACAAGAAGTGAATGCTGTTTTAAAAGAAAAGACAAATGAGGAAAAGAAATTAAGCGATTTAACAGCAAAGATTGCTACCCTTCAAGAAAAAATTCAAAAACGGGAAGAACAAATCAGAAATCAAGCTCGCGATGTTCAAACGAAACAGGATTCTGGTTCAATCGTTGATGCAGTGATCAATTCTAAATCACTTGGTGAAGCGGTTAAAAAGACAATGGCTGTCTCTACTATCTTAACAGCAAGCAAAAACATTATGGAACAACAAACCAAAGATAAAGCTGAGCTTGAAAAGCTTGAAAAAGAAGCCGAACAACGTCTTCAAGTGATCAGCAAGAAAACAACGGAACTAAAAGCCAAACAAGAGCAATTAGTTCAAACGAAATTGGATCAGCAAGTGAAAATCAATGAAATCCAAGCAAGTATCGCGACTGAAAAAGATCAAAAAGATAAATTTGAAAAACAAAAAGAAGATGCCGAAAAGAAACGTCAAGCGGCTTTGAAAGCTTTAGAGGAACAACGCAAAAAAGAAGAAGAAGCTCGTGAAAAAGCACAAGCTGAAGCAGAAAAGCAAGCGAAGAAAGCGGCAGAAGAAGCTCAAAAAGCAGCAGAAGAAGCGGAGAAACAGGCTGCTGAGGCTGAAACAGCCAAGCAAAAACAAGAAGCGGAAATTGCTCAGTTAGAAGCTCAAAAACAAGAACAAGAAGCGAAACAGCAACAGGAACAGGCTCAAACAGTTACCGATGCAGGTGCTAGTCAGGTGACAACCAATCCGACGACCTCAACATCGAATACCTCTAAGCCTGCGGCTACTAGCAGTGGTTGGGCCTCTCCATTATCAATTGGGTTAGTCGTTACAAGTCCATTTGGTCCACGCCAAGATCCAACAGGCGCATCTGGTACACAACACGACGGCATTGATTTTGCTGGTTCTGCCGGCACTCCAATCATGGCTTCTAAAGGTGGAACAGTCGTTGAAGCTGGTTTCCATTGGTCAGCTGGGAATCATGTAGTGATTCAGCATCCAGATGGCTACTACTCTTACTACATGCACATGGTTTCTGCACCAAGTGTTGGTGTTGGTTCATCAGTCAGTGCTGGTCAAGTATTAGGCGGTATGGGAACAACGGGTAATTCAACAGGCGTTCATTTACACTTTGGGGTTTCAACAGCGTTATGGTCAGGCTTTGTAAACCCTGCCTCACTATTAGGAATTTAATAAACGATTCAAAAAATGCAGAACAACAATCAGAATATCTCTGATCATTGTTCTGCATTTTTTATTTTATGGAAAAAGGTGATGAATATGACGATTGATGAGATTCTGATTTATTTAAAAGAAGCGGCATCAGAGAAATTTAGGAAGAATATCATCAAACTCGGAATTCCGGCTGAACAAACACTTGGGGTTTCAACTGCTGAATTACGAAAGTTCGCTCGAAAAATTCCAAAAGAAAAAGATTTCTTAATGCAGCTATGGCAAACCAATTACCATGAATGTAGAATACTTACCGTGTTAGCACTAAAGCCTAAAGACTGTAATGATCAAGACATCAACTATTTAATGGATAGCATCATTTCTTGGGATCTCTGTGATTTGTTCTGTAAAAATATTCTGATTAAACAAAAAGACTTCGATCGTTTCATTCAAAGTTGGATAAATTCTGACAAATTGTATTTCAAACGAGCGGCTTTTACATTGATTGCAAGCACCTCAACACATGCCTCCCTTACAATCGCTGAAATAAAAAACTATTTAGAGTTGATTGAGAGCTATTCAGATGATGAACGCTTATTAGTGAAAAAGGCCGTCTCTTGGGCTTTGAGAGAACTTGGCAAAACCAATTTAGAAGCCAAAGAGTTAGCGATTAATACTGCCGCGGTAATGCAAAAGCAACCTTCTAAGTCAAAACAATGGATTGCTAAGGATGCTTTAAAGGAATTGACCGTTTTAGTTCAAGCCCCTGGTCGCTCTCGCCTGATCTCAGCAAAATCGAAAATGGGAAAGAATGCGTAAAAAAGACAGAAGCAAAATGATATGCTCTCCCTAAACAAGGGTAGCATATCATTTTTTTGCTTCTGACTTTTTACTATTCTGCTTCTTCAATATCTTTTGAGATTTCGTCCAATTTGATCTCATTTGAGAGATAATCTGCATTCTCGGTTGGAAAATGTTGTCGGAATTCGGCTAATTCCATAAGATCGACCGTTCCATCTGACAACTTAAAGTCCAATACGTGACCGCCAAATTTCCGATCATCGCTAATGAAATGTAAATGGAATCCAGCAGCAGCGGCACCGTGAAATAATCTTGGTGTAAAGAAACCGACAATCGTTCCAGAAATATTATCGGCCTCAAATTCTGGTTGATTGCGCGCAATTTCAACGAAACGCGGATATGGTTTTTCTTGTTTTGGCGCGACCCGCACATGCATATGTTTAAACTTGCCATTTATTTTGACAGCCGCAAATAAATTGTGGCTGATTTTTTCTAAAATGTCCTCTTTTACAACATCATCAGAAACGTTCATTAAAGTAAATCGTTCATCTGATTCAAAATTAGTGACTGCTGCATAAGGTGTTAACTCATCACCAACTAATTGATTGATTTTTCCTGTTTCATCAGCGTGGTAAATGACACCATCTAGGAAAATGACTTCACCGTTGGAGCCTTCTAATGTTCCCAAACCAAAATCACCGTAATTTGATAAAGTACCGATTTTTTCGGTTCCATCCATTAAATCTTGCATCAAACCACCCAGTGTTCCATGCTGATAGATATAGCTTTTTGTTTTCACTGTCATGAGTAATCCCCTTCTTTTGTTTTATTTCACAGATATTCACTAAGAAGGTCTAATAGAATTGATCAGGTAAAATTGTTTTACCTAATTCCTTATTATCTGAATAATCAATCGGAATATCGATGATTACCGGCCCTTCTGTGGCTAGCCCCTCTTGAATGGCTGTTTCTAATTCTGCTTTTGATGTCGCACGTAATCCTTTTGCCCCAAAAGCCTCCGCATACTTCACAAAATCTACAGGCCCAAAATGTACACCTGAAGAACGATCGTATTTCATTTCTTCCTGAAATTCCACCATGTTGTAGCTGCCATCATTCCAAATTAAGTGGATAATTTTTTGCTTCAAGCGAACAGCTGTTTCTAATTCTTGCGCTGAGAATAAGAAGCCGCCATCTCCAGAAACTGAGAATATTTGAGTATTGGGACGAACCAACGCAGAGGAAATTGCCCATGGCAAAGCTACCCCTAATGTTTGCATCCCGTTACTGAATAGCAGATGACGTGGTTCATAGCTACGAAAATGACGAGCCATCCAAATATAGTGACTACCGACATCCACGGTTACAGTCATTTCATCTGTTACATTTTGTTGCAGTGTATCAATGACTTCTAAGGGATGTACGCGCCCTTCTGCCGTTTCACTTTTATGTCTGCCGTTTGTTAGTTTATCTTGCAATGTCGATAAATAATGATCAGCATCCGTTGATAATTGGTAACTATCAATCGAATCACTCAATTTTTCAATCGTTTTGGCGATGCTGCCAATTAACTCAGCTTCTGGCTGCATGTATTGATCGATTTCCATAGGGACTTCATCAATTACTACAATACGTGCATCTTTCTCTGCATTCCAGTTTCTTGCTTCATACTCGATTGGATCATAGCCAATCGCTAGGACTAAATCACTACGCTTCAGCAACATATCACCTGGTTGATTGCGAAATAGTCCAACGCGGCCAAAGAAATGATTCTCTAACTCTCGTGAAATAATTCCCGCCCCTTGAAAGGTTTCAACGACTGGTAAACCAGTTTTTTCAACCAACTTCCGAATCGCAGCTGTTTCTTTTTTTCCGGATGCTCGCATACCGACTAATAATGTTGGTAATTTTGCATCACGAATTCGTTTAGTTAAGTCCGCAATATCTTCCTCTGAGGCCGCACCTAAAATCGGAGCAGATAGTGGCTTGATCGCTTCTCCTTGCACTTCCCCATCCGTTACATCTTGAGGAATAGAGAGAAAACTAGCGCCCTTTTTAGCTGTTTTTGCAATTCGAAACGCATTCGCGATATTTTCTGATAAGGTTTCTGGATCTTGAATCTCAGAACTATATTTTGTGATAGGTGCAAACAGTGCTGCATTATCCATACTTTGATGAGTCAACTTTGAAAGGTCAGAACGTTTTACCTGTCCGGCTAAAGCTAAAACTGGATCTCCTTCAGCTGTTGCGGTAACTAAACCTGTTGCTAAATTACTTGCTCCAGGGCCGCTGGTGGCGATCACAACCCCCGGTTCTCCAGTCAAACGACCAATTGCTTGAGCCATAAACGCTGCGTTTTGTTCATGACGAGCTAAAATTAGTTGTGGTCCGTGATCCTCTAATGTATCAAAGACGCCATCAATCTTGGCACCAGGAATCCCAAAAATAAATGGAACATTATGATTTTCTAAACTACTTACAATGATTTCTGAACCCTTCTTACTCACTGTATTACATCTCCTTAAAATCTGTATCAATTACATTTGATAATATAGCACCATTTCATTTATTTATCAACAATGAAACATCAACAGAAATTGTTTTATCAGAAAATCACTGAAATTTTCATTATTCTTGATTTTTTTGCTTAAAAACGAAAAATGAACGATCATGCTCATTCAAAAAGACAAGCATGATCGTTCGATTGTTAAAGTGAAAATATTTTTTAAAAAAGCTTCTACCCTATTCAGGAAAATTGAATTCTGCTCCCCAATCAAAATTTCCCGAGCGTTCAAAGGATTGCGGCCAATGTGCGCACCACTCAGGTCCTTGAAAGGTTTCTAATACGTCAGAACTTGCTGTATAAGGCTTGATATCTAAAATTGGACTGTTATCCTCTGCATCCAGATATTCAAGATACACTTTGTTACCTTGGATACTGGAAATTTTTGCCGCCGACAGCGCGATTGGATTTGGTCTAACCGGACCTCTTGTAGCAAAAGTTCCTAGTTCTTCTGGTCCGTTTGTATAGGGCTTGCTGACCGTTGTTCCTCTAAGTTCAGGTATATCCAAATGATGAAACCAATACAAAACATATAGATGACTAAAATCATCCAAACCAATTAATCCGTCTTGATACTCCGGCAATAACTCTAAATGAACACCAGCATCCGTTTGTTTCACTTTGCCGATTTCTTTAATTTCCATGGTGATTCCCCCAATTATTTTTTGAGTCGCGACCTCTAATTAGAAGATAAATCCTCACGTTGCGTGAGAGTCAAGGAAATTAATGGAATTTGTAGTTCTGTCAAATACTCTTCTGGATTTTCTGTGTGTTCTGGACCCACATGACAAATTTGTCGCGTGGCTTTTACCATGCTGAATTCAGGATGTTCCTCTAGCCACTTAGCAAATGCTTGATAAGCTTCTGGAAGTTGATGATAGTTTCCTTCGACATACATGATTGCCGCATGCTCCAATGCAGGAAGCTCTCGTACCTCCAACGGTTCCACTGCTTGAACATCTGAAATAATCGCTACCTCAACATCCACGCCTTCCTCCAGGTATTCCTTATCATGAAAAATTGTTAAATTCTCATCAGGGCTAGTCGGAAAAGCAATTCCTTGTTTTTTTAACAGAGACATAAACTCTTTCCAAAGTAATCCTTCATGATAAAAGCTCTTAATTCTCTTTCTAAAACTGACGACAGAAATAGCGGGAATTTTCTTGATCGATACTTGGTATTTCCCTTTATGCTGCATCCGTTGAATCATTTGATGGATTTGCTGCTGACGAAATTGATCACGTTGGATTTCTTTTTCAATTTCACGATCTTTTTTTAATAAAGCTGCGGTAAAAATCTTCGGATCTTGTTGAATCAAGCTTTTGATTTCTTTCAAAGAAAACTTTAGCTCCCTCAGTAACACAATCTGGGCTAAAACTTCTAATTGTTTTACTGAGTAATAACGATAACCTGATTCTTCATCAACTACTTGCGGATGAAGCAAATCGATCTCATCATAATGACGCAAGGTTCGAATCGACACCTGACCAAGCTGGGAAAACTCACCAATTTTCAGCAATAAAAACACCTCCATTGCTCATTATACCGATACTTAAGATTGTTATCAGCAAAAATTTATGGGATAATAGATACGAACTCTTGTTCTTCTTTTGTTCTTGTAAATTCAGGAAAAAATGCTCAGGCAAAAGCAAATTAGAATGGATGGTGTACAATGCATTATAAAGAATATAAAACGATTTTATCAGCAAAAAACGGCTTGAATCTCTTTCGCGGCTGTACACATGGCTGTATTTATTGCGATAGCCGCAGTGACTGCTACCAAATCAATCATCTCTTCGAGGACATTGAAGTAAAAGCGAATGCATTAGAGATTTTCGAACAGGAGCTGCAAAGACGACGAAAACCCTGTATGATTGGCACCGGAGCAATGACCGATCCTTACATTCAATTAGAGCCTCGATTAAAAATGACACGTGGCGCTTTGGAATTGATCGACAAGTATGAATTTGGTGTAGCAATCCAAACGAAATCTGCACGAATTTTACGGGATCTCGAATTATTAACATCAATTAATCAAAAAACCAAAGCCGTTGTTGAAATGACTCTGACAACTTATGATGAAGAGATATGCAAAATCTTAGAACCTTATGTTTCTACTACTAAAGAGCGATATGAAACTTTGCTGAGGTTTAAAGAGGTCGGCGTACCAACTGTTGTTTGGCTCTCCCCTATTTTGCCTTTTATTAATGACAGCGAAGAAAATATTCGCGGTATTTTAGATTATTGTGTTCAAGCTGGAGTCAAGGGGATTCTTTGTTTTGGTTTTGGGGTAACCATGCGTTCAGGAAATCGTGAATATTTCTACGATCAACTTGATAAGCACTTTCCAGGAATGAAGAAAAAGTATCAATTTGCTTTTGGTGATAATTACGTATGTAACAGTCCTAATAATGATCGGTTAATGAGCATTTTCATTGAAACCTGTCAAAAACACAATATCCTTTGGCGAACAGAGGAAGTTTTCGGATATTTACATGAATTTGAAGATAAACGTGAACAGCTTTCACTATTTTAGAAAAATGAGCTAAAACGCTTGCTATGAAACTCGTTTCATAAATTATACTTCCTTTGTAAAGAAAATAAGGAGGAATTTTTATGAATACGTATGTGAAGGTCCAACAAGCTGAAACACAAGAACATTTTATCGTTTCCCTGCATTTTTCCGAAGACCAATTGAGACTTGTACGAAATCGTGGTTTCAAACGTCCAATCATTGAGAATCTTCAAAAAAGTAAAATCAAACATTTACTTATCAACGAAATGTTAGGTTGTCCAATCGTTAGTTTCTTTTATCAGGATCGTCGCTATACATTCTATCAATTCGGTCCTGCTGTCATCGAATATTTAAAGGAAAATTTAGCTGCTTAAACTAAAGAGGTGTTTCTATGGCAAATATCCGCGATATCGCAAAAATTACTGGCTATTCTGTCTCCACGATTTCTCGTGTCATCAACAATCATCCTTACGTTGACGATAAAAAACGAGAAAAAGTACTGGAGGTAATGGCGGAGCTGAATTACGTGCCAAATCGTTCCGCTCAAAATCTGAGCTTTGGTAAAACCAAAAATATTGGTGTGATCCTACCTTTTGTGAACCATGAATATTACGATCAGATGCTCAGCGGTATCATGCAAGCGGCTTTTGACCATGGTTATCAAATCAGTTTGCTGCCAACCAACTACGATCAAGGATTAGAGAAACGTTATTTAGCGGAATTTGCGAAACGAGCCTTTGATGGATTAATTGTCACAACTAAGGCGAACTCAATTAAAGAGTTTTTTGACTATTTTAAATACGGACCTATTATTTTTTGCGAAGAAATTCCGAATGCTGATGCCAGCTGTGTTTACATCAATCTGAAGCAATCCACCAAAGAAGCTTTTTCTTATATGAAGGAAAAAGGTATCAAACGTCCTGGAATGACTTTGGGAAGAAGCAAAAATATTAGTCACAACTCAGAGTTTTCTATTCGCAGCGCAAAAGAAATCTATTCGGATTTTGATGAAGCAAATATTTTTTGGGATTGCATCGTTTCAGAAGACGGCATTCAAGCTGCTGATTTTTTTAAAGCTCGAAAAGTTGATGGTATTCTCACATTTGGTGATGAAATTGCCGCAACCATTTTACAGCAGTATAAAACAGATCGGCCTTTCATTATTGGACGAGAAAATCTGCTGATTAGTGAAGTAATGGGCTTTTCTACTCTTGATCATCATTTGGCGGAATGCGGTAAGAAGGCCTTCGAAGCGTTTTATCATAACAAGCACGAAAAGCTCTGTATCTCTCACGATTTTATTAAACGTTAAACCGACTGAGGAAATAGTTCAGTCGGTTTTTTCTTTTCACAAAACGAATGGAAAGGAAGCTTTACATAAAAACGAAAAGGGTTTATACTTATAGTATGGAAAGGAAGCTTTCCCTAAATGAGGTGAAGAAATGAAGAACCGCTTAGAAGAAATGCGCAAAGAACGCGGAATCAAGCAAGAGGAACTCGCTATTTCACTGGAAGTTTCTAGACAAACAATCGGATCATTGGAAAATGGCAGGTACAATCCCTCGATCCTTTTAGCATTTAAGATTGCTCGCTATTTTAATGTCAGTATAGAAGATATTTTCATATATGAGGAGGAGGAAAAATGAAAAAGTCAATGCTTTATACCGGATTTGTTTACTTCTTTGTCGGTATTATGAGCTTGGTTATTGCCTTAACGACCGCATATCCACTCGAGCCTTTACTGTGGGGAATCACAGGAGCCGGAATCGCGCCTGGTGTTCTTTTGATCGCAAAATACTTTTACTGGACGAACCCCGCACGCAGAGCTGACTATGAAGCACGGTTAAAAAACGAAGCGATTCAATTAAATGACGAGCGAAAAATTATGCTTCGAGATAAAAGTGGTCGACTTGCCTATATTGCTATGATGCTTTTACAGTTGGTATTAACCTTCGTTTTTTCCATTTTGAGCATCCTTGAGTATTTTTATCCTTTCTCTAAATATGCCTGTATCGGCTTGAGCATTCTCTTGATTATTCAATATGTCTTTGGGATTGTTGCTTATCGACGTTTGAGTAAATCTTTATAAAAATAACCAGCTGAAAAAACCCTTCAGCTGGTTGTTTCCTTATAGACTGATTATCTTATCGCTAACCTCTTTGACGAAATACGCATCATGCTCGATCAGAATCATTGTTGGTTTAACTCGTTGTAATAGCTCCAAAATTTGCTTTTGATTGAAAACATCGAGATAGTTCAACGGTTCATCCCAAATATATAAATGTGCCGATTGCGACAAAGATTTTGCCAGTTCCACCTTCTTCCGCTGCCCCATGCTCATGTTTTGAATACAATTAGCAAAAACGTGCCGTTCCATCCCTAGTTTCCTCAGGTTGTTTAAGAACTGTGAATAATTCAACCCCTCTTTTTCTGCAAAATCCTCCAGCGTTCCTTGATTGCTTTCGTAATTCTGTCGAACGCGACTGATTTTCAATCCATTTGCTCGATGAATCGTTCCTTTAATCTCTCCACTAAATTCTCCTAACAACGCGTCGATCAATGATGTCTTTCCACTGCCGTTTTTTCCCGTAATAGCTAAACATTCGTTAAGTAATAACTCAAAACTCTTTCCATTGAATAAGCTTTTTCCAGAATAACTTAACGATAGCTCCTCTACATGCAAAATTCGTCGATGATAATTTGGTTCATAGGACATTTTTAATGCATCCACCGTTTCGATATTTTTTAACAGCTTTTCCTTTTCAGTAATCTGTCCCTCTACCCGTTGAACGATTGCTTTTGAGCGTTTCATCATTCGGGCAGCATCCGCTCCAATTGCTCCGGGACTGACGCGACGATATTCGGTATCGATAAAGCCCTTTGGTTTATTGGTTTTATCTTTCTCCCTAGAAAAGGACCATTCTGCCTTTTCCTTCGCTGTTTTTTGCAATCTGATGATTTCCTTCTTCAATTTACTATTTTGCGCCTGTTCATAGGCATCACGTTGAGCCTTTTGCTCTTCATAGGTTGTAAAGTTTCCTTGATAAAGAATTAATTGACTCTTCTCAATCGCTAGAATATGGTCCACGGTTTGATTTAAAAAGGTTCGATCATGGCTGACCAAAATATACCCTTGCTTTTTCTTTTGAAGGTAAGCTGCAACTTGTTGACGGCCCTTCATATCCAAATGATTCGTTGGTTCATCGATTAATGGGAAGGAATAATCATCTAGAAATAACAGTGCCAAAAGAACTTTGGTCTGCTCCCCTCCTGACAATGTTGAGTACGGTCGCCAAAGCACATTTAAGTCGCATTGTAGCAACGTGAGTTCCCGCTCAATTTTCCAAATCTCCAACTCTTCATTTTCTGATAGTGCATAATAAGTTAATTGATTGGGATCGTTTATTTTTTTAGGAAAATAATTCATTTCCAGCTGATGAGTAATCTGCCCTTGATAGGGAATTTTTCCTCTTAACAAATTTAGCAATGTGGTTTTCCCTCGCCCATTCCGACCAACAAGACCCAATTTCCAATCAGCTGAAATAGTTAATTTTGCATCGTCGAACAGTAATGTTCCTAATTGATCATATCCAAATGTTAAACGTTCGATTTTTATGTTTGTCATTATAAACACCTCGCAATGACTTCAATTGAAGCCAAAAAAGACCCAGTTATTTCCGAAAAACTGGGTCGACGAGCTATTTTTAGACATTCGGGCCTTCAAAAAATAAGCCCTTTATCACAAAAAGGAATCTCGCTGATTATCCACCAATTTTTCGAAAATCTGCACACTGCTCCCTTAGTCTCCAGAGGTACAGTCTTAATGCAGCTTCTCTACTCCACTGATGAATCAATCATGCGTGATCCCTCACTTTCCTTTTTGTAATTTTACAATAGCATGAAAACGTTCTATCGTCAAAATTTCTTAAGATTTTCTAGTGAAATATTACTAAAGGAGCATGTCTAATTTAACTTGCTTTTTGATTACCTATTGAACACCAAATGAAAACCTCTCCTCCATAGAAGCTAAGGATAGGTCAAACAAGTTTTTATTCATTTGTTTCGTGGAAATATTTTTCCTGAACCATTTGCATGATTTCGGCTTCAGTCAGCTTCTTCGTTTCATTAGCAAAATCATAATATTCTGGCTTTTGATCGTAATACACTTCTGTCGTTAAAGCAGCATCTGGCAAATCATCGAACAAATCAATGGGAACACTATATGCATCCGTTGGTAGCAAATGGTAAAAAAGATTTGAGCCGCAGTTTGAACAAAATCCTCTTTCAGCCCACTCTGACGATTTATATCTGCTGATCAACTCTTCAGAATGAATGCGAATATCCTTTGCCGTTCCTGCTTCAACCGTCAAAAGTGGACCTGATCCCCATTTTCGGCACATTGAGCAGTGACAAGCACCTACTTCTGAATGTACATCTGTTACTTCAATCGATACTTTCCCACATAAACAAGTTGCTGTTTTCATTCTCTTTCCTCCTTTTTCTTCCATTGTAATAAAAATGTTATTTGCAAACTTGATCTCATTTGTCATTTTTTTGTTGAAGTTTGCGAATTTTCTTTTGACCAAGTAATAAGCTGATTAATAATATTAGGAATTTGTATTCCTTCATTTTCTAGTTTTCTCAACTCGTACAGCCATCGATCTCCGACTGACAATAACTCGTTTTGTTCAGGCTGGTGCAAAGAAGTCACTACATTTTTTCCTTCTTTATGATCGAAACTACTCATACTTCGATGAATGGCTGAGATACTATAGCCTGCTTGACGCAGCATGTAGATAACATGAAATCTAACTAGCATTTTTTCCGAATAGTAAGTAGTCTTCGTTGATTCGCAATGATTTGCATGCACAAGTTCGTTTCTTTCCCAATTCCTCACCGCTTCAACAGTCACCCCAAAAATTTCAGCGACTTCTTTTCTGTTATATCTTTTCTCTTCTGTGTTGTCATCTTGCGAGTTTGATGTACTGCTCCAATCCAATAGTATTTTACCTGCCTGCTCAGCAAGCTGGATTTCGTTTCTGATAGCGGCAATATAGTCTTCATAACGTCTTTGACTCATTTGCCAGTCTTGTTTAGCGATCGCATGCAATAGAGCATCACCTGTTTTTCTAATAGCTCTTTTTGTAAATGGATAGCCAAAGATTTTACGGCATATTTGCAGCTGCAGCACGTGAAGCTCAGTAAATTCTCGATAACCATTTTTACTTCGCTGGGCTTTGCTGATATACGACAATTTTTCATATAAACGGATGGTATTAGGATGAACAGCAAACATTCTTGCTAAATCGATTACTCTATAAATGTTCCCTTTAGTCATTTTACCCCTCCCGTTAGTCGTTTATCTTTGCATAGTAATGGTCTTTTTTAAATAGCTTATCCCCATTATAACCAAAACAGCTCCTGTAATGAGTAATATCTGTTGAACACGCACAATATCTGCCAAAGGGCCAAAGAAAAGAATAGCGATCGGCATTGCACTGGCTGTAATTACTTGAACTATTGAGAAAACCCTGCCCAAAAGCTTTGGATTTGCGGTTTGTTGAATTCTAACAGTTTGCAAGGTCACGATAATTGGTAGCAGAATTCCTGTGAGTCCTACTAAAATTTGATACAGCCAAAAGTTGGAGACTGCACCTTCTAAAATCAACAATAGACCAAAGGTTATCAGCAGGTAGGAAATTACTCTTGCTTTTTGTTTGACATCTCCAAAAAACGAGAGAGATAGACCGCCAATGATTGAACCAAGTCCCCAAATGATTTGGTTGAAACTTAAACGCCAAAGCTCATTTCCAAAACTGCGTTCAATTAGCAATGGAGCTAGCGTAGCAGCAGGTGTAAACAGCACAAATGAAAGTGCATAAGCCAACATGATTTGTCTCAATTGACGATGATGAAAGGTATAAGTTAGTCCCTTCTTTAAATCTGTTAAAATATCTGATCGCTGATCTTTAGAGATCTTTTTCTCTATTTTTAATCGAAACATAATCAGAACAGCTGCTGCAGCCGATAAAATATCAGTAATAAATGTCCAAACAAGACCAAACTGATTTAACACTAGTCCGCCTAGTGCAGGAGCCAACAACATCATCGCGGAACCTAACGCTTGATTAATCCCTTGTACTCGGGCTAATTGATTCTCAGGTACTAATTCAGGAAAAAATGAGGTCACCGCAGGAGTCTGAACACCAGCGCCAATCGAGCGCAGCATCGAAACAATTAAAATCAAATAAAGGTTTTTAAACGCTGAAATAAAAGCAACGACTAAAATCAATGTTGCTATAGCAATGAATGTGTCAGAAAGCATGATCAGCACCTTCTTGTTATATCGATCTGCTAAAACACCGCCCCATAAAGAAATCAAAGCCTGAGGCATCATCGAGCACACGGTAATCATTGTCAGCCATCCCCCCGATGAAGTCTCTAAAGTTATATACCAAATGATGGCGTAACTAACTAGCTGCGAGCCAAAGAGAGAAATATTTTGACTCGCTAAAAATAAGCCGATTCCTTTATTCATAAATATTTTCACTAAGCCACCTCCAATACTTTGATAAAAGATTAGCATGCCAATACGAGGTGGTGTATGACTGTAAGCTTTGTTTTTTGCTTATTGATACAGAGTTTTAAAATGACTAACAACTGCAAAAAACAAGGATATCTTATACATATCCTTGCTCACGTATCTATTTACTTTTTGATTGGCAACCAGATTTCTAAACAAGCTTGACCCTCTAAAGACACATAGGTCTCTAATTCCGGTCCATCGCATTTTTGATAGTGTGTTTGCGGCAACCATGTATTGAAGATTTGCTGCTGTAACTGATAATAAGCATTTGAGACATTTTCTGTCTTGTGATAATCATAGGGATCACTTACAAAAACAGCATACGTCTGATCAGGAATTTCCAACGTTACATATTCAGTTGAAATATCCTGATTTAAAACAAAGCCGGTAAAATAATTTAAGTATCCCGACTTTGCTGGGGTGGGATTAGCAATGGCAAAATAAGGTTCTCGCTTTAACCCCAAAAAATTCTTACGGATCGCATCACTTTCAGCAAACGTTCGTAATGCTTGATCTCTGAAAAACTGTTCCCACTGCTTTCCAGTATTTTTGAACAGCTCATCTTCTAAAAGAAGCTCCTTCATTTTCCCAACCACCGTAAAACTCGACAAATGCTCAATATGATAATTTAGTGTTTTACCACCGTTAACCTGGATATCCAAACGAATCGGCGGAAAGAAATTAATCGCTGCATGAATCGATTTTGTCTGGCTTGGTGTGAGACCATGAAATTTAGAAAAGGCACGATTAAAAGCAGAACGATTGGCATAACCGCATAAGTCAGACACTTCATCAATTGGAATTTCCTGACGTAATAAATCCACAGCTTCAGAAAGACGACGATTACGCAAATAAGTTGAAAAAGAAAAACCCGTTAAATAAGTAAAAAAGCGATGGAAAGTATATTCTGATAGTAATGCTTTTTTCGCTAAGTCCTTAAGGATGATATCTTCAAATAAATGATTTTCAATATACGCTAAAGTAGCCGAAAAACGTTCAAGGTCTTTTGACATGAAACTCCTCCTGTAATTCTCTTTAATCAGAATAGCATATCAAGGAAAAGTTACGAACCTCTACTTGTTTATTTCACCTATTTTTTTCGTACAGGCACCCAGATTTCAACCTCATCGCCTTGACCGTAAACTTCCAAATCCGGTCCAGCAGAAACCATCTCACCTGTTGCATAGCCTGTATTTAACAATTCATAGTCATTTGTCTGTGCTGCCCATTGGGTTACAATCGCAAACTGTGTCTTTCCAGAAGTTTTTCTGGTACATGGAAAAACGGCCCAACTATTTGCCGGTACTTCTACTTCTGTTAATTCTTCAGGTATCTCACTGGTGGTTGCGACTGCAATATAATAGTCGAATTTTTTAGCATCCGTAGTATCCACGTTATAAAAACTTGCACCAATCAAACCATAGGGTTCATGGTTGATCAACGGCAACAGTAGCTCATGCTTTCCAGAAGACATAACTTCATTCCAAAGAGCTGGACAATCCTTCATACCCTGCTGTTTTTCATTGGTGGAGGCTTTTTTAAATCCTGCTAACTTAAAATTGTCTAATTCTACGATTCGATAATCCATAACTAATCCCTCTCTTTCTTTTCACCACTATAGCAAACCCTTCTTGATTTCCTTTTATCCTTTTTGAAGCAAAAAAAGAGAAAGACATACTCGCTATTTATCACAATAATCAACTATTTGAAGAAATTTTAAAATAACACTTGATTATGATTTTTAATGATATTACTCTAAAGATAGAAGGCGCCTTCGGAAATGGAGGAAAACAATGAACGAAGAAAAATTCAAGACAATTCAACAAAAGATCGAAAAGGATTATGAAAATATCACAGGGATCATTGTGCAAAAAAATAACCAACTACTGTATGAACACTATTTTAATGACTGTGATGCTTCAAGCAAGATCCATGTCTATTCCATCTCCAAAAGTATTCTTTCCCTATTATTGGGAATCGCTCAAGGACAAGGTTCTATCAGTGAAATGGATCGCCCAATTTTAGACTACTTTCCAGAGTTTCAACCGAAGGATTCAACCGTCAGGGAGATTACGTTGGAGAACTTACTGACGATGACGACACCTTATAAATACAAGAATGGACCACTAGCTTATATCAGGTATTTTACCAGTAAAGATTGGACTAAATTTACTTTAAAGCAGCTCGGCGGAAAACAACCGATTGGGCAATTCAACTATACTCCTTTGATTGGTCCTGATCTATTATCAGCGATTCTAGCCCGTTCAACAAAACAGAGTGTCTTAGAATTTGCACGTAAAGAACTATTCAAACCGCTAGGAATCAATGTTGAAAAAGCAATTTGCTTAAAAAGTGCGAAAGAGCAAACCAAATTCAATCAATCCACTACCGAAAATGGCTGGGTAGAAGATACAACCGGTCTGAATTCTGGCGGATAGGGTCTAACGCTTTCGACTCGTGACATGAGTAAAATTGGTCAACTGATCTTAAATCAAGGAAGCTGGGAAAATCAACAGCTGATTCCAAAAGACTGGTTGGAAAAGATGCAGCAAAAGCACAGTCACTGGGAACAAGAACAGCTAGATTACGGATATCTTTGGTGGATCATTGATCCTGCTAAGCCCATCATTGCAGCTATGGGGGATGGTGGTAATGTCATCTATATTGACCATGAGCAGCAACTGGTTATTGCGATCACCGCTCTTTTCAAAGAGAATGTCTATGACCGCATTGCGTTTATTCAGCAGGATATTTTACCTTTGGTATAAAATAGGAAAGGCTTCACGAACTCGCTCAGCTTTTGCTTATTGCCGATATGCTAGTTCTGCTTAATGGAGTTTAGCAGTAACTGTATGCGTAGCTTGCGTAGAAAAGCTAGTTTGTGAAGCCGGACATGGATATTCCCGTTTTAAAGCAATTAATTCATGTGAAAATTTTACACTTTCTATACATGTCAAAAAAATCAAGCAGCGCTAAACTGCTTGATTTTTTATTTGCTCATAGCTAAAAGCTTTTTGACAGTATTGGCGTTTCGGATGGTCACATGATGATTAACAGCCGTGCTGGCAATCTTTGACCAGCGAGCTTTATTAAAGGTCTTGCGCGGTGCTGACCAAAAAATCACTTCACCATAATGAGCGATTTTTTCGTATTCGGGTTTTATTTCCCCGACTATTTCTAAGACCTCCGTTATCGTCATCGGAGGAATCATAAAAATGGCATAATGGACCGTTTCTTCTGCTTGGTCCCACCATTCAGGTGCATGTGTTAAGGTTTCAGCCAACTCATCAACTGCAACAATAGCCACCGAAATGTTTAAATCAAAGTGCTCTAGTATCAATGCTTCGCAAATGTCGATTAATCTTTTTTTCTCTTGAATATCACTAGAAAAAAGGACATTGCCGCTATTGATATACGTCATAACCTCAGTGAAGCCTTTTTGTTCAAAAGCGGCTCGTAATTGCGGCATCGCGATTTTGTTCCTGCCACTCACATTGATTCCCCGTAACAAAGCAATATATTTTACCAATTCATACCCTCACTGACTCGCTAATAGTTTTTTAAGAACATTTTTGTTCAGCATGTGTACTGTCAAAAACTTTCCTTGATAATAGACCGTCCAATTGTTAAAAATACCAGGAAGCTTTTTAGCCTTTTCTACGCTGTCCACTGGGATCAGGGTCAAAGGCAGATTTTCCTCTTCACAATAGGCCTCGACTTCCTTTAAACCATGGGGAATAAAGGGACATTGGCGTCCATAATAAATCGTCAACTCTTGATTATCAATCATTTGCTTTCTTGCGGTATCAGAAAAAGCCGGCGCAGTTCCATCAAAGGTTAACGCCAATAATTGATAACCACCTTCGATTTCATCAACAGCCTTGAAGCCATTTTTTTCCATAAACTTCTTATCCGATAAAAATGGCGACTTCTTTTTAGAACTGATAACACAAATGCCAGATTTATTTTGACGTCTCGCATCCTCGATACAATAGTTCAATAAATTTTTCCCATGACCTTGTCCCTTGTAGCTGCCAGAAACCCATAGACAATAAATATACAAATAATTCTCGCCGATTACCGGCACCCATGCTGTTTCTAGCGGCGCATATTCGATAAAAACTTTTCCATTCGCATCCAGCTTGCGGAAGACATGCCCCTCGGACAAACGTTCACCAATCCAAGCTCGTTTAGTGTCTACACCTTCTTGATGCTTCTTACCGGAAATCGCACAGCACAAATGTTCATTTGCCAGATTTTCCGTTGTAACATTCACGTACTCACCCATCAAACCCCTCCCTTAGCTTATTCACTTAAGTATAGCATTAAGTAACATTTGAACACTTATAATATTTTTTAAATCCGTTCTCAGAAAAAGCACACTTCAATATTAGATAATAAAAGGTCTATAAAACCATTGCATATTTAAGACTGTTTTCCTTCGTAAATCCGACACTTTCATAGAGCTTATGTGCAGGATAAGCGGTATCTAAACAGGTTAATGAAATTGAACGATAACCTTCTTTTCTGGCATTTTCAATAATATGTGATAAAAGGTATTTCGCAATCTGCTTTTCGCGATAATCCATTCTTACAGCGACGTTAAATAGCATCAGACAGGGTTGGAAATCAAAGGTGAATAAATCAAGCGCATATTGAGTAGCACTGCCAATAATTGTAGTCCCTTCTTTGACAACAAAAATTTTGTAAGCTTGATTTTCATTATACTTCTGATATTTTTCTAAATCATTGCTTGTACCAAAACACTCATCAATCAGCTCTTTGTATGACTTCAAATCTGTTGGCTTTAAGATTTCAATTTCCATAAACCTTTCCTTTCTCAATAGGCAATAAATCCTTCCAACTGATTAACTAATTTAAATACAGGTATTTAGCAGAAGCATAAAATGCCTACGCTGTTTCTTTAAATAGTAATCACAAATTTTTTTGTATAGACTTCATCATCTAAAAGCTCGATAGTAAAGCCATGTTTATTAATAATTGTTTTAACAATCGCTAAACCTAAGCCGCTGCCCTGAAAGTTCCGCTCAGTTTCATCCTCACTCACGAATGGTTGAAAAAGCTGATCTCGATCCTTTTGCGGAATACGTGTCCCATTATCCGCAAAAATGATCTCCGTTTTGTTTTCCTTGTTAATTAATGATATAGACAACTTGGTATGGGGCGGATTGTGCTTACAGGCGTTGATCAGAAGATTATTAAAAACGCGTCGAAACTCCGTTTGATCGATCTCTCGAATAATCGGTTCATCGGGAAGATTTAAGTCAAGTTCGATTCCCTGAGTCTCAATCAAATCATAATTATCCGCTACCGCTTCCTTCAATAGATAATTTACCGCGCATTCTTGCTTGTTCAAAGTAAATTCTGCTGAATGCAGTTTTGTGTATTGAAACATTAGATCCAATAATTCATTTGCGCTCACTGACTTTCTATAGATAATCCCCGAAACTTCCTTAATTTCCTCTGGCTCCACCACTTCTTCAGTCAACGCCTTGGAAAAACCTGTGATACTGGTCAAGGGTGTTTTTAAATCATGAGCGATATTCGCAAACAGGGTACTCTGTTCTTTGGCCAGTTTCTGGCTTTCTTTGCCAATTTTTTTGTTTAAGCTGCGATAAAATAAAAAAGAAAATCCGATCACAGCAAAAATTTGAAAAAGACCGCTGACAAGCTGTACAGAAATCTGATAACGATTTCCTAGAAACAGCTCTTCCAGTTGATTGAAAAATTCCTCAATCAGTCCGCCAGTAATCGAGAGCCCTAGGAAATACAAAACGAACGAGCGCATAATCGCATTTCTAAGCTGTTTCATGCTGAACCTCCAAACGATACCCTAATCCTCGAATCGTTTTAATTCGATCCGCGCCGATTTTTTCTCGCAGTTTACTCATCATCACTCGAACATTATTATCGCCTGCCAGCGGATCTTGCCAACCATGTTCGTAAATCTGTTCCTTGGTAAATACACGGCCGGGTTGCTCCATTAACAGCTTCAACACTCGGAATTCAACAGCAGTCAGCTCGATTACCCTTCCTGCTACATTGGCGATACAAGCCTGCGTGTCTAATTCAAGTGAGCCGACACTCAAAAGTGTTTTCTCAGCTTCACTGGAAACACCCAAGGAATGATATCTTCTCAACAACGCTTTGACTCGTGCAATTGCTTCATTAGGATCAAAGGGCTTCGTTAAATAATCATCCGCGCCAAGCTCCAACCCAAAGATTCGATCTGACGCTGCTACTCGGGCAGAAATAACTAAGATTGGAAGATTACTGGTTTTTCTGACAGTGCGAATCAGTTCAAAACCATCAATCTCCGGCATCATGATATCAACGATTAACAGATCAATCTTTTGAACAGTTAAAATCGCCAACGCCTCACGTCCATTGGCAGCTTCAAAATGGTTAATCTCTTCACTTTTCAAATACATTTTAAGTAGTTTGATGATTTCCTTTTCATCATCTACATGCAGGATATTATAAGACATCGGC
Source organism: Enterococcus sp. DIV0187 (assembly GCF_051713785.1). NCBI lineage: Bacteria > Bacillati > Bacillota > Bacilli > Lactobacillales > Enterococcaceae > Enterococcus > Enterococcus sp. DIV0187. Next base: position 1,116,761 of record NZ_JBIOQO010000001.1, read on the forward strand.
TGTCTCCGCCCTTCGAAAATTATACGTTATCAATAATTTTACCATAGTTGACGATTGGATAAACGCTTAGCTATATGCTTTCGACCGCTAAAACTTTCTCGTTGATTTTTTCAATTCGTGTTTCAAGAGCCTCTCCTCTATAGCTGCCTAAGGATAGCTCATCGGTAATTTGTCCATCCTCCATGAAGTAGACCTGTTCACTCTGCGCTGCTACTTTTGCGTCATGGGTGACAATCACGATCGTTGTTCCTTCTTGATTAATTTTTAAAAAGATATCCATGATTTCCTGAGCGGCCTTCGAATTTAAAGCACCTGTAGGCTCGTCTCCGAAAATAATGCTTGGCTGGCTCATTAATGCGCGGCAAATCCCGGCTCTTTGAAGCTGACCACCAGATACTTGTGTAATTTTACGGTCTTCTAAATTCTGGATACCAACCTTTTTCATCAGTCCTTTTGCTTGCTTTGTCAGCTTATCCATCTGCTTTTTATCTCCAAGACTTGGTAGAATAATATTATCGATCAACGAGAGATTTTTAAGCAATGTAGGTTGTTGAAAAACAAAGCCCATCTGCTCACGTCGAATATCAGCTAGTTGCTTTTCTGACAGATGATTCAATTGCTGATGATTAAAGCTGACTGTACCAGAATCAATGACATCCATCCCACTGATGGCGTAAAGCAATGTGGACTTCCCTGAACCTGAGGGTCCCATGATCGAAACGAATTGTCCCTCATTGATGTGAATATTCACTTGATTTAAAACAGTGATCTGCTCTGTCCCTACTCCGAAGCTTTTGATGATATCGGTTCCTTCAATTAATGTATTCATTCTATTTACCGTCCTTTTCTAATCCTTTAGATTTTCTGCAATTTCGATCTTGCCGGCTTGGTCCGTGACTGCTTTGGTGGCAAAAACCGTGACCAGCAGCATTAAGAGCGGACAGCCCAAGTAAATCAGGAGGCTGCCTTTTAACTGAACATTAACCCCACCTAATGCTAGGGCGAGTATCCCAGACATGCCTTTGCCAACCGTCATCGCTAACAATGTGCCCGAAAATAAGCCGATAATCAAGACCGTTAAGCTGCGAGATAGATATTGTCGATTGATATCTTTATTTGTAAACCCTAATGCTTTCAGCGTGGCTATCTCTTTTTTATCCTTCACCAGTAATAATTTCATAAATAAGGCTGTGATCAGCCCTGTTATCAACAACGCCACCAGCAATGAGCCTAGAGAAATCAGCATAATCGAATGAATCGTTGAACCGAATGTCTGATCACGGTATTCTCGTGCGTTGTTCATCTTGGCAAAGGGCATATCTTGCTTATATTGATGCATTTTTTGCTCCAATTTATCTGGATTTTTCAATTTAATATAGATATCCGTCCAAATACTCGTTGCCTTGTCATCTTTAAAGGTTGCTTTAGCGGTTTTTCCACCATTAAAAACATTGGCATAAATGCCACAAACCACGAAACGTTCTTCTTTTCCATCACGAATGAGAACTAACGAATCCCCAATTTTCTTATCGTGTTCTTCTGCATTGATTGTTGATAAGGCTAGCTCGTTAGTTTTATTCGGTGCCCTGCCCTGCAAATAGTCCACCGGAAACTTTTGATGATTACCTAATTCAACTGATAAGACATTTTCCGTCGTTCCGGCATCCTTCACATCAAAATTCTTGGTTACAATCTTACTAAACGAGGCAACATCAGAATCTTCCTTCAAGTAATCCTCAATTTTTTGTTCATGCTTGGTGTTATTTGTTGATTGATACAAGCTGGCACCAATATCTACTTGATGGCTAAACCCAATATTCTCTATAAAGTCATCAGACACAGTAGTGTGGTACACCAGCGCGGGAACAATCATAATAAAGGTCGATAAGATAAAGACCATTAGCATCGTTAGGTAAATCTTTTTACGATTCATAATATCGATAATCCCCAGTCGTGTATCCACAGAAAAGAGCTTGAATTTACGAAGGTTAAAGTGTGTCTTCGTATTGATTTTCTCATTCGATGTACTGAAGCGAATCGCCTCCACCGCAGAAATCTTTTTGAAACGACTGAGTAAGCTGTAAACATAACCAATAATTAATAGCATTACGACTACGATTCCCACTAAGGCTAATAACCAGCTCAATCCTTCATTCGTACTTTCTCCCATAAAAAGCTTGATGTTTTTCAATAATAAGTAGCTCAAAGGTAGTGAGACTAGATAGCCGAACAAGCTGCCTGCGACCGATAATGCTGCGTATTTAGCCAGATAAATCTTTTTGATGTCCTTAATCTGCAACCCGATTGCTTTCATCACTCCGATTTCGCGAAAGTCTTCTTCAATTTTTGTCAATAGGGTAAATCGAATACACATAAACGTCATCAACACCACCAGCACACTAATTAATAATAAAATCCCAATCAAAACACCATCTGACAGGGCATTTCCTAGCTTAAAGAGCCGATGCGTACCACTTGGTCCATTGGCCTCTAATCCGGCCTTTTTATAAGCTGCTTCAAATTGATTAAGCTTGCTGGGGTCCTTTAAGCGAAACTCAATAATATATTCCAATCGTCCTTTTGAAAAAAGAGCATCGTAATCCTTTTGGTGCAGCAGCAAACGTTTTGACCCAGCCATTTGCGAATTCATCGTACCATCTCTCAAAAATCCCGTGACAGTAAATTTTTTCCCTGCAATCTCCGCTTTGTCTCCAATTTCAGCAAAGCCTTGCTTTTTGAAGGCGACAGGTACATAAAGTTCGCTAGGCTTTGGCTGAATCGGTCGGTTTTCCATATCCACAAAGAAATCTAGATTTTTATTTTGCACTGCAAGTCCGTTATCCTCCACACTATCTGTGAAGCTGTGCCCGCCAATCTCAATGTCCGAACCACTGAGATTTAAAAATTCCGAAGCCTCATAAGCAGACACATTTCCATTATCCTTTACAAATTTTGCTAAACGCGCCTTGTCCAGACTACCAGTATGCATTTGCATATAATGTGGCGACTGTGTCTTTTCCATCAACGTATCAATCGAACCCGACAGATTCACACTTAAAATCATCGCCAATGCCACCAATACTGCTGCTACCGTGATAAACATCGTTGTTGTCGCTGTAATTAACTTACTTTCTCGTATATCATTTTTGACTATTTTCCAATACATAATACTCGCTCCCAACCCTTATGTTCTGAAATAACTATAACAAGGCAAGCTTTCTCGAATGTACACGTAGTATTAACCTAGAATTAAAATTCCAAAATCATTCGCTTTTCACCAGCTTAGTCGCTGACACAGAGTCTGTCGCATTTCAACCAACTTGAAAACACTCATGAGCAAGTTAGTAAAAACAGTCGCGAAGCAAATTTTTTATATTGTCTTGAGATCGCATTTTGGATTTTGCATAGGCTTTTCAAAAAAGTGACTTATTTATCTCTTTTTCTATTGACTTCAAATCTTAATGTGATATATTTATCTCACAAAGAGACAAATTCATCACATTGGAGGAGTATAAAATGAAAAAAGAAAAAGTTAGAAAGTTAGTTTTCGCTGGTATTTTTTGTGCGTTGGTATTAGGAGCAGCATCTATTCATTCTGTCCTGTACAATGACAGCCGTTTAATTAAACCAACAGTCATTTCAGAGTATGTCTTTCAAATAAAGGACGTCCCTATGTGGATTGCACTGATTCTTACAATCGCCTATGTACTTTATTTGGTAGGCACGATCTTCAGTGTAATCTGGCAGAATAAAGCATTGGAAAAGAAATGGACGCGAAAGATTCATCCAATGTTAGGTTTACTTGGCTTTGCTGGTTTTTTTGGCTTTTTTGGTTTTTGGACTTATAGTGAATGGGGAATCATTTATCCATTTTTCGCTTTTATTTTCTTCGGATTTTTTGGTTTCTTTTTTGAGGGCAAGTTGTCTGATACCTTAAAGGATGAACTCTATGAGGAAAATGAGAAAAAGGCTGAATTAAAAGCCTATAAAATTGGTTTTCTTCTACTATTTTTAGCAATTTGGGCAATTGCTAGAGGAATGCTTTCGTGGAATCTTGAATGGTGTGCGATCTTTATGTTAAGCTCAATGTCACTGATCTATGGAATTGTATTGTTTCTCAGCAAATATTTCTTATATCGATTTGAAACCGAGGCTTAAAAAATGAATGTAAAGTTTGAATGTCACTTAAAAAAGTATCGAACCTTGAAGGGCTTAACTCAGGAACAGCTGGCCGAACTAGTTGGCGTACGACGTGAAACCATTATGCGGTTAGAAAAAGCGCAATACAACCCTTCACTAAAACTTGCTTTAGACATTGCGAAGGTTGTTGATACCCCAGTCACAGAATTATTTATTTTCGAGTAAAAAAGTACAGTCCACAGATGTTTAATCTTGGACTGTACTTTTATTTGTTACTCTAAAGATACAAGACAAAATTCATTAATTCTCTTAAGTATCCTTTAGATGATTCTTTTGAATTTTTTTACCGTCATAATCATCGAATACTCATACTTAAGTAGGACGACAATGAAATCGTTTTTAGTTAAACTAAAGAAAACTTCTGGGAGGAAATTATGCTGAAAAATGATCACGAAGAAAGTAAATCTAGTCAATGGGATACAGCTGCAGCTTCTTCTACTAAGGAATTTCCCACTATGAGAGTGAAAAGAGGAAAAACATTCTTCTTCGTTTCCTCCATCTTTTCAACAGCGTTTATCCTGATGCTGCTTTTCATTAATACTATTTTGAATTTGAATCTTGATCTCACTGGATTTCTAAATATTGCTTGGCTGGCAGCAACTTGTATTATCGGCTTCATTCCATGGCTGTTCTTTTATCTTATTGACAAATATCGAATGATTACAGCCTAAAAAAACCTTCACTCAGTAAAGTTTTACGAGTGAAGGTTTTTATTCAATTGACAAACCATAATATACTCTTCCTCATTTTCATCAACAATCTCAAAACCAATCTGTAGATACATGTTCAACGCATAATTTTCTTTTTGAACAGCCAATGAGATTTTTGCATAGCCTTCTCTGTTCATTTTTCCAATCATTGCTTTCATCAAGGCAGTACCAAGCCCCCGCCCACGATATTCTGGTAAAAGTGAAATAGCCAACTCAGGCGTCTGATCATCTATGGCAGCAAATCCCGCAATGTTTCTAACCCAAACAGCACCAACAACTTTATCATCAAGCTGAGCACATAAACAAATATCTGTCTGATACTTGCCAAAATCTTGAATATAAACAGCAATATTCGGATCATCAATGATCGTTCTAGGGATAGACTTCTCTTGATCACGCTGATAAATTGCCTGATACAAAAACTCTCTTAGTAATGGGTATTCAGATACATGCATTTCTCGAATGAGATACTCCATTAAAGCCTCCCCTTAACTTACTGAATCAACATACGAATAACGGCCAAGACAACTAAATGTATCGGATAGAAGCCGTAAAATCCCCACTTGACCCACTTAGGCGAATAACCTCTTTCACCACTATAGGCCTTCAATAACGGAATCACCATCAGCATACCAAACCCAGAGAAAACCTGATAAAGCGGAACCGATTGTCCATCAGTAATGTGCATTAAAGCGTAAAGAAGTATTAAAAAGGCGGTTGTATAAAGTATTGGCAGCCAGATTCCGATTTTTTTATTCTTCCATTTGTAGAATCCGTAGATCAATAATACACCAATTAAAGACCAGTCAGATACAACCGTTATCATTGAAAAGAAAAAGACGAGTAGAAATTTTAAAAATGATGATTTTGTCTTCTCACAAGCCATCATTAATAATAAGCCCATGAGTAAGGTGAAAAAGATATTATTGACCAATTCGATTGCACGAAAAGGATGATTTCCACCAAACAGCAGATGAAAAGGATAAATTGATAACAACCAGAAAACAGTCATTCTTCCAGCGTATTTTTTTCGATCATGAGTATAATAAAAGCCTTCAACTAACAGATAGGCCATAATTGGAAAAGTTAATTTCCCAATAAACTCAGTGAAGAAAAAGAGCACACTCGACTGTTCATAAAGACTAAAGCCGCTGCCAATATGATTCAGTAGCATTGCGATAATTGCGATTACTTTTAACTTGAAGCCATCAATGGAGAGATTCATTTGCCACTTCCTTTTTCAAATAATAACTATAGTATGCCACAATAAATTCGTGAAGTCTTCCTCCTTTAGTAGGATATTTCACAAGCTGTTGAAAATATTTCTTCTTTTTCAATCGACGAATCATTTTCAGTGACTCTTTTTTCCTTTATACTAAGAGTATCAATCGATTGAAAGAAGGTTTAACATGAGACATGCCTTATCTTCTACTAATAATCGTCAAATCGAAATAATTGAACTTCTAAGATCTGCTAATAATTATGTATCCGTGAAAAATTTAGCAGAAAAAGTAAAAGCGGTTCCAAAAACTATTGTGAATGATTGTCAAGAAATTGAAGATCAGTGGGGAGACATTGTCCAAATAGAGAAAAATAGCACCGGGGAATTACATTTAACTGAAAAGGATAACCATACAGTTCATGAGATTTTTTCAGATATTCTGAAGGAGTCTCCCACCTTTCAACTACTTGAGATACTTTTCTACCATCCCGGAGTATTACGGTCGGATTTAGAAAAAGAACTATTTTTAAGTTCCTCAAGTCTATATCGACGAATCGTTAAGTTAAACGATGGCTTGGAAAAACGCGGACTGAAAATTGATCGTAACGATCTAACCCTTGTCGGTGAAGATGAACGGCATGTTCGAATGTTCATGGCTGAATATTTTTTAGAAGTGTATGATGTCTATGAATGGCCCTTCGAATTAGACCAGAAAATGATTTTCACAACCGTTGCTCGTTTAAATGAAAATTTTGATTTAAAGCTCAACTTTCTTCAAAAAACGGAGTTTGCTTTCTTAATAGCAGTCAGCTTGATCCGCCAAAACCAAGGCTTTCTCAGCAAGCCGAAGCGAAATTTAGTATCTGCACAAAATTTAGAGAATTACACTGCTTTAATCAATGATTTAATGTTGCAATGCTCTGTGCCCATTACTCAAGAGCGACAAACTGATTTGATCCAAACTATTTTTTGGTATGATTTTGCTTGGGATAATCTTGAAGAAGATGCGCGCATCGATCGTCTTTGTCACTCGATGCTTTCCTTAATGGTCAATGCACTGGGAATCACACTTTCCGATCTGAGCCGCAGAAATTGTGCTTTCCTTTTGAAATCCGTCTACACTTCCTACAAGACCTACCCTTATGAAAAATATATCGCCTATAATCGCGAACTGTACAATAGTTTGGCGATTCAAAGAGACTTTGCTGTTTTTACGAAGGTTCTAGAAAAAACCTTAAAGGATCAAGAAGCAAAGAGCCGTTTTCCTTGGTACTCGCTGTACTTCCATTTGATTCTATTCAGACTATTCATCTACTGGGATGACCTGCCGAAACAATTAGATGAACTGCGTCAACCAGTTTCTACTGAAGTTTGCAGCGACTTAGGAGCCAAACACGCTCAGCTTTTGGCCTATTATTTGGAGAAAAATTATCACGAGAAAATTATATTAGATGTTCAACCGGATAAAGTGTACGCTGAGGTAGCAGCCAGCTCACTCACATCTGATCTGTATGTTACTAATTTTTCTACTCCGATCATTCCAAAGGAAAAATTATTCGTACTAGAAGATATTCCCTCTGCCAAGAAATTAGCCAGTTTAGGCAGGAAAATCGAAGAATATCGAATGAATACACTGATCCAACAACTAGCTTACTTAAATTAAGATGGAAGAGACTAAATCAAAACGAAATTTTCGTTTTAGCTAGTCTCTTCATTTACGCATTAATCACTATCTGCAGTCTTTCCAGTGCAATTCTTTCAAGATCACCTAGCCTCGCAATTTCTACACTCATCGAGCGAAGCAACTCTTGGTTTCCTGTACTTCCCAGCTGCCAAAAGAGTTCAGCTAACTGATCCCAAGCTTCAGCGATGTTAATAAATTGCCGTCCGATCTCCCCAAGCTCTTCCTTAGACAAAATCGGTTCGGCCTCTAGTAAAAATTCCCCATACATTTTCCGAAAGATGCCTCCTCCGGTTCCACCATCTTTACTAATCTGAAAATAGTTTGTGATCCCTGCTGTCTTTAACTTCCTTTGTTCAAAGGTTCGCCATTTGATGATTTCCCGTGAAAACTTAGTTATCCCATCTATGCCTAATAATTTGGCAGGAGGCCTCAACATCGTTTCACAAGTTTCGTTGATTGCAGCAGTAATCGTCTCAGCAGTCGGTGCTTTATAGGATGAAAAATCAAAAGTCAAGTATTTATTGTTTGCTGGAAAAGGTCTAAAGTTGCTGCTTCGCGCGTTTTCCATTTCCTGATAACTGACTAGATGATAATCATTGGCAATCGTGCCTTTTGGTGTACGTATCGGAAAATTCGAATGATCACGGTCACTTACGTAAAATATCTGTCGTTCATCATCATAACCAAATAGCACCACCGCATGGCCGCCAAAGTGACTCGCCGAATTCATTCCTAAATACTTCATATAAGGCATATCCACATAGACCATGACTGGTTGGTTTTGTTGAAGCAGCTTCTTCGCTTTTGCAAAGCCTGTAGCCGCATTTTTTGGCTGTCGGCAGTTGATTTCGATTTGCAAACGTTCCGCTAGTTTCTGCTCAAACTCGATTGGCTTTGATCGACCAGAGATCATTGGAGAATGCGCCAAATTAATGTAAGCAAACCCCAAGGCTGTCCCCATTCCAAAAAGCATTGCCTCTGTCATTGGTATCTGATAATACTCGAACACCTGCTTCAAAGCATTTGTGATACAGTGCTTGCCGCCCATAGGTTTAAACTCGCTTATCACATACTCCATCTTTTTGCTCCCTTCATAAAAGCAGCCATTTACCTTCTTACGAATAAATGACTGCTCGCCAACTTAATTTGTTCTTTTTGCTACAACAAACCCAGATTCGGTGACCCAATTCTCTGGGTTTGGATCTTCTCCTGGTGAAACATGACCGATGTTAATCATTGGTCCGACGATCTGGTACTCGTTGGCTTCTAACCATTCAGCGATTGTTTGGGTTACCTTTGGCATTTGATCAAAGCTGCCGCTAAAAGTCACTGACGCCATGATAAAAGCAGGTGCTGTTTTAAATTCGGCAATTTTTGCCTCTGGGTATTCACCAATGACAGTTGTTTGTACCTCTACATCTGCATCCTTTTCAACATACTCTACATCATGGAAAAGCGTTATATTCACTGGTGGTTGAGCCATTTTTGCCTGGACCTCTGTGACACCTTGCTGCAATTTTTGCCATAGCTCTCCTTCAAGTGTATAGTCTGCTAGGACTCCACGAACACTGAGGACGTTTCGTTCAGGGATTTCTTTTACTACTACATTATATTGTGCCATGTTTTTTCCTTCTTTCACATTTTGTTTGAGGAGTGAAATCATCCGTTGCTTCTTCAACAGCTCATCTAGATCCTCCTCCAATTTCTTTTCTTGAAGATTGTAATGCTGTTCTAAAAAATCCAAATCGTCTGTAGTGATGATTTCTTTAATCGTTTTTAATGGCAAGCCTGTTTGCTGCAACAGTTTGATTTGATTCAGCCTAGATAATTGACTGGCTGAGTAATAACGATAGTTTGTTTTACTATCGATTGTTTCAGGCTCTAATAAGCCTAAAGCGGCATAATGATCCAACGTGCGGACAGTGGTATTTGATAGTTTTGAGAATTCTCCAATTTTAAACATCGATGTATGCTCCTTTTATTTTGCTAGCTTACTTATAGTATAGAGTCACACGTAACGTGGGAGTCAATAAAAAATACAAAAGATGTTAATATAAACTTGTACATTACTTTTAGTAATGTTACTATTAGCAATACAAATATGGCTAGGAGGAACGAAAATGGAAATTTTTTCGATTGTTGGTGCGATGATTTTTGGACTGATTGCACTCTTAACATTATCAGTGACATTAGGGCTGCCTTTAGGGGAATTTACAATGGGCGGCAAACATAAAGTTCTTCCTATTGAGATGCGTTTTGCTAGTGGAAGTGCATTTATTTTTCAATTAATCGCTATCGTTAGTATCTTATATGTGGGTGAAATTATTTCGTTAGCTGTTCCCTTTTCAATTGCTCGGGGTATTTGTATTTTCTTTGGATTTTATTTATTGTTAAATACAGGGATGAATCTGATGTCCTTTAGTAAAAAGGAAAAATACGTTATGACACCATTAGCCCTGATTGGGTCTATCTGTTTTTTTGTTACAGCATTTTTATAGTAGAAGCTTTTTTAGGAGTGAGAAATTGGATATCATCATTTTAGGTTTTCTAATGATTCAAGGATCAACAATTTACGAGCTGCGTCAATCAATTAAGAATTCTCTTTCAACGGTCAGCAGTGATAGTACCGGCAGCATTCAAGCTGCTTTAAAGAAGCTGCTGAATAAACAGATGATCACCTTTAAGGAACAGGTTGAAGGCGGCTTAAATAAAAAGGTGTATTTTATTACAGATTTGGGTAAGGAACATTTTCAACAATCAATCACTCAGCCGATGCTTTACAAAGAAAAAAATATGGAATTAAGCAAATTTTTCTTTATGGGTTTTACTGACAAAGATAAAAGATCTGAAATGCTAGCAGATTATATTCAAGTATTAGAAGATGAATTAGCATCGCTAGAACAAATCAATGCAGCAAGCAGTCCTCGCTATTCTTTTGACGAACCCTTTCTACAAAGCTTAAAAGAGCGTGGCGGTGCCGTTGAATACATGGATTTAGAAAACGTGAAAGACATTGCTCAGTTCCAATATGCGACGTTGGATCTTGGAATTGAGAAGGCAAAATTTGAGATCGAATGGTTTAAGAAGTTTAGAGAACGACTATCTTCTGAAGAATGTGAAGGTTAACCAAAAAAAAGACAGCAAGCTGCTGCCTCTGAAATGTTACGAATAGAAAGTACTCAGTGAGGTCTCTTTCTATTTGTTTTTTTTTGTTAGCGCCATTCGAAAAAGACTTCATACATTCCCTTTATGTCTTTTTCGATCAATGCTTTCGCTTGATCCGCAAACCCCAGCTTAATCGCATTCAAGATTGCTCGATGATTTCTAGCTGACTTATCGAGAATCGGGCGTAATTGTTCTTTGCCGATTTCACTGATTAGGCAATGGCGATAATGACGCAAGCGTAATTCCATCGTTTCATACATCTGAGAAATATGCAGATTCTCAGCGGCTTCAATTAGGAGATTATGAAAATCATGATCACACTCCGCATATTCCCAACTACCATCCTCAAGATTTACTTGTTCGTAAGTAACCGTCAATTCTTCTAATCTTTTTAATTGAGACGGATTAATATTACTCGTGGCTAAAAATACTGCGTGTCCTTCAATTGCAATCCGGGCCTCACACAACATAAGGCTTTCCGATTTGCTCATGCTGGAAACGGTATAAAGCTTGCCGTTTTTTTCTACTAAAAATTCCTCTAGTAATTGATCTAACGCTTTTCGAACAGGTGTCCTACTAATCGCTAGGCTACTGGCAATTCGGCTTTCGTTTAATTTTTGTTTTGGTGGCAAGTGTAAATGAATAATTTCCTCTCGAAGAAATAAATAGATTAGTTCAGTGATTGAGAAAAACGGATGTTCTTTTTTTATTTTCTCAAATTTTTCAGCATCAATCATACACGTCTCTCCAATCCCTTCATTTAAATTATAAGTATAGATCAATCCAACAAACTATGCAATCGCTTTCAAAAGCAAACAGATTTACTCCTTTAATTGAGCGACTGTTTTATTTTAAAACCTAAAATTGCTTGACGCTCGCTGAAAGAACTTATTTAGACACCGCCCCATCTATTGTTTAAAATTAAGATGAACCAAAATTCTTTTTGGAGGATGATAGTAATGGAAAAAAAGTTCCCAATTGAAGAAGTTCGCAAGATGTTCCCTGCTTTAAAACGAGTGCACAATGGCCAACAAGTTGTTTATTTTGACGGACCCGGAGGATCTCAATTTTTAGAAAGCTCAATTACAGCGATCAGTCAGTATATGCGAAATGGTGTTGCCAACCTCCATGGAAATTTTCCTACGAGCCAAGAAACTGAAGCACTTATCCAAAAAGCGAAAGAAGACATTGCTGTATTATTTAATGCACAAGCAAACGAAATTGCCTTTGGACCCAATGCCACTACTATGATGTTTCACACTAGTCGAGCTCTGGCAAACCAGTGGGAAGCTGGTGATGAGATTATCTTAACGGAGCTTGAACATCACTCAAACATTGACTCTTGGCGCAGAGCAGCCGAGGACCGCGGTGTAATCGTCAAGTACATTCCGTTAAATACAGAATCATTGGAACTTGAATTAGATAAATTAGATGACTTGATTAGTCCAAAAACCAAGCTGATTGCGGTAGGTCACGCATCAAACTGTGTCGGCACAATTACTGATATCAAGGCCGTTTCAGCAAAAGCTAGAGAGGTTGGAGCTTTAGTTGCGGTCGATTCTGTTCACAGCATTCCTCATATGTACGTTGATATGCAGGAGCTAGGGATTGATATGCTGTTCTCCTCTGCTTACAAATTCTTCGCTTCTCATGTTGGGATGGCGGTGATTCGCAAAGAGCTATTTGAAAGCCTCGATATCTATAAAGTAGTACCAGCGCCTGGAGGTGTTCCTGATCGATTGGAGATCGGCACGCAAAACCATGAAGGAATTCCAGCTGTTTCTGAGGCCATTCATTTTATTGCCCGCTTGGGTGAAGGTGAAACACTCAAGGAACAGTTAATCAGCGGTTATCACGCAATTGAAGTATATGAGAATATGCTTGCAGAAAAAATTCGTGATGGATTAGCAGAGATACCGGGAATCAAACTTTACCAAAGTGACAAAAAGAAAACTCCAACCATCGCCTTTCGTGCGGAAGGAATCTCACCGATCAATTTTTGTACCCGAATGTGTGAAGAACACAGCGTTTTTATTGCGGAAGGGCATTTTTACGCGTTAACCTTGGTCGAACGTTTAGGTATTGATCAGACAGGCGGATTTATTCGAGCTGGTATCGCTCCTTACAACACGATTGAAGAAGTCGAGCGTTTCTTAAATGGCGTCAAACAAATCATGGCTTAGAAAGGTGGAAAAAACATGAGCAGCAAATTATGGGAATTGTTAGACGAATTGAAGTCACCGGCATACGAATGGATCGATTTGAGTCATCCAGTCAATGAGGAAACACCACATTATGCTGGATACAATAAACTTGAAATGACAGAAGTCTTTACCTACGATGAACACACTGTTTGCGCCAGCGAGTACAAAATGGTCAGCCAATATGGCACCCATATTGATCCACCCTCACATTTTGTTGAAGGCGGAAGAACCCTAGATCAAATCACAGTGAAAGAAACAGTCTTGCCTCTTTGTGTCATCGACCTGACAGAAAAAGTCGCTGAGGATGTCGACTATGCTATTACGGTTGAAGACTTAACCGCTTGGGAAGAAAATTATGGGAGATTTCCTGATGATTGTTTCGCTGCCGTTCGGACAGATTGGTCCAAACGAAAAGGCGAAGATTTCTTTGCTCCTGATGAAGCGGGCCAGCCCCATTATCCCGGCTGGTCGTTAGAAGCACTCAAGTTTTTGAGCGAAGAACGAACGATCACCGCAGTGGGTCACGAAACCCCTGATACTGATCCTGCAATTGCCAACTTAATCGTTCCTTGGCAGGGAGAACGCTATCTCTTGGAGCAAGACAAGTATCAAATTGAGATGCTGTGCAATTTGGATCAGCTACCAGCAACTGGAGCGATCATCGCCTGCAGCTTCCCAAACGTACTAGATGCTCCCGGTTATACAGCTAGATGTATCGCAGTGTATCAAAAATAAAAGATAAAACAGCGGTTGTGTAACCGCTGTTTTACCTTTTATTTCAACATTCGCTCAACCATTTTTGTCGACATATAAGTTTTTTCGGAAAGTTGTTCAACTGTCAAACCAATGGCATGGAGGCGTTTCATCATGACCTTCATATCTTCGCCGATTTCAACAACGTGCTTATCTGGATCATATAATCGTACAACTCTTTGTCCCCAAGGCATTTCCAGGTCTTCACCGACACGTTCTACTTCTAATGCCGCGATTTTTTCTAGAAAGCCGTCGAAATCTTCTTCTTCGAAATACATCTCGGCATCATTTCCATGGTAACGGAAAAAATCTGTTTCACAATTCGTAAACGTCGCCCATGAGTTTTCCGTTTGCAGGGCTAATCCACCTGTCAAGGTGATATTCTCTCCTAAATCAGCAATTACGCGGATGCCGATTACTTCAGTGTAAAATTTTTTTGCTTTTTCCATATCCTTTACCACTAACATTGGTCCTTTAAATTTCATTCTCGTTCCTCCTATCAACTTCCTTTCATCATAATTTTATCATGAGAGTTTTTTTCGATGCTCGCTAAATGTGCCCAATTATGCGAGGTTTTATTGATCCGTTTATGCAAAGCCCATTCTTCTTTTGACCTCTGCTGTATTCTCTTCATTCGTCAAAAGCTCCAGTAAACGAAAAGCAACATCTAAGGCAGTTTCCGGAGACGAAGAAGTAATAATATTACGATCTTCTACGATCCGTTCGTTTGACTGAACAAGTACACCATATTCTTTCATTTGATCCTGTCTGGGATTATTTTTGAAGCGATAGGTGGTTCCAAAGCGATCAGTCAAAACGCCGCTTTTAGCAACTGCCAACCCGGCAACACAAATAGCCGCAATTGGTTTATTTGCTTTATCAAAATGCTGAATGATTGATAAGAAATCCTCACTGAAAGCATCTTCATAAAAGTTGGCCTGCTCAAAACCGCCCGGAATCGCCAACGCATCAAAGTCATTCAAATCGACTTCCTCAATTTGCCTCATCGGAATGCAAGAATACCCCCAAGTACAAGACAAAACAGGATGCAATCCCACCGAGACAAGCTCGGTATTCTGATCACCTTCATAAAGATTCCAGCCAAACACATCAGTAAAAACACTCGCTTCATAGGATTCAAAACCATTGGCTAATAATAAAAGAACTTTTTTCATTTGTTTTCCCCCTTATTCGTTTCATTTTATGATAAAGTATAACCACTTCAAGTGACAGTCAGTTTGTAAAGTCTTTCCGCTCATTTACCTTACTAAGCAAAAGATTTTTCTGATTTAGCTTAATATTTGAAAGGTTGGTTCAAAATGGATGAGACAGATAAAAAAATACTAAATCTTTTGAAGGAAAACGCTCGGGCACCATATAGTGAAATCGCTCAGCAGGTAGCACTTAGTTCCCCAGCCGTAAAGGAACGAATCACAAAAATGGAAGATCTAGGTATTATTGAAAAATACACCATCAATATCAATTATCAGAAGATGGGAAAAAGTATTACAGCCTTCATTCTATTTGAAACAGTAAATTGTCAAGCCTTCCGCGAATTTTGTGCGCAGCAGAAAATGGTACTAAAATACTACCGCATTGCTGGGCATTACAGCTATCTCGTAAAAGTGGTTGCTGAGAACATGGAACATTTGGAAGAATTCATCGATGAGACTATGCGTTTTGGGGTTCCTTCCACCCATATTGTTTTTTCTTCCGCAGCCAATGATTTCATTTAAATCACAGAAAAATTCGCTCAGAAATTATTCTCTGAGCGAATTTTTTTATCCTAATCTAAATGGCGGGTGCTTCATTGCTTTTTCTGCTAACTCAATCAACCGTTGCTGATTATCATCTGCGGCAACGCGATTCGTTTTTAAAGTTCCGCAGGCTTGACAGCGATGAACAAGTGCCCATTCACCATCTTCTTTTGACCAGATACTAATCGGCTCCATTTGACCATGGCACATAGAAGAACGATCCCCCGGGCGATTATCAACATGAAGACTCACCAAACAATGTGGACAATGATTCCGGTGTTTACTCCCAGCACTTTCAGGATTTGCTGGCATCCCACATCTCTGACAAACAAAGCTTTCTTTACAAGCGGTATGTTGATAATCTTTTTTGATTTGTCGGGCAAACTTGCTGATACTCTTTTGCCAAATTTCCTTTTCCCGTAAATAAGCTGTTTTATCACTGGTGTATTTCGCCTCTGCATGAAGCTTGAGATAACTTTCCCAACGTTCTAATGAAAGCTCATGATTCTGTAAGGCTTCTTTAACAGCACAGCCTGGTTCACTTTGATGTCGGCAATCCTTGAATCGACAACTTTCAAAATAAAACTCAATATCTGCAAAGCTTTCCTCTAGTCCGCGAGTAACACTCCACATACCAACTTCTCGCATACCGGGAGTATCAATTATCTTCGCGCCGTTGACTAATTCAAATAATTGACGATGACTCGTAGTATGTCGGCCGCGTCCGTCCCTTTTGCGAATCTCTTGAGTTTCCATAATTTCTTTTCCCAACAAATAATTAATTAAAGTGGATTTCCCAACACCTGATGAACCCACTAATACAATTGTTTTATTCGGTGAAAGATAATGATTTAGCGCTGAGACTCCTTCGCCAGTTTTCACACTGACTGCATGAACTTCGGTTCCTAATGCAACCTCTCTGGCGGCTCTTATTTGCTCCAAGTAGTTGTCCATTTGATCAGCCTTTGTCAACAGAACAATCGGCATTCCGCCAGACTGCCAAGCAAGTGTCAGATAGCGTTCCAAACGTCGAATATTAAAATCGCCACTCAACGATTGTAAAATAAAAACATAATCAAAATTCGCCGCTATCATTTGTTCTTTTCCTTTAGCGGAATCTAAGCGAGATAATGCCGAAGTTCTCGGCAATGTTCTTAAGATGAGGCTATGATCTTTTCCTTGCCAATCAATGACAACACGATCTCCTGTCGTTGGGTATTTCTCTTGTCTATTGTCATAGCAGCCGCGCTTTACTCTGGCTAGCCCCTGTCCTTTTTCACAAGTAAATTCAAATAAATCTTTATAAACAGCTGTAATTTGAGCAATTGTTTCAGCTGGGTGGTTTCCAATAATTGTCGTCTTCATCGTTTTGTTTTTCTCCTATTGTTAGTCTCTCTCCTTTTCAATGAAACGTTTATTTCCGATAGCATACACCATTCTCCTTCTTATCAATCTTTTATTCAGAGATATCTGCCTCGAAAATAAATGTCTCACCTATAAAAATTCTGTAAAATACACTTACAGATTTTTTCAGAAAAACAAAAAAAGACGATAGTCATACTATCGTCAGAGAATACAAACATACGATTCATTCGACAGATATCACTTCTACAAGCACGCCAAATAAACCTGAGTTTATTTGACTATTCAGCTTATTGATTAGATACCTGTGACACTCACAAAACATACTCCATTCATCTATAGGTGCGTAATTTATTTTCATCACCAGTATAGCAAACCACGTAAAGACAAATCAATAAAATACTTATTGATTATTCATACTTTAATTCATCTAGCAGCTTCAAAACTTTCCGAGCAAAAGGATACAGCACGGAGCCGCCTCCGATTACAGTCATTTTAACAACCTCCATCACTTCATCCCGTGTCACATCTGCTTTTTGACATTCCTCCAGATGATAGAGAATACATTCTTCACATCTCGACATGATTGAAATCGTTAATCCGATTAACTCTTTTTGACGCTTATCCAATACATTTGCTTGATAGGTTTCATTATCCAATGCTGAGAATTTCTTAAAAAAATCATCCTCTTCACCCAATCGTTTATTATAGACTTTTCGATCCTTGCTTTGCTCCATCCAAACACTCCTTGTCAGTCATTATATATTCAATCATACAGAAATAAAAAATTTTTTCAAAAAAAGCAGCAATCGTTTTGATTGCTGCATACAAACAATACTACTTCTTAATTAATCCGTCGTCAGTTCAATCAGATTTCCCTCTGGGTCCTGGATCACTGCTTCATAGTATCCGTCCCCAGTTGTTCTTGGTCCATTTAATAACGGAAAGCCATCAGCTAAAAATCTTTCAACATAGCTATCGACATCTTCTTTTGATCCCACGGAAATCGCCAAATGAGTATAGCCTAGACTGTCAGCCACTCGATTCGACAAATGCTGTTTTGAAGTGAGCTCTAACCGACTGCCTGAATCAAAACTGAGAAAGTAAGAGCGAAAGCCTGTCTTTTTATTGTGGTAAAGCTCTGTACTGCTGGTATTGAAATAATTTTCGTAAAATTCCTTCATCTTCTCTAAATCTTTTGTCCAAATTGCTACGTGTTCAATATGCATGTCCATTTTTCCTTTCTTAACTCAATCTTTCAATAAAACGCGGCTCCTTCGCCACATTTACCATTCCCTGATCCGATAAAATATAATTGATAACTTCTGCTCCGATTTCTTGCGGCAGAAAGTCGATCGTTGAAAAATTTAAAAGCTGACTATATGGTTGATTCCCTTCGCCAATCATTTGGAAATCTTTTTTATGGATAATACCGAGTTCCTGCAGGCCGTTAATAATTCCGGCAGCAGTATCATCGGCATTTGCATAAATCACCTCTGGAATCGCTAATTCTTTAAAGGTTTCCTTCGCCCAATAATACCCACTGTCATAATCCTCAATGCCAGTAAAGAAATTTTGCCCTTCAATCACTTCACCAAAATAGTTTTGGTAGCAGGCGGCTTTATCTTGAGCACTGGTACTTTCAGAAAGACTGCGTTTATTTGTAAAAATAACCTTAGAGAAGCCCTGTTTTTTTAGCATGCTGAACAATTTTTCGTAAGCTTTCTTTCGATCTGGAAAGATCATCGGAATTTTAGGATTGGTGACCTTTTCGGTTGAAACGATCCGCCCTTTTGACTTAAGCTTCGTCCAATTATCCAAATTACTCGCTCTAGATGTTAAAATAAGCCCATCAATCATCCGTTTTTCTATCAATGAATAGTACTCACTCTCGGTTTTCTCATCATAATAGGTAGGTAAGAGCAGGACCTGATAGCCCTTTTCTCGCGCGTGAAACAGCAGACTATTAACCAAACGATCGTAGCAGGAGTTATTGTAAGGCAGGGTAACACCTAACGTATAGTTTTTCCCCATACTCAATTTTACCGCATTGCCATTAACCACATAACCAGTTTCCTCAATCACCGCCTGAACCTTTTTTCGGATATCTTCAGAAACATATTGCTGATTATTGATGACTCTTGAAACTGTTGTTTTAGAGACTCCCGTCATCTCAGCAATATCACGAATATTTACCAAAACTACCACCTCATTCCGTCCTAATACTACTATAGGTTATGGGACGCGTCCCATGTCAATAGGTAAATTTATTGATAGAAAAACAGTAGCTGTTTCCCAACTACTGTCTTCTTTCATTTTTATTTCAACGCAAGCTGATAGCTTTCATCAATCAGTAGTTTAATCTCTTTAAAAGGGATCGTTCCATCAAGACAGATCGTTAGCCAGTATTTTTTATTCATATGATAGCCAGGATAATAGTTTTGTTTCTCGATAAGTGCTGCGACCTTTTCTGGTTGATTTCTTAAATCTAGAATTTCGATCTGCTCATCTGATGGCAAACCAAGTTTATTTCTCTGAACCGTTAATAATACTGCATACCATTTTTTTGTCTCTTTTCTTCTGAAAATGGCATTGCCCGGAGTTTTAGGCCAGAGAAATTCCAATTCATCTTGATACGTATCGCGGATATAATTGATGACTTCTTTTGCTGACTCATTTTTGAAAGAATCTGATTCAAAGCATTTATCGGCAATATCTTGCAGGATTGACTGATACTCCGACCTGACTGCACCCACAAAGGAACCAGCTGCTGAGGTTCGGTGCAGGATGTACTCTTCCTCACTGGCAAGTTCCAGCAGGTTTGTCTCTACTTGTCCTTTTTTTGAAATGGTCACAGTCAATTGAAAATCCCCTTGCATGATTTTCGTATCATAAGAATAAACTCCCCCATTTTCTTTAAAACCGTAAGCCTGTAATTTCCTGCTATTCACTTTTTTTCCTTGAAAAAATCCATCTTCCTGAGTCATGATACGTCTTCTCCCGTCGCTGTTTTTTCTATTATATAGGATTTCTTTCAGCTTAGGCAAAAATGAGCGCATTACTCCATTGCTTAAAAAACAATTCTTTATATCTATGGGCTAAAAAAAAAAGATACTCTTCATCCTGAAATCTGATTCATGATCACAGACTTACTGATAGAAAAACAGTTTCCATGCCAAATAAACTCCTTAACAATAGTTCTAAATTATTTTCCTTTACTAAACCTTTTCAGCATATTTAGCAAGTTTTTACTAACCTTCTTCTTTGTTGGAGTCACTTGGTCGAGTTTTGAAGGGCTTTCTGTATCTTCAGCGGATGCTTCGATCGCCGCTAAAGCTGGTTCTAGCTCTTTTTCCGATAGGTTCTGTGAACTTTGATCCAAGTAATGCTCTGGTACTTCCTGTGTTGCTATCGGAATCGTGGTGATTTTATCAGTCTGCGAGTCAGCGTTTTCAATGTGAAACGCTGTCAAATCTGTTTCTAACGGTATCGTTGTTTTGGCTGATTGCCTCAAAGCTTTAGAGTCCATTTTTCTTGGATCAATATTAGTAGGCATACTTGTCCGAACCGTTTGCTGATCTTTTAGTTGCTTCGTTTCAGTAGTTGAATGCTGTGCAGACTCCTGCTGTTCTTTTTTCGCAGCAGTTTTTTTACCCTTTACTTTCTTCGGTGCCGCTTTTTGCTTAACTAATTCTTCCTCTTCACTAACAATCCGCTTAGATTTAACTAGCTGTGCAAAGCGACGCACGCCATTTACTTCAAAAATGGACAGCAGTGTTAAGACCTCAAGAATATGTTCAATTTCTTCCTTCTTTTTTGAAGGATCTGCATCCCGCAGAATCCATTTATGCTTCTTCCCGCTCTTATCTTCAAAAATGGATTCAATAGAAACTTTCTGGTTATCTGGAAGAACTATTTGAGAGGTTGATTTATTTAGATATTTGCTATATTCACGAGCGGTTTTAGTATGTTGATAATATGATGTTTTATTCTTAAACAGACGTAGAATAATTTGATTGTATTCCTTGTCTGAAAAGTACGAAATGAAAAAAGGCAAAAACTTTCGCATCGCTTCATTGGGTTTAGCAGTAAGGAATACTTCACAGATCTGTTCTTTTAAGAAAAATGAATAGTCGCCAAGCACAAGTGCATTCCTCACGAGAACCGCAACAGCATATTCTAACAACGTTGCTTCATCATGAAACTCATCAAATTGCTTAAGTGCTTTGGCTTCTAGGTTCTTTTTCATTACTCCAAAGATTTGGCGTTGGCTCAGTCCGTGTTCAGTCATTTGATTTCCTACTTTCTGTTTTCTATTAAAGCGCTTTTATTTCTAAACTTTAAAATAATAATTTCTACAAAATAAGCATAGCGCTAATCACCATACAATACCAATTTATTTTTTTTATTTTTTTAAAATAATTTTGGATATATAAGTATTATTAACTTTGCGAGACAATTAGAAGCTTTTTTTCTCTATTAAAAGAACAGTTTATGAAAGAGATAAATATATTATTCTTTGTTTTAAAAAGCTAAAGACGCTATATCCCCTATTTATAATAACGAAATTATTTTTAATGTCGATTCTCATTTATCTCCGATAATAGTTCATTTCTCTTATGCCAAATTCAATTTTAAGTCCGAGAACAGTTATCATTCTCATTTGTATAATTAATCACAAACTTGACGTCATTTTTGATATACTTAATCTATATAACCAGCTTTGCTTGATAAACAATGTTGTGAGTATTTAGAGAATTTGGTTGAGCGTAGAAAGGAGGACACAGAGTTATATGAGTACAAAAGTAGCGTTTGATTTTATCGAAACCGAAAGTCAGTACCAAGAGTTCCAAAATTGCATAGAGGCACTAAAGGGACAGCGTGGCGCACAGATGCCTGCTTTGCAGGAAGCTCAAAGAATCTATGGTTATTTGCCAATCGAGATTTTGAAAAGGCTTTCTAAAGAGTTGGAGATTCCTATGGAAGAGCTTTACAGCACCGCAACCTTTTATGCCCAATTCACCTTCGTGCCCAAAGGAGAATATACGATCAGTATATGTATGGGAACCGCCTGCTATGTGAAAGGAGCTGGGGATATCTTAGATTCGTATTCCTCTGAATTAAAGATTGAACCTGGTGAAACCACTGCAGATCTCAAATTTACTTTAGAATCTTGCCGTTGTATTGGTGCCTGCGGGTTAGCACCTGTATTAACAGTCAATGAAGAAGTCTATGGTCGTTTGTCTAAGAAAAAAGCTGATAAAGTGCTCGTCACGTATCAAAAAGAGAATAACTGATTATTGATCCTCCCTCTCCAGAAATCTACTACATATTTAAAAGCCAATTGAAAAAAGATTTGTGGAAAAATTGTTTTTTGTTATACAAAACTTCAAGAGTCAGGAGAAAAAATATGAAAGATTGGAATGAGTTAAACGAACTTCGAAATACTTATCGTCAGATGATTACGATGCGTTTAGATGATGAAGTTATCGAAGGGCAGCAATATGAGAAAGAGATTCTTATATGTGCTGGAACCGGCTGTATTTCATCTAAAAGCGGCGAGTTTGTCAATGCTCTTAAAGAGGAATTAGCGAAGAATGAATTGACGAATAAAGTAAATATCGTAAAAACGGGATGTTTTGGTTTATGTGCTCAAGGTCCGATTGTTATTATTTATCCAGAAGCAGTTTTCTATCATCAAGTTCAACCAAAACACGCGAAAAAAATTGTTTCAGATCATTTAATCAATGGGAAATTAGTTGAGAAATTACTCTATCATGACTCCGACACCAAAGAGATTATTAACAAATTAATGGACACTCCCTTCTATCACAAGCAAAAACGAGTTGCTCTGCGAAATTGTGGACGGATCAACCCGGAAAAAATCGAAGAATATTTCGCCTTCGATGGTTATCAAGCTTTAGCTACTGTTGTAAATGAATACTCTCGCGATGATGTGTTGAGTCTTTTAGAAACTTCAGGCTTGCGAGGCCGTGGTGGTGCTGGCTTTCCTACTTTCATGAAATGGTCTTTCGCCAAAGCCAGCCAATCGGATCAAAAATACGTTATCTGTAACGCCGATGAAGGCGACCCGGGTGCCTTTATGGACCGTTCCGTATTGGAAGGTGATCCTCATGCAATCATCGAAGCCATGGCCATCGCGGGTTATACAATCGGTGCGAACCAGGGCTATATCTATGTCCGAGCAGAGTATCCCATTGCTGTAAATCGTTTGCGTATCGCCATCAAGCAAGCCCGTGAAAAGGGACTTTTAGGCAAAAATATTTTTGGTAGCGATTTCTCTTTCGATCTGGATTTGCGCTTAGGTGCTGGCGCTTTCGTTTGCGGGGAAGAAACCGCTTTGCTCGAAAGTATTGAAGGGCATCGCGGCGAGCCTCGTCCACGTCCGCCTTTTCCTGCCGTCAAGGGACTGTTTGGAAAACCGACGATCGTTAATAACGTTGAGACATTAGCGAATATTCCTCAAATCATTCTTAAAGGACCTGAATGGTTTGCCAGCTTCGGAACAGAAAAATCAAAAGGAACTAAAGTCTTTGCTCTTGGCGGAAAAATCCAGAATACTGGACTAGTGGAAATTCCAATGGGAACTACTTTACGAGAAATCGTTGAAGATATCGGCGGAGGAATTCCTGCTGGCAAGAAATTCAAAGCAGCTCAAACAGGCGGTCCCTCTGGCGGCTGTATCCCAGCAGAGCATTATGATGTGCCAATTGATTATGAAAACCTGAAGAAAATCGGTTCAATGATGGGTTCGGGCGGTTTGATCGTCATGGATGAAGACAACTGTATGGTGGACATCGCCAAATTTTTCTTAGAATTTACTGTTGAGGAAAGCTGCGGAAAATGTGTCCCATGTCGTGTCGGAACAAAACGTCTTTTAGAAATCCTAGAAAAAATTACTCTGGGTAAGGCAACGCTAGAAGATTTGGATCGGATGGAAGAACTCTGTCACCATATCCAAGAGAACTCACTTTGCGGCCTAGGACAGACAGCACCGAATCCTGTGCTTTCTACCCTGCGCTATTTTAGAGAAGAATATGAAGCTCATGTCTTAGAGCGCCGTTGTCCTTCTGGTGTATGTAAAAACTTGATTCAATACCGTATTCTGCCAGATAAATGTACAGGATGCAGAGCCTGTGCCAAAGGTTGTCCAGTAAGTGCGATCAGTGGTGAAGTGAAACAAGCACACGAAATTGATCAGTCGATCTGTACGAAATGTGGCTTATGTATTGATACCTGTCGCTACGATGCGATTACAGTCATATAGGAGGTGGAGCAAGTGAAAGAAGTTATGATTACCATCAACGGAAAAATCTGTACTGCTCCAGAAGGATCGACTATTCTTGAAGCAGCACGGGTGAATAATATCGAAATACCTACCTTATGCTTTTTAAAGGAAATCAATGAGATCGGTGCCTGCCGCATGTGTGTGGTAGAAGTCAAAGGTGCCCGTAGTTTAGTAACAGCCTGTGTCTATCCAATTTCCGAAGGTATGGATATCAAGACCAACTCGAAAAAAGTTTTTGAATCAAGAAAGACGACTCTGGAGCTGATTCTCTCGACTCACGAGCGGAAATGTCTCTCTTGTATCCGCAGCGGAAATTGTGAACTGCAAAAGCTTTGTAAAGAATTCAATGTTGCCGACGAAGATTACTTCAACGGGGAAAACTGTGAATACGAGTTTGATGACAGCGCAGTTCATATGGTTCGAAATAATAATAAATGTATTCTCTGCCGCAGATGCGTCGCTGCTTGTTCAAAATGGCAGGCAGTTGGTGTAATTGGTCCGAATAATCGCGGATTTGAAACGCATATCGGCAGCGCTTATGAACAAAATCTCAGTGAAGTTCCATGTATTTCCTGTGGACAATGTATCGTAGTTTGTCCAACAGGCGCAATCCATGAAAAAGACCAGACACAAGAAGTTTGGGATGCCTTGGAAGATCCAACCAAACATGTGATTGTTCAGACTGCTCCTTCGATTCGTGTGACTTTAGGAGAAGCCTTTAATATGCCGATTGGTACCAACGTGGAAGGAAAAATGATCGCCGCTTTACGTCAAATTGGTTTTGACAGAGTCTTTGATACCAATGTAGCCGCTGACTTTACAATCATGGAAGAAGCCAACGAATTCTTAGAGCGTGTGGGAAATAATGGACCATTCCCAATGTTCACCTCCTGTTCGCCGGGCTGGGTCAAATATTGTGAGCACTATCATCCAGAATTGATTCCCAATCTGTCAACTTGTAAATCACCGCAGCAAATGTTCGGTGCCCTTGCAAAGACTTGGTATGCTGAAAAAGAAGGCATCGATCCAAAGGATATCTTTGTGGTGGGAATTATGCCTTGTACTGCTAAGAAATTCGAAGTCACGCGGGAGGACGAAGCAGCGGCTGGATATTCCGACTGTGATGTTGCGTTGACCACTCGCGAATTAGCTCGAATGATCGACAAAGCTGGTGTTCGCTTCGTGGAATTAGAAGACGAAGCCTTCGATAATCCACTGGATGAAGCGACAGGAGCTGGATATATCTTCGGAGCTACCGGAGGTGTCATGGAAGCGGCCTTAAGAACTGCGGCTGAAACATTAGCCGGACAATCACTGGAACAAGTAGAATTTACAGAGGTGCGTGGAATGTCTGGAATCAAAGAAGCAACCTACGAAATGAGTGGTGCAACGATCAATGTTGCAGTCGCCTCCGGAATCGGCAATGCAAAGAAATTACTGGAACAGATTCAATCCGGTGAAAAATTCTACCACTTTGTTGAGATCATGGGGTGTCCTGGTGGGTGTATCAATGGTGGCGGTCAACCTGTTCAACCTGCATCAGTCCGTAATTTCGTTGATCTAAAAACAAAACGAGCAGCTGCATTATATGCCGAAGACAAAGGTAAAGGACTGCGGAAATCAAACGAAAGCCCAATCGTCCAAAAAATCTATCAAGAGTTCTTGGAAAAACCGGGCAGTTTAAAAGCGCATCATATTCTTCATACCAGTTATCGTGATCGTACAAAAGTCAAAGTTTAACTCCCTGTATAAAGATAGAGCTGACCCAAAAGTCTCATAGACTTTCGGGTCAGCTCTTTTTTACGAATGAACGAAAACTCATTTTATTTAGCTACTTTTAAATCTTTATTTCAGTTGTTATTTGTTTAAAGAAGGTGTCACTTAAGCGATAACCCTGTCCCCAAACTGTAAGGATCGATTCCCCTTCGACTCCTTGGTCATTAAGTTTTTTTCTTAATAGTTTCACTAAGCAAGACAATTGAGATAAGTTGGAGGCATTACCAGGGCGCTCCCAAAGTAATTCGCACATTTTTTCCCGAGAGATGATTTGATCGTGTTCCCGATAAAGAATTTGTAAAAAACGTAACTGCGTTGAATTTAGTGCTAAACTACTCAATGATCGTTTTTCATTTTCCTCCTCTTCCATGAAGATCTGCCTCTCCTTTGAAGAATCAATGTAGCCATCCAGCATTTCTCTTATTTCTTCCAGCATCATATCCTTTACAAGCCATTCATTGATGCCTCTTTCAGTCCAAAGTTGTTGCTCCTTTTTAGTCGGCAGCCTTTCTACTTCTCTAAAAATGCTTAACGATTGCCCCTTAAAGCTTTTCAATAATAAAAGAACTTCTTGATTCGTTAATGTCTCACTCAAAACAATTATTTTAAAAAAATCAGTTAATGAAGCAACTGTGTCTCTTTTTATATGAAGAGTTAAAAACTGATCAGAAAGAAAAACCTCATGCCCTAATTGTCTAAAAGCGCCTTCTAAAAAACGCTCTCGTTCGATACATTTTGTAATAAATAATATTTGTCCCATCGTTTTGCTCCTTTACTTATGGTTAATCCATCTTAGTTTCTCTTCTTCATTAGAATGTTAAAAAGAAGAGAAAAGCATTGATCTTCTAAGCTTATCTATTAGCTAGATGAAGAAATCATTCTATTTTTCGTTGTTTATATAGCAGAATAGATCTACATTATATTTTTTAATCATTCAAACTATGACAAATGTTAAACAAGAGAATCTAAAAGATGTGTTTCTATAAATCTCTAATAGATTCGCTCCTGCAACTGATGCTTAATTTTGCAAATTCGAATAAAGTATTAATCTAATTTGCTCCTAGTAACGTCCTATTTTTTATCAAAATCTCTTTTCATGCCCAATTTTTTTAATTTCACGATATTTTCTATCCGCAATTTTGGGCAATATTTCTTGAAGTAGTTTATTGTCACTTGGACAATATCCCTCAGTTAGATAAAGAATCGGAATTTTTCTTGGTAAAAATGATTTTGTTTGATTCGACAAAGCGATGTCCGTAAGAATTAAATCTACTTCTCTGCAAAGAGAATCAGCTATTTCAATGTAAAAATAGTCTCCAATCGTCTGTAGCTTCGTGCTAACTAGCATTTCCGGTGTTCGATTACTAATAATAAAAATACGAATCTTAGGATGAAACAATTGCCTATCCAATTCAAAGAACAGAATTTTATAATAGGCTACACAGAAATACTCAATATATTCCGCTTCAAATGCGTTCAAATTTCTACTACATTTACTCATAAAAATTTGATAGAAAGTCCGCTCTCGCTCTTTATTAGCAGGAAAATCAAAAGGATGATAGACATAAAGGTCAATCAGCCGTTGATGCAGAGCCTCTTGGTAAATCAAAATTTGATAAAATACACCCACCAGTCGAGCAAATAGTTTATCACGTTCTTTAGTTGTCATTTTACGCAATGCAAATCTTTCAACCATATGTACTTTTTCGTTTATCATATGTAGGAAGCCAATTTCTTTTAGCTTCGGAGATTCATTAAAGAAAACAGGAAGGCTGCCATCATGGTGTCCAAGATCGCTGGCGATGATGCAACTAATAATGAATTTAACCTCTCGTTTTAAAATAGTTGGATGAATCATAGCCATTTTCTTTTTTAGTAACGAAAATAAATGGTCATACATTTTCTTTTCTTGAATACTAATGGGCTCCCAGTAATAAACATTGTCGGGAATCGAGCGTTTGTTTGCTCGCAATAACGAGATCGCTAATCCATAATGAATACTTACAAATCTTGCTGAGAATTTTCGATATATTCCAACATCTAAACTCTCTAATAAATTTATTATTTCATTCGTGCTGATAAAAACAAATGGCCATTTATACCCACCATAAACTTGTTGAAAAATTCCTGTATAAAACAAGCGAATCGTTACCTCATCTCCTAATAAAGTCAGCCTGCGGTCTGTTCTTAGATGAAGATTATTGGCATTTATAGTAATAAATCGCTCCAAATAGATGAGTTCTTTTTTGACCATTGTATATGTAGTATTTATTTTTTTCGTTATTTCAGAAATCGTCCATTCTTTCGGTTCTAAAAATAATGAAAACAACTGGAAACGGTAAGAATTCTCTAAATAATAAAGTCGAAAAATCATTAATGAGAAATTTTTCTTCACATTCCAAATCACTTTGTTCTGCTCCGGCAAATCAATCAATTCCACATACTCGCTATAGCCTAAATCAATAATATCCATCCGTATATCAGTAATGATTTTTTTTACAGTAGGATAAGAAACCTGTGATAACTTTACTAATTCCATTAGTTCAATTGAATGGTTTTGATTGATATGTAAATAATCGAGTAACAAAAAACGTTTTAAATAACGACTATCCATTAGCTCAAGAATCATTTCCAACCACTCCCTTCGAACTAGAAATTCATTCTTACCATATTCTACAAAAAGATAGCGTTACTATTAATTACATTCTTTTCTTAATATTAGAAAAAATAAATTAATTTTAGATTAAAAAAGCTTATTTTGCAAGAAATTAAAATTTAGTAATAAAAAATTCCTTTTTCTATCCCTTTATTTTTAAATTATTATTGAGTTTAGGTTACAAGAATTTATTTCTGTGATTTGTTCAATTTTTCTTGATATGTAATAAAAAAAGAACACTTGCGATAATTATTATTACTTGTTGGTATCTCTCCTATTTAATATTTTTCCATATAAAAACAAACACTATTATTAAAAATATTTTTAAAGTTCCTTCACTTAAAGTGCTTTCAAACTTAATTTCTATCGCTAATAAGTGTTATATGATACTCTTCATCTAAATATGATGACAAAAGGAGAATAAAATGGATTTTTTAGTCGATAAGCTTGATAAAAAGAAACTGCTTTTCATTCAAACAATCTTTGATTCTGATTATCATATCTGTACTTTGGAAACACTTTTGCAATCTTTAAACATCAATAATCAAACTGCTATTTCTATTTTCCATTCGATTCTTGAAGATATTCGTCTTTCTGAGAGTTCTAGTTTTATCGATTTAAGCTATTCTAAATCAAACCAGTTATTTAAATTACAGCTTTCTGAATCCTTTAATATTCAAAATTTTATAAACTTCTATATCAAGCGATCGGCTAAGTTTAAGTTGATTGAATCATTGTTAATGACCTCGTTTGATACCCTGCAAGACACAGCAAACAGCCTACACGTATCTTACTCTCACGTCCGCAGGATCATTACCGAATTGAACCACTACTTCAAACCAATGGGCTTAAGGATTCATTCACGACGAAAAGTCAATCTAGACGGTAATGAAGTCAGTCTAAGATTTTTCTATACTGCGTTATATCTCGCGACTTACGGTGCTGGGTACTGGCCATTTCCATCCTTCAGTTATTTAGACCTGTCCTCACTCTTAGACGATTGTCCTGATGAAGTTTACAACGTTAGATCACTGGACAAAAATGTACTAACTCATTATTACTTAGCCATTCACCTTTTAAGAGAACGGCTGGGCTTTAGTATTGATAAAGAAACTATTTCGATCTCCCTTTACAAACCATACTCGCTTTCTAATACAGAAGCCTTTAGTACCTTCGCTACCTCTATTGGTAGATATCTTCCTCATCATTCAGAGAAGAAGCTGAAGGTTGAGACGCAGCTGATTTGTAGCAGTCTGCTTGCTATTGGCAGTTTCTCTTCTATTGATACAGCTCCTGATTTTTTTCTTTTAGATGAACGGCTTAACGACCAACAATTCGCTCACAATGCTTTTCAAATTATGGATCGAATAAATTATCATTTAGATATTCCGTTAACTCAAAAAGAACAAAATAAAATTTTCTATTCCATATTGTGCTTACATTATCGAGTTGCTTTTATTGGTGCACCGCTGAATTATACTCTGACGCTGCTTCCATATTATTCACATGAAGCAATTGATTCTCGAAAGAAATATAAGATTGAACATATTCAATCGCTCGTTGAAGCTGAAATGAGATCAATCGAATATGATTGCGACGATGATTTTTATAATTATCTTCTTTCTCAATATTGCTTAATCTATGATAAAAGCATTGAATTTGGTAAACATACAGCACCAATTACAGTCGCTTTTCTTTCGATCATTTCAAATCAAGCATTGCAAAATGACGTGTGTCAATATTTCTCATCTTATTTCAATTTAAAAACGGCCAATAGTCTCGATGACAGTGTTGACATCATCATTAGTGAGATTCCTATTTCGGTTGATACTATCTCTGCTCTGCGTTTGCATCAACCGATCATCTATTGTCATCAAAAACTTGTTCAATCTGACTACGAAAAAATCACCGAAGCTTTAGTCAAGATTGCTAAAAAAAAATTTAAGTCAACTAGTTCTTAATCACATCTGATAACTAAAAAAATCCTCTCAGTTATAAAAAATCTAGAAAGATTTTATAACTGAGAGGATTTATCTTGAAATCTATTTAGCAAAAATATTTGTAAAAAACGTCTTAGCTCACTCTTTGACGGCCTAGCGCTTTAGAAAGGACAGGAACGACTAAAATAGATAATGCGCCGCCGATCAAAGCTGTAATCAGCTGTGGAAACGAAAATGCTCCGGAAACCATCGCAGCTTTAGGAGCTGGCATTTTTAATAAGATCGGAACAACGAATTGAACAATTGACAAATATAATACCCCAAACTTCGCAAGGGCACCAATCACCGTCGCTAATGCGAAATTCGCAATTCCCTGTTTTTTATTGAATCCAGCGATAAAATGCCAGATAGTTACTAAAATTGCGTTTCCAATTGCTATACAAAATACAATTTGTGGAAATGCCGGCCCAATACCAAGCATAAATGCAAAAATCGGTGATAACAACGCAATTGATAATCCACTAGCTAATCCGCCTGTAGTTACAGCGACAATCAAAATCAAATTGACTAAAGAACCCGTGACTAAGGTATTTCCTAATCCAGCTGTTACTGCCTGTACGACAATCAATAATGCTAATAAAACGCCTGTTTGTGTTACCCATAGTGCTTTTCGATTCATATCTTCGGAGCCCTATTTGTTTATGGATTCACAAATAGTTATCCTTCACTTCCTTTCTCTTTTCATTTTAAAAAATGCGAAAATAAGTAAACGATAAATACCATACCTAATTGTACCAGATTTGGTTCCGAGATAGAAAACCAAATTCAACAGTCATTTATCATTTATTTGCATGAAAGGAATCAAAGTAAAAATTATGTCGTTATCAAATATTCGCAAAGATTGTTTATACAGTTGTATTCAAATTTCTCTTTGCATAGTCTTTTTCATAGAACACTAGCTGCTTTTTTGATACCCTTTTATTAAGACAGAATCTATGGAGGGGAAAAATATGAACTTGCAGGATTTTAAGTGGACTCGTTTGCCAGAAAGCTACGAGCTGTTGGATGACAAAATAGAGGTTCTTACAAAACCGCATACGGATCTGTGGCAAAATACATATTATCATTTTCAAAATGATAACGCGCCCGTTTTCCAGATGGAAACGGATGAAAAGTATTTTAGCTTTGTCGTAAAAACAGATTTTACTGAAAGTTACCATCGTTTTGATCAATGTGGGATTGTCATGTATTTAGATAGTGAAAATTGGCTAAAAGGTTCGATTGAATATGAAAATGAAGAGTTTCAGCATTTGGGAAGTGTCGTCACAAATCATGGGTTTTCTGACTGGGCAACAACCGAAATCGATGCTTCAATTAAATCTATGTGGTACCGTCTAAGTAGACGCGAAGACGATTACTGCATTGAGTGCTCAACTGACGGCAAAACATTTGAACAAATGCGCATTTGCCACATGTTCAATGGAAAGAATAAAATCCGCTTTGGAATTTACGCCTGCTCTCCTGAAGCATCTTCTTTCAAAGCTATCTTTACGAATATGCAGTTGCTGGATTGTCAATGGCCGGCTCATGATGGACAACAGCCGGATGAAAATAAATAACAACCTTCACATAGCGAATATAAAAAAGAAAAGACCGCCTCAATAGCGATCTTTTCCTGAAATATTGGATTAATACTTGAATGCTTTCACAGCAAATGCATTTGCTCCAGTCTGTCTTACTCGGTCTTCAATTTGTTTTCGAACAATTGGTGTGTCCACATCATTAAATCCTTCACCTTTTACTCGAACATCCCAAGTACCATAGGCATTAGAATACCCATATGTTTGATCAGACAACAAAATGTCCTTTAGGAAATTACGTAAGTGAGGTACCATTTGATCGGCCTGAGCTTTTGTCAGATTTCGACACTCAATATAAGATATTGTTTTATCTCCATTAACAATCGCAATATTCTGTTGCATATACCCTGGTTGATACGTACGCAATTCTTGTTGCGTACGAGCAGTGGCCTCATTTAATTTTTTATTCGTTGGGTTGCAAGTAATTACCATTGTATAACGCCCATCATTTTGTTTTCTCGCTTTTACTTGATCACGCAACAGTGTCCAGCAATATTGCGTTTGGATCCATGCAACCATCGTTTTGGCCTGATCATAAGAGATATTATCAATTGCGATCCCATTCTTGGTTCCAGGATTAACTGTTCCTCCTTTTAAACGATAACAAAAAGTTGGAGGGCCGCCCATCCATCCCGAAGCAGCAGTTTCGCCGATCCCATTTAATGGATAGGTGCAATGTATGATTTGACTGTTACTTAGGAAAACACCTGTATGTCCATTAGCTCCCCCGCTAGCTCCTTTCGTACCTGAAACAAAGATATCTCCACGTTTGGCTTCACTACGAGTGATTGGCTGTAGCAAACTTCCTTCTAACTTATACAAACTTTCTGTATTCCCAATAGATGTTCCACCAGCTAAGAATCCAGCTTCAATCAAAGCGAAATATACTGCTGAGCTACAATCGTAACTATTCGGGCCTAACCGATTAGTCATCGAATAAGTTACTCGTCCTTGTCGTGCTCTAAACCAATTAATTACTGCTTCTGTACTTGCCATCATTTTTCCTCTTTTCATTTAATTATTAGAAGTGGCCTCTTCTGACTATTATATTACGCGAACTCATGTTCGGTATGTTGCCAAAAAAAAGACATCCATTTTCTATGTCGAACATCTTGAAAATGATTAAGTCTAATGGTTTAGAAAACAGCATACAAAAAAACCCTTGATTCCTCAAGGGTTCGAAATACATCTTTATGATTAACGACGGATTTCTTTGTTCTAATGAAAAGTCACTTTTTTATTGGTATAAAGCCTTTTATATTGTGTTGACTACATCGTGACGACAGTAAAACGGTGGTTTTTCCTAATTTTCCAACGCTTCAAATGCCTTCAATGGTTTCAATTTTTCATCCGATGTAAGATGGCGATAAATCTCCGAAGTTGACTTATCCGCGTGGCCCAATCTTCCCTTCAAAACTTCCCAACTACAATGCTCAGCGACTAAACTAGCCATCGTGTGTCTGGTAAGATGTGTATGAAAAGGTTTATTAATTCCACAACGTTCAACGCAACGTTTGATGTGATTATTTACGTAGTCTCTCCGGTATGGGATACCTCTCTTGAACGGAGCCAGATAAACAAAAAGATAGTTTTCTTTTGATCGAAAAACAAACTGTGATCTCATATCATCAAGAGCTGTGATAAGTTGTTGAAGCTTCTCCATCACTAAATCCGTTACTACTACTCTTCTTACTGAACTGATTGATTTTGTCGTTTCGATTTTAAAATCCATTTGCTTCCCTCTTACAGATGTTTGCTTGTAAAAAAGAATCTCGTTGTTTTCAAAATCGATGTCTTCGACTTGTAAAGCCAGTGCTTCACTTATCCGACATCCTGTATAAAACAGAACATGAAAAAGTGTCGATAGTGGTAACTCTTCATGAATAATAGAATAATTCAACAATGTTCTAAGCTCGTCGATCGTAAGATATTTCTGATCCAAAGAATTCAACGTTTCTTTTAATTCACTTACACTCTTTTGATACTTAGGCATACGAATATTCGTCAATGGGTTGTCATTCAATATTTCTCGTTTCAAACAGTATTTGAAAATCATGTTCAATGTCTGTCTTAATGAATACAAAGAGTTTTTTGAATACCCTTGAGAACTGCCATCAATCCCTTTTTCCTTCAAAGAAAACATCAACTCTTCTAAAAAGTCCGGTGTTAACTCAACTAGCTTCTTCTCACCAATCCATCGTTTAAGAACAACAATCAAGTCTTGACGCTTGTCATAGGTGCTAGCTTTTTGTTCTCTCAAAGATTTGTAATACTTAAACCATTGATCTGCGACGACTGAAAATTTTTCATTTGAATTAACAAACTTCTTTTTGTTTTGTCGATTTTTCTTTAGTTCAAGAAATGCTAATTGTGCCTCTCTTTTTGTTTTGAATCCTCTTCGTGTTGTTCGAAATGCTTGAAAGTACCAGGTAACCACACCAGTAGCACTAGTATGCTTTTTAAAGCGATCTTTTGTTTCCATTACGTTTCCTCCTCTATTTGAAGGAGACTGCTGGAAAGCAAAAACATTCTTACTATATTCTCTATACTTACCATTATAGAGAATCTCCTTTCAATTTTGAAGGTTATACAGAACGTAATAACCGCATTTTTTCTTTGAAATCTTCATACTCATTTTTTTGATACCATTCGATCACTTGGTCCCTTGAGTAATGACCTCGAATGCCATACCAACAGTTAGGAAAATCAGATAGTTTAACTAATCTGTTTAGCGTACTGTCACTGACTTGAAACTGTCTCTTTAAATCTTCATTCGTTAAAACTAAAGGTAATTGATTTAGACTTAGGAGTATCTTTGTATAATCATCTAAAATAATGAGTAGCTTATTCAAAATTTTCCTTTCTTCATTATCTGAACTGATTCTCTCACGCTCCTTAATATTGTATTTTGTAAAAATCTATATAAGTTTCATTGAGTATTCCATCAGTTAACGAAAAGTAATCTTCATTTGTTAGGCTCCCTCACACAGTTTCAGGACACATAGGAATCTCACCTCCCCGCAGTTTACGCCGGGCCTTACAGAAGTATCATTATTATCTTGAAAGTCTTGGCATCTAGATAAGTCTAGATTTTACATCACTCATAAATCG
This sequence comes from Enterococcus sp. DIV0187, assembly GCF_051713785.1. NCBI lineage: Bacteria > Bacillati > Bacillota > Bacilli > Lactobacillales > Enterococcaceae > Enterococcus > Enterococcus sp. DIV0187. The sequence goes on from NZ_JBIOQO010000001.1 coordinate 1,152,250, forward strand.
CTCGTATGAATCAATCATCGTCATGGCGTAAGTGTGTAACAGCTCGTTCAAAAACTAACGTACCTAACAAATGGTATTTAATTTTTAGCAAAAGTGATTACAGTAAAGTTGGTTATAGCAACCATCAAGGTTTTAGAAGTACTCCTTTTTTACATGTATTTTTCAGTACCTAATATCCAACCAAACCGTGTTCCACGATCAGACACACTAGTACCCTCACATTTGCTAAAAATATTCTGTTTTCAAGGAACAAAGTACTTTTGTCAAAATCAAAAGTACTGAAATTTTTATAGAGTAAAAATCACATACTCCTGGAAACACCCAAAACTTAGATGCTTTCAGGAAAAAATGAAATGCTCTACATAGTTTTACTAAGTTAATCGGTATTGCCAATAGCCACGATAAGCTCTTTCGACATTGATTCTTTTATCCAAGTTTATTTTTCTCAGAATGTTGTTTGTTAGATTTGAACGAGTGAGAACATATCCCTTTTTCGTGAGAGTTTCATGGATTTCCTTCGAAGCTAAAGGACGACCACTTTCCTTTAATATAGAAGCAATCGTTAACGCGAGAGTCTGGAAATCATAGCCTGACCCACTTATTTTTCGATCACTTAAATACTTTTGATTCTCAATTTCTTTAGGTATACCGACTGATTCTATCCGTCCATCATCATTACTTTCTTCGAACTCATGATCTTTTAACTCTTCATAAATCTTCAATAACCTCTGAACTTCAGCTAAAACCGTTGTCATCTGATAATAAAGGTGTTCCTTTTCACTCTGTTTCATTTGTAGATACCCCCGGCTTTTTTTCTAAATTCTAATGGCGTGATTCCATAAAATTTTTTGAAGGTTTTATTGAAATGACTATCATCCCTAAAACCTAACATACTACTGATTTCAGCAATGGATAATGATGTTTCCTTTAGGAATCTTTCTGCTTTGCATAGTTTCAATGCTCGAAACAACTCCATAACTGACATATCCGCATTTTTTCTACTCAATCGATTAAGTGTCGCTCTACTTAAATGAAGTTCTTTATGGATATCGGTCACTGTTAGTCTTTTATTCATATTTTTCTCCATGTATTGAATAACCGCCGCATAATCATCACCACTATCCGTTTGCAAAACATCATGATTCATATTTAAAATAAGATCTACTAAAGTTAGTGCTCCCTGTTCAACCGGATAAGAGACTCCTCTTTGAACTAAATAATGATAATAAGCGAAGAGTAGATTGGCTAATTGTTGAATGCCTTCAGTAGCTTTTAATTGAATTATTTTACCTATTTGATTCTTACATTGAAAGATGGAGTCTAAACAGAACTCCAATACTTGTGTGTTTTTTGAAAGCATTCTTAATTCTTGGTTTGTCCTACAATGTAAATAGAACGATAGGGCCGGTGTTTCATCCACCTTAATTTGTTTCTGTTGGATGATCAGAGAAACTCCATAGTGAGAAATGGTTTGGTTAGATCCATTATCTGAATTTAAATAATTGATTGTTTTCACTAAAACCATTTTTCTCATCTCCTGTTTCTCTTTGTATCTATGTTTTATCATGTAAAATGATCACGTAGAATAACTTGGATCAAGGTTGATCCAAAAGTACCATATGATTGATTCAGATATACAATATTGTTAAATATTTCCTTAATAGAGTCCGTCAACATAAGAAAAATCCGACTACTTCGAGTAATCGAAAATAGCCGGATTTTATAACTTAGTTCATTCAGATCATCCTATTTTAGGTCTTTAGTACTCAAACATCGAAATTATCCTCTTGAATACCGAAGGTAGTTTTTTTATAGGTTTCATCAGAATAGCTAACTCCAGGAATGATGTTGGTTAATTCATTTACATTAAGTACAAGTTCTGAATTCGACAAATCTCCGCCAATCGATTGATAGACGAAAACGAGTTTTCGGATGTTGTGTTCTTTTTCGTAAGCTACAAAATCTGAAATTGTTTTGAATTTCTTTCTTCGTTTCTGGAAGCTCATGGCCTACATAGGAAAAATCAGACTCATCTTCTTCTGTATACTCATTTTTTTGTAAATTTATTTCTGAAAAATGAATACGATTTGGTAGAATCGAATTACTAAGTAAAGAATGTGTCATAGATGACAAAGAACAAGAAAAATTTGATGAAGATTTTAAGAAGATGATCCTAGATTTATACCAGTCTGTACAGGCAGTCGAAAAACTAGCAGAGCAATATGGGGTAACTTTCCAAACAATCTATCGATGGAAGAAACTTTATATAAAGAACGAAGAGACCGGCATGGCCCAAGAAGAAGTTCTGGCAATAAAAAAGGAAATGGCTCGCATGCAGGAGGAAAATACCATCCTAAAAAAAGTTTTAACCATATTCGCTCAAAAGTAAAAACTAGTGGTGTCCTCGGATTTATTCAACACATACTTCTTGATTGTCATCTTAAGACCACAGATAACGCGTTTGTAAAAGGAGTAGCTGACTTCTTCCCAATTTCGGAACTCTGATTTCAATTGTTTAGATAAATATTCCAAATAATTTCAGACTCCTTCTGATAAAGACCTTAAGTTGTAGCACACTCTTTTCTGTTCGGAAAAAATGAGTAAATATTCCGTGTTGACCAGATTTACTCTACAAGATCGTATTCATATTTTCGTAACTATTTTTCTTTTTGTCCCTTCTACTAAGATCGCTTGCCTATTATTTATCGAGCAAAGGAGCAATCTATTGGCAAAGTTCTCTTTGATATCTTTAGTAATATTTTTGAATGGTGGTTCATTATAATGAGGCAAGGAATAAAACTCTACAATACCTAGTCCATTATGAGAGTTTAAGTCGGGCCCTTTATCCGGTGTATCCATTTTTTCGATATAGGAAATAGAATTCGACAAGATAATGGCACCGGCAGATTCCCCAATATAAAGCTTGCCATTTTCTATTTCTTCTTTAATAATTGCATCTGCTCCGGATTTTTTTAGTTCTTGCATTAAGTAGAAACTATTTCCTCCTGTAACATAAATAAAATCATTTTCCTTTATCTTTTGCTCAATAATAGTTTGAGGCTCAACAGAAACGTCTACTACATCTACAATCGCCCCCATTTTCTCTAAAGCATTTCTTCCATCTGCCACATAAAATTTGATTTTTTCAACATTACTCGCTGTGGGAATAAATGTAACTGTTTTCCCATATACATTTTTTTCGAATAGTAATAGTTCATTCGAAACTTCACTAAATGATGATGCTAAAAACATTTTTTTCATAGATAGACTCCTTTTCAATATGATAAACTCAGTATATATTTTAATGGTGTCACTTTGTGATACCTATGGAGGTAATGTTATGAAAAAATCAGAACGAATTCAACGGGAACTTTTTTTCGTGAATAGCCATAAAGAATTTAATCTGACTGATCTAATGCGGGAATTTCAGATTTCTAGAAGTACTGCATTAAGAGATCTAGCAGAATTAGAACAATTAGGAGTGCCACTTTATGTTGAAAACGGAAGATATGGCGGGTATAAAGTCCTCCCCTCCTCATTATTACCTCCAATTTATTTTACGGAAAAAGAAATCTTTAGTGTGTTTTTTTCACTTCAACTTTTAAACTTGTTATCTGGCTCACCATTTGGAAGTAATTATTCTACGATTCAGCAAAAATTATTAAACACATTTAGTGTCGAGAAACAACAAAAAATAGCACAAGCAACTGATTCGGTACAATATGCGGGAATTTATCAAATTGAGCCCACTAAAAATCTTGAAGATTTATTTAGCACTATTTTGAAAAATGAACCCATCAAAATTCTATACACTCGTTATACACGAAAAGTTAAACGAATTTTGCCTATTCGCTTAACTTTAATGGATGGTTATTGGTATTGTATTGCCATAGACATTGAAAAAAAAAAGATGAGAACTTATCGTTGTGATTACATAGAAGATATTGAAATAGAATTGGATTATCCACGCCCTCTCTCTGAAGGAGAAATAGCTAAAATTATAGCCACACAACAAAAGGAATATCGAAACATTCCTTTTAAAGTACGTCTATCTGATAAAGGAAAAGAACATTTCTTAAAAAATAAGTTTCCAAATATGAGACTCACAGTCACAGATAACGATAGCTTTATTCTTGGAGAGTTTAATAATAACGAACTACCCTTTTTGACCAATTATTTTCTTGGTTTTGGCGAGCATGTGGAAATACTTGAACCAAAAATATTGAGACAAGAATATATGACGTTGATCGAAAAACTATTAAGCAGGTACAAAGGATAGGGGGGTGCCAACTAAACTGTTGCAGGTCCCGACGAATCGACAATGAGTTTGGTATTTTTTTTGAAGATGTCGCCATTGATGCCACTGCCATTGAATCCCATTCGAAGCCTCGAAAAATCGAGAAAACAGCCGTTTCAAGTGTTGAAAAACAGCGCACTATGACGACTGAAGACATAAAAAAAGAATTGTCGATTGATCCACAATGGGGCATCAAAGTGAACAGTAAAGGGAAAAACGTTTTTTGGCATGGATACAAAGGACATTTGACCGTAACCACGAAAAGTCAGTATATTCTATCCAGTATTCTGACCTCTGCTCATATCGCTGATATGAGTGCAGCTGTTCCGTTAATCCGAGAGGTCAAACGGCTTGGTCTAACGAACATTTACATGATCTTTGACAAAGGCTATGATGTGAAAGCCCTCTACGAAGAGACACATGTCCTTGGTTTTGAGCCGATCATTACATTGAAACGGATAGCTAAAAATGACGGCGAGTGAACGTACGATTATGCTCCGATCTGCCTGATTGAAGAAGGCTACACCTACGATAGTTTCGATGAACGTTACGGGGCTCTAAAATACAGGTTACCAGAAAAGCGTTGTTTCTCCTGTCCGCTCCAACACGAGGATATATGTCAAAAAAGTGATCAAGCTTAAACAACAGACAGACCCACGCAAGTTTAATCATCCAACGCGTGGAACAAAGGGTTGGAAAAAGCTCTACGCCAAACGCAGTGCCGTTGAACGGATAAACGGGGACCTGAAAGAAAACATGAAATTGAACCAGACAACTCATTATAAAGCCGAAGTCATTGATGTAGAACTTCTGCTTATTCAGCTAGCTTATGATGCCAAACGACACGCAGTTCAACGACTGAACCACAAAAAAATGAGAAAAGAAGCAGCCGCGTAATTCAAAAAAGGCTATTTTTGAAATTGGATGAGTGTTGACTTTTCTATAAAAGCGAATTATGAAATTGGCTCAAGTAATAAAAATTGACGTATCATTCGCTCTGGTGTTAGGATGATTTAGTGGACACATTTTGGGAGAGGCTTATAATAACCTCGAACGAAAGGAAGTTCGCCAAATGAAAAAGTACAGTCAAGAAAGAAAGTACATAATCCTTCAACTCGTCGCAACTGGGAAAACAGTCGCCGAAATTTCCCGTGAATATGGCATTGCAGAACAAACGATTTATAAAAGGAAGAAAAGCAACACTCCCGTTGCCGGCAGTTCGCTGACTCCCGCTCAGATCAAACAAATGGAAAAAGAAATGACTCGTCTGCGTCAAGAGAATGAAATCTAAAAAAAGCAATGGCTAAATTCACTAAGTAAACTTACATAGTAAAATCCTTTTCATCGAAAACCAAAGCAACGAGTATCCATCACGGCTGCTTCTTCGAGTAATGGAAGTAGCCCCAAGCACATATTACAAGGAGCTCAACCATACACCAAGTCAGCGTGAACTTGAAAATGAACGCATCGACAAAGCAATTTTATCGATTTACGCAGACAGCAAGAAACGTTATGGCGCATGGAAAATCCATCACCGTAAAAAAATATCGACCAACCAAGACTTCTAAAGCACGCATTGAAGAACGGACAAATCTATTAAACCAAGATTTCTCCACAACCAGTATCAATCAAAAATGGGCCGCTGATATCACGTATATCTCAACTGCAAAAGACGGTTGGACCTACCTGGCTTCTGTGATCGATCTGTATTCGAAAAAAATCATCGGTTACTCCTACGCCAAGCCGATGACCACTGAAATCGTGATGAGCGCGCTAGATTCAGCGATCAAAAATCAACAACCGGCAGACGGACTGATTATCCAAACAGAACTTGGTTCACAGTATACCAGCTCCGATTTTGAGAAAGCTTTGCGTACGAACAAGATGACGCATTCTTATAGTCGCAAAGGCACGCCTTACGACAATTCCTGTATCGAATCTTTTCATGCCACATTGAAGAAAGAAGAAGTCTATCAAACGACCTATCATTCGTTTGAAGAAGCCAGACTAGAGCTATTTCAATATATCGAAGGATGGTACAACCGCAAGCGGATACATTGAGCAATCGGCTATCTGACACCACAGCAGGCAGAAGACCAAGCACGGTAATAAGCGCAATAGCTATTCCCATTTTTTGAACGAATCCACGAGAATTTCTTTTCATGGTTTCAGAGAATGGTCCAACGGTTTTGGTTTGACGATTGTCTGAAATCATGAAACAACTCGAGCGTGGATTGGTTTAAAAAAAAACTCAAAAAAATGTGTCCATTTTATTGACACAGATCCACTCACTGTAACTTAAGCACAGTATGAGGAGTATTAAGTTATGTTTAAATTTTAAAAATGGAGAAGCAAGCTGCATGGAATCTAAAAATTTCTAAGAGCCGCAAGGAATAGAACGATATTGATGAATGTAACTCAATCAGATTGTGATACTTTCGGATTTTTTTCATATGGTCGATCATCGTCACCTGAAAAGCCAACATTTTAATTTGGTCCATAAAATTGTTTCTTAAGAACATGGTCGGAGATTGCTCTCAGATTCGTATTGCGCACATCTGCCCGAAATCTCTTCGACATGCTTTTCATATCGCTTAGATTGCCGAATCTCTTTCATGCTTTTGCCCATCCGTAGGCTACTTCGTATAACTCTACATTCTTTCTCGGGCTTCTCAACATTTTTCATGTGACAATTCCATTGTGCTGCTGAAATCTCATTAGCAACCAGCGCACTAAAAGCTTAAAAGAGCGCACTCGAATGTGTATATAAATACTATATACTACAAGAATACTGTCGTTGTAATCTGATAATACTTGTAGGACATTAGTGATTTGAATTATGCTATACTTTTATTATCACTTATAGATAAGTTTGATCTTCAATATATTAAAAATAGTTTCCGTTTCACCCTTGCCTTATCTGATAGTCATCGATAGTTTTTAAACTAATTAAGGTTGTTCAAGATAGATTTATACAGTTTAGAAAGTGACGACAAATTCCTTTACATATTTAATTAATATCATATATTGTTTGGAGAAGTGAATAATGACAAAAAAAATCCTACTAATAGAAGACGACGACAAAATTTGTGACTTGCTCCGGGTCTTACTTAAAAAAAAATATGCTTTGACAACCAAACAATCAGGTACTGAAGGTATTCTAGAAGCTACTAAGCGTACTTACGATCTGATTTTGCTTGATCTGATGTTACCCGGTGTTTCTGGAGAAAGTGTCCTTCAAACCATCAGGAAGATATCTAATGTTCCTATTGTAATTCTTACAGCAATTGACACTAAAGAAAAAATTGTGGAATTACTACGAAATGGTGCGAATGACTATGTAACCAAGCCTTTTCATATAGAAGAATTGGAAGCAAGAATTGAAGTTCATCTACACCAAACTCACAAACAGGAAACTCAAACATTTAATTTCAAAAACTTGAGCCTAGATCCTGAATTGCTTGAAGTCAAAGTCAAAGGAACACGTTTAACCATCTCTAATAAGGAGTTTCAACTATTGAAATTGCTATTGCTCCACCCAAAAAAAATATATTCCAAAGCTAATTTATACGAAACTATTTGGCATGATGACTATATCGGCGGAGAAAATACTGTGAATGTCCATATTAGTTCACTCAGGAAAAAGTTAAATAGATTGGACCCAAAAGAAGAATACATTGAAACTATTTGGGGTACCGGCATTCGTTTATCAAAGGAGACATAATTAGATGAACTGGACATTATTATTTGGATTATTATTTTTATTGACACTAAGTTATCTAATTTTCTTTCTCAACGATCTATGTTTCGTCATTAAACAATTAGGCTATATCACTGACCATGAAACAAATGCTGAGTTAACTTCTACTTCTAAAAACAAACTATTAAGAAATCTACTTGATAAAAACAATCTTTTAATAAAAAAAAATAAAGCTTTTTATCAAAAGAAGCAGAAAAAGGAACAGCAAGTCAAAAAAATTTTAACTAATTTGACACACGACTTAAAAACACCGCTAACTGTTTCAACAGGATATGTCCAACTCCTGTCGAGAGAAACAACTCAAGAAGGCCATAAGGAAATTATAAAAAAAATTGATCGAAGTTTGGCAGATATTTCCCAGTACTTAAATTATTTAATGGAATATAATCTGATTCAGGAAAAAGAAATAACATTGTCTTTTGAAGTTTTGAATATATCCAAAATTTTGCAAGAGAATCTTTTTAACTATTATCAAGAATTTGAAAATCAGAACATTCATCTAGAGTTAGATATCCAAGAACAACAAATACTACTTTTGGACGAAGCAATTTTGCAACGAATATTCCAAAATGTTCTTGGAAACATTTTAAAACATGGACATCACTATGCACATATCATTTTAAAAGAAAATGGAGATAGTATCAAAATCACATTCTCAAACGGTCTTTTAGAGCCAGTTGAGGATGTTCAAGTTTTTTTTGATCGATTTTTTACAGAAGATTCGTCTAGATCTAACAAAAGTACTGGTTTGGGGCTTGGTATCATTAAAGAGCTAGCTGAATTAATACATTGTGAAGTAATTTTACGGACAGAACAAAATGAATTTTGCTTAACTTTAATTTTAAAAAATAGCCTTGGGTGATAATCAAGAGTTTCTGGGAAATATCCCAAATTTTTGTAATTATTTTCCACTCATATTTCTTGAATATCTAAAATTAACACAATTTAATGATCTGATTTCTATTTTTTGAACTTTTTTTGATTGTTTAATAATTATCACTTTAATTTTTACCTCTAATTCTGCCAAAAAGCACCTCCTCACTAAATTCATTTTAGCTTGAATTCAACAAGGGGTGCTCTTTCATTTTTTCATTTCATTCTCTTTTTCAAATTATTGTTTGTACAATTGACCTCCACTCCTTAAAATATTTTTACTGGTGGCATCACTCTCAATACATTTCTGACCATTTAAAACTTAATTTCGTATAAATAGACTGATCAGTTTGTTCTTCTACACCTATTCTCCCATTTGTTCATAATTTGGTAGCCATTGATTACCAAAAGAACAGATTAACATTATTGAATACAAATATAGTAAACAAACCTATCAGAAGCAAGAAAGACGTAAGCTTCTTTTCTGTATTCTTATGCCAATTGGCAACTAAATATCCTGTAATAGTGACCGTACTGAGTGGCAAAAGCCAGTTTATACAAAACAACCACTTCATTGAAGATATAATTATTGTTGGATTAGCTGCAAATTTTAACAGCATAATGATCGAACTGACCCAAACCAACAACCCAATGCTAGAAAAGACTGTCAAGATCGTATAACTTCTTGACCAGCTATTGTCTGCTTTTTTGCGCTTTCCTCTAAAGAATTTAACGAGTAAGTAAATCAACACCATTAAATATGAAACAAATGATAGGACAAAAGCTACAAGGTTAAATCGTTGCGTGTTCAAAACACCTACAGGTAAAAAGTCAGTAATAGTACCAAATCCGATTCTAAGAACTTCCCCGGTATCATTTAATTCAAAAAATAAATGGCTGAGGTCTAATCCACCTTGTTCAATCGTCGTTTTTTGTTCATTCCCAACCTTTTGATAAATACCTGAGGCTTTCTCAACATAATGAATGTGCTCTGTTTCACCCGGAATCCTTACATTAACTCCGCCTTGTTTATTCTCTGTGACAATAATATCACTATCTATAACTATAGAAGACAACTTAGCCATTGTTGAGTACGTCGTTCTGGCAGTTCGATACCTGCCGGTTAGTTTTTTATCTGCAACATATTGTTTTGGTACTATATCTTTTTTAGAAGAACTTTTACCATACAATAATGTCTCCAGTTCCTTGCGAATTCCCGTTGCCTCACCCGCAACATTTGTTAATAGGACATACCCCAGGTGCTCTTCTGGAACTAAACCTAGATGAGAGGAAAAGCTCGATGTATTTCCGCTATGTTCAATGATACGTTTGCCAGCTACCTCTTTTTCCCAGAATCCATGAGCATTTCCAAATGTATCTGGTACCATACTATAAGAATGTTTTTTCAGTTGTTCTAAAGTCTCCTCTCGTTCAAAAATATTGTAGGGAGAGGTTTTCTGATCATTTAGTAGCGCTATCATAAAATGAGTCATATCAGTTGCAGTTGATAAGAGTGCCCCCGCAGGAATATCGTTACCTATAAAGCGATTTCCTAATTTGAACGACGCCCTCGTAGGCTCATACCCTAAGCTTAGGTTGTTTTTTATTATGGACTGATCATCATAAATCATTGAAAAAGTTGAATGATTCATTTTGAGTAGGTCACGAAAACTTTGGTTCATATAATCCGTATAGTCCTGTCCTGTCACCTGTTCAATGATATAACCTCCTATATTTGCTCCATAGTTTGAATATGAAGTGACAGTACCTGGTTCATATACTTGTTTTGGTTGGTTTTCTCTTGTAACAATTTCTTTTAAAGGCTTCAATTCCTGAACATTTTCTAGATCCATCCCCTCAATTTTTTCCTCAAAACCTGCAGTATGCTGCATCAGATCCATAATAGTAATTTTCTTATCAAAAGATAAGTTCAATGTTTCTTTAGGTAAATATTCTTGAATATCTGCATTCAAATTGACTTTGCCTTCTTCTGCTAGTTTCATTAGCATACTCCAAGTGAACAGCTTTGTAATAGATCCTGTTTCAAAGACTGTATCGTTTGCATTAACAGGCGTCTTTTTCACAATATTAGACACACCGTAACCTTTACTCAAAATTACTTTTCCTTCTTTAACAATACCTATTGACGCCCCTGGAATCTCTTTCCCAATATATTTTGACATGATTTGATCTACTTGCTTTTCAATACTATTATCCATTCTTTTTTCATTCTTACTTTCTTGTCCGTAAGATATAGAACTTGATTGGAAAAACAGTAGAATCACACCAAAAAATATAATTATTTTTTTCATTCTATTCTCTCCTCCTTTTTATAATTCCTTTTTTTTAATCATCCATGCACTTGCAATAATCGTGCAAATCATCAGAATTACATTCATTGCTATTGATGGAATCAATGTCTTACCAGAAATTTTTTCAAACGCCATTCGTTGAACCATCCCTAGTAAGTCAAAAAGTTTGAAACTACTCCATCTTGATCCAAGTCTACTTATTTGATTGACTATCTGGATCCCCAGAGGATACACTACGATAAAAATAGCTGCTAATACACTACTGGAGGAACTGATCAGTAGAACATTAGCCAAGCTCAAAATAGCGACAATTGTAATTGTTAAACTTAATATCGAAAAAAAAATTTCACCTATAAGTGTACCCATATTTACGTTTTCCGTTCCATATCTGATAAAGGCAAATACTAAGGCAGAACCTAAATAGAGAGCAGTCAGAAACAGCACACTTAATAAATGTACAAAGTATTTTGAGAGAACAAACGTGACACGACTAACACCTGAAGCTAAAGTATTTCTATATGTTTTTTGTGAAAATTCATATCCACTTATAATGGTAAAGAGACCAATACTTAAATAAGTTAATAAGCTGCTCAGTAAAAGTGTACTCTTAAATGCAATCATTAAATTCCAGTCCATCTGGTTAAAACTATCAAGTATATCTTGAAGCTCTTTGGTATTCACAATCGCTACTGCTGAAAAAGACTCAGATATAATAATACCCCCTGCTAATCCAATTGTTACCAGTAAAATATAATGAAATACTTTTGAGTGAAACAAACGATAAAAATCTGCTTTAATTAAACGTAACAATGCCCATTCTCCTTCGTAGTATTCACTAAATCCGTATAGTAATTTTCTAAACTGTTCTCTTTTTTACCGATGTAATTAACCAAAACATCATTTATTACAAGCAACCGGTTGATTTCGCCAACCGTTTTCCTTGTAGTAAAGATATGAATTTCATCTTGTCCAACGATTTCTATTCCCTCATCAATATGTTCTTTCAATAGCATTGCTGTCTTATTTATATCATTTACCTTAACAACAATCATTTCAGTATTCGATGAAGCTAATACTGATTTTGTTACTTCTTGAAGTATTTTCCCATTATGAATAAAGCCAAATCGTGTAGAAACATTGTAAAGTTCCGTTAAAATATGACTTGATATCAGAATCGTTGTATTTTTTTCATGATTAATTCGTTTGATAATCTCCCTAAATTCGATAGTTGCAATTGGATCTAAAGTATTGAAGGGCTCGTCTAAAATCAAGAAATCAGGGGTGGTGACTAAAGCCATTGCAATTCCTAAACGTTGTTTCATTCCCAATGAAAAATTCTTTACCTTTTTCTTTCTTATATCTTTTAAATTGATAAAATCTAACGTTTCTTCAATAACCGAAAAATCATGGATTCCTCTTTGAATACAGATGATTCTCATATTCTCGTATGCTGATAAATTGTTAAATGCAACTGGTGTTTCAATTACTGAGCCAATCCTTTGCAAGATTCTACTATATTCTTTTGTGTGTTTATTTTCTCCAAAAAGTGTAACCTCACCCGCGGTTTGCTCAGACAGATCTGTAATAAGTTTCATAATAGTTGTTTTTCCCGACCCATTTCTGCCAATCAGACCGTAGATATCACCCTTTTTAACTTCCAGACATATATTTTCAAGTGTTTTCTCCTTACCAAATGTTTTCCTTACATTTTTTAATGCTAATACAACTTCACTCATTAACCCTCACCTTTTCTTTCAATATTCTGACTATATCAAATGACTCTTAATTACTATCTTAAATATTTCTTAACACTTTATTAAATCTGTATTGACTGAAAACCTAAAAAGATTCCTTCTTTTCAGTTCTTTCTGGTTTTTCAAATAATCTCTTCACTTTTCCTTCTTTGAACTTTTCATATGCATAAGTCACACCTTCTTGAAAGATACTCTTGCTTTAGTAGGATTCTCTTGAGGTATATCAAAAAAATTGGTTGGACGTTTGTGCATACGGCGGAGTTTGAGAGCCACTTCGTCGGAATAAATTGAGCCAGTCAAATCGGATCAAGGAGAGCCACTTAACTCGCCCTAACTTGAACCACTATTAACGATTTCTTTTCTTAGTGAAGGAATCGTTTTTTTACGTTTTTGATTGCCAATCTCCTGTATAACTAAGAATGTACGAAGTCATTTGTACAATCCATTAGGAGGTGGCAACCATGCCCAATTATTTAGAAATTGTTCGACTCCATGAATTAGCTATGAGCCAACGTTCCATCAGCCAAATGCTCGGCACCAGTCGTAATACGGTCAGTAAGGTCATCAAAATAATCACCGTCAATCAACTGAGTTATTATGAACTTGCCAAATGGGGACCGCAAAAGGTAGATGCGCTATTTAAACAACCGAAATCAACGAAGCAGCGCCAACCGTATTTTACACTACCTAATTATGAACAATTGACGAAAGAGCTGGCGAAAAAGTAGAAGCCGATTGGGCAGCAACGAAATTGACTTGGGTGGATCCGGATACGGGTGAAGTTCTTTCAGGATATCTCTTTGTCGCTGTTTTGCCGTTTAGCGGCTATGCTTTTGCCTTCAGCTGTTCAGATATGAAACCAGACAACTGGATACAGGCTCATATCTCTCTATTTGAATTCTTAGGAGGCGTTCCTCTACTTGTTGTTTCAGACAATCTTCGAACCGGCGTCAAAAAACATACACGATCTACACTTGTTTTAAATCGAAACTATGAAGATTTGGCTAACCACTATCACACCGTTATTCTTCCAGCACGCGTCAAAAAGCCAAAGGATAAAGTTTCCGTTGAAAATACTGCGAAACGACTGACCACCCATGTGGTCGCTCGTATGCGAAACTACACCTTCTTTAGCCTAGAGGAATACAACCAACGATCAATGAAAGAAGTCCATCGATTCAATACCAAACCCTTTCAAAAAAGACTAGCTCTTGTCAGATTCTATTCGAAGACATCGAAAAACCGGCGCTCCAACCACTACCGACCTATCCCTATGAATACTGTCTCTATCAAACCGTCAAAGTCTATAATAATAGTCATACTAGTTATGAAAAGCATTATTACTCTGTCCCTTATGCATTTATTGGAAGAAAAGTGGCGTTAAAAATCTATTCGGATCATTTAGAAGTATTTGGTGATGAACGCTGTCCTGCTCGTTTGCTTCTAACATAGATATTGCAGTCATCGGCCTATCGAACAAATTTATGCCCTAGATTTCCTAGGAGTTGATTAAATTCGTTCAGGTAGATATTACTTAACAGGGGAGAGAGATTGCCCCCTAATGCACAGTAAAGAATAATGTAAAGTGAAAGCGTAGAAGCCGCATGGATAGGAGCCTTACGGCTGAAACACTACGCATAATAAATTGATTAATGATCAAAGACTATTTAAGAAATCAAGCAATTGATTGTCTTGATTCCATTCCGGTAATTCATCGGAAGTAATTTTAGGATAGGCTTTTTCAAGTATTTGTCTCTTGGACTCCATGTCTAAGAGAGCGTAGACATCAGTTGTAGAAATATCTACGTGACCTAAAATATCGCGAATATATACGAGGTTCACTCCAGCTTGATATAGATGCATTGCTTTCGAATGTCTCAATATATGAGGGGTCACCCTTTTGGGTAAGCTAGAGCGATTTTCTCTAATGACTGCCTCGTATTTTTGGAGAATATACGTTATACCTCCGCGAGTTAACTTCTTTCGTTGTTGGTTAAAGAACAATGGGAATGCCTGATGGCCATTTTTCAAAAGATTGTTTTCTGCCATGTACTGTCGCAAGAGAATGACTGTATTCCCCAAAATAGGGACGTTTCTTGTTTTTTGACCTTTTCCGGTCAAAGTAATCATTTCTGGGTGATCCAGTCTTACATCACAAATCTTTAAATCACAAAGTTCTTGAACCCTTGCGCCAGTATCATAAAGAACACTTAATAAGGTTCTATCTCTTCTCCCTGTTGCTTTTAATGGATCCGGGGCATGTAATAGTTCTTTTGTTTGTTCAGCGGTTAAATGAACAATCGTTGATCGCTGGCATTTTTTACTGGGTACTTGCAGAATCTGTTGGCATAGATCCATGTAAGCCGGTTCTTGTATGAGCACGTATTTAAAAAATGCATGAATAGCCATTAGTCGTTGATTTCTTGTCGTGATAGAACAGTAACGGTCTGTCTCTAACCAGTTCAAAAAGTCTGTTAACAGCTCTTTTTTGAACATATTGAAACACAATTTTTCTGGTTTTATCCCCTGAACTTCTTGACAAAATTTCAAAAACAATCGAAAAGCATCCCGATAAGAAGAAATAGTGTTACTACTCAAATTTCTAACAATCGGCAAGTAGTTTGTAAAGAAGTCCGTCAGGTGTTTGGCAAAATCAGTAGTCTTCATGAGATTCACCAACTTCAGGGATTACATTTACAAAAGTGTCATTCAGTTTTTTAGTGATATTTGGAAACACATCTGCTGTCAAATGAAGATAATAAGCAGTATCACTCAGTGATACATGTCCTAAATAGGTTTGTAAAACTGGAAGATATACCTTTAAATCTTTGCTTTCCAAGGCCCATTTTCGAAGACAATGAACGGCGAAAGTATGTCGCAAATCATGAACTCTCGGACCTTTTCCACGTCCGCCATGTGGTATCCGTGCTTGCCAAAGAAATTTTCGTAGATTTTTTTCTACATTTCCCCTGGTCATCGGTTTACCGTGGTAACCCGGGAAAAACCAATCTTCGGGTTGAGAAAATAGGTGAACGGTCTGATAAAAGCTATTTAGTCGTTTTAACATTTCTGGAGAAAGCGGTAATTGTCGAAATTTTCCCAGTTTAGCATTTACTATCTTAATCACACCAATTGTTAAATCTATATCTTGAACTTTCAGTAATCGTGCTTCTGACAATCGCATACCGCAGCTGTAAAGTAATCTGAAAAATTCTGGCATTACCAAATGTCGATAGGGAACTTGAGAACAATAGTGACATTGATCTGCTTGAAAAAATATTTTCTTTAATTCCTGATTTGTATAGATATGAGGAATGTAACGTGTAGGTCTTGGCATCATTCCTCTTGGAAAGATAAATGCATCAAGACCAAGTCGAGTCATATATTTAGCTAGTTCTTTGATTGGTGTAATACGATTTTGCAAAGTAGCTGCCTTTTCTGTGGGTCGTTTCTTTGACCAATCCATCACTAAATCAACTGTTAAATTTTTTTCATCATGATAATAGTCAACACAAAATTTATCAAAACGACGTAGAATCTGTACTTCAGATTCGTATTTGTAGCCTAATGCTCTTTTTTGTTCAATTAATCCTATGATATAAGACGCAAACCTTGAGGAAAACAACACTATTCCACCTCCGGACTAAGCGCACATTCGCTAAGTAGCCGAAGGCTGCTTTTTAGGTAAATAGGTGTAGATTCAGTACTTTGATGTCCGAGAATATCTGAAATTTCTTGGATAGGCGTATGATTTTCAAGCAATGTTGTAGCTAAGGTATGACGCAAAGAATGCATACCAATTTTTTTCTCTTTTGTAACTGGAATCTTCGCAACTCTCATATGTTTGACAATCATCTGATGGAGATGATCATTATCCGAAAAAGCTCCAATAGGTGCAAGATGGCGAAGAAAGATGTAAGGCGAATCACTGATAGGACGGCCATTTTTAATATAATCAATGATTGCCCAACCCACGTCCTTCAAAAGCGGTAATCGAACAGTATTATTCGTTTTTGATTGTGCAAATTCTAAATAATTCTCATCCCAGTTCAAACTAGAAAAAGTTAAGTGTTTAATATCTATACATCGAAGCCCCAAACGCGCGACTAAAAGAATAATCGCGTAATCTCTTTTACCCGAAGGGTTTTCTCTGTCGATTGCGTTTACTAATTTATAGAGATCATCCTTATCCCAAACTGACGGAATAATCGTTTGGTTTGGAACATGAATTGTAGGGATTAGAACGGTACAATCGGTTTTTAAGACATTTTCTTTATACAAAAAGCGTAGAAAGGATCGAGTGCCACACAAAACAAACTCAACCATTTTAGGACGATAACCTAATAGTGTTTTGACAAAATCATTTAGGTTAGAAGCTGTTATTTGTTCAAGAATAATCCCATTGCCCTCTATGAAGTACAAGAAATTTTCCGCGGTTCTACTATAACTTTCTTGTGTAGATTTAGCATATTCAGCGAGATAACATTCTCTTTCAAACCGTTCCAATAGTTTTAAGTGTTTCGCCTGATTAACTTTATTTAGAGTTTGATTATAACGCCGAAGAACAATCCCGTGTTGTTGGAAGTCACCTAGCATACGGACGATTCGGAATAAATACACATTACTTTGAGTGAGTGTGCCAGCTTGTTCTTTAGCGAAGAAATCACATTTCTCATCAACATAGCGCATAGCGACGGATTCTGAAAAATAAAATTCATTTTGTGAATCAAAATAGTCAGTGAGTCTTTTCCAGTTACTTCGATAATAATTTAGAGTGGCTTCTTTATAACCAACCCTTTGAAGCTCTTGATCCAGCAGTTTGATAAGTTCTTTTAGCTTTACTTTTTCTTTCATGTTCTTGCCTCCAAAATATATTTTTAGGGATAGTCCCAAAAATAATCTTGGCAGGATCTTGTTCATTGAGCAATTTATTATGCGCAGTGTTTCAACCGTAAGGCTCCTATCCATGCGGCTTCTACGCTTTCACTTTACATTATTCTTTACTGTGCATTAGGTGGTTTATGTGTAGCTTAGCATAAGCCTCCTTGAGGTGTTCCGGCTTCTCTCGAAACAGTTGAACCATCTTCCATTTGAAAAGGTGTTTTTAACCATCTTTCCACGTATAAGATAATCCACTTCTCTTGAGTGTGCCTTTTTACCATTTCAATTAGGTAATCATGTCTGATATTGTCAAAAAGTCCTTTAATATCAAATTCCAGTACCCAATCTCTTTTCCAGCATCTAACTCTTGTTTTCTCTATTGCCTGAATCGCCGACTTATTCGGTCGATAGCCATAAGAATCTTCGTAAAATAATCGTTCTACTGCAGGTTCGAAATACATCTTCGCTACCATCTGTGCAATCCTATCTTCAACTGTTGGAATTCCAAGTACTCTCAGTCCCCCGTTCTTTTTAGGAATGGACACTGCTTTTACTGGTTTCGGGAAATAACTACCCGATGATAGCCGATTCCACAGTTTATATAGATTATCTTTTAGCTTACATTCGTAAGCCTCAATTGATTCTTCATCTACTCCAAATGTTCCTTTATTGGCTTTTACTTTTAGAAATGCTTGGTAAACTACTTGTTTTGAAATATTGTATGACTTTGTTTCTTGCATAAGTTCCTCCTCCTTAAAGTTGACTTATCCTTGAAACTGGATAACTCGGGTTCTTCGCTCCCCTCTCATTACAAGAGTTTCTTCACTACTACAACCCAATCTGCCCTCATGACTGCATCGGTACTCTTTTCTTGCGGGGCTTCCGCTTGAAATACTCCCTTAACATCAGCCCGTGGGTTCCCACGTTCCATATAGACGCCTATGTTATGTTCATGCCACCTTTATGCCGCCCGCCGCTTGATCAGTAAACAGGTTTCCTCCAAGCTCATCCTAGATCAACGACTATACCTAGTTTTGACGGAATTTCTACGCTTTCGACACTTCTGTAGGTGGTTCGTATGGTCACTCATCTCCATAACACGTACCTGACAACTCTCGGTTGCCTTTTCCTTAACGCTCAATACCATAGCTTTTGACTACAGCACCTTAAGGTGGTTTGAAACCTCCACCTGTATGGCGATTTCGGCAGGCCATCTGCCATCATCTATACAGCATAGCTGCATTGAATAGCTTAACTATTCACGCACACTTTCGTGGCGCACAATCATCGGCATATCTAACTAAATAACCTTCTTTTAAAGTGGTTCCTTTCAGTGCCCGATGTAGTTTTCCACGAGAATATTGGTGTTTTGAGGGGAAATTTTCCCATTGAGAAGCTATCCATTGGTCTAAGTCATTCAATACGATATTAGCTAGTAATGGGGACAATACACCACCTAATGCACAGTAAAGAATAATGTAAAGTGAAAGCGTAGAAGCCGCATGGATAGGAGCCTTACGGTTGAAACACTGCGCATAATAAATTGCTCAATGAACAAGATCCTGCCAAGATTATTTTTGGGACTATCCCTAAAAATATATTTTGGAGGCAAGAACATGAAAGAAAAAGTAAAGCTAAAAGAACTTATCAAACTGCTGGATCAAGAGCTTCAAAGGGTTGGTTATAAAGAAGCCACTCTAAATTATTATCGAAGTAACTGGAAAAGACTCACTGACTATTTTGATTCACAAAATGAATTTTATTTTTCAGAATCCGTCGCTATGCGCTATGTTGATGAGAAATGTGATTTCTTCGCTAAAGAACAAGCTGGCACACTCACTCAAAGTAATGTGTATTTATTCCGAATCGTCCGTATGCTAGGTGACTTCCAACAACACGGGATTGTTCTTCGGCGTTATAATCAAACTCTAAATAAAGTTAATCAGGCGAAACACTTAAAACTATTGGAACGGTTTGAAAGAGAATGTTATCTCGCTGAATATGCTAAATCTACACAAGAAAGTTATAGTAGAACCGCGGAAAATTTCTTGTACTTCATAGAGGGCAATGGGATTATTCTTGAACAAATAACAGCTTCTAACCTAAATGATTTTGTCAAAACACTATTAGGTTATCGTCCTAAAATGGTTGAGTTTGTTTTGTGTGGCACTCGATCCTTTCTACGCTTTTTGTATAAAGAAAATGTCTTAAAAACCGATTGTACCGTTCTAATCCCTACAATTCATGTTCCAAACCAAACGATTATTCCGTCAGTTTGGGATAAGGATGATCTCTATAAATTAGTAAACGCAATCGACAGAGAAAACCCTTCGGGTAAAAGAGATTACGCGATTATTCTTTTAGTCGCGCGTTTGGGGCTTCGATGTATAGATATTAAACACTTAACTTTTTCTAGTTTGAACTGGGATGAGAATTATTTAGAATTTGCACAATCAAAAACGAATAATACTGTTCGATTACCGCTTTTGAAGGACGTGGGTTGGGCAATCATTGATTATATTAAAAATGGCCGTCCTATCAGTGATTCGCCTTACATCTTTCTTCGCCATCTTGCACCTATTGGAGCTTTTTCGGATAATGATCATCTCCATCAGATGATTGTCAAACATATGAGAGTTGCGAAGATTCCAGTTACAAAAGAGAAAAAAATTGGTATGCATTCTTTGCGTCATACCTTAGCTACAACATTGCTTGAAAATCATACGCCTATCCAAGAAATTTCAGATATTCTCGGACATCAAAGTACTGAATCTACACCTATTTACCTAAAAAGCAGCCTTCGGCTACTTAGCGAATGTGCGCTTAGTCCGGAGGTGGAATAGTGTTGTTTTCCTCAAGGTTTGCGTCTTATATCATAGGATTAATTGAACAAAAAAGAGCATTAGGCTACAAATACGAATCTGAAGTACAGATTCTACGTCGTTTTGATAAATTTTGTGTTGACTATTATCATGATGAAAAAAATTTAACAGTTGATTTAGTGATGGATTGGTCAAAGAAACGACCCACAGAAAAGGCAGCTACTTTGCAAAATCGTATTACACCAATCAAAGAACTAGCTAAATATATGACTCGACTTGGTCTTGATGCATTTATCTTTCCAAGAGGAATGATGCCAAGACCTACACGTTACATTCCTCATATCTATACAAATCAGGAATTAAAGAAAATATTTTTTCAAGCAGATCAATGTCACTATTGTTCTCAAGTTCCCTATCGACATTTGGTAATGCCAGAATTTTTCAGATTACTTTACAGCTGCGGTATGCGATTGTCAGAAGCACGATTACTGAAAGTTCAAGATATAGATTTAACAATTGGTGTGATTAAGATAGTAAATGCTAAACTGGGAAAATTTCGACAATTACCGCTTTCTCCAGAAATGTTAAAACGACTAAATAGCTTTTATCAGACCGTTCACCTATTTTCTCAACCCGAAGATTGGTTTTTCCCGGGTTACCACGGTAAACCGATGACCAGGGGAAATGTAGAAAAAAATCTACGAAAATTTCTTTGGCAAGCACGGATACCACATGGCGGACGTGGAAAAGGTCCGAGAGTTCATGATTTGCGACATACTTTCGCCGTTCATTGTCTTCGAAAATGGGCCTTGGAAAGCAAAGATTTAAAGGTATATCTTCCAGTTTTACAAACCTATTTAGGACATGTATCACTGAGTGATACTGCTTATTATCTTCATTTGACAGCAGATGTGTTTCCAAATATCACTAAAAAACTGAATGACACTTTTGTAAATGTAATCCCTGAAGTTGGTGAATCTCATGAAGACTACTGATTTTGCCAAACACCTGACGGACTTCTTTACAAACTACTTGCCGATTGTTAGAAATTTGAGTAGTAACACTATTTCTTCTTATCGGGATGCTTTTCGATTGTTTTTGAAATTTTGTCAAGAAGTTCAGGGGATAAAACCAGAAAAATTGTGTTTCAATATGTTCAAAAAAGAGCTGTTAACAGACTTTTTGAACTGGTTAGAGACAGACCGTTACTGTTCTATCACGACAAGAAATCAACGACTAATGGCTATTCATGCATTTTTTAAATACGTGCTCATACAAGAACCGGCTTACATGGATCTATGCCAACAGATTCTGCAAGTACCCAGTAAAAAATGCCAGCGATCAACGATTGTTCATTTAACCGCTGAACAAACAAAAGAACTATTACATGCCCCGGATCCATTAAAAGCAACAGGGAGAAGAGATAGAACCTTATTAAGTGTTCTTTATGATACTGGCGCAAGGGTTCAAGAACTTTGTGATTTAAAGATTTGTGATGTAAGACTGGATCACCCAGAAATGATTACTTTGACCGGAAAAGGTCAAAAAACAAGAAACGTCCCTATTTTGGGGAATACAGTCATTCTCTTGCGACAGTACATGGCAGAAAACAATCTTTTGAAAAATGGCCATCAGGCATTCCCATTGTTCTTTAACCAACAACGAAAGAAGTTAACTCGCGGAGGTATAACGTATATTCTCCAAAAATACGAGGCAGTCATTAGAGAAAATCGCTCTAGCTTACCCAAAAGGGTGACCCCTCATATATTGAGACATTCGAAAGCAATGCATCTATATCAAGCTGGAGTGAACCTCGTATATATTCGCGATATTTTAGGTCACGTAGATATTTCTACAACTGATGTCTACGCTCTCTTAGACATGGAGTCCAAGAGACAAATACTTGAAAAAGCCTATCCTAAAATTACTTCCGATGAATTACCGGAATGGAATCAAGACAATCAATTGCTTGATTTCTTAAATAGTCTTTGATCATTAATCAATTTATTATGCGTAGTGTTTCAGCCGTAAGGCTCCTATCCATGCGGCTTCTACGCTTTCACTTTACATTATTCTTTACTGTGCATTAGGAGGCTTATGCTAAGCTACACATAATCCACCTTGCAGTGTTCCTTTTACTGGAGTACCTTCCCCGACTATTTCAGCTCTTAGTATTTTGCTAATAATCGCTATTAACTTAGTATCACGGATTCCCATATTCCAAATCTGATGTCTCAATAAATTATGATTTACATTATCGAAAAATCCTTTTATATCAACATCTACAACATAATGAAGTTGAACGTTATTTATGACTGAGTGCATTCTTCCCATGGCTTGTTCGACACTCCTCAAAGGTCTGAAACCATAGCTGTGCTTAAAGAATTTTGCTTCAACAATCGGCTCGATTACTTGTTTAATCGTTTGTTGTATAATTCTGTCATATAAATTAGGAATACCTAATGGACGTTTTTTCCCGTTCTTTTTTGGAATGTAAACTCTTCTAACTGGTCCAGGTCGATAATTGGACAAGTTAGCTCGTATAATCTCTACAAAATCATTCTCATTCAATCTTTCAATATCGGATATCGTGATACCATCTACACCAGGTGTTTTTGAACCTGAGTTTCGTTTAATATTTCGATAGGCAAGTAGAATGTTTTGCTTTAAAACAATGAATTGATATAGCTCTCTAAATGTTTCTCCATTTAAACTTGATTCATATAGCTGATCAAACAAATCTGTCAGACCATAATACTCTGTACTTCTTTCTAATGTGCTCAAGTAGGCATACCTCCTTGCTTTGGTATCTCCTTGTCATACTCGAAACTTGAGCTTTATCTTGTTAACCTTTTTCTAATAATAGTTTCTAGACTTGGGACTATCCCTCCACGTTGATTAGACGCTTCATTGGTACTGTGTCCCTACTTTCACAGAAATAAATGATGTTACCATCAACCTTTCCAGTAAATAGCTGTTTGAATAAAAGTTTTCTGCTTACCACGTTCCTATTCTTCTAGCTTTAATCATCAATACTTAGGTGGCTAGCTATAAACCTATAAATTTATAATCTCTTCGCTGATTATTCCGTTATTCCTAACCTAGATTCGTACTAAACGGTAATTTATCACACTTAGTCGTGTGCCAGAGCCTTTCGGTCTCTGTCCTGCTTTAGATTTGTACATTCGCTGCTTCGTCAGACTTCGAATAAGTCATTCTCACCATATATTGCTTATAGCCTCCCGGCCTATAAATTGCGTATTCTGCCTCCAGAACATGTTCCTCAGCTTAACCTGTTAGGGCAACTCTCAGCCGACTTTACCTGACTTCACACAAGTTCAAACTATTATTATTCCTTGCATGCAGGAGCTTTAGAGGAAAGGTTTCAGCCAGCATGATGGCGTCATTCCCCTTCTCGAAGAATAAGTTCTCCCTTCCTACTGGAAGGTGTCTGGTTTCGTTATACACTTATCCAGAAACGTGTCGTACCCAGGTGAAGGTGAGCACCAAAACTATTTCCGGTATTTCCTACTAGCCCGACAATATCTCCCTGCTTCAACTTGTCTCCGACTTTTACATTCAACGAAACACAATGAGCATAGAGACTTGTTTGGCCATTATCATGCTTCACGCGCACGTGATTTCCCCAGGAATAATGGAATTCAGCTGTGATCACTGTTCCACCATCAATGGCTTTTATTGGCGTTCCTTGTGGGTGGGCAAAATCTATGCCACGATGGTAATCTCCCATCGATCGCCAACCGAACCATGAACTAATATTGGGTGGACTAAGAGGCAGGATATACTTCCCTGTACTTCCGCCAGGATCTTTATCTGGATTTGCTTTGAAATACGCGTACCATTTTTCAGCAGCTTCTATACGTGCAGCTAACTTGTCTCCTGGATTTCCTTCCCAACGCCCCAAGAAGTAACGCGTCAATTCAGCAACTCCATTTCCGGCAGATCCATCCATAGCACTTTTGAATATAGTCCGATAAGCCGGTACGTCACCATTCATCATAAAATCAAGCTGTAAGCCCAGCGAATACCATTTCTTTTTCTTTTCCTTCGCAAAATTGACCAGCAGCGTGTGTCTTGTTCCGCCATCCGCTGTATCGGTCCACTGGCCAAGTCCTAGCCCCCGGTGAATAATGTTCGGATACCGGCCATATATTTGCATACCGCCAATATTCAGCCATGCAGGATCATCCCAGCTATTCTTACTAGCTCCAACCGGTGGGTTTAGATAATCCCCTTCAGCACGTTTCGGATTGATTCCTGATTCGACTGAAAAGTTTCCTAACATAGCGGCAATCCCCTCAAGCTTGTAGCCCATTTCGGTTAACTTGGAGTAAAGGAATCGAGCGTTTTCTAACTCGCCGCCTTCAGGATCAAACGGTTCAGTGATTGTTGTCTTTTGGCGATACGTCACCTTTTCAAAATAAAATGCTGGATTCACTCGTAGCATTTTTTTCTTATCTTCACTATATTTTTCATAAGAGATCGTGAGAGTTGATCCAGTTGCTTTACCGATCAACTCTCCCTCTTTGATGATCATTCCGGTTTCATGTCGCTTTGCGTTTATTCCTGTAAGAATCACCCGAGAGCCATTTGATTCATTTTCCTTGATCACTACTTTACTTTGATCTTCATGCCATTCAACAGTACCGCCCATTGGCGCTTGAATGTCCTGGTCCTGACTCGATTCAACCTCAATGCTCGAAAATTTTTCTGCTTTTCCACTACTATTCACTTCAAATCCAAAGCGTCTAGTAATCGGCAAATTTTCAGTTTTATAAGGAAATTCCAACTGGCCATCAAGAGTAGAATAGCCGTACTCTTCCGCGTTTTCCTTCATTTCCTCGAAATCATCTTTGTCCATGTGGTACTTAGATTTTTTATCCTTCGCAAGATCGTACATCGATGTAAATTTGTACTCGTCTTTGGACGTATCATTCATGGCTTCCCATATGCCATTCATGTAGTCTCCATAACGCTTATTCCCCAAAATCGTCATGTATTCAGCTGTTGTATAGTCCTCAAAGTTATAGTTCATATAGAACATTACTTCATCAAAAGGAGTGTAAAAAGAATACGTATCATCTGATCGGTCCGCGTCAACTTTGGTCATATGAAGCCAGGATTCCGTCAATTGAAAATCATCTTGTTGAATAGGTAATGGCGTGGTTAAGGGAATAAACATGAATATCGTTGCTATGACAAGCGCTAACCCACCGAGAATGGCTAAATTTCTAACCTTCAGTGGGTTATTAAGCACTCGTAAGACTGAACTCATAAAGTTAGACGTACTCTTTGCTGCTTTGCCAAGTTTGCTGGCCTTCAGTCTGTTTTGGAAGTTCCGGAACTTTTTAGCCGTTTGCTGCATTTTAGAGTATTGTTCTGGTGTACGTTGAAACCCTCTCCCACGAATATAATTGTAGGATTTATTGGATAGCCCATACGTTCCCTTAGCCAATTTCATATTCATTCGGTGAGCATTATTTAGCAGGTATTTAGATGTTTGATAAGTGTTGGTCCGTCGTCTGCTATCTTGTCGGATCTTCATAGCTTCAGCTAATGTACCTTCACTACCAAATGTTTCTTCCCCTTTACGCTTAACTGCTGATCCTACTTGTCTTGTTGCTTGTTTTGTAAAACGAGTGGTATCAGCCTTCTTTGTCTTCTTGTAAACCTCTCTCTTTACTTTCAGATTTTCTTTTGCTGCGTTGCGTTCCCCTTCAGCTTTATCAGTTTCTGATTTCAATTTTGCCTTCGCAAATGTTTGAGCACGTATTTCTTGCGCACTCTTTGCAGTGGTCCGTTTCTGTTCTGTTGATTCAAGGGATCTCTTCAGTTGTTCATGCTTCTCAACCTTAGAACGAAAGTTCCGTTGTGCTTCTCGGTATTCGCTCCTGGTATGTTTTACTTGTTTTCTTGAAGAAAGATAAGAATTCTCTTTCATTGTTTGCTTCACTGTATATTTGCGCTGTTTTCTGCTGCTCAAAAGCGCACCCGGTGAAAACTGTCCATTTTTCGATTGTTGATTCCCTTGACCTGATTGATAATGATTCGATTTCGATGTGGTTTGAATCGTTACTTTTTTTGGTGTCGTTTTTTTCATAGGCACACCTCTACGCAGCGTCCGTATTCATCAACTCGAATAGCTTTGTATGTTCAGGAATATGATTCTCAAATGGAACGATATTCCCACCAGCATAAATCAGCCCGGTACCTTTAGGCACTTTCTCTCCAGCATATTTTTGTAATGAAACTGGAATTTTGATCACACGTTTTAAATGCTCCATATCAACCAGTTTTTGTCTCAATAGCACGATAAATTCACTATTTGAGATCATCTTCTGACCAGCTGATTTTTCTAGCAAAGTACCAACGTTTTGGGTAATACCTGTTGTAACTGCACCATATTTACGAATACGTGACCACAACTTAAAGAACCATGACGCATTTTGTTCCGTATCAAAATTCAGCTGCAATTCATCAAAATACAAATGAATGGTTAGCTTATTTTGGTAAGAAACAACTTGTTTCCATACTTGGTCTAAAATCACCTTCATGGCAAAAGCCTTCAGACGATCATTCAAGTGTTTGATGTTAAAGATAATGAATGGAGCAGTAAGATCGATGTTCGTTTCGTGAGCGAAAATATCTTGCGATCCAATCGTGTAAGGCTCCACTTTAATGACTAATTGCTGGGCAAATGGTTCCGGCTGCTCTTTTAAGATCTCATACCAGTCCACAAGTGTTGGCTGTCGATCGATGTTCTCAAAACGCTGATAGGTCAAACGAGTGACTCGGTCAACCATACTTGCCTCTTCATCTGAGAAATTCTTCAGGATCGACTCAAACAAGCTGACAAGCAGATTCGCTTTTTCCTTCACCAGATCCACCTTGCGGTCCTCCGCATCCAACATGGAAGAATCGGCCATATCTAAGATATTCAGATGGTGATTGGTTCCTGAAGAAATATCGAGGATCTCAGCATCAAACACCTTGCCTATTGGCGAATACTCGTCTTCAGGGTCGACAATGATACAATGCTCCTTCTTTGCACCATCAGCGACAATCCGTTTAATAGTTGTCAATAGATCGTAGATCAGACCCCACTTAGCAGTCATACCTTTTCCTGATCCAGACGTTCCGAAGATCAATCCACTTGGCGTATTCAGATCTCTTTTTCGATCGATCGTAATGATATTATTACTTAATTGGTTTTGACCATAGTATTTACCAGTTGGTGACTGAAGCTCGACATTCGTAAATGGAATTTGCGTTGCCACATTGCTCGTTGTCATATCACGCATATAATTCTTTTGAACATCTAAATAGGGTTTTCCAATAGGTAAAATCGTATTTAATGCCTCTTCTTGCATCTGGAAGATATCGTCAAACTCAACTCCCAATGCTTGTGCTTGTTCCTTTACGTCTTTTACAGCTAGATTCAATTTTTCTTTGGTTTCTTCAATCAACATAACCGCAAAAACACCGGAGAACATCCGTTGGCCGTTTTGCTTCATTTCTTCAGCCAATTCTTTTGTAGTCATATCTACTTCACTCGCTAAACCAGAAACCATATCTTCTGAAAGTCCTTCTTTGAAGTTCTTTTTCTGTTGGTGAACGATATCGGTTTTGTTTTGCATGTGCTTCGTATTAAGATCCTTTTTCACCTGGACAATATCATAAGGTTTCGCATGAATGGAGATCGCTAATTCATGGCCAGTTTCACAAATTTCATTTACCAAACGGTCTTCCAAGTTTTCTGGATAGTCGCGAATATACATGACTTTTCCGTACTTATCATCGATTTTGAAGGACTCATCGTAGAATTTGATTCTGCCTGGTGCAACAAACGCTTTACTAGTCAACCCGGACAAAGCGATATCCCGGTAAGTCGTGGAGAAGTGTTTACCCGGTCGTAGGATACTTGACATGACTTTCATGCGATCTACACCGCTGCATGAGTGAAAATCAAGGTCACTATCTGCATCATTGAACCGTTTTTCAAAGTTTTTACCTAACGTGTTTAATTGACGATCCGCTTGTTTAGGCGTTTTTGCATTGGTACTAAAAATTGCGAACCGTTGTCGCTCAAAACTCTTTTGATCATTCATAAATCGACTAGTGATAATATCGTTGATTTCTGCCCGATAAATATCAAAAGGATCACCTTGCGGCGGCAATAGAATATTTTCTAACAAGCTGGATTTAACTCGTTTATTAAGCACCAACATTTGATACCTTGATTGCTTATCTAAAGAATTCAGAGCTTCGGCATAATTAACCACAACGCCTAATTTATCGTCCTCACTGGCCACTTCATAATCCAAATTACCAAGTTCAAACATTTTCGAGTATTCATTATCGACAATGTGCATCAATCCTGATTCAAAGTTGCTGGTATACTTCAGTGTATTTTGTGTGGTTGCTGCATTCTGAATCAAACGTTTCTTTTTACTTTTTTGTGATTTTGTCAGTTTCCGAGACATTTTTCTTTTGAACAAACTCATCTGCTGTGTACCTCCGTATCTGCCCTGTTTCATAGTGTCTTTCTTGTTTCTTTAAGAAGAATTCAATCTTGTTTGAATACTCTTCCCACTTCCCAAGCCCCTTTAACAAAGGCGGAACAATAAAAATAGATCCTGTCACTATGGACAAGATCCAAAAGGCAATTCCTTCCATATCCAAAAATACAATATAGGAAAGAATTGCCACTGTTCCTGGGATTAGTCTAAATACCATTCGCCGTTGTCGCTTGGTAAGTCCCATTCGATCAATTGGCTCAAATTTCGATAGATCTTTATAAAACTTAGATTGTATTGCCACTATTAGCCCCCCATCCATTCTTTTGCTTTTCGTTGTGATCCAATCAAGACTAAAATGAATACTACCGATTTACATAAACTCATAAATATCGCTGATAGATTTTGTAAATAGTTTCCGTTCGCAACAAGATCAAACATGTCATTTGCGATCAATGCAGGGTAGAGCTTCAGGATAAGAATTAGTAAGAAGCCTTGAATCGCAATGGCCATAAACTTCTTCAAAAAACCGGTCGCAATCGGTCGCCACTCTTCACTGACATAGGCAGCCACTAATATTTTGGCCACTGCTTTGAAAATGAACAGCTCAAATGCTCGAAGAAAAACGAGTATTTTTGTTATGATCTCAGCGATCCAATTAGAGAAGTGTGCGACTGCACTGATTCCATTCAATATCAGTTTCTGACTCGCTTTTACCTTTCCTTTTAGCTCAGGAACAACAAATTTTAAATCTGTTTTTGCTGTTGTGACATTATTAATAATATTGCCTATCGCATTGGCCAACCAAACAATCGAATCAAATATTTCGTTGCTGTACATGACCAAGACAAAACCCACAAAGTATTTCCACGCTATAGAAAAAAACAGTTCCATATTTACACGACCTTGTTCAATTTGGACCCTCTTGTTGGTATCCGCAAATTCGACATACATCAACACACTTAGGATCAACAAGGCAACAGGTGTCAGGCCTTTTGATATTTTTTCTACCAACTGATTCGCAACAGGATTGTATTTATCAAGACTGGATAGTAGCTGTGTTAGCGTTGAGCCGTCAATTTTCATAAGCCACCTCCTCCATTTTTACTAAAACCTGATTTGACCCAACGCAGCAATAATCGCAGCTGCGATCGTTGCCGAAATAGCTGCCATAGCTCCACCTGTAACCATTGATTCAATACCGTTATCCATTTTGTTTGGATTATCATTCTTTCTGCCTGAAAAGAAGTCTTGCGCTCCTGTAAACACACCAAACAACCCTCTAATTGTCATTACTGCTCCAATAACGGTTACTAGCTTATTTAAGATATCCATTAAATTTACCTACACTTTCCTTTGTTTTATTCTGCAACTGAAATCTCTGTATCAATAATCGTGTCGTACTCTTCCTGACTCAAAAAACTCTCAATACTGTATTGGATCTCACCGTTATATTCGCTCTCCTTGATCTTGACGTAGACCTCTTTATCAGTCAGAAAGTCCGCTGTTACTTTGTTGTAGTCAAAATCAATATCAGGAATATCACAGCCATTATCCTCAATACTGGATAAAATGTAGCCCAAACTTTCTTCAGTGAAATCATTCCCAAAAGTCAAGAATGATAGGCTACTTTCCCCTTTAGATCCAACAACAAAAATCATGAACATATCTTTGCCTTTTTTAGATTTCTGCATAACAACCTTTTCAATTTTTGCTTCATGAATACCTGGCGCAAATGGAATTTTTTCCTCACGATTTTTTTCTGGCTTTGTATACCTCATTGTTTGTTTCTCCCTTCAGAGTTTATTTTTTTAGTTTTGCTATAACGATCAGTCGATTGGGTGTATTTTGATTGCTGCTATCACAAGTAATCAACGTCAAAATCTTTGGGTTATCCTTAGAATCTTCCATGTATTGGACTTCCTTTTTAGAGATAATCTTGGTTTCAGTCACTACATATTCAGCTTGCTTGTCACGATAAGTCACTTTGATATCGTTCCCTTTCTGAAGGTATTTAATCCCTCCGAATAACAAGCCTCTATTCGTCATGTAATGACCTAAGAGAACAAAATTACCTTTACCAAGTGCTTGATTTTCCTTTGTTGTACCAGCACCAATACTCAAATTGGCTTGTGTAGAGCCTTCTAAAATAGGCAATTTCATTGAAATCGCCGGGATCTCTAACAGACCAACTCCAAATTGATTCACTTGTTCAGTTGGATTCACTTTCTTTAAATCATTAGGATTTAATGTATGAACGTCTGCAGCTGAATAATCAGCAGTTATTTTTTTCTTATTGGATCGCTTTTGGATCTGTTCTGTTGCTTGTTTTTGTGCCGCGTGTACATCTTTTTCGAATCCTCTTTGCTTAAAGAAAAGCATTGAAAAAATAAGCAACGCTAAAGCCAAGAGAGAACAGCAAACAATGACTGCACGCCGGGCAATTGGCGAGTTTGCAAGAAATCGTTTCACTATTCGAAATTTTTTCCGAATAAATCTCACCACTGCACCTCCTCATATTTAGATAAAAAAAGAAGGAGAATGATCTCCTTCTTAAGGTGACTATTTAATTAAAGAAAGCAGAAAAGAACTCCTGAAAAGCGTTATAGCTTCCTGTTTGCGGTATAGACTTTTCAGTATTTTCCGGTTTTGATGTTGGAGTTGTTTTTTCTGGTTCCGTTGATTTAGGGCGAATGGTTTGTTTCTCATTGTTTAAGTCAAAATGATCTGCATATTTATCTTCATGCTTTTCATCATTGAAGACTTCGTGAGTTACAACTAATTTTTCTCCGTCCTTCAGATTGTATTTCTTAGCGTAATATTGGAAATCGACGTTAAACTCTTCTTTTCCTTTTTTCACTTCACGTGTGTCATTGATTGTTTCTAATACTTCAGATTTAATATCTTTAGTAGTTTTACTTTCTGTAGCAGCTGCACTACTTGAGGTAGTCGTGCTATCAGTGGTAGTGGTACTACTTGAAGTAGAAGTTTTGTTGCTTGACGTAGTTTCTGTAGTTTTTGTATCAGAAACTTTGTGAAGTTTGTGGACCCAATATTTCTTCTGACCAACTTGTGACTCAGGGAAGTCTTGACTGACTTTATCTACGAGTTTTTGATCTTTTGTCGCATCAATCTCTTGATCTCCATCTGTCGTAACAAACAGTGTTTCGATTTTTGGTTCTTCCTCTTTAGGGATTTCAGGTGTCACTGTCTGTTCTTTATTATCTAGATCCTCGTGTTCAGCAACTTCTTTTTCATTACCTTCTTCATCTACTTCAGCCAGTTTTTCCGTCCAAACATATCGTGTGTTTTCATCATCTTTTGATGTATCTACTAACGTTTCAACAACTTTTTCCATGTTTTCAGCATCCGCGATAAAATCTTCATCTGCTTCATAAACAACTTTAGCGTTTTCTTTGTCGTCATTCTTAATTCTCCATAACTTGATGGCTTTTAATCTGTATTTACCATCTTTATTCATATCTGAAAGATTGATTGTATCTTTCATAGGAGTATCTTTACCAGGAATGAAGGTTGGTTTGCCGTCAACGCTGGCTTTTGTCGAAATTTGTGGTGCTTTGACCAAATGGTTGGTAATCATTAACTTTCCTAATGAAATGTGATTAGAACCTTCATTGATTTTTGACTCAGGTACAGTCAATGTTTTGATTGGTTCTTTTTGGCCGTCCTCAGTAACAGTTACATTGTATTCACGCTTTTCTTCATCAAAAGTCGATTTAAGGATTAGATCCTTCATCTTTTTGTATCCGTCCGGAGCTGCTACTTCAGAAATTTTGTAGTCACCATAAGGGAACTCTTTAAATGCCCAATAGCCATCATAGCCTTCAGCATTCGTTTCTGTTTCAACCTCTACAACGTCGCCTTTTGTTGGATCAATTGGAGTCAAAGCAAATTTGATTCCATTGTATCCAGAATTGACATTTCCACCTTTTGACTGAAGGTATTTAAAGCCATCGATCGTAAACTTAATCACTTTTTCCTTTGAAGTGACATCCGCAGCAACAACTTTAGTTTCTTGGTCTTTATACTTCAGTTCAAACTCACGCTTCTCTGGATCGATCTGATAGCCCTCAGGAGCCTTTGTTTCTTTCCAGTAATACTTATTTAATGCAAGGTGTTTAACACCGGCAGTTTGATCCTTATCGTCGATACGGATCACAATAGAATCGTCTTCCGTCTCAACTTTTGTACCATTCGTTAGTTCTGGTTTAAATTTATCTGTCCATTTGACTGGTGTATCATCACTATTGAATAGTGTGTATTCAGTTCCTTCAAAACTTGCACGACCTTGTGTTTCATTTTGAGTTTCCTCATCTTCCTTTGTTAAGATAGAATATCCGGTAACCTCCTGATTTGTACCATCAGTGTTAACTACAACGACAGGTGTTTTTTGATCCTGGTATTCGATTTTCACTGTCACTGGTTTAAAGGTATCCGCAAATCCATTAGCCGCGGTCTTTTCTGATACGTAATAGGTGCCTAAAGGCAACTTATTACTAGACGTTGCGGTCCCTTTATCGTTAGAGGTAATCGTCTCAACGACTTTTCCATCTTTGTCTTTCTCACGAATTTCAAACACATTACCAGCACGAGAATAGTTATCGTTCCAAGGGTCTTTTCCGCTTTCAACACCTGACTTTTCAATAATGATTTGTCCTGTTGCTTTAACATTGCGAGCAGTGTATGTGATTGTTTCACCTGCTTTAACTGTTCCTTCTGTACTATCACTCTCACCAACAGCTGAAGCAAGAACGTACGGTTTTGGTACATTTGTTTCAGTAATTTTGTAGTTAACACCGTTTGGAATTGTAGTGATAGTTTCTTCACCGTTAGCACCTGTTTTAACAGTTTTCTTTGCAGGTGCATTCGCTCCACTAAATGTTACGTCAAATGTTGTATTAGGGATAAGTTCAT
The DNA here is from genome assembly GCF_051713785.1 of Enterococcus sp. DIV0187. Taxonomy (NCBI): domain Bacteria; kingdom Bacillati; phylum Bacillota; class Bacilli; order Lactobacillales; family Enterococcaceae; genus Enterococcus; species Enterococcus sp. DIV0187. Next base: position 1,186,421 of record NZ_JBIOQO010000001.1, read on the forward strand.
TAGTATCCTTATCCATTTTTCTAATGCGGATTTCTCCTGTAGTATTAATTTTTGTATCAAACCTAAAAAAGTTCGGGTCGCTAATCGCAGGTGTCACAACAGATTGTGAGCCTTCTTTGGCCCACATAATTGGAGTGCCTTCCATATAGCTTCTTTTAGCAACATAAGATCCAGATGTTTTTGTAACATCTTTAGGAGTAATATCTACTGACATACCGTCTGAAGCAATTTTAAAATCAATGCATGCTTCATTTTGAACGACTGTATCAAAAAGACGCAAATCAACAGCTGATTGCACTTTTTTAGTTTCACCAAATGTTAAATCAATAGTCTTTCCATGGAAATTAGGTTTCTTTTCATAATTATCAATTGCTTTATCCAGTTTAGCTCTCAACTGAGGATACTCAGGAATTTGATCAATTGAAGTAATATTCAGATTGTATTCTGTTAAATTATTCCAAACAACAGCCCTTGCAGTAATCTCTTCATGTTGGGTCTTGTTCGGGAAAACAGACTGCCAAATACAAGAAGCAACCTGTGCACGTCTGGCTAGATTTGAATAACTAACTCCTTCGTAACCACCAGTTACAGCCCCACCACTTAACGGTACTCCTGGCTGAATACAAAATACCATCTGTGCCTCACCATTTTGTGGTTTAATAGCCAAACTGGCTGTTACATCTGACCAGGCTACCCCATTTTTGGTGCCCCTCATCGTGTATAAATTTGCAGTATCATAATAAACTTCCCCAAAGCGATATTCTGTAATTCTTGGTTCAAGTTTTCTTCCAGATTCCTCCGCTAATCCAAATTCTGAGGACTTGAAAAATGCAGTTACTAGCCCTATAAAAAATATTAATCCTATCTTTTTAAGTATTAGATTATTCTTTTTCACAATCAATTACCCTTCCTTCTACACAAAAAAACGAGTAGTTTAAAGATCATTTTCTGATCATAACTACTCGCCGATTTATTTAAAAATATTTATTTCATTTACTTGTTGTCTCTTTGAAGCCTCTTTTGTACATAATTATCAGATCCCATAAATCAAAAACTCAAGAGAAGTATTCCCTAGAAAAGCGTATTGAACCAATCTCTCCGTATTTGGAATATCCTTTCCATTTTCATATCTGTCCATTGACCATTTTCTGATTGTAGGATCGAACATTTCTCCAAAATCTTCTCTTTCAAGTCTATAGTCTCTTCGAATTTTCCTCAAACGTCTTCCTAAATAAACAGTGTCTAGTTTTTTAAATTTAAAGTTTTTTCTTCTTTTTTGTTTAAGCATCCTTTTATAAGTTGATCCATACAATATATAAGAGACAGTTGTTTCACCAAGATAGGCTACATTCATTAATTTCTCGATATCAGGAATATTGATCCCTTTTTCCCAACGACTAATGACATTTTTACCTGTGACTTGAGTCATATGTTTTCCAAACACTGCTAGACTCTCTTCCCTCTTTTTTCTTATCTTATTGATTCGAATCCCCATTTCTTCTCTATTAACTTTGGGGAAATCTGGTATTCCATGCTCATTGATGATTTTTTTTGTTATGTTCTCATTAGAATCCGAAAACAGCAATTCTATTTTCTTGATAACACTTGCTGACGGTTTCCTTTTCCCATTCAGAATTTTTGTTAATACTGAAGAATCAATGCCAGTTAGTTCGGCTACTTCTTTTTTTGTGATTCCATTGATCTGCTGGTATCGAATCAGACTACTGATGATTTCATCTAACTTTTCTTCTTTTAGAATCAAACGATCGTCATTGTCCAAAGCTTGCCTTATTAAGGCTAGATTTTCACTAGATATTTTTCTACTTCCTTTTTCATAGCTTGCAATTGTTGCTCTTTTTATCCCTGTCTTGTTTGCTAAGTCTACTTGAGTAAGGTTGTTATTTTTTCGCACTTCTTTTAAAGTAATTCCAAAATCTACAATACTTTCATTTATTTTAACCATGAAAAAAGCACCTCCTATGAGATGCTTTAATCATACTTTGCTCAAATAAAATAATCAAGAAAATGTTGCAGTTTTGTCCATTTTCAAACCTCGTGACAACGGATGTGACAGTTTAAATCCATTTTAAACAGTTCTGAACGTATTTTAGCAACTTTCAAAACATTGATTTAATAGGGTTTTCGATCTAAAAAGAGCTATTTCGCATTATCTTGGTCTTCCATTTTCAGAACTGCCATGAATGCCTCCTGAGGGACTTCAACGGAGCCAATCTGTTTCATCCGTTTCTTCCCTTCTTTTTGTTTCTCTAACAATTTCCGTTTTCGAGAAACATCCCCGCCGTAACATTTAGCCAATACATTTTTACGTAAAGCTTTGATATCTGTACGGGCAACGATTTTGGTACCAATAGTTGCTTGGATCGGTACTTCAAACTGCTGACGTGGGATTAAGGTCTTCAATTTATCCACGATTGCACGGCCACGTTCTTGGGCGAATTCGCGGTGAACGATAAAGCTTAAGGCATCGACTTTTTCAGCATTCAATAGAATGTCCATTTTAACTAAGCGGCTTTCGCGATAATCAGCCATTTCGTAATCCAATGAGGCATACCCTTTTGTACTTGATTTTAATTTATCAAAGAAGTCAAAGACAATTTCCGACAATGGAATATTGTAAACAACATTCACGCGATAATCATCTAGATAATCCATAGTAATAAACTCGCCACGTTTGCGCTGAGAAAGCTCCATAACAGCACCGACATAATCATTTGGTACCATAATATTAGCTTTCACGAAAGGTTCTTCTACGTTTTGAATTTTTGATGGATCAGGAAAATCTGAAGGATTATCCACAATCAACTGCGTGCCGTCAGTCAAGTTTACATGGTAAATAACGGATGGTGCCGTGGTGATCAATTCAAGATTAAATTCACGCTCCAGGCGTTCTTGAACTACATCCATGTGTAGCAGACCTAAGAAGCCGCAACGGAAACCAAAGCCTAAAGCTTGTGAGGTTTCTGGTTCGAATTGTAACGCCGCATCATTTAATTGCAATTTTTCTAACGCTTCTCGCAAATCATTATAACGAGAGGTATCAATCGGATAGAGACCACAGAACACCATCGGATTCATTTTACGATAGCCAGCCAAGGCTTCTGCTGCTGGATTATTCGCAAGTGTCACGGTATCCCCAACGCGCGTATCTTGGACAGACTTAATGCTGGCAGTAATGTAGCCGACGTCTCCTACCATCAAATAATCTCGTTGAACAGCTTTCGGTGAAAAAACTCCAACTTCTGTTACATCGAAGGTTTTGCCGTTACTCATCAATTGAATCTTATCTCCGGGACGGACAATTCCATCCGTAATACGAACGTTTAAGACAACGCCACGATAGCTGTCATAAACGGAATCAAAAATCAACGCTTTTAATGGCGCATCTAAATCACCACTTGGTGCAGGAACATTCGTTACGATTTGCTCTAAAATCTCGCTAATCCCGATGCCTGTTTTGGCACTAGCAAGAACCGCATCTTCCGCATCAATTCCAATCACATCTTCGATTTCCTTACGAACTCGCTCTGGATCAGCGGCTGGTAAATCGATTTTGTTAATGACTGGCAAGATTTCCAAATCGTTGTCTAACGCTAAATAAACATTCGCTAGTGTCTGGGCTTCAATTCCCTGAGCCGCATCAACAACTAAAACTGCACCTTCACAGGCGGCTAAGCTCCTGGATACTTCATAGGTAAAATCGACGTGTCCTGGCGTGTCAATCAAATGGAAAATATAATTTTGACCATCATTAGCAGTATAATGCAACTCGACCGCATTCAATTTGATTGTAATTCCACGTTCACGTTCAAGATCCATTGAGTCTAGCAATTGCTCCTGCATTTCACGGGAACTTACAGTATTCGTTTGTTCTAAGATTCGGTCAGCCAATGTCGACTTCCCATGATCAATATGCGCAATGATCGAAAAATTTCGAATCATCTGCTGGCGTTTCTTCATTTCTTCTATATTCATCAATGTTCCTCATTTCTTTTAATCAGCACTGTCAATTATACCAACGATCGGAATAGAAAAAAAGTCTTTTCCCCTATTTCTAAAAGTCAGTAAGAGAAATATCATGCTTGTTTTGCTATACTTAGAATATAGATTAATTTGAGGCTGAATTCTACTAGCTATTTAATCAGTTTAGTGGAATAACTCATATAATACTATTTTTAGGAGATGAACGTATGGATAGTGACTTTAAGGAACAGCTCGTCTTAAAGCCTGTAGGTGAGGAACACTTAGCGCAATATGATGAGCTGCTTAGTTATGTCTTTCAAGTGACAGAAAGTGATATTGAAAATAGCGGATACGAGAATAAAAGAGAAATGGTGCGGGCGAAAAAGCCGGTCTTAGAACAATCGAAAGTTTTTGGCTGGTTCCATGGTGATAATTTGATTTCCCAGATAGCCATTTATCCTTGTGAAGTAAATATTCACGGGAAGCTTTTCCAAATGGGCGGCGTTACTGGTGTTGGAACCTATCCCGAATATGCCAATCATGGCTTGATGAAGGATTTAATCAAAAAGGCTTTAGTCCAAATGCGTGAGGATCAACAATGGATTTCCTACTTGTATCCTTACAACATCCCATATTATCGCCGTAAGGGTTGGGAAATTATGTCTGACAAGCTTAGCTTTAAAATCAAAGACACCCAGCTGCCAAAACAAGTTGACCTGCCAGGAATCGTCGAGCGTAAGGAAGTCGATGATCCTGATGTTTATCAAGTCTATCATGAATTTGCCTTAAATAATCACGGGGCGATGATTCGAAAGGAATTGAATTGGGAAGAGTATTGGCGATTTGAAAATGAAGAGGAACGTATCGCCGCAATTTACTATAACGCTGATAAAAAACCGACTGGTGTGTTGTTTTATTGGATTTCTGACGAGGTTTTCCATATTAAGGAAATGTTCTACTTAAATCAAGAAGCACGCAATGGCTTATGGAATTTTATTAGCGCGCATTTTTCGATGGTTTATTGGGTCAAGGGCGATATTTTTAAAAATGAACCCCTCTCCTTCTTATTGGATGACAGCGAAATCACCGAGACAATTGCTCCTTTCTTTATGGCGCGGATCGTTGATGTAAAAGAGTTTTTATTGGAATACCCATTTGAAAAATCAGTCGAACCCTTCTATTTTGAGGTGGAGGACCCCGTTGCTGAATGGAACAATGGCATTTTTGCCCTTAGCTGGAATGACGCAGATGAGTTAACTATTTCCGATCAGCCTCAGGGAAGACGAATCGCGCTGAATATTCAAACCTTGACCTGCATGCTGATGAATTATCGGCGTGCTGCGTATCTCGCGCGAATTGAGCGGCTTGAGGCCGACAAAAAAGCAATTGAATTATTAGAAACAACAATCCCAGATATGGAGGCTTATTTTAGTGACTACTTCTAAACACATTTATTTTGCTGCATCGCTATTTGCACAAAGCGACTTACTTTATAACAAGTATTTAGTTGAAAAAATTCGAGAAATTGATTCAACGCTCACCGTTTATTTACCTCAGGAAAATGAAGGAATTAATGATAAATCAGCGTATGCTGACAGTAAGATGATCGCGCTTGCCGATACTGAAGAGGTTTTAAAAAGTGATTTGATGGTGGCGTTGTTAGATGGATTGACCATTGATGCAGGTGTTGCTTCTGAAATCGGCGTTGCTTACGCGAAAGGCATTCCTGTTATTGGATTGTATACAGATTCTCGTCAACAAGGTGCGGATAATCGAAAGAAGTTAGAGGCGTTGCAAACACCTGCAGAAAATCAATTTCATTACTTAAATCTTTATACCGTTGGATTAATCAAATTAAACGGCACAATCGTTAGCACTGAAAAAGTGTTGTTAGAGCAAATCCAATCTTTTATAGAAGGTAGTGAGTTCCATGAATTATAAAAAATACCGTTTGGCTCTTTTGATTTTTGGAGCAATCTGTTTGCTCTACAATATTTACGAATTTGTGATTGGTAAATACTCTACTAAACAAGGAGTGATTTTCGTAATCGAGTGTTTAGCTGGGATTGCTTTGATTTTCTTGCCAGAAATCATTACGAAATTATTCAAAATCGTTTTACCTGAAAAAATTATTTATTTTTATTGGTTCTTCTTAGTGATTTCTGTCTTTTTAGGAACTTCTCTGCACATGATCTCGATCATTTCCTTCTGGGATAAGATCCTGCATACCGTGAGTCCAATGGTCTTGACGGCGCTTGGCTATGGCTTGATCGGATATTTCATGAAGGATGCTGATATCAGCAAAACATCACCTTGGCTATTCTTGTTATTTGGTTTCGCCTTTGCAGGTCTTTGCGGCGTTTTCTGGGAGTTCTGGGAATTTCTTTGCGATACCGTTGCGGATATGAATCTTCAACGATATGCAACTTCTGCCGGGAAACTATTAGTCGGACGTGAGGCACTGATGGACACGATGGGAGATCTCTTGACCAATACGATTGGTGCGGTCTTAATGGGAATTTACGCACATGTTCAAAGTCGCGGAGATGCCGCTCACTTTGAAGAATATCGTTTGAAAAAGATCCGTAAGTAAAAAAAGATTGCAAACCGTTTTTAATGCGGTTTGCAATCTTTTTATTTATCGTCAGGATGGATATTTTCTTTCATCGTATAAGAGTCCAAGGTAATTTTAATGATTCCTGTACGCTTCAGCATACCTTCTGGAATTTCATCAAACTCAGCCCCTTTTGCCGCATGATCCATCAATAAATGCAAGGCTTTCCTTCTTTCCTCTAAATCATCTAAAAGCTCAGCCTTTCCAAAGCCAATCAAGCTTTGATACGCATAGGAATAGGATGCGGCGTTTCTTGTTCCTTCAACTAATTTGTGGTTGCCATCCATTTCTACTGCTACTTTAGGATCGTTTTTGATCATGGAGACTTTCTTACCTTCATTCGCACCGTGAACATAAAGCGTTAATTTCTCCTCGTTCCATTCATACCCAAAGTTCACTGGAACAACATAAGGATAATCCTCACCGTTCAAGGCAATTCTTACAACCTGTGATTTTTCGACTAAGTTTTTGATTGATTCTAAATCTGTAACTTGTCTTTTTTTTCTTCGCATCATTTTTTCTCCACCTATCCAAATTCTTTACTCTAATCATAATAGATTAGAATTCAAAAAGAAATCTTTTTTTAGTTCCAAATACTGAAAATTGATAGACAGCGGTTTGTCTTTTTTAGTAGTAAAAACCTTTTCTAATCAACGATTTTACTCTTTTTTTGTGTGATTTTTTGTACTAAAATAGCAACTGTAATAATTTGAAAATTTGCTGAAAATGAAAGGCGTGTCGATTTTGATTGAAACTGTCGTATTTGATATCGATGATACTATTTACGATCAACAAGAACCATTCCGTAAAGCAGTCCAGAAATTATTTCCACTAGTAAGCGAGGAAGATATGCTCCCTCTTTACACCCGCTTCCGTGTTCATAGTGACGCAAACTTTAATAAGGTCATTACTCAAGAATGGACCTTAGAATATATGCGTTCTCACCGAATCAGTCAATCACTGAAAGATTTGGATTATCCCCATATTACGGATGAGGAAGCGTTGACTTTCCAAGAGGTCTACGAAGCTGAGCTTGATGCTATCACCATGCATCAGGAAGTTGAAAAGACCCTTGATTTTCTGAAATCTAAAAAAGTCCCAGTTAGCATCATCACGAATGGACCAACAGACCATCAATATAAGAAAATTCTGCAGCTAGGGCTATTAAATTGGGTCAGTGAGGACAATATCATCATTTCGCAAGCTACAGGTTATGAAAAACCGGATGTAGAAATTTTTGAGTTAGGAAAAAAACAATTTTCCTTAAACCCTGAAAACTCATTATATGTCGGCGATAATTTTAACAATGATGTAATTGGCTCAAAGCGTGCCGGCTGGCAATCTCTCTGGCTGAATCATCGTAATCGCCAATTACCAAAAGGAACGTCTCAAATTCAAGACATCGAGCTTACCTCATTCGATCAATTATTACCAACGTTCCAGCATATTTTCGCGTAAATGAACTTTTGAAACAGATTTGAAAAAGACATGGGGAAAAATTCCATGTCTTTTTATTTGTCCTCCAAATACAAGGATTCACTGCCCATCAGCTGATAAATCTCTTCAAAATCAGTACGATCTACTACTCGATTTTTATAGCCATAGGGATCATTAACATAAACATTCTCCTCGTCAACACCTGTGATGATGACGGCATGACATAAAGGTGATACCTCTATTTCACCACTGGTCGTTTGCCATGTTCGAAAATCATCCTCCGTTGGTACTTGAAAATCAACCGTCGTAATTACCCAGACAGGTGTGCCAGTCTGAATAACTCTGACAAGGTCATCAAATGATGTGTCATTATTAGCCACAATCTTTTGATTATCTTGCACAACTTCATTAGCCACTTCAGCGATCGGTTCTACAGCGACGCCCATTGCCTCGTAGCCTTCATAGATGTTACCCACAAAACCGTCATGGGGATTCCCGTGAATCCTTTTTTCTGCATCTTCATAAAGTGGAACAAAATCAAGCAGGTCGACTAGTTCATTTTTATCTGTCCCATATCCGTAATAGTTTAGTAGCATGGATAATGCTGTAATCTCGCAGCCATTTTCCATCGCAACCTCCCCACCATATTGATCCTCTAAAGGCACATCAAGCAATTGATTAGTCGATAGATCGGTATCTGCCATCAAAATTTCTGCTGTTGATGAATCGGTGGTTTGACTATTTGCAGGTGAATTCTCCGTATTACTCAAATAAATGAATGCACCGCCCAAAATAAGTGCAAGGATTCCAAGATTATTAATTACTCGTTTGATAATACTTCCCCCTTATTCTTAGGTTCATAAAAGTATCTCAAATAGAGCTTAACTGAACCTAAAACGTAAGAAGAAGCGCACGAAAAAACCACCGAAAATCAATTCCGATTCTCGGTGGTTTTTCTATTGATGACCCTCGTCATATTCCATTTTTCGATATTTTTCCATTTTCTTACTAAACAGAACGCCATTAGATGGCGGTGTATAAGTAATCGCGTTCGCTCCTGCATCAATCGTGGCTTCAATAGTCTCTTCATCCGGACCGCCAGTTGCGATGATTGGAAGCTCAGGATACATTTTACGAAAATGCTTCACCGCATCCACTGTATCTTTTCCAGCACTGATATTGATAATATCAACTCCAGCTGCTAGTTTTTCTTCAATCTTAGAGTATTTTGAAGTGACCGTTGCAATTAATGGAACATCCACCACGTCTTCGATTGCTTGAATGGTCTCTACTGGTGTAGGCCCGTTTACCACAACGCCTATACTACCTTGCGATTCCGCAAACATTCCCATATATGCTGAGCGAGAACCATGAGTCAAGCCTCCTGCTACTCCAGAAAAAACCGGAATATCAGCTGCTTCTATAATACTCTTGGTAATTGCAGGGTGCGGTGTAAAGGGATAAACAGCAATCACTGCATCCGCATCCGTGTTTCTGATAATCGCGATATCTGTTGTAAAAATTATAGATCGAATTTTTTTTCCAAAAATGACGATTCCAGAAGCTTTTTGGATCACTTCCGGTACTCGTACGATATCTTTTCGTAGCTCAGTCATAATTTCAGGTGCATTGTTTTCTGCCATAGCATCCATCTCCCTAACAGGTTTCTAAACCAATTCTACTATGAATGGTCGTATTGATCCAAGTTATATGATTCGATCACGCTAATGATCTTATTTGCATAATCCGGATCAGTCGCGTAACCTGCGGTTTGAAGAGCTTGGGCTGCTTGCTTATAGTCGGTGGCAGTCAAAACGCCTGCATAGAGCTGTGGGTCCCAATTTGTTCCGTTCACAAAGAGCATCGTATGATCATCTAGAGATTCTTCCCAAGAATTATATACTTTGAAATCTCCTTGAATCGTGATCCATTGCTCGTTTACATATTCCTTAGTTTCCAAACTTACTTTGGGCTGATCACCAGAAGCTTTAATGCCGAAAAGATTTTTATACTGACTCGCTAATTGAGATTGCCCCCAATTAGACTCTAAAATCGCTTGTCCTAAAATAATACTAGGCAAAACGCCATATCCTTGTTGCAATTGTTTGGCGTGAGGTGCTAATTGATCAATAAACTGCTGGCGAGTAAGCGTTTCTTCCTGCGGTTCATTTTCAACACCAGAATTGGATAATGTATGTAAAGAAAAAACGAAAGCCAACCCAATAACTAAAATCCCGGCAAAAATTAACGGGATCGACACGTTGGACTTTCGTTTTCTATAAGTTTTTTTAGGCATGGTGCCTCCTTACTTGGCTGACAACTGTTTCAAAAATTCTTCTAGTGTCAGATCGTGTTTAGAAATGTACTCGGCATTTTCCTTACCTACATAGCGAATATGCCACGGTTCATAAGTAATGCCAGTAATATCTTGACGATCCTTCAAATAACGGATGATAAAGCCATATTTTGGTGCATTCTCAGCGATCCACTTAGCGCCAGGCTGATCCCCGTAAGAAGCGTCTAACACTTGTGACGAATAAGAATTGTACCAATCTTGGTCAACGACGTCGATAGCCAGACCAGTATGATGTTCGCTATAGCCTGGTTCGGTAATCGTTTCTTTCGTCTTGGCAATCGCGTCTTCTTCGGACATTCCATTGCCGCTGATTAAGCCATTAACATTTGTATCAAAGACTTCCTTTTGGGAATCAACCGAACGAAAGGCTGAGATGACAACTAAAGGAAAGCCCGCCTCTGTTGCAGCCTCAGAAAATTCCTCATAATCTTTAGCAATTCTGCTATCAACTTGATGACTATTGTCTGATAATGTAGTCAACTGACTTTCAGCTACTTCTTTTTCAATTTTATTTTTAGGACCAACTAATACAAGGTTCCAATCATTTGCATTAGAATCCGGCAATGCTTTTTGCACAGCATTTTTCTTCTTCGTTGTTTTCTTTTTCTCGAATGAGTAGGTCGTAGCTGTTTCTTTTTTAGCATCCGATTCTGCAGGCGTGCTGTAAAAAAGCGAATAAGCGGTCATCCCGAACATGATGATGACTGAAAGTAGTCCTACTGTTTTTTTCAAATTAAAAATCCTCTCGTTAATCGTCTAACGACGTGTATGTCTCCGTTAAATTCTCATTTACCCAATCAAGTAATGCAGTCTTTTTATGTGCACTTGCGATTTGGTTTTGAATATGAGCTGGTAAACGAAAACTCAGTATATCACTATATCCCCAACTATCATAATCAATCGTTACGCGTAAATCGATAAAATCATGGTTTTCTTCTTCATTTTTATTTTTAAAAGGAATCATCTCCACCTGAGCTAATCCACTGGCGATCCATTTTTGAGCAACGATCGTCTTCATTTCACGATATTCAGCTACTGCAGTTGGACGTTTTTCGGGGAACAAAAAAGTTTGGCGAATCACTTTTTGACTTAACATCCATTCATAATCACTGAACAAGTTTTTGATTTTTTGGTTTGCTTCTGGTGTTAAGTTATTTTGGCCAGCTTTCCACTGTTGCCATTGAACCTCATTCACCCCTAAATAGTCTTGGTAAAAGTCTTGCTCGGTATGAAATTGTTCAAAAATTGCACTCATTACTAAATCTAAATAAATTTGATTCACGAAAAATCCCTCCTTCTCTATTTTACTGATTTTTTAGAAAAAAAACAGCTCTTTGGCAAATCGATTGAAATATTTTAACATTTACTGCTATACTTTGGAAAATGACGCAACAAGTTTTATCTATTTATTATTGAAAATTTAAATCTAGCTTTAGGAGGATTACTATGACCAATCTACAATGGGGCATTGTCGGACTCGGCGGCATCGCCCACAGTTTTGCAGAAAGTTTTGACCAAACAACAAGTACACTTACCGCTTGTGCCTCACGTACTTTAGAAAAAGCAGAAAAATTTGCTGAACAATACGATTTGCCAAAAGCGTATGGCAGCTACGAAGAATTATTAGCTGATAAGGATATTTCTATTATATATATTGCCGTGCCAAATCGCCAGCATCATCAACATATCATGCAAGCTTTGGAAGCAGGTAAGCACGTATTGTGTGAAAAAGCCATCACGATGAATCTGTCTGAGCTGCAATCAGCAATTGAATTAGCGGAAAGAAAAGAACTGGTTTTAGCTGAAGCTATGACGATCTTTAATATGCCTCTATATAAGGAACTTCATGCACTTATGGATACTGGTCGGATGGGTAAATTAAAAATGATCCAAGCGCCTTTTGGTAGTTACAAAGAACCTGATCCAACTAATCGTTTCTTTAATCCTGATCTAGCCGGGGGTGCCTTACTAGACATCGGAACCTATGCAGTTTCCTTTGCCCGTTGGTTTATGACTGAACAGCCTGCTGTGATCGCCTCAACCATGGTGCCTTTTTCCACTGGTGTCGATGAGCAATCAGTAACAATTCTACAAAATGACAAGAACGAGCTGGCTACAGTTAGCTTGACTTTCCAGGCGAAAATGCCGAAAAAAGGGATCGTTGCATTTGAGAATGGCTATTTAACGATTGATGAATATCCTAGGGCTGATCAAGCGGAAATTTTCTTTAACGATGGAACTAGAGAACTAATCGAATCCGGATTTTCTAGTAATGCAATGAATTACGAGATTGAACATATGGTGCAAATGATCCAAGGTGAAATACCGAATAAATCACTCTTTTTCACAAAAGACGTCATCGACATTCTAGATCAAATGCAGCAAAAATGGCGACAAAACCAATAGTCTCCTCCACAAAAGGCATTGTTTAGGCAATGCCTTTTGTTTTTTTGTCAAAGTTCCGCTAAACTATTAAGTATAAAGAAAAGAAAGTAGGAGGAAATATTGCAAATTGGTCGTTTTCGTTTAGGTATGCGAACGATAAAAACCGCCTTAGCTGTCATGCTATGTATTTTGTTATTTCATGTGACCGATCGCGGTTCTCCGTTGATCGCTGCATTGGCGGCCGTTTTTTCTCTGCGTCAGGATCTAACCACGAGCATCTCCTTTGGCCGTTCCCGCGTATTAGGAAACTCCCTTGGCGGATTATTAGCTTTGATTTTTTACTATATTCAAGCTTTTTTTAAAAATGATTTTTTGATCGAACTGTTCATTTTACCTCTATTCGTGATCTTGGTGATCGTTCTCTCTGATGGACTGAATAATAATTCGGGAATCATTTCAGCAATTGCTACGATGCTGTTGATTGCCTTGAGTATCCCCCAAGGTGAGTCCTTTGTTTACGCGTTGAATCGTGTTTTAGACACGTTCATCGGAACAATCATTGGGATTTCTTTAAATGGCGTTATTTCGCCTCAGACAGATGAAAAAGAGAAACAGATCAAAGAGGATCTAGTTGAACTGCGCAAAAAAGAGGCGGATCTGAATAAAATGCTGTATGACGTACGCAAACAAATAAAGGATCAGACCCATAAATAGGCCTGATCCTTTATTTGTTCACGGTAAAAACACCACCTAGGAAATCAGTATTTTTGCTACCGATGTTTCCTATGAGATTAAACATAGTAAGAATTTAGTCATTTGCCTTTAACGCTTCAATCATATCGATTTTCTTCAAGCGAAAATACATGATTATTCCGACAACCAGCGTAAAGAACAAGGTAATCAAGCTAGCATAAAGATAACTTAACGGTTGAATATCCGGCGAAAACATAGTCAGATCCAGTTCAACCGTTTGTAAAATATAGCCATGCTCGATTTTCCCTAAAACCAATCCTAACAAAATCCCCATCAGCGTCAACAGAATATTCTCCCGATAGACATAGCGAACTACTTCGCCGTCATAAAAGCCTAAAACCTTAATCGTAGACAATTCCCGAATTCGTTCAGAGATATTGATATTGGTCAGATTGTACAAAACGATAAATGCTAGAAGTCCGGCTGAAACGATTAATACCCACATAATAATATTGAGGCTTCGCACCGTGTCCTTCAGCACATCACGTGACTTCGACATAAAGCTGACATTAGCAATTTCGGAGTTTTCCATTAATTGTTTCGCTATTCGATTTTCTGTTTCTTGATTTGGTTCCTTACTGAAAAGTAAAAGATCCGTATTGTATGTCGGCTCTTTATCAAATATTTGTTGATAATAGTTCGGTGTCATATAAATAAAGTGTCCAACATAATTTTCAGCCACTGAAGCTACTTTTACCTCGTACTCTTTGCCTGAAATAGACTTGATTTTAAAGTGACTCCCATGTTTCAAATCAAATAGCTTTGCCAGTTTTTCATTGATAATGACACCATTATCAGTTAAAGAATAACGGATATCATTTTTTCGATTTTTAAAAGACAAAAAATCAGATAGCTTCGTTGTTTCTTTAGGAACCGAAAGACTAATTTCCTGCTTTGAAACTCCTTCTGTTTGTGCCGTAAAGGTTTCTAAAGAAACAAACAGATGCGCCTGAAAATTCGCTAAAGTATCCAACTCTTTCACATAGCTTTGTTCTTGTTCCGATGATGGCGGCTGATTGAAAACAGTCGTTCCTTGATAATGCCAAAGCTTATCAAATTGCAGGGTAACGATATCGCCAATTGAGTCTCGCAACCCAAATCCTGTGATAATCATTGACATGCAACCGGCAATTCCGATTACTGTCATCAGCATTCGCTGTTTATAGCGGAATAAATTCCGCAAAGTCACCTTTTGACTGAATGACAGTCGTCGCCAGACAAAGCCCAATCGCTCCAAAAAGATCCTTTTGCCATTTTTAGGTGCCTTAGGTTGCATTAAAGTTGCTGGTGTTGCTCTTAGATCGTAGCGCAGAACAAGCCAAGCAGAGCCGACAGAACAGATTAAGGCTACAGCTAAAGCAATTAGTGCATAGGATAGATACCAAGGTGTTAACACATCCTCTAGATTATACAATTGTCCATAGGCATCAAAAATAATCACTGGTAGCAAGTAGAAACCGACTGCTAGACCTAGTAGTGTTCCGCCGCCACCTGCCAATGTAGCATAGAGCAAATATTTCTCCGCGATTTCACCATTGTGATAACCCAAGGCCTTAAACGTTCCTAATTCATTGCGCTTCTCCTCAACCATTCGAGTCATAGTCGTTAGCGTAACTAAAGCCGCGATCAAAAAGAAGATCCATGGAAAGACCGAAGCAAGTGACGAGATTCGGTCAGCGTTGTCTTTAAACTCGCTATAGCCAGGATTCTCTGAGCGATCAAACAGATGGAACTCTGGCGCTGGCAACTGATCAATCGTTTGCTGCTGTTTTTCCAGAGTCGCTAATTGCTCAGGAAGCTCAGGATTCAATGCCGTTATCCCACTCAATTGCTCAGGAGTAAGTCGATCAATATCTAAGGATGTTTCCTGCTGGAATTTCTCTTTCGCCCGATCTAGTTTTTCTTGCTGCTCCTTCTTTAAATCAGCTAAACGAAGAGGTGCAATTTCCTTTAATTGATTTTTCAGTTTCTTCTGATCATTCTTCAAACGTTTTTCATACTGATCAGAATAGGCAGAACTTTTTTCTAAATCCTTGTAGCTGATCAACGCCTCAGAGTAGACCTTTTGCGTGAAACTCTCTGGCAAAATGAAGGCGAAGCAATCAATTGATCCTTTTCCAACTGTCGTATTTCCACGAGAAATCGTTTCAATAAACTCGGGACTTTTTACGAAACCAACGATCTTAAAATTTGCTCTTTTGAAATGCTTTTGTGTCTCATCAGCTGAAATGTCGAAGCGTTGATTCAGCTTATAACCCTTTTCTAAAGCTCGATCATCCAAAACGATTTCTTCTGAGTTTTTCGGCAAACGTCCTTTAGTAACCACCACGCGATTCAATGTCTGCTTTGAATCATAACTAAAAATACGAAAGACTTGGTCTTCTTTACTCAAATTAACGTCTTGAAAGTAACGCCCTTCTGCTTTAATGCCTTCAACTTCTTCAATCTGTTTGATTTCAGTGGCGGTTATTCCGAGGGAAGAGACCACTCGTGTGTCCGCCAGGTTCTGCTTCTGATAATAACTAGAGGCCGTCTTAAGCATATCTGGTCCAGTCGCCCGCAAGCCAACATAAAAAGCGACACCTAGGAAAATGATTCCCAAGATAGAGAAAAATCGAGTTTTTGATTGGCGAATCTCACGCCAATTCGTTCGTCGCATCGCTTTTTTCATCTTATTCACCTCTTACCACTGAATATCTTCAATTGATTGAGGATGGTCATTTAACTCTTCGCTGCGCACTTGGGCATCATTGATCCGAATCACCCGATCAGCCATTGGTGCAATCGCCGAATTGTGGGTGATGATGACAACTGTCGTGCCATTTTCCCGAGCAGTATCCTGTAATATTTTAAGAATTTGTTTTCCAGTTTCAAAATCCAAAGCCCCCGTCGGTTCATCGCAAAGTAACAATTTTGGTCGTTTTGCCAAAGCCCGTGCGATCGTTACCCGCTGTTGTTCTCCACCGGAAAGTTGGGCTGGAAAATTATCCATCCGTTCACCTAATCCAACTGATTGTAAAACTGCTTCAGGCTCCATGGCATCCGAAACAATTTGTGAGGCCAATTCAACATTTTCCTTAGCTGTCAAATTAGGAACCAAATTGTAAAACTGAAAAACGAATCCGACATCATTACGGCGATAAGTGGTTAATTCTTTATCACTGAAAGCAGCAATATTGGTTCCATCCACCACCACTTTCCCTTCATCACAGCTATCCATTCCGCCTAAAATATTCAACACTGTAGATTTTCCTGCTCCACTTGGACCAAGGATTACGGCGACCTCTCCCTTTTCGATCGAGAAATTTATCTTTTCATTGGCTTTGATAATGGTCTCACCCATTTTGTAATATTTACTCTCATCTATAACATCAATATACGACATTGAATAATCCCCCTCATCTATCATAATTATTAACTCCTTTAGTTTAACATAGCGAAAAAAAAAGCCAACGACAGATGTCGCTAGCCTACAAAAATATACTTTAAAAAAATGATTGAAAACTGCAGTTTTTGATTACATAATAAAGAAAAAAGGAGGATTATAATCATGGAAGAATGTGTAGAATGTTATGCAGTAAATTGTCGCGCGACACCTTTACTAGGAAAAAGGGACTGTCTAGAAAATCACGAACAGTATCTCTGCGGAACCTGCGGTAGATGTATTTGTTCTCAAAAAGATGAGAAGCGCCAACTGCGACGAATTGATTTTCCTTTTAAAAGCTTGGAGATCGCAAAACTCTACTTGAGAGTGGCTGATCAGCTTCAAAGGGTGCCCTGTGGTATCTACGAAATCATCAGCGAAACTGGTCGAAAATCCTATAAAATTTTTGTAAATGACGAAGCTTATGCAGACTATTTAGCTAAAAATAAGAAAAAAAGCACGGATCATCATCACGCGCTCTATCGTCGCAAAGACTATCGAACATTTCCAAAAACAGAAATACGAAGACTACAACAGCATGAAGTCGAATCCTATCTATCTTCTAGCTGAGTAATCTCAGGCTGTTTTACTGAGAATTGTCGACTGGATAGCTATCGTTCAGCTTATCCAAATCAATTAAATCGATCTTTCTTAAATCATAATCGCTGTGAAACAATCTTTGTCCCTCAACAGAAACACAAGGAATTCTGCGCTCTTCAAAGATAGCTTCTGAAAACCAATTGGCTTCTAGCTCAAACCAACCACCTTCAGGATTTGCTTGCTTCATTTTCCCTGCCTCACTAAGGTCAAAGGGATGAAGATCGAGGAAGCCATGTTTAGGATGATACAATTCCACCCGCGTAGGGCGCTCATCAGTTATGATTTGATACCCAAGTTCTAATAGCTTTTCCATTAATTCTGTCTCAGCGGAAGCGTCAAAATCAATGTCGATATCTCGGTGCTCTCGAGTTTGTTTTCCTAAAAGGGTGTCTATCCCCCAGCCGCCTTCCACCCAATAATCAATTCGCCATTCATTTAATAAATCAATCATCCAAAGAAAACTATCCTTGTCTGCAGGGATAGTTTTGCTTCCTTCATAAGCCATTATTTTCCTCCCATTAAGTCGTTTTACATTTGATTTAGCGCTCGTTTATTTACATGCTGTAAGAAACGCTGCCATCAATGCTTGATTTTCCACCGTAACAGCATTGAAAAATTCAGGATGCCACTGAACACCTAAAACGAATTTCGCACCTGGCAAAGAAATACCTTCAATCAGTCCATCTGTCGAGATCGCTATCACTTCTAATCCAGCGCCCAAATCCTTAATTCCCTGATGATGATAACTATTTACTCCCAATTTATCTCGCTGCAATAGCTGTTGTAACAAACCATCCTCAGGCAGATCAACCTTATGTTGAACTTGATCATAGGGAGCCTTCATATGGTGATCAATCTTACTCTTATATTCGCTTGGCAGATCTTGATAAAGTGTGCCCCCGCACAAAACGTTTAGTAATTGGACACCTCGACAAATGGCTAGTAAAGGTTTGTCCTCGGCTATCACTTCTTTCATGAAAAAAAGCTCCATTTCATCACGAGTTAGGCTTTGTGGACCGCAGACTGGTTGCTTTTCTTCTCCATACAAAGCAGGGTCAACATCTTGTCCTCCAGTGAAAAGAAAACCGCTGCAAATGGACAAAAATGGACGCAACGTCTCTTTATTAGTCGTCAACGGTAGTATGAGGGGAATCCCGCCATTTTGTTCGATCAAATCTTGATACCCCGGTAACAGCCAAATACTATCACGGTCTTCATCGTACAGCGGCATAACACCAATTAATGGTCCCATAGATTTCTCCTTTTAATTAAATTTTTCCTCACAAAAACTTTTGCCAAAAATTTTACCATAAAAAGTTGAGTAAAATCAAAAAAACTCGATCAAAAGATTGACCGAGTCAGACTGTAGACAAAAGCTGTTCCAAACTCGTAACTCGAGCTTGGAACAGCTTTTTATCTACTTCGTTTCGAATTTTAGGACAAAAAAATAAAGGCTCCTTGCCTTTCCATAGCCAAGTGGCTAATTTCTTTAAATTCATTGCAGCAAACACTAGCATCGTATGCGTCGCGACTTTTTCCAAGCCTCGATACTTGGTCCAACGCATCCCATGCTTTTCTTTTGCATCCGCAAATATTCGTTCAATCGTTTGTTTCCGTTTTTTGTAAATTGATTTATTCAGAT
Source organism: Enterococcus sp. DIV0187 (assembly GCF_051713785.1). Classification (NCBI taxonomy): domain Bacteria; kingdom Bacillati; phylum Bacillota; class Bacilli; order Lactobacillales; family Enterococcaceae; genus Enterococcus; species Enterococcus sp. DIV0187. The sequence continues at coordinate 1,205,613 of NZ_JBIOQO010000001.1, forward strand.
CCGTTAGGCGAAGATGTTCCACTTCATCCATCAGATCTCCCCAAACATGTCTCGTGATGACTCGTTGATGATTTTTACTTTTGGTACATTGGTTTAGCAGAGGACAGTTCACACATTCTTTTGGATTGGATTTGTATTCTCGGTACCCTTCTCGAGTAACCGTTGAAAAAGCGAGCATTTGATCTTGCGGACAAATATAACAATCAAAATACTCGTCGTAGAGAAACTCATTTTTTGATAATAGCCCCTTTTTCCCTTTGGGCCTTGAATAAGGCAAACAAGGTCGAAGGTTCAAATGAGTCAAAAAGTGAACAAACTTAGGTGTCTTATACCCAGCATCAGCGACAACACAATTGATTTCAGGAAAAAGTCTCTTCGATTGTTTGACGAGCTGAAAGGCGACTTGACTGTCATGAATATTTCCAGGAGTGATGATTGTGCTAAGAATAAATCCGTTGTCGTCGCATGAAGTATGGGCAGAATAAGCAAATTGTTTTTCTCGTTCGCCTTTGACGTAGTAGCCGCTTTCCGGATCAGCTTTACTTATTTTTCTTTCTTTCAGCTTCACTTCCTTTTCTAAGTCCAAAGTAAAAGGGCGTTTTCCAGCCTCTATTCGTTGACGATTGATCTCATCTTCTAATTCATCCTGATAGGCTTTCGCTTCATCATGGGTCATTTCTTTCGTAAACTTATGTTTATTGGCGTTAGCTTTGATGTGGGTAGAATCAAGATACAAATTATCCTCTGTTACAAAACCTGCTTTAACTGCTTGTTCTAAAATATAGGCAAAAATATCCTCAAACACCGTCGTTTCTCTAAATCGGCGGACATAATTCTTTCCAAAAGTTGAGAAATGGGGGATTTTCTCCTCGAAGGAATAGCCTAAAAACCAGCGGTAAGCGACATTGGTATCGACTTCCTTAATGGTTTGTCGCATGGAACGGATACCGAATAAATACTGAATAAACACCAATTTGATCAGAATCACTGGATCGATACTTGGGCGACCTAAATCGGAGTAAGTGGCTTCGACGATTGGATAAATAAATTCAAAATCAAGCGCGGCATCAATCTTTCGAACGAGATGATCTTGAGGAACTAGATCATCAATCGTAAGCATCGCAAATTGATTTCTACCATTCGTATTGTTTTTAGACATCATAACTATCACTCCTTGCATTCGTTTTCATAAATCTATTATAAAAGAAAAGACTGTAGACATCATCCATAAAATGGACTTTGTCTACAGTCTGACTCGATCAAAAAATTGACCGAGTTAAAAATTTATTTTCATTTACGCGTGGTAGCGTTCAACACCATCAAGGTAAGTTGCTACAAGATCCATGTTAGTTTCTAATACGATGAAGTCCGCAGCGCGCCCTTCAGCGATCATCCCGCATTTGTCATCAATTTTACAGCTGACTGCTGGTACATATGAAGCCATCATCACGGCTTGTTCCGGAGTCGCAATTCCCCAATCAACCACATTTTTGATTGCTTCTTTCAATTTCAAGATACTTCCGGCTAAATTACCAGATTCTAAACGGGCAGTTCCTTCTGCGACCACGACTGGGAATTCGCCCAAATTGTAGTTACCATCAGGCATACCGCCTGCCATCATACAGTCAGTAATCAATGCCACATGATCATGTCCAGCCTTTTCCATCAAGACTTCAGCTGCTTGTGGATGCACATGGTGCCCATCGCAAATCAATTCAGAGAAGACATGTTGTAAGGTCAATAGTGCACCAACCATACCTGGTTCACGGTGATTCAAGCCGCGCATCCCGTTATAAGCATGAACAAAAACGCTTGCTCCAGCTTCAACGGCTTCTTGAGCTTCTTCCAATGTCGCATTTGAGTGTCCCAATGAAACGACTACACCTTCATCAGTGACTGTTTTGACAAACTCTTTAACACCTTTACGTTCAGGCGCTAAAGCGATCTTTTTGATCAAACCGCCGGAAGCTTCTTGCCATTCATGGAATGTATCCAAGTCTGGATCACCAAAGTAGCTAGGATTTTGTGCCCCTTTGTGTTCTTCTGTAAAGAATGGTCCTTCAAAGTAAATTCCTTGAATTTTCGCGCCGTCAACCTCTTTGTACATTTTTCCAATTGTTTCGGCAACATCCTTCAAACGTTCTTTCGAAGAAGTCAGCGTTGTTGGTAAGAAACTTGTTACACCACAAGATAATAAAGCTTCAGACATAACCTTGATGCCATCAGCATCGTTGTCCATCACGTCATGATTTTTATAGCCATGAATATGTGTATCCACTAAACCAGGGGCGATCCATTTTCCACTTTGGTCAATGATTTCTGCTCCTTCTGGTTTTTCCTTCGTATATGCTCCAAAAATGCCATCAGTGACATCTAAATAACCTGCACCTTTTACACCAGAGTTTAAAAAGAATTTGTCAGCATAAATAAATGTTTTCATTGTGAGCTCTCCCTTTTTTTCTTAGTACCTTAAAGTTACTCCTGAATCCATTATAAGTCAAGAATGGTGTAGACCATTTACAAATCTTTTATTTTCTCTAATGCACGCAGCATTTTCCGATAATTAATCACCAAGTGAATCTCATCGCGCGCTTCCAACATAAGAACTTTTAGCTCCAAAAGTTCCTTCAACTTGTAATAGCTACATTGCTGTCGGTTCCATTTTATCCCCATATCTACAACCTTTTCTGCCAAATCCAGACGATCATGTTTTACTAAAAACGTTCCATAATTTACAAAAAGATTGCTCAATTCACTACGCTCTGAATAATCTGCCATCATCGTTTTAAACAATTCAAAACTTTGATTGTAATAAGTATGTGCTTCATTTATCCTTTCTAAAACCGAGCTCATTTTCCCAGCAAAACTTAATAGCAGTATTCGACTGTCAAAATAGCCGTCATATTTTTTTGAAACACAAATCGATAGTCCCTGTGTAACTAGTTCCAGAGCAGCCTCCGCATCCTTATCAATAAAATAAGCACAAACTGCCTTGAAAAAACAAGCTAATTGACGATCTTTATCTAAATGAGTGATCTGACGTTCATCCAAATAATCCAACGTTGCACGTATTTCTAAGTATTTTCCAATTCGCAAATACATGAACATCTTATTGAAATATTTTCGCAGGAATAATTCTTCCGGTAGAAAATCAAGCATCAGTTGGTCGATCGTAATTCCTAGTCGATGACAAAGCTGTTGGATCACAAAAATATTTGGAATCTCTTCATTGTTTTCGATTCGACTTAAGACACTTTGGGAACAAATCCCTTGAGAAAGGTCTTTTTGTGTCATGCCATGCTCTTTTCTAAACTCTTTTAAGACTTGACCAATCGCTTCCATTACCGCTTCCTCCAAAATATGCAAATTCACATTTTTAATAATTTAATTTTATCCGATGACGATTTGACAAGCAACTCCTGTGTTCTAAATTAGCAAAAGAATTGAATGAAGTTGAACAGGATACAAAGAAATAATTATAACATAGCGTTTTAGATGCAAAAAAAAGAATGCACCACTGTCTGGTACATCCTTCATGCGGCGAATGGGACTCGAACCCACACGAGATCGCTCTCACATGATCCTTAGTCATGCTTGTCTGCCAATTCCAACACCGCCGCGCAGAACCTTTTTCATGATACCGAGCTGACATCAAAAAGTCAATAGCTTAAACAATCGTTGTATCATAAACGTAGGTAATATTTCCCTTAAGCCCAGCAATTCCGCGAAAGAATTTTTTATCTTCTTGCTTGATCCAAGCTTCGCGGAATAAAAAGAAATCATCCCGAGACACTTCGATTTGATCGATTTCTCCTGCTCTTAACTGACGAATTTTTTCTTCAAATGGATTCATATGCACTCTCCTCATTGTTGTTACTTCGTACAAATTATTTCTACTATTCAACCAAAAAAGTTCAATGACTAAAAACAACAGAAGAATGCCCTAAGGCACCTCCTGTCTAATCGTGAAAATATTTGCTATTTTCGATCTGTGAATTATCTTCTTGCATAATTCCTCTTAATGAACGATCCAAACGTTGACGCGAATTTTTTCTTTCCATCACCGGCTGCTTTTCTTCGTTTTCAGAAGCAAATAAAATGTAGGATTGAGGTGTTTTTTCCATTCGACTCATCAATTCTCTCGGTGATACCGCATCCGCTGGTGTATCTGGAATCAAAGAAGAAGGAACATATTTCGGTGCAAATGGAGTGGCACTGCGGCCGTTTCGTGCTCTACGAGTATTAAAGTTAGTCTTTGCAGTTTCCTTCGGTTTCCGTTCTTCAAACAAATTCACTTTTTTTGATTCTTTATGATCATGGTATTTAGGTAGATTTGCTTTATGATGATCTAATTCTCTTCGTGGCTCATCGTCTAAACTGACCCGTCTATTCCGTTTTGCTTTCGGCAATTGACGTTCAAAAATATCTTTAGCCTCAAGACGATAGCTCGTAATCAAGTCGTCTTGTCCATCAAATAAAACACGCTGGTTCGTTTGTACTATTTTAACTCCTGCATCATCATCAAAGGCAGGAAAGCGGCACTTTTTTCTGGTGTACGTTTGCATAAAATCATCCTCATTGTTCTGATATAGCAATAGTTTAGCATAAAAGAAGCAAAAATGCTTTTTAATTTCCTAAGAAACAGAAAATACAACGCAAGCAGCCGGTTATTCTGAATCATACATAAACAGACTGCCTTTTGGTGCCAAAATTTCGCCTTCTAAAATTCGGTCTAAAACAGCGTATTCCCCGCGATACGCACGCGGACTAGATAGCTCTCCGACGTTCAAGCTTTGCTCCTGATCGGATAAATTGATGGCATAGATTACATAATCGTTCCCCGAATAGCGAATAATCCCAAAAATTTTCTGCGTCTTTGAATAAAACGGGAAAAACTGTCCATTTTTCAAAACGTCGTATTTCTTACGCCGCTCTATCCATTTCTGACAATTTTTAAATAGTCTCGGATTAATCGATTTCCACGGAAAGAACTTACGATTATCTGGATCTTTTCCACCTGTTAATCCAGCCTCATCCCCATAATATACACAAGGAATTCCCGGCATCATAAACATTAGTCCCCAAGCCTGATCCAGCGCTTCAACAGAACCATCTAGCATCGTTAAAATGCGTTCCGTATCATGCGTTCCAATATTGTTCAATTGGTTATAATAAAAGTCAGCTGGATAATTTTCCTGATAGCGAATCATTTCCTCGCAGATATCCTGCAACGAGCGTGATTGCTTCAGGATATCTAAAATCTGCTGGCGTAACGGGTAATTCATTACTCCCTGCAAATGATCTCCAAAAACATATTTACGGCGAGTATCATAAGCAATCTTGTTCGAAGCGTCTTCCCAGACTTCTCCTATCAGGATTTTTTCTTGATAGGACAGTAGATTTTTACGAATGCCGGCGATAAAATCATCAGTCAGCTCATCCGCAACATCTAACCGCCAACCATCAACCCCCATCGAAGTCCATTTCGATAGCACACTGTCTAGATCGCCATAAATGAATTCTTGAAAGCTTGGATTTTCTTTTCTAACTTCCGGCAGATCTGCCACACCCCACCAAGACTTATAATCATTAGGATAATGATTAAACGTGAACCAATCACGATATGGACTTTGTGGATCACGAGCTGCTCCCGTATTTTCGCCATAAAATCCAGAAATATTGAAATAGCGGCTATTTTTTCCTACATGTGAGAAGACACCATCTAACACAACGGCAATTCCTGCTGTATGCAAAGCCGCGATCAAGCTGCGAAACTCCTCTTCTGTCCCTAAAATGCTATCAACTTTAAAATAATCATTGGTATCATAGCGATGATTGGAACTGGCTTCGAAAATCGGATTCAAATAAAGCGCAGTAATCCCTAGCTCCTGCAAATAAGGAATTTTATCTTGGATTCCCTTAAAGTTTCCGCCAAAAAAGTCCCAGCGAACAATTTCGTTTTCCTTGTTCTTAATATAAAAAGGTTCGTCCTCTTCCGTCGCGTAAATGAAAGAATTCTTTTTCGGCTGATTGATAACGCGATTCGGATTCCCGTTAGCAAAACGATCCGGAAAAATTTGGTAAAACACTGCATTTCTATACCATTTCGGTGCGTTTTCTGACTTTTGATAACAAGTCAGCTGATAAGGGATAACCTCTCGTTCCGAACCATAAATTCGCCCTTCACCACCTTGTCCTTTGAAACCATAATACTGAATGGTTTCATGCCCTTCCGCTTCATTAACGATTTTAAAATAGTAAAAGTACAGTCCCCAGCCCTGATCCATAATCGTCTGAAAATGAAATCGATCTTCTGTAGCGGGCTCCATCGTAAAGATTTTCTGTCCAACAGAACTTCCCTCTTTACGAACGACTAGAAAAACCTTGGTATTCTGCTGTTCTGGGACAGATAGCCAAACATTGACCATCGCCCCTTCTTGAACAGCACCAAATGGTTGTTTATAACGTTCTAACCAGGGATTAAAGTAGATATGAGTCATGTTGTGTTACACCTCGATCGTCTTCATGAGCGAAGACAGGTTCTATTTGCCAAATATCATCTGCGTACCGTTGAACCGTGTTGTCTGAAGAAAAGCGTCCAGCATTCGCGATATTGCGCAGGCTGATTTGGCGCCAACGTCTTTTGTCCTTATAGGCTTGATCAACTGATTGCTGTGCCAGACAATAGTCTGCAAAATCACGCAAGACAAAAAATTCATCGTTATATTTGATTAATGAGTCAAAAATTTCCTGACCTTCTGAAATAATATTAGGAATCGTACCATCAATCAATGCTTTTACTACTTTGTGGACAACCGCATCATCCTTGTAAATATCGGCTGAAGAATAGTTTCTATTTTCATAATATTGATACACTTCAGATTCCGTCAATCCGAAGATTGCAATATTATCATCGCCCACAGCATCACGAATTTCCACGTTTGCGCCATCCAGAGTTGCAATTGTCACTGCACCGTTTAACATCAATTTCATATTGGAAGTACCTGATGCTTCCTTAGAAGCTAGTGAAATTTGCTCACTGACATCAGCAGCAGGAATAATTCGTTCGGCTAAACTCACATTATAATTTTCCAAAAAGACAATCTTCAATTTGTTGTTGATGGATGTGTCATGGTTGATCAAGCTTGCCGTTTCATTGATCACTTTAATGACCGATTTGGCATAGTGATAGCTTGGTGCTGCTTTCGCTCCAAAAATAAACACTCGCGGTTCGATAGGAAGCTCCGGATTCTCTTTTAAATCCAAATAGAGCTTAATAATATGCAGGAGATTTAACAATTGTCGCTTATAGGCATGCAATCGTTTAATCTGTACATCAAAAATCGCCTGCGGGTTCACTTCAACTCCACAATGTTTTTGAATATAGGCAGCCAGACGTTTCTTATTTTCCAACTTTGCTTCTGCTAAAACATTAAGAACCTGGTCATCGTCCTCGTAATTCAATAATAGACGTAGCTCTCTCGGTTGTTTGCGCCAAGAAACTCCTATGTATTGGTCCAACACCTTGCTCATCGTAGGATTGGCTAGTTGCGTCCAACGACGCATCGCAATCCCATTTGTCTTGTTATTAAATCGGGCAGGGTAAAGCAAGAAAAAGTCATGCAAGACGACTGCCTTTAACAAATCGGAATGAAGTTTGGCCACACCATTGATCGAATGCGAACCAATAATCGCCAAATGTGCCATATGCACTTGATCGCCTTGAATAATTCTTGTTCGTTGAATCAAATCAAAATCGTGCACCCCAGTCATTTCTTCAACAAAGCGACGATCAATTTCTTCAATGATTTGATAAATTCTTGGACAAACGCTTTTCATCATATTGATCGACCATTTTTCTAGGGCCTCCGCCATGATAGTGTGATTTGTATAACTCATTACTTCTTGAGTCACATTCCATGCTCGTTCCCAGCCCATTTTTTCTTCATCAATTAACAGTCGCATAAATTCAGCTACGCACATCGCTGGGTGAGTATCGTTTATGTGGATTGCAATATATTGATTGATTTCCTCCATCGGCTTCTTTAATTGTTTATAATACCGCAAAATACTTTGCACTCCTGCTGAAACAAAGAAATACTCCTGAGATAATCTTAGTCTTCTTCCAGCCTCGTTAGAATCATCTGGATATAGCACTGAAGTTAAGTCCTCAACCGCACGTCGATCACCAATACTGCGATAACGCTCCTCTTCCTCAGGTGGAATTTCTACCGACCATAAGCGCATCGTGTTTACTATGCCATTTTGATACCCAACCATTCCAGTATCATAAGGAACCGCACGTACCACCATGCCTCCTGAATAGTTTGGAATCAGATTTCCAGCGTCATCATGACTCATGTAAACATCTCCGCCGATACGAACATCTACCGCTTTGCTCTCTTTACGGACTTCCCAAAGATTTCCCTTTTGTAGCCATTCGTCCGGCAATTCAACCTGATAATTGTCTACAAAACGCTGTTTGAAAAGACCGTACTCGTAACGAATCCCGTTTCCGTTACCAGGTAAGCCCATTGAGGCGATTGAATCCATAAAACAAGAGGCCAGACGTCCTAAACCGCCATTCCCCAACGCCATATCTGGTTCGACTTCTGCTAAATCCTCTAAGTCGATTCCCAATTCTGCTAAAGCTTCTGTAACCATCTCCAACCAGCCCATGTTCAAAAGATTGCTCTTTAACATTTTTCCTGGTAGGAATTCAATGGAAAAATAATATGCCTGTTTTTGTTCTGCTTCTCGATAGTCTTTCCACGTCTGCTGCCAATTTTGTGAGTATGTAGAGGTCAGTAACGAGCCTAATGTTTGATAGAGCTCGTTTGGTGAAGCATCATTGACTTCCATTGCAAATTTCTCCGCCAACCGCTGACTGAATAGCCTTTTAAATTCCGTCTTGTTCATTTTTTTCATCTCCAACCTACACTTTTTAATTACGTGTATTACTTAATACATACATAGTACCTTTTATAAGAAAGTATTGATAGAAAAAAGCCAAAATCCAACGCCTAATGGCTTAGATTCTGGCTCTTCGAATCCTACATTTGTTTGTATAGTTCTAAATATTGCTCACTTGATCCATCCCAGCTGAAATCTCGCGACATTGCTTCAAGCATCAGCCCTCGCCAAATATCTGGATGATTTTGGTAGAGTTCAATCGCCTGCTTCATAGCGTTCATCAGATAGAAGGATTCGTAAATGTTAAAACCAAAGCCGGTTCCCTCATTCGTGATAGGGTTATATGGCTCAACAGTATCTCTTAAACCGCCGATTTCATGTACGATCGGCAACGTACCGTAGCGCATTGAAATCATTTGCGACAAGCCGCAAGGTTCAAATGCTGATGGCATCAAGAACATATCGGCCCCTGCATAAACTTTTTGAGCTAAGGTCACGTCAAAAGCAATCTGTATACTTGTTTTAGTCGGATACTTTTCGCCGAAATGACGGAACTGATTTTCAAAGTTTGGATCACCTGTACCAATCAATACTAATTGCACGTCAAATTGCAGCAGGTTATCCATTTCCTGTAGTAGCAAATGGAACCCTTTTTGATAGGTCAAACGACTGACGATACCAATCACTGGAACCTCTGGACGAACAGGCAGCTCTAGATATTTTTGCAATTGGACCTTGTTTTCGATTTTTTTATCAAGATGTCTTTGATCATAATTAGCGAAAAGTGCTGGGTCCTTTGCTGGATCAAAAGTATCGTAATCAATCCCGTTAACTATTCCACTTAACTTCCCGCTTTCCATCCGTAAAATCACATCTAAACCCGCACCAAATTCTGGAGTTTTGATTTCCTCTGCATAGGACGGACTGACAGTGGTTACCCGATCAGCATAAAGAATCCCCGCCTTCATAAAGTTCACACAGTCATTAAAACGAATGGAGCCATCATCATAACGTTCACTACCCATACCAAATAAATCATACAAAATTCCGCGATCGTACTGACCTTGAAATTCGATATTATGGATCGTTAAAACTGTTCGAATTTTGCTGAATTTCTGAATCCAACGATATTTTTCCTTTAAGAGACAAGGAATGAAGGATGTATGATAATCATTCAAATGCATCACATCTGGAATAAAATCAATTTTCTCCATCAATTCGATAACTGCCTGCTGATAAAAGGCAAAGCGTTCCCCATCATCAAAGTATCCATACAATTCTGGACGATCAAAGTAATACAAATTATCCAGAAAGTAGTAATCAATCCCATTCATTTGTAGATACTTCACGCCACAATACTGTTTGCGCCAACCGACATAAACATCATAAGAGAACAAGTCTTGTAATTGATCCTTATATCGCTGCGGCATCTTAGTGAAAAATGGAAGCACGACTTTAATATCCGTTCCCTTTTCTTTCAATGCTTTTGGCAAAGCACCGGCAACATCACCCAATCCTCCTGTTTTAAAAAAGGGCGCACATTCCGCTGCTACAAATAATGTCTTCACGCCTATTCGCCTCCGTAAACGTCACTTAACACATGGGTATTTTTCTTAATCACTACTGGCTGTTCAGCAGAACCGATAATCTTAATACCTGGTTCAACCACCACGTTCTTATCTAAGATTGCATGCTTAATATAGGCCTTTTCACTAATCGTACAGCTTGCCATAATGATTGATTCTTCGATTTCTGCATCTTTTTCAACAATTACGCTTCGAGCGATCAGCGATCCATGAACCTTTCCATCTACCAAACAGCCGGTTGCAAACTGACTATTTTTCACTTCCGAAGTTGGAGAGTAGTAGGTGGCAACTTCATTCTTCAATTTAGTATAAATCTTTTGTTTTGAATAAAGCAGAGAAGTGAATTTTTTTGGATCTAGCATGGCCATGTTCGCATCGTAATAAGACTTGATATCAAAAATGTTACTTAAAAAGCCGGTATATTCATAAGCATATGTTTTTACTTGATCCATTGCTAAAGTTAAGAAATCCACGAGTGCAACTGGTCCACCTAAGTTTTGCCCTTCTTGCAAAGCATTGATCAACCAGTCCGTGCGGCAAATAAAGATTTTCATACTGAGATTCAACAGCTCATCATCTGTTTTATCTTCCAAGAAATTGTGATGGCCTTGTACAATACCGTGTTCGTCTGCTTCGATGATTTCATCTTGACGATAAATTTGATTCTTCGGCATTTTCTTATAAACAACCGTCATGGTACTATCATTTTGCAGATGAATTTTTAAAACAGATTCCAAATCAATATTGTAAAGCATACGATTGCCCATAAAGACAGTATATTCCGATTTTGATTTATTCAAATAATCAATCACTGATTCAAAATAAGGACGTCCTTCGGCTTTTTTCTTCAAGAAATCTTGATAGAAATGAATAAAGTAGCGACTATCAACACTGTCCAAATGCCATTCGCGGCCGCCTCCAATATGGTCAAAAACAGACTTGGTGGTTCCTTGATTGAACACCATATATACAGACTTTATATTCGCGTTGATAGCGTTCGACAAATTAAAGTCGATCAGACGATATTTACAATCGAAAGGCAACGTTGCCAATGGTCTTTTTTCAGTTAAAGGTAATAATTCTGGACATTCGTACACATTGCCCAAAATGGCACACATTTTATTCGCTCTCACTTGTCAACACTCCAATCACTTCTGAATAACCCACTACAGCAATTTCCTCTGAGCCATCAACGACAGCATCATCGCCAATAATCGCATTTTCACCGATAATCGCTTTCGTAATTTGTACATTTTTACCAATTGTTGCGCCAGGCATAATGACACTGTCAACGACTTTAGCACCTTCTTTAACCTGAACGTCATCCGATAAAATACTATTTTTTACTTCACCGGCTACATAACAACCGTCAACCACCAGAGAGTCTTTCACATCCGCATTTTCTGTCAAGAAATGAGGTGGTGAAATTGTATTTTTTGCTAAAATCCGCCAATTCTTATCACGAATATTCAGGCTGTGGTCTGGGTCGATAAACTCCATGCTGGCTTCCCAAAGTGAATCAATCGTACCCACATCTTTCCAATACCCGTCAAAACGATAAGCAAAGACATTTTCACCGCTTTCAAGATAAGCCGGAATCACGTGTTTTCCGAAGTCCAGCATTTGATCATCTTTTTTGTAACTGTTTAACAGTACGCTGCGTAAACGGCTCCAGTTGAAGATGTAAATTCCCATTGAAGCAAGATTGCTTTTTGGTTCTTCTGGTTTTTCTTCAAATTCTATAATCCGATCATTTTCATCGGTATTCATAATCCCAAATCGTGAAGCTTCTTCAATTGGGACTCCGATTACTGCGACAGTCAATGAAGCGTTGTTCGCTTTATGATCCTCTAGCATTGCTTCATAATCCATTTTATAAATGTGATCACCAGATAGGACTAAAACATATTGCGGGTCCATCTGATCAATATAGTCCATATTTTGATAGATTGCGTGAGCAGTTCCTTCAAACCACTTACTGCCATCATTGCTAGAATATGGTTGTAAAATCGTAACACCAGAATTAAGACCGTCAAAACCCCAGCTCGAGCCATTTCCAATATGATTGTTCAATGCTAATGGTTGATACTGCGTTACAACTCCAACATTGTTGATACCTGAATTGATACAATTACTTAGTGTAAAATCAATAATCCGATAGCGACCGCCAAAAGGGACTGCAGGTTTTGCAATTTTTTGTGTAAGTTTGCCGAGACGAGAACCTTTCCCGCCGGCTAAAATCATTGCTAAAATTTCTGTTTTCATTTTGTTTGATGAAGGACTTTCCTTCATCGACCTCCCCTCTATTACTTGCGTGTGTTGACTGACTCTGGTTTTAAAATAATAGCACCTAGAGCTGGGACAGTCGTCTTAATCAACTGACCGTACTCCTTAAATTTGATTGGTTCACTTTGACAATCCTCATTGTGTTTCGTCCAAGTTCCACCAAATTCTTTCATTTCAGTATTCCAAACTTCTTTATATGTTCCCGGATATGGAACGCCAATATGAAATTCGCGACGTTCGATCGGTGTCATATTTAGAACAATAATTAAGAAATCCTTTTTTCTTTTACCCTTACGCATGAAGGTTAAGACGGATTCACTAGTATTGTCTGCATCGATGATTTCGATCGTATCGTGTGAGTCCTCTAGCTCCCACAAGGCAGACTGTTCTTTATAAAAAGTATTCAGCTCAGCGGTAAAATACTGCATCGATCGATTTAAAGCATCCTTCAAATCAATCCATTCTAGGGCTTCATCAAATTTCCATTCTAAAAATTGTCCCCATTCACTACCCATAAACAATAATTTTTTACCAGGGTGTACCATGAAATAGGTGTACAAGTTTCTCAGCTGCGCAAATTGTTTATAACGGTCACCCCACATTTTGTGCATCAAGCTCTTTTTACCATGTACTACCTCATCATGAGATAGCGGCAAAATGAAATTTTCCTGCATCATGTACATAAACGAAAAAGTGATCAAATTGAAATTGTCTTTACGAAAAATTGGGTCCATCTCATAGAAACGAAGAACATCATTCATCCAGCCCATATTCCATTTAAAATCAAAGCCTAATGAACCCGTTTCGATCATCCCTGTTATTGGTGTTTCAGATGAGCTTTCCTCAGCAATCATCAAAACATTAGGATGTGCCAGTTTGATGACAGCATTCAACTTTTGTAAAAAATAATAGCCTTCAAAATTCCGATTTCCGCCTTCATGATTTGGCGTCCAAGGACCATCATCATAATCTCGATAAATCATACTAGACACTGCATCTACGCGAATACCGTCGATATGAAACATTTCGATCCAAAACATCGCACTTGAAATCAAAAAGCTTTGTACCTGTGGCTTGCCTAAATCAAAATTGATTGAGCCCCAGCGATTGTTTTTCGCCCGATCAGGGTCTGTATATTCAAACTGCGGGGTGCCATCATAATATGGCAACGTATCATCATTAATACAATAGTGACCTGGTACCCAATCGACAAATACACCGATATTATTCAAATGACAAGCTTCAACAAAATTTTGAAACTCTTCCGGTGTGCCATAATACGAACTTAAAGCAAAATAGCCGATCAGTTGATACCCCCATGAGCGCCCTAATGGATGCTCCATTAACGGCATAAACTCAACGTGGGTGTAATTCATTTTAACGAGATAAGGAACAAGCTCTTCTTTCAAATCCGCAAAGCTGTAGGGTGTTCCATCTTCATGGTGTTTCCATGAACTTGCGTGCATTTCATAAATGTTCAACGGGCGCTTAAACGCATTTGAACGTTTATTACGTCCGCGCCATAAGCCATCTTTCCATTTTTTTTCAGGGAAATTGTACAATTCCGCAGCATCTCCAGGTCTTTTTTCAAAACGAACCGCAAAAGGATCAATTTTTAGAATTTCACGACCATCCGCTTGACGAACTTTGAATTTATAAAGCTCCCCTTCATGTGCATCTTCCGTATAAATCTGCCAAATTCCGCTTGTCTCATCTTTTTCCATCACCTGTTCCTGCCAGCCATTAAAATCACCAACTAGAAAAACGGCGAGTGCGTTCGGTGCCCATACTCGGAAAACATAGCCATCTTTCTCTCGGTGAGCGCCAAGTAAGTGTTGCGCATAAAAATTTTCTCCAGACAAAAATGTTCTTTTAGCATCATCCATTTGCTGCATTCCATCTTCTTTTTTATTTTTCATGAGAACCACCTTTTTGAACGAACGGCGAAGCGTCCTTATATTACATTTCAATGTGTAAAGTTTAATAATAAAAACGTCGGGTGTTTTATTATAATAACACGGAGCCCTAATAAATAACGAATAATACGCCTTACAGGTCGTTCGTTACATTATTAAATCCCTCTAACTAACATTATATTATAATAAGATTTAAAATAGAAGATAAAATTTTCAATTCTTTTAAATAATTCCATTTTTCCCCAATAAATAACAATTATTATTTCTAATATCTGTTTTTTTGACAAATAATAAAGAATTTTTTTGTCACGACTTCCTTCTATTTGCCTTTTGACAAAATAATCGTTAGGCTAGGTCATATGAAACAAACTAAGTATAATGATGCCATTAAATAAGAACTTTACACATAATGGAGGTTTTATAATGATCGATGTAAAAATGCTAATAATGATATTTTTTATCAATTTTGCTTATGTCACTTTGAATACACTGCGCTTTATGCTAACAATGAAAGGCTACCGTATTTTGGCGCCCTTAATGAGCATGGTTGAGATTACTATTTATATTTTGGGGCTTTCAATGGTTTTAGATCGTTTAGACAATCCTATTAATTTACTAACGTATGCGTTAGGATATGCGATTGGGATTAGTGTGGGAATAAAAATTGAAGATAAGTTAGCGCTAGGTTATATCATGGTCACGGTTATTCTACCGACAAATACGGAGCAAGAAACCAGCTTGCCTCGTATTTTGAGAGAAAATGGGTACGGCGTGACACAATCTTATGGTGAAGGTTTGGAAGGCGGACGCATGATTTTGGAGATTCTCTCCCCACGTAAAACTGAGCGAACACTCTACGCGCTAATTAAAGAGATTGAAGCCCGAGCATTCATTATCTCCTATGAGCCGAAATACATTTCTGGTGGGTTCTGGACCAAGAAAGTTCGAAAACGACAAAAAAGCAGCTTGAAGCCTTAGAGATTCTTTCTAAAGTTTGGGTTTATGCCTAAACTTTAGAAAGAATCAACCTTAGCCTCAAATTGCTTTCTTCCAAATAAATTCGATTAGTTTCTTTTCTAACTCGGCACTTTTCGTAATCGCTGAGTGTCCACCACTTTTTCCTTTAACAATGAACTCCTGATAACTCTTAGCATGCTCCAGAAATAGCAGCCGAAGTGCGAAAGCACTATGAGTCGAAACAGAGCCATCGCTTTCGGTACCATCTTTTAAATCTCCAGCAACATCAAGGACACGTATCTCTTTGGGCAGTCTTCCCATCGCTTGATCGAAATACTGATAAATTGGTGTTTTACCAATGGGACCCTTTTCTGTTAATTTATAAGCAAAAATTTCTTCTGTATCTTCTGCGATTTCCAAGTCATTAAAGGGGGCTGAAATTGCAACAAAACGCTCTGTTGTTGGTGTTCGATCACCGGCATATTCCAATAAATAGCGCAACGAAGAAACACCGCCCATTGAATGACTCACCAAATTAACACGGAAGACCTTTTGTTGATACAGATAACGCATCACCTTATCAATCCATTCACTTTGTGTAATCTCATCTGTCACATCCTTCGCAAACAAAACCATAATTGTTGGGTTATCATTGGTATTTTTTAGTTTACCTTCAATCGTTAGTTTACCATCACCTTGAACGACAATGGTCATTTCTCGTTTAGCCACGTTTTCTCTTTCTAATCGTCGCAGCAAAGGACCAAAAGAAAAGGAATTTCCTTCATATCCATGGATAAAAACTGTGGGAACGTCAGAATAATGGACTGATTTTTGTTTTACTAGTGTTCCAGGCCCAAAATAGCGAACTTTTGCATAATAAATCCCTGTAAATACGAGTAAAAAGCTGATGATCAGAATAATCCCCTTGATAATTCTTTGCATATTTTATGCCTTCTTCTTCATTAAATACGTAAAACTTTCTCGTTTATCTAATAATTGCTCTGCCAATTGCCGACTGAAAAAAAATGCTGCGTCATTATCTAGCTCTCGAATCGGATCAACCAAAAAATTCTTATCATAAACTGGAATAGACACATGCCATTCTGGTCGTTCTGCAATGACGCCACTATCTATCAAGCTTTTTAGGAAAATTGACGTTCGTCGAGGGGCTTTTCCTGCTAATACTCGTTCAAGAATAAGATTGAGCTGATTCGTAAAAAACTCAGGGTTAACATCGCCAATCAATCCTGCTAAGTTAGGAAACAATGATGGTTCATCGCTGTTTCCAAAATAATTGGGCAGTGTTTCTGATAATTCTTGGCGCGAATTGATCGTGACTAGACGAAACTCTGCATTTTCTAAGCAATATCTGGAGGGCATTGGAAAGTCAACAGCTAACATTTTCTCTAATCCATTATTCCAATGTTCCTCACTCAACCAAACCAGTAAATCTTCAGCTGAATACTCTTTATTCGCCTTTTGGATAAAATGCTCGACAAGTCCGCTTGTTGGGTAGTCCGTTATAATCGGTAATCCAAGCTCGTAACGACGATCCTGGCGAGAAACAATCCCATGAGCAATTAGAAATTCTAAATCTTTATCTAAATGCTTGTGATCCGGGAATTTTTTCCGAATTTCTCGTAAAATGACTGATTCTCTCAATCCTTTAAAATAGCTCAACAATTCTTGAAATTCAGAACGATTCAGCTTGTTTTGAATATTTTTGTCGTTAGTAAATATTTCCATAATAGCCTTCTTTCTCAACGGAAGAAACAAGTTAAAATCCAATTGGATTTTAACAAATGGATGACTCATTCACATTATAATCCTAATCAAAAATTTCCACAAAAAAGTGGACTATTGAAAGTCCACTTTTTATAAAACTAAATTATTTTTCGAAAGCCTCTGTTAATTGAGGAACAATTTGTTTCTTACGAGAAACAACTCCCGGCAAGAAGGCACGGTCATTTTCCAGTTTTACCTTGAAGGCTTCCGTAACCATTTCTCTTGGTTCTCCAGCCACTAATAGTTCTGAATCAGAATTTAGAACGTTCGTAACCAGCAATAAGAATAAATCATAGCCGTTTTTAACATTTTCATCTAACATGGCATCGCGCAATGCATCTTGACGAGCGAACACTTCGTCTAGATCAACCGTATTGACTTGAGCAATCCGGACTGTTTTATCAGCCATTGGGAATGACTTCGCATCTAAATCCAATAATTCTGCTTCAGATTTAGTGCTTAAGTTTGTTCCTGCTTTTAATAAATCTAGTCCATAGCTGTTTAAGTCTACACGAGCAATTTCAGCTAACTCATTTGCTGCATCAATATCTTCTTGAGTACATGTAGGAGATTTGAATAATAATGTATCAGAAATGATCGCTGAAAGCATTATACCTGCGATCTTCGCCGGAACTGCGATATTGTTTTCTTTATACAGCTTCAACACAATAGTTGAAGTGCAGCCAACTGGTTCTGCACGATAGTATAGTGGATTAGCCGTTTGGAAGTTTGCGATCCGATGATGATCTACCACAGCTAAAATTGTTAAATCTTCAATATCACTAACGCTTTGTTGGAATTCATTATGATCGACTAGCATAACCTCATTTGTTTCAGCGGCGATTTTTTCCACTACCCGTGGAGCTGTCAAACCAAAGTGTCCCAAAGCAAATTGCGTTTCTTCGTTTGGTGTTCCTAATGCAACTGCTTCCGCATCAATACCTAGTTCTTTTTGCAAGTTTGCATAAGCAATCGCTGCTCCGATCGCATCTGTATCTGGATTTTGATGTCCAAAAATTAAAACTTTTCCCATAGTTGAATCGCTCCTTTAAATAAGTTCTTCTTTATCATATCAAAAAAAAGCAAAAGAGCAACAACCTGCTGCTTATTTTCATTGGATAATAAAAAAGATCAGAGCCTTTTTTTTGGTCTGATCTTTTGATTTCTAGTTTTTACGTTTTAAATAGCCTTTATAATCCTCTGTGTGCAACAGTTTTTTCGCGTTTTCCACGCGGTCATCCGTTGGTGGTTCAATACCTTCTAAAGGATACTTCAGTCCCATTTCTTCCCATTTATATTTACCCATCGTATGATAAGGTAAAATTTCAACTTTATCGACGTTATTTAAACTTTTGATAAAAGTATCTAATCGAATGAGAAACTCGTCGTAATCACTTCTAAACGGGACAAGTACGTGACGAATCCAAACGGGCTTATTAATATCTGAAAGGTATTTCGCCATCTCTAGGATATTGTCATTGTTATGACCAGTCAATTCCTTATGTTTTTGATTATCAATTTGTTTGATATCAAACAAAATCAAATCTGTATATTGCATTAATTCTTCAAACTTAGAGAAAAACGGTTCCTCAAAAGTAAAGGGTTTCCCACAGCTATCTAAAGTCGTATTAATCCCCAGTGCTTTCGCTTTTTTAAACAGATCAATCAAAAAATCAATTTGCAGCAATGGTTCTCCGCCGCTCACAGTGATTCCGCCTTTTTTTCCCCAGTAACTGCGATAGTTCAAGGCTTCTTTTAATAAATCATCCGCTGTTCGTTTCTTGGCTTTCGGATCATTGATTTTCCATGTATCTGGATTATGACAAAATTGACAACGCATCCGACAGCCTTGCATAAAGACGATAAAACGCACACCAGGTCCGTCAACTGATCCAAAACTTTCGATTGAATGGATATTTCCGACAATAGGTTGTTCAGCCACAGTAGACATAAACAGTCCCCCTCTAATCTATGTAATTTTTTTTAGTGTTGATTTTCACTATTCAAAGTCTTCTATATATTGAAGATGTCTGTGGAATACACAGTTAACTTCTAGTTAAGTTATTTGATATGGTTGCCGCAACATTTAATCTTTAGTCACGCACATAGGATGCCTCTGACGCATTAGAAACGCGAAGAGTAACCCTTAGTTCCTTCATATTAAAAAGTAAGGCGAATAGACTTTCCGTCCATCCGCCCTTACTATACATTCAATTGTTGAAATCAGCAATTACATTTTTGCGTGGAATGTACGGCTGATGACATCTTCTTGTTGTTCGCGAGTCAAATCAATGAATTTAACAGCATAACCAGAAACGCGAATCGTGAAGTTCGCATATTCTTCTTTTTCTGGATGTTCCATTGCATCAATTAATTTTTCTTTGCCGAACACATTTACGTTTAAGTGATGTGCCCCTTGATCGAAGTACCCATCTAAAACGTTTGTTAAGTTTTCAACACGTTCATCTTCATCATGACCTAATGCATCTGGGTTGATACTTTGTGTATTTGAAATACCATCCAATGCATATTCGTAAGGTAATTTTGTCAATGAGTTCAATGATGCTAGTAGCCCGTTTTGTTCCGCACCGTAAGATGGATTTGCTCCTGGAGCCAACGGTTCGCCGGCTTTACGTCCATCAGGCATTGTACCAGTTGCTTTACCATAAACAACGTTTGAAGTAATTGTTAAAATTGACGTTGTTGGTTCTGAATTACGATAAGTATGGTAATGTTCTAATTTTTCCATAAATGTTTTCAATACCCAAACAGCTAAATCATCCGCACGAGCGTCGTCATTACCATATTTAGGGAATTCGCCATCGATCTTGAAGTCAGTAACAATACCGTCTTCGTCACGAATTGGGAATACTTTTGCGTATTTGATAGCAGCTAATGAATCCACAACATGTGAGAATCCAGCGATACCAGTCGCGAATGTACGCTTCAAGTTTGTATCCATCAAAGCTAATTCAGCAGCTTCATAGTAATATTTGTCGTGCATGTAGTGAATCGCATTCAATGTATTAACATACATTCCAGCTAACCATTCTAGTACTTCATCGTATTTAGCCATTACTTCATCAAAGTCTAATGCATCGTCTGATTCGATTGGACGGAAGTCAGGTCCGACTTGTGCTTTAGATTTTTCATCAACGCCACCGTTGATCGCGTACAATAAAGCTTTCGCCAAGTTCGCACGAGCACCGAAGAATTGCATTTCTTTTCCTGTCTGTGTAGCTGATACACAGCAGCAGATTGCATAATCATCTAACCATACAGGACGCATTACATCGTCATTTTCGTATTGGATTGATGAAGTATCGATTGAAATTTTGGCTGCATAGTCTTTAAATCCTTCTGGTAAACGAGAAGAGTACAAGACAGTCAAGTTTGGCTCTGGTGATGGTCCCATGTTTTCCAATGTATGCAAGAAACGGAAGTCATTCTTAGTCACTAACGTACGTCCGTCCATACCCATACCAGCGATTGATAAGGTTGCCCAAACAGGGTCCCCAGAGAACAATTCGTTGTATGAAGGAATACGCGCGAATTTCACCATACGTAATTTCATTACCAAGTGGTCAATCAATTCTTGTGCTTTTTCTTCTGTAAGAATCCCTTTATTGATGTCACGTTGGATGTAGATGTCTAAGAACGTAGAGACACGTCCGATAGACATAGCCGCACCGTTTTGTTCTTTAATTGCTGCTAAGTAGCCGAAGTATGTCCATTGAACAGCTTCTTTCGCATTTTCTGCTGGACGAGAAATATCGAATCCATATGCAGCAGCCATTTCTTTAATACGTTTCAGTGCCTTGTATTGATCGCTAATTTCTTCACGAAGACGAATATCTTCTTCAGTAAATTGTCCATGACCACAATTCGCATGGTCTTTCAATTTTTCTTGCATTAAGTAATCGATACCGTATAAAGCCACACGACGGTAGTCACCAACAATACGTCCACGACCATAAGTATCAGGAAGTCCAGTAATAATCTTAGCGCGACGTGCCGCACGAATTTCTGGTGTGTAAACATCGAATACCGCTTGATTGTGTGTTTTGTGGTAATCGTTAAAAATTTCAGTGTATTTAGGATTTGGAGTATAGCCATATCTTTCAAGTGATTCTTCAGCCATGCGAATACCACCATAAGGCATGAATGCACGTTTCAGAGGTTTGTCTGTTTGAATACCAACAATTGCTTCTTCGTCCTTCAAACTTTCATCGATATAACCAGCACCATAAGCATTGGCTGCAGATACGACATCTGCTTCCATGTCTAATACGCCGCCATTCTCACGTTCTTGTTTTTGAAGTTCTTGTAATTTGCCCCATAGTTGGTTGGTAGCTTCCGTTGGCTCAGCCAAGAAATCGGCAGCGCCTTCATAAGGTGTATAGTTCGTTTGGATAAAATCGCGAACGTTGATTTCGCTTTTCCATAAACGACCGTTAAACCCTTCCCAAGCAGTTTTTTCAGTGTTTTTCATTTGATCTAGTTCATTTGTTGCAGTTCCCATTTCAAAAGGACCTCCTTAGAATATAAAAACTTTATTGCTACAGCTTTACGAACAAAGTATAACACATAAATTCTTTTATGCAAGCCTTTCCTTGTGAAAGATTAATTAGAAGTTAAAAATATTTTGTAATCGTTAGCAACCCTTTGAAATTAAAGCATTTATCGAGATTAATTTAATTAAAACAATTTCTCATCATCGTCTTATTTACATGAAATTGTGAACAAAAAAACGGGCATCTGTATTAAAACAGATGCCCAACTGTAATATAATTATATAATACAGAAACTATTCTTCGTCGAGTTCCTGCAACTGCATAACAGAGAAAAGTTCTCCTTCTTGTTTCTCATCAATCGCAAAAGTTCCATTAGAAATTCGATCACTAATCACAACTTTAGATATCTCGATTTCCTTTTCAATACCTTTTGTCGTTGTTAAAGTAAGCTTTCCTTCTGTTTCAGCTGTCATATAAGCCAAGCGATGTGGATTTTTCTTCAACTCACGGAAAATCATCAATCCGCGTTTCGCCCGACCAAGTTGCGGTAATTCTTGAGCGAGCATACGTTTAGCTGCCCCGCGTTGGCTCAACAATAAGATGGGTGAATCTCCCTCTGACGGAACTAACGCACCTGCTACTACGTAATCCCCGTCTTTTAGATTAATCGCCTTAACACCTGCGGCTTTTGAACCAACTACTGGCACTTCTTCTAGTGGATAGCGTAATCCAAAAGCACGATGTGAAGCAATGAAGACATCGACATTGCGAGTCTCATTCGTTAAGAAGACTGAGACAATTTCGTCTGTATCATTTTTTAGCTTCATCGCCGTTGTAGGTCGGCTTCGATACGTACGCCATGGCGAAAACTCAGTCATTCGTGTTTGCTTGATCATCCCTTCTTTACTCATGAAGATGAAGAGTTTGTTCGCGTCAATTTCCTTGTATGGGAAAGCCGCGATGATTTCTTCACTCATAGAGAGATTGGTTATCGTCTGTGATATATGCTCTCCGACATCTTTCCATTTCAGCTCTGTAATTTCGTGAACTGGTCGATAAATCATGTTTCCATGATTTGTTAAAATCAACAGGTGATCCAAAGTGTTCAGCTTATTAATGAAAATAATCGAATCGCCATCTTTCATCCCATGTTCATCTGGGCGCGATGCATTATACGAACGTAAACTACTGCGTTTCAAATAACCCTCTTTGGTTAATGTTACGATTACATCTTCTTGTGCGATTAATACTTCTGTTTCGATTTTGATTTCACTGATTTCATCTTCAATTGTTGTTAAGCGTTCATTGCCATAATTTTTTTTGATTTGACGCAACTCTTGCTTTAAAACCTTGTGTAGTTCTTTTTCGCTATTAAGGATTAGATGCAGCTCTTTGATTTCAGCTGCTAATTCATCCGCTTCACTTTCTAATTGAGTAATATCAGTATTGGTTAGACGATACAATTGCAACGTTACAATTGCCTCGGCTTGTTCTTCACTAAAATCAAACCGTTCAACTAAATTATGTTTCGCATCCTTTTTATCTTTACTTCCGCGAATCGTCGTAATCACTTCATCAAGGATTGATAATGCCTTAATCAAGCCTTCAACAATATGTTGACGTTTTTGTGCCTTCGCCAGCTCATATTGGCTCCGTTTAGTGATCACGTCTTTGCGGTGAAGGATGTAGCTTTCCAAAATGTGTTTCAATCCAACCTGTTGCGGAGTCATGTTATCAATGGCTACCATGTTGAAGTTGTAATTGATCTGTAAATCTGTATTTTTGAATAAGTAATTTAGGATTCCTTCTGCATTGGCATCTTTTTTCAATTCTACGACTACTTGTAATCCCGTACGGTCAGACTCGTCACGAACTTCAGCGATGCCATCAATTTTTTTACTCAAACGGATCTCGTCCATTTTCTTCACCAAAACGGCTTTATTGACTTCATACGGAATCTCATGAATAACGATCTGCTGTTTACCACCTTTTAGTGGTTCGATCGAGGTTTTGGAACGAAGAATCACTTTACCCTTGCCAGTCTCATACGCCTTTTTGATTTCTGCTTTACCTTGTAAAATACCGCCGGTTGGAAAATCGGGACCCGGAATGTACTCCATGATTTTTTCTAACGAAGCATTCGGGTGATCAATCAGATAAATCGTGCCATCGATTACTTCCGTTAAATTATGAGTTGGAATTTCAGTAGCATACCCCGCCGAAATCCCTGTTGAACCGTTAACTAGCAGATTAGGATAAGCAGCTGGCAGAACAGTCGGTTCCTTTTCGGTATCATCAAAATTCCAAACTAAATCAACAGTGTCCTTTTCAATATCCTTCAACATCTCACCGCTTAGTTGAGACAAACGTGCTTCGGTATAACGCATCGCAGCTGGCGGATCACCATCCATTGAGCCGTTGTTTCCGTGCATCTCGATCAGCACTTGACGAAGCTTCCAATCTTGACTCATCCGTACCATTGCTTCATAGATCGAGCTGTCACCGTGAGGGTGATAATTCCCCATAATGTTTCCGACGGATTTCGCTGATTTTCTAAAACCCTTGTCATACGTGTTTCCGTCTTTGTTCATAGCGTATAAAATGCGACGTTGAACCGGCTTCAGACCATCGCGAATATCTGGCAACGCTCTTTCTTGAATAATATATTTTGAATAGCGGCCAAAACGGTCACCCATTACTTCTTCTAGTGTTAATTCTTGAATTGAATGCTTAGATTCCATCTATTGACCACCTCCTACTCATCAAACAAACTGATCATTTTAACACCATCAGTTGTTTCTTCCATTTCATTTTGTTCAGCTACAGGCACAGTAGTTGCTTCTTCCTTGTTATCCAGCAAACTCCCGTCTTCTTCCAAGGTAAATTGAACGTGACTCTCAATCCATTTACGTCTCGGTTCCACTTTATCCCCCATCAAAGTCGTTACACGACGCTCTGCTTGAGCAGCGTCATCAATGCGCACTCGAACAAGCGTCCTGTACTCAGGATCCATGGTTGTTTCCCATAACTGTTCCGCATTCATTTCCCCGAGACCTTTGTAACGCTGTAACATATAACCTTTACCAACTTTTTTGATCACTTCTTGTAATTCATCATCTGTCCAAGCGTATTCAATCACTTGTTTCCGTCCAGCGCCTTTTGAAACTTTATACAAAGGTGGCAAAGCAATATAGACTTTTCCCGCTTCAATCAATGGCTTCATATATCGATAGAAGAATGTTAATAACAAGACTTGAATGTGTGCACCGTCCGTATCAGCATCGGTCATAATGATGACTTTGTCGTAGTTACAATCCTCAATTGAAAACTCTGGTCCAACACCTGATCCAATAGTGTAAATCATGGTATTGATTTCTTCGTTTTTCAAAATATCTTGCATCTTAGCTTTTTCCGTATTGATTACTTTCCCGCGCAAAGGTAAGATTGCTTGAAATTTTCGGTCACGGCCTTGTTTGGCTGAGCCACCGGCAGAATCTCCTTCGACTAAGAACAACTCATTTTTCGCAGCATTTTTAGATTGTGCAGGTGTTAGTTTCCCAGAAAGTAGAGATTCCCCTTTTTTACGTTTCTTACCGTTCCGGCTTTCTTCACGGGCCTTCCGCGCTGCTTCTCTTGCTTCACGAGCCTTTATCGCTTTTCGAACCAGCATCTGACTGTTTTCGCTGTTTTCTTGTAAATAAAAGCCCATTTGTTCGCCGATGACATTATCTACAGCTCCACGAGCAGCTGGTGTTCCTAATTTTTCTTTAGTTTGACCTTCAAATTGCAGCAAGTTTTCTGGAATCCGAACGGATAACACCGCAGATAGACCTTCACGGAAATCAGAACCTTCTAAGTTCTTGTCCTTTTCCTTCAGCAAGCCGGCTTTTCGCGCGTATTCATTGAAAGCTTTTGTCATTGAAGTTTTCATACCTGATTCATGTGTACCGCCGTCTTTTGTCCGGACGTTGTTAACAAACGAGAGTAAGTTTTCAGAATAGCCATCATTGTACTGATATGAGAATTCGACTTCGATCCCTTCGCGATCCCCTGAAAAATACACGACAGGAGTCAATGTATCCTTGTCTTCATTCAAATACTCAACAAATTCTTTGATTCCTTCTTCAAAATGAAAAACTTCTGAAACTTTCTCTTCACCACGTAGATCCGTTAAAGTGATTTTAACCCCTCGCAGTAAGAAAGCTGATTCTCTTAATCGCTCTGACAAAGTTTCATAAGAAAAATTCAACGTTGAAAAAATTTGTGCATCTGGAAGAAAATGGACGGTTGTACCGTTAGGTTTACGTGTTTTCCCAATTTTTTCTAATGTTCCTTGAGGTTTACCCCCATCTTTGAACTCTTCGCGGTATTCTACACCATCGCGAACGATTGTAACGTTTAACCATTCTGAAAGAGCGTTTACGACGCTGGCCCCTACACCATGTAGTCCTCCAGAAGTTTTATAACCGCCTTGACCGAATTTTCCTCCGGCGTGAAGAATCGTAAAGATTACTTCAACAGTAGGAATTCCTGAAGCGTGCATTCCAACAGGCATACCGCGACCTTTGTCGCTTACCTCAACACTATTATCTGGATGAAGGGTTACTTCTATTTCATTTCCGTAGCCAGATAAGGCTTCATCGACCGCATTATCGACGATCTCATAGACCAAGTGATGCAATCCACGACTGTCTGTTGAGCCGATGTACATCCCTGGTCGTTTTCTAACCGCTTCTAATCCCTCAAGTACCTGGATCGAAGCGTCATTGTATTCGTTGTTCATCTTAGCCAATCCTACAGCTCCTTATTTGTTTTGATGTATTAATTTTTCAAGAAAAATTAGTCTGATTCAAATGCCGCATATCATTCAACTAAAATACTTGTACATCAATCTAACCGATCTTGTTAAGTACTTTTCTGATGAAACATCCTGCGAAAAGTTGAACTGACATCCTTATTTGTTTTAATGTATTAATTTTCCAAGAAAAATTAATCTGATTCGAATGGCGTCTATCATTCAACTAAAGTACGCACTTTCTATTATTGCTATAGCAAGAAGAATTGGCAAAGTTGAAATGATATCCTTACTCCAATTGCGTAATCATTTTCCGATGAAGTTTTTTGTTCGTACCATATACTCTATCTCCTCCAGCGCGTAGGTCATTGAACCGTAGCTGAATTGATATCTCTATATCTTAAGTACATCATTTGTATGATACGCTAAAAAAGCTCAAAAAAAAAGCCTCTCCTGTTTCTGAAAAGGCATTTTATGCTTTTTTTTTAAGAAAATCAACTCAATCATTAGATTTTTTGTTCAATTCAATCTTCACACAACGATCCATCACAATGTCATTGCGTCCTTGTGCCTGCAGCATTTCTGCTGCTTCTTCACTGCATAAGCCAAGCTGTGCCCAAAAAACTTTTGCATCGGTTTTTAAAAAATCTTCTGCAACTGCTGGCAAAAATTCGCTACGTCTAAAGATATCCACGATATCAATCGTTTCTGGAACAGCCGATAAATTTTCAACGACTGGAATATCGTTCACCTTTTGTCCAGCTAACTTTGGATTAACACCATACAGCTTGTAGCCGTAATTTTTTAGTACGTCAGCAATTTGATAGCTTGTCTTATCAGGATTATCACTTAAACCCACTACAGCAATAACCTTTGCTTCGTCCAAATACTGAAAAATTTTTTCTTGATTAGGATTTTTAAAACTCATTTGATTTTCCTCGCTCAATTTGATTTTTAACTATTCACGCTATTTAGTATAGCACGGGATTAAGATTTGTTCACTCTTTTGAAATCTGCTAAAATAGCCTTACTAATAGAGAAATGAGGATTCATATGAAAACCGCCATAATTTTTGTCCTAGCTTATCTTTTAGGCTCAATTCCTTCCGGCATCTGGATTGGAAAATTTTTCTTCAAAAAAGACATACGTGAGTTTGGTAGTCATAGTTCTGGGACTACTAATACCTTTCGAGTGTTAGGAAAGCCAGCTGGGTTTGTCGTCTTTGCGATGGATTTATTAAAAGGCTCACTCGCAACACTTCTCCCCACTCTTTTTCATGTGGATATCAACCCCTTATGGTTTGGTTTGGTAGCTGTAGTTGGACATACTTTACCGATTTTTGCTGGTTTTAAAGGCGGAAAAGCCGTAGCAACTAGTGC
The DNA here is from genome assembly GCF_051713785.1 of Enterococcus sp. DIV0187. Classification (NCBI taxonomy): domain Bacteria; kingdom Bacillati; phylum Bacillota; class Bacilli; order Lactobacillales; family Enterococcaceae; genus Enterococcus; species Enterococcus sp. DIV0187. The sequence goes on from NZ_JBIOQO010000001.1 coordinate 1,233,744, forward strand.
TGGGATGCTACTAGCTTTCGCGCCCTTATTCTTTTTCTATTCATTGGCTTTCTTTTTAATCGTCCTTTATATTACAAGTATGGTTAGCGCCGCCAGCATTGCCTCCGCAATTTTTGTCACACTCTCATCAATCATATTGCCGTTTATTTGGCCGACAATTTTACCGACATTTAATCTTTTACTAACAGTCATTTGTTTTGCCTTGACCTGCTATATTGTTTATCGCCACAGAGAAAATATTCAACGAATCAAGGCTGGAAATGAAAATCGTGTATCCTTCGGCTTGAACAAGAAGGAGAAATAAATGGAGGAACAACTTTTAGATTGGGCAATCGAATTGCAGGCCCTTGCTCAAGCTGGCCTAACCTATACACATGATCCCTTTGATCAAGAGCGATTTGAACGGATTCGAACCATCGCCACGGAGATGCTGTCTGTACAATCTCCGATCCCTGTTCCAAAATTAAGGCAACTATTCGCTGAAGAAGTAGGCTATCCAACTCCTAAGTTGGATACAAGAGCAGCAATTTTCAAAAATAATTGCATTTTATTAGTGCAGGAAAATGATGGGCTTTGGTCCTTACCAGGCGGATGGGTTGATATTAACCAATCGATCAAAGAAAATACCGTTAAGGAAACTATAGAAGAAACAGGCCTGACAGTGGAACCATTAAAAATCATTGCTGTTCAAGATCGAAACAAGCACAATCTTCCTCGTTATGCCTATGGTGTCTGTAAGATTTTCGTTGAATGCCAATTGATCAGTGGAGACTTCGTTGAGAATATCGAAACGCTTCAAATTGATTGGTTTTCTGCGGATAACTTACCGCCTTTAGCAAAAGCAAAGAATAGTCAAGAACAAATCAAACTATGCTTTGATGCTCACAAAGCAATTGATTGGCATGTGCCATTTGATTAACCATAATTTCAGCCTAAAAAAGTCGAGAAATACTAATCTATCATTTTAGATAGCTCTAGTATTCCTCGACTTTTTCTTTTCTAACTAACAGTAATTGAAAACTCGGTTTTGAAGGTTTCTTTCGCAGCCAAGCGATTCATCCCTTCTTTGTCTTCCAACTGTCCATTGCTGTCGACTGTATCAGCAAAACCCCACCATGGTTCAATACAAACAAATGGTGCTTCAGCAGGATACGGAGACCATAATCCGACATAAGGAATATTATTGTAGGCTAACGTGACACTGTGAGGTGATTCTTCACTCCCTAAAGTATATGCGTTCAGTCCCTTTGTTTCATAGATTAAGGCATCTTCTCTGAACAAATCGTGACTCAATTGAATATTCGTATTGGTTTGTCCAATGGTTTTTTGATCCAAATTGGCAAATGGACCCTCTAAAGGAATTTTAACTCGTGATTTTTGTGGAGAAAATGCAATAAAATAATCTTCAAAGCTTAAATCCTCTGTCAGAGGAATATTGAAGGCGGGATGTCCTCCTAGTGCAAAAATCATCTCTTCGGTACCCGTATTCTCAACATTGAAACGAATACGAATTCCTTCTCCCCAAATTTCATAGCTGATCATTAAAGCAAAATCAAATGGATAAATTTTTTTCGTTTCTTCATCACTTTCAAGTAAGAAGGAGACTTTATCCTCTGCTTGCTCAAGTACTTTAAACTCCTTATCTCGAGCAAATCCATGTTGCCCCATCGGATAAGTTTTACCTTTATAGGTATATTGATTATCCTTTAAACGGCCGACGAACGGAAATAAGAACGGTGCATGACGATTCCAATACTTTGGATCTGCCTGCCAAATGTACTCAATCTGATTGGCGCGCAAACTAGCAAGCTCCGCCCCTTTTTCATTGATCGTTGCTTCCAAAAAGCCATTGCTGATTGTTACTGACATAATTCCCCACTCCTTGTCCCTGCTAACGCATAGTTTTCTTGTAGAAAAGATTTGCTTTCCACGTCATGTATCTCCAATAGTGTAACGCAGACTCCTTTTATAAAAAAGGAATCTGCGTATTATGAGATTAAACCTATTTATGACGAACCAGTTCATCCTTGAATAATGGATTTAAAACCTTCAGATACGTCCCTTTCATACCTAGCGAACGAGATTCAATAATTCCAGCAGACTCTAATTTTCGCAACGCATTAACGATCACTGAACGCGTAATACCGATTTTATCGGCTATATTTGAAGCGGTTAAGCGGCCTTCATCGCCCTCCAATGCATCAAAAATCGCTTTAACTGCTTTTAATTCACTATACGAAAGTGTACTGATCGCCATTTGAACCGCCGTTTGACTGCGGATCTTCTCCTCGACATTCAAGAATTGCTGATAAAGGACTTCCATTCCAATAACTGTGGCACCATATTCAGCTAATACCAGATCATCGTCATCAAAAGCTCCTTCTGTCCGTGCTAAGATGATCGTTCCTAAACGTTCGCCTGAACCAAAAATTGGAATGACCGTCGTCAATCCATTTGGGTAAAGTTCCGCCCGCTCAGTTGGAAAGGCCGTCAATTCGTTTGCAACTGGTATGTTAGCCTCCGTTTTAAAAACTTCCTTCATTCCTGAAACATAGCTATCTGGAAATTGACGGTCAACCAAAAATGAACGGACGCGATCAGTATTGATATCGATCTTTTCATTTAATCCTAACAATTCACCTTCGGCTCCAATGATGTACGTCAAAGAGCCTAAGACGTCCCCTAAAATCCGCGCCATATTGTTGTAAGGTAACTCTGCAGCTGGTTCGAAGGCATTTTTTTGCTGCATCAACTTATTAATCTGACGTGTTTTCTCTAATAATGTTTCCACTTTTTCCCCTCCATTTTTACAGAATAAAACGACTTAAATCTTTATTTTGAGCAATTGAAGCTAATTTTTCATCCACATATGCTTCTGTAATCTTGATCTCACCCATTTGCATGTCTGGCGCTTCAAATAAAAGATCTTCTAATAATTTTTCCAAGATCGTGTGCAAACGACGTGCCCCAATATTGTCTGTCTCCCGATTCACATCAAAGGCAATTTGAGCAATTCGTTCAATGGCTTCTTGCGTGAAAATAATTTTGACATTTTCGGTGCCGACTAAAGCGATATATTGCTTAATCAACGCATTATTTGGTTCAGTCAAGATTCGAACGAAATCTTCCGCTGTAAGATCGCTTAACTCTACACGGATTGGGAAGCGTCCCTGCAGTTCGGGAATCAGGTCACTCGGTTTAGACAAACTAAACGCACCACTGGCGATAAACAAAATATGATCCGTTTGAATCGCGCCGTATTTCGTATTGACCTGTGAACCTTCTACGATTGGCAGAATATCACGTTGGACGCCTTCACGAGAGACTTCCCCGGAATTTTGCTGTGATTTAGATGTAATCTTATCGATTTCATCAATGAAGATAATCCCCGAGCTTTCTGCTAACTTGATCGCTGCTGTATAAATATCACCTTCATTAACCAGTTTGGCCTGTTCCTCTTTAACTAATAGCTCTTGGGCTTCTTTGACAGTCACTGTGCGTTGAACCTTTTTCTCAGGAGTTAACGCGCCTAATGTGTCTGAAAGGTCGATACCCATTTGTTCTAGCCCATTGTTCATCGGCATCGTTTTTTTCGGTTCAGTGATCTCAATGCTTACTTCTCGCTGATCCAATAGACCTTTTTCCAACTGATCAAGAACTGTTTGACGATTTACTTTGATATCCTCAGTTACTTCTTCTTTTGGTTCGGTTTGTGCTTGGTTGAAGATATTCATCATTTGTTCATAAGGGTTATTACTTTGTTTTTGCTCTTTCTTAATGCCAGGAACTAAAATCTTCACTAAGCGTTTATTAGCACGTTTTAAGGCTTGTGAATACACTTTTGAGTATTGTTCCTTTTCAACGATCGTAATCGCATTTTCGACAAGGTCACGAACCATTGACTCGACGTCACGACCAACATAGCCTACTTCTGTGAACTTAGTTGCTTCGACTTTAACGAAAGGCGCCTTGACGATTCGCGCCAAACGTCGAGCAATCTCCGTTTTTCCTACACCTGTGGGTCCGATCATTAAAATATTTTTGGGTGTTACTTCCTGCTGCATCGTTTCTTCTAACTGCATTCGGCGATAACGATTCCTTAAAGCAATCGCTACAGAGCGTTTTGCTTCATCTTGTCCAATGATGTATTGATCTAACTCGCTGACGATTTCTTTTGGTGTTTTATTAATTTCAGTCATCTGGATTCTCCTTGCTCCTAAATTGATTGTTTTGAAATTAAAACAGTCTACATTTCCTCAACAATAATATTATGGTTCGTAAAGACACAAATATCTGCTGCAATATTCAATGCGCTTTCTGCGATTTCTTTAGCAGACATTTCTGTATTGTGTTTTTTCATAGCACGCGCTGCGGCCAATGCATAATTTCCGCCTGAACCGATAGCCAAAATTCCATCATCAGGAGCGATTACTTCGCCATTTCCGGAAACCAACAGCATTTCTTCATCATTCATGACAATCAATAATGCCTCTAGGTTTTTCATTGCTTGCTGTGTCCGCCATTCCTGTGCAAGTTCGACGGCTGCCCGTTGCAAATTACCATTATATTCATTTAGCTTACCTTCAAATTTTTCTTCTAAGGTAAATGCGTCAGCCACACTACCGGCAAATCCGACAACGACTTTGCCGTTATAGATACGACGAACTTTACGCGCAGTTCCCTTCATAATAACTTGCTCTCCCATGGTCACTTGACCGTCACCAGCCATTGCTAATTTTCCGTCTTTTTCAATCGCACAGATCGTAGTTGAATGAAATTGTGATTCTGACATCTTGTTCTCTCCTTTATTTTAAACTGTCCTCTAAGCTCTTGGATGAAATGAGCGATAACTTTTTTGTAGACTTTCTTTGGTCACATGCGTATAGATTTGTGTTGTAGACAAATTCGCGTGTCCCAGTAGTTCCTGAACTGTACGCAAATCTGCGCCATTATTCAGTAAATGTGTTGCAAAGGTGTGTCGAAGCATGTGTGGATGAATATCACTATTTAAACTGCTCTTTTTAATGATTTGCTTCAGTACATACTCAATCCCAGTTGAAGTAATCTGTTCTCCACGGTGGTTTACGAATAAATAGTCATGCTCCTTGCCAAAACGTGTCATTAGCCTTTTACGTCCATCACCCACAAATTCCTGGATCGCATCCGCTGCGTAAGAACCCAATGGCACATAACGATCTTTATTCCCTTTTCCATGAATCAACAGAACACTATTATCAAAGTCGATAACTGATAATTTGAGATTTGCACATTCACTAACCCGAAGCCCAGATCCGTAAAGTACTTCTAACAAGGCACGGTTCCGTTGGTCCAACGGTTTCGTACCGTCCACACTAGCAAATAATACTTCAATTTCCTTTTCGTAAAAAAAGCGTGGCAAACGAGCTTGCTTTTTCTTGAGATGCACGTAAGAAAAAGGATTTTCTTTAATTTTTTCATGCTTTAAAAAGTATTGATAAAAAGATCGTAAACTGGCAATCTTACGACTAATGGTATTGCGGCTGTATTTTAAATCATTTAAGTAAGACAAATAAACCCTTACGTCTAAATGATCGACTGTTAATAATGAAGACTCTCCTGAATTTTCTAAGAACTGACAAAAGTCATTTAAGTCGCGTTGATAAGCCTCTTTGGTCTTTTCAGAGTACCCGCGTTCAGTCATTAAATAACCCATAAACTCTTGCACGGCTGCTTCATTTTCCAAACTTTTTCTCACCTCACAAACATATCACAAATGTAGCATAAGAACTTTTTAATTACAATTGAATTGTCAGAATTTATTGACTTTTCACGAATATACTAACAATTCTTTACAGATATTTCATAATTGCCTTCAATTCAAACATGAATCCGATTTATTTTGTCAAAATAAAAAATTCCCATTGCCGAAGCAACGGAAATTTTTCTAAATATTCATTTCAGCGAGAGCGCTCAAAGCACGCTCTGCCAGTGTTTCATAGCGCAATTTTTTATCGCGAACTCGTTCTGGAAGACTAGGAAATAACCCAAAGTTTGCATTCATTGGTTGGAAATGCTTGCCTTCTGCATGAGTAATGTAATAGGCCATCGAGCCAATCGCCGTTTCACGAGGAAATTCGATCAATTCTTCACCCTTCGCCAATCGAGCCGCATTTATACCAGCGACTAACCCGCTACCCGCACTTTCGACATATCCTTCCACGCCTGTCATTTGACCCGCAAAGAATAAATCATCACACTTTTTACTTTGATAAGTAGGTCTTAAAAGCTCTGGTGAATTCATGAAGCTGTTGCGATGCATCACTCCATAACGCAGAAATTCAGCATTCTCTAGGCCGGGAATCATCTGGAAGACCCGTTTTTGTTCGCCCCATTTTAAATGCGTTTGAAAGCCAACCATATTGTACATTGATGCAGCTGCGTTATCCTGACGTAGTTGAATTACAGCATACGGACGTTTTCCCGTTTTTGGATCTTCTAATCCCACTGGCTTCATTGGACCAAACAACATCGTCTTGATTCCCCGCTTAGCCATAACCTCGATCGGCATACAGCCTTCAAAAAATTTTTCTTTCTCAAATTCTTTTTGTGGAGCAATCTCCGCAGTGATTAATGCTTCATAAAAACGCATGAACTCTTCTTCAGTCATCGGACAATTCAGATATGCGGCTTCCCCCTTGTCGTAACGAGACTTCAAATAGACCTTATCACGATCAATAGTGGAGCTATCGATGATGGGGGCTGCTGCATCATAAAAATAAAAACCATGGGAACCATTATATTCCGCTATTTCTTCTGCTAAAGCTTCTGAGGTCAAAGGGCCAGTCGCGATGATGGTAATCCCTTTAGGAATTTTTATAATTTCTTCTGAAATAACCGTCACCAATGGATGAGCTTTCAACTTTTGTGTAATCAAACCAGAAAAATCATTTCGGTCCACTGCAAGCGCACCACCCGCTGGTACCGCCGTTTCGTCCGCAGAGCTGATGACTAAAGAATTCAAGCGACGCATTTCTTCCTTCAGAACACCCACCGCATTCGTCAATCCATTTCCTCGTAAGGAGTTGCTGCACACAAGCTCCGCAAAATCAGCCGTGTGGTGTGCTGCTGTTGATTTCACCGGGCGCATCTCATATAAATTCACTGGAACCCCTGCTTCTGCTAACTGCCAAGCGGCTTCGCTTCCAGCAAGACCCGCTCCGACAACATTCACTGTTTTTACCATTTAATCCTCACTTAGTATCACTTATTTTTGTACTTTTTCTTCGTAATCACCATTCACACAGACAACCTGTTTCCCGCCTTTGACTTTCTTCTCAACTAGATAACCGCCGTCTTTCGGACATGTCCGGCCAATTGGTTTATCCCAAGAAGTAAAGTCACAGTCTGGGTACCGTGAACATCCGTAGAACAAGCGATTCTTCTTGGATTTCCGTTCAACCACTTGTCCCTTGTGACAAACAGGGCATTCAACACCGATTTCTTTAATGATTGGTTTAGTGTTGCGACAATCCGGAAAGTTGCTACAGGCATAAAATTTCCCATAACGTCCCAATTTGATCACCATTGGATGTCCACAGACATCGCAATCGAACCCCGCTGGCTCGTCTTTGATCTGAATTTTTTCAATACCTTCTTCAGCTTTTTCCAGTTCAACAGCAAAAGGTTTATAGAAACGATCCACAACGGTTGTCCATTCTTCCTTGCCTTCTTCCACCTTATCCAAATCGTTTTCCATTTCTGCTGTAAAGTTGACGTCCACGATTTGCGGGAAGAAATCAACGATCAGATTATTGACAATCTCGCCAAGCTCTGTTGGTTCAAAACGCCGTTGCGTTAATTTCACATAATAACGACGTTGGATTGTATCTAAGGTTGGCGCATAAGTTGACGGACGACCAACTCCGTTTTCTTCCAATGTTTTGATCAGTGTTGCTTCACTAAATCGTGCAGGCGGCTGAGTGAAATGCTGTTTATTTTCAATATTAACAGATTGAACAACTTCGCCCTTTTCAAGTTCAGGTAAAATATTTTCTTTGTCTTCTTTTCCGTCATCACGGCCTTCAATATATACCTGCATGAATCCTTTGAACTTGATTTTCGACCCGTTGGCGATAAAGATGACGCCGTTTTGTTCCAATGTCACTTTCATCGTATCAAGAATCGCTGCAGCCATTTGGCTAGCAACAAAGCGTGACCAAATTAAGGTGTATAACTTTAATTGATCCTTGTCTAAATATTGCTTCATTTCTTCAGGTGTCCGTCGTACACTTGTCGGACGGATTGCCTCATGAGCGTCTTGAGCCCCTTGAGGATTTTTCGCTTTACGGGCATGATGCTGCGAATACTCTTTACCATATTTTTCTTCAATGAACTCAGCTGCTTCAGCTTTTGCTGTATCCGAGATCCGAGTCGAATCTGTACGCATATAGGTAATCAGACCAACTGTGCCTTGTTTCCCAAGAGCGATCCCTTCATACAATTGCTGTGCTACCATCATGGTTTTTCTAGTACGGAAGTTCAACTTACGAGCAGATTCCTGTTGCATATTACTCGTGGTAAATGGCAATGCCGGATTTCTTTTGCGTTCCTTTTTCTCAACTTTAGTCACTTCAAAGTCCTTGCCGTCAATTCTAGCTGTAACTTCCTTCACTGCTTCGGCATTTGGCAATTTTTTCTTCTTGCCATCGACACCCCAGAAATTCGCTTTGAACTTCTTGGTTTTCTTCTTGAAGTTTCCATCAATGCTCCAGTATTCTTCTGGCACAAAATCACGAATTTCTTGTTCACGATCAATAATCATTTTTAAGGCGATCGACTGAACACGACCAGCGCTCAAACCTTTTTTGATTTTTTTCCATAAAATCGGTGAAATGGAGTAACCAACAAGGCGATCCAATGCCCGACGTGCTTGCTGTGCATCTACTAGCGAAACATCTATGGAACGAGGTTCTTTAAAGGCTGCCTTTACTGCATCCTTGGTAATTTCATTGAATACAACACGATTCTTATCCTTTAAGTCCAATCCTAATAAATAAGAGAGATGCCACGCGATAGCTTCTCCTTCTCTATCCGGGTCACTTGCAAGATAAACTTTTTGCGCTTTTTTAGCCGCTTGTTTCAAACTTTTGATAACATCGCCCTTGCCTCGAATAGAAATATAGTGGGGTTCATAATTATTTTCAACATCAATCCCCATCTTACTTTTGGGTAAGTCCCGTACATGTCCAACGCTTGCTACGACCTTATAGTTTCTTCCCAAATATTTTTCGATCGTCTTTGCTTTTGCTGGTGATTCCACGATAACTAGGTATTTATAGGCCAAATGTTTTTGCCTCCTCAATTTTTTCTACTATTATATATCGGTAACTACTGACAAATCGTAGCCTATAATACGCTATTCAAATTTTGTTTGTCAAGTCACGGCTAATGAATTTTATTCCATAAATCGTAGGAATCAAAAATATCTTGTGTTTTTTCAACACAGATTGCACCGTCTTGAATCAACTGATGACAGCCACTGGAACGCTCATCCAAAATTGATCCAGGAACCGCAAAAACATCTTTGCCATAATCCAACGCCTGTTGAGCAGTAATTAACGAACCACTGCGTCTCTTTGCTTCTACCACAAGCACACCACTACTTAATCCGGCGATGATGCGATTGCGCATTGGAAAATGAAACTTCGCAGGCTTTGTACCATTAGGATATTCACTTAAAACTAAATGATGCTGACTCATTTCAATTTGTAAATTGCCACTAGATTTAGGATAACAAATATCTAGACCTGTACCTACTACACCAATGGTTTTCCCCTGATTACTGATAGAAAATTGATGAGCAAAGCTGTCGATTCCTTTAGCCAAACCGCTGACAATCACAAAACCGCGTTTCGTAAGCTCAGGCATTATTTTCTGCAGGACATGATACCCGTATTCCGTCGCTTCTCTAGCACCAACAATCGCCAGCTTTTCTCTTTCTAGTAATGCTAAATTCCCTTTGTAAAACAAGACCAATGGTGGCGTAGAAACCTGTCGCAATGTTTCTGGATAAGCCTGATCTTCAATCGTGATATATTGGTGCGTGCTTTCAATTTCTTGAAGCCGTTCCTTCGGCCATTCATCCCAATCATTTTTCTTCGTTGTCTGAGCCGTAAGCCTAATGTCTAATCCATTCAACTCCCACCATTGATGCTTTTTCGCAAACTGATAAATCCGCTGTTTTCCAAAAGCCCCTACTCCCTTGACTAAACTCAATCGTAGCAAAAATTCGTTCTTCAAAAAAATCCCTCTTTTCAGTTTCTTTATCAAAAAGATACAAAAAAAAGAAGGATTTTCTTTAGTATAAATTTTTAATTGGTGCAAATGTTTTGCGATGTATCGGTAAAATACCTTGTTCTTCAATTGCTTGTAGATGTTCTCTAGTTCCATATCCAGCATTTTTAGCAAAACCATAAGCCGGATACCTTTCGCCGTATTCAGCCATCCACTCATCACGATAGACCTTCGCGATGATACTGGCAGCCGCAATCGAAACCGATCTGGCATCACCTTTGATGATTTTCTCCTGGGGTAACCCATTATCTAAAACCATTGCATCAATCAATAAACAGTCTGGTGTAATTTGTAGTTGATCAATTGCTCTTTGCATTGCAACTTTCGTCGCCTGATAAATATTCAACTGATCAATTTCTTCGGCCGTTGCTTCTCCGATGCCGATAGCCCGAGCGTTCTTCTTAATTTCCTTTACTAGCTCTTCCCGTTTATGCGCCGAAAGTTGTTTTGAATCATTCAAACCTAAAATTTCATGCTCATCATTCAGTATCACGGCTGCCGCTACAACTGGACCAGCCAGAGGTCCGCGACCAACTTCATCAATGCCGCAAATTGCCTGAAAACCTTGTGATTTCTTTTCATTTTCAAAAATCGACATTTCTCGATATTTTTCCGCTAATGCAACTTGCTTGTCCTGCTGCCTTTGCCATTGGCTTATTGCCAATTGGACACCTTTACGTGTATCCTGACGAAATTCTGCCAAACGATGATCATCTGCTGAAATGATTGTTTTTAACTCTGCTTTAATTGCACTAATTGATAATTTTTCCATTAAACACTCAACTCCTCGTAGCGATCCAAGGTGAAGCGGCCCAATTTTCCTTGTCGCAATTCAAGAATCAGCATTTCACTGGTACGTTCATAATCATCTTTGAAACCTCGTTTTTCTGATATCAGCAATAATAACTCAGGCAACTCCATAAATAAGTCGTCTTCTGTTAATTTATAACGTTCTTTTAATTGCATTGGATAGAAGCGGCGAAAAACTTCTAACAGATAAAGTGCCAAATCATCTAAATGCAAAAGATCATCCTTAATCGCTCCAGTTAGTGCTAACTTTTTACCAACTGCTGGATCTTCAAATTTAGGCCACAAAATTCCTGGAGTATCTAATAATTCTAATTGCGAACCAAAACGCAGCCATTGCTGCCCTTTAGTGACCCCTGGACGGTTACCAGTACTAGCAATTTTTTTTCCTGCTAAATGATTTAGCAATGTTGATTTTCCAACATTCGGAATGCCAAGCACCATCGCCCGAATCGCACGTGATTTTAACCCTCTTTCCTTATCGCGAGCCATTTTTTCCGCCAATACTTTTTTACTAGCAGGAACAATTTGCTTCACACTTTTATCATTCTTAGCTGTTAACGCCAGTACGTGATGACCTTGCTCACGAAAATAATTTACCCATAAAGTAGTTTGAGCCGGATCAGCTAAATCTGCTTTGTTCAATAAAATCAACCGCGGTTTTTGCTGCACAATTTGATCCAGCATCGGATTGCGTGAGGATAAAGGCAAACGCGCATCAATCAGTTCAAAAACAATATCTACAAACTTTAATTTTTCAGAAACTTCTCGACGTGCCTTCGCCATATGCCCTGGGAACCATTGAATCGTCATGTTGATATTTCCTCCTCAGCCTATCAACTTTCCCTTTCGGAGTCGTTAGGCGTTCTTTAGATATAGGCTCAACAGAGTAATTTTTTATAAATTTTCTCTGAACGAATGCCTCTTACTTAATATCTATCCGTTGATATTATAAGGGTTTCATTTCTTACAGTCCACTAAAGATTGAAATTATAACTCAGCTTAAATATCAATTACACACGCCTAACTAAATGAATAGCTTTATTTTCACTTCATTGTCACCTCTTTAAATTTACTCATATTTCTAGCTAAAGCATCCAGATTATTATAGTCAGTTTTCTATTTTCTTTTAATCAGTTTAATTATTTTAATGATGATTTAAATAAATAATTAAAGACATTTTCAAAAAACAACATAAAATATATAACCGGTATATAGTTCAAAAGAAACTACTCAAGAAATTTGGTAAGTTAGAATAAGTTATTTTTTGATTATAATGTGTTAAAATGATTTATGGAGGGTGTATGCATCCATTTGATCTCTACTCTCAGCTTTTCTTAACAATGAAACTGAAGACCTTCATTTGATACACCCTCCCCACTGACTTTGTTCAGTGGTTTTTTATTTGCGACTCGTCGTGTAAAAAAGCAGTAGTTATTTTTTTATCAGCGCTAGCCATATGTTTTTAATCACATGAAAATTTGACACTTCTTCTCGAAAGTATTCATGTCTAGTCGAAAGTTTCATGCAATAAATCTTTTGTTAGCCGATCTGTTGATCATTTGAATCCTATTGCATGCACCTATTCTGCCAATTTTATTGGCCTCCTATAATAACTTACTTACAAAGAGCAACACTTACTTGAACAATCATAATCAAGAGCATACAGTGCAAGAGGAAATCAGCGCTTTATAAAATAACAAGATTCTATTTTGTATACACATTTAAACATCCACTTTTTGGATAGAATCAATGAAATAATTCAAAAAGAAAAGAAAAAAACTCTCAGACTTGAGTGCTTTTTTCTTTTATCTTTTTTTAAGTTATATAAAGCCAGTAGCTGGCTTCTAATAATTTTAATTGATGAATGTACTTGCTCCTGTTTATAATTGATTCAAAACTATTTTAGTGACACCAATCAGATAAGTGATTGTATACCATTACAAAAAGAAAAAATAGTCCTCAATCAAAAATCAAACCTCATATCTTCTTGAAATTTTTTCCGATTAGGATTGCCTTCGCAACGATAAACCCGTTTATTGCTTAAATCATAAATTGCTGACCAAACAGTATCTTTGCCCGTTTTCCGATCGTATTGACATAAAAAGCCAAACTCACCTGCTAATAATTTCTTTGCCTCAGACAAGTCCATATGTTGGAAATTAGAAGATAAATAGTCCATCAACGTTTGATATCGTTCTTCCGCAAACCAATCATCGACAAGGGTTATTTTTCTTGAGAGCAGCTCTGGCAAATGAAAACTATTCGTTGCACAAAGGAATCCTTCATTTTCCAAAGTAGAATGAACTAATTTATCATTTGTAAATTCAACCAAACAGGCGTCTCCAGAAAGATCGGCAATTACTAACGTTCCAGCTGAACAACGAGGAATCCTTTTCAAAAGCTCAAGCGCTTCTTTGACTGTTTTACATTTTTCCAACAACATGCGCAAAATCATTCCAACATTGATTCCTGGCTTTAACTGATCTGGAAACACGGAAGTCAAGGCGATGGTAAGACCTGCTTGATTCACACCGTCTTCCATCTCCACAAAGGCCGTCGTGTTACCCGAAAATGCATAGGAATCAGACATTTTAAAAGAATACAAACAATTCATATATAATTTTTCAATTTCTGTCAAAAAGTCACTATTGCGTCCGAGTAAAAAGGACTGCTCATTCTTAATGACGAAGCTTGAGCAATTCGTGACTTTGACAAGTGCATACATCGAAAAGAGAACAGCATAGAGAGAATCTGGTTTAATCTTTTGACCATCCGCAACACCTTTGATTTCCTCAATGATCTCTGGATAATATTCCTCATACACAGGATAGCATTGCTGTGCAAATTCCTTCATTTCTTTTGTAATATCAAAAGGTATGTTATCTAACAATTGCTTACCATTTTTACTGAGCAGCATTCCCCATTTTTTTCCTATTGCATAATGTGTTCCATTGAAACTTGCATGATACATACATTTTTCTCCTTCATCTTCAATTAGGAGTCGACTTCCTATCTCAAGAGTAACTCAATAAAAATTTTACTTCAATTGAATAAAATGAGAACTTTTCTCAATTTTTTTTGAATCAGGATTTGCAAAGAATGCTTAGAAAAATGATAAAAGGATTTATTCTCGTCAGTCACGCATATTATCTTTTTAATCACGCTGAGGCTTGAAAAAAAGATGGATTTCTCCATCTTTTACGAAATAATCTTAATATGGGTTAGTGGATAATAGACTGCTTGGGCTTTGCCTAAAATATCTTTACTTTGAACTGTGCCAAATGAACGACTATCCTTTGAAATCCTTCGATTGTCTCCTAAAACAAAATACTCATCTTTAGGTAACTTCTTTTCCCCAATCAATTCATCCAATTTGAAATCTGTTGTATAAGGAGAAACCTGGTGATCATGACTACGGTTGTTCGTCAAAAACGACTCAGCGATCTTTTCACCATTGATATAAAGCTGATCTTTTTCATAGCGGATATCATCTCCAGGCAGTCCAATCACTCGCTTGATGTAGATCGTTCCATCTGCCTGTTGAAACACAATCACATCAAATCGTTTGACCTTACTGAATTTCTCCATCAGAATCATATCGCCCTGTGATAATGTTTGATCCATCGAATTACCAGTTACAGGAACAGGAATCAAGAGGAATCCACGAATAACTACACCAAAAAAGAGGGAAATCAAGAGATATTTAACACCTAACCATAGATGTGATTTTGTAACTAAATTTTTCAATTGCTTTTCCCCTCGCAATCAAAACCAACAGAATGAATCTGTTAGTTATTTTTTAACGTTTCTATAGCTTTAGCATAAGCAACATCATTGGATTTGACAAGCGCAAACACCTTTTCTTGAATAGCATCAACTGTTTTATCATCCAATGCCCCAGTTGCAGACAAATTGTTTTCCGTCTGAATTTCTGTTACTGCATCCTTCGTTGCTTCATTAAACAAATCTCCCTCTGTAGGATAGCCTAAAGCCTTTAGCATGGTATTGAGATTTTTGATCGTATCGTCTGTATCGCCAATACGCCAATTTGATTGCTTGGAGATAGGAGGCAACTTGGCGTATTCAGGATAATCGGCTTCAATCGTCGGTGACACACCCTTTCCTTCAACAGAAGAACCGTCTGGAGCAAACCATTTCATAATCGTCAGCTGAACGAAATTATCTTTACCGATTGGACTGAGTGTTTGAACACTGCCTTTTCCAAAAGTATTCACACCGATAATCGGATAATTTTTATTCTTAACTGCCGCTGCTACTAATTCTGCACCATATGAACTCTCTTGATCAACTAGAAAAACAGTGGGTTCTTTCACTTTGAAGCCCTGATCAATTTTTTTACCCGCTTTGTCAATTGATATCACCTTTTTATTGTTCGAAAACTGAGCAATTGTATCACCATTATCTAAAAAATAACTGGCAACCCGTTCTGCCTCAGCGATTAGCCCCCCAGAATTTTGACGAAGATCGATCACAAATGATTTCGCGCCGTCTTTACGGAGCTGTTCAATAATCGTGCGAAATTCTAATGCCGTTGTTTCACGAAAATTATCGATTTGAATTGAGCCAACCGTCGGGTTATCTTTATCAACATTGCCCTTCACTGTATCTTCAGGAACAACATCTCGTTCCAGCGATACTTCAAATTGTTCGCTGCCTCGTTGAATCAGTAATTTTACCTGTGTGCCTTTTTTACCTCGAATCATACTTACAATTTGATCTAGTGATTTATCCTTAGTTGTTTTGCCGTTTACTTCCAAAATAATATCTTTGGCTTTCAATTTAGCATTTTCAGCGGGAGAATTTTTCACTGGCACTCGATCAATCACGGGCAGCCGGTTTTCTAACTGTAGATTTGCTCCGATGCCTTCAAAACTTCCGGCCACTTTCGCGTTCAATTCTTTGGTTTCCTTTGCGGTTAGAAACTCTGATTCAGGGTCTTGCAAGGACTCCGTCATACCTCTCAAAGCACCTTGAATCAACTGTTCTTTGTCTACTTTTTCAACATAATTTGTACTGATTAAATCATACAAGTCTTGAACGTCATCCAAATCATTACGAGTTATTTTAACGACTGAATCATTATCCATTGCTTGTTTTTGTTCAATAAAATGAGTCACTACCGCAGTAATCACGATAGTACATATGATCGATACGACAAAAATCGATACTGGTAACGTTTTTTTCTGCAAGGCGCATTTTCCTTTCACCCTTTTTTTCATGATAGCATGCTAGAAAAAAAAGGAAAAGCCTTCAATAACTTTTCCTTTTGAATTATTTATTATTTTCTAAGTATTTATCCCAAACTTGATCAAACAGATCCATCGAGTCTAAATAATCGACACTCAATTCCAGATAATCAGCAACCTCGTGATAATCCTCCGATTGCTTAGGAAACATAATGTCCTTAGCGACTGCTCCAGCAAATGCCTCGACTGGATCATGGGGATTATGTCCACGTTGGGTCAAGATATAATGATAAAAGCTTCTTCTCAATTGATTCACCTCGATGATTGTTGTGCGTTTTATTGTTTAATCATTGGCTTTCTTTTCTTTTGGTAAATACAGACTAAATTGAATGTCATCGCCAACAAGATCAATGTGGTTCGCTTTAATAAACATGCCATTTTCTAGTTTGAACTCGTTTAACTTCAACACAATCGTTTGATCTTTAGGATCAATTGCTACCCATTTAGGGAATTTATAGCCGCGTTTTACTGTTGCCATTACTTGACTAACTGGCAAGTTTAAAGAACCAATGGATAAATCTCGCGCTTTTAATTGAATATTGCCATTATCCATAACAAACGGATCAAAGTAAAGATAAAAATCAACATTTGCACCTAATATTTTGAATTCGCCCTTTAGCATTGCTTGATTTTCCAAGTAGAACTCATATTTCACATCCGAACCTTTTTGCAAATCATTCAAAAAGTATTCCATTACGGTGTTTAATTTCTTTTTATTTGTGTTCATCGTCAAAACTGGTGAACCCTTTGGTACCGTTGTTTCACTGCTAGGTGGCAAGTTTGTTTCTCTGGCTGTAAATATACGGACGGTAGAGAAAATAATTCCGCCTAATAAGATGCCTACCAATACGAGAAACGCGATTTTCCAACCGTTGATTTTGTTATGAACGGTTTTCGTTGTTCTTGTTTCTGCCTTTTTCTTAGTATCTTTATGTTCTTCGATTTCTTTGTTTTCTTCCTTTTCTGTCATTAATTACGCTCCTTTGTTAACCATAAATCCTTCGTATCGACGATTTTCTCTTGAATCGCTGTCGCCATCAACTGGTAGCCTAAATTATTCGGATGGAAGTTATCTTCGTCGTATAGTGCATCATTCTTCACTTCTGAGGTAAAACTTGTCGATGTCTCAGCACTATCTTTCGTGGCGATTCCTTTATAAAGCAGATCATTGACGGGAACAAAGAAGCAATTCGACATTTCCTTGGTCAATCGCTCGGTCTCTTTATTCCAATTGTCTACAACCGTCTGCATCGCCTTGATATCTGGGAAATTCAAGTAATAAGGATTGTAGATTCCTACGACATAAATTGGAGCCTTCGGATTAAGCTCTCGCATTTCAGCTAAAATATCGGTCACATACTCGCCGTATTTTTTGATTGGACGATTGAACTGCTTAGCTGTTTTTGCGGTGAGATTTTTTTGAAAGGCTTGGAAAAGATCGTTCCCGCCAACGGTCATGGTGATTAGATCCGCACTGGCAAGACTGCTTCGTAAATCTGAATCCTTTTTTACACGTTTTAAAATCTGATCACTGCGTTCGCCCGAAACACCATAGTTGTCTTTTTCAACCGAAGTCAATTCATATTTTTGTTGCAGCGCATCGGTCACTAAAGGTACATATCCACCGCGTTTTGTCTCATCGCCTACTCCTTCAGTCAGTGAATCACCTACTGCAACGAAGTGAACAGATTTCTTATAGTTCTGACTTTCATCTCGAACTACGCGGATTCGCGACTCGGCTTTAGGAATAGTTAAAAAAAGAATAGTCAAAGTAGCAACTGCTGCTACCAATGGAATCAGTAGTATTGAAAATCGTTTCATTCATCTGCTCCTTCTTCTGATTCATAGCTCGCTATAGATTACCTTTGATTAGAAAGGTTCTCTTTGGTAAAAAAAGCGCCTCTATCTCTAGAGGCAGGGACATCTAATCTGTATAATACATGATAGCAAAAGCACCAGGTCCCGTATGGGTAGCCACGATTGGGTTTGTGTGCAGAACTGGAATATGCATATCCGGGAACATCTCTTGTAAAGCTTGCTTAGCCTCGTCAATAAAATCGAGCTTTCCAGCGTAAGATATCCCGATTTGTTTCACATTAACTTTTGCTAACTCATCTTTAAAAGCCGCAAACCATTTGCTAAATGTCTTTTTGCCGCGCCCCTTCGTAATCGGCAACAATTCGCCATCTTCCAGCTCCATCACTACTCGCATATTTAATACACTGGAAATAACTCCAGCTACACGACTAATTCGTCCGCCCTTAACTAAATTATCGAGTGAAGAAATACCGATAAATAGCTTACTGTGATCTTTCACTTTTTCAACACCAGCTAAAACTTCTTCTAACGATGCACCCGCTTTTGCTAGCTTAGCTGCTTCAATTACTTGAAAGGCTTGTGATTGGTCGATAAATCCGCAATCAATAACTGTTACATTACTGCCGCTAAGAAACGTTGCTTGACGCGCTGCTTCGGCAGTCCCGCTTAAGGTATGTGACATATGGATCGAAACGATAGGACTTCCATCTTTTCCTAATTCATCATATAATTCTGCAAAATAGCCAATCGGTGGTTGACTTGTTTTGGGTAGATTTTTAGCCTGCGCCATCATCTCCATAAAGCGCTCGCCTGTTAATTCGTCATCGTCAGGATAGACCACATCGTCAATCATCACTGACAATGGGATAACAGTAATATTTAATTCATCTCGAACCGATTGTTCAATCGTACAAGATGAGTCGGTTACAATTTTAACATTTGGCATTCTGATCCTTCTTTCCATACCTAGTTTCAAATTAATTTCAGTATATCAAAACTAACGAAATAAATCATTGTTGAAACTACTTCTTTAAAATTCTTGAAAGAACCGTGTCTTTACGAATCAGTTCTTTGATAAGTTTCAAAATAATAATCATACGGGTTCTTTTCATCCCTTTGACCTTGATTTCGCTCCGTCAGCTGCCACTTACTCCATTCGATTTCTGGAAAATAAGCATCGCCCTCAAAGCTTTCTTCGATAAAAGTCCGATAAATTTTCTCACAGTATGGCAGAAATTCTGTATAAATCGCAGAACCACCAGCAATAAAGGTCTCTCCGTCATTCTCGCGAGAAAATGCCAAGACCTCCTCCAAAGAATGCATCACCACCACATTTTTAGACTGATAGTTCTTATCTCGTGTTAAGACAATCGTTTGACGATTTGGTAGTGGTCGTCCTCCCATTCCTTCGAAGGTTTTCCGTCCCATGACTAAAGTGTGATTGATCGTTGTTTCTTTAAAAAATCGCAGGTCATTTGGCAAGTGCCATGGTAAATGATTCTTTCTACCAATCAAACCATTTTTATCCTGCGCCCAAATTGCAATTAACATACCGTTCCTCCTACCACATAAAAAAATTTTAATTTTCCTCAATAATTTCGCTCAGATACTCCCAGCGGTTCATTTTCTCATCCAGATCCTGCTCCGTCTGATCAATTTCTTTTTGTAAATCCTGTAATTTTGTAAAATCATCGCCTTGATGATTCATCGCTTCCGTTAATTCCTCGATCTTATTTTCTAACAACGCGATATCATCTTCAATTGTTTCCCATTCCTTCTGTTCATTATAGGAAAGCTTCTTCTTGCGCTCTTTTGGTTGAGGCTTTACCTTAACAGCCTTCTCCTCTTTTACTGGTTTTTGCTGATCTAGATACTCCATAATCGAGCCAAAATAAGAAACAATTTTCCCATCTCCTTCAAAGATCAATAATTTCTCAGCTACCTTATCTAAAAAATAACGATCATGAGAAACAGTAATCACAGCGCCTGAGAATTCCTGTAAATAATCCTCTAATACTGTCAACGTGGCGATATCCAAATCATTCGTAGGTTCATCCAGTAATAAAACATTCGGTTGTTGAATCAGCAATTTTAATAGATAAAGTCGTCTTTTTTCGCCACCTGATAATTTTCCAATTAGTGTTCCATGCATAAATCGAGGAAATAAAAAACGCTCTAATATTTCCGCTACACTAATTTGTGAACCGTCTCGCTGCTTGACTTCCTCCGCCGCTTCTTGCAAATAGGCGATCATTCGTTTATTGGGATCAAGCGTTTCATTTTGTTGGGTGTAATAAGCCAAACGAACGGTTTCACCAATTTCAATAACACCGCTGTCTACTTGTAATCTTCCAGCTAAAAGGTTGAGCAAGGTTGATTTTCCTGCCCCGTTCTTTCCAGTAATACCTAAACGTTCCCTCGTTTGAATTAGTAAATCAAACTGATCCAGAATTGTTTTCCCTTCGATCGCATACGAAGCTTGCTTTACTTCCAAAACCTTCTTACCAAGTCGAGTCGTCGCAATGTTCATCTCAAGCTGTCCATCGGTCTTGACTTGATTTAGATTCTCTTTCAAGTCTTCAAACCGGTTGATCCGCGCCTGCTGCTTGGTTGTTCGAGCCTTGGCACCCGCACGCATCCAGGCTAGTTCCTGTTTGTACAGCTGTTTTCTTTTACCTTCCTGTTCAATGGCGATCCGATCACGTTCAGCCTTTTCAACTAGATACGCTTCATAATTTCCATGATATTCATAAAGATTACCAAAAGAAAGCTCAAAAATGCGATTTGTCACTCGATCTAAGAAATAGCGATCATGAGTGACCATCAACAGTGAGCCTGTATAGCTTTTCAAATAACTTTCCAACCATTGAATCGCATCGTAGTCTAAATGGTTCGTTGGTTCATCCAACAATAGGAGATCTGGTGCGTCAATCAGAACTTGAGCCAATGCGACACGCTTGATTTGTCCCCCTGAAAGCTCTCCGATTCGCTTATTCAATGTATCTATCCCTAACTTGTTCAAGATCGCTTTCGCTTCACTATCAGCTGTCCAAGCGTCTTGCTTGTTCATCGATTCTTCGGCTAGACTAAATTGTCGCTGAAGGTCTGCAGTATTCTCATGAGATAAGTTTAGTAAAGCCTTTTCATAGTCACGGACTGTCTGCATCAGTGGATTATTCCCTTGAAAAACAACATCCAAAACCAATAATTCTTCAGTAAAAGTCTGTTCCTGCGCTAAGTAGCCAATCCGATAATCGCTCGCTTTTTCGATTGCCGAAACATCACCATCTCCACTATCTTTACCGGCTAGAATTGTTAGCAGACTGGATTTACCAGTTCCGTTGACTCCGATCAATCCAATTCGATCTTTTTCGTGAATTAAAAAGGAAATACGATCAAATAACGTCTTATCTCCAAATGTTTTGTATAGCTCTGTTACTTTTAATTCTTTCATCTCAAACCATCCTCAAATTTCTCTACGTTATTGTAACAAAAAAAGACCGTAAAGGAAATTTTTCCTTTACGGCTTTCTCAACTATAAAAAAAGTATAAAATTTTTAGAAGAGTATATCGCTTTACAGGAGACATATCCATATCCGGCTTCACAAAATAGTTTTTTCGGCAATAAGCAAAAATATTTAGAAATATTTTGGTCTTATTGCTGAGACACACAGCGACTGCTTGCAAAGCTGATATGGAACAGTACCTACTTGGTGCTCAAAAGCTGAGCAAGTTCGCGAAGCCTTTCTTAATTCTTACCAATTAAAATCAGCAAAATCCAAGAAGTGACGTGAATGAGCCGGACCTCTTCCGTGTGGACCATGTCCATGCGGTGGTCGTGGACCATCGAAGCCTCTACCTCCACCAAAGAATTCCTCTGAATTTTCTTCGCCTAACTCATTTTTTAACCTTTCATTTAATTTCTCAACTAATCGTGTCCATTCTGCCTTCTCCTCATCGCTAAAATCAGCAAATAACTCTTCTCCAAAATCTGGCGCATCAGAAATCTTTTCAGCTTCTTCGCGACCTTGTTCAGTTAAACGAATGATCATCACACGACGATCTTGTTCTGAGGCTTCGCGGGTAATCAATTCTTTATCCTCTAGCTTTTGCAATAATTCTCCAACTGATTGAGCTCGCATGCCAAGGACGAACGTCAAATCCTTTTGACTAATCTCTGGATTCATCTTTAATAATGCTAATACTCTTCCTTGACCTCGATGTGGCCCGTAACTCTGATTTTTTGCCATTTGACGATGGTAATAACGTCGTAAGTCATGTTGTAGTTTCATAAATTTTTCATTCATTTGATTTTCCATAATAATCTCTCCTTATTTGTTCAGGTACCTTACATTTATATAATACAGGTACCTGAACAATATATCAAGGAAGTACCCTAAATTATTCCGGTACCTTAGTAATTTCTTTAGAAATCTGCTTCAAATGATAAACTAATTGTAAAGTTAGTTCGAAATTCAGGGAATTCTTTTTCTGGTCACACCAACACAAAAAAGTGACAAAAAAAAACAAGCATCCTTAATTGAATGCTTGTTTTAAATATCTTTTAAAATTGATCGCCATATACATCATCCACATTTTTCGTTGGATCAATTACGATATATAAGCTTTTTGTTTTTTCAGAAACTTTTGTTGATTGGTATACATTGTCAAGACCTTCAGTGTCTTTGTCCTTATAAGGGAAATACACAGAATCAGGATGCCCTGCACGATAAATAATATCCATCCGTTCGATGTCTTCGAATTTACGTGCACGTTCAAACATTCCTAGCTCTAGTCCGCCTAGGTTGATATCTGTTGTTTGAACATGGTCGCCTTCTTGATAAATTTCGATCTTGAATCCCGCACATGGATGAATTTCTACAAATTCACTCCCATGAATTCTTCCGAAGCTAGTGGTAATTTGTTTAATCCACAAATCGCCAATGTAACGACGATCAATCGTCCATGTTTCGCCATTACGAAAATAGAATTTTAACGCTGTCATTTCTCTTGCCATTCTACATTCTCCTCACTACTAATCTAAAACAAGTTTAGCATACCTTGAGTAAACGGTCACATGTTGTGCTCTCACTTCACTTTTTTTAGGAAAGCTGCTGTTTCTACAATCACTCGCTGATGATCAGCTTCCCCGATCAATTGCTTTCCGTCAAAGGCTTTAATGGAAAATGACACTTTGTTTCTTTCATTTTCAAGCATTTCTGCCTCAACTTTTACCTCTGCTCCCACAGCAGACGGTGCTAAATGCTTTAACGTCATTTTAAAGCCAACACTGGTCTGCTCAGAAGAGAGTTCGGGTGCTAAGAGTTGCTTAGCACAATTCTCCATCATCGCTACTAAAGCTGGGGTCGCCAACACTTCTAAATCACCTGAACCCATGTTTAACGCTGTTTGTTCTTCTTTAACTTGATAAAGCTGGGTTAATTTTTTCATGACATCTCCTTTTCTAAGAAATCTTCTGCAAAAGCAAGTAATGCTTCTTTTTCGTTTTTCAAATTCCCTTCAACAACTTCTTGCTCCAATTTGTTTAAAGTCATACTGATCCAAGGTCCACGAGGATAATCAAAATGATCCTTCACTTCATTCCCCTTTAAAGCTAAATCCTTCAATGAATAGATCGGCAAAAATTGATAAAGCAAACGAATTTTTGCTAGGTTTGGTTCGCGATCAAAATAATAAAGTAAGTATTCTACAGACAATGCCAATTCTCTGCCAAGTTGATACAATGTCCAATTATCCCACTCAAATTTCAAACGGAATTGTAAAGCCGGTACCATCTCAGTTACTTCTCTAATCAATTGATTAGAACATTTCCATTCCTTCATGAAGTAGCGGATATCTGTGATATTCATATCCAACATGATCATTAAAAGCGTCCATGCTTGCCGCTCAGTTGGAACGGCAGGCCCATGAAGCTCGGAAAAATTTAATAACGCAGTGCCGTAATCACGCAGCCCTGGACAATAAATATAGCATTCTGATTCGACAAAAGAACGCAATCCTGCTTCTCTGAAGGAACCCATCATTAGTTTGACAAATTCTACGTTGATCCGTTCCACAGATATCTTAGCTAATAGTGAATGATATTCTTGAATCGCCTCGAAGGTATTAGCCTCTAATGTAAAGCCCAAATGGCTGACAAAGCGTAGAGCTCGCATCATCCGCAGAGCATCCTCGTGAAATCGTTCATAGGGATTTCCTACTGCACGTAATACTTTATTTCTTAAATCCTCTAGTCCATCAAACAGATCAATTACTGTCCCGTCGATTCCTACGGCTAACGCATTAATTGTAAAATCACGACGCTTTAAATCTTCCTTTAGCGAGCGAACAAATTCCACATGATCCGGACGACGATAATCCTGATAGGTCGACTCCGTTCGAAATGTCGTCACTTCGTAGGTGGCTTCCTTTGTAATCACCATCACTGTGCCATGATCAATTCCAACATCGATGGTCCTATGAAACAGTTCTTTTACTTCTGCCGGAAAAGCACTGGTAGCTATGTCAACATCATGGATTGGTTTATTCAGTAGTATATCCCGCACGCTGCCCCCAACATAGTAAGCTTCATACCCTGCTTCTTGCAATTTACGCAGAATCGGCATCGCACCTTGAAATTCTAATGGAAAAGCTTCTAATCTCATTGTGTCTCCCCTTCCATCAAACCATCTTTGCGCTCGAAACGAAAACGATCGCGTTGGTTAAACTTCGCCATATTGCGATTGAAGGTCTCTGTTAAATCAATCCCTAAGGAGTTCGCCATGATAATCGTCACAACTAGGACATCTCCCAGTTCTTCTTCGACTGTTTTTGGCTTCTCTGTTTCTTTCTTTGGCTTTTCTCCATAATAATGATTAACCTCTCGGGCTAGCTCTCCAACTTCCTCTGTTAAACGAGCCATTTGGCCAAGTGGGGAAAAATAACCAGTTTTAAATTGTTGGATATAATCATCAACTTCTTGTTGCATGATTTTCATTGTCTTTTCATTCATCAAACCACCTCAAACCTATCTTATCAAAAAACAGATTTGTTTCCTATCATGTTGTTGTAACTATCTGAATTTCATGCTATGTTGGTTGAGGACTGAAATTGTACAGAATCAGGTTTTACTCACTATCCAATCAGCAAATAAAAACAGGAGGTGTCGTATGGAAACGACTATGACTACACGGATCAAAGAAATTCTATTTATTGTGGTGGGAACAGCGATTTATGCATTTGGTCTCGTCTATTTAAATATTGCGAATCATTTAGCAGAAGGCGGCGTCACTGGTATTACATTGATTATTCGCGCTCTTTTTGGCATCGATCCTGCCTACACAACATTACTCATCAATATTCCATTGATTTTGATTGGCGGAAAAATTTTGGGAAAACGTTCTTTTTATTACACCATTTTAGGAACCGTTTGCTTGTCGGTATTCTTGTGGATCTGGCAAAGAATTCCTCTGCAGATTAACTTGGACCACGATTTATTTATCGTATCAATTTTGGCGGGGTTATTTGCCGGCTTTGGCAGCGGTTTGGTTTATCGTAATGGTGGAACAACCGGCGGTGCTGATGTCATCGCTCGAATATTAGAACAAAAGATCGGCTTCACCATGGGAAAATCATTGCTAATTTTCGATATCGTTGTGTTGATCTGTTCATTAACCTACCTAGACCTGAAACGAATGATGTACACACTAATCGTCTCATTTGTCTTTAGTAAAGTCGTGGATGTACTATCTTCAGGTGGTTATGCAGCCAAGGGTGTGATGATCATCTCAAACGAAAGCAATGTAATTGCTGAATTATTGATGGCGCATTTGGAACGAGGAGTAACTTATCTTCATGGTGAAGGTGGCTTCTCATCAGAATTAAAACGCATCGTTTATATTGTGGTTTCTCAACAGGAAATTAATGAAGTGAAAAAAATCATCCACTCTGTTGATGAAAAGGCCTTTATCCTAATTAGTAACGTCCATGATGTTGAGGGTGAAGGATTTACTTACTTAAGGCCTCAGCGACGAAGATTTACTTTAAAACGCTCCAATTAAAAAGCATCGCACGACTGACATCCATGCTAGTCGTGCGATGCTTTTAACTATTTAGCTTAAGTTTCAAGCGATTCAACTCATCTGATAACGTTAGAAAAGCTTCCTTATCACCATCTTCTAGAGCCATATCAATTTGTTTCTTGAGTAGATTCATTTGAGCTTCTTTTTCCTGGTACTTCAAGAAATTCTCAACTTCTGAAATAATTTCCTCACTAACATTGTCATTCCATGAAAGAGCAGGATTGTCCTCAAGCACGGATAAGTATTGGGCATTTTGCCAAGAATGCGGAAACACACATTCCAAGTATAAAGGCTGTTGCCAATGCAGACGAATCTCATGAAAAATTTGATCACTATTAGAAAACTGATGACCTTCAATCGAAAATACCATCGGTTCTTCTCGTTGAGTGATATCGCGAAAAACCAATCCACGTTCTGTTTCTAAAGCTTGCTCCACAATATGGACATTTCGCAAAATCGCCTCATGATTAATTAGATAGTTCAAAATCCAGATCACTTCTCGCCGTTGAAAACTCACATTGTTGATCAACCAAACAAGAAATTCGCGTTTTTCACCTACATCGATCATTTTTCCTCACCTCTCTACTCTTCTAGTAATGATTGTACTTCCAAATCACCTGGTTCCATTTCTAAATAGTTGGTTAATACAGCGCGGGCTGGTTCCAATTGCCCATCTTCTCGTAAAAAGATGCCGTAAGCTTTTAAGAAATCTGGTTCATGAGCTAAATCCTCATAAGCCTGTTTATAATACGTACCGGCAGCCGCGAAATCCTCTAGTTCGTTATAAGCCTGAGCTAAATTCCATGCGGCATAAGGATTTCCCTCTTCCTCCATTTGGCTAATCATTTCAATCGCCTTATCCGGCTGATCCTCATTTAAATACAGATTACTTATGGTTAACAGGGACTCATCCGTTTTATCCCCTGTTTCAAGAGCTTGCAGCAATAATTCCTCTGCCTTTTTGCTATCACGTAAACGATAAGCAATTTCTGAAGCCAAATGCAAGAGCTCGACCTGATAAGGATTTTCCTTGATCCCTTCTTCAGCGGCAAGCAACGCTTCTTCTAGCAGCTCCTCTTCTTTCAAGCTGTCAGCAAGATAGTAATAGCCGCTTTGATATTGTGGATCAAGCGTAATCAGCTCTTGCAAATAGTTGATCGCTTTTTGATGATCGTGGATTTGATAGTAAGTAAAACCTAATTGGAATAAACGATCAGAGGTATGTTCCTGCTCTAAAGCACGTTCCAAAAACGGAATGGCTTCTTCAAAGCCCCCCATCATACTATAGGCTGTACCGATTCGCTCATCAATCGAGATGTTGGCAATTTCGTCGACTCCTTGTTTTTGAAGCTGTCCATATTCATTGATGGCTTCTCCTAATTGATTGGTTGTAAAGTGAAGTTCAGCTAAAGCAAAGGTAATCAACGGTTCCTCTGGTGCAATCGTTTTTGCCTGTAATAATTTTGCTTCACTCACTTCTGGAATGCCTAAGACCTGATACAAATCAGCTGTTACTAGTAGGCTTTCTAAATAATTATCGCTTTCTGGTTCAATTTTTTCTAAATATTCAAAGGCACCATCAATGTCATCATTCTCGATGGCAATCTCTGCTAATGAAAGATAAAAGACATCCTCTTCTGGAAAATCCTTTAACAATTTCTCCAAAATACGTTTAGCTTCCTCTAGAAATCCCAATGCTTGAAGTTCTTCTGCTAAACTTGCCAGTATTTCTGGTTCGTCATTTTTTAGGGCCTCTTCGAACAGTAGATTGGCCTCGCCTAAATCTTCATCTTTTAGTGCTGCGAGCATTTTTTCACTATAACTTGACATCTATTCTCCCCTGATCTCTGTAACGATTTTTTGATATATTTCAAATGTTTGAAGTAATTCTTTTTGCGTCGGAACCTTTTTCATTCCGACTTCACCGACTTGAATTAATCCCGCCAGTGGTTTTTCTTTTGCTAGTGCAATCACCTGCTGACCGTAATCAGCCAACGAGATTCCCTCTGGTACAATGATTGGAAAACCTAATCGCACCAACCATATCATAAAATTTTTGAAATTGAAATGAAGATTACTTGCTGAAACATTCCATGCCAATTCAAACAACAGACCGAACATTGTTTTCATACTATTTGACAGCAGCGAGCCGTTTTCCGTTTGAAAAAAAGCTTTCTCAAAGGTTTTCCCGAAATCATTGAGCTGTTGACTGTTGGTTTGATAATAATTGATCAGCCTTTCGCTAAACGCCGAGAATGACTGCTGCAAAAGCGCCTCGCTGGTAGGAAAATTTACATACAGACTTTGTAAAAAAGGGTAATCACAAACGATTCCACAGCGAATCAACGTCAATAGATCCACCATTTTGCCGGTTTTTTGTTGATCTGCTAAGGTATGATCAAATAGGATGCTTTGAGGCACCTCTTCAATCTCCATGACTGTCGTTAAATTTTTTTCTGAGAGGATTTGATCAACAAACGAGAGACTTTGAGCAAAGGATCTCAGCGAAACTGGTAAAAAGCACAGCTCGGTATCAAAGTTTGTCACATGGTGAGTAAATCCTAACAGTTCTATTACCCCTTCATTACCAATTCCAAGAAAAATCGTTTCCTTTTGCCGACTAAACCGTTCCAGAAAGTGAATCAGCTCTTGAAAATTATCCATAGTATTGCAATAGCGATTATTCGGCGTGATGAACCAATCATGTGTACTTGATTTTGGAATAAATTGTCTTAACTTTTCCGCGTATAAATCATAATAACGCTGGTTGCCGCAAAATAGAATCTGTTTATTTTCCAAATCTTTTTTGCGCATCATTGAAGCGACGGTTTCACCATACGTGATTCGCGTTTCATGAAGCTTATTTCGATATGTTACTTCCATCACGTTCACCCCGTTTACTTCATTTTATACTACAAAAAAACCTCCCGCAACAAATCTGCGAAAGGCTGATGGTTATTTCTAGGATATTCCTCAAAATCTTTCAAGTTTCTATATTTTTGAATAGATTGAAAACTCACTACACATAAATTATATGACTTATTGATTTTGTGGTGTTTGCTGTTGGTCCTGGACTGGCGTTTCTTGATTCGAAGGGTTTTGTTCCCCATTTGACTGATTTGATTGAACGCCTTGATTTCCTTGCGGCGTTTGCTGTTGATTTTGTTCTTGCTGCGGGATCTGCTGTTGCTGATTGTTTTGACCCTGCTGCGGTGTTTGTTGCTGATAATAATTCTGTCCTTGTTGTGGTGTCTGTTGATACGGTTGTTGATTTGCCCGCTCTTCCACCTGAGACAATTCCTCAAAGGTGAGCACACCATCGTTATTTAAATCTGATGGCGAATAACCCTCCTTAATTACCCGTTCACCATTTGACAAGATACGCAGGACCGTAACTTGTTCTCCCCAAGGTGTAGTCAATACCTGTCCAATACTCGACGTATCAACTGTTGATGATTCAGCAGTTGTTTCTGTTGACACACCTGTAGAATCATTTAAACTTATTTCCCGCTTTGGAATAACTTCATCATCGGAGGACCCATAGAAATATAATCCAACCATCACACCGATGAGTATTAGTGGAACTGATATTAGTAATATGATAAAGTTGCGCCGCTTCCTCTTTTTATCTTCTCTTTCTATTTGTGCTTCTGCCTCCAAAAAAGCTTGTCGCCACTTAGGATCATTTTGTCTTTGTGCAAGAAATTCATATGAATGCCAAGAATCATTTTTTGGTACATAGTACAATTTCTCCTTCGACATCGCTTCACCAACCTTCTTCTTTTTCATTAAATCCTCTTTATTATTCTATCGTAAGCAAAGCCTTTCGTAAAATGAAAAATAAGTTAAAAATTGAGTGAAATAACGATTCTTCGCGGAAATAAGATTCAAATAATCTTAGTTCTATTTTTAGAGAAAAAAAACCGTTGCGACTTTAGAGTCACAACGGTTTCAGCAGCAAAAATTATTTAACTGCATCTTTTAGCGCTTTACCTGGTTTGAATGCAGGTACTTTGCTTGCTGGAATTTCGATTTCTTCACCAGTTTGTGGGTTACGTCCTTTGCGGGCCGCACGTTCACGTACTTCAAAGTTACCGAAGCCGATCAACTGAACTTTTTCACCTTCAGCTAATGCGTCTTGGATAGTTGAAAATACAGCATCGACAGCAGCTGTAGCGTCTTTCTTAGTTAAGTCAGTAGCTGCTGCAACTTTTTCGATCAATTCTGCTTTGTTTGCCATGAATGAATTCACCTCCTGAGAAATGAGTATTGATGTTAAAAACATCAACTGATAAACTGAGTGGTCCAGTCATCAGTAAAGAAATATTGATTTGGTCAATATTCTGTTATAACGATAGCATAAGAACCTTATGTTAGCAAGGTTTTTAGCGATTAATGGCATAAAATTCATGGTTGTTTTATCATTCAGTGAAATCTGTTGTCAGCAAAATAAAAGTATGATAAAATACCTTATTTTCTTCTGCGGGCGATTATTTTTATCGGTGTTCCTTCAAATTCAAAAGCTTTTCGAATTTGATTCTCTAAAAAGCGCGCATATGAAAAATGCATCAGTTCTTCTTCATTCACAAATACAACAAAAGTTGGTGGCTTTACCGCAACCTGAGTAGCATAAAAAATCTTCAAACGTTTGCCTTTATCTGTTGGTGTCGGATTGATCGCTACCGCATCCATGATGATATCATTCAGGACAGATGAAGGAATTCGTAAGTTTTGATTCATGCTGACTTCTTCAATCATCATCGGAATCTTGTTCAATCGTTGCTTCGTTATAGCAGACACAAAGACGATTGGTGCATAATCTAAGTAGGCAAACTCATCACGAATCTCTTCCTCAAATTCTTTCATGGTATTGGTATCTTTTTTTACCAAATCCCATTTATTAACGACAATAATCACTCCACGGCCCGCTTCATGGGCATATCCAGCAATTCGCTTATCTTGCTCCCGAATGCCTTCTTCTCCATTTAAAACGACGAGAACGACATCTGAGCGATCGATGGCACGCATTGCACGCATCACAGAATATTTCTCAGTGTTTTCGTAAACTTTCCCACGTTTTCTCATTCCGGCAGTATCAATCATCGTAAACTCTTGGCCATTTTCACCAACAAATTTTGTATCAATCGCGTCACGAGTCGTTCCTTCAATATCAGAAACAATGACACGATCTTCACCTAAAATAGCGTTAATCAAAGAAGATTTACCAACATTTGGACGGCCGATCAAACTAAATTTGATTGACTGGTCTTCATCCTCTTCATTATCTGCTGGGAAATGTTTGACTGCTTCATCCAGTACATCTCCCAAGCCGAGCCCATGGCTTCCTGATACAGGGTACGGTTCGCCTAAACCCAGTGAATAAAATTCGTAGATATCGTTTCGCATTTCAGGATTATCGACCTTATTAACCATCAAGATAATCGGTTTTTTACTACGATACAAGATTTTAGCAACAGCTTCGTCGGCATCAGTGACGCCTTCTTTTCCGCTCGCAACAAGTAAAATGACATCCGCTTCATCGATAGCAATCTGTGCCTGTTGTTTAATCTGCTCCATAAATGGTTCATCACCAATATCAATTCCGCCGGTGTCAATAATTGAAAATTCGTGGTCTAGCCACTCGCCTTTTGCATAGATCCGGTCGCGTGTAACACCTGGAGTATCTTCAACGATCGAAATGCGCTCTCCAGCGATCCGATTAAACAATGTTGATTTACCGACATTTGGACGACCAACAATTGCAATTGTAGGATTTGACATAATTTAACTCCTCGTTTCTATTAATTACTTTTCTACTAGAAAAAAATCATCTGAGAGATACAGCAGATACCCGACATTCTAAAAATGCCGGTGCTTTTTCCAAATTCTCTTTAGTTTAACTAAGAAAACTCCTTCTTGCAAGAGAAGGAGCCATTTTCATTAAAATATAAGGTATTCATTTATGCTGAAAAACGGACCAGACAAAAAAGACGTGCTAAAGCACGTCTTCAATGATTTCTATTCTTGTTCTTCTGAGTCTTCATTTAAAGCATCGCCTAAAATATCACCCATTGTGAAACCAGTATTTTCTTCTGGCAACTCATATGAGTCTTCTTCCACCGGCTCTGGTTTTGCTTCTTCTGGTTTCTCTTCTAATGCTTTAATTGAAAGAGCCACACGATGGTCCTCAGGATGTACTTCTAGAACTTTCACCTGTACTTGGTCGCCTTCATGCAACACTTCGTGAGGAGTTGCAATATGTTTGTGAGAGATCTGAGAGATATGCACTAAGCCCTCAACACCTGGGAAAATTTCAACAAATGCACCAAAACTGGTCAAACGTTTCACAGTTCCTTCAAGCACAGAACCTGGAGCGGCTTTTTCTTCAATATCTGTCCAAGGTCCAGGCAGATTCGCCTTGATGGATAATGAAATCCGTTCTTTTTCTGGATCAACAGAAAGGACTTGAACTTCTACTTCATCACCAACGCTTAATACATCAGCAGGTTTTGCCACATGACTGTGAGAAATCTCTGACACATGAACCAATCCGTCGATGCCGCCAAGATCAATGAACGCGCCAAAGTCTGTCAAACGAGCAACTTGCCCTTTGATAACTTGACCTTCGTACAAGTCTGCTAAGATTTCCTTTTTCTTCTCAGCTTTCTCCGCTTCAACAACTGCTTTATGAGATAGAATCAAACGATTCTCAGAAGGTTCGATTTCAATAATTTTAAATTTCAATGTTTTTCCAGTATATACCGAAAAATCATCTACAAAATGGTCATCAATCATTGAAGCAGGTACAAATCCGCGCACTCCTACATCAACTACCAAACCACCTTTAACGCTGCTGGTTACTGGTGCTTCGATGATTTTTCCATCTTGGAATTCTTTCTCAATATCTTCCCAAACTTTCTTCGCGTCTAGGCGGCGTTTAGAAAGGAGATAACTTCCATTTTCTTTGTCTTTTCCAATAGAAGAGATAACGACTAAATCAAGAATATCGCCAACCTTGACTTCTTCATTGATATCTTCAACAGGTAAAGTTGAAAGCTCTTTAGCAGGAACAACACCTTCTACTCCCGCACCTTCAATACCAACGATAACTTGTTTATCTTCTAAGGCAAGCACCTCGCCTTTAACAATATCGCCAACTTGAACTTCATTCACACTTTCCATTGCTGCTTCCATGGAAACATTCTCGTTATCCATCGAATTTTGTTCTAAATCTGTCATGTCGTTTGTCCTCCTTACCAACAATTCTGCGTAAACTGCACTACATATCCTATTTTAGATGAATCCACATGAAAAATAAAGCGATTTCTTCTTTTTTTCTAAAAAATTGAAAGAAATTCGCTTTATTTATCGTTTTTATCCAAAATTTAGAAACCTTTTGACTGGATTACCTCTTTAATCTTCGTTACTACCTGTTCAATCGACATTCCAGTCGTATCGACCAATTCAGCATCTTCTGCCTGAATAAGAGGCGAAACTTCCCGATGCGAATCCAAATAATCTCGCTTAGCAATGGCCTCTTTAATCGCTTCAAAATCCATCTCTATTCCTTTTTCTTGATTTTCCTTATATCGACGTTGTGCTCGTTCGTCAACACTTGCGACTAGAAAAATTTTCACTTCTGCTTGCGGCAGTACGGTTGTACCAATATCACGACCATCCATGACAACACCGCCAGCTTGAGCTAGCTTTCTTTGCGCTTCGACTAATTCTTCACGAACTTTTCTATGAGCGGATACCTCAGAAACAGCCTCCGTCACGTCCGGCTGTCTAATTGCCTGTGTGATCTCTTCATCATCAGCGAAGACAAGTTGTCCATGAGCAGATTGCTTGAAGGTGATTGGATACTTTTTTGTTAATTCGGCTAAACCATCTTCATCTGAAAATGCAATATTGTGCTTGATTGCTAAAAAAGTTATAGCTCGGTACATCGCACCCGTATCCACATAAATAAAATGAAAGTCACTCGCTAAAATTTTTGCTACGGTGCTTTTACCAGACGATGCGGGACCGTCGATTGCAATTGAAATTTTTTCCATGTTTCTGCCTCTTTTCAATAAATAAGCCGTAATCGCTAGCGATTACGGCAAAGTATTCAAATTATTTAATACGCACTTGCTGCCCTGGATCAAAATAGAAATTGCTTCTATCCATCCCATTCAGTCTTAAAAATTCATCGACACTCAAGCCATAGCGTCCAGCAATTTGTTGTGGACCTTCACCTGCTTGAACTGTACCGTATTGTGCGTTTGCATCATTCGTTGTACTTGAAGATGGTGTTGTTTGTTGCGCTGCGGCTGCAGAACGTGATGCTTCTGCTTGCGCTTGTGCCTCTGCGGCTGCCTGAGATTCAGCTGCAGCTTGTTGCTGTGCTTGCTGATCAGCGGCTTGTTGCTGCTCTTGTTGATTTGCTTCTGAATCAGTTGAAGATGTGCTTTCTTCTGTACTACTTTCTTCGGTGCTTGACTTTTCTGTTGAAGAAACCTTTGATACCTGAGTCGTACTTTCAGGAGAGGCTGCTGGCTTGTCGTTATCACGAGTAATCCAGAAAAAGGCACCAGCTGGAATCAAAATAAGGGCTAATAATAATGCGACTAGAATCGTCAAGAATTTCGTATTTCCGCCACCTTTGTTTCCACCACCACTACGACGAGACTGGCTGCGTGAATAGGTTTCTTCTTCACTATCAGATTCGTAAATATGTTGATCCCACGGTTCGTTGTTCGTATCGTTATAGCGATCTTTTCTACTCAATTTCTCTAACCTCCTAAATGCTATCGCCATGTATTATACCATAGCTCTTGAAAATGTGGCGTCAATTTTCAATCTTTCTCATCATTTTTAAAAATTTTTTGAATAATTTTTTCCCAAGAAAGGTGGGCCTCACTGTTTAACTGTTTCACTGGTTTCGCCTTCAATAAAGCACCATCATTATCGCAGCAATTATGATTTTCCCCAGCGGATGTTTCACCAAAATAAGCGATCAAAAAAGCTCGACGACATTCCTTTGTCGAAATATAATCCAACATTTTTTGTAGTTGAATTTTTTTAGTCTTACCTTGTTGGCTTAATAAATCCATTAAGCGAGAGCTTTCGTTGGGGAAAAATTGCTCCCATTTTTTTATTAACGGATCTTCAAAGACCAAATCAGTCATTCGTTGCTTGATCTCAAATAATTTTTTGGATTGATCGGTTTGCTCCTGGAGAAAATGATGAATATACTCATCACCTGCTTCATATAACAAAATTGCTTGACTTGGCTGACCATCTCTACCGGCACGACCAACCTCTTGTAAATAATTCTCTGGCGAATCTGGCAAATCATAATGAATTACAAAGCGAATATTTTCTTTGTTAATCCCCATACCAAATGCATTCGTTGCAATCAAAATCCGTAAATCGTCTGCTAAAAATTGCTGCTGAAGCATTCGTCGTTCTTGACCGCTTAAACCACCATGATAATAGGCAATCGCGTGCTGGTGTTTAAACGTTTGATACAGTTCTTCAACTTTTTTTCGAGTAGCACAATAAATAATACCGGAACCCTCTAAGGTCGTTATCAGTTCTTGTAGCTTTTCCAATTTAGTCTCTTGGTAGACAAAGTAACTGATATTAGGACGGTCAACAGAAAAAATAAATTCCTTTGCTTGATTTTCTCTAAACAATAGCCTTTGAATATCCATTCGAACTGCCGGTGTAGCCGTTGCTGTCAATGCCAAAACTAAAGGGCCGCCAATGAATTTAATACCATCGGCTATTTTCAGATATTCTGGTCGAAAATCGATTCCCCACTGAGAGATACAATGAGCTTCATCCACCACGATCAACGCTAATCTGGCAGCCTGTAAAGCCTTTTGGACCTCGCTACTCAAAAACATTTCTGGACTCATGAAAATAAATTTATAATGGTGAATTTCACTTAAAATCCATTGCTTCTCCCAAGAAGAAAGCAAGCTATTGAGCGCTACAGCTCTTTTTTCGCCAAGTCGCTGCAACTGAGCTACTTGGTCCTCCATTAAAGAAATAAGCGGTGAAATAATGATTACTGTCCCATCTATTAAATAACCAGGCAGTTGATAACACAATGATTTGCCAGTTCCTGTCGGCAACATTCCTAACACTGATTCTCCATTTAGGATCGTCTCAATAATTTCCTGCTGGCCAGGTCTGAACTGATCATGATGAAATTTTTCTCTTAATAATTGTGTTAAGTCCATTGTTTTTCCCTCAAATAATAAATTTGTGACAAACGAAAATTTAAATACGGTATGTCATACTCTTGGTATCGTTGATCTAGTACCTCTTCACTGCTTAACTGGTTAAATTCAAGCAGCTCGAAACGTTCAAAGGGAAATGCTTTCTCTAACAAAGCCCATTCAATAAAATGATCATTAATCGTACCTTGCTTTAAATGTCGAAGTCGTAAAATTTCAGCTTCTGTTTTACCAGCTAGAAAGTATTCTCTGGTTTTCAACATACTTTTATTAAGATTCTGCTGATCCAACGCTGATAATAATCTAGCCAGCTCTCCTTTTTTAACCTGAGCCAAAAAAAGATCAATTGCATGCTGTCGAAAAAGTTGATTCCATGGAGCATTTTGGTATTTTTCAGGTAATAATTGAAAGGCTGTCTTCCCTTGAAAATCATAGCCAGAAAATTGATTAGCTAAAAAATCAGCTTCTTTAGAAGGCAATTGTTGAAAAATCGTCAGTAATTCTTGCTGGAAGTGTTTGACTAAATTCGGCCCAGAACCCACCAACCATTTTTTGATCTGCTGTAAATAGAAAGGTCGATTTTCAATTGGGATATATTCTTTTTTACCATAAGATAAATGACTAATGACCTGCACCGCAAATAGAAGCAGTTGCCAAGAATTCTCCCGTGTTCGACCATAACGTAAATTATCCAATCCACTAAGATCATACTTTCTTTCAGCTAATTGCTTCTTGCCTCGAGAGGTCAGCATCCCAAAGCCTTCATCGATGATAATCCAATCAGCAGCAACTAATTTCTTAAGTTCTCTCTGAAAGTCAGCATCCTGTAAATTTGGCAGCGCTCCTAAATAAATTAAATTATGATAAAAAAAACCGTGCAGCAAGACAGAACTTGTTCGCTTTCCGACCAATAAATGATACAAAGTCGAGGTTCTTATCTTGTAGCCAGATTGAAATAACGTTAGAATAAAAAAAGTCATAGTAAAATCTCCTGTGGAAGGTGAAAAAATGAAATGCGAAATCATTCCTGAGCGCTGTATAGCTTGCGGGTTATGCCAAACGATCGCTCCAGAAATATTTGATTATACTGACGACGGTCTCGTCCTATTTGTTGGAGAGCCTGAAGCCAATCACGAGTTTATCCCTGAAGATCAACAAGCGGCGGTTATTCAGTCAGCCAAACGATGCCCGTCTCATGCTATCTTATATCAAAATTAATGATAACATACTTTAAAAAAAGTACACGAAAACAAGCAAATTTCAAAAAAATCTCAGACAAAATTGTCTGAGATTTTTTAACTAAACTGAATGATGTTGCGAGGTCATCGTCTTTTTCGATAACCACGGTAATAACTTGGCGTGTAAGACTAAGAAAACAACGCTAACAGATATACCTTTAAGAATATTGAATGGAACAATCCCTACTAAAATATAGCGTCCTAATCCCATTCCTAGCATTTGTCCGGCTGAAAGTCCAAATGCCTTCAAATAAAGCGGCGTAATCACAAAGTAATTTGCAATACTCATAAAGATCGTCATCGCCAGAATACCTAAGCCTAAACCTATAACACGTTTTGATGTCGTTCTTTTTCTAAACATTAGAAAAATCGGTAAAGTATACAAAGTTGATGCGAAGAAGCTGGCAAAGTCTCCAATTAAATTATCGATCGAAAAACCGGTCATTGTCAAATGCAGCAATGAACGAATAAAAGCTGTTGCAATCCCCGTTAATGGTCCAAAGATAAACATATTAATCAACACTGGAATATCGCTAAAGTCTAACTTTAGAAAAGGAAACATAGGGAGAATGGGAAATGCGATAAGTTGTAAAATTAATCCCATTGCTGCTGCCACTGCCACTGCCGTCATTTTTTGTAACCGTAAGTTCTTCATATGAAATCCTCCGTTTCGGAATCATCTTCAACGAACCATTTGAGCCAGACCTTGACACAAAAAAACTCTATGCTTCAGAAAAAAGCATAGAGTTACTTGAATACAATCTCACTCAAATAAGCTCTATCTTCTTTATCCAGACTGTACTGTCGGTATCGGAATCTCACCGATTCGGCTGCTTGCGCAGTTCGCGGACTATCACCGCCGGTCGGGATTTTCACCCTGCCCCTGAAGACGAACCATAAATTATTTTTTTATTGTGAATTAACTATAACAAGTTTACTTTCAAAAAACAAGTAAATGATTTTCTATTTTGACTGATTCAACAACGTATTGATTTCTTTTGTATTTAAACGACGATACTCTCCAGGACGCAATCCCTGTAAAGTTAAATCACCATAACGTTCTCGCTTTAATTTCTGAACCGGCAAACCAACTGCTGCTAACATGTTTTTGACTTGGTGGTTTCGGCCTTCGTGGATCGTTAATTCAACGATACTTGTTTCGGCTTTTTTATCTGCTGAAAGGATTTCAAAACGAGCCGGTGCTGTTTTCTTTCCCTCAATGCGGATACCTTTGGTCAATGGTAAAAGAGCTCTTTTCTCCGCGAATCCTTTTACTTTAGCTACATACACCTTGTCGATTTGGTGCTTTGGATGAGCTAATCGTTGTGAAAAGTCACCATCATTCGTCAAAAGTAAAATACCCGACGTATCATAATCCAAACGTCCCACAGGATAAATTCTTTCTGGAACAGCTGCAAAATAGTCTGTCACAACTTTTCGGTTTTTATCATCACTAACGGCTGAGATTACACCGCGAGGCTTATAAAATAAATAATACACGGGCTCCTCTTGATAAATTGGTACACCATCAACTTCGACAATATCCTTCTTACCTACTTTTGTTCCAAGCTCCTTTATAACCTCGCCATTTACTTTAACCCGTCCGCCAGTAATATACTCTTCAGCTTTGCGACGCGATGCAATTCCTGCGTGGGCGATAACCTTTTGTAATCTTTCCATTTATTGTCCATCCTCTTCTTTAAAGCGATCATAAAATAAATCTAATGGTTCATCCTCATCAGCTAGATCTGCTTCCATCTTTTGTACATCCGGTAGTTCTTCCATGTCTTTTAATCCAAAATAGTCCATGAAATAAGCGCTGGTTCCATATAAAATTGCACGGCCCGGACCATCAACACGCCCTTTTTCTTCGATCAGCTGTCGTGCTACTAATGTTTGAACTGCTCCACTTGATTGTACCCCGCGCAGTTCATCAATTTCTGATCGTGTCACTGGCTGTTTGTAAGCAATGATCGAAAGTGTTTCAAGAGCTGCTTGACTTAAACGGTTAGCCATTGGAGAACGTGCAAATTCTTTTAACAAAGGAGCAAATTCCTTCTTTGTACTTAAAACAAAATGATTACCGACCTCTAGCAGGGTTAATGCGGAAGCAGCATTCGTTTCGTACGATTCTCTCAAATCTATAATATTTTGATAGATTTCCGGAGTAGGGCGTTTTAAAGTAAAGGCCAGTTCTTCTAAACTAATCCCTTCTTCACCTACCACAAAAAGCATCGCTTCAATCTGGCTTAATTGATTCATACAATGACTCCTTTAAAAATCAAAATTGGTGCGTATGTTTCTTCCTGAGTTGCAGTAGCTTGACCTTTTTTCATCAATTCCAACAACGCCATAAAAGTTGTGATCATTTCATCCTTGGTATACTGCACAAAAAAAGACTCTAGTGGTAAGCCTTCATTCTCAGATAATTTTTCTAATCGACGACCAATCTCATTCACTTTTTGGTCAACCGTAATCGTCTCGGCGGTTACAGTTGTTTCGATTGTCTGATTTCTTTTCTTTCGTTGTAAAACATCATGCAAGGCT
The DNA here is from genome assembly GCF_051713785.1 of Enterococcus sp. DIV0187. Taxonomy (NCBI): domain Bacteria; kingdom Bacillati; phylum Bacillota; class Bacilli; order Lactobacillales; family Enterococcaceae; genus Enterococcus; species Enterococcus sp. DIV0187. The sequence continues at coordinate 1,274,069 of NZ_JBIOQO010000001.1, forward strand.
AAAAAGAGATCGATGGTATTCAATTGATTTTTCGGTAAAGGTAAGATTTCTTCCTCGTATTCGGAAAGATCCATGGGAGCTTTTGTATAAAACAAGCTACGCTCTTCTTCCTTTTCCGACAATACCGAAGCAGCATACTTATATTTTCGGTATTCTAATAATTGCTGGACTAGAGCGTCTCGTGGATCTTCTCCTTCTTCGTCATCATACTCAAATGCCACCTCAGGCTTAGGCAAAAGCATCTGACTTTTGATTGACATTAAGGTTGCGGCCATAACCAAATATTCACCGGCCACTTCTAATTCCAATGTCTTCATGGCGTGGATAAAATTCATATATTGTTCTGTAACTGCTGCTATCGGAATATCATAAATATCAATTTCCAATTGCTGAATCAAGTGCAGTAGTAAATCCAATGGCCCTTCAAAAACATCTAATTTTAAACTGATTGTCTCCATTTTATCCTCGCTTATGTTTCTGCCACTTCGCTAAGAAAGCAGATGTTGCTGGTGTCCCAATTATTGTTTGATCTGGATACAGCGCTTGTAGTTCTTCCATCATTTTTAGGCTCACACCTTCTCCACGGTAAGAAGGATTTAAGCTGATATCATGCAAAACAATTTCTTGGTCTTCAAGCTGGCTGACTCCCACGACGCCTTGAACATTATCTGAATGTTCATCGTAATAGCAATAAAGCTGATAACGATCATCATCTTCATAGGTATCAATTTCTTTTAGCAAGTGCTGATGGTCCTTCAAACTTTCATGGAAACTTAAAAGGCCCATTGCGATTTTTCGTTGATTTTTTCGATAGTGACTAAGCATTTTCTTTCCTCCTATTAGGCCCGTGGAAAAAATTCTTTGTAGACTTCGGTCATTCTTCGTTTAGTAATATGGGTATAAATTTGAGTCGTAGAAATATCAGCATGGCCCAAAAGTTCCTGAACAGTTCGCAAATCCGCCCCGTTTTCTAACAAATGCGTCGCAAAGCTATGGCGCAGTGTATGAGGAGTAACATCCTTCATGATCTCGGCCTTGATTACATATTGTTTCAGAATTTTCCATATTCCTTGACGGCTCATCCCGTGTCCGTGGTTATTAACGAATAGAAACATTACGTTTGGTGTTTTCTTGGTTAACAAAGGACGCACTTCGGTTAAATAGCGTTCCAGCCAATGAATTGCATAATCACCAAGAGGAACAATCCGTTCTTTATCGCCCTTCCCAACAGTTTGCAATAAACCCATCTCTAAATGGATATCTCCAAGTTTCAAACCAATCAGTTCGCTAACTCGTAGCCCCGTCGCATACATTACTTCTAAGATTGCACGATCACGGATTCCTAAGTCTGTCGTCGTATCCGGAGCAGCTATCAAACGTTCCACTTCTGCTAATGAAAGCGTCTGAGGTAATTTTTGAGCTTTTTTCGGACTATCTATATGTTGCATCGGATCATGATCCGTGTAACGCTCTTGACGTAAAAACTGATGAAATCGACGCAAGCTGGAAATCATTCGCGTGATGGTAGTTGATGCTTTTCCTGCTTCAGTTAAATTTGCCAAAAAAGCCACAACTATATAACGATCGACAGCCTGCCATTCGGTGACCCCTTGTTCACTCAAAAAGGACAAATACTGGTGAATATCTCTTTGATAACTGACACGAGTATTTTCTGAAAGACCACGTTCAATCGTTAAAAAATGCAAATATTCCGTTATTTGTTCATCCATGTTCTCACCACTTTCGCTTTATCATAACAAAAAGTCCCTTGAAATGATAGCACGTATCTTTGCAAGGGACTATATAAATTAATTATAACTTAATCCATTTTTCTCAAGAAGTCTTATGCTTCTTTTTTTTCTTGACAGCTTTGGCAAATACCGTGAAAAGTTAAACGATGATCCTTCACTAAAAAGTGATATCGTGATTCTACTACACGTTCTACTTCGCCTAAAAGGTCTTCTTCAATCTCTTCAATATTTCCGCATTCAAGACACAATAAATGATGATGAAAATGCTCTGCTCCTTCTTTACGAAGATCATAACGAGCTAAACCATCATCAAAGCTGATTTTGTTGACGATTTGCAATTCAGTCAAAATTTCTAATGTACGATAAACCGTTGCTAAGCCGATTTCAGGACTTTTTTTCTTTACTAAAAAATATATCTCCTCGGCTGATAAATGATCTTTTTCATTTTCCAATAATACGAGAACAGTTGCTTCGCGCTGAGGTGTCAACTTGAATCCCGAATCGTGGAGCTGCTTTTTGGTCTTTTGTAAGGCTAGGATTGCGTTCAAGAGAACCCTCCTTCATCTATTTTAGAATAATTCTAAACTAACAGCTAAGTAATTGCTGCTTTTCTTAGAATTATTATAGTTTATCACCTTTATTTATGCAAGGACATTCTCAATTAGCTTTTCAAACGAATTTGACCTTCGCTTTGTTCGATCAATTTTTCTTTCAGTAAGTGACCAATTGCCCGTTTAAACTGGCCTTTACTGATTCCAAACGCTTCTTTGATTTCTTCTGGCGCAGACTTATCCCAATAAGGTAATGAGTGGTCTGGATTTCTTTGCAGCATAGTCAAAATCATCGCAGCATCATCATTGATCATTTCATAGCTGCGTGGTTTCAAAGACATATTCAAAACACCATCTGAACGAACACCGATGACACGAGCTTCAACGACTTCTCCTAGGCGTGGTTCCTGATAACGTTCTGAGGGATGAACAAAACCAATATAAAAATCATCCGTAATTAAATATGAACCAGCAACTTTCAAGCGATAAATCGTTCCCTTTTTATTCTCGTTCTGCATTTCAGCAGTACCTGAACGGCTTAATGAATGAAAAATCGCCTCATCTGCTAAAACACCCCACATCCGGTCCTTTTCATCAACACGTAAACTTATCATCAAACGATCACCTTTTTTAGGCCATAATTCTTTCATACTCGGCATTTCATCTAAAGAAACAACCATATCTTTGTCAGGTAATCCAATATTAACAAACGCACCTAAATCTCTGCGAACGTCTGTCACTTCTCCAAAAGCATAATGTCCAATCCGAACTTGGGGGATTATTGTGGTAAAAATCGCCTCTTTCTTTTGATTCACATAACCAAAGCCTTCAACTGATTCTCCGATTCTATAAGAGGCATCCTCAGTCTTCAAAAAACGGAACGTTACCCCATTTTTTTGTACTAAATACATCATGTCATTTTCATCAATGATCAATCCTGTAAAAACTTGACCTAATAATTCATTCATACCTGCTGCTCCTTTTGATTTTGCTACATCTAATTTTCTACACACCATTTAAAACTAACTATCTCTCCTATTTTACCACAGCTCATAACTAAGGCTGGAAAGAAAACTTTCTTCCCAGCCTCTATTTTTTATTTTAGTTTGGCCCGTTTCCTTTGAACCATCCAGTTTTACAGTTGATCGTTACTAGGTACATTGGCAAGTCGCTATCCGAGTAGCCTTTTGTCAATGAAGCACGATTAGAAGTGGCGTATAAATTATAATACCCTTCTCCATTTTCAACTTTCACTGGTTCTAAGCTATATCCGCCTTCCACGATATATCCACGGGAAATACATGTTTGTATAACCTTCTCCCTGACGCCTGGCGCCCAAGCGTACGCATCACTACTTGTATCTCCTGCCTGACTAGTATCAGAAGAAGTTCTATCTCGGGCTTCTTGAGCTGCCTTTTCTTGTTCTGCTTTTTCTTGAGCGGCTTTTTCTGCTGCTGCTTTCTCTTCAGCAGCTTTTTTCTCTTTGTCCTTCAACGTTTGATCAACCTTCGTTAATTCATCCTTTTGAGTCTGCACTAGCTCTTGATTAGCTACCGCTTTCACTGCATCATTAGCCTTATTGTACTGATCACGATTGACAGAATCAATCACGTTGCCGTCCTTTAACAAACTATCAGCCGCTTTTTTCGCTGCTTCAACCTTGGTATATTGATCCTTTGCATTCGTGATAGCTTGACTCATTAAAGTATCAAACTCTTTATCTCCTGTATTAACAGTAAGATTCACAGGTTCGGCTGTTTTCAATAATGGTTTGTCTGCTAGTTTGTTCCCATTGATCGCAGGGCTTGTGAATAGCTGATTTACAGATTGCTCAGCCTTTTGCTTATTCGATAACTCATCGTACTCTTTTTTCAATTCATCGTATCGTTTGTGATCTTTATACTTGGATAATTCTTCATCAATTTTACCCGTGTTAAGATTCACTTTGTCGGCAACGAGAAATGTGTGTTGATCGTCCGTGTAATAACTATCAATACTTTCCTCAATCGTGTCAAGGGCTTTATTTTCTTTTTTAACGGTTGCAATCCGCTGCGCTTCAACTTCCTTCTCGTGTTGATAGTAATAAGCGCCACCAATACCTAACACGGCAATTGCCGCAAGTGTGATATAAACCTTTTTGCGGCCTTTCTTGGGTTTTTCTTCTGAAGACTGTTGATCTCCTGGCGGAATAGCTCCATTATTTGATTCTGAATCAAGTGGTGTTTCTTCTATCTCTTCAGAAGCGGATTCTGTGTTTTCTTCGTCATAAGGAACTGCAGGATCTAACAAAATTGCTTCCTTCGATTCATTCTCTGCTTCAATTGCATTTTCAGCCGTTTCTTCTATTGGTTCGTCCATTTCACTCTTTTGTTCTTCTGCAATTTCTTCATAGTCAGTCTCTGGAGCTTTGTCATTTGTTACTTCTTTCGTCTCTGCAATCTTATTTTCATCGATATTAACAGAATCTGTCTCATCGACTTCCTCTGATTTATTTTCAGTTTCACTATTTTCGGATTTGTCCTGGCCTTCTTTATGCTCACGAATATATTGCGCTAAAATCGGATTCATTTCAGGAGTTTCCTCCGTTGACTCTTTAGAGTTTTCTTCTTTCATTTTATCCTCGTTATCCTTAAACATTTTTTGCACAGATTCAATTGGCATATCTGCTAGATCAGACCATTCGATCGTATCATTTTTATCAGTGATTTCTTTGGTATCTTCTTGATCATTTAACTGTAGTGAAAAGCCACACTTCGGACAAGTTGTGCATCCTTCGACTGGTTCATAACCACAGTTAGGGCATTTTTGCAATGAAATCGGCTCCTTTTTTTCAATCATATGCTTTAATCTATCATATGTTTAGGGATGTTCCAAGCAATTTTCGAACGAATTAATCAAAAATAATAAATTCCGTATGCTTTTTGGGAATTGCACAATCATGCAGTTTAGCTGTATTTTTGCCATAAAAAAAACTCCTCAAGGAAATCCTCGAGGAGCTTAAATGTTTTTTTATTCTAAAAAGTCTTTCAATTGCTTAGAACGTGATGGATGGCGTAATTTACGCAAAGCCTTCGCTTCAATCTGACGAATCCGTTCACGGGTGACACCAAATACACGGCCAACTTCTTCTAATGTGCGTGTTCTGCCATCATCTAAACCAAAACGTAGACGTAGGACATTTTCTTCACGGTCAGTCAATGTATCCAAGACATCTTCTAGTTGTTCCTTCAACATCTCTGAAGCCGCATGTTCAGCTGGACTTGTCGCTTCTTGGTCTTCAATGAAATCACCTAAATGTGAATCATCTTCCTCACCAATCGGCGTCTCCAATGAAACTGGCTCTTGAGCGATCTTCAAAATCTCACGAACTTTTTCAGTAGGCAGATCCATTTCAGCCCCAATTTCTTCTGGTGTTGGTTCCCGGCCTAGATCTTGCAGTAATTGACGTTGCACACGAATTAACTTATTAATCGTTTCTACCATATGAACCGGAATACGAATCGTACGCGCTTGGTCAGCAATCGCACGAGTAATTGCTTGTCGAATCCACCATGTTGCATAGGTCGAGAACTTGAAACCTTTACGGTAATCAAATTTTTCAACGGCCTTCATCAAGCCCATATTTCCTTCTTGGATCAAATCTAAGAATTGCATTCCACGTCCAACATACCGCTTCGCAATACTTACAACTAAACGCAAGTTCGCTTCAGCTAAGCGTTGTTTTGCTTCTTGATCCCCTTGTTCGATCAATAATGCAAGCTCAACTTCTTCTTCGGCAGTCAACAATGAAACGCGTCCGATTTCTTTTAAATACATACGAACTGGGTCATTAATCTTAACGCCAGTTGGGGCCGATAAATCTTCTTTTTGTGCGGCTTTTGCAGTTTCTTCATTTTGTTTCAAGCTAGCCTTAGAAGGTTCACCATTTTCATCAACGACACTAACACCAGCATCTTCGACTTTTTGGATTAATTCATCCATTGCTTCTGCACCTAATTCATAAGGTGTCGCCAAACGATTGGTTAATTCATCGTAGACCACCTGTCCTAAAGGTTTTTTCTCCTTAATGAAGGCTGCTAAAGCTTTTTCGTACTCTTTTTTGTTTTTTACATCTGCCATAAAATAAATGCCCCTTTCACTTCTAGGCTTGTTTCAAGCGTTTTGTCAATTCGATAATTTGCACGGTTAATTCTAATTCCCGCTGCTGGTTTCCACTTTTTCTGGCCTCAAGCTGCTCTTCTTGTCGTTGTTTGATTTCCTCAGCAATGCCAGATTGGGAAATTACCCGCATCAGATCATAGATTTCTCGTTCGTTACTATCTTCTGACATGGATATCATAGAGATGTCGATGACTAGCTGCTTCATCTCATCCTCTTTTAAATAGTTCAGGAAGTCTGCTAAAATAAAATTTCCATGAACCATCATATAACTATCTAAGTAAAGAAGCAATTCTTGATACTGATCGTGGATAAATTGAAATTCCGTCTGGACTAATTGTTCACGGATCGAACTTTCATTCATGCACCGATACAGTAACATTCGTTCGGCTTTTTCTTCTTTGGTCAATACTCTTTTGACCGATTGAGTCGGTGCCGTAGAAACCGGAGCTTGCTGCTGACGTCGCTCAGTACGGATTGTTTGGCGAACCATTTGCAATTGTTGCTTCAAACTTTCTCGCGTCAAATGAAACTCATTGGCTAATTGACCCAAATACAAATCTTGTTCTACTGGAGATTGGACTTTTGCCAAATCTTGCATTAAGACTTCCAAGTAGTTCAAACGATCCGCTTCATTATCCAGATTCAACCCTTTCTTCCGATAATGCATCTTAAAAGCAAAAGGAGTCTGGCGACCATGCTGCAACAAATTCTGCAACTCAGTCTCACCGTATTTTCGCAAGTATTCATCTGGATCAAGTTTTTCCGGCACAGTAACAGTGGACAGATTCAATCGACTATGTGCATCTAAAATTGTTAATGCACGTTCCGTCGCCGCTTGTCCAGGATCATCACCATCATAGGCGATTACCACTTGACCAGTCACACGCTCAATTGTCGCAATTTGTTGCTCCGTTAAACTTGTCCCCATGGAAGCTAGTCCAATTTTGATACCAGCCTGCCAAGCAGCTAATACGTCCATGAAACCTTCAAATAGTATTGCTTCCCCCTGTTTACGAATTTCGTTTCGGGCTTTGTCAAAATTGAACAATACCTGCCGTTTATTGAATAGCTCCGTCTCAGGAGAATTCAGATACTTCGGCTGATCTTCTCCAGGAAAATCCTTTGTTTTCAACAAACGTCCAGAAAATCCGATCGGTTTCCCACGAAAATCATTCAGAGGAAACATCACTCGCTGATAAAAACGATCGCTAAAGCTACCGTCATCTCTACGAATAAATAATCCGCTGCGTTCCATCAAATCAGCATTCACCTTGTCTTGTTGTGTCACTTGAACTAAGAAATCCCGTTGACTAGGCGCAAAACCAATCTTAAATTCATTGATCAAATCATCACTTAAACCGCGTTCATGAAGATACTCTAATGCTTCTTCACCAACCTTCGTATTCATTAGCAGATGATGATACAAGTCTCGCGTTCGTTCATGCAACGCAATTAATTGTTGCTGTCCTGTTGACGTTTGGTTCACAGGCTCACTAGAAATCTCAATACCTAAAGGAATTTGTTCCATGTCGGCAACTTTTTTTACAGCTTCAGGAAAACTGATTCCTTCTAGCTCTTGTAAAAAAGTATAAACATTGCCGCCCTTACCGCATCCAAAACAATGAAAAATCTGCTTGTCTTCAGCAACCGAAAATGATGGAGTCTTTTCTTCGTGAAATGGACAAAGTCCCAAATAATTTTTGCCGGATTTTTTTAATTGAACATATTGCCCAATCACTTCAACAATATTTGTTTTCTCACGAACCTCATCAATCACTTGTTGGGGAATTCTTTGCGCCAAAAAAACCTCACCCCAGTTCCCAAAAATATGATAACAGCCATAAAAAATCGCCCCAATTCATCTCTCGATCAGCGCGATTTTTTTAGACAAACTTATACGTCTATCATTTTAGCATATTTCTTTATTATTACAAGCTTTCCGCTCATTATTTTAACTATCTTGAAACCTTTGAAACATCGTAATGAAACGCTTATTCATTTGCACGATTTCAGCATAAAACATGTTTCCACCGTTTTGATACAGATACCCGCCATTGTATAACACAGATTGCAATTGCATATAACGATAAGTGTGCTGCTGATCATTGCCATAGCCTGGGGATAAAACGTCTCGCGAGTATTCTTCAGCAAGCTCCACACTATTTTTACCACCGTGCTCTTGCACATATTGAATATATTTTGTTCCAAAGTTATACGCTTGAATTGCAGTGTCGAGGTCGCATCCAGCAGCCTTCGCCTGCTTATAGCTTTCCGCAAAATGCTTAACGCCACTTTCGATACTCTCTTGTTGACTAATAATCTTTCCACGACTTCCATAAGCACTTTCAGAGCTTTGCATTAGGTCCGTCCCCTGACCCTTTGATTCAGTATACATGATTCCTAAAATAACGTCCGTATAATCTCCTACCCCTGCTTGATCCGCCAAAACTTGCACATTGTTGCGATAGCCGTTGACGGTATTTGTATTTTTATATATTCGAATTGCAAAATATCCACCGACCACAAGGACCGTGAGAATTGCAACTATAATAATTATTTTCAAAAATTTTCCAATTATCTTTAACATGAAATCTACCCATCTGTCTTCTTTTTTCTCTTTCCATACTACAAGAGTCAATCAATCTTTTAAAAGTAAAATATGATAGCTTTATATTTAATTAATCATTCTAAAGTTTTCATTTTATTCCATGATTAAATTAATGTGCAATACTTAAAAAAATCGGTATACTTAACACTGGTAGGTGATGTTGTGAAAAATGAAAAAAAAATCGCTCAAATGAGCGATGGTTCAGAAATTTATTACGAAAAATACGGAAAAGGGCCAGCGCTCTTTTTGCTTCACGGTAACGGCGGAAGCGGTCGATACTTTTCAAAACAATTAAACAGTTTCAGCAAACATTTCAACGTTTATGTTGTTGACAGCCGCGGACATGGTCGTTCAACTAATACGCAAAAGGAAACAAGTTTTCACTTAATGGCAGAAGATCTCGCAACCATTATGGAACAAGAAGGACTTAATCATGCCGATCTCTTGGGCTTTAGTGATGGTGCAAATTTGGCAATGGTTTTTGCGCGACTTTTTCCTGAAAAAGTGGATCATCTGGTTTTGAATGCTGGAAATACGGTTCCTAGTGGTGTTCGAACGCTTTATCATCTCTTGAGTTATGTACAATACGCGATCGTTTGGATCGGGGCGTTTGTAGATACAGGTATGCGAAATTTCTTACCCATTCTGCGTCTGCTTTTCCGCGATATCGGGTTGACAACTGAGGACTTGAACCAGATACAGGCTCCTACTTTGGTTATCGTGGGTAAACATGATTCAATTAAAACGCAACATTCAATGTATATTGCTCGTTCGATTCCAAACGCGAGTTTTGCAATCGTTTCAGGACAAGGACATATGTTCGCGCGTAGAAATCCAAAGCGTTTCAATCAAGAAGTCCTTCAATTTTTAATTGGTGAGGAGTGATTCGATGGAAAATCTTATCGGATGGATAAAAACACATTTAAGTAAATTTAAAACAATCTTTTTGATTTCAGTTATTATTATTGTCTTGTTCGAGTTATCCAATATTGCAAAAACAATTTCCTTTGATCAGCTTTCAACTATTTTTAGCGAAATCAGCATCTGGAATATTTTGCTAATGGCACTAATCGGATTAGTTTCTGTGGCCCCAATGATCGGCTACGATTTTACCTTAAATAACATCTTAGAACAGAAACCAAAGAAGTTATACATCTTTGAAACAAGCTGGTTGGTTAATACCCTAAACAATATTGCTGGCTTTGGCGGCTTCGTTAGTGCGGGATTACGCTCTGAATTTTATGGCAAACAAACATCTGGGAAAAAAGTTATTCAAGCATTATCAAAAATTTTAGTCTTTACAATGTCAGGACTTTCAATTTATGCACTGCTTTCTTTTTTCTTAGTTATGTTCGACGACCACAATCAATATCTACGACAATACTGGATTTGGTTAATTGGTGGTGGCCTCTATTTTCCAATTATCTTTTGTTTAAGTCTTTTCGGTAAAGGAGAATATCTGGGCGACCTGAAAAGTTCACATCGTTTGGAATTGATCGCGACCTCCTTTCTCGAGTGGACAGGGACGTTAGTCAGTTTCATTTCAATTGGTTTGTTGATGGATATCCATGTGAGTATTCGCGATGTTGTTCCGTTATTTATTGCTGCGACAGTAATCGGAATTGCTTCGATGATACCAGGTGAACTCGGCAGTTTTGATCTGATGATGATTATCGGTCTATCAGCTCTGGGAACTCCTCGCGAAATAGTTGTCGCGTGGCTTTTATTATTTCGACTTTTCTATTACCTGATTCCCTTTGCTATCGGCCTGATTTTCTTCTTCAAGAATCTTGGTACAACGATTAATACACGTTATAAAGGAATTCCAATTAGTCTATTAAAAGAATTGGCACACAAGTTCGAGGTTATTCTACTTTATTTTACGGGAATTATGCTGGTTTTATCAGCAACAATTCCTGAAGCATTTATCCGGCTGCCTTTCTTGCAACGGCTGAATCCTATTCATTCCCGTGTAATTGTGGTCTTTCCAGCTATTCTTTTAGGCTTTTTATTGATTGTTTCCGGTCGTGGAACCTCTGCACGAGTGAAGAGAGCTTATATTCCTACGATTATCATTGTAACCTTAACTTTTCTATATTCATTGTTAGCAGGATTTCGTTTTTCAACCGGAATATTCCTTGCGCTATTGTTACTCTTTGTTATTTTTTCAAAGAATGAGTTATTTAGAGAACAACTAGTTTATTCTGCTGAATGGATGACGATTGATGGGATAATTATGGGCAGTTTAGCAATTCTATACATTATTATCGGTGTTTACAATAGTCCAAACATTCATCATCGTCATCGTTTGCCAGAATTTTTCTTGTTTCCAAGCGAAAGAATTTGGTTCGTTGGTTTTATCGCTATCCTGATAGTTGCTTTCATTATCCTATTATTGATCCGCTTTTTGAAAAATAAACGAATTCAAATTGGAGAAGCTTTAGATGAGTCTCGTATCCAACACATTTTATCAACATATGGCGGTAATCCTGATAGTCAATTAGTCTTTTTAGAAGACAAGAAGGTTTTTTATTACAATAACGGTGATGAAGACACAGTTTTCTTCCAATTATCGACCTTCAATAATAAAATTTTAGTAATGGGCGATCCTTCGGGGAAAGCAAGTGACTTCGAGGCTGCTACAGAAGCACTGATTAATGAAGTTGATCGCTACAATTACTTACCGGTTTTTTATGAAAATAGCGAAGAGATGGTCATGATTCTTCACGAGTTCGGCTATGATTTCATCAAATTCGGTGAAAGAGCCCATGTTCACCTGCCTGACTTTACGTTAAGCGGAAAGAAAATGAAAGGTCAGCGCTCTAGCTTCAACAAGGTGCTTAAGGAAGGGTATCGATTTGACGTAATCACACCACCCTTCTCGTTTGAAACCATTTCTGCTTTAAAAACTGTCTCAGATGAATGGTTGGGAGGTCGCAAAGAAAAAGGCTTTTCCTTAGGTTTTTTCTCAGAAGATTATTTGCAACGAGCGCCAATTGCCGTGATTAGAAATAGCGATGAAAAAATTGTCGCCTTCGCGAATTTTATGCCTACTTATACCAACAGCATAGGAACGATCGACTTGATGCGCCACAGTCCTGAAGAAGCTCCAAGCGGCACGATGGATTTTCTGTTCATTAACCTGTTTCAGTACATGAGAGACGAGATGGGTATCGAATATTTTGACCTAGGTATGGCTCCCTTAGCAAATGTTGGAACCTCCCGCAAAAGCTTCACCCAGGAACGAATTGCCTATTTAGTTTATAATTTCGGCTCCCGTTTCTATTCTTTCGGTGGTCTAAAAGAATACAAAGATAAATATGCTAATGAGTGGTTACCTAAATACGTACTCTATTCCCGTGATAGTTGGATTGGTTATGTCATGATCGCCCTTTTGATTACAGATAACTCTCCAGTGCAAGCTGAAAAGAAATATCATGGATTTCGTCGATTTATCTTCAGAGATTAGCTATCTCCTTATCAATAATTATTTAGTAGTAAATTAATTTCGCTTAAAAAACAGCAAAAGAGTCTGGAAAACTCATTCCAGACTCTTTTTAATTTAGATTTCACTCAATCCTTGATTCTTTTATGCTCTAGCCTAGTATTTATTTCTGCTAGATCAAAGGGCTTCCAAATTTCTTCTCCGCGCGTATCTTCACATGGAGTATCACCCTTTGCCTTTACGCAAACAGCATACTGAAATTGCACTGCTTCATTTAAAAGTACTTTTTCTACAATAATTTGATGCTCCCAATCACAGCCAAAATCATAGATATATTCAATTTTTGCTCCTTCTTGGAAATCCTCGTCAATCAATCGTCGCTCTTCAGAAAACTGTGACATTTCCAGTTCGCTCGGTCCAATCATTTTAGTCCGATCTACAAAGAAACTATGTAAATGACTGTCTTCCCATCCAAAACTAACTTGAAGAATTTGATGAAGTTGCTGATAAGTAGTGCCAGCCGGAATCTTTAAGCGACGCCAAATAGGTGGTTTAAACCCCTTCAAGTCCACTCTAACTAAATAACTTGTTATTTGGTTTTTAACTTTCTTCTGTTTAGGAAACGCTAAAATATTGTCAGGTGCTTTTTTTCTTGGTACTTCTTCAAGGTCATAGTATTCAATATTATAGGGGTCTTCAACTTCAAAATTTCCTTCACGCCACTCATCCATAATAGCTAATTTTGCTTTAGACCAATAATTCGGATTACTCATACGAGTCAAAAAGGCCGTTTTATTAAGATAAATGAAATAGTGCATATCCTTGCACTCATCCTCTGTGATAATTTTTTCATGATACAACGCACTATAAAGGTCTAATAGGATTTGATAGGCATAAAAGCTTTCATCAATAAATAGAGGCATATGTTTAGGCATATGATGAATCAATGCATCCTCTACAATTTGTTTATCCAACAGCTTACTACTCAGTTTTCCTTTGTCAACAAAGCTTAAAAAGAATTCAATTGTGCGAATTAGGCCATCCGGTTCTGCGAGTCCCCCCGCAATAAAGTAATGCATCATGTCTCTGGTCATTCGATCAAATAGCTTGTCCAATTTATCCATATGAACCTCCTTCAACACATATTCTCTTCTTACTAATAGTAAAAGAAAAAAGAGACTCAATCAACAGTGAATTGATTAAGTCTCTATAATTATTTCTTTCCGCCAAAGGCATCCTTCACCTTACCAAAGAAACCTTCCTCTTTTTGTTCACTAACCGTTTGGCCGCCAGCTTCTGCAAATGCTCGCAACGCTTCTCGTTGTTTCTCATTCAAGTTCTTAGGCGTGACGATTTTTACTGTTACTTGCTGATCGCCATTTGTGTTGCCACGAAGTCTAGGCGCTCCTTTGCCGCGAAGCCTAAACTTAGCACCTGTTTGTGTTCCAGCTGGTATCTTCAATTTTACATCACCATGAACAGTTGGAATGTTAATCTCATCACCTAGCGCCGCCTGAACAAAACTTAGAGGCAACGTGTAATAGATTTCTGCACCATCACGATCAAAAATATCACTTTGTTTCACTTTAAAGACCACATATAAATCTCCATATGGTCCGCCATTGATCCCGGCTTCGCCTTGATCAGCTAATCGCATTTGTTGTCCATCTTCAACACCAGCAGGTACTTTTACCTTAACTGTATGAGGACGTTTTTCATGACCTGAGCCATGACAAGTCGGACAAGGATCCTTAATTTCTTTCCCAGTTCCATGACAAACATCACACGTTTGACGACTCATTACACGGCCAAGTGGTGTTTGGTGTTCCACATTGATTGAACCAGAGCCATGACATTTATGACAGACTTCGGGTTGTGTCCCAGGTTTTGCACCATTACCGTTACATGTATGACAGGTTTCTTCGCGATTGTATTTAATGTCCTTTTCCACACCAAAAATAGCTTCTTCAAATTCCAAGTTAATCGAATATTGCAAGTCAGAGCCTTGTCTTGGTGCTTTAGGATCGGCTTGACGAGAACCTCCGCCTCCGAAGAATGATTCAAAAATATCTTCAAAACCAAATCCGCCTGCTCCACCAAATCCACCAGCGCCTCCGAAACCGCCTGCTCCGCCGGCACCAAAGTTTGGATCAGTCCCTGCATGACCATATTGATCATAAGCAGCTCGTTTTTGTGGATCACTTAGGATTTCATAGGCTTCAGAAATTTCCTTAAACTTTTCTTCAGCATCAGCTTCTTTATTAATATCCGGATGGTATTGCTTGGAAAGCTTACGATATGCCTTTTTTATTTCATCATCCGAAGCACCTTTTTGTACCCCAAGGACTTCGTAATAATCCCGTTTTGTAGCCATTGGCTTCCCTCCATAATTTCATAGAATCGTTAGTATTGTATCACACTCAAAATCGATACGATACTTTTCTTAGATTTTTTCTAAAGGAATCACCAATCTTGAAAGAAAAAAGGCCAAAGCGATGACTTTGGCCTTTAGTAACGAATCAATTATTTGTCGTCATCGTTAACTTCTTCAAAATCAGCATCCACGACATCATCCGCGCCGCCTTGAGCTGCGTTTGGATCAGCCTCTGCTTGTTGTTGTGCTGCTTGTTCGTAAAGTTTAACCGTTAAGTTTTGCACGATTTCATTCAACGCATCGCGTTTCACTTTCATTTCTTCGATATCATTTGCTTCAACTGCCGCTTTCAACTCATCACGTGCATCTTCCGCTTTCTTGACTTCATCAGCGTCTACTTTACCTTCTAATTCTTTCAAGGTTTTATCTACTGAGAATAATAAAGCATCGACATCGTTACGTAGATCTACTTCTTCTTTACGAGCTTTGTCGGCATCTGCATTCGCTTCAGCATCTTTCACCATACGTTCGATTTCTTCGTCTGACAAACCAGATGAAGATTTGATTGTGATTTTTTGTTCTTTTTGAGTTCCTAAATCTTTCGCAGAAACATTTACGATACCATTTTTATCAATATCGAACGTAACTTCGATTTGAGGAATTCCACGTGGTGCTGCTGGAATATCAGTTAATTGGAAACGACCTAAAGTTTTGTTATCCGCAGCCATTGGACGTTCACCTTGCAACACATGAATATCTACTGCAGGTTGGTTGTCCGCAGCCGTTGAGAATACTTGTGACTTGCTTGTTGGGATCGTTGTATTGCGGTCGATTAATTTCGTGAACACACCGCCCATTGTTTCGATACCTAATGATAATGGTGTTACGTCTAGTAATACGACATCCTTCACATCACCAGTGATAACCCCACCTTGGATCGCAGCACCCATCGCTACTACTTCATCCGGGTTCACTGATTTGTTTGGTTCTTTGCCAGTTTCTTTGCGTACCGCTTCAACAACCGCAGGGATACGAGTAGAACCACCGACTAAAATAACTTCATCAACGTCAGATTGTGACAATCCAGCATCCTTCAATGCTTGACGAACTGGAGCTTTTGTACGTTCCACTAAATCAGCAGTGATTTCGTCAAATTTCGCACGAGAAAGAGTTGTTTCTAAGTGCAATGGACCAGCGTCACCAGCTGTGATAAATGGTAAGCTGATTTGAGTTGAGCTAACACCTGATAAGTCTTTTTTAGCTTTTTCAGCAGCATCTTTCAAACGTTGCATTGCCATTTTATCTTTAGAAAGATCAATTCCGTTTGCTTGTTTAAAGTCAGCAACTAAGTAGTCGATGATCTTGTTATCAAAGTCATCCCCACCAAGACTGTTATCACCAGCAGTAGATAATACATCGAATACGCCATCTCCTAGTTCAAGGATTGAAACGTCGAAAGTACCACCACCAAGGTCAAATACTAAGATTTTTTCATCTTTATCAGTTTTATCTAAACCATATGCTAATGCTGCTGCAGTTGGTTCGTTAACGATACGTTCAACTTCTAAACCAGCAATTTTACCAGCGTCTTTTGTTGCTTGACGTTGTGAGTCATTGAAGTAAGCAGGAACTGTGATGACTGCTTTTTCAACTTTTTCGCCTAAGTAATCTTCTGCAAAACCTTTAATGTATTGTAATACCATTGCAGAGATTTCTTGTGGTGTATATGATTTGCCGTCTGCTTCTACTTTATAACCAGCTTCACCCATATGACGTTTAATAGATGAAATTGTGTGTGGATTTGTCACTGCTTGACGTTTTGCTACTTCACCAACTTGAATCTCACCGTTTTTAAATGAGACAACGGATGGTGTTGTACGATTTCCTTCTGGATTAGTAATGATTTTAGCTTCTCCGCCTTCTAAGACAGCGACAGCAGAGTTTGTTGTGCCTAAGTCAATACCGATAATTTTACTCATAGTTGAAAATCTCCTTTTCCATTATATGTTTAATATAGTAATTTACATTTTATTGAGCTACAATCACCATTGCTGGTCGCAATACGCGATCATGTAGCTGATACCCTTTTTGCAGCACATTTACAATAGTGTCAGGTTTTACGTCATCTTCTGCTGGAACAGTTTGTACTGCTTGATGCAGATTTGGGTCGAACGTTTCACCTTCTGCTTTGATCTCTGTGATACCTTCTTCTTTTAATGCGACAGTCAAGCTTTCAAGGACCATTTCTACCCCTTTTTTCAGACTAGCGCCTTGATCGTCAGTAACTTCAGTTGCTAGGGCTCTTTCTAAATTGTCGATCGCTGGCAGTAATTTTTTGCCAAGATCTTGTGAACGGTAACGAACCAGTTGTTCACGTTCATTTTTGTTGCGGTTAGACATATTTGCGATCTCAGCGCGAGCTCGTAAAAATTTGTCTTCCATTTCGTTAAACTTATTCGTTAATTCTTCAACTTCTGAAACTTCTGGAATATCAATATCTTCCGTTTCTTTTTCGGTCGACTCATTTTCAACTGATTCGACTTCTTCTAATTCTTCTTCAACTTCTTGTTTCTTTTCTTCTGCCACTGCGCGTACTCCCTTTCTTTGTAGGAATCGTTTCTAGTGATATAAACCCAAAGAACGATAATAATCGTCCAATGCGTTCGTCAACTCGTATCGGAAAACCTCCAATAGACCAAAAATCTTTGAATATGGCATCGATGTTGGTCCTAATAACGCAATTGTTCCGCGGCCATGTCCACGAATTTCATAGTTTGCTTGAATCATACTAAGATGATCAAACAGATCATTTCCCATCTCCGCGCCAATCCGAACATGAATATCGCTATCATAAGGCAACAGTAGCTGTGTCAGCTCATCTGAATTCTGCATCAATGAATACATTGATTTCACATGATTAAAATCTTGATCAGGATTAAAATTCAAAATATTCATTCGTCCACTGACAAACACCTTATCCTCAAAAGCATCATTCAAAATCACGTCAAATAAGTGACTGATTCCTTCAGTTGTCTGGAAGTAACGATGCAAAATCATTGGAATCTCAGTTCTCAATTTTTGATAAACACTTACCAAAGGTTGGCCTACTAAACGATCGTTGATAATTCGAACCATTTTCTCCAAGTCCTGACTGTCTACATTCTCAGGAATACGAAAAACTTGACTCTCAACATTTCCTTTATCTGTGACGATGATCGCCAAAATCTGACGATCATTTAATGGAACAATTCGAAAACCAGTCAATGTCCGATCCTTCATTTCAGGGCCAAGTGAGAACGCGGTATAGCTAGTAACTTGTGAAAGTATCTTGGCAGACTGCTGAATGATATCATCAATCTCATGAATATCTTTCTTAAGCGATCTGCGAATCTGGTCTACTTCTTGATTACTCACCTTCGCTGGCGTTAATAGATAATCCACATAATATCGATAGCCTAAAGCTGAAGGAATTCTTCCAGATGAAGAATGAGTCTTCTCTAACATGCCTAATTCCTCTAGCGCCTTCATATCATTGCGGATGGTTGCGGAGCTTGCTTTTACGCCTTCTTCCATCAAACTTTTTGATCCGACCGGTTGACCCGTATTGGTAAAGTTTTTGATGATTAAGCTGAGAATCAGTTTTTGTCTTTCCGTTAACATTCTTCTCATCCTTTAGTTAGCACTCTTTCTTTTTAAGTGCTAACTCGATTATTAATATACCAACAACTTCTATATAAGTCAAGGAAAAAATATAAAAAATTAGCACTCTACACATGAGAGTGCTAATTGGCGTTACTCAGTAAAAATTCTTCAAAAACATCATTCCCGCGAAATAGTCCCTCCTCAGTCAAACAAACCCTCGAATCCGTCTCTGTTATCAGCTTTTGCTGTTTTAATTTTTCAATCACATCCCCATACACATCCATCATACTGAAGCCAAAACGATTTTCAAAAACGGTTTTATCAACACCTAAAATTTTTCTTAAGCCTAGGAACATCTCCTCTTCAATCTGAGCTTTTTGAGTAAGGATTTCTTCCTCTAACACGGGGAGCTGATCATTTTTCAATGACTTTAAGTAATGCTGGATAGGTCCTCGATTTTTATAGCGTCGATTTCCAAGGTACCCGCTAGCACCTGCTCCGAGACCAAAATAATTTTGATTGTTCCAATAAACTAGGTTATGTTGACTTTCGAACCCAGGTTTTGCAAAATTACTGATCTCATATTGTTTACGCCCAGCTTTTTCCATCGCATCGATCGTTTCGGCATACATCTGTGCTTCTAATTCTTGCTCAGGAAGATGCATCTTCCCACGTCTAACCCAATTCATAAACATCGTTTGATTTTCTAAAATCAATGAATATAGTGCGTAATGAGGTAAATCTAAAGCCAAGGCTCGTGTTACCGTATCACGAAAACTTTCTAGGGACTGACCCGGCAATGCATAAATTAAATCGATCGTTACATTGCTAAAATCTTTTTCTTCTAGCAATTGGATCGTATCATACACATCCTGTGCGGTATGCTTACGACCAATTTTTTTCAGCAAACGATCATCAAATGTTTGAACACCCATTGATAAGCGATTGACTCCATAGTTTTTCATTACATCCAATTTATCAGCAGTTAAATCGCCAGGATTCGCTTCGACTGTAAATTCTCCATTATTATAAGGAAGAATTTCTCGCAATCCACTCAATAAACGTTCTAACTGACTTGCAGTCAATGACGTTGGGGTGCCCCCTCCAACATAAAGTGTTTCCATTTTTTCGACTGATTTTTGTCTTGAAGCTAAGCGTGCCTCTTTCAACAACGCTTCGATATATTCATCTACAGGCTGACCTTCAAGAAAAACTTTGTTGAAGTCGCAGTAGTAACAAATATGTTCACAAAACGGGATGTGAATGTAGGCTGAAGTAGATTTTGTCATCTCGTTCCTCTTTCTAAGTAGTAGTAACAGACGTATTCTAACATACATCTCTCTGCTAAAAACAAACACTTGCTTTTACCGAGCATTCCTAATGTAATTTTTACATTCAAAAAAAGACTCGATGATCCTGAATAATCTATTTCAGGTCGTCGAGCCTCTTTTATTTGTAATATTTGCGTGTGTAGTAAAAAAAGATACTCCCAATAATCCCAAAGCCGATTAGCGAAAGTGAAGGATTCGCTTGATCATTTGTTTTAGGGTATTCCTTTACTTGTATATTTTGTTGCTGATCATCAGTCTTTTTTGACGTTGCAGACAGGGTCGTGGGCGTTTTTTCTCCCTCTTTTCCATCTACCGAAAGGTCATCCCCCGCTGAATCGAGGACAGCCTTGATTCGATTGATACTGCCTTCGATATCGCCTGTGCGATTTTGAACATCTGAAACAGCTGCCTCTGCATTTTCTGCTCCTTCAGTAAACTGACCCTTCACTGTCTGCGCGCTGCTTTTGGCCTTTGAAATGCTTTGATCGAGCGTTGAGCGATCTGACTTTAATTGTTCTTGCAATTTTTCAGCTTCAGCAATCTTTTGTTTTAAATCCGCTCGCACTTGGTCTAATTGCTTTTGCGTCTGTGCCCATTGATCTTCAATTGTGGAGTGATCTGTTTGAATGTGATTATTCACCTCATTAAAATGATTCTGAAAATCATTGTGCGTCTGATCTAATTGATCTTGAATCACAGCAAAATCATTATGCAGATCCTCATGCCGTTTCTGTGAATACTTCTGAGCCTCAGCAATATCTTGTGCAATCTGTTGTTTTTGACGCGTTTCAAATTGTTGCTGAGCCAATTTTAAAGCAGCCTCTATTTCTGTCTGTCTATTTGTTAGTTCATTAGAAGCGGTTGCACTATCGGAAGTTTCTGATGTTTTCGTTACCTTAACTTCTGAATTAGCAACACTTGCGAAGGCGTCTGTGTTGAACCAAAAAAAATTCGCAGCGAAACCACTACATAATACGAATAAAGCTAATTTTTTCATTAGTTATTTCATCCCCTCGACAGGGATTATAGCTAAAATCATACAAATTTGTTAATAAACAAATTGATCGATTTGTCTAAAAAAATTAATGATTATTCGATTTTGGCAGGACACAAGAAAAAGCCAACGAGTATCCCATTGGCTTAAAAATAGTACGTTTTATTCGACTATTCTGTTAAAAACGTTTGAATTGCTTTTGCATTTGCTTCAGTATCTAGTTCTAAAATACTTCCACTTGGCGTATCATTATTAAATTCCCAAGTTTTATCGATTGGTACAGCAAGGGTTTCAATTTTTTTAGTATCACCTAAAGCGAAATCTTTTCCTACGCTTAAAATCGTACTTTCAGATAAATTTGTATCGACATATCCTAATAGCTTTCCAGTTGTTTTTGGCAATTTACTTAATGAAGTAACATTTGTAACTTGCTGTGAGATGGCTGAGAGCACCTGCTGTTGTCTGCGAATTCGACCAAAATCGCCCTCCTCATCTTCACGGAATCGAGAATACTGCAACAACGTATTGCCGTCCATTTTTTGTTTGTCCGCTTTAATAAATACTTGATCTAAATCTAGATCCTTTTCCGCATCAATGGTCACACCTTTTGGAAACAGATTATCAATAGCTTCTTTAAAATGGTCGAAATCGATTGTTACATAATATTCAATCGGGAGATCAAAGTTTTCTTTTAATGTCTTTCGGACCAACTCAATGCCACCATATGAATACGCCGCATTGATTTTATCCTTCCCATAACCAGGAATATCAACATAGCTATCGCGCATAATTGAAATTAACTTGGGTTGTTTTCTTTTCTGATCATAATGAGCAACCATTAGGGAATCTGATCGACCTCGATCTTCTCCCCGAGAATCAGTACCAATAATCAAAATGTTCAAATCATTCTGATCTGGAGCTTCTTCTCCATTAAAAGGGATCGTTTGCTTCGATTGAGCATTTTTTGTCGATTCATAACCCTGTAAAAATGAAAAAATTAAGTAACATTCAAAAACTAACAGTATTCCTAAAATAATTAAGATCAAGCGCTTAAAAACTTTCATTCGAAATCCTCACTTTAAAAATAAAAAAATTATAATTATCAAGCCTGCTGATTGATTCATAAAATATAAAAATAAATTCTCTAAACTACCTGTTCAGTTTATACTAAAACTATTCGTCTTCATCACTAGCATCAACTTTTTATGATTTTTTTATAAACTCTTTTTATTACAATTTATTAATGATCTTCAAATGAAAGAGCAACGACAAAAAAACCGTAATATGATACACGGTCAATCGTCACGTAGTTATTTTAGTCAAATTAATAGCTAAGAAAGCAGCTCATTCTATTTATAAGAATAACAGTTACTTATTCCACTCAATCACCTTCGTTGTTGACTCTCCAACTTCAATCAGCGTATAGTTTCCTTGATCCAATGCGATTTCCCAAAATTCATATTCCGGAAACCAGTCTTTCAAAATGACTCGTAGTACGCCGAGATGTCCAACAATTACAAAATCTTGCTTTTTTTGAAGCATCACTTCCAAACAAGCTAAAACACGTTGCTGAAAATCCGAAAATTCTTCCGCATTTGCTGGTGTTACCTCAAAGGGAGAAATCAACCATTTTTCCCATTCTTCTGGAAATCTTTCGTTGATTTGATCCGCACTTAACCCTTCCCACAAACCAAAATCTTTTTCATCTAGTTCGTTTAAGGAAATTTTTTTTTGGTCTGGAAAGATCAATTCTGCTGTTTCGATCGTTCGTTTCAAACTACTCGTATAAATGGGTACCTCAAGCCTCATTCCCGCTAATTTTTCATTCAAGAAATAAGCCTGTTGAACCCCGGTGTCGTTCAAGGAGATATCCGTCTTTCCATAAAAAAAGTGTCTTCTATTATATTCTGTTTCTCCATGACGAATCAAAATGATTTTCATAAAAAACCTCGCATTAGAATTAAAGTCAATAAAAATACTACTTGTGAGATAGGCGAACAGGCGCCTAAAGTATCGCCATTAAGACCATTAACCTTGTTCATAACTAATCTGCGATAAAGCCAAACAATTAAAAGATTAACAATAAAGCATACAATCCCTACTCTACCTAAAAAAATGAACAACACAAAAAAAGAAAACAATTGACAAATTATGATATTTTGTTTTTTTACATTCAAAAAGGTAGTACCTAATCCTTGAGAATTATTACCAGCATACTGCATCTGATAAAACAAAAGACTGATGCCATTTTTCCCTACAAGATTCAATAATAAAATAATGGTCGCCTGCAATTGAATATTGAGATTGGGGAGCAACACTAAAAAACTAAAAACTAAAAGTAGATAATAAAAGACGATAGCCAAAACGCCATTACTACCAACGCGGCTGTCTTTCATGATTTCCAGCATACGATCTTTGTCACGAGAAGAAAACAGGCCGTCAGCCATATCCGATAATGCATCTAAATGAAAGCCGCCAGTCAACATCACATCAAGAAACAATATCATAACCCAAGCGATGCTGGGACTGAATAAATATTGTAAAGGCCAATAAACAACAGCCTCTAAAAAGCCAATCATTAATCCAAACAGCGAAAAAAAACGAACGCCTGAACGCATTTTTTCTTCAGGTTCATCAACCGCAATCGGAATCGGTATTCGCGTAAAGAATTGAAAATACAAAATTAGACTATCAATCATTTTATCTTCATAGGGATACCGGCGATCACGAAAAATACCGCATCCGCTTCCTTTCCTAAAGATTGGTTTACATGACCTAAGACATCTCTAAACCAACGGGAAAAAGCATTTTCGGGAACGATTCCTAGCCCCACCTCGTTTGTCACGACAACCAAATCCGTCTTACTGTTCCGCGCTGCTGTAAGAATTTTTTGCCATTCATTGAGAATATCGGCTTCAATTGCAGCCTTCTCTTTTTGAGTTAGCTTAAGGATTTCTTCGTCAATTATTGTGAAGTCCTCACCAAATCGTTCTTTCATTAAGTCAAAAAAATAATTAGTCGATAGCATAGTCGCGCAATCCAATAAATGTGCTGACACTTGTGCTTGTTCAATTACGTCGGAGACAACTAAGTACGTTTCGGTGGTTTGCCAATTTTTAGGACGTCGCTGTTGATGGAGAGTTATTCGGTTAGCCATTTCAGGTTCTTGAGCCGAGCAATTCGTTGCAATATAATTAATTTTTGCCTCTGTATCCAATAAGCTCTCTGCAAAAGCTGATTTGCCGCTGCGTGCTCCGCCAGTAACTAATGTAATTTCTCCCAAACTTTGTCACCTCTTTTTATATTCACCGATTTTTTTCAACTCGGAATAACGAGATGTAATATCGGCTTCTTGTTCTGATTTAACTGCTATTAGAATAACTGTTGCCGGTCCCGCTGAACAATCTAGATTTTCTACCTCTGAAAAATGAATCTGGAATTCAGAGTCCTGCGCCATTAATTCTGCTTCATAACGAATACCTTTCGAACCAACGGGCAACATATCTATAACTCCAGGCTCTGATCTTAGGGCCTTTACCAAAGGATAGGAAAAAATTGTTTCCCGATTTTTCACAACCTGTTCCCCAACATAAGGCTGTCCTAATTGCAGGAGACTACAGGCTTGCTGCATCTGAAAATTTTCTTTTCCCGCCTTAGTTTCCGCCACAACTGTGATTCCAACACTAGTAGTTTTAGTAAACATGTTTTCCTCTGTACTGCCATTGAGGGTGATATTAGAAAGTTCAGCTCTAGCCAATTCTTCCCTTATCCCTTTTAACATTCGTTCTCCAGTAGGAGCATATTCATTACCGATCAAATCAATCACAGCAATCGGTTCTGCTCCATAACATAATAATTCCATTAGGGGAACACGCAAACAAAAAGCGGCTGTTATTGCGGGATCAATTTCAACGGCATCGTGTTCCTTTTTCCCAATACCCGCACTAGAATCACAAGCGATCACCAGCGATTTTCCCTTCGAAATAGGTAAAATGGAAAGATCTCGGTATTCTTTTATCAAACTCACAGGCCGATCACTCCTTATTCTTTGAAGAAAAAATTAGCTTAATCAAAAGTGTCTGTTAATCAGCTAATTCCTCTCATAAAAATTCAACTCAAAAGTGGTGTAATTATTACAGAGAACTGACATTCTCTTGGTCAATTCTTCTCAATAAGCATTCATACAAATGCGGCATATCATAAATATCTGGTTGGATAGCCACATGCTGTTCTTTTTCTATCACTCTAGCTGTAACGGGGCCGATAGCGGCAATCGTTAACTGCGACCAAAAATTTTCGGGCAACTGCTTAAACGTTCTAATTGTTTTACTAAAAGAAGTCCAGGCTGAAGGACTAGCAAACAATACATAATCAATAGTTTCATTCATTATCAGCTTTTGCAACCGTGCTTGATCTTCTGGGAAAAATTCATTCTTGTAAATGACCTGTTCCAAAACAACATGCTCTTGTCGAACCAAGGCATTGTAGATCACGCGCCGAGCATGAAATGAATGGGGCCAAAAAACACGCTGTTTCGCTCCGACTAGGCGAAGCCATTCCTCTACTAATCCCTCAGAAAAGCCTTCTTTCGGTTGAAAATCAACAGAGTACCCCAGCTCTTGCAACGTTTTGGTCGTTTGATTGCCAATTGCAAGTATTTTTGCCTGCTGATTCAATTGTGTAAAATCAAAATATTTTACGGCATTGACACTAGTGAAAAAAATCCAATCATACTCATGCTCCAGGCTTTTATGTGGCTGGAAAACCGTGCGATTCATCGGAATAGTAATAACCTCCACGCCTTTTTCTGCAAACACGTGTTGAATATCAATCGGCATACTTGCTTCTCTAGTGTATAAAAGTTTCTTTTTGATCGTTCTTACACTCCTCAATCAATGTAATTGCGCCTTGCTTGATCAGATTATCGGCAACAGCTCTTCCTAAAATCACCGGATCATCTCCCTGCAGCGTTTCTTTCAGAATGATTTTCCCATTTTCGCTCCCAATCATCCCTGTTAATTCATAAGAACCATTTTTTTGCCGACAGTACGCTCCAACAGGAAAAGTACAGCTGCCATCCATACTGTTTAAAAAAGCACGTTCTGCAGTTACTGCTATTGCTGTTTCTAAATGTTCCATTTTTTTGAGCATTTGAAGAATTTCAGTATTATCTTTACGACATTCCAAAGCAATCGCACCTTGTCCGATTGCCGGAAGCATGATCTCTGGAGATAGTTCTTGATGATAAACTGTTTGATCCAGCCCTAGACGTTCTAAGCCGGCTAGTGCTAAAACAATCGCATCGTACTGTCCTTCATTCATTTTACGTATCCGTGTATCGATATTTCCTCGAATTGGCTGGATATCAAAATCCGGACGCACATGCAGCAGATGAGCCTTTCTGCGAAGACTGCTAGTTCCAACAACAGCATTTTTGGGTAAAGTTTCTAAGGTTTTCCCTGCTTCTCGAATAATCAGAGCATCTGTTGGTGAATGGCGTTTCATTACACTGGCCAAAGCTAATTCTTCGTGAATCGTGGTTGGAATATCCTTTAAGCTATGAATCGCAAAATCAATCTTACCTTCACGAAGCTGGTATTCTAATTCTCTTACAAAACAGCCCTGCCCACCGATTGCCTGCAAGTTATGTGTAGCTAAGTGGTCTCCTTTGGTTTTGATTTTTACTAACTCTACTTCAACTTCTGGAAAATGCTCTTGAAAAACAGCTAATGTTTGTTTTGTTTGTGTCGTGGCTAATTTACTACCTCGTGTGCCAACTCTCAGCTTTTTCATTTTCTTCCTTCTTTCACTCAATAAACCCTTTTTCAGACTCACTTCTTCCTATTAAAAACAGGAGCGCTATTCTCATATAAGATTTCGGTTTGCTTAGCTTGACCATTAACCCAACGAGCCAAAGCAAAAAAGTAGTCAGATAAGCGATTTAAAAACTTTAACGCCTCTTCGTTAATTGCTTCATTGTATTCCAAGAGAGCTACGGCATTTCGTTCAGCCTCTCTTGCAAAACAACGACAAAGATGTAGATTTGCGGCCGTGACCGTCCCTCCTGGTAATACAAACCGATCAATTTTTGGGGATTCCTGCCAATAGAAATCAATTTTTTCTTCCAACCAAACAATGACCTGAGATTGAACCTTATAGGGGCGTTTCTCCTCAGGGGTTGCAAAGTCACTGCCACAATCAAATACCCACTGTTGAATCTGGACTAATTCTTCATACAGTGAATCTTTTTGAGCTAAAGAAGCTACGGTGAGTCCAACCTGAGCGTTTAATGTGTCAATCGATCCATACGCTTGGACACGGGGAGCATTTTTTTTTGCTCTTCCTCCCCCAACCAATCTAGTAAAACCACGATCTCCGTAACGCGTATAGATATTCATACACTTACCCCCTGATTCATAATTTGATAAATTTTCTCCAAATCGACATTTTCACGAACTAAATTAGCCAGCTTATCATACTGCTGATTTTTATACTCATGATAAGGCAACGCAATTTTGTCAATCGGGGCTAACCCTTTTTCAGCTCGAACCTGATTTAACAGTTTTCTTCGCCAAGCACTATTATCAAAAACACCGTGAAGATACGTTCCGATCACCTTTTTATCTGAACTAATTGCTCCGTCTTTCTTCAAATCTGCTTGTCCATTAGCAGAAATAATTTGAGCAAAATACTGTTGCTCGTAATTTTCAGATCTGCCCATGTGAATTTCGTAACCGTTAATCGTCTCATCATCAATTATTGCTTCTACCCTCGTAGTCGTTTTTTCTGCTTCAAAAAAGGTTTCTGTGTTCAATAGACCCAATCCATCAATACTGCCAATAGTAGATTCTACGTGATGAGGATCATGCAGTTTTTTTCCAAGTAATTGATAGCCACCACAGATTCCAAAAATCATTTTTCCTTCGGCTCTTATTCGTTCAATCTCTTTCGCTAATCCAGATTGCTGCAAGTAGAGACAGTCTTCTAACGTATTTTTACTGCCAGGTAAAATGAGAATATCCGGACTACCTAGTTGATCATTCGGAAAAACATACCGAACTGACACATCTGGCTCACTTTCTAAACTCTTAAAATCAGTAAAATTGGACATTTTAGATAGCCCTATTACAGCAATGTCTAAATCTTTCTGCGTATTATACATTCGGCTCACCTGTGATAAAGCCACACTATCTTCATCTTCAATATTTAATTGTGCATACGGGATGACCCCAACCACCGGAACATCAGTCAAGTCTTCGATCATTTTTAAGCCTGGTTCCAACAAGGCGACATCGCCGCGAAATTTATTAATGATAATTCCTTTAATTCGAGCGCGTTCTTCAGGCTCTAATAAATGAATCGTGCCATAGATCGAAGCAAAAACACCGCCCTTATCAATATCCGCTACTAAAAGGACCGGAGCATCGGCAATTTTTGCCATTCCCATATTTGCAATATCACGACTATTTAAATTGATCTCTGCTGGGCTACCTGCACCTTCCAGGACAATCACGTCATTTTCTTCTAGCAACTCCTGATATAAATCAGATATTTTTTCTATCAGCTGAGGTTTAAAATTATGGTATTCCACAGCATCCATATCGCAAAGGACTTTCCCATTAAAAATCACTTGCGATTTGCGATCAGAAGTAGGTTTTAATAAAACCGGGTTCATTCGTGCATCTGGTTCAATTCCGGCAGCCTCTGCTTGGAAAACCTGTGCTCTCCCCATCTCTTTGCCATCTAATGTGATATAAGAATTCAATGCCATGTTTTGCGACTTAAAGGGCATTACCTTCATTCCGTCTTGATGAAAAATACGGCACAAGGCTGCCACCAAAATACTTTTACCTGAATCCGAAGCAGTCCCCTGAATCATCAAGCTTTTTCCCATCTTCTTCACCTCGCTCTCATTTTAACTTGCATAAGTTCTTGCTGATTTTTTACTAGCGGAAAACCTAATTGCTGATGAATTTTCACCAACCACGGCTGCTCCAATCCTGCATCCTCAAGAAGCTTATCATCCAAAAATACTTGGTCAGCTTCTCCTTCTTTAATGATTATTCCTTTATCAAGAACATACAGATATTCGCAAATCTCATACATTAGATCCATATCATGACTAGAGAGAATAATTTTGGTCCCCTGTTGGATTAGACGAGAGATAATCTCAATCATCTGTTGTCTGCCGGCTGGATCTAACCCTGCAGTTGGTTCATCCAATAATAGCCATTTTGTTTTAAGCATTAAAACGCTGGCAATCGCAACCTTTTTCTTTTGTCCATAACTCAAGTATTGAACCGGTTTCTTTTTCAAATGTTCAATCTTCAGTAATGCGAACACCTCGTCCATTCTGGCTTTTATTTGCGTTGGTTCAATCCCCAGATTTTTTAGTGCGAAGGCGACATCATCTTCCACGATCGAGTAAAAAATCTGATGTTCAGGTTCTTGAAAGACAATTCCAACTTCCTGTCGGTACTTATACAGCGCCGCTTTTTTATAATTCAGCGGTTGATTATCATAAATGATTTCGCCTTGACTTGGTCGTAAAAGTCCTACGATCGCCGCAAATAAGGTTGATTTCCCTGAACCGTTTGCTCCTAAAACGCCGATTGCTCGATAATCGCTAAAATCCAAAGAAAGATGATGCAAGACATCTGCTTGATTTTCGTAACTGATACATAAATCTGTTACCTTAAACACGGTAGCACCTTCTTTCATTTAGTAATCATAGTGGAAAATCACCATCAAAAAATTTCATTTCAAGCGAAAGAATCATCTTATTGAAGCGATCAAAGGTTTGAAAAAATAGAAGCTTAATCAATACCCCTAATGATTGATAGCTGTTTTTCAATCCTTTGAATCCAAAACGCATATCCTGTGCACGTTTAATAATCAGAAGTTCATCAATGAAAATAAAAATAAAGCGATACATTAACATGGTTAATTCAATCAATAGCGCTGGAAAATGAGCTTTTTTCATAATCAATAAAATTTGGTGGAAAGGAACAGTTAAAATGAAAAAATAGGTACAAATCACACAACTAGCCGACCGAAAAAACAAGCGTGTTCCTAAATAAAGTGATGCTTCGGATATACCTAGAAAATGATGAAATACTGGAATCTGAAAGATAAAATCTTTTGACTGTGAACTGACGGAAAACAAGATTGTTAAGATACTAATCACAAGAAAAGGCGCTGGAACCAGCAGCCATTTGAAATACCTGCTTGCTCTCACTTTCGTAACAAAGATAGTTGCTCCACCAATAATGAGACTTATTAGCACTTGAACCAATGGCGGCGATAGAAAACAACTGATCAATAGAAAAAGATACAAACAACCTTTTATTCCTGGAGATAGATCAAGTAGCCGGTTTTCATAAGCAATCTTATCAATTAACAGCATTTTTATTTTTTCCTTTGTAGTAACCTAAAATATAGGTAATGATTCCTACACCTAAGCTTCCTTGCAGAGTAAATAATAGGCTCTCAATCTCTCCGCTTTTAGGTTCTAATAATGAATTAAACCAAGGTTGGTAATCCGGATTAATCTCTGCTATTACGTTTTCTGCTTCCCCATCTGAACCGCCATACTCGCCATGTTGATTGATTAGTAGTGCCCCCACCATCAAAGCTACGACCGCTAATAATAGAATAATATTTATACCCGTTTTTGATTTATTTTTTTCCATTGTTCAAAACCCCTCTTTCATGAAAAGAAAAATTCGCTGAAATAAGATTATAAGCAACGACGGTCAAAAGCCCTTCGGCAATGGCAATTGGAATCTGAGTCATCATAAAGACACCTACAAATTTCATGATTGCTCCAAAAATACCTGATGAAGGATCGGGGAAAACTAGTCCAAGCTGAACAGAGGTGGTAAAGTACGTCGCTAAATCTGCAATAAACGCACACAAGAACAAACAAACAGACGTTGAAACATTCGCTTTTTTCAGAAGCACATAAACGCCATAACCAACAAATGGACCAACAACTGCCATCGAAAAGGCATTTGCTCCTAAGGTCGTTATTCCCCCATGAGCTAATAATAAGGCTTGGAATAATAAACAAATGGTTCCTAAAACACTGATCACTCCGGGGCCGAAAAGAGCCGTTCCGATTCCAACACCAGTTGGATGTGAAGTAGAGCCCGTAACTGATGGGATTTTCAATGCTGATAAGATGAAAATAAACGCGCCGCTAAAAGCTAACAGTACTTTATTTTGTGGATTTTCAGCCACAGCTTTTCTGATACTGAATAATCCATAGAGAAAGAACGGAATGAATGCCGCATACCAAAACAAACACCAGCCAAGTGGCAAGAAACCTTCCATGATGTGCATCGCGTGTGCCTTTTGAGGGACAACTAGAATTAAAAGAAGCGCGACAAAGAGAATTTTTTTAACTGTTTTTATTTTCATCTTTTTACCTTCCTTTCAACGTTCTATTTTTATAAACAATCATGGTACTGAAATAGGAAAGGGAATCCTGCTCATCCAACTCATTTAGTCCAATCATAATTTTCTCTGACGACATTGAAGAATCACTGACCAATACCGTTTGTCCTAATAAATCTAGCTCCGTTAAGAGCTTTACTATTTTGGGCAGTGCTATCGAAACCTTCATTAAAATAACTGTAGAAATATTTTTTAAAGCGATTCGTAGTATTTCTTCATCAGCAGTCGCAGGTAAAACGGCATAACTCTCTTCATCAATTACCAAAGGAATCTGCAACTCATTAGAAATTTGGCAAAAAGAAGAAATGCCTGGAACTGTCTCTGTTTCTATTTGTTCTGTCATACGCTCTAACAAATAACTGTAGGTACTATAAACCATAGGATCACCTAAAGTTATGAAGGCTACATTCAAGCCGCTCTTGACATCTGAAATGATTTCCTCAGCAATCTTGTCCCAAGCGTTTCGTTTTTCCTCCCAATTATTTACCATCGGGAAGTGACGTTGTTTAATCATTAGGTCTTCCTTTAAATAAGGCGTAACAATTTGTAAAGCTAGACTTTTACCAGCTTTTTTAGGTTCTGGCGTATACAGGCAGTCAACCATTTGCAAAACTTCTTTTCCACGAATCGTTAATAAATCTGATGCTCCCGGTCCAGTCCCAACTCCATAAAATTTAGTCATTTGTCGATCCTTCCATCATTGCTGCTGCATGCTCACAAAATTGCTGTTGTATTTCCTGAAATTCACCCATACCTCTAAGGTGCGCCTCAACAGTAAAACCTGCTTGCTCCAACTGGGTTTTCCACGAATCCTCTTCATCAGAAGCCATATCATTTGTTGCATGATCACCAGCCACGAGCATTAATGGGTACAGCTTGATCTTTTTATATCGGCTATTTTTAAGTCGTTCAATCAACAAAGAAATTTCAGGATAGCTTTCCACTGCACAGATAAAGATTGGTTTTTCCAAAAGCATATGATCAAGACAAGCGTAAACTGTAAAAGCGGAATGCTGACTGCCGTGCCCCATTAAGACTAGCACCTCATTCTCATCGAGATCCGCTGCCATAGTCTCGAGCCAAGCAACGACCTTTTGATAATCTTCGATGCTGCTAAGCAATGGCTTCCCAACTTTGACAAGCTCTAGCTGATCCTTATAACGCATTGCCTGATGCAGAGCTTTAGAATATTCAATTCCAGGAATGATGTGAAGTGGTTGAATATAGATCTCTTTGTACCCTTCAGTAATCAGTTTTTTCATCTGTTGATCTACCGTTAAAACCGTTACATTTTCTTGCTCTTTAATCTTTTTGATCACCTTATTGGAAGTAAAGGCACGGAAAACATCTAATTCAGGATATTTCTCTGCTAACTTCTCCTCTACAGCTCCAATTGTTTTTTTTCGTGTCTCTGGATAACTTGTCCCAAAACTGACAGCAATTAATGCAGGCTTCATCGCTTCATCTCCTCTTTTATTTTCTCTACGACTTTGTCAAATGTAGGTTCTGTCGTCTGAATCACAGCAAGCTGATAACTATCAAAGACCGCTTTTGTTCTTTGCCCCATAACAATCACTTTCTTTTGCGCGACAATTGCCAACTCCTCCTCACTTAATGCAGCTAGGAACAGGCGGGCTGCTTTAGAATTTGGAAAATACATCAGATCGGCCTTTTGCCAAAGATCAGGAATATCAACAGTGATTTTCTCCTCGTGTGTAAGCAGCTTTTCAACGGGAGATTCGTGATTCTTTAGCTCTGCTAACGTTAAAGAATCACCTAAGAATAGGCTGTCCGTGTTTTCTTCTAATCGCTGCAGGCATTCCGTTAAATCTGGATAATTCATATCAGGGCGTATTCCGGCCTTTTCCAGAACCGATCCAGTGTGATGTCCAACAGAAATAAAATACCAGTCGGCTAATTTCCGCCAGTCAATTTCCTGTGTTTTCATTGCTCGAATAAACATTTCTACACTTAGTGGATCAGTGAAAACTACTTGTTGAGGCTTAGAAAAATCAATCGTCGTATCAAAAAATTCAATACTACTTGGTGGTAGTTCGATAATTTCCGCGCCTAAATCTGTTAAACGAGTCGCCATTCTTTTCCTTTTTGTATATGGAACGGCAATACTGACTGAATACAAAGGTCGTTCTTCAAAGAAGTTTAATTCTCTCCTTCGTGTAACCACCTCACCGATCACAATCAAACTAGGCGGCTGTAGTTTCGCGACACAGGCTTTTTCAAAAATTGTTTCTAATGTCCCGACTACTGTTTTTTGTTGTTTACGACTCGCCCATTGAATGATTGCCGCTGGAGTATTCTTATCCTTTCCATGAATCATTAGCTGCTCGGTGATTTTCTTTAGACCGGACATCCCCATTAGAAAAACTAAAGTTCCTCCAACCTTAGCCGCTGTCTCCCAATCAATTTCACGCTCAGAATTATTTAAATGACCAGTATAAACATGAAAGTCTGCTGCCAAATCACGATGAGTAATTGGAATTCCGGCGTAAGCTAATCCTCCAATTGAAGAGGTAATTCCTGGAATCACTTCAAATGGGATTCCCGCTTGCTTTAAAGCCGCTCCTTCTTCTCCACCACGACCAAAAACATAGGGATCACCGCTTTTTAGTCGGACTACATCAAGGTCTTGTTTAGCCTTTTCGATCATGATTTCTTCAATTTTTTCCTGTGAGACAGGATGGTAATCGGGCTTTTTGCCTACGTAAATTTTTTCACAGGTTGCTTTGCAGGAATTCAGAATCGCTGGATTTATCAAACGGTCATACACTATCACATCCGCATGTTTGATTTTTCTCAATCCTTTAACAGTCAATAATTCTGGATCTCCTAGTCCTGCACCAATTAAGGCGATACATCCAGTCATTTTATCGCTCCTCTTTTTTCGTTAATAATTAGTTCTTCTTACTTGTCTCAATTAGTCCTTCAATAGAAGAAAACTTTTCAGGATAGTCTAATTGCTCGCGTTGAATGACAATACACGGAATATTCAGCTCTTTACAGGCTTCAGTCTTCTCGAAAAAACCACCCGCATGACCGCTTTCTTTAGTAATCATTACCCCAGCCTGATTATGGATTAAAAGCTCGCGATTTAGTTCCTTTGAAAAAGGACCTTTAAGTGCTTCGACATTCCCCGTTGATATTTCCAGCTTTTCAACTACTTTTAACACCTCAACTGTTGGCAACACTCTGGCAACAATTCGTTCCTTAGGCAGATACTCTAAAAAATCTGCTAACGTCTTACTTCCAGTGGTTAAATAGATCTTTCCTGAATAATTTAAAGCCTGTTCACAAGCAGCTTTTATTGATTGAACCGTGATCATCTCATCAGTAATCAGTGAAGGACGTTCAAATCGAAGATAATTAGTTCCAAGCTGAGTACAAGCCGTCATGGCGTTTTTTGAAACCTCTATCGCATAAGGATGTGTCGCGTCAATCAATTGAGTGATTTGATGTTTCTTCATGAATTCGATCATTTCTCTTGTACTTAGACGTCCCTTAACCACATTGCTTGTTACTGCTGTAGCCAAATTCTCTCCGTAATCCGATACAACAGATAAATAAAAAGCTAAATTCGCTTTATTTAACTCCTGCGCAATTTTTAGACTATCAGAGGTTCCTCCAAGTAATAGAATCATAATTGATAACCTCGAGGAGTAATCATTCGGCCATCCGATAGATAGGTTTCTTTATTTCCAACTAATACAACCGTCGTCATATCTACTAAAGTTTCATCAATATCACCTATTGAAGTAAAAATTGCCTGTTCTTTTTTGCGACCTACATCTTTAGCCAATCCGATGATCGTATCTTTTGATTTATATTGTTGAATAATTGCTAATGCCTTAGCTAAATGATTTGGTCTGCCTTTGCTTCGCGGGTTATATAGACAGATTACAAAATCGGCGCTGGCTGCTGCATGAAGACGTTTTTCGATCATTGTCCATGGTGTCATTAAGTCACTCAAGCTAATGTGACAAAAATCATTCATTAGCGGAGCACCCAACAAAGCCGCGCCAGCAATACTGGCAGTAATTCCAGGAATCACTTTGACTGCAAGCTCTTCATCCATTTGACTGACAAGTTCTAAGATCAGGCCTGCCATCCCATAGACGCCTGCATCGCCACTAGAAATGACAGCGACATCCTTACCTGTTTTAGCTATTTCAATCGCTTTTTTACAGCGATCAATTTCTTGTTTCATTCCTGTACTGACAATTTCTTTTTCACCAACTAGCTCTTTGATTAAACGAACATAGGTCGTATAACCAACAATCACTTCCACCTTTTTAATAACTTCAATCGCTTCAAGTGACATCTTTTCCTTCTCACCTGGACCTAATCCCACAACGTATAACATGTGTCGTCTTCATCCTTTCCCAATGCAAAGGTGACTCCCTTATTGGCGTAACGCTCAGTCACCACTTTTCCATTACTGGCTAAGTCAGCCGCTGCCAAACAAACACTTCCTACTCCTGTTACTTTTTTAACAAAAGCTGACTGCGGATATTTCTCTGAAACAGTTAATAATTCTGCTGCTGAATAGGTTTCAAAGGGAATTTCCAGCCATTCAGCTAATTGGCAGATTCCAGCTTCTTGTTGCTTAATATCGATACTAACGATTTTCTTAATGCTGCGAAAATGGATATTTACTGATTGACAAAAAGTAAGGTATTCTTCCTTAATGATTGAAAAATCAATCCCTTTTTTTGCCCCAATCCCTAATACATACCGTCTTGGCACAATTTGGATTATTTTTTCAGACTCCAGCTCTTCTCTTTTGTCAGAAATAAGCAATACCGCTTCATAAGAATTAAATGAATCTCCTTCTTTGAGCAAAGAAAGTCCTCGAAGATCCCTCACCCAATTTCCCCGCTGGATCAAACCAACTGCTTGATGCTCTGCTAAGAGTCGATTGACTCTCTTCGTTGTCTCTTTGAAATCTGCATACCAGCCATTCAGCTCTTTACTCAACAAATCAAGAGCCGTCACATTTTGTACATCCGTTGCAGTGGTAATCACCGGACAGCTGTTTAATTTCGCTGCGATTTCTAGCGTCAGTTGATTGCCGCCGCCAATATGACCGGATAAAAGACTGATCGTGTGCCGGCCTTTTTCGTCTATTACAACAATCGCTGGATCTTTTCGTTTGTCTTCCAATACTCCTGCAATACTGCGTACTACGATTCCAGTGGCCATGATGCAAATAAGCGCGTCATATTGCTTGAATAATACCTGAATCCCTGTGCTAAATTTCCCTGTCGGAAAAAGCAGCAGTTCTTCATCCAAATTATCCTCTGATACAAAGATTGGGATTTCCTGATCCCATTTACCTCGGAGTTCTTTGGCTAATTGGATACCTGTTGACGTCAAAGCTAAAATTGCTGCTTTATTCATTACGCTTCACATCACGGTATTCATGTTTAAAAGAGGCATCATACAATTTGGAGTAGTAAAACTCATTTCCTAAAAACTCCCCAACCATGATTAAAGCTGTCTTTGTAATATCTGCTGCTTCGATTTGCTCTGCGATCTTCTCTAAGGTACTAACAATTTTCTTTTCTTCAGGCCAAGTAGCTTTATAAATAACCGCTACGGGTGTTGTAGGCTGATAACCTCCTGCTAATAATTCTTCGACTACTTGCTTGATACCTTGTATAGAAAGAAAAATGACCATTGACGTTTGATGTTGGGCAAAAGAGCGTAGACTTTCCTTATCTGGTACCGGAGTTCTTCCAGCCATACGAGTAATAATCACACTCTGAGAAATTTCTGGAACAGTATACTCCACGCCTAAGCTAGAGGCTGCGCCTAAAAAGGAGCTAACACCAGGTGTACAGGTAAATTCGATCTTGCGTTTTTTTAGCTCTTCAATTTGTTCACGAATTGAACCGTAGATAGAGAAATCACCTGTCTGTAATCGAATAACTTCCTTATTTTCTTGAACACCGTGCTCCATTTCATCAATGATTTCGGTTAGATTCATTGAGGCACTATTAAATATCTTGCATTCCTTTTTACAGTAATTTAGCAGTTCAGGGTTCACAAGTGAGCCTGCATAAATAACAACATCTGCTGATTTTAACAACTTATAGCCTTTAAACGTAATCAGTTCAGGATCACCAGGTCCTGCACCGACAAAATGAACCTTTGTCATATACTTAATCCTCTTTTCTCGTCTCGATAATGATTACTGGGTTTTGTGGTTTAAAATAGTGCCCTTGTCCTAGTTTGGTGAACTGACTAACGTGCATTTGAATCGTCTGGAAGGAGTGATGATTCGTTTCCAGCCATTCCATTGCACTAAGAGCATTTTCTAATAAAATGAAATTTAATACTAAACGACCGTCAGGCTTCAGCAGCTGGAAGCTCCAAGCAAGTATTTCAGCCATGTTTCCACCCGTTCCGCCAACAAAAATTGCATCAAATTTATCCTCTAATTCAATCGGTGCTTTGCCAAGAATACTGTGGATATTCGTTAACTGAAACTTTGCTAGATTTTGCTTCAAAACAGTTACGGCGGTTTGATTTGAATCAATTGTTGTCACTTCTAATTTTGGATATAGCAACGCTGCTTCGATCGCAATACTGCCTGTTCCTGTGCCAATATCTAAAAACTTATCTGCTTTAGCTAACTGCAGCTTTGCTATACTGACCGTTCGGACTTCTTCTTTGGTCATGGGAACATTACCGCGAATAAAACTACTATCTTTCATTGATTATCACCACTGCATTCATTTGATAGTCTTCATTGGGAACCTCAGAAGCTTTATAACGCCTTATTTTCTCATCAGAGTAGCTGAGATTTTCACCTATATAAAAAATTGAATCATTGCCTCGTTTTAGCGCTTCTTGTGCCAGTTGATAAGGACCTGTTCGTTTGTCTGTTACTATCCCGACCCTTGGCAGCTTGAAAATAAGAGAAAAGTCTGGAGATTTCCCATGACTACTAGTGATAAAGCAATCCTCCATCGGAATATTTAGTCGATTGAATAAATACTGAAGGGAACTAATCCCCGGCAAAATCAGTAAATTTTCTCCTGAAAATCGTTTTAGAAGCCAGTTGCCAATGCCATAGGTCAATGGATCACCGGAAGCTAAAATTACTAACTCATCCTTTTGATGATCGTTTAAAAAATCTTCCAGATCATCTAGTTTACGGGGAAGTAAATGAGTTTTGTGCTTCTTGTTTTTAGGAATAATCTCTAATTGACGCTGACTCCCGATAATCAAATCGGCTGCCTGAATAGCCGCTTGAGCTTTTCCAAATAAATAGTCTTGTGTCCCGCCTGGTCCGATACCTATAACAGTGATCATCGCCACTCCTCCTTTAGCTGCTCCAGAGGTTTTGTGGAAGCTAAGTATCCTCGTTGTGAAGAAAAAAGAACGACTTCAATATTTGGCTCATGTTTCCGATATTTCAATAAATCTTCGGAACGTTTCTTAACTTTTTCTGCCAGCACTTGATAGACAGCTTCGTATCCTGCACTGGCAATAATCTCTCCAGCAGCCTCAGTCGTTAAACATCTTTCGATTTCTTGCAATTGGGGTACAGGCATACCTAGTAGGGCTAGATTTGCGATCAAGATTTCCGTTCGTGCATCTGCATCTTTACTGTGAGTTGAAAAAATTCCTGCAGAAACTTTAATCAATTTGCCTAAGTGCCCAACCATCAGAACCTTTTCAAATTCCAAGCGCTGAACTTCTTTTAAGACATAGCCGACAAAATTACTCATTGAAACGATATTCTCGCCATTGAGCTTCATTGTATTTAGAACAAACTCCTCACCATAGTTTCCTGGACACAGAATGACTGAAGAATATCCTTGGCTTTTCTTCATTTCTAATTCCAGCGAGATAGACTGCTTCCAACCATCTTCAGACATCGGTGTGACAATACCGGTTGTTCCTAAAATGGAGATGCCGCCCACTATACCTAAGCGTCGATTCATTGTTTGCTTAGCGATTACTTCTCCTTCAGGAGCAAAAATAGTCACCTTTACTCCCTGATTCAGACCGATGATTTTGCGAACGGAAGCTTCAATCATTTTTCTTGGAACAGGGTTAATTGCGGCCTGACCCACAGGATTTTGTAACCCTACTTCTGTTACTCGACCGATGCCGATTCCACCATCAATTAGAATTTGATTTCCATCAATTTTGACGACCTTTGCGCCGATTAACATCCCATCTGTCGCATCCACATCGTCACCGCCATCTTTTACAACAAAAGCTTGGCTGCCATCTTCCATAGCTTCAATCGAAGCGATTGGAATAGTTAGATTTTTTTTATCGGGTAATTCAATGCAAATCTCCTCTGTGGCTTCCTCTTCAAAAAGAAATGCTGCCGCAGCGGTCGCAGCTGCAGTTGCGCAGGAACCTGTTGTATACCCTTTTCGCAGCTTTTTCCCATTATAGAAAACGAACTCTTCCATCAGTTTTCCCTTTCAATCAATTGATATAACATGGCATTGATAATCGCCGCAGCAACATTACTGCCGCCTTTGCGACCCCTGGCAATGATTGCGGGGAGATCACTTTCAAACAATGCCTCTTTTGATTCTGCAGCTCCAACAAAACCAACAGGAGCACCAATAACAGCAACCGTACTTAATTCTCCTTGTTTATGTAGCTCCAGTAATTTAAAAATTGCCGTTGGCGCATTTCCAATAACAAATAATTTTGGGCCAGAAATTGTTGCTGCTCGCTCTATTCCTGCCATCGAACGAGTCATTCCCTTTGCCTTTGCTTGTTCAGCCACTTCTGGATCGGCAATATAGCATTCATAACGAATACCTAATTTATCTAAGAGACGTTTGTTAATACCGCTAAGTGCCATAGTTGTATCTGTAAAAATTGTGCCATCTCCTCCCAAGAAAAATTTCTCTAACTCCGAAATAACATCATTAGAAAAGACGAGATTTTTCAAATAATCAAAATCGGCGCTTGTATGAATCACCCGTTTAATAATTTTTTCTTCCTTCGCTGATGAGAACATATAGTCAGGAAATTCTTGATCAATGATTTCTTGAATGATTTTGAAGCTTTCTGTTTCAATTAATTGAGGATTTCTTATATAGTCCACGCTTTTTTCTCCTTCTTATAAAAAGTACTTGTTGATGATGATTGCAGTAACACTAAATACAGTTACGCTCAGAATCGCCGTTGTATACAAAAGTTTATTAGCAGTTAATATATCCTTTGGCTTCGCTGAACGAAGTGAGACTCCGATTGTCGGTTTATAAATTTCCACACCATGATAAAGATGCGTGCCGCCAAGTTGGATTCCTAGTGCACCTGCGACCACTGCTTCGGGATAGCCGCTATTCGGACTTTTATGATTACGACAATCAGCTTTTCCAACTTTCCAAGCGTTTGAAGTATTCAAGCGCAGTATTTTAGTTGCTCCTAGTAAATAGAACCAAGTCAAACGAGCAGGGATAAAATTCCAAATATCATCCATTTTTGCGGAAAACCAGCCGATTGCGCGATATTTTGGTGTCACATACCCCACCATTGAATCCAGCGTATTGACAGCCTTATACATCATAGCCAAAGTTGGTCCTCCGAGAAATAGACAGAGTAATGGAGCGATGACACCATCACTGGTATTTTCAGCGATTGTTTCAATGGTTGCTTTGGTAATTTCGTCTTTTGTTAGTTCTTTGGTATCTCTTCCGACAATCATTGCAACCTGTTTACGAGCATTATCGAGACTGTCATTGACTAACTTCTGATAAACTTTTTTACCTTCTAGCGATAAACTTCTGGTTGCTAACGTTGTATAAGACAGATAAATGTAACAGACGATGCCAATAACAGGATGAATTAGAAAACTAAGTTTTAAAAGGATAAAAGTTACCAATCCTGATCCAAACACAGTTACCAACCACAATAGAATCCCCAAACGATAGTTTTCCTGATCACTTTTTGTCTGGGTGAACCTCTCCTGAAACCAAGCGATAAAATTGCCAATCAGCTTAATTGGATGCGGCCAGCTGTAAGGGTCACCAATCAATAAATCTAAAATGAAAGCAACAATAATCCAGTAGATCATCTGCTATTCCTCACTTTCTCCAGCAGATTCTGAAGAAAATCTTCACTTTGATAAAAATGAAGGTGAAGATAACTGCCAAACGTATTCTTTTTCTGATAACCGCCAGTCCATCTCTTCACGACTTCTCCATCGCGTTCCTTTCGCATTTCCAGAACTGTTGGTTCATTACTTTGAAAAATTGAATGATGAAATTCGTGCCCTACTACTGTTGTTCCTTTTTCCCCAAGCAAAGTCTCTTGATTCAGGTCCCCATAGCAGTAGCCAAATTTCTGAAGACCTGATGTCATCTGACTAACTCCTTCAAAAATACCTACCATCGGATAGTTCTTCTCATCTTTATTAAAGGCAGTACCTAGGTACATTAACCCGCCACATTCAGCTAGTATAAAGGCGCTTTGCTCGTGTTTTTTCTTGATATTGCTGCGCATTGATTGATTTGTTGAAAGCTCCAGAGCAAATTCTTCTGGATAACCGCCACCAAAATAATACAAATCCGCCTCTGGAAGATGGTCATCCTTCATTGGGCTAAAGGTGAGCAGCTCCACGCCATGCGTCCTCAGCAAATCAAGATTGTCTTGATAATAAAAATGGAATGCTTCATCTAGAGCATATGCGACCTTGATTTCCGGAAATTGCGGATAATACGGCGGTGTATATCGGATTTTCTCGTTCGGAAGCCGCTCTAATAACTGATCAAGCTCAAAGGTCGCTTCTAAGGATTCTGCTACCTGCTGAATTTTTTCTGTCACATCGTTGATTTCTCGATCAGGGACCAATCCTAACTGTCTAGAAGGCAGCTCTACTCCTTTTTCTCGCTTCAAATATCCGAAAACAGGAACATCGGTGTACAATTCCACTGCTTTTTTAATCAATTGATAGTGTGTTTCAGAGGCAACTTTATTAATAATGACTCCACAAATGTTTAGTTTCGTATCAAAATCGACGAATCCCTTAACCACTGCCGCCACAGATGTTGAAGCTGATTGCCCATTCACTACCAGCAATACGGAACAATCCAACTGCTTTGCAACTCCTGCACTGGAGCAAAAATCCTTGTCTGCCCCTAACCCGTCAAAAAGCCCCATTACTCCTTCAATTACACAAATGTCTGCATTTCCCGCTTCTTTTTCGAAAAGTGTTTTCATTCGTGCATTATCTTGAACTAGAAACATGTCCAAATTCCGTGAAGGGTTTCCGGTAATTCGCGTGTGGTATTCGGTATCGACGTAATCAGGACCGACCTTATAGGGTTGAACTCGATACCCGCGATTTTGCAAAAGTTTCATTAAGCCAAGCGTTATCGTTGTCTTTCCTGAGCCGCTGGAAACAGCGGCGATCATCAGCTTCTTCATTCATTTTCCTCGCTTCTATCAGTTCTACTCCTCGGTAGCAGCTTTGATGAACACTGACCTTGGAATACCAACGTGACACATTGGATTTCTTTATCACCTCTAGAACTGCTGGAATATCTTCTGGTTTTTCAATCATGATTCCAACTACTGAGCCACTATGTGCAACGTTGACTCCTAACCACTGATGGTACTGTCTAAGCTTCACCAATTCTGAGAAATAGGGTTTAGCTAAAATTTCCTGATTTAATAGAGCGCTCTGTGTCGCCGCCTCTCCAAGCATTTGCAACGACTTTTCTTTCACTGCACTCAGATAATACTGATAAACTTCTGCAAAGAGCTCTCGTTGTTGAAAAAATAAGCGCTCGTTCACTTGTGAATGAAAAGCTTCGGTTTCTAAGGTTTCT
The DNA here is from genome assembly GCF_051713785.1 of Enterococcus sp. DIV0187. Taxonomy (NCBI): domain Bacteria; kingdom Bacillati; phylum Bacillota; class Bacilli; order Lactobacillales; family Enterococcaceae; genus Enterococcus; species Enterococcus sp. DIV0187. Next base: position 1,317,215 of record NZ_JBIOQO010000001.1, read on the forward strand.
TCTGGCTCCAAAACAACCACGTAAAAATGGGGAGCCCATCCGCTGCTCTCTCTAACTGACCCATTTTTCTGCTCAAACAATGTAAGTGTTGGGAAAAGAATACTGTCTGTACGTTCAATTGCCAAACAAATGTCGATAATTTCATCTCTGGTAATCTTTCTTCCATAGTAAGCAGTTGTTGCTTGGCAAGCTGCGGCAATATCCGCTGTACTACTGGCCATCCCTTTGGCTATCGGTAGTTCTGAATTGATCACGAAAGATAGCTTTTCTCTCTTAGCAGTCGGTATTCTTAAGTGATCCAGCGTTTTATTGATCGCTTTCTCGACTTTTGGTTTAGCTCCTTTAGAAGCAATTCCCGTTTGAAGCGTTACTTTAGAAAATCGATCAATCCCATAACTAACTAATTTTTGCGAATTACCTAGCCAGCCTTGAATTAATTCTCCGCATGAACCGGTACAAGAAGCCGTTACTCTCATAAAATCGCCTCCAATGCATCAAGTAAGGATTTGTTATCAACTCTTGATTTAACTGCAATTCGATAATATTTTTGAGACAAGCCATGAAAGCTATTACAATTTCGAATCAGAATATTTTTTTGGATCAATTTTTCTTGTAGACAACCCGAACCCTGATACCGCAAGAAAATAAAATTCGTCTGACTAGAAAACGTTTCTAGCTCCTTAAATTGAGCCAACCCCTTTTCTAAAAACCTTCGTTCCTCTGCGATATAGCGCTGACTATCCTTAATAAATCTTGTTTCCTTCAATGCTTGCTGTCCGGCAATATCTGCAAAGGTATTAATGTGCCAAGGCACAGTTTTCGCTTCAATTTGAGCTAGAACAGCACGATTACTACTTAGCAAGTAGCCTAAACGCAAACCTGGAATCGCAAACATTTTTGTCAACGATCGAAAGATGTAGAGGTTTTCATTAGTGCTGATTGAAGAAACAAGTGAATATTCCTCCCCTGTAAAATCTACAAAGGCCTCATCGATAATTAAAGCTATCTCATTTCTCTGACAAAATAGAGATAATTCCTCAAGCTCTGATTGTTTCAGCATTTGACCAGTTGGATTATTTGGGTTACAGAGGCAGATGCCATCCACTTGCTGCTCCTTCGCTGATTGTATCAATTCTGCAATTGTCCATTGAAAATTGCGTTGCTCCAAATTAAAATAGCTAAATTCAGTCTTTTGTTGACTAAAAGCTGCTTCATACTCCATGAAAGTCGGTGCAAGCAATAATAGTCTTTTCAGCATAAGCGTTCTTCCCAACATAAAAATCGCTTCTGCAGCCCCATTGGCTGGATAGACAAATTCTGCTGAAATCTCGTGAAAATCAGCGATTGACTGGATTAGTGCATGGTATCGAATATCAGGATAATGAACTAGCTCCGCAATGCCCTTCGTTAGTGTTGCTTTGACTCCTTGGGGAATACCTAAGGGGTTAATATTTGCACTAAAATCAATTAACTCTTTCTTATCTATCTGATATATTTCACTGATTTCTTGAATATTTCCTCCATGCTTCACTGCCATAATAACGACTCCGCTTCTTGATTATTTTAGAAAGATTGCTTCTTTATATTTTTGTGGAATTCCTAGAATCACAATCTCAGATAGAGTTAAATTCACGACTGTCGCCAAGGTCAGGGGGACGAAAAGCATGAAAACAACCGGCCCCATCAATGGATAAAGCAATAGCAAATCCAATGGTACATTGATTACGTAAGCCACCAGCATCGAAATTATCGAAGCTGCGACCTTATTTCTTTGCAACTTTTTGCGCGTCCAGCTATAAAAGAACATACAGGCCGCCATCAATACAGCAATAATCAGATGAATTGGCAAAGTATTAGGAAACCCTGACAGTAACGCTGAGATCATGTGTCCGAAAAATCCTAAAAATGCTCCTGCGGCAGGGCCAAGAATGATTGCACCAATAAATGCAGGAAAAGAGTCTAATGCGATTGAACCAAGGATTTTAATGTTTGCCCCAATCACACATAGCGCCAGCAGAATTGCTAATATTGCCAATTTCTTTGTTGAATACTTCATCATGTTTCACTCCTTATTCGTTTTAATGTATTAATTTTTCAAGTAAAATTAGTTCGATTCGAATGTCGTATATCATTCAACTAAAGTTCTTGAGCTTTATTTTGATTCTTATTGCTTAATACCTTTCTGTTTTAAGTAACCTGCGAAAAGTTGAACTGACATCCTTATTCGTTTTAATGTATTAATTTTTCAAGTAAAATTAGTTCGATTCGAATGTCGTATATCATTCAACTAAAGTTCTTGAGCTTTATTTTGATTCTTATTGCTTAATATCCTTCTGTTTTAAGTAACCTGCGAAAAGTTGAACTGACATCCTTATTCGTTTTGATATACTATTTGTTTTCTCAGTAAATTCTGATTGATAACCAAAAAAAATAAACGCAGCGAGTCCAGAAAAGATGGTCTCGCCGCGTTTTTTATTTGTATAAATACACCAAATAATACCGTTAGCAAAATAATCTTCCCAATCCAATTATTTTTTAATCCCTGAACAAGGTATCCTGACTTTGCATCCATTTACTATCTCGCCTTCCCGAAAAGTGGCTTGTGAGAGTTCATCCGCATATACAGTAGAAAGGGGCTGTTGAGGATTTTCACCTCATTCCCTTGATCAGTTATTAAGTATTCAATTTTTCTTTATTATAGCAAACGTTTCTCCTTATTCTTGGCTTTTTTCCATAACTCAGCCACATTGTGCTATTTTGAAAAAGGTAAGAGCAAAATATTACTATATTTAAAACTGATTGACGATTTAAAAAAATGATGATCGAAATATGTACTATCCTCACAGAACCAAGCAATCGTTATCATCATTCGCTCTAGAATGTAGAAGAGAACTGTGTCCTTCAATAATCTTGATATGTATTCTAAAAAGATAGTCTTCAGAATATTATTTCCCTGCTCAAACAATATAAAATACTGCTATTTTCAGATTTAACTACTGGTTAAAGGTTTTTCTTGAATTTTAATAAAGCAATCAAAGGAAAGCTATTCAATCGCTGAAGTTCAGCCAAATTTTGTTATTTCGAACCTAAAACAAAGCAATATATTGTTATTATTTATTATTCGATTTGAAAAATCATTGATTTATCAATCTTTTCATTCATTTTTATCTACCGCTTTTTTGATGAAGTAATTCTTTTAAATCAAAATTCATCTTGTCTTTTTATTTAAAAGAAAATAAGATGGAGAAAAGACTTTAAGGAGCGGACGATGACTAAAAAACAATCTTCACAAAATCTGATTTTGATCATTACCACTACTGTGTACTCATTTTCTAGTATGATCTCAGCATTTTTTATGCTGGGAAGTCAATCACTTATTTGGTTTTTTATTAGTGCCCTCTTTTATTTTATTCCCTACGCACTGATCGTAGCGCAGTATACCAAAAAGTACGCACATCGCTCAGGAGCGATCTATGACTGGTTAAAAGAGTCCCTTTCTCCTAAGGCAGCTTTCACAACTGTTTTTTTATGGTATAGTAGCTACTTCATTTGGATGATTAGTTTATTTATGAAGATTCTCATTCCAATTTCTATTCTGTTCTTCGGGCAAGATATAACTGCGTCAATGAATTGGTTCGGTGTTTCTTCTCAAATATGGTTAGCGTTATTTTCTGTAATGGCAGTAATAGGTATCACTTGGATGAACAAACGTGGCTTCCAAGTCATTTTCCGTTTTCTGCATATTAGCGGTTACGCTATGGTTGGTTTGCTAATCCTTTCATTATCTGGTAATTTAATTTTGATTTTTAAGAATCCCGAACTGGTTTTAATAAATATCCATCATAGTTTGACTGTGCCAAGCTTTTTTCAAGAATCATCGAGCCGCCTGCTCTCACAGCTGCCTTTTTTCATTTTTTCGATCACCGCATTTGGGGGATTGGATACGATTGCGAGTCTTGCCGATAAAACCAAAAAAAGCCGCAGCAGATTTCCGCGAGCCGTGATTATCAGTTCGTTTATTGTGTTATTTTTATATGTTAGCGGCATTATCATTTGGAGCTGTGCAAATAACATTGACGGCTTACGGGAGGCAACGTCTCTTCATTTGGGAAATCTAATGTATGGTGTCATGGAACAATTGGCCAAAACATTGGCTGTCAGTTTCAACCTATCAGTTAGTCACACGCACTTATTGACTCAGATTTTTATTCGTTACACCGCCCTGACAATGGGGCTGGCATATTTGAGTCTTCTTAGCTCAATAAGCTATGGTCCATTAAAAAGTTTGATAAAGAGTACACCTAAAGTTTTCTGGCCAAAATTCTCAGCACTGAATAGGAATCAAATGCCTGAAAATGCACTTTGGATCCAAGCCTTGCTGATTTCTTTATTTATTGGGCTGTTGTCATTTAGTAATACTTTTTTATCAGATTTATTTAATCAATTAACCTACATGACGAATGTTTCACGAGCGATTCCATATTTTATTGTCGCAGCTAGTTTTCCTTTCTTTTTAAAGAAAAAAATCATCCAGAAACAGTCATTGATTATTAAAAATAATTACCTGAATTATTTTCTTTCCATAAGCGTTTGTGTCTGTATTTTTGTTGCAATTGCCTTTCAAATATATGAACCCTTAAAATTAGGAAATTATCTGAACTTTTCAACTTTGCTTTTAGGTCCAGTATTCTTTGGTGTTCTTTCCCACTTCATCTATTTTCGCTTTGAACAGAAAAAAGCTCTAGTGAATTTGTCTAAACAAAACAGCGAAAATCCGTAAAATCATTGACTAAGGAGTTACGCCTATGTACCCAATCTTAATTGATATCCAGCAGTTTTCTGTCCTAGTGATCGGCGGTGGGAGAATAGCCACTCGAAAAGTTTGTGGATTGATTGAAGCAGGTGTAAAACCCACGGTTATCGCGCCGAATTTTTCTGATACCTTACTAACAGCAAAGAAAAATGGAAAAGTTCTATTGCGGGAACGTTCCTTTCAATATGGTGATACTACTGGTTTTCAAGTCATTTTTATCTGTACAGATAATCCAGCAGTCAACCAAGCTGTTTTGAATGAAACGACACCGCGACAACTCGTAAATGATACAACCAATCAAAGCAATAGCAATTTTTTCAACATGGCATGGATTAAAGAAAAGGATTTTGGGATTGCATTAACTACTAAAGGTGCCAATCCGCGAAAGACCAAGCTATTAAAAGAAAAAATCCGTTCATTTCTGAAAGGAAACTCATTAGAATAAAAAAACGCCTGAATACAAACTGTCCGAACAATTGAGCAGCGTATTCAGGTGTTTTTTTATTCGTATTCAAATGAGGCCATTAATAAATTGATCAATGGCATCAGAAATAAAGATTTCCACTTCCTTTTCATACTGATCGCTGCTAGAGTAGGCGTGCAGGAAAGCAAAGCCTATCATACTAGAAAAAATAATTTCCGCTGATTTTTTCGGATCATGGATTTTGACTTGCTTTTTTGACTTCATTCTAATCAAATAATCCTCCAGCGTCTGAATAAAGGCTGTTGGAATTTTCTCAATATAAGGCATCGTTTCTTGATAAATTTCTTGTGCGCGAAGGCCTAAGGAAAACCGGACAATCTCTGGCGTAACCTGTGTGAGATACGCTTCCATCATCAAACGAAGATCGCTGGTTAGATCCCATTGAAATTGATCATAAATCTCCTTATTTACAGAAGGAATCCACTCGGCTTCTTTTAATGTTGTCAACAGTAGTTCTTTCTTACTGCCAAATTGCCGAAACAGCGTCACTTCGTTTACTTGCGCTTCTTTTGCAACATCTTTTGTTGTCATGTCACTGTAGCCTTTTTCAACGATTAGTTTTCTTGTAGCAGCCATGATATTGCTTCGCGTATTTTTCATACAGGAAATACTTACTCCTTTATTAGACTTGCGATCGCCACACTTCCTCCCCGAATCACTTCGATTTCTTGAGAAATGCTTTGTTGGAGATCGGTAATTAGTTGGTTATTTTGCGCGTCAGTATTGATACACTCGATCAGCATTTGATCTGTTGTTTGATCAATAATGATAAATCTGTTTGCCTGAGTCAATCCATTTAGATCGTTTTCGAGACTTTCATAATAAGGCAGCTTAACGTACATTACCTCTTTAGTGTGAATGGGAATGTCGGTGTAATCAATCACTTGGATCACTTCGATCATATTGCTTAATTGATGTTTAATTTGTTCAAAGGTTCGCTCATCGCTAAAAAGGCTGATAGTCATCCGAGAAATATCTTTGACCTCTGTCTCACCAACCGTTAAGCTATTTAAATTATACAATTTTCCGGAAAATAATCCAGAGACTCTTGCTAGTACGCCAACTTCGTTTTCAACGTAGACGCTTAACCATTTCTGTTTAATTGTCTGCATAAGTAATCATCTCCTTCAAACCTTGACCTGGTGGAACAATTGGTAGGACCTTTTGTTCTGTCTTAAGCATAAACTCCAAAATAAATGGTTGACTTTTAGCACCTTTTGCTCGGATAAATGCGTGGTCAAGCTCTTCTTCATCAGTGATTCTAATACCGTCTACTCCATAGCTGCGGCCTAAAGCGATGAAATCTGGTAGATAAGACATGCCGTTACCCCTTAACTTCGTGTAAGAATAGCGTTTGTCATAGAACATTTCTTGCCATTGACGAACATTTCCTAAACTTTCATTGTTGAAAATGCAAATAATAATCGGAATTTTTTCTAGCATCACTGTCGCAAGCTCTTGAAGATTCATTTGAAAGCCGCCATCACCCGTAATTGTCAGGACATCCTTTTCCAGATTCCCTAATTTGGCCCCAATAGATGCTGGAAAACCGAAGCCCATCGTACCTAATCCACCTGAAGTCAGCAGTTGTCTTTCCTTTGTGACTTCAAGAAATTGAGTCGTCCATAACTGATTTTGTCCAACGTCGGTTACTACAATTGCATTTGAGAAATGTTCGTTGATTTTCTGAATGATTTTTTCTGGTGTTAAACCTACTTCTTTCATGTGAACAGGCAAAAGTAGGTCCTTATTTTTGATTTCTTGTAGCCATTTCTCATGATTTTTCGAATACAGCATGTAAGTGATTTTTGGCAATATTTCTTTAATGTCTCCTACTAACCCAATTTGAGTGTCGACATTTTTATCAATGGTTGCTGGATCAATATCTACATGAATCAGCTTTGTGAAAGGACAAAACACTGCGGCATTTCCAGTCACACGATCATTCAGTCGTGTCCCTAAAGCCAAAAGAACATCACTGTTTAAAATTGCCTGATTTGCTGCATAGCTGCCGTGAATACCTACATTACCAATATAATTTGGGTGATTACTAGGTAAAGACCCTTTTCCCATAATCGTACTAACAACTGGCAGATTGTACATTTCAATAAAGGCGGCTATTTCTTTATACGCTCTAGCGCGATGAACACCACCTCCAAGCAGCAAGACAGGTTTCTTAGCGGTTTCGAGTATTTCAGCTGCGGTTTCGAGTTTTTCCAGTGGGATCATTTGCGTTTTCTGACCACCACGAATTGCTACTTCTTTTGGGTATTTTTCTGAACCGAGTTCTTGCTGAATATTTTTCGGTATATCAACGACTACAACTCCTGGTTTACCAGATTGCGCAATAACAAATGCTTTCTTCAGAATTTTTCCTAAATCCTCTCGATTCCTGACTGTTACGGCATATTTAGCAATTGAGCGACAGATTCCCACCATATCTACTTCTTGAAAAGCGTCCTTCCCAATCAGCTGTGTTGAAACCTGTCCTGTGATACAAACCAGCGGAGAGGAATCGTAGCCCGCCGTAGCAATCCCTGTTATCAGATTTGTTGCTCCTGGACCACTAGTAACTAGACAAACACCGACTTTTCCAGTAGATCGCGCATACCCATCTGCGGCATGAATCAATCCTTGCTCATGTCTAGGCAAAATAACGCGAAATTCCTTTCTCTGATAAAGCGCATCAAACAAATCAATCGCCTGTCCTCCCGGATAAGCAAAACATACGTCAACCTTCTCATCGATTAATGCTTTAACAACCAATTCAGCTCCCGAAATCATTTTACATACCTCCTAATAATGCAAGTGTTAACTTGCATTTTAACATATAAACTATGCGATTTGTAAATTGTTTCAAAAAAAAGACCGTCCGCAATCGAACGATCTCTTGAAGCATTACCATTTTTCCAATTTAACAGCCATTTCCCAAAAGGCGTATTCCATTTTACTACTGATCACGAAGGCGTCGATCATTTGCTGCTGTTCTTTGCTTGAACTTTCTTGATATAGACGATCTAAGAGCGCACACTCCTTTTTTATCCCTTCAGCAGCGGCCTCACCAGCATAGGTCTCAATCCAGCGCTGATACAAAGGATTAGGAGAGCCCGTGTCAATCAAACGAACACCGATTTCTTGATACAGCCAGGCACATGGAAGCATCCCTGCAAAAGCAGTATTTGGTGTACCGTCAATCAACTGTCGATACATATGCGAAACGTAATGATAAGCTGTAGGTGCAATCGGTGTAGTCAAAATCTCATGTTCAGTAATCCTTAATTCTGAAAAGAACTCCTTGCGAATTGCCATTTCACCTAGCTTAAGATTTTCAGCATTTTCTTGTAACTGCTCCTGCGCTTCCCGATCGTTTGTTTGTTCCGCAATTAAATGATAAAGCTTGCTAAAATGTTCAAGATAATAGCGATCCTGAAGTAAATAATAGCGAAAAATTTCTGGAGCCAAATTTCCATCTGCCAATGCCGTGATAAATGGATGCTCAAAGCTTCCTTCCCAAAATGATGCTGCTTCTTGACGCGCAATTTTTGTAAAATTCATTCTCTATCTCCTCTTATTAACTTTTTTAGTACGCCCACTTGTTACGACTCTTCCAACGTCTCCTAGTCACAACATAAAAAAACCTCCTTTATTCTCATAAGAATGAAAAGGAGGCTCTCTGCACAAAACACGCATACTGAAGAAAACCCGACCGCAAAAAAACGGTCGGGTGCAAAATTCTAAACATCACACATTCCCTGCGCCAGTACTAACTGTTTCAGGTTCAATGGGTATAATCTCAGCTTCAAAAGCACCCCTAGTGTCATTCAATTAATAAAAGTATAGCATACTCTTATTAGAAAAACGATTGCTATTTAAAATCTTCTAGCCTCTAATCAAAAATCCTTGATTCCTGAACAAGTTTTCGACTGGGTGTCAAAGTCGCCTCCGCTATTGTTTTTCCAGTATTTTTCAAATAATTCTTTATGAGATGATAACCAATCGTGTAGCCAGCGTTTCTTGAGAGTCCCACGGGTTGATACCCCTGCACACGGGCAACTTCATCCCCATACATATACGCAGAAACCTGATCAAAGCCGCGAGCATTACGTCCACCCTTCATTACTTCGATCGTATAGTCCAATTCTTCCTGGTCGTAATCTTGTACCCATGGTCCACGATGTTCGATGCCATAAAGCGTTTCGGCAAAAACCTCCGCTAAGCCTTCAATCACTAAATAATCTTCGACGCTCACATCTCCATGATTAAAGGGCTCATAGGTAAACCGAATATTATGATTAAACTCATGTGCCAAAGCAGATTTTAGTCGTGTGCGATTGAACTCATTCGGAACAACGATTAACAAAATGTACCCAGGTATCCCGCCAAATCCGCTATACCCTTCACTTGCCATCAAGACGCTGTTTTCCGGATCACCGAGCAAGATATTTACAACAAAGTCTTCGATCGGTATTTGATAGCCAATATCAGTGAAAAGCTGTGCGCTTTTTTCTATAACTTGACGACATTCTCCGAAAATATTCGTATCTTTTAAAGGGCTTACCTTAGTTTCAATCAACTCTCTCCGTTTTCGCGGCGTCCAGATGCCCATCATCTCTGATGCCATCAAAACATCATAGCCTCCCGAAGTTTTTGACATGAGAGGAACACTTAAATACCGCCACATTTCCTCGAAAGGTTGCATCAACTCATAGCGGAAAGTATTTTCATCCTTCTGACCCTGCAGACACGCTTCATAATAAGACAAAGTATCAATTATTTTTACACTAAAATTATTCATTATGGTAACCTCCTTGATTTAATCATAATCGTTGACGTTACGTGAAGGTCAAGCACTTATCTTTATAAAACTTTAAAGATGTTTGCAACCTTATTTGCAAACTATAAATAAATATGTTAGCATTCAAATAGGAGGAATTATTATGAAGAGTGATTTAACCATCAAAGAAATAAAAAAAGGCTATTCAAAAAAAGGCGACTTTCTTTTCCAATGCTTGTATTGTGATCAAACCTTTGATGATCGCTTCGTCTACCCGCTTAATGAAGGCAACAGCCAACTAGCCCGAGCAGAAGGCGCAATGATTTATCATATAAAACATGAACACCACGGCCCTTTTGACGCGTTGCTCAATCTTGATAAAAATCAAACAGGTCTAAGCGACACACAGAAAACCTTTCTGACGCTGTTTAATAAAGACATTGATGATCAGGAAATAGCCGAACAGCTGAATATTACAACTTCTGCCGTAAGGAATCATCGCTTCAAATTTAAAGAAAAGAAACGGCAGGCCAAAATTTTGTTAGCCTTATTGGAATCCATTGAAGAAAAAGATCAGGGAAATTTTATAGCGAATTCCATCATTGATTCTGATGAACGATTCATTTCCACAGAAAAGGAAAGAGAAAAAGTTTTTAAAACTTTTCTCGACGAAAATGGTAAAGCCAATCAAATTCCAAAAAAAGAAAAAAAGCGAATTATTCTCATTCAAAAACTCGCAGAAAATTTTACTTCTGAAAAACAATATAGCGAAAAAGAAATCAATGAGATCATTTCTAGGATGTTCGAAGATTATGTTACGATTAGACGATATCTCATAGAATACGGAATTTTAGGTCGAACTGTTGATGGCAGGACTTATTGGAAACTATAGCTTTTTTGAAGGGAGAGTTAAGAATGGTATTACCTATGAAAGTGGATCATCTCCAAGTTACGGTGAAGGATATTGATACGGCTGAAGTATTTTATGATGGGTTGATGGAGGCTTTGGGCTTTGATTTGAATAAAAAAATCAACGTCTATTTAGAAGATTTGGATATGAATGTTATCGAATATCTTGATCAATCCTATGATTTTGGTATCTGTTCACCTCTTACAGAGTATCAAGAGGAAACAATCCATAGACGAAAACCCGGAGCGGTTCATCATATCGCCTTCCAAGCTCCTTCTAGAAATGAAGTCAATCGAATCTATCAAAAGGTACTTGAACTTGGTGCTGAGATTTTAGATGAGCCACAAATTTTTCCGCAACATGGACCAAATTATTATGCTCTTTTTTTTAACGATCCAGATGGAATCAAGTACGAGATCGTGAATAATGATGATCATGTTTAAAAAAGTCAGCGAATCCACGCTGACTTTTTTCATTCTTTAAATATCTCTACGTTCTCTAAAGTTTTGCGTAAATTGATCGCATCCCAAGGTAAATATTCACCGATACTAAACCCTACGATTTCAGCTCTTTCAGAAACATCCCTAATGATCCGGGCAATTTGTTCGAGTGTCATTGTTCCAATCGGGGCAAGAAATTTTTCTACATCCAAGTATGGTTTACCAGGATTAATCGACCGGTAGTCCAGAGGAGACAATACATCTAAATCAAAATGAATCGCCAAGTGCTTCAATTGATTTTGATTCATCCAATTAATGATTGCACAACTATCCTCCACCAATTTATCTGGTGTGAGATAATTCATCTTCAAATCATCGACTTGGTGGTCGCACGGACGCAGTTCTTCATATTTTAGCCCCGCGAGCATAACCTGCTCGACTGTGAAGGGGTGGCGAATTTTTTCGGCAAACTGTGGTGCTCCGTGACCTAAAAGATTCCCCAGTACATGCATGTGCCCTTTTTGACTGTCATTAATGGTTGACATATCGGAATGCGCATCCAACCAAAGTAATGACTTTTTCAGGTTGCTTTTCCGTTAGAATCTTCGAAGCCTCTGACAGCTGTTTTAATAAACTATTCCCGCCAATTACACCATTTTCAAGCAGTAATTCTTTTGAGGTATTTTCATCAACTGTGATTTGAATTGTCTCTGCTTTATTGCTTTGCGGAACAATATGTCTCAACAATTCAGAACCAAAAAGATAATTTGGATTATTTCCTCCCTGCTATTGAGGAAATACTAATCGGAGAGTCTTGCTCATAAAATTTGCCTCCTTCAATTCCGTTTTCTTCACACCTTTACCCGATACGGATTTATTCCCTTAAGTATACAAGCCTTCTGCTATGAGAAGCAATTGCTCTTGAAAGTAACTCATCCACCCGTGAAAACGGGTGGCTTTTTAACACCTCTAGAAGAGGTCACTGCTCGCGTACTCCATAAATGGAGCTTTTTAAAAGACCGCCAACCGCTCATCGCTCGCTACTTTATTTCTTTTTCTTCATTTTAAATGGATCGACGTATTCTCTTTTACTTATGCTATCTCGATTTCGATCCTCTGCTTCTTGTTCTCTTTTATATTTTGCAATTGTTTTCTGATTTAACCCTACTGTACTTACATAATAGCCTTTCGACCAAAAACTCTTATTCCCATATTTATACACTAAGTTTCCATGCTGCTCATGGATAAGCGTGGCGCTTCTTCCTTTTAAGAATCCCATGAAACTTGAAATGCTTATTTTCGGTGGCACTCTAACTAACATATGAATATGATCTGGCATGGCATGTGCTTCTATGATTTCTACCGACTGTGTGATAAACTTTTGTCGTCATTTGATGACATAGAAAAACTCCTTTCGATAGTATGAGCGGTTGGTAGCCACTTATTAGTATATCGAAAGGAGTTTTTATCGCTAAAGCTATCTCGTCCACGCGTAGAAACGCGCGGTTTTCTTGTTTCACTCGCTAACGCGAGCGAAACTGACTAAAGTCATTAAGAAAAAAGAATCGGGACTAACAATCAAGTCCCAATTCTTCATGTACATACAAAGACATTTCTTCATTCTGATCAATCAAACGGTAGAAGTATTTAAGTTGTTCCTCTTCTCTTGCCGCAACAAATGCTTCAGGCAAATCCATGCATTTTTGAATGGCAAAAATCCAGATATCTGCAATAAATTCATCACACATCTTTTGATGAATGAGGCTTAAATTAAAAGTATTCACTGGCATATTCTTCCACCTCCTGTTTTTCTTGCTCTGACCGAAAGACAATGACTAATCCTTTAGAATCCGCTGATAATACCATTTCTATTCCTGTTACTTCACTGCTGCGTGCCAAAATATGATAATATAACTGATCCACATTCCAGCCTTTTGCGGCTAATGTAACCATATCCAAACACAATTTATCTACTTTTAGTTCTACTTCTGGTGTTGCATACACCATCATGGGTGCATAGCAACAGATATTTTTTAATCGATCCATCACAATCATCCCCTCTTAAGTATAACAAAAAAAGGCTTTCAAAAAGTGACAAATCCATCCAGTATCTTTTAAAAAATGAAAGAATATTCACTAAGACTATTTGAACTTGTGGCCTTAAAAAAGTCAATCTAAACTTTTTTTAACTTATAATCTGTGAACTGTTTTTTATCAAAGACTGGACCACAAAAAATTAACCAATCCAAGTTCTACTAAACAAAAATCTCCTGCTGCCTTAGCAGGAGATCGAGTTTTTGATCATTTCACTACTCTTCTTCAAGTATTCACCAGTGATTGTTCCGCTTTCTAATAAATCTTCAGGCACACCGCTAAAAACAACGTTGCCACCGTTCACACCACCATCTGGACCAATATCAATGATCCAATCGGCTTGCTTGATAATTTCACTATGGTGTTCAATGATGATCAATGTATTGCCGTTTTCTACCATTCGTTGAAATAGTTCGTTTAATTTTTTAATATCTGATAGATGTAGACCAGTTGTCGGTTCGTCTAAAACAAACACAGACTCATTTTGTGTGATTGCTTTGGTTAGTTTTAACCGTTGACGTTCTCCACCGGAAAGTGTGACTAAGTTTCGACCAATTGGTAAATACGTTAATCCTGTATCAATCATGGCTTGAAGTTTTTCAATTAATTTTCTACTGCCAAGCCCTTCATAGAAATCTTGTAGTTCTTTCGGTGTCATGTCTAGTACATCTAAAATTGTACAGCCTCTTAAACGGTAGCTTAACGCTTCATCGGAAAATCGGTTCCCTCCACAAGCTTCACATTCATTTACAATAGGGTCCATGAAAACTAACTCTACCAGTGTCTCTCCCTTGCCATGACACGTTGGACAAGCTCCAGTTGAATTAAAACTGAACATACCGGCTGGGACATTGTTTGCTTTAGCGAAGGTCCGACGAATTTCATCGTAAATACCTAAATACGTAGCTGGAGTGGCACGATTCGTCGCTTTGATTGGTGCTTGATTGATGATGGAGATTTCATTAGGAAATTGTTCGGGCAAGACTTTTGTAATTAGCGTAGATTTTCCTGAGCCAGCTACGCCAGTGATGACTGTCAATACATGTTTGGGAATATCGACTGTCACATTTTTTAAATTGTGTAAATTCGCTTCTTTGATTGTCATTTTTTCATGCCAGCTGCGAGGCTCAGTATTGATGGGTAATGTCTGACAAATTTCTTTTCCCGTTAGGCTGTCTGATTGAAGTAGAGCTGGATAATCTCCACGAAAAATGATTTCTCCGCCCTGTTTCCCTGCCAAGGGACCAATATCAATGACTTCATCAGCAATTGCAATAACATCTGGGTCATGCTCCACCACAAATACCGTATTCTCCTTATCTCGAAGATCCTGTAGCAGCCGATTGATACGAGAAACATCACGCGCATGCATTCCGGTGCTTGGTTCATCAAAGATATAGAACATGCCGTTCAACGCGCTTCCCATATGTTTCACCAATTTCACTCGTTGTGCTTCTCCACCAGACAAGGTCGGAGTTTGCCGATCTAATTGTAAATAATCCAATCCTATATCGATTAGCCGTTGAACCTGTCGCTTAATTTCATCGATGACCTCTTTCACTTCAGGATAGTATAGTTGATTTAGAAACAGTAGTAGTTGATTCATATCCATCTGAACACAGTCTGCAATGGAGCACTCGTTAATTTTCACAGACAAGGTTTCCTGATTCAAACGGCGACCTTCGCAATCCGGACAAGGCGCTTCATACAACAATTCCTTCAATTTTTCCTCATACATTTTGCTGCGCTCAGAAAGATCGCGCTTCAAAATAATCCGCTCATAATTACGACAGATTCCTTCCAATTTCGGATTAAGTGGAATCGAATCCTTGTCTGGATGTCCATAGATTAACTGATTCCATTGAGAGACGGTTAATTCCTTTAACGGCTGATCGTTATCAAAAAAGTCTGCCGCTGCATACTGCTTCCAGTACCAGTTTCCAACCGCATATCTAGTATCATTAATCGCTCCTTGATTCCAAGATTTTTCACGATCAATCAACTTTTCAAGATTGATCTGATTTACACGTCCTAGTCCAGAGCATGTTTGACACATGCCTTGAGGATGATTGAATGAAAACTGGCTCGCCGACCCAATGCGGGGTTGACCGATTCTGGAATATAACAAACGTAATAGAGAATAGGTTTCAGTAATCGTACCAACTGTAGAGCGTTGATTCCCACCTAAAGGAGTTTGATCAATCACGATTGCAGGATTCAGATTCTCAATCCTTTCTGCTTTCGGTTTGATGAACTTAGGCATCCGATTCCGTACAAATGCAGAGTAATTTGCATTCATCTGTCGTTGCGCTTCAGCCGCGATTGTATCAAATACTAGGCTGGATTTTCCCGAACCTGACACCCCTGTAAATACAATTAGCTGGTTCTTCTCGATCTCTAATGAAAGATGTTGCAAATTGTTTTGTGTGAGACCGATTAATCTCAATGGTTTCATCTGATTCCCCCCTTACCCATCTAGTCTAAACTCTTCCGCAACTGGAGAGTCAAGGCGGGGTTGAAATTTTTTTTAAATCATTCCATCTAGTTCTAATGAACCTTTAAAGTAAAAACTTCTTGCTTTAACAAAGCAAAAAACCAGCTCAATTACTGAACTGGTCCCCTCACTATAAATAATTCGCTTTTTTCAATTCATTTTGAGCAGCTATCAGATTTTTCTCATTAACTAAGATGATTGGCCCAGTGCAGCCCATTCCGCTTTCAGCATAAATCTCAGCTTCCCACAGAATTTTTACCGCATCCTCCAACTCCATGATTTCGATCCCAGCAATTTCACTAGTAACGATCTCCTTAGCAGGCGGATCAATCTCTTTCTTCGCTTCGGGTACTGCAGTTGCGGTTAGCTCTGAGCAAATTTGCTTCAGTCCAGCTTCATCAGCTTTCCGATATTCCGTCAAGCTTACCCTATCAAGTTTTCCTTTAGCCAACTCGTAAGCATATTCTAAAGCATTAGTAATCACAGGAGCGCCGCTAGCACGAGAAATGATACAAATATTGCGATCATAATTTCTTCCGATTCCTGGACCGTATCCTGAACCAATAGTTTCGTAATTTCCGCCACTTGAACTTGCTGAGAAAAGCTTCATCAAAATATTGCCAGTCAAACTATCACAAACAACAACATCAACGCTGCCTAATAACAAATCGTTCCCTCGTAGAACTTTTCCGCCATCTTCACGTTGACTTTCGCCAAAGTTAATTTCATACCCCTTTTCTTGTAACGCAGTCAATGAACGTTCAACTGTTTTTGCTCCCTCAATATTTAAGATCCCAATAGTTGGTTGCTTGATACCGCAAGTTTTTGCTGCGATGATCCCGTTAATCGCATTCAACACCATCGCTTCATTGCGAACACCGCTAGTCGTCCCGGTCGTTGTGGCAATAAACATTTCACGACCAAGAGCTGGAGTAACAACTTTTCCGACAGTGGAAACACCGATTGGAAAATTATAATGTAACGTGACACATCCTTGTATTTCTCCGCTGTCTAGCAATTCCTCCATTAACTCAGAGGATTCCTTTTGACAGTCGGTTGTCGAGTAGTGCTCGAAATCTTTCGCCCAGTCAACGTCACTTCCGATCAATACGACATCAAAAAGATTCTTTTGCTTACTGGTATAAGCAGCCTGTTTCATCACAGCCATACCGAGCTCACTGCCATCAATGGTCAAGCCAATTTTGAGTCTGGACTCCATTCGTCCGGTTTCTAGACTAGTCGCCAAATCTTCAAACACTTTCTTGACTGTTTCTTTTACTTGATCAGACATTGCTTCCACCTCTATTCTACTGAAAGATTGGCAGCGAAACTTCTCAAGGCCTGCGCAACTTCTCGTTTAACTAGTTCCTCTAAATCCTGCTGATTCTCATCTGATACTTTTCCATTGTTTCGTTCAATTAAGATCGATACACCATCAAATAAATTTGTCATTCGTCCTAAGAAGAGCGAACCTTTTCCAACGATCATGGCACGATTTTTGTCGCCAGCAGCCAAATCTTCAGCGGCAAACCCTAAATAAGGAATCCCACTAGGAATATGTCCTTGTGTCGGCGCCCAACCAACTAGTGATTTTTCATTAACAAAAGTCATCAAATCTTTTTTCTCAATATCTTTCCGTAAAACGCCGATTGCGCCAATCATTTTTAAGTTTGCTAACGGAACATCCCCAGCTCCTGCTGGTTTCGTAATATCGGGATTTTGCATTTCTACTGAGTAAACATCGACATCTTTGATGGTTAATTGAGCCTTTTCTAAAATACTGGCGATCAAGGCCGTTGTCACTGCCTGAGGACTCGATCCACTGCCAACTTCATGTTTACCAGTCAAATCATGTCGCAAAATCGGATGCACGCCATCATTTTCACTGATCAGTGCCGCGAATCCACCTAAGACATCCTCCAAAATTGGAAAGCCTTTGCCAACATGTGATTTTCCGTTCATTCCTAGTTTGGCAGTTGCCCCGCCGGCTACTAGCACGACGTTTTTATGCGTACCCGCTGCTACTAGAGAAGCTGCGGTAATCAACGCATGTGTCGGGCCCGCACAGAAACTGCGAATATCGGAACCTGTCGCATGGACACAGCCGCATAACTCAGCGATTGATTTAGCGAAATTACCGCCACCTCGTTGATTCATATCCCCACAAGCTTCTTCGCTGCACTCGATCACATAATCAATTTCTTTAGGATCAAGCTGATGCTTTTCTATCAATTGTCGCAATGCCAAAACACCACTTGCCTTTACTACTAGATTTTCCAGCATCACATGAGCGTTTAAATTCGCGTCAATCTGGTGAGCAGGACTGACACAACCGACTAATTTTCGATCATAGTATAATCCTTCGGCAGCATTTTCAGCCAACTCATTTTCGATCCACTCAAGCGGTTTTTCACTTTTAATTTTATCTACATCCTCCTTAAAAAGCGAATGTGCCGCCAAAGCCGCTCGAACTTCTTCTGCAAAAGCTTCTTCTAAATGCACCAATTCAAAAACATCGGCAATCTGTAATAAGCCGTAAAATTCTAATTCCGGCATAATCTCGCCGAATTTCCCTTCACGTTTGCCTTCAATGGAATGATTTACCCATGGCTGTGGCAGATTTTTCAATTCTTGATAGCTTAGATTTCCAATAAATGTTTGGTTTGGCGCATAATTGACTACCTCATCATAACTACGGATATGATCATATAGCTTTGCCAAATATGGACTATCTGGAGTTGTAATTCTTTCTGTTGTTTGTGTGGTGCCGTTGTGCTCAATCATATCTGGTGTATGAACTAAAACATAACTCGCTCCACGTAAAGTCGCATAATTCATAAACATCCCGCCCTAAATGTATTTCTGAATCATTTCTTCGATGGCTTCTTTCGTGCAGTCATCCTTCGCTACTTCGTCGATCTTTTCACCATTTTTATAAATCGAAATAACCGGCAGCCCTAAAATCTTATGTTGAATGCAAAAACGACGAACTTTTTTCTGCGAGGTATTAAATTTTGTAAAACGAATTTTATCTCCGTACTGGTCATACAGTTCTTCCACATCAGGCATCAAAGCTAGACAGTTTTCACAGGTCTCTCCCCACCAATCCACTAATACAGGCGTCTCCTGTTCCAATACTTCTGCCCCAAAATTTTCAACAGTTAACTCGATCATGCTGTTGGTACCTCCCTTTTGATTTTTTCTACATATTTTTGAGCTGAGAAGGCGGCGATCGCACCATCACCAGTCGCGGTCACCACTTGTCGCAATACTTTTGGTCGCATATCGCCAGCCGCAAAGACGCCTTCAATTGGCGTGCACATCGCCTCATCAGTAATCATGTATCCGTATTCATTTAATGGAACTTTGCCTTCATATAATTTGGTGCTGGGCACATTGCCGATAAAGACAAAAATTCCAAATAAGCCATCCTCTTCGTCTGCTTCAAAACGAGTGAACTCACCGGTCTTCGTATTACGAATTGTCATCGCCTCGACCATTCCGTCGCCTTCGATACTTTCTACTACGGAATCGAAAATATAGTCGATCTTGTCATTGGCCTTGGCTTGTTCGACAGCAATTGCGTCTGCCGTTAATTCACTCAGATTTTGAATAATGTGAACTTTGCGAGCAAAAGTGGTAATGAACATTGCCTCTTCAACCGCCGAGTTTCCTCCTCCGATTACATAAACTTCCATATCTTCAAAAAAGGCCCCATCACAGGTTGCACAATAGGAGACGCCTTTTCCAGCTAATTCTCGCTCACCTCTACAGCCAATTTCTCTTGGAAACGCACCGTTTGCACAGATAACTGCATGGGATTCGTAGACACTACCATCTTTACAAGTGATTTTTTTGATTTTCCCATCAAGTTCTAAATTCGTTACTTCTTTCCGAAGCTGAATCTCAGCCCCGAATTGTTCAGCCTGTTCAGCCATACGTTTGATCAATTCTGGTCCAGAGGTTTCTTTCTCAGTTTGTTTGATTGATCCGGGAAAATTGGCGATTTCATGGGTTGAAACGATTTGTCCCCCTAATTTTGTTTTTTCTAAAAGTAAAACATTCAAACGAGCTCTTGCATTATAAATAGCCGCGGTTAATCCAGCAGGACCGCCGCCGATGATTATTACGTCATACATTAAGTGAACTCCTTTCTGCTCAATTAACCGCCTGAGTGATGATTCACTCAGGCAGTATTCATTTATTCAAAAACGGTTTGTTCATCTACTGGTGTAGTCATTGCCTTTAAGGCTTTCTCGACAATGCCGCGACGTAGTTTTTGTTCTTCCTTCAAGCTTAGGCTTGGATTTCCTAAAGGATGAGGAATTGCAACTGCTGGTACGATCCGATTCGCTCCAACGGTTTGCGAGATCGGAACAACTGTACAAATGTGGACCACAGGCAAGCCTGTTTTTTCAATTTCTTTTACCATCGTTGCACCGCAACGCGTACAGGTTCCTCAGGTGGAGGTTAAAATAACTGCATCGACTCCATCTGCTACTAATTTTTGAGCGATCTCAGCCGCATACTTCTTCGCATTGGCAACAGCCGTTCCGTTACCAACCGTTGTATAGAAGTAATTATGCAGGCTGCCGATCACGCCTTCTTTTTCCATTTCTCTCACTATATCTAATGGCAAAACACGGTTCGGATCTTGATTTGCATAAACAGGATCATACCCGCCGTGAGCCGTTTCGTAAGAATCTGCCGTTAGTGTATCAACATTCTCGAGGGAATAGGTTCCATACTTTGATGCACTACTTGATTCAATTCGATCTGGATTGCCTTTAGGAACAATTCCGCCAGAAGTTACAAGCGCAATTCTCGCTTTTGACAGATCACTTATCGCGGTGGCTGGCGCGACGTTATCAAATTCAGGCATTGGGTATTCAGTCGTAAATTCCTGGTCCTTCAATTTACGCACGAGCATTTCAACGGCTCTTGCTGAACCACGTTTTTCATCCTGAAAATTTTTACGATAACGAACAAAGTAATTATCCGCTTCTGGTGAAACTTGTTCTTTTTTCAACAATTTCAACGCAAGACTGGCAATCACAGGTACCGCCTTTCTCATACCAGCCGCACTGTTTCTGGTCGGCACGATATAGGCAGCCTTTTTGTACATCTCAACTCCCGGATTTTCTTCATACATCCCAGTTACCGCTGGAATACCAAGTTCAGTCATGACTGCTTGAGCAACTTCCCCGCAAGCAATACCATATCTTCCGGCATTAAAAGCTGGTCCTGCAATAACGATATCTGGTTCAAATTGTTTAATCCGATCTAATACATCCTTTTTGGCACTATCCAAGTTCTCATTAAAGAAACTGTCGCCACACACGACGGTGCCGACGATTTCTGCCTCATCGCCAAATGAATTCATAAAAGCAAGACCTGGTCCTACTACTTCAGCTTTTGAGAATGGTTGGATATCCGCCTTTTCTTCACCACCAATTCCAGCATAAAACTGGTTGATGTAGTGAACAACTTTAAACTTAGTCATAAGACGCTCCTTTATTATTAGTATTTCCCGTATTGATTCCTCATTTCAGAAACCTCTTCAATGATGTCATCAACATCTAAAACCATTTCCATCATGCCAATCTGCTCTTCAAAAACATCTGAGTCGACAACTTCTTTAAATTCTGGCTCTACAGCGTGATATACAGCTAAACCTAGCTGTTCATTGGTCAATGGACCTGCATACGTAGGGTCTCCGTTCGTTACAGTTTCAGCAGCTAATCCAGCTGCTTCTCCTTCGGCAGCACCGATCAGAACGACCACGTTCTCTGCTCCGAAGTTTTCTGCTGCTTCTTTTACTCTACGTTGATTTTCTAAGTCCATTGCCCCAGCGGCCGTTCAGACGAAACATTCTGTGGATGAGAATATTACGTCAGCTCCGGTACCCTCAATACAAGCTTCGATTGCTTGACCTGGGATACCATCACGGTCGCCGATCACTAAGACTTTTTTATTTTTTAAATCTAAAGTCATTAGTATTTCCTCCCTATTATGATTTAAACGCCTTTTGCAGACATTTTGTTAAAACCAAGTTCATTTGTTGCACCGGTAATTGCCTGGATTTCAACTTCAATCGTGCCATCTTGTTTCAAGCTGCCATCAAAGCCGCCTGCAATGACATCGACATAATCTAATTGACCAATCACGTGATCCATTTTTGGTAATTGGATCGTTTCATTCGCGTTTCCGCCAGTAACGACTGCAGTGGCTAATTTATCCGCATCTGCTAACGACTGGCTAGCTCCGTCTCTTCCAGCATATTCATCTGTAACAATTACTGTTTTAATCCCTTTTTCTTCGACTTTCTTGCAATTCATAATCAAATCTGTATCCGGATTTCCAAAGCCTTCTTGAGAAATAATCACACCATCCAATCCAAGATACTCGCTCAATTTTGCGACAAAATCACTAGAACGATGTTTATCTTTTAAATAAACGGTTTCGTTAGTGACAATCACACCGACAAAATTGATTTCTTTCCCATGCTGCTTATACAAATCAGCGATAACTGGGTTGTTCAAATGGTGATACGTCGTGTTTTTATCACACGCAGACACGCAGTTACCACTGATAATCGCGCCATCCATGACTTCTGTTGGATAGAGGATCGTTGGTACAATATGCTTGGCATCTGTTCCATAAACATACGTATCATGCAAAAGCCCTTGTGTTTGTAGCATGTACACATAACCGATTTTAGGCAGATCAGGATATTGCTGGATCTGTTCTAACAAAGGTAATGTTTCGAAGGTTTCAATGCTGTCGGGCTCAACCTTTTCACCTAACTTGCCGATATAATCAGCCGTTTTGAGTCCCGCAAAACGTGCCGCTTCTTCGTATAAATGAGGATCTAACTCTTCTTGCGGTTTTAACACTAAACAAATTTCGATTAATTGAGAAAATGGCGTTAATTCAGCCCCAGGGCCTTGCATATCCACGATTCCTTCTTGAAAGCCGACAATTTTACCGACTGTCATAACGCCGCAGCCCTTCAATACATGGGTACGACCACTACCGACCACATCCACTTTATTGATTACGCCAGGAAAAATTCCGGTTGTTGAACCGACCTTGCACCTTGGTTCGATCACATCTTTGACTGGTGTGATACGGATACTATCGCCTGGTTTAGCGATTTCGATCTCACAGCTGATTAATCGATCGTCTTCCAAAACCAACTCTTTGATTCTCGCAGGATCGAGGGTTAATCTGCCATTTTCAATTTTCTCTTCTTCGCCTAAAACAACTTCCTTGATTTCAATGTTACCAATTTCGAGTTTCATTTATTCACCTCAGTTCTTATTGGTTGCAGACCGTTGAATCCTATCTAGCCACCCCCATTCTATCCAACGTACTCTGCGCGATATAAAAATCTACAAAAGCAAAATCGTTGAGCACCGCTAAGGACCAATTAGGGCGCTGTTTGTTTTTTATAAATTTTTCGTAGACGGCTATCGCTGATTCAATATATTCTAAACTCTCAATATCGATGTATTGAGAAGTGGTCTCTGAAGCAAAAATCGTTTTATAATAGGTTTCGTTTGGTTTGATGCTTCCACTTAACGGGTGCGACAGCAAGCGGACATGCTTTTCGATGATCTGTTGCTTTACCTTTGCCAAAACGTCTCCATAATCGCCCTCTACATAGCAAAAGACAGCAAGTTCACTCATTTTTTCCTTCACCATTGGATTATTTGTTATGATAATCATTTACTCACCCAGTTTCTAATTGTGTTTTATTTCACATGACAGGTGCTTATTAGTCCTTGAAGAATATGCTTAGACCCAAAAAAAGAGGACAACAACACACTGTGCCGTTGTCCTCTGTCACTAGCCTGAAAGATTCCCTCTACTCTGAGGTTGCTTCTTCGGCGCATTTCTGCTCTCCAGAGTTTTATCCAATTACGGTCCGTTTACCTGAGATGTTCACTGTGAATTCAGCTTGTTTCACAGCTTATACCTTCGGTGGCAGATTAGCTGCACTCTCCCGCAATTTTCTTTTTTGCAAACGCTTTCTACAATTGAATAGTAACAAGTTCATCCAGCAAAATCAACCCTAGATTTTTTTCAATCTGATAAAAATATTTCTATTGCTATAGACAAATGCTTTTTAAAATTTGATTTTAAAGAACTAAGCTAACTATTTTCAACCTTTAATTATTGCAAACTGCGTAGCTGAGCTCATTTTAGGAGTACTTCAAAAAAAATCAAATTAAGCTAAAAAGAAGCTACGTTATGACAACGCAGCTTCTTCTCATTACATATAATAAATTGTTTTATCATCAACTAAAATATTCTCTTCATAGCCCTTCAAACCATT
The DNA here is from genome assembly GCF_051713785.1 of Enterococcus sp. DIV0187. NCBI lineage: Bacteria > Bacillati > Bacillota > Bacilli > Lactobacillales > Enterococcaceae > Enterococcus > Enterococcus sp. DIV0187. Next base: position 1,341,565 of record NZ_JBIOQO010000001.1, read on the forward strand.
TTGTATCTCAGCAATGCTTTCCGCAAATAATTCTTCTATCCCAAACTCCTTGCCTAAATACACATTTTCAAGCTGATTATAAAATTCAATGAAGTCCAATTTATTTTGTAAATTACTTATTTCAATGCCATAATAGCCTAGCATTTTGTGGACAAACGCTTGAGAAAAGCCTTCTTCATAGTCAAACAAAAGACAAATAAACTCCATATCACGATCATAAATCGCTATATCGCCAAAATCAATCAAGCCGCAAATGGTGTTTGTCTTTTGATCATAATAAACATTACTAGCACCAAAATCATTGTGAATGAGACATTTTTTTTCGTTGAAATTCTGTTGCAAGATTCTTTTATAAACCTCGTCAATCTCTTGTTGTACCGATTTTTTCAAAAGAGGATATGCTGCCTGCTGAATCACTTCATATTCATATGCCGCTTTGGCGTTTTTATCTACCTCAAGTCCTTCTAAGGATACTGAAAGCTCAATTTCATGAAGGGTTTTGAAAAAAGCAGCTAACTCCTTCGCGATTTCGTTCTTCTGTTCTTCAGTCAATGTTGTCAAAATTTTGGCGTCAAGTGGAACCCCTTTGATTTTTTCTTGTCCGACAAAATCTAGTTGATTCGGCTTTTCTGCCTTTCCAATAAAACATATTTCTGGAACCTTGAGGGGTAATTTGTCGTTTATTTCTTTAAAAACAACTACCTCTTTATATAGATTTCTAGCTGCTCTAGCATGTCTTGGAAATTTAAACACGTAGGATTGATTGATCAGAAATGCCTCACTATCAAATCCCTTACCTAAAATTTCCATTGTTTCAATCGTTAATTCCGGATACGCCTGTCTGATTCTCGTCTTTGCTTGTTCCTTATCCATTAGCCACCTCATTATTTAAGTCTAGTTTCATATACAATACTTCAATGGAAAATGCGTATAATTAGATTTCACGAAATAATTGTCAATGGTTAAATTAACCATACTAAAAAAATAAAGCACGACCACCCTTATTATTTGCGCAGCTAATATATTATAAGAAATTGCGCTGTTTCCGGTAGATTTCATTGGTTTAAACGATATATTCAAAGGGGTTGTGATAGAAATTCCTTTTGGAACATCGTTTGTTCGGAAAAAGAAGCAGTAACACAACTTTTATCACAGCTCCAGTCTTCCTCTTCCTGCTTTCAACGTTAAGCATGAAAAACAAGTGCTTTTTACTTAAAATCATTACATAGAGATTTCAGCATTTTTTTTAATAAATCGCTGATAATCAATCTTACCCAGGGCAAAATCACGACTCAGTAAATAAATTTTTTCATTTTTAGTCGTTTCACGGCCATAGATTTTACTTAATCTTTCGTCTTCATCTCCGATAGCCTGAGAGACATTCGCTTTTTTCGAAAAAGCTTCATAATAACGAATACCAAATTGTCTTTGTGATTCTGCATTAATATGAATGCCATCAGGATTTGCCTGCAAATTCTCAGCGCTAACCAAATAACAATTTTGCTCTTCCGCTACGACTTTGGACATTTCTTGATTGATTTCCTTAAACTCAATCGCACTTAAACCAAATCCAGTTTTTCCCAAAAAATCAGGAAGTTCCCCAACAATAATCGGCAAGTTTGCTAATCCAAGTTCTTTTCGGAAATGATTAAATACGGCTTTTAATTTTTCAGCGTAATCCTTATAGTATCCATTTAAGCTATCATTTTCACCCTGATGCCATAAAATAGCGATCAGCTCACTTGTTTCCATCGCAAATTTTGCTTCAGCGAGGGCATGACGAGTTAACGGCTGGTTTTCTGCCCACTCATCGATAGCGCTTCCTCCCTCCGCACAAGGAATTAAGCCTAGCTTTTCATCAGGATGATCTTGTGACCACGCGGCCGCAAACGATGCAGCTGGTCCAATCCCTGAGACTTCTCGATCAAAATGAAGCGGTTCAGTCATCATCTGCCACCGACCATTGCGCAACATTTCAATATTTTCATTATAAATTGCAGGAACATCCGTCAGATAACCACGACCTGCCATGTTTGATTGTCCAATTAATAAAACAGATTTCATTGTCTTCTCCTTACAAAAACGATCATATACTAACATTTTTAGTTGAATTATACTCCTATGCTAAAAAGCCCTTCTATATGATTCATAGAAAGGCTAACTGACTTAATCACTCACTTCTTGAAAGTTATGATCTAAACATGTTGTTTTATTCGCAAAATCATAATAATCTGGTTTGCGATCATAAAAAAGTTGTAAGCTAAAATCAGCATTTCTAATAATTTCTGGAAATAATTCCGCATTTAAACAATAATGATCTCTGCCTAAGTGATGCCAAAATAGGTAGGTTCCGCAGGTAGAGCAAAAACATCTTTCCACTTCTTCACTAGATCGATAATATGTCGCAGAATCTTCCGCTAACTTTAAATCAACATTCTCACTTTTTTCGGGATCGATCGCCATTACTGGACCAGCCGACATTTTTCGACACATATCACAATGACAACTATAGACAAAATTTCCGTAGTGCTTGATTGTTACCTGATTCTTTCCACACAAACAAGTTCCCTTCATATTTTCCATTTGATCACCCGCACTTTGCTATTTTCAGTAAATTATAGCATACAGGTTTCTTTATTTGTTTTTCTTCAGAAGTGAAATCTGCTACTTATTTAATAGATAATATTCATTTTCAGTTGTTTCGCTCTCAAATCTGCTTTGATTCAAGCGATAACCTTTGCCCCAAGTCGTCTCAATAATATCTTCTTCAATTCCCAGTTCTTTTAATTTCCATCTGATTCGTTTAACCAGAATAGACATTTGTGCAAGATGAGAGTTATTAGGACATTCACCCCAAATCGCCTCTGACATCTCAACCCTTGAAACAATCTCACCATTAGAATCAATTAATTTCTGGAAGAAGATTTTCTCTTTATTTGACAATACATGAAGAATTGTTTGTATTTCTTTGTGCATCAGTTCTCCGTGTTGACTAAAGACCAATGTCTTTTCTCGTTCTCCTTTGCGTACATCAGCTAATATTGTCACTAAATACTCTCTTAATTGATCAAGAGGTGAATTATCGCTGATCCATCCGTCAACCCCTAATTCCTCTATCCTGTCACGTTCAGTTTCACTAGGGATCATTGAAACCTTGCGAAAGAAAAGGTTGTTTTTTCGAAATTCCGAAATTAATTGTCGTGCCTCATCATCATTAATGGTATCACTGATAATAATTCCGGCGAAGGTATCGTCAATCTTAGTTGTATCAATTCGATGTAAAAGTTTTTCAAATAAAATTTTCGAGCAGAAAACTTCATAATTTAAAGTTTGTAAATTATTTTGTAGCGTTTGCTCAAATAATATATTTTTAGTTAAAATTAAAAGAGGTTTCATTTGAACCACACCTTTCCTTTTTTTTAAGGATATTTTTTTTAATAGCGATGCGTAAATCAGACAAAAAAACATGGGTATTGGTCTTATCCTTTCAATTTTTTTACCCCCTAAATCTAATTATTTGTCATTCTCTAAAACTTCACTATAATAGCTATCTGTAGAGTGTTTATTTCTTATTAGATTACCTAATAAGAAATAGATATGTTTAGCCTTGGCAGATTAATGTCGATACGTAGTCATGACGTTTTTCATGACGGCTTATAGTCTTAAAAAAAAAGCTCATTCAGAGCTTTTTTAGCTTGCAATCGACGTATTTTCGAAAAGAGAATCAAGCTTTTGAACGGCTTCTCTTCTTTTTTCCATCATTGAATCTGTGTATGTATCTAGCGTCATTTTAACCGATGAATGTCCCAACAATCGACTAATACTAGCGACGTCTACACCATTTTCCAAACAACGTGTTGCAAAGGTGTGACGAAGTGAATGAAAAGAAAAACTATCTAAGCCGCTACCGGATAGTATCCGTTTGTAACGATAGCTTACTGTACGCGGTTCTATGCGTTTTCCATTAAAATTAACTACGTATTCAGAATTCCTTTTAGCATGTAACTTAGTTAAGAAAGTAGTTAACTTCTTTGCTAACGGAATAACACGAACGGATTCTAATGTTTTAGGTTTTTCTTCGATAATTTGCGTGCGATGATCCAGTGAATTCTCATCTGACACTCTAATAATCGTTCGTCGAACAAATAGTATTTGCTCATCAAAATCAATATCACTCCACTTTAGTCCGCAAATTTCCCCGATCCGCATCCCTGTATAAAGAGCGATAATAACTGGCACTCCGGCGGGTGTATCGATAAACAAATTTTCCATCTGTTTTTGTTCCGTTATAGATAAAGCACGAACTCGATTCTTTGTCTTTTTGGGTAATACAGCCTGCTCACAAGGGTTTCTTACCAAGCAGCCTTCTTCGACTGCAATTTTTAAATTACTATTTAGTACAGTATAGATAAGGTGAATCGTTCCGACCGCTAGACCTTTCATTGTTAGGATTTCGATCAACATTTGAATATTATCCTTCGTAAGCTTGCCTATTTTTATTGATCCAAGTAGTGGAAAAACATGATTCCTCAATAATCGAAAATAATTTGTATAGGTAGAAGGTTTCACTTCTTTTTTTATTTTTGTAGTCATACATTCTCGTATCCAATATTCTAACGATTCATCGCTTTTTGGACTTGTGATCAAGGATGTCTCTAAATGTTTGGCCTTTACCACTAGCAATCTTTCCTTAACTTCTCGATAGCTTTTTCCGTAGATGTATCCGTAAACGATTTGATTATGTTCATCGCGTGCTTTGATAAAACGGCCTTCCCAACGTCCGTCCTTTCGTTTATAAATATTTTCTCCTTTGCGTGGCAAATTAACCTTCCTTTCTGACGGTGATTTTGACGGCGCATTCTGTTTTGATAGAAAGTGCTTTAAATCAACGATTTCTTTTCTGCAGTAAACTCATTCTTATAAAAACAGCAAAAAAATGCTCCATATATTCATTTTTTTAATATAAAAAAATTTTTTTGCGTTTGACTTCATCAATTACGATTACTATAATTAATTTAAATATAAATAATATATTCGGAAATTAATGTAAATCTCTTTTTTTCTCGTTAGGTAATCTAATCGGAAAAAAGAGTTTTTTTACTGACAAAAGTATAGCAAATAGAAAAGTTAATACCGTTCAATTTTGGCAGGTTTAACAAGCCTAAAATGGACGATTAATAAATCACGCGAATGAATAAAAAAAGAGGTTTAAAAAGATAATTGCAACGAGGAAGCGATTTTTTGGTCTTATGCTCTATTTATCATAAGGGGATCGATTAGAAAAAGATTCGTCCTTATCGATTATTTAACGAGATTATACAGGCTAAATGTAGTCGCCTGCGAAATGATCGTGATCATAGATCGCGATTTCTTAATATTTAGGAAGTTTGACTAAAACAGAAAACAATTGAATGATTTATTCTTCATAATTATTATAACTAGAAAATTAGTAGTGATAAAAAAGCAAATGAACGACGAACACTTTTATCAATTCTCAGTCATATTTCTATCATAGTTATTTTTAGCAATTACAATAAAATCCAACATATCAAGAAAATCCTTAAAAACATTATTATTCATAACGTTTAGAATTTTTAAAAGAAAAAAATACTCAAAGAAAGCCTTTTCATATACAGCGTCCAATGTTATTATAATCTCGAAAACATGATACATTAGGAAATAAGCAAATAACAAATCAATCGTGAGTGGGGGAAATCAAGGATGGATACTGTGAAGCTTGGACAAAGGCAGATTTTTGGAATGAAGAATACGAATCTTATGAAACGTGTGGCGAAATACTTTGAACAAACTAAGAATGCTTCACAGGTTGTTGAGTATTTGGTTGCGATTCTTTTGCGAGATGCTTTATGCGTCGGGGATTTTTCACTAGAGTCATTAACAGAGCTTATTCATCAGATTTTTCTTACCACAACACCGAATGATACATTGCGGATGCACTGTGTCTTTTTTGAGTCGTTCTTTTCACTTGAAGAGTGGCAAAACGTCGTGAATCGTCTGTTTAAAAATAAAAACAAATACCACCAATTTACCAAAGAAACCTGTCTCTATAAAAAATTCCTAGAGAAAAAAAACCGCGAACAGCCAGACCCTTCCGAATACCAGTACACCTTGATATCAAGCTTCAATGATTCAAATGGCAAAAAACATACCTGGACGCTGCGTAATACCAAACGAATCCCTAAACATTTAGAAAACGAAACCGCTAACATCTTGAAAATCTTAACGAGCTTAACGGTTTTTCAGTCTCCCACTGCTCGTCGCTTTGCTGAATATTTGAATTTTTATAGCCATGAAGGTCGGATTGATGCACAGCATAAAGAGATTCAAGAAGAGGAACTTGTTTCTAAAGAAACTATTGAAGAGTTAACAACCTCAAAAGCTTTGCTTGAAAATGAAAAGCCACAAAAACAAACTGTTGCTGCCTCAACGCCACCTTACGATAATGAAGTTATCACAAAAGTAGAATCCAAATCTCATTTAGCCGAAGAGGCTTTATCAAATTCGCCTTCTAAAGGAGAGAAAACGACAGTCGCCAATAACTCCTCTGCAAAAAAGGCTGCCGAGTATCTCCAGAAAGAAGACACCTCCTACTTACGATACGATAAATCTAAAGGAAAAAGTCACAACGGTCGGGAAAAGAACAAAATAGATAGGGACGCTAAAAGGTCTCAAGGAAATAGCGGTAAAGTAGGTTCAAAAAGAAATAAAAATCGAAAAAAAAGGAAAAAGAAATGATTGTAGGGATTTGTGCCGAAGAATTATCGAATAAGTTCCCTTTAATTTTGACGTAGATTTATTTGGTATGTTCAGAAATTGGCTCAGGACATTCATTGCTCGGCATTAACTACCACAAAAAAGCTCCCTCTTCAATAAGAAGCAGCTCTTTGATAGTTCGATTATTTAAAATTGAAAACCAACATTATTCGAGAATCGTTTTTAAAAATTGAAATTGCTTGTTGCCAATCCAACTTTTGCGATTATTGATTCGCAATCGGCAGTTAGGATAACAATATTATTTTATCACCGCAGCGATTTCTCCAACCTGTTTTTCTCCAAGCGATATCTCTAGCTCTTTGTCTTTCATTTCAGGAAAAACAACGATTACAATATCGTCCTTTTTGTGTTCCGCCAAATAATTTCGATCAATTTGCACCAATAGATCTCCAGCTTTTACTTTTTGCCCTTCTTGAATAATAGAACTAAATCCGTTACCATTCAATTCCACAGTATCCAGTCCGATATGAATTAAGAGATCCAGCCCATCCTCGGCTTCGATCGTTAATGCATGCAGAGACGGAAAAACTGATTTGATTGTTCCTTTGATAGGTGATTGAATCTTCCCATCAATTGGCTTGACGGCAAAGCCTTCCCCCATCATCTTTTCGCTAAAAACCGGGTCATTTACTTTTTTTAGCTCAACCACCTCCCCATTTACAGGGGTGTAAATTTCACTACTTTTCTTTTTGAATAAACCAAACATTTGTCGAACATCCTTCCTTTGTTTTAATTAAATATGATAAAATGCCCAATTCTTTTTTTCTTTTTTCTTAGTGTATAATGCTAGAGTAAGGGCTTTATTACTTTCTTTAAGAGGTGGAGAAATGGATCTAGAAATTGTAACTAAAGGTAAACAACTATCGGATAATGATCGGATAATTTTGACTTATTTAGCGTCTCATGTAAATGAACTAGAGGGCGTTTCATTGAGAAAAATTGCTGCGACACTCTATACTTCACCAGCAACGATTGTCCGTCTAGCACAAAAATTAGAATTCTCCGGTTATCTGGAATTATTTTATTTTCTAAAAAATCAATACCAGCCACAAAATCAACTCGTGGAGGCGACTGTCGATATTTCGATTCCAACAGAGAAAATTGCGCCTTCAATCCAAGCCATGAAAAAAATCTATCAAGAAAATCAAGGAAAATTTATTACAATTTATGCTACAGGTTTTTCTAGTATCATCGCTGAATATCTTTACAAAAAGCTACTCGTCAATGGAATCAAAACTCTTTTTGTCAGTGCTGCTGATTCTTCAGGGATCATCAACAACAATGCCGATAATATCAGCATGCTGATCGTCATTTCTAAATCAGGGGAGACACAAAAAGTGATCGAAAAAATGCATTTTTCGCGAGAACGAATGATTCCGACGATTTTGTTTACTGGCAATAGTCAATCCCGCGCAACAGAATCTGCTACAATTATCTTTGAAGTAGCAGATGAACGTCCCTTAGACAGTCAAAATATTAAATACAATAGTTTTTTCGGCAAGCTGCTATTGTTGATGGAGTATATTGTTCAAGAATTTACTCAAAAATAATTAGATGAAATAATCCTGAGCAAGGTGTTTATAAGCAGCACTTTTTAGCGGATCAGGAAAGAACGTTTCTTGATCCTCCTCAAGCATTCGATTCGGTTGCTCTAACAAATAGTATAACCCATAAATCGGTTCATTTTGTTGTGCGTAATAACAAGTAGTCCCAAAGATGTTTGCCGCTAATTGTCCCAACACAGGAGTTTGAAAAAAACCTCCGCTAACAGATAGTGCTTCTTTTTTTGCCACGAGTTCAACTAACTGACGAATATTCAACAAAACGCCTTCAATTACACTTCGTATCATATCCATTCGGGTATGCTGCAGCGTCAACTCTTGAAATCCCCCTTTGATTTCATTACTCCAATATGGTGCACGCTCTCCATTTAAAAACGGATAAAAGCGTAATCCATTTGCGCCTATCCCTGTTTCTTTCAATAAATCTGGGAGTGCTTCATAGAAGGTTGCGGGATTCTCTGCTAAATGGTTCGCTGCCCAGGCTAAAACGATCCCACCATTATTCGAAGGTGCTCCGCATACCAACAACTCTTTTTTTAAATAGTAGCAGAAATTTTGTTTTTTTCGATCCAAATGAATCGTGTTTGTTATTTGACGAACCGCGGCACTTGTACCAATCGTCAAACTGGCGGAGCGCCCAGTAGAGTAATAGCTGGCATATGCTGCTAACGTACCATCACTGGCACCAACAATCACTTGGATATTTTCAGAAAAGTCAAATAGCTCACGTATCTCCTTCAGCATTGTAAACTTTTGACTCGTATCTGCCAACGTTGCCAACTGCTCTTTTTTTAAACCAAGATAATCGAGAATTTCCCCATTCCATTCCTGTTTTCTCAAATCAAACATTCCCGTAGCAGAAGCTGTCGCATAATCAATGACTGGTTTTCCTGTAAAATAATCCATAACCAGTTCTTTTATACCATACCAATGAGTTTCTGCCGGATATAAATTTTCTTCTTGAAAATAAAGCACCTTGGCAAAAGGAGACATCGCATGGATTGGTGTGCCTGAAATTTCATAAAAATGCGTAGCTAATTTCGTTTGTTTAAAGCGATCTATTGTCTCAGCTGCCTGTAAATCTGACCATAAAAAAATCTGTCTTCTACCATCATCAGGCATGAGACTATGCATCGCTGTGCTAAAACTAAGATTGGTGATTTCTCTCCGTACGTTTAACGGCATCGCTAAAATTCCTGCCTGCAAAATCGCTAAAAGCTCATTTCCGTCTTGATACTTTATCCGATCATCTCCATAGGTTTGAAGCGGCAAATCGCTTGAATACAGCAACTTACTCTCTTGAATCACACCTAGCTTAATAGCGGTAGTTCCAATATCTATTCCTAAAAATACTGACAAAATCATTCATCCTTTACAAAGGCGTTTCCGCCAAAATGACTGTGCAATAATACAACAAGCTTCTCACTTATCTTATCACAATCCTCCGAAGCAAAGCGCATCATAAGTGGTTGAGTAATTATTGGTACGTTTACTTTTAACCGTAGCACTTCCTCCGCTGTCCACTTTCCTTCGCCAGAAGATGGGATAATTTCTGTAATCTTCTCTATATCAACAGGTTCGCGATAGATTTTTCGATTAATTCCATTAGCCAAGAACGAACGCCTGACCCCTGATAAAAAACTTGAGCAATCTCTGCAAGCTCATTGTCATATAGACTGTGCCTGATGGTGATGTTGCAATAAATTCTTCAGTAATCCCCAATTTACCCTAATCAGTCATCTTGATTTCCATTTTGAATCCTCCTTAAATTCTTTAAAAAAAGGATTGTAACAGCAACGTACTCAATAGACGTTACTGCTACATCCTTATCATTAATATAATTCTGGCCAAGTATCGCCGTTTTCGGCAATCAAATCATCGAGTAAATCTTTGGCAACCTTTGCGCTAGGAACAGTCTTAGATAACGTTAGTGCCTGCCACATTTTTTGATAGCTGTTTTCTACATAGGCTTCAACAACTAATTTTTCAACAGTAACCTGTTGGAACATTAAAGCTTGTTGAAAAGCTGGAATTTGTCCTTGAGCCAATGCTTCTGGCCCATCCGTTCCAACAATACAAGGCACCTCTACCATCGCATCATCTGGGAAATTGGCGATCGCGCCATTATTCTCAACAATCATCACCATCCGTTCATGTGTATTGAAAGCAATCGCGCGGGCTAGATCAACGATAAATGTTGCATGGGCATCAATGTCAAATGCGATTCCTTCCGCAGATTGATTCGCGATAATTTGTCGCGCATGATCGAAGACATTTTTTTCTCTTCCTTCCATCACTTCATTGGCACGAGTAAACTCGGGATGATCCTTCATATGCTCAAAGACATAATCAGGATACAAATAATATTTCAAATAGGTATTCGGTAAGTATTCTGGCGTAACCGCTAAAATATCTTTAGCCTTTTTGTGGGTCTCCTGCCAGCTAGGATCTGTATGTTGTGTGTCTACTTCAATTTGAGTCAAATAGCCATGTTCAGAAACATATTTTCGAATCTGATCAAGATACTCATGTCCTTCTTTATCTTTCACGCTAGTCCACCAACCAAAATGATTCAATCCAAAATAGCGAACTTCTAGTTCCTCTGGTTTCTTGCCAATAATTTGTGACATCCGACGTAGTGTTCCTACCGGCATATCACAAATATTCAAGACTTTTGAATCAGGTCTTAACACACGACACGCCTCTGCCACAATAGCGGCTGGATTAGAGTAATTCAACATCCAGCATTCCGGTGAATATTTTTCCATGTAATCAATAATTTCCAACATTCCGGTAATACTGCGCATACCATAGGCGATTCCACCAGGTCCGCAAGTCTCTTGACCGAAAACTCCGTGACGCAATGGTACTTTTTCATCCTTCTCACGCATCGCATACTTTCCTACACGAATGTGAGCCATACAAAAATCGACATCTGTGAAAGCAACCTCTGGATCAGTCGTATATAAGAAGTCAATCTCCGGTGCCTGCTCCTTTAATAGAATCTCTAAAGCCTCACCAAGAATTCCTTGTCGATCTCCGTCATTATCATATAGCTTCAATGTTCGTAATGGAAAACGTTCCAAATTATCTAACATCATCATGACGATTCCTGGAGTAAAGGTACTCCCACCGCCGGCAATCAATACTGAAAATTTTTTCATCACTATTCGTCTCCTCCATTGTCTCTGCCTAAATATTTTTCAAGTTTCTCTCGGATCTGCGGGACTGTTAACCCGTAAACCACGTGGACATTTTCGCCATTGCTGATGACCCCTTTTGCTTGGGTCTGATTTTTTAATAAGCCCTCATTCACTAACTCTGGTTTTTCCAGCTTCAATCTCAGACGTGTGTAACAATTATCAATCGTCTTAATATTTTCTGCCCCGCCTAATCCTTCCACAATCTTCCCTGATAACTCGTCATCCGATGCGGGAGCGACTAATCCACCATCAGCTGGAACCGAGGATTTTTTCTCGTTATAATCCTTTTTCGAATACAGCTTGGTCTCCTGAGCCTCGTCTTCACGTCCAACAGTTTTAAAGTTGAATTTAACGATCAAGAATCGGAAAATGAAGTAATAAATGAAGAAGAAAGCAACTCCTACTAAAAGATAGATCGGCCAGCGTGTCTTCTCTGTCCCTAATGGAATGTTATAAAGTAAAAAGTCGATAAACCCATTAGGACCAATCGCCCGCGAGCCAAGGATATTTAATGCCACCATACTCAATCCGCTCAATGCTGAGTGAATGACGAACAACACCGGTGCCACAAACATAAACGAAAACTCAATAGGTTCAGTCACTCCAGCCACAAACGAAGTGACTACTGCTGGAATCAGAATGGCTTTCACCTTGATCTTATTCTCTGGCTTAGCCGTTTGATACATCGCTAGACAAGCCCCGATCAAGCCAAACATTTTCGAAATCCCACGAGCATCCCAGATGACACTTTGGGATAACACTCTCACAGCTGGATCAGCAATTTCAGCGAAGTAAATATTTCGTGCACCTTCAAATACTTGTCCACCAACTTCTGCCACACCGCCAAGTGAGGTGTACAGAAATGGTGTATAAATCAAATGATGCAACCCGGTTGGAATCAATAATCGTTCCAACGAACCGTATAGAAATATCCCAAAGTTGCCTGTCTTTTGAATCACTCCGCCTAAGCCGTCAATTCCCTGCTGAATGACGGGCCAGATAAATGAAAGTGAAATAGCTGCCAATACCAATACTGGAATCAATACGATAAAAACAAAACGAGCACCGCCATAAACTTGAAAGGCATTATTAAAGGTCGTATCAATAAAACGATTATGGATCAAGGCAACAACAATACCTAGAATAATTCCTAGAAAAACGCCCATATCCAACACTTGTACTCCTAAGACTAATGCCTGTCCTGATCCTTGTAATTGATCTGGTGCGACTAGCATATCTCTTAATTCCATAAATTTGTTCATTGCATATAAGAAAACTAAATACCCAAGTAATGCAGTAAACGCAGCTTCCGCTTTTTTCTTATTGGCTAACCCTAGAGCAATTCCTACACAAAAAATCACTCCAAGATTTGTTAACACTGGCAGCAAGGCTGCGGACAAGATACTACCGAATCCCATTGTGATCGGATTATCTAAAAAGCCAAATGTCTCGATCAAACGCGGATTCGTAAAAACGTTTCCAATCGCAATTAAAATACCGGCGATCGGTAAGATCAACACAGGAACAAACATGGCTTTTGAAAACTTTTGCATGCTATCCATGATTTTCGCTTTCATCATTCTATCTCCTTTGTTTTATGATGTGTTCAGTATACGGGGCACTTTTCTAAAAATAAACAGATACCGCTTACAACTCAACTCGTTTCACGATTTGAAACACGTTTCATGATTAGGGCGTATTAAAAAAGAGTTTCCAAGATAGGAAACTCCAGATAACTTCGGCTTTCAGATACGTTAATAAAAAAGAAACTCAGTCCAGCAGCAAGCTATTTAGAAAGTAACTCCTTGATCGTTAATTGGATAACGTGATCAACTAATACTGGATTTCTCGTTCGGTAAGGCCACGCCCCACCTTCAAAAAGTGTATACAGCTGATCATCTACCGCTGTAATTTGTTCGACATACGGCGGTGTATCGATGGAAAATTCTGCATCCTTAAACGAGAAAAATTTATCCACTTTATCCAGGTTAAAGAAGTAAATTTCACCTGGACGATCAGGTCCCCAAGACTGAGACATCAATAAATAATCTTGATAAAAAGTCAAGCCTTGAATCATATCCAGCGTTTTCCACGAACCCAAAGAACGAGCAAATTGCGATGCAGGAACAGGTGTTACGCCTGAATGCACCCTTTCTCCTTGATCAAAACTAGAGATCTTTTCATGTGAAGCAATCGTTAAATCTCCCTGATCGTTTAACCGATAAGTCGCCATGCGTCCATATTCATTCAAAGTAAAATAGCCAACAACCAAAACACCAGATGTATACGTCAGCGCAGAAGCATGAGACACTTCTTTTAATGCTAGTTGCTGATGGTATGAAATGACACTGTCCTTTTTAAGCTGATAGTCTTCTAACTCCTTCAAATCAATGGACGCCAGACCGGCAAGCGGTCCCCCAGTTGTGACCCATACTCGTTTATGCTTTGGATCATAGGCTATTCCGCCAAGATGCGGCCGTCCCGGCAAGACAACCGTCTTAATAAAACGATGGGTTTGACGATCCAATAGATAGATTACGGAATGATCCTGATGATCGTGACTGTATGCTGAAATCAATAAATATTTTTCTGTCACGGCTATTCCCTGCGGTGTCATTGTACGACTATTAACAACCCCATTCGTTACCAGATTAAGTGATTTCGTCTCATATAATCCTGGGATCTTATACATACCAAAATCAGTACTCTCCTCTTTGTCAGAAAATGCCGCCTGATAAAAACGAGGATAACGCTCGAGCGATTCCTTCTGCTGTTCGATAGTCAGTCCCTGATGCGCGGCTTCTACTTTTACAGAAAAAAGCGAAAAAAGACACAACAAAACAATAATCCCGCAACTCTTCTTATACATTTTCATTCCACCTGATTTCATCGATAGATTATTTTACTAACCAAACATATCAAAATTTTTCCTATTCAACAATTAATCTGACATAGGATTGACCAGCAAAAAAATAAGCCTAAGAAGAACTCGCTTTTCTTCTTAGACTTATAAAATTTATAGACTAATACCAATCATCCATCATTTCTAGTGTCATGATCCCATCATCCACGCCAATTTCGAGTTGCTCTCGAATCTCCGGCATAGCTGATTCATTCACTTCCCCAGCTGCAATCAAAAATTGATAGAACTTCTTCATAGATGAGCCGGCCTTCTTAACCGCACTTTCACTGATCCAGACATTTTTTCTAGCTCCCCAACTAAAGAAGTCGCTAATCACCTCAAAATTAGATACTGCTAAATCATAGCCATAAAAAATTAAATACCCGCTGAGATAATCTTCAATATTGGTTAGATGCTTATTTACGGTCTTCTTTGTTAATTTTTCATGCTGTTCAAGGTATTGTTGAAACGCTGAAAGAATCAAGCGATTGTTTGCCAACGCCGAATCATATTCTTCATCAGAAAAATCAACTACTTTGAAATCAGCTAGGCTTTTCCAATTTTTTTCTACCACATATTTTTTCTCTACATCTTCTTGCAAAACATCGTGAAGAACTAAGGGCTTCTTAAAAACTTCTCGTAAATTATCTAGCGGAAACTCACTTTTATAAGAAGAATCTGCTAAGTAAAGACTATGCTTAACATCCACCAATATATCCAAATTAAACGTTCCATGATATTCCATGGATGTGATCATGTTATTAATGATTCCAGTAATCACACGATTATATCCTGCACTTACCTCTATATCACCCGCCAATTCAAGATATTCAACAATTTTTGTTTGAGGAATTCCAGCAGCCTGAAATACTTCTTCGATTGCTGCGGGAATAATTTTCCCTAACTGCTTCTTAGTTTGAGCGTCGATTCCGATTAATACAATCGGAAAATACGTCAAATCATTAACCAATAATAAAACTTTCTTTCGTTTAACATTGAAGTAATTGGCATGCCAAGAAAAAAGCGGGTTCTTATCTGAAAAACTTCTCGCCCATTTTTTATCCGCCACTTCAGGTAGCTGATTAAATAAAGGTAATGCCTTCTTCGATGAATTGATAATCATTTTCGCACCTCGCCTAATCGTTTTAAACGTTCATTAAACACAGTACCAGTATAACAAAAAATAAACTTTGAGGGATTCCAAAAAATCAATTTTTTCGAATACACAAAAAACGAGCTCCCAATATAGAAAGCTCGCTAAAGTCTGTTTGAACAGAATTTTTATTTTTCCTCTGCGTTGGCGTCTTTGAGACCGTATTTCTTGTTGAAACGATCGACACGTCCATCTGCTTGAGTGAATTTTTGACGTCCAGTGTAGAATGGATGAGAGTCTGAAGTAACTTCGACACGGATTACTGGGTAAGTGTTTCCGTCTTCCCATTCAACTGTTTCTTGTGAAGTTTTAGTAGAACCTGACAAGAATTTGAAACCTGTAGTTGAGTCCATGAACACAACTGGATGATATTCTGGATGAATTCCTTGTTTCATAGTTTTTTCGCTCCTTTGCCCTGAATCATTTGCTGGTTCAGAGTTATTTTTGCAATTTGCAACATGAATATACTATCATGAATGATTCGACAATGCAATTATCTTTTTTGATTTCTTCGCACGGTTTTTCCCCCGAATGAAACATCTTTGAAAGCTTTGAAAACTTGGTCGTTATTCTTTGTCTTTTTCAAAAAATTAACAAATTGTGACGTATATTCTAAGGAGTCGCCAGTCATATTATTACGTAGCTTAAAGATTTCCTCCAAACGAGATGGTGCCATTAATAATTCTTCTTTACGTGTACCTGATTTCTTGATGTCAATGGCAGGGAAGATTCGACGTTCGGATAATTCTCGAGATAATTGTAATTCTAGGTTCCCGGTTCCCTTGAACTCTTCATAGATGACATCATCCATCCGGCTACCGGTATCAACTAACGCAGTTGCTAAAATCGTTAAACTCCCGCCTTCTTCAATATTACGAGCGGCACCAAAGAATTTCTTTGGCTTATATAACGCAGCTGGATCAATCCCGCCGCTTAATGTCCGACCGCTTGGGGGAACGACTAAGTTATAAGCACGAGCCAACCGAGTGATACTATCCATTAAAATGACTACATCACGCTTATCTTCGACTAAACGCATCGCGCGTTCTAAGACTAATTCGGATACCCGAGTATGATTTTGTGGCTGTTGATCAAAGGTTGAATAAACCACATCGCCCTTCACGCTACGTTCTAAGTCCGTCACTTCTTCTGGACGTTCGTCAATTAAAAGGACGATCAATTCCACATCGGGATAGTTATCAGTAATACCATTGGCGATTTCTTTCAGGATTGTTGTTTTTCCGGCTTTAGGCGGTGCAACGATTAAGCCACGTTGACCAAATCCTACCGGTGAGAAGATGTCGATCATTCGTGTAGACAAACGACCGGGAGTTGTTTCTAAAACTAATTGTTTCTCAGGATAAAGAGCTGTTAATGCAGGGAAATGCGGACGTTCTTTGGCTTCTTCTGGATCTTTACCATTAACACTTTCCACATGCATCAAACCATAATAACGCTCTGATTCTTTTGGCGGACGAGCTTTTCCCGCCACTTTGTCTCCGTTTCGCAAACCAAAACGACGAATCTGTGAGGAAGAAATATAGATATCTTCCGCACTTGATCCATAATTGATCGGACGCAAAAAGCCGTAACCGTCTTGTCCAACAATATCCAAGACACCTTCCATATAAAAGAAGCCTTGTTTTTCTGCCTGTGCTCGAATCACAGCCAGCGATAATTCCTTTTTGTTCATTTGACTATAATAAGGAATTTTAAAGTCTTTTGCATAAGCATAAATTTCTTTTAGCGTCTTGTTTTCAAGTTCCGCCATTGTTAAATAATCGCTCATTATTCCGCCTCTTCCTCGTCGATCATTTCGATAGTAGCACCAAGAGCTGTCAGTTTTTCAATAATATGATCATAGCCCCGTAAAATGTATTCTACATTAAAAATCGTGGTTTTGCCTTCTGCCATTAATCCAGCGATAACTAAACAAGCACCTGCACGTAAATCAGAAGCCACTACTTCTGCACCATGTAATTTGTTCGAGCCATTTAATACGATCAAGTTGCCTTCCACGCGAGCATCAGCGCCCATGCGGACTAACTCTGGTATATGATTTACCCGTTTTGAATAAATCGTATCAACGATTTCAGCTGTCCCTTGGGCTTTTAATAATAGCGGTGTGATTGGCTGTTGCAAGTCCGTTGCAAAGCCTGGGTATGGAGATGTTGTGACATCGACCGTTTTTAAGTTCTTAGACGGCAGCACTTCAATACTGTCTTCTGAGATATTCATTTCCACACCAATTTCTTCTAGTTTTGCGATAAAGCTTTCGATGTGCTCATAGATCACATTATGAACAGTTACCCCTTCGCCCATCGCAGCAGCCAAGGCCAAATAAGTCCCTGCTTCGATCCGGTCAGGAATGATTGAATGGACACAGCCATGCAATTCCTCGACTCCTTCGATTCGAATCTCGTCCGTACCAGCACCGCGAATCTTCGCACCCATATTATTCAATAATGTTGCAACATCAATAATTTCAGGTTCTTTGGCAGCATTTTCGATAATCGTTTTGCCTTTAGCTTTTACCGCAGCAAGCATCACATTGATCGTCGCACCAATGGAAACCACATCCATAAAGATACGATCCCCACTTAAGCCGTCTTCATCTGTTCGCAAATAAATCACGCCATGTTCATTCGAAACTTCCGCACCTAAACTCTCGAACCCTTTGATATGCAGGTCAATCGGACGAGGTCCTAGGAAACATCCACCTGGCAAGCCGACAACTGCTTCACCGAATTTGCCCAATAAAGCACCCATGAAATAGTAAGAAGCACGCAATGAATTGATTTTGCCGCTTGGCATCGGGATTGAAACAACATTGCTTGGATCAATCACCATTCGATTATCTTCAAAAGACACTTTTGCTCCCATAATCTCTAAAATCTCGATCAAGGAATGCACGTCTTGAATGTCTGGAACACCTTCTAAAGTTACTGGCGAATCCGCCATAATTGCTGCTGGAATTAATGCGACCGCGCTGTTTTTCGCGCCGCTGATTGTAATATTACCTGATAATGGCTTTCCACCATGAATTTCGATTTTTCTCATTTATTTTCACCTAATTAATTATTTTGAAGTTTATAGACCATTATCCATTCTAGCATATTATTGCCTGTATAAAAAGGAAGCTTTCTCAAATCTCACAAGAAAATAAGCAGCTTTTTCATGCTTCCATTAGATTCGGATATCAGGTAGCTATTTTTTATCTCCAAGCATTCTTACTTCGGTGAAATTATTTGTATTTTTAAAATTTTCAGTTTTTCAACTTCTTACAAAAGCAGTAGAGAACTTCTCCGTGAAAACCTTCAATAAATTGATTGTACAAAAAAAGCCTCGGAACAGTTGCTCCGAGACTAAAAGAATCTAATTAAGCTTTGTTAGCTGAACCGAACCAGTCAATATGTTCTTCAGCATCTTTAACGATTGCAGCAACACCTGGTGCTAACAATTTACGAGGGTCAAAGCCTTTTCCTTCTTTATCTTTGCCAGCTTCGATGTATTCACGAGTTGCTTTAGCAAATGATAATTGGAATTCAGTGTTAACGTTGACTTTAGAAACACCCATTGAGATTGCTTTTTGGATTTGTTCTTGAGGAATACCTGATCCACCGTGTAATACTAAAGGAACATCGTTACCTACAGCATCAGCGATCGCTTGTAAGTGGTCAAATGCTAGACCTTTCCAGTTTTCAGGGTATACACCATGAATGTTACCGATACCGCATGCTAAGTAGTCGATACCTGTAGCAACCATTTGTACACATTCGTCGATGTCAGCTAATTCACCAGCACCGATGATTCCGTCTTCTTCACCACCGATTGAACCAACTTCACACTCAACAGAGATACCTTTAGCGTGAGCTTTTTCAACAACGTCTTTAGCCAATTTCAAGTTTTCTTCAAATGGAAGATGAGAACCATCAAACATGATTGAAGTGTAGCCAACTTCGATACATTCTAAAGCAGCTTCATAGTCACCATGGTCTAAGTGGATTGCAACTGGTACAGTGATACCCATTGAGTCTACTAAATCAGTGATGATGTCTTTAGCAACTTTGTATCCACCCATGTATTTTGCTGCGCCCATTGAAGTTTGGATAAGAACGGGTGCTTTTTTAGCTTCTGCAGCCTTTAGAATTGCTTGAGTCCATTCTAAATTGTTTGTGTTGAATCCACCAACTGCATATCCGCCTTTACGTGCAGCTTTTAAGAATTCTGCTCCTGATACTACTGGCATAAAAAATTCCTCCTAAGGTTTTTTACTATTTGGTTAAGCCATGCTTAACTAACGTGTTAATTCTATCAAAGTTTTCCCATCTTTGCTACTGCTAACCATCCGATAAAACCTTTACATTTCAACTTTTTTGCTTTTTTAATATAAAAAACTGAAAGGCGTCTATGCCTTTCAGTCAAAATTACTATTTTGCTTCTTTACTTTCCAATGACGCACCTACGAAGGCTTTGATCAATGGTTGAGGACGATTTGGACGAGAGATCAATTCAGGATGGAATTGACAGCCCACGAAGAATTTATTTTCTGGAATTTCAACAATTTCAACCAGACGATTGTCAGGAGAAACTCCTGAGAAAACGAGCCCCTTGTCTTCAAATAATTGACGGTATTGGTTGTTGAACTCATAACGATGACGGTGACGTTCTTGAATCACCTCTTCGTTTCCATACGCAGCAGCAGTTTTGCTGCCTTTTTTCAATTTACATGGATACAAACCAAGACGTAACGTTCCACCTAAGTTTTCAACGTTTTCTTGATCCGCCATCAAATCGATAATATTGTTTGGTGTGTCTGGCACTGTTTCTGCTGAATCTGCTTGCTCCAAGCCAGCCACATTGCGGGCAAATTCTACACATGCCATTTGCATCCCTAGACAAATTCCTAAGAATGGCACATCATTTTCACGAGCATAACGAATCGCTTCGATTTTACCTTCGATCCCACGATCGCCAAATCCGCCAGGAACCAAGATACCATCCGCATCGCCTAGCACTTCCGCAACATTTTCTCGTGTAACATCTTGAGATTGAATCCATTCCACTTCGATATCTGAATCATAAGCAAAACCAGAATGTTTTAATGCTTCAACTACGGAGATGTAAGCATCTGGCAGTTCCACATATTTCCCAACTAAAGCAATTTTGACCTTCTTCTTAAGGTTCAGAACTTTTTCTTCCAATGCACGCCATTCCGTCATATCAGCTACAGGTGCATCGATTTTTAAATGATCACAAACGATTTGATCCATTCCTTGTGCTTGTAACGCTAAAGGAATAGAATAAAGAGTTTCAACATCGCGAGATTCAATCACTGCTTCTGGCGCTACATCACAGAATTGAGCCAATTTATTCTTGGTACTTTGAGAAACCGGTGATTCTGTACGGACAACTAAAATATTTGGTTGGATTCCCAAACCACGCAACTCTTTTACGCTGTGTTGTGTCGGTTTGGTTTTCATTTCACCCGCTGCTTTTAAGTAAGGGATCAATGTTGTATGGATATACATTACATTATCCGCGCCAACTTCTGCTTTCATTTGGCGCAACGCTTCTAAGAATGGCAAGGACTCGATATCCCCAACCGTTCCGCCGACTTCTGTGATGATCACGTCTGAGTCTGTCATCTTCGCCGCACGCATGATTTTTGATTTAATTTCATTAGTGATGTGTGGAATCACTTGTACAGTTGCACCCAGGTATTCACCTTTACGTTCTTTGCGAATAACTTCTGAATAGATTTTTCCTGTCGTTACGTTGGAGTATTGATTTAAGTTGATGTCGATAAAACGTTCATAGTGACCTAAGTCTAAGTCCGTTTCAGCACCATCATCTGTTACAAAAACTTCTCCGTGTTGGTATGGACTCATCGTACCCGGATCGACATTGATATATGGATCGAATTTTTGAATGGTCACTTTCAATCCTCGATTTTTAAGCAAACGACCTAAAGATGCTGCTACGATCCCTTTACCTATTGATGAAACTACGCCGCCAGTTACAAAAATATACTTTGTCATAAATGAAAAAACTCCTTCATACTAATTTGCAGGAAACGTCTAGAAAAAACAAAGAAAGCTCCCTATCCAATTCGAATAGGGAGCTTTGAATTCACTAAACACTTGACCCTACTAAAAGGGTGCCCAAGCAATATAATAGCGACACTTCGAGAAAATGTCAACTGTAATTTTTCGTTGCTTACAGTTATTTAATCAAACAATCTACCGAAAAAGCTCTTCTTTGGCTTTGTTTCAACTGTTTTATTGTCATTTTGAGACGAATATTTTTCTTCGATATCGATAATTTCTTGATTCACCGCATGATCGGTCACTAATAATACCCCAATACTTTCTTCCGAATCTACGGTAGCATCATTAACGATCGTGAAGTCAACAGAATTTTTAGAAGCTAGAGCAATAAACTCATTCTGCAAATTCCCATCAACTGCCCCATTTATCAACAGCTTCCCTTCAGGATACTTTTGGATTTCCGAAATCAGGTGCTCGCGATCCTGTTGATTTCTCATCTCTTTTATCGTCATACTTGCAAAACAACGTTCACGAAATGTCCCTAAATATTTTCTTTGTTCGTCCGGATTCACGCGTGCCGCGCCAAAACGACCTTTGTCTAAATGTTGTTGTAATTCATCTTTTGCCATCTTTCTCACTTCCTCATAGATCTCTCTTTTGAATCTAGTATATCAAAGTACCATGAAAAATGCTGAATCTCTGCAAAAAAGCGCTACCTGCTTTAAAAATGATAAAAAAACCATTGTGCTTTTATTGCTACTATTTTATAGTAAAAGAGGTGTTTAAATCTTTACTAAAGCCCGTTGATTAACGGGCTTTTATCGTATTTTGAAAAAGGAGTGTTTTAAGATTAAGCGTTATAAAAATTTATTACAACAGGAGTTTCGTCATTATTCCAAGGCGAAGCTTCAAAAGGACCTATTAGCAGGATTAACTGTCGCTGCTGTAGCCTTACCTCTTGCGTTGGCCTTTGGGGTTTCCAGCGGAGCCGATGCGGCAGCCGGGATGATCACAGCCATTATCGCAGGAATTGTGATCGGCAGTCTTTCCGGGGGCTTTTACCAAATTTCTGGACCAACAGGCGCTATGGCCGCCATTCTTATGGGGATTATTGCTAACCAGGGTTTAGCTGGTGTCTTAGTTGCTACTTTTATTGCAGGTGCCATTTTATTAATTGCAGGCTTATTCAAGCTGGGAAATCTCACCTCCTTCATTCCTTCACCTGTTATCACAGGTTTTACTTCAGGGATTGCTATCATTATTGCTCTAGGACAAATTGATAACTTTTTCGGTACGACCTCCGTTGGAGATAGTGCTTTAGCAAAATTGATGAGTTATCGCTTTAATTTTACGCCGGATTTACCGACTCTTCTATTGGGCATCATCGTTTTGCTATTCTTAGTTTTTTATCCCAAGAAATGGAGCCAATTTTTACCAGCGTCACTCGTTGCAATTATTTTAGCCACATTTGCTTCTATTCTTTTCCAGCTTCCTGTTGCAAAGGTCGGGAAAATTCCGACATCCTTATTAACAGGAGAACGGCTCCATATAGCAACGCTTAACTTCTCTCTGATCAAACAATTATTCTTCCCTGCCGTCAGTATCGCGATGCTGGGTATGATCGAAAGCTTGCTTTGCGGTGCCTCTGCTGGTCGCATGACAGGCAAAGATCTCGACAGTAATCAAGAACTGATCGCTCAAGGAATCGGCAATATGATTTTACCTTTTTTTGGCGGTATACCAGCAACAGCGGCAATTGCAAGAACCAGTGTCGCGATAAAGTCAGGTGCTCAGACACGTTTGGCAGGAATTTTCCATGCACTTTTTCTATTTCTTTCTATGATCATTTTTGCTCCGATCATGTCTCAAATTCCTATGGCGGCTCTTGCCAGTGTTCTACTGATAACCAGCTGGCGAATGCATGAATGGACGACGATAAAAACGATGATTCAGCAAAAAAATCGAACAGCCATCCTTTTGTTTTTTGTAACAATGCTTAGTACGATTATCTTTGATTTGAGCATCGCGATTGTCATCGGTGTTATTTGCGGATGCATTTTCTTTATTGCAAAAAGTGCTCGAATTTCTATCGTCACTGAAGAAATTGATTGGCAAAGAATGGCACTGCCTCATTCTGATGTAAGCTCTGATTGGGCAGTCATCTACATCACCGGGCCATTATTCTTCATGTCTGCGAGTCAATTGAAACAAGAGTTAGACCAAGTGGTGGATAAAGAAGGAATCATCTTTTCCCTTCGTGGGGTACCAAGTATTGACGTAACAGCCCTTGACACATTTGCTGATTATTTCTCTGTAGCACGATTGAAAAACCAAAAACTGGTCTTCACTTCCATGCAGCCTGAAGTAGAAAAGCAATTCCAGCAGTTATGGGAGAAACAAACCAATTGCCCCATTCAACACCCAACTGTTGCACATGCGCTCCAAGCACTGCATCAAGAGTAATAAAATAGCAATAGAGAGTTCAGTGTATTCAAAACACTGAACTCTCTATTTGTTTTAAAAGTACTATTGATTTTGTTCTTCCAATTGCCTACGTCTTATTTCCTCCGTCTGTTTGTTTAAATCGTTTTCAGCTTGAACTAATTCTTCATAGGTAAGAATACCATCATTATTCAGATCAGCTTGAGAGGTTTGTTCGCTAATCACCCGTTCGCCATTTGGCAAAACGCGGAGAACCGTCACTGCTTCCCCATTCGGACTGACCAACACTTGCCCAACTTGATCATCTTTTTGAGTTTCCTCAGAAGCAGATGGTGTCGCTTGAGTCGATGGTTGCTTAGCTTCAGTTGATGTTTGAGGCTCTACGACAGGTTCTGTTTTTGAAGTCTCTTCTTTAGATCGCTGAAAACTAACAGATGGCTCAATGTTGATTTTCTTTTCTACCTGTTCACTCTTTTTCTTAGAAGTCATAGTCAGCTCTTTAACCTTTGGCTCATCTAATTGATATTCCAAACGAAATAATCCGTGCTCATCAGCAGATTCCTTTTGATTTTCGATCGAAACCACCGCATCTGGCTCTGTTGTTCCGGTAATGATCGCTTTACCTAGTTCATCCGTTTCAAAAGTCTTAAAGCAAATAATCTCAAGTTTCTTCTCTTTTTCAGAGGAAGACTGTGAAATACTCGCCTCTCGCTTTTGTTCTTTTTCAGTACTACAACCAACTAACAGAAAAACACTTGCAGTTAGAACTGCAAAACTAACAATCTTTTTCATGATTCCCTCCAATTTTTAAAATAGCGCTGCTCTTTTCATTATAAACATACGAATAGAACCGCTGTCTAGAAGAAAACAGACTACTTTTTAGGAATTATTAGTTGTTAAAACGTTCTAGTTAGAATAAATAAAAAATCCTCCTGTCCAAAAACTAGACAAGAGGATTTTTCACTATCATCAAATAAAACATACTAGACAGAAAAACTATCTTAATTATTTACCGATGAATGGGTTGTTTTTTAAGTTGTAGAAAGATTTGATTCCTTTGTATTCTGCAACATCACCCAATTGGTCTTCGATACGTAATAATTGATTGTATTTAGCAATACGATCAGTACGTGAAAGAGAACCAGTTTTGATTTGACCAGCATTTGTTGCAACAGCGATATCAGAGATTGTTGAATCTTCTGTTTCACCAGAACGGTGAGATACAACTGCAGTGTAGCCAGCTTCTTTAGCCATTTCGATAGCGTTGAATGTTTCTGTTAAAGTACCGATTTGGTTAACTTTGATAAGGATTGAGTTTGCAACGCCCATATCGATTGCTTTAGCTAATTTTTCAGTGTTTGTAACAAACAAGTCGTCACCAACTAATTGAACTTTATCGCCTAAAGCTTCAGTTAATTTCTTAGTACCTTCCCAGTCGTTTTCGTCTAAGCCGTCTTCGATTGAGATGATTGGGTATTTAGCAACTAATGATTCGTAGAATGCGATCATTTCTTCAGTTGTTTTTTCGCCTTCGCCTGAATCAGCTAAAACGTAAACACCTTTTTCTTTGTCGTAGAATTCTGAAGAAGCAGCATCCATAGCAAGAACGATGTCTTTACCAGGTACATAGCCAGCTTTTTCAATTGCTTCGATGATTACTTCGAAACCTTCTTCGTTAGAACCAAGGTTAGGAGCGAATCCACCTTCGTCACCAACTGAAGTAGCAAGACCTTTAGCTTTTAAGATTGAAGCTAAAGCGTGGAATACTTCTGCACCATAACGTAAAGCTTCTTTGAATGTAGGAGCGCCAACAGGCATGATCATAAATTCTTGGAAGTCGATAGAGTTATCAGCATGTGATCCACCGTTGATGATATTCATCATAGGAGTAGGCAAAACTTTTGTATTGAATCCGCCAAGGTAGTTGTACAATGGGATTTCTAAGAAGTCAGCAGCTGCACGAGCAACAGCAATAGAAACACCAAGAATAGCGTTCGCACCTAATTTACCTTTGTTAGGAGTGCCATCTAATTCGATCATAGCAGCATCAATAGCAGCTTGGTCACGTACGTCGTAGCCGATGATTGCTTCAGCGATGATGTTGTTTACATTATCAACTGCTTTAGTAACACCTTTACCGCCGTAACGAGCTTTGTCGCCATCACGTAATTCAACGGCTTCGTATTCACCAGTTGAAGCACCTGAAGGAACCATACCGCGGCCGAATGCGCCGTCTTCTGTATAAACTTCTACTTCGATTGTTGGGTTACCACGTGAGTCTAGGACTTCGCGTGCGTAAACGTCTGAGATAATTGACATGTTTTGTCTCTCCTTTAAAATTTGTTTTTATTAAAGGGTTAAAAACCCTTATAACCAATATTAGTGAAAATCGTCGGCAGTTGCAAACAAAAGCCGCAATTTTCTATAAAAATTATTTTGCGCCTTCTAATAAAGCTAAGAATGAGTCAGCTTTCAAGCTTGCTCCGCCGACTAAAGCACCATCAACGTTTTCTTTTGCCATGTATTCAGCGATGTTTTCAGGTTTCACAGAACCGCCGTATTGGATACGAACAGCTTCAGAAACTTCTTTGCCGTAGATACCTTCAACTGTTGAACGAACAACGCCGCAGATTTCATCAGCGATTTGTGCGTCCGCAGATTTACCAGTACCGATAGCCCAGATTGGTTCATAAGCAATGACCATGCTTGAAACTTGTTCAGCAGAAAGATCAGCTAAACCAGCTTTGATTTGTCCTTCGATCCATTCAGCTGTTTTGCCAGCTTCATAGGTTTCTAAAGACTCACCACAGCAAAGAATTGGCAACATACCGTTAGCAAAGATCGCTTTGGCTTTTTTGTTGATTTCTTCGTCTGTTTCATGGAAGTATTCACGACGTTCTGAATGGCCGATGATGACATAATCCACACCAAGATCAGCTAAAGCGGCAGGTGAAGTTTCACCAGTGAATGCTCCAGCATTTTCCCAGTAGCAATTTTGAGCAGAGATTTTTAAGTCAGTGCCTTTAGCTGCTTCAACTAATTCTTGTAAGAATAAAGCAGGAGACCCGATCACTGAATCTACTTTATCATTAGCAGGAATGTTGTTTTTCACTGCTTCAGCAAAATCTTTTGCTTCTGATGCAGTTAAATTCATTTTCCAGTTACCAGCGATAATTGGTTTACGCATTTAAAAAAACTCCTTTTTGAATTTTATTGTCTAGTATTACGAGCTAGCTCTCTTCAACGATAAGCGGAGCTGATGTAGAACAGTGCCTATTTGGTGCTTGAGAGCTGAACGAGCTCGAAATACTTTTCTGATTATTTGTCGTTGATTGCTGCAAGACCTGGTAATTCTTTACCTTCTAGTAATTCAAGACTTGCACCGCCACCAGTTGAGATGTGAGTGAACTTGTCAGCAAAGCCAAGTTGTTCAGCTGCAGCTGCAGAGTCCCCACCACCGATGATTGTTGTAGCATCTTTCAAGTTTGCAATAGCTTCACAAACACCGATTGTTCCGCGAGCGAAGTTGCTCATTTCGAACACACCCATCGGTCCGTTCCAAACAACTGTTTTAGCGCCTTCTAATGTTTGAGCGAATAAAGCGATTGATTCTGGTCCAATGTCAAGACCCATTTGTCCAGCAGGAACATCACCAGTATGTTCTTCCGTTGGAACGTCGTTTGAAAATTCAGCCGCTGTGATTGAGTCAACTGGTAAAACTAATTTGTCGCCAGCTGCTTCGATCAATTCTTTCGCCAAATCCACTTTATCAGCTTCAACTAATGAGTTACCGATTTCCATGCCTTTAGCTTTGTAGAATGTATAAGTCATTCCGCCGCCGATTAAGATTTTGTCAGCTTTAGGAATCAAGTTTTTGATTACGCCGATTTTGTCAGAAACTTTCGCGCCACCTAAGATCGCAACCATCGGACGTTTAGGTTCTTCCACAGCTTCTCCGATGAATTTAATTTCTTTTTCCATTAAGAATCCAGCAACAGTTGGAATTCCAGTAGAAGCGATACCTACGTTTGAAGCGTGCGCACGGTGAGCCGTACCAAATGCGTCATTAACGAATACATCGCCTAATGAAGCCCAGTATTTACCCAATTCAGCGTCATTTCCGCTTTCTTTTTTACCGTCGATATCTTCAAAACGAGTGTTTTCAAAGACAACCACGTCGCCGTCTTTCATGTCTGCGATTGCTGATTCCAATTCAGAGCCACGAGTTTCAGGTACAAACGTTACATTTTTACCCAATAATTCGCTTAAACGTTCAGCAACTGGTTTTAATGATTTGCCAGCTTTATCTTCTTCTGTTTTCACACGACCTAGGTGAGAGAACAAAATTGCTTTGCCGCCTTGTTCTAAAATGTAGTTGATTGTTGGTAACGCCGCTTTGATACGAGTGTCATCAGTAATCACGCCATCCTTAACAGGAACGTTAAAGTCCACACGAACTAAAACTTTCTTGTCTTTCAAGTCAAGATCTTTAACTGTCATTTTTGCCATGAAAGAAAACCTCCAAATAATTTTTTTAAATCTTTATTATTATACAACTCTTTTTGACAAAAGAGCCAATGATAAACTTACGAAAAAAACGGAGAAGCGCGTCGCTTCCCCGCCTTGTTCAGACAATGTTCTTTTTCGTTTAAAATAAATCTTATAGGTTTGCGAAATATTCTAAAGTACGAACTAATTGAGCAGTGTATGACATTTCATTGTCATACCAAGCAACTGTTTTAACTAATTGTTGGTCGCCAACAGTCATAACTTTAGTTTGAGTTTCGTCAAATAATGAACCGTAAGTCATACCTACGATATCTGAAGAAACGATTTCGTCAGTGTTGTAACCGAATGATTCGTTAGCAGCTGCTTTCATTGCTGCATTTACTTCATCAACGGTAACTTTTTTGTCAAGAACTGTTACTAATTCAGTTAATGAACCTGTTGGAACAGGAACACGTTGAGCAGCTCCGTCTAATTTACCGTTTAATTCAGGAATAACTAGACCGATTGCTTTAGCAGCACCAGTTGAGTTAGGCACGATGTTTGCTGCAGCAGCACGCGCACGACGGAAGTCGCCTTTAGGGTGAGGTCCATCAAGAGTCATTTGGTCACCAGTGTAAGCGTGGATAGTTGTCATTAAGCCTTCAACAACGCCAAATTCGTCATTTAAAGTTTTAGCCATAGGAGCTAAACAGTTAGTAGTACATGAAGCACCAGAGATAACTGTTTCGTCACCAGTTAAAGTTTCGTGGTTAGTGTTGTAAACGATTGTTGGAACATCGTTACCACCAGGAGCTGAGATAACAACACGTTTAGCACCAGCTGTTAAATGTTTTTCAGCAGCAGATTTTGAAGTGAAGAATCCAGTACATTCTAATACGATATCTACTCCTAGTTCTCCCCAAGGTAATTCTTCAGGGTTGCGGTTAGCAAGAACCTTAACTTCTTTGCCGTTCACATTGAATGAACCTTCGTGAACTTCAACAGTTCCGTTAAAGCGACCTTGAGTTGTATCATATTTTAACAAGTGAGCCAACATTTTAGCGTCTGTTAAGTCGTTGATAGCTACAACTTCCAATCCTTCTACATCTTGGATACGGCGGAATGCTAAGCGTCCGATACGTCCAAATCCGTTAATTCCAACTTTTACTGTCATTTAAGATTTCCTCCTTATGGAATCAAAAAATATATTTATTTTAAAGGGGATGTCCCTTTTAAAATCTCGTTTGCCGCAGCTTCATCGGTGATGAGCCACGTTTGTTGTGGAGCATTTTTCATATACGCTGTAATGGCTTTGGCTTTACTCTTACCACCAGCGACTGCAAGAATCGTCGGCATCTTTTGAATATCCTCTAAGGATAATCCGATACGCGGCACCTTATGAACGATCTCTCCGTTCTCGTCAAAAAAGTACCCAAAGGATTCTGCAACGGCATTTTTTTGTTTCAGACGAACAATCTCATCTTCAGACATTTTTCGTCTTGCTGCCATGTGCAATGCTCGGCCAATACTGTGAACTACACAATTGGCTTCTTTAATCATCGCCAAGACACTTCTGATAGAAGGTTCTTTCAGCAGAGTATGATACGCCTCTTCGCTTAATTGCTCTGGGACATATAATGCACGATGCTCCCCATGAGCATTGGCTGCCATCAAGGCGCTGACTGAATTTGCTTGAATCGATACGGCTTCGCCGATACCTCCTCTAGCTGGAACAAAAAGATTATGTCGTTTGACTGTTTCTAATGGACTGACATGTCTGGCAACTTCCGCCATCGTAGTTCCGCCCATCACTGCAATAATATTTCGGCCTTCTGGCAGTTGACGCTGCAAAGCCTCATCAACTAACTCACCAAATTCACCAATTACCTTTTCCTGCTCATCACTGTTACCAG
Source organism: Enterococcus sp. DIV0187 (assembly GCF_051713785.1). Lineage (NCBI taxonomy): Bacteria > Bacillati > Bacillota > Bacilli > Lactobacillales > Enterococcaceae > Enterococcus > Enterococcus sp. DIV0187. Next base: position 1,372,073 of record NZ_JBIOQO010000001.1, read on the forward strand.
AAACGATCAAGCATCGTTCGATCTTAAAAAGTGAAGCAAGTTGTTTTTCTAACTGATCCATTCCGGTAAACTGTTCCATCAATAGTTCTAAATGCTGTAACAGCCCCTCGCCCTTTTCAGTTAATAACATGCCGCTCTTCGTTGCATCAATCAAACGCTGATCTCTAAGATAATCCGTCTCCCCACGTAATACTCGCTCGGTAAGACCTAATGAATCAGCTAAGTTTCTTCGACCGATTGGTTGCATCCAAAAAATATTCTGCATAATGCGATATCTCTTTTTGACAACCTCTAGCACATCAGGGGCGATTGCTTCAAGTACTCTTAATTCACTTAACAAAGGAATTCCTCCGTTGGACTTAAGTAGTCCCTCATAGACTTTTAGCGACCCATGAATTTTAAAAAAAATGCAAGAAACTCAAATTACTGATTTGAAATTTGCTGATTTCTTACATGACAAAGTGTAACAGTTTTGCGCCTTATACGCAAGGAAAAAGCCAAGTTTTTTTACTTGGCTCAATCAAAACGTTTTCTTTTCGAAGAGCTGGGAATATTTAACGCATCTCGATACTTTGCGACCGTCCTCCGAGAGATTTTTTGCTCTTTTTCTGCGAGTAATTCCACTATTTTTTGATCAGATAACGGTTTACGTTTATCTTCTTGCTCAACGAACGATGCAATTAATTGCTTGACCTCATCCGCAGAGGTATCCTCATCATTGACTTTATTGACAAAAAAGCTGCGCAGTTCGAAAACACCAAAGTCAGTTTCAATATATTTTCCATTGACCGCACGACTGATCGTTGATTCATGAACTTCTAATTGTTTCGCCACATCTTTAAGCATCAACGGCTTTAATGCACCCTGTTTTTCCTCAAAGAACGCGGCTTGATACTGAACAATGATTTTTCCAACCTCTAAAATGGTATCTTTTCGCTGTCCCAGCGTTTTGTTCAGCCATTCAAATTGCTGGAGTTTTTCTTTCAGGTAAATTTTGGTTTCTTCGTCCGCCTGCTGTTTCAAACGATTGAAATAATTTTCCTGAAAATTCAGTCTTAGCTGCCCTCGCTTATTTGATAATACAACTAATCGTCCTTCTCTTCTTACTAAAGTAAGATCAGGAATGATAAAATTGGAATCCTGCCCGCCAAAGCTTGCTCCTGGGAATGGATTCAATGCCCGAATATAATCTAAAATTTGCTGAACCTGCGGCAAGCTGATTTGATATTCTTTAGCAATCTGCTCGAATTTCCTCTTTGCAATCGCATCAAAGGATTCTTCTAATAATAGATAAGCTAGTTCTGGCGCATAATCATCTTGCTCAGTCTGGAGCATCAAGCATTCCTGTAAATTTCTTGCACCAACACCCGGCGGATCTAATTGCTGCAAAAGCGTTAAAGCATCCAGATATTGAATATCTGTCGCGTTTAACTCATCCTTTATTTCTTCTTCATCAACTTTCAAATATCCATTAACATCGATATACTCTACCAAGACCAGCATAATCTCACGAATAAAGGTATCACGATAATTCAAATGTATCTGATTGATTAAATGCTCAAATAACGAAACAGGGTGATCGGCAATTTGAATGAAGGATTCTTCCTTAACTGCACCACTGTGCATTTGCATTAAATCACTTTGTATTTTCGGAGCAACTACGTCAAACAATGGATTCTCTAAAGAAACTGTTTCAACATAGTCCTGCAACTCCTCAGTATTAAATTGTAATATTTGAATCGCCTGCTGCAGCTCCTGTGTCATCGCTAATTTTTGGGTTTGCTGCTGCTTTTGCGAATAACCTTGTTGAAACTTCATATACTTTCCCCTTGTTTTTTTAAAATAATATGCTAAACTAATAATCGTGCTTGCGCCCTTAGTGTAGTGGATATCACGTAAGATTCCGGTTCTTGAGACGGGGGTTCGATTCCCTCAGGGCGCATACTTTTACGACACTTCTCATCTTTGAGAAGTGTCTTTTCTTTTACCGATATATTTAGTCTATCTCCATAACTTCCATTATACTTTTTTAACAGATACTTATCAATTTTATCTATTTCACCCCTCTTTTAATGTATAAACTCTGTAATAGCAACGAGTCTTAACGATTATTCAAACAGCTAAATAAAACATTTGATTGCAGAAAAATAATCTTTTTTAACTGCAAAATAGCCTCTCTAACTAAACTACTTAGCCTAGTTAGAGAGGATCTATCGATTATTTCTTGATTAGCAGTGCTTTGCTTTTCGGATAAGTTGGAAATTGATTCATCGGAATGCTCCAGTCCTGCTCTGGTATCGAGAACTGGTATTTATTTACGAGCTGATCAGAAAAGACCCTTAACGTATGCAACGTAATCCACTCTCCCGCACAGCGATGCATTGCTTTAAATTCTCCTCCGCCTTGAGCGATCATTTCATACTCCTCATCATAAGAAATATGTTTTTCTTTTCCTAGGTAACGGGAAATTCGAAAAACTTCAGGCGTTTCAATCATTCGATCATCGTGGTTTGTTCCGTAAAGATCAAGAACAACCCAGCTATCTTTAGGGATTAAGTATCCGTCAACTTCCACATCTTGTATTGCAAAGGCTGGTAGCATTGGGAAAAAGGGATAGTATCGGCGCATTTCTTGTATGAATGAATCCTTCAGCTGATCAAATTCTGCATGGAGACGCTGGTAAATATCTGGTCGACTGAATAACGCATGTCCCATCAGAGCAATCCAAACTGTCAAGGCTACAGTTGGACGAATCACATTTAACAACTCAACAGCAGCAACATCAATCGGTAATAATTCACCATGATCATCTGTCGCTTTAGCAAAAGCATACAAAGCTACATCTTCTTTTCCAGCAACCGGATTGATTCGTGCATTTTCGATTAATGATTGGGCCCATTTTTCTGATTTTTTACGATTATCGATGCCTTTGATATGAGTCGCAGGGTTTGTTACAGCAGAGCTGATCATTGAAATCTGATATTCAGCTAATTGATCTACTTCCTTCTTAGTCAATTGAGATAAATCAATGCCTGCCCACTCACAAATCGAACGGAATAGAACATCCTTAGCCAAATCGAATAATTCAAACTGCCCCTGTTGCCGATCTAGTTTTTGTGTCAAATTTTTATCAAGAATACGATGATATTCCTCCATCCGTTTTGGGGTCATCAAATCCATAAAAATCGTTTTTCTGTGCTCATGCGCTTGACCATCTAATGTTTGAACGCCATTTTCTCCAAACAATGTTTTTAAAACAATTTTAGGCATTGCTCCTTCTCGTTTAAAATTGCGCGGATCATAAAACTTCTTGGCCGCTTCTTTTCCATAAATCGCAATCACTTCTTTGTTTAAAAGACGCGCTTTGACAACTGGAGCATTTGCCTCCTTGCGTAATTCTGAAAGCAATAAATAGCCTTCGTCTAAACGCTCAGTCACATCTGTTAGCTTGATTTTAATTTCCGGTACTTTTTCCATAACAATCCACTTCCGTTCTTCTTTTTCTAATTTTATACTATCGCGTTTCATAGAAAAGAATCAAAGGAAGCGCTTGTGAACGCTGGAAAATTGAATAAAAAAAGAATAGATCGCTATGATCTATTCTTCATCCTCTTCTTCATCATCAAAATCATCGTCGTCATCATCGATCACGCTTAGATCATCTTCGATTCCGCCTGGAACGACTTCTTCGTCATCTTCGCTTGCATCCGCTCCGATTTCTTGTAAATCAGAGTTGTATGCTGCGATTTCGTCATCATCATCGTCATCGTCGTCATCAATTTCATCTTCTTCATCGTCTACCAATAGATCCGTATCTTCTGGATCGTCGTCATTGTAGTCGATCGCATCTTCATCGTCATTGATAAAGGCATTGACTTTTTTGCGTTTCTTACGACGAGGAGCATCCTCTTCTTCATCTTCTAAGCCATGATTCACTTCTTCATCAATCGAATCAATCGCGTACCATGAACGTAATCCCCAGCGATTATCTCCTAGAGAAATAAAACTTCCATCAATATTCAAATCGGTATAAAATTGTGCTAATGCATCACGAATCTCACTGTCTGACTTGCCAAGATAGTTTTGGATTTGATTTACTAGATCCGAAAAATCCATTACATCTGCGCGTTCTTCCAGAATTGCGTGTGCCACTTCAATCATTGATAATTCATCTTTGTTCAAACCATCAAAAATACTAAGTTCCAAGTATGACACGTCCTTTCAAAGTCTACTCCTTATCATACAAAAACACAGGATAAAAAGCAAACCTTTCTTATACTTAGGTGGTAAATTCTAACACCATCTGATAGTCGCCTACTTTTTCATCTTTCATTAAAAGCGAGTAATCGATCGTGATGATGCCAGAAAATGGTCGATCCTTTAAACTCACGTGCATTTTGTTTGCATAGGTCGTGATCATAAAAATACCAAATGGTGTCTTGTAACTTGTTTCCATTTTCTCTCGATAGGCAAAACGCATGCGCATTCGAGTTTCACCAGAACGAATTAATTGTACCTGCGAATCCGGCATTACTTTCACCGTAACTGGAACTTCTTGACCATCTTGCTGAATCTCTTTGTAACGGATATACAGCGTGTCTCCCATCTTAACAACTTGACCAGGAAGATCGAAAACAAAGTCCTCTGTTTCATTGTTTTGAGTAACTTTTGTTTGAACCTTAATTTTGGCAGGAATACCTTCATTGATATTCACAGAGCTCCCACTCCTTTTTTTGTTCCATGTACTTATTTTTTTGCATCTATCACTTTTTATGCCTTTTGGTTATCACTTACTTTATAGCCAAAATACAAGAAAAATTGATATTCTTCCACTACTTATTTTTGTCGGTTTTGCTTTTTTTGTCAACTACTTCTGCTTTTTTGAGCGACATAATTACTTACTTTCTGTATTTTTGTTTATAATAAGAAAGAATACAAGGAACGAGAGGAAGATTAGATGAAAGAAGCGTTGCTTTTTGACCAAGGAATGCTCCCGCATACAGATTTATTCAATCCCTTTGCTTTGACTGATGTACTAACAGAATTCAGCGGTGAGCAAGAGCAGCCGATCATTCACTTTTGGCAGTTGCCAAAAACATTAATCTTAGGAATGAAGGACAGCAGGGTCCCTTATTTTAATGAAGCACTTAAAGTAGTTCAAAAAGAAGGCTATCATTTGCTTTTACGTAATGCCGGCGGTTTGGGTGTTATTAGCGACACAGGTATTTTGAATGTCTCTTTAATTCTTCCTAAGAATTCAATCTCTGCCTTATCAATTGATGACGGTTACCAGGCAATGGTAGACTGGTTAGAGCAAACTCGCTTTGGCAAATTAGGAATAGAAATTGGCGAAGTCGCTGATTCTTATTGTCCAGGTAAATACGATCTTTCCATTAAAGGAAAAAAAATTGCGGGAATCGCCCAGAGACGAGTTAAAGAAGGCGTTGCAATCATGATGTATCTTAGCGTAAATGGCGATCAAAATCTTCGGGGAAAAATTGTTCGCTCTTATTATCAAACCGGATTGAGAGATCAATTTGGTGTGGATTATCCACCCGTTAATCTTGATAGTATGACAACGCTAGACGATACTGCATTCTATGAAGTATCCGTAAATTCTGTCAAAAAGGAGTTGCTGCAAGTGATGCCTCATCATGATCAAACAGACTCTCTGCCGAATTTTTACCAATTAGAAGAATATCAACGCCGCGTTCAAAATATGCAGCAACGGAACACACTCATTCAGGAGGTACTTAATGACTTATAAATATCAAATGCTGCCGCTGGAAAAAGTTTTTCGCGATCCAGTTCATAACTATATTCATGTTCAGCATCAAGTAATTTTAGATTTGATCAATTCAAAGGAAGTTCAACGTTTGCGCCGGATCAAACAGCTTGGAACTACCTCTTACACTTTTCATGGTGCGGAGCATAGCCGTTTTTCACATTCGCTAGGTGTTTACGATATCACTCGCCGAATCTGTGATATTTTTCAGCGAAACTATTCTCAAGAAAAATACGGTAAAGACGGATGGGATGATTCCCATCGCTTAGTTGCCTTGTGCGCAGCGCTACTGCACGATGTTGGACACGGGCCTTATTCCCACACGTTTGAACATATTTTCCATACCGATCATGAAGCATTGACTGTAGCGATCATTACATCACCAGAAACGGAAGTCTTTCAGATTTTAAATAATGTCGAAGAAGGTTTTCCAGAAAAAGTTGCCAGTGTAATCACCAAAACTTATGACAATCCGCAAGTTGTACAAATGATCTCTAGTCAGATTGATGCCGATCGAATGGATTATTTATTGCGAGACGCCTATTATACTGGGACAGAATATGGAACGTTTGATTTAACCAGAATCTTGCGTGTCATTCGTCCTTACGAAGGCGGGATTGCGTTTTCTATGAATGGCATGCATGCTGTGGAAGATTATATCGTCAGCCGCTATCAAATGTACGTTCAAGTGTATTTTCATTCTGTGTCTCGTGGAATGGAGGTCTTACTGGAACATTTATTGGATCGCGCACATGAATTGTATCAAGAAGATGCAGAAATTTTTTCACTCCATTCGCAATTCTTGATTCCATTTTTGAAAGAGGATTTTTCGTTGGAGGATTATTTAAAATTAGATGATGGCGTTCTGAATACTTATTTTGCTCAATGGATGGACGAGCAGGATTTAATTCTAAGTGACCTAGCCTATCGCTTTTTAAATCGCAAGCCATTAAAATCAATCACAGTGGATTCCAGTGATAACCCCTTACTAGTCGAAATGAAAGATTTGGTTGAAAAGGCTGGGTTTAATCCCCGCTATTATACGGCGATAAACTCCAGCTATGATTTGCCTTATGATTTGTATCATCCAGAAAAAGGCAGTCACCGCACACAAATTGAATTAATGCAAAAAGACGGCTCGATGATCGAGTTGTCAAAAGCTAGTCAATTAGTCTCTGCCTTGACCGGACAGGGTCAAGGTGATGTTCGTTTCTATTATCCAAAAGAAATGACCCAACTAGATAGTAAAAACTCGGATCTTTTTGATGACTATTATCGAGCTTTCACAAAACATATTCATAACGGAGCGTTAGTTAGTAACTAAAAAAACTTTCTGATCAATCAAGATCAGAAAGTTTTTTCTTTAGCCACTCTTCAACAGCCCATTTGTGACTGCCGCGTTTCAATAATGCGATTGCCTTTGCTGGCTGCTCCCAGCTGCTATTGTTTCCCTCTTCTAACGGTTCGGAAACTTTTTCCCAGCTTTTAGTAGAATAAAAATAGCCTGGATTATAAAAGAAGGTTTCGCGATGTCGCGAGTAAAAATATTCATCCGCTTGTCCTAAATATTCCGATAAAACGACCTCAAAGCCTAATTCTTCGAGCATCTCGCGCTCAATCGTCTCTTCCTTCGTTTCATGACCTTCGATTTCCCCACCAGGTAAAAAGTAAGCACCATTAGGAGCTTGAACAAGCGCAATTTCTTTTTCCTCATTCATTAAAATTGCATAAGCTGCATAACGGGCTTGATATTTTTTTTCGGCTTCCTTTTCGCCAAACACTGGGATCATTGGTGTCCTCCTAAGTAATGTATTTACTAGCTAGTTTACATTAAAAAAAACTCATAAACAACCACTGAGCATAAATGCTGAGAAATGGATGTTTTATGTTATCATGAACTTAATAATAATTAGGAGGTTACTTACTTATGAAAATGGCACACACTTGTGTTCGAGTAAAAGACTTAGAGGCATCTGTCAAATTTTATCAAGAAGCATTCGGATTTGAAGAATCTCGTCGTCGTGATTTTCCAGATTCAAAATTTACGCTTGTTTACTTAACTTTACCTGGTGACGAGTATGAATTAGAATTAACCTATAACTATGACCATGCAGCATATGACTTAGGTGATGGTTATGGGCATATTGCCATTAGTTCCGATGATTTAGAAAAGCTTCATGAAGAGCATAAAAATAAAGGTTTCAACGTGACGGATTTGAAAGGTCTTCCAGGAACGGATCCTTCGTATTATTTCATTACCGATCCAGATGGCTATAAAATTGAAGTTATTCGTTAAAAAGCAAAAGAGCTAGATTCAATTGAATGAATCTAGCTCTTTTTATCCAATCATGACACTTTCTTCTGGCAGTTTGTAATTTCCTTGTTCTTTCTTTGTTAAGCGTATGGTTAGTGAGAAGCCAACTGTCAGAATCCCCACTCTGCCGATGTACATCAAACCAATAATCAAGATTTTTCCCATAAGACTCAAACTAGGTGTCAGTCCCATCGTTAATCCAACTGTCCCAAAAGCAGAGAAGGTTTCAAACAAAAGATACTCGATTCCACGAAAACGTGGTAAAACCTCCGTTACTGACATCAGCATCGTTACTGCGATACACAAGGTCAACGTAATAAAGAACAACGTCAGCGCACGAGACACGACCGACGGACGAATCGTTCGTCTAAAAGCCTCTGCGTGCATCCTTCCTTTCAGCATAGAAATTGTTTGAACCAATAAAACACCAAATGTCGTTGTTTTCAATCCACCCGCCGTTGATCCAGGTGTCCCGCCAATAAACATCAAAACTATCGTAAAAAGGATTCCCGCTTGACTGACGCTGCCGTAATCAACTGAAAAGTACCCCGCTGTTCGAGCAGTTACCGACATGAAAAGCATATTTGCAAAACGATTTATCGGTGACGAATTTCCTACTAAATAACGTCCACCAGATTCCGAAATACAAAACACAAGCGTCCCAATAATCAGTAAACTTAGCGAAACAGTTAACGCAAGTTTACTATGTAGGCTAAGCTTTCGAGTCTTGCGAAAATTCATCAAATCCTGCCAAACGATAAACCCTAAACCACCACCGACGATCAATCCAGAAATCACGAACAACACATACGCATTATCTTGAAATCCTACCAAACTATCGCCAAATAAATCAAATCCAGCGTTACAAAAAGCTGAAATGGAGTGAAAGAACGAATACCAAAGACCTCTTTCAAGACCATAAGCCGGGATAAAGTCAATAGCTAATAAAAGCGCACCTAATAACTGAAATCCCATCGCAAAGCGAAAAATATACAGCATCAATCTCATTACACCAGATAAGCTATCTAAATTTAAGGATTCCTGCAAAATAATCCGCGTCATTAAACCGACTTTTCTTTTCATGATAGCCATAAAAATAAAGGGCATCATCATGAAGCCTAATCCACCGATTTCAATCATGCTTAAAATGATCAACTGTCCGCCCATATTCCAATGTTCGCTTGTTGTCAGTGTTGTTAAACCTGTTACACATGTCGCAGATGTGGCTGTAAATAGCGCATCAATAAACGGTGTCCCCTGTCCTGATTTCGTAACTATCGGCAGGGTCAACAATACACTTCCAAACAAAATGATCACGGCAAAGCCTAAAGCAATAAATTGAATAGGATAGATTTTAAAAGGCCAATGTTTTTCTTTAACCATAGCTTCCTACCTTCAAAAAAAGGAGCTACTTTCTCAAGTAGCACCCATATTTTTAACTTTGATCATGCGAGTCACTTCTGCACGTTCATTTTCTTCCAATTTCATTTTGATAAAATAAATTGTTTCTTCTAACTGAGGAATCGTCATATATTCTAAAGCATTGACACGACGACGTGTTTTCTCGATCTCCTTTGCCATAAGTTGACAAGTTTTTTCGATTTCAGTCAATTCTAGTAGTTTAGGTAAAACTTTCGTGAATTTTTTAATACTTTGATCCAGCTCATCGTTAGAATTCAAAAAGCCATATTCAAGCGGTCCATCAGCAAGATCCTTTTCATGTTGGAAGTTCATGATCGGAACTTTTACGCTCATCACATCTTTTTCAATCACATCAAGCGTTACACGTTCTTTAGGAACGGCTAACAGTTCTTCAATGTACTTGTCATTCAATAACGCATCAGCTACTGAGAAATTTTTCATTGCTTGTTGCAATTCCTCTTCGACCTCAGCGCGCATGACATTATTCTTTTTGACCAATAAAATGAAACGTCGCATCAGCTCATCTTGCTTATCCTTCAAAAGTTTATGTCCGCGACTTGCAGTCGTCAGTTGCTTTTTTAATCGTGTAAGCTCCATCCGTGTTGGATTAACATTTAATTTCACCATAGGATCATTCTCCTTTTGTTAAATATTCGTCCAACATATCGTCCTTGATTCGTTTCAGCTCTGTTCTTGGCAGCATTGCCAATAGTTCCCAGCCAAGATCCAATGTTTCATCAATCGAACGATTCTCGTAAAAGCCTTGATTCACATATTCTTCTTCGAAACGCTCAGCGAATTTTGCATAGATTTTATCAACATCTGACAAAGCAGAATCTCCCAATACGACGGCTAGTTCCTTCGCTTGTTTCCCTTGGGCATAAGCTGCAAACAATTGGTTCATGGTTGGCGCATGATCCTTTCGCGTCTTTCCTTCACCAGTTCCCTTATCTTTCAAACGTGACAAGGACGGTAATACATCAATCGGCGGCTGGATACCATTTTTATCCAATTCTCGAGACAAAATAATTTGTCCTTCCGTAATATATCCCGTTAAATCAGGAATTGGATGTGTTTTATCATCTTCAGGCATTGTTAAAATCGGAATTTGAGTGACCGATCCTTTCAAGCCGCGAATTCGACCAGCACGTTCATATAATGTCGCCAAGTTCGTATAAAGATACCCCGGATAACCACGACGTCCAGGAACCTCACGACGAGCCGCTGAAATTTCTCGAAGGGCCTCACAGTAGTTGGTCATGTCCGTCATGATAACCAACACGTGCATTCCTTTTTCATAGGCCAAATACTCAGCCGCTGTCAAAGCCATGCGGGGAGTTGCAATCCGCTCAATCGCTGGATCGTTAGCCAAATTCATAAACACGACTGAACGATCGATCGCACCTGTCTGACGGAAATCCTCCATAAAGAATTCAGCTTCTTCAAAAGTGATACCAATCCCGGCAAACACTACAGCGAAGTCATCTTCCTTGTTTAATACAGTCGCTTGACGGGCAATTTGTGCCGCCAGCTCTTTATGCGGCAAACCAAAACCAGAGAACACGGGTAATTTTTGTCCACGAACTAACGTATTCAAGTGATCAATCGCTGAAATCCCAGTTTGAATAAACTCATCAGGATAATCTCGCGAAACAGGATTAATTACTTCCCCGTTGATATCAACATTCTTTTCCGCTAGTATTTCTGGTCCGCCATCTTTTGGGCGACCCAAGCCATCAAAGACACGACCAACCATATCCTCAGATACGCCTAACTCCAACGGATGTCCTAAAAAACGAGCCGTAGATTCTTTTAAATTGATACCGCTCGTTCCTTCGAAAATCTGAACTAGGGCTTTGTCTTCATGGATTTCTAAAACTTGTCCACGACGCAACTCGCCATTTTTTAAACGAATTTCCAGTAGCTCTTCATACTTTATCCCTTCAACTTTGTCAATTGCCATCAAAGGTCCGACCACTTCATTGATGGTTTTATACTCTTTAATCATTGGTCATTCCTCCTTCAGCAACGATCGCTTGAATTTCCGATACAATATCCGAGTTGATTTGATCTAATTTTTCTAACTCTGACTCTGAGATATATTTGCTTCGTGCAATTCTATCACGTAAAGTGACCGTGCCATCCATAATTTCTTTCAAATAGGTTCCTAATTCTAATGCACGTTGCCCTTCTTTATTGAGTGTCAGAATGTTTCGAATCATTTTGAATTGTTTTTCTCTGGATGTAAAAGTATCCACATCGTCAAAGGCATTTTGTTGCAGATAATCTTCTCTTAAAGATTTCGCAACTTCTAGTGTCAGACGGTCTTTTTCCGACAATGAATCAATTCCGACTAAACGTACGATTTCATTTAGTTCAGATTCCTTTTGTAGCATCCGCATTCCTTCAGCTACCATCTCAGACCAATTTGCTTGTAAATCATTATCTAAATACTTTCCAACTTCAGAAGAGTATAGGGAATAGCTTTCCATCCAATCAATTGATGGAAAATGGCGTTGCTGTGCTAATGTTGCACTTAATCCCCAAAATACTTTTACCACACGTAATGTATTTTGAGTTACTGGTTCAGAAGTATCACCACCAGAAGGTGATACCGCACTAATTGCTGTAATCGAACCTTCACGTCCGTCACTTCCTAGAGCAATCACACGTCCAGCACGCTCATAGTATTCTGCTAAACGACTGCCTAGATAGGCAGGATAACCTTCATCCCCGGGCATCTCTTCCAAACGTCCGCTCATTTCCCGCAAAGATTCCGCCCAACGCGATGTAGAGTCTGCCATGATAGCAATATTGTATCCCATATCACGGAAATATTCTGCAATAGTGATCCCTGTATAAATGGAAGCTTCTCGCGCAGCTACCGGCATGTTGGAAGTATTTGCGATTAGAATGGTTCGCTCCATCAAAGATTCCCCTGTTGTCGGATCGATCAATTCAGGGAATTCATTCAATACATCGGTCATTTCATTTCCGCGTTCACCGCAACCAACGTAAACGACAATGTCCACATCTGCCCATTTAGCGATCTGATGCTGAACGACTGTTTTACCAGCCCCAAATGGTCCTGGCACTGCGGCAGCACCACCTTTTACAACTGGGAAGAACGTGTCGATTACTCGCTGGCCTGTAATCATTGGAGCTTCCGGATTAAGCTTTTCAGATACAGGACGTCCACGACGTACTGGCCATTTTTGCAACATCGAAAATTCTTCTAAGCCGTTTTGTGTTTCAACCACATAAACGGTCTCATCAATCGTGAATTCTCCGGATATAATTTTCTTCAAGGTCCCTTTAACACCATTTGGTACCATAATTTTATGCGTAATGATTTTCGTTTCGTTTACTGTTCCGACGATATCCCCGGCTGACACAGTGATTCCTTCTTCAACAGTTGCATCAAACCACCATTTCTTCGTATGATCTAATGCTGGAATTTGAACCCCGCGACTAAGAAAATTGCTGTCAGTCTGTTCCTTGAATGTATCTAATGGGCGTTGAATACCATCAAACATTTGAGAAACAATTCCCGGACCCAATTCTACCGAAAGTGCTTCTCCTGTTGTCTTAACTGGTTCTCCTGGTCCAATGCCTGCAGTTTCTTCATATACTTGAATAGATGCCACATCGCCGCGCATCTCAATGATTTCGCCGATAACCCCAAGGTCACCTACGTAACAAATATCTTGAATAGCCGCTTGCTCCATATTTTCTGCCAACACTAGTGGACCAGAAACTTTAATTATTCTACCTTCTTGCAAGTCATTAGCTCCTTTATAAAATATTCTGTCCGACTGCTCGTTCAACTTGTCCTTGGATCATGGACTTGCCGATGCCTAACGTTCCCTCGTGATTAGGAATCAAAACGATTGCTGGAATCATTTTTTCTTCATAATGTTTAATGGTATCAGGAACAAGCTGAGCAAATTCCTCAGTGATGTAAATAATGCCATAGTCATTTTTAGCCATTTCATCAATTTGCTGTCGAATGAGTTGTTTATCTTTCGTTGTTCGAGTATCGAAATCAAAAAGTTTGAATGGTAAGACAGAGTCTTTGTCACCGATTGCACCGATTTTATGTGCCATATGTCTCACGCATCCTCTCTCTTATTTGTTCATCTGTTAATCCGACCTCTTTGCCAGTAATAATCAAGCGAAGATTTTTAGCCTCGATGGCTTTTGCGTTTAGCAGTGCTAGTACCGGCAAAGGTCCAAAGGCTTGAGTTTGTGCCGTTTCGTAAAAGCCAGTTAAATAGTCATCACAAAGCCGCTCTAACTGAGTTAGATTAATCGTATTTTCTTGAATGATTGGTTCGATTATTTCGCCATAAGATGTTGCTCGTAAAAAAAGTGTTAATCGCTCTAAATCACCCTCAACACAATCAAGCAATTCGTCTTTTGGAATACTTCCATGGCTCGATAATACTGTCGACATGAAATTGCGACTTCTTTTTTGTTTAATTCCTCGTGCTACCATAAGTATATTAGTAAAATCAATGAAACTAATAACCTCTTTTGTTAGTTCTGGCTCATCAATCATATCTGCTATTTTTCTTTGGCAATACAAATATTTGCGATCAAGAATAATGTCAATTCCTTGTAAACTATTCGATTCTTCAAAATGCTCTCGGACTTCCTGTAAGCTTTCAAGTAAAAAATCTGGTAGACCGCTAGCTTGTCCAGTTCGAATTGCTGTCTTGATTTGGTCTAAAGAATAAAAACCATCATAAATATAAAGATCATCAAAATTTTGATTTAATAACTCGCCCTTGATTAATGCCTTTAGATTATGGAAGGTAAAGCGCATCGTATAAATCCATACTACTTTTGTGTCAGGGACGATTTTTATTAACTCCGATAATAATTCCTCCTGAGCTTTCCCTAGGGCTTCTTCAAAACTTTCAGAAAAATTATCAGTTAAATATTCGCCATAAATCGTTCCTCTAAAAAGAGTCTCAACTTCTTCCATATTTTCTGCTTTTAACATTCGCCCCATAAATTCAGGCGTTAACAGTTCCAATTCCTTCAAACGAACCAGCGGATTCAATTCATGATACGTAGATTGTTTCATTCAGTGCCTCCTAATTCGTAGTCTCTAATTATGAAAATCTAAGTTTACATCCTTTTCTTCAAACAGTGTTTGAGCAAATTGAAAACTCTCCCGTTGCTGTATTTCTCTTACTAAACTCTGATAAAGAAAGTTATATTGCACGCCGTCTTTGTCTAAAATAAAACCGGCCTCAGCTGCAACAGGATTCTCGCCCATGACTAATTGATAAGCCAGCATATTATTTTGTTCGGCAAGCCATTCATTTGTAAAAACAGTCTGAGATTTTTCTCCCGGAACAAAAACCAAATTTCCCTGTAATTGCATTTTCTTTAATGCATTGTGAGCAAACTCCTGCTGTTCCTTCGTTGACCAATTTTCCATTTGTCCCACAGCCTCAGCAAACACTCGCTCTAAAATTGCTTGTTTTTGATTTAAAATCATTTGTTTTTGTGCAACCTGACGCCTATTTTTAGCCTGCTTATAATTATTTTCGAGATTTTGTAAATTTTTCTCTAGACGTTTAAGATGATCTGCTTTCATTTCTGTTAATTCTGCTTGAAAGTCCTGATCAATCCGCGCGGTCTCTTTTTCTTTCAGCTGACGCTGCTCCAAGTCAGCTTGCTGGTTCAGCTGCTCGACTATCTTTTCGATTGCTTCCATCAAAAAACTCCTTACACTTGTCCAACTAACAAGAATGAGATAACGAATCCTAAGATTGCATACGTTTCAACCATGGCAGCATAAATGATCCCTTTTGTTGAGTGTTCTGGTTTTTTCGCTAAGATTTGAATACCTGCGGCAGCAACCTTCCCTTGAGCAATCCCTGAAAATAGTCCAGTAAA
Organism: Enterococcus sp. DIV0187; assembly: GCF_051713785.1. Classification (NCBI taxonomy): domain Bacteria; kingdom Bacillati; phylum Bacillota; class Bacilli; order Lactobacillales; family Enterococcaceae; genus Enterococcus; species Enterococcus sp. DIV0187. Next base: position 1,387,507 of record NZ_JBIOQO010000001.1, read on the forward strand.
TGCTATTGGTAATGACGCACCTAAGTAACCTAACCCTTGAACAACAGATAAATCACCAGACAAATTAGTGAAAATCAAGAACGCGATAACGAAGCCATATAAACCTTGTGTACCAGGCAGCAACTGTAAGATTAACGCCTGTCCAAACTTTTCTGGCTGACTAGTCGTCAACGCTGCAGCCGCTTCACCAGTCATACCCACCCCTTTGGATGACCCGATACCTGAGAAAATTGTTGCTGTAGCCATTCCTAAAATCGCAAAAATAATACCACCACTGTTATTAATCAAATACTCCATCATTGTTTAAAATTCCTCCAATTATTTTTCTTGTTCAATATTTACATATTTTTCTTCTGTTTTTAGTGGACTAAACGCACGTCCGCCACCTTCGTAAAATTTCCCAAAAAATTCTACATATTGTAATCGAGCACCATGAACATATGCTGACAATAAAGATAAAAAGATATTTAATCCATGTAAAGCCAACATCAATAAGATACCCACGCTAAAGCGCGCTATTGGAGGCATATAGCCCACCAACATGTTAAATGCTGCAGCAATACTTCCGCCAGAGATACCCAAAGCCATCAATCGTGTATAACTAACCAAATCACCAATATAACTTGTAATTCCATATAAGTTATATGCTCCTTTGGCTAATCCTTTCAATTTAGACTTTGATTGTAGCATCGGAGTAACAATTATCAGCAGAGCACTTAAAACTGCAAGCCCAACGCCGATAAAGAAGAGCCCTTGACTATCCATCAGCATTTTTCCTAAACCACCAACGATTGCTCCGACCATAATCCCCTGCCAGGCAAAACCATCTGAAACTGCACCTAGATAATTTTTGGCTTTGATATTCTCTTTGGCAGCTAACCCTAACCCAATAAAAATCTGTATCACACCAAAAACAATGGATAGAATCAGAATACTAATAACATCATCACTAGTAGAAAGTATTGGCGTATAGTCTAACGAAAAGCCAAAGAACGAGTTATAAATCAAGCCCCATAAAATAGTAGGAACAGCCAAAATTTGGAAAAAGCGCATAAAACGCTCCATTCCGCGCGGTAAAATTGTTCGCAAAGCAACAGTTGTTGCCACTAACATCAGACCACCATATCCTGCATCGGCTACCATCATGCCAAAGAAGACAAAATAAAACGGCATAAACCACGGTGTCGGGTCAACTTCATGATATTTTGGCAAACTGTACATTTCAGTTAACATCTCAAAAGGCTTAATTAACTTATGATTCTTTAATTTAGTTGGAATTTCTTCATTGATCTCTGTATCCGTCGGTTCTTCAATTTCGATATACAGATTTCCAGCTCCGATTAGATCCTCTACAAAAGTTTCAAAGCTTTTGAAACTGTCTGTTTCAATCCATCCTTGGAGTAAAAATACTTTATCATCCTTGATAAATCGATCATGAATTAACCAGCGGTTTTTTCGTGCCAACAGTACTTCTTCTGAAGTTTCCAGATTTTCAATAACGATTTTCTTCTGCCCAATCAGTCGAGCCAGCTTTTTCTGTTCTTCTACTAATTTCATCATTTCCCGCTGAATGCTGGCCAATTCTGTTTTAGGAAGCTGTGTTCGATTGTACGTAAAGGCAACTATGCTGAATTGACGAACAAGTTCTTGTACCTCCTCTTGTTCTGCACGTAAAAATAATAGAACGAAGTTGACAATATGATCGTCACTATAAATGATTTCATAATGAATTTGTTTGTCCTTCAACTCTTGCTTAAAGGATTCCCAAATACTTGCATCAGCAGTTCCTAGAAAACACTTTGATGAACGTAGTGCATATTCTTTTGGCAAAAAATCTAAGGCTTGCCATTTTTGTAAAAGACTTTCTTGTTCGCTCAAATCACGTTGTCTAGAACTAGCATCCAAAAAATGCCGTTCTAATTCTTGAATACTTTCCAATTCCGAAAGTAAAGCAGCTTCATCGAAATTCTCTTCTAAAGTCTTTAAAGTGGCAACCTGACGTTTAAGATGAAGGCCTTTTTCCCGACTACTTCCGTTATGCTCGACAAATCTAATAGCATGTGTGATTTGTTCTAACTGGTAATCAATTTTTGCAAGAGTATCCTGACTAGGCAAAGGATCTATTTCATTAAAATATTCCTCGACCCATTCATTACTGACTGTTTGCTGAAAGAGGTCTCGAATTTCCACTCCTTGGAAACCCTGAATCGCAGATAAAATTCGCTCACTATATTCTTGTTGAGCAATCAATGTCAGCTTACTCATTTTACTGACTGCCATATTCCGAGATCACCCTTTCAATTATTTTTTGAATCGTCTGTTCTTTCTTTGAACTGTAGTTTTCTTCCATCTGCTTAATAGCGTCTTCAGCACTTCTGGACAATTCTTGTTCTTCAGCCGCTAAGTCTTGAGCTAACGCTTGCTCTCTTTCCGACAAAGCATTTGAAAAATCTGCTCTCAGCTCTTCCCGCTTTTCTTGTAGCAGTTGTTTTTTACTCGCCTCATAAGCTGTCAATTCAGCCAGTAATTGTTCTTTTTTTCTTTCATTTAGTTCTTCAGCAGATTTTATTTTTTCTAAAGCTTCTAACACACAAACCCTCCTTTACATACAAAAAAAGAACGCAAAACTCTCAAGGTTGTTCTTCTCACCCCTTGAAGAACACGATCCTTGAAGCTTACGCCCAACCTTTTTGTATTTATTCAATGACTACAGTATATCAAAAAAAGGTGTTCCCGTAACTATTTTTCAAAAAAAAAGACAAAATTTTTCTAAAGCCTTTGAGCAACATATAGCATTATTTTCATATTTGTAGCAGTTTTTTTATTATTTCAAAATTGAAGAAAAAATTAAGATCGAATTACTTGCTTTTTAAGTTTTGGCTATGGTATCAAAAGATAAAAGGAGTGATAAATTATGAAGAAGAAAATTATAGGCGTCGCAGCGAATCAGCATTATCAAAATAATCAAGATTTTTTTGATCAACAATTTACTTATAGTCCCCAAGGCTTTATTAGCGGTGTACATCAAGCAGGTGGTGTTCCCATCTTACTACCTATCAGTGATCCTGAGCTTGCTAGTGATTATATTGCAACAATTGATAAGCTATTATTGGCTGGCGGACAGGATGTCACTCCTTTTTTATATGGGGAAGAACCACATCCAAAGTTAGGCCCTACAAGCATTGATCGCGACTCATTCGAGATGTCTTTAATCAAAGAGGCAATCAAACAGAATAAACCAATTTTTACTGTTTGTCGCGGAACACAACTTTTAAATGTCACATTAGGCGGGACATTGTATCAGGACTTGTCACAATATGCTGATTGGAAAGTAAAACACGATATGTTTCCCACTGTTCCCGATTTCGGCCTACATTCTATTACCGTCAAAGGAGATTCTGCATTGGCTCCCTTATTTGGTGAACGTGCACAGGTCAATTCATACCATCATCAAGCTATTAAAGACCTAGCTGAAAGTCTTGTTCCAATTGCTTGGTCAACCGACGGCATCATCGAAGCTGTCGAAAGTCGTGAACGAAACACAAAAATAATTGGTGTTCAATGGCATCCAGAACTAACTCGTCAAAATAACCCTCAAGAGCAAGCGTTATTTGATTTCTTTGTTCGAGACTTTGAGTAAATCAGTGATTTACTCTTTTTTTACGTTCTTAACTAGAAACAGTTTATAAACATATCTAGAAATACTTCTATCAGTATTCAAACTGACAAAATTGCTCATTTTAATTATTTTTTTTAGTGATAATCGCCAAAATACTACTTTAGTACCATTTTATTATTTTCGACTTATGGGAGAATCAATCCATAGCTTTTAGCTAAAAGGAGGAAAATAATGAATGCAATTGAAGTAACTGATGTGAAAAAAGTTTATGGTTCTGGCCAAGCGGCTTTTGAAGCATTAAAAGGGGTTAATTTCGCAATAAAAAAAGGAGAATCTGTCGCAATTATTGGTAAAAGTGGATCAGGAAAATCAACTTTAATGCATATTTTAGCGTTACTGGATCGACCAAGTTCAGGTAAAATTTCTTTACTGAATCAAGATACACGCCAAATAAAAAATAGTTCGCTAAATAAAATGCGAAATGAAACATTTGGTTTTGTCTTCCAACAATTTTTTATAAATCCTAAGGACACGGTTTTATCGAATGTTTTATTACCATTAAAAATTGCCGGAATCCCGAGTCGAAAAAGAAAACAGATGGCAATAGACGCTTTAGAAGCTGTCGAATTGAGTGATAAAGCGAACAATAAAGCGAATGATTTGTCAGGTGGTCAAAAACAGCGTGTATGTATTGCTCGTGCGATCGTTAATCAACCAGAAATCATTTTTGCCGACGAACCAACTGGAAATCTGGATACAGCCACTGGTGAAAAAATCGAGAAATTGCTTTTTGATTTAAATCAACAAAAAGGCATCACCTTAATTATCGTAACCCATGACCCGGAATTAGCAGAACGATGCGATCGCCAAATTCACATTAAAGACGGTCAATTATTGGAGGGTGCCTAACATGAAACTATTTGACATTATCAAATCTGCAAGCTCAAACCTATGGCGCAACAAGGGTCGAACGGTTTTAACGGTGATCGCTATTTTCATCGGTGCCTTTACAATTTCTTTAACAACTGGTGTCAATAATGGTGTCAATGATTATATTGATCGACAAATCAGTGGCGTAGGCGGCGAAGATCAGCTGATGGTCTTTCCAGAATCTCAAATGGGGTCTACTGACAATGAACCGCAAAAGTACGATCCTGATAAGGCTTCTGGAGCAGATGCCGATTATTTGACGACAAAGGATTTAGATAAAATCAAGGCAACAAAAGGAATTAAAAAAGTCGAACCTTTTCATTTTCTGTCAACCGACTACATTCAACGAAATGATGGAGAAAAATATCTTTTATCTGCTGTAAGTGTCAGTGATATTTCAATTGATTTAGAAGCCGGACGTGAAGTAAACAGTACTGGCGATAAGTATGAAATTAATATAGCTCCAGAATATATGAAATCTTTAGGCTTCAAAACAGCCAAAGACGCACTCAATCAGAATTTAAAAATTGCGGTCAGCAGTCAAGCAACAGGCGAACAAGAAGTTCTAAATGCAACTATTGTAGGCGTTCGAAATGTTAGTTTGATTCAACAAGGCCAATCGATTATGAGTAAAGCCTTATCAGACAAAATTGTTAGTGTGAACGAAAAAGGACTGCCAGAAAATATGAAAAATAAGTATGGGACCCTTTTTGCTACTATGGATAAAAACTTATCGAAGAAACAAATCGAACAGCTGAAGAAACGTTTGAACAAAAAAGGCTTTGCTGCTATGACCGTTGAAGATGAAATTGGGATGATTCGTCAAGTTATCAACGCAATCACGGGTGTACTCACTCTATTTGGTGCAATTGCCTTATTAGCTGCAAGTTTTGGAATTATCAATACACTATACATGTCTGTTCAAGATCGTACACGAGAAATTGGTTTGATGAAGGCTATGGGAATGGGGCGCTTCAAAGTCTTTTTAACCTTCAGTATAGAAGCTTTATTGATTGGCTTCTGGGGAGGCGTTACAGGAATCGCTGGTGCTGTTGTAGCAGGGCATTTTTTAAATGATTTTGCTACAACCTCATTTTTAGACGGACTCACAGGTTTAACCTTGTTACAGTTTTCTTGGCCGTCCATGTTGATCATCCTGTTAATTATTATGCTGATTGCATTTTTAGCTGGAACTTTCCCTGCCAATCGAGCAGCTCGGTTAGATCCAATCAATGCCTTACGTTACGAATAACAAAAAAGCTGTGGCAAAATCATTGTTTTGCCACAGCTTTTTTGTATTTTTTTGAATTTAGTCATCATCAAGTGAAGCATCCGTTAACGACACAGATGAAAATTCCTTTACTTCACCTGCAGATAATCGACTAAAATAAGATTTGGTTTCTTTGAATACAACTGGACTCAGCAGAATCAAAGCGACAATGTTTGGAAAGGCCATTAATCCATTAAAAATATCAGCGATCGTCCACACTGCCGAAACAGTTAAATACGGTCCGATGAAAACAGCAAAGATATAAACCCAACGGAATATCGCTGAAAACTTGGTATTTCCACCCGTTAAGTAACTTAGACAACGCTCTGAATAGTAATTCCATCCTAAAATAGTTGTGAAAGCAAAGAATGCTAAACAGATCATCAATAAAAGCGATGCCACCGTTTGGGTAAGTGGCAATGCCTCCGCAAACGCATAAATCGTTACAGCAGAACCATCTAATCCTGTTTTCCATGCTCCAGTTAGAATAATCGCCATCCCAGTCATATTACAGACAACAATCGTATCAATAAAGGTCCCGGTCATTGAAACCAATCCTTGACGCACCGGCTCTTTCGACTGAGCAGCTGCTGCCGCAATGGGGGCACTTCCTAGACCTGACTCATTTGAAAAGATTCCTCGAGCAATTCCTTTTTGCATTGCAATCATCATCGCTCCTAACGCTCCGCCTGATACAGCACGTAAGCCAAAGGCACTTTGGAAAATTTCGACAATGACACCAGGTAATTTTGTAATGTTTAAAATAACCATAAAAAGACAAAGTCCAACATAGATTACGATCATCAATGGAACGATAATTTCAGATACACGGGCAATTCTTTGAACGCCTCCGACTAAAACAATGGCGACTAAAACTGTTACCACGATACCCGTAATAATGACCGCCCAAGAGTATTCATTGCCAAAAAATGTAAGCGTATTTAATTTTTCCGGATCAAAGAAGGTTTCCGCAGCAGAAGTAATACCGTTAATCTGAGCAATCGTACCAATTCCGATCACACCAGCAATTGCTCCAAAAAAGGCGAACATCTTAGCTAGCCATTTCCACTTAGGTCCTAATCCATTTTCAATATAATAAAACGGTCCGCCTAATGCTTTTCCATGATCATCAAACGTGCGATACTTTACCGCTAATAAACCTTCTGCGTATTTCGTGGCCATTCCTAACAATCCTGCGAGTTCTAACCAAAATAAGGCTCCTGGACCTCCAGCGACAATTGCAGTAGCGACGCCGACAATATTTCCTGTACCGATCGTTGCTGATAGTGCCGTACATAATGCCTGAAAACTAGTAACATCCCCTTGACCGCCCTCTTCATTTTTCACCATATACTTCAGCGCCAAAGGTAAACGACGGATTTGGATCATCCGGCAACCAATGGTTAAAATAATGCCGATTCCTAAAATGAGAATGATCATCGGAGCTCCCCAAATCAAAGAATTAATTTTTACTAAAAATTCTTCCATCAAAACCCTCCTTTTTCTTGCTATTTTATCATAAATATTTTCACGAAATACTATTCTGACAAAAATAATTCTATTTTTTTGTTAAAAAAACAAAACAACGAAGTGCTTCACATTTTAAAAATCTAATAAAAAAACATGAACGGACATGGAGATGTCTGTTCATGTTTTTTGTATAACAGGTAAATACCGTTATTAAATTTAAAAATCAAAATTATCTGGGTCTGCTCCTAACCGCTCATTAATATTCAGAGCATCAATCCGTTTCATTTCATCATCATTTAATTCAAAGTTAAATACATCGAAGTTCTCTTTAATACGCTCTTCATGGACAGATTTTGGAATCACAATACTATCACTTTGTAAATGCCAGCGAATAATCACTTGGGCAGCAGATTTATCGTGCTTCTCCGCAATTTCAACAAGCGTTGGATTTTGCAAAATCTTCCCTTGACCAAGAGGCGACCATGCTTCAACAGCGATACCTTCTTTCGCTAAAAAATCACGTAATTCCACTTGCGTTAAAGTCGGATGCAGTTCGATTTGATCGACCATGGGTTTGATCTTCGCTGTTTTCATAAGTTCTTCAATGTGATGCTGATGAAAGTTTGACAAACCAATTGCTTTTGCTCTTCCACTTTCATAAATCTCCTCCATCGCTTTCCAGGAGTCATTAAACTTGCCTTCAACAGGCCAGTGGATCAAATAAAGATCAACATAGTCTAAACCTAAACGTTCTAAACTATCATTAAAAGCCTGATGGGCAGAATCATAACCTTGGTCAGCATTCCAAAGTTTTGTGGTAATAAACAAATCTTCTCGTTTAGTGTTTGATTGTCGAATTCCTTCACCAACGCCTTGCTCATTTTTATATACCGCTGCCGTATCAATCAATTGATAGCCGTTTTCGATTGCCCACTTTACAGAATTCGTTGCGTCATTGTCTTCCACGCGCCATACACCTAGACCAAGTCTTGGCATCTCAATCCCATTTGCCAACTGTTTCGTTTTGTCCATCAAACTTCCTCCATGTTCGTCTTTAATATGAGCCTTACTGTTTTTAGTACAACTCTATTGTCGGAGATTTTGTTTCAACGGTCAACTGAATTGATTATTTCTTTTTCCGATCATTTTGCATGATAGAAATTGATTGTTTCAAAGCACTCCACGTTCCACCTTCGCTGTACACTAATACATTTGATTTGTACAACTGAGCTGAGAAAAGTGTTAAGAAAATCGTGAATAAAACTAAGATTGCTAAGGATACAAAAGCACTAGAAAGCGCTACAGTTCCAGAGGCAAGTCGTAAAGGCATACTGTAAGACGATAAGAAAGGAATATAGGAAGTAACTTTGATTATTACATTAGTTGGATCAGAGGTTCCTAAAATCAAGCTCAACATATAGCCAATCATCGATAAGTAGGTTACAGGCTGGATTGCTTTCGCCGTATCTTCCGGCTTGCTTACCAGCGAACCACATAGCGCTGATAATACCGCATACAAGAATAGCCCTACCAGCATGAAGGTTATAATGACAAAAGCTCCGCTGCCTAATAAAGCCTTAATTGATACATTACTAAGCAGATCCTTTACCATGTCCATATCTTTGAACTGTCTATATCCCAGTACAATAGCAACACCGTAGATCAATAATTGAGTTAAGGCCACTAATAATACGCCCAATAGTTTCCCATAATAGTGCGTTTTAGCCTTCATGCTAGAAAGTAAGACTTCCATAATTCGCGTGCCCTTTTCAGAAGCAATTTCTTGAGCGATGATGGATGAATAGCTGACAATAAACACAAACATAATGATCGTCGTCAAGAAGCTCAAGATAAACTGTGTTCCCGAGTCCCCACCGTCATTTTTCATTTTTCCGCTCTCAAAAATAACTTTTGTCGATTCAAATTTTGCTGGCTCCATCACTTTTTGAACCTGTGCTGTAGTCAGATTCAATTGACTAGCACGAATATTCGCCTGCATCGAGCTTAAAATTTGTTGTAACTGCATTTCAGTTGAGGTCCCCAAAGATGTTTTGCTGTAAAGTTTTCCAGAAACTTGATCGCTGCCCATTTTCAAATCAAGATAGGCATCGATTTTTTTATCCTCTAACTGTGCTTGTGCTTTTTTGTCGCTGGTAATTACTTTGAATTTGTAATCATCATTTTTAGTTTCAGCCAACTGCTCTGCTATCGCAGGTTGATCACTTACGATTCCGATTTTATTGATGTCATTTGCATCACCGAAGAAATATTGTGACAAATAGAAAATCCCCATAAGTAAAAATGGTGCTAGAATCATAATGAGAAAGGCTGTCGATTTTACGTTCTTTTTATATACATCTTTGATAATAATACCCATTTTACTCATTTACAGCACCTGCTTTCCATTTGAAAATTTCTTCTAGTGTTGGTGGTTGTTGATTAAACATAGGAATATAGCCGTCCTTTGTCGCTTTAACAAAAATTTCTTGACCAGCCGCTGGATCTTCCAACGTTATATCAAAACTACCGTCTTCTTTCTGAATCACTGTATGAACTCCCGAAAAGGCTTCTAATTCTTCTTTGGTCAAATGAGATTCTAGATACAATTTACTTCGTCCAAATGATTCGCGAATCTCATGTACCTTCCCATTTAAGACTGTTTCACCATTTCGCAGCATGATCAGGTGATCACAGATTTTTTCAACATTATCCATATTATGACTTGAGAAAATGACACACGAGCCCTTTTCCTTTAATTCAATAATGCCATTTTTCAATAATTCCGCATTGACCGGATCTAATCCGCTGAATGGTTCATCTAAAATCACTAACTTTGGTTCGTGAATCAACGTTGAAATCAATTGCACTTTTTGCTGATTTCCCTTAGAAAGCGATTTTACTTTATCGGTCTTCTTACCTTTGACTTGAAATTTCTCCATCCATTCATCAATTTTTGGTGCAATCTCTTGTTTACTCTTTCCTCTCAATGAAGCAAAGAAAAGTAATTGATTCTCAATCGTTACTTTAGGATATAACCCTCGTTCCTCTGGTAAATAACCAATTGTATTATAGTCTTTTCCCGACAATGTGTGCCCATTCCATAAAACACTGCCAGAATCTTTTGTTAAGAAGTCCAAGATCAAACGAAATGTTGTCGTTTTTCCCGCACCATTTTGTCCGATCAACCCCAAAATCTTCCCGTCTTCAATCGTAAAGCTCATATTGTCTAAGGCCTTATACGATCCAAAACTTTTACTCAAATTCTTAACCTCTAACATTTTCTCACTCCTTTTTATTATTAAATCCACTTTCCTTAAAAAATGGATATATCACTGAATGCTTATAGTTTCTTTTTGTAGAAAAAATAGCTAATTATATAGCTGATTAGAAATAAATTTAGCAATCCGCTAGCTGTCGTCATTAATGTTCTTGAAACGAAACTGCCAACTATGCTCAAAATAGCTAAGCTAATAACCATCACAAAGGTCGTTATTTGTAGTGACTTCGCAGAAATCTCAATATTTCGCTCATCGGTCTTAACGATACGTTCCTGTCTTAGCTTTTCAGGGTTCTTCATCGTTTGGCGATTTTTAAAGAGAAAGATCACAAATACTGAACAGAGCGAAAAAAAGAATCCTGACAAAAATCCTACTGCATGATCATTTATTTTCAACTCATACCACTTTGTACCAATAAATAAGATTGCAGAACAGATTAACATAAAGATAATTGCAGCCAAATATCCTATATTCTTCTTGCGTAATTTCTCTCGATACTCGCGATCTAGTTTTGATAACTCCTTCATTATTCATCCTCCTCATCAAAAATGAAAACTTCTTCTATCATTAAATCAAAAAATCGCGAAATTTTATAGGCTAGGATCAATGAGGCGTTGTACCGTCCATTCTCTAAAGATATAATCGTTTGGCGGGTCACTTCTAAATGATCAGCCAATTCACTTTGAGTCATTTTGCGTTCTTTGCGTAATTCTTGGATTCGATTTTTCAAACGACCACTCCTCAAATGTATAGGTCCCTTTACATTTCATAACAAAAGTATAGCACCCTTTACATTTTGTGTAAAGGGTGCTATACATTATTTTTCTTGCAATTGATTAAATGTATTTTCAGCTACCTGTTTTGGCAAACCTACTTCTTGTAACTCTTCTACGGTTGCTGCTTGGATATTCTTTAGTGACTTAAATTCCTTCAACAACATTTTTTTACGTTTTGGACCTAATCCATCAATATTATCCAGTTTTGAGGCAAAACTATTTTTACTGCGCAGCTGGCGATGAAAAGTAATCGCAAAGCGATGGACTTCATCTTGAATACGTTGCAGCAGGAAAAATTCTTGTGAATTGCGTTCCAAAGGCACTACGTTCAACTCTGGTCCAAATAGCAACTCACTCGTCTTGTGTTTATCATCTTTTGCTAGACCCGCGATTGGGATATCAATCCCTAATTGGTTAGCTAATACATCTTTCGCGACATCAACTTGGCCTTTCCCTCCGTCAATCACAATTAAATCTGGGAATGGTAATCCTTCTTTTAATACCCGAGAGTAACGACGATAAATGACCTCACGCATGGACGCATAGTCATCTGGTCCCTTGACCGTTTTGATTTTATACTTGCGATACTCTTTCTTAGCAGGTTTCCCATCAATAAAAACTACCATGGCAGATACTGGATCTGTTCCCATGATATTAGAGTTATCAAAAGCTTCAATTCGAATCGGTGCGGGAATATTCATAGCATCGCCTAATTTTTCAACCGCACCAATCGTTCGCGCTTCACTTCGACCAATTAGATCGAATTTTTCATTCAAAGCGACCTGAGCATTTTTCCCTGCCAATTTTACTAGCTTTTTCTTTTCTCCACGTTGTGGTTGTAAAATTTTTGTTGCCAGCATCGCTTCAACACTAGGCTTGTCAATATTATCAGGAATCAAAACCTCTTTAGGAATAAAGTGTTCATTCTCTTGATAAAACTGTCCAATGTAGGTTAAAAAATCCTCTTCTGCATCATTATAAAATGGAAACATCGAAACATCTCGTTCAATTAATTTCCCTTGACGGACAAAGAATACCTGTACACACATCCAGCCTTTGTCTGTCGCATAACCAAAAATGTCACGATCCACCAAGTCAGTATTCGTCATTTTCTGTTTTGTCATGACTGTTTCAATTGCTCTGATCTGATCACGGTATTCCGCTGCCTTTTCAAACTCCATATCTGCAGCTGCCAGTTTCATTTTTTCTTCTAATTGCTTCTGAATCTCTGTGTGACCACCATTTAAAAAGCGTTTGATTTCTTCTACCATGTCCTTATAAACTCGAGGATCAACGTGAAAAGCATAAGGACATAAACATTGTCCTAAATGATAATAAAGACAAGGCGTTTTTTGTGATGGCTTACACTTCCTTAGTGGAAACAATCGATCCAATAATTTCTTTGTTTCATTAGCTGCATTCACATCGGGATAGGGGCCAAAATAATGAGCCTTATCCTTCAAGACTTTTCGAGTAATCATCAAACGAGGATATTTTTCGTTGGTAATTTTTAGAAAAGGATAGGTCTTATCGTCCTTCAACATGATATTGTATTTGGGATCATTTTTCTTGATTAAGTTAATCTCGAGTAGTAATGCCTCGATATTGGATTCTGTTACGATATACTCAAAATCCACGATTTCACTGACTAACCGCTCTGTCTTAGTATTGTGACTGCCAGTAAAATAAGAGCGTACCCTATTTTTTAGGATTTTAGCTTTTCCGACATAAATAATCGTACCGTTTTTGTCTTTCATCAGATAACAGCCCGGTTGATCTGGTAAAAGTGCTAATTTATTTTTGATTCGTTCGTTCATAAGTTGCTTCCCTTCCGAGCTACATCATTAGATTAAAACTAAACTGACAAAAAAGCTGGACAAAATGCCCAGCTCAATTTCCTACATGTGAGCTTGGATAAGCTCTTTTAATTGATCTTTCGTATGAACACCGATTACTTTATCAACAACTTGTCCATCCTTTTTCAAAACCAGTGTTGGGATGCTCATAATGCCGAAGGATGCTGGTGTTTCTGGATTTTCATCCACATCCATCTTTACAACTCTGAACTCATCTTCATCGTATTCTTCGGATAATTGTTCTAAGATCGGTGCTTGCATACGACAAGGCCCACACCAGGTTGCCCAAAAGTCGATCAAAACAAGACCGTTATCTGTTTCTTCGTTAAAAGTTTTATCAGTAACTACTTGTGACATTTGAATTCCTCCTATTATAACTTAGATGCGTTAAAAATTAGCATCTGTTTTTCTTACTAAAAGTAGTATAGCACGGTCCCATTTTCTTCGCTACTGTTCTGCTTACACTTGTAAACTATTTAAAGGTTACCACCGTCGCACCGCTTCCACCTTGGTTTGCAGGGGCAAACTCAAAGCTCTGAACATTCCGATTATTTTTTAAATAGTCAGTAATTCCCTTACGTAGTGCCCCTGTTCCCTTACCATGAATAATTCGAACTTGAGCAAAGTTTGCTAAAAGGGCTGCATCAATGTATTGATCCACTTCTGCTAAGGCTTCCTCATAGCGTTTTCCACGTAAATCCAGCTCTGGTTTTACTTTGGAACTAGCGCCTCGTTGAATACCAGTGATTACACGCTGCTTTGGTTCTTCAATCGGGGTAGTCAAAGTCATATCATCTTCAGAGACAGTCATCTTTAAAATCCCTAGTTGGACTTGCCATTCATTATCGCTGACTTTTTTAATCAGTGTTCCACGTTGTCCATATGTTTCAACGATCACTTCATCGTTGGGTTTAAATTGTTTCTTTGCTTTAGCTTTTTGCAATACTTTATTTTTCTTAAGATTTTCATCTTGTTTAAGATCAGCCAATTGGGTCTTTGCGTCAATCAATTGATGTTCTTTTACATTTCCCTGGCCGTCCAGTTGCATCTGACGGATATCCTTAATGATTTTTTCTGCATTTTCTTCAGCTTCACTAACAATCTTATTAGCTTTCTTACGAGCTTTCTCCATTTCTTTTTCTCGTTCATCGAAGAAATAGGAATAGGCATTTTTCAAATCTCTATATAATTTCTCAGATTCATCTACATAATGACGAATCTCCAAATATTCTGTTTCCGTCGCCTTTCGTTGATTCTCCAAATCAGAAATCATTTCGTTCAGGTCTTGACTTTCTTCATCAATGATTTGTTTAGCATTTTCGATCACTAATGGATCTAATCCAAGTCGACGAGAAATTTCAAAAGCATTACTACGTCCAGGTACACCAATCAATAGTCGGTACGTTGGACTTAATGTATCAACATCAAACTCCATACTTGCATTGATCGTATTTGATCGATTATAACCATAGATCTTTAGTTCTGGATAGTGAGTGGTTGCCATTACATAGGAAGACTTTGCCCCAACTGCATCCAAAATTGCGATTGCTAATGCCGCTCCTTCTTGTGGATCTGTTCCTGCACCTAGTTCGTCAAACAACACTAAACTATGCTCATCAATTTTATCTAAAATTGAAACAATATTCATCATATGAGAAGAGAAAGTCGATAAGCTTTGTTCAATTGATTGTTCATCACCAATATCCGCAAAAACTTCATCGAAGATTCCCATCTCGCTTTCCTCACCAACAGGCAGCGGCAGACCCGCTTGTCCCATCAGCTGCAAAAGGCCTAGGGTTTTAAGAGAAATGGTCTTCCCACCAGTATTCGGACCCGTAACAACGACAGCCTGAAAATCTTCTCCAATCATAAGATCATTAGCTACCGCTTTTTCTTGATCTAATAATGGATGACGTGCTTGTTTGAAAAACACATGATTTTCTTGATTAATCATTGGTACGACTGCTTTTAGAGCTTTGGCAAAGCGTGCTTTAGCGTTCATCAAGTCAAAACGTCCTAATACATAGGCGTTGTGTAAAATGTCTTTACGAGGGGCCACCAATTCTGCAGATAACTCAGCTAAAATACGCTCGATCTCAGTCCGTTCTGCAATTTGCTGCTGTCGTAACCGATTGTTTAACTCAACAACTTGTTTTGGCTCCATGAATAAGGTTTGACCAGAAGCGCTCTGATCGTGAACTACTCCACCAAAAACACCACGGTATTCTTGCTTCACAGGAATCACATATCGATCATTTCGCATTGTGATCAAGCTATCGCTCAAATACTTTGCGTTTTTCCCACGAATTAATCCATCTAATTGTTCACGAATTGTTTGTTCGCTACGCCTTATTTGACTGCGGATTGTACGTAATTCGGGTGAAGCCTCATCTCGTACACGTCCATCTTCTTCCACCGAACGACGGAGTTTTCCACTCAATTCAGGTAAGGTGGTTAATTGGTCTTCCCAGAAATATAAACGCAAAAATTCTAATTCACTATCTTTCAAATCTTCAATAAAACGCACCAATTCACTTGTAGTAGAAAGTACGCGCGAGACTTCAGCCAGTTCTAATCCATTTAGATTAGCTCCGATTTCAATTCGCTTCATATGTGGCTTGATATTGTTTAATTTAGGAATTGGTAATCCTCCGCGTAGGCGTTGAACCTTCATTCCGTCTTCCGTTTCATCCAGCCATGCCTGGATAGTATCCTCATCATTAGAAGGTGTTAATTGACGGATTTCTTCTTCCCCTTGTTCAGTTGTTAAATACTGTTGAATCATTTTTTTTACTTGTTCGAACTCTAACGTTTTTAGAATACGTTCATTCATTTTTTCACCTTCTATACATAAATAAACCGAAACCTGTCAAACAGCGTCCCGGTTTTTCATTTATCCAATAATATTTGTAACCCATAAATTATTAAAATAAGAACTTAAGAACAGCGAATGTTCGATCATAAACCGAGCATACCAACTCCCTTCGATGTGATTTTGAATTAAGGCCATCGGTACGAAACTTGCTAACTTCAAAATCAGAAAAATACTAACATAGCAAACAATTAATTGTAAGACACCTGCTACAATACCATCATATTGAGGAATAAGCACTTTGAATAGTAAATCTTTAAAAAAGATTGCGAACAGATGCGTCACCAACCAACCGATGACTAAAATCATGACAAACGCCACTCCAGCATAAAAAGCTTTATCTAAATTAAAAGCTTGTTCGACAGAGTAATAGACCATTTTTGATTCATTTGTTACGGATGGATAAGGTACAAATAAATCCAAGTGAGATCCTAATTGCTGATAAAACATCCGAGCAACTACGAAGGATATCAAATATCCAATCGAAAATACTATCTGGTAGGCTGTACCGCGACGATAACCCACGTAAAAAGATAGTAATAATGCAAATAAAATTACCAATGTTAACATAGTATCCCTCACTTATTTATTTGCCGCTCTTTTTTGAATCTCACGTTTTCGGTTTTCGTTAACGATTTGCTGCGCTTCTACGTGATTTCGGATTGGAACATTTTCTTTCCCATTTTTCCGCATGATTTCTTTGGCTTCGGCTTCAATTGCTTCGATTTTCTTGATACGATTTTCTAACTCTAGATTATGGGCTGCTTGCCCTTCAAGCGTATTTTGTTGTTTTTCCAACTTCATCAACGCTTCTTGCTTTTTCAATTGATCTGAGACCGCATTGATCGCCAATAACATCGTGGCTTTTTCTTGCGTAATCCCAGGTGATAACGACATGATCTCATTTAACTGTTCATTGACCAACGCGGTAACCATATCCATATGTTGCTTGGATTCTTGTCCAATGATAGTATAAGTCTGACCGGCAACGATTGCCTTATAGCGATTTTGCGCCATATCGATCAACCTTCCTCAAACAATTTTTATAAAAAATATTCTGATAACAAAAACACTAATATATTATATGCTAAAATCTTTCGTATGTACAACTTTC
The DNA here is from genome assembly GCF_051713785.1 of Enterococcus sp. DIV0187. Taxonomy (NCBI): domain Bacteria; kingdom Bacillati; phylum Bacillota; class Bacilli; order Lactobacillales; family Enterococcaceae; genus Enterococcus; species Enterococcus sp. DIV0187. The sequence continues at coordinate 1,404,692 of NZ_JBIOQO010000001.1, forward strand.
ATCAATTGAAAGCCAATTAACTTAAAGAAAAGAGAAAAAATATGAGTTCTGCTGTACTTAAATTATCAAAAACTGAAATCAAAAAACTGAAAAACTACTATGCTGACTATCTTCTAAATAAGAAAGTTCCTTACAGTGAATTTTCTGCTAAAAAAAATGGCACCAGTATTACCGCCTACACATCGGGAAAAGTCCTGTTTCAAGGAAAAAATGCTGAACAAGAAGCCGCACGTTGGGGAAGCTCAGATCCTTCAGCAGCAAAAACAAGCAGTAGCCTACCTAAAAATTTCGCCTCATTAGCTGTGCTTGGCAGTGATGAAGTTGGAAATGGCAGCTACTTCGGTCCATTGTGTGTTTGTGCCGCCTATGCTGATAAAGAACATCTTGATGCTTTAAAACGCTTAGGAGTAAAAGACTCAAAAATGCTTACTGACGATCAAATCCGAAAAATGGCAACAGCGATCAAAGAACTGATTCCTTATCGTTTATTAGTCGTGAGTCCAGAAAAATATAATGAGATTCAACCGAAATATAATGCCGTTCGAATGAAGGTCGCATTGCATAATCAAGCAATCCGTCTCTTGTTAGATCAGATTGCACCAACAAAACCTGAAGCAATCCTTATTGATCAATTCACTTCCGAAGCTAATTACATGAAATACGTTAAACAGGAGCCTCAACGCGTTGAGCAAAAAATCTATTTTGTTACTAAAGGAGAACAATATCACCTTTCTGTTGCAGCAGCTTCTATTATTAGTCGTGCAAGCTTTCTTGATGAACTGGACAAAGCTTCATTAGAATTAGGGACAAAAGTTCCTTCTGGAGCAGGCAAACCTTCTGACGAACTTGCTGCTAAACTATTGCGACAGGGTGGAATAGATTTATTAAGCAAGTTTGCAAAGCTCCACTTCGCCAATACAGAAAAAGCAAAAAAAATGATGTAAAGAATTGCCTCGCCAAAATTTCCATTTAATTTGACGAGGCGATTACTTTTTCTTAAACTTCTGCTCCAGCTAAAAATACCTGTCGAACATTTCGTAATGCCTCAATATCTGTAGTTGCATCTCCATCTACAACAAGTATATCTGCCTGTAACCCTGTTTTCAATTCACCTGTAACTTCGGATAAATCAAATACCCGCGCAGGATTTTGTGTAGCTGTTTGAATTGCTTCGATTGGTGTTAATCCATATCTTACCATTAATTCCAACTCTTCCACGATTGGAACACTTGGCGCTTCTAACATCACCATATCGGTTCCGGCAAGAATCGTTACTCCTTCATCATAAATTGCTTTGAAGTTTTCCGAATACGCTTGAACCGAGCTTTCAAAGAAATCTAAGTGATGTGAATAGGTTTCAGTTGACTGGTTCGAATGATCGATCCCGACTTCTTGAACCTTTTGGTTATATTCTGCCAAAAAATGATAGGCATACATCGTAGGTGTCCAGGATTGTCGATTTTTCACCATTTGTTTAGCCTGTTCAACAGTTAAAAAGTTTCCGTGCTCAATGGTATCGAATCCAGCATCAATACACATTTGAATCCCTGGCTGTGTCCCTGAATGAACCACACATTTCATTCCAAGTCGATGTGTTTCCTCGACACCTGCATTCAATTCTTCTTGAGTAAACTCGCAAATATCATCGCGATTTGTTGTCAATAGCTTAATCCAATCTGCTCCATCTTTCTTTTGACGACGAATTGTGTGGCGAATATTTTCTGCACCATCAACCTCTTCAATACCATCCTCATGTCCGTGTCCACCGGTGATACAAATTCCTCGATCTGTGTGTAGGATGCGCGGTGCTTTCACAAATCCTTTTTCAGCTGCTAGTCGTAATGTTTCTAACAGAAATTGTGGTCCACAACAATCACGGATCGTCGTTACACCTTTGGCTAGACAAGTCTCGGCTTGTTTTTGCGCATAGTAAGCGATCATAAAATCATTGTACCGATGCAGATCAGGTTGCGTCCAATAATAGCCAAGGTGGATATGAGCATCCATCAATCCAGGGAGAATCGTACCACTGCCATAATCACGAACCTCTGCTTGCGGAAAATCCGCCGATAACGCCTCTGCTTTTCCGACGGCTAAAATTTTGTCCGCAGCATAAACGATACCGCCATCTTCAATAATGGTCTTTCCATCACCAGTAATTACTTTCTGAGCCTTTAACAAAATCATTCTAGTATCCCCTCCGATTATGAAACGTTTTCACTCTATTAGTGTAACAAAAGAACCGACAAAATTGATAGCTAATTTTGTCGGTCTGAACAAATAGTTCTATTTATTTTTCTAAATAATACTCTGGTAAACAGAAGCCATATTCTGTTTCGAACAATTTTCCGATTTGTAACAACAAGTCTTCGCGGCCTCGTGCTGCTATAAATTGAATTCCTAAAGGCAAATTCTTTTCAGTTAAATAAGTCGGAAGACTGATCGCGGGTTGTCCTGTCAGATTTGCTAATTGGGTATAGGGTGTGATCTCAAGGCTTTTCTCAAACATTTGATTAATCAAATGATGGAGCTCATTTTCGGTTAAATTTGCTGATGTTTCCAAAGCATCCCGGATCTCAGGACTTTGTAAATCATCATTTATTTTCGGAGCTGTCGTTGCTACTGTAGGAGTTAATAACAAATCATATTCAGTAAATAATTGCTCCATTATAAAAGCTGCTCGATCCCACACGTTCAGAGCATGAATAAAGTGACTAGCAGAAATTTTTTTACCATACTGGTAAATTCCCCATGTCATCAGCTCCATGTCAGTTCTTTCAACCGGACGTCTTAACCCTTGCTCGATTCCAGTAAACATGGCGGCTGTTTCGGCACCGTTCATTATATAATAACTCGCTATTAGTTCTTTTCCGTCTACAGGATAAGAAATCATCTCGACCTGATGACCTTGTTTTAATAAAAAATCATGTGCTTTTTCAACTGCGCTGACGGCCTCAGGAGATACATTTGAATGAATTGGAGAATCAATAATCACCGCAATTTTTAGTTTCTTTTTTTGGGAAGCCTGTTCATGTCTCCATGCTTTATCAGGAGCTTGATACGGTGCTGCACTATCAATTCCACGCATTCCATAAAAAAGTTTTTCCGTGTCCCGCATCGAAACTGTTAATGCGAAATCAATCGCTGCTCCTTGCCAACCGCGCCAACCGCTTGGCCCTACAGGCATCGTTCCGCGAGTCGGTTTCAAGCCAATCAGACCGCAAAAAGAAGCGGGAATACGAATTGAGCCGCCTCCATCACTAGCTCCTGCTATTGGAACAATACCGGAAGCAACAGCACTGGCAGCTCCACCACTTGATCCACCAGAGTAATAATCAAGATTCCATGGATTCCTAGCCGGACCATAAAGCTCGGCGTCGGTGATGTTTTTAAAGCCAAACTCTGGCGTATTAGTCTGAGCAAATGGCACCAATCCATTTTCTATTAGTTTATTGGTGAAATGACTGTTGCGACTTGAACGATGGTCTCTCAGTAGCTTAGATCCCGATGTACTCAACCAACCTTTTTTCTCTTGACCTAACATTTTCAGCGGGATTGGCAAACCGGCGAATGGACGTTTTAACAAGTCAGTATCTTTTTGATGCTCTTCTCGCGCTTCATTGCCCATCATAGTAACAAAAGCATTAAGCATCGAATTTTGTTTACGTGCTTTCTCCTCAAAATTCGTTAATAGCTCCTGAAAGCTGACTTCTTTCTTGCGTAATTTTTCTGCCCAGTATAATCCATCTTTCACCGCAAACACCTCTTCTTTTTTTATTTTATTATCACAAATTTTCTTCTAGAAGACCAGCCACAGACGATTATCCTTCACAAATAAGAGGTTGTGACAGAAGTGGTCAGCTTCAAGAAATAAGAAGGAATTTCCGAAAATTGTTTCTCAAATTTTTGTGAAATTTCGGCTTATTTCCGAAGAAGCTACTTCTGGAACACCGTTTATTCGGAAAAAGAAGCTATGACAAGTCTTTTGTCACAGCTCCTTTCTTCATCTCGTTTTTAAGTTATTATTTTTTAATATGTGCACATCTTTTGATCGGATATTCAGATAGAACACTTACAAAATAGTACGCTTTTGAAGACTCAAGATGTTTCATATACTTGAGTTTTTAGAATTATTCTTTGATTCTTTCGGCCAAACTTCGCTTGCCCGAAGACCTCATCACTAAGTATGGTGTCAGTAAACAAATGATGAGCATTAGTAATAACGAGACACTGATTTCTACTATTGGCAAATCAAAGCTAGCGTATGTAGCTGTTCGTTTAACAATCGAATACAAAGCATAGGTAATGCCTAGGCCGAAAGTCAGCACGAGACCTCCAACAATCAAGGCATAATAACTCCCTTCAAACATTAAAACCTTATTCGTTTGCTTACGAGTCATACCGATACTTTCTAAAGTTGCAAGTTCTTGTTTTCTTGCCAAAATACTAGTAGTAATAATATTGACGAAATTCAACAAACCAATCAAGGCCAAAACTATAGCCAACGTATTGCCCATCATCCTCATTGTGCTAATTTCCTCAACTGCTCGATTTCTCATTTCTGTTTTTGTCATTATTCTATAAACGGATTGTTCATCAATAAAACGTTGAAATTGATCAGAAGTCAAATCAGCTGTTTTTTTATTTATATTAATGTTAGCACTCCATAAACTAGCATGAGGAGCAATTTTATCCAAGTATTGTTTTGAGACAAACATTGCTGGAGCACCGCCAGTCTGAAACTCCAAATAATTGTTAGGTACAAAACCAGCAATTTTAACCTGATGTGTTTGTTTATCACTTGTAGAAAATTGTATTTCTGGAATATGTGAAAAATCTGCTGGATGATCGGATTGAATGTAAGCAATGTCTCCATTTTCAAAAGCCGTTTGATCAAATGATTTATCTTTGTTTTTCACCAATAGTTTAGCCAACTCATCGGTATCAATGCTGATTAAATTTCCGCTAAAACCATCTGACTGAATCTTTTTTTGTTCGATTTTTGCATACTTAAAATAGCTATTATAAGAACGAATATATGGAGCAAATTTTTGTTCGTCATAATTCACTAAAACCGGTTCTGAATAATAAATATCTGCTGAAGTTACATCTTCATTTTTGTTTATTAATTGAACTAATTGCTGACTCACCTGTTCCTTCTCTGTTCTTTTTGAATCAGATTCTTTGTTATCGGTATTCGTAGGGCTTGGACTAATCATAATGTCATAGTTCATCTCACTCAAAACAAACTTTTCAAAATCCATACTTTTGACGATGGTATTAACCGCCACAAAAGAGGTGATTCCCAAAGTCATAGAGATAATAACAATCAGAGCCCGTTTTTTATCCCGAAAAATATTTCTCCAAGCCATTAGATAAAGCTTTCCGCCATTTTTTGAACGAACATCCCCTTTTTTAACCTTGGACTCCGTAAAATTGATTGCTAAGACAGGTGAAACCTTAGCAGCATAATTGGCTGGTTTAATCGAACTTAACAGCATGATCATCAGAGCGAACAAACCTGCGCCAAAATAAATTATTGGTTGGGTCGATACCACTACCGCTTCAGAAAAATTTGTGGCCTTCATAACAAAGGGAATCAGCACATGAGAAATACTGAACCCACTGATCAATCCAATCGGTATACCAATAACTGACAAGAGGATAGATTGATTAAAAATAATCTTTCGCAATTGTCTTTTTGTTGTTCCCAATGCTTTTAATAATCCATAAAAACGAATGTCATTGGCAATTGAAATATACAAAACATTATAGATTAATAAGCCGCCCGAGATTAAAATGATTGCTAAAAACATCCCTATTCCTAAAATCAATGTAGTTACACTTTGTTTAGACTCTTTCAGTGTCGTCTTTATTTCTTGCGTCTCACTAAGCTTCAATTTTTTCGCAAGCTTCTTATTTTGCTGTCCTAGGTTATTGCTATCCTTATACTTGATCGAATACGTTTTACTGCTGGTCGATGAGCCGTATTTTTCTGCAAATTGATCAGATACTAACACGTAACTAAAATCAACGACTCGAGCAATTACGTATTCTTTATAATAACCTGATAAAACAAATTCTTTCTGAACGTTTTTTCCATCAATCAAACACGGTAATGAAATTTTCTGGCCTACTTCTGGTTTTGAAATTCCTAATTCCCTCAACGCCGCTAGCGGTGCCATAATTTCATTTTCTTTATCAGGAAATTTACCAGTGAAATCGTTGATTGCTTCTTTTCTTAGCCCATTCCATTCCGATTTATCATACCAATGTAATGCCATTTGTATCTTTGTGTTCTTTAATCGCTGACTATCAACAGCGCCAATTGTTTGCTGTGTACCAACCGTTTTAATTGATGCGTCTTTTTTTAAAATATCAATTTGCTGTTTCGTTAAATCATTAAGATTTGCATCAGCTGTCGTTCCTACTCGTTGAACCGTTTGTTTGTTACTCGCTTCAATGAAACTCATCCCTAAACCAATAACTGATGAAATTAATAACGTTGTCAGCGCTAGGGCTAATACAACAAAAAAATTCCGTCTTCGATTGCTTTTGAAACTATTTAGCCATAAGTTATGAATTGCTTGTCGCTGTTCTTTCATGACCAATCACCGCCTGTTATCTGCACATCAAAAAGTTTGCCATCCTCGATACGGATTACTCGATCTGCCAATTGAGCGATTTGATCATTATGAGTGATCATAATAACAGTTTGATTGAATTTCTTTGCTGACTGCTTCAATAAACCAAGAACATCTTGACTACTTTTGCTATCTAAATTCCCTGTTGGTTCATCTGCCAAAATAATTGCTGGTTTGGCTGCCAATGCACGAGCGATCGCAACTCGCTGCTGCTGTCCCCCTGAAAGCATCGACGGTAAGCGACTCTCACGGCCTTTTAAACCTAATGTTCTGATTACCTCATCGACAAAGGGTTCATCTACTGTATTACCATCTAATTGGATGGGCAGTACGATATTTTCATAAACACTTAGAATCGGTACTAAATTATATTGTTGAAAAACAAAGCCGACATTTCTACGTCTAAAAATCGTTAATTCCTCTTCACTCAAATGCCCCAATTGCTTTCCAGAAATTTCAATTTCTCCAGACGTGGGTCGATCTAAACCTCCCAAAAGATTTAATAATGTACTTTTTCCAGATCCGGAAGTCCCAACAATCGTTACAAATTCATTGTCTTCAATTGTCAAATTTACATTATCGACTGCGTGAACCTGATTTTCCCCTTCACCATAAGTTTTTGTTAGATGATTCGTTTTAACTACGTTCATACCAACAGCCTCCCTTCTTGATACTTTAACTATAGCAAGGGACCCTTACAGTAAAATGTCAGTCGCTGCAAACAAATCTGTCAGTTCTGTAAGAATAGAGAAATCGTCGTCTGTCCTTCTTGAGAATCCGCCAAAACATAGCCTCCTTGTGCCTCACATATCAATTTTGTTAAGTAAAGACCGATCCCAAACCCTTCGATCGTATTTCGATACTGAGACCCACGATAGTATTTTGCAAAAAGTTGAGGTAATTCCTCTTTAGAAATGGTTTTTCCACAATTTTTGATTGAAATTCTTGTATAAGAAATTAGACGATCGACCGATATCTCTATTTGTGAGTCTTCATAGGCGTACTTTAAGGCATTTTCCAACACGTTTCCAATTGCTTCACGAGTCCATTTTATATCATGAGTAATTTCAACATCTGCGTCTTTTACTACAAAACGTTTCTGCTGATCCTCAGCTCCACTGCTTTGAAGAATTGCTTGTTGGATTGTCTCACTAAGTTTTTGACGCACCTTTGTTAACTCCATCGATTCCGTTTCGAATTTTGACATGTGTAAAAATTCTTCTACCAACCAATTTAGACGTTGAGAGTCAAAAGACAAGCGTCTTAAGAATTCTTGCGACTCACCTACTGGTAATTGTTTATTTTGCAGTAGTTCTGTGAACATCAGCATGCTCGTGATGGGCGTCCGCATTTGATGAGCGGCATCAACCATTAATTCTTGAACACGCTGCTTTTCGCGTGCAGCTGTCTCTTGATAAAGTTGATTTGCTTCTGCGATTCGTAATGTTTTGAAAATCAACTTGCTTTCTTGCCCTTCTTGGTAAGAATCAGCATTTTTCGGAAAATCTCCCTTTATAACACTATCTAAAACTTTTTCAATAGTAGATAATTCCTTTTCATGCTGCTTTCGCATTTGGAAGAAAAAAATCAATAATACGCATATAAAAAATAAAACTGTTATGCTATAGAGCACTCTTAATCACTCCCTTCGTTTCCAGAGGTATCCAACCCCTCGAACCGTTTCAATATATTTTGGTTTTTTGGGATCCTCTTCAAGCTTTACTCGAATCCTACGAATATTAACCGATAGCGCATTCTCGTCAACAAATTTTCCTTGATTATCCCATAATGTTTCTAACAACGCTTCTTTTTCTAAAACAATCCCAGCATTTTTCATCAAATAATTAATCAGTCGGAATTCTGTTGAACTCATGGGGATCTCTTGGCCATTTTTGAACAAACGATGAGTATCCAAATTAAGCATAAAAGGCGGTAACTCAATCTTCCTTGACTGATCCTCTTGCTTTTTAAAAACCAACGCAACTTTCGCCTTTAAAATTGCTAACGAAAATGGCTTCGTTAGGTAATCATCTCCGCCGATCGAGAGTCCTGTGAGAATATCCGACTCTAAATCATGTGCCGTCAGAAAGAAAATTGGAACAGCTGAAAATTTCCGAATTTCCTGACATAGTTCAAAGCCATTTCCGTCAGGTAAAGTGACATCTAAAATAATTAAGTCTGGTGAATTCTTTCTTATCTTTTCGATTGAACCTTGAACACGATTAATTACTATAACTTCGTATCCTTCTTGCTCTAGGTAAAAGGAGATTCCTCGACGGAGATTTTCATCATCTTCAATTAAAATAATTTTCTTTGTCATCCTATGATCCTCTTCACATCATTTATTTACATCCTCTATTATCCAATTTCTTAAGTTGTTTATCAATATTATCTATAAAGCTCGATAAAAAAGCGGAGCCGTTTAAGGCCCCGCTTGATTAAAGATGTAATTACACAATATATTTTTGCTGAAAATAATTCTCTAGCTGATGCTGAATATGGCCGATCCCCATACAAAGCAGCCAGTAAATTAATGCTACTAGAAGATACATCGACAAATAATCAAAAGTACGTCCACCAATGATTTTTGCCTTTTGAAAAATATCAGGTACTGTAATCATTGCCGCTAATGAAGTACCTTTTAACAAGTCCATCGCTACGTTACTCAAAGCTGGAATTGAAATCCGGAAGGCTTGTGGCAAAATGATATAACGCATCGTGGGAAAGAAACGATTTCCTAGTGCATAAGCTGCATCCCATTGACCAGCATTTACTCCGGCAATCGACCCGCGATAGATTTCACCAATAAAAGCGCTGCTGGTAAAACTAAAACAAATAATCGCCGCTACTACTGCATTCAGCTGATATGGAAGTCCGAAATAAAGTAAAAACAGTAAAACCAATGCTGGCGTCCCTCTTAAAAATGATAAATAGAAACGAACAAATAGTTTTACTATTCGAAAAGGAACAAATCCTAAAATGGTCATAAGTATGCCTAACAAATTACCAAAGAAAAATGCCGCCAAACTGATTCCAATAGTATAGCCCAATCCACTTAATAAAAAAGGAATCGATTCTAACATTAGGCTTAAATCAATAGTTGGTATATACATTAATCCGCCGAGACCTTTTCAGTTACTTCTTGCTTAGGTTTTGTTGAAACATCCGTACCGAAATACTGTTCAGCTATTTTCTTTAGCGTTCCATCCTTCTTCAACTCTTCAAGTGCAGTATTCACTTTTGTTTTTAACGCCTGATTTTTCTTATCGAATAGGAAGCCAGTAGAATTCGCATTAAAATAAACATCTTCTAGAATTTTTACTGGAATATCTGGTAAAGCTGCCAGAGACATCTTTTGCAAGTAATAGTCATTCAAAATTACGTCCGTTCGTCCATTAGCTACGTCAGTCAAGTATTGATCATTTGTAGCGTTATCGTAGGTCACTGCTTTTGCCCCGTATTTATCGGCAATTTTCATATAACTCGTATTGGGTTCACCAGCGGCTTTTTTACCTTTTAAATCCTTTAAGGAATGAATTCCAGAATCATCGCTTTTTCGAACTATCATACCGTCGAAGGAATATTTAATGGGAGAAGATAATGAAAATTTCTCAGCCCGATCCTTTGACATACCAAAATCATTCGCTGCAAAATCAGCTTCTCCGCGATTAACAGCGGTAACCTGACCGTCAACATTGTATTCCTTAAACTTGATCTTTAAATCCAATTTCTTTGCAACAGCCTTTGCTACATCTACATCGTAGCCGCTCAACTCGTTTTCGTCATTATAATAAGAAGACGGGAAAAGTGTCCCAGACGTAGCAACTATCAGTTCATTTTTATCCTTAACTTTTTTCCAGCTATCATCCTCACTTGATTGTGTGCTCCCACATGCAGTTAGAATGAATCCCGTTGTAATCACCATTAATCCCATCAACCATTTTCTCACTGTTGTCATCTCCACTTCTTTTTTAATAAGTTAATTAAACGATGTCTCATTTATAACATACAAAAAAACAAAACATATAGTAAAGCGCCTATGAAAAACAGCTATTAACACAGAATAAGCTACTCAATATCGTGTAATAGAACAAACTTTAAATAACAGAAATTATTTATTATTTTTAGAATGTATTCTATTTGAAATTAACTTGATCTTTCAAAAACAGATAGGATAATGGTATCCCTTTCGATAAAAAAATGTTCTTATTCTACCAAGTTTGATAGAAATAAGAACATTCAATTATGCTTTTATTGTGTATTCTTCGAAAGGATTTCTAAACTATCCTATTTCGACTGTTTGGAAAAGTCTGTGCAATTTATTGAAGTCACTGAGTTTGAACTTCCGACTGGCTATTTATCATTTAGTCACAGAGAAAATTTTACATCTAAAACGCAAGTTATAGATGTAAACGACTTCTTCTATAAATAACGATTCTCTCTTAAAACAATTTTTTTAATATCCTCTACTGTTTGAGTACCGGCTAATTGCATCACCATTTCCAATTCCTTTTTGAAGAAATCAAAGACTTGCTGTACACCAGTAGAACCGCCTAACGCCAGCCCATAAATCACAGGTCGACCAATTGCAACTAAATCAGCGCCCGAGGCAAGTGCCTTAAAGACATGCTGACCGCGGCGGACACCACTATCAAAAACGATTGGTGCTCTTCCCGCCACTGCTTCGGCAACATATTGTAATGAATCAAAAGATGCTGGCCCACCGTCTAATTGACGTCCACCATGGTTGGAGACCCAAATTCCTGAAGCTCCCGAACCAAGTGCTCTTTCGACATCTTCTTCAGACTGAACTCCTTTAACATAGACCGGAAGATCAGAATAGCTGGCAATAAATTCGACATCTTGAGGGCTTAATTTTTGTTTTGATGAGCCATAAACTGCATCCATTGTCTGTCCAATTCCTGATTGGTACGCTTGGACAATCGGCATTGCTAAAGGAAAAGTGAAGCCATTGCGCCGATCCGTTTCACGATTGCCGCCAACAGTTGCATCGGCAGTCAACACAATTGCTTTTGCTCCATTGCGCTTTGCCATAGATAAAATATCTTGATTGATTCCATTATCTTTACTCATATAAAATTGGAACCATTGTGGTGCATCTTCTCCGCCAGCTTCACGGATTTCTTCCAAAGTACAAGAGGCATAGGAACTAGCCGTATAAATGGTACCAAAACGGGCAACACCTTTGGCTGAAGCTCGTTCGCCTGCCACATTCGCCAATCCATGTGCGGCGATTGGAGCCATAATAATAGGCGCTGTTAAATCCTCGCCATCAAACTTCGTCCTTGTATCCGGCAGTTCAACATCTCTTAATACATGAGGGATTATCAGCTTATGATTAAAAGCCTTTTCATTTTCCTGATACGTAAAAATATCTCCGGCACCGCTACTTATATAACCATATCCGCCTTTTGGTATGACTTCTTTTGCAGCTTCTTCTAAATCAAACATATTTATAAAATCGATTGCACCTTCTGCTGTACTGGCTTGATAAATTTTCTCCATCTGATTTCCTACCTCCAAAGTGATAACGTTTACAACATTAATGTTACGCTTTCCTTTGATGGGTGACAAATGATTAGCTTATATAGTCTTTTTGCTTATATTCCATAAAAATAATAATAGAATCCGAGTATAAAACTATCTTTTTGCCAACTAAATCTTCTAAATAAATCAACCAGACAGAGCCTTTTGATTTATCATTTAAGCAAGAATAAACAATTATATAATTGACACTCAAGTTCTAAGTTTATAATCTTTTAAAAGAGAGGAGGGATGAATGAAGAAATCTCTGAAAAACATTCTAAAGAGTGCGGTTACTTTAGGGTTTTTATATTTCATCGCTTCATTTTGTGCTTATTTAGCTAGGGAGCAATTAAATTTATTCACATTCATTCACTTTATCCTACTGACATTTTTTACTATCAGCCTCCTCATCTTTGTGATGGAGATAGTACAAAATAAATAAATTCTGTATTATAAAAGCGGAATCCTTTTTAACTGGATTCCGCTTATTTCTCTATTCTTCTTCAGTCATGAATGAGAAGTAGTTTTCAGTCAATAACGCTTTGTATCAAATCAATTTTTTTTCATAGTATGGAGAATTTTTAATATCAAATAATTTCATTTTGGAAATACAGAACACGGTCAAAATCACGGTCACCAAAAATTTAAAAATAGAAGTCTTCTACACGCCCGCTGAGACTATTGTAACGGAGCCATTATTATGGTTCCTTTTTGCTACTTTTAAAAATATATCTATCTGAAACGCTTGTAGGTCATTTCATTTATATTTTCTCTTACTAGCTAGTTTGATATTTTATAGCAAAACCTAATAAAAGTATTTTGCACCTTTAACATCTGAAACAAGCTCTACTGACTGATGTAGCAATTACTTATTCGACTGATCGCACCATCGTTTCAGATGTCCTTTTATTTAGGCGGATTCAAATTCCCACAAAAAATAAGCCTACAGTATCATAATACTACATATAGGCTTCTCTCTTGATTACAGTCAAAAATACAAACTACTCATGACATTACCTTCTTATTCTTTTTCAATTAATTGCTCAACTTCTTTATAGATTAAATCATTTTCTAGATCACTAAGGAAAACTCGAATAAAAGCCTTCAATTTATCAACACCATACTCAGGGTGTCTTCTAGTGTAGTGAGTTTCATCATTTCCTAAATAACTGATTGCCTTAGCTAATTTTTGTATTCTTACATTTTCTAGCTTACTTATTTTTGAACTTAACGATGTTTTTGGATTTTCTAACCATTCTTTTTCTACGCCCTCAACAGGATGTTTTATTAAATAATCAGTGATTAGAAACTCAACTGCTTTTCTGTACCCCATTCCAGCAAGTTGGTCTAACTCATTTTTCTCAGCTTCTTGAGCCTGCTCGTAAATCTTCATGAAGTCAGGAAAATTTTTTACTACATATTCAGGAACATTACTGATATCTTCTTTCAGCCTCGGGAACGACTCAACCACTTCATAGTACCATCCTCTATTAGTGCCTGCAATTTCTTCTATATAATGCATACTTGTATTTCTACAATTTTGGCAAGCTGTAAAAATTATTCCGTCAGAAAAATCTTCATCTCCATTTAGCAACACGCCTCCAACAGCTAATTGTTCACCAGTATTTTTACAATGATGGCAAATTCTTGGCGGTTCAACGGACACCCCTTCTATACAAGTCACCTTGTTTTCTTCTTCATTATAGTAACTTAAATTGTAGTCACCCAAGCTAAATACCTCCTCTTCTAAAAATATGCTCTCCTATCTGAGTATACAAAACTAGTAAAACAAAGACAAATGCCATCAGCTTTATTATCTACACCCGCTTATTTAGTTTCATTTCAGATACTTTCATTTTTTCGGGTTGCCCCTTGCAGAAAAAATAAGCCTGCAGTAGCATATACTACACATAGACTATTCTTTCATATACGGTCAAAAATGCACGGGGTGGGGCTCATCCTATTTCTGTAGCTACCTGTACTCTCATAGCTAATAGGCTTAAAAACGCATTTTATCAATGACTAATTGATAGGCTGGACTTGCGGACGTGGGTTTTCCATCTACAAAAGTTACTGAGTAATCACTTTCAAACGGCTCCTGTAAACTAACGGGGACACCAGCTTTTACATTGTTCTTCACGTCATTGCTGACTCTTCTTGTAAGCTCGATATACTGCTGAACTTTCTGTTTATCACCATTGGAGCGATTCTTTTCTTCCAAAGTGAAATAGATTACTACTCTACCGTCTTTCTCCCCTAATGAGCAAGTAGAAGAGGCTAAGTTATATCCACTAATAAATTGTTCTATAGACTGATTCTTCAATTGTGCAAACGCACTCGCATCAAGTATTCCTTTATAATCCAATAACTTATCATCCAATGATATAACGTCCATTAACTCATTGCCGTTAAAGCGACCTACATATATCGTTCCAGACAATATATCTGGCTCATAAGTATAATTGTAAATTGTTCTGTCCACACCTATGTTGTTCGTTACAGCGTCTACCGCCTTTCCAATTGCTTTTTGTTGTTCCTCATTAAACTCATCATAACTCTTAGGTGTTCCTGTACCAGCAAGCTCTGCTGGGTCACGGGGCATTTGAATAGAATTAGATTCATTCTGAGAAGTCTCAGCTTCTTCACTAGCTCCACTGGAACCCTCAATTGCAGAAGATTCTGTTGTGACTTGCTCAATTCTAGTCAAGGTAGACAAGAGCATTATTTTCTTGCCATTCTCATTAAAATAATGACCAGCTAACTGCATCTCACTTTTATCTTGCTCACCCAACATCAGCATCATTGAACCACCAGAAATCTTTTCTTCTCCAAATAATTTCCTGATCTGTTTTACACTAAGGTTAATCGTGCGCACCCTATTAAAAGTATAATTAGCCCTGTTTCCAGTACTAATATCTTCCACATACTCATCGGAAATGTCCAAATTCATATAAACATCGGAGTCATCATCTGTTTCCCATTCCCCATAGTAATCTTTCTTTTTAATGGTCTTCTTTCGTGAATCAACGAGCTCATCTTCCCATTCTTTAGAACGTTCAGTTTCAGTTTTCCCATCATCACTTTTCTTTGTTATCTTGCCATCTAAGAATCCCTTATAAATAATTTCAGCCATTGAAATATTAAACTGACCTGTTTCTATCAATCCAGAATCATCATTTGACGCCGCTTTTCTAATTTGACCGATCCCATCATACAGATTGTCTTTACAGTCCTTTACTGCTTTAGGCAAGCTATCAGGTACCTTTTCCTGTTTTACTTCATCTTGCTTCTGCTTAAGGGATTTGTTAAAACTACTTATTTCCCCTGCTGACATAGATGTTTTTGATAGCTCTTTCATTTCAGAATCTACCTCATCTACTATCTCTAACATGTTCTGTACATACTGCTCTGCCTTTTTAGCCTCCGAAGTACAACCAACTAATGATAGAAGAATCAAAGTGGCGATGATGGCTCTACGGCTCCCTTTAACTTTATTCATTTGCTCCTCCATATAACTTTACTAATTTAATAATAGCACCTCACTATACGGTATCTCTACGAATATTTTATCTTTTTTCGGATAGTACTCGATATTTACATTGATAACAGCCCCGTTATCAAGTTCCGCTTTTGCTTCGTAAGTATCATTGCCGTTATCATTGGTTATCATGACATCTTCACATTCACGATCTAACTCATATTGCTCCTGTAAAATTTGGTCTATTATAGGCTCTGCCGCTTTCTCTATATCCGGTGATCCGTTTCCAAACACTACAAATGCGATGATACCTACTACGGCAACAAGCACCACTATTAAAATTTTATTGTTTGATTTTCCATTTTTCATGCTAGTTCACTCCTCTTTTAATAACCCGTTGACATCCCAATTAATACATCCAAGATTCCACCTGCCACGCCTGCAATCATGAGAATAGTCCCCATTTTTTCATCCTTGTCTCTATATAGATACCCCATAATTACCGCAATAGCGCCAAACAGAACAGGTATGAAAAGTAGAGAAATTACCATAGAAGCCCATCCAGCAATTAAAAATAGTTTTCCTGACTGCTTACCATTATCAACACGCGTTTTAAGCCCGCTCAGAGCTTCGTCAGCCCCCTGCTTTATGAGTTCGGTACTGTTACTACTCTTTTCCTCTAAAGATATCCCACATGCTGGGCAGAACTTAGAACCTTCCTTAACTTCATTTCCGCACTTGCTACAGTACATACTATTTACCTCCCTTTTTATGGAACTCATCATGAAATAATATCTCTTTGCTCACTTCCAAGATTTCCTCAAGCTTTTGCATCTGATACGGTTTTGGTGTAGTTACCGCCCGCTCATATGAACTCATCGTCTGCTGAGATACACCTATTTGCTTTGCTAACTGAATTTGAGTTAACCCAGCTTTTTTCCTGTAATACACCAACTGTCCTTTCTCATTCATCGGGATAACCTCCTTTGTTTGATTAAATTATATACACTAAAAAAGAGTATTTCAACTCATTTATAGAGTACAAGCTTTTTAAGTATTTTGAATTACTTGGAAATCGAGTATTCTTACTTAAAAGGGGAGTCAACTAATATGGATCATTTAGGAAACATGATAAAACAGCTAAGAAAAGAAAACGGGCTAACTCAAAAAGAACTTGCCAAAATGGTGCACGTTAGTCAGCAAGCAATAGCCCGTTATGAGAGTCAAAAAGCTGAACCGACTTTTGATGTCTTAGTAGACATTTCAGAGGCATTCGGAGTACCTATACACTACTTTTTAGATATGGACGCATCGGAAGCCGAACAGGAGTATATAGCTATTTATCGCTCTCTTAACGAGGAAAACCAGAGAAAAGCTCTAGATTTTTTAAGGCTCTTAAGACGGCAAGAAAACGAATTTAATGCTACGCTTCGTGATTTGTTGGATAAATAGAATGTTCCCGAAAAAGGGCTTCCCGCTCACTGTATGAATTGAACTCTTGTAAATAAGGAAAGCTAGCACAACATAAATAAAATAGTATGTGCTAGCTTTCCCATCTATATCTGATTCAATTTCTTAATCTTTTCCTTCAATCGGCGTTCTTTTCGTTTAACAGACTCTTTACTTATTTTTCGCTCCAGCGCAATCTCTTCATCGCTTTTCAAACAAAACTGCTTCAAAAGAGCAATTTCATCATCCCTTAACCTCTCACGTAAAACACTTTCCAGTTCCAAATCCTGAAACCGACTATAACTATTGTCACTTATCGAAGACGAATAGAAATCGACCGTAATATTAATTTTAGGTCTATACCTATTCAACCCGCTACGCCGACCCTTCTTGATTGCTTTTTGTTCTTGCTTTGATCTGCCCCCGTATGTCTCATTGAACTCACGCTTGATTTGATTCTCATCTTTTCTTTCTTTCCCGATTTCAGCTAAATACCGTTCCTGAGTTCTAGAACGGGCGTTAGATATTATTTGTCTTAATTCCTCATCCGATTCTACAGAATCTCGTAGTAAGAAAGCTTCATATGAATACCTAAAGTCTTTATTTAATCTAGTATGAAATGTTTTTTTTCTCAATAATAACTGGAAATAGACACTGACTAATAGCTCGTTATCTAAGTCTCCGTATGACCACCAGCCATTACCCTCTACGCATGAATTCCAAATTTTTTCTACAGCCTTCTTGAATAATCCAGAATAGGGTTTCTTGTTTACAATCTTTTTAAGAATTCTTTTTGCTGTATAGGGGTTAATTTCATCAATTTTTTTCATCTTTATTCTCCTTCTTTTGTCCGTTTATTAACAGTCGTGCGCACTCACTTCATGAAGAGTCCTCTAGTAACTCTTTATTAACTTGTAAGCTATATATTATAAGTATTTTATTTTGGATTAATGACTCGCTATCGCTCGTCATTTGAATCCTTATATTAATTTTGTCTCCTCTTAGTTTAAAAGGTATGATAACAGCGGGGGCTTCGCCCCCTCCGTCAACGTTAGGTTGTTTGGTTAAGTAAAATTGCTTACGGGTCTGGGCAGAGCCCGAGGGGATAGTCTGCTTTTTTACTAAAAGCTCTAGTCAGAAAAATAATCATTATTCTGTCAGAAAACTTATATAAGCTTTCTTGATCTGAATAAATATCTACAGTACTTCTTTTCAAAATCCACTTTTAGTCAGCAGATATTAGTGTATCAATCAGTATCTGTTTTCATCCAAAAACTCACAAATATCAGATTTCTTGTAGAGACATAACCCATCAATCTTTATACGTTTCAATCCTCGCCTCCGCATTTTATTTAGAGTATTGGTTGATATTCCTCCTATGTAGTCTCGTGTCTGTTCTGTTGTCAAGTAGTCACCATAAGTTACTGCTGAGCTGGCTGTTGAATCAACTATTTTCTTAACTCTCGCTTCCAACTCGTCTATCGCACCCTCTACGTTTACTAAAATATCCATATAAAACATCCTTCCCTAAGAATAAAAAAACGCTTTTCCAATACAAATAGTATCGTCTAAAGCGTCTGAAAGCAACCTATTTATTTATAAAGAACATTCTCTAAAAACCTTTCATTACAAGCTATAGACTTTTGTCAATAGCTTCACTTTCTTATTGCCCCTCCCATAAAATAATCTAACATTACAATTACATTAGATAACAACCATAACTGTTTGTCAAGGGAAAAACAAAATAATCTGTTGACTCAGTAAACGAATATTGATAAAGTTAATGTAAAGGAGTGTTATTATGTCTAAAAAACTACCCTCTTTGATCGATCAAAACTCTATAGGACAAAGAATCCAATCAATTCGAAAGAGTTTTAATTGCACAATGGAGGATTTCGGTCGCTTAATAGGCGGGACAACCAAATCAGCAGTTTATAACTGGGAGCATGGAAAAAGACTTCCTAACAGAGAGAGTCTTGAGCTAATAGCTATTCTTGGGAAAACAAGCATT
Organism: Enterococcus sp. DIV0187; assembly: GCF_051713785.1. Lineage (NCBI taxonomy): Bacteria > Bacillati > Bacillota > Bacilli > Lactobacillales > Enterococcaceae > Enterococcus > Enterococcus sp. DIV0187. Next base: position 1,423,821 of record NZ_JBIOQO010000001.1, read on the forward strand.
GATTTTATTGTCTATGGCGCCTTCGACGAATTTCTAAGATCATTGTTCACTATCAGTACAGATCAATATAAGTCCATTAGCAGATTCTATGAGTCTTTAGGACACAACGAGGGTTTTGCCTTCTATGAACGTGCATCCGATAAAACCAAACAAGAAATAATAGCCGTCGTCATGAAAGAAGTACATAGGAATAAGTGGAGTTATCAGGATACACCACATATTTTGGATAGTTTTTCCATGATAACGAAGAATGAAATGAAAAAAAGGGAGTACATCGAAAAGCTTCCAATTATTATAAAAAAAGCTCTATCAGAGATCAAGAAAATCAAGCTCACGGATGCTGAAATCAGTGGACTACTAGAATTGATTGAAGAATACCTAAAAAATTAGCACGTACATTGAAAGGGGAAATGTGCAGAAAGAATAAGAAGGCTCTAACTCATAGTTGTCTTAATCAGCCAGCTATGATACCAAGATAAAGAATGTCGATGTATTCGAAAAGCTGATAATAAAAGGCTTTTTAGCTCTCAGCGGGCTTAGAGGCTTCCTAAAAGGAGATTTTATCATGGCAACATATCGACAATACTCAAAAAAAGACGGAACAAAAGCTTGGATGTTTCGACTATACCTCGGAAAAGACGAAACTACCGGAAAAGATAAGGAAACCACTCGAAGAGGCTTTGAAACAAAGAAAGAGGCTCAACTCGCTTGCGCTAAACTGAAATTGGACTTTGAAAAGGATGGTCTCGTCAAGAAAACAAACAAGGAGACTTTCCAAGATGTTTATACACTTTGGTTAGAAACCTACAGAACCACCGTTAAAGAAGTCACTTTCATCAAAACTGAAATAAAATTCAAAAAGTGGATTCTTCCACATTACGGGAGCCTTTTTATTGATAAGGTCACAGTCAAGAACGCTCAAAAAATCCTTAACCAATGGGCGAAGGACACAGATCAATACAGGGTTCTTCATTCTACAGCTAAGCGGATATTTGCCTATGCTGTCCACCTCGGACTTATCCAGTTTAATCCACTAGAGCATGTGATGATGCCCAAAAGAACCAGAGGGAACCATACAAGCGATGCAATAAAGGTTTATAGTAAAGAACAGATCAAAATCTTGTTCGATTATCTAGATACTGAACCTCATACGTATTCAAGTGACTTTAACAAGGTTCTGCTCCGTTTCCTATTTTTTAGCGGATGCCGTGTTAGCGAAGCCTTAGCGCTGAACTGGAAAGATATCGACTTTGACAAAAAAGAGGTTACGATCAGTAAGACGCTTAGCCAAACAAAGAATGGTTACTCGATTTCTCAACCAAAAACAGCAGGTAGCAACGCTACAGTATCTTTAGATGACAAGACTCTATCAATCTTGAAAAGATGGCAGATTGATCAAAGAAAATATATGCTCTCATTGGGCATAACTGATCCCAGCCTTGTCTTTTGTGGTATTTACAAGCAGATAATTACCCACCATAGCATCTACCAGCGGTTGAAAACAATAACCACTAATGCTGAACTACCTTTTCTGGGTGTTCACGTTACACGCCATACACATGCCAGTATTTTACTAGACGCAGGCGAGTCAATGAAGGCTGTCCAAGTCCGTCTAAGACACTCATCAATAAAGATGACCATGGATACATACGGTCATCTGAGCAAAGAAACTAAAGAAACAACAGCCGAAAAGTTCGTAGAATACGTAGATTTATAGTAAAACACGTTCATTAACACGTTCAACTAGGCGTACAAAAAAGCTGAACCCTTATCTAACAAGGGTTCAGCCATCATTTCTACTCTATTATTCTTCTTCTGCCATGAATGTATTGAAGACTTCTTCAATCATATCCCATTCAGCGTCTGTTTCAATTTGTTGTAGTTCGCCTTCGCTACCGTCTTCGTTTTCAACATATGCATAGGCTTGCAATTCAACATCTTCATCTTCAGGCGCGCCCGCTGGATAAAGCAATACATAATTGCGATTAAATTCTTCTTGACCATCAATTGTCAAAAGAATTTCGTAGAGTGTTTCATTTCCTTCATCATCCACTAAAGTAATTACTTCATGTTCGTGGTCATGATCGTGCTCGTGATCATGGTCATGTGTGTGTTCATGTGCCATATCTATTCCTCTTTTCTAAAGTTTGTTACTCGTTCGATCAAGATAATTTTGTAGAATCATGACCGCAGCAAGTTTGTCGATTACTTTTTTTCTTTTTGATCGCGAGACATCCGCTTGTTCCACCAACATTCGTTCAGCTTGCACTGTCGTTAGTCGTTCATCCTGGAATTCTACTGGTAAATCAAAAAGTTCCTTGATTTTTTCGGCGTAAACCATCGAAGCTTCTGCTCTAGGACCAATCGAATTATTCATGTTTTTAGGAAGCCCCACCACAAACTTAGTAACTTGGTATTCTTTGACCAATTCACCTAAGCGTTCAAAGCCAAACTTCCCTTTTTCTTCATCAATTCGGATGATCTCGACTCCTTGAGCCGTCCAGCCAAATGGATCGCTGACCGCAATTCCGACAGTTTTTGAGCCGACATCTAATCCCATTACTCTCATCGAATATCTATACCATGATCCTTCAAGTAATATTTCACTAAAACTTCCATCACTTCATCGCGCTCGTGACGACGAATCAAGTTTCGTGCATCTTGATAACGAGGAATATACGCAGGATCTCCTGATAATAAATAGCCGACGATTTGGTTGATTGGATTATAGCCTTTTTCAGCTAAAGCATTGTAGACAATCGTTAATGTTTCGCTAATCTCTTTTTTACGATTGTCATCAAAATCAAAACGGACTGTTTCATCTGTGTATCCCATTTTCTCACACCTCTCCTTGGAATTATCAACAATTACATTTTACTAAAAGAAGACAAAACTTACAAATTTTGCAAGTTGCCAATCTCTTGGCTTTAGAAAATCTTCCGAATTATTATAACATGCTTTTACTAAGTTAGATTGTTTTTCTTAAGCATCTTTTTTTCTTTTAAGGATAATCCTCGTTATACTGAATAAGTGGAGAGTACGCTTGAGTACAACAAACTTCAAGTAACAAAGGAGGTAAACCATGTTAAATCGATTTTTTAAACTGCTCGCTTGTATCATTGGTGTAGAATTAATAGGTTCTATATCAGGATTTTTTGCTGGTGATATTCCCGCTATCTACGCCCAGCTAAACAAACCATTTTTAGCACCGCCAGGAAATATCGTCGGAATCATTTGGACTGTACTTTACGCGTTGATTGGTCTAGCGTTATTTCTTGTGATTGACAGTAAAGAACCAAAAAGTAAAACGCTCGCGTATTTTCTTTTTGGTATTCAGCTGGTGCTTAATTTTATTTGGAGCATTATTTTCTTCGGCGGATCACACTTCTGGATTGCATCATTCATCAGTCTTTTTCTTCTGATAACGATTATTTTCAGTATTCGTGAGTTTCGCGGCATATCTAAAGGAGCTGCAATTTGCTTTATTCCTTATCTGATTTGGATCGCTTATGCAACCTATCTTTCCTTTGGATTGGCCATTTTAAATTAGCTTTTTCGTAAAGGACTTCCGTTTATTCGGGAGTTTTTTACTTTGCAAAGCACTTTATCAATATCGCTGTTCCTGAAACACCATAATCGCCAGTGCCATAAAGTGATTGATAGTCCTTCGAAAGAAAATCAGACATCATTTTATTTGTACGCTCGAAACCTGATTTTTCATAGGATTTAATTGCTCGAATATTTTTATTTGATGGTGCTAGAATTAGAAGGTCAATTGCTAACTGTTGATTTAAATAATTACTCAAAGCTAGAATTGCATCATTTCCAAAGCCTTTTCCACAATTTGCTTCATCTTTCATCCAGATATCCAGCTCCGCAGAATGCGGTTTTAAATGAAAAGCCGAATAACTAATGAATCCCACAGCTTCTTGATCATTCATGATGATAAAGCCCTGGCCCTTCTCTGGTTGCGTTCCATTGAAATAATATTCCGCATAATAATCTTCGTAAAACTCTTGAAAAGTCGCAATCTTTTTTTCAGGATAATCCGGCGGTCCGCTATGGGATTTGGTCGTTTCTGATTGAAAACACCATTCGTACACACGTTGGCGATCTGCTAAAGTCGCCGCCTTCAGTATTGTTTTATTTCCTTTTATCATAGATACTCTCCTTTCTACATAAATACTGTCTACTACTTATTATTATACGTTACTGTACGAGAATCTGCTTTGTTGATTTGACCACTATCAAACCCACACGAGAAGAGCTGGCGCTCATTATAAGATTCTTTTTTCGGATATAAAAAAAACTCTTGAGGAGTTCCTCAAGAGTTTTGCGAGTTAGGATTAATAAAGCTCTAAGTATTGATCGCGTTCCCATTCTGAAACAGTTTGACGGAAAGCTGCCCATTCCATGCGTTTTGCTTCATTGAAATTCGTATAGATATGACTTCCTAAGGCATCAATCATAATTTGATCCTCACGTAGTGCTTTGATCGCATTGTGGATCGTTGAAGGTAAATCGTAAATTTCTGCTTCTTTACGTTCTTCTTCAGTCATCACATAGATATTGCGATCAACTGCTGCTGGTGGAGTCAAGTCATTGCGAATACCATCTAATCCAGCTTCTAACAGAACCGCCATTGTTAAATATGGATTAGCAGCTGGGTCAACTGAACGTAATTCCAAACGTGTAGATAAACCGCGAGACTCAGGTATACGAATTAAAGGAGAACGATTACGTCCGCTCCAAGCCACATAAACAGGGGCTTCAAAGCCAGGAACTAAACGTTTATAAGAGTTAACAATTGGATTACATACTGCCGTGTATGCACGCGCGTGTTTTAAAAGACCTGCTAAAAATTGGTACGCTGTTTTACTTAATTTCATTGGGCCATCTTCGTCATAGAAGACATTGCCTTCGTCATTGAATAGTGACATATTGCAGTGCATACCAGAACCATTAATACCATACAGAGGTTTTGGCATAAATGTCGCATGCAGACCATGCTTACGAGCAATTGTTTTAACCACTAATTTGAATGTTTGAATATTGTCACAAGCTTCAATAGCATCCGCGTATTTGAAATCAATCTCGTGTTGTCCCGGAGCTACTTCATGGTGAGAAGCTTCTACTTCAAATCCCAAGCTTTCAAGCTCTAACACGATATCGCGACGGCAATTTTCCCCCAAGTCAGTTGGCGCAAAATCGAAGTAACCACCCTTGTCATTCAAGTCCAATGTAGGATCACCATTTTCATCCATTTTGAATAAGAAGAATTCTGGTTCAGGTCCCAAATTAAATGATGTGAAGCCAAATTCTTCCATTCCTTTTAGGACGCGCTTTAAGTTTCCACGCGGATCTCCTGGGAACGGAGTGCCATCTGGACTGTAAATATCACAAATTAAACGACCGACTTTTCCGTGATCACTTTCCCATGGGAAAATCATCCATGTAGATAAATCTGGGTACAGATACATATCGCTTTCCTCAATACGGACAAATCCTTCAATAGATGAACCGTCGAACATCATTTTGTTATCTAGGACTTTTTCCATTTGACTAACTGGTACTTCAACGTTTTTGATTGTCCCCATGATGTCTGTGAACATCAAACGTAAAAAACGGACATTTTCTTCTTCTACAATTCGTTTAATATCCTCTTTAGCTAGATCTTTTTTCGGCATAATATCTAATCCCTTCCTCGCACTTCATTTTTTTTATATTCCACAACCACTACAGCTTAGGACCTTGTGATTGATATGGATTTTGTTGTTGAAACCCGCCTTGAGTTAGCATTTCGTCATAAAAAATTCGACGAACATCTTTATCAGTTAATGGCGGTTTCTCTTTGGCAGCTTTGACTTCTTCTTGTCGCATTTGATAGACACGCTTGATCCCTGCCATGTTAAGTCCATCAGATAAATAATCTTTGATTTCTAGCAGTACATCAATGTCATTTAGAGAATACATCCTACGGTTACCTTCACTTCGTTCTGGGTGAATCAATTCTTGCTCCTCATAGTACCTAATCTGTCTTGCAGTCAAATCTGTTAACTTCATAACTGTACCAATTGGAAAAACGGCAAGCGAACGTCGCAATTCTTTTTCCCGCATAACATCTCCTCCTTGTTTTTTGATGTTGGAAAAAGAATACCACCCGATAGACCAATCGTCAAGGGTTAATGTTAGATTTTCTTACATAGAATTTAGTAATGTTCGTTTTTTGCGGAAAAAGCGCAGTATATCAACCTTTTTAAAGAACAGATTTTTTTGATATACTGATCAAAAAAGGAGACTGGGAGAAAAGTGCAAAAATTTGACATCGGTACGTGCGTTAAAATTAAAAAAGGATATCCGATGGCTGGATATATCGGTCTCATCTATGATTACTTTATGGAGAACCATACCTATTTAGTTTATTTTAACCATGATCAAAAATTATGTTTTGTGGAGAAAGCATTGGAATTGACTTCCATATAAAAAAACCGAAATCGCTAGGACTTCGGTTTTATGATTCATGATAAACTTCATTTACAGCATTGGTCACTGCAACTTTAACATGTTCGAAAGTTAAACCACCCTGTAAGTAGAGTGAATAAGGTTCTCTTAATGGTCCGTCTGCACTTAACTCAATGCTTGCTCCTTGAATAAACGTTCCTGCAGCCATGATAATGTCATCCTCATAGCCAGCCATATAAGAAGGTATCGGGGCAACATAAGCATCAATTGGCGAATATTTTTGAATAGCTTGGCAGAATTGAATCATCTTTTCACGATCACGAAAATCAATTAACTGGATTAAATCCGTTCGTGGTTGATCCCATTTGGGTGTTGATTCCAACTGATATTCAGCTAACAACGCCGAAGAGAAAATCGCCCCTTGAATCGCTTGACTCACGACATGCGGTGCTAAAAAAAAGCCCTGCAGCATATCAAAGACGCTGCCCAACATAGCCCCTCCTTCGGCACCCACGCCAGGAGTGGTTAAACGATAAGCACATCGCTCAATTAGCGCTTGTTTCCCAGTAATATAGCCACCAGTTTTAGCAATTCCACCACCAGGATTTTTAATCAAAGAACCCGCCATAAGATCTGCACCAACTTGGGTAGGTTCTAATAGCTCCGCAAATTCTCCGTAGCAATTATCTACAAAAATTACGATATTTGGCGCAATACTTTTGACAAAATCGCACATCTCTTTGATTTTTTCAATGGTAAAGGATGGACGTGAAGCATACCCGCGTGAGCGTTGAATCGCCACCACTTTCGTTTTGTCGGTAATCTTTTCCTTTACACTGGCAAAATTGACATTTCCATCTTCTAAAAGATCTACCTTGTCGTAACCAATATTGTATTCCTTAAATGATCCGATGCCATTGCCTTGAATGCCAATAACCTCTAATAATGTGTCATAAGGAGTCCCCGTGATATACAATAAATCATCACCAGGACGCAGCACACCAAATAGCGATGTCGCAATTGCGTGGGTTCCCGAAACAATTTGAGGACGAACTAAGGCAGCTTCAGCACCGAATGTCTGCGCATAAACAGACTCCAAAACATCTCGTCCTAGATCATCATTTCCATAACCAGTTGAGGGCAGAAAATGACTTTCCGACACATGATTCTCACGAAAAGCCGTTAATACTTTTGCCTGATTCGACAAAGCAATTTCTCGTACTTCTTGTAGTCGTTTTTCAATTTTTTGATCGATTTGATCAATTTTCTCAACCAGCTCTGGTGCTAGCTTAGTCGTCCAGTTCATCTTCCATTCTCCTAATCCAAAGAGATTTTTTCTTCGCAAATCCTCGAATGATATACTGCTCATTTTCTTCATCAAAGTTTTCACTTAGAACAAGAGTCTCTCGTTTCATTTCGCTCAAAGCCTGCCCCTCATCTGCATTCAAAGTCAGTATATAGGGTTCCAGTAGATTCATAATTTCACGTTTGATCGCCTCAGCTAATAGTTCCTTGCCTTTGTTGGTCTTCGCAGAAATCAACACGCTTGGGAATAAAGTCGGCGCAAAAGAAAATTCATCGATTCGATCGGCTTTGTTGTATATCGTCAGCATGGGAATATCATCCATTTCAAGTTCCTTCAATAAATCAATCACTGTCTTTTCCTGCTGCTGACGATCTTCCGCACTAGCATCTACAATATGCAATAGAAGATCCATTCCCTTGCTTTCTTCTAAAGTCGATTGAAAAGCATCAACTAATTGTGTCGGCAAGTCTTGAATAAAGCCAACCGTATCTGTGATCGTAGTCTCCATCCCTTGAGGCAAATGCCAACGCTTCGTTAATGGATCTAAGGTCGCAAACAATTTATCTTCAGAATACGTGTCAGCATTCGTCAACAAGTTTAAAATAGTCGATTTGCCAGCGTTCGTGTAACCGATCAAACCCATCTGGAAAATACTAGATTGTTGACGTTTTTGGCGACTCCGTTCACGGTGAGCTTCGACTTCTTTTAACTCTTTTTTTATCGCGGTAATACGACGACGAATGTGACGACGATCTGTTTCCAGCTTTGTTTCCCCAGGTCCACGCGTTCCAATCCCGCCGCCAAGACGAGACAAGCTTTGCCCCTGTCCTACTAATCGCGGTAATAAATAGTCTAGCTGAGCCAACTCAACTTGCAGCTTTCCCTCCTTTGAACGAGCCCGCTGAGCGAAAATGTCTAAAATCAGTTGGATACGATCAATTACTGGGACACCTACCTGCGCTTCGATTGTTTGACTTTGCCTAGGAGATAAGGAATGATTAAAAATCACTAATTCAGCTTCATGCGCATCCACCAGTTGCGCCAGTTCTTCCAATTTTCCTTTTCCAATAATCGTTTGCCGATCTACTTTAGGACGCTTTTGAGTTAATGAAAAAACAATTTCACCATGAGCTGTTTTGGTTAGTCCGGCCAACTCATGCATTGATTCTAAATAATTATATTTACTCTCGTCTGTCTCGACGCCGACTAATATGACTCTTTCTGACAAACCGTTTCCTCCTAATTAGTAATACAATATTTTTCAAAATGAAAAAGTCTTGCTCTGAATGCTTCCTATGAATCAACCCATTATTGCTTATTTCTCATTAGAAATTGGATTGTCTTTTGCCAACCAAGTAGCAATCTCTGTTTTGATCTCATCAATTTTTTCCGGCTGTTGAATCAAGTCATACCAACGAACGGACATACGATTGCGAAACCAGGTCAGTTGGCGCTTAGCATAACGTCTTGAATGCAGCTTTACTTCTTCCAGCGCCGCTTCCAATGAAGAACCGCCCGATAAATAAGGAAAAAATTCCTTATAGCCAATCCCCTGCGCAGCTTGAACAGTTGGATTTTTTGCTAAATTCTTGGCTTCTGCTAACAGCCCCTGTTCTACCATGAGATCCACGCGTTGATTGATCCGTTGATACAAAATCGACCGGTCAGTATTTAAACCGATCAGAAAACTATCATAAAGTTCCTTCGGCTGTTCCTTCGGTTCTAAAATTGAATGTCCGGTTAACTCGAAAACCTCTAATGCTCGAATCATTTTCTTACGATTATTGCAGTGGATCTTCTCAGCGGCCAATGGATCGGTTAGCTGTAACTTTTCCCATAAGGCCAGATTTCCATTTTCTTCGGCAAAAGCTTCATACTTCGCGCGAAGGGAATCATCCTCAAGCTCACCTTCATTACCAAGCTTATAATCCCATAGCAAGGACTGTATATAAAGACCCGTCCCGCCAACAATAATTGGCAATTTTCCACGGTCGCTAATTTCTTGAATCGCTTTTCTGGCGGCTTTTTGAAAATCCGCCGCAGAATAGCTTTCGTCAACATCACGTACATCAATCAAATGATGGGGAATTCCCTCCATCTCTTCAGCTGTAACTTTAGCGGTGCCAATGTCTAATCCGCGATAAACCTGCATAGAATCACCACTGATAATTTCTCCGTTGAATTGCTTTGCTAATTCGATACTTAAACTCGTTTTTCCAACAGCTGTTGGCCCTACAATTGCGATCACTTTCATTGCTTGAACCTGCTTCTCGTTCGAATAGCTTTTTCCGGAAAATCAGTAATGACACCAGCTAAATTGTTTTCAAAACACATCATCAGCGTTTCGTATAAATTGGGTGTCCAAGGTCGAATCGACTTTTTGAAGTTTTTGACAATCTCCGGATGCTGTTTTACCCAATCAGAGCTTGGATGAAGCCCTTCAATAAAATTACTGTCCAAAACAATTTGGTATTTTTCTAAATCATTTTTTTGAATCAAATCATACTGTGCATCTGGTTCATACTCGTGCATAATCCGTAAAGAATCATAATTGAAGCTGGCATACCAATAAGTAAATGGCCATTCCTTGCTAGTCATGACTTGAGAAATTTTTTCCTCAATTCCTGGATAGTGAAATTTATTAGTCTTAATCTCAATGCATAAAAAGCCCCGAAACCGCATTTGTAATAGTAAATTCAATACCTCTTGCAGTGTCGATATTTTTGTCGCTTGATATTTTTTATCAAACCAGCTTCCGGCATCTAATTTCTTGATTTCTTCTAGTGTTAATTCACGAATCAAACCCTTACCATTTGTTGTGCGATCAACGCTCTCATCATGGATAACTACTAATTGCTGGTCTGCCGTTAGATGCACATCCAGCTCTATCCCATCCGCACCTGATCGTACCGCCTCCATGAACGCAGGCAACGTATTCTCTGGATGAGTCCCTGCACTCCCGCGATGAGCGATAATTACTGTCATCTAGTATCACCTCGTCCGTAGTTACAAATTATTATAAAAATAATCTGATTTAAATTTGTTTTATGTTTTATGAAAAACACTATTGCGCTTTGAAATAACTTAAGGGTTGTTTTGTTGAACGAGATAACTTTTGTCTTTTCTCGTCTAAAATTTCAATCAATTGTTCAGAAAAAGTTTCCATAACGATCCGTCCGCCCTTATAAGTGTAGCCGCCGATTTTGACCGTTTCTTCAGGAGATAAAATAACTTTTCGATGCGAAATATTTTTAAAGAATTCCTCAATCAAATAATTTGGTAAATAAAAATTATTTTGTGCGGTAAAAGAATTCAAGTAAATGAAATCATCTATGGCGATGTAACAATCGTCAAATGAATTAAATGATACATAATCTTGCATCAAAACATTCCGTTTAGATAGAATTTCGTTGATTTTTTTATTCAAGAGATTAATTGTCTCAATTTCTTTGACTTGATGCTCCAGCTCTCTTTCCCGTTTATGGCGTAGATCAATATACTTAAAAACAAAGAAAACAGCAATCCCTGTAATACCTGCTCCAATCAATACGCCGATTAGTCCAATAAATGCGATTTCCACGTTTTTTCCCTCCCGTTTCATAATATTAATGGAATTATTTTTTCAAATAAAACCAGTTCTCAGTCCACATATCTTTTCACCAAAATGTTACTTTCTCGAACTTTGAAAAAGTGAAAATGATATCCGCTTGTCTGCGCTATTAATAGTACCATATTTTCATGTTTCTAGGATAGTTTGAGCCGTTTAAAAAAACGAAGCCTTCTATTTGACCAAAACTGACCAACGTTGTATACTTTCTTTATGTTTTAGCAATCCAACCTCGTTTGTGCTAAACTAATTTACGAATACTATTTTAAGGAGGATTCACTATGAATTTAGTGCCTACAGTCATTGAACAATCATCTCGTGGCGAACGTGCTTACGACATTTATTCCCGTTTATTAAAAGACCGCATCATCATGTTGAGCGGTGAGGTAAACGATGATATGGCGAACACTATCATCGCCCAATTACTTTTCTTGGATGCCCAAGATTCTGAAAAGGATATTTATCTTTACATTAACTCTCCAGGTGGTAGTGTATCTGCTGGCTTAGCTATTTTTGATACCATGAACTTTGTTAAAGCTGACGTTCAAACCATCGTACTTGGTATGGCAGCTTCAATGGGAAGCTTCCTATTGACCGCTGGCGCGAAGGGTAAACGTTTCGCTTTGCCAAATGCTGAAATCATGATTCACCAACCTCTAGGTGGTGCGCAAGGTCAAGCTACTGAAATTGAAATTGCGGCTCGCCATATCTTAAAAACACGCGAACGTTTGAACAATATCTTGGCTGAACGGACTGGACAACCCATCGAAGTCATCGAACGTGACACAGATCGTGACAACTTTATGACTGCCGAAGAAGCCAAAGCTTATGGCTTAATCGATGAAGTAATGGAAAATAGTAGTTCATTAAGCTAGACTATTAAGAAAACAACCGGAGAATGAATTATCCGGTTGTTTTTTTGTTTGCTTCTTCATTTTCATTCCAATCAGCTACAAACCCACATCATCAATAATTAAATAGATAAAAATCCGATCCTTCATCATTGAACGTCGCGTAATTGCGATCGTATTGCAAATGCATTCCATTTGTAAACAGTCTCCACATATTCCCTTTTGGATACAAGGTGTCTTTTTCAATCCTAAACGGTGCGCATTTAATGGTGCAGTATTTTTACGTACTATTTCGAGTGTTGTCGCTAAATCTCCATACATTTTTTTCATACTAACAAAAGCGAGGACTTTATCAGGTCCATAAGTAATTGCCGCAACTCGGTTTCCCACACTGTCAACATTCACTAACTCGCCCTCTTCCGTTATTCCATTGATACTCGTTAAGAAATAATCGGACGTTAATGCTTGTTTCATCACTTGCTGTCGTTCTTCTAACGTAGTTGTTTTTTCACGATCAATCATTTTTTGATTTCGACTGTACAGTGCTTCAATAATTCCAGATTGTTCAACTGTGATTGAACCCCCAAAGCCGATGGATTTCTTTGGATCAATCATTTCCAAAGCCTGGGCTCTAGCTTCTTCTAGATTTTCACAAATAATAGGATGAAAGTTTCTTCGTATTAGTTTTTTGCTAAGCGTCATCGCTGCGACTGTGTATCGTTCTTTCTGGTACTCTTCCATTAGTCTCCTCCTCGAATTTCTTCTTTTCATTTTCTCGGATTTTGAAGGTTAGCGCAATCGCAAACAAAAAGCCTAAGAAAATTCTTAGGCAATTGATGATCGTATTTTTTTCGTTGATTGTGCGCGGAAAGCAGCTAATTCTTTGATATCCGCTAAAATTCTTTCATTCGTTACCTCAAAAGAAATTGATTTGCCAAGCTTACTAGCTTTAGCCTCTTGGTATTTCTCCTTCGTGTAGTCCTCACACATTTGGATCAACACATCTGCGTCATCTAACTCCTTAGCACTAAAGGAAATCATAGCTACAAAAAAACCTTGTTTTGGGTAGACTGTACACAATGATTTTCCGCTCTTTTGAAATTTTATATTCCAGCCCATCCAATATCCATCTCCCATTGAGCATCTGCTATAGGTTTTTTTTGGTTTTATCCGGTAAGTCTGCGTTAAATGATCTGACAAGTCCTGCCAAAGAGGATTCGCAATAAAATCTTTAATTTGTTGTTCTGTCGGTTCCTGATCGCCATGAAATACCTCGTGCCATTGCATGGTAACACCCGCTTTCTTCCATTTATTGATAGTTACTATAGATTTTACCTAATTTCAGAATCTTACGCTTGTCACACAGTGCTCTTTTTTCAAAAAAGAAGCCATCCAACACGGATAGCTTCCTTTCTTATTCCTTTTGCGAGTATCCATTTTGATAATCAATTTTGATGCCGTCTTGAACATTGTAGATAAAAAGATTGAATGAAATCTGATCGTCTTCAATGCTTTGTGCTTCCATTTGCACACCCCGAGCGACTGATTCCTCCCCCTTAAAGAAGGGGGTCACACGATAACGTACGTGATGATTGGTTTTTCGAATATAGTTGCCAATTTCTTTTTCATGATCATTCATGCCTGGATCGTTCAGTGAAGCCGTTCCAGTCATTAAATTTTTTAGATTATTATTCTCTCCAGAAAACTGATAAGCAATTAAATGCGCCCGATTATACAAAGGCTCATCATTATAAAATTTTTGTCGCCAGCCAGTCGGTTTTACGTATAAACGCTCCCGCTCTTGATGGGGCATTATCTCTTTTCCCAGCATTGCATTTGCAGTACCGACACGATTCAGCTGATCTAAGTCAGAAAATCTAGTCCATGCCCCCTGCTCCAACGAAAGATCTTTTGTAGTAAAATTGGGACGATTGTGATTCAGTTCGATCGTTTGATGTTGCCCGTCATAATCTGGAACCTCTGATAACTGACTGACTGTTACTTCTTTTATTGTGTTGCTCTGCTCATTATCTGGCTTTAGTTGCGAATAAGCGCCATAAATCCCCGCTAATAGTACAACAACTGCCGAAACTATTTTGGGTGCTTGTCTCTTTGCTGCGATGGTTATTCAACTCCTATAGAATCTTTTTTCCATCACGCTGATCCTACTATTTGGTTTGCTGCCAAATTTCTTTGATTGCCGGAACATTGCCAAGCTCAGTCAAATTGCTTGGCATAATGACAGTGTTGCCATTATTTTCCACTACGTGTTTGAAGGCTTCGATCCCAAGGTAGGCGATCATTTCATCTGTTAAGTTGCTTTCAGCAATTGCCTTATTGATTTCTCTGATTCGAGCTGTTTCAGCTTCAGTCAGCTTGGCGATCCGATCTGCTTCTGCTGCAGCATCGATTCTTGTACGTTCTGCTCGAGCATCTGCATCGATCTTTGTTTGTCTCGCACGCGCTTCCGCATCAATCTGCATTTCAGATGATTTCGCTTCTGATTCTAAGATCACTGATTGTTTTTTCCCTTCGGAAATCGTAATCAATGATTCTTTATCGCGGCTGGCTGTAATCAATTTATTCATTGAATTGACGATTTCATTTGAGACTGAAATCTCACCGATGTTGATTCGGTCAATCGACAAGCCATATCCAGCTGTAATGTCCTTTACACTTTCATAAAGATTTACGTTAATTTCTTCCGTTCCATTTAATACTTCATTCAGTTCCATCTTACCGATAATACCTCGTAAGTTGGATTGGCAATCTTGGATCATTGACGTGACAGAATCCTCATTATCATACACAAAAGCCCGGGCATCTGTCACGTGATACTTAATTGCTTCATCGATTTCAACGATTACGTTATCACGCGTGATCACACTTTGTGGTTCGATTTGGATCGGTGTTTGTTTTAATGAAACCCGACGACGAACAACATATAAGATTGGAATCAAAAAATGCAGCCCTGGTTCCAGCGTTTTTACATATTTACCGAAACTCTCGACGACTTTTACTTCCCCCTGCTGCACGATCACGACCATTTGACTGACGATGAATAAGAGAACAATGATCGCAAGTACAATTAAGATGATATTAAATATTAACAATATAATTCACATCACTTTCTTCTAATTTATTATTGATAACGACTAACAACTCTCGACTGGTAAAGTCGATAACCTCCAGCATATCACCAAGCTCAGGCGATCCATTAATCACCTTGTAGTCATACCAACTACCAAAAATTCTGATAAGCCCAGTAATGCTATTTCCTTTGCTGCGAAAACATTTCCCCATTGTTTTCTGCATTTGATAATCCAACACAATCTCCCCCCTTCACTCTAGTATACCAAAATCTTCACAAACATATTTTTCTTTATTTCATATTGCTTTACACATCTCACCTATTTTTTTAAACTTAGGAAAGAATGGGGGATAAAAATGCTTAGAAGTAAAAAACAATGGTTAGGTTTCTTCGTCATTCCTTTAGAATTATTGATCGGAAACTATCTTTTTCCGCTCTTTCACTTAACAAATAATCCAATGGTTGGACTGATAGCCTCTACCTTACTTTTTTTAGCTGGATTTTTAGTAATGATTTATCTGTTCGGTGATTTTTTAAAAGCAGAATGGCATATATACCGTCAAAAACTTTTTCGCAGATTGTTATTGAGCATCGTCTTGGTAGCAGGTACGTTTTTATTGCTGCGGGTTGTTCGTGGATTGATTCCTAACCAACTACTTGAACTCCCTTCTTCAAACAGCGATTCTGCGCAAATACTTAGTCCAAGCTGGGCCGTTCTGGCCGCAGTAGCACCGTTCCTCGCTCCTTTTGCAGAAGAGCTTACCTTCCGCTACTTATTGTTGGGAAAACTAACGAATAAGGCATTACGTCTAATTATGCTATTCGTTCAAGGAATTTTATTTGGTCTCATACATTGGAATAATTTTAATGGCAATATCTATGCCATGATTCCTTATATGGTGTTAGGCGTTTATTTGGGGTTGATTTATCTGTTTTCAAAAAACATTTGGAGCCCCATTATGGTTCATTGGATGCTAAATACGATGAACGCTATGTTACCGGCGCTTCTACTATTAATACTTAGCTTATTTGGTATCAAAGTGTAATCCTCCTCGCGAGGATTTTTTTATTCTAGTAACGCTGCGTAAATGAAAAACAAATAGATTCCTACTCCCCAAACCAGCAATAAACAGCCTATTAATGCTATTTTGTGTAAACGATTCTCCCTAGTCATGACTGGATATTTCGCGTCAACATATTTACTGCGAGTAGTGAATGTGACACCTAATAAAAGTGTAGGAAAAAGAAAGACAGTCATTTTGCTGCCCCAGCTATTCACGCCTCCGTCAAATCCAAATTGGATCGGAACTTCAGCTGGTAATCGGGAATAGAAAAAAATTCCTAAACAATAAAGCACTATTGAGATTATAAAACTGATTCGAATCACCCAACGAAAAACTCTTTCAAAAATCATTTTCCTTCCCTCCCTTCGTGATTAGCACATAGTATATGCCTAGGTTCAATGGAACTCTAGTAAATTCAAGTACCAAAAACACTATTTTTTAACAAAATAAATTCCTTCATTAAAGAACTATTTCTTTTAAATCGAAAAGAAACCCAAAATATTCTTTTTCGCATAATCCGCTTTCACAGTAATACAAAAAAACCAACGCTCAGCCACAAACGTTGGTTTCATCAGGATATAATACCCTAAACGGAAGTTCCCTCCCGCAACACCTTTAGCATACATCAACCATAGATTGAATAGCAAGAGTACATTAAAAGAAAAGTAATAAATACCAAAAATAAAAACACCGCAGCTAATCAAAAGCTACGATGTCTTATCCGTCTATGCAGATGACGGACTTCTAATCAATTTTCGACAAAATCAAATAATTTGTGCGAATAAGCAGAACTTCACATAATTTTTTTGGATGCTTTTTAAGGAATTATTCTTTCTACGAACAATCCATACGTAATACGTGAAGGAAGGACTGCTTGAAACATCAACAGCTACTAGAACGATCTATGTTGGGATTCTACTATCACAACCTCAGCAATCTTCTTCATAACCATAAAGAAGGTGCTAAATGTATCGTTTATTCACTATTATCGGTTATCAAAGAATCAATTCGAGAATCGATATCTCTTTGCACAATTAAAGACTTTAAATAGGGATACGCCACTGCTTCAGGCAAGATGAACCATGCAGCTTGATACCCTCTTCCTGTAGTAGGAAAGCCTTTATCTTCTTCGTTATCACCATCATACCGTATGCCATATGCTTCTGTGTTTTTCCATCTTAACTTTGCTATGGAGTAACCTTTACCCGTTTTGGTACCATCTTCTATAACATGTAATAGTTCAAGTTTTTCTTTGGGACTGGTAACTTTTTTTGGTGAGACCACTGTAAATGCCCCCTTTTATTTGACAACTGAGGAATCTATCACGTGACATTTCATTTCTTGCAAAATCCACCCCTGAAAACTGAGACAGTCTTACTTTACAACTAAAACATTGCAGGGTGCGTGACTAACAACGTAAGATGTGGTAGAACCCACTAAAGTTCTCTCAATTGCTCCTTTACCTGTCGCTCCCATAGCAATCAAATCAATTCCTGTTTCTTTCGCAAATTGCACAATTGAAACTTTTGGCGTTCCTTCTACTTTACGGATCGTGTAATTAATGTCTGATGATAAATGCTGTTCTATCTTCTTAGTAACTTTCTTTGATTGTTCATCTGCTAATTCCCGCATATACTGAACAATACGTGCATCAGCTATTGCAATAGACATATCAGTAACCGTTAAAATATACAGCTGAGAGTCGTTTCGACGAGCGATTGCGAGTGCTTCCTTTAGAGCCTTATACGATTGTTCAGAGTCATCAATAGCAACTAAAATTTTTCCATAATTGTCTTCCATTGAAAACGCCTCCTTTAATTGAGTATAAAGGAAATTACTTGTTTGGGGAAATGATATACAAAAAAAGACCTTAGCTCTGTATGACACACATACAATCATACTTAATAGTGAAGCTGTGGACTCTTAAAAACAATCTTCTAAGCCCTTCGACTAATGATAAAACTCTCGATATCTATACAGTTATTTATAAAGAGAAGAAAGTACGTGATCGATTTATTGGCTAACACTAGATTCGCATGAAGCTGACAGAGGACAAAAAAATACCACCATTCCTCACAAATGGCGGTAAATCAATCTTTATAAGGTTAAGCGGGTGACGAGAATCGAACTCGCGACGGAAGCTTGGGAAGCTTCTGTTTTACCACTAAACTACACCCGCAGTACATAAGAGAGTATAACGCTTTTTATTCAATCAAACAACTATTTCTTCCAGACAATAAAATTGACATTTTGACCAATACTGACTATCCTTACGCTAACTGCTTGTTCTATATCTTCTGTTACATGGTTGACACTCAAATTTACGCATTAGATAATCAAAGTAAGAAATCTAATTCAGATCGTGGGGAATGGCCGATGAAGAAGGAAAAGCTACTTTTGTATGGAAGTATAAAAATGTTTTGTGGTTTTATACTCTTAGGATTGCTATTATTCGGCACTGCAGGAACCTATTATTATTGGAATGCATGGATTTTTCTTCTGACTTTAGCGATTTTGATGATTTCAATGGGCGGTTTTCTTTATAGAAAAAACCCCACTTTGTTGGAAAAACGACTCAACGGGAAAGAAGTAGAAAATTCTCAAAAAAGATATGTGGGATTCATAGGACTTTCGTTTATTCTTTCCTTCAGCCTTGCTGGGTTGGATCGACGTTTTGAATGGACACAGCTTTCAGTAAATGTTTCATTGATTGGTCTTTTCATTATGATTTTAGGCTATGCTATGTATGCACTGGTGATGAACCAGAATTCCTACGCTGCACGTGTTGTTAAAGTTGAGGCAAATCAAGCAGTTATAGATACAGGGTTGTATGCAGTAATTCGCCATCCTATGTACACTGCCTCCTTACTTTTATTTTTATCGATGCCTATTGTTTTAGGTTCAGTAGTTGCTGTAATTCCTATGCTGCTGTTCCCAGTAGGTTTAGTTTTACGGATTAGAAACGAAGAAGCTTTACTGATCAATGAACTACCTGGCTACTCGGAGTACACAAAAAAGACCAAATATCGATTGATTCCATATATTTGGTAAATAGAGTTTTTTTAATAACGGAATGGGGGGAATTTCATTGGAGACATTGAAGAACGTCAAACAAGCCCTCACGAACAACACCAATAATATCGTATTTATTTCTTCAGAAACGTGCAGTATTTGTCATGTGGATGAACCAAAAGCAAGGAACCTTGCCGAAAGCTATGATGTTCCATTCTATCATTTGGATATTATGCACGAGCCTGAGTTAGCGGGCTTCTTTGAAGTTTTGACAGTACCAGCGGTCTTAGTCTATCACGAGGGCAAAGAAGTTGGGCGGCAAGCTCGTTTTATTGATTTTCATACATTGGAAAATCTATTGCAGCAGTTGCCCAAACAGGAAGAACAAATCGATTATCAAGCGCTGTTCGACGAGCTATAAACAATTTTTCTATAAACATAAAAAAGACTATAGATATCATCCGCCAATCGGACTGTATCTATAGTCGGGGACTGGGCATGTGCTCAGTCTTTTTTACTTGCTGTCATTATTATGATGCAAGAAATAGATTAAGGTTTGTAATTCGTTGGTCAAGTCTACACTTTGAATGATGACATCATCCGGCGCAGTTAGACGAGCAGCAGTAAAGTTCAAGATTCCCTTGATTCCTGCATCAGCCAATTGATCAACCACTTGTTGCGCTTGTTGTGCCGGCAAAGTCAAGATTGCGATCTCGATTTGCTGTAATTTGATTTGCTCCACCATATTGTCTAATGGATAAACGGGGATTCCATCCACGATACGGCCTACAATGTCCTCTTTGACATCAAAGGCACAGCTAACACGGATACTATTGCTTTGATGGAATTTGAATTTCAACAAGGCGCTTCCTAAATTACCGACCCCAACCAATGCTACGTTGGTCAGTTGGTCATCATTCAAGATTTTCCCGAAGAAATGCATCAAGTCTTCAACGTCGTATCCATATCCGCGTTTGCCAAGTTCTCCGAAATAAGAAAAGTCACGGCGAATCGTTGCACTATCGACCTGGATCGCCTCACTTAGTTCTGTAGATGATACTTTGGTTTTTCCAGCATTATTTAAAATACGCAAATACCGATAATACAACGGCAATCGTTTAACAGTCGCTTTTGGAATTGAATGTTCTTTCACAATAACTCTCCTTTATAAAAAAATTTCGTAAATGTTGACTACTGAACTATAATAGCAAGAATCTCTGTGAAATTGCAACGCACTTGCTCGAAATTTTGTGAAAAAATCACGATTTATTGAAATGGTCGCTTCCAATCGCAACGACTTCAAAAATATGGTAGACTAAATCCATTCGGAAAAATAAATTTAAGGAAGATTATCCAATGATTTTATTACAAGCAAATCAAATTGCTCGCTATTTTGGTGCCGACACTTTATTTGAAAATATTCATCTTGAAGTTGCTAGTAAAGCAAGAATCGGTTTAGTTGGACGAAATGGTGCGGGCAAATCGACATTATTAAAAATAATCGCCAATATCGAAGCGCCAGATGCGGGGCAAGTGATTAAAAATAAGCAAGCAACCCTAGGCTACCTCGCGCAAGATACTGGCTTAGATTCAACTGAGACCATTTGGAATGAAATGTTGAAAGCTTTTGATAAAGTACGTCAAATGGAAGCTCGCATGCGAGTTGTTGAAGTGGCGATTGGCGAAACACCTGAAAGCGATAGTCGTTATACTTCTCTTCTGAAGGAATACGACCAGCTGCAGCATGATTTTAATGATCAGAACGGCTATGGCTATGAAAATGAGATTCGTAGTGTTTTACATGGATTTAAATTCGATGAAAGTTTTTATGATAAAGAAATCAGTACATTATCCGGTGGACAAAAAACCCGTCTTGCCTTGGCACGAATGTTATTGGTCAAACCTGATATTTTGATTTTAGATGAACCTACCAATCATTTAGATATCGAGACATTGGCTTGGTTGGAGGATTACCTTCAAGGCTACTCTGGTGCGCTCTTGATTGTTTCCCATGACCGCTATTTCTTAGATCGCGTTGTCAATGAGATCTATGAAATTTCTCGTCATAAAATCCGTCATTACACTGGAAATTATTCCCGTTATCTTGATTTAAAAGCCGCTCAGGTTGCCAGCGACTGGAAAGCTTATGAAAAGCAGCAGGTTGAAATCGAAAAATTAGAAGATTTCGTCGCACGTAATTTGGTTCGTGCCTCCACTACCAAACGCGCACAAAGCCGCCGGAAAACATTAGAAAAAATGGATCGCCTAGATCGACCAGACGGCAAAGAAAAATCCGCGAAATTCATGTTTGATATCGACAAAGTTTCTGGCAATGTCGTCTTACAAGTTGAAGAAGCTGCTATCGGCTATGAGGAAACACTCTCTGAACCGATTGATTTGGATATTCGTCGAGAAGACGCTATCGCACTTGTCGGACCGAACGGAATTGGTAAGTCTACATTATTAAAATCGTTGATCGGTCAAATCCCCTTCATCAAAGGCACCCCACATTTTGGAACCAATGTCACGGTCGGCTATTACGATCAAGGGCAAGCTGATCTGCACGGCAATAAGACGATTTTAGCTGAATTATGGGACGAACACCCGACGACACCAGAAAAAGACATTCGCAATGTATTAGGCGGCTTTCTTTTTAGCGGCGAAGATGTTGAAAAAACGATCCCGCTGCTTAGCGGTGGTGAAAAGGCTCGTGTCGCATTAGCGAAGCTTTCTATGAATAAGGAGAATTTTTTGATTCTCGATGAACCGACGAACCACCTAGATATTGATAACAAAGAAGTATTGGAAAATGCCTTGATCGATTATCAAGGAACGCTGCTATTCGTTTCCCATGACCGCTACTTTATTAATCGTATCGCCAACAAAGTGATCGAGTTATCTCCTGAGGGCAGCAAGTTATATCTTGGTGATTACGATTACTATTTAGAAAAGAAAAAAGAAGAAGAAGAAATCGCTGAATTACAGGCAAAAGAAGCAGCACCTGTCGAAGCGCCTAAAAAGAAGTTTTACCAAGATAAGGAACAACAAAAGCTGATTCGCAGCTTACGTCGAAAGATTGAAGCAATCGAAGAAACACTTTCCACTTTGGATGAAGAGATCGCCGAACTTGAGATCCAAATGAGTCAGCCGGATATTTTGAATGATCACGTTCAGCTATTAGAATTGACAAATGACTTGGAAGCAAAAAAGGCTGAGCAGGAAGAACAGCTTTCAAGTTGGGAAGAACTTAGCTTAGAGCTGGAAGAATTCGAATAACTTACAACTTTTGACCGATGACACCTCACCCTTTTTTCGTTTTAATAAAAGAGTGGAGGTGTTTTTTATGCGACGAAAAATTCGTCCTTTTTCGATTTTACTGGGAAGCTTTTTAGTGATTTCTAGTCTGGTAATCCTCTCTTCTCGAGTTTTCCACTTTAATAATAATGTTAATAGTCAACAGGATTTTTCCGCTAATGCGAATCAATACCTACAGGAGCATGGACAAAATTTTCCTTTACTAATACAAACTGATTCTCGTTGGGCCGACAAATCCTATGGCAGCGGCTCTGCGCAAAATGATTTAGCCACTAACGGTTGTGGGATTACTTCTTTAGCAATGATTCTTTCTTATTGGGAGCACCGAACCGTCTATCCAACTGAAATTTTACAATGGAGCGGCAACCAGTATTACCAAGCAGGGCAAGGAACCGCCTGGTCGATTTTTCCTGCATTTGCTCAAAACTATGGATTGACTGTTGAAGACCTCGGCAAAGATCAGGCAAAAATTCAGGAGCATTTGAATCAAAATCAGCCAATCGTAGTTTCCGTTAATCCCGGTGAGTTTACCGATGTTGGCCACATTATGGTGATTAAAAAGGACTTGCAAAGCGATCAGATTATTGTTTATGATCCTAACGACGGTCCCGATAAAGAACACTACATGAAAAAATACTCGATTGATGAGCTTATGTCGCAGCTGGCAAATGCTTGGGCATACACAAAATAAAGCTGATGCGCACGCATCAGCTTTATTTCTGGGGGTTCCTGCTTTCACAGGGGAAAAAGAATTATTTTTAGGGTTAAGTTCATCTTACGCCACACATTTGAAAAACCTATGAGCTTTTTAAATAAAAATAAGAAAAAAATGTGTCGTATTTATGAAGAGCCTCTCTTTTAAGGGTACTCGCTAAGAAAGGCTGAGGGAGTTCGTGAAACCGAACATGGATATATCTGCTGTAAATATGAAAATTTCACACTTTCCTGATACTTAAATTGAAAGCATTCATGAAGCGAAGAATCGAGCTCCATGAATGCTTTTTCTACTAATTTATTTGTTGGACCAATGCTTTGAGAATATCGTTCATCTTCTCTCCATTGTCTTCCATAATGACCTTCTCAGAAAGAATGAATGAGCCACCTACTCCGATTACATGTGGATTTTCTAAATATTCGACAAAGTTTTCTGCGTTAATTCCACCGGTTGGCAGGAATTTCACATCGTAAAAAGGTCCACTCAAGGCATTTATCGCCTTTAAGCCTCCATAAATGTCTGCCGGGAAAAACTTTACAACGTTGATCCCATATTCAGTTGCTGTTTGGATGTCTCTAGGTGTTGCAGTTCCTGGAAATACAGGAATCTCTTGCTCCAAACAATACTCAATGACCTCAGGAACAACTGCTGGAGACACGACAAACTGTGCGCCGTTTTCAATCGCGATCTTAGCCTCCGTTAGTGTTCGGACAGTCCCTGCTCCAACCATCAGCTTACCAGATTTGGCTAAGCGTTTGATTGCTTCTCCTGCTAGATCACTTCGGAAAGTCACTTCAATCAACGGGACATTATTTTCCAATAGAATCTCTTCTACTTTAGCCAAGTAGCTCAAATCTGTTGCTGTATATAGTGGTAAAAGCTTTGTTTGCTTTAATTGCTCATAGATCTTATGCTCCATATTTGCAGGCATTATTTTTTCTCACTTTCTATGGGATTTCTAGTCTTTACGTTTGGTAATGGCTTCGTGCAGTCCTTGCATATAGGTAATGCCCATCGCTCGATCGTATAGGCCATATCCTGGTCTTGCTACTTCACCCCAAAGTGTCCGACCATGATCTGGACGAATGACACCGTCAAAACCAACTTCGACTAAAGCTTCCATAATCGCATACATATCAAGAGACCCCTCTGTTGATAAATGAGCAGTTTCTTTAAACTTGCGATAGCCTAAAAATTCCACATTGCGGAAGTGAACAAAATTGATGCGATCTCCAATTGCATGAACGATTTCTACCATATCATTATTCGGATCAGCACCAAGCGCTCCGGTGCACAACGTAATACCATTGTAAGGAGAATCAACCATGCTGATAATACGTTGCAAATCAGCCAGATTTTTTGTAATTCGAGGGAAGCCAAAAATCTCCCAAGGCGGATCATCCGGATGAATCCCCATTTTAACATCGGCCTCTTCACAAACTGGGATGATTCTTTCCAAGAAATATTTCAAGTTATCAAATAAAATTTCTTCTGTCACACCTTCGTACATTTCAACTAGAGAATTGAACTTGTTCAGGCGTTCTTCTTCCCAACCAGATAGCTGAAAGCCTTTGGACTGACTGCTGATTAATTTGTACATATCTCCTGGTTCCATATTGTCTACCACTGCTTGATCGTACAACAACGCTAAGCTGCCATCTTCATTCTCGTAATTCAATGTTGTTTTTGCCCAGCCAAAAATTGGTTTAAAGCTGTAGCAAATCAAATGAACATCGCATGCAGAAAGATTTCTAATGGTTTGGATATAATTATCAATGTACTGATCACGTTCAGCGGTTCCCGCTTTGATCGCATCATGGATCGCAACACTTTCAATTCCTAATAATTCTAACTCTTCTTTTTCAATTGATTCTTTTAAAGCGCGTATCTCGGAAACTTCCCAAACATCACCTGGCATTTTATTCAGTAATGTACCGACTACTCCATTGATACCGGGAATTTGTCTTACATGATTTAAAGGAATGGAGTCGCCTTTTTCTCCATACCATCTAAAGCCCCACTTCATTAATCTTAGTCTCCTATCCTGCTTCTATTTGTACTTTGCCTTCACAAACTAAAATCCGTCCTCTTCATCGTCCTCTTCAATATCTGATGTATGCCAAACAGCTAAGCTATCTGTTCCTTGCGTTAATATCGCTGGCACGGCTTCTTCAACTGGTGTACTTAGAATTTGATGATTGATCGCTTCTAGCAGCATGGGTAAATTAACACCGCCGACTACATATACCTTTTCCTGCAGCTCCGGCTCCAACCCATTCGTAATTAAAACCGATTGATTGTACGGACTAGCACTTACTAGGTCTGTTAATACGATAACGCCAGTAGCCTGATTAACCTCTTTGATGGCTGATTCAATCGTTGTTCCTAATTCTTGAACATCATCTCCGGGGTTCAGATTGACTGTGGCGATATTATTCGTTGTTCCCACGATCACTTCCGCGGCGTCTTTCAAGCCATCACTTAGTTTTCCATGTGTGGCAATGACAATTCCTAACATAAGCCCCTCCATTTCTCTCACTGAAACAAATTCGTTACAGCGACAATATTTTCCATGTTTAACTGTTTCTCTTTTAGATCGGCCTGATTTAAGTAATAGGCTGCGTTCGTTTGATCTTTTCTAGCACTAAAAAGATAACTTACTTTTTGATCTGATTCTTGATAGTCGACGTAGTCATCAATTTTTCCGTTATGCGGCGACTTGCCTACCAAATGCAACGGAGCCGAAGCACCAACGCTGTCTAGGTAAAAAATTTCGCAGTGCCCATTGACCTGTCTTTGCAGTTCCTCTAGACCCTTATTGCCATAGCTGCCTTCGTCTAAAAAAGCATACGTAACGTTCTTTTGTTTGTTTTCTGCGATCATTTTCAGCATCGCTAATAATGACGACGTATTACGGACTAACGTTTTCCGGTTCGATAAGCCCTTGGTAATTTTTCCCAGCAAAGCGAAATAGCCTGCATAAATCACCATAATCACAAGGGTACTGACCGAATTGAATTGAAACGAGTTTGGTGAAAACCGCATATAAATGATCGTTCCTATAACTCCTAGAAGAATCGCAATAAGCGTGCTAGTCAAAATAAACATCGTTGTCTTTTTCGCCTGATCCTTCCTATCAAACAGCTGATAGGAACCGATACTTTCAGGAGGAGTATCATAGAAGGTGCAAATCACACGATCTGCCTGCTTGATATTGCCCACATAGACATTTCGCGAAGCATATTTCTTTTGCTGATCATATTCAATGACACGAACGTCTTCACGTATTTTTGCGATATCCGTCACCAAGGCTGCCAGAAATCGTTTCTTACTTTTTTCTGTTCGACGCAGCCGATAAACATATTGGTAACGAAATAGCCAATCTTTGAATACCTCTGATTGCTCCATCTGATCTTCCTCCTGTGTTTTTATAGATTAAATTGCTTCAATACATCTTTTAAACTAGATTTTGGTGCCGATGGTGTGGCTTGGAAATAAATATCTTCAACACCATAATTCTCATGCATATCCTTTAACCGTTCCGCGTCTTCTTTGTTCAAGTAAACAGATTTTGTCACTAAGATATCTTTATCGGGATCTTTTTGAGCGATCCCTCCGATATTCAATTCCTTCATCGGCACACCGTGTTTAACTAAGTCATAGATAACACTGACTGTTTTCGTGATCAAAATACAGTTGTATTCTTTAAAATTGAATTCATCCCAATAAAATTTCGCTTTTTCTGGTGTGATCACGATCGTCTTTTGTCCGGTTCGACTTCCAGCATTTTTATATAGATCACGCATGAATTTGTCTTTTGCTACTACTTCATCAACCACAAAAATTGAATTTACTCCGCTTTTTTGTGATAAGGTCATCATTACTTGTCCATGGATTAAACGCTCATCTACTCGAGCTAAATTAATTACGCCCATTTCACACACTTCCTTTTCAAAATTATAAGATTCCGACTCCGGCTAAAATGATCAAAATCAAGGTCAACCAGAGCAACGCTTGTGTTACTTTTAGCCCTTTCTTCGTGTAGAACCAATAGACACCCATCACTACCGCTAAAGGTAAGATGCCTGGAACAATCTGATCGAGAATTTCTTGAATAACGAACTTCCTTCCTGAGATCGCAAATTTTAGTGTCGACTCCACTTTTACATAGTTACCAGCTAAAATCCCCATCATGAACAGCCCTAATACGGAAAGTGCTTCAATAGCTGTTTGAACACCGGTACTTTGCATTAATCCAGTAGCGTTACGGCCCATCGTGAATGATTGTCTCGCAAAGAACACACCTAACGCAGCTTGGTAAATCGCAAAGAATACAAATGGGAACAACGCACCTAAAGCACTTCCCTGTTGCGCCCAAGGAACAGCGATGGCAATAAAAATATATTGAACCGTTCCTGAGTCAATCGCATCACCGATTCCAGCGAGTGCGCCCATCAAACCTGCTTTTGTGTTATACATTAAATCATCTTGCATCAGAATTTCTTTTTTCTCATATTCTTCTTGCGCTCGTTGTTGCTCCATCGATGACATCAAACCAGTGATAACACCGCCGCCCCAGCTCAATTGTGTGTTGAAAAATAGCAGCTGGCGCTTATAGGCTGCTTTTAAGGCATCATCGTCTTTATATAATTTCTTCAAGATCGGCATCATCGCATAAAGTAAGGACGGTGCCAAATAACGTTCAAAGGAATGAGGTATTTCATTGGCAAAGTGCCATCTTAGATACGCTTTTGTGACATCTTTACTGGTAATTTCTTCAGGTGCTAGACTTTTATTTGTTACTTCCGCCATGTGTTTTCCCTCCTATTTCTCTTCATTAAAATCCGTCATCATAATCATCGTCATCATCAAAGGTAGCTCCAGAGCTTGGCGCTGCAGATTCAGCTGCTGGTGCTGCGCCTCTTCCCTTTTGCGACTGTACAAAGATCAACGCAATCAAGATTCCAAAAATCGCGTAAGTCACCATTGTGATTTCTAGAGATTTCAATACTACACTCATGAAATAAGCAAGGAAGAAAAAGACCATGTAGTCTTTACGACCGATAACATAAACCGTCGTCGCAATACCGATCGCGGCTAATCCGCCACCCACTACTTCAAGGATGTGAATGACCACGGTTCCTTCTAAGGCATTGATGACATCTGCAATGACTGGTGCTCCTAGATAAAGAGCGATAAATACTAGCGGTACGAACAAGACAAATGATGCAATTGTCGGGTATAAAATAATTGAACGTTTAATCGCATTCGCATTCAAATCTTCCACTGCTTTATCAGTATATTTTCCTAAGAATGTATTGATAAAGAAACGGAATTGATACAAATAGCTTCCTAATAATCCAACTGGCACAGCAACCGCGATGGCCGCTTCTGGTTTCAAATTCCCTAATAATGCGACTGGAACAGCAATAGCTGCAGCGATCGATGGTTCAGCAGGCATTGATCCCCCTGGTGAGAAAACCCCCATATAAATCATTTGCAGGGCAGCAGTAACAATCATCGCTTGAGCAACATCGCCCATAACAATTCCAACAACTAATCCTGTCATCAAAGGCGAGAAGCGCAAGGTCAGTGTTGCTCCTCCTCCAAGCCATCTGGACATAACCGCAGCGACCCATAACGCAATCAATAGACTCTGCATAACACTTAAAGTATCCATAAGTTCCTCCTTATTCTATCGAGTATTCTTCCTGTTTTTCACAAAAATACTTAATATTCTTATCTGTATCGTATCCAACTAATCGACTATCCAGCTCTAACGTCTGGATAAGCAAACAGCTTTTTTACCGTTCATTAATATATACTTCTAATTCAAAAATCGAATCCTTCAATAAATCTACTGTAATTGGTATTGGCAGTAGATGAACCTTTTCCTTTGAATCAATGAATTCTACGATTTGATCTAGAACACTATCCTCTTCGGGGAAAAGCTGCATTTGCTTCAAGGATGTTGGTAGAGAAAGCTCTTGATAAAATGGTAATAAATCATCAAT
The DNA here is from genome assembly GCF_051713785.1 of Enterococcus sp. DIV0187. Lineage (NCBI taxonomy): Bacteria > Bacillati > Bacillota > Bacilli > Lactobacillales > Enterococcaceae > Enterococcus > Enterococcus sp. DIV0187. The sequence goes on from NZ_JBIOQO010000001.1 coordinate 1,453,258, forward strand.
TTGCTCCCACTTTTTCTCAACAGCCAGCTGATAAAAAATTCCATAAGCGACTTTTTCTCCGTGCAGAAACTCATGACTTTCAGGAATATACTTGCTCATCCCGTCATGCATGGCATGAGCGATGGCATTTCTCGCGTATTTGTCACCTAACCCGCCGACCAAACCGGCAACGGCGAAGACAATTTCAGATAAATGAATGAATTCTTCTGATACTTCGCCCGCCTCCATATCCTTGATTGCCTTTGCAGAATGATCTAAAATGGCTTTTTTACATAATTCCGATGTATAGCCGGCAATTTGTAAGAAGGGTTCATTTTTTAAATGCTCTTGTTGTAAGATAGCATCTGACTCATACCATTTCGCGATTGTGTCAGCCAAGCCTGCGACAAAATAGTTAACGGGCGCATCAATGATTAATTTAGGATCAGTGATAAAAAAGGCCGCCTGTCTTAGAAAATGTTCACTTTTCCCTTCTGATTCACCGCTTTCCTTATACATCACTGAAAGTGGTGTCCACGGCGCGCAATTACTTGCAAGCGTCGGAATCACACCGTACTGAACGTTTAAGGTATGAGAGGCATAGCCGACTAGATCCGTCAGCTTTCCGCCGCCGACACCAATGATAAAATCAATTTCCTGCTCTTTTACTACTTTGGCAATTCGTTCTGCTCCATAGTAGCTGCACTCGCCAGTGTACTGTAGAAAATGGAAGTTATACGTTCGTTCATTTAAAAATTTCAAGAATGGTTTGGCCTTTTCAAAGGAAATCTGTCCATGAACGATCAAAACATTTTTCGCTGAAAATTCTTGTAACAAATCGGGAACAAAATCAATCGCTCCCACATGGTACCGATAAAACTGCGGGCCTACTTTAACCTTCAAATCAGTTAGCATTTTCCGCTCCTTTCTAACTTAAAACATTGCTTTGAGCTTGAACTGAACGCTCAGGGACCTTCCCAGCAACGACATCTTCAACATCTCGCAGACATTTCGCTCCCATTTCTTGCAAGCATTCCATCGTATAAGCGGATGTGTGCGGCGTCATAACCACATTGCGAAAGGCAAGATACGGATGATCCTTACGTCCTGGCTCTTCTTCTAAAACATCTGTCGCTAAACCAGCGATTTTTCCAGATTTTAAAGCGCTGACAATTGCTTCTTCGTCTAATAATGCTCCCCGAGCGCTATTGGAAAGATACACATTGTCCTTCATTTGTGCAATTTCAGCTGTAGAGATCATATGATAGTTTTCTTCATTTAAACTAGCGCAAAGGCAAATGATATCTGACTCTTTTAGTAAATGCGGCAGGTCCACTTTTTTTGCACCATAGCTTTCAATATGCAGTGCTGATTTATACGGATCATAGGCTAAAACATTGCAACGAAATCCGTTTCGTAAGGTTTCTACGACACAGCTGCCGGTATTTCCGACGCCAATGACTCCAACGGTTTTATTAAACAGTGTCCGACCGACAAACTTCGCTCGATCCTCCCAGCTATCGTTTTTGACGCTTAAATCTGCTTCAACTGTTTTTCTTAAGAGGGCTAACAGATTCGTAATATTATTTTCTGCAACTGCGTCTCTTTCTACTAAAGCTGGAATAATTGAAACAAGTGTCCCGTGCTTACGTGCTGCTTCAATATCAATATTGTTGTAGCCGATTCCATGTCTTGTAATTAAAATGAGTTCGTCCTTATGATCAAAAAATTCCTGTGTGAAAAATGGGGTGACACTCGCAATAATGATATTGTAGCCCTTTAATAATTCTGCCAGCTCACGTCCGCCGATCTCTCCATCAACAGTGAATGACTGAACCTCGCCGATCTTCTCCAAACGCTCCAGCTGCTCATGGAAGATTTTTCCAAAACTACTTGAATTGACGATCGCTATTTTGTATTTTCCCATGTTTAAAGCTCCTTTTAGACTTGCTTTGCAACTCATGATGCCAATTTCTCTGCTTTATCTAGACCTTATCTACCTTTTCCTATTCCGTTCATCTCCTTTTTTTAAAAAAACAAAGCATCCTACAAATCGAATGACGATAAGTAAACCGATTTCTGATAACGCATTCAGTCTTATGTCTCCATTATACAAAAAAATATTTTTTTGTAAATAGAAAAAATAAAAAATATTTTTGTTGATTTTTTATTTATTTCCTAGTATCTTATGAGTAACTACTACTGAATGAAGGAGGAACGCTGATGTCTAGCCCTATTCACTTACAAATTAAATCGATGTATAAGCATTTTAGTCCGAAAGAGCAAGCCATTGCCGATTACATATTGGAAAATCCAAACAAAGTTAGTCATAGCTCTATCAGTGATCTTTCTGCTGAACTGGGAATCGCTGACTCTACTTTCTTTCAATTCACCAAAACTTTAGGCTTTAACGGCTTTAAGGATTTTAAAATGGCTTTATTGAAACAAGAAAATGATTTAACGGCTGTGACGATTCACGAAAATGTTCAAAAGGACGATTCTGAATTAACGATGGCCCAAAAAGTTTTCGATTCAAACATGACTACTTTGACCGACACGAAAAAATTACTAAAGGAAGAGGATTTAAAAAAGGCGGTTAAAATGATCTCCGAATCCAGGCGGCTGTATTTCTTTGGCGTCGGCGGATCAGAAATCGTAGCCACCGATGCCTACCATAAGTTTTTACGTTCTCCTATTTCCGTTGGGCATAGTACGGATTACTATATTCAGTTAATGGAGGCCTCTTTACTTACGGATGAAGATTGTGCTCTGTTTATTTCCCATTCAGGCAAATCAAAGGAAACCATCCATATGGCCGAAGCTGTCAAAAAAGCTGGAACAAAAGTCATTATTATTACTAGCCAGGCCAATTCACCCTTAGCTAAATTAGGCGATGTCGTCTTTATCTCCATCTCTGAGGAAATCGAATTCCGCTCTGAAGCATTGGCTTCCCGAATTGCTCAATTGAGCATCATCGATTCCCTTTACGTGATTTTGATGTTCTATAACAGTAAAAATGCGCAAGAAACGATTTCCAAAGTTCGAAAAGTCATCTTGAGTTTAAAGGAATAAAAAAAGCACTACGTCAATTAGTTTTGGAATCACCAACTAATTAACGTAGTGCTTTTTTTATTAAACGGTTCTCTTCTTCTCGCTCTTACGAAAAGGATGAGCGAGACTTTGTACATCCTTTAAAAGACCAATTTTATTTTGATAATTGCTTTTTGCTGCGAAACGTTGTGCTACTTACAGCAACTCGTTTTAACAAAGATAAGCAAAGCTGGATCATAGGACCTAAGAGAAAAATAGCAAAGGCTGTGCCAACGCCAAAGGTACTGCCTAAAAGAATGCCGCTGACGACAATGATAAAATCTAGTATGATTCTGCCCTTTTGCAGAGAAACCTGTAAACAATCGCAGACACAAAACATCATTCCCTCCAATGGACCTGAACCTAAACCACCTGTTAAATAGATCGCTGTGCCTAGTGCCATTAGACAAAAGCCTAAAACAGAACTTCCCATACTATTCTTAAAAAAATCGATGGATAGAAAAATATTTGCCGTTCGATTGATGGTTTCGCCAACTAGGAATGTATTAATGAGACTGCCGATTCCTAAAATCCTGCGATTATACAAAAAAGTCATCAATAAAAATAGGAAGCTTATCAATTGACTCCAGCGTCCAAAAGGAATCGCTGTATGTTGCATTAATCCTAAGATCAACGTACTAACAGAATCAAATCCTTGATTGGCCACCACGATCATTTCGATTCCAAGACCCATCAAGATCGTACCAAAAATCACTAAGAACAACCGACCTAGAAAGTTTTTACTCATCGGCCTCCACCATCGCCTTCAAACGTAAAATAAACGCCTCATAATCTTCGCTCATACTTAGCTGCTTGGTATTGATCGGTTCCGAAACAATCTCAATAAATTTCTCAAAAAAATCATTGAATTCATTTGCTTCTTCTTTATTAATAGCAATATAAGCGATTAGCTTAATCGTATGATCAGCCCAAACCAATGGTTCTTGCAGCGTCATGATTGCCACTCCGCTTCTTTTGGCTTCCAGCTCGACAGAATGGGGGACTGCGATTCCTGATGGAAAGCTGGTTGGAGACATCCGCTCACGCTTTTCTACCTTTTCTAAGAAATGAGCGTCCACAAAGTGTTCATTGACCATTCGTTGATTGATTTGACTTCGTATTTCCATCGGCGTTAATCCAGCAGGATCAAACTGATTGAAATACAATTCTGGCAAAATGAATTTTTCGATGGTTTGATACATGCGTCTTTTTTCCCGCTGTGATTTTAAGGCGTCAATTCTTTTTTCAATTTTTTTAACATCTTTGTCGGTTAAAAAAGGATGGATAAAAACGGCCCCTTCGTTTTTAGAAGCTGTTTCCCGATCTGTCGTTAGCAATAAATCATAATCAGCATTCGCAGCTTTCCATTTTTCTGTCACTATGACGTTGATATTTTCTCCGAGGCGTTCTTCAATTTCTTTCCTTAGATTTCTGCCAATATCATGATAATCGTTCACTACCAATTGAATGGTAATCTGATTACGAAAATGCTTTTGCGTTTCAAGAAATGACCCAATATGTAAAGCAATGAATGAAATTTCGTCATCATTGAACCAGATAGCCAAGCGATCTTGAATTAAAGAAGAAATGTACACGGCTAGATCATAAATCAACGGATAGGCTGTTTTTAAATCCAACAAGCTGCTATTGCGAGTAAAGGTTTCGTAGTGAGAACGATAATACAGACTTTGTAGATGAATCGCTAATTTATTGAAAAATTCCTCATCGTTCAATTCGACTAAATAGGTCCGCTCTACCTCAGCTAAGACGTCCTTTAAGGCGCTGATGATTTTGGGATCAACAAAGCTGGAGAGCTGCTGATTCTTTTCCTTTGCTAAGTTTTCATTTTGCATGCCAATAAATAATAATGACAATTGCTCTAATTCTGCATGAGAAAAATGAATACCGTATTGCTGTGCCAATTGATTGCTGATTTCTTCTGCGATTAAGAATTCCGGACTGCTTTGTGCGGGATTTTCATTCAAGCTTTTCTTTAGGCTATGCCCTTGGCGAATACGTTCAATACTGATAGCGAAGTGGAGTACGATGTTATTCAGCGAGTATTGATTGATCTGGATATTGTTTTCAGTCAACACGTTTTGAATCGTCTGCTGCAGCTTTTCCAGCGAAATATACCCAATCATTTGCTGAATACTGACCTTCAGCTTTTCCTGCAGGTCACTTTCATTGTATAAAAGTGAGATAAGATAACGTCGCTTTGCCCGTTCTGGTCCCGTCAGCTTAATATAATCTTGTTCGAAAACAATTTGAATCGCATCGTTGGTGATTTCTTTTTTTAATTGCTGGATATCATTTTTTAACGTAGATTCAGAGATGAAAAGCTTCTCCGCCAATTCATAAAAGTCGACTCCCTCCGACGAATGCTTCAACAGCTCCAAAAAGATTCGAGATTTGCGATCCTCGGTGCCGCCTGACTCGATACCTACTTCCCCATTCAGCTGGTAGCCGCGATGACTGGTTAAAATAAGCGCTGGATTGTTTTGATTGATCTTGGCAATACGATTACGAATCGTACGAGTGGTGCAACTGCTAAATTCAGCTAGTTCATCTGAGGCTACCCAACGAGCTTTTTTATTTAAATAATCAATCAGCTCTTTTTCTTTTTTAGTCAGCACATTTACACCTCCATTCAAAGAAAAGTTGATCACAAAGACCAACTTTTCAATTGATTATAATGTCTCGCCGTTTGAAGCAATCACCTGTTTGTACCATTCAAAGCTGTCTTTTTTGATTCGTTGAGCAGAGCCTTTTCCTTCATTATCCAGATCGACATAAATGAAGCCATAGCGTTTTTCCATCTGAGCAGAAGAACAGCTGATAATATCAATCGGGCCCCAAGCGCAATAGGCGATCACGTCAGCGCCGTCATACATAGCGCGTTTCATTTGGGCAATATGCTCAGATAGATAGGAAATACGATAATCATCATGAACCTTTCCATCCTCCAATTTGTCATACATGCCAAAACCATTCTCCGCAATGATAATGGATTTGTGATAGCGATCCCAGTATTGAGATAATGAATTATATAGCCCCTGCGGATCAACCGCCCAACCCCACGGATTAGCCTTCAAGTTTGGATTTGGTGTCACAGAAGATGGGCTCATCGTATTTTTTGAAGCGTCGACCATTTGCGAGTAGTAATAAGACAGGGCCAGATAATCCATTGGATGATCCTTCAACAATTGTTTGTCCTCATCAGTAATTTCTAGGTGGATGTCATTTTCAGCAAAGTAATTCAAGGCATATTGTGGATAGGCTCCTTGGAATTGAACATCGGTATAGAAATATTGCATACGATTTCGACGTAAGGCCAAGTTCACATCGTCAGGATCGCAGGAGTAAGGATACGCCGTACAATCAGCCATCATTGTACCAATCATCATATCAGGATTGATTGTTTTGGCATAGGCTGCCAATTTAGCACTTGCTACAAACTGATGATGAACCGCTTGAAAGCTGGCTTCCTCATAATTATCTACCGTATCATAAGGAATCGCCGTTGAGTTAAAGGGCTCAAACTGAATCAAATTGACTTGATTAATCACGATCCAATATTTTACCTTTGTTTGATAGCGTTCTAAGACTACTTTTCCATATTTAACAAATAAATCAATCACTTTGCGATTGTTCCAGCCGCCATATTTCAACGTAATTTCAACAGGTGTCTCGTAATGTAAAATAGTAATGATCGGCTCCATCCCCAGTTCAATGATCTTATCAATCAACCGATCATAGTAGGCCAATCCCTCTTCATTGGGCTCTGTTTCTTCCCCAGTCGGAAAAATCCGTGTCCAGTCGATTGAAGTCCGAAAGGTTTTGAAGCCCATTTCGCTGAGTAATTCCAAGTCTGATTCATAGGTATGATAAAAGTCAATCCCATGACGTTTTGGATAATAACCTTCCGTATCCGCTAGGTTAGCCTTCACATCTGCCAAAGACATCCCCTTATGCTGTTCCTCTGCAATCTCAGCATTGCTTTTATCTGGATAATACTTGTGCAGGTCCGCAAGACTAACGCCTTTTCCATCAACTTTATAGGCGCCCTCTGCCTGATTAGCCGCGATGGCACCGCCCCATAAAAAGTCTTTTGGCATTTGATAATTTTCCAATGAAATTCCTCCTTGAATAATTGTACTGTTTATTTTTGGCTAAAGGTTTCAAACAAGCGAACCAAATGTTCACCGATTAAGATTTCACTTTGCGCTGTCATCAATGTATCCTGCGCATGGCAAAACAAGGTTGAATAACGAATCTGTTCACCTGAGGCTTCTAATTGCAGCGTATCTGTCTGCAAACCGTGAGCAATCACTACCTCTTTACGTGCAGCCTGAACCTCTTGCTTTGCTATAGTAAAATCCATTGCTTCTAAACTTTCCAAAGAATGAACGAGATGATCACGTGCGTTTCCCGCATGAACCAAAATGTTCATCGATAATTGATTTAATTGATCATTCTCCTCTAAATGCTTTGTCTCTTCCATATGCGACCTCCTGCTAATAGCTTATAGTTATTTTTAATGAACGGCTTCTGCCTCTGCTTCCTCCATGGCCTCCTGAGCTTCTTGTTTTACCAATGAATTGTCATAGGCCTTAAAGAACGGCAGGAATATCAGCCACGTAATGGCAAAAATCAACACACATACAACAATCGCTCGCCAATCCTGCGTCGCCAAGTAAGATGTAAATGGATATGGCATATACCACAACAGAAATGTGCTAGACGGTATGTTGACTAATCCTAGTGACATTGTTACATAAGCAATCGTTGGAACAATAATGCTATTGATCCACATTGGCACCATCAAGTAAGGATTAAAGGCGATCGGTGCTCCAAATACCAATGGTTCATTGATGTTAAAGATCGAAGGAATGATGACTGCTTTACCGATTGCTTTTAATTGCGCAGATTTACTCAACAAAAGCATCATCACAGATAAAGCCAATGTTGTTCCGATCCCACCCATCGACGAAAAGGCGTAACAGGTTTCTTGAGTAGCGATGTTGATTGCTTGTCCACCATTTGCCACAGCTTCAGCATTCGCTGCCAAACCTGACATGTAAACCGGATAAACCACAGGCATCATTACCCAGCCAGAAATCCCGAATGTATATAGAAATACAGGAATGAAAACGGATAACACAAAGCCCGGATACGATTGGACAATGCTTGCCAATGGACTGAAGACTAGCAAGACAACATCAAAGAAATCAATTTTGAATTGGAATGTGATCAGCCAGCCTACCAGTAAGATAAAGGTGATTGGCAGTAAACTATTGAACCAACCTACGACAAAATCGGGAATCGGTGTATCTTCATCAAAAAAAGAATACTTCACAGCAAAATTCATGACAAAACCGACAAATAGTCCAGTAATCATTGATAAAAACATACCTGTAGCACCGAAACGAGAAAGAATGAAGACCGCCTCACCGTCGGCTGTCATTGTTGGAAAAAGCAGCATCATGAATAATACCAGTGAAGCTGCACCAGAAATCAGCTTCTGACCACCATAGCCTTTTTTCTCCATCAAGTAATAAGGAATTAAAAACGCTACTACTAATGCGTACATCCCAAATGAAAAATTGCTAATCATGGAAAAATCAGGCATGCCGCTGAAAATATTTTTTAATAGTGACACCACGGTTACTAATGAGCCGACAAAAACTAGCGGCAATGCTACCATGATCGAATCCTGAATAGCCGATATCCAAGGATTTTTTACTACTTTATTCACTTTAGGAGCAAAGGAATTCGTCATAAAATTCATAATTTTATCCATCAGTTAACCCTCCATTTTTAAAATCAAATCCAACGCTTTCTCTCCATTCAACGTCCCATAAACTGCTTGCGGAATCACTGCCGCCTTGACATTTTTGTCTTTGGTTTGCTCTTGAAGATCATTTAGCATATAAGACAAATGTGGTCCTATCAGCAAGTAATCGATTTCATTAATCCGATCGTCCAATTGCGATTCGCTGGCAGCCTTAACTGTTACTTCAACCTTTCTTTTTTTGGCTGCTTTTCTGATCGCAGCTGCCATAAAGCCACTTGAAGCACCTGAACCGCAAATTAACAAGATGTTTTTCATTTTCTTCACCACTTTCATTTATTTACAAGCTTATTATAGGAAAATCTATGCAGGCCTCACAAACTTACTTTTTTCCTAGCAATGGGAAATTCAAGTATTCCTAATTTTGCCAAAGCTAACTCAAGCATACGATTTGGCTAACCAACTTGTTCTATTTTTGGTTAAAAACGACATCTACATCTCAACCTTAACAAATCGCAAAAAAAGACTCCGTGATCCTAATGACCACGAAATCTTTCTTTCATATCAACAATAGTTTTTTTGAGAAAATAACTCCTTGACCGCCTGTTCCGCTAAGGATAGCGGATCGTCTCCTAACAAGTGAAGCTGTCTGCCTGTAGCATCCATATTCTCGGCCAAAAAAGCATAGAAATCCCATACCTGCCCATTTTTCTCGGCGAAGGCCCCGATCGGAAGGTCGCAATTGCCATTCATTTGACGTAAAAAGAAACGTTCTGCCGTTGCCGCTGAAGATGTTTTTTCATCCGTTATTTGGACTAACAAATCAAAAACCTCGCGATCTTCTTTTCGACATTCAACACCTAAAATCCCCTGACCAATTGCAGGGACACATAATTCTGGAGGCAATATCTTATAGCTAGATAATTGATCAAAATAGTTCATTCGTTCTAATCCAGCGCAAGCAAGAACAGTCCCGTCCATCTTTTCTCTTACCATCTTCTCCAAACGGGTTTCTATTTTCCCACGGATCGGAACAAATCGCATATTAGGATACTTCATCGCTAACTGTTTTGCTCTTCGCAGACTACTTGTACCAATCGTTACCTCTTTTTCAGCTTCAAGTACAGCGTCATTCTTCAAAATCAGACAATCCCATGGCTGTGCACGTTTAGGCGTAGCTGCTAGAATGAGGTCGTCAGGAAGGCTGGCGGGCATATCTTTTAAGCTATGTACGGCAAAATCGATCTTTTTTTGTTGCAGCTGGTATTCGACTTCCTTAACAAAGACACCTTTTCCTCCAATTTGAGTCAAAGGTGCCTGCTGCAGTCGATCGCCTTTAGTAGAAAGTCCGACAATTTCGATTTCCAGCTGTGGACAGTGTGTCATTAACAAATTTATCACAATTTGTGTTTGCTTCATGGCTAAGGGACTCTTTCTTGTCCCAACCTTTAATTTTCTCATCGTATTCCTCGATCAATTATTTTTCCTCCACTATTATAGAGGAAGTCTTCGTACTTTCCAATCCTTCGGTGTTTTGTTTCATCCCCACTTTAAAGGCAAGGAAGTACATGCCAGCTAGAATAACGCCGCCGCCAACTAGATTTCCCGTCCAGACGAATACCATATTTTCAATGAATTGGCCAATCGTTACTCCACCTGCTAACACTCCAGCAGCTACCAAAAACATATTCGCCACAACATGCTGATAGCCTGCGATGACAAACCCTGCGACAGGCAGCCACGTACCGAATATTTTACCAATAAAATCTCGAGAGGCCATATTCATATAGACCCCTGTGCAAACTAAGATGTTACATGCAATTCCTGATAAAAATGCCTGTAACGGGCCATCTGCCACACGCCCTTGAGCCACCGCAATCGTCCGACCGACAAAATCTCCCTGTAAGGTGTTCGAAAAATAGCCAAAAAATACAGCGACTGCTAAAGCGCCAACCAAATTAAACACTGTAACAAAAAACATATTACGTACCCATTGCTTCAGCGTGATTTCCTTTGCATATAAGGCCATGCTGACTGCCATCATATTTCCTGTAACCAATTCGCCGCCAACTAATAATAAGCAAATGAGACCAAAGGGAAAAACAACTGCTCCCAGCAAATTCACTAAGGTGCCCCATTCCTTTGGCATTGATCCCATCGTACGGATCATTGCAACTCCGGCTAAGCCAATAAAGATTCCCGCCATCGTTCCTAACACAGCGATAGTTAACAGACTGTAATTCGCCTTGGCCTTGCCTCGCGTAATCGCTTCATCTACTAAATCCTTCGGTGATAATGACATCCTTTCACTCTCCTTTTTTTAAAGAACAAAACAGTTTTTCTGAAGTCGAATCTATGAATTTGACCTCTTCGAATTGCTGTTCTGATAAATAACGTTCACTGATAGGATCAAAGCGTTTGTCGCGCATTTCTCCTACTTGGTGCCACCAAATATCCGCCCCGGCACTTGTGTAGTGAATCAGTTCGTCGATAGTCGGCGAACGTGTTGAAATAAGCAGATACCGTTTACCAAATGCTGGCAGCTGTTCAAACCAATTGAACCGGCATTCGTTTGAAACCACTTCGCCAATTAAAATCATTGCCGGATTTTTAACTCTTTCTTTTGCGATAAGACCTTCAATCGTTGAAAATGTCCCGCACACTTTCTTTTGTCTTCCATAGGTCCCCCAGCTAATGACTGCAATCTTTGTATTCGCAGAAAAACCTTGGTTTACCAACTGTAAAATGAGCTTTGGCAATGCCTCGATCCCCATGTAGATACAAAGCGTCTGTTCAGCAGAATGTTCAGGCAAGAGAACTTCCTCATTCATTTTTAAATGAGCAGTCATAAAGGTAACTGCTCTTGCCTGCCCCCGTTCAGTTAGGGGAATACCGTTATAGGCTGCTGAGCCACCAGCAGATGAAACGCCGGGGATTATTTCAAATGCGATATTATTACCGGAAACTACTTCCAGTTCTTCTGTTAAACGGCCAAATATTTCGGGCGTTCCTCCTTTTAAACGAACAATTTTGCTGTGATTTTTTTGTGTATCCAGCAATAATTGGTTGATTGTCTCTTGTTGCATACTTGACTGATACGGTGTCTTCCCCACATAAATAAACACACAATCAGGTTTGCAGTAAAACAGCAGCAAAGGATTGACTAAGCGGTCGTAGATCACCGCATCAGCCTCCTGCAGACGCTTTTTTCCTTTAAGGGTTAGTAATTCAATATCACCCGGACCAGCCCCAACAAATGAAATCATCACTAAACCTCTATATAAATGTCATCATCAATGATTTCTACTGGAAACACTTTTAGCTGTCCCTCATCAGGCTCTTGAATCTTTCCATCAATCAATGAAATCTTATATTCACGCATTGGTTCGTACAAATATTCCCCCGATACAATTCCTTCTAACACAGGTCCCTGCGTTAACGGACAGTAATCTTCGATCGCACAGACTCGTCCATCGGAAAGCTGAAAAAGAGCGATTCTTTCTCCCTGCAAATCAACCAAGCGGCCAATTCGCGGAATTAACTTCGCTTTTTTTGTTGCTAATAATTTTGTCAACTTATTCACCTACTCCCACTAATTCTGGCCGTTCAATGGTATACATTTTTTCTCTTAAATCCACGTCCTTGGTAATTGGTCCCCATGAATCCTGGCGGGCTTTAGCCGCAATCGCTTGATTAAGACTGTCCCAAAGTGTTTGACGTTTCTCAGCATCCAACAAAACAGCCTTAACATTTTCAAACCCCATTCGCTCCACCCAAGGCGCTGTTCGTTCACCATAAATTCCTGTTTCTCGATAGTATTGCAGCATTGCGCCACATAGTTCTATGACTTCCTCTTCCGTTTCAACGGTCACTAAATGCTGCGCTTCTACTAGCTCAGTCCCGCCATTTCCTCCAATTAGGATTTGGAAGCCATTTTCAACACCGATGATTCCAAAGTCCTTGACTGCTGATTCCACACAGCTTCGCGGACAGCCAGAAACACCTACCTTGAATTTGTGTGGCGTATCAATATACTCAAAGTTTTCTTCGATTTTAATTCCTAGTTCCATCGTCTTCTGGGTGCCAAAGCGACAGAAGCTTTGCCCGACACAGGTCTTAACCGAACGGAACACTTTCCCATAAGCTTGGGCAGCGACCATATCTAGCTCTTCCCAAATTTTAGGCAAATCTTGTTTCGTCACTCCGTATAAGCCGATACGCTGCGAACCCGTTACCTTTACTAATGGAACATTGTAGCGCTCCGCTACTTGAGCCAGTTTAATTAGCTGTTGCGGGGTCGTTTGTCCGCCGCGCATTCTTGGGATAACTGAGAAAGTCCCGTCCTTTTGAATATTGGCGTGCATTCGTTCATTGACTACTCGTGAATCTCGTTCATCTTCATGCTCCGCAGGCCAAGCGACATTCAGATAGAAATTGACCGCAGGACGGCATTTAGAACAGCCCTCAACGTTACGCCAATCTAGTTCAGCAAAGACCGCTTGCGTACTTGTCAGATGCTTAGCATAGATTTGTGTAACGACCTGATCACGATTTAAATCTGTACAAGGACAGATACCCGTTGCCGTGGTAACGGCATCCCCCAGTTCATATTCTAATAAGGTTTGGACCTGCGGCTTACACTTTCCACAGGAGGTACCAGCTTTCGTGACCTTTCCAACTTCTCCGACACTGGACAAGCCCTTTTCACGAATTGAACGCAAAATCGTGCCCTTATCAACGCCATTACAGCCGCAAACTGTTTCGTCATCTTCCCATTCGACAACGTCCGTCCCCATGCCTGCTCCTTCACCAATTGCTTGAAGCACAGCAATCGTCTGCAGATCCAGCTCGTTGATTTCTTGGCCTTTTTTCATCATATTGTAGTAGCGACTACCGTCATCAGTGTCGCCATAAAGCACGATTCCCTGAATTTTCCCATCCTTCAAGAAAATTTTCTTATATTTTTTAGAGGCGCTATCAAAGGCTTCGATACTGTCCATACCCTCAGTATTTATAATGTTGCCGGCAGAATAAAGATCCGCACCAGAAACCTTTAGTGAGGTAAAGGTCTTTGAACCTTGATAAGCTTTAACTCCTGGCTGCTCCGTAAGCAGATCTGCCAATATTTTTCCTTGCTCGAACAGCGGTGCCACAAGTCCGTAGCAAATACCATTGTGCTCGACACATTCGCCGACTCCGTAGATATTCGGAAGGCTGGTCTCCATGTAATCATTAATGACGATCCCGCGATTCACTTCTAAACCAATTTCCCGGGCCAGCTCCACCGCTGGACGAATACCGATCGACATCACGATCAAATCCGTTTCGATTTCTGTACCATTTGAAAAACGCATACCTGTCACGCGCTCGTTTCCTAAAATCTCTTCGGTACTATGCTCCATCAAGAATTTCAGGCCTTGCTCTTCAAGCTCTGCCTGCAATAACTTTCCGGCCTTCTCATCTAATTGTGTTTCCATCAGCCATTTTGCCAGATGGACAACCGTGACATCCATCCCTTGCTCCTGCAATCCCTTTGCCGCTTCAAGACCTAGCAAGCCGCCGCCAATAACGACCGCCTTTGAATATTTTGCTGCCGCAGCTAACATTTCTGCCGTATCGTCGATTGTTCGGAAAGCGGCCACCCCTTCCTTATCTGCTCCATGAATTGGCAGAATAAAGGGATGAGAACCGGTAGCGAAAATAATTTTGTCATAGGCAACAACTTCCCCTGATTCAGTTGTGATCGTTTTCACTTCTGTGTTTATACCTACCGCTGGATCTGCATTTTTCAGAATAATTTGATTTTCCAGATACCATTCGGTTGGGTTTGTAATGATTTCATCGACTGTCATTTTTTTCTGCAATACATTCGAAAGCATAATTCGATTGTAATTTGGATATTGCTCGCCCCCAATGATCGTAATCTCATACCGATCAGGATCGCGCTCCAAGATTTCTTCTACTGTACGAACGCCTGCCATTCCATTCCCAATTACCACTAACCGTTCTTTCACTATCTCCACCTCAGTTTCTATTTGTTCACATAATCACAATAAAGGATATCAAGTGTTTTTTATATTAGGGAATCCCCTAATTATTTAAGGAAGGCTTCGCGAACTCGCTCAGCTTTTGCTTATTGCCGATATGCTAGTTCTGCTTAACGGAGTTTAGCAGTAACTGTATGCATAGCTTGCGTAGAAAAGCTAGTTCGTGAAGCCGGACATGGATATGCTTGCTGTAAAGCGATTTATTCATGTGAAAATTTTATATCTTCTTTCATAGTCAAAAAAGCAGATATGACCTAAGTAATAGTCACACCTGCTTTTTCAAATAATTAATGTTACAGAGGCAGAAGCTTAAAAATAATCCTAAATTTCCTGAAGCGACCACTTTCTATCACGATTAAATGTAGGGCGTTAGTCTTTCAAGAATCGCTGAGACTAATGCTGCGCTATCTTGCATAGTAGGCAGCAGAATATCCTGTGCTCCTCTGTGTTCAATAATATTATTTTTTATTTTTCTCGCCAGATACCCCTCCGTTAAAAATAAACGTTGAATAATCATAGGTTGGCTGTGCTTCTCCAAAATAGGCAGATACGGATGCTCCCCATAATAATCAGCTGGATAGACCCTTCGTCCAAGTTGCCTTTCAAGCTTACTAGCGATTTGCTCTAGCTGCTTAAACGGTTCCTGATAATGGGGTGTGCCATGTGCGATCAAAAGTACCTCTGCCCTTGAATCCTTCACCGAGGTCACTTGCTGCAACAAGAATTTCTCAACTGCATGCGTTGTTCCCAAAGTAGGCAAGATTTGATAGGGCACCTGCTTATTAAGTGCTTTTTGGGCACGCTTCGGTAAATCCTCATTTGCGTGGGTGGCTGGAAAAAGCAGCACCGGCAGAAAAATAATCTCGCTTACCTGTTGCGATAATAAGGATTGAATAGCCATCTCTAAGGTTTGATGTTCACCTTCCAGCAGCCCTATTTCATAAGGGAGCGTAAGGTGTTTCGTTGCTGCTTCAATCCCTGAAAAATTTGCAACTGAAAGCTTGTTTTTGCGACCATGTAAAACAAAGATAATCCCGATCATTTCTCTTCTCCTAACTAAATCAGCTTACGCAGGCTCCAAACAATTCCTTTTTTTTAGAAATCAATCAAATGATTTTTTAAGCTATATTGTAATAGACTCGCGTAACTTTCCAATTTGAGTTTTTTTCGAATATTTGCCTTATGGACCTCTACTGTCTTTACGGAAATGAATAACCGTTCGGCGATTTGCTTATTATTATTTCCTAGGGCGATCAGTGGCAAAATCTCCTTCTCACGCTTAGACAAGCTGGCGTACAAAGGATCTTCTTTCTCTAACGTAATCTCGCCTAACTCCTGTTCCGTGTAGCCATCATAGTATCGCTTGCCAGCATAAACGCTTCGAATCGCTTTTGTCAAGGTCTCGTCATTTGCTGTCTTTAAAATAAATCCATCAGCCTTCGCCTTCATCGCCTCTTGCACATAGGAACGATCATCATACATGGTCAAAATAATCACCTTAACCTGCGGGAAGGTTTCCTTGATACGTTTAGCAGTCAATAAACCGTTCTCACCAGGAGGCATGCTGATATCCATTAAAAGAATATCAATTGGGTTGTTTTCAACCAGCATAAAGGCCTCGTGTCCATCTGCGGCATCTGCTACCACATCCATATCCAGCTGAGCATTCACTAAAAATGCCAAAGCATTACGAATCATCGCATGGTCATCCGCAATAAGAATTCTCACTTTATCTCCTCCTTCAGAGGAACATGAAGTTTGATACACGTTCCTTGGTTTGGTCTAGCGTAAATGGTTAACTTACTATTAATTGAATGGGCACGCTCCTTCATATTTGCCAGACCAAATCCCTTTTCCTTATGCTCTCCTTCAAATCCGATTCCCTGATCCTTTATTTCAACTAGCAAATCTTCAGTCTGAAACGAAAGCCGAACAGTCATTTGATTTTCACCTGAATACTTCATCGCGTTGTTGACTGCTTCCTGAATAATTCGGTAAATGGTTATTCGCGTGGTTTCATTCATAGTTTGCTCTTCACCTTCACGCAACAGATTTATTTCAAAACCGGTCATTTCACTGGTTCGCTCAACAAACTGTTCCAATGCGTGAACAAGTCCAAAGGCATCAATCGCCATTGGCCGCAATTCACTAGCCATTTCTTTAATTTCAGTTAGAACCTCTGAAAAATGACGATCGATCCCTTTTAATTTCTCCATCTGGGCATCGGAAGACAACCATTTTAATCCTCGCGTTTCCAGCATCAAGCTGTAGACACTTTGAGCAATACCGTCATGCAAATCTTGAGCAATTTTCTTTCGTTCATACTCACGCGCATTATTTAAGTAATCAAAAAAGGAGGTCTCGGTAGAAATAGTTGGCCGTGCTTGAATTTGCAAAATTCTCTGCTTACCATCAGATTGTAGGCTTCCCCAGAACTCTTCTTGTTTTCCATTGCAATCGATTAAAACAAATGGAAATCCGGACGGAGATATTTTTCCTGGCAATGAGCAATTTAAGCACTCTTCTTTTGTGCTATGCAGCGCACACCCTTCCCCTCGACTAATTTCCAATATTGCTTTTAAGCTAAATCGATAATTTGTTTCAATCTGCTTGGCTAATTGTGTAACCGCCAACACCTGATCGGATTGATCTAAAAGCCATAGTGCTTCTTGGATACGTTGAAACAATGATAAAGGAAATTCAATCATCCTGATCCTCCGCGAACAGTTCGCTCAATTCACTTGTCAGCTTTTCCAATTGTTCTTTTTCAGTCCTAGTAAACTGATGATTTTGGCGATAGCCCAGCAACAAGACCGCCACCACTTCTTTGCGCTTGATTACCGGAGCTGCTAAGGCGACCTGTAATTTTTCTAGTCTAGCAATTGGATAATCAATCAGCTTTTCTGGCTGCTCTAGTATATTCTCATCTAATTGTGTTCGTGCTGTTTTCCAAACCAATCCAGCAATACCTCTGCCGATTTGCAATCGAATCTTTTTATAGGCCTCACTTTGATTCCCCGCTACATAAATCCAGCGAATCTCCTTTGGCTTATCGTCTGTCGCTACATTACATGCAATCCCAGCAAAATCACACGCTAGTCGCTGCTGATGCGTTTGCAGCCATTTTTGAATGGTGTCCATAGTGATTACTCCAATTCCTTATTTTTTCTTACTTTTAAAATTCGCTCATAATTTCACTATTATCATACCAAAGTCTTGGCAATAACCCTATATCCAAAATGATTATTCGACTAAGGAGGCGATACTTTGAAAGTGATAGGATTTTTAGCACGTTAAAAAGACTGGATAATTAGTTATCCAGCCCTCCAGATTCGTAATCTATTCTTTCAGCATTCTCAGTTCAGTTAATAATGCTGAAAATCGCTGGTCTTCCAACAATGGATAAAATTCCTCAGATTGTTCAATTAAATCAGCCATTCGTTCTGCGATATATTGGGTGGAAACGGAGGAGTCCTTCAACTCAATTTGATTGAATAGAAGGTCTTTTCTTGGATTCTTCAATGCAAAGGCTGTTTTTAAAGCAGGGATAAATTTTTTTAATTCCTTTAGTGCTTCATCGTTTTTTCCTTGAATCGCTAAAATTTCAGCTTTAAACAAATAGTAATTGGCATTGGTGCCAGAAATCTGATCAATATGAAGCAGTTTATCCATTTCGATACCAATTTCAACAATTTCAATCGCTTTTTCATACTCCTTCTGCTTACGCGCGACTTTTGCTATGTGATAAAGATTCAGACTAGCATCTCGTAATTCTTGGAATAGACAAAGCTGACTCAGCTTCAAAGATTCCTCATAGGCTTCCCTTCTATATAGAATAGTTGTCTTCATCATTCGAGGATCTTGATTTACTGGTGGTAATTCCTCGATCACCACTTCAGCCTTGGCTAATTGCTCATCCATCAAATAGAGGCTTGCCAAAACATGCAGAGAGGCTTGCTTCAATTCAAGATTTTCCGATGTTCGAAGCCCCTCAAATGATTGAAATGCTTCATGAAGTTGATGCTTCATCTGACTCTCCTCAGAAGAAGCGTTCAGATAGAAGATATACACTGAAGCTAGGCGAAAGCGTAACAGGTCATCACTAGGATAGGCTTTCAGCAGCGCGTCGCAAAAGTCCATTGCCTGTTGACTATCACCTGTTTCAAAAATAGATCGGGCTTCTTTTTCAAAATTCGCTACTTCCAGCTCGCTCAATGCTTTCTTAAAATTGACTAGCTGATCCACATTCGTCTTCAACAATCGTGCCAACGGGCCTAATAAGGAAATGTCTGGATAGGTACTGTCTGTCTCCCACTTCGACACGGCAGCAGTTGTGACTCCTAAAGCTGCTGCTACCTGCCCCTGTGTCAAATTCTGTTCTTTTCTAAGCTTCTGGATAATCCTTCCCATTAACAACGTCATGTTAACCGCCCCTCTCTGATCACCTTTAGTGTACCATTGCTTGTCGTAATTGATAATGGAGCAGTTGTTAACGAATTGTAGGATTTTATTAACCAACAAGATTATTTCTACAGCAAAAAAGCGTAAGACCTTAGAAAGATCATTACGCTCTCAAATTTTAAATCGTCGCCAAGTATTCAGAAAATTTGTTCAAACCGGCAATTAATTCTTCTGTACTACAGCTATACCCGATCCGAACACAGTTTTCAAATTCAAAACAATCTCCAGGAGTAAACAGCAAGCCATGATTATCGATCAGATCAAGACAGAGTTCTCTGCTTGGAAGATCAAAATCATAATAAAGCAGTGTCACGGTACCTGCCTGTGGTTTTACATAAGAGATGTGGGGTTCTTTTGCTACCCACTCATCTAAAATCTTCAAATTGTCACGTACGATTTTTAGATTCCTTGCCAAGATTTTTTCTTTATTTGCTAAAGCGATCGCAGCTAGTTCCTCATCAATCATGCCGCAGCTGATAGTATTATGATCACGGTGAAGTAAGCACTGCTCTAACGCTTCGACATTTTTTGTCGCAATCCAGCCTAACCGCAGCCCAGCCAGCGACCACACCTTCGACATACTGCTGACACTGATGCCTTTTTCATACATATCTGCAATTGAAGGGCTCTCCACCTCTTCTTGAGTCAATCCGCGATACGTCTCATCTGAAAGAATATAAGCATCTGCTGCTCTAGCAATCTCAATAATTTCCTCCAGCATCCCACGATCCATTAAAGCACCAGAAGGATTGTTAGGATTATTAATGATGATCATTTTCGTTTTTGAACTGACCTGATTTCTCAATTGCGTCAAGTCAGGCAAGAAATTATTTTCAGGTGTCAGCACATGCTGCTTCACCGTTGCTTGGAATGAAGCCGGAATCGAATACAGCTGCTGATACGTTGGTAGTACAGCTACCACCTCATCCTCAGGTTCAACCAATGAATAGAGCACCAAGTGATTTGCGCCAATCGCGCCATGGGTCGTCGTGATATCCTCTGCTTGGATTGTTTCGTAAAGGGAAGCAATCCCTTCTTTAAACTTTGGATTGCCAAAAATATGTCCATAAGTCAGGCGCTTTTGCGTCAGTTCGTTTAACACTTCCTGCTTATTTAATCCAGCAATCGCGAATAACTCATCCATGCTGATGGAGTCAACGCAGGTTTCTCCTGTATTATAAATTGCTTTGTCCTCATGTTCATTCATCCATAATTCTACTTTGAATGGCGCTATTTTCATTCGATCGCTCCCTTTTCCTCACATTCGATGATTTTTTTATCAGCAAAATTTCATCATCCTTTTATTATAGAGGATATGGTGCAAGGGAGCTAGAGAGAATTCATTTTTTCAGTAAAGATAGCTGTTTTTTGCTTAATCTAAAATGTTCTTTGTTAGCCCATTACTTTAAAAAAATCAGAACAACTGTATTTAACGAGCGGCTGGATATCTGGCGCCGTATTACTTTTACTGTGGATGCAGAATAATTCGAAATCCTCATCATTCAAGAAAAACGGTGCATAATCACCTTTCCTGATTACGCACCGTTTCATCTTCTCATTCTATTTTCCGTTAAAAATCTTCAACGCTTCCATATAATCTTCTCGCAACCCTTTTGTTGCAGCCTCAATACAATCTTCCAAGAAATAATCCTGATTATCCGCCTTCAGGTAATCCCTCAATGCAGCGGCGCCCGCTTGATTCGCATAGGTATAGTAATTGATTTTAGCGATGCCGTTTTCTATCGCGGTTCGATAATCACTAGCTTCTACCCCTGAACCGCCATGCATAACCAGTGGAATTTTCACTTCGTCATAAATTTTCTTAACTCGATCTAAATCTAATTTCGGCTCCTTCAAATAAACACCATGAACCGTACCAAAAGCCACAGCTAAACAATCCACAGCAGTCGCATCCACAAAATCCTTGGCTTGATTGGGATCAGTATAAATATCTGTTTCGCCAATTTGATCATCGTCTGGAGCGCGTCCTTCGCCACCGCCCAATGATGAGGTAAAAACATGCCCCAACTCTGCTTCAACACTGACGCCTAAACTATGGGCAATTTTAACAATTTCTTTGGTGCGAGCAATGTTTTCTTCAAAAGGTAAATCTGAGGCATCGATCATGACTGAAGTAAAGCCCAGCTTCATCGCCTGCATAATCATCTCAAAGCTTTTTCCATGATCCAAGTGAACAACTACTGGAACTTTGCTGCGTTTAGCATATTGGAGCATGATCGGACCAATCTCTTCT
The DNA here is from genome assembly GCF_051713785.1 of Enterococcus sp. DIV0187. NCBI lineage: Bacteria > Bacillati > Bacillota > Bacilli > Lactobacillales > Enterococcaceae > Enterococcus > Enterococcus sp. DIV0187. Next base: position 1,474,883 of record NZ_JBIOQO010000001.1, read on the forward strand.
AATGAGATCAATGAAGCATGGCCCTCAGCATGCTGCAAAATCACTGGCACATTTACCTCTTCGGCCGCTTGAATTGCAGCTCGGATCATTTCTAAATTGGGTACATTAAAGGCTGCGATCGCTTGTTTTTCTGCTCTGGCTTTGACTAACACTTCTTGCAATCCGACTAACATGCCACGACCTCCTTCGATTGATTGACTTCGACAACAATATTTTTCGCCAATGAACGCATCGTTTTATAAGCCATGCTATCAATATTGATGTAATTCGGGATCAGCCAAATATCCCGGCTCTTGTTTTGGAAAGTCAAAACAACTTTGATACAGCCTAATTGCTGCGGCTTTTTCTTGACCACTCTTTCAATCTGTTCCTCCACAAGCTGGCAATCTACAATTGCAGAAAAGGAATAGACTTCTGGTTTTAACGTTTCCTTGGTATATTTTTTATGATTCGGCAGACAAATCTGCTGGTTGTAATCATCGAAGAAAATTAATTGATTGATCCTTCGTGAAATTTCAAATGTCTCCTCTTTGTTTTCTTCAAGAGGTACTTTCATAATTTCCAATAGCTCTGCTTTGGTTTTCCTTTTGATTGTCTGAGAAAAATTCATACTGGCCTTCTCGTAACAAGTTTTGCAGACGTGCCCTTCTGCACACTTGAATTTAATTAGCTTTAATGAGGCACTGCAAAGCAAACACTCTTTCATGATTCTTCACCTCCGAAAAGTCGTAAATGTTGGGATAATTTTAGATAATTTTCGTAACGCTGGTTGTACTTTGCGCTAATCACTGGATCAGGAGGGATCACCTGAGCATCACTTTTCGGAAAAACAAAGCTTCCTTCCACACCCATCATTGCTAAAATCGCCGCTCCGTGGACAGCCTCTTGCGAAGTCTGTATCCGCTTGGTTGGATAGCCTAAAACATTGGCAAAAATCTTAATCCACAGTTCGCTTTTGGCACCACCGCCAACGATGGTAAAATATTGCGGGGCTTCGTCATTTTTCAGTGAAAGAAACAATTGACGAATACCAAAAGCCAATCCTTCCAGCACGGCCAGATACATTTCCGCTCTTCTTGTCTCCAATCCTAGTCCGATAAAAGCACCCTTCAAATTGGGATCGGCAAAAAGTGTTTTTTCACCATTCATATGGGGAAAGAAGAGCACCTCGTTTTTTCCCAACAGCGTTAACGGAATTTCTTCTTGTTCCTTTGTATAGTTCTTGGTTCGTAAAATTTTTTCCATCCACCAGCTATTGATTTTCGCTCCAGATTGGACCGTTCCTTGCGTAATGATTGCCTCATCCTCATCAGTCAGTTTGGCCACAACATTTTTGCCTATCTGCTTTAATTGATGATGAGCATTTGGAATTACCACCACTCCTGAAGTCCCTAATGAGACCAGCGGCTGCATATTTTCGAAGCTTCCAGAAATCAACGCGGAGGCCACGTTGTCACCAGTACCAGAAACCACTGGTATGGTGCTCTCGATATTCAACTCCCGACATATTTCCTTCGTCAACTCGCCAATAATCGTCGATGCTGGTCGAATATCGGGAAAGAAACTCCTCGGTAAATCAAACAATTCTTGAACCTCTTCAGACCAGCAATCCGCATGTAAATCATAAAGAGAGGACGTAGACGCATCGCAATAGTCCGTGGTATAGGTGCCGGTCAATTTCAATTTCACATAATCTTTTGCAATCAGAAATTTATTGATCTGCTGATATTGCTCTGGTTCGTGCTCTTTTACCCATAATAAATTAGCTAAAGGACTGCCGGTCGAGACGATTTTAGCAAGATGAACCGTCTCCGCTTTACTTTCCAAACGCTGCTTGATTTCTGATAAACTGCTCTTTGTACGATTGTCGTTCCACATAATGGCTGGTCGAACGGAAAGACCGTGTTTGTCAACAAACACGGTCGTGTGCATCTGTCCGGTAATTCCAATTCCTGCGACCGTTTCGGCAGGAACCTGTTGGAACAGCTCTTTTAAGCCTTTTATCACGAGTTCGCCCCATGTATCTGGTTCAATCTCCGTCCAGCCTTTCTGAGGGACAAGGTAGTCATAGGCATACTGCTTTTCAAAAACCGTTTCTAATTGCTTAGTTACAGCAGCTACCTTAATCGACGTGGTGCCGATATCTAATCCAACATAAACAGATGCACTCATTTTCTTCTCCTGCTTTCTTCTAATCAAAGGTAATCATTGTTTTTAATGTATCTGGTCTTAACGCATATTCAAAGGCTTCAACTGCCTCCGTGTAATCAAAAGTCTTCGCTAATAATGGTGTTACGTCTACGATTCCTTTTGCAATCAATTGAACCGAACGATAAAAGGTTGGTATTTTAGGACTGACTGTTCCAGTAATCAACTTTTCATAAGAATGGACCGCCCCCATATCGGTCGGCACGGGCTCATTCGGATGCAGCGAGCTGAACATAAAGGTTTGCCCCCCAGTTGCTGTAAAATCCATAGCCTGTTTCGCAATTTGCGGAAGAGCCGTAGTATTGAAAACAACTTCCGCGCCGCGTCCTTCTGTATGTTCTTTGACAAAATTCACCGCATCGACCTTGGTTGGATCAAAGGTGAGGTCCGCACCTAATTCCTCCGCCAATTTCCTGCGTTCAGCATTGGGTTCACTGAGAATAACACGCGTTCCTGACAATTTCGCCAAAACGACATGAAAAAGTCCCATCACTCCGCCGCCAATAATCACCACGTCCTGTCCAAACATCAGCTGGGCCCGTTCAACACTATTTACCACACAGGCCAACGGTTCGGTAAATGCACTATGGGTAAAAGGAACCTCTTTCGGATATTTGTAAAGATCGCGACTTTTTACGGCGATGTATTGCGACATCCCTAAAAAGCCGGAAATGCCATCAGGGTTTTGGAAGGTCGTTGATTTTGACACCTCGATACATAAATTCTCACGCCCTGTTTTACAATAATGGCACTCTCCGCAGGCTGGAATAATGTATTTAACGACATGATCTCCCACATCAAAATGTTCAGGATTTACATCGCTGCCGATTTCAACAACTTCTCCGCTAAACTCATGACCGCCAATTCTTGGATAGGTATATTTCATGTCGCCTAAATAATCGCGCAAATCATTGGTACAAAGGCCATTTGCTCTAACCTTCATTAGTACTTCATCCTTTTCGATCTTCGGCATTGGCAGCTCTTGAATCTCCAGCTGCTTGATTCCTGTTTCAACAATTGCTTTCATTTCATAGCCTCGTTCCTGTTAAGGTAATATTTTTATCTGGTTAACCAGCCCAAACCACACTTGCTGATAGTTTGAGCTGGTCGATAGCTTAGCCTAAAATCCCAAAGAAGCCCGCAACTACTCCGACAACGACGATCAGACCAATGATTTTTAATGAAGACCAGCCTTTTTTCATTAAGAAATAAATCAGCATAGTAAAGGCAAATGGTAAAATATTCGGCATCACGGCATCCAGGAACTGTTCCTGAACTTTAAAGGTTGTGGTGGAGCTGACGATCTTCAAGGCAACATGCATTTTTACATAACTAGAAATCAGACCGCCCATTACCATACAACCCATGATTTCGGCGCCGCGCAGAACCTTATTTAACAGACCCTTCTCGAGAAAATCCATGACGGCATCTGCTCCGGCTCGATAACCGAACATGAAGTTGGCATAACTCATGCCCCAAGCGATCGCGATAATAGCAACAGCGTAAATGATCGAACCCCAGATTGTTCCTTTTAATGTCAAATCAATACAGATCGCTAACAAGATTGGGATTAAAACTCCTTGAAAAATCGTATCGCCGATCCCCGACAGCGGCCCCATCAATGATGTCTTCAAACTCGTAATAAACTCACTTGGAATCGCAACACCTTTGGCTTTTTGTTCCTCCAGCGCAATAATCATTCCGATAATACAAGAACCAAATTCGATATGCACATTGAAGAATTCAATTTCACGCTTCATCATTTCTTTTTTCTTTTCCGGATCATCGTTATACAAACGTTTCGAAATAGGAACGAAAACATGTGCAACCGCTTGGCCCATCATCCGTTCATAGTTGTAACAGGTTTGCGGTAAATTTTCCCAAATCAGCCAAGAGCGAATTAGATCCTTTTTGCGAATAACACTTCCTTCTACCTCTTTACTCATAGATTTCGTCCTCCTCTGAATCAGATTTATTGCCTGTCGCTTGTACATAGATCAATGCTGTTAATCCGGCGATCACACCTAATGGTAATAAATCCAAACCAGAATAAGTCGCTAAAATAAAGCCTAAGAACAAGAAGACACGCGCCTCTCCTTTAAAAATATATTGCAAAGTGATCGCAACCCCTAAAGCCGGCATCATTCCGCCGATAACTGTGAAGATCGTCAGAGCCGTTCCGCTCAATGCCTCAATGAATCCTGAGATGTAGCTCGCTCCGAAGTAAGCCGCCAATCCACAAGGAATGATCGTGATTACTGCGGTCAAAAGCTGCGGAAAGAGGACATTGGCTCGCCAAATTTTATTGTATTCGCCATTTTCGATATAATTATCTGCCACGTGAACAAAGATTGAACCAAAGGTCATTCGCCCATACCAGACGATTGTTCCTAACAAACCGATCGGTACAGCAACTGACAAAGCTGTTTTGGCATCAAGTCCACCTGTGATAGCGAAGGCTGTTCCTAAAATCCCCGCCAATGCCATATCAGCAGGCATTGATCCCCCAGCTGAAATAAAGCCTAGATAAACTAAATTGATCGAAGCGCCTGTCATTGCCCCCGTCAGCGGGTCACCCAAAATAATTCCTGTAATAAGTCCGCATACCAATGGTCTTTGTAATGACCATAATCCAACAAAGGGTAGATTTCCTATCGCTAGAAAATAAACAACCCCACATAGAAAAGCTTGAAAAACTGACATACATTTTTCCTCCTTATTCTTAATAATGTATCTATTTTTTTCAAAAATAGGTTCGATTTTCATGCCGTATATCATCCAACTATACTTCTCGACAAAGTTAATTTACTCAGTTTGTTTTTTTCTTCGTCGCATTTTAATCCTGCGAAAAGTTGGACTGACATCCTTATTCTTAATAATGTATCTATTTTTTTCAAAAATAGGTTCGATTTTCATGCCGTATATCATCCAACTATACTTCTGGACAAGTTGATTGACTCATTTTGTTTTTTTCTTCGTTGCATTTTAATTCTGCAAAAAGTTGAACTGATATTTTATAATAAATTTGTAATCTCAATTAACCGTTGTTCAGGTACTAATTGATAGAAAACATGGACCCCCTTATCAACCATCTGACGGATCGCTTCCACCTCCGCTTCATCACATGCTACATTTTTGATAAATGGTTTTCGTTCATCGCGAATCCCCATTCCGCCAAGATTTACTTGCGGCAAATCAATCCCGCCTTCAACCAATTTGGCATACGTGATTGGTGTCTTGGTTAAGAGTAAAACACGTTCTTTTTCATTAAATGGTTTTTTTAGCTCTTCGATTCCTTCTTCAGTCGTAAAGGCATCCACTCTGACCTTCGTTGGTGCTAACGCTTTCAATATTCTTTTTTGGAAAGGGTCGCTGGCTACAATGTCATCAATAATGATAATATGGTTAATACTGTATGAAGGCGTCCAAGCTGTAACCACCTCCCCATGAATCAATCGATCATCTACTCGCGCAAAAACAATGTTTTTCATATTACTCGCTCCTTTTTTTCAGTTTTTTGTATTAATCTTCTAAATTTACGCCTAAATAATTATTGACATCGATAAATGTGGCAGGAGCTTCACGTAGCAGCTTGGCACAGATATCCTCGGCTGAATCCGTTTCATTCATTCTAGCCATAAAAGCCTCTAGCACCATCGGCAAGTTCATTCCGGTAATGTGACGAACCGGATACTCGCCCATCAATCCAACCACCGCATTAAATGGACTGCCGCTGAATAGATCGGTGAAACAAATAATATCCCCTCCGCCGCCAAATTCTTCAATTGCTTGTTTGACTTTAGCCTTCAGACCGCCGATATCATCCTTTGGGTACAAGCCAAAAGCCTTAACCTCTGTCTGTTCCCCAACGATCATCTGGGCACTTTCTAAAATACTCTTTGCGAGATCACCATGTGACACAAAAATATATTTCATGTTCATCCTCCTACTTCATGTCTAATGTACTTATTTTTTCAAAATAAAAAATTGAGTTTCACCACGTAGATCATTCTGCTAAATCGCTGGTACAACAACTCTTGTAACCAAAGATTTCACTTTCTTTTGTCGCAACCTGCAAAAGCAGAACGGATATCCTAGTCTCTACTAAATGTATTCATCCAAGAGCTGAGAAAGATTTTCTCGGAAATTCTCAAAAGTCGGATTTTTGATGACGCGATCAACAAATCCTTTTTCCTGAATGATTTTTGCTAGATAGTTCCATAATTGAAACACCTTGGCATTATTTTTTTCAATCGCCACTAACATGACCAAATGCACCTTGTTCCCATCTGAATCCCAATCAAGTTCATTCTTCAGTAAAATGACTGACACAAACGTTTCCGCAAGGATTGGATTGATCGGATGGGGCAATGCAATACCATTTCCAAAATAACTGCTGCCGATCTCTTCCCTTAGTTCAACTGCCTCTCTTAATTGAAAAACCTTATCGCCAACTTTTGAAACAGAGATAGAACAAAGCTTATCCAAGACTTCCTTCTTGTTGGTAAAATGACCATATCGAAAAAGTGCTTCATCAAACAGATTGACGATTTCAAATTTATCATTAAATCCATCGATGGCTAATTTGATTTTGGAATATTCTTGTTCGCTAGGGAAAAAGCTGATCAAAATCGCCCCCATTTTATCAGTCAATTCAGTTTGCTCCGTCGTAAAAATGACATCATAATCCTCAATATCCAGAAATCCAACCTCATGGGTGTTCACTAAAGTCAATATCGTAATTTCATTTGAGAACCAGGTAGCGAAGCGCTGCCTCAGAAGAATACTTTCACTGCGTTTTAAGCTAGTGATGATCAAAATCCGCTTCTTGCCGGAAATATCGTTGTATTTTGCTAGATATTGATTGAAGTAAATTGCCAGATAAGCGATCTCGCCTTCTTCAATTTTCTTGTCGATCGTATTTTGCAGCAGCATACACATATAGGCAGCAATATCAAATCCTAATGGAAAGGATTGCTTGATTTGATCCAGCAATTTATTTTCATTTTGAATATTGTATTCAATTCTTGTGAGTAATGGCATCAGGTGTAAAGCTAATGAAATTCGTAAATCAATTTCTTGACGAAAATCAATATCAAATTTTTCATTGATTTCCTTCAACGCATGAAGAATGAAGGTATTGACCTCTTCAGAGATATAGTCGTCATTTTCATAATCACTTTTACCTTTGATATAGATCGCCAGATTAAGAATTTCTTCTTGCGAAACCTTGAAATAGGAACGTTCAGCCAAACGCTGGAATATTTCTGTCGAAACCTCCATCTCTGAGTCAAAGTCCGTGATTCCTCCAAATTCATCTGAACCGATATAGAAGCCGCTTTTCATTCGTTTGATCGCCATTTCGATATGGACGATCAAGTTTTGGAAAAGCGTTTCGGAAATATGAAAATGATGCTTCAAAAGAACACTGACTAAAACCATCTCAATCTCTTGCCGGAAGGATTCTTCGGTTTCCATATTGCTTTGATTCTGATGAATATCCAGATGACCCAATTTCAATAAGCATTTTCTTTTATCGTATTCATTTCCACTGATAAAAATCCCTGAATTTCGTTTTCGCTCCACACTCAACTGATAATTACTCAACAGCTTGTCTGCTTCCTTTAAATCCATATTCAACGTTGACGAAGCAATAAATAGCTGATCAAGAATTTTTTGACGGTTGATCGGCCTTTTCTGATTCAACAGTAATACACACAATTTTCTTACTCGATCTGATTGATTTGATTCACTTATGTTTTCTTTTTGCTGGATATTTACTTGAAAAGCCGTATAATCCTTGATGATCAACTGACTGCCCTTAGATGCCACTGAGATCAGCTCAGCATATCGGGTAGTCGCTAAATGCTCCCGTATTTTTTTAATATCTGATTGCACTGTACGCATGCTTACTTGAAATTTTTCTACAAAATGGTCAGCAGTTAAAAAAGAGGGGCTGTGTCGTTCAAATTCTTGAATCATTTCTTTTTGTCTCTTTGTTAACACGTTATCTCCCTCCCTGTTTTAACCTTATTTCTCATTTACCTCGGTGATGATGGCTTTTACTCGATCTTCGACGTTGTCGATCGCCAGTTTTGAAAGCGACATAATATCAAATTCATTATGATTTCTTTCATAGGCTTGACCAAAGGTTCGGATAAAGGCCTGACGAAGATCGGAACCATAATTTACTTTAATCAAATTTTGCTGCTTCGCTCTTCTAACTTGATCAAAAGGAATTCCCGAACCACCATGCAAAACTAACGGAACCGATGATCGCGCCGCAACTTTCTCTAACAATGGGAAATCTAGATTCGGAGTCAGATCCATCCCATGCACATTTCCAATCGATACCGCCAACAAATCACAGCTGGTCCGCTCAACAAACTCTTTGACATCTTCAGGATTGGTTTTCGCATCTTCTTCAGAAATATGATCATCTTCTTTACCGCTGATCGCTCCTAGCTCCGCTTCCACCGGTATTCCATAAAAATGACAATACTCAACCGTTCGTCGAACTTCTTCAATATTTTCTTCAAATGGCAGGTGTGACGCGTCTACCATGATCGAAGTGAATCCCGCTTCAATACACGCCTTCACATCTTCAAAGCTCTTTCCATGATCCAAATGTAAGGCAACTGGAACAGACGCTTCTTTCATTGCTGATTTAACCATGTCAGCGATAATCTTTGGATTAGAAAGCTTCAAATTACTCGATGAAATAGCAATGTATCCTCCTAAGCCTTTTTCCTGATAGCCGCGAATGATTCCTGCCGTAAGCTCATAATTGGTTGTGTTGAATGCAGGTAAGACTAAACCTTTTTCTTTTGCATAATCCATCAACTTAAAACCATTTACTAATTGCATGTTGTGTGCCCTTCTTTCTCTCTTACTACCTGAATCATATAATGAAAGAAGAGAGCTTGGAGCCGAACTTTCTGCAGGATCAATCATGCAATTATTTGTACAAGTCAATCCTTGCGATCCAGATAATCATGACCATTACTTATTTATCCAGTTTTTTAGCGTCTTCCACAAAAGTTCGCGCCATTGGTAACAAAAAAGTTGCAGGAACGATCATGCAATCATCGTTGCTAAAGCATGCTTCAATTAATGACAACTATGAATAGTTTAAAAAATCTCTTTTTTACTGTTGACCATAACAGTAGGCGTACCATTTGATTATCTCAAAATTATAGTGCCGTGAATATTTTGATTAAAAAAAATGCGGAATTGCCTTATCATAGCTAATTCCGCATCCTTAATATTTATCTAAAATTTCGTGAATCTTTATGTGTAGGAAAATCAGTCACTTAATTCTTTAATCAGCAAAAGCTGTAATCACAGGATCTGTCAGATTTTCATGCTGGATTATCCAATGAATATTCGATTCTTCATTTGCAGTTCTTCCTTTGGCACACTTCTCCCTAAAAGCCCATTAGCAATACAATCAATCTTTATTACCATAACTGAAATCGCTATGTCCATGACAAATAACCCTTGAAAAAGGGATATAAAAATTTCTTCTATACCTTGCTAAATCTTTTCAGTAGCGCCCGTTCCGTTTTTGTATACTTCTTTTTGGGTGCGCTGTTGGATTTTGGTGGTTTTTCGGTAGGCTTTTCGAGAGATGTTTCCATCTTGGCTTCAGCTGCCACTAAAAACGGTATTTCTTCGCCTTTTTCCGATTCAGATTGATTAGACTTAGATGATCGCCGCTCTTTATCAGAAGTATCCGGAACAATTCGATCATTTAGCCTCGTTTTCTGTGAGATTACTTTATTGTAAGGTAACATGTCAAAATCTTCTTCACTTACCTCACCGAGCTCCGCTTCACGCATTATCGCTTCTGCTTCCTTTAGTAAACTTTTGATTAATGTAATCAGCTGTTCCTTATTCAGCAAATGAAGGTCGTAGCCCTTCAATAGATCTGACTCTGCATATGTAACCGCTTTTATTTTTTGAGGTTCAACAACAACTTCTTTTGCTTCTTGCTCTTTAGGTGCTCGTGTACTATAAAGCGTAGTGGTCCCTTGGCATTCGCAATCTAAGAATTTTGCAAATTGGCGTATATCTCCCTTTTTAAAAATTGTCATTTTTGTCAGAATGCCAAGCATGCGCTTCGTCTCTTCAAGGGTGTTCTTTGGATCAACGTCTCTCAATTTCCATGCATGCTTCTTCCCACTTTCATCTTCAAAGTAAGAGATAAGTGTAAAGCTATCGTATTTTTCAGTAATTTCAGCAGTCCCTTTGTTTTTCAAGTAGCTCTCAAAGATTCGGATCTTTTTGGTTGCTTTATAATAATTTGTTTCAGTTTTAAACAGACGTTTAATAACCGTGATCCATTCAGATTCTTCCACATAATCCTTCAAGAATGGACAAAACTTTTTAAGTGTTTCACTCGGCTCAGCATGAAAAAGCAGCTCACGAACAAGGTCTTGGCAAGGTAGTGAAAAATCACTAACCACCAATGCATTTCTTAAGATGATCGCGATAACGTATTCTATTACTAGATCTACATTTCCGGTCTCTTCCCAGAATTTGCACACTTTTTTCTCTAGGTTTTCCCTTTTTTTGACTGTAAAAAGTTGTCTCCTTGTCAGCTGCTTCATTTCCATGTATTTCGCTTCCTTTCCACTCACCGAGTATCCGTTTTCTTAGTTATCATAATTATGAAACAAAATGAAGAAAAATGGAAATCCAGCTTGCTTTGACAAAGAAACATTATTAGTAACTTGTCATTCTTGTTTAAGTCGACTTATTATGATTGCTAAAACAGAAAACGAGATTTCTCAGATACCTTCTAAAAATAATCAACAAAGAAACAGTCAAAAATTTTGAAAGCGGATTATAAAACATGAAAAATCAAACTGAAAATTATTACTTCTTGAATACTATTCTTTTTTTTAAATTTTTTTATTTGTCCTGAATTCTTATGCGTTCTAAACTTCTCTAAACTATAGAATTACATGAAGATAATCGCTGTTTCTAACCCAAAATGACCGCAAAAAAACCGTTGCAAGTTACACGACGATTCTTCTTATAGTGATCTCTCAATCGACATATAGATCAGTGTTGTTAGAATCAGAATAATTCTGATATGGATACTGACTCTAAATTTGAATATCCAAACTAACGCCGATGTCTTTTGCTCCATGCGCGGTTACTGGTGTAGTTCATCATCATTTGTTTTCCCCTTCCTTTTTCATAAAAAGACCATTAACCAAATTAAAAAGAACGAACACCCGAAACTTTTTTATGCTTTTCCCTTTAGAAATTATTAGACAAAAGACTGCATACATTACTTTTAGAACCTATAGAATGAAATTGACTTTTCCAAATATACCTTCTACTCTTAAGATAAATGACGAATTATAAAGCTTGAACGCTGTCGATCATTTATTATAAAGGAGCTGCTTTTATGAACTATCAAGAAATCAAATCATTGTTCCCCTCCTCTTCATTGCAGACCACAAACGATCATAGTCCTGATGATATAGCTATTCCCGTAGAAGCTGGATTCATTCGGATACCGAAGAAAGAATTAACTGCCCGTGAAGAAGAACTCTTAACTCTTCTCTTTGGTAAAAATAAAATTGATAAAGAAAAACATTCTTGGTATTCATTTTTATTCGAAAACAAATCAATTGACCAAGAAGGCCATTACCGAGTGATTCAAATAAAACTTAGCACCTCTGATTTCCCGCTAAAAGAACTTTGGATTGAAGAAATCAAACAAATTTTTCCGAATATCGTAGACTTCTTTTTTACAACCGAAACTACCGCCTTTCTCGTTGAAAAAGAATCCGATGACTATTTGAGTACCAATGACCTTGATGGCTTGTTTCTAGCTCTTGATACGGATTTCAATGTTTCGACAAGATTATTTGTGGGGTCCTTTCATTCTAGCCAACATAAATTTGCTGAATTTTTTTCTGAAGAGCAAACAGTCTTTTGGGAAACAACGACAAACTTGAAATGCAAAGATATCTCCAATGTGGCGATGTCCTTCTATTCAAACGAGAACATAAAAGCCAGTGTGCTTTTATCGGAGCTTTATACAATGTGGCTTAAGAAAAGTGAGATGTGTGAGATTATTCCGGCACTTTGGAACAATCTAGGAAATCTCAGCTCGACGGCAAAAGATTTGTATATGCATCGCAACACGCTGCTATATAAAATTGAAAAATTTTATTCTGAAACAGGACTTAATTTGAAAGAAGCGAATGCTTTATTTCTTGGTTACCTTCTTATCTTGAATTTTCATCATTCCTAGGATTTCGGCAAACTATACAAAAATTGGCATTTTTCTTGTGTACATTCACGTTGAGAGAAGAAAGCGCAATCATGTATAGTTTGAGTAACAAATCGAGGAGGGAACAAAACATGGTTGAAATCGCTTTAAATGGTATCCACAAGAAATATGAGAACAATGAGAATTACTCGGTCACGGATTTTAATTTACATATCAAGGATCGCGAGTTTATTGTATTCGTTGGCCCATCAGGTTGCGGGAAATCTACTACCTTAAGAATGATCGCTGGATTAGAGGATATTTCTGAAGGTGAATTTCTGATAGACGGCAAACTGATGAACGATGTTGCGCCCAAGGACAGAGATATTGCGATGGTTTTCCAAAACTACGCACTTTATCCGCATATGACAGTCTTTGACAATATGGCTTTCGGGCTTAAGCTGCGAAAATTTGATAAAAACGACATAAAAAATCGGGTTGAAAATGCTGCTGAGATTTTGGGCTTGACTGAGTATCTTCACAGAAAACCTTCTGCTTTATCTGGTGGACAAAGACAGCGTGTTGCCCTAGGACGAGCAATTGTCAGAGATGCGCAAGTCTTTCTGATGGATGAACCTTTATCCAATCTTGATGCCAAGCTGAGAGTCGCCATGCGAGCAGAGATCGCTAAACTTCATCAACGCTTAAATACTACCACCATTTATGTTACCCATGACCAGACTGAAGCCATGACCATGGCGGATCGAATCGTCATCATGAAGGATGGCTTTATCCAACAAATAGGCTCCCCGCAAGAAGTCTACAATACGCCTAAGAATGTCTTTGTAGCTGGCTTTATTGGCTCTCCGGCGATGAACTTCTTCACCGTTAGACTATCAAATGGCTGTATTATCAATGAGCATGGTCTGAACTTAAGAATTCCGCAAGGGAAAAATAAAGTCTTAGTCGAAAAAGGCTATGAAGGCAAAGAAATGATTTTTGGCATTCGACCTGAAGATATTCATACCGAGCAAATTGTCATAGATGCGACACCAGAAGCTACTGTAAGATCAGAGATCGTTGTTTCCGAATTACTTGGTGCAGAAACCATGCTTTATTCAAAAATTGGCGATACAGAATTTGTCTCACGTGTTGATGCCCGCGATTTCCATCAACCAGGTGAGAAAATTGATTTAGCCTTTGATTTAAATAAGAGTCACTTTTTTGATAGTGACACGCAAGAAGCGATTACACTGCCTTAAATCAAGCACATTTGTACTAAAGACCGCCCATTTTCACAAGGGTGGTCTTTTTGCTTTACTTGAGTAGTTGATTTTTCTTATTTATCGTATATAATTTCCTATATAGAAAGGATGAGAGAGATGTCAGAAGCAAAACCCTACGGAACGGTACTCATAAAAGCAGCCAAAATCATGGATTTTTTAGCAGAGGAGCCTGATCAATCCCTTCAGGAAATTACAGCTGCTACAAAGATGACACCTTCAACAACTATTAAAATATTAGACACCTTAGTCCTAATTGGCTATGTAAAAAAAAGTGAGCATAAAACCTATCGGCTAGGTTCAAAATTAATTCGCTACGCCAACCAACGGCTTGAACAAATAGATCTGGCAGAAATCACTCTTCCCTATCTAGAAAAGCTTCAGCAAACGATTGACGAAACCATTCATTTAGGAATTTTGAGCGATAATGAAATTCTCTACATAAACAAGCTGGAAGCGAAGCACCAAACGATTCGCATGTCGTCAAAAATTGGGATCACACGTCCGTTATACAGTTCTGCTATGGGAAAGGCTGTCCTAGCAACCTTTTCTCAGGAGGAATTTGATCAATATCTGGCAGAGCATACGCTGGTTCCTCATACAGAAAATACGATCACCAATCCTCTGAGATTGGCAAAAGAGCTGAAGGAAATCCGGCATTCAGGGATTGCCTTTGACGATGAAGAAGTCGAATTAGATATCTTTTGTGTTGGGGCTTCCTTAGAAAAAGATGGAAAAGCGATCGGTGCTTTTAGTGTCAGTATGCCTAAATACCGACTAAACGATGAGAAAAAACAATTGATTATTCAAACAATTCTCCAAACCAAAAAAGAGCTGGAACAGCTGTTAAACAAATAAAAAAAGATGGCTTAGCTGATTGGACACGTATCTGTCCAATCAGCTTTTTTCTATTTGAAAGCTGGTGTGCTCTTTCTTCAAACAAAATAGAAAGAAAAACAATTTTCTTCATTAAACCGTTTGCAATTTCTCCTATTCCATGTATAATGAAACTATAAATTTCCTTATAATAAAATATGATTTCCAAATAAGAAAAGAGTGGTAAATGTGAAAAAGATTGAGATTCTACAGCGATTAGAAAAGGCTGGCGTTATTGCGGTCGTCCGCGGTAAAACAAAGGAAGAAGCATTACAGGCTAGTCACGCGATTGTAAAAGGCGGGATGCATGGACTCGAATTAACCTTTACTGTTCCACAGGCAGACGAAGTAATCAGAGAACTATCTGATGCTTATCAAGACTCACCAGAAGTAGTCGTTGGTGCCGGTACTGTGTTAGATGCCGTAACTGCCCGATTGGCGATTATGGCTGGCGCTGATTATATTGTAAGCCCTACGTTTGATCAAGAAACAGCGGAAATCTGCAACCTCTATCAAATTCCGTATTTACCCGGTTGTATGACGATTACCGAGATGAAACAGGCGCTGAAGAGCGGCGTGGACATCATCAAGCTCTTCCCAGGAAGTGCATACGGTCCATCGATTATTCCAGCCTTTAAAGCTCCCCTGCCTCAGTTGAATATTATGCCAACTGGCGGAGTCAGCCTAGACAATATGGCTGATTGGTTTGAAGCTGGTGTCATTACGGTCGGTGTTGGCGGTAATCTGTTAGCTCCTGCGGCAACTGGCGATTTTGAAAAAGTAACCGAGGTAGCTGCCCAATACATGACGAAGTTCCATGAAATAAAAGGACACTAATCCCACATTCAATCGTTAAATAGAAACTTGAAAATAAATTCATAAAGGAGACTAATCATGGGAAAGGTTGTTACTTTAGGGGAAATCATGCTGCGGTTTTCAACCACAGCTGGTACACGACTCGCGCAGGCTGAAGATTTTTCTGCTCATTATGGCGGTGGTGAAGCCAACGTCGCAATTTCCTTAGCAAACTATGGTCATCACGCGGTTTTTGCCAGTAAGGTACCCACGAACGAACTTGGACATGCGGTGAAAAAGCATCTGAATCGCTACAGCGTTGATACCTCTCAGCTTCTGATGGGAGGCCCTAGACTTGGAACCTATTATCTTGAGGCTGGCGTCGGCGAACGTGGCGCAAGCGTTGTCTATGATCGTGCAGGCTCAAGCTTTGCTGTGATGGAAAAGCTTGAATGGACACTGGAGGAATTATTCCAGGACGCCGATATTTTCCATTTATCTGGTATCACCCCTGCTCTTTCAGCTAACTGGCGAGAACTGACCGTAACACTTTTGAAAGCGGCTAAAAAAGCGGGCTGCAAGATCAGTTTTGACGTGAATTACCGCGGCAAATTATGGACACCGGAAGAAGCGGGAAAATCAATCCGAGCTATTTTACCCTATGTAGATTATTGTTCGGCGGGCAGCTTGGATGCCCAGCATTTTCTAGGCATCCCCCCTTATACTGGTGAGTCAGATAAAGAAGAAACAATTTATTACTATCAAAAAATGCAGGAAGCCTATCCGAATATTTCTGTTTTTTATTCTACAAAACGGACAGTTCATTCCGCCAGTGTGAATGAACTGACTGGAACATTATGGGCTGATGGTGCCTATTATGAATCTCAGTGTCATTTAATCGATCCGATTATTGATCGGGTCGGCGGCGGCGATGCGTTTGCTGGCGGTATTCTTCACGGCCTTTTAATGAAGGATTCGTATCAAAAGGTGGTTGATTTCGCGACAGCGGCCTCAGCCTTGAAGCATACCGTTCATGGCGACTGCAATCAGTTTAGTCAAGAAGAGGTAGAAGCATTTTTAGCCCTTGGATCAGGAAAAATTAGTCGATAAGAATTAAACGCTACGAAAAATTACTATTAGATAAAAACAATTGATTTACAACACAAGGAGGAATTCAGCAATGCAAAACATGGAAACACGCTACACCCATAGCCCCGAGGATATTCGTCATTATTCGACAGAACAATTAAGAGATGAGTTTTTAGTGGAAAAGGTTTTTGAGCCTGGAGCAATCACCCTAACTTATACCCACAACGATCGGATGATTTTCGGCGGCGTTACCCCTACACAAGAACCCTTGGAGATCATTCTGTCTAAAGAGCTAGGTGTAGATTATTTTCTAGAACGCCGCGAGTTAGGTGTTATCAATATTGGCGGGCCTGGATTTATTGAAATTGACGGAAAAAAAGAAGAAATGAAAAAACAAGACGGCTATTACATTGGTAAAGAAACACGTCAAGTCATCTTCTCTTCACAAGACGCGGACAATCCAGCGAAGTTTTACGTTAGTTCGGTGCCAGCACATCATAAATATCCCAACGTGAAAATCAGTATCGATCAGATCAAACCGATGGAAACTGGCGAACCCTTGACCTTAAATGAACGCAAAATTTATCAATACATTCACCCGAATGTTTGCGAAAGCTGTCAGCTGCAAATGGGCTACACCATTTTAGAGCCCGGCAGTTCTTGGAATACGATGCCGTGTCATACTCACGAACGTCGCATGGAAGCTTATGTTTACTTTGATATGGAACAGGATACGCGCATTTTCCATATGATGGGCAAGCCAGATGAAACCAAGCATTTAGTGATGAAGAATGAACAAGCGGCTATTTCACCAAGCTGGTCGATTCATTCAGGAGTAGGAACAAGTAATTATTCCTTTATCTGGGCGATGTGCGGGGAAAACATTACTTACACTGACATGGATATGGTACCGATGGATCAACTGAAATAAAAAATACAAAAAAATAAATTAAGAAGGAGTTTTATCATGACATTTAGTATGGATAATTTTCGATTGGACGGCAAGGTAGCTTTGGTTACAGGCGGCGTGTATGGCATCGGTTTTGAGATTGCTAGTTCATTGGCAGCTGCAGGAGCGACCATTGTTTTTAATAGTATCAATCAGGAATCAGTGGATCAAGGAAATGAGAACTATAAAAAAGCTGGCATCAAGGCTACAGGTTATGTGTGCGATGTAACCGATGAAGAACAGGTCCAAGCGATGGTTGCTAAGATCAAAGAAGACGTTGGTTCGGTTGATATTTTGGTAAATAATGCCGGAATCATCAAACGGATTCCAATGGTTGAGATGGCGGCTGAAGACTTCCGCCAAGTCATTGATGTTGACCTAAATGCCCCATTCATTGTGTCTAAAGCAGTCCTGCCAGACATGATTGAAAAAAAAGCTGGAAAAATCATCAATATCTGTTCCATGATGAGCGAGCTTGGACGTGAAACTGTTAGTGCTTACGCTGCCGCAAAAGGCGGATTAAAAATGTTGACCAAAAATATTGCCTCTGAATATGGGCAATACAACATTCAATGTAACGGCATCGGCCCTGGTTATATCGAAACACCTCAAACAGCTCCATTACGTGAGGAAGGCCATCCATTCAATAACTTCATTTTAGGAAGAACTCCTGCGAGCCGCTGGGGTACTACCACCGATCTAGCAGGCCCAGCAGTCTTTCTAGCTTCTGAAGCTTCTGACTTTGTTAACGGACATGTCCTATACGTTGATGGTGGTATCTTAGCCTATATCGGCAAACAACCTTAAATCCTTCAGCACCCTAGCTGAAACGACTAAGAGTGAGCCAAACATCTACGGGTGTTTGGCTCACTCTTTTTTGCGTTACTAATTACTGCTCAAATCGATATATCGTAAATGCCCAATCACCAAGTACCTACACACCAAATAACCTAAGCCCTATAATGGACTTAAGTTATTTGGTTGTTTTTGCGTACTGTTTGGCGCACGTTGCTTGTGCGAGAGGCTGCCAAGGCAAAAGCTCATCCAACGCTTCATTAGAAACATGCGCTAGATTAGGAATGCGATCAAATAGAAATTCCAAATAGCTCACTGGATTCAGCCCATTTACTTCAGCTGTTCGATACACGCTTAGAATGATTCCCGAAGTTCGAGCACCTTCCAAACTGCACGAATGCATAGAATTCTTGCGACCGATTACCAGCTCTTTTATCTGGCGCTCTGCTAAGTTATTACTAAGTTCCAAGCGTCCATCCTCAAAAATCCGCTCAAATCCTCCACGCAACTTTAGCGCATACTTGACCGCTGTATCTAGTTTGGATTTTGGAACTGCTGTAAAGGAGCCCAGCCATTCATAGAAATTGATGAATAGAGGGGTTAAATAATCCCGGCGTTTTTTCTGCCGATCTTCAACGGATAAGTCGACCCACTCTCGTTCCAATTGGAACCAGATATCGATCATTTTGACAGCGATCCAAGCAGGCGTTTCCTCGTTTTTATTGTTCTTTGGAAGAGCTTCAAAAAACTTCCGACGTGCATGAGCCAAACAATAAACGAGTGTGACATTTTCCACCGCGTTATAGCCTGCGTAACCATCACAATGCAGATACCCGTTGAAATCTGCTAGAAATTGCTTTGGCACTTCGCCAGCTCGCGATACTGCGTGATGGTAATATACGATTGGATGTGTACTATGCTTTCCTGTGCTGAATAGCCAGTAATGCGTGTCTTTCTTGCCCTTCTCAATGACCCGATACGTGGTTTCATCGGCGTGAAGGATTTCCTCTTGGGTTAAATGACTTTTTAATCGTTGGGCTAAACTGTCTAAGGCGTTATGACAAACTTTGATATGCCAGTTGGTGATGTTATCTCGGGAAATATCCAGACCCAATGTTTCTTGCCAATAACTTTCCTGCCGATTGGCAGGTACTTTTTGACCAAACTTCAATCGGATGGTTTCGGCAATCACGCTGTTTGACCCTAAACTATTGGAAACGACAGGTCTTGGAACAGGAGCTTTTTTATAGGAAGAAACATCTGCCTTTTCGCATTCTTTGCAACAATACGTATGTTGGTAATGAACGAGCCGATCTAACATGGCTTGATGGAAAAGCACCTCTTCGCGAATCTTGGTTGTGCCAATGTCGGTCATTTGAGTGCCGCATTGGTCACAGATTCGTTGCTCAGTTGACAATTCATGGTGTCTTTCTTTTAAGGGAAGATAGGCGATCTTCGCCGCTTTTTGACCGATTTTTCTTTTGTGTCCTTTTACCATTGTTTCTTGTCCTTCTTCTGTTTGGGGAACGGCCTTACTATCTTCAACCTCATCAGAAAATAGGTTTAACTGACCAGTCACTTGTGAATCCAGTGTTTCTTTGGAACGACCAAAAAAACGATCCGTAAAATAGCTCAATTTCTCATTGAGAAGATGAACCTCTTGGTTCAATGCTTGATTCGCATGCTGGAGTTCTTTGATTGTTTCTGTCTGAGATTCAAGGAGTTGAAGTAGGATATTCACATCTACTTCGACGTTATTGTTAGAAGAAGAATTTGTTTGTAAGGACAAGAAATTCACCACCATTTTCATTGTTACTACTGTTATTATTATACCATTTAGACGCATCAAAAAACAGAGAAAACCGCATAAAATCAACGATTTCACTCTGTTTAAAAGAATCCTTTTGTCCCAGCCTTGATTGCTTTGGGTTGGTGAATACTTAATCCCTCAAGTAGCCAGTGAATCTGTTGCACAGACAGTTGGCGAACTTCTTCCTTTTTTCTCGGCCATTGCAGTCGACCGTTTTCAATTCGTTTGTATCCCAGAAAAAAGCCATCGTTATGCCAGTAGAGCAATTTAAATCGATCACAGCGATTGCCGCAAAAAAGAAAGATGGCATCTTCGTAAACATCCAGCTCATAGTCTTGTTGGATAATCCTAGCAAGTCCGTCAATTCCTTTGCGAAGATCTGTCTTACCAGTTACGAGAAAGATTTTTTCTACTTTGGTAAAATCGAGAAACATCTTATCCCAACTCCTTAAGGATCGCCGAGAGGATATAGCTGTTTACGCCATTATAGATCAAAACTTCAGAACCATCCTTCTGACGGATACGCAGGGCAATTTTTGCGGTACTGTTTTTTCTCTGATCACGAGCCGTTCTCGATTGATCGTGAAGTTGAATAGGAACGATATCATTTATGTTTTTCAAAAAAACACCTCCGTTTCACTTGATAGCTCAAGTATAGATGAAGGTGGAAATATTTTATAGGTACCGATTTATTAGGCATTTACGATATATCACGGCAAAAAAACTCCAAAGGCCAGCTCAACGTTCTAACCTTTGAAGTCCTAATTCTTATTTACTCAATCCATAAACGGCCAACACCGCCCAGATAAACGCCCCCACTCCGTGCAAATCATTTTCTGATGTTGGTCGTTCGACATAGTAACGGTATTCTCCTGCTGATGTTCCAATACAGATGCCAGACAGCGATAAATGATCTTCCTCCACGTGGACCATTTCTTTGACTAGCCCTTCTAATGCTTGTTCCACAGCTGCGCGCTTCGTCGAATCTACTAGCTGCAACTCAATGCTTTTAGCGATGGTATAGATGAACAGTGCACTACAGGAGGATTCCAGCCAGTTATCGCTTTTCTCTGGCTTATCCACGATTTGATACCAGCAATGACTTTTAGGGTCCTGATAATTCAACAACGTAGCGACATAGGCGGTCAACTTGTCTTCTAATTGTTGACGTTCAGCGTGCTTTTCTGGTAATAATTCCAAAATATCGACTAAAGCTGTGCCGTACCAGCCAGCTGATCGTCCCCAGATCTCAGGTGAACAGCCAGTTGCTGGATCGGCCCACGGCTGAAACTTTTTTTCATCCCAAGCATGATAAAGCAAACCAGTTGCTGGATTGTACATATTTTTGCGCATCAAACTTTCCTGATAGACAACCTGAGTAACCAAATCGGGTAGCTGAAAATAGCGGGCACATTGCAGTAAAAATGGCCCTGCCATATATAAGCCATCCAGCCACATTTGATAAGGGTATTTATCCTTATGCCAGAATCCTCCCTCAGAAGTTTTGTTAATGCCGTACACGATGTGAAGAAGTTTCTTTGCTACAACCAAGTAGCGCTCCTCCTTCGTTTCTTCATACAATGGAAATAACAACAAGCCTACCTGAAGCGAATCCAATTGATCGCGATCAAAATAAAGATTCCCCTCTTCATCAATCAAACTGTCGTAATAGCCTTTTATATAGGTTAAGTATTTTTCTTCCTTTGTCAGCTGATATAAACGGTACATGCCATCAAGAAAGACCCCCTGATGATAATGAAAATGGCCGCCAGGCGGCAATTCTTCTGGTGTATAGGTTCTCATGAGCGTATCACAGGCTTTTCCAGCTAATTCCAATAATTCTGTTTTGCTTAACATAGTTAGCATCCTTTCTTAAAAGAACCGCCGCCACACAGACCAGCTACAATACCCGATCTATTTGGCGGCGTTCATTTGTCATTGTTTATTCCATTGCTTCGTCGTATTTCACTTTTGAATCTTCAATCGCTTTAGCCCATTCATCTAAGAATGCTTTGACTGTTTTTTCTCCACTCATAACGGCTTGAATCCCAGGGTCTACTTTGTTATCTAAGATCGAACGGTAATCTGGCAAGTAGAATGGTGGTTCATACAGCTTAGTATCCGGATCATCATACACTTCAAAGGCTACCTTGATATGCTGCGCGTCTTTGATCCAATCTTCATTTAAGACATCCGAGTTCGTTGGGATCTGTCCAATTTTTTCATTCCAGTAGCTTTGGCTCTTCGCAGAGTTCAAGAATTCAACTAGCTTCCATGATTCCTCTGGATGCTCAGAATTGGCAAAGGCTGAGATACCGATTGTATTGCCGCCTTCAGCAACGTAATTGCCTTCTCCTGATTTTGGCAAAGGCACCGCTTCAAATTGATTGGCTTCTAACGATTTGCTGTGCTCGCCATAGGAACCGATGTTATGATGCAAAACAGCTGCTTTTCCAGTGTCAAAGACGGCCACCATTTCTTTATAGCCATTGGTAATATCACTTTTAGGTGTATTCTTTTGATAAAGAGCAAAATATTTTTCTAAAAATTCCACATGTTTGGGATCGTTGACTGTTGATTTGCCTTTTTTATTTACATACTCAGTGATACCCGAGTAAGCATACATTAAACGTTGCAGCTGCAGCGATCCTCCAGCACCACCGCGAATTGTATAGCCGTACATATCATCTTTTGTTAATTTTTCAACATCTGTAAAGAAATCATCCCATGATTCCGGCGCATTTAAATTGTTCTCAGCAAAGACATCTTCTCTGATCCAAAGGATATCCAGATTTTGTGTATAAGGAACGCCATACAATTTGTTATCTTGGACGATTTCTCGGTTAAACTTGATCGAGCCTTCATTAATTAAGTCCTTCAGCTCTGACTTTTTAAAATAATCATCTAGCGGCAGCAACGCTCCGCGAATCGAAAATTCAGGCAGCCAGCTGGATTGTAGTGAAGCCACGTCTGGTGTATCCTTCGCAGCGATCGCCGCGTCCAGTTTAGATTTTGCTTCGTCTTTTGGTAAACCAACGTATTCTACTTTGATATTTGGGTTTTCCTTTTCAAAATCATCAATCAATTTTTCCCAAATCGGCGTCCGGTCAGGTCCAGAATTTTCATCCCAGAAAATCAAGTTTACTTCTTCGCCCTTGTCCGTGCTTTTTGACGCGTCTGAGGATGTACTGGCACTATCCCCCGAACCGCAACCAGTAATAAACAATCCAGCTAAAGCCAACGCACTAACAAGTTTTAACGCTTTCTTTGACATCTTTTTTCCTCCTAATTTCTAATTCATTTTTCTTCAAAAAAAGTTTGAATTTCATAAAGTTGGACTGGTTTTCTAAGTTAGCCTTTTACTGCTCCGCCCATTCCATTCACCAAATGCTTTTGTGCAAACATGAAGAGGATCACTGATGGAACCAACGCGATGATACTTCCTGCGGCTAACGCGCCGTAGTTAACATTAAACTCACCCATCATAAAGCTTAAGCCGACTGGTAAAGTAAACTTGCTTTGTGCATTCGTGAGCATTAACGCTAATAAGAACTCGTTCCAGGCATAAACGAAAATATTGATCCCTGTTGCTACAACCCCAGGCAATAGTAATGGCACGATAACCTGACGAATGGCCTGCATTCTTGTCGCGCCGTCAATGGCGGCTGCTTCTTCCAGCTCAGGCGGAATACCTGAAATAAATCCGCTCATCAAAATAGCTGAGAAAGGAATTTGTACAGCTGAGTAAACCAGCATCAACGAAATGGGATTACTAATCATCCCTACATTGCTGAACATAACAAACAATGGAATAATCAGCATCGAACGAGGAATGAACTGCGTCATTAATAGAATCAGCATGAATACTCGTTTTCCTTTGAACTCATACCGAGCCAAGGCATAGCCTGCCAACACCGATAAAACTAAAGTCAAGATGACCGTTCCTACACCAACCACCACGCTATTCGTAAAATATTTTTCAAAGCCGACATCATTCCAGGCGTTGATAAAGTTTTGGAATGTCGGACTCGATGGCAGATATTGTAGTGGTGTTTGAATAATATCTCCTTCTGGCTTCAATGCTGTATTCAATGTCCAGTAAATCGGGAACAGTGTCCACAGCAGCATCATGGCCAGAGGGATATAGAATGTTAACGTCTTATCTAATTTTCCCTGTTTAGTATACAAGATTACGCCTCCTCAAATTTAGAGATTTTCAAATAAATCAATGCAATAACAGTCAAAATCAGGAAGGCCACAACCGTCAATGCCGAACCATAACCAAAGTCGCTTCCATGCACAGCCGTCTTGGCGATGTACATCGCGTAAGTCATCGTAGAGTTCGCCGGTCCGCCATTCGTTAAGTTGTACATCAAATCCACATTATTAAACTCCCAAACTGTTCTTAATAATGTCGTCAATACGATCGTCCGTTTCAATTGCGGAAGCGTGATATTGATAAATGATGTCCAACGATTCGAACCATCCATCGCAGCGGCTTCGTAAAGCTCGTCTGGAATACTTTGCAGCGAAGCCAAAATTGTTACCGCGAAGAAAGGAATCCCTCGCCACAGCTCTGCGACTACCACGGAAATAAATGCGCTGTTGGTGCTTGCCAGAAACGCCTGCGGATTGTCAATAATACCAAGCTTCATCAAAATATCATTGAAGACACCCATGTGTTCGTTATACATCAGGCTCCACATTACTGAAGTCAGCACACCTGAAATCGCCCATGGTACAAACACAAATCCCCGTGTCAGACCTCTGAATTTGAATTTCTTGTTTAAAAGCAATGCGATCCCCATGCCAAAAACTAGCTGAAGGGATACTTGAGAAACCACCCATTTTAAACTATTAATTAAGCTAGGAATAAAATACACATCTTTTGTAAACACCTTCACAAAATTATCCAGTCCGGCAAACGAATCATAAAACGGAGCTGAAATATCATAATTTTGAAAACTGTAGTAAAAGATTCTTGCCATCGGAAAGAACAAAAGAGCTGTAATCATGACCAATGTTGGTAATAAAAGTAGATATGGCGCTTTTATAAATTTCTTTTTCTTCTTTACTTTTGGCACTATCATTTCATTTTCCATTTTTCTCCTCCTTCTCTTTTGCTACACTTAAAATATCAGAAAACGCTTCCATCAAACATTCATTATTTTAAGATGATTGTATAAATTTTTAAGAAGTTAAAAAAAGTCAAGAAAAATGCTCAAAAAAAAGGTGCGGCATTTATCTGCCACGCCTTCTAGCGTTTGCTTAATCAATTTTATTCAACGCCTTATTCTCTATCTGCTACAAACTCGTTCAACCTTTTACCTTTTCTCTAAATTGTTTTGGTGAAAGGCCGCTGTACTTTTTGAAGCAGCTGGAGAAATAATTGGAATTATTAAAGCCAGTAAGAATCGCAATTTCAGTAATACTGTTCTCCGTTGTTTCTAACAAACTATAGGCGGCCTCCATTCGTCTTTCAAATACATATTCGGTATATTTCTTGCCGATTTCCAGCTTAAAAAGATTGCTTAAATAAGGATGAGAAACATGGATAAAATCCGCTACCTTCTGTAGGGATAGATCCTCATCTGCATAATGCTGATTCACATACTCAATTGCTTTTGAAATCGGTGTTTCAATTTTTGATTGATGTTGTGTTCGAGACTGCCATTCATGAACGAGGCTTTCGATCACCTGAAAGCCCTCAGTGAAATTGCGACATTCCTTTAGCTGATTGTAGGCTTTATAATAGTCCTGATTGGCTAATTTTCCTTCATGAATGATCTGGAAAATGACTTTGATTAGTAAGGGGTGTACGAGTTTCATAGGAATAGAACACAGACCTTGATTCTTTTTTAATTCCTCGATCTGCTTTTCCAGCTGATGAAATTTCTTCTCCTTGATTAATTTTGTTAAATGCTCCTCCACCTCTGCCAAATTTTGCGGAATCCCTAATGCATCATCTGTGATGTCATCGGCTTGATGGATTCCGGCCTTGTTCAGCTTGATCATCTCAAATTTTTCTTTTGTTTGCAGGAGCGTTTGATGAAACGAATCTGCATCTGTGGCAACCGCTCCGATCACAATCGTTCCCCCATGCTGGCGTAAAAAGAGCTGAAGTGTTTCTAATTTTGCGGAAAATTGCGGCTGGTCCTTCGCCCGCAGAACAGTCAAATAGCTGTTATCGTCTAGTTCAACTGTTGTATCAGGCAACAGCCTTCTCAGCTGCTCTGCCTCTGAACCGCTGGAGGATAAAATACATTGATACACACCTTCTAATGAGAACGCTCCGCGAATCTCCTGAAGCGGCACTTCCGTCGAAGAAAAGAGCAGCTTATTAACCAGATGCTGCCGTTTAAACTCCTGCGCCGATTGTCTGTTGAGAATATCTTCTTCTACTAGGCGAAAAGCATTTTCTACTTGGGGCAGCAGCACTTCTTTGTCAACAGGTTTAAGAATATAGTCAAAGGCCTTGATCTTGATTGCTTCCTTCGCATAATCGAACTCGTTATAGCCTGTTAAAAAAATGATTTGACAGCTTGCTCGCTGTACCAGCTCTTTCGCCATGGCGATCCCATCCATTAAGGGCATATTAATATCGGTAACAACCACTTCCGGCTGATGAAGAGCTGCCTGCCTTAATCCCTCCTCTCCATTGCTCGCATCAATGACCCGATCGACTCCGATGCTTTCCCAAGCTAAATTCAACAAGGCTTTTCTGATAATTTGTTCGTCTTCAACAATCAATAAGGTTCTCATGAGCTGCCCTCCTTTGGTATCACGATTTTAACGATGGTTCCCGTCTCACTAGCTTCAACCCATACTCCGTAAGCTGATCCAAAATAGCGTTTAATTCTTAGGTTCACACTTCGCAGACCAATTCCCACTAGCTTTCGTTCCACTCCTGCTGGCTGATTCAGCTCTTGATTGATCTGCTGAATATGATCCGGAGAGATTCCTGCACCATTGTCCTTAATAGTAATCAGCACCTCTTCTTTTACCGGCTGGACAGACAACTCCAGATGTCCAAAAGTCGAAAGCTGCTTTAACCCATGATAAATTGAATTTTCAACGATTGGCTGCAGGGAAATCTTAGGAATTTTCGCTTCCAGACAATCATCAGCGGCAATCTGAAGCCTGTAATCAAAACGATCCCCATAACGATAGTCCATGATCGTCAAATAATTCTGCACATGCTCCAGCTCATCCTTCAAAGTGATCAAGACATTCTCGTCGCTGATCCCCTGACGATAAAAGTCAGCTAACGCGCGAGCCATCATGGCCGCGTCCTCATTCATATTCATATCACTCAACGATTGGATCGAATACAACGTATTGTATAGAAAATGCGGGTTGATCTGAGATTGGAGCAGCTCGATTTCTAAACGATTACGTTCCTCCAAGTTATATTCATTTTCATCCAGCAGCTTTTCATTTCGCTTGATCATCGCATTAAAGCTTTGATACAGTACTGACAGCTCCTGAAAACGCGGATCGGACAGTGCCAGATCACCATTCTTATCCGTGATGCTTGTTCCTTCGATTTTCTTCGCCAGCTGTTGGATCGGCTTTGAGATGAATCGTCCCACTCCAAACATCATGACTGTTCCAACAACAAATAGAAATAGAATCAGCGTTCCGGCTAGATTCAGATATGCTCCCTGCCCGCTACGTAGATCTTTGTCAGGAAAAATGGCTCTCAATTTCCAGCCATTCAAGCTGAACTCCTTAGATAAGGTATGATACACGGTACCATCAACAGTCACTTTTTCCTGATCTGACGCCGCTTTAAACACCTCCTGTGGCATCTTAGTCGTACTAGGATACGGGACATTGTTGCTGCTAATTAGAAACAAACGACCATTTTCCGTGACATAACCCTCATCCAAAAGCTCACTGATCATCTCACTTTTCAAGTTAAAGACAATGACACCGTTCGCTTCTGCCTCGCCGTCGCCGATCGTTTTCCCTAGAGAAATCACGGGTTCTTCTTTGGTTGAAAAAGGATTTTGCGGCGCATCTAGCCAAAAATACTGTGTCTCCTCATCACTCAATTCAAAAAAATTGTGATAATCAATCCCATCCAGCTGCTGGTTGATGGTTCCGCCGTTAAAGAAAAATTCCCCATCATTAATGTTGATGTAGATGGAACTAAGGACATCCTGAAATCGGTAGTAAAGATCCTTGACGCTGGCATTCATGTTCACCGCAAGCTTCAAGGAGCCGCTTTTATCATTGATGACTTCTAGTAAATTAGGATTATTATTTAAATAAACGAGCTGCTCAAATAGCTGGTTGAAGGTACGATCTAAGGAGCCGTGCTTATCCTTCAGGCTGTTTTCAACGTTGGCATACGTAGTGTTAGCCACTTCTCTTGAAGTCGTCAGACTAGAAAAAAGGATCGAGAACACAATGATTAAAGCTAGAAAAAAGATATAAAAGGTATTAATGATTCGATTCAATGATTGGGGTTCTTTTTTCTTTCCCATATGCTCTCCCTCGCTTTTTTCACATTCAATCCTTCTCACCTAATCAATCTCGCCGATACTAAAAAAATCCGTTGTTTTCCTGATTTGCTTTTCCGTTATCGGCTTATGATCGCCTCGACAGGCGCTTATTTCTACAGCCTCGGTTCCCTCCAAAATAAAGGCAGGACCCTCATAGCCGGTAATTGTTACATGTTCAAAATATATTCTTCGGCTAAACGCAACATAAAAACCTTGTTTGGCTACCGGCTCCATCTCTGACATCATTGCGGGAATCGCAGGAACCGCAGTTTCAGCCATTGAAATATCAATCGAATGAAACGTGATGTCCTCTAAAAATTGCTCGGCTAACCCGAACAAAAAGCCAGCTGAGGCATGGACATTGCGCGCCGTAATATTCTGAAAATGAATCCTTCTGAAAACAGGCGTGCTCTCATCTAGCGGATATGGCCGCTTATCCCAGACACGCTGCTCGTTTCCTTTAGGTCCCCAAAAGTAATAAAGATTCAAGATAAATGGACAGTTCACGTGATCCATCACCAGATTACTAATGCGAATATCTTCGATCGTTCCGCCTCTGCCTCTGCGACTTTTCAGCCGGATGCCGCGGTCGGTTTTCTGGAAAACACAATTGGATATAACGACATTTCGAATACTGCCGCTCATTTCACTGCCAAGCACCACCCCGCCATGCCCATGAACCATAGTACAATTAGTAATAGTAATGTTTTCACAAGAACCCTGATCATTCATCTCTTCCGTTCCCGCTTTTATCGCAATACAATCATCTCCCACATCGATGTGGCAATCACTGATGCGCACGCCTGTGCAGGATTCCGGATCAATCCCATCTGTGTTGGGCGAATCAGGCGGATTTTTAATCGTTACGCCGGAAATCATGACATTTTCACATTTAATCGGATGAATGGTCCAGCTGGGGGCTGCTTTCAGACTGATGTTTTGGATTTTTACTTTGCAGCAGTGATGAAAACTAATTAATTTAGGTCTTGGATAAGCAAGCTCAGGGGATTTTTCTTTGAACAGCTGCCACCATTTTTCTCCCTGTCCATCTAGCATACCCATCCCAGTTACTGAAATATTTTCTGCAGCTTCTGCATAGATACAAGAGGCATAGACAGACTGCTGGACGCCTTCCCAGCGTGACGTAACAACGGGATAATCGGCGGGATCATTTGAAAAGCTCAAAACCGCTCCTGAACACAGATGCAGCTCGATATTACTTTTCAAAAACAGCGGACCGGTTTGATAACGACCAGCTGGCACAACCACTGTTCCTCCGCCAAGTCGACTAGCGGTGTCAATGGCTGTCTGAATTTGTTGGGTATTCGATCGCTGGCTGCAGTCGGCACCAAACTCAAGAATCGATACAGTTGTCAAAATCAATTCCTCCTCTTAATTATAGCTTCTTTAGAAATCGCTTTCACTAATATTTTCAAAATCTTTTTCCTTCCTAACATATCACAGATCATTCTAAATTCCAACAAAATGTTTAACGTGTGCATCATTGCTATATAAGCTTTTTAATTATTTTACTGATTGACAAACGATCAGCTGGATTCTATAATGTTAACGTTAACAAAATTATTTCGAGGTGAACGATGGTTACAATCAAAGACATTGCCAAAATGGCCGGAGTATCCCATACAACAGTTTCCAGAGCCTTGAACGACAGTCCGCTCATTAAAGAAGCGACCAGAAAAAAAATCCAAGAACTCGCTAGTCAAATGAATTACGTACCGAACTTTAACGCAAAAAGTTTAGTCAATCAAAAAAATTATATGATTGGTTTGTTTTTCTCTAGTATTGCAGAAGGTACCAGCTCCAGTTTTCTTGTTGATGTCATCAAGGGCATCCATTCTAAGCTAGACGAAAGCTATGGTCTTTCCGTACAGGGCATTGATGAGATTCAACATATAGAGCACATTAATTTTCAACGGTATGACGGAATTATTGTTATGAGTCAAAGTGACAGCGACCAAGATTTCATAGATTATCTCAAGCAGCAGCAGCTCCCTTTTATCGTACTTAATCGACAACTGGAAGACAAAAGTATCGTCAATATCAGTGCGGATGATGCGGCTGGTGTTGAGACGGCGATCGATTATGCTATCGATCAAGGACACAGAAAAATTGCCTATATTGGCGGAATCGAAGGCTTTCGCTCAGCCAGTGAACGAAAAGCCGGCTTGCTGAGAAGTTTGACTAAGCATCATTTACCTATCAACGAATCCTATTTTTTCGAAGGGGATTACAGTATTGAGGGCGGCTTTCAGGAGATGAAGAAAATGCTCTCGTTGAAAGTCTTACCGACATTGGTGTTCTGTGCAAATGATGACATGGCCATTGGCGCCATTCGAGCAGCAGAAGAAAATGGACTGCAGATTCCAAAGGATATTTCCTTTATCGGCTTTGACGACAGCCCATTTGTTGCTTATTTAAATCCGCCGTTGACTACAGTTCACAAGCCGATCTATAAAATCAGTCAACAAGGCACTGAATTGCTTTTGAGTATGATTGCCAAGCTTCCGATAACGAAGCAGCAAGTCAAAGTCCCTACCCGCTTGGAAATCAGAAAATCAGTCGCTGCTTTGACTCCAGAAAGTGATTCTTGAGAGTAAATTGAATAAGCTCCAATCGTTTGTTTGGTTTTTAGTGTAAGGACATTCCTCTAAAAGGATGTCCTACTCTTAATAATAAAAATGTTCACGTGTGCATAAAAAGAAAGGATGTTAAAAATGAAGCAATTATCAGCAGCAATCGTAGAAAAAGCCCCCGCACTCCCGACAAAGGTCATTCAATTTGGTGAAGGAAATTTCATGAGAGCCTTTATTGACTGGCAGCTTCAGCAAATGAATCAAAAAGGTCTGTTTAACGGCAAGGCTACGATTGTTCAGCCGCTTTCACAAGGTTTGGGCGAGATGTTGAAGGAACAGGATTATCTCTATACCGTTATTCTTGAAGGTCTGATGAATGGAGAAGTTATTAATGAGGCAGAGATTATTACCTCCGTCGAATCAGTCATCAATCCTTATGAAAATTGGGATGCTTACCTTGCTCTAGCAGAAAATGACGACGCTGAATTTATTATTTCCAATACCACCGAAGCAGGTATCCAGTATAACCCAAAGGATACCTTGGAAAACGCGCCGCAGCAAAGCTTTCCAGCTAAATTAACCGCCCTATTGTATAGACGCTTTCAATTGGATAAAGCTGGCTTCACCATTATCC
The DNA here is from genome assembly GCF_051713785.1 of Enterococcus sp. DIV0187. Classification (NCBI taxonomy): domain Bacteria; kingdom Bacillati; phylum Bacillota; class Bacilli; order Lactobacillales; family Enterococcaceae; genus Enterococcus; species Enterococcus sp. DIV0187. The sequence goes on from NZ_JBIOQO010000001.1 coordinate 1,506,660, forward strand.
CCTGTGAACTGATCGATCGAAATGGGGAGCGTTTGAAGGAGATCGTTTTGACCTATGCGAAGGATTGGCAATTAGGAGACGCCTTTATTGATTGGCTGAAAACGGAAAATGTCTTTTGCTGCAGTTTAGTTGACAGAATCGTACCAGGCTACCCGCGAGAAACCGCTCAAGAGCTGAATGAGAAACTCGGATACATTGATAAGCTGATGGTCAAAGCGGAGCCCTTCCTGCTTTGGGTCATTGAAGGGCCAGAAAAATTGAGAGACACCTTGCCTTTGGAAAAGGCTGGGCTGAATGTTGTGGTCACAAATGATATGACTCCTTATCGCGAACGGAAGGTCCACTTATTGAATGGTCCTCATACAGCGATGGTTCCTTTGGCGATGCTCGCTGAATTGGACACTGTGGAATCTGTCATGACGGATCAGGATTTTCGACTCTTTGTCGATAATCTCTTTACGGATGAATTGATTCCAGTCCTCTCGCTTCCAAAAGAAGAACTGGTAGACTACTCCGAGCAAATCAAGGAACGCTTCTTGAATCCTTTTGCCAATCATCAGCTGTCGGCAATTTCCTTAAACAGTGTCTCCAAATTCAAAGCACGTTTACTGCCAGTGTTCCTTCAGTATGTTGAAAAAATGCAAACGCTGCCACCATACATGACCGCTGCTCTGGCTGCTCTGATTCTGTACTATCGGGGAGATCGGATCACACCGCAGGACGATCCAGAAGTTCTCTCCATCATGCAATCAGCTTGGAAACAACCGGAAACAGCTGTCTCTTCAATTTTGAGTCAAAGCACACTATGGGGACAAGATCTTACAGAAGTTCCGGGAATAGTCTCGCAAGTAGAAAAGAATTGTGCATTTATCGAAGAGCACGGCTCAAGAGCATTGATCCAAAATCTAAATAAAGGAGAATTGCACCCATGATTGAAACAAAAGCAGCGGTATTGAAGCTGAATCCGCGAGACACCGTCGTAGTCGCGCTTCGCCCAATAACCGCAGGTGAAATCATTGAGATCGACGAAATCAAGCTAACTGCAGAACAAGACATTCCTCAAGGCCACAAGATCGCTCTACAGCCAATGGAAGAAAATCAGGATGTCATAAAATATGGCTACCCAATCGGCCACATGCTCTCACCTGTTGCAGCAGGCGAATGGCTGCATACTCACAATGTAAAAACGAATTTATCCGGCGAACTGGACTATACCTACACACCCGATATCCATCAGGTTCATTACCCGAAAAAGGCGCTGACATTTAAAGGCTACCGCCGCAGTAACGGCAAGGTCGGTATTCGCAACGACCTGTTTATTGTACCTACTGTTGGCTGTGTAAACGGTATGGCTGAGCTGATGCTGAAGCGATTTACCGCAAAGCATCCCGATTTGGGTCCGTTTGATAATATTACGATTTTGAAGCATCCCTATGGCTGTTCGCAATTGGGGACCGATCACGCCAATACTCGTGAGGTCCTGATTGATGCGGTAAAACACCCAAATGCTGGCGGTGTGCTTGTCTTTGGGCTTGGCTGTGAAAACAATACCGTCGATGCTTTCAAAGAAAAGCTCGGCGACTACGATCCTGAACGTGTGAAGTTTTTGATTGCCCAGGATGTTTATGATGAGGTCGAGTCTGGGTTTTTTTTATTAGAAGAGCTCTATGCTGCGGCAAAAAAGGATCACCGGACAAAGGTGCCTCTGGCTGAATTGAATGTAGGCTTGAAATGCGGTGGTTCGGATGGTTTTTCAGGCATTACCGCGAATCCGCTGTTAGGCGCCTTCTCGGATTTCCTGATCGCACAAGGCGGGAGCACCATTCTGACCGAAGTGCCAGAAATGTTTGGGGCAGAGCACATGCTGATGGCTCGTGCTGAAAACGAAGCGGTTTTCGAGAGGATTGTTCAGCTGATCAATGATTTTAAGCAGTATTTCTTAGACTTCGGCGAGCCTGTTTACGAGAATCCTTCTCCTGGAAATAAAGACGGCGGTATTACTACCTTAGAGGATAAATCCTTGGGGTGCACCCAAAAAGCCGGAACCGCGCCTGTTGTAGATGTCCTAGGCTATGGGGAAAAGCTCAAAAAGCAAGGTTTGAATCTTCTGCAGGCGCCCGGAAATGATTTGGTTGCCACCTCTGCCCTCGCTTCGTCAGATTGTCATTTGGTTTTATTTACTACTGGCCGCGGAACGCCATTTGGCGCCTATGTTCCGACAGTCAAGGTGGCGACCAACAGCACGATTTTTGAACGCAAGGGACACTGGATGGATTTTAACGCTGGCACTTTATTAGAGCAGTCGATGGAGACTGTCTTAGAGCAGTTCATCCAAAAAGTGATTGCTGTAGCCAGCGGCGAACCAACGAGAAATGAAGAAAACGACGTTCGAGAAGTCGCCATTTTTAAAACTGGTGTCACGCTCTAAGTCTTGAATACGAGGAATTCTTTTAGAAAGAAGGAAAATACATGTTTTTAAATGATGATTTTTTACTCTCGACAGATTGGGCGAAAAAGCTATATCACGATCATGCCGCTCAAATGCCGATTATTGACTATCACTGTCATTTAGATCCGCAGGAAATTTATGAAAATAAGCCATTTACTTCGATCACAGAGGCTTGGCTAAAAGGCGATCACTACAAATGGCGCCTGATGCGTGCCTGTGGTATTCCAGAATCACATATCACCGGAGATGCTTCCGATTACGAAAAATTTCTAGCCTGGTGTCAGACTGTGCCAAAAACGATCGGCAATCCTTTATATACTTGGACACATCTTGAATTGAAGCGGTTCTTTGGGATTGATTTGCTAGTAAACGAAGAAAATGCAAAGACAATCTGGGAACAAGCAAACAAAAAAATCACCGGCACAAGCTTTAAGCGGCGGGAAATTATTAAAAGCGCCAAGGTAAAAGTCATCTGTACAACCGATGATCCGGCAGATGACTTAAGCTATCACCAATTGCTGGCACAAGAGGAACCAGACTTTAAAGTTCTGCCGTCTTTTCGTCCCGATAAAGCCTTAAACATTGATCAAAAGGGTTTTTCAGCATGGATAAAGTCTTTGGCCGAAAGCACTGGTTCAGATATTTCTACCTATGAGGAGCTGATCGCTGCTCTTGGTAGTCGAATCGATTACTTTCATTCGCTGGGGGGACGTTTGTCTGATCATGCGTTAGATGTTCTTCGTTACAAAGAAGCAGATGCTGCGACCCTAGACTCTATTTTTCAAAAAGCTTGCCAGGGACTGTCCTTATCCCTAGAAGAAATTGATGCCTATCGTACAGAAACCCTGATTCGTTTGATTCATTTTTACCATCAATATGATTGGACAATGCAGCTCCATATCCATGCATATCGCAATTGCAATCAAGTGATGTTTGATCAGCTGGGACCAGATACAGGCTATGATGGCATCAACGATCTATCGATTACGATTCCGCTGCAGAGGCTATTAAATCGAGCAGAAGCGACGAATCAATTGCCAAAAACCATTCTTTATTCTTTAAATCCAAACGACTATCCTGCCTTAACAGCATTAATCGGCTGTTTCCAAAAGGATATCAAAGGAAAAATGCAGCTGGGGTCCGGCTGGTGGTATAACGACACCCGCGATGGCATGCGTCAACAATTGTCTCAATTCGCCAACGGAAGTGTCCTGCATCATTTTGTTGGTATGCTGACGGATTCTCGCAGTTTCTTATCGTATACCCGACACGAATACTTCCGCCGCGTGCTCTGTGAATTTATCGGAGAGATCGTCGCACGCGGCGAGGCTCCAGAGGATGAAGCCTTGTTAGGCGATTTAGTTGAAGCGATCAGTTACACAAATGCCGAAAGCTATTTCAATTTCTAGTTTGCCCGCCCAACGGTCTGTCCGAGTTTTTTTAGACTATTGGATCGTATGTATAAGAAAATAAGGAGGAAAACATGCTACCTTTAAATTTAGGGATTCGTGCCCATGATATCTCGGCGGCTTCTCGTGAAGAGCTAGGCGAAAAACTTGTGGCTCACGGCTTTTCTCATATCCAATTAGCGGTAAAAAAATCCTTTCCCGCTGCATTGCCCAGTCTAGACAGTATCTCTAGCGGTACAGGACACTTCTTCGGTGATTATTTCGCTCGTCTAGGTATCAAAGTTTCGGTCTTAGGCTGCTATGTTAACCTAGCCAGTCCAGATTCAACGGTGCGAAGACAAGCAATCGATCATTTTAAGCAACACATTGCTGTTGCCCCAAGCTTTCAAGCAGCGGTAGTTGGAACCGAAACAGGTAGTGTAGGAAATGGCTATACAACGAAGAACTATACCCATGAGGCTTATCAAACCGCCAGACAATCTGTTGCTGAAATGGTAGCCTATGCTGAAAAATTGGGAGTAATCGTCGGAATTGAGGCGGGCATCAATCATCCTCTATATACCGTTAATTTAGCCAAACAATTGGTTCAAGAGATTCAGTCGCCAAATCTGCGCATCATTATGGACTGTGCAAATCTGATGTCTGTCGAAAATCATCAGCAGCAAGAGAAAGTCATTCATCAGGCCTTGACTGATTTGCGAGACGATATTTGTTCCATGCACTTAAAGGATTTTGTGGTGGCACATGGTCAGATAAAAATCGTTCCCGTTGGTACCGGCTGGATGGACTACTCCCCCATTCTGAAATTTTTAAAATATGACAAGCCCTTGATGTTTGCCAGCCTAGAAGCTACGACTGAAGAGCATTTACCTAAGGCGTTAAGTCATCTTAAAGAACTTTACGCACGAATTTAAACTCTCATAAGATCCTCTAGTTGACCGCCGTTTAATCGTAAAAAGGAGCTGATCGAAAGTCTAAAAGACTTTTGGTCAGCTCCCACTTTTACAAATATTCGGTATTCCAGAAATGACTTCTTCGAAAACAAATCGAAATATAATGAAAATTATTCTAGTAATTTTCATGCCTTCTGATGATCCAATGAGAAGTAACTAATAAGCCCCCTAAATGACGGCCATCACCTTTTGTTTCCGTTGATTTCACAATCTAATCTGCATTAGCCCGGAAACCAACCACTCTCTAATACTGCAAACGCACTTCCTGAAAAATCACCTCTGATAATTAGAAATAGTTCAAAAAAGCTCCATTTTCGTATTTTTTATGATCACTTTTTAAATTACTTCTTAACTGCTAACTCTTTAACAGTATCAACATCTAGTTCGGTCATCTCAGAAATATCTTCGATGGAATAATCTTTCGTTAATAGGTATGTCGCAGCCTTAATTTTCACTTTCCTACTTCCGATTTCTACCCCTTCTGCATATGCCTCCTTGTATGCTTGTTCGTATTTTTCTCTAAGTGCCTCTTCTTTTGCTTGTCCAAGTCCGGCTGTTCCTCCATACAGTTGAGAGATGGCGGCGACAGCGTCGTTAATGACTTTAGTTTTTTTATCAATTCCCATAGACATCTTTTCCTTTCAGGAATAGTAGACAAAGTATCAATCACCATGTTGAGTTTGCAGCTGCTTAACCGTATCAAGCTCCAAGCCAGTAGCTTCCACAACCTGTTCAAGCGGCATCTTCATTTCGATGAGGTTACGCGCAATCAAATATTTCTCACGTTCACGCCCTTGCTTGTCTCCCTTTTCAATGCCTTTTTTAATCCCTTTTTCAATCCCTTTTTCAATCCCTATCCTCTCACTCTCTAGTCGAACAGAGGAGATGACTGCATCGTTTATTGCTTTGGATTTATCGATTTTCATAATCATCTCTTTTTCCTCCCTTCCAAGTTTGTAATAGTCTATTTTTTGTTTCGCTTCTTTGATGTAATCTGGGGCGTCAGCGTGGACTGTACCACTTTTGAAAAAGTATTGCCAATGATAAGCAGCGCTTTGTTGTTCGACTGTTTCGTTTTTTAAGCTAAGGAAACAGGCGATCAGCAGCTCTTTGCCAGTGGTTCCGAGAAAGGGAACCGAACTTTCTTCATTTAGTAAACGGAAGCGTTGCAGAGCGGGCTGTTTTTTGTCAAACAAGTGAAAATCGATAATATTGATTCCATATGCGGGACGTAATGCGGAAAAATTGTTTCCTTTAATAAAATTAGCGGTTTCTAAGTTTCCGAAGGGACTGCAAAATGCTTCCGCCAGATAAAAAATGGTTCGTTCGCGAAAGTACATATGCGGCTGAATCTGACACTCAATCGTGGTGTGACTGCCGTCCTCACCGATCGCTAAGATATCCACTTCGGTGCGGGTGATATCCAGCTCATCAAAGGACTTTTTATAGCTATCGATGTGATACGTTTCTTTTGGCTTCAGTTGCTTGAATTCAATACCGAGTAAATCTTTGACAAATGCCTTTAGTATATGCAGGGAATCTTCAGAGGTAAAACATTTCTTGAACAGTAGATCGTTTGTTGGTAAGTATTTTTGCATCGTTCTCACAGCCTTTCAGATAGGACACGTTTCCACATTGAAAGGCTTTTCTCGCCTACATTATAGCATGGAAATTTGTGTGCCATCTATATTCGTTTACTCTAAAATACGCAAACGAGTAGAGAAGATTGCAAGAATATCGAGACCACAAAAAAGAAGGTGTGACAAATGTTCGGTCACACCTCAATCGTTTTTAAATATTAGTTTCTTTCATTCTACGAAGCACTATCATCAGCCCGCCCAAGACCACTAAAAAGCCGATCATACTTCCCAAGACATTCTGCTTGCTGCCTGTTTTGGGTAAGATTTTGGTTGAATCCGCGGCTTTGTTCTGTTTTCGTTGCCGTGAATATCGCCATTCTACCGCGTGATTGACCGTCGTTTTTTCTGGTGTTATTGATGGTGTTGCTGACGGAATCGAACCAGTGTTCAACTGATCTGATGATTTTGTTGGATCGAAGGTTACAGTTTGATTGGTATCGGATAGCTCCTGATGACTGGCCACAAGGCTTCCGTTACTATTAAAGAGCTGTTCAAAAACAACAAGGGTGATTCTTTTCGTCAACGTCCGAGTCGGAAATTCAAATATTACCTCAGCTATACCGCTAGTCTCAGCTGTAAAAATGGCTTCACTGACAACTGACTTTCCATCAATCTGATAAGGTAGTCCAGTCGTCTGATCCATCAACTGACCCTTGACTGTGTACTTCTGACCAGCGACTAGCTGGTCATAGGTGATTGTGTCTTTGATTTGAATCTTTTCTCCTGCTACTTGTCCCGCAGCCTTGGTTGTAATAGCAGGATAGGTGATTGTTTGGTTTGGATCATTGATCATGGCATGCTTTGCTGCTTCTTCTGCTGCTTGAGTCAAACTAACGAAGACTACTGCTTTTTTCCCCGCAAGACTACTGCTGTCAAAGCTGATGGCTACATCAATTGATCCATTAGGTTTTTTGGCTGTAAATGTTTTATCCATATGAATTTCTACGCCATTAATCAGCAGTGGCTGACTAGTCAAAGGGTCCATCAGAACGGTCTTGATCGTGTACTCTCTACCGACTTCCGCATTATGATAGCTGACCTCTTCCATAATGGTGCTGTTTTTTTGCGCATAGCCTTCATTCGCGTCGGTACTCTTATCTCGTGCTTTACCAGTAATTGTCGTGTTCTTTTGTTCAGACAGCTTTTTATTGGTAAGCTTGACAACTATCTCTTTGGCAGTCGTATCAATACGAAAGGCTTTTTGAATATCTTGCTTTTCATAACCTTCAGGAATCTTGGTTTCTCGCAAAGTATAGGCTCCAAAATCGAGATCTTCAAAAAGAAGGTCTTCACCGGCAACAGTGACTTTGCGTGCAACTAGCTTTCCTTTTTCATCGTACAAGCTAAACTCAGCGCCTCCAATTGTGCTCTTTTCGTCACCCTCGGCATATAGTTGAACGCGTACCTTGCCGTCGGACTTACTAGACAGCTTTTTATTATAGACTCTGAAACGAAACGCTAATGCTTGATAGGTTACATCAAAGCTTTCATCAAAGAGCGGCTGCTCTTCCGTTGATTCTTCATAACCTGCTGGTGCCTTGGTTTGCTTAATGCGATAGCGTTGGCCTGGTCGTAATTCTCTAAAATAAAGCAGTTCCCCCTGTTCTGTCTTTTTTTTCTCTAGCACATTTCCAGCAGCATCGTACAAAGTAAACTCTCCACCTGCCAGAGGCGTTGTCTCTCCAGCGGCTAAGTATTCGATCGCTGCATAGCCAACGTCTGTTCGTTTGGTGTATTTGAACGTATAAGTGGGAAAATCATTTTCTTCAATTTGCTTTAACGTAAGCGGAAAAGAAAATGACACTGTTGGACCTGTATAGCCTTCTGGCGAGCCATTTTTTGTGAGACGATAATGTCCCGCTGGCACATTTTTGATTACCAATTTGCCGTTGCTGTCTGTCGGCGCCGTTTTGTCCAGAAAGATTTCTCCAGTCGCCGTATTCTCAAGCTGATAACAAGCGCCCGCCAGACGCTTAGCAGGATCGGCGTCATCAACACTGATCACATGAATTTCACCAACAGGTACAGCAGTCGACTCCTTCATATTCGTAACCGTATACTCAATTAAAGCAGCTTCCTCCTTGATTTCAAAAGTGACCTTAAAGCCAGAATGCTGGTAGCCAATCGGCGAGTCTGTTTGTTCAAGAATATACGTTCCAAATGGCACATTATCGTATACCAGATCACGATTCAAATCTGTCCAGCCGATAGAAACATACTTGCCACTTACTTCCGTTAATTGAAAGGCGCCGTTTCCTAGACGCAGTTGATTATTTTCCTCATCCAGAAGCCGAACAACGACTTTCCCCGTTTGGTTTACAGTTGCAGTCGCAGAATTCGCCGCTGCTTCTTGTCCTTCTTCGGTGACTTGCGGCGGTGCGTTTGCTTGAGGTTCCTCGGATTGTTCTACAGGTGGCACTGTTGCAGCCGGCTGTGAAGGTTCTGTTGTTTGCTCCGGCGGTTGAACTTCTGGTTCCAATACCTGTTCGCTGCTGGCTGTGGTCTCAACGCTGACCGTGTCCGTTCCCTGCACACCCACACTGAGCATTGGGAAAAGGGTACTGAATAACAATACTATTAGCGCTGCGATTCCCCATATTCTTTTCCTTTTCATTTACTTCTCCCTTCTAATTCTTGAATCGAAATTCGATATCACCTGCTGAATTCATCCGTGAATGGCTTTCATCGTGGATATTGATATTCAGGACAAACTCTTGGTCTTTGTATAATTTGTCATAGGATTCCTTATCAATCGGCACCACAAGATACTTGGTTTGTGTTTCCCCAATTGCCAGTTCACTTGGATAGGCGCGAACTTCTAGGGCGCTTTGACTGATGATGCTGCCCTTGTTGCCGACCTTCAAGCTGCCGGAAGTATCATTAAATTGCAGTATTTCTTTGCCATTGTTTTGAATCGTGACTTTTGCGGTAAGTAGAACGATGCCAGTCTCATAGCGACGGAAACGTGAAGCTTGCTCTTCATTCGGCTCGAACTCGGCGAATTGATAGCCGTCAAGCGTCACCTTTACCCCTTCAAATTCCTTCGTTTCATCGATTTTTTTGTCGACCAGCAATCGTTTCGTGCCCATATTCTCTACGGTTGCTTTATCTTCATAAAGGTGAGAGACGGCTTCTGACTTGGCTTCCCCCTTCGCATCAAAAGGTACCGTTTCCTTTGTCCCTAAGAACAGCGCATCATCAGATTTGAAGCTGCCCTTCTTGGTGAAGATTCCAGGAACCTCTAGAATCGCTTCATTATTATCATCCAGTTTCTCCATTTCAGCGGGCTCCACCGCAAAGGGAACAAAGCCAGTTAGCTCTTCTCCTGCGGCGATTTCACTATCGTTTTGCAGCAGCTCGCTTTCTAAATCTTCTGTAAGCATATTTTTCGTTCGCATCAGACTTGACCGTGAGCCTGTGATGGAAAAGGAAAATCCATTGCCATAATATGCGGCCTTTCCTGTGTCATTTTTAATCGTGACTGCTAATACAATGACGCCGCCTTCTGCATTTTGATCACCAAAGGGAATGCGCAGATTACGTGTGAAATTCTGGATTTTATAGTAACGATAGCCGTTGACCTGTACCTCGACATCATTTTCAGCGTAGATCATTGGATCACTGTTTTCATAAAGCCTATCGAGTGACGCTGTCTCTGTTTTCTCTTCAAGGTCCTTCTCCATGTCCTCCCACGAAATTGAAGGGTTAGAACGGCTCTCCTTCTTCGATTCCACGGTTATGTCAGAGGAGTCGCTACTTTCTTCAATTAGCAATTCCTCCGTATCCTCTTCTGAACGATTTGAATGTTCTTCTGATTTTTTTGTTGCGGATATTTTAGTGGACTCCTGCGGCTCATCATTAGCGGACTGATCTGAGTTGCAGCCGCTAAGCAGCAAAAATGAGACAGTGAGTAAAGCTAAATAAGACTTTTTCATTGTGTACACTCCTTTTTAGTAAAAAATCCACCAAGCCACCTGAAAGGGGCCTGGTGGATCGTTTACTGATTAGTGATTTCTTTTCGCTCTTCTAATATAGACAAAGTAGAAGGTTACAGCTGATCCAATAATAATCAATCCTAGAATGACGAATAGTGGATTCGTTACACTACCTGTTTTCGGTAATGAGCCTCTTGAAGTAGAGGTACCGTAACTATAGGTTCTGCCGCCAGATTTTGTATTGGTGCTTGGCAGTCCAGGTTTTCCTGGTGTATCGTCGCCGACTTCAACAGTTTGATCCTTGTCGTTGATGTCTTCGTGCGTTCCCACTAGATAGCCCTTACTATTGAATAGCTGTTCAAAGACGACTAATGTTTCCTTCTTCGTCAAGGCGCTCTTCGCAAATTCAAAGGCCACTTCGACTGTTCCGCTGGCTGTTTCTGCCACGAAGGTCGTTTCGCCTAAGACCTTCTTACCATCTACTCGGTAAGCAAGTCCGGTTGATTTGTCCATCAAGACTCCTTTGACCGTGTATTTCTTGCCAACAACTAGGTTTTCGTAAGAGACGATATCCTTGATCACAACGGTATTATCAACGGTACTTTCTGACGCTTTTGTACCAACTTTTGGATACGTCACGGTTTGATCCGCATCATTGATATCCGTATGCGTTGCTACTTCTTTATTGTCTGTATAGAGTGTTTCAAAGACTACAACGGTGGCTCCAGCAAGTGCGCTGCCGTCGAAGGTGAATTCTAGATCAATGGTGCCGTTTGGTTTCTTCGCGGTGAAGGTTTTCTCCGCGCGAACTTCTTTGCCGTTTGCTAACAGTGGTTGATTCGTTGCTTTGTCCATCAACACACCCTTAACGGTATATTCCTTGCCGACAATCAGGTTGCGGTAAGAAACCTCATCAGTGATCGTCACGTCCTTCTTGGCTTGTCCTTCGTTGCTTGCAGTGCCTTTGTCTTTGGCTTTGGTTGAAATTTCCGGTGTGTCTGGGTTGAAGGATACGGTTTGATCCGGATCTTCTAAGTCTTCATGGGTTCCGATCACTTTGCCATCAGCATTCAAGACTTTTTCAAAGACCACCAGACTGATTTCTTTGCCTTCAATTGCTTTTTGCGCAAATTCAAAGCTCACTTCGGTGGTGCCATTTTCTGTTTCTGGTGTAAAGGTTGCTTCCGCTGTCACTGCCTTGCCATCAACCTTGAAGGCTTCACCAGTTGCTTTGTCCATCAACGTCCCTTTAACGGTATATTTCTTGCCAACGGTTAATTTTTCGTAGGCTACGATGTCTGTGACAACAATTTTATCGCCAACGGTTTTTTCAGAAGCTTTCGTACCAACCTTTGGATAATCGACACTTTGGTCTTTATCCTCGATGTCAGTGTGAGCTGCTACTTCCTTGCCATCACGGTACAAGGTTTCAAAGACAACGACAGTCTTCCCTTGCAAATCGCCATTGGTGATAACAAATTCCAAATCAACAGAACCATTCGTAGCGTCTGGAACAAATTCTTTTTCCGCACGAACTTCTTTGCCATCTTTCGTTAGGAATGGCTGGTTCGTTGCTTTGTCCATTAAGACACCGCTGACCGTATATGTCTTGCCGATCGTCAAGTTATCATAGTGAACAGTATCGATGATGGATACTTTTTCATCTGCGTAGCCTTCATTGGTGCCTGTTTCGCTATCTTTGGCAGTCGTTGAGATTTCCGGTGTATCTGGATTGAATTCAACTGTCTGCTCAGAATCTTCTAAATCTTCGTGGGTACCGATGACTTTGCCGTCTGCATTCAGAACTTTTTCAAAGACGACTAAGCTGATTTCCTTGCCTTCAATCGCTTTTCGATCAAATTCAAAGGTCACTTCAGTGGTGCCGTTTTCTTCTGTTGGCGTGAATGGCGCTTCAGCTGTTACTGCTTTGCCGTCCACTTCAAAGGCTTTACCCGTTTCTTTGTCCATCAAGGTGCCTTTAACGGTGTATTCCTTGCCAACCGTTAATTTTTCGTAAGATACGATGTCCGTAACTCTGATCGTATCTCCGGCGAATGATTTCGATGCCTTCGTACCAACCTTCGGATAATCCACACTTTGGTTCTTATCTTCAATATCCGCATGGACCGCAACTTCTACGCCTTCACGATATAAGGTTTCAAAGACGACAACTGTCTTACCAGTAAGATCGCCATTGGTAATCACAAATTCCAAATCGATCGTACCGTTAGATTTGTCAGCAGTGAAATCTTTCTCTGCATGAACTTCTTTGCCATCTTTCGTCAGGAATGGTTGGTTCGTTGCTTTATCCATTAGAACACCCTTGACTGTGTAATCCTTGCCGATCGTCAAGTTTTTATAGGTCACGGTATCGATGATCGTTACTTTTTCATCGGCGTTCCCTTCATTTGTGCCTGTTTCACTGTCTTTCGCAGAAGTTTCGATCACTGGTGTATCCGGTTTGAACTCAACAGTTTGCGCGGAATCCTTCAAGTCTTCATGGGTTCCGATGACTTTGCCGTCTGCATTAAAGACTTTTTCAAAGACAACTAAGCTGATTTCTTTGCCTTCAATTGCGGACTTATCAAATTCAAAGGTCACTTCCGTTGTGCCATTTTCCGCTGCTGGCTTGAATGGTGTTTCCGCAGTCACTGCTTTGCCATCCACTTCAAACGCTTTACCGGTTTCTTTGTCCATTAAAGTACCTTTGACCGTGTACTCTTTGCCAACGGTTAATTTTTCATAAGACACAATATCCGTTACTGTAATCTTATCGTCTTTTGTTGATTTTGAAGCTTGAGTGCCAACTTTTGGATAGTCCACACTTTGTTTTTCGTCTGTGATGTCACTGTGAGTCGCTACTTTTTTGCCTTCAGTTTCCAAATCTTCAAAGACTACAACCGTTTTTCCTTGAAGATCGCCATTGGTAATTTCGAAGGTTAATTCGACTGTTCCGCTGGTTTTCTCTGCATCAAAGCTTGTTTCCGCATGGACTTCTTTGCCGTCTTTTGTCAGGAATGGTTGATTCGTCGCTTGATCCATCAAGGTTCCTTTGACCGTGTATTTCTTGCCGATCGTTAAGTTTTCATATTTCACTTCATCAATGATCGTGACTTTTTCATCGGCATAGCCTTCATTGGTACCCGTTTCACCATCTCTAGCAGAGGTTTGAATTTCAGGGATTTCTTTATTCGCTACTTTGTATTCAAAGCTCAACTCGCCAGCAGTAACCTCAAACTCTTTTTCAAAGACTGGTTTTGCTTCTGTTGATTCTTCATACCCTGCTGGGGCTTTCGTTTCCTTCAAAGTATATTTACCATATGCCAAACTATCAAAGACTAACTCTTCACCTTTAACGGTCGTTTTCTTAGCTACTTCATTGCCGTCAGCGTCGTATAAGGTAAATTCCGCATCACCGATCAACGCTTCGGTGGTGTCTCCGTCTTTGTATTTCTTAATGCTGACTTTCCCAGTTTGTCTGCTTGGTGTCGGCACGTTCGCTACTTTGTATTCAAAGTTCAGATCGGCTGCCGTTACTTCAAACTCTTTTTCAAAGACTGGTTTTGTTTCCGTTGATTCCTCATAACCTGCTGGGGCTTTCGTTTCCTTCAACGTGTATTTGCCATACTCAAGATTATCAAAGACCAATTCTTTGCCTTCAACCGTTGTTTGACTAGAAATCTTTTTGTCATCAGCGTCATACAACGTGAATTCCGCATCAGCGATTAACGCTTCTGTCGTATCGCCATCTTTGTATTTCTTGATGGTCACTTTGCCTTTTTCTGGTTCTGGGGTCTTCGCATTGTAAACTGTGTACTCAAAGTCCAGCTTCACGCCGTCTTTCACTTCAAATGTTTCTTTGAAGGTTGGTTTTTCATATCCCGCTGGTGAAGACGTTTCTTCTAAGGTATACGTACCTTCCGCTAAGTTATCAAAGACTAATTCCTCGCCTGCTTTCGTGGTCTTCTTAACTTCTTTCCCTTTTGAATCAGTTAAAGTAAATTCCGCATCGGCGATTAGTGTTTTATCCGTATCGCCTGTTTCATGTTTTTTGATCGTCACCTTACCTGTTGGTTCTGGTGTCTTCGCATTGTAGACTGTATACTCAAAGTCCAGTTTCACGCCGTCTTTCACTTCAAATGTTTCTTTGAAGGTTGGTTTTTCATATCCTGCTGGTGAGGATGTTTCTTCTAAGGTATACGTACCTTCCGCTAAGTTATCGAAGACTAATTCTTCACCTGCTTTTGTCGTCTTGTTAACTGCTACACCTTTTGAATCAGTTAGGGTAAATTCCGCGTCGGCGATTAATGTTTTATCCGTATCGCCTGTTTCATGTTTCTTGATCGTCACTTTACCTGTTGGTTCTGGTGTCTTTGTATTCTTGAAGTTAAAAGTTTGAAGTGTCGATGCATTCCCTGCTGTGACTTCAAAATCAATTGTTTCTTTTGATACATCATAGCCGGTTGGAGCTTTTACTTCTGACAGTATATATTTTCCGACTGGAATATTTGAAATTGTTAGTTCACCATTCGATGCAGTTGGATTACTTTCGGCTAACCATACTTTATCTGTGTCTGCGTTTGTAATCTTGAACGTAGCGCCGGCTAATTTCGTGCTTGCCACGGCACTGTCTACTTTCGTGATCTTCACTTTACCTAGTGGTTCTTCACTCTTCGTGTTTTCGAAATCGAAAGTTTGAAGTGTTGACGCATTCCCTACGGTGACTTCAAAATCGATTGTTTCTTTCGATAAATCATAACCGGTTGGTGCTTTCACTTCTGACAGTACATATTTTCCGACTGGAATATTAGAGATGGTTAGTTCACCATTCGATGCCGTTGGCGCACTTTCGGCTAACCATACTTTGTCCGTGTCTGCATTTGTAATCTTGAACGTAGCACCCGCTAATTTCGTACTTGCCGCGGCACTGTCGACTTTTGTGATCTTCACTTTACCTAGTGGTTCTTCACTCTTCGTGTTTTCGAAGTCGAAAGTTTGTAAAGTAGCGGCATTCCCTGCCGTCACTTCAAAGTCGATTGTTTCTTTTGATAAATCATAACCAGTTGGAGCTTTTACTTCTGACAGTACGTATTTTCCGACTGGAATATTAGAGATAGTTAGTTCACCATTCGATGCAGTTGGCGCACTTTCGGCTAACCACACTTTATCTGTGTCTGCGTTTGTAATCTTGAACGTAGCACCCGCTAATTTCGTGCTTGCTGCGGCACTGTCGACTTTTGTGATCTTCACTTTACCTAGCGGTTCTTCACTCTTCGTATTCTCAAAGTTGAATGTTTGAAGTGTTGACGCATTGCCTGCGGTTACTTCAAAATCGATTGTTTCTTTTGATAAGTCATAACCGTTTGGTGCTTTCACTTCTGACAGTACATATTTTCCGACTGGAATGTTAGAGATGGTTAGTTCTCCATTCGATGACGTTGGATTACTTTCGGCTAACCACACTTTGTCGGTATCTTTATTTGTGATCTTGAACGTAGCACCCGCTAATTTCGTACTCGCTGCGGCACTATCTACTTTCGTGATCTTCACTTTACCTAACGGTTCTTCACTCTTCGTGTTTTCAAAGTTGAAAGTTTGAAGTGTCGATGCATTACCTGCGGTTACTTCAAAATCGATTGTTTCTTTTGATAAATCATAACCGTTCGGGGCTTTTACTTCTGATAGTACGTATTTTCCGACTGGAATGTTAGAGATGGTTAGTTCTCCATTCGATGACGTTGGATTACTTTCGGCTAACCATACTTTGTCGGTATCTTTATTTGTAATCTTGAACGTAGCGCCCGCTAATTTTGTGCTCGCTGCGGCACTATCTACTTTCGTGATCTTCACTTTACCTAGTGGTTCCTCACTCTTCGTGTTTTCGAAGTTGAAAGTTTGAAGTGTTGACGCATTCCCTGCTGTGACTTCAAAATCGATTGTTTCTTTTGATAGGTCATAACCGTTTGGTGCTTTTACTTCTGACAGTACGTATTTTCCGACTGGAATATTAGAGATGGTTAGTTCTCCATTCGATGCCGTTGGATTACTTTCGGCTAACCATACTTTATCTGTGTCTGCGTTTGTAATCTTGAAAGTAGCACCCGCTAATTTTGTACTCGCTGCGGCACTGTCGACTTTCGTGATTTTCACTTTACCTAGTGGCTCTTCGCTCTTCGTGTTTTCGAAGTTGAAAGTTTGAAGTGTCGATGCATTGCCTGCGGTTACTTCAAAGTCAATTGTTTCTTTCGATAGGTCATAACCGTTTGGTGCTTTTACTTCTGATAATACGTATTTTCCGACTGGAATATTAGAGATGGTTAGTTCTCCATTCGATGCAGTTGGATTACTTTCGGCTAACCATACTTTGTCGGTATCTTTATTTGTAATCTTGAACGTAGCGCCCGATAATTTCGTACTTGGCGCGGAACTATCTACTTTCGTGATCTTCACAGAACCTTTAGATTCATGTTCTTTTTCTACTTCAGTCTTACTGTTACCCGAAAAATTAACAACCAAACTATCTTTACTTAAAAGACCTATACTTTGCCTTGAAGAGACTTCAGACGGTGTATACAAAATATAAGATGTTGCTTTAGTTTTACCACTAATTTCTATTTTATATTCACCATCACCAGTGACATACTGTTCAGGAATTCTTATCTTGAAGTTAACAAGTTGTTTATAATCTTTTAGTTCGCCAATCTTAGTATTATTCTCATCATAGACGGTGGCCTGTTTATTTACACTAGAATAATTTGGTCCACTGCTGATTTTTAATCCTATGCTTTCCAAATTAACCTGAAAGAGTTGTTCGTCTACTCGGTAAAGTCCAGTTTCATAGTATCCAGATTGCTCACCATTTCCTGGTACATAAGTCATTTTCTCAGACTCAGAATTAATATCTATTTTATGACTCCACGAACTACCATATGCATCCAGCATCTCATTAACTCTATTGATTAGAGTAACAATTCTTATTACTGCTTGCTTCCCTTGTATTGCTGCTGGTTCTGAATCATATCGAGGATCAGATAATCTAGGATCATTCAATCCCAAATTGGCATCCACATAAGTATCATCACCCGCCATCGCCCAAATAGCCATTTGTCTTACAGCATAATCCTCATCGCTTCCCTCTGGGTACCCCGTATCTAAACTCATTAACGCAGCTAATTGTACATCCCAATAATCAAAATCCACTACGTAATTAGGAACAAGTCCATTTTTATCATATTGGTGTCCATCTGGATAACCTTTGTTGTAATTAAGACAATACGCTGTTTGCTTTACTCCATTTTCCAGAACGTAGAGTTTCTTGAAAGAATTTGGACGGAGTCCTGAATCACCCTTTAGAATATAGAGAAATGATGGGGCTGTATTTCCATCAGTACCACAAACAACTCCACTCCTAATGTCCCCCGATGCGATTAGTACGTCATTCTTTTCTGTTGTATCACTATCCGACTGTCCAGCTGTCGCTTGTTTTGTCTTGATCGCTGCTAGACTCACTTTAAACGTCTTAGAAACATCTTGCGTGTGATCGCTTGATAATACCAACTTTGCTTCTTTGTTCGTTGATTTCACAGTTAGCGGAAGACTTAATTCAAATTCTTTTTCTGCTTCTTCTACTTGTGAGAAATCAACCTTAAAGCTGTCATCTGAAAGTTTGATTACTTGAATGTCTTCACTTGGTGCTTTTATGTCATCATCTAAGACAAAATCACTATTCAGTTTGAAAGTAATCACTTTCTCCGAACTTTCTTGTAGATTACTGAAGATTCCTTTCAGATTTGCGGTAAAGGATTCGTCCGCTTCTAAGGTATCCTTTCCATCAGTATCGATATCTTGTAACTCAATCTTTGGTTGTTCCTCGACTTTTTCTAAGCTGCTTTCTAAAGTTCCACTTTCCAAAGTTTGGCTACTTTCATTTAAACCAACTTTTGGTTCTTGACTGCTATCTGTGGCTACTTCCTCCGCAATCACACCAACCGGTGATGTCAGCGTATTAGCCAATATCGCGACTAATGCCAGCTTCGCGGATAGTTTTCCTCGAAAAAACTTTTTCATCTTGTTCCCTCCTGTGTCATCCTATTTTTTATCTCTTATTATTTCTGCTTAACTACCCCTTTTTATCCATTCCCCCTCTTGTTCTAAATAAGAAAAAGGTGCGATGAGAAAGGTCTCTGCTCCTTTACTTTGTTACATTTTGCGGTTTTCTATCGATTGCTTCGATTAAATCTTTATTAGTTTACGTTGTATCGATTGTCATACTCGACCTCTTTTCTTTTGATACTATTAATCAAACTTGGATTGCTCCAATATGATTGCCCACTTATCAGTTGTACTTAGCAGATTTCCTCCTGCGTTTGCAGTGGCTCTTCTATTTCCTCCAGCACTTGATCGGCTTCGAAATAATCATAGAAGCGTTGGGTTAGCTGATAGCCTTTGCCCCAATGCGTACGGATCGTGTGCTCTGGAAAGCCCTCAAGCTGCAACTTTTCCTTTAGCTTTCGAATCAAATTCGACAGCATGACCAGTCGCGAATTAGTGATCTCTCCCTCCCATGTCTGATGACACAGCTCATCTCGCGAAACGATCTGACTATTAGCTGAATACAGAGCATTGAGGATTCTCATTTCCAAACGGCTGAGCCGCAAATCAGATAGCGACTGCTTAATGCCAAACTCTTGATTCGACTCCATCTCGTGGGGCTTTGACTGGCTCGTCAGTAATGCCCCTGATGTCGTAAAGCCTTGAATAGTATTCGAGCCAATCAATAGCTCCCTTAGCTCTTCGATACTGGATTCATTGGAGATCCAAAGCTTCACCTGAAAGTCCTGCTGATTCTCATTGGCATGATCGTTCTTCCGAATGAGCGTCGTAGTTGATTTTCTCAGTATCGGCAAGAGCTGCTGCAGCTCAATATCTGAGATTGTTTCACTGATGATCGTGTAATAGAACAAGTTGAAGAATTGAAGAAATTCTCCCTGTGTCCCCCTTTTCGTCAACAGGCTGCTTGAGCTAAACACCTCATAGTTCAGATGCTGCAATTTCTTTTGTGTCTCTTCCTCTGCTAAAACATTCTTGGTCAACAATAGAATCGGTCCCATCATTACCCACCCCTTTTATCTTTTGTCCTCAGGCCGTCTCTTGTTGCACTTCCTGACTTTTTAAAATTTGATCGCCGCGTATCCAATATTTAATAGCGGATTATATTATTTATCATAGGATATAATTACTATTTAATTGATTTTTGTAAATAAAGTGTTGAAAATGATTAACAACGTGCGTTATTAACAAAAGAAAAAAGCCGAACAATTAATTAGTAACTGTTCGACTTCACTATTTTTTACCTCATAATCCATTGCCATTCATCATTCGCTGCTTTAACTCCCGCTTCATGTTCCGACTCACCTTCCATTCCTGCTGATCGGTCATTACGACCTGTTCTCCATTAAAAAAGACTACCTGTTCCAGATTAATAATTGTTTGTTTATGGATACGACAGAACCGAGCCTTTTCCAGCTTTTCCAGATAGTCTGTCATTTTCCCATACGCCGCCAGTTCCTGTGTCTCCGTCTTGATGATGACGCCGCCCTTTCGTCCTAAGCTTTTTGATTGGATCGTCAAGATACTATTGATCGGAAGAATCTGAAATCCACCAGAAACCAGCTCGACAGTCAAGCGCTGATTGTTCTTTACCAGCTTGTTCATCAAAGGGCGAATCTTCTTTTCAAATTCCTCATAGGCGACAGGCTTCACTAAGTATTGATTCGTTCCAACTTCAAAGCTGTCCTGCATCAACTCGATATGACTCGTCAAAAATACCAGCTGTCCATCATACTGATGAGATTCTCTTAAGAGCTTGGCAGCCTGCAAGCCATTTATCCCTGGCAATTCAATATCCAGAAACAGCAGATCATAGACATGCTCTTTTTTCTCATAGCTTTCCAGCAATTCCTCTCCTGAAGAAAAGCTGTGAGTACGAATATCCAGATCCAATGAAAAAGACAGCTTCACCAACATTTCCCGCAACTGATTGCGATAACGCGGCTCATCTTCGCAAATTAAAATGTGTATCATACGATTCGTTCTCCATTTAGTTCATTTATTTTTTGGACTTATACTTTATTTCAAAGGCAATAGTACGCTGATGCCGTTCGTGCCTTGTCTCTCAGTTGTTTCGTACATACCGCTATACTTTTCAACAATTCGATGAATGATTTGCGTATCTTCCCATTGCTCGACGGTTCCTTTTGGTAAAACAGTGACCGGTTCTTTAGGATATTCAACCGCAAGGATCAGGTGATGCTTTTCGGTTTTCATCGTTACTTTGATGGTTCGCTCTTGTGATGTTTGATTTGCCGCTTTGATGGCTCGATCAAATAGACTGCCAAGCAAGACCGCCAAATCCTTTTCCGCTAGAGTGATCTTCTTATCGATATGAATGTCACAGGTTAGCTGAATATCTTCTTTTTGGCATTGCTCCTGTAGCGAAAAGAACATACTGTCTACCACTTGATTGCCAGTAAAACTGGTGTGCTCTCGATCGAAGTATTGCTGGTAGACACCTTTCATGTATTCCTTAACATAATTCATCTGATTTTCCGATAAGGCATGTTCGATCTCTAGGTAATGCTTTTTGATGTCATGCATTAGTCGATTGTTCTTTTCTAGGTACGCTTTATTCTGTGCCAGCTTATTTTCTTGAAACTCAACTTGTTTACTGATGACGAGATTTTCCTCGAAGATTTTTCGCGTCTTCTCTAAGTAGTAGGCGAAGTAGATGTTGATACCGCTGGTTAAGAATAAGATTGCGGAAATTAAGCCCTTCATTTGATTGGAAAATTCAAGGCTCGTAAGGACACTTGCCAACAGGAAAAAGTTTAAAGTAATCAATATCCAAATCAGAATGTATTTTTTATCAAAATATTGAATTAATGGCTGCTTTCCTCGACGATAAAAATTTAGAGCGATAAGTACAATTATTGTGACTATTTCAATATAGATATCCGGTAATGGATTGTTGGGAAAATAACTATAATCCAATACAGACGCTTTCATCATAAGAATCATTCCATGAAGAAAATCTAAAAACACCATAAGCTGTAGTAATAACATTACTGATAGAATTTTATTCGGAATCGTACCTTTGTAGAAAAAAAGAAGCGCTCCAAAAAACATGATCATTGTCCTCACGATTGAAAACCAGTCATATATATAGGTAATGTAAGTAGCAACAAAACATACTCCGAAAAGAAGAAAATAAGAGTAGATTTTCTTTTGTTTTCTAACCAATAGTAAATTGAATAACAGTAGAATTACTGATAAGTAAATAAATGTATTAAGCATGTGTTGGAATACGATACTCATTTCTATCTCCTTTTAGTTCACCAATAAATTTTCTTATATTAACAATTATTATAATATTTTTAATACATATTTAATCGTATCATCTTTTATTTATTATGCAAAGCGTCTAATTAAACAAAATAAAAATACATTCGTTTTAAAAATAATTACAAATAGCCGATCAAGTATATTTTTATTCTAACAATGCTAATTTTCTGTGTTCCCGAACCAATCGCCTTTTCCCATTCTATTTTTAGAAATTCTATAATGGAAAAAATGGTATTCTGTTGTTAGGCTATTATATTCATTAGGCTAAAAATAAGTATTATTTCTATAGATTGCAGCTTAGATTCGCTATTGAATAACGATTTCACTAAATGATAAGTTTCTTAGTTTTGTGAAAACTAAGCAAAGCTCGAAAAACTCAATAGTATCAAGGGTTTAGGAGCATTTTTGACGGTGTATGACGGCGAATGGAAAGTTATTAAAAGTTGATTATCCATTTTTTTAATTCCTAATTAAATTTTTGCATTTGAAATAGATTGACAAACTTGAGAAAACGCTTTCTGTAAAAAAGACAAAAAAAGAGAGCCTAATGATCACGCAACTAATTTTTTTTAATTGTTATCGGATTCGATTTTCCATCTGATGGATAACTCTAACACGTGCTTCCATTAGAGAATCGGCATAGGTATCCAAAGTTAATTGGGTCGACGTATGACCTAACAAAGCGCTGACGGAAAGAATATCTCCTTGCGCTTCCAAGCAGCGTGTCGCAAAGGTATGCCGTAATTGATGGAAATGAATATCCATTAGCTGACATTTTTCACGAATTCGATGGAAATGATAGGTTAAGAGACGTGGCTCAATTGGTTTATCATTCGTTGAAAAAACAAAGATTCCCTTTGACACGTTTCTTTGATTCAGCAGAATTTTTTTTACTTTATTTGACATTGGAATTGTACGAATGGCAGCATCTGTTTTTGTGCTATCTAACACTAATTGGGTTCTTTGCACGCCATTTCCAAGAGATATACGTTGATAGGTATGGTTAATTTGAATAAGTTTTTGGTCGAAATCAACGTCTGTCCAGCGCAAAGCAGCAATCTCTCCAATTCTCAAGCCTGTGTGCAAGGATAGGATTGCTGGGATTCCAATTCCTCTTTTTTCTGCTAGTGCTGTTTTCTCTAAACGTCGTTGTTCCTTTTGGCTGAGTGAGCGTATTTTTCGTTTCTTGTCTTTTGGCAACTTTATTGTCGCGAAACAATTTTCCTTGATATGAGCTTTTCTTTTAGCTTCATTCAGACATTGCAGAACAATACGGAAAATTACTTGGATCGTTGATTTTCTTAGCTGCCTATTAGTTAATTCAGACAGTAATTTTTGTCCCGTTTCTTCTGTTAGTTCATTTAATGGGATCGCCCCGATAATAGGTAACACATACGCATTCAATTTATAGTTGTAATTCGAATATGTGGTAGGCTTTATATCTATACGAATCCTATCTAACCAGTACACGCTCCATTCTTCAAAAGTGATAGAGGAAATTCCTCTCATTTCCTGATAGGTCTGATATTTAAGCTTCAGCGGATAAAGTTTTTCCCTAACTTCTTTTAATGTGCGGCCATACACATAACCATATCTAACTTTCCCAATCATCGTCCTTCCTTTGATGTATCGTCCTTCCCATCGTCCATCTTTTCTATGGTATATATTTTCTCCTCTACGCATATGTCTCTCCCTTTCTGACGGCTTATTTGACGGCAAAAAATACATTTCCATTCGATACAAATTCCAACTTGAGCCAAAAATTAAATTATTAAATATTTTAAAAATTAAGCTTAAATATTTTTTATCCTTAATTTTCCATTGATTGTTATCTTAATATATATTAAAATACAAATAAATAAAACAGTAAATTGAGATATTAAACACATTTTCCGAATATTCTTTCTTGTATTTCACAAAAACAAGAGGATTTTCTTCTTAAAATAACTTTTAATAAACCAAGAAATAATTTTTCCTCCACTACTTCACTTTTCTCATTTCCTTCTATATCTATCCTCTTTATCTATCATCGCGTCCCAGACCACCTAACCGACTATCTGTTAAAATAATTTGTCTGTTGATTTTCAGTAAAATCCATCAATAACAATAAAAATCATTTTTTCTTCTCCGATTCTTTTTCTCCAGCAATTTTTTGAAATCGTTTTCGTTTTTATCGCGTATTTTCTTTTGTAACACTTAAGAACAATACTAATTTTTAGGAGGAGTTTTTATGTTTTTATTTGATGAATGTTTTTATTTTGATGATCGAGGTCAGTCTGAATTATGGGAAGCAACATGGAGACATGCGGAACCGTTTATTTCCTTAGCTGTCCACGAGATTGAGCTGATCTTACCGCACCCAACAGAAAATGGCTCGCTTATCCTTACGATAGATAGCTGTTTTCGCAGTCCTAACACACCGCTGAAAGTCTTACAGGATTATGCTGATGTCTATTCCTTCTCAGACTATAAGGCGATGAGTACCTGTCTCAAATCTTTTCGCTGTTTTGGGCAATACAAGTCTTCTTGGATTTGTCCATTCTTCACTCTGTGTCCTCTTGAAGGCATTGATCAGACCATGTGGATCAATCCTTTTAGTGTTTGCGAGATCGAGACAAAGGACGGCATTTTATTCGCTGTGCTTCAATCCGGTCACGTCGTCTCGCTCCCGATCCAACGCCGCAGCTTTATCCAACGTATCGAGCTGTCCTGCTTAGCCTTAGCCGCATGGCGCCGAGAGTGCTTTTACTTTTCTATTCAGGGAACAAAACCGCTTGATTATCTGCCTTTTCCTGATGAACGCTTTTCCAAACTTTTAAAGCAGCGAGCAGCTCTGCAATATTTCACGATTCCTTATGGTGAATTATTTAAGCGCTATCAACAAACGTTGCTGCTGCTTTCTTATGAAGAATTCGAGGATGATTTTTCATAGAATAGCTTCTATTTCAGATCTATGAGTTCAAATGATTGATGAGAATACATCATTTGGAAATGTTGCATACTATCAATAGATAGAATGCTATTTCGATGAATAAAGGGAGCATACTTCGCAAATAATTGCGTTGCATGCTCCCTTTACTTATGAAAAATTATATCTACCGCTCAAGCAATGCTACAGCTATATATTCAAGCTTCAGCGGTATTTTTTATTATTTACTCTTATTCCTCACTCTTTTTAGTATCCAAGGAACGAATGACCTCTCTAAGCTGCTTGCTTGATGCGGCGAATTTCTTTCTCTCCTCTGGATCGATATTTAGTTCGATGATTTCTCGTACACCGTGTTGATCTACGACTGATGGTACACCGGTAAATAGATCCTTTTCGCCATACTCTCCATTGAGATAAGCAGATACAGGCAGCACCGCTTGCTCATTATTCAAGATGGCTTTCACGATTCTCGCGACACTCATCCCGATGCCGTAAAAAGTCGCTTGTTTTCTGTTTATGATTTCATAGGCGGTGTTTTTTACACTATCTGAAATCGTGGTTAAATCATCTACCGTTAGCCGATTGTTCTTCACGATAAATTCCAATAATGGTTTTCCGCCAACTGTAGTATGGGACCAGACAGCTACTTCTGAATCACCATGTTCGCCAATGATATAGCCATGAATACTTCTTGGATCAATTTGTAATTTTTCGGCCAGCTCTTTACGAAATCTAGTGGTATCAAGAGTAGTTCCTGTTCCTACGACTCTGCTGCTTGGTAGGCCAGATGCTTGCCAAGCAACGTAGGTCAAAACATCTACTGGATTTGAGGCGATTACTAAAATTCCATCAAAGCCTGATGCCATGACTTCTTTCACGACACTGGTAATAATTCCGGCATTGATATCGATCAGCTCCAAACGCGTTTGACCGGGTTTTTGATTAACACCTGCTGTGATAACGACAATATCAGCATCTTCACAGTCCGTATAATCGCCGGCCCACACTTTAATATTTTCTTGTGCCCAGGACATACCATCTAACAGGTCAAGCGCTTCTCCTTCTGCCTTTTCTTGATTGACATCGATTAAGACCAACTCATTGATAATCCCTTGATTGATCATAGAATAAGCAATACTTGTCCCGACAAAACCTGTTCCCACTACAGCAACTTTTCTACTTGTACGTCTCATATGAATTCACTCCATTTTTTATTTTTCTAGTATTTATCACTGATTTCACGCTTCAGTGGATCATCTGCATTACGCGCTCCGATATTTTGAAATAGTGAATTCCGTCTTCCCGATGATTGGATCGCTTATTTCTTCTATCGAATCACCCATTTGATATATCTCTTTCTTACAGACAAGCTGCGGAGTTGTTTGACTCAATACTAAAACAGAGTTCGCGTAAATTTTTTTGATTTCTCCAGAGATTATTTCTCCATGGACATTCTTCACAGTGATCGTATCCCCTATGCCAACCATTCTTGTCATCCCTTCTAATTGCTTAAACATTTCTTTTTTCTTAGCTTTATTAAATAGCCCTCAACATCGAAGATCGTCTCTAATATCTCATTTACTTGTTCAAATAAGCGTTTTGTATCTTCAAATTGTTTGGGACTTTCGATGCGTCTCCACTCTTTTTTATAACAGATTTCATGAGCGGTCTCATCCATCGACACTACCTGTGATTTCTTTACAAGATGTACTCGCTCTTCACCTATCCCAATTATTTCTACCCATTCTCTCCAGCCATTTTTTGTCGCGATGGTCCGAACCAATGACGGCAAATCCAACGCGTCCAGAGCCGCACTTCTTCCATCTTCGAAATGAATGGTATAGGTGATGCATTTCACAAATCCACAGGCGTTACACCCACCTTCAGTTATTCGCTCTTTGCTTGTAATTATCGCTTTTTCCATTAATCACATCTCCAATGAATAATCTTTGTTCACTTGAAATTTGATAAGGCTTCCTGCCAAGTTGGAATCTCAAAGCCTAGTGCCTTTGCTTTACTTAGATCCATGGTTGACGTTCGCGGGCGTGCTGCTTTTTGCGGATAATCTTTTGATGCTACTGGGATGATCTCTACATCCGTATCTTTTAGGATTTCCTTGGCAAACTCATACCAAGAACAGCTATTTTCATTTGATAGCTGATAAACACCAAAGGGTGCTTCCTGTTCAATCAAGAAATACATGAATTCGGCCAATGTACGTGTCCAAGTAGGCCGTCCAAACTGATCCTCCACCACGGCTAGGCGTGTCTGTGTCTCCGCCAAATTACGCATCGTGGATACAAAATTGTCTCCAAACCTTCCAAATACCCATGAGGTGCGGACAATGTAATACTCAGTCATTAATTCCTCGACGATTTTTTCGCCTAGATATTTCGTGCGGCCATATTCATTAATAGGGTTGGGCAGCTCTTCTTCTTGATACGATCCAGCTTCTTTCATCCCATCAAATACGTAATCCGTACTGATGTAGACCAAAATAGAACCGGCGGCCTTGGCTGCTTCTGCTACATTGCGTGTTCCTTCGACATTGATTTTTTCGTTTAATTCTTTGTCGACGCCTTCTGCTCTATCAACAGCGGTGTAGGCTGCGCAATGATAAATGATGGCAGGCTTCAGTTGGGTGATGAACTGGTAGGTCCTTTGTCTATCGGTAACATCCAGCTGATCAGAACCAGCCGCCACGTATTCCACCGCTTTTTCATCTAATAGATAACGCAGCTCCGTTCCTAATTGACCTTGACCACCTGTAATTAGAATCATTGAGTTTCCCTCCTTTTTTCGTATGCTCTGTGTATCCAATCACACGTCTTAGTAAACTAAACGTTGATGATAGTTGTTTCCTTTTATTGGATTGCGCCGCTGATTTCCAAACGACCGCGAGAAAAATTCTGTTATTTATTTTAACTCTTACAGTAATGAAAGCACCAGCAATTCACTCTGTTTAAAAATCCCGATTTACCTTTAGGACCTTTGTTTGATCATATAGATGAATCACATACTTCACTAAGACATAGCAAACAACGAGAATTGCTAAAAGCGTTTCTAAAATACTTAACGCTTTAGTAACTGTCAGTAAAATCGGAAGCTCTTCAAAAACTTTGGAGGCTTTGAAGATCGCTGTTGCTGAGATAACTAAAGGAAACGTGAACGCCGCATAGCTTGGATAGAAGCCGACCTTTAGCATTCTTTTCATATTAAAAACGATGCAAAGATAAATCAACTGGGATAAGATCAGCAGCCCAATAACAAATGGAAAAGAGACTTGATTGCAAACAGATAGATAACCAGCTAAACAAAGTGAGCCTGGTGCTGTCAGAATCGTAATCAAAGGAATCGCTGAATCCTCAAATATTTTCTTATGAAGGATTCGTTTAACGATGATTGGCAGCAGAATTAAATACAAAGCTAAAGCGATCCAAACAGCAACCTGCCCTAATTCCTTGATAAACACGGTCGAGGTATTCGGAATGACGCCTATTCCAACAAAGGTAATAAACCAGCTGGGATAAACATATTCAAGTGTGACCTCCACAGGCAGAATATGCACGACAATGAAATAGCCCATCAAAGCCAGATGCAATATGATCGCCGTTACCCATAGCACGTTATTCATGATTTGATTAGGAAACAATCTGTCTAAAAATACGGAAACGACCATTAACGCCATCGTAAATGTCGGAGCTACAGAGGCAATAATCGGATTTCTCAATGCAGCCATCGTATCTTTAAATGTGAAAACGATTTTTAAAAGAAATACAAGGATCATCAAAAGACCTGTATAACAAAAAATATTGCCGATCCCTTCAAAGCCTTCAGAAAATAATAGATTCCCCAGTGACTCCGTTCCTAAGATCAGTCCGCAAATCGGTATTGGTATAGCCTTCAGAAAATTCTTTAGTGTGTTATTCATAGGTATATCCTTTCTAAACGATCAAATTATTTGATAGCACTTGATATATATTTTTTACACCCCTATAATAAACACCAGTAAACTATTTGTAAAATAATGATTTTACATATCCGTTATAAATTTTATTAATAGAAAAGAGGTCATTCCGTTGTTAGAATTATTGCGAACATTCATTATTGTGTATGAAACGAGAAATTTCAGCACCGCAGCCAAACTCATGTTTAAAACACAACCAACCATCTCCGTGCAGATCCAAAGATTAGAAGCAGAACTAGGCTTCAAGCTGTTCGATCGAAAAGGAAAGCAGCTGATCCTGCCTACGAAACAAGCCGAATTTTTATACCCTAAAGTCGTCGAAGCGTTACACTCCCTATCTAATGTATTTGCCCAAGCAAAAAATTCTAAAAACTTTAAAACCGACTGCATCCTTGGCTGCTCCAACACCACCGCCGTACACCTATTACCCAAAATTATGGAGCAGCTGATTGCTGAATTTCCATTAATAGCTTTTGAAATCAAGATTATGAACTCGCAAGAAGTCATCGATGCCGTCGAAGGAAACAAAGCCCATATCGGCTTGATTGAAAAATCCATTGTTTCCCCATTGATCCAAAAGGAGTTCGTTTATAAAGATGAGCTCGTTTTAGCAGGCAATATCGATTCAGATTATTGGATTCTTAGAGAGCATGATTCTGGGATGTATCTTATTAACGAGACCTATCTGTACTCTAATCATCTAAACCCGCAAATCATCAAAGCAAATAACAGTGAAGTAATATTGTCTCTATTAGAAAACAATATAGGCAAATCAATTATCTCCAAATTAGCACTAACAGATTCCTTGAAGTGGCAGGAACTAGAGGATGAATACAGATACAGAGACCTCTTTATCATTCAAAATATCCAAAGCCCGATCTCTGAAACAGCGGACGTTTATGATCGGATCAAAGCATTACTCACCGAATTATATAATCAGTCAAGCGAGTAAGGACGCATTCAAATAGAAAAGAATTATTCTTTCAGAGATTTTAATCTTGAATCCTGAAAAATAGCGATGTATAAATAATTAATTTACTAATTCTACATTCGTATCAAAAAACTTTCTGATAATCTAAGGATGTTAACATTCATCCAGCTTGACGCTTCCAGCGATTTTTCAACGTTAAAGTGAAAAATCGTTATTTCCTATGATGAAGTGTCCTAAATCGCTCCCTTGATACTTGTACAAAGCCTCTCTGGAGTCGATCATATAGCTAAACCCCCAACTCTGATCAGAGTTGGGGGCTTGTTTTTTAGCGACCAAAAATTTTTGTATGATATAGCGTTTTCAAAAAACTAGCCTTTCGCCATTGATGAAAAGAAAAACCCTACTCCTGGC
Organism: Enterococcus sp. DIV0187; assembly: GCF_051713785.1. Lineage (NCBI taxonomy): Bacteria > Bacillati > Bacillota > Bacilli > Lactobacillales > Enterococcaceae > Enterococcus > Enterococcus sp. DIV0187. The sequence continues at coordinate 1,536,684 of NZ_JBIOQO010000001.1, forward strand.
AGAGTAGGGCTTTCGTGTTTCTGGTATTCGAAATCTTCACATTTCGCAAACTTATTATAGCATGGGATTACGGCTATTTCTATTTTTTTAGATTGACGATAGATAAGAAAAGCGATTCTTTTGCTAGGAGAGTCGGTAGCTTATTCATAGGTATTGCATTTGCAATTTCATCGTAGTTTTCATCGGTAAAAAGTGCATTTTCTTTAGAGAACTCAATAATGATCTTTTGCAGAATAAAAATGGATTGTTTCCTTTTCTACTCTATAGATTAGCCGATGTTCGCCTGTAACTCTCCTTGATGGGTTTGCAGATAAATCATGTGTTAGTAGTTCAGGTTTTTCTAAACCAGAAAAATGTATAGAAAAAACACTCAACTTTTCTTTTTTTGAATGTACATGAAGCTATTGCTGTTTATGCAAAAAAATGTAACCGTTTTACAAAACCTTTTATTATACTACATTTTTATCCGCTTTGTAAAATCGCAATTTGACACTTCCCCCCCCTAATTTGACCTGTTTTCATGCAAAAATAAGGGTTTTTCCCTAAAAACAGGTCAATTTGAGGGGGGTAGCGGTTATTTTGCGATTCGCACTTTTTTTAGAAATCGTTTATCTTTTAGTCACCGGCCGGAAACAAAAAAATTAGGAGGAAACAACCATGATTCAAAAAATCGGCAATAAACTACAAGTAGAAATCGATGCAGGCGGAGAAAAAACTAAGAAGATCACCTTTACAAATGTAATGGACGAGCCCAGCGAGGAAAAGGTCCTCGAACTGGGAGAAATTATGAAATCGCTATCAGTGGAAGGCAGCCAGCTAGACGGCGTGATCCTAACCAGTCAATCACGTTATACCAAATAAATCATAGAAAGGAAGAGAAAAAATGCTAAAACTCGTTGCAACCTTTAAAAACAGCTTAGGGAAGAATCACACCTGGAGCTTTAATGATCCCGATACTCAAAAGACCGATACGGAGATCAAAGGATTGTTACAACGCATGACAGAGGTAAAACTTTGTCATAAAGATGGTGCAGACCTCTTCAACACTGTCGAAAGTGCGAAGTACGTCGAAACGATTGAAACAATTATTTTTTAACCAAATACTTTGAGGAGCAGCGGTGCTATCGCCGCCCTCCTCTACTATCTAATGAAGGGATGAGAATCAATGAATGTTATACAAACACTGTCGTTTCGGCAGTTATTCAACTTAAAAGCTAAAACACTCGAACAACGAATCACCAATTTCTACCATGAAACACAAAACAGTAGTGTCACGATTAAATATATCTTAGCCTTGAAAGTACGCTGCCAATTAGGAGCGGCGGAGTTTGATCACTTTCTAAAGGATCTTGTCCGCGAAGTGTTCATGCATACTAAAGCCACACGTACCATGAAACGTCTCTTTTATTATTTTGAAGACTACTTTATGGCACCCGAATGGAAGACTTTGAAACTGAGAGTTTTTCCAGTAAAAAAATTCGGTGAAACAGTCGTCTCTGTTGCCCGCTCCCTTATTTCATTTGTCCGACCTGAAGAAACTAGCGAACCTTGATGAAACCATGAACCAACCTACGTAGAAAAAATCAAAGAAAGGAACAGAACAATGACCAAGGATTTAATTGCCACCTTTGGAAAAAGCGATGGCGGCACCCACAATTGGAAATACAGAGATCTTGATCCCAACTTAACGGCGCCGCAGATCAAAGAAGCTTGCGAATTATTGACGAACTTAGACATTTGTACACAAAACGGCGTAAAACTATTTGATTCTGTGGTCACCGCCAAGGTCTTGACCCATAAGGAAACACTGATATTTGATCCAGAAAATGAGACGAGAGGTGTTCGTTACGATGGAAAGCCTGTTGAGGAAGCGGCCTGTGAAGAAGTCGGTTGCTGTGAAGTCGCGGAAAAACAGGAGAAACCTGCGGTAGTGACGACACCAAAGCCATCTGCACTACCAACAACACCGCATGGTCACTATTTTAAACAATTAACGACTATCGCTCCACCGGAAAAAGCAGCGATTAAAGTAGAAAAAGAGTCGCTTCCACAATCAAGCTATAGCGAAACCAGCGATCAGAAACCAACTGCTACATTCATAGATGAAGATTCATCCAGCCAAGACACGAAAGAACAAAATAGAGTTCTTCAATGGCTGCACAGAATCAGGAAGAAAAACAAGGAAGGGCCGCCTGATTCACCACGGGAATAACTCTTTTCCCAATTAAATCCGATCATTGACAATCACATACTGCGTAGGGATCAACAGCTATTAGCCCCTGCGAAAAGAAATTCGCAGGGGCTATCAATTACTTAAGAAAGCGAGGAATCTATATGATACAAATTCCCTTAATCAATTATTTATTCGGCGGAAGTCTGCCGATCATGGGCGTTTTTTTGACCATGGTTGGACTCGACCTCACCACCGGATACGTCAAAGCGTTGAAAAGTCATACCTGGGTGTCTTCGATTAACCTATATGGCTTGTTTACAAAATTCATTACCTTTTCCACAATCATTTGCGCCGCTGCCTTAGACAAAATCGCGCCAACTGTAGGAATTACTCTGCCAATCAATGCAGCATTAATCTGGACAGCGCTGTTAATTATTTACGAGATCGGTTCGATTTTAGAAAATGCCCATGAATTCGGACTGAAGATCACTTGGCTGCAGAAATGGCTGAGGGTGTTCGAACGGGATGTTGGGAAAACGCCTGATAAGGACGATCAGGAAAACAATGTTCGGTAGATGGCAGTTTTATAAGATTGATCAACTTATTTTCCTGAAAAAATATTAAAGTCGATTTAAGCATCGACGTACTATATGGAGTTTTTTATGAAGAATGACTCCTCGCTTAATCGATTAAAAATATCATTCAAATAGTTACTAATCAAATAACAAAACACTTATCGAAATTAGAAGATGTTCGGTTTACTTGACGTAAAACGTTTTACGTATTACTTTTGATTTGGTTTGTCTATGGATTAATCGTTTAAAATGTTATATCCATAGCACTATTACGTAAAGGGAGATTTTCTAAAATGAAACCGAAATGTTTATTTGTTTTTGGAACACGTCCAGAGTTTATCAAAGTTTATCCGGTCATTATGGAGGCTAAAAAGAAAGGAAATGAGGTTGTTGTCGTGAACACAGGCCAGCATAAAGAAATGCTGGACAATTTATTCACTTATTTTGATTTTAAACCGGATTATAATCTGAAAGTCATGGATCAATCCAATGGACTCACAGAAATATTAACTACGACATTGGCTGGGTTAGATCCAATTTTTAAGAAAGAAAAGCCGGAAATCGTATTTGTTCACGGAGACACCTCCGCAACTTTGGCTGGATCAATCGCGGCCTTTTATCACAAAATAAAAATTGCTCATATTGAAGCCGGGTTACGGACACATAATAAATACTCCCCTTTTCCAGAAGAAATGAATCGACAATTAACAGGTGTATTGGCGGATTATCATTTTACTCCGACATTAACAACCAAGAAAAACTTGCTGAATGAAGGAAAAAAAGAGAATTCTATTTTCGTCGTGGGAAATAGCGCGATCGATATGCTGAAGTATACGATAAAAAAAGAGTATGACCATCCAATACTAACGAGCTTACATGGAAAAAAATTGATCCTTATTACCGCACATCGCCGCGAAAATTTGGATGATCTGAGTTCAATATTTAAAGCCATCAATGCTTTAGCCGAAAAATATAGCGACACTTGCACATTTGTTTATCCAATTCATATGAATCCAATCATTCGTGAAAAAGCCGCAATCTATCTAACAGCGAACAATATTAACATTGTTGAACCATTGAATACCATTGATTTTCATAATATCATGAGCCAGGCTTACTTGATTTTGACGGATTCTGGCGGCATACAGGAAGAAGCCCCAGCATTAGGAATTCCAGTATTAGTGTTGAGGGACACCACAGAACGTCCTGAAGGTGTGGCCGCCGGTACATTAAAATTGATTGGGACAAATGAACAAGCCATTATTGAGGGAGTAACTGAATTGATGAATAATCCCTTACAGTATGATGAAATGAAAAAAGTAAAGAATCCCTATGGAGACGGAACAACAGCTGAAAAGATAATGGAGATAATCAATGAGTAATAAACGCAATTATTTATCGAGCTTTTTGCTCATTGGACTTTTATTTTTCGTTCTAACAGACTATTCTTTTGCCGTTCTTGCTGCAAACATTAATGGGCATGAGCAAAATTGGGCATTGTTATTTTTCATGTTCCCTGTAATATACGTAGTCTACAATATTGTTAAAGACCAAGAAAAACTGCCAAAGCACATTACTGCTCTGGGTCTTTTCTCTGCTGGTTTTTTTGTCGTGTATTCCAGTATGCAGTTGATTGTCAAGTTTAGCTTGATTTTTGGAGGCGAGCCATTCGCTTATAAAAGCTGGGCCTTAAGATTTTTACCGTTAGCTGTTTGGGGAGGATTGTTGATCATTGGCTATATTCGTAAACAGCCTTTGTCCGTTAAGAAAATGCGGCCATTCATTCTGATCCTAGTCGTCTTTCAATTCCTGCTGTCGTTTTTCCTATTATTTCTATTAGTTTATCATCTGTATTTGTCAAAAACAGGAATGAACTTCTTAGTTCAAACCCCAGAATATATACTAAGCTATCTGGGTGTCCTTACCCCACTTAGTTATTTGATTTTTTTGAAGAAAAGCATAGATCCCACTAAGTTCAAACGAAATTACCTTATCGCTATGATCTTATCGTTCAGTTGTATGCTAATTATTATTCTGGTGTTACTAAATGGTTCGCTTGTAAAAAGCCAGTATAACTTCGAACCATCGTATTATTTGAATAGTTTAAAGCTAAATTATGGGTCGCTCTTTTTTAATGTAGCCGGGCTGTTTGGAGCAATCAGTCAACTGTTTATCAGCGGGCTTCTGTATCTAGCTGTCACTGCTACTGTCAATTCACGATGGGATCGTCCTAAAAAAAATCATCTATATTTATTTTCATTTATTCTAATCGTAGGCATCGTCCTTCTGGCTATATATCAACCGAGCGTCGATATGCAGGAGCTTTTTGTTCGAACGAAAACAGTCAATTTTACGGCACAAGCTTTTTATATTTTTATGATTGTCTTGTACGGATTTTATATTGGACTAAAAAAATATCATAACCCTATCATTCAAGCAGGATTGTATATTTTCCCAAGCTTTGTTTTGATTTATTTGGTCTATTACTTGGCAAAAATATGGGATTTCTTGCCAGCATACGTGGTAGCGCGCTTGATTTCGTTACAGCATGTCTTCTTAGTGGTATCTATATTTGTCATTTTATACTATACCTTTGAGACAGCATTGTTATGGTATGCTTATTCCCATCGCAAAACGACGAGTGATCTAGGTCCTATTGCTGTTGAGAAGGACTACGATATTTATGTCATGATTCCTTGTATGAATGAAGAGGTCGTTATTGGAAATACATTAACAAGTATTCTCGAAAGTGATTATGAAAAGCTGCATATCATCGTAATTGATGACGCCAGCGAGGATAACACGGCTCAGGAAGTCAGAAAATTCGGTGATCCAAGAGTACGCTTAATTCAACGAAAAAAACCGCAGGCTCAACAAGGAAAAGGAGAAGCCTTAAATTATGTTTATGACATCATTAAGGCTGAATTAGTCGAAGAACAAAAATCATTTGATGATGTATTGATCGCCATTATTGACGCGGATACACTGCTTCCGGAGCACTATTTTGAAAAAGTAAATTTTGTTTTTAACAATCGCAAGGATGTTACGGGATTGCAATCAAAAGTACGTGTTATCAGCAGTACCAAAAATCGTTCTCAAGATTTGGAATTTGCAGAAATCATCAACGCAACGCAGACACTTCGTTCAATGACAGGAACCGTTGCTTTTGGCGGAAATGGACAATTCTGTAAGCTATCAACTCTGGATACGTTAGAAGATGCGCCGTGGAGTAAAAGCTTAGTAGAGGACTTTGATTTATCAACGCGTCTTTTCTTAGGCGAGACTCCTGCAAAAAATATTCAATTGGATGATATTTATGTGACACAGTCAGGAATTGATCGTGATCCGGCTGCTTTAGTTAAGCAAAGAGTAAGATGGTCTCAAGGTAATATTCAATCAGGTAAATATATCTGGCCGATTATTCGATCAAAAACTCTGGAGGGCAAGCAAAAATTCGAATTCCTGATGACTCTTTTCAAACCTTGGTTGATGATGTTAGAATATTTGATCGTTATCTATACAGGGGTGGTTATTCTAGATCTGTATTTATTTTACGGAATGAATCGCTTAATGTTCAGTATAATAGTTATCTTTTTACTGATGCTGCTTTATATATTATCGATAAACTTCATTTGGGCCTGGCTCTATAATCGAAATAAAGAACGAAAATTTTCTCTAGCAAATGTTTTTCTAGATACGTTCTTTCTCACAGAATTTCTGTTGACACTTTCTCAAATTTATCCTCAGGCCACCATTCGACATTTCAAGAGCGAAAGTGGTTGGGACAAAACGCAAAGACAAAAAGAGTTGAATAAAAAGGACAGCTAAAATCAACGAAATAAAAAAATCTGAAAATTCGTTTATAGCTTTCCTCAATACAATAAACTCCCTATCAAAGACAAAGTGATATTTGTTGTCTTTGATAGGGAGTTTATTCTTTTCTTGCGAGAATTTTTAATCTTCTAAAAATTATTCATCCGTACTTACTAATCGATAGCCTGTTCCTCGCAATGTTTCAATCGAAATATCTAAATACCCATACTCTACCATTTTTCTTCTTATATTTCGAACGATGATTGAAATTTGTGATAGATACGAATTGTTTGGTTCATCTCCCCATAAATAATGACAGAGATCTGTTCGAGAAACAATCCCGGCTTCCGCTTCTCTCAAATGCTTAAAAACAAGTTTTTCTTTATTAGATAGAAAGATATTCAATTTTTCTAGATCCGTATTTCTACAAACCTTTCTAACTTGAGTATTCAATAAAAATTGATCCTCTTCAAAGTCATTAAGATCCTCTAATTTTTCAGATAGCACTTCTCTTGCTTGCTCCAGTAAATTATCGTTGGACAGCCATCCATCAATGCCGATCGTTTTCCATTGCTGTTTTAATCTCTTTGGTGGTGTATTAATATTTTTTCGTAAAATAATTTGATTTTCTGCTTTTAGTTTTGGAACTATTTCCACTATCTCAAATTCACTGATCGTATCACTAAGAACGATTGCTTGATAATTCTTTATCGGATGCTCCAAATTGTTAGTATGAGTCAAAAAATGAAAGGCTTTAACAGAAGAAAAAACCTCATAATCAAGATATTGTAATGTTTCTTGAAGCTGTTGCTCTGCCATTAAATTTTTTGTAAGTATCAAAATTGTCCCCAAGATAATCCCCCGTTCAAAATTCTATGTATTTACAAAAATCCTTCGAAATGAGAGTCAGGCTTTTCCCTCTCATTTCGAAGTTCTATTCTTATATTTGCGATTACATATATTTCGTTTTTTGTTTTCTAATTCGAAGAAGGTAGAGGAAGATGATTAAAAATAAGTAACCATACCAAACAATCCTGTTTTTAGAATCACCTAGCTGGGGTAATTGTTTATCTTCTAAAGAAGAACGATCAATAACTAACGTTTGTTTTCTTATTGGTTGGGAATGATCATTGTCTTTTTTTTGTCTTCCTATTTTCCCAGACACTGGAACTACTGACGTTCCTTCCGTTTCGTTAGTAATGGTGTCCGCATAACATAAAGTACTCATAAACAGAAAACAGAAAATTATTAACCCGTTACTTATTAGATACGACACACGAGATTTCATGCAATTGATCCTCTCTATCTCTTGATAAATACTATTCAGTTACTGCTTCAAAGCTAAGAACTAAATTAAAAGTTGGGTTTACTTCAGTATCAGGATCAACTGGTGTCGCACTTCCGTTGAAGCTAAAAGTTGAGCGTGCTGAAGCTCCCGTGGTGTTATCTCCTAATTCAAATAATTCAGTTGCAGATAATGTCACAGCTCCATCTTTAATCAATTCAATGCTATTGATTTTCAACTCATCAATTTCGTCGATTGCTTGCGGATTACTTACTTGAGAGGCTTCCACGATTACACCTTTTGCTGAATTATTTGTAACGTTATACGTTGGTGATTCAATTGTCTGGTGGTTTGAAGCTTCTGTGGTATAGAATAATACTTTTGTTGGAATCGTAACATTGATCCATTCATCTGGATTTTCTGGATCAGGTCCGGGTGTTGTATTATCAAATGAACCAATAATTCCATTTACTTCCACGTCACCAGAAGTATCCCCGTCTCGTCCATCGATCGTTTGATCCGCGAACGCCACACTACCTAATACTAAACTCAACACTAATGCTCCAGCCGTTAATAATGATTTTGCTTTTTTCATTGCTCATTCTCCATTCAATTTTTTATGATTATCGTTAATTTTGCTTCTGTAGTTCCTTTTTTTTCCTTTGTTTTAGAATCGTAGATATCAACAGTCGCAACAGCTTTATATTCTCCTGCTGCTAATTTTTTCTTCAATTTACCCTTTTGAATCTCTTGATTCGGATAAATTGCTCCTGAAGAATATAATAAATCATTAGATTCTAGTTCGTGAATATTCACTGCGATAGGATAGGCATTCGTTACCGGATTTATAATCCCGATATTTCCTTCATCTTCCGCTCGTTCAAATTCTATAACTGGATTGATCGACAGTGTAAAATAGTTGGCATCGGCAATTTCCTGCGCCTTAACTGCGACAGCTCTATCAGTAGCTTCTTCAACTTCTGGGAGTAAGTCAGCGCTAAGCATTGGTACGTTTGTCTTTCGATTAAAATAGAAATAGCTTGAAATACCTATCAGTAAGATCAGGATAGCTAGAATAAGAAGCTTAAACTTTTTTTCTTTGACTTTTGACATGATTACTCTTCCTTTCCTATTTCTTACTATTCCTCATTAGGTACAAAACGGAAAACTAGATTATATTTCGGTACTAGATTCTCCTCGTAATAACCGCCAGCCTCTTCCTCACTGTCAACGATCCATTTTGGATAATCGCCATAGAAATGCCCACTCAATCCAATCGTCTTTGTAGTTCTTTTATCCATTGTCGCAATATGTTTTTCTGTCATTCGATTATATAGCTGAGTTTCGCCTTCCTCTGTTTTCAAAAATAATTTAAGCAATGGCGATTTGATATCTTCTTCTGTTAGCACTGGATCTTCTTCTTCAGAATCGGATTCCGCATAGTCTAACGGATCTTCACCTTCACGTAATAAAACAACACCAGAATCTTGCTTGACAGCAAATTCATTGACATAGGTATCTACCGCAATCAGGGATTGATTCCTGATTTGATAATCCTTAGAAGTAAAATCGCGGGACATATTATTTGAAGAATATAAAGATTCAAAAATCATTTTCATTGGTATGACAATGTTCATCTGATGTAAATTTGATGTCACTTCAATTGCCAAGGTAAATTGATAGGGCTTGTTTCCTACCTCGATAACAGCGTAGTACGTGCCATCTTCCTTTACACTTCTTGTCAAATTCGTTTCAATGATTTTCGCCTTTGCGGTCAAGTCTTCTTGAGTCAAGATATTTTGTGCTGAAACACGGGTCTCGTTTAAAAGGTATTGATAAAGGTCATCATCATTAGTGAAGCTGTTAATTTTATCTTTACTTACAGTTGCATTGAAGCCCTGATAATCGATGCCTTTTATCACCTTTTCACTCGACGTAATATCAATGAATGTCTCACTAGTTGGTTTGGATAAAAAAATCGTTACTTCTGAATCTGTTGCAAGTCGTCGTTCTCCCAATGGAACAGTGAAATAGCGATATTGTTCTTCTTCATCTCGATACTCTCCCCAAATAATTTCGGGAGAATCCTTCATCACTTGATGTTCTTTTCCAGCCAAATCTGTGTAACGAAGATCAATGATATCGGAATCTTCGTACATGTAGCCAGTAATGCTTTCTGATTGGTCACTTAATGGATCTATTCCCGCGACTAATCCCTCAGGAGTCGATAAAATCAATCGATGAAAATTATTTTTAGCAATCGTCTCATAGACATCTTCACCATTTTTAGATTGCATCGCCCCGCTAATTGATTCTCCGTGAATGAAGCGTGATCTCCCAGAAGCACTTAGAGCAAAATTGGGGCGGACACCATTGTTTCGGTTGATTCTCAAGGAACCAGAAATATTGATAAATTCTTCATTCGGAAGCTCTTGTTGAGATGTCCACAATGAAAGCTTCTGGTCTTCAATTGAGATTTTTAGCCCTTTAGAAGTAGTATTCGACGCTGATCGAATCAGACGTTGAAGTCTAGTATTTCCGCTACCATTTTGCAGCGTAGGGTGACTCAATTCAAAATATTTGGCGTTAGAAACATCTAAGACAGCCGAAGTATTTCTATAATAGATGATCTCCGAGCGATTAATCGTAGTTTTTGCGCGAAACACAGCATCCTCATCTACATGAATCTGATCGCCAATGTCAATCAGCGGACGTCCTGTAAAGCTTGATCCTGATCCAACTCCCGAATCTTCATCGGTAATAGAAAATGCAGCCTTCTTCTGAATAGTCAATTCCTTAAATCTGCGACTGGATTGTGTAAGACCATACTTAGTGACCGCATCAAAGGTGGCGCCTTCTTCTAAGATGAAGCGAGAAGTGGCAACTGGATTAAATATTCCACCCGATTGATTGATTTTCATCACTGCATTTTTTTCCAATTTTACTTCCGAGTTAGCTGAATTCAGTCGCATGAATCGCGAATCCGACGTTGTCCGCTCACGGGTACTTTCTAAAACAGATTCTTCTCCTAGAGTAAATTGTTTCGCCACTCGAATTGCAGGAACATTCAAGCTAGTTGACGGTACATTCCCCGATGTTGGTTCCTTCATTTTGATCGTACTTCTTTTCCCAATGATTAAACTTCGAATGGAAAAATTACTCGTTAATCCGTAGCCAGATTCGATAGATACCTCTGTGTCGTCTCCTATGAACATATCCGTTGAACTTTTCCCATTTAATGTTGCTCCTGCAGCCTTAACCTTTAATTTACTATTTGGCTGCATTGTAAATTTTGATTTAGATCGAGTTAGTCTTATGACCGAGGTGGTCCTAGTGCTTTCTCTGGTAATAGCCAGTTCAGATCGCTCACCGATAGTCAATGAATCACGTAAACGAATAAAAACCTGTGCAACATTTACTGATGGATGCTCGATCAGGGTTACCTTAGTATCCTCTCCAATATCTAATGACTTAATGGAATCCGCGACAGTACCCACACTTCCCGTCAAGCCTCTGCTTGAGGTAATATTCACTACATTTTTATTACCAAATAAGAGTTTCGTTGTACGAAGACCTTCAAAAACAGCACCAACCTGATTTACTGTAATTTGACACTCCTCAGATGATTGAAAATAAGCATCCTTACCGCTAAATGTAATAAGTGAAGCATCTCTAGTTGAGTTTCGATGAACATTCAAGATCGTATGAGGACCCATCGTGAATGATTCCTCAATAGAGAACATCCCTGTATTGGTATTATTATTGTGTTCTGTAAGTATGATTTCCGAAGAATCTTTCATATCAATTTTTTTAACTACTGTTCCGCCTGTAAACCCTTGACCTACTGTCCCTATCACCTTGCTATAGTCATTAAGCGTGACAGTTGCTAAAGAAGCTTGTAGAATCGCCCCTCTTGTCTCAGCACTAATTGTTGACGCCGCTCCGATATTCAATTGACCATCTGTTGCCGACAGACAAAACAACGCATTCGTTGCAGTTGTTCTAGTTTGTTTAAAATCAATTGTGGTATTCTGTCCAATAGAAATTGTTTTTTGAGCTAAAAAAGTCGAGTATGCTGTGCTCGTCGCAGCATTGGCGGGTTCAGTCAAGTTAATAGAACAATTATCACCAATCTCAATATTCTCTACAGCCACAGAACCAGTCAGTCCAAAACTATGTTCATTATCAATCATTACATGATTTCTGATGTCAATGGTCGTCCCGCTAGTTCCGGTGATCATTGGTCCTAATTGTTCCACCGCAATCTGTGTGTAATCCCCAATCGTTATCTCCGCATTTTGCTGGTCCATTTGAATAAATGCTGAGCTGGCTGTGTTTCCTCTTCTTCCGTTAAGCTGTGTAGGCTTTTGTTCCGAACTATCTTCGACAACAAATGAGCGCCTCGCCCTAATGGAAGAAAATCCATTTTCAACGTTGTTTATTTCCATTTGACTGCCTGCACCAACTATTACCGAATCAAAATAGCTATTGCCGTTTCCAGTAAGCCCCTGGCGATTCGTTAAATGCAAGATCGCTTCTTTTCCTAGAGAGAATGAACTATCTGTATTGCTATTTACTAATGCCAATCTACCTGTTTGGTTAACTTCTACAGTCGCTTTGTCTGAAATAACCAGACTTGATAATGAATCCGTCAATTCGAAGGCAGCGCCTTGATTAGCTGTATTCGTTTTTGAAAAAGTTGATATGCTGTCGGAAGTAATACAGACCTTATTCGCAGTAAAAACTGAAGCATTTCCAGACCCTTGAATCTCTGCTAAAAAATGATCATCAATATTTATTTCGCTTGCCAAAATTAAATTTCTAACAGTTCCGCTATAAGTGGAGATACTTGTCTCTCCTGAAAAAAACACTCGTGCTTGATTGTTCAAATGAATCGCCGTAGTCGCTGCCCCAATAAAAAATGAACTATCAATAAACCTTAATTCAAAGGCTCCATCTGTATGAATGAAGTCCTGAGTCGAAATTACATTGGAAAATTCAATTGATTGAAAGACAAGCTGATTTTGAGTAGAAGATTGGTTTTCAAATGACAGCTGACAATTACTGTTGCTTGCCATAATCTGAGTATCCGTACCATTGCCAACAATTTTCAAATTTTCACGTTTGATTCCTCGTATAGCTTCTGATAAATTCAGACTGGTCTTCAATAACAAAACTATTTCTTCGCTGTCATCGATAGTCCCATAATCAATAGCAGTCTGTTCAGACTCTTCATAAACCTCTCCGAGTAATACTGCTTTAAATTGCTGTTCATTTTCAATCTCAAGTGATAACATACTTTCAGCAGAAGACATCACTTTCGTTTCTTTAACAGAAGATTCCTCTGGTACTAATTCTATTTCATTACTATTTTTAAATTCAGGTACAGTATCTAGACTTCCTTCAGTGTTATCCTCTACTACACTATTGCCAGTTTCCTCAGTGCTTTTTTCAATTTCTTTTTCTTCTTTAGAGCTTTCTGATTTAGGGCTTTCTGAGCTGGTTTGCACTGGTTCAGAATTTGAAATCATATCTACAGCACACACTGATACAACTGTCTGTTCAAGCAACATTAAGCAGCATACCAAAAAGATAAACGGCTTACCTTTTTTCATGTTCTACGCTCCTTTCCTAAAAATTTTGACGCGCTTGTAATTCAAAACTTAACTTACTAAAACAAACTTTAATATAACAAAAAAATATGTTATATATACATATATAGCATATTTTTCTAAGTTAATTACGTTTGATTTTTTCTAATAGTCGAAAAGAATATTTTTTTGTCGTTTTAACAATATATAAAAATTAGAAATAACAATTCTTAAAAAACATTCCAGAAAGTTCTCAAATGTCTTCACAGAATCTTTTTAACATCTCTGGAGAAATTTATTCTTTGTAAGATCTTCACCTCAATGCTCACGTTTGTCTAATTAGAAATAAAGAGGATAGATTATTGGCAATTTCATCTAGAGATACTCAAATTCACTAGTGTTGCAAAGATCCCCACTCTAACCAAATCATTGATTTAAAGCTATCTAGATGCAAAAAGTCCTTTATACTGAATCTAGGATAACTTATCCAAGACCAATAAAAAGGACAGCACACATGGATAAGTATAAATCAGAAACTTCGTTTCAGAAATGGTTTTCTTCCATAAATTTTACTGAATTATCTGAAAAAAACCTCAATAGCATCAATAAATATGATTATTACAGTAAAAAACTAGATTTCAAAACATCATTAAAACTCATGCTTTATGCAGTCTATGAAGAAATGCCTAGCTTTCGGGAAATTGATCGAGCCTTTATGGATTCGCGACTTTGCAAGGAACTAGGATTGAGTGGACTTTGTCACAGCTCACTATCTCGTAGGATGCCTCAGATTGATTCAGAAGTCTTGATGGAAATTTTTGTACAACTTGTTCAGAAAATTTCCACCCAAAAACCAAGCTCAAAAACTTCAAGTCTTCAACTCATTGATTCGACAACCATCCCATTGAACAAAACGTGGTTTCCTTGGGCGAAATTCCGAAAAACAAAATCTGGCATCAAACTTCATTTAAATCTCTGTTATCTGGATAAAGAGCATCAGTATCCCGAAAAATTCACTATTACAAACGCGGAAGAACATGATCGAAATCATTTCGAATGCTTCGTTGATAAGACAGAAGCTACGTATGTAGTAGATCGTGGTTATTTTGATTATAAATTATTAGATCAACTAAATACTGATGGCTACTTCTTTGTGACTCGCACAAGGTCGAATACTAAAATCACAGTTTTAGATCAACTTGAAGTCGCAAATCAAAAAACAGCAGATGGACAAATCATCAGTGATCAACAAGTAATTCTGGGTGGTGGTATCAATTACAGTACTGAGCGCTTCAGATTGGTCACGATTCTGACCAAAGGACAACGGCTTTTGCGTCTTGTCACTAATCGGTTTGATGTTTCTCCAAATGAAATCGCAGATATGTACCAAGCACGATGGCATATTGAACTTTTCTTCAAGCACTTGAAACAAAACGTAATGATCCGACGGATCTATTCACAAAAGGAACAAGGCGCCATCAATCAAGTGATTCTTACACTAATAGCAACACTTCTGACCTTTCTAATAAAGATCGAACTGGGGACAACCGCCACACTTTTTGCTTTAAAACGCTCTCTTCATTACCTAATGTTTGCCCCCGCTGAATATTGGTTCGCTCACTATCAATCAGATGGCTGAAGTTAAAACAGTTGGCATCTCACATGTTTTCACTTGAATAGGGCTAAAAATTTCTGGAAAAAGTTATCCTTTGCGTGAGCATTTCCTTTTTTTGTAAATTTTAGCAGAAAGTTATTGTCAGTATATTCTGATAATACCGGTACAATATTTATGCAACACTAGTGACTCAAATTGTCCTTAAACATAGAAAAACTCCTTTCGATAGATAAGCGGTGAGCAATCACCTACTCATATATCGAAGGAGTTTTTTAACTAGGTTTGGCCGTTCTGCGAATGAAGCAGGTATAGTTCATAAATAAAATAGAATCCATATCCCATAGGTAATACTTAGGAAAAACCACCAATCACTATGTAACGTACATTTAACCTAAGTCTTTCATTTGTCTATACTTATCATCTGAAATCTTTGTCAAAACTTCTTGTAGTGACTTAACATCTTTTGCTGGAAGTGACTCCTCAATAATTACTACTGGAATTTTTTCAGGCAGAGCTGTCAGATTGTGCTTACTGATTGCCATATCGGAAATAATCAAATCAGCCTTTTCACTTAAATTGTAGACTATTTCAATGTAGAAATAACTCATTACTGTTTGTAATTTTGAACTAATCAATACTTCAGGAGATCGATTACTCAGTATAAGTACTTTAATTTTCGGATGATATAGATGCCTATCCATTTCAAAGAAAAGAAGTTTGTAATATGCTGCACAAATATACTCAACATACTCCAAGTCAAATCCCTTCTCCTTTTCGCTATAGTTTCTCATAAGAATATGATAAAAGGAACGCTCACGTTCAGAATTAGAAGGAAAATCAAAAGGATGATGAACATATAAATCTAATACCCGTTGCTTCAAAAAATCCCCATAAATAAATATTTGATAGAAAATCCCTACTAATCGAACCCTAAGTAAATCACGTTCTTTAGCTGTCAATGGAGACAAGGAGTATTGCTCAACAAACTCTAGCTTCTTTTCAATTTGATCTAAAAAATTCATGTCACTTAAAATTTTTGATTCTTTAAAAAAAGTGGGAACTTCATCAACTTGATAAGACAGGCTGTGTGTAAAAAGGCAACTAATTAGAAACTTTGCCTCGATTCTCAGTGAATCCAATGTTATCGTAGGAATTTTCTGATGAAGCTTACTAACAAACTCATTAAAAATATTGATTTCGTGAGCTGAAGAAGGTTCCCAATAATAAACATTATCAACAATCGGTTTTTTGGAGCATCTCAGGAGAGTTATCGCTACTCCGTAATGAATCAGTGTAAAACGATTTGTATGCATGCCATACAAATCTGGACTAAGTTTTTCTAATATTTCATACAGTTCCATTAAATTAATAAAATGAAACGGCCACTTATATCCACCATAAACTTGTTGGAATATCCCAGTGTAAAACATGCGAGTCGTTATTTCATCTCCAGCAATATAGAAAGACTTTTTTGTATTTAATGAAATGTTTTTCGCATATTTAGAGATATACTTTTTTAAGAACGCAAGCTCTTTTCTAGCCACTGAATAGGTTATATTCAATTTCTTAATTATCTCGGCTTGAGTCCATTTTCTGGGTGTTAAGAATAACGAAAATAATTGAAAGCGTACAGATTTCTCTAAATAGAATAAGCGAACTAAATTAATTGAAAAGCTATCAGATATCTTTATAAATATCCTTTTCTGTTCAGCTAAATCGATTATTTCTATGCTATCTTCAAAATCCATTTTTCGAATATCTTCTCTAACATCTAAAATGATCCTTTTCGCAGTTGGATACGATACATCCAGTATTTTTACAAGTTCCATAACTTCAATTGAATCTTTTTGATGGCTATATATGTATTCAAGAAACGTATACCTTTTTTGAAAATGACTATCTATCAATTCATAAACCAACGAAACCACCCCTAACGACTCAAAAATTGTCTGTTCTCATAATACCTAGAATCCAACACGATTATCCGCAGATTTTTTTCACATGTTAGAAAGTAAAATAATAAACTATATCCTATTATAATTCTATATGAAATTAATGAAAATTCCAAAAAATTATATTTAAACACTCCAACCTGTATAGATTATGTGGATTTTCGTGGATCTTAATGGCCCAAAGAGCAACAGTGAATAAATGAATTTCCAATAAATTATTTTTAGTATAATAAACACTCTATTATTTTTTAATTCTCAATGCTCATTTGAAAAGTAAGTGTTGCTATCACTCATTGTTTTTTTGTGTGTTTCTATCTAATCTTTTTATAGCACATGCTATCAGTAATATCGCCTCGCCGTTATTTTACTCATTAACGACTCTACTCCCTTTGGAAAAAACTGAGGCAGCAATCATCTGGGCTGCTTCAATCCCAGCAGAAATGGCTGAAGGTATTTGAACGAGACATTGGGAAAACTTCTGATAAAAAACGATCAGGAAAATAAGGTTCGATAAAGGGCGGTTTTGCGGGTTTTCACTTTGCCTTTTTGCTATGACTTAGCGAGTTTGTGTGAACAAAAACAAGGCATTTTTCGTATTTGAGAAAAATGCCTTGTTAGATCGAGGATGATTTTCTGTTTGTAAACTAGAGAAACGATAGGCGGATTGGAAATCGGATGGTGTGACAGTTATTGATAGATTGAATATCTAATTGTCTTTGTAATAAGCAGTATCAGGAATGCCGCCTTTTTCTTTAGGAGCGAACAACGTTGTTCCACCGTTATTCCCCATTATAATCCGATCCCTACTTGAATCTGTACCATCTTCATCTAACCCTTCGGAAGGACTAGTGCCTTTTAATGCAAGCATCAAATTCATTCCATTTGGAGCCGGCGCTGGATCAAATGATAAAAAAATTACATTGCTTTGCTTCACGGGCTCGTTTAATGTAAAGTGAGTCGCCCCTCCGACTCCATCTCCCGAAAGCGTAACTTCACCATTGTTAAATGTTAATTGATACCCATTAGAATTGGTCCAAGTTCCATTCATAGATGTATAATCACCACTCAATATAGCATTCTCTTCTAAACCAGTAGAATCAATTTGTTTTTCCAAACTACTTGAAGTTACAGTAATTTGATTTGAGGAAGTTGAACTCGTAATCGTACTGCGGTTCTCACTGCTAGCAATGATTAAACTAGAACTGACTTTGACTTTATCACTGGACGCCTTTGAAGAACTCGAAGAATTGGCAGAATCATTTGTAGAACATCCCACCAGTCCTATGGAAACAGATACTGTCAGTAGTAATAATTTTCTGTTTTTCATACATATCCTCCTATCTAATTTAAAATAGTAATTCTAGTCTTACGTTTATAAGATATTTTTTATTCGTTTTAAGTATCATTAGACTATTCTATAGAATTATTGTTGCTGATACTCCATGTATTGTCCTTCTTTTCCTACATGAATATCTGGAACTGCTAATGATAGTGTACCGTCTGTAGCATAAAATAAATAAAGTTTTGCACCTTGCCAGTTATCAAATTCTTCTCCCGAGTTTGATAACTGAGTATTTAAGCTTATTTCAGTATTTATACTTATATCTCTTTGAGGAGTCGATCCATAGCCTCGAATAAAAATCTTTTTAGTCGTAGTATTTTTTATTTGGGATTTATAGACAGAACTATCGTTAATATCAGTATCCGCATCGTGATAGCTATGGGCTAACCTAACAGAATAAGCACCATCCATTGGCGTAATCAAAATGGAAATTCCACTGTGTAATGTCCCTACGTTATCGCCTTTAGGTCTAAAGGTCATGTTTTGATTGTTCGTGACATCTACCCCATAAGGATATTCATCTTTAAGCTGATTGGTTGCTGCTTCTTCGGTGCTAGATTGCTGACTAGATACAGTTGATTCACTACCTTTTTGAGATTGCAAAGTTTCATTCCTCGATTCAGGATTATTATTAAAAAATATAATGAATAGCAATATAGCTAATATAATCCCTAGAAGAAAAACAATTACATAATTGAACCAATGAGATTTATGATATTGGTTTCTTGATTTATTCATGTGAGTCCCCCTACTTTAAAATACTTCTACAAGTATATTTTATACCAATGTTCCACGCTGAGAAACATTTTAATAATTAAGGTAGTCAACCACACAAAAATGTCGTCACTTATAATACTGCTTTGAATATCGTAAGTGATGATATTCCTAAAAATCTTTACATTCTAAAAAAAAAACCATTATAATACTGAGTTTCCAGCTTATAATGGTGAGTATATTCACTCCATTGATATGACACCGAAAATAACCAATGTAATAATCCTTCCCGTTTCATCCGGCACATCAATGTAGTCTAAACTAATGAAACCTATAACAGAAAGCGAAGAAACATTTAATTCGTTGCCGTTACGTTAATCCAATAGTTCACTGCTTCTTCCTAACATGCCATAGCAGTTACCCATAGTTCAGCCTGCGGAGAAAGTCATCCTTCTATTCTCCAAAAACGATAATTTTCTTACCAGTATTGCTGCCGTTTTGGAAATCTAAATGCGCTTGTTTTATTCCTGCAAGATCAAATGGATAACGTTTATCAACAAGAACTGCTAATTTTCCCTGACTGTAAAGTTCAATGGCATGTTCCCATTCTTCAAGAGAAATGAAGCCCATTGAATATTGAGCCGTGATTCCTAATTGTTCCGCTTTTTCTTGATCAGGCACTGCGTTCACTGTAGTAATGCGTCCGCCTGGCTTCACCACTTGGTAGCTTTTTTCTAGTGTTGCAGGCCCGGTTAAATTAACAACCAGATCCACATCCGATACGAGCTGTGTAAAATCTTGTGTTTGGTAATCAATGGTTTCATCTGCGCCTAATGATTTCATATAATCGCTTTGTGCAGCCGAACCTGTGGCGAAAACATATGCCCCAGCATTTTTGGCTAACTGGATTGCTTTGGAGCCAACACCGCCAGCTCCGCCATGAATCAACACTTTTTGTCCCGCCTTCACTTGTCCGTCTCTAATCGTGGAGGCCCAAGCAGTCGCAAGTCCTAGATAGAGACCGCCAAGCGGCTCAAGGTCTAGTTCTATAGGGACAACCGAAACATTACTATCCTCTTCAGTCAAAATATATTCCATATATGTATTCATGTTAGAAAAACCAGCGACATGATCGCCTACTTTAAAATGCGTTACCTCTTCTCCAACCGCTGACACTACACCGGAAAAATCTTGTCCCAATGAGTGAGGCAGCGGAGGAAACATGTCTTTAGGCATAGTTGGTGCAGGACCAGATTGACGAATAACCATATCAGGATCATTCACACCGATTGCCGCGGTTTTAATCACTATTTGATGCGCAGAAGGGCTAGGAATTTCTACCTCTTCCATTTCCATAACATCTACTGAGCCATATTCTTTTAATATCATTTTTTTCATAAGCGTACTCCCTTCAACTTTCTGATGATTAGCATAGTCCTTTCTCAATGGTTTGAATAGTACGTTATTTTTTTAGAAATACTATCCTGTGAGATAGAAATGTATAAAATCAATGGTGACTTAGAAAATTAAAAAACTAAAGCACTAATGCTCTAGTTTTTCTTGATCGTATGCTTTTGCAAATTTTTCCAATTCCTTTATGACAGGCAAGAATTTCTCACCCATTGGCGTCAGCGAGTATTCCACTTTAGGAGGCACCTGCGGATAGACTTCCCGACGAATCATCTCATGACTTTCTAACAGCTTCAGATTTTTTGTTAAATTCGCTTGTGTCACCATTGGCAATTTCCTGCTTAATTCACCAAAGCGCAACGTCTCTTTACTTAGAAAATATAAGATGACCATATTCCACTTGCCATTCACGATCTTTTGAATATTAGAGATTGGGCAAGATTCAAAGGTTTCTGTTTCATCAAAATCTTTCATATTAACTTCTCCCTCAGTTTCTCAAACAGCTCTTTCTAACTATATGCTATTTCAACTCAAGTAACAAATCAACGAGAGAAAGATTTTGAGAATCAACCTTCTTCTCCGCCAAACACTTTCTTAGTAATAGCAGATCATCACTTGGAACTAAGTTCTTCGTAAATATAATTCAACCAAAATTCTTCTACCTTTTGATTGAACTCCTTAGTAGGATATTTTCCTCTCAAATCGAATGTATGAGGCAAGTCATCAGAAAACTTTATTTGATAATTGTATACACTATTAGATTTCTTCGATTCTTGTTTAAACAATCCGACATCCGAAATTTCTGACCAAATTTTGGTTTTTAACAGCCATCCTTCCTGGTAAGTAACTCCCCTTTGATCCAGACGATAAAGTATGCCGCCATGTTTCAATACAAAAATAGAATCCTTGATACCTGAATAGATCAGTAAAGAAGCAAAATAAATAAGAAAACCGAAAAAGAAAATAACCCCTGTCGCTAAAGCCATTCCAAGTAAGGTTAAACTAAACAATATATTTAACCTATTAGGCTCATGAAAATAAGGAAATAGAAACCAAAAAGAAACACCAAGTACAATTAATAGGATCATCATACCCGCACAAATTAACATAGCAGCATCTCGCCATGTAATTTTTAGTTCAAAAACTTTATCCATCTTTAGCTGCTCCTGTTATTCTTACTTCTTCTCTTGACTAATCTCGAACGATAATAATGGTAACGAAGAGCGCTTTAATAGTCAAGATAGGAAAAATGAGTAGTGTAGTAAGAAATCATAAATGTCAGTGAGAAAAAGCATCGCTCTCTTTTAAGCGATTTATAAAATACGGACTAATCCTGTATCTTGCCGGATTCTCCCCGATTCTTTCGATAAGATTTATTAGTCTTTGATATGAGGAAATACCCATCCTTTTTCCCTTTATAAATTAGTACTTTATCTACTGAGATTCTTTCTTTTCAAAGTTAAAATTCTCTATCCAAAATCCGCATCTATAAGTTCGAGTAACGTTTGAATGATTAATTATCTATTGAAACGGGTTTTACAGACCCCTCCCATTTCTTCAATATCCATTCCTGTACGTCTTCATCATGTAACACTTTGACAAGTTTTTTAACACGTGGATCATTTTTATCTTCTTTTCGTACAGCGATAATATTTCCATACGGGGAGTTGTCTTCCTCTAAAAGAATTGCATCCTTAACAGGATTCAGCTTTGCTTGATAAGCAAAATTTGCATTGATTGCTACTAGATCGCCTTCTTCATTGTTGTATGCACTAGTTAAAAGTGATGGATCAATTGAATGTTCGAATACTAAATTTTTAGGATTTTCTTCAATATCCTCAAAATTGGCCGTTTCAAGATCAACCCCATCCTTCACTTTGACTAAACCGGCATTTTGAAGAATCGTAATGATTCGACCCCAATCAGATACAGAATTAGAAGTAATGATTGTTGCACCATCCTTTAAATCTGCCACTGATTTTATTTTCTTTGAATAAAGTCCCATTGGTTCAACGTGAACAGCTCCAGCATTCGCAAATTTGTATCCATTTTCTTTTATTGCTTGCTCAAAAAAAGGAACATGTTGAAAATAATTTGCGTCAATATCGTTATCAGCCAAAGCTTTATTAGGAAGGATATAGTCATCAAAGTTTTTTATTTCCAATTTGACTCCTTCTTTTTCTAACATAGGTTTCACATACTCTAAAATCTCTCCATGTGGGGTGGGTAACGTTCCTACCACTAACGTATCTTCCTTTTTTTCATTTGTCGAAGCCTTCGTACATCCTGCTAAAACGAAGATTATCGTTAATAAAATTGAAAAAATGATTGTCTTTCTATTCATAATATTTTCTCCTTATTCATTTCTTATTTTGTCGGATTCACTCCTCTTATAGATTCTTTTAGAAGTGTCCATAATATTTTGATTGAACTACTGCAAAATGCACCCAGTTTATTAAACTAATAAAGTCAAAGACTGGCAATCCGGATACTTGTTGAATGGCATAGGAATACGGAGGAAGATCACTGCACTCAAGTAAAATCGCTCCAATTTCCGCTGACCTATCCAACTCAGTCTGTACCACCTTAACTAAATCTGCTTCCAGTTTTTGATTATCTAACTCGGTTTTCCCCCAACGAATCGGAGAAAAGCTTTCTAGAGTACCTATTTCTCGAATGATACAATCCGATAAATCTGCTCCGGATGAACGGAAAAATACTTCATTTATATCTTTTCCGCTAGCAACTAGGGTTAGTATTTTCTGCTCTTTTTTGAGTCCTAGCTTAATAATAGGCACCTGACTGATGCTAGATAAAAATGCAGGAATATCTACAGCTTCTGAGACAGCTTCTTGAAAATGTCCAAAATAACCGCATGCCCCGACAATCGCTCGAACCCCCTGCTTCTCTAATTTTTTTGCTGCATCGATGACCTGCTCCTGAATTTGTTTACTTCCTTCAAATAGCTGTTCAATTTCAAAATCAACTACTTCATAAAGAACAGGAAAGGCGAAGGTCGTCGCATTCGCTACATTGCCGGGTATTTTAGGATAGATTAAATTGACTGCTATTATGCCAATCGCAAACCCTGAAAATGCGGTTGGAGCGACTTGAATAGTTGAAGTCAAGTCTGCCTCTGTTTGAAGATTCTTGGCTTTTCTCACTCGATCACCCCGCGATTTAAATAATCCAATAACGCATTTTTGTCTAAGCTTCCAATCCCTAAATCATCTAAGGTCAAGCCTTCTTTTGAAAAATCTTGGCCAGTCATAACAGAAGCCAAAGTGATCATGCTGTCGATTACCTTCGTTTCAACGTCGAATTTTTTTCCTAATTCATGATAAACATGGCAGCCTACTGGTATATCTTCGGTAATATAGCGATCATGAATACTGAATGGGCCTGTTCCAATAGCCATCTCAAACTGTTCATCAAACGGCACGATGCACTCATCTCCCATGTATTCAGGCCCCAAAATACTCGTTCGTGAAAGGAAATTTTTCTTAGGAAAACGCTGAAGATCAACACCGATTGCCTCGGCCAAAGCTACTTCTTCCAAATAAAATGCGTATTGGACTTCTGAAATCGATTCACAATAGGCATGCGAATAAATTGAGTAGGTACTTTTGTCATTTCCACCAAAAACTCTGCCCCAATTCTCCATAACTCCGACACCTAAGATTGTTCCTGGACAATGCAGAACTGGATTAACATTGCTGAATCCAATATCCAATACAGTTTTCCCTCCGATTGGTCCATCGCCTTCTGTGATGGTATCAAAGCAGCCCAGCTCTTTTGTACTTTGTAAGAATATCTCTTGATCAGTTGAAGGTAAGGAGGCTCCTCGCAAAGTAATTGCTCGGTACATTAAACTGACTTCAGGAGTCAGCACCCCTCCCTCCTTGACTATTCTCGCTCCATATGGAGCACTCGACCAACCACCGATAACTACTGTTTTATTACAATTATTTTCACGCATTTTCTTTCTCAGTTTTAACGATCCAAAATTATCAGGAATAATATGAACAATCATGTTGTCCTCTAACGCAGGTACCAGCTCTTCAAAGAATGCATCATGTGCAATTGACGGAACCGCAACAATCACCAGCTTACAACCAGCAACACACTCTTTTACATTTGTGGTGATTTTATTCATTATCGCTTTGCCTGAGCGCTTGAATCCATACTTGTTGTTTTGATTCCCCGTAAGTAATATTCCCGTACGCTCTATATTTTTCAGTGTTGTTTCTGCAAACTCCGGCAAATCACAAATATTCACCTTGTTTCCACCTAAAACACAATCAGCTGCGATTGCTTTTGCAGCTGCACCTCCTCCTAAAACAGCGATTGGTGCTCCATTCATTTTTTTTTCATTACTCATTTCTCTTCCTCCTTTTTAATAGAAAACAAAAAAATCGTCCTCGATCTGTATTTAGAATACAAATCAAGGACGATAAAAATACCTTATCGCGGTACCACCTTCATTACTTGTTTTTAAAACAAGCCACTTTTCGGTTACGGAAATATTTCGATAACCTATCACTATATCGGGTGAACCCGTAGCATCTAAAGATCTCTCTCTCGATAACTAATGCTCAAAGACCATTTTCATAACGTTCGACTATCTCTTTTCACCAACCAGAGACTCTCTGAAAATCTAAAATTATTACTTTTCTTTTCATAGCTTAATTATATTTTAATTTAATAGTAATATTACTTGAGTCAATTTTAATTGTCAATACTATTTTTTCTGATATTCTACCTGAGACCCCCTTTTATGACATAAAAATTATTGTCACAATTACAAAAATAAAACTACAAAGGGTTCTATTCAATTCTCCTTAGCAGCCTGACTATAGCCGTTTTTTACTACTAGATAGCCATTCACTAAACAGAAATTGACACAGAAATTACTCGTTTTTATTATTACATTTTTTCTTCATATTAACCGAATAACATATCTTAAAGACCGCTTCAAAGACAAAATTATTGTACTGTTATTTTGAGCGAACTTACAAAATCAAAATCCGCTCGCTGCGGACTTTTGATAATTCTTTGAAAAATTACTCTACTCTATGGAAGAAATCCCACACAACATTTGAATAGAATCAATTTCTCGCATCAATGTTATTCATAACTAATAACAATCTCATCTCAATTTATTAGCAATACTCATGAATCCCATTTCTAAAAATGAAAGAACCTGTAGATCAGTTAAATATTTTTCGTCTGATATAAATTTTCCCAATCACTTGTAAAATGTTCTATCGCTTGTTTTGTCGCCGCTAAATCAAAAAAATCCTCTAATATTGCAGGCGAAAAAGTTACTGCATCAGCTCCAGCTTCTATCGCTTCTGTAATTTGCATGGCATTCTTAATACTAGATGCCATAATTTTTCCGTTCAATGCATTTCTTTTTGCGTACTCTGTGGCTGAGCTGATAATGTCAAAAGGATCAATTCCGATGTTCTCAGATCGATTAGTGTAGACAGCTACATAATCTGCTCCAGATTCTAATGCTAGAAAAGCCTGTAGTTTTGTATAAACAGCTGACGTTGTAATTCGACAATTGGCATGTTCTTTTTTTAAAATACTTAGCGCATTCAGACCAGCTTTTGAAGCCGGAATTTTTACATAGACCTCTTCACCGATTTGGTTCCAAATTCTTTTCGCATCATCGATCATTCCCTCAAGTTCTTTTGCAACGACTTGCATGTGCAATGTGCGATCATCCCCAATTATTTCAAGTGTCCTTTTCATATGAGGAATAAAATCAATTTTCCCTTCTCGTTTAATGATACTCGGTGTAGAGGTTATTCCTTTAATTGGTACTACATTCATATATTTTTCAATACTATTTAAACAAACAGTATCCAACATATACTCCATTTTTATCCACCCTATCCTCTAGATTTTCCACCAGCGATATTTGTGATAATACCGGTTAAATAGCTGGCATGCTCTGATAAATAGAAGGCAACTACTTCTGCAACCTCCATTAGTTTTCCTGCTCTACCGAGGGGTATACTAGAAGCTTTTACATAGCCTTCTCTCAATTCTTTTGGTGATATTCCTCGAACAAAAGCTAAGGTTTCTTCATACTTTTCAGAACGCAGATCCGTTTCCTCCATAATTCCTGGCGCTACTCCTAATACTCGGATATTATACTTACCTAACTCCTTTGCCCAAGTACAAGTCATGCTATTAATAGCTCCCTTTGTACCTACGTAAAAACCTTGTCCGATTGATCCTTCTATAGCACTTTCAGTCGACATGTTTATAATCACTCCAGAATGCTGCAGAACCATCTTACGCG
This sequence comes from Enterococcus sp. DIV0187, assembly GCF_051713785.1. Lineage (NCBI taxonomy): Bacteria > Bacillati > Bacillota > Bacilli > Lactobacillales > Enterococcaceae > Enterococcus > Enterococcus sp. DIV0187. The sequence goes on from NZ_JBIOQO010000001.1 coordinate 1,563,470, forward strand.
CCACTGCTTGACTCATCAGAAATACACTTTTCTGATTAACTGAGACAGTCCGGTCAAATAGCTCCTCGGTTAATTCATACTTCCCAGTGTTATCAGGATTTATTAACATGCCCGGTAACGCTATTCCTGCATTATTTACCAGACCATCAATTCGCCCAAATTTCCGAAAGACATGAGCTACTTGCTGCTCTATCTCAGTTTTTTTTGATACATCAACTTTATAAAAATAATAATTTTTTTGTTTAAGTTGATTGGCACTCTTTAAATCGAAATTCACCACTTGCGCATTGTTTTTTATCAAATATTTAACGATGCTACGCCCGATTCCGGCAGAACCACCTGTTACAATAATTACCTTATTATCTAAACCCAACCAACTTTCCATGTCTCTCCTCCTTACTTAGCTTTCCATTAATCAGTGAACTCTTCTGGATTGGATTCGATCATTACCTTGATTTCGTTGCCTTCCATCACTTTATCAAAGGCTTCCCGCCATTTAGTCAATGGGTATTTTTTCGTAATCATCTCATCGATATTGATCGCACCTTTCGCTAATAAGTGAATCGCAATCGGCCAGTCATAAGGGTTCTGTGAACGACTGCCGATGTATTCGATCTCGCGTTGGATGATTGATTCTGTGTCTAAATCCACCATTTTATTAGCGAACAAGCCTACTTGAATAAATTGCCCCTGCTTGCGAATCAATGGCAAACTAGCATTGACTGCTGGTACAGCACCTGAAGCATCGTACACTTTATCGACACCGTAGCCATTCGTTACTTCATTAACGACTGCGGCTAGATCTTCCTTCATCGTATCCACGATCACATCCGCACCTAGTTTTTTTGCTAATGCTAAACGATGAGCATCTTTTGTGATCCCCGTCATAATGACGAAGGCTCCAATTTCCTTGGCAATCTGCAAAAGATACAGTCCGATTGGTCCGGGGCCCATGATAATGATCGTATCTTTTAATTCCAAATGACTCTTTTGATACATCGCGTGGACACAGCACGCTAATGGTTCGCTCATCGCCGCACCTTCATAGCTTAAATGATCCGGCAGTAAATGAATGCTTTCTTCTCGAGCCAACACATAGTTCGCCATGGAGCCATTTTGCTGCGTGCCGATTCCTTTTCGATGGGGACACAAATTATACTGCTTTTCCTTGCAATAATCGCATTCGCCGCAGACATAAAAGGTCGTCTCACTGGTTACCCGATCACCAACTTTGACCTTTGTTACATTGGCTCCGACTTCAACTACCTGCCCAGAAAATTCATGTCCTAGTACAACGGGAGTAGTGGGATTTTTGTATTCACCCTTAAAAGTATGAATATCTGATCCGCAAATACCTGTATAAGCAACTTTAATCAAGACCTTGTCATCTGTTGCTTCTGGAACAGATAAATCGATAAATGCCATTTGATCGTAGCCTGGGGCTTGTTTTGAAACACCCTTCATCATTTCTTTTCCTCTTTTCTATCTTCCGGAAAAATCATTACTTTGTTATAGGATTCTTCACGATTCACTGTCAGATCAAATGCTTTTTGAATCTCTGCCAATTCGTAACGATGAGAAATCAATTCTTTTAGCTTTATTTTCCCCTGTTCGATAAACTTCGCAGAATGTATCCATTCTTTTCCCGGAAAAGGTGCTGAATAAGAATTCCAGAAACCGTTTATTGTATATTCTCTTCTAAAAATATTTTCAAAAGCTCGTTGGTGTAATAGAACATCTGAATAAGCGATTCCTTGGTAGCCAATTTTTCCGCCTTTTTTTGTAATTAACAGGCACTGCTCTTCTGTAATTTTGGAACCAGCACATTCGATAGCAATATCTACCCCAAGGTCGTCAGTTAGCTTAAATATTCTTTCTTCTAATGATTCTTCTAAAGAATTTATCGTATCTGTTACGCCGTACTTTTTTGCTTCGTTTATCTTATTTGAGTCGATATCAATGCCAATAATCTTTTTTACACCAGTTAATCGCAACCACTGAACTGTTAATATTCCGATCGTACCTAAACCAAATACCGCTACCGTATCTCCGATTTTAGGATCTAAACCCATTACACCATGAGCTGCTACCGCTAATGGTTCAATCATTGCGGCCTCTTCAAAAGAAATGCTTTCCCCAATGTTGATCACGTTCTCTTCTGGAACAGTCACATACTCTTCAAAACCGCCATACCGGTGAGAACCTATCATTGTATAGTCTTCACACAGCTGATATTTTCCCGATTCACAATAGACGCATTCATGACAGGGGATCAGAGGCGCTACAACCACTCGATCGCCAATCAATATCCTTTTTACTTTACTTCCTATGGATTCAATGACTCCAGAAAATTCATGCCCCATAACCATGGGAAGCTCATATTTCCATTCGTTCTGCATTTTATGGATATCAGATCCACATATTCCTGCAGCTTTAATTTTTACCAAAACCTCATGCTCCTTAGGAATTGGCTTTTCGATAGTTTCTATTTCAAATTGATTCAATCCTTTTAACAATGCGGCTTTCATGACAAAACTCCTCCCTTTCAAAAAATTAAGGGACCCATTTTAGAGTCCCTTAATTCAGTAGTGACTATAAAAAATTAAAGGATTCCAGAAACCAGTTGAGAAAATTTCAAAATTACCCAGTTTAAGAAATTACCGCCCATATCGAGTGTTGATACTTGTGTTGCTCCTTTGGGAAACTCATACACGCCTCGCATCATTTCCGTATGAACAGGAGCAAAATTAGTTGCCATGTATAATGCCAATGCTATTACAACAGTTCCTGTTAATACCGATTGAATAATATTCCCTTTCCGATGAGCAACAATTAAAGAAACATAAAAGGGGATAGTTGCTAAATCACCAAAAGGTAATACTTTGTTCCCCGGCAATATTACAGCGATAAATAAAGTTATTGGAACTAAAAGCAAGCCGGTTGCCAAGTTAGCTGGGTGTCCAGTGGTAACCGCAGCATCTAAGCCTAAATAAATTTCTCTTTCACCATAACGTTCTTGTAAAAAATCTCTGACAGACTCTGAAATCGGGATGAGACCTTCCATTAGGATTTTTACCATCCGTGGCATCAAGAACATTACTGCTCCCATGTTAATGCCCATTTTTAAGATGCCTCCAATATCATAACCGCCTAGTGCAGCAATGGCTGCCCCGATAATAATTCCCATCATCATTGGTTCGCCAAAAATTCCAAACCGTTTTTGGATCGATTCTGGATCAGCGTGCAACTTATTTAAACCAGGAATTTTACTTATAGCAATACCAATTGGGATACCTACTAAGCCAAATGCCACCGTTGATCCAGTTGGTAAACTTACGCCTTCCAACCCATAGAATTTCGCTACTAAAGGTGCTGTTTTATCGGCAATAATCAAGCAAGCAATCTCATACAATACGGCACATAAAATAGCAAACCACCAGTTGCCATTTGTTACAATATAACCTGTTGCTCCCGCAGCGATAAAATGCCAATAGTTCCATAAATCAATATCTAAAGTTTTCGTAACTTTTAACAGTAGTAAGATAACGTTTACAATCAGGCAAATCGGAATTAAAACTGCTGAAACCGGCGAAGCCCATGCAGCAGATGCTGCAGATGGCCACCCAGTATCAATCACAGTCAAATGAAATCCAAAGCGTTCGACCATAGCTTGAGCTGCAGGCCCTAAATTATCTGATAACACACCAATAACCAAATTAATACCTACAAACCCAATTCCTATTGTTAATCCTGATCTTAATGCTTTCCCAAATGGTACTCTAAAAATGAGTGCTATGATTAGGATCATAATGGGGAGCATGACAGTAGGTCCTAAATTAAGGATATACTGTACAACATCGTTAATAGCTTTCATTCAAATAAATCCTCCTTATATATTTATTTTAAATAGCGGCCACTATTTTTAACTAACTTTATTAATTGACAGATCGTGCAATTTCCAAGATTTTTTCATCTAGTTTATCAGCGCCTACTCCACTGATATATCCCAAGGCTGTAATTGCTGGTATTTTGTATTGAGTCGGTAAAATTGTTGTCGAGATAAGCATATCGGCCCCTTCTTGTTTAGATACCGCTTCGGCAATTTTAATTTGTTCAACATCCGCTTCAATGTTGTTATCCTGCAATAGATCTTCAATTCTTTTCATAACTACTGTTGATGTAGCTATTCCTGCCCCACAAGCTACCAATACTTTAATTTTTCTCATATTAATCGTCTCCTTTTATTTTTCAATTTTTTTAATTGCATAAAGTAATTGTTCTGAATCTTTTGCTGTTAAAACTTCTTCTAAAATATTGTCATTTTGTAGTAATTTCATTAATGATTGCAGCATTTCTAACTGTGCGTGTGGTTGATTTAATCCCAAAATGAAAATAACATCCGTATTTACTTTTTTATTTTTGTCCTCCATGCTAGTAAATTGAACAGGCTCCTTATTAGTAATCACTGCCACAAATTCGGTTAAAATACATTCAGCATCCGTATGTGGAATGGCTGCACCAAATTTTTCCAACTGAATTCCAGTCGGAAATGTCTCCTCTCGTTGTTTTATTCGTTCTAGAAAATCACTTCTGACCCATCCTAGATCTAATGCGTGTTCATAGACCTGTTCAAAAATTTCGATAGAATTCGAAAAAGATTCTTGAACAAAAATCAAAGGAGTCTTAACATAAAAACTTAATTTGTCACTTTTGCCCATCTCTTAGTTCCTCCAATATTTTTCACTAAAATCTACTAACAAAGTGCGTATTTCTCTGATAGATGTTGCTTCTTCTATTTTTTTTAGTTGTTCTGAACCTGCTAAGCTCATCAATTCAAAGATCAAATCAACATGTTTATCTTTATCATTAGAGGCCAACAGAACAACTGTGTGTACTTTTGATCCATTTTCAGTAAGTATTCCTTTCTTAACGATTCCCATACTGATTCCTACTCCTAGCGCTCCTGCTTCACTCATCGTATGCGGTAGACCTATGGTATTTCGTAAAACCGTATATTGAGGTAATATGGGCATCTCTTGTTTTAAAACCGTTACAAAATTTTTACTAATAACCTTTTGCTTCTCTAAAGGCCGGGCCAATTTATCAAGGAGTTCTGACCACTCTATGGCATCATCAAATATTTGGATCGTATCCATTTTTAATGTATCGATCAAATGAATACGTTTCTTCTCTAATCTCTCGAAATCTTTTGGAGTAAACAACGTTAATAGTTCGTGATATAAATTTTCTTCGTCAGAAATCACCGCATATTTCTTTATCAATGACATGATCTTTTCTGGATTTATAACGGTGTTTTGAGCTAGTGTCACTGAACGTAATACCCGTTCCCTTAACTGTCTCTTTTCTTGATCAGTTAAGAAATTATTTACGACGAAAACTGGTTTCTCTGTTTCCAGAGGAATAGCTGAAAAAATGAAGTCAACATCGTAATTATTTCGATAGAATTTTCTTTCAGAGATTAACTCTACAAAGTCGATTTCTGGTAATAAGTTCTGTAACGTATTCTTTAGCAATAGCGAGATTGAGATTCCATTCGGACAAACAATAATTGCCCGCCTTCTATTTTCATCTCGAATGATCTCCGTACTTTCAACAATATGACTGCCAATGAATAAAGAAATCAGGAATAATTCTGGATCTGGTATTTCCTCTCCAAAAAATGCCTCAAGAGGTTCACTAGACTCCTTCACTAAATAAAATAATGAAAACAAATCGGTGTCTTTATTCTCTTGATAAAATCGTGTTTGCAGATTTAGATGGTATTTAATGCGATAATACGCTGGCCTCATATGAATCAATAAGCGCTCTAACAATATTTCTTTACGCTCAACACTTAGACCAGATACTTTTTCAAAATTATTCAATACTTCAAATAAGGCTTCTTTTAAATTATCAATTTCTCTAACTGAAAGAATGTTTGCTTGCGATAGATTAGTTGTAAGCAATAACAAAGTTAGGTACACTCGTTCATTTCTACTTATTTCATCTACATCCCAAATAATGTGTTCCGCTGCCAAGAATTCTTTTGTATCAGCAAGTTCAAAATCATCAATTTTGAAATTATAGATTATTTGTTTCCCTCTTTTTGCCCTCCGAATAATTAGAATAATTAATAGTGGCAAAACCTTTAAGCGATCATCAGTAAATTGAATATTTAACTTTTCTTCGACTAACCCGATACGATTCTTGAAAACCTCAATTAGATCTGTATCAATTTTTGAAAATCGAATAATACAATTGATTCCATCATAAATATCTGCCAAATTCATTAAGGTTGCCGACAGTAGTTCTCTTTTATTCCATTCATCTCCATGGAAATAGTATCCTTTCTGTCGTGTATACTTTAGTTTCAGCCCATAATTTTCAATGTCTTCTGCGATTCTTTTTAAGTCTCGTAAAATAGTATTCCTGCTAACCTCTAATTCCACGATAAAATGATTTAACGAAAGATACTCTTCTTTTGCCAAAATCATTAATTCGATTACCCAGATTCTTTCTTGTCCAGAAAATACATAGTGCGCTTTCTTTTCACGTTCTTTTTCTTTACCACCTCCAAATACAGATACCACTACATTAGGAACTAAAAAATGACCTTTTTTTGTTCTTTTGATTTGTGGCAACTTTCCATCTTCTAGAAAATCGTTGATTTTTTTTAAAGCGTAATTCAATTGACTTCTTGATAGACCAAACCTTTCATATAAAACTTTACTAGTAACTTGGGGATTATTTATTAGTTCCATTAATATTTGGTTATTTCTATCTTCTAAGTTCATATTCATCACCCTTACACTCTCAAAATACTTTAAAAACGTTTTCAATTCTACAAACTTTGTTATCCAATAATATGCATACTTTGTGCAACATGAGCTTACACTACCTCCTTATTTGGTTTCCCCATAAAAAAAACAGGTGATTTCCCCTGTTTTACAACCTTTATATCAATTTTTCTTAAATCCTATTGAAATACGTTCAAAATCACAGTAGCTCAAGCCACTAAATACTATCATATTTTTGTTATCCTTACTGTTCAAAATCATCCCGCTAGTTATACATATTTCGCTTGCTCTCATCAAGCAAATTATTAAATCTCTCCCAGAAAAATATCGCTCACAAATAGATAGCATAATAAATATTTACATTTCTTGAATCAAAAAAAACAGCACATCTTTTTGACGATATGCTGTGTATTAATAGTTATATTTTTTTGTTTGAAGCTGTTTTCCTCAGTTCCCACACTACTTCCGATACATCTTAGATTGGAAGTGAGGTGCTGAAATCATTGACCTAATAGCATTCTCAAAGGCTCTGGTAGAAGTCTGGAAAACAATATTTAATAGATTGTTCGATTTTTTCTGAGATAAATTATCAAGAAATCATTGCGTCTAAAACATTGACGACTTTTTCGTCAGACTTAGCATAGAGGTGACCATATGTGCCGAGAGTTATTTGGATATTGGCATGACCCAATCTCTCTTGTATAACTAAAGGTTGAATGTGCTGGTCTACTAACATCGCAACATGAGAATGCCGCAACCCATGAAGTTTAATTGGGATAACTCCAGCTTTTTTAGCATAACCTTTCAACCATGATGAGAAACAATACGGTGGAGTAAAAGTTCCATCCAATTGACAAACAAATTCAAAATTACCTATTCGACTTTGCAAATCTCTCCATTCTTTCAATTTCTTAGAAAGATATTGTCCTATCCCAATTGTACGATATGCTTTTTTAGTCTTCGGAGTTGATAAATGCCAATCGTCTTTAGTTTTGTAAATCAAGGTCTTTTCAACTGTAATTTGTTGCCTTCTAAAATCTACTTGCTTCCATGTTAAAGCTTCTAATTCTCCGATCCGTAATCCAGTATAGAAGAGTACTTCATAGACAAGTTTCCGTTGCTTCAATTCCAATGAATCTTCCGGAATTTCAGCCATAACTTGCTTAAACTCTTCAAACTCCCAGAAATCGACCTTATTATTCTCTTTCGGAAAAGAAGACACATCGTCAACAGGATTTTTCATAATCAATCCTTCCTTAACAGCTCTATCTAGTATTATCTTTAAATGACCCAAAATACGATTGATATAATTCCTAGAGAGTGTCTTGATTTCATCTTTATTTCTTGAGTTCCTAGTCGCGGTTTGACTCAACTCATACATCCAATCCTCAATATCTTGAATGGTGATATCTCTAACTTTGAAATTGTAGAAATAACCCATCTTTTTTTCGAAGATAAACTTAGCATTCTCATATGTCTGACTTTTCACCTGCTTTTCATACCAATTAGTAAAGCGAATATGATAAAACTCCTTAAACGTCATTTGACTCGAATTACTTATTTTTGAAGTAAGGTTATAGTGAAACCCATGCTTGAGAATATAATTATCATATGCTCGCTTTGCTTCTATTTGTGATGGAAACCCTCGTTTCGTTTTCTGATGTCTCTTTCCATCCTCATCCATTCCCAGATAAGCTCGAAAGAACCATGTCTTTGTTTTCTTGTCTCGATAAATATTTGGATACTTAGCCATTAATTTCACCCTTTAAGTGTATTGAGGAATAAGCTTAACTTAATGTTACCGCGTTTCAACCAATTTGTATGCCGAATAATTTTTCCAAAATTCTGGCCGGTACAATGGCAACTTGTCGATTATAATAGAAGCTTATTCCTTCAATATTTGCTAAATATTCTTTACATTCTTTAATGATTTGTTTTGCTTGATAAGGCTTAAACCCTAATTCGATTAAGTCTTTAGCACTCACCATCTCTTCAAAATTTTTTGTCATAAATCCTCCAAAGTCTAGAAGTCAGATTTACGTTTTTCAGTATTAAATTCTGCCATTCTTCGATCAGTTTCACCAGCTAACTGTACCATGCACATTGTCGCTACACCGATGAATCCTCCCACGAAAAATAGTAGTAATCCGATAAATATATTCATCTTATCCTCCTTTTGTGTTCTTGATATTGTCAGGCTTCTTCTTTGCTATCAGAAGAACATAGGATTTTCACCTCTCCGCTTTTTATGCCGAGCTTCACAGAAGTCTCATTATGCTTTCAAAAGTCGTTGCATCATATTGGCCTATGATAGACAGCAATTAGTTTTCCGCTCAGTAACTCGTCTTGGCGATAATCCTGTCTTGGCTCGTTTTGAAAGTTTTAGTACCTGACACACAGTATTCAATTATCAATGAACGATTAGTCCTTACATTGAATACAAACACTATTAAGTTTTCAAAATGAAACCTGTACTCTGTTAAAAATCAAAAGAGTGTATTAAAGGAAGATATATTACTAGCAAGGGCTAATTAAAATAAAGAGAAGTTCTTTGAAATACATCATTTTCTTTTAGGGGAATCAGTATTTTATACTTTTAAAGGCCAAACACTTAATTGTGTCTGGCCTTCGGAAACTCTTTCTTTTATATGTAATCTTGCCATCCAATTATTATACAAAAAGAAAAAATTTTTTTTCAATATTGAAATAGTGTTCAGTTCTTAATAATTAATCTTTCATATTCCAGTGGTTCTAAATATTATTTTAGATCCTAATATATCAAATATTTAAATTTGCTACTTATTCACAGTATAAAACTATGAGACAATTACTTATTCGCATATTTTAAACTGCTTGATTCTACATATAATTGATCAGAAACAGTATCATGTAATTTGTACCCTTGTCCCCAACACGTTTCAACAATGGGCCCTTCTATCCCTTGAGCAGATAACTTATCTTTCAAATGCTTCACTAAAACTGATAATTGTGACATGGTAGAATTACATTTTTCTCTTCCCCACATTTGAAGACATAGGTTTTCTCGTGATACAACTCTTTTGTCCTTTTGGTAAAGAAGCATGAATAGTTTCATTTCTCCACTACTCAAATGGATATTTGATAAAGGGCGTCTTTCGAACGTTTTGGGCAACACAATAATTTTTCCTTCTTTTACAATTCTGTCTTGGCTCATTTTTTCTCTGAGTGCCTCGATGCTTGGACTCTCTTCAATCCAATCATCTATTCCTTGTTCACCCCATTCTTTTAATTGATCCTCATCAATTTCTTCATCAGATTTTCTAAGAATTTTCAGGTGAATATGTTTCAATTTCTCAATTAATTCTCTTACCTCTTTATTAGCAATGGTTTCACTCAAAACTACATGTGTAAACATTCTTAAAAACTTACCGTTTGAATTTTCTAATATGAACATATCTATTAAGTTTTCCGAGGTGAAAACCTCATGGCCTAATAACCTTAATTTATTCTCAAATGATTGCTCGTTTAAAACATTTTTTGTTAATAGTAAAATTTGACTCATATTAATCCTTCTTTCTAATCCTCCAGTAATTGGAAAATAAAATTATTTTTGTCAACGTACTACTGTTTAAACTTTTAATGATTGTATAACAGCTTATGTAAATACTCATCATAACAATTAGCAGTCATAAATAAATTGGCTGCACTAAAATAGTAACGATTTATCATTATACGGACGGGTTAATCACCACAATCATCATTTAGATTACGTGGAAATCTTAACCACATCCGCAAACGGACTATCTAGAATTTATTGACCCTATTTTAATAATTGCCAACACTAGATAGTGTCTTTAACAAATGAAATACGAGTCGTTTCATTTAAATTTGTTCTTGAATAGCAAGATAAAGAAAAATCGTAAGTAAAAACCATCCTATGGAGCAAATAAGTAACAAGCCATTTGGAATGAGATACTTCACTTTCCTAATTTGGTTTCTTTCGCAAAACATGATGTCTTTCATTGATACTACAAGCGCTCCAATGAGTAAAACAATTCCCATGATACCCGAAAACCAAATATAATTATTCATACCTTTACTCCTTTGTTCTTTTTAAGGTGCGTCTGTTAATGTCCAAGTCAAAGCCGACTCATAAGTTTTTCCAGCAACTCCGCTATTCGCCGGGAGAGTAAGTTTTACATTATTCAATGGTATTCTAGCTTGCCATGTGCCATCTCCAATTCCAACAGGGCTGTGCATGACTAGAACATCTGTATTATTTGATACAAGATGCACATTACTATTGATTGTTGGAATACTACCACTAGGGCTAGGATCTATGGATTCCGTTGCTGTTTTAGGGTTATTTACCTTTTCCAAATTCGTTTTAAAATCCATTGTTACTGCACTGCTCAATGTACGAGATGGATGAGAGGTTTGCCTGAATGTATCCAGTTTAGCCGTTAATTTCCAACCAGGGATACTACTTCTTTCGTCAAATAGACGGACAAACAATCCATCACTTATTGTATGACTAGCATAAGAACTCATATTTAATGAGGCTGTCTGCGAAAAATTATTAACAACAACATCCTCGAACGTAAACTTATTTGGTATATTTTCCAAGCCAATATCTACTCCAGGAGGAATTGGTTTGGAGTCCTTATCCTTAATTCTCACATTTCCCCGAGCCATATCTTGAGAAACTTTGGCAGATTTTACACTAATCACCGTTCCATGATATGAGTTTGGCAGTCCAACGTGCTGGGTTTTAAACTGAATAGTGACTTCACCACTAGGTCCAATTGTTGGAATCGAGTTTCCTGTCCAAAAAGAGTCTGGTTGTGGCGTGCCATCTACTACCGTGCTCCCTGCAACGTAATCTGGTACAGCTAGCAGACGCATTTCATTATCATCTAAATTGATAGGATCAGCCGAGGTGTTTTTCACTTTAGCAGTCCAAGTGACTAAATCCCCACTGTCAATAAGCTTGGTATCTGGAGTCATGGTAATGCTTCTAGCAGGTGTTGACTTTTTATAAATATACTTGAAGTCAGTGTTTTGCGTCATTTTTTCATTTGGCTTTCCAGCGCGAGGAGTATTTGCCCCTGGCATTTCAGTATCTTTTAACCATCCCTGATATACATAATAGTCTCCGTTGGATGCTTTTATGACATTTTGAGGATTTCCTGTAAATGTCGAATCTAAAGGCACTTCTTGAGACGCAGTGTCATGAATACCTGATTCTAACGATCCCCCAGAATTATTGTAGTACTTCTCAGTCTTCAATACGTGAGAACTATATACAACCGTTACAGGGAATCCTTCATTTTGCTTAACGGGTACAGTGATTGGATGAGCAGTATTTAGAGTTGTTGGTTTCTTCCAACCAGTGTACCACCCTTCGTAGTTATAGGTGATTCCTCCTGCGACATATTTCATTGGAACATCGGTTTCTTTTGGTCCAACGACGTTTGTTCTACCAAACTCATATAATGTCGTCGGAGTGTTTATATACCACTGTCGGTAGTTCCAAAAACCGCTTGGAGCAGTAATCGTATCACCTTTTTCATTCACGATATACTCTGTTATATAGTTATAGTTAACGGTATGAGAGTATGGATTTGCAGGTACATAAAAGGTCATCGAAACCGGTTCTCCAGTTGTAGTATGATAGCTGGCTGTTCCTGCATGGTTGACGACCCCAAGCCACGATTGATCTGCTTGCTTATACAGATTAACAGGATTACCCGCGATAGGGCCGATTACAACGGAGGTATCAGGATCTCTTGCTGGATAAGAATTCCCTCCCCAGTAACCGCTATATCTAGTACCGCCAAAAAAGGAGTTTGTGTAGTTTTCAGTAATTGAAGTGGCTAAGCCTAAATTTTTTATCCTAATATTACATCCAACTGCAACGTTACTGTACCCACTTGGATATGACAATGGAAACTGATACGGATAGTTCATTACACCTTCATAAAGCTGAGAAACACTATTATATACAAGATGGATGTCCCAACGAAGCATAGGTCCCCCTCCAACAGAACTGTCTTTCAACTCTAAAACAACGTCCAAATTTTCTACCGGGGCTCCCGTTGGATACTGAATCCTGAAACTAACATTATAATTTGATATATACATGTGTTCAGGTCGAAGTGGTTGTCCTGCAGCAAATGGAGTGATTTTAATGTCCTCATCTTCCTTTTTTTCCTTGACTATTTTTTCTTTTTCACCACTGGCTTTAGTCGTTTCCTTTTTCCCTGAGGATTCTGTGGTATCTGGTTCTTCCAGACTTTCACTTGGAGACAGCGTTTCCTTTGAACTTTCCTTCTTCTCCTCAGTAGTAGCTTCACCAATCTCATTGGCATACGTCCTATGATTTATAGGAAATATTGTGATTAATAGAGCCATAAGTAATGAGACTAGAATCACTTTTTTCATTGGTTTCTTCATAGTCTTCTCCTTTCATAAATACGATTTAATGAATACGCACATACAACAAGGAGTAATCCCAATACTAACCATAAACTGCTTTTTTTATCACCTGTAGAAGGCAAAATCTTACTGTCCCCTTCTGACGTAGGAATATTTCTATTTGTCCCTCCTCCAGCTCTCGGAGAATTCGGATTAGTGTAAATACTATCTGTTTCACTGCTCTTTGAACTTTCACTGCTAATCGATGAGCTGCTATCTCGAGTATCAGTAGATTTAGTATCTGAAGAAGAAGTGCTACTGCCAGAACTGCCTTCAACAAATCCAACTCCAACTTCTGTTTCCCCAATTACTGTATTTGGTAAGCAAACACCGCCTACCATTATTAATAGTATTGCCAACGTCAAAATCCGAAAAAAACGTCCCATTTTATTTTTCTTCATTTCTTCCCCTCACTTTCACTCTTAATCCTGGCTTTAAGAATCATTTAGCCACTTTAGTACATCTGACAGTCCTAAAAATTAAGAAGCACACTAGCAAGATAGAGAAGATTCCACAGATTAATGCCCCTTGCTTCCACCAATCGGGTAAAATCAATTTGAAAACTGCTTGGTTGTTCATTTTTTGGGCAGTTTTGGCTGATATCTCAAATTCTTGTTTAAATGACCATTTTTTCTCTTTTACTTTCGCATACCCCTCAAATACATATGTTCCAGCCGTTATCGTGTCTTTTCCCCAATCAATTTGAAATGGCAAGAAGGAATTGGGAGCAATTCTCGCACTATCAATGGCGTGTTCAGCAAGAACTTTTCTGCTTCCCTTCTTAGTTACTTTTCCATTCAATCTTACTGAATCAAACGTTTCAGGATTAGGATTCTGAATATGGGCTTCAATTACCTTGCTCCCGTAATCAACCATTGGTTTCAACTTAATTAATTTCAGTTCAGTATTACCAAAAATATTCGTATTCTTATCTTGAACCAAAGCAATCCCACTAACATAACCATAACGATTAGTAACAGACATTCCTTTTTTGGTGCCCTCTTCAGAATCCTTCATACTAATATGAACTCCTCCAAGAATTAATCCTTCAAAACTTTGATTATTCAACTTAATTGTTAAAACGGCCTCTCCTTCGCCCCATGCTGGAACAGTAACGGTCTCATTATCTGGCTTTACAATTTCCGTAATCGGTAACTTCATTGAGGAATCTAAAGATGTTTCAAAATCGTCATAGACTACAATCCCGTTTTTATTCGTCTTTGCAGAATTTATTTTTACATTATAGGTTTGCTCTTTTTCGGAATTATTATATATTTTCACTTTGATTTTTTGTTCATGATCTTTTCCAACTAACAAATGAAAATAGCTTTTTGCTTGATCCACTTGATTTTCAGGAATTTCAGCATGAATTGTGAATCCAGCTCTTTGTTCAGTATCAGTAATCTGTTTATTATCTTTTGCATTTCCTTCTAAACAATAAGAAAATATCCCAATAAATAAAAAGATGAATAACCCCATTTTAGTTAGTTGCTTCATAAGACTCTCCTAAAAACAGCTGAAGATATTCTGGTATCTCCAGCTGCTGTTATTCGTTTAAATTGCGTCAGTCAATGTCCAATCAACTGTTCCTGAATATTGTTCTCCAGCTGTAACGGCATTCATCGCTGTTGCGGGTACAACTAAATTGATATTTGTATATTCCGTTTCCCAATAACCTTCACCTCGTCCATCAGCAGCTCCTGATGATGTTTCTGCTGAAGCACTAGCAACTACAGAAGAAGCCGTACTAATTGAAACTGAAGTAGGGACAGTGTCCGGAGCATGAACACCACTACCAACAGTTGTAGGTGTTTTAGCCCAAGTTGTAGGGTTTAATTCATTTAAGCTTTGACTCATTTGAATCGTTGAACCGGTCAGCGGTTTAGAACCTGCCGCTAAATCAGATGATAGCTTCGCTTCCAATTTCCAGCCAGCCGCACGCGTACCACGAACATCTCCTACCGCAACATGTTTTGTTGTTGGATTTGATCCCGCAGCCCCGCTAGTATCACTTGCTGGACTACCTTCCCAGTTACTATCGATCGGAATAGACGTATTCGTTGTTACAGTAGCTGTTGGAACTGCTGTTTCTTGGAAGTTAAACTCTTTTGGCACGTACAGCAATCCAAAGTCTGACGCAGGTGGAGTCACCGGCGGTGTGATAGGCGGTGTAATTGGTGGTGTAACAATTGAACCAGACTTAAATGAAACAGAGGCATCTGAAGAACCATTAAAGGTTGCCGCACTTGCTGTCACCCCTGCGTTCACTAGAATACTACTGGCAAGGGCAGTCCCCAATAAACCAGCTACGATCTTACTTTTTTTCATCTTTTTTCTCTCCTTCTCTTTTGTGAGATTTTTATATCAAATGCCCATGGCAGTGATACCGAAATAGTAAAACAAAAGCATTTCACAAAAGTCTTAAAATCAGCTACACTAGTTTTACTTGTTTTACAAAAAAACAAGAAAATAAGAATATATACTGCGAATACGGTATTTCTAGAGCTCTTGACCATTATTTGACGGTATAAAATTTTTTTAGACTATTAACTATCTCTTTATTTTATTTTTTTATCAAACGTTTATGTATAATTTGAAATTTGAAAATAGTCGTCCTCCAGGAAAGCGCTTACTCTGATTTCAAAAAAAGAATACACCAATTTTAAAAAATAACGATTTTTTTATTTTTCTAGTGATCTAATAATTTTGATCCGTTGTTCAATCAATGAATCAGCATATACATCTAATGTCATCTTTGCAGAAGAATGACCCAACAGTGCACTCACAGAGGCTATATCATAGTTTTTCTCTAAACAACGTGTAGCGAACGTATGCCTCAATTGATGAAAATGAACTCCATTTAGTTTGGCTTGCCTAATCATTCGATGGAAATAGTAGGTTAATAACCTTGGTTCGCATGGATTAGAACCAGAAGAAAAAACAAAAGGTGTACTACTCTCCTGTCTCTTTCTTTTTAAACGTTCACATATTTCTCTCGTCATGGGTATAGTTCTCTTAGAGGCATTTGT
This sequence comes from Enterococcus sp. DIV0187, assembly GCF_051713785.1. Classification (NCBI taxonomy): domain Bacteria; kingdom Bacillati; phylum Bacillota; class Bacilli; order Lactobacillales; family Enterococcaceae; genus Enterococcus; species Enterococcus sp. DIV0187. The sequence goes on from NZ_JBIOQO010000001.1 coordinate 1,579,752, forward strand.
TTTAGCTTCTTGGTAAACTAGTTGGGTTCGTTGTACATCAGAATGAAAAAAAGGAATACGCTGATAGGTATGCTCCACGGAAATAGAATTACTTTCAAAATCAACTTGATGCCATTTCAATGCAGCTATTTCTCCGATTCTCATTCCTGTTTGAAGTGCCATTAATATGGGTAATCCTTTGTAATCAGAAGCATTTCTTGCTACCTCTTCAAGCCTTCCCTGCTCATCTTTATTTAATGAATGCACTTTTTGCTTCTTTTTTTTGGGTAGCACAACTTGAGAGCAAGGATTAAATAATAGTAAATCCCTTTTTACAGCGGAAGCCAAAATTCGTTTTAAAAGTTGAAAAACTACTTGAATTGTTCCAAAACCTAGTTTCATATCAAACCAATTATTCACTAAATCTTGAATCTTACCTGTAGTTAACTCATTAACTGCATGATCACCTAAATGAGGTAACATATAATGCTCAATTTTGTGCCGATAACTTGAATAAGTAGATGGTTTTAAAGTACTCTGAAAATCATCTAACCAATCATATATCCATTTACTAAACGGGCTTGCACACATTCCATGAGATAATACTCTTGAAGCATATTCAACTTTTAAAGGATATAATTTTTGTTTAACTTCCTGATAAGTTCTACCATAGACCGATCCATACTTTATTTTCCCATCTATTTTTCTTCCCTTCTGAAATCTTCCTTCCCAACGTCCATCTTTTCTTCTATAAATGTTTTCACCACGTCTACTCAAATTTATTCTCCTCTCTCACTGTGACGGCTCAAATGACGGTACATATCTCACAACTTATTTGTCAATCATTTATTAAAATCATTAAAAAGGCTAGTATTAATCGAAACGAAACAACTTATTTTATTTTTTTAAAAAAAAGGTTGCTTGATTAATCGATAAATATTATAATTAACTAGAAAGTAACACAAAAAGTGACTGAAAGATGCTGTACAATTCTTTAATTGAGTCTGATTAATCTTGTTTTTTTGTAAAACAAGACTAACAATAGAGAAAAATAATAACAAATATCACCAGAATATTCCTGAGCTTTCAAATATTTCAAATAAAAAAAATCTTATTTTTTATTTAAAAAGAAGCCTGTAGCTTTTATACCGACCTCCAAAAGTTAGACAAAAATCTAACTTCTGGAGGTCGGTATTTTTATGGCTATATATAGTTTTAAAATCAAGCTAAAAATTGTTCAAGAATACCTCAAAGGAAAGGGACAAGCGTCGTATTTATCAATGAAACACGAGGAAAGTAAAAAATACAGGTATAAAATGGATAAATGCCTATCTAGAATTCGATAAATGAGAGCTACTTCAAAAACGACAAAATCAAAATTATTCTGTTCTTTTCAAGTTGGATGCGATAAAGCTATATCAAACAAGTAAGGTGCCCTATTGCGAAGTGGCGAATCATTTAGGAATAAATAATCCTGCACTAATCTTCAACTGGGAAACCTTTCGAGCAGAATGAGAATAGATATGCTCTCAAAAGTAGGTGCATTCTCTTCAGATAGAAAGTTTCTTTTTTAAATTGAGAAAGTCGCAAAAAAAGAAAGCTCAACAAAGAAGAACGAATCATCGACAATTTCCGAGGATCATTCAAATTAGTTGAGCTTCTTGAAACTTTGAAAATTTCCAAAGCGAATTTTATATATGACAAAAAAGGGTTGATTGAGAAAATCCAGATCAAAAAATCAAAAAATGCTTAAGTTAAGAGAAAAACATGAGAATTATGACTGTTTATATATGACAAAAGAATTTCGAAATCAAAGCTTTCATGTAGTAAGAAGAAGGTTCATCATTTGATTCTAAAACTGAAAATTGAAGTCCGATTTTTCTCGAGAAAATCTCTACAATTCTACTCAATTCTCTATCATTAAAAGATTACAACAGGTGCAGCAGAATTAAAAATATTTTGAGTTGGACCAGTCTGGTATTGTTCGTGAAAAGAAACTCTATTGTGACCAATTTCTAGATAAGCTTAACAGCGAGATTTACTCTTTCTCTAATCCTATTTCAGAGAAACCTAATGCATTGACAAGCGGGAAAACTTTAGATGTGTCTATCCAAGAAACTGAGTAAGGTATTCGCACCTACTCGGGATCCTTTACGGTTACAGAACATACTTTGGAAGATTTTATGTTCTTTCACTTTATGATTGTAAGCCTTCATTTGACATGCCTAGCCTTGATCTGAATAGAACGGTAAATAATTCAATCATGGAAAATTTTTTCAGTCTGTTAAAACAGGAAATCTATCATACCTTTGAAGAATTGAAGCAAGTTATTTATCGCTATATCCATTACTACAATCTTGAACGTAAGAGAGGTTAACTCAATTGGCAAAGTCCGTTAGAATTTAGAGAATCGGCTTAGAACAGAATTATCAATAGATACAAAGAAAAACAGAACATTTCTTTCCACTCCAAAAGAAAGTCTAACTTTATGAGGGCACTAATTTTCGATGGTATACTTTTGCTATTTTTAAATATCTGTACACGTATCCGTATGAGAGATTTACACAAGTATATCGTTATAGTGGCATTTGCAAGAATTTTTGAACGCCTTCAACAAGAAGGTTCAATTTTCTAGGCTAGCGATTCTTATAAAATTATTGATACGTCAAATATCCTATCTCGGTTTATCATTTGTAGGCATCTCCAGGTTGTTTAAAGCTTTACTCATTTTAGACATTTCAATTTTATTCTCATTATTTAACTCTCGCAATAAGAATGTATCGTATAGTTGTGTAAGTACATATCAAGTTTTTTTCAATGTTTACTTAACAAGTAGTTCTTATGAGCTCCAGATACACATTTTTTTATCAATTACGAACTTAACACATAATTTTTTTAAAAAATAACATATTTCAACATTCAGTAAAACTTTTTATGCTTACAACTTTTACCAACTCTTATTCGATTATTTCAGAAACGAGTGCTTCTACATGAATTTCCGAAGTATCTAGACATGGAACAGAAGTAATTTGACTATTCAAAATTAGTGGTAGCTCTGTACATCCTAAAATAACAGCTTCTATCTCATCTTCAGAATACATTCTATCAATAATCTGCAACATTCTTTTTTTTGTTTTTATGTTTAATATGCCCAGTTCTAATTCTTTTGATATTTTTTCATCAATAAAATCCATCTCATCTTTTTTTGGTATAACTATATCCATTCCATGATTTAGAAATGGAGTCTTGAAAAAATCTTCTTTCATAGTAAAAATAGTGCCCATGAGTCCAATTTTGTTGATTTTCTTTTTCTTTGCCTCCATTAGACATGTGTCTACAATACTAATTAAAGGAATTGATGATTTTTGTTCAACCTCATTAAAAACAATATGAGGCGTATTTGCTGTAAGTACCGCAAAATCAGCTCCACCATTGACTAAAGTATCCACAGCATCTGAGAGATAATTTGTGAGCTCTTTGAAGTTACCCCTTTTACATAAATCTAAAACCTTGAAAACATCAATACTTTCAATTATAAGTGGTGGGCAAAGTTCCTGACCTATTTTCCTACGAACTCCATCTACAATCTTTTGATAATATACAACAGTAGACTCAGGACCCATACCACCAACTAAACCAGCTTTTTTCATAATAACCTCCATAAAAAAACAATATTAGATTGTATACCTTACAATAATTATTTAATCTATAACATTTTACAATTTCCAGTAATTCATAATACCTTCCAACTTAAAATCCCTTAAAAAAAAGCAGCTCAAAATACTTATTACTCTTTAAAAAATTATTAGTGAGTCTTTTGTATATGCCAGAATAATCCGATACTAAGTTACTTTTATTAAATCTCATCTACTGTATAGAAAATATTATAAATACGATTTTATTTATCTGTATATTTCGATAAAAAATTTGAAATTCGGACAACCGCTTCTTCTAACTCCTCTAACGATACAGCAAAGGATATTCTAATATGACTGTCCCAATCCTGACCAAACGCAACCCCCGGGACTACTGCAATCTTTTCATCCTGTAGTAATTTCATAGCGAAATCTTGACTAGAAAGGCCGAATTTACTAATATTAGGAAACATATAAAAGGCACCCTCGGGTTCAAAACAATTCATTCCCATTTCAATTAATTTATCATACAGATATTTTTTCCTTTTTTGATAGGCTCCTTTCATCGCATTAGTATCCTTTTGCCCGTGCTCCATTGCCTGTATTCCAGCAAACTGACTGATCGAAGTTGAGCAAACAACTGTATATTGATGAATTTTAATCATTTGCTCTATAATTCTAGCATTGCCTAATGCATAACCAACACGCCATCCAGTCATAGCAAAACTTTTAGAGAATCCATTAAGTACTAATGTTCTTTCTTTCATTTCTGGTAAATCTGCAATACTAAAATGTTTTTTTTCATATGTGATATCACTGTATATTTCATCAGAAAGAACAATAAGGTCATTCTTTTTTATTATAGGTAAAAGTCTCTCTAAATCGGCTTTTTCCATAATTGCTCCACTTGGATTATGTGGGTAAGATAAAATTAACACTTTGGTTTTACTAGTTATAGCAGATTCTAGTTGCTCTGGCTGCAATCGAAAACCATTTTTTTCAGATAGTTGGATGGCTATTGGCACTCCATTAGCTAATTTTATACAAGGCAAATAAGAAACAAATCCTGGCTCTAAATAGATAACTTCGTCCTCAGGATTAACAAGTGCCTGTAATGAAAGAAATATTGCCTCACTTCCTCCGACTGTAATCATAATTTCAGTTTCTGGATTGTATTTTTGATAATACCTTTTGCTAATTGCGTTTCTTAATTCAAGTAATCCTGCATTTGGAGTATAATTTGTTTCACCTTTAAATAGGGCTTCAACTCCTTTATCGATAATATGGCTAGGAGTTGCAAAGTCCGGTTCACCAACACTAAGTGATATTACATTTTTTAACTTAGCCGATGCGTTTGAAATAATCCTAATACCTGATGGTTCTATATCCATCACTTTCTGAGAAATTTTCCCTTCCATTTTGATTATTCACTCCTGTTCTAATATTAAATTGTAAGTACATGAAATATAGAACATAGTTTACCATTGCTTTTTTTTATTTGTGCATATAAAATTGTATGCATGACAATTTTATTAGGTGGGAGTCAATTTATGTCCGTGAACTCTTTTGAAAATTTTCCATTGTCGTGGAAACCAGATATTTCTAGCTTAAAATCGCCAATGTATGCTTCACTTTCAAGTTCTCTTGAAAAATCGATATTATCTGGAGCATTGAAACCGAACACAAAATTACCTCCACAACGAGAACTCGCTGATTTCTTGAATATCAATCTTAGCACAGTAACTCGTGCCTTTAAGATTTGCGAAACAAAAGGACTAATTTATGGAATGACCGGTAAAGGTACGTTTGTATCTCCTAATGTGGATTTATCAAATAGATATTTGGATAGAAATAATTTCACAATTAATTTAGGGTTAATAAAGCCTTGCTACAAACTTGATGCTATTATCACTAAAACCACCAAAAAAATCTTAAGAAGCTGTGATTCAGATATTTTGTTTAAATTTGATAATACCCTAAATTCTGATAATAAAGCTAAAGCTTGCTTTTGGCTCTCAAATTTTGGGATTTCTCCTACTCCTGAAAGTATTGTTCTAACTTCAAGCACACAAAATGCACTAGTAGTGACTCTCCTATCTTTATTTAAGCCAGGAGATAAAATAGCTGTTGACAATTATACTTACCCTAATTTTATCTCTTTGGCTAAACAACTTAATATTCAATTAATCTCAATTGAATCGGATGTCCATGGAATGCTTCCTGATGAATTAGAGAAAAAAAGCAACCTACTGAATATTAGGGGCGTATTCTTAATGCCTTCATGCTCAAATCCGACAGGAACTACATTACATCTTGATCGCAGAAAAAAATTAAGTTCTGTTATTCAGAGACATGATCTCTTCCTCATAGAAGATGATACATATGCATTTATTTCTGAACACTCTATACCACCCATGGCTACACTCATTCCTGACAATACTATTTACATTCATGGAGTATCAAAATCATTAGCCTCAGGAATTCGATTAGCCTTCCTAATTCCACCAGATGATTTACGATCATTATTCATACAAACTTCTACCACTGTAGATATAGGGGTATCTCTTCTTCACTCAAAAATCATTAACGACCTTATAGGTTCTGGGGACGCGAAAAAAATTATTGAAGGCAACAAAAAATCATCAAGAAAGAGAAACAAACTTTACAAACAAATTTTTGTAGAAAATGATATCGTGAATATCCAAAGCTTTTTTCAATGGCTCCCACTTCCTGTTGGTTATTCTGGTCGAGAAATCGAGTTGGAGGCAAAAAAACTAGGAGTAGAGGTCTTCTGCTCAGATAGATTCTCCGTTGGAGATTCTAATAAGAACTCTTTCTTAAGAATTTCAACTTGTACTCCTTGTTGTATGAGTGAGTTAGAATGTGGTCTGAAAACTATCCACGATCTTTTAAAAAAAGAGCCCCCCCAAAAAAACAAGCCTTTTTATCAAAGTTATTAGTTGTTGTTCACATATTTTTCTTAACTCTTTCAGCCAATCCAAAGGTAATGGAATAAATCCTCCTTCACCTTGCACGGATTATTAAACTGTTGCAGCCACATCTTCTGGCAAAATACATTCTGAAGGTTCAGTTTAACTGTTCTTCTTTTGGTACTGGGAAACGAAAAGATTACGGATATTCCGCTCGGTGCTCGCCAGAAGTAACATGTCTAGTGCTTTTACTGTAGCTTTCCCAGCGGTCATTGTCATCGTGAACATTGTTCTTCAGTGAAAAGCTCGAGAAAAAACAATAATATTTTCACGCTTCACATATGATTTTGCAATTTTAATTCCATTTTCCATCGTTTCAGCCCCGCTATTCGCTAAAAACACTTTTCCCCATTTTTCTATTGCTTTTGAAACAATTGAAAGTTCTTTCGCAAGTTGTACATTGGCGAATTACGAAATTTACCATACCATGAAGAAAGTCTTTTGATCGGTTAATGATCACCTCGGTCAGATCTAACTAGCTGTAACCAACATTCAATACTCCAACACCTCCTACCCAATACAAAAAAAGATTCTCATCAACATCCCGAATCATAGCCTCAACACCTTTCTTAATAACTACCCGATACTCACAATTAACGCCCTTTAGAACATATTTGTTTCTTAAATTCTAGTATAGCTTTGTCATTCGGACCAGGTAAGGTGCTTGTGATTATTCTTGGCAAGTGCATTAGCTAATTCTATCATACTCCCTAACCTCAATTAATAAGCATCCATTGATAAGATTTTATTATACATTTCAGGTCGTCGATCGCGAAAAACTCCAAAGTACATCGATTTGTTCAAATCTAACTCAGTGACATTTACTTCCAGATGATCTTGGCTGGGTTGCTGGATAACTTCTCAAAACTCATTTTTTATAAATGAAGAACCGTAGAATTTCATACTTCTACAATCGTGTTCAGTCCCACTCTATTCCTAGCAGTTAAAAGCACGATGTTTCCGGCTGCATATTCTTGCATAGTACACCTTCAATGATTTTTTGGAGTCTTCGCCCTTTTTTTCTCTGATCCGATAGCAATGGCACAGCGACTAAGGAAGATAAATATGGTTAATTATTCATAAACATTATAAAATTGATCATTTTGCATACTAAAGTATTTAATTATGGTATTATTAACCAAAATAGTTATCATTAGGAGATGTAAATTTGAAACTCAAAAAATTCACTGTACAAAACTACAAAGTTTTTGGAAATCCCTTTAGTGTTGAATTGATTAAAGACGAGCAACAAGTCAGTACATTGGAAAACGACACTTTTTTTACCATTCTCACAGGAAAAAACAATATGGGAAAGTCAACTTTTCTAGAAGCAATAAATAGGTTTTATCAAGAGTTGAAGGCACCTTATAAAATAGAAGAAGTCTGCTTCAACGACCCTTCACAACCTGTTATTTTCAAAGCTAATATGGTTGTTGACTCCTCAGATCAAGAGATTTGGGAAGGCTTGTTAAAAGTAGGAAAAATCACAGAAGAGACACAAGGTAATTTTGAGGTCACGATAATTAAAACTTATAAGTGTGGGAATAATGGAGTATTTTCAATCTTTATTGCTGGAGAACCTGAAAGTAACAAGCCACTTCTCAAGGCATTTACCACTAGCATTACTAGTCAGCTACCGTACTATATTCGCCCAAATATGACTACAGAAGAAATAGACAAAATAGTTAGTAATATATACAGTGATGCAATCGTCAAAAGTAGTGAAGATAAAAAAGAACAATTAAAAAAAATAAATGCAGATATTCAAACCGCTATGAATGAGCTTAAACAAAAAACAGATAGTTTATTAGACTCTGTCAGCAGTGATGTTTCAGATGTCCTTAATTCACTTTTTACAGAACAAGGTTTAGAACTTAAAATTTCTGGAGGTGAAGTTACGGGATTTTCTATACGAGATTTCATTAAAAATTCTGATACTAAGATCACTGTCAAATCCGATTCAAGAAAGGAAGCAATGTTACTTTCAGAACAAGGTACCGGTGTACAGCGGATGAGTTTGATATACACTATCCAAAAGATTATTGAAAAAGGCTTAGGAGACCTTGGGGAAAGGATGCTGCTAGTTGATGAACCAGAAGCATTTCTGCATCCCGAAGCTGTTCGAGGACTTAGTGCTTCCTTATATCAAATTGGAGATTCTATGCCTATAATTATAACGACTCATTCTCCTATTTTAATAAATCTTGAAAATAACCATACTGTAATTGATGTATTCAAGATAGATAAAGATCAGCCCGATGCAATTACCTTGTTCAACTCTAAATTACACAGTTTTGATTGCGATGATATTGCGAACATGAAAATTCTAAATTACGTTGATTCATATATAAACGAATTCTTCTTCTCTAACAAAAATATTATTATCGAAGGGAATACCGAAAAGATTGTATTGAAATATATACAAAAGACTTATAACATATCATTTCATATTATTGAAGCTCGAGGAAAATCAACAATATGTACTCTTATGAAAATACTAAATCAATTTCAAACTGACTATCATGTGCTTCACGACATTGACAACAATAAGAATACTGATGTTAAACTGAAGACACAAAGAACAAATTGCAGAAAAATTCTTAGCTTAAAAGAAAACAATATAAAAATTTATGCTTGCGAAGCTAATTTTGAAGATGCCTTTTATGGTCATAACGAATCTTCTTCAACTAAGACAAAAAGAATTTATGAAATACTGCATACATCAGAAGGTTCAGAAGATTATAGCTTGAAACAAACTATTTTAGCTACATTTAATAGTATATTTGAACTGGGAATTAATAACTTAGAGGGCATTAATTTGTGTAAGAAAGTTCATATGATAGATGATAACGATAAAATTGATTGCTTATTTCCAACGTTAGTTAATGATTAAGGAAAGATTTTGAAATTCAAATTACATTATCTTTCTTCATTTCAAAACATCTTCCTTATCTATATCTCAAAAAAGTAATTCAAATTAATAAGTCGACCTTTTTCCATGCTGAGTTAACAGTCAGTCTACCGTTTGAACAAGTGCACACTAACTGGTGATTCAGTTCCTTCAAGGCGCTTATTAACAAATTTAGGGAATATGCGCCATTTAAATTTCATAGCTACAATACTACTTTCAATTCAACACTTTTGAAAGTAACAAAAGAATGGTAGAAACCTATGGATAATAGTTCTTATTGAAAAATAAACTTGGAAAAGTCATTGAACCGCAATTGAATTGTTGTCACTCGACAAGTTACTTAATTTTTCTATTCGCAACTGTCAGTTCCAACTTTCTATGACGACTGTCTCTAGAAGTCTTCAAAACTATTCCAAGTCAAAAAGTCTCTAGTTACTAGATGTTACCTGAGGCTTTTCGACTTGGAATAGTTGAAATTTATGTAGAAACAAATTTTATCCAATAAGTTTGATGTGTCGCTACTGACTTTTATAAAGTACGTTCTTGTTATTATTAAAACAAAATTAAAATTGATTGTACTGCTATCTTCCCTTAATTTGATTAGATTATTCACTTTTTTATCTTCAATCTTCTTTAATGATTATTTCATTTTCAAATGTGATATCGAATAATACGGTTAGTATGATAGTAGATATTACGAAAATATTTTGAAGTTTTAATGTCTTGATTTTTCTCTCTTTATTGATATTATTATTACGAAAGTGCGTTCGTGGCATAATTAGAAAATAGATGTATTAAGTTGAATGGAGGAATTACCTTATGAACTTAGAAGAAGAACTGGTACTTCATCCAAAAGGTACATGCTATTATAAATCAGGAATACCTTATCTTTTGTATACAAAAGATAATTGGGCTGATATTAAGAAATTTTGTGCCCCCTTTGCTGTAGAAAAAACTGAAAAAGGCGCATCAGATGGTCGTGCACTTGTTGATTTACCTACCGGCAATGAGTCTTTTACTTATGGCATAATTTTAGTCAAATTAGGAACAAAACGTATCCTATTTTTTCATCAGAGTGAATTTGGCGAACTATTCAAAATCTGAATACATTATTGATTATGTATCCTATACCATTTGGAATCTTTATCATTATATATGGTATTACGGAGGAAAGTCTGAATGACAAAAGAAGAAATGCTTTTACTTATTATGAAATTTCTTCATGAAGAGAGTATTGAACCACATTTACAAAGAGAAATTCTTGGAACAGTAGCTGAACTACTAAATCATTATAGTGTTGAATTTGTCCAAGACCTTTTACCATCTTTATTGAGTTAGTTAATCGTGTTATGAGATGATTTTTTCTTTATGCTTTAATAAATCAGTAGCCTAAGATGAGTATCAGATTGGTTATCCGGCTATTTTGCGTAAAATTACTTAATATATAATAGATTTTTTCGTTAACCTTCTCTTGCCCATCAGAAATGAGTGCTTGATAACCAATTGGTGTATCAAAAGGAAGTTTAACGTCGAAGCTCTTTCTCCCACGTCTGGAAATGTGTAGTTTTCTTCTTTCACAGATAAACTGGGTGAAGTTGTTAGTAAAAAAGCGACAATAAGTAACTTCGTACAGATCAGCTCAACGGCTAGATGCTAGGTAGTCACATTTAAGGGAAATAATTAATGGCTATATCTAAAAATGAGTGTATTAAAAAGAAGCCTTCCAAAAAAGCACTTCCTTATTAAATTCATTCTACTTTGAATTCAATAGGAAGTGCTTTTTTATTATTTTTCAGGACACATTATTTTACTTTTTTAGTAACAATATTTTTTTTTACTAAATATCAAAATCGTTCTCTTGAATCCCTGTTGGCAGCTCTTTTTGGTATGTATCATCCGAGAAGCTATAGCCAGGAATAATGTTAGTCAAATCATTAACATTTAAAACAAGTTGAGAATCAGACATACTCCCACCATTTGATTGATAAACGAAAACTAATTTCCGAATGTTATGTTCCTTTTCATAGTTTGCAAAATCTTCTAGTGTTTTGATTGCTTCGATCTCTTTTTCAGTTTCTGGAAGCTCATATTCATCAGAAGAATCATAGTCAGAACTATCCTCAGTGTAGTCATTTTTCTTTGGTAATTTTATACCTGAAAAAGTATAATTTGTCACATCGTCTTTTGACACTTCTCTGTCTTTCTCTTTCATCGCAGTGATCTGAGATTTTTGAACAGAAATTTTATCGCCAGCAAATGTTAACTTCTCTACACTTGCTGAAGGGTAGAATGATTCAGTATCAATCCCTTCGCCTAAATACCAATTTCCTTGGTATTTATTCTTAAACTCTTTGTTTAATCTCTCTTCCAATGCCACAACGGTCTTATTGTAGGCATTTTCCTTTTTCGCTAGTTTCTTCTCTTTAGATTTTTCTTCGCTTTCCTCTTTTTCTGATTTCAAGCGACTGTTCTCTGCTTTTTCTTTTGCTTCTTTTTCTGCTTTTGACCCTTCTTTATACATCGTTTCATCATCAATAGTAAGTTTATCATCTTCCAACGAATAAGGGACTGTTTCAGTAAGTCCATCCATAGAGACTGTCATAAGTTCTTTGTCTTCATCAATCTCCACGTTAACAACGGTAACATCATCTTTTTCACCATTAGAATATTCCGTTTCAATGATTTTCTTCTGCTCGTCGTCAATTTCCCAAACAGTTTTTGTCTCTTCAGAATGGTCTGAATACTTCACCCAATTCCCACTCAACTTATTTCCGCTACAACCACTTAACATAAGTCCTAACACAAAAACAATACCAACAACACTAATTTTCTTCATTTCAACCCATTCCTTTACATACGTTTGTTTAAAAGTATAACAGTGAAAGTATTCACATGTCTATAAGATAATAATAATTCTAAGCACTCTTCCTTACGCTTCACTTTCGCTAGTCTTTCCTCTTTTAAGTTGATTTTCAAGAATTTCTGTACCAATGCCTTCATTGTTCTCTATACAAAATTTAAATAATGCAATATTAATAGTTGGCTTCAATCTGTCTAAATTATTGTGAATACTGTCAGGCGCTAACTCTTTAAATATTTCATTTAATAAAAAAACATATCATTCAAAAAAAAATGAATGACATGATTTTTGTTAATACCTAAATCTTGACAATAAAACTAGTACTTCCTTTTTTATGGTACAACTTAATTATATTACTTATTGATGAACTGAAATCTCTTAGAAAATTTTGTACTAGAAACACAATTGCCTATCTTAAAGACATGGTAAAATCAATCTTCTGTAACAGTTTTAATCTCAAAAAGCAAATGCCTTTAATGTTGCTTGAAGACTACTCCAAGAGTTCTAATATTTTAAATTATTTGAATGGATTGCTTAGAACCTCTTTTAAAAGACCCCCTTTAGCTGATAATTTCGCCAAGAACCAAATTCTGTGATTTCATGCATCTCAGTTTCATCTACTTGCTGACAAACAAATCCTAATACTATTTCACCGTCCTCTAGCTCAATCTGCCCAATGCCAAGAGGGTGAGGAATTGTTTGAATAAAGCTGCTTAACATCTCATTAGGGATCTGCCAAACTTCGACTTCAATTTTCGCACTATGATCTTCACATTTGACTAAGGCTGGTTTGCGAACTTCCGTTTTCACTTCATATAGACGATAGCTATTTGCAGTTTTTGCTTCTCCGTAAAATTCTGCTCCGTGAGCAAGTAAGTCTTTTTCAAGTGGGAAACCGCGCATATGCAGACCGCAAACCACTAATTTAGTTTTTTGCTGCTCCTTTTCAATTTCCGCCGCATAGCTTTTCAACAAACTTTCTTCTTCTGGAACAGAGAACAAAGTAACTCCAAAAGGCAGCTTGCTGTCGACAGGAGACGGCAGGGCAATGGCACTCAAATTTAACAAATTGCAATGGTTGGTATATAGCCCCATTTGACTATTGGTAAAAATAGGATCGGCCATTACTTGATCAATCCGCCAGGTTCCAGTACAGGTGGGCAGCAGCAGTAAACTCCCTTTCAGCCGCTGCTTCACTTTAGCTTCAACCTTTTGGCAAAAATGCTGCGCTTCAAATAATTGCTTTGCTGAATAATTAGTTTGTTGCGCTTGTTTTAATATCGCTGCCACCGGACCGATAATCGTCTCTGAGTGATGGCTGGCAAAATCGCCAATTGCTACCTCTCTTTCTATCACGAATGGTCCTTCATACAAAGAGCGAGCAACTTTCTGAATTTCCGCCATCGAGATAATCTCAACCTTTGTATTTTCTTTAAAATGGTTCACTGTCTGCTTCCAAGATAGCTCATATAGCTTGGCAAAAGGTCCGAAAAACTCCAGCTGATCCGGCAAAAAAACTTTTTGCGGAGATTTTAACTCCGGTGTTTTTGTATTTAAAGAAGAAAGCTGCTGATCAATTAGCTGAATATCTTCGGTTGTATTGCCGAAAACTGAAACACAATCCAACGATTCACAGGCTGGCACTACACCTTTAGTTGAGTAGCTGCCGAGTGCTGCCTTGTACCCAACGATATTATTCAACGCCGCCGGTACTCGCCCAGAACCTGCAGTATCGGTCCCCAACGAAAAGCAGACCTGTCCTAAAGCGACCGCAACGGCCGAGCCTGAACTGGAACCGCCGCTGATCAGCTCGGGATTAAGGGCATTTTTTGTGGCTCCATGAGGGGATCGCGTCCCTACTAATCCAGTAGCGAACTGATCCATATTGGTTTTGCCGATCGGAATGGCGCCGGCCTGAATCAGCTGTTGAACCACCACAGCAGACTCTTCTGGAATGTAAGAAAACGCTGGACAGGCTGCCGTTGTCGGTACCTTTTCCAAATCAATATTGTCCTTGATGGCAAAAGGAATTCCCCACAAGGGTTTGTTTTGAGGGCCAGTAGCTTCCAACTCTTTTACGTAGGTTATGATTTCCTTTTTGTCCAGTACATGCAGCCAGATATTGTAATCGGCAAACTCCTTGATGCGGACAAGAAGCTGATCGATGACTTCCTCAATGGTAAATGACTGACGGCGATAGCCCTCCTGAAGGTGTCGAATGGTCATTTTTCCCATCTGCTAGACCTCCTCAATAAAGGCTAGGGATTCACCTGAACGTAAAATATCCCCCTGCTTAATCAAAATTTCCGAAATCTTTCCATCACAAGGAGCATGATAAGCAATCTCTGTTTTCATACTTTCGGTGACAATCATAGGTTCCCCACTTTTCACGTAATCCCCCTTGCCGACTAAGATTTTCCAGACACTGCCTGGGATGGCACACTTCAAGACTTCATTGTTTTCCGGTATCTTCCGTTCAGTTGCTGGAACTTCATCCATGGTTTCTGATACGAATTCCAGCAAGCCTTTTTTCTGCCAGTCTTCCCGTTCTGCTTCAAAGGCCGATTGCTGGCGTTTTTTCACCTGTTCGATTTCTTCCTGGTGCTCTGACAGCTGCTGCAAATATTCTTTAATAGAAAACTCAGTCTCTTCAATTTCCAGCTGATAGTTCCCTTGTACAAAATCCTTGCGATATTGCAGCAATTCTTCTGGAGAAACTAGGAAAAACTGTAGTTGATCGAAATAATCCAGCAACCAAGGCTTCGTTTTACTAAAATAATCAGTTTCCTTTTGTAGATTCCACATCTGAATCGTCCGACCAAACAACTGATAGCCCCCTGGTCCTTCCATACCATATACACATAGATAAGCACCGCCGATTCCTACCGCATTTTCCGGTGTCCAGGTTCGAGCTGGATTGTATTTAGTAGTAACCAACCGATGGATTGGATTGATGGGTACTGCCACTGGAGCACCTAAATACACATCACCTAACCCTAAGACCATATACTTTGCTGATAGAATCGTTTCCTGTACCGTCGTCTTATTTTTAAGTCCATTAATGCGGCGGATAAACTCAATATTATCTGGGCACCAAGGAGCTTCAGGCCGTACATTGCCTTGATAGCGTTCCATTGCCTTGACCGCTTGAGGATCATTCCAGGAAAGAGGCAACTTAACTACTCTTGAAGGAAAAACAGCATTCTCCAGATCTGGCAATTGATTATCAATGGCAACTACTTTGTCCAGTACCGACCTTAGCGACATTTTCTTCGTATTCACCTGAATTTGCAGACTGCGGATTCCAGGAGTCAAATTGATGATTGGTAGATCACTGGCAGTAAGTTCACGATACAAGGCATGAATCCGAACCCGCAAAATAAAATCCAACTCCATTTCGCCATATTCCAAAAGCAAGTATTGATCACCTGACAACCGAATCGTCAGCTTGATGCCCTTAGCATTTTGACATTGATAAAAAATTGGGTAATTAGTCAGCTTCACCAACGTTTTGGTTTGATCCTGTTTCCCGTTACGATAAAGCTGAGTTAACACTTCGCTGGTCAGTGGCCGTGCCAACAGGTTATCTTGTTCAGCATTAAGCAAATTAGCAGTCTCAAGATCCACTAGGCGGAACTGTAAGGTATCACCTGGTTTCAACTGACCCAGTTTCCATAAATCACTAGTAATGACCGTCGCTGGACAAACAAACCCGCCTAGACTAGGACCATCTGGACCTAAAATTATCGGCATGTCACCAGTAAAATCAACTGTCCCTACCGCATACGCATTATCGTGAATATTAGAAGGATGTAAACCAGCTTCGCCGCCATCTTCTCGTGTCCATTTTGGCGTTGGTCCAATCAAACGAACCCCGGTTCGTGAACTGTTGAAATGCACCTCCCATTTTGTCTCGCAGCATTCCTTCAAGAAGCTGGGATCAAGAAATTCCGGTGTACAATGAGGGCCTGGTGTCACATGAAGCAACCAGTTTTGCTCGGTCTGCGATAATTGGAAAGGCTGTTCCAATGATACTGAACTCTTAGCTGATACTTTCAGCGGATGCAGCACATCGCCCGCTTGAAGTGCCCGGCCATTTTTCCCACCAAAGTTTCCTAAAGTAAAGCAAGATGCACTGCCTAACACCTTCGCTGCACTGAATCCATTTTTGACTGCTAAATAACTGCGCATGCCGTTAACTGATTCGCCAAAGCTCAACACTTGACCGGCCTTAGCTTGGATAACCTGATACATGGGAAGCGGCTGTCCATCTAATTTGGGCTGTAGATCAGCACCGGTTAAAGCAAATTCCAGTGAGCCACGGAACAGCCATTTGCCGCCGGAAAGTGTCAGCTCAATTACCGGAGCCTCCTCAACATTGCCCAGCAGCTTATTAGCCAATCGTCCAGACAAAGTGTCCATTGAACCAGATGGCGGAACACCCACTCCCCAATAGCCTACTCGGCCAGGATAATCCTGCAGTGTACTATTTACTCCACCGTCCAACACCTCGATGGCTGGGACTTCAATCGTCAGCTTTTCCAAGGTTTTCGTCGTTATATCCCCAGCAATAACCTGCGGCTGCTTCAATACTTCCTGTAAAAAGTACAAATTGGTTTCAAGTCCATGAAGCTGCGTTTCCTCCAGGCTGTCAGCCAATTTAGTCAAGGCTGTTTGGCGCGTCTCTCCTTTAGTAATGATCTTTGCCAACATTGGATCATAAAACGGACTGATCTCTAGCTGATCAGAAATAAAAGTTTCGATTCTGGCTTGCGAGCTCCATCTCATTTCATCTACTTTGCCTAAGCTGGGACGGAAATGGTGATAAAAATCCTCGGCATAAATCCGAGCTTCTAGACTGACGCCTTGCGGCTGCAGCTGAATGTTTGCCAGCTCCGGAAATTCATTTGCCGCCTCTTTAATCATCCATTCCACTAAATCAATTCGGAAAACTTCCTCGGTAATACCGTGCTCCACCTGTAATCGGGTATTTACTTCTAAAAAGTAAAATTTCTCTGTAGCGGTATCGTACAAAAATTCCACCGTTCCAGCACTGCGATAGCCCACCGTCTGACCTAACTTCAGCGCTGCCTGATGCAACGCCTGACGAGTCGCTTCCGAAATACCAAAAGCCGGACATTCTTCAATGACCTTTTGATTTCGCCGTTGCAGGGAACAATCCCGTTCACCAACTGTAACTATATTACCAGCAGTATTCCCAAAAATCTGCACCTCGATATGACGAGCATTTTCTACATACTTCTCTAAAAAGACACCGCCATTGCCAAAGTTGGTCTCTGCCTGATTAACCACTGAATCATAAGAAGCTAAGAGCTCTGCCTGATCCTGACAGATTTTCATCCCAATTCCGCCTCCACCTGCGGTACTTTTCAACATAATTGGATACTCCATCATTTCAGCCGCTTTTTTTACCTGCCACTTGTGATTCAATAATTCAGTTCCTTCAATCATCGGGATCCCGGCTTTTTGGGCATACTCTCGAGCTAAATGCTTCATCCCAAATTCGCGAATATGCTGACTTTCTGGACCAATGAACACAATTCCATTGGCGTTACATTGCTCCACAAAATCGGCATTTTCACTTAAAAAACCATACCCTGGAATAATCGCTTCAGCCTGACAATTCTTGACAATCGTCAAGAGCTGCTGCGTATCCAAATAGGTTTCGTTGACTGTTTGTCCATCAAGTAAATAGCTTTCATCGGCTAATTCTACGTGCAGACTTTTTTCATCCGCCTGGGCGTAAACCACCACAGCAGTAATCTTCATTTTTTTCAAGGTGCGAATAATCCGAACCGCAATAGTGCCACGGTTGGCAATAAGTACTTTTTTAAACATCTGCTCACCCTTTCATTTGGTTTTCGACCAAGGTATTTTCAAAGGCTCGGGTATTTTCACCACATTTAGACACCACTGGGTCGAATATATCAGCCGCCTCGCCTTGATAAATTTCCATTAAAACCTCATCCCGCGAGTAATCCTTTGCTGGATTCAGGGGATGTGGCGTATTGGATAAGATCAGCAAAACTGCTTCATCGGTTCGCAAGATCACTTCTTTGTCTAATGTGTTTTCTGGCTGATAGGACAGCTGACCTCCATCAGAAGCAGTAACTTTAGAAAATAAATTGACGACCGAGGCTAGATCACAGCGACCCAGTCCGCGACGAAACAGCTCAATTGAAAAATTATCGTAGCTGTTGCGGGTGCGCTGATTGCGTTCCCTTTGATAAGTCGACTCGCCATACTGTGCTTGAATTTTCCGATGAAGTGTATGCCCGCAAACTGTATCGTGCCAGCCAAAGGTATCTTTTACCATGCTTAAAAGCATTTTCCCGTTGTCGCTCATTAGCAAGTCATTTTCACTTAGATAAAAGGTATGCTGCGCCTTTAAGGAATCCGGCATATTATATTTTTCCTCGGGGTGTTCATGGTGGTAGGCACCTAAAACTAAGTTGCAGGCTTCTCCTTTGGCGGTCAATCGAACCAGCATCCCCGCTCCGATATATTCCGACCATTTTTCTCCCGGTAATAAACGCTTCGTATAAACTAAATTCATTGACTATTCCCCCTTCCAGATCAACACATCAATCGGTGTTGGATTGTAATCATTGCATGGATTATTCAGCTGCGGACAGTTGCTGATTAGGACAATAACGTCTTCCAAAGCTTCCAGCTCTACATAGAAACCCGGACCAGAAACACCATCCTTAAAATCCAAGTTACCTGCTGTATCCACCGGCACATTCATAAAGAAATTAATATTAGGAGCCAAGTCTCGTTTAGTAAATGGATAGCAGCCAGGATATTTGCTCATTTGCAACATAAAGGTATCGCGGCATGCATGCATATACACCTTCTCCCGTTGATAACGAACAGTATTACTCTGACAAGAGCAGGCTCCACCGATGGTATCGTGCTTGCCACAAGTATCGGCAGTAATTTTCAACATTTCTCGACCCGATTCACTCATCAAAACGGTGCCAGTACTTAAATACAAGCTCTCTTGTTCCTGAATCGTCATGGTTACACTGTAATGATCTGCTGGATCATCTGCCAAAAAGAATAATGTATCAGCCGCCTGGTTTCCCACCTGGTCAACAATCCGCAGCGTATCACCCTTTTTGATTTCTTTCATGAAGCCGTCACCAGCTAAGACTTCTTGATTATAGTCAGAATTTTCTGACTTTTTATCGCTGAATGTTGGTACAAACACCATCTTCATTCCTCCTGCTCTTTAACTGTGTATGATCTGATCGATTCGTTTTTTGACTTCAATAAAGTCAGGTTCATCCTTTAAGCTCAGAGTTCGCTGATACGGTAGATAAATAGGGATGGTCTGCTTGACTTCACCTGGTCCGGCACTCATCACCACGACCCGCTGTCCTAAAAAGGTAGCCTCTTCAATATCGTGAGTAATAAATAAAATAGTCGGCCGTTCTACTTCCCAGATTTCCCGCATCAACAACTGCATGTTGCGTTTAGTCTCTGGGTCCAAGGCACCAAAGGGTTCATCCATCAACAAGATTTCCGGACTGTTCGCCAGAGACCGGGCAATCGCAACTCGTTGCTTCATCCCCCCCGACAATTCCTTTGGTAGACTTTTGCGAAATTTTTCCAACCCGATGACTTCAATGTAACGATCAACAATTTCATTAATTTCATTCTTAGGCTTTTTGCTGATCTTTAGTCCAAAGGCAATGTTTTCCTCTACGGTTAGCCATGGAAACAGCGAATAGCCTTGGAACACCATCCCTCGATCCGCGCCTGGTCCTACCAGCTCCTGATCATTTAGTACAATTCGACCAGAGCTGATATCCTCTAATCCACCCAGAATTCGCAGCAATGTTGATTTCCCGCAACCGGATGGTCCTACAACACACAGAAATTCATTGTCCAATATTTCCAAATCAATATCACGTATAGCTACTACATTGCTTTTTTTCGTAGAATAGATTTTGTTCACCTGTTCAAAAGATATTTTGCTGTTGGCTATTTTTGCCTCTAAGCCCTGCTCACCTGTGATTACTGCCATTTTCCAACCCCCTACTCTTCTACCCAGCGAAACAATTGTTTATTTAATAAACCAAACAGTCGGTCCGTGATTAAACCTAAAATCCCGATGACTAAAATCCCCATAAAGATGGACGATGTATCTAAAAAGCGTTGAGCTTTTAATATGTTGTAACCTAGACCCGAATTGGCGGCTACCAACTCTGCCACTACTAAATACGTCCATGCCCATCCCATAATCATTCGCAAGCTTTCCATCAGCTTCGGCAGCATCGCCGGTAAGATCACTTTGAAAATTACCATGGTCGACTTGCCCCCTAGAGTGTAGGCGGCATTGATTAAATTTGACGGCACACTTTTGACATTATCTGCCACCATCGGAATCAGCTGGAACAAAATCCCCAGCAAGATCACCGCTACCTTCGCATTTTCCCCAATGCCTACCCAAACCATAATCAAGGGTACAAAAGCCGGCACTGGCAAATAACGAAAAAATTCCGTTAAAGGCAAAACGAAGGCTTCGATTTTCGAAAAGGAGCCAACCAGTACACCTAAAGGAACTCCAATCACAATCGCCAGTAAGAATCCCTTCATAATTCGGGAAAAGCTAATCCAAGTGTCCGCCACCAATGAGCCATCCTTCATACCATTGATGAATGCTTCAATAACAGCTACTGGTGTTGGTAAAAAAATAGGACTGACCATGCCACTGGTACTAACCAACTGCCATAGTCCCAGCACTAAAATAAACGCAACTGTTGCAATCATGGAATACTTCTGCTTAGATATCCCTTTTCTCAATCTAATTTTCGTTCCAGTTCTCGGTATTACCCGCATATCCATAGCACTGCCTCCTTGTTAAAACTTCAGTATTTATTCAGCTTTAGTGTTCGGTACTGTCAAATCTGGATTTTCTTTATATATCTTATCAATATAAGTAGAATCGAAAATACTCTCCGGATCTTTTAGTTCTTTGGACACCATACTTTGATTTAACAGGAATTTAGCAGTTTTTTCTGCTGTATATGGCAAGTAACTATAATCCTCAGCCGATTTATTGAAGGCCGCTTGATTGTCAGCAATCGAGAACAGCTGAGCACCCTTCATAGCAGTCGCCATTTCTTCAGTACTGATATCAGCCTGTTTCGCCATAAACTCTAAAGCTTCATCCGGTTTTTCCGCATAGGCCTGCATTCCATCAAAGTAGGCATCGACAATCTTCTGGACATCTCCCGTGCGCTTTTTTAACAACTTTCCACTGACCATCAGCGTATCAGGAATTAATCCTGGTGTTTCGGAAGAATCAAACAACACGTTGGTATCTCTTTCTGAAGCCGCATAGCTTAGCGACGGCTCCCACAAACTAGCCGCATCTACTTGACCCGAAATTACGGCTGGTCCGGCATTTTCTACAGTCATATTGGTCAATTCGACATCCTTTTCGGTTAGGCCTACCGTTTCTAAGGCGTTCAATAGAAAAAAATGTTCAATCGTTCCAATTTCGGTCGCTACAGTTTTCCCTTTCAAATCTTTAAGAGAGGCAATTTCCGATTGAGCAACAATCCCATCAGCCCCGGCTGAATTATCGTTGACTAATACGACTTTGAAATCCACGTCGCTCAGTGCTGGCGAAATCGTATCACTTAGTGCCGCACACACTGCGTCAATCTGTCCACTGTTAAAGGCTTGAAGCGAATCGCTGTAAGTATTGAACCAAACCAGCTCCACATTTACCTCGTTTTCCTCAAATGCACCGAAGCCCTGCACCGCGTACCAGGTATACCACCCTGGAAAGGCACTGACACCAATCTTGATGTTTTTGTCAGAAGAACTGTTATCTCTGGATTTTTTGGCTTCTCCGCCAGCATTGCCACCGCAACCACTGATTAACAGTACTAGTAAATACGTCATCATCAAAAAGCTGATTATTTTTTTCATACCTCATCCACTCCTCATTTTTATGCCAACGCTTCAATCCCGGTTTCATTGGTTCGAATACGAATTACATCATCTAAAGGAGTAATAAAAATTTTACCATCTCCTTTATTTCCCGTTTGATTCACCTTCAAAACAGTTTCTACTAAACGATCAACATTTTTTTCTTCAATATTGATTTCGATAATTCGTTTACTGACGAAAGGACACCTGATGGTAGAATTACTAACATTTGTCTTATTTACAGAATAGTCTTGCTGGTCCTTGCCTCGTCCGAGTACACGATAGGTGTTCAAGGAAAAAAAATTTTGCTCTATCAAAGCCGCCTTTGTCTCATAATATTTGTTATCGCGAATAATCACTGTAACTAGTTTCATAGCCCCACCCCCTATAATGCTTTCGCTCCACTGCTGATAGTCACCGCTTTTTCCACTGGTAAAACAAATATCTTCCCATCGCCAAACGCACCTTCCGATCCTGACCGACAAACCTTTTGAATGATGTCAATTACGTGTTTCTCATCCACTCTTTCTACAACAATGACAATTGTTTCTTTCGGAATTTCATCGTAATAAACAGTACCAAGCTTTAAGCCTCTCTGCTTCCCCCGGCCTAAAACACTGTAACGAGTAGCTGAAACAAATCCTGCTGCCGCCAATTGGTTTAACACCTCATCAGCTTTTTCTGGTCTAACAACAGCTTTAATCATTTTCATATTTTATTCCATCCCTTCTAAATAAAAAATGCACTGGTAGTCCTCTCGCACCCAGAGGCCTACCAGTGCTAAGCAATTTCCATTTGAACTATTAACCCCGGCAGGTGAATAATTCTGGATATTTTTTATTATCATATAAAACAATCAGAGATTATTCAATAGCATATGTCATATTTTATAACACAAACTGCAAGTTTTCTTAAAATAATTACATTTCATGTTAACTTTTATTTCTCGTTGCGAACAAATTGATGGCAGGTTAATTAATCATAAGTTGTAAACCAATCATGTTAACTTGAGAAATTCCCATCAAATAAACATTCATTATACTTAATTGTTTTAAACAAAACTTGAGCTTTTCTAATTTCCTTATACTCTGTATTAGGTCTTGTATTGAACGAGATAATTTTTTCATTGATCTCAATCAACGTTGTTTCGTCTAATCGTTTTCGGAAATGGGCCATTGAACTCGCATCAAAAGACTTTTCATCATGATAGTCAGATAATCCAATGAAAAATTGTAAGTAAAGATTTTCAAGTTCTAGTCATGGAATCCATTCCGCTTTTTTGATCCGGCGATTTTCAGGATTAATTTTTAAGTTGATATATTGAAATCTTCAAATACAAGTTGTGTGTAAATTTGTGGTTTATACCTCCTAGTCCTCCATAATAGATAAGAGTCTTGCATTTATTTTATTAAAATCGATGGACAGCAATGGTGTGTTCACGTATTTAAACGAATCAGTAGACATAACTTATTGTTTAGTCTTTCTCATTATTTTTATCTTTATATAAAACAAATTTTTCTCGCTGTTTTCTATTAAGAATATTAGTAACGAATGATCCATAATAACGCTCCTTCATCTCAATCTCTATCCTACACTTTTCTTTTTCAGCTAAAGTCAAACTCTCTTTAGACATAAAAGTCCCCCTTAAAAAACTCCACGACAACAAACTCAACAGAACACATTTTAAAGAGTGTCCAAGACAATCATATCGCCTAGAGTATGCTCTAGGTCAAGGTTTTCAAAGGAAATAAAATTGGATTTTTGTAAATTTTTCAATTGACTAAATGAAGATTATTCTTTAAAATAGTAGGCACATGATAGGAATAACTAAATAAAAAAAGGCACTTGGTTTTCTAGCTACCAACTAGATCACCAAGCCCTGATTAAGTCACACTACTGACCAATCAAGTTGCCCTTAGTCAATGTTCGACATTGACATAGATTATTTTACTCAATTTTAAAGGAAATATCTAGTGTTTTTTTCTAGTATTCTTTGTAATTTTAATTGGTTAAAATCGCAGGATTTTCGACTCCTGTTTATTAAGGCTATGCAACAGTATTGGTAGACAAACCAATACTGTTTTTTTGTTGGTTTTCCTATCATGCTTCTTGCAGAGTATAAAGTATTCTCTTAATTCGTGTATTGCTCCACAACATATGGATATAAGAAATCTTTTTTACTCTGCTTTTTTCGGTTATTATAAGAGCAAGGAACAAAAACTATGATCTGGATAAAGTAAGACTCAATGAGCTGCAACTCATCGAATCCTACTTCAATGACTAAAGTCCTAATTGTCACGGATGAGTTCGAACTGACGGACAGCTTTAATGAAGCGCTCTGCTAGTGTTTGGTAGCAATCTTCATCTATAAAGCCATAAGAGTTCTTAGACAGTTTTAACAGCAGGTTTCTAAATTGACTAAGAAGCTCTTCCATTGATTCTTCATCACCTTGTTGTGCTTTAATAAGAATTGGGACTAAATTGACATAGTTTTCCATAATTCCACTCCTTCAGATACCAGTTTTTTACTAGTTCTGGAGGAGCTCTTTTTTGGTTATTTGCTGTTATGGACTGATAGTTAAGTGGTCTTCCAGTTTCTTTATAGCCCTCCTGCGCTGCTTTGAAACTGCCTGACTTGTAATTTCCAGTTCTTTAGCAATTAGTGGATCTTTTTTCCCTTCAACATACCTCTTGAAGATGATCAGTTTTTGTCTTTCAGTTAACTGAGAAATTGAGTTGGAAAGATTTTCGTCTTCGACATAATCCTCAAGATTCTTATAACTGCCCTTGGGTAATGACTCTAATAACTGTTCATTTTGATACTGAACACTCATTAATAAATTTTCATCATGGATCAAATCAATTCCTTTACTCTTACCATCTCGAATATAGTTTAGCTTTTCATTGATCATTACTTTATGGATATAACGCACAAACATCGCATTCATTACTTTTTCATCTTGCATCTATACGTTCCTCCTAACATATTGCCAGTAACCACGATAGGCTTTTTCTACTGAGAAATTATTCGACTCACCAATCCTAGGGAGTGTATTACTTCTGAAGCTCTCAAATGAAATATTAATTTGATAATCTTCAATCAATCTTTCATAAATACTTTTCGAGTTCATAGGAACATCTGAATTTCTCAAAATTTCCGAAACATAGCCTGCAATCCTTTCAAAAGCTACTTTCGGCTTTCTCTTATACCTTGGAATCACATTTACTTTCTTTGATTTTTTATCAGAAATCGATTCTTTGATAATCGAATTTTGGCTAAAGGGAGTCTCCCCTGATACCATTAACAAATCATCAAGACGATATTTCAAATCATAATACTGACGACTTAGTTCTCTTCTCTCTGAAATTATTTCTTGCATCAATCCATAAATAACTTCGACTTCTTTTTCAGCATCCATAGGCTTTCCTTTCTTTACTAGTTATTAATAAACAAACTTTTGAACCTAAAAAATGAAACCTATTTAGACAAAAAAATGGAAGTGACAATTCTAAGAATCATCACTTCCAAAAAGGTTTTGGTTATTACTATCTACGGATAATAGTAGAGCATCCCATTCCACCGCCAATACACAAAGCAGCCAATCCAATTTTCCTATCACTTCTGACCATTTCATGAATAAGTGAAACAAGTATTCGACAACCTGATGCACCTAGCGGGTGACCTAAAGCGATGGCTCCACCGTTTACATTCACTATGCTTTCATCTATTTCAAGATCTTTGATTACAGCGACAGATTGCGCGGAGAAAGCTTCATTTAGTTCTGCTAATTGAATATCTTTTATTGATAATCCTACCTTTGACAAAACTTTCTTCGTAGAAGCAACCGGTCCAATGCCCATGATCGAAGGCTCAACCCCCGCCACTTCTCCAGCTTCCCAATAAGCAAGAATTGGGATATTCATTTCCCTAGCCTTTTCTTCACTCATTAAAAGGACAGCAGCAGCTCCATCACTTATACCAGAGGAGTTTCCAGCAGTGACTTTCCCATCCTTAATAAAGACTGGACGTAACTTCTCTAACTTTTCTACCGTAGTATCTTTTCTTATACTTTCATCCTCAATAAACAAGTGACTTCTTTTTTTAGTTTTAATTTCAAACGGAAGAATCTCATCAATGAACTTATTTTCTTCAATTGCTTGAGACGCTTTTAATTGACTAGATGCCGCGAATTGATCGAGTTCTTCTCTTGTTAAGTTCCATTCCTCTGCAATATTTTCAGCAGTTACACCCATATGATAGTCACTGAATGCATCTTGAAGACCGTCATTAATCATTGAATCAATGACTTCGCCAGAACCAAGTTGATAACCATATCTTGCTTTCGTAAGAAGATAAGGACTAGCTGACATATTTTCCATACCACCGGCTACAATAATATCTGCATCGCCGGAAGAAATGAATTTTGCAGCCATATTAACTGTTTGTAATCCCGATCCACAAAGAAGATTAACTGTGGTAGCAGGAGTCTTACACGGTAGCCCAGCTTTCATCGCTGCTTGTCTTGCTACATTTTGTCCCTGACCCGCCTGAAAAACACAACCCATAAATACTTCATCCACGAGATCAAAATCAATTTTGCTTTCCTCTAGAACACCCTTAATCACATGACTTCCAAGATTGCTAACTGAAATATTACTTAATGAACCACCCATCGAGCCAATTGGCGTTCTTAATGCGCTAGTTATTACTACTCTTTTTTTCATGATATGCTCCACCTTACATACTATGTTTGCGACTCAAATTCGCAAAATCAGTATGGTTCCTTGTATAGCCGCCTCTTCCCCAACCGTCGTCCTTTAGTTCATTGATGACTACCGATATTTTTTCAGGTGGTATATTTAACAAATCATGTGTTCCCTTCGTAAGATCAAAAATCAGTTTTTCTTTTTGTTCTTTCGTACACTCACTCATTAAATCGACTTTAATTACTGGCATTGTCATCTCCCCCAACTGTTTGAACTCGTGAATTTTCCAGCCAATCATTATCTGTACCAACTGCTCCCGCTTGTCCCCAATTTCCACTAGGAATCTCGTTAACAAAGACAGTTATCTCATCTAATGGCTCTCGAAAAGTTTTCGATATTATTGTTGTACATTCTCTAATCCAAGCTTTTTTATTTTCAGGTGTAATTCCTTTCCACCCATATATCTGAACGATCGTCATCTTCATTCTCCATTCTAAATAAGCTTCTTAATCCCAAAACTTCTGAGATTAAGAAGCCAATAATTATCCTACTTTATAGTATTCATACGTATTTAGACCACCCTTGATATGGTCATGTCCGGCTTCCTTAATGATCTTTTGATACTCGGGTGTCAGGAAACTATTTCTATACTCATCGGGATCTCCTTCAAATTCTGTAACAAAAAGGACTCCAGGAGTAGAAGATAGTAAACTATGGAATGCTACGAAAGACTTCACTTTATTATTTCTTCCCACAAAATCAAAAATCGTTTTTTCACGCCAGTCCAAGTAATCCTCAATACCTGATAGTGGCACTTCGATATGTCGCAACTGCATAAACGAACTTGTCGGCAGTAAATTATCTCTTGGTGCTACTTGTTTCACCAAAGCCACGATTTCCTGATGAAAATCACTTCCCATAAATTCTGAAATTCCGTTAACAAATCGGTTGAACTCGGGACTTTCTAAAAATCTTTGTGCATCATTAAACTGTTCAATTTTATAAAGTAAAACTAACGTATTTTTCTTAATCGCTTGATATAAAACAGAATCATTGAGTACTTTTTTCGCTTCGCTAGAATTCCAAAAGTCAATAATCTGTTGGTTTGTGTGAGGTAAAAATTCAAACTCCGTAACTACTAAATAAGGTGCTTTCTGCTTAATTAATTTCATCATTCATTCTCCTAATCGTGTTTTCCGTATATTGCTCCACAACATATGGATATAAAATTTATGCTTTTCTACTTTTTTCTAAAAAATCTTCATCAATGCCTGAGATTCCATTCTGAATCCAATTAGCTGGTTCCATATCTCTGATCAATATCAGGATGTTGTCACCTATTAATTGAAATTCCTCTTTTAGGAAATTGGTAATTTCATTCCCTAGATTTGATTTTTCGCTTATTGAGAAGTTACGCCAAATATCTAACTCAATAATGATCAATTCTTCTTTTTTAGGAATTCCTTCAAAATAACTATCTTCTGATAAACCATTTGTTCTTCGACTAGCTATACTAAAATCTATATTATTCAGTAAGGCCCCCGCTCTAGAAAAATTTTCTTTTCTCTCTGTTTGAATGAACACTTGAACTTTATCGGGGGCAACTTTCAAATTGTTGACTGTTAATTCGGTGATCGTTGAAGCAACTCTATCTTTTTCATTTCGATTGACTGAAAAAGAAGTTGTTACAGTAAAAAACGGCATATCCTAATCTCCTTATCTTATAAGTCGCATAAAAATCTGTCTTCATTCATGACCAATTCATCTAAAACAAAAGCAACGCCATCCTCGTCGTTACTCTTTGTGACGTATTTCGCGACCTCTTTAAGTTCTTTGCAAGCATTATTCATCGCGACTCCAAAATAAGTACCGGCGATCATTTCAAAGTCGTTATAGCTATCACCAAAACTAATGACTTCTTTATCGGGATTTATACCAAGTAAATGTGACAACTCGATAACAGCCTGACCTTTGGAAGTATTTGGTGCGAGAAACTGCAACATCCATTTGCCTTCTATCCATGGAATAAAAACATAATCGAACTGGTCTTTATAATAAGTGGTCATTTCTTCAAGATAATCATCCAACTTGTTTTTATCATCAATCAACAACATTGAGATTGGTTCTTCCATAGGTAAACTAGTTGAAGGAAGAATAGACATTTCAATTCCCAACTCTTTGGCATATTGTGTGCTCCACACATTGTTATTTTGAATAAACACGCCATTGTCTCTATTAACATGTAGGATCGAATTTTTCTTTTGACTGAATGAAAATATTTCTTCGACTATATTTGACGGTACTGTTTTTCTTGATAGTATCTCTCCTGTTTTCAGGTTCTTGATCAGTCCGCCGTTATGTGTAATAACCAATCCATCAGACTTTATATACTCAAGATGTTTTTCAACAGCGTTTTCCATCCTGCCAGTTGCAAAAACGATCTTTACATTTTTTTCAGAAAATCTATTGATTGATTCAATTGTGTTCATACTGAGTTGATGATGACTATTTAATGTTGTGCCATCCATATCAAACGCAGCTAATTTAAACCTACTAATTCTTTCCATGTTTCTCTCTCCTAAAGAAGATCATTTTCTTCTTTTTTCTAAATAAATCTCTTTCGACCGGAATGTATAAGCGCCAAGAAATCCTTTAGTAACAACTCTTTCACCCTGGATGATGTTAAATACACAGTACATCGCTCCGCCGTCTTGTTCGCATGCTGGAATAGCCTGAATAATATACGGTTCATCAAGCTCAACGTAGTTAATGTAATCAATTTTAAAATTGGTTAAGGCAACTACACCGTTATGCTGTAGTCCATTCAAATGTAAGGATGCCAGTGTCGCCTGACGAAACGCTTCAAATAATTTTATACCGTCAACGTGATCTGAGAGATGATCAGAATTAAGTTCGGCAATATCCGAAAAACCTTTAAAATACCACACATTCCCATGATTTTTTGGCTCTGAAATTAATACATTCGCTGAATTCTTCTTATGAACCATGTCTTTTTCTATTGGTTGATTAGTATTCTTAAGTTCACTGATCAAATCGTTAGGAATAGGAATTTTTGTGGAAATATCATACATCTCTTGTGGGTTCCGATAATTCCATTTAGCACTGTCTAATGCATTACCATCAATTTCATTGTTTGGACTTATATAAATGTGCTCAATCGTATCACCTAGCGCTAATTTTAAGAGCTCCATTTCTCTAAGTGACCCAAACTCAACTTGGTTACTACCTAGTAATTTTGAATTTTCCTCGTCACTATTTTGATAAACTAATGTATATCGTTCTTTTTCTTTTGCTACTACATCAATAGAATTCATTATTTTTCCTCCACTCTTTTAATACTAAAAACTCAGAATACAAAAGGTGGAGGACGATTGACTGTATTAATGACGATCACCTTCCTTCATTATGTTTTATCTAAAGCAACGCTTGTTCGATATCCATAATCAAATCAGCGATATCTTCAATACCACACGACAGACGAATCAGCTCAGGAGTAACTTGCCGATCCAGTCTCTCAGCTTCTGCTAGTCCAGCGTGAGACATTGACCATGGGTAAGATA
This sequence comes from Enterococcus sp. DIV0187, assembly GCF_051713785.1. NCBI lineage: Bacteria > Bacillati > Bacillota > Bacilli > Lactobacillales > Enterococcaceae > Enterococcus > Enterococcus sp. DIV0187. The sequence continues at coordinate 1,610,384 of NZ_JBIOQO010000001.1, forward strand.
GAATTGTTTCGACTCCTCCTAAACTTACTCCCACTAACGGAATAGTAGTTTTTGTCAGTACTTGCTTAACCATGTCCACACTTTCCAATTCAAAGCTCACAACACTTCCAAATCCTCTAGCTTGATTTTGATGAGTTTTTCTTCCTCTATGGCTGTTTAATGAAGGATGGTAAACTCTCTTAACTTTACTGTTTCTATTTAAAAATCCAGCCATTAGTAGTGCATTCTGTTCTGATCGTTCCATACGAATACCAAGAGTTTTAATTCCTCTCATCAACAACCAAGCATCTTCTACTCCAAGAATCCCACCGAGTATGGTACGTTGATTGACTATTCTTTGGTTAAGAATTAAATCATTCGTAACAGTTAAACCAGCAACAACGTCACTGTGTCCATTAAGAAACTTAGTTCCACTATGGATAACAATATCTACTCCAAGATCCAGGGGATTTTGATAATATGGTGTCATAAAAGTGTTATCACAGACTGTGATAATGTCATTTCTTCGAGCGATCATTGCTACCGCTTTGATATCAGTGATTTTCAGTGTTGGATTTGATGGAGTCTCCATATAAATCATTTTTGTGTTTTCTCTTATCACATCGCTCCAATTTGATGTTGGTCTTTCTTCGACAAATGTGTATTCAATATTGAACTTATCCAAAAGATCCATCACTATCTGGTAAGTTCCTCCATAGATATTCTGGCAAAGAATAATATGATCCCCTGCTGACAGTAGAAGCAACACAGAACTTATTGCAGCAACTCCTGATGAAAAAGCTACCCCGTATTTTCCATCTCAAGAACTGCAACAGCTTTCTCCAATGCTTCAACCGTAGGATTGCCGAACCTTGAATAAGTATATTTTTGTTCACTGAACAGATCAGACTGATGAAAGGTTGACGCTTGAACTTTTGGAATGGATGAAGCTCCAGTTTTATCATCAATCATAGGATATCCATGTATAACTTTCGTGTTAATATTCATTTTTAGCCTTCTTTAATTAAATAATTGGGTATAACTTATATTTTCGTTATTTTAATCGGATTTATTCTATTGTTTCTAATAAATATCATTTGCTATCCTTGAACGCTTTCTTCGCTGTCTCAATTGCATTTAATACTCTTGGAAAGCCCACATAAGGTAAGGTCTGAATAAACATTTCGATTATTTCATTCTCAGTCCATCCAAAATTTTTTGCCCCCTTAATATGAGTGTAAAGCTGATGGCTTGTATCTCCTTGTGTCAACAGCGCGGTTAATGTAACTACTTGTCTTTGCTTTAGGTCTAGGTATGGTCGATTATAAATTTCACCAAACGCAAAATTTATTATATAATCGGAGACATCTGGAGCTATCGATTCTAGACCCTTTTTAACTTTTTCACTTGTTCCTTGATTCAACTTATTGAGTGTTTCGAACCCCAAATCATACTTTTCTTGATCCATGCTTGAACCTCCTCTCACGTTATGTTAATATATGATAAATGCTGGAGTGTGCTCCATGTCAAGGGGGAATTTCTAATATGGAATATGGCATTGGTGAGTTTTCAAAAATAACGGAATTATCAATCGATACAATTCGTTATTATGAAAAAGAGGGATTAATTATCCCTGATAGAGATGAGAATAATCGCAGGGTTTATGAAGATTGTGATATTGGTTGGATTGACTTTATTAAGAAGTTAAAAATGACAGGAATGAGATTGAAGGATATAAAATATTATGCTCAATTGAGATATGAAGGTGATAGAACCATTGATAAAAGATTAGAGCTTCTTTATCAGCAGGCTGATATTTTATTCATGAAACAAAAAGAAGTGGCAGAACATATCAAGTACCTTTATACTAAGATAGATATTTATCATCATAAACTAGAAGAACAGCATAAAAACAATAATGATGATGATAGTTTGAGATCAGCATAATCTCGGAGACTCATATTTTGAGTCTCTTTTTTCTTTTCTTATTTTTGATAATTTGATTTATTATACGTATATTTATTCAGTATTTAAATATCTTTTTCTAACTGATAAAAAAAAGAGGATTTTTGTTGACATAGACTATACTCCATATACTAGGATAGAATTTATCAACTATTTTAGGAGGTTCATTATGCCCAATCAAAAATACATCGTTATTACAGGAGCAAGCTCAGGAATCGGCTATTCTACAGCAAAAGCATTTGGAAAAAGAGGAAGAAATCTTATTCTGGTAGCTAGGAGAAAAGAAAACTTAGTAAAGCTTAAAAAAGAGATTCTAGATGTTAATCCTGAATTAGACATAGTCATCAAGGTTGTTGATCTTACTGTTGAAGAAAATTTGTACCAACTATTTGATGAACTAGCAGATTATGAGATTGATACTTGGATTAACAATGCTGGTTTTGGTTATTATAGTGATTTTGCTGATCAGGATATTGCAAAAACGGTCAAAATGTTGCGTCTAAATATTGAAGCACTGACTATTCTATCTATGTTGTTCGTCCAAAAATATCAGAATATCGAAAATACACAAGTGATCAATGTATCTTCCGCTGGTGGATATACGATTGTCCCTACGGCAATAACTTATTGCGGAACTAAGTTCTATGTTAGTTCCTTTACTGAAGGTCTAGATCGTGAGTTAATTGATAAAGGTGCGAAAATGCGTGCGAAAGTTTTAGCTCCTGCCGCCACTAAAACTGAATTCGGTAAAGTCGCAAATGACTTGGATTCATACGACTATGACAAAGCTTTTGGTACTTATCATTCTAGTGATCAAATGGCGCTTTTCCTTTTAGATTTATATGATAGTGATAAAACTGTTGGTCATATCAATAGAGAATCGTTCACCTTTGAATTGAGTGATGGTTTATTTAATTATTCGGACAACTCATCTAGCAATCAAAAACCTTAAAAAAGAGATCTTGAAGCTAAATATAGTTTCAAGATCTCTTTTATTATGAAGTTTTTAAAGTGCTAATATACTTCTGTAAATTATTAACTCTTTGTTTTGTTGTCCGAACTTGTTTTTCCAATATCTTAATCCTTTGTTCAAGCGTGCCCTCACCTTGCTGTTCTAAATCAATGTACTTCTTGATTTCTTTGATTTCCATCCCCATAGACTTTAAGCACTTAATGAATTTTATTGACTCGATATCAGAATTTGAATACTTTCTAATCTTGTTCGTTCCTCTTTCAATCTTCACTAGTTCTTCTTTTTCATAATAGCGCAAGGTATCGATTGATAGATTCGTAATTTTTGAAACTTCCCCAATGTTAGAATGTGACATTAAGCATATACTCCTTTCTTGACTAGATGCTATCGTATGGAGTACAGTCCATGTCAAACATAAATTATTAACAAAAATGTTGCTGCTCTAATATTACCTGTCTTCTTCAATCTCCTATCGTAGGTTCCTCAATATCACTTCATAGTTTAATTGGTTGCCTCTTTTTTCATATTACTATTCCGATTATTGTATAGATGTATCAATGATTGAAAACAATCAAACCTCCATATTAATATGATTGATTTTCAATATCTACGTCATTTGTTGTTCACTAGTAAGTCTCTAGCTATTATTAAAATAGCAAAGGAAATTTAAGGTTTTATTACATGTCTTACTCTTGGAGGATAATATGTATTCTAATGAGCGTAGAGAGAAGATTATTGAAATAATTAACGATAACGAAGTCATTTCAGTTAATGAGTTAACCAAAATCTTTAACGTATCAAAAGTCACGATTCGCGCCGATCTGAAGAATTTAGATGCTCGAAATTTGATAAATAGGACACATGGAGGCGCAGTCCTTTTAAAAGAAAAAACTGTCACTCACCTTGCTATTGACCGAGATAACAATGATCAAAAAAATCTAGTCCTTAGAAAAGAAATAGCTACAAAGGCTTTGGACTATATTAGTGTAGGTGAATGCATTATTTTAGATTCTAGTGCTGTATGTTTTGAGTTAGCAAAACTGATCAAAGAGTCCTCTCTTTGGATCACTGTATTGACGAATAGTATAAGTATTGCCACACTACTTCAGGAAAAACATAATTTGACTGTGATAATTTTTGGTGGAGTAATAAATAGATTTTCTGTTATAGAGGGTATTCTGGGTATCGATATTCTAAAGAAAATAAACTTCGACAAATTTTTCTTTTCCGCACATGGTCTATCCCTAAAACAAGGTTTGTCAGATTCAAATCTCAATGAAGTTGATCTAAAAAAACGCATTATTGATAATTCTACACGTCCTATCGCTTTAATTGAAAGCAATAAATTTGAAAGCAATTCTGTTTCAACTTTTACATCCTTGGAGAATCTTGAATTATTGATAACCAATGATAATATACCTTCAGAAACAATAGAAATATATAAAGATAAAGTTACTGTTATCTAGTCTTTTCACCTCTTAATTACTATAAAGTAATCACTGAAATAATTGGAACAAATATTGATTTTTTGTTTAGCTCAAATTAGGAAACCCCGAAGCTTTATCTTCAAGCTTCGGGGTTGTTTTAATCTCTTTTTATAATATCTCTTTGAACATTTCGATCGTTTCTTCTTTTGTTGGTAAATATGGATTTGCCCCAGCACAAGCATCTAGTAAAGAATTTTCCGCTAATTTATCCAAATCAACTTCATTCACACCTAGCTCAGATAGTTTTTCTGGAATTCCGACTTCCTTAGATAATGCTTTGATTTGGTCGATTACGTAATCTGCACACTCTTGATCTGATTTACCTTCGATAGTCATACCAATTACTTCTGCAATTCGACGGAAGCGCTCTGGTACCACCTTGGCATTTTCACGCTCAACAATTGGTAATAACATCGCGTTACAAACGCCGTGAGGAAGATCATACAAGCCGCCTAATTGGTGAGCCATCGCATGAACATAACCTAGCCCAGCATTGTTGAAGGCCATTCCCGCTAGGAAAATAGCATAGACCATGTTCTCGCGCGCATCCAGATTATGACCATCTTTTACGGCAGTTGAAAGATTTTCAAAAATCAATTTAACAGCAGCCTCTGCCATCACATCTGTAACTTGATATGCACCAGGAGTTACTAAAGCTTCGATTGAATGAGTTAACGCATCAATACCTGTTGCAGCAGTTAAATCCGCAGGTTTATCCACCATCAACTCTGGATCATTGACCGACATAGTTGCCAAACTATTTTTATCGATCATAATCATTTTTACACCGCGAGCTTCGTCTGTAATCACGTAGTTGATCGTAATTTCAGCAGAAGTTCCAGCTGTAGTATTAATTGCGACAACGGGCAAGGCTTTTTCAGTTGTTTTATGCATACCTTCGTAATCTTGCATCTTGCCTCCATTAGTAGCTAAAATAGCAATCCCACTTGCAGCATCCTGCGGTGATCCTCCACCAAGTGAAATAATGAAATCACAATTGTTTTCTTTCAATAAAGCTAGTCCTTCATCAACACTTGCTACAGTCGGATTGGCCTTTACGTTATCAAAGACGATGTAATCAACACCGATTTTATCCAATGGTTTTGTGACCTTAGGTAAAATATCACTACCACTTAAAAACTTATCAGTAACAAGTAGAGCTTTCTTAAATCCTAGATTTTGAATATGCTCACCAATATTGTTGATACATCCTCTGCCCATAATATTCGTTGATGGTACATAAAAAACGTGTTCTGTCATGTTGTTGCCTCCTATTTTAGTTAGTTTTACCTAAATATTTTTGTAAGAAAAACTGCTTTTTCAGCAGCTCCCCTATTATTCTAAGTTGGCGTGTCTTGGGAACATCGTATCAGTTGTTTCATCAACTAATTCCATCAGAGCCATAATCATCGCATCGTAAATCAAGAAACTTAATTGCTCGTAAGACGATCCCATTGGTTGAACAGACTTTCCAACTAAGTCTTCATCTTCTACTTTTGGCGAAGCACCTGGAAGAACAAATTTAACGTCTGCCATTTGACCAATTGTTGAGTCTGGATTAATTGTATTTAAAGCAATTTTAACGCCATTTTTCTTAGCCTTTTCTGCCATTGCAACCAAACTTTGCGTTTCACCTGAACCAGAGCCAATGATTAGCAAATCACCTTCATGTGCACTCGTCGTTGTAATATCTCCAACGACACTCACATCAAACCCTAAATGCATCATCCGATTAGAGAAAGCTCGAATGGCTAGACCAGAACGACCGGCACCGGCTACAAACACTTTTTTTGCCTTTGGAATCAGTTCAACAAACTCGTTTAACTGATCGCCATCCACTTTACCTAAATTGATCGATAATTCTTTCAAAATCAACTCTGTGTTTTTTTTCACATTCATCATTATGCTTCCCCCTATTTAATTGCTTCAGCAATCAACCGTGCTTCTTTTACAGGATCATCCGCATTTAGAATTCCGCTACCTACGATCACAATATCTGGATTTAATGCTTTATATTCCCCAATCGTTTTACTGCTAATTCCACCAGCTACTGCTACTTTTACATTCTTCACGTGTTTTTTCATTTCAGTCAGATCTTCCAAAGGTGTACGCCCAGCTGCTTGTTGATCCGCTCCAGTATGGACAGCAATCACATCAACACCTAAACTTTCTACGACTGGTACACGTGTCGCAAGGTCATCTACACAGATCATATCTACCATGATTTGACGATTTTGCTTTTTCGCTTCTTCTACACATCCTTTGATGGTCAAGTCGTCTGTTACACCAAGAACCGTCACATACTCAGCTCCAGCATCAAATGCAAGCTCTGATTCGTATGCCCCAGCATCCATGATTTTCGCATCACATAAAACGTCTAACTGAGGGAATTTCGCTTTGATTTGGCGAACTGCCTCACGTCCTGCATCGATCACAAAAGGTGTTCCTACTTCTACGATGTCCACATATTCCGCTAACTCTTCCAGTTGTACCAGTGCTTGTTCTAAGTTTAATTCGTCGATCGCTAATTGTAATTTCATTTTCTACCCCTACCTTTTATATTCTTTAATAATTGTTTGGAACAATTTTGAACCCGGATCAATTTTACCGAACTTCTCTAGTGCTTTTTCTACTCCATTTGCTGAGATCTTAGCTTCAAGTTCAGCAGCTTGTTCATCCGCTGGATTCTTGAATTTCAATAATGCTGCAATACATTTAGCTAATGCTGTATTAGGTAGTCCTAATTCCTCTAACTGAACAGCCGGTGCAACCAATCTGTCTGTTGGATCAAGCTTTCTTAACGGTGAACGTCCCACTCTTAAAACATCATCCATAACGAATGTAGCTGAGAAACGAACCAATGATTCTTGGATTTTCTTCTCTAATTCTTCTTCAGAAAAACCATATTTCTTTTCTAACAACTTAGCTGATTCGCGCATCGCTTCAGTAGCAACACTTCTTACTTCCTCATCTTTAATCGCATCTTGAACTGTTGGATAACCCTTCACGAAGCCTAGATAAGCTAACGCAGCGTGCCCACAATTGACGATGTATAGTTTTCTTTCTAAGTGTGGTTGTAATTCTTCTGCATAAGTCGCTCCCTTAATTGGTTCTTTTCTCAACAAGGGTTTTGCCTCAATGACTAACTCGAATGCAGAGTCAATCTCAACACAACTTTTCCCGCCAACTACTTTTCCTAGAGCAAGTCGGTCCACTGAGGTATTCGCAAATTTTGCGATCTCAGTTAATACATCTTCATTTAACTCTTTTAAAAGTAGGTCTTTCAGAATATTTGTTGCGAACAAAGCATTCTCACATGCAATAACATTCACCGGTGAAAGTCCCCTGTTATGACGAACATGCAATCCTTTCGCTAATACAGGCGCAATTTTTGGCAGATTATCCGCCCAGACGGATGTCGTAATTAAGTCTGCTTCACAAATTGCTTCAATAACTTTTTGTTCCTCCGTTAATGAGCTGACCGCTTTGATATCGTTAATGACCACACGACGATTGTCTTCATTAAGAATGAATAACTCGTAGTATTTATCTTGATTCAGTTGACGAACAACTTTATCAGTCACTTCAACAAAAGTAATGCTGTAACCGCTCTTGTGTAAAAGATCTCCGATGAATCCTCGTCCAATATTACCTGCTCCGAAATGTAATGCTTTCACGCTAGATCACTCCTTCAAATAGTTCTGAAATTTCTTTTTCAGATTGTGCGTTTACTAATTTATCAATGTTTTCTTCTTCGCCTAATAATCCAGCAATTTTTGAAAGTATTTCTAAATGTTCATCATTTTTTCCTGCAATCCCAATTAGTAATTTTGCTTCCTTATCTGGTCCGAAGGAAACGCCTTGGGGAACTTGAATAAATGAGATGCCAGAATGTTTGATGTATTGTTGAGACCCATCTACTCCGTGAGGGATTGCAACATGACTCCCAATATATGTTGACACTACTTCCTCTCGTTGTAGCATGCTATTAATGTATTCAGGCTCAACATAATTATTGTCTAAAAGCACCTTACCTGCAGCTCGAATCGCTTCCTCCTTATCACTTAAGGAGACATTTAACTTGATATTTTCTAATGGAAAAACTTGTTTCATCTTCTTTCACCTCTACAATATTTTTTCAGTAACGTAATTTTTGATTCGTTCACCTAATAATTCTCGTAATTCTTTTTCTTCTGTTTGTTCAAACATCTGAATTGATTCTGGCGTCTCAATAATCAGCATTGTGATCATACTCAGTAAATCAGCAACAATATCCTCATCTTTTTTAGGTGAAACGACTAGTATAACGCTGGTTACTTCCATCAGCTCTTTTTCCATAGAGGAGAAAACAAGATTCTTTTCTAAATCGAAAACTAAAAACAAAGGTGCTTCCACTTTGTTTGTTTGACAATGGATGTAGCCTAAACGTGTATTTGGTATCCCAAAATAGGATTCCAACTTTGCTTGCTCTGCGTAATTCACTAATAGATAGGGATCATCTGTATGGCCCTTTTCAACTAAATAATTACCTAAAGTCTGAAGAATCGGTAAATTGTTGGCTTCAGGATTTATTTTTGCTGTATGGAAATTTTTTAAGACATCACTACTATATTTTGCGACTAAGCTCAACTCATCCAGAACCTCGGGAAGTTCATATACATTCAATGGCTTCCGTGGTACCAGTAATTCTTTTCTATGCAGTTTGCTGAATCGAATGGTTTCAAGAATCTTCTTTACTTCTCGAAGTTCCTTTTTATTCAGCAATGGTGATACCATCACATAGTCTTGAGGTTCCAAAGGTAATGAAACGGTAGAGAAAATGATATCGTACTCTTCAAGATCTTCTTTTGTTAGTTTTAAGAAACTCACAATTTTTTTAATCTCTATTTCGGGAATTTCCCTTATCAAACGATTGGCCAGCATTTTTGATGACCCCATCCCACTAGAACAAACAACTAGAGCAGTGATGGATTTATCCAATACTTTATCCAAAGCAACAGCAAAATGTAGAACCAAAAAACCAATTTCATCTTCTGGGAAACGATCATTTTCAAAGACATACTCAGCAGCAACTTTTATAGTTGAAAATAACTTCTCGTAACTTTTACGAATCTCTTTAATCATCGGATTTTTTATCGTGATACCACTTCTGATTCTCGCCAATGTTCTATCCAAGTGTTCAAATAAAGCTTTTTGTAAGTGAGCATCTGTACGCAAGCGGCACCCCATTGTTGTTTCAACAAATACGATAAAATCGTGAACTTTGTTAACTAAATCAATTTCTGGAACTTCTTCGGAGAGCTCAGTACTTTGAAAATTATTATTGATTGAAACTAACCATTCTAAGTACACTTCTTCATTTTCATTCAGTTGAATATCGAACTCTTTTTCAATTAAACTCTTAAGTTCATTGTATAGATCGACAGCGGTATCTTTTCTTTTTACGATATTATCAAGATAGTAATTGTTGGTTGTATTCCAATCTAAACGTCTAATCATGATTGAAACTAAAAACACATAGTCTTGAAACATCGTATCTGGAACATGAAGCTTATATTCTTGAAATAGTTTTTCTAAAATACGGAATGTTTTCTCAACAATCGAGAAGTAACCTAGATCACTCAACATTTTGAAGTAGATAGATGTACTTTTCTCTTCATCGATCCAACGGACTAAATCCACAAAAGAAATATGATCTCTGAAAATGTTTGATAACAGAACCCTTTTCTTTGTTTCTGAACCGGTTATTAGAAAACCATCTCCTTTTTTTGTCGTTAGATCTAAATCATAAAAAGCCAAGTCTTTTCTAATTTGCTGGAAATCATTTCGAATTGATTGAATAGATACATTTAAGAGTTCTGAAAAATATTGAGCCTTAACATAATCCTGTTCGTGAAGTAAATAAAACTGAATCGCATTGATTCGATCTTCTGTAGTCAACTCAAATTCTCGATCACTCTTCTCGAACAAGGCTTCTAATTCTTTTAATTGCTCTTTCGTACCAGACAGTTTCATCCCTTGACCAGAAATGTTTTCAATAACTAGACCTTGTTTTTCGATAATTGAATACACTTCCTCCAATTGTCGATAGATTGTTCGATCCGTTACATTCAATTGTTCTGCTAATTCCTGCACAGAAACATAACTATTCAGTTTTTCCATCAGCAGTAATAAAATCCCTTTTGTCCGAGAAGTAATGATCATTATTGTCACCTACTATTCATCTTTTAATTTCTTGATGATTGCATCATATTCAGCTGCATCCATAAATGCGGTTAATGTTAAATATTGAATATTGGGTTTATCTTTATTATTCTCCATTGCGCGATCCAATAAATCTTTATGTGTAATCACTAAATCAGCATCATCTGGAATATTATTAATAGATTTATTGATGACTTCCATATCGAGCATGGCTTTGTTGACTTTCGTTTTCAGCATGGAGGCTCCCATCGCACTGGAACCCATTCCTGCATCACAAGCAACAACGATTTTATGAATTTTACTTGGATCAATTTCCCCTACCGCTTTTGAACCGTTTGCTAAGCTTGCAGATACGTGATCTAGAGCAGCCCCATCATTGATTGGACCAACTTCTGTCTCGATCAGCTCCTCTGCATCATCCACCATCGTCTTATCTCGCTTCAATAGGAACCCGGCAATCAGGAAGGAGACACCCATTCCTGCAAAGTAACCAAGTATATTTACAATAAAACTACCCTTCGGCGTCATCAATAAGAAGGCTATGATACTACCTGGAGATGGTACAGCAACAGTTCCGCCACCAAAGAATTGGAAAATTGTTAATGAAGTCATACTTCCGAAAATTGGTGCTAAAACCAGAATTGGTTTCATCAAAATATATGGGAAGTAAACTTCAGCAATACCACCGAACATAACGATAATTGTTGATGCAGGCGCCGTTTTCTTTGCAACTCCTTTTCCAAAGAAACAGAATGCTAACATAACTCCTACTAGTGGACCACTATTTCCTTCAACTAAGAATAAAATTGATTTCCCAGCTTCAACTACTTGTTCAATACCCAATGGAGACATAATTCCGTGGTTGATTGCATTATTCAAGAATAATACTTGAGCCGGAGCTACGAAAATACTTGTTAACGGAATCAAGTTCATATCAACAAACCAATTGACTCCTGCTGACAATGCACTTAGGATTACATTGAAAATTGGCTCAATTGCTATCAATCCTAATACCATTAGGATTCCACCAACAATTCCGATAGAGAAATTGTCGACTAACATTTCTAATCCAGGTTTTACTTTTCCATCATATAATTTGTCTACTTTACGAATGATTACTGCGGCGACAGGTCCCATGACCATCGCACCCATCAGCATCGGCATATCAGAGCCAATAATAATTCCCATTGTTGCAACTGCTCCAATAACTCCTCCACGACGATCATAAACATTTGCACCAGCAGTATAAGCAATTAATAATGGCAACAAGTATTTGATTGTTGGATCAACCAACTGACCTAAAACAGCATTTGGAAACCACCCAGTAGGAATGAATAGAGCTGTAATAAGGCCCCAAGCGATAAATGCCCCAATATTAGGCATAATCATTGAACTTAGCATTCCCCCGAATTTTTGGACTTTTGTTTTCCAATCAACCCTTTGATTTGACACGGATGCATTACCTTCCATTAATGTCTCCTCCTTGAAATTTTATATTTAGTTGTATAAGCGCTTTCTACACTTTAATAATAAAGTGTATAGCGGTTACAGTCTATCTTTCATAGTACTAACTTTTTCAAAACTAAGTTTGACATTTTTGTGCTTAAACCTTTTTAAAAAAAGACAGGCAAAATTAAGCTGCTGAGGAGGTATTATTAAAAGCAAAAAAAGGGAGGAAAAACTCCTCCCAAATGGTATTATCTTTTATTCAAGATTAACTTTAATTGCTCACTTTTATTATCCTTTTCCCATTCGAACTCATTTGAATTTCTAAAGTGACCATAAACTGAGGTTGATTTGAATATCGGTGTTCTTAACCTTAATTCGGTTATGATCCCTTTCGGGGAAAGATCAAATAATTGTAGAACTGCTAACTTTAATAAATCTTCAGAAATAGAACTCGTTCCAAACGTCTCAATATCAATTGCGACAGGCTCCTCATAACCAATTGCATAAGATAGTGCGACTTGACATCGCTTCGCTATGCCCGCTGATACAATATTCTTGGCAACATAACGAGCCATATACGCTCCAGACCGATCGACTTTCGTTCCGTCTTTGCCTGAAAAAGCACCTCCGCCATGTGGTATCACCCCGCCATAGGTATCAACAACAATCTTTCGTCCAGTCAATCCTGTGTCACCAAATGGCCCGCCAACTACAAATCTTCCAGTTGGATTAATTAAATACCGTGTTTCTTCTCGCAACAACCGGGTTGGAAGAATCGGTTCTATCACCTTTTCCTTCAATTGCTTCCTAAGTTCTTGAATAGTAACTTCTTCTGTGTGTTGAGCAGAGATCACTACATCGGAAATATACAGGGGTAGTTGGTGGTCGTCATACAAAATGGTTACTTGGGCCTTTCCATCAGGTAGTAAAAAAGGCAGCCGCCCCATATGCCTCATTAAATCAAGCTGTCTTGTTAGTGAATGAGCCAAATAGATCGATAAGGGCATTAAGTCTGAAGTTTCATTCGTTGCATATCCATAAACCGTACCTTGATCCCCAGCACCAATGATTCCCGAGCTCTGGCTGACTCCTTGATTAATGTCGGGTGACTGTTGATGCAGATTGGTTAAAACAATACAATTACTTCCATCAATACCAATATCATTGCTGGTATAGCCAACATCTAACATAACCTTTCTTGCAGTCTCTTCGATATCCACGATTGATAAACTGGTTACCTCTCCTGCAATAACTAATAAGTTCTTTGAAACCATACACTCGACTGCAACATGTGATTCAGGATCTCCTTTTAAGTACTCATCTAAAATTGCATCTGAAATCTGATCGCATAATTTATCAGGATGTCCTTGTGTAACTGATTCGGATGTTAAATAATTCATCACTGAATCCTCCTTACTCATCAAAAGTATCAATGATGCCGACAATTGTGGCATCAATTGGTGCATCTGGAGTATTGGTTGATACACGAGCAGAGCTTCCTTTAACGACCAACACAAACTCACCTTTACCAGCTCCAACTAAATCTACAGCAACAATCTCTTCAATTCTTTCCATAGTACTACGTTGGATCAACTCAACAATCATCAATTTATATCCCGTAAGAGCTGCTTCTTTTTGGGTAGAAACAACATTTCCAATTACCTTTCCTATATACACTCAATCATCTTCTTTCTAAAATAGTTCACTTAACATCGCAATCCCTATAGGTGTTACATAACGTGGATAAAGAGGTTTTTCAGTAGGTATAGAAGTTATTCTTTCAAATACCTCTTCAAAATGCGGCAGCATAGTAGCCCCACCAACTAAGTAAAGCTGATCGACTGGCTTTCCATAATCCTTTAAGAATCTATCAGTAATGGTCGCCATCTTTTCTACAACGGGACGCAAAATTTGAAAATTTTGTTCATAGTGCGAAGAATCACGCTTAATTGTCTCACCCTCAGCTAAGTCGATTTGGTAACTACCAGCCAGAACTAAACTCATATGATGACCACCGGTGGGTTCATCAGCTGAGTAAACATGATTTCCTTCTTCAAAAATACTAATGCCCGTTGTTCCTCCACCAATATCGATAACTGCCCCATCTTTTACGCTCAAAACCGCAGCTGCTGCTTCTGGCTCATCTAAGATGCTTGTGCTTTCCATTTCCGCAGCTTCAATTACATGTCCAACTGCTGATTTATTCTTTCCTAGTGTTTGAGGAGGGATAGCGCCAGCAGCTGATAAGATCGGACGATTTATCCAAGCTTCGGCCTGGTTTTTTAAGCGTCTAACAATTTGAACGGTTTCAGAAAAATTAACAATTAACCCATCCTGAATCACATGAGCTTCCTCAGTAAGGCATAGGATTGGAAAGTTCTTTTCATTTAATATGACTAAGACAATTGAAGAAGTGCCTAAATCAATTCCAACCTTTATTTTTTCGTCCTTAGCTAACTTTGCGCAAGGTTGGTTTACCATGTTATTCACTGAAGTTAGTAGTTCGTTTGCTGGAAGTAATAGCTGTGTCATAAATTTCCCCTCTTTCTTGTCCTTAATAATAAACAGAAAATTTCTATTCATTATTGAGGACAAGAAATGCCCTCAATACTTTTACAGTTTTGGTAAAATAGTCTCAACATCTGTATGTGGTCGTGGGATCACATGTACTGATACGACTTCACCTACATTAGCAGCTGCTGCTGAGCCAGCGTCTGTCGCTGATTTAACAGCACCAACATCACCTCTGACTAGAACTGTAACCAACCCTGATCCAATTTGCTGATAACCAACAAGTTGAACATTGGCAGATTTTACCATTGCATCTGCTGCCTCAACCGCTCCAATAAATCCTTTTGTCTCAACCATTCCTAATGCATCATTCATTATTTTTCCTCCTCAGCGCTACTTTGATTTCTTTTTAGATTTCTTTTGATTTGATGATTTCTGCTTATTATTTTCAGGCTCTTTCTTTACTTCTGGTTCCTTATCGATTTTCTTTTCGGGTTCAGGAGCCTTTTCTTCAACTGTTGTTGGCTCAGTTACAACTGGAGTAGGTGTTTCATCTAACTCCTTCTTTCGTTCTTCAAGAAAAATATCATCGATTGGTCTAGGGATAACCTTACTAGCAACAAGACTATTTTTCTGAATGGCCAATTGTTTGCCACAATCAACCGCTGCATTAACTGCTCCTACGTCGCCATAGACTTTAACAGTCATCCAGCCATTTCCCTTCGTTCTAGTCATTTCACCCAAACGAACATTTGCTGCTTTTACCATTGCATCCGCAATTTCAATTGCAACAACAAGTCCATAAACTTCGACCATTCCTAAAGATTCTCTTCTCAATTTTTCTCCTCCTTTCCAAACACTGACTCTCCTAATTCTTTTATCAATAAATAGTTGAAATAACGCTGCTTCACTGTTGCATAATGTCTTTTTGCTTTTTCGTTAGAAAAATCAAGAGAGTTATATCTTGATTGCTTTTGTAAAAAAGAAGAAAACGATTCAAAAGTTGGCTCTTTACTATAAAGATTCAGATTCCTGTCAGAATAGGTATATAGCGGCCAAAATCCGCTTGAAACTGCTTCTTTACTACTTTCAACAGCAGAAAGACTACTTTTGTTCATGACACAAGGGCTATACGCAATAACTATTGAGGGACCAGAATACTCTTCTGCAGATTTTAAAACCTTTAAGGTATGAGAAGGATGTGCAAACAAAGATACTTGGGCAACAAATACTTCGCCATACTGCATCGCGTAAAGACCAAAATCTTTCCTATTTTGCTTATTTCCATTCGACGCAAATTTTACTTTCGCTCCTAATGGTGTCCCTTTAGATAACTGCCCTCCAGTATTCGCATAACCTTCATTGTCTAGTATGAGAATATTGCAATCCTGTCCACTAGCAATCAGATGATCCAAACCGCCAAAATCTATATCATAAGCCCACCCGTCTCCACCAATTAGCCAGTGTGTTCGTTTGACCAAATAACCTTTAAGGGCAACTATTTTTTGCAGCAATACATCCTTCGAAGACTCAGTCAATTCTATAAATTGTTGAATTGCAGATAGATTCTTTCCTTCTAACTTAAGTAAATCTTCCGCAGTTTTGCGAATCGTTAGTGGATAGTTGCCTTCTGATATAACTTTCCTTAACAAATCATAAACTTGTTTCTGTCGAATCATGAATCCCTGTTCTATCCCTAATCCAAAAGCACTATTATTTTCAAATAGCGAGCTTGACCAAACAGGACCCATTCCATTCTTATTTTGATAGAAAGCTGAAAATGGTGAACTGGCGGACCAAATGGAAGAACACCCTGTCGCGTTAGTAATACTTAACCTTTCACCGAATAACTGTGTTAACAACTTGACATAAGGTGTCTCACCACAACCAGCACAAGCACCTGAATACTTAAGTAATGGTTCTACAAACTGGCTTTCTCGTACACCAAGATTTTGCTTAATCACTTGGTTATCATTAATCACCACAGCTTTTTGCCACTGTTCTTTTTTTTCTTTAAACAATTTGGCAGTTGCTTCCTTCATGCTAAGAGCATTTTTTGATCGCGCAGGGCATGCTTCGACACATAGCTGGCACCCTGTACACTTCTCTGGGTCAACCAAAACTCTGTAATCAAGATTTTGCTTTCCTTTATAGTCACCCTTATCTTTCTCAGTTCCATTAACAAACGGTCTGATCGCTCCATGTGGACAAACCAACGAACAAATATTACATTGTCGGCAATTTTCTAGTTCCCAACAAGGAAGTGTTTCAGTAGGCGGAGTGACCATCGAAGTGCTATATCCCAATGGGATCGAACCATCGACCATTCCATTTTTCAGCAAATCACAAGTAGAAATAGTATTTCCTAATTGTTTCTGAATTGGCGATACAATCGAATGCTGAAAATCTGGAACTGGTCCATTGAAATCATCCACTTCTAGCTTTCCCCAGTCCCCATCGATTGAGTACTTTCTCATCATTGATATACTCAGGTCAATCGAATCAAAAACAGCCTGACGATAGTCTTGGTTTTCCATATAGTCGTGTCTCAATAAAAATCTTTTATACTTTTCGATCCCGTTATCATTTGGTAAAAAACTTGTTAATACAAGTAGATTTGCCATCATTAAAGGACTTATTTTGGGTCCCAACTGAAATTTGCGCGCTATCTGGTTCGCATCAAAAATATAAAGCGAGACTCTTTTTTCAGCTAACATATACTTAGTTACATCAGATAAATGTTTAGAAAGATGCTGCTCACTGAAAGTCGTATTCAAAATCAATTTCCCACTAGTTTTCAATCGTTCTAAACTCTGAGCTTGTTTGAGATAGGTCAAATCATTACAGACGAGATAATCTACTCGCTGCTCTTCATCCATCCCTTTCATCTTCTTATCACTGAATAATAAGCGTGCAGTGGTTCGCCCACGTGATTTAGTAGCTGGAAAATGAAAATCGCCCTTAACGTCCATCGTTGTCTCTTCACCAATTAAATGAAGAAAATCTTTTTCCGCTGACATCGCTCCATCTGAACCAACCCCTAGAATTTCAATTCCTATAGATGAATCATCCACATTTTCTGGTGTGAACTGCGGTAAAGAAAGCTTAGTGACGTCATCATTGATTCCTATCGTGAACTCTGCTTTCGGATCATGATTTTTCAGTTCATTGAAAACAGCTGCTAATTGACCCATTGAAGTCTGTTTACCACCGATTCCATAACGTCCACCAATCACTTTAATTGGGCGATTTGACTCAGAAATGATTTGTTGAATGTCTAAAAACAACGGTTCGCCTGTCGCTCCCGGTTCTTTCGTCCTATCTAAAACAGCAATCCTTTGAACAGTTTGCGGAATCACTTCTAAAAACTTTTGTTTTGGAAATGGACGATACAAATGGACTATGATTACACCCACTTGTTCGCCTAATCCCGAATAATAGTCGACGGCTCTCTCAGCTGATTCTCTAATCGAGCCCATCATTACAATCACTGAAGTCGCATTAGGACTGCCATAGTAATCAACCGATGAAGCAGTTGTTCCAAATAATGGATTTAATTGTTGAATCGTTTCTTCAACTATTCCTTCCGCCGCAACATAGAAAAGGTTTGCGGCTTCCCTTTGCTGAAAATAGAGTTCCTCTCCCTGAGTCGTGCCACTCATTTTAGGAGAAAAATTTGACAGTCCTTTTTTGAATGAATCCAATTGCCCCTGGTCAACATAGTTCGCTAGCTCTGAATACTCTGGCAATTGGATCTTTCTCAATTCATGACTAGTATCAAATCCATCAAAGAAATGAACCACTGGTAAACGGCATTTTATCGCAACAACATGAGAAACAGCGGCAAATAACGCTGTTTCTTGTACACTGCTGGCTGAGATCATTACTACTCCAGTCTGTCGAACTGCCATTACATCACTGTGATCTCCGTAAATATTCAGCGCACTGGATGCTATTGAGCGAGCAGCAACATGAAAGACTCCAGGCAATAACTCGCCCGCCAGCTTATACATTGCCGGAATCATCAGTAATAACCCCTGTGACGATGTATAAGTTGTTGCTAAAATGCCTGATTTCAGTAACCCATGCATCGAACCAGCAACATTCGCCTCTGAGTTCATCACAAGAATTTCCGGGCTTTCACCGAATATATTTTGCTTACCTTTACTAGACCAACTTTCGGTCAACTCGCTCATTTTAGAGGAAGGAGTTATTGGGAACAGACTAGCCGCCTCAGAAAATGCATAAGACACATAAGCTGCCGCTTGATTGCCATCCATAATCTGTTTCATGTCCTTCTCCTCCTTCTACTTATCCACCAATTTTACAAGGGACGCCAATTCCTTCGACTAACTCACGTAGAATCGTCATTTTGTTTGTGGAAGGAGTGTCTATATCTGCTGCCAGATAGGTCATATCTAAATGTCCATACTTGTTTGATCCATATGGATGATACGGCAACAGATTTACCTTATTCGCTTGAAGTTGTTTCGCAATTAAAGCAATTGCTGCGATATCCTCTGGACTATCATTAAAATCAGGAATAACAGGAATTCTCACGTCTAAAGTAACATTTGGAAAGTCAGCAATCACTTGTGCCGCTTTTAAGATCAAATCATTCGGCTTCCCAATATATTTTTGGTGCTTTACACTGTTCAAGTGTTTGATATCTAGCAAGACAAGATCCGTATAAGGTAAAATCGTCTCTAAGATTTCTTTCTTGGCATAACCCGTTGTCTCAATTGCGGTATGCCACCCTTGTTCTTTACAAGCAGCTAAAAGCGCCGCTGCCATCTTAGGTTGTGCTAAAACTTCACCGCCAGATAAAGTGATTCCACCATTGGATTTTCTGTAGTGAACCTCATCCTTTTTTAGTTCAACGATCAATTGACTAACTGTCATTTCCTGACCTGTTAGAGTCAAAGCGCCGCTAAAACAGACATCAGTACACTTACCACAGTTGATACATTTTTCTCGATCAATTGTAACCTCTGGTGTATAGGAAATGGCGCCTTGAGGACAAACAGGTGCACACATACCACAGCCAATGCAATTTTTTTGAATAACCATCAATTGTTTACTAAAAATTTGGCTTTCAGGATTACAGCACCACTCGCATCGCAAAGGACAACCTTTAAAAAAAACGATTGTACGAATACCTGGTCCATCATGGACAGAAAATCGTTGGATATCAAAAATCATACCGGTCTCTTCTTTTATTGCACTCATTCCATTCACCTCAGTCTTTTACTAGAAGACTTGCTCCGTTCTGGCAATGATATCTTCCTGAATTGACTTGTCTAAAGAAACGAAATGGGCACTGTATCCAGCTACACGTACTACCAAATTCTTATATTTGTCAGGATTTTTTTGTGCGTCCATTAATTTTTCACGACTTACAACGTTGAACTGCACGTGCATACCTTTTTGCTCAAAATAACCACGAACTAATGCTGATAAATTACGTAAGCCTTCCTCTCCTTGCAAAGCTGAAGGATGGAATTTTTGGTTCAGTAAAGTCCCGTTTGACGCAATATGATGATCCAATTTCGCCACGGAATTCAACGCAGCTGTTGGACCACTTTGGTCTCTGCCTGAAGTTGGTGAAACACCATCAGCTAAAGGTTCACCTGCATATCTGCCATCAGCAGAAGCCTTGGTCTCCATTCCGCAGGAAACGTTTGCTGAAACTGGGTATAAACCTGGTTGGAACGTCCCACCACGAGGATTTGTATATTTTTGTACTTCTTCGCAATAAATCAAAGCAACATCACGTACGATTTCATCCACTTCATCATTGTCGTTTCCGAATTTAGGCGCTCCATTGATCAACAATTGACGTACATATTCGCCATCTTTATTTCCTGAAGCAGGAACTGAAGCTGCTGCTGGTACTGCTTGTTGATCATTTAATAATTGTTTCAATAAATCAACTAATTTTTCGCTAGTCAAATTGGTTAGGTCAATATTACTCAAGTTCTCAGCAGATGCTGTTTCAGTAATTGAAGCACCTTGACCGAAGTTGCTGTCTAAGACTTGTTTCAATTCAGCCAATGATAATTTTCCTTCTTCAAAAACGACCTTCTTGATGGCCATTAATGAATCGCCAGCATTTGCGATCCCAACACCTTGTGGTCCAGTAAAGTTATATTGAGCTCCGCCCTCTTGTAAGGATTTACCTTTTTTGATACAGCAATCAACCATTGAAGATAAGAATGGTAATGGAGCACGCTGCCCATGTGCCACATCTACTGAATTATCTGCATTAATCAATAGCTTAACAAAATACTCCATTTGTTTTCTAAACGCATCCTCCAGTTGGTCATAGCTTTGGTAAGAAGCGATATCACCAGTTTGCAGACCGACTTTCTGACCATTTACATACCCATTATTCAAAGTAATTTCTAGTACTTTGGGAATGTTAAAGAATGCCGCATCGTGCCAACCTTCTGTCTTTCCACCAACTTGAGGCTCCACACAACCAATGATTCCGTAATCACGAGCATCTTGTAAATTGATACCACGATTTTCTAAAGCAGGGATGATGACTTCATCACTGTAATATGCGGGCATCCCTAAGCCCATTCGTGAAACATCTCCAGCTTTATGCAGCAAAGCTTCTGGTGTTTTGTTCCATACGCGAATTGAAATTGATGGTTGTGGTAATTTTGTATGCGCCGTTGCAGTTAAGCAAGCATAGGATAAAGGGTTGGTCGCATCGATTCCTTTGGCGTTTTGTCCACCGACAATCAGGTTTTGGAACATTGGATAACCACCAAAAGCTTTCGTTGAGCCTTCATCCCTAATTTTATTCACATCGTTAAACTTCACCCATAAACAGTCCAATAATTCCTGCGCTTGATCTTCGGAAAGCAAACCGCTCTCTACATCCTTTTGATATAAAGGATAAACATATTGGTCAAAGCGCATTGGTGAAATGGAGTGACCATTAGATTCAATTTGAATCACTGCTTGAATGATCCAGAATGATTGTAGTGCTTCATAGAAGCTAGTTGCAGGGTATTCTGGGACTTTACGCAAATTTGTGGCAATTTTTTCCAGCTCATTTTTACGTTGAACATTACTCTCACGGCTCGCTTCTTCCGCTGCTAAGTTCGCTAAACGATTCGCGTAGCAGATCACGGCATCCACAGAAATGATGACTGATTCTAAGAAATGAGATTTAGTTACTGCTTCAGGATCACCATAATCCAAGGCACCTAACTCTGTTTGAGCTTCTTCCTTAATGCCTTTCAACCCAATTTCAAGGACTTTACGGTAATCAACTGAAATATGACCGACCCCGTTGAAATAATAATTTCCAACAGTGAATACGCCTGCATTCATTGCCTCCACCGTTTCAGAGAACATTAATTCTGTTGCTAGCTCATTGGTAGTACGGCCTCTCCAATACTTGAAAGCTTCTGATAGCTCTTGTTTCACCTGATCAGAAATTCTAAATAGATCTCCAGTTCGTTTTTCAATCCGATCAAACTCATCTTCTAACCATTGATTCGAAAACTCAGGAAAAATTTGTGTGCCTCGCGGTGATTTTGTTAAGTTCCCAACGATCAACTCGTCAGGGCGGATAACTAAACTCATATTGCTCAGAATTTTTTGTAACCCTTTCGCACGACGAATAATCATCGGCTGATTTTCAGTTTCCTTATAAGATTCGGTGATCAATAATGCCCGTTCAGACTCAATTCTCGGATCTACTGAATACAAATCATCAATCAATTTATCAATACGTACACTTTTTTCTACCATTTTAAAACTCCTCTCAATTTTCAGTTTCTAATTTTGGAAAATAAGGGACAAGTAATTTGAAATAGACAAAACCCGCAAACACAGCGCCTAAAATCGGGCCAAAAATTGGAACGATTAAACCGTAACCATTGGCACCTAAAGCAGTAGTTCCCCACCCGGAAACTAACGTAAACAATCTAGGACCTAAGTCTCTTGCAGGATTCATGGCGAACCCAGTCAAAGTTCCAAATGCTAAGCCGCAAACAGCAACTGTCAAACCAATTGCCAAAGCTGGCATTCCACCAGTTGGCGCGCCGCCGTTACTTGCATCTGTAACTGAATAAATCACTAGCATCAAAATCATCGTAATCACAAATTCAACGAAGAATGCGTTGATCATGCTAATACCAGCTCCAGCTGAGGTAGCAAAGATACCCGCCGTACCAGCTCCTGAAGCAGTTCCTCGAACAATATCATTAGCCGCCTCATAATTTCCAATCACCGAATGGAACAATAAGAAGACTACCGCCGCTGCTAAGAAGGCTCCAATAACTTGTGCGATTACATATGGTCCTACCTTCTTCCATGAGAACTTGTTCCATACCGCTAGAGAAATCGTCACAGCCGGATTCAAATGGGCTCCAGATACAAAGCCTGCAATATAAATCCCCAAAGTCACACTGATTCCCCAAAGAATAGCAAGTTCCCAATAAGACATCGCTGTATCAGTTGCAACTAAGATCGCAACTGATGCGACACCGATCAAAACAAAGATAAACGTTCCAATTGCTTCACCCAAACACTCACCAAATAATTTGTTCTTCATCGTTTTCTTCTACTCCTTTGTGTATAAGGACAAATAGATTTTCTGCAGAGCTTCTGCATCCACTTCTCTCGGATTCGTCTTTGTGCAATCATCCTTAAGGGCAAATTCTGCAATTTGCTGCGCAGTATTTTGATAATCAGCCTTTGAAATACCAAAACAACTAAAACTTGGTTCAATCTCTAAAGCCTCATTCAATACCTCGATTGCCAAGATTAAATTGTTCGTACCTTCCTCAATTGTACTTGCCGGCAACCCTAAGAGTTTTGCCAAATACTGATATTTTTCTCCTTGTTCATTAGAATTGTAGGCAATCACCTTTGGCAAAAGCAGTGCATTGATCCGTCCATGGGGTAAATGGTGAATCCCTCCAATCGCATGAGCCAAACTGTGATTGATTCCCAAAGAACTATTTGTAAACGCCATGCCTGCCATAGCTGATGCTTCATGCATTCGTTCTCTAGCGTTTAAATTCTCGGGTTCTCTAAAAACCTGTAATAGATTTTCGAAAACTAATTGAACTGTTTTTTCTGCTAAAGCATCTGTGAAAACACTAGCGTCTGTGGATACATAAGCTTCTAATGCATGGGTTAACACATCCATTCCCGTATCTGCTGTAATTTTAGGAGGAACTGTTTTTACCAAATCCACATCTAAAATCGCAATATCTGGAACCAATCGTTGATCGACATATGGTTTTTTATCTTGCCCATTTGTAATCACCGTAAACGAAGTCACTTCACTGCCAGTTCCACTCGTTGAAGGAATAGCGATAAGTTTTGGTTTTTGATATGTCGAAGTCAACTTGTAATTCGCCCAGATCATTCCTTTAGCCGCATCAATCGCAGATCCTCCGCCAATCGCGACTAAGCAATCCGGTTGAAACTGATTCATTTGATAAACACCCTTAGAAATAGTCTCAATCGTCGGATCAGGTGTAATCTCATCAAACAATAAGAAGGTTTTTCCATCGCGTTGAAAAGTTTGGCTGATTTTTTCGACAAAACCTAACTTAACCATCATAGGATCAGCAACAATCATTGCTTTTTTAAAGGTACTTTGATTGAAATAGTCACCAATCGAGGTATCAAAAATTACCTTAGAAAAAATACTAAATTCTTTCACTTCATTTCCTCCTATGAAATCTCAGTCAATTTTTTCAAAGCCGCTTCGATCAGTTGACGTACTTCATTATCAGAAATATCCGCGGAGACATTTATATTCTCAACTTTTTCTGATGGACCTCGTAGGCTTTCCATTGATTTCACACCATATGCCGCTTTTCGAACATTCAGCAAATGTAGAGGAGTAATATTGTCAGACGTTGAACTTCCTCCAACCGCTCCACAGCCTAGCGTCAATGCAGGAGCCAAATTAGTAGTTCCACCAATTCCACCAAGTGCACCTGGCGTGTTAATCAACATTCTAGATACTGGCTTATGCAAAGCGAACTCTTTGATGACTTCTGGATCTTGAGAATGTATACATAAAGTATGTCCTCTTCCCTCAACATTCAGTAATTCAATCGAACGGTTGCATGCATCTAGCCAATTTTCTTCGATATAAAAGGCTAGGATTGGGCAAAGCTTTTCCTTACAATAAGGATTTTCTTTCGAAACCGTTTTTTGTGCTGATACTAGTACTGTAGTCTCACTTGGAACAGGAATCCCGGCCGTTTCAGCAATTGTATTCGCAGTTTTCCCAACAATTTTTGGATTCATCGTACCATTTCCCCGCAAAATGAAGCCTGCTAATATGCGACTTTCATCTTCAGATAGAAAATAAGCTTTGTGTTTTTTCAGCTCTGCTATCACCTGTTGAGAAATTGTTCGTTCCACAACGATTGATTGCTCAGATGCACAAATCACACCGTTGTCAAAAGTTTTACTAGCAATAATATCGGCAACAGCTTGCTCAATATTTGCCGTTCGTTCGATAAAGGCTGGACCATTCCCCGGTCCAACACCAATCGCTGGATTTCCTGAACTATAGGCTGCGCGGACCATTGCCTCGCCTCCTGTCGCCAAAATCATTGCGGTATCCTGATGCTTCATCAATTCTTCCGTGCCTTTAGCAGTCAGAATCGTTAATGACCCAATGATTCCACAAGGTGCGCCAGCTTCTGAAGCTGCTTGTCGAAGAATCTTGACAGTTTCAAGAATCGCTTTTTTTGCACCTGGATGTGGAGAAATCACAATGGCATTACCAGATTTTATGGCGATTAACGCCTTATAAATGGTTGTTGAAGTTGGATTTGTCGAAGGAATCAAACCTGCGATGACACCCATTGGAACAGCGACATCCATAACCTGTTTATCTTTGTCATCTTTCAATATACCAACTGTCTGCATATCCTTGATGCTAGACCAAACAACCTCACTGGCAAATTTATTTTTCAAGGTTTTGTCCCTAACATTACCGAACCCTGTTTCTTCATTCGCCATTTTTGCTAAGTCCACGGCCTTTTCACTGACTTGTTCAGCCATTTTTTTAACAATGGCATCAATTTGTTCTTGAGACATCGCTGCCAATTTTTGCTGTGCATTTTTTGCTGCTTCGATTACCAATCGCGCCTCTTGGATCGACTGTAAATCTTTATCATATTCCATCAGCTACGTCTCCTTTCTTTTGGTATTCACTTAGAAATTCCTTTGCTAAATCCGTCATTCTATTTTCATTAGTCAAATAGAAATTTGGATTCTTTTTTACATCACTCAAAGTTAAAACATGTTTGCTAGTTGAGTTATTCTCTTTTGTATTAATGGTAGTCTTTTCATTAGGAATAAAAAAATTGTCAATAGCTTTTTTCCATTCCAACAAAGATAAACTACAAATCCCGAGACTCTTGATAGTTTGCTCATGTTTATCATAGAGTTTTTGCATCGGTATATTTTGGTCAACCCCTTTAAAACCAGCAAAATCGGTATCCCTTCGCCAACAATGATTGGAGACAATAATTTTTTTCCCCATCAGCATACCTTGATTGAGCAAACTCAATGGTAAGTTATCAGCAATTCCCATAGATAATTTTGCTAAACTATTCCTGGTCAAAAATGGAACTAAGATTAAATCTATCTTCTGCAACTCTTCTTGTGTCTTTTCATCAAACTTGGTTAATAAATCTCCTAATTCTACCCATTTTTTCAAGCCAAAAAGTTCCTCATAAGTTTTAGAGAAGGCAAATTGATATTGAGCATTCGCTTGATACTGTTTGAGAAAGGAATAAATTTGTTTATCCTGTTGATTACTACCAAAACCGACCACAAGAATACGGTAACTTCGTTTATTCAATTGAGACAAAGCTTTCTCTAACAGAATTTTAAATTCTTCCATATCCATCGTTATCACCTCAAACTTCTTTGGTGATTTCGACAAATGCATTCTTATTACTTAACCCTGCTGCGTTTGCTTCATCCATATCCAAATGGCATTCTAACGAAAAATCATCGCTGATTCGAATGATCGTTTCACCAAAAATAGTCGCTCGCTCCCCAATTGTTTTAACGGAAACGGTTTGTCCTTGTGTAACCTCAAAACGCTTCGCATCTTCTGGAGTCATATGAATATGTCGTTTCGCAATGATAATATTTTCTTTCAACTGGATCGAGCCTTTAGGACCAACGATGAATGCCGAACCAGCATTTGTGAGATTCCCTGACTCATTAATTGGTGCATGAACTCCTAATTGAAAGGAATCTGTTCTTGAGATTTCTAATTGTGATTCTTGCCGTTCAGGTCCCAACACTCGAACATTATGAATACTGCCTTTTACACCAACAACTGAGACTGTCTGGTCAGAAGCAAATTGTCCTGGCTGAGATAAGTATTTTTTCGGAACCAGATTAAAGCCCTTTCCGAAGAGCGATTCTATATCCTGCTGACAGAGATGAATGTGACGATTTGAAATTCCAACAGGAATCTGTTTATTTTCTGATTTCTTTTCACTGATCTGATGCAACAACCGCTCAGCGATAATAAGTAATTGTTCATCAGAAAAATCCTGACGATTCATCTGCTTCCTCCTCGATTAAAATAATGTTGGTGTTGATGAAGAAGGCGCTTCTCCACCAAGAGCCTCTAATGATGCCAGACCAACTTCTTGGGCGCTGATTAAGGATTGCTTCACTGCTCCTGAATCTCCCGTGATGGTGACGATGATTTCATTTGAACGAGCTGTTCCCTTGTCCGGACTAGCAAAAGTAACAATATCGACGTTTGCTGTTTTTACAGCTGTATCCGCCATTAACAGTCCAATCGCCGCTGGAGCTCCCACGATAATCCCAAATGATTTTCCAACAGGTGCAG
This sequence comes from Enterococcus sp. DIV0187, assembly GCF_051713785.1. Lineage (NCBI taxonomy): Bacteria > Bacillati > Bacillota > Bacilli > Lactobacillales > Enterococcaceae > Enterococcus > Enterococcus sp. DIV0187. Next base: position 1,637,829 of record NZ_JBIOQO010000001.1, read on the forward strand.
TAAAGCCCATTTCTAATGCTTGACTTGCCCGAGCAGTATAATGTAGCTCAATATGCCCTGCATCATTCCCATAGACATTTCCAAAGTTTCTTTCCACTGCAGACAGAGTAATTTCCACTGCACGACGTGCGTCAGAAACATCCTCCGCCGCAAAGATTATCGTCGCACCATGACCAGCACCACCTTTGGTATCACGTGCCATCTCAATCTTTACAATCTCTGTATTAGTGGCCTTTACTGCTTCATCAGCCGACATGATATGAGGTGCACCACCAGTACGAGCGCTTAAAAACCCGATTGAGCGATACTTTTTATCTAAGCCTAGGTGTTCATGAAGTTGTGTATCGATATTTGCAATCACCATTCCGATAGTATCCCCCATTGCGGTGCCAACAAATTCTGTCAAATGGACCGTTTTGGGTGATGTTTGTGACTCGTTTACCCGTTTTTGAGCTTCAGAGAGCACTCTTCCTAATAATTCTTCGTTCATTTCTTTTCCTCCTACAATTTTTTTCTAAAATCTTTTTTTGAAATATTATTGTTTTTTTAGAATAACTGACTCGATATCAGAGTGTGGTCTTGGAATCACATGAGTTGAAACGACTTCTCCTACTGCATTCGCTGCACTAGCACCAGCATCTACAGCCGCCTTCACTGCTCCAACATCTCCTCGTACAAGCATTGTTACCAAGCCAGATCCAATTTTTTCAGAACCGACTAATTCAACATTTGCTGCCTTAACCATTGCATCAGCTGCCTCAACAGACCCGATAAAACCTCTTGTTTCAATCATTCCTAACGCTTCTTGTCCCATAGTAAATCCTCCTTAAGTATTTTTGTTCACAAATCATTTTACTTGGAAATCGCTTTCAAATATTTCCTCTGCATGACGAATAATTGGACTTCTATGACCAGAAAAAATATAACAGATATGACTTTATATAATAAAAACGCTATCATCACATTCACTTCCCAGTCACATGATTTGCTAAGAAAGTTTGCTATAATAAGGAAAAAGAGCAATGGGGTTGGAGGAAATTGCATGTATTCTAACGAGAACTTACATTTAACTGATGTGATAGATATTGATCTGCTACATAATGTCCAAGATAAACTTTCAAGTCTAGTTGATGTCTCTGTTGTTACAGTAGATTCAGAAGGAAAACCTGTTGGTGACTTGAATAATTTCACACCATTTTGTGATCTAGTACGTTCATCTAAAAACGGGTCAAAACTCTGTATTGCCTGTGACGCTCGAGCTGAAAAACGCTCCTTTGCGGATAGAAAATCTATCACATATGATTGTCACTTAGGTTTAAAGGATTGTTGCGTACCGATTATTGTTGATGAAAAACTTTTGGGAGCTGTCCTTGGCGGACAAGTTTTAATCAAAGAACCAAATAGTGAGAAAGACCCACGAGACAAATTTGATGTACATAAAATGGCTTCTGAGCTAGAAGTATCTGAAGAAAGACTTCAAAATGTTATTGATCAAATAGCAGTTGTTGAAGAAAAATACTTGCAAGATTGTGTTGACTTGTATGAACTGATTGCTAACTACTTAAAAGAGATGGGTCTAAAATCTATTGCACAAAAACAATTTGTTGAAGAGTACCAAGAAAAACTTGCTTTTGAGAAAAGGCTAAAAAATGCCGAGCTTAAGACCATAGAAGCGCAAATCAATCCTCATTTTCTCTTCAATACCTTAAATACCATTGCTAGAATAGCACTGAAAGAAAATGCTGAAGATACTGAAGAAATGATCCATACTCTTTCGGATCTACTTCGATACAATTTGCGCCAAGTCGAAGAATTCCCTACATTAAAAAATGAATTAGCAAATATTAAACGGTACTTATATATTCAAAAAACTAGGTATCAAAACAGACTTGATTACTCAATTGAGGTTTCAGATGAAGTATTATCTTACTGCATACCGAATATGATTATGCAACCCATAGTCGAAAACTCAATTATTCATGGGATTGAACCTCTTCTATCGGGGGGAAAAGTCTTAATATCAATCAAAAAAGAATCTGACATCGTTATTGTTGAAGTCAGCGATACTGGTGTCGGAATGTCAGCAGAAGTTCAAGCAAATCTTTTGAACTCCACTTCTGGAAAACGACATCACGGATTGGGAGTAAACAATTCCCATCTTCGATTGAAAGATTACTTTGGAGACAATTATGGACTACAAATCGAAAAAAGAAGGGGGTATTCTACTACAGTAAAAATTGTTTTTCCTGCCTTTACAGATATTCGTCAGTTACAAAGGGGGTACTTAAATGAAATACAAAATGCTAATAGTTGAAGATGAAAATTTTGAAAAAGAGGCACTCGAAACAATCATTAGTAAAAAGTACAACGAAATTAGTATCGTAGGGTTGGCAACAAGCGGAAAAGAAGCTGTGAATAAAGCAAAACTGTTTAGACCAGATATCATTCTAATGGATATCGGTATTCCTGAGTTGGATGGTCTCTCTGCACAACGGCAAATACTAGATTTTTTGCCGGATGTCCGTACGATTATTCTGACTGCCTACTCGGACTTTCAACACGCACAAGACGCAATCAACAGCCGAGTGGTTGATTATCTTATTAAACCCATTCGCACAAAGAAATTAACTGAATCAATTGATCGTATTCTTTTAGATTTCCAAAATAATTCTAATCACGTTTCATACGGTGTAAATGAGCTCTCCCAAATATCTCAGAATGAGACTATTCAACAGGCATTAATTTACATCGAAAATCATTACTTAGAGAATATTCAAATCACAGAACTCGCTAAATCTCTTTTTCTAAATCCTCAATATTTCAGTCGATTATTCAAAAAAGAGCTAAATATCAGCTTTAGTGAATTTCTAATTCTTTATAAGTTAGAAAAATCAAAGGATCTACTGATTGAAACAGACCTGCCCATTTATGCAATTGCGAACAATTCTGGATTTACGGATTCCTCTTATTATTGTAAAACCTTTAAAAAGTACGTTCATGTAAGTCCATTACAATTTAGAAAAAGAAACAAAGGCTCAGTATCGTTTTCTTGATCATGAATAAAAAAAACGTCAAGAAACATTCTGTAGAATCAGATGTGTCTCGGCGTTTTATTATGAATAGTATTAAATTTTAATTATTCAGGAGCTTTAGCAAGCAAACCTACCAATAATCCTGTAACAATTGTACCTGCTGCAATAGCTACAAAATACATAGCTAGATTGGTCATAACACCTGGAATAAACATTACCCAAATTCCACCATGAGGTGCTCTTGAAGCACACCCAGCTGCAATAGAAATCGCCGCTGCTACAGCTGATCCAGCCATTAAACTTGGGATAATCTTTAATGGGTTGGCAACTGCAAAGGGAATTGCTCCTTCAGTAATGAATGATGCTCCCATAATCCAGCAAGACATTCCGGCTTCACGTTCTTTTTGTGTAAATTTATTCTTAAACAATACTGTCGCTAAAGCGATTCCTAGCGGTGGAGTCATCCCCGCGACCATACATGCAGCGATAGGTTCGTATATTCCATTGGCCATCATCCCCATAGCAAATGTTACCATTGCTTTGTTTAAAGGGCCGCCCATATCGAAAGCCATAAAACATCCAATCAATAAACCAAACAGAACGCCATTTGTTGTACCCAAGGAGTTCAACCAGTTTGTCAAAAATTCCATCAATGCTGAAATAGGCTGACCAATCAAGAATTTCATAGCTAAACCTGTAATCAATACAGCAAGTAAAGGAACAATAATTAAGTTGGATAATGCTTGAATCGATTTCGGAACCTTCAGATGTTTTACAATAAATGCCGTTAAATATCCAGCGAAAATACCGCCTATTAATCCTCCTAAAAATCCGGCACCACTCGTACTAGCTAACATCCCGCCAACTACACCTGGTGCAATACCTGGTCTTCCCGCTACTGAATAAGAAATACCACCAGCAAGGATAGGTACCATTAATGCTAATGACGTCCCACCACCTATTTCACTCAATGCAGCAGCTAAAACATTGTATGACGCACTGGTTGGATCACTGGCCTCAATACCAAAAGCAAAGCTTAATGCCGTGATAATCCCACCTGCGATAACGAATGGTAACATAAAGTTTACACCCGTCATAAAATGAGAGTAAATTCCTGTTTTTTCCTCTGATGTTTCTTCACTTGTGGTTGATTTTCCAGATACTCTTCCTTGTGGGCTGTTCAGAACTTCTGTTATCAATGATTCGGCTCTTTTCAGCGGTTCCGCAACTTTGACTTCAATAAATGGCTTGTCGGAAAAACGACTTTTTTCTTTTACATTCGTATCTACCGCAAAAATGACTCCATCAGCAGCAGCAATCATTTCAGGTGTCAACTTATCTTCAAAACCTGTTGCTCCTTGTTTTTCAATGTGCACTTCAACGCCCATTTTCTTACCAGCTTCTTCTAAAGCTTCTGCCGCCATGTAAGTATGAGCAATACCAGTTGTACAAGCAGTTACTCCTACGATCATTTTATCCATGCTTTTCTTTTGTACAGAGGTCAAAGGCTCATGTTTTTGATCCTGTTCCTTTATTGCACTATACACTTCTTGAGGTGATTCTGCTGTATTAATTGTATGGATAAATGCAGGTTTCATCAACTGTACGGATAGTTCAGATAATAATTTTAAATGTGTACTTCCTGCCTTATCCTCTGGAATCGCCAACAAGAATATCGTCTCAACTTGATTAGAAGCATTCAATGACGGCCATGCTGATCCAGTTAATGGTTTTTTTAATGTCATAACTGCAAAAGCTGGTTTGGCTACTGCATTACTTTTCCCATGCGGAATGGCTAATCCATTTTCCATTCCAGTAGCTGACTCTTCTTCTCTTTGTAAAACAGAACGCATAAATGCTTTTTCATCTGTTACAATCCCTTGAGCTGCAAATAACTGAATAAGGTTTTTCAAGATGGCTTCTTTGCTGTCAAAATTTTGATTTGTCAGAATTAGTGCTTGATTTGTCATTTCATGTAATTTCATCTTTCTTCCTCCTTGTGTTAAATAAATTGGTCTTGATTTGAATCTACATAAAGAATAATTTCCTCAAATTTTTGAATATCCCAAGCAGTACGTCCAATAAACAATCCGTCAATATTATTTTTTGCCAATAGCTCTTGATAATTGTCTAAATTGACACTTCCACCATAGAGCATTGGAACATTGTTACCCTGATTGCCAAATCTCTTGACTAAACATTTTCGCATTGCAGAATGAATTTCCTCAACATACATAGGATCAGCTGGAATGCCATTTTCTCCAATAGCCCACACAGGCTCATAGGCAATCATCACGTTTTTATACTCTTCTCCTTTTAATTTCGAAAGACCAGTTTCTAATTGACGTAAAACGGTTGAAATACTGGCATCACTTTCTTTTTCAAAAGAATTTTCACCAACACATAGAAGCGGTTTCATTTCTAATTGAGAAGAAGCTTTTACTTTTTTTGAAAGCTTCTCATCAGTTTCTCCAAACCACTGACGTCTTTCCGAATGCCCTAATTCATTAATCGTCACACCAATTTCTTTTAGTTGCTTTGGTGATACCTCTCCTGTAAAAGGACCCTCCTCTTCTTCAGACATATTTTGCGAACCAATCCAGCAATTTCCTTTGGTTGAAATATCAATTGCTTCCCTGATTGTTAAAAATGAAGGAATAACAAATAATTGGATGTTTGAAGAGACCTTTTTTGATAGTTCAGTTACCTTATCGATGTACACAAGCGTTTCTTCATAACTTTTGTACATCTTCAAATTTGTACCTAAATATAATGTGCTCATGAGGCATTCACCCCTCGGACATATCTAGACATTGTATCGAAAATCAAGGCAACTGAAGTAGCTCCAGCATCCTGATGACCGATAGAACGTTCTCTTAAGTTTTTTGATCTTCCATGTTTTGAAATCATATTCTTCGTAGCTAAAACGCCATCTTGAGCAGCTTTTGTGCCAGAAGAAAGTACATCAATTATGTCAGCATCTTTATTTTTGATTACTTCTTTCATAGCCAGAACAGCTGGTTCTAAAGAATCAACCATTGTTTTGTCGCCTGCTTTGGCTCCTCCACGTTTCTTAATACTTTCTACTGCTTGAGAATATCCTGCAACAATCATTTCTCCATCTAAAACCGTTGAGTCTTTTGTTTCTTCCGCCAATGAAATATAAATACTTGCAAACAATACACCTGATGCGCCCCCCATTGAAGAGAGCAATGCCATTCCAACATCCTTGTAAAACTCACCAATCGTATTAAAATGTATATGTTCATCAATCATTTTTTCTACTGCTGAAAAACCTACAAACATACCTTCTCCGTGATCCCCGTCGCCTATCTTCCGGTCAATTTCTCCCAATAGTTCTCGATTTTCAATGATGGTTACAGAAACGGCCTTCTGCATATCTTTGACTTGATCGATTGTCATCGTTTTCATTTTTTCCCTCCAATCTGATTGAATGGCATTACATAATCATCTTCATATAGTTCAATAAGTTCATCATCTATATCTAGGATTGAAACAGAAAATCCAGACATATCGTTTGTAGTAAAATAGTCACCGATAATAACGTCTACAACTGAAATCCCTTTATTGTTAATTTTCTTGATGACGCTCCTAGAAACAAGTAATTCTTCCATCAAGGTAAAAGATCCAAGACCATTTATTAAAACAGCAACTTTGGAACCTTCTTTAAATGCAGAGTTTTTTTCTAAATCATTGACGATTAGTTCACTTAGTTCATCGGCAGTCATCAATCCTATGAGATTTTTCCCCGGTTCGCCATGAACACCAATCCCAAACTCCAGTTTATCTTCAGCTATTTCAAAATTTGGTTTACCAGTTAAAGGATTAATCCCAGGCTTGATGCCAACTCCTAAAGAATAAAGACGACTATTTACTTTTTGACCAATTCTAATGCAGTCGAGAAAACTATAGCCTCGCTCAGCGGCAGCGCCTAAAATTTTTATCACAAATACGATTCCTGCTACGCCACGACGTTCTTCTCTCCTCATATTGTCGGATGACCCAATGTCATCTGATACAACAATGTTTTCAACATCTACTCCATCCAACCTCAGAAGGTCAGTTGCCATACCAAAATTTAAAAGGTCTCCTGAATGATTGCCATATAAAAAGATAATTCCCTTCTCATTGTTGACAGCCTTTGCCGCTTCAACAACCAGCAAAGGGTTTGGCGCGGTAAACATATTTCCAATCGCTACCCCATCAGCCAATCCTTTTCCTAAAAAGCCAAAAAATATAGGCTCATGTCCGCTGCCTCCACCAATCACAATGCTTACTTTTGATTTATTTCGGTTCTTATAGGTCAAAGCATTCTCTTTATTAACTCGTTCATAATCAGAGGGAAAAGACAATGCAATTCCCTCTACCATTTCATCAACAATACTATCTGGATGATTAATTATTTTTTTCATTTTGGTAATCCTTTCAAAATTTTATAGATATCTTCCACAAGTGCATCGCTGGTGAATCTGTAATCATCTACCAACTCAGTGGCTGGCGCAGATTTACCAAAACTATCAATTCCAAAACAATAATCAACATACTCATGCCAACCATAGGTAGATCCACATTCAATACTGAATGATAATATATCTCTTGGAAGCACTGATTCTTTATATTCATCTGATTGTTGAGAAAATATCTCTTGAGAAGGCATACTTACCACACGAATTGACTTGGATGGCATTTTGCTTTCTATCTCTAAAGCTAGAGATACTTCTGATCCTGTGGCAACCAGAATTAAATCAGGCTTTCTTGAACTATCTTTCAAAATATAGGCCCCATTTTTTATTGGTGAGTTGAGTGGTGTAACATTTGGTAAATCTTGACGACTAAGAACGACCATACTTGGCATTTCAGGTTTTTCTAAAATATATTGATAAACCGAAAATGTCTCATTTGCATCTGCAGGTCTGAACACTCTTAAATTAGGTGTAGCTCGAAATCCAGCTAATTGTTCGATTGGTTGGTGTGTTGGACCATCTTCGCCGACAGCAACTGAGTCATGAGTCATTACATAAATGACTGGCAATTTCATTAATGCAGCTGAACGAATAGCCGATTTCAGATAATCTGAGAAAACGAAAAACGTTGCTCCGAAACTTATCAATCCCCCATGTAATGAAATACCATTCATTGCAGCACCCATAAAAAACTCTCGTATTCCAAACCAAATATTACTTCCTTGATAAGATTTATCGGAAAAGTCTCCTTTCCCATTTAAATACGTTTTATTTGATGAAGCTAGATCCGCTGAGCCTCCAAATAACGGGAGCTTTTCAGCTAATTGATTCAGTACGATACCCGATGCTTCTCTTGTTGAAAGTTTATTTTGGCCTCCAAACGGGTTTGCCATATTTTTTACTTCATCGAAATAATTTCCAGAGAAGTCTTTCATCAACTGCCTATACATTTCCGGATACTTTTCTTGATAAGAAGCAACCGAATCTAACCAGCTAGTTTCAAACGTTTGTCCTCTTTTTAAATACTCTTTTTGAAAATTCTTTACTGAGTTACTCAATTCAAAATCTTCTAACGTCCAATTATAGAACTCTTTTAAATTCTTTAAATCATCGCCTACAATAGGGTTTCCGTGTACTTTTGAGGTTCCAGCCTCTAAAGACCCAAATCCAATCACACTTTTGATCTCGATTAATACTGGTTTTTCCGTCTTTTTTGCGGATGATATTGCTTCGGAAATCTTATCCAAATTGTTTCCATCCTCAACTAAAATGTAGTCCCAGTGATAGGCTTCGCATCTTTTCTCTACGTCATCCTTAGAAGAGTAATCCAAATTACCATCCAAAGTAATATCGTTTGAATCGTAAAGAACAATCAGTTTATTTAACTTTAAGTTTCCAGCTACTGACATTGCTTCTGATGAAATGCCTTCCATCAAGCAACCATCGCCAACCAAGCAATACGTGTAGTGATCAATAATCGAAAATTTGTCCCGATTATATTCACTTGCCAAATGTGCTTCTGCCATTGCCATACCAACTGCTGAAGCAATTCCTTGTCCTAGAGGACCACTAGAAATATCTACCCCTTCAGTCATCTCGATTTCGGGATGTCCTGGAGTCTTGCTATCTAATTGACGAAAATTTTGTAAATCTTTCTTGGTAAGAGGATATCCAAAACAATAGAGTAAACTATACAATAGTGCCGATCCATGACCAGCTGATAATATAAAACGATCCCGATTCATCCAATTTGGGTTTACAGGATTTACCTTCAAATGATTGGCAAACAAGGCTGTAGCAGCTGGTGCTGCGCCAAGGGGTAAACCCGGATGTCCAGAGTTTGCCTTTGCTATCATATCTACAGAAAGCATTCGAATATTGGTTACTAAGTCGTTCATTCGCCTATCTCCCTAGTTCTTTATTTTTGAAAACTTTCTTCATATGTCATAATTCGATTAATTTTCGGGGTTGAACGTCCATCTACAAAGGTTTCCTTAAGATTAGTTCGTACTAATTCTTTCACTAAAGTCAATCCTAGTACTTGTTGACCAAATGTGATTATTTGAGCATGATTGCTCAACTCCGCTCTTTCAGCAGAATAGACATCTGTAATGTTAGCAGCACGAATTCCAGGTACTTTATTCGCGGCAATTGCCATTCCAATACCAGTTCCACATATTAGAATTCCTCTATCAAAGTCATTAGCCATAATTTTCTTCCCCAAAGCAACCGCTACATCGGGATAATCATCATCTTTGTTAAGCTTGACTTCAGTAGCTTCATGACCTAATTCATTTACGAATTTTATCAACTCATCGCGATAGGCGATTCCATTTAAATCCGATCCAATTCCAACTTTCACTGTGTTTCCTCCTTCTAATAGTCAATTTTGCTCGCATTCTATCATTTTATTAATGTCCACTTGATATTTAATAAATCACACAAGTCTGTAATTTGTTCAGATGTTAATGATAAAGAGTAAACGGTGTGATGACCGCCACCTGCTTCTAGCCATTTTTGAACACCTTGCTCAAAACTAGGTAATGGTTTCCACAATACACAAGCGACTGGTAGATTTGGAGAATCGGACGCTTTACATTCGATGGCTTCTACTTCGTTGATGATTACTTCATATTCAGTACCAGTATGGACCATACACGCAACCGTACCTTTACCTGCTTTACCACCAAAAACAACACGAGCAGGATCTTCTTTACCACCTATTCCCAAAGGAGCTACTTTCAGCAAAGGTTTTTCACTTGCTAAAACGGGATCTACTTCTAGCATATGAGCACCCATAATATATTGATCTCCATTCATGAGGTTATAAGTATAATCTTCCATAAACCCGGTTTGGTCATTCTTAGCTAGGTGTTTCAAAAGATACGTTAATGCAGCTGTCTTCCAATCTCCTTCACCAGCAAATCCGTATCCCTTAGCCATCAAGCGTTGCACGGCTAAACCTGGCAATTGCTTTAATCCATGTAAATCTTCAAAGTTTGAGGTGAAACCTTGATAATTGTATTTAGTAAGGAAATTCTCTAAGGCAATCTCCATCTTTGCTTGTTCTTTTGTATGTTCAATAAAGTAATCTGATTTCAAATCCTCTTCTTCAACTTCATACTCTAATAAATACTCCTGATACACATTGTCAATTTCTTCTTTAGTCACCATTTCCATTTCTGTAACTAAGTCACCAACACCGTAATAATCAACTTCCCAACCTAGATCAATTAAAGCTGATACCTTGTCACCTTCAGTGTCTGCGACATTCCTCATATTGTCTCCAAATCGAGCAATTCGAATATTTTCTGATACAGCAGTTGTCTCAGCAACTTGCATCCAATGATTTACTTTGTCTATAACACTCTTATCTTGCCAATATCCTACAACTATCTTATTTTTTAGATTCAAGCGCATATTAATGAAAGAAAACTCTCGATCGCCGTGTGCACTTTGATTTAAGTTCATGAAATCCATGTCGATTGTTTTCCATGGCAATTCCTGATTAAACTGAGTAGCTAGATGTAACATAGGCTTTTGGATTTTTTTCAGTCCCCTAACCCATGATTTTGCTGGAGAAAATGTATGCATCCAGAAAATCAATCCTTTTACCTCTTTGCGATAATTAGCCTCTAATACTAAATCCTCTATATTTTTTGAAGATATCCCTAATTCTTTTAACTTAACTGGAAACTCAAATGATTTATTCTTATTCCAATAGTCGACCATTTCTTCAGCGTGTGCTTTGACTTGTGATAGTGTCTCCTTCCCATAAAACTCAACACTACCAACGATGAACCAAAATTCTGATTTCATTATTAGTGACCTCCTATAAGTTTGTTTAAATAGATTTTATCTAGTTGCTCATATTCAAACAACGCATGTCGCAGATGTTGAATACCACTCAAAAAAGCGTGTTCATTTGATCGTTTTCGATCATACACTTTTAAAAAGAAAGAAGCTTTTTATAAAAGCTTCTTAAAATATCGACTAGTAGTACTTAGCTGCTCCAATAGTATTCATAATGCTCAACTTATGTTTAACAACTTCTTTTGCCGCTTTATCAGCAGAAAGATATACTTCAAATGGTTCATAAACATCCGGGTTTTCAACTAGTTGTTTTTGTAAAGCATTGAAGAAGGCACTTTTGACATCACTTGAAATATTCACTTTAGCGACACCATATTTCACAGATTCTGAAACTTCGCTATCTGGATTTCCTGAACCGCCATGAAGAACAAATGGAATATCCAGCTTTTTGTTTAACTCTTTTAACAACTCAATATTCAATTTTGGAGTAATGTGTTTTGGATACAAGCCATGTGCTGTTCCAATAGCAACTGCTAACGTATCGATACCGGTTTCTTCCACAAAGTGTACTGCTTGGTCTGGATCTGTATAAATGATCTCAGAGCTTCCGCCTTCAGAACTTCCGTTATTACCAATAGTTCCAATCTCGGCTTCAACCGAAACATTTACAGAATGAGCAATTTCTACTACTTGTTTCGTAATTAAAATATTGTCTTCCAAACTAGCATGAGACGCATCGATCATAACTGATGTATAGCCATTCTTGATTGCCCGTGTAACATTTTCTATATCTGCACCATGGTCTAAATGAATAACTACAGGTACTTTACTTCTTAATGCGTATTCTTGAACAACCGCAACGAAGTTATTTCCAACGTAATCGATTTCTAATGGGTGAATTTCTAAAATAACTGGAGAATTTGTTTCTTCAGCAGTTTCCATAATTGACTTTAGAATATCAAAACTACTAATGTTAAAAGCTGGTACTGCAAATTTGTTTTCTTTTGCTACTGCAAGTAAATCTTTCATCGTATAAAGCATATTTGATTCCCTCCACTAATTTATTTATATATTTAGTATAGATGTTGCTTAACAATAAACAATAAGTGCCCGGAAAGATGATTTTCAATCATAGTTGTTTGTACATTTGATTGAAAACGATCAAAATTTCTGCAATAATTAGGATATCAATATGAAGGAGGGCATCATGAAACTACAACAGAGACAAGAAGATATATTGGATGTTTTAGCAAAAAAGAAATTTCAAACAGTTTCTTCATTAGCCAAACAATTCTATTCCAGTGAAGCTACTATTCGTAGAGACTTAACTCAATTGGAAAAAAGAGGTGATGTTGAGCGTGTTAATGGCGGTGCCTTCTATATTAAGGATGCACATCTCGAAAGACCTATTTCAGTGACTAACCTAGACAATGGTGACAAAAAAGAGATTATCGCAGAATTAGCTTTGGACTATATTTCCGAAAATCAAATTCTTTTCTTGGACTCCAGCAGTACTTGTTTTTATCTTGCAAAAAAATTAAGTTATTTCAACAACTTGACTATTATCACAAACGGACTGTTAACAGCTCATATGTTGTCAGAAGAAACCGATAATCGAATCTTTTCAACGGGTGGTGAGGTTTATTCAAAACGTTCTAGTGTAAATGGATACCATGCCTTAAGATATATTGATGAACATAACGCAGATATCCTTTTCTTATCCTGCAAAGGAATCAACACAAACGGAATTACAGATTTAACTGAATCAGAGGCATTGGTCAAGAAAAGCTATCAAAGAAAAGCTAAAAAAACAATCCTTTTGGTTGATAGTACCAAGTTCTTAGCAACTTTCTTTTGTGAAGCCCTCACTTTTAAAGAAATTGACATTGTTATTAGTGACTATCCATTGCCAGATGAAATTAAAAATAAATGTTTAGAAAATTCAATTGAGATGATCTATCCTGAAAACTAAAATAGACTCAACCATGCATGTGTTGGTTGAGTCCGTTTTTTTCAAATCATGCGCTATTTTCTGTTTATCATCTATCTACACATTGTGGTCTGAAAATGAGCTTTTCATCAAAAAATTTGTTTTCAGTACTTTTTTTCTTGTATTTAACATTTACCTTGTAATACTAATGAGCAGATAAATTGAGTGATTGTGCATTTTTCGTCAATTATAAAATCAGGAGATGCCTCATAATCCGATATAACACGATTTCTACGATTAATCCACACTGCATTCCATCCAGCATTTTTAGCACCAACAATGTCATTGGCAAACGAGTCCCCTACAAAGAATGTATTTTCTGTATCGAGCTTCATCATTTTTTCCACATATCTGAACAATTTTATATCTGGTTTTGCATATCCCAACTGACCAGAAATAAATATATGGTCATCTGGTATCCATCTATTCAACTTCAAGTCCTTAATTTTTTTCATTTGGTGCTCTGCTGGACCATTTGTGATGATTCCTAATCTGACCCCATATTGGGAACATATATCCAAAGCCTTTCCCATCTCAGGTAATAACTCTATTTTGGCCTGATTCATTTGATAATCACATTGGAAATTTCTTCCCTGTTCTTCAGTGATTGATTTATCAAAATGATTAAAGGCTTTTTGTATGCGATATATATGTAAATCATCAAGAGATATTAATCCATTTTCAGATTTGTTAAAAACTTTATCACTGTAAAAACGACTATAATTGAAAAGTTTCTCAATTGGGATATCAGTGAAATCAAAGTTCTTTTCATACGCTAGCTGAAATGGAATCAATTGATCATATAAAGTATCGTCAACATCAAAAACTATTGCTACCAATACAGATTCCTCCTCTACTAAATAAAACCGAAACAAAACACTATTGCGGTGTGCTCGTTTCGGTTCGATGACGTTTATAATGAGTTATAGGTTTCGACTACTTTATTTACTGTAAAACCATAGTTAGAAATAACCGTGTCTCCTGGTGCACTTGCTCCAAATGTATCAATAGCAATTGACTCCCCACATAAACCAACATATCGTTGCCAACCAAAACTAGATCCCATTTCTATTGAAACACGCTTTGTAACTGACGCTGGTAAAACTGATTCCTTATACTCCTTAGATTGTTTCTCAAATAAATCAAAACTAGGGATTGAAACAACTGAGACATCTTCCCCTTGTTTTGCTAACTCTTTTTGTGCCATTACAGCTAGATTAACCTCCGATCCTGTTGCAATTAGCACTCCATCAGGAGACTCCTTAGACTGTTTTGAAATAACATAGGCACCTTTTGCAACACCTTCATCAGCAAGAACTGCTGTTCCTTCAAGTATCGGTAAATTTTGTCTACTCAAAACTAGGATAGTTGGTGTTTTTTGAGATGTCACAGCAATTTTCCATGCAGCGACAGTTTCATTTCCATCCGCTGGTCTAATCACATGAACATTTGGCATACATCTTAAACTAGCTAGCTGTTCAACCGGCTCATGTGTTGGACCATCCTCTCCAACTGCCACAGAATCATGCGTCAATACATACGTTACTGGAACACTTTGCAAAGCACTCAGTCTGACTGCTGCTCTTAAATAATCAACGAAAACAAAGAACGTACCTCCATAAACTTTTGTTCCCCCATGTAATTGAATTCCGTTCATTGCCGCTGCCATTGCAAACTCACGAACTCCAAACCAAATATTTCTTCCACTTGGATTATCAGGAGTAAAATCAGATGCATTTGCAATCATAGTATTATTTGAAGCAGATAGATCAGCTGATCCACCCCATAAAAATGGAATCCCTTTTGCCAATTCTTGAATAGTCTCTTTACTAGTAATTCTGCTTGCTGAACTTGTTCCCAAATCATATTTAGGAAGAGTTTTATCCCAGTTATCAGGCAGTGAATTTTCGAATGCACAACGATATTGTTTTGCTAAGTTAGGGTATTCTTTGGAGTATTCATCAAAAAGTTCGTTCCATTCTTGTTCTTCTTTCTTACCTCTACATAATAGATGCCGATCAAATTGTTTTCTAACCTCTTCAGATACAAAGAACTTGCTTTCTTCACTCAAACCATAAAATTTTTTAACATTTTTTGTGTCTTCCCCACCGAGAGGAGAACCATGCACTTTAGAGGTGCCCTGATTTTTAGATCCATATCCAATTACAGTCTTAACTTCGATTAACGTTGGACGATTATGTTCTGATTTTCCTTCTTCGATTGCATTATAAATCATCTCAAGATCATTGCCGTCTTCAACTAAAATATGTTGCCAACCGTAAGCTTGAAATCTCCTTCCCACATTTTCTGTAAACGAGCGATCAGTTGGTCCATCTAATGAAATATCATTTGAGTCATACAGTACAATTAGTTTTCCCAATTTCATGTGTGCAGCCATTGAACAAGCTTCTTGGGAAACACCTTCCATCAAGTCTCCATCACCACATAAAGCGTATGTATAATGATCAACGATAGGAAAATCTTTTTTGTTATAGGTAGCTCCTAAGTGAGTTTCTGCCATTGCCATTCCAACAGCCATTGCCATTCCTTGTCCGAGTGGTCCAGTTGTAGCTTCTACTCCATCAGTATGATTCACTTCAGGATGACCAGGCGTTTTCGAATCCCATTGACGGAAATTTTTCAGATCATCAACAGTAATATCATATCCAGCTAAATGTAATAAGCTGTAAAGCATTGCAGATCCATGTCCAGCAGATAAAACAAATCGGTCTCTATTTGTCCAATTTTTTGAAGTTGAGGGATTAATTTTTAAAAACCTACTCCATAAAACATATGCCATTGGTGCGGCTCCCATGGGTAATCCTGGGTGACCAGAATTTGCTGCTTCAATCGCATCAATACTCAGTGTTCTAATTGTATTAACAGCTTCTAAATCTATATTAGTAAACATTTTATCCTCTTTCTTAGACAAGAATAGCTAATCAGATGATTAGCTATTACTTGTAAAATTTCCTATTTTTTAAACGCTTCCCAATCATTTAAGAAAGTTTCAATACCTTTGTCGGTAAGCGGATGTGACCAAAGGCTTGGGAAAAGACTACTTGGAATCGTTGCAATATGAGAACCCAAATTTGTTACAGTTTCAACGTGTGTTAAGTTTCGAATACTCGCAGAAATAATCTCAGAATCAAATCCGTAAAAATCGATCGCTTGTCGAAGTTTTGCAATAAGCTCGTATGCATCTGTACCAATATCTTCTAATCTCCCAATAAATGGGCTGATGAATGTTGCCCCAGCCTTCATTGCTAACAAACCTTGAGCAAAAGTAAATATTAGTGTTACATTAGTTTTGATGCCTTCTTTTGACAAGACATTTACTGCTTTCAATCCTTCTTCAGTCATAGGAATTTTCACTACAACATTCTCAGCCCATTTCGCCAGATTTCTTGCCTCTCTTATCATTTCTTCTGACGTTAAGCCAATTACCTCAGCGCTAACAGGTCCAGTAACAATGGAACAAATTTCCTTAATTACTTCCTCGAAATCTCTTCCTTCCTTAGAAATAATTGTTGGATTTGTAGTAACGCCATCAACCAAGCCCAGGTCATTAATTTTTTTAATATCATCTACATTTGCAGTATCCAGAAAAAACTTCATCTTATTCTCCTTAACGTCTATCTATTTGGCAATCTTCTTAATACGTGTTGTAGCGCCATTCAAGTTATAACATTCTGCATAGTCGCGAATAGGACGTTTGATGTGATCGACTACATATCGCTGACCGTCAATGTTATGTTCTTTCAAATTGACATACATCTTTTCGATTTCTACTTTCACTTCTTCATCATTAAAAGTGTAGTGTCCTGCAATGTCCAAAATTTCTGCTTGAAGTTCTGCATCGTTTTGCTCCATAATTTGATCAACAGTTAGTTCTTTTTGTTCACCAACCATCCATTTTCTCCAACGTTCACTCTTAATGGCATGTTCAAGCAAAACATCACGAGTGTTTGAAGCATCACTAACTAACCCATACTCAACTAATTTTGATTCCACCGCAGCTAGATTTAAATAAGCACGAGTTTCTTCAGTTCCATATTGTGGGGCAACATTCGTAGCTGTAATTGATGAAGGAATGTGTTCCAATAAGGTAACATCGTCTAGATAATCACCATTATGTTCTTTCAAGCCTACACCATATTCTTTTGCCATTTCAGCTAAGTCGAAAGCATTTTTAAAGTTGAAAGTACCCACTTGTTCAGTCTTACGTGTTAGAGTTCCAGTTTGACCAACGATAAAGGTTGGCATAGGTAAGCCACGCTTTTCCAACTCTTCCTTAAGTTTTAAAATAAAAGTTTCATATGTTTCTGTTGATGTCAGTCCACCATTTGTTTCTTCAGTACCAACTTCATATCCAATTTCCGGTAGATTACGAACTTTCCGTTCGTTTTCGCAGAACTCAATTAAATCAACTGTACGTTCTAAAACAGTATCCAGAGGGATAACCTTACCTACTTCAAATGGGTCTTTTGTTGGGTCAATCATTAATAAATCAAAACCAGCATCGATATCAGCTACGTATGATTTTTTTCCTAATTCCATTGCTTTTTCAGTTGGTAGATGGTCGTTCCGTTCCTTATCTCGTTGCCAAGGGCCACCATGATCACGACATAAATAATAAAGATTATCATATCCAATTTCTTCCGCCACTTCCTCGACCGCTTTTGCAAAAGTAAACTGATTCCACCCATTAACGTATCCGCCACCTAACTCATCAGCATCTACTTGGTTACGACTTGCAATAAACATTACAGGATAGTCATCGTCCTTTGATAACTCAAGGGTAGCCTGAACACAATTTTTTGACATAGGTCCGATTCCAAGTAATGTAGCGCTTTCACCTGTTGCCTGTAGGTTCAACAATCCTTCTACAACTGTTTTTATTGGTAATTTTTTCATTTTGTTGACATCTCCATTTCTTTTTTGATTAATTGATCTTTATCACACTTTAAGTATAAGATGGATATGAGTACATGAATATTACATTTCTTTGCAACAAGTCTATGATTAAAAATGTAGACTTGTTGCAATCTTTTTAAGTTCATTCCTAATAAGTTAGAAAGTATAGTAATCTCCTTATATGAAAAAAATTGAAATATTTGTCATAAAAAAAGTGAGAGCCTTAGATAAATGCAGGCTCTCACTTTTATTCTTAATTTAATAACGATTATTTTGCTACTTCGATTTCCTCGGATGTTTCTTTCTTACTTTCCTTACTTGTTTCATCAACTAAGCTTGGTTTAGTAAAGTGTAAAATTGTTGCAGAAACGACCGCACCAACAATTATAGAAAGTGCGTACCATAATTTACCATTTACTACTGGTAGAATGATAAATCCTCCGTGAGGCACAAGAGCTTCCACTCCCGTAGCCATTCCCATTGCACCACCAACTGCACTCCCAATAATAATTGCTGGCAACACTCTCTTAATGTCTTTAGCGGCAAATGGAATAGCTCCTTCAGTGATACCAATAAGTGACATAAAGAATGCTGAGATTCCAAGATCTTTATCTTCTGCCGTATATTTTTTACGATCTACAAAAGTTGAAATTGCTAAAGCTAATGGTGGAATTGCGCAAGCAATACGGTGAGCGCCATTTGGTCCATATACACCTTCCGCCATCAATGCTAGAGTAAATGCAGTAGCTGTTTTGTTGATCGGACCTCCCATATCGATTGCTGTCATAGCCCCAATAATTAATCCTAAAACAAGAGCACTTCCACCTTGCATTTGACCTAGAACTTGTACTAACCAATCCATTGCAGCACCAATTGGTACAGCGATGATATAAATATAGAACATCCCTAAAACAAATGTTGTAACTACTGGAACTATTAGAATAGGCATGATGGTCCGAATTGTAGAAGGTACTTTCCAAGTTTTGCACCAACGAACGAAATAGCCCGCTGCTACCCCCATAATCATGGCTCCCAAGAAACCTGTTTTAACTTGTCCTTCTCCAATTGGATTGTTTGCAACAAATCCTAAAATCATTCCAGGAACTAATCCTGGTTTACCTGCAAGTGAATTAGCAATATAGCCCGATAATAGCGGAATCATCATTGCAAAACCTGCGGCTCCAAGATCATTCAAGTTTTGCATAAATGGACTCGTGATCTCCATTCCTGTATCTGTCGCTTTACCTGTAGCTAGAGCAACGGCTAAGAAAATACCACCAACTACCACCGAAGGCAACATGAAAGAAACCCCAGTATTAAAGGCCTTTTGTAGGTCTTTAACAAATTTTTTGTCTTTTTTCATTTTTGAACTCTCCTTTTAAAGCTTTTCAGCCTGATCAATGTACTTTGCGGGATCTTTAATGATATCTCCTGGTTCAACGCTTAATGATTTTCCGATATCAATTTTTTCTTCGAATCTATCTGCATCTTCCACGTCAATAGCAACGGCAAGAATAAGTACATCAGCTTGATCAATAACATCTTGTTCTAATTCATTTTCAATCCCCATACTTCCTTGCGTTTCAACTTGAACTTCATATCCTCGTTTTTTACACTCTTTTTCAATTGCTTCTTGGGCCATATAAGTATGTGCTATTCCTGTCGGACATGCGGTTACTGCTACTACTTTCATTTATATTTCCTCCTTAAATTTCAATAGAACTTAATTGTTCGTAGATTTTATTTTTGTCATTTTCACTCAATAATTTTTCTCTGAAGCTTTCATCCAAAAGTTTTTTGCTCAACTGCGAAATAAATTTTAGATGCATTGTTCCTTCGCCTTTTTTTGGAACACCTATCAGAAACACTAGACGCACCATCTCTTCATTTTCTTTAGTCCATTTAAAGGCCTTATTCACTCTTAAAAAGGCGATGAATGGGCTTGAAACTGATTCCGTTTTGCCATGAGGAATTGCAATGTCATATCCAATTGCAGTAGGTACCTCTTGCTCTCTTTTTTTTACAGCTTCATACAAACTATCCGAATCTTCTACATATCCTACGAATTCAGCTGTTTCAACAATGTGTTGAATAACATCATCCTGATTACCTAAATCACTATCTAAAAAGATTAAATCAGTCGTGATGACTCCTCGTTCACTTTCCATTACTTTTACCATATTTACTCACTCCCAAGTTTTCTGTACAACTCTTCATCTGAAGTAACTTCACGTAGTTGTTTTAATTGATCACCATTATCGATGATTTTATAAATGTCCGATAGAATATTTCTTGTTTGAAATGTATCCTTCTTCGAAATGCAGATTAGAAATATAATATCTACATAGTACTTATTCCATTTAAACTTTTTTTTATTTCTTACCACAACAATTATTGTCTCATTCACATAGGTTGAATTTCCATGAGGAACTGCTGTCCCTGAAGGTAAATCTGTTCCACCTAATTCTTCACGTTCTTGAACGGTCTCAACAAATTCTCGAGCAACAAATTTTTCATGAACCAATTGTTCTCCAATCTGATCGATAAGTTCTTCTTTTGATGAGAAATTAGTATTTACGTACACAAAACTCTGATTTACAAATTTCATTAGATGATGATACCTAAATGTATCAAAATTTTTTTTAACATCATCCGGAAAATACTTTGAGCTTTTGATTTTTTCAATATCCTGATTAGTAAGAAATGGGGATACTAAAACAACTTCCTTCGTGGGTATCTCTATCTTAATGGTAGAAATAATTAAATCATAATCATCTGGATTAATCTGTCCCAATTCAGGTACTGAGGCAACTTCAAATGTATCTAAAGAAGGAATAACATTTTTTATTCGATTAATTAACAGTTCTGAAGTAGCTATACCCATTTGACATACAATCAAAATTTTTCTATTCATCCTAGCTCTTTCGATTGCGGCCTGAAAATACATAGTCAAAAACGCGATTTCGTCTTCATTAAAAATAATACCTAACTGTTGTTCATACTCACTCAAAACTACCCAAATAACATTGAAGGTCAGAGAAAACTCATTCTTAATTTGTGATGTAAATGGATTTTCAGTTTTATTATTCGACTTTAGTCTGTAAATCATCGGAGGAATATGATTCTTTAATTGTTCTTCAAGTTTTTGATCGCTAGAGAAATTGATATTTAGTGATTCAGAAACCTTGGAGAGTAATTGCTCAACTATCTCTTCATCTATTTCATCATCCGGTAATGGCTCAAATCGATTAGAGACTAATTGAAGAGATAAGTAGTTCACATCTTCGTTTGTATAGGTCAGTTGCAATCTCATTGCTGCCTTATGCAACATTCTTACTGCGCTTTCCTCAAAGAAATTATTGCTCTCATATGAACTCAATTTTAGATTTTCTTCAATATGATGACCTTTTGTTATCCTGAAAACAAGGATGATGAAAATGCTCAAAATATTTTGTACATAATAATCAGAAATAGCATTTACGTTCTCTCTAATATAGGTATACATGATATTTGAACAGACATTAATTAAAGTTTCCCCGTAGTAATGATTTAGAAGTTTGATTTTCTCGGAAAAATCATCCTCAAGATATATTTCAGAGTTACTAAGCAGATACCGATTAAATTGCAAAAATGCTTTCTGAAAATCTTCTTCTGTTCCAATAAGTGAGGTCCCACGTATATCACTAGATAATTTGATACCTGAACCAACCTTCAGAATTTTCATGATTAACTCAAAATCTTTTATAATCGAAGTTTTGCTAACCATAAAGATTTCTGACAAATGATTGAAGCTTAATAGCTCTTCCCCAAAAAGTAACATGTTTAATATTTCAATTCTTCGATTCAAAGTATTGTATACATCACTTCCTTTGTCTTCTCTTTTAGTCACACCTGCTTCTTTCAGTTTTTTAAGAGCTATACCAACTCCACGTTTCTTATCAAGGTACTCTCCTGAACTTTGGAGATAATCCTCAATTATCGACAATTCCATATGCGTAGTTCGTTTAGAAACACCTAACTTGCTTGCAAAATACTCCACAGTCTTAAAGTCATTTTCTTGCGCTAAAAACTCCAATAATTCTTTTTGTCTTTTTGTAAGCATAGTGACACACTTCCTAACTATCTGATAAAGGCCTTTATGTTTGATAGCGTTATCATGATCATGACCTTATTATAGATGGGGTGGTAATTATTGAATATTACATTTCTCTGCAACAAGTGTCTTCATCCTTTTGTTCACTTGTTGCAAAAGCCGTAAAAAATATCTTCATTTCTGCTGCGGCTAACTGAAAAACCAAAAATTTATTCTAACGCTACAATAAAATCATATAAAAAAGCTTAACTATATCAGTGAATTAAGTAATTTTCGAATCTTGTGTTTTTTCCATATAGACTTCCAATAAAGGGATAACATTTTATCCTTTTGTAGATTGATTATCAAAGATAGTTGTCATTATATCTCTTTCCGATTTCATAATCCCTATATACTATTTTAAGAAATGCAATTCATTCAAGCAACGTCAATCGTTAAAAGATGGTCATTAAAGTTTTTTATCTCGCTACGATAATTTCTTTCACTGAATCATTGGTGTTAAAGCATTCGCAAAAAAGATCAAAAATTTGATGAAGTTAACTGAACTTTTCGACACCCATTAATACTTTAAAAATGAGAGACACTAACATTGATGTTCAAAAAAAGACCCAACCAAACACACGCTGGTTGAGCCATACCTATATTTTTATTTATATACGTGCTGATTGGTATTTATGATCAGCTTGGGAATCTTAGAGAGAAATAGCCTTGAAAATCTTCAAATAAAAGATCGGAAAATGTCAGTATGGTTACATTCATTTACAGATTGGTTACCTATATCTATTTTCCGAATTTTGTTGTCCTATTATTATTAATGGGTAATTTGGATAACTTCTTTCTGACAGCTTGTACTATCAACGTATTTTCTCTAAGTTATCGTTAAATAAATTATGAGAGTAGTCTTTAATCTTTGTCCGGATCAGTGATCTTTTATTTGTTTACTGGAGATAACTCTGCTTCAATGCTTTCTGCAATACTGTGGATATAGAACAAATGCAAGGCTTCAGCTGTCATAAAATCATCAGTATTCACAGGAATAAGTAAATCTGCCATTTCATTTAACTTACCTCCACCTTTTCTGGTGAAGACAACTACTTTCATTTTTTGTTCCTTAGCAACCTTTGCAGCTTCAATAACATTTACTGAGTTCCCACTGATACTGAACGCCCAAAGCACATCTCCTTCTCGACCTAAAGCTCGTACCTGTTTAGAATAAACATGATCAAACCCATAGTCATTTGATAAAGCCGTTAAAACAGATATGTCCGCAGTTAATGCGATTGCCGGATAACCTTCACGATCCCAATTTTTCATATGCCCAATAAAATCATTTGTAATATGCGAAGCGGTTGACGCACTTCCCCCATTCCCGCATAGTAAAAGTTTATTTCCATTACGGAAGGCATCGCCAGTTAACTTGATGCAATCTTCTGCTGATTGAAAATATTCCGGACCAGCTGTATTCATAGCATCTTTCAACATATCAAAATTCTTTTCAAAAATCGTTTGACTCATTTCACATTTTCCTCCTTATGCGACTAAACCAAATAGTTTGCCGATATAATATATCAATAGGCCAATAATAGAGAAGTCCGTGTCAGCGAACGTTGTCCCCACAAAGCCAAGTGATCCAAAAACAGGGAAAAGCCAAGAACATAACATATTGTTTAAAACACCAGCAAATAGAGCTCCAAAAAATGCGCCTCTTCTGCCCCCAGTAGCATTACCAAAAACGGCCGCAGTCCCTCCCATAAAGAAACTGTGAAGTAACGTTGGAACAATAACAGTCATTCCGAGCGGAATAAACAGAAAGAACGCGATTAACTGTCCAATTGTATATCCAAAAAATCCAACCAACACCGCGTTAGGTGCAAAGGTGAATACCGCTGGACAATCTAGTGCTGGTATTGCTTCTGGAACAATTTTTTCAGCAATTCCCTTAAAAGCTGGTACTAACTCAGCTAGAATCATTCGAACACCTGTCAAAATTACTGTCACACCGGCACTAAAGATGAATCCTTGGATAAACGCCCAAACCACCATGTTTGTATCACCAGAAAACTTACTAACAAAACCTGAACCTGCAAATGCGCAGGAAACTACTGTCACTAGGAAAACACCAATCCCCATCAATAATACAGGTTCACGGAAGAAGCTCATCCATTCTGGAAATTCCATTTTTTCAGTGGAAGTTTCCTCTGGATCACCACCAAGAAATTTCCCAATGAACCCTGAAAAAACATAACTTGTCGTAGCCCAATGTCCCATGGCAATTGTATCCCCGCCAGTAATTTTTCTCATAAATGGCATTGAGATTGCTGGCATTACTACACTTAATAATCCAATCAGAACTGTTCCTATTAAAATAACCACCATTTCGGATAGTCCTAATGCACTTAACATTACGGCGCACAAGGCTGCCATAAAAATCGTGTGGTGACCGCTTAAGAAAACAAATTTCAACTTAGTAAAACGTGCCAAAAGCATATTGAAAATTAGGCCAAAGAAGGCTATTAATGCCATTTGCGTCCCGAACTTTTCCGAGGCAATTGCACTGATTGCTTCATTTACAGGAATGACACCATGAATATTAAAAGCCTTCATCATGATTTCATTTAGTGGATTTAGCATGCCACTAATGATATTTGCGCCCTGTCCCATAACCAAGAATCCTAAAAAAGTCTTTAATGTTCCTGTCATTACTCTTTCGAAAGGCGCTTTTTGTGCAACTAAACCGATAAAGCTCATAAGGGCAACCAAAACTGCTGCTTGGCTAATTAAAGATGTTAAAATATTAAGAATAAAATCCATTTAAATCCCCCCTCCATTTTTCTTACAAACCATCAATTATTTTTTTTAATTCTTCACGGATATAGTTGCTATCTGCATAGTTGACTACTTCAATCATTGGTACGTTCATATCTGACAACTGTTTACAAAAACTTTCAGATGAAACAACGATATCTGCTCCTGATCCTCTTGCTGTTGATGTATCGACGACTTCAACTTGAACATGATCGACATCTAACCCTTTTAAGGCCGATTCAACACTCATTCGTAAAATTAGGCTACTACCTAATCCCATCGCACATACACAAATAATTTTCATCTTCCTCACCTACCTCATCTTTTTATTTGAATTACTTAATAGAATAGGCCTATCCTATGTCAAATCCTTTTATGGATTAAATACCTGTAAAACTTCCTCAATTCTATTAGCATTAATAATTTTTTGTATGTCTTCTGGATTAGAGAGTAATTGCGACACTTTTTTTAGTAAATCTAGATGTGACTCATTGCTTGAAGCCGCTAAACAAATTACCAACTGCACTGGGTTATTGGGAGATTCTAAAAAATTTATTGGATTCGCTAAAGTCACCAAACTGATGCTCATTTTTTTGACCCCTGATTGACTGTCTGCATGCGGCATCGCTACACCTGGCGTTAAAACAAAATAGGGACCATTTTTCAACATGTTATCGATCATTGCTTGAATGTAGCCTTCCTCAATAAAATCATTTTTGAGTAATAATTTCCCACCAACCGTGATGGCTTGTTGCCAGGTTTTAACTTCTGCTTTTAAACAGATCGTTTCTTCACTAATCAAACTCAACACCTCATCCATTTTGATTTACATTATCCAAAGTACATTATCTTTTTTGGTTTCTATGACTTATCCCATTTTGTATATCAAAAATAAATTGATCATAATTTTGATGCTTAATAAGTCTTTTAACCCCTGCATTTGTTATTAAGCTGGTATAAAGATTTTTTATAATCCTTTCCCACACTTCGTATTTCTTCTTTGGAATATTCAAAAGAAAAATCACTTGCACTTTTTGCTTACCCCATATAATTGGTTTCTTCAGGATCATGATTGATACAGCAAAATTCTCAATGTCATCCAACATTGCGTGCGGAATAGCAAGTAGTCCCCCCATTTCAGTCGTTGAAATTTCTTCTCTCCTAAAAACAGACTCTTTTACGGAAGCATCCATATATTCTCGTTTAATCATAGAATCTGTCATGTAGTTTAGAACTTCATCTTTATTTTTGAAATCTTGTTGAGTAAAAAACAATTCCCTTTTGAAAATATCCCCATAATTAATGGCATCAGTTTTATTGTTTTCTACAATTAAATCTGTTAGTTCGTTGAAGTCTTCATCATTTGGAAATAGGCTGATTTTTTTAATTTTCTCTGTTTTATTTTTGGGCAAATCAACAGTGGTTAAAATCAAATCCACCTCATCCAGCATCTTCTCACTAACCTGTTGAGCCGGGCATGTCTGAACGATATCTATAAAATCTCCGTATTTCCTAAGTAATTTTTCTTTTAGAAGAAGAGCCATTGCAACGCCAGCTATACACACCAAAACAACTTTCTTCTTTTTTTTACTTTCATTTCTCGATAGATTATGTTCCCCGTTCAATCCTTTTCTTTCTAAGGAGGCTCCAAAATGCATAGTCAAAAAGCCAATCTCAGCCTCACCTGGAGTCAATGCATAATCTTCTTCAATTATTCTTCCAGCTATTGCCGCTAGTTCAAAAGCCAATGGATACGAATTCTTTAAAACATCTAAGAATTCATTACGAATATTCATTTCAAATCGAAGTCTTTGTAAAGCAGCAGTGAGGTGTAATGCTAAGCCATTAACCAACTGCAAATCATCTGATAGATCAATCTGCATACTTTCGTTTATTTGAGCTAATATTTTTATTACAACTTCCTTGTAGGCATAATCGTCATTGAGATCTTCGATTAAGAAACGTTGGCTCGCTATTAAATGCTGAGTTAAGTATAGAACCTCATCGCTCAATGAATAATCTGTTTCTCTACCTATCAAATCAATGATATTAAGTGCACAATGATACTCATTTGTATTTTTCAACATTTCAATATCTTTATCTGAATAATTAACATGTTGCTTCCTTTCACTTCTTTTCAGCATAATTAACGTATGGACAACCAAATTATTAAAAGCGATGTCTGTGAGTTTAATGTCATAGTTAATAATTGCCTTGGTGAGGATATTCTTCACACCCTCAGTATTTTTCTTACTAAAGACATCTTCGTAAAAATATTGCTCATCTTTTATTTTCGTCTCTTGATTATTAAAAACATACTGAGAAATACAAAATCGAATTCGTGCTTCCTCCCCCACAATATGTAATCCTTTTTTTTGTGTCTCACTAATCTTGAGATCATATTCTTTAAGTATTTTTTCGATGGTTCGCAGGTCCTTCCGAAATGTTGAATCGCTAACAAACAATTGTTCTTCTAATGAGTAGGAATCCAATTTCTCTGTTTGGTCCAACGAATGAAGTAACAGTTGTGACGTTATGTACCAAATTCGCTCGTTGGCATCAGACGGAATAATGTTCTTCAAATTCCTGAATTTTTCAGTGGCTTTAACCTCTTCAAAGAAATCCTCGAACCTTTCTTCATCTGAAATCATTAATGTATAACCTAACCCTATCTCAGAAGTGATAACTGCCCCAAAATCCTCTAGAATATCGTTAATCTCCTTAATATCATTTCTTATCGTTCGAGTTGTCACACCCAAATTCAACGCAAGTTCTTTTCCACTAACTAGAGTTTTTTTCTCAAGGAAGAAATAAATAATTTCAATCCAACGCTTGTTATAGTTTCTCATCACTAACTCACCTCCTTGATACAACTTAAGTATAGTTTCGTAAACTCTAAAAAAATAGCTACACAATTTCCGCTTAAAGCGGAAATCAAATAGAACCCCCTAGTTTCAGACTTCAACAAGATATTATTTATTAGAAATGAAATAACTATTGTACTATTGTTTTCCACTACTTTTATCTCCTTATAAAGTTCTTTTTTAATCTATTCTTCTATACTACTATACATGGGATTGATAATTGTCATTCGTTTTAAATAACACAAATTATGAAGGAAAAACAAAAAAAGACTCAATCAACCAAAGTTCATTGAGTCACATGCATATGAATTTTTTTAAAACTATAATAGGTTTTGAACCTCTATTAATAATCCATCATAATCAACGGAAGAAAAATCAGACACATCAATTTCTATCAGTTTTCCTAACGCAAATTCTCCGTATCCTCTAGTGGTGCAACGAGAGATAAATTCTTCATAGGTTAATAAATTATCAGCTTCTTCATGACTAACCTCTGACGTGTTTACATGATATCTCTTCAATATGTGCCCCAAATGACGAGTTGTGTCCAAATCACGAAGCTTTTGTCTCTCAAATAAAATGTCTAAATCAGCGATTAAGCGAATCGTAATAACTTGTACTCGATACTTCTCAGAAACTGTCTCAATCTTACTTTTCTGCTTTTCGCTAAAAGGGTAATCAGAGATTAAACTAATCCCGTTTTTAAACTCCTCTTCCATTATTTGATAGTATTCGTCCCAGCTTTTTTGGATAAGCATTTCCTTCTCGTCAAAGTTATCAAAACCAGATTGATCCCAATGTTTTTCTTTTAAATCATCTGGTGATAGCATTTGAAATGCTGGAAACTTCTCTACAATTTGGTTCATCAAGTAGGATTTTCCAGTTCCAGGATAACCGGCTAATAAAATTAAGGATTGCTTCACTCTAACACACTCCTTTAGATTGTAAGTTCGATTTCCAGATGGTATTTATCTGCCAAATAATACGTATCAACATACTCTCTAGGCACATCGTTTACATCAAAGGATATCCGCTTAATATGCAGCAATGGTTCACCTACATTGACTTTCAGCAATTTAGCAATTTCTTCTTCAGCTACAATAGCAAAAATTTCTTGTGTCGCATAAGACCATTGTATGTTATATGTTTTGTCTAAGTAGACCCTTAGTGATTCCTCTGAGAAATCCCGATTCAACATCTCTGGAACATATTCTTTTTCGAAATAATTTATTTCTAGATAGTAGGGTTCTGTATCGCCAACTCGTACTCTCTTCAAACATATAACTGGCGTGTTCAAATTAAGGCTAAGTGCATCTGAAATTTCAGATGGCGCATCAATCACGCCAAACTCAATAACTTTTTTTTGTGCTATAACATCAGTCATATCCCTTTTCCGTGAATACCTTGCTACATGTTGAGGTGAATGTTTTGGATGTGTTGAGATGACTACGGTTCCAAGACCTCGTTGCTTTTTAACAAAACCATCATTGGCAAGCATCTCCATCGACCTTCTGGCAGTTGATCGACTAACTTGATATACTTCCATCAATTCACTTTCAGAAGGAATACACTCACCCACAGCATAAGTGCCGTTGATAATCCCTTGAAACAAACGATCATATAACTGATAGTAAAGTTGCTCTCTACCATTAAAATCTAGCGAAATCATCTTTGTTACATCCTCCTTACATCCTTAATCCATCCATTCGCCACCTGCAAGATTAATCGATTGTCCTGTCAGGTAACTTGATTTGTCTGTTAATAAATAAACTGCTGCATTAATCACATCTTGCATATCAACTAGACGGTGCATCGGAATATTCCCTTTGAAATAATCCATCACTTCTTCTGGATCAATATTACGTTTTTTTGCATACTCATGCTTCAGCTTTTCCCACATTTCTGTGTAAACGATTCCTGGACAAATAGAGTTAACTCGAATATTCTTATCTGCAAATTCTTTTGCTATCGATTGAGTTAGCCCTTGTACACCAAACTTACTTGCACAGTAAATCGTCTGCCAAGAACTGGCCTTTTTACCAGATAGAGATGACATATTCAAAATTTCTCCACCGCCATGCTCTAACATCCGTTCGATCGCAATCTGACAAGTTAAAAACGTTGCCTTCAAATTGACGTCCATTGTCAAATCCCACAGCTCTTCACTGCTTTCCAAGAAAGGAACCATTTTCGACACACCTGCTGAATTGACTAAGGTAGTTAATGGACCGTACGTTGATTCAACATCAGCAACTGCATCTTTGATAGCTGCTTTGGATGTGACATCCACTTTATAGTAAGCAGCGCTCTCGCCGATATCATTAACAAGCTTTTGCCCTTTTTCTTCATTCAAATCAAAGACAGCAACTTTGGCTCCTCTTGTCACGAAATCCTTCGCCATAGCCGCCCCCATACCGCTGCTACCGCCAGTAATGACGATTACTTTTCCATTCATTTTATCCATATTTCGTTAGCACCCCTAGTTTAAATATTTGTCGACCCCGACTGGCTTATCCTGTGGCATTACTTGAATAAACACATTTACTTTCTTATCAAGTAAAGCTTGAAACTGTTGATTTTCTTCTTTACTAGTAGAAATATTCTTGTACAAAACACTGCGATCAGTTCTTGTTCCCATTCCACCGACATCGACCTCATCAATTTGAATGCCGTTATCAACTAAATGATTCAATACATCGGGCCCCTTCACCAAAAGAATTGTCGGTTCATCTAAACCTTGGCTAAAGAATTGAACACCTTCCTCTTTAGTGAAAATCCCGATCGCAATTTCTTCGGGAATTGCCATTTCTAAAACCTCAATCATATATTCATCATTAGCCGTTCCATCATCTACAATTACTACTTGATTGGCACCTTTATTTTTGATCCAAGCAGTCATCACCTGTCCATGGATCAAACGGTCATCAATTCTTGTTAATACTAAGTTTTGCACGTTGCTTTCTCTCCCCTCTACCAAATACTTTACTTTGAATTCCAACACTGTCTTTTGATGTTGCTTTTTCAATTAGTGAATCTAATGTATCCCCATCTGACCTTCCCAATGCAAGAGATAACAGCATCGGCATATTCATTCCTGAAACCAAACCAATCTTAAACTCTTTCGATAAATACGCAGCACTTTGAAATGGCGTTCCACCTGCAATATCCGATAAAATAATAAAACCGCTCTCTTTATCTTCATATTTTGTTAAAACGCCGGCTAGTTTTTCCCGATAGCTTTCTGGTGCTTCTCCTGGAATCAAAGGTACAGCCGTCACTCCAAAAGTGTCGCCGGCAATCATTTTCAAACTGCTTAAAAGGCCAACGCAGAAATCGCCATGACTAATTATTACTAGATTTACCACTTACTCACCCCGTTCATTTTTTATCCAGCGTATCCTAAAATACCTAAGTAATAAGCTAAAATGCCTACTGCAAAAATTGCAATGATGATATACAGAGTATTAATTTTTTTCTTCAACATCCACCAAACCAATAATGTTAAACCTAATGGAATTAATCCCGGTGCCAAAGAATCTAATACATCTTGAATCTTTGTAGTACCTTGCCCAACTTTTATAGCCAATGGTGTATTTACGGCCACCCGGGTAGCTGCCATTGCACCGACGACCATCAATCCGACGATACTAAAAGAGTTAATAATGCGATCAATCGTACCGTTTTTTAAGATCTTCAATAACGATGTTTTACCTTGCTTATATCCTGTCATAAACATAAAGTAACCGCAACCAAAAATTAACGCTTCAAAAACAACAAATGATAAAATCGGGCCTAAAAAACTTCCTTCTAGAGCAAGTGAACATCCAATACCAAATAAAATTGGGAATAAGATTCCTTGCATCACAGTATCACCGATACCAGCAACCGGACCCATCAATCCTGTCCGAACAGCATTAATATCTTTTGCTTCGATGTCCTCGCCATTTGCACGAGCTTCTTCCATTGAACAAGCAATCCCGTTAATAATTGGCCCAATCGTGAATACTTCCGAATTATAGAAGACCATATATTTTTTCAATTCTTCAGCCTGTTTTTCGTTTGTATCATATAATTCACGAATCGGTGTAATCATTAGGTTCGCAGCGCCTAATGCCTGCAAACGTTCGTAGTTATAACAAGATTCTGTACTTGTTGTCCATAACCATGTCTTTACCAAGGTACTTTTAGATAATTTTTTCGTATACTCAACCACTGGAGCTGCTGTAGTTTGTATTTCTGGATTAACAACTTCAACTGCGTCTATTTTTTTGTTAACAGAAAGACGTTTGACTTTTTTCTTTTCTACCTTCTCTGTACCCTTATTACTGCTATTCAAGTACATT
The DNA here is from genome assembly GCF_051713785.1 of Enterococcus sp. DIV0187. NCBI lineage: Bacteria > Bacillati > Bacillota > Bacilli > Lactobacillales > Enterococcaceae > Enterococcus > Enterococcus sp. DIV0187. The sequence continues at coordinate 1,670,170 of NZ_JBIOQO010000001.1, forward strand.
ACAAGAGCAATAATTGCAGAGAATATCGAAATCGCTGTCATTCCCAGACCTGAATAAACAGTTAAGAAAAATCCACCAAAGAACCAAGGAATGAGATTTCTTTTACCCAAATAATTCAATAGCATTGCAATCCCTAGCGCTGGCATAATTCCACCAACTACCTCTAGAGCACTGATTACGTGCTTTGGTACCATGTCAATCAATTGCTGAGCCCAACTACTTCCAGAATAAACTAATAAGAATGCTGGAATCCCGTATAAAATAAAAGCCATACAAGCAGATGGGACGAAGTTCATTAATCGAACCCCTCGGAGATTACCTTTTTCAAGCAATTTATCCGCTCGATGAATCCATGCTGCGTTGACTGTCATGTAGACTTGGTTCAATAACAATCCCAACATACTAAATGGAATCGCAAATGTTACCGCCATTTTAGCATCGGCACCAGATAGAATGGTCATTGCTGTTCCGAATACGCCAGCAACAATCGTGTTACTTGGCATCGTTCCACCAGCTGATATCCAACCTAAGTAAATCAACTGGATATTCGCCCCTGCCATCATACCTAACATAGGATCGCCCATAAAGACACCGACCAAAGTACCTGTTGTTAACGGATAAACTAAACATTTTGTTACAGGACCAAAAAACCACCATTGACCCATCGTTGCTAAAATTGCAACCAAAACTGCTGATATAACCATTTTATTTCCTCCCTAATGTTCTTTACTTAAATAAACCATCACTTTTCCTTTTCGTGAATAATTGAGTGCGCTCAATTCGCCACCAATTTCTTCTAAGCTAAGTTCAGCACTAATAATTTTTTTCGTATCAATTAGTCCGCTCTCCAAAAGCTTGACCGCTCTTTCAGAAGTATGCGGATTTAAAAATGACGTAAATATACCCAACTCTTTAGTGTACGCTTCAAATTGGTTAAAAGAGATTGGTTCCTCAGGATCACCAAGACCAAACAACAAGACCTTTCCATTTTTTCCAGCGATTTTTATCGCTTGCTCCATCGTTTGCTTCAACCCAATACATTCAACGACATAATCAATATTCTTTTCTTGAGAAATTGCTTCAATTTCTTGATCGGTAACCGCTAATGAAGCACCTAGCTCTATAGCAAGCTTTCTTTTTTCCTCTTCGCGTTCTATTACTATGATCTCACCAGCTCCAGTGAACTTGATTAACTGAAGCATCAAAGAGCCAATTGCCCCCATACCATACATTGCTACCGTCTTTCCGCTTTCAATCTGAATCAAATCTAGCCCATGAACAGCACAAGACAGTGGTTCAGTAAAAGCAGCGGTTTCCAAATCTAGCTTATCCGAGATGTGATAAACATTTTGTTCTGGAGGATAGACATATTCAGAAAAACCCTTCGCCACTCCATGTCTAGTAAGACAGAAATTGGGAAACCCTTGCTGGCACCACGTACATTTGCCACAGCCATAGCTGGGATCGCATGCTACGCGATCACCAGGTTTAAAATACTCACAGTCTGGACCAACAGCTACCACCGTGCCAGAGCATTCATGCCCTAAAATAATTGGTGGAACAACTACACTAGCACCGTTTTTCCCTTGAAATTTATGGACATCTGTTCCACATAATCCACACCAGGCAACTCGAATCTTCACTTCATCTTTTTCAGGTTCTCTTTCAGGGATATCCCTAACTTCATAGGTATAATCCCCAACATAATATCCTGCTTTCATAGCTAACTCCTTTAATCATTAAGATTTTTGAATAAGCTGATTTTTCGCTCGACGATTTCTTCAATAGTTGTTAAGCATGGAACCACATTATCACGATTTGAGATGTTTTCTTTATGCGCTTCGTAGCATTCTTTTGATTTCCGGTTCCATCTTACTAACAACTCAGTCCCTACATTGAACTTGCGAATACCAAGATCAATTACTTTTTTCACATCATCGTCTTTTACTCCGGTTCCTCCATGAATGACCAATGGAATATCCACAGCCGCTTTGATTTGTTCTAAACGTTCGAAGCTGATATCTGTTTTTGACATGTATTGACCATGATTGGTTCCAATAGCAACTGCTAAAGCATCGATCCCGGTCTCAGCAACAAATTGCACGGCATCTTTCGGATCGGTGTAGAAAACTTCATCTTGGCTTACTACGATACCATCTTCTGTTCCGCCAACCGTTCCTAATTCCGCTTCAACACTTACGCCAAAATCCTTTGCAAAGTTAACAACTTGTTTAGTCCCAAGAATGTTTTCTTTAAAAGCAAAAGACGAGCCATCGAACATGACTGAGCTGTAACCTGCTCGAATCGCTTTTCGAATTTCGCCAAAGTCTTTCGCATGATCCAAATGCAACGCTACATTTACGCCATATTCTTCAGCCATTGATTTACAAACAGCCACTAGATTTCTGTGCCCTACATAGTTCGCTGTACCACAGCTGGTTTGAATAATTACCGGCGTTTTTTGCTTACCTGCTGCTTTGATGATCGCTGGCAGCATTTCTAAGTTGTGGGTATTGAAAGCCCCGATCGCCATATTAAGTTGGTCCGCATCCTGCAATACTTCTTTTAAAGTTACGTACATGTTCATTTCCTCCTAAGCATTATCCGAATCCCTAACAAAGATGGCCATCTTTTTCTATATTTTTTGAAATATAAAAATGTTAGAATATACGTATGTTTGATTCACCCTCATCATATAATGAGAAACTATCGAAATCTAGGCGATTCCTTGGAAAACCCTTACAACTTTTTAAGGATTTTGGGAAATCTTGAAAATCCATTCATGATAAACTATGAGAGAATAAGATACGAGGAGGAAGGAAAATGATAATAGATATTGAAAAAAAAGTGTATCAAAACTTATCTGAATCAGAGGCAAAAGTAGTCGATTTTATCAATAAAAATGAACAACTAGTTCCTGATCTCTCCATTACCAAAATTGCAAAAAGAACCTTTACTTCCTCTGCAACCGTTTCACGGACTATTCAAAAATGTGGATTTTCCGGCATCAATGAACTCCGTTATAAAATTTCTCATCAAAGTGAATCAAAAGAATCTGCAAATGCTCCTTATGTGGTGAACAAGATCTTAGCCAAATCATTCAGAGAATGTACCGAAACGATTGATGCTATTTGCTCATCCGATATTTATCAAACAATTGAGTATATCAAATCAGCAAATCGGATTTTTATTTGCGCACGAGGTTTTACAGCAATGATTGCAGATGAGTTTCAGATGTATCTCCAGTTATTGGGCTATAATGCTATCATTGTCAAAGACGTAAAGTGGATGGAGAAATTTCACAAAATTATTACTTCTAAGGATACTTTAATCATTCTCTCGCTTAGAAACAGTACCCCTGAGCTAGCAGATGTGGCAAAAACCTCTCATGATTGTGGCTCAAAAGTAGTAACTATTTGCTGCAAATCACCAACGGATTTAGAAAAATATTCAGATATAACTTTGATTGGGCATACGGAGAAAATCATGGAAGCTAGTGAATTGATGGTTTACTCAAGAATTCCTTTGTTAATTATCACTCGAACAATAATTGAGTATATAGGGCTATGATCCTTTCTAAAAACCAAATTTTATAGCCCCTTACTTTCCAATCTTACGTTTTGTGTTCCCTTTCAAAAAAATGAATTCATCATTTTATATCAATCTATGATAAAAAAATGCAAAGCTAATTTTTTAGCTTTGCATCATTATTTTTAATTAAAGAATTTCCTTGAACATTTCAATCGTCGCTTCTTTTGTTGGCATATATGGATTTGCTCCAGCACAAGCATCTAGTAGAGAATTTTCTGCTAATTTTTCCAGATCGACTTCGTTCACACCTAATTCAGATAATTTTTCTGGAATGCCTACTTCTTTTGATAATGCTTTAATTTGATCAATTACGTAATCCGCGCATTCCTGATCCGATTTCCCTTCTATATTCAAGCCAATCACTTCTGCGATTCGACGGAAACGCTCTGGGACCACCTTGGCATTTTCCCGTTCTACAATTGGTAACAACATAGCATTACAAACACCGTGAGGAAGATCGTATAGGCCACCTAATTGGTGAGCCATTGCGTGAACATAGCCCAAACCTGCATTATTAAAGGCCATACCTGCTAAAAAGATTGCATAAACCATATTTTCACGTGCGTCTAGATTATGACCGTCTTTTACAGCAGTAGAAAGATTTTCAAAAATTAGTTTTACAGCAGCTTCCGCCATCACATCCGTTACTTGATATGCACCAGGAGTAACTAAAGCTTCGATCGAATGAGTCAATGCGTCAATCCCTGTCGCGGCGGTTAGATCGGCTGGTTTATCAACCATTAATTCTGGATCATTGACTGACATTGTAGCTAAACTATTTTTATCGATCATGATCATTTTTACGCCACGAGCTTCATCTGTAATTACATAATTGATCGTGATTTCAGCGGAAGTTCCTGCTGTTGTATTTACTGCAACAACCGGCATCGCTTTTTTAGTTGTTTTATGCATTCCTTCGTAATCTTGCATCTTGCCACCATTGGTAGCTAAGATGGCGATTCCACTTGCAGCATCCTGTGGTGATCCTCCACCAAGGGAAATAATAAAATCACAACCATTTCCCTTCAGCAAAGATAAGCCTTCTTCCACATTTCCAACTGTTGGATTAGGTTTTACATTGTCAAAAACAACATATTCAACACCAATATCCTCTAAAGGTTTGGTAACCTTTGGTAGTATTGCACTGCCACTTAGGAACTTATCAGTCACAAGCAAAGCTTTTTTAAATCCTAAATTTTTAATGTGTTCTCCGACATTATTAATACAACCTCTACCCATAATATTCGTTGATGGTACATAAAAAACGTGTTCTGCCATGTTATTGCCTCCTATTTTAAGTTGTTTTTACTTAAATATTCTGTAAGAAAAACTGCTGTAACAGCAGTTTCTCAACTATTCTAAATTAGCGTGTCTTGGGAACATCGTATCAGTTGTTTCATCAACAAGTTCCATCAATGCCATAATCATCGCATCATAGATCAAAAAGCTTAACTGTTCATAAGATGATCCCATCGGTTGAACAGATTTACCTACTAAGTCTTCATCTTCAACTTTTGGTGAAGCACCTGGAAGGACAAATTTAACATCTGCCATTTGACCAATTGTTGAATCAGGGTTAATGGTATTTAGAGCGATCTTAACCCCATTTTTCTTCGCTTTCTCAGCCATTGCAACTAAACTTTGAGTTTCTCCTGACCCTGAACCTATAATCAATAAGTCTCCCTCATGTGCACTAGTGGTGGTAATGTCGCCAACCACGCTTACATCAAAACCTAAATGCATCATTCTATTTGAGAAAGCTCGAATCGCTAGTCCAGAACGACCAGCTCCAGCTACAAAGATTTTTTTTGCTTTTGGGATTAGTTCAACAAACTCATTCAATTGAACTCCATCAACTTTTTGTAAGTTAATGGACAATTCTTTTAGAATCATTTCGGTATTTTTTTTCACATTTACCATGGCTAATTTCCCTTCTTCAATGCTTCAGAAATTCTCTTAGCTTCTAAAACTGGATCTTCCGCATTTAGGATTCCACTACCAACAATAACGATATCTGGATTTAAGGCTAAGTAATCATAGATTGTATGACTGCTGATTCCGCCCGCTACTGCAACTTTCACTTTTTTCACATGTTTTTTCATTTCAGCTAAGTCTTCTAACGGTGTACGACCAGCCGCCTGTTGATCCGCTCCAGTATGAACAGCAATCACATCAACTCCTAGGCTTTCAACGACAGGAACCCGAGTTGCTAAATCATCTACACAAATCATATCTACCATGATTTGTCGATTTTGTTTTTTTGCTTCTTCCACACAACCTTTGATCGTTAAATCATCGGTAACCCCCAGAACAGTCACATATTCCGCACCAGCATCAAAAGCCAGTTCGGACTCATATGCACCGGCATCCATGATCTTCGCATCACATAAAACTTCTAAGTGTGGAAATTTTGCTTTAATCTGACGTACAGCCTCACGACCAGCATCAATCACAAACGGTGTTCCTACTTCTACGATATCTACATACTCTGCTAAATCCTCAAGTTGTACTAAAGCTTGTTCCAAATTTAATTCGTCAATTGCCAATTGTAATTTCATCAATAAACCTCACCCTTCTTATCCTAAAAATCCAAAAGCTTTTCCTAAAATTCCCACCCCAAAGATTACAAAGATAATCAATAAAGGGCTAACATTCTTTTTAAGTAACCATGACACAAATAAAGTAAGAATTAATGCAAGCATTCCCGGCATGATGCTGTCAAGAATATCTTGAACAGTTTGAGTAACCACTTTTCCGTCGTCATTTGTAATTCGGGTAGCGATAATTGGAATATTAATTGAGGTCCATTTGCTTACTAGAGCGCCCATTACAAACAGCCCTACTACTGATGCCCCTTCAGTCAATTTCTTAATCCGATCGCCAGCCATTTCCTTGATAATCTCATTACCTTTTTCATATCCATACTTTAAGCCAAAATATTTAGTAGCTAAGCGAATAGCATTAATAGCGATAAAAAATAATAATGGTCCTCCAAGACTACCGGATAATGCTAAAGATGCTCCTAATGCGGCCAATACTGGACGAAGAGTCCCCCAGAAAATCGGGTCACCAACACCGGCTAAAGGTCCCATCAATCCAATTTTCATTGCTGATATTGATGCTCCTGGTAATTCTTCTTCACCTACTAATGAATGCTCTTCTTCCATTGCTGCAGTAACACCAAAAATCGGTGCTGTTAGCCATGGATGAGTGTTGAACCATTCAAGATGTCTCTTAAGTGCGGCATTACGCTCAGGGCCTTCTTTATAAAATCTTTTAATGGCAGGAATCATAATAAAACAATAGCCCATTGCCTGAACACGTTCGAAGTTCATTGATCCTAACAAGAAGTTCGAGCGAAGAAACATACTATTGATATCTTTTTTTGTTAGTCCTTTTTGTTCCATTCCAATTTCCTCCTTTTACATATCCAAATCATCGTCTAAATCATCGTCGATAGAACCTACATTACTTGCTGAAACAGTTTGCACACTAGGTCCATTATTTCGATATTTCAATTGAAGATATAAAATTGCTAAACATAATCCCAGTCCGCCAAAACCAACAAGATTGAATTCTGTAAATGCCGCAAATAAAAATCCGATATAAAAGAACGGTTTTAGATGAGGTACATCCATCATATTGATAACCATGGCATACCCAACAACTACGATAATACCTCCGCCAATCTGTAACCCTCCAGTAATAACTTGAGGTATTTGACCAAGGAAGTTTTGAACAGCCTGAGCGTTAATCAAACAAATAATCAATGTTGGAATCATTACACGCAAAGCCTGTAAACCCATCGCCGTGACATGCATAATCTCAATTCCACGATAATTACCGGTATCTGCATAACTATCGGCTTTATGAATAAAGAAGACTGTAATCGTTCTAACAAAAATAGTTAATGCTTGCCCTGCTGCCGCTAATGGAACAGCAATTGCGATTCCTTCTCCGACACCTTGATTAGCCGTAATTACCAAAATGGTTGAAATAACTGAAGCAATTGCAGTATCTGGAGCCATTGCAAGTCCAACATTCATCCATCCTAGTGCCATCATTTCCAATGTTCCACCTAAAATAATTCCTGTAGTGATATCGCCTAAAACTAAACCGACAAGAGTACATGCGACTAAAGGTCGATGAGTTTGTGCTTCATCAAGCACACTCCCAATTCCTGTAATTCCAGCAACAATCATTAATAGAATAATTTGAATGATACTCATTTTTTCAACCCCTCATTTTTATTTGCCCAACTCTGTATTAAGAGTCTTCATGAAGTCGACACTTTGATCTCCGGGCAGTTGTCTCAATTCCAGTTTCACTCCTAAATCTGATAATTCCTTGAATGCTTCAACATCCGCTTCTCGTACACTTACTGCTTTAGTAATTTGTTTCCGATCTGTTTCAAAGCGCATACCACCGACATTTACCTCTTTTAGATCAACACCTAACTTCACTAAGCGTAAAATATCTTCAGGATTTTCAAATAATAGCATTGCTTTGGCATCTTTGTATTTTGGTGATTTGTATGCTCGTGCCATTTTCTCAACACTTACCGCACTAGCTTTGATATTTGATGGAGCAACAGATAATACTAATGTCTTCCGCATCTCATCATTCGCTACCGCATCTGATACTACGATGATTCTTTCTACCGGTCGTAATTTCACCCATTTTGTTAATACTTGCCCATGAATAAATCTGTCATCAATCCGCGCAAGTTCAATTCTCATAACTCATCATCCTCCGTATTTTCGTTTTGTATTCTTGCAATTTCCTCTGAGAAGACTTTTGTACTGCTTTCCCCAGCGGTTTTAGCTGCATTAACTAAGCTGCTTAGTGGTTGATTTCGTTGTGCGGCTGTCTCTAATAGAATCGGTAAATTCACACCCGAAATCACGTCGCATTTCTTATCCCCATAAATTAATTGTGTCGCTGCATTATATGGAGTTCCTCCAAAAACATCGACAAGAAACAGTACCTCTTCACCAGCAAAATTGTTCAACTCATTATTAAACTTCTCTTGCAGTTGAGGAATTCCCTCTCCTTTTAGAAATGGGACAGCCTTGATTTTTTCATCATGTCCAAAGATCATCTCGAATGCATCAAGCAATCCTAATGAAAATTTTCCGTGTCCACTGACTATTATTACTGACATTTCATCGCTCCTTTCTTTATACTTTTATAAAAGCAATTAGCGTGCCAATTTAGTTGTATTAAAATAAAGACTAAAAAATTAACACTTTTTGTAGAAAAAACAAAGTGTATCAATGAGATATTGATACACTTTAAGAACTATTCTTCTTTTAATACTACTTCAACAAATTTCTCTGAGTATTTCAGCTACGAATAGTTTTTCATCTTCACATAGATACAAATCAATCTTTTTTTCAACGCCTGAAATGCTTGACTCTACTTTATTCAGATACTGAACCAATTCAGGATCTATTTTTTCAGAGTACACCAGAGGATTTCCTTTAATGACTCTCTCGAAAGCAAATGCAGTATGAATAATCATTTTCAAAATATTAGAATTAGAAAAATTTATTTTTTCTATTCTTTCTATATCTTCAATCCACTCTATAAGAAGATTGGTAATGTGAAGCGGGTTTAAATAGACTAAATAGGTTCTCAATGTTTCTTCACAGAGATCCTTTATCAATACGCTTCCACTATCATTTTTATTCTCTATATCAGTAGTCAAATCTTCACCTGATACAATACACTTTAAAAATTGCTCCCCTTCACCCTCTATTAGTGACTCTAAAGATATAAACGGACTTTCAATTTCTGGATCTTTTGTACCTACGGATGCAAGAACAGTATACTTTTGAACGATTTCTGGGATTATTTTTTTCAGTTCAAGTGCCGAAACTGTTATTACTTCAATCACTTCCTGGCAGTTATTCGAAATGACACTATTAATCATTTGTTCCATTTTTTTTGCAGTCCCTTCTCCAGACATGCAAATAGATAGAATAACCTTTGGCTTTTGACTTCGATCTTCATGTAATTGAAGAGAATTGATAAAATCTTTCTTTACAGAACTATATATTGAATGTAAATCAAAATTTGTATAGTTTATTTTTCTAACAACATCTAGAACCACAGATGTTGTTACATTAGGTATCGATAGAACCTTCACGCCAGTCTTCTTCTTTATTTTTTTATCCATCATGGAAAGCGAGCCCATGTCTACCAATAATAGTACCCCTTTCCCATTATCAATATTGCTAACTTTTTCACATAAGATATCAATTATTTCAGTGGGGGAAACAGTTAGCGGCATATCAATTGCTTCAATAGGTGCATTTCCTAATAACTCAGTAGCTACTTCTACCATTGATGTTGCAGTAGAATTTCCGTGTGTTACTACCAATGCACTAACCTTTCTAATTTCTTCCAAAGATATAATGGAAGCCAAAAGCATTGTATAATAGATTACTTCAATCTCAGGAAGATTAATATCATATCGTTCTTTCAAAGTTGTACAAATTATTTTCGCAGCTTCATACTCTCTTCTATTTGTATCAATTATTTCTTGATGACCTGAAGAAAGAAAAATATTAGTTTTTTCTCCTCTCTTAAGATAGGCATCCAAATGCATGCCTACATAGTAATTGAAGCGGCGATCAAACCGCTTATCAAGATGACTTTCAGCAATGTCTTTTAAAACATCTACAATTTTTGTTACTCGCGGATTAACAAATTTCTGAAGTGAATATTTTGGTGAATTGTTTTCAACTACGTTTCTAATATGGATATGTAAATCAGTTACAATGTATTGATAGATATCTTCTTGCGCAATTCCTTCTTCACGAAGAATTTTAACTTTCTTCTCAATCGATTCATAGATATTAAAATCGGCATTTTCGTCATGATTCTCTTCATTCATACTGCTGGGATAAATTAGTGTGACAACGTCTAAATATTCGGAAATCTTCTTTGACCCGATCATATTTGATCTACTTGTAAGCCATTCTTGTCCAAGTTCACTAGGCAAATCTTGAACATGAATTTCAATCTTATCTTTAATATTCAAATTATTGACAAAGGCCTGTGCACAGACTAGTTGTACTTGAGATTTCAATTGTCCAACATTTCCAAAATTTGAAGTTGATAAAAGAACATTCATCACATCGATATCTATACTAAGAACTTTTTCTATCCTTTTTGCTTCAACTCTAAATAAAAATTTCATAAGTTCAATTCGTTCCGATATTGAACGTTTGGATAGAGGTGGAATTTCGATCGTCATAGGAATTCTTCTTGAAAAAGTGCTTAATAATACAGATGATGGATTCTCGGTGGTGGCAAAAATGATAAGGACATTTGCTGTTCGCCTTTTACCACTCTCACCTAAACGTGAAAATGTTTTATTATCCAAGAAATAGAAAAGCATTTCTTGTCCTTCTGGAGGTAAACGATGAACTTCATCTAAAAGTAAAATGCCACCATCTGCTTGTTCGATCAATCCACTTTTCTCTGAGGTTGCACCAGTGAAAGCCCCTTCTACATACCCAAATAGTTGGGACATTAATAGCTGAGGATTATTATAATAGTCTGCACAATTGAATGTGATAAAAGGCTTTCCTTCTTCAATAATATCTGCAAATTTCGCATATTGGAAAATTTTCTTTGCTAAAAAAGTTTTACCTGAACCCGTGGGTCCAAGTAATAACATATGTAAGCCATTTGGTGGATAATGGATAGCTGCTTTTGCTTGAGAGATAGCCTTTTTTAAACTTTCATTATATCCAATTACACTTTCAAATGGATCGAACTTTGTTTCCTCATTTTTTGTTTTATAGCTAACTTTTCTTATTGTATCCTGTTTATCTAAGCTAACCAGATCTTCTATTTCAAAATCGAAATCACTCTTATCAATTAGATTCTTATTGATTAATACTTCTGACGGAATGTATCTAACTGGATAGGATTTTATTTTAACTACTTTTTCATTACGGACAAGATTATTCAACTCAGCACTAACATTGGAGCGTGCAATTTTTAGCTCATTTGAAATTTCTTTTGCTGTACTTCCAAGATTATTTTGAAGCATATCATCAGTTTGACTATTCCAGTAATCACTAAGATACTGATAAATTTTATCAATTCTCTTCATCTGTTTATCCTTTCTAAAAATATTTTATTCAATAAACTCCCTCAATCGTTTCAGATTTTTTTGATGCCAATTAACAGACATTGTTTTAGAAAAATTCATAACTAATTCCATCGATTTCCCAGCACTAGTTTTTAATGTGGTTTCAATAACTAAACGATCATTGAGAGCTCCAGTCTTTATATGATATTTCTGAATATCTTTCCTTTCAACAAAAAAACCGTCCGAGTAAAAGGCAAATCCATCATTGTATTTAGCGGCAAAAATGAATTCCTTTGAAATAAAAACCGTACTCATCTTCGGTCGGAAAGAGCTTACATTCACGGATATTAACGAGATCCCCTCGGTTCTAGAAGACTCTTTCTTCATGCTATCCATATAATTAAGAAATCTTTTTTCAGACATAAATAGATCCAAATTAACAACCACCTTTTTTAAGTTAATCTTCATGTATGCACATTATATCACTGAAACAAACATAAACAATACTATTTTTTGACCGTAACGCTCACAATTTGACCGTTCGGTCACAGATAATATCTTCTTATCAGTGGTTTTGGTATACTGGATTAGAAAATAAACTAATGGAGGCTTTTATGTTAAAGGTTGAACGGCATCAGTTGTTAGTCGAAATAATTAACAATGAAAAGAAAGTATTAGCAAAAGACCTTGCTGTTAGGTTGGAAGTTTCAGAAGAAACAATAAGAAGAGACTTGCGTGAGTTAGATCGAAATAAATTGATCAGAAGAATTCATAGCGGTGCGATAAGACTTGGACCTCCTGAGACACTATTTGAATATCGGAAAAATCAAAATAATCGTGAAAAAAGATCAATTGCAAAAAAAGCAGTTGAACTAATCCATGAGAATAGCGTAATTCTAATTGATGGTGGAACAACTAATTTAGAGTTTGTTAAAGCACTTCCTCAAGATTTTCGTGCGACAATCATTACTAATAGTCCACCAATTGTTATGGCGCTGGAATTATATGAAAATATGGAAGTAATTATTTTGGGAGGAACGCTGAAAAGAAAATATATGGTTAGCATGGGGATTGAACTACCAGAAAAAATATCAAAACTCAGAGCCGATTATTATATTATGGGCGTGTACAATGTTGATGCCACTTCGGGCCTATCTGTTCCTACCCTCGATGAATCAATACTGAAAAAATATATGGCCGAGGTTTCTTCTGAAACAATCAGCCTAGTAACATCTGATAAACTAGACACCATTTCGAATCATGTTATTGCACCAATAACTATGCTAGATACTATGGTCACAACTGCTGACGATACTCAAAAATATTCAGATCAGGGCCTCAAAGTTTATCACTGCGACATTGAACATTAACAAAAAAATCACCTTAAGAGGTGATTTTTTTGTTAACGATATATTTTCTTAGTCCTTTGTAAAATCCATTTTCATCATTTGTGGTTGTAATAAAATCAGCATGTCTTTTTACACCTTCAGGAGCATTTCCCATGGCAATACCTACACCAGAAAAATCAATCATTGGGATATCATTGTAATGATCTCCAATAGCTAATGTTTGATCATCACCTATCCCATATTTTCTAGTCAAAAAAATCATACTTTCTTTTTTAGAAATTCCACTATTCACAATTTCTAAGTATTCATTTTTTGATCGATAAAATGATATCCCTCCTAAATTCAAACTCTCTAAAGCTTTTTCCAAATCATTAAGCTTCTCCTTCTCACCCATACATAATATTTTATGAAAAAGAAAACCATTACTTATTAACTCATGAATGTCTGCCAGTTCAGGCTCAACATCAATAATTGATGTCTCCAACCTACTCCATTCATCAACACGTTCCACATACCATTCATCATTGAAATAGAAACTACAACTAAGATACGGAAACTCAGAACGTAGTAAATTATGAATTAGAAACCCATCAAGCTTTTGAATAGGTTGACTATATAAAGTAATTAAATCTCCTTCATCAGAGAAACTACTGATTAATGCTCCATTATAAGAAACAAAAGGAATATTAACTCCTAACTCTTCAATAATTGGACGAATGGCGAAGGGTGGTCTAGCTGAAGCCAAGGCAAAAAACCTATTATCATCTATAATCTCTTTAACAATCTGTTTGCTTTCCTCAGTTAATTCAAATCCGTTCGTCAAGATGGTCCCATCAATATCACTGAAGAAAAACTGTATATTTCTCATCGTATCCCTCCTAAAATAGAATCTCCATACCTTCTTTGAGCCCATTTTTCGTTGATTCTGGTAGTTCTTCATCTGTCACAAAAATATCCACATTTGACCAGTCAGAACCTCTGTAATGAGCCTTTTTCTTGAATTTACTCATTTCACTGATTAAAACCACTTTTCTGGCTGAGCGTACAACACTACGAATGATTGCAGCATCATCAATATCATTATAATAAATCCCATCTTTTTCTAAACTAGCAGCACCAATAACTGCCACATCAAATTTTGTATTTTCAATGATTTGCTTCGAGTATTCACTAGAGAAAAAACGATTATCAAAGTTGAACTGTCCACCAATCAAATTGATTGAGCATTGCTTTTTATGGCTCAAAGAATAAGCATTATCTATTGAATGAGTATACACTGTACATGGAATGTCGATCATTGAGCTAAGCAAAAGAATAGTAGTAGATACATCAAGGTATAAAATTGAATGTTTGGTTAATAACTTCTTGCATATCCTTGCCATCTTTTCTTTTTTCACATTATGAACATCAGACCTTTGATTGAAGTTTAGTGATTCATTCTCATCAACAATCATGATACCTCCATGCGTGCGAACTATGTTATCGTAATTCAAACATTTCAAAATATCCCGTCTAGCTGTATCTCGTGAAACCTTTAGAAACTGAGCTATCTTTGTAGTGCTCAACACCTTTTCCTTTTCAAGCAAGCTAACTATCTTTCTTATTCTCTGCTCTTGATACATCTTTCCACCTCTTTTACTCACATTATACTTAAATACTTATATATACGCAAATAAACTTATATATCCTTAATGATTTTTGCGAATTGAGAAACACTTCAAAATACAGGAACGTACGTTCCTTTTCGGTTAATTCTGTACTATAATGATTACTAAAGGAGTGAGGTACATGATCGTTGAAATTACAGAAGAGGATATCAAAAAAATTGGTGCGGCCTTAAGTTCGCAAATGATTGATACCATCGACAACATTTGGAGTGGTGCTTTCGGAATTCCTAAAACTGCTGATCCTATCGAGATTTTGAGCTTATTGAATAACTTAGCTAATGATCACAACTCAAGTGATGGTGTTCAGGTAACCACATTTGCTGCTTTTCTTGAAGTTGAAGGCTACGGGTTACTTTATAAAAAGCTTCTGACGGGAGAAGACCATAGCGGTTATCTTGAAAATGGTACTATAGAAGATTTTTTAGATAATTAATATCAAAAAAGCGTTCTGTAACTGTTAAGATCTACTATCTAACAGTTACAGAACGCTTTTATATACAGTAAGCCTATCAATGCTAAGCACCATTTATATGGTACAATAATCAACTTAGCCTATTGACTAGCTAACAGATATATTTGAGGTATACTCAGCTAAATCTGGATTTTCTTTTATTAATTTTTCAGCAAGTTCAAAATTATTTTCTTTCGAAAAAACACATCGATATGAGCTCAGAATTTGCGCACTATTAAATCGATCAATTACCTCAGGTTCATTAATTTCAACAAAGCTTCGATCCAACATTTTACCACGAAAATACTCTTTTTCGTACATTCCAACAATTAAATTAGGTGTTATAGGAAAAAGTAACTCCATGCCTTCCGATCCAATCCCCATATTCCCTTTATGAGGATGAATGACATTTGGAATTTTTGCAATCGGATTATCTGATGTGTAAAAACTTTTTGATGTTTTATTTATGAGCATTATCCAGATATGACTATTAAGTATGTCTGACATGTTTTTTAAATGGTCCGGATCAAGCATCATTGAAATATGTTGCCACTTCAATGCTTCCTTATTCAATGTAACTGCCACCTCTTCGGCGTCACTATCCTTATACAATTTAGTAAATATTCGAGAGGCTAGCTTCTCAAATCCATCCTTATATTCCTCTCTCCTTGTTTTAGTTCTCATCAATTGATTAGCGAACATTACGGAAAGCATCTCTTTTTGTTTGATTGAAAATGCATAACAATTCTGAATATACCAACGATTAGCTCCATTTGCTTTTTCCGAGATATCCTTTAAGAGTTTGGCAAACAGTGGTTCGATTTTTGAGAAGTAGTCTTTTTCAACACCTTTTTTTAGAAAGTCTTTCATTTGATCGAAACTTTCAAAAATCCCCAACTCCAAATATTCATTCGATATTTTTTGAAACTCTTCTTCTTTTTTAGCATCTAGAGTCACTTTATCCAAATCTAAGTCATAGAAATAGTTCTCCATCGCAATCTCTGTGACTTTCTGCTTTCTAATGCTTTGTGTTCTTTTGTCGAAAACCCAAATTTTATTATCAGTATCACAAAAATCTTTCAAATAAAATCTTGGTACATAATGTTCCTTTTTTGTGTCAGCCAAGCAAAACACCCCCATTTCTTCAAATTATATCATGTAATATTTTAATCATCTTTATATACAGGGTTTTCCTACTTTTTTTGATCCAAAGGGTAGTTTTATACACTATTCAATCTCTGAAAAAGATTCACCTGTTTGAAATGAAGAGGTGTAAAATAAGCACGACGCCACAAATGAACACCAAACTAAATAAAAGAAAAAGAACAAAATAAAGTGGAACAAACAAAATTACATTCGAGCTAAATACCTTTTTAAAAAAAATTCTAGAAAGTATCCCAAATAATAAACAGATCATACCTAATTGAAACACCATACAAATCCCTCTCTCACTTTTCATTAATCCATTTTACCGCCAAGAAGTATTTTTGTATGCTTAAATTCCTTTTGTGATTACCCAATTTTTTTCCGTCTTTTCTAGGAAGAGATTATAAGTAAATGGTAACAGCGCCTTTGTCTCTTTATTTATATAGACAGCGACTACTTTTACATTGACACTTTTGTCCTTTTCAAAATAATTAATCTGTTTCATTTCTGAGAAAATGTAATCTTTATTTATTTCTTTTGGTTCCTGGTCCTTCAGGTAATAAAGCAACTCCGTTTTCTTAGCTGTAGGATAAATCTTGAAAAAGGTATTCAAGAATGCTTGTATCTCATCTTTCATTTCTTGGTTTACCTTCATGTCATCCTGTAACGGCTGAGATTTAATCATTAATTTTTTAGGTAATGAGGTCATTACAGGATTAGATAGAATCACTAAATAATTCTCGCCCCCTGTTCTTACTTGAACTGAGAATGCAGATTCGACATCTTTTTTCTCTTTCTTATCCTCTTTATCTTCTTCAATTTCTTGGACCACAGAAAAAACCACAGTATAATCACTATTGTTCAACTGATCCACTTTCCAAATTTTAATCTTTTTTACAGTGGATTTTGTAGGAATATCTGATCGAATCATTTCTTGATTGATTTGCAGTAACTCTTCCGAAAGATACTTGTCTAAATTTTTGGTTCGTCTCTCCAGACCTTCTTTTGTTGGCTCCCATGAATAGAATACTTCTGCAAACTCCTCAACAAAGCTAGAAATAAAACTTGTATCGACTACTTGTGTCTTTATGATTTTCTCTTCATGAATTGTATGACGATCAATAGCAGTAAAATTTTTATATACTCCAAACAATAGGCTTCCTATCAATAGCGCCCACAGAACTGTTGTCGTCATTTTTCGTAATCCTATGCTTTTCACTTTTATCTTTTTCATGTAATTATTTAATCCTTTCAAAAACTATTTTATTCTCCCCGCTCCAATTAGATGGGACTGCCAGTATGATTCTGTTAAGTCTGCATAACCAATGGGATCTCCTGCATGATACATTCGATTATTTCCTACATAGATGCCTACGTGAGTAACATAATCCGATGTTGCATATGTGGAATGAAAGAAAATCAGATCACCAGGCTTAGCTTCTGACAATGACAAATGTTGCATCACGTCATATTGAGCTTGAGCAGTTCTTGGAAGATTGATCCCTGCTTTGTCAAAACACCATTTTGTGATCCCGCTACAATCGAATGAAGTCTGAGGATTGCTTCCCCCGAAGACATAAGGAAAACCTTGATATTTCAGCGCCTCATCCATAATTGTCTGAACAGTTTCATTATCGAATTTCTCGCTGGTGTTCACCAAGTACTGTTCAACAAGCTTCACATAAAACTGATTTCCATACCCATATCTCCAGCCACCATTTACTGGAATTGCGATTGGATTTTGATAGCTCACTCGTTTCCCACCAGACTTTTCTTTTGAAAACTCTTCCGCCAAGTCATAAGAGTATTTTTTTCCATGAGTCGAGACATAATTAATAAAGCCGCCACCGAAATTATAAGATTGGATGGCTGTATTCAAATCACAACCATGTGTTTCAATTCCTTTTATTAACTCTGAAAAAAACTTACATCCTTGTCGAATGGATTCTTCAGTACTCAATGAATTTGGTGGTAGACCTAAACTTTCCGAACTCTGCATAACATCAGTAACTTTGCCGCCGCTCTCTACCTGCATAATCGCAAGAATAATTTTGACATGTTCTGAAATCCCAAACTCTTTACAATATTTTTCTACAGCATCTTTATGCTTTAGCACTTCTGGAGAGATATTGAGACTTGATATTTCCGATGAATCAGTATTATTTTTACCATCATCACTTGAAAGTGTAATGGCGAAAAGTAGAAGGAATAAAAAAAGAAAGAAGCTGATAAAAGGTGCCGATAATTTTACGACACGTTTCATCTTCTCTTAGCTCCTTTACCTGTTACTCTTCTATTTTTTTCAACCGATGCATTAGTTTTTCGAACTATTTGATTTTCATTTTTCTGTATAACCTCTCGTTTGATTGACTGACCGCTCTCTAATTTCTTCATTTCACTAGGACGAGTTACACGATTATTTTGATTCATAGGAAGAGTTTTCACAGAATTCTGTTTTCCATACTTGTGAGTCTGATTTCCCTTTTTGCTATCTTCACCTTTAGTTGTTTGGCGATCACTAGTTGATTGATTCATCGCTTTCCGATTCGGATTATCTAAAGATCGTGTAGGTGAATTTCTTCGTTTAGAATCTCTTGTTTTCTCAGATACTGGCTCAGCCTGCTTTGTTAATGGCATGGATTCTTTTGGCTTATATTTCGATTGTTTGAATTTCCTTGTTACATCTTGTATTGTCTTTTCTTTTGAATCCTTATTAGGGATAGCTTTCTTTTCAGTTTGTTTCTTTTGCTGATTCATCGCTCTTTCCTCTGATTCTTGAATTCTAGAATTTGATAAAGTTTTTCTCTTCGATTCTTCACCATTTCGAGATAAAGTTGTTTCTTTCCCTTCTGGTCTTTTCTGAGTTTTGTTAGCTTCTGTTTTATTAGATGCTGCTTTTTCTTTTCTACTAAAACCTAGTCCTCGTAATGCAAAACTACCGATAGCCATTTTACGAATTGCTCTTGAGACAGATTGCTTGGGTCTTCGTATGACTCTACTCCCGGTGCTTTGAGAGTCGGAACTATTCAATGCCATCATTCCCATTAAGTCGTTGAGTTTGAAATAAATTCCAGCAAAAACGACAATCTGCATAAAGGCCACGACAAAGAATGGCTGGCTAGCAGTTAATCCGTAAATCATTGCTGATAAAGAAAAAGAGATCGTTAATACTAGCGTGATTCCAGCCCTCATCATGATGACATTAAACAATCTCATAATCGTAGTTTTCATTAGATGACTGAAACTTGGAATCATCGATAGTAAGAAACTTATTGGAAGAAATACGGCGAACACGATAAAGAGAACTTGTGAAAATATCATGATCCCAGTCAATATAAAGACAAACACTGAAATCATGATGTTGAAAATAAAGATGAAGACAGCTACTCCTAACCGATTGATGGTTTTAGTAATCGTCATATTATCGTTCTCTTTTTTATTGATTTCTTCCTTTACAATCTCTATACGATCTTTGCCCTTATTAGCAAATGGGCTGGTAGATTCCAATGACTCTACCCGTTCTTTTCCAACGTTCGTAATATCTGAATCACCATACTGCAAAATCATCCATGGTTGTTTGACCTGAATTTCGAATAACGAATCTCGAATAGCATCCACACTGCTTTTTCCTCTTGATTCTGAATTTGGCATAGTCATTTTTGAACCAATACTGAGTGCCGCACCACTAATATCAGACGAAAAATCATTGATTCGAGAAATATAATTTGGAGAATATGCGATAAAAGCTGATGACAAAGTGAAAATAGTGATAAAACTGAACAATGCACCAAAGGCTTTGCTTGTTTGCCTTTTTATCAACCCTGTATAAGTCACGTAGATTCCCATAATCACAATAAGTAGTAATAGGAAACCTGGATAAAAACCTGTAGACATAAATCCCCGTTGATTAATTCCAGCAAGAGTCTGGATATTTCGCCCAATAGCCTCAGTCGTTTCACTTATAAAATCTAATGAATAGGCTTCTCCGACGAGATATCCGGCCGCGTTGGATAAATAGACACTAATCAACCAGATGAGATTCGTAATACTATAAATGCCATACATGACTGATTTTCCAATCCCATCTCCCCAATTCCATGGAAGCCAATCCCATTTGGAGTCTACGAAATAATCTAACGAGTAATTATCAACTGGGTACTTAGAATAGTTGTTATTGCTATTGATCGTTTCATCAATTAATCCAGTCGCTTGAGCTGTGATTGAGATTACCGACAAAAGAAAAAAGACACTAACTATTCCTAGCAGTATCTTGATCATTCTTTTCCTATTCAATTAATCACCTCCATTAATTGGAGGCCGAGTATCAAAGGCATGGAAAAGATGTTCGAAAATATAATCGAACTGAATTACACCAGTCCTTCCCCAAATATCCTGGAATAGCGCTTGACCGTTCTCAAGATTCCTTAATCGATTTTGATTCCCCTCATCCTCTTTGTCTAAACCGAAGAATTCCAATGTATTCTTAATTTCATTGATATCGGTTGAACGAAATGCAAACTTCATACCAATATTATTCTTCATTTTTTCATCTAATAAATCATTCGCGTTTTGAGTAACGAAGTATACACCTGAGTTCATCGCCCGTCCTTCACGAACTAATTTCATAGAAAGTGTTTTACCTTGTGCCACCTGTAAAAAACTCCACGCCTCATCAAGATCAACTATTTTAAAAATGGATGTATCAGAATGAATGAAATCCAATGCAAAAGTACTAATGACCATCAGCATGGAGACGCTCAACATTTCCAATGTCGTATACTCTTCCATAGTTGTATTCGCGTCAGGTAAAATCAGATCAGCGACTTGGATAACATTCAATTGCTTATCCAAACTAATTGAGTTTTTGGTATTGCCGTCACTGAACAGAAGTTGGGCAAAATCATAATCTACAAACGATTCGACATGATCAGCGATATTATTTGAAACATCAGAATCTTCACTTCTTAGTTCATCTATAACACGTAGCAGACCACGTTGTTCAGATTGAGCTACAGTACGTATAGCCTTTCTAAGCGTTGGGAATTTTTCTCCATCACGAGACGAGATACCGGTCAAGAAGGTCAAGGTGTCAATGGCTAGACTCTCTGAGTCCTTTACATTCTCCAAGATCACAAATGGATCGAGCAAGCCTCTATTTTTTTCTTCGCTCGTGAGATTAATGAGGTTCACTTCTTCTTCGATATGAACCAGATCGTTTTTCCAATTTCCGCGCTCACTTTTTGGATCTAGAATCACAGCCTTACCGCCAAAAAGAACCGCATAGTAAACTAATAGGTTATTAGAGAATGATTTGCCTCCACCTAAACTCCCTAGAAAAGCAGCAGCTAAGGCATTGGTAGTCGTTCCCTTGATTCCCTGAGCAGCAAGATCTGGTTGTATGAACACATTTCTTCCAGTATCAACGTTAAAACCAACATAGATTCCTTCACGTTCACCTAAACCTTGTGTTGCTCCAAAACCCAACGAAGAAATAAAATCACTGGTGACATATTGAATATAGTCATTCATGTACCGTTTTGCTGATGGGATAAATTCACCTTGCAACCCCAACATATCACCAAACGGACGAATCAATTTCACATTGAAATCATCATAAAAATCTCGAACTTCATTACAACGTTTTTTTAGTTCATCTAATGTCGACGCAGAAACTCTTATGACATAGCTCAGTTTATACATTGATTCTTTGGTTTGGTCTAAAACATTTTCCAACTCATTTACAGAATCCAAAGCTTCCACCACATTATTTGTAGTCTCATTCTCACTTTCCCATGCATGGTTATCTAAATCTTTAAGCTCTTTCTTCTTATTTCGAACGGTGGACAAAGCCTTTCTATTCGGAACAACTTCAATATTCATTGATGTATCGATAGGAAAAGAAAACTGTTGCTGCTGGAAATAAAAGAGTTCACTATTTGGAAATTCCAACTCTCCAACGATTGCATTAACTGTAAAGTACGATACATACGTTTCGTTGTCTTCATTGACTAATTTTAAATACCGTTGTTTTTGGTCGATTATGCATCGAGAGGGTTTGATTAAATCAAACTTCTTTATGATTTTCTGTCCCGAGATTTCTTCTGTAGGTAAGTGAAACTCGTAATCTTCATAAGCTATCCCATCTTTCCCGTGAAGATGCTCTAAAATATATCCAAAGTCATTCTTACTAAGTGGACGAAAATTGAACCGCCGTAGCAATTTATTCTCTAACAATTGCTCCAGTTTCTGAAACCGCTCCACTTCTTCACTGCTCATCTGAACAAAATCACCCATGACTTTTGAATTTACACCATGAACAAAATCTTGAATACCTATGACAAACTCATTCCAAATATTTTTAAGATTAACTTCTTGATCATTTAGGATCAACTTAAATCCAACAAAAAAACGATAATCTACCTGATTCTCACCGATCAAGTCAATTAACGCTTCTGTCTGTCCATCAATATGTTGAATCGCAGCTTCTTTCAATTTTCCCTTTACTGCCGCTTTGGACCGTTCTTGAACTTCTTTGATACTCGACTCTGTACTAAATTGAAGCGCATGTATTTTTCCTTCTCTATACTGAGCAATCAATTGTCGAAAATTATCATGAACCTTGTATTTTTCGTCAGGGCTCAAGAAAGAGTAATTGAAGGGAGTCAATTCATAATAAGCGAAACACTCTCCATCATTATTGAAGACTAAATTGTTTTCGATGTACTTAATTGGATAGTCCAATGTTTTCACTCCTAACATAAGTGATACTAAGTTCTTGAGTAACTTGTTGTTCTACTATCTTATTTCCACTAAAAGTTACTTTTGGTGCTGTATAGTACCGATAAATGGATCGAATAAATCCGACTGGTTTCTTACCGTCAAACGATTTTTGAGACATAAACCAAGCAATAAAACCTGGAATTCCCAGATATTTTAATAAGGCACCATCAATCAGTGATAATGGCGGCATATTGGATAAAAAGATGACAAGAAACAGTGACAAGATAAACCATGTCATTTGATTAAAAGTGATTGGAAACGGCAGCTTCAAATCATTGATTGCATAGATTACCTTTTCGACATTCCAGATACTTGTATAGCTCCGTATTTTTTTCATTAAATCACCACTATTCTAAAACGATTTGAATGACTTCCCGGTTATCATCCAGATAGCATCGATAAATCACGAAGGTGTCATAACGAGCAATCCTTTCTTGTAACTCTGGATAGTTCACTGTATGGAACCAAACACCATATTCTTTTTCATCGAATAATTGTTCAGGTGATAGATTTTCACAATTCTCTTTCGCATCTGAAATAATTCGTTGATAAAGTTTTTCTTTGATTTTCTCTTTCAGCAATGGAAAAGACAGCATATTGTCAATCTCATTCTCTAATCGTTCAAAATTTTTGATTTCATAAATGTACATTTTTTCCCTCCAAAAAAGGGCAAATCAGAAAGAGATTTGCCCAAATTACTAACCTATATACTCAAATACGCCATGGGAAGTGACTAAATAATTTCCCTCTATTTCCATATCTCGACCTAATTGAGAATAGTCAAAGTAATATCGTAGATTTTCAGGTAACGATCTTAGTATTCCTGTTTCCTCGATATAATACTCTGCTACATCTTCCATTGACTCACAATCTGAGTAACAAATAATCTCTTCTTTGTGCTCCAGAAAATCTTCGATATCATTAAACCACATACGAATGATTTCATTCATCTCATCATAAATCGACTCTGCTTCAATTTCTTGGAGTTCCTCATAGATTCGATTGAGCCAAAGAATCGAGGAATATTCCTTGATATCAAACGGTAACTCATAATCATGAATGGCGTATTCTTCATATTCACCATTCAACCCTATTTTTTCTTTCACTTCTTCAAAATCAATAGGAAAGGAGAACCATGCTCCTAATAGTTCTCCTTCATTATATTTCCCAAGATTTGCAATATAGACCTGCATATCATCGACAGCAATAGTCATGCTACCCACCAATTACTGTGTTGAAAATTCGCAGTAAAACATCTTTCACTCCAGCTGTGTTGAATACTAATCCAACAGCGATCGCTGCAACAATCAGAAATCCAATCAATTTTGAAAATTCACGTTTAAAGCCTAGATAAACGCCTATTACCGCAATAGCCAATAAAACTAAGGACTGGGCATTACTGGTAAACCAATTGAAGAGATTTTGTCCAAAATTCATCCTAAATTCCTTCTTCCATAATTAGTAAAGTATAATTCTTATATAAACCAACGACCCGCACTGTCTTGATGAAGTTCTAAATACAAAGCAAATGACTCTACTCTTTTTATAGCAACTCTCAGCGGTACTCGATCGCAGTAAACTTTTATAAAACTTTTTCCATTTGGCAAACTCTTTATTTTATAGAAACTATAAACTGCTTCGTTTGTTAAATCCTCTTTTACCCCTTCCAAATATAAAGTTGTGTACTTCCCAATCGTTCGGTAATAAACAAATTGTTCAATACCACAAAGGAAACCGCTTCTCCTAATCCTTCTAGTTAAATTACTTTCTAAGTCGATTCCTCCATCGTCTACGTTTTATTTTAAAATCTCTCTCCGCATGCAATAAATGGCTACGATATTTTCGAAATTGTTTATGGTCCTTTTTCAAAGGGAATCCATAAACATCTAAAAGTGAACCAAAACTAATATGTTTTAACCGCCAATCAAAATAGTCTGTTGAACTTCCACCATATTTACTCATTTCAAATAATTGTAAAAATGTTGGGTCTTCCTCTATTCCGACTAGATAATTTCTGTAAAGATAAATATTAAACAAATAAGGATAGTTCTCTGTTTTAATACTTTGTAATAGAACCTCAATCAACTTCTCTCATGAGTATTTCTTGCAGCATTGCGGTATGTTGTTCAATTATTTTTTCGTGTTTCTCCGTTAAATTTGTATCATTGAGCAGATCATTGATTTTATTGGTATGGTTCTCTTGATCAATCATCAGCAACATTTTCAAAGTCGGCGCAACTTGTCTTCGCAGCCATAACAAAGTACGGCTCAATTCCATCGGCTTGGGTTCCATAGTCAATTTCAGTTTTTCTCTATTTTTACCTATGAAATTTCCCCATGATTCGTCAATCTTCCATTTCGCTTTACGCTTCGTATTCCCAACTTTTAAAAAGACAATATAGGTGTGAATAATATTAAATACAGTCCGTTCGACGTCACGATAAATTAAAAGATCTTGAATTGTATGATAAGCTCGATCATTTTTCAAACGTATTTCGTAACGGTTCTTTACTTCTGCTTCCTCTATAGGAACTCCGCGCTTAATTAACTGTTCGATATTCTTTTCGTAAAAACAGAAGTAGATATCGCTTTTCAAAGAACCGAGATAAAGCGTTGTTCCAACAAATTGATCCTCGGATTCTTCTGCGAATGCTCCTGAACCTAATTCTTGGAAAGAACGAAATTTAGAAGATAACTCTCTTCTTTTGCA
Source organism: Enterococcus sp. DIV0187 (assembly GCF_051713785.1). Classification (NCBI taxonomy): domain Bacteria; kingdom Bacillati; phylum Bacillota; class Bacilli; order Lactobacillales; family Enterococcaceae; genus Enterococcus; species Enterococcus sp. DIV0187. The sequence continues at coordinate 1,695,974 of NZ_JBIOQO010000001.1, forward strand.
TTTATCTGCTAAATATGGAATTGATAAAATCCCAACTTTGTCATTAATCGCCAAATCTATCCGTTTGTAAAATACTTTTTCCTTTTCGCACAACATGAAGAAATCGAACCAGCTACGTCCTTGAGCCAGCAATAAACTCTCAAACTCTCGACAACCTTGTCCTTTTAGTTCTATCAGTGTTCCTTTCTCATCTTCTTCCGATGAGATCATTACTTGTATATGACTAAATACGTATTTCGCAATGTAGCCATAGAAAGCATAATCTTCGTAAAGCATGTACTTCATTTTTATTTTCAAGATATCTTCAATCACATGATTGACATCGTGAGTCTCAAATCGAAGCCGCACATAATCAAAAACAAGTTCCAATTCTTTGTTAGGGTTCAATTGTTCTAGTGAGTCCAATATTTTCTTTATCGCTTTATCAGATGGCCGTTCTTTGCCATGTTCAATTTTGCTGATGTATTCTCTGGAGTATCCACTGGAAAGAGCCAATTTACGCTGGGAAATCCCATACTCTTTTCTCTTGTCTATCAATAACTCTTCAAATCTCAATCCATCCCTCCATAATAAAAAAAGTGTGAAGTATTTAATGTCTACTTCACACTTTTATTTCTAAGATAAAGCTTGATAAGTCAAGCTTCTAAGAGATTATTCAGTTATAGATTTGGTATTTACTACCCCCCTAGTTAGATACTGGGGGTTTCCACTTTTAGGGCCGCGCAAGCGCGTCCCTAAAAGAAAGCTAACAGCTCGTCACCCGCGCTGAGGCGCGTTTGCCGGCTGTTGCTTATTATTACTTGCTAGAAATTACAGATAGATTAACACCATAGGTATTAAGTAGATAGGTTTCTGTTCCTGATAAAATCGATAACATATCATCGGTAATTCTCATTTTTGATAATCCAGGTTGAACAATAGTAATCTCTAAAACGGGTTCATAGCCACTTCTAATACGATTTTGTATCTCTTTAAGTTTGCTAATTTCCCCTTTTTCAAATCTGGATACTTGTTGTTTTCCTATTCTGATATGCTCTCTTTTTTTCATCCTATTAATCATCTCATTTGAGTTACCAATCCAATGAACAGATTTTTCTGCTTGTCCGCATACTTCATATAGATCTTTTACTCTACTACCAGGTTTATCTCCATGTGAGAATTTACAATGGAATAATTCGAAGTATACCTTTTTTTCAATAACCTTTATAGCAATAATATCAGCAATTTCCCCCGAATTATCATCGTCAAATATCACTTCATATTCTTCGTCTTTCCTCAATTGTTCGATCATTGAGTACTGAATGGAATTTTTCTTTTTATTCTGAGTTTGAGATTCAACAGTAATATCAACCCTTTTATTTTCCCAATCTAAAGCCGTTATTTTATTCGAATCGAATTGTCGAATATGTTGATTTTTTAAATCAATCCAAACATTTCCCTCAATAATACTATATCTAAAGTCACTTAAAACTCTAAAAACAGGGGGATTAGCTTTGAAAAAATTCAATAATGATTCAGTACGACGATTCTTCTCAATAAATAATCTGTCACCACTTACGTGTTTTATTTTAAAGCCATCTGTATCAACACTAAAAGAAAATGTCTGCTTAATATCATTTCCTACAAAAGAGAACAGTATCTCATCGTTTATTTCATTTACATCTAAGATGAGCTCACATTCATACAGTGAGCTACTATTTTTTTGGTTATCAGTAAATACCTTAATATTATTTTGAGTATCAAACTCTATTTCATCAGGAAAATCTATCCTATATGCTACTGAATTCTTCGGAAGCGACGTTACCACAACAGGTTTCAATACATTTTTTAGAATTTCACTAGTATCAATATCCTCATCCTGAACTTTCCCGATGATATCCTCACACCATTTCATCCAGTAATCAATACTTTCTACCCATCTTGACCAAATTTTCCCCTTATAAGAACATCCAATGCTCACCCTTCCTTTTCCGTTATACCCTGTTCCGAACACATTGGACTTTATTGAAGTTGTTTGAGTAGATTGACTAATTCCTTCAGCAATATCCATGCCAGCAAACATCCTATATCGTATAGGTCCATTAAGAGAAGATTTTAGTCCAACTGTTCCCAACATCAATTGATTTATTCCGGCCAAACATCTAAAAATGTTTTCTCCATTAATTAAAGTCGCTTCTGGGAAAATTTTTTCTACCAGTTTTATTCCCTTCCTTTTTTCATTGAAATTACAAAACACAATATTTTTTTCTTGGTACCAGTAAAAAACATAAAGATTCCAGTTCAATTCTGAAATATTTTGTTGAGTTGTCCAGTTCACAACATCATAGTTTTTCTCAACAATCACCAAAACTTTTTGAGAGTCATTAATAAAACATTTTGTGTTTTCTTCTTCCAAAACTTGAGGCCAATTTTCTGGAAACCATTTTTCACCACTATAGCTATAATTTAGTGTACTAATTTTCAATCTTAATAGGCTCAAATCAATTTCATCAGATTCTGGACCCATAAATTCTTCGATCAATTGTTTTTGCCTTAATTCATCCATGATGTAATCATCAGATTTTACAGAAAGTAAGTTGTTCCAATCAGCATCTTTTTGATACAAATCTTCAATAGCGGAAAACAAATTTTCATCGGCGATATTGGTCACAATTTTTGCATTACCTAATTCATCGGCTTCTCTGGCGAATCTGCCGATAAATTGTAATGTAATTGGTAATGATTTGTATTTATCATGAATAGCAGCAATTTTTAACCTTGGCATATCAATTCCTTCACCAAACATATTTACACACACAACAATTCTAGACTTTAGTTCTGACAAAAGCTCAAGATTCTTTCTCTTTTTTGTTTCACCCATTCCTGAACTCACAATTAGTACCGGATTGTACTGAGGATATTTTTTTTGATAAATATTCTCAAATAATTCTTTTGCACGATCAATGGTACCCGCACGAACCAAAAGAATATGCTCTTTTCCGTCTTCAATATCATTCTCTAATAATTGAATGGATTTATCTGCAATTTTTTCATCTCCCAATTGATCATTGAATTCTTCAATAGGGTAAAACTCAATCTCTTTAAAATATCCTTGTTTTTGTGCATATCTCAATGGAAAATTATAAATAATCTTTCCATCAATTTTCTTTCCATCGTTTCTAAAAGGCGTCGCAGTGAACTGTAATATCCTCTTCTCTTTAAAAAAGCTTCTGACACTAGACCAAGTTGATGCAGCTATATGATGAGCTTCATCAATAATTAGTACATCACATATTGTAGATAAATATTGTTTGTATGCGTCTTGAAATCGAGCTAAAAGTGTCATAGATGTTACTATGATATTAGCCTCTGATACAATTTGTGTTAGGTCCTCCATGTTTTTAGGAGTTGATGCTAGAATAGAAGTGTTAGGCATAAGTGCTTCATCATCTAACATATTGAGTTTACGGAGTATTCCAAGATGTGTAGCTTTATCATAGATTTGTTTTCTAAGCATATTTGACGGCACGACAATTAAAGTCTTTTCTATGGACTCGGATACAATAGTTGAAAACATGGTCTCTGTTTTCCCAGTTCCAGTAGGCATGACAACAGTAGCAATTTCATTTCCTGTAGTCCAGTGGGCTCGAATAGCATTAAGTGCTCCATATTGCGGAATTCTAAGTCCTTTTGCTTCATTAGGAATTTCCTTTTTTTCTCTATAACTTTTTTTCCATGAGTCTGAAATTACCTTATACGGAATAGGTTTTCCCTTTTCATCGTTGGTAAAAATTAATTCATTTTTTCCGATCTTCAACAAAATAACACCTCGTTTGTAAACGTTTTATTTTACTTTAGCATGTTTCTTAATCACTCACAAATAAAGTTTGAAAATGATCTGGTTTACAATTGAAATGTTATTGAGGAATTGTCTAAAATCGAAACTTTCATTGAATTTCTATTTTCACGTTAATCTTGAATCGAAACTTTCAATATGAATTTTATTATTCATCAAAAATTACCAAAGTATCCATCAATCCCATTAGAAGACAATGTATTTTTCAAATCAGTTACTGCAATCTTATCTGATCGGTTCTCTGCCTGATCAGCAATAGAACCCAATCGTTTCAGTAAATCAGCAAAATGAATCTCTTCGTCTGGATCTTCACTTTCATCACGAATTCCACATTTTTTTACAGTCCACCCTAGATCGTATAACCTCTCTTGTAACACTTCATCATCGGTTTCTTTCGCCATATCATAAAGAATGCCAATTAATTCCTCGTAACCCATGCGTAGTTTCTCCTCCTCTTTTTAATTGAATGCATGTAACGCGATTTGATATACGACTTCTTGTGCTACGCTATTTCCAGCTTGTTTATACAATTGATAAGATGACACTACTTTAGCTGCTCTTTCATAAGCCCAATCAGGAAAGCTCTGCAATCTCCAACATTCTTTCGGTGTTAGTTTTCGTATTCGAAGTTCATCAGTCACAATTCCTTGGGAATCACCTGTTACGATTGTATTAGAAATTTGTTTACCAACACGACCACGCCTATTTTGTGAAGTTGGGAAAGCTAAATTGACACTATCCCCAGGCTTAGCTTCACTAAAGCCTTTCTTCGTTGCTTCTCGAATAAAAAGAGACCGTTCTCCTGTTTCAGAAAGAACCGCCTTTACATTTTGATTTCTATTCAATTTTTCGAGATTGTTTTTCGATAGCAATACTTTTGGACCTTCACCATTTCCGCTTGTTAAAGTTGGACTTAACCCTTCACTATAATAAACTTTACCACCCATTCCTCGTTCACTTGGGTTCACATTTCCAGCGACCATGATTTTGGGTTCTTCTCGAGTAGTAATCGTTGGTGAAATTCCTGCGATATCATAAAAACGATTTGGATTATCAAACCCAGCAATTTCTTTAGTCTTCTCAGCATCATTGATTCTCTTTATATTGTTCGAAGTAGTTGCTCGGTCTTTTCTTTCGACAGGAAATACTTCTGATCGACCGTATCCTCTAAGACTTGCGATAATGAAGGTACGCTCTCGGTTTTGCGGAATTCCAAACCACTTATTGTTACATACACACCATTCCGCATCATACCCCAGTTCATCAAGCGCGGCGAGGATTGTTCTAAAAGTATTCCCTTTGTCGTGACTGAGTAGCCCTTTGACATTTTCAAGAAATAAAAACCGAGGTTGGATTTGTTTGGCCGCTCTGGCAATTTCGAAGAACATTGTTCCTCTAGTGTCCTCAAAGCCTCGACGTTTGCCGGCGACACTGAAAGCTTGGCAAGGGAATCCTCCACAAATAATGTCAACTTTTCCACGTAACTCCTTCCATTCTTCATTTGTTATATGAGTGATGTCATGTCGTGTCCACTCGTTCTTCACTTGATGAATTGCTTCATAGCTTTTTCTTGCGTATTTATCCCACTCAACAAAACCTACACAAGTATGTCCAGCCCTCTCCATCCCGAAACGAAATCCCCCGACACCAGCAAATAAATCAATAAATCGTATAATCTTCTCTCCTATTCTTCTTTTAGTTCAATTTCACTATTCCGTTTCTGAAAAATATTTCCTATCGTCAAAATGAAATCATGATCTTTTGAGACCAATGGCGTATAAAACTCACTAATTACACTGTTCCCAGAATCAACATATCCTCTTCCACGAATTCTCTTTTGAAAAAAATCTTTATCCGTCTCACCGAACATCATCCCGAATCCTAGCTCACTCATTCGACCAAGCGCTACACGAAACATAAACTGATCACGAATTCCATCACCTAAATATTTCGCGTCTGGTCTTTGACAAGAAAGAATAATAAAGAATCCCATTTGTCGACCTAGCATAACGATTTGTTTGATCTTATTCATTACTTCTCCGCTTTCGCGTCCGATCATATCCATAAACGCCACATACTCATCAAAGATCAAAAAATGTGGCTCAAGTCCTAAATAGGCATAGTTCTCTCCTGTTTTATAGCCATCCATCTGTTTCATCGTTTCTGTCCGTTCCAGCATTTGTTCATAGAACATATTTAAACACTGAATCATCTCATCTTTTCGATAATAAACATTTGGCAATATTTGTGCTAAGTCAGCTAAATCTGAATTTTTCGGGTCCAATATATATAGCTCAGCATTTGTTTGAAGTAATGTCTCAATTAGAGTCAAAATAAAATAGGATTTCCCGCCACCGGTTCCTCCTGCAATCAACATATGCGGTAACTGATCGTAACTCCAATACACGTCTTTCATCAATCGCAGTTGCCCATTTTCAGCTCTTACATCATCAATACTTATTCGATTAGAAATCGTATCGTAGAGCAGTGTATACACGACAAATGAATCCTCTAACTCTTTTTCTACTAACTCACAAAACAAGCCGCTCTCCAATTTCTTTTCTAAATGCAGAAGCTGATCTTGGTAACTATTCAATGAAATCTCTACAGAAATAGTCAGATAGCCATTTTTCATTCGATAATAAATTTTAGGAAAATAGGTAATCTTATCAACATTGCGATTGGAAGATAAATCTTTAAAGAAACTCTCTTTACTCACTGACTCAATTTCGTACCAATGATTTTGCAAAATCATTTGTGTGATCTTTTGTCGATGTAACAACTGTCTATGCCAATCTGGGAAAGACACAAAGATGACATAATCAACTGTCAAACACACGAGTACCGAAATCATCAGCATGATTAGACAAGTTCCTATTTCTATTTTTCCAAATGTTTGGTTCAACTTTTCTAGAAGGCTTCCTGAATAATCAGGAAATGCAAGGAGGTCTTTTCGTAAAAAAATCCCCATAATCAAAATGAAAATGGGGATACTGAGACTCATATACGTTTGGAATACCAAATGGTTATCTTTTGGTCGAATCTTCTTTCCTCGGAACTTCACGTAATTAAAGGGATTGAATCGTTGAAATATACTGATCATCGATTCAACCCAAAAAAGTAGTGTGCTTTTACTGAGAAAGCCTGACTAGTCTTATCTCTACTTGCATTTCCTAGAGCAAATTTGATTCTCTCTTGCTCATACAGTGATTTCAAACCCATTATTGTTTTTCTTTCTGACCTCGTTCTTGATTCACTTTTCTAGCAGGGATGATATCCGCACATTTGATATACCAATCTACATCCGCTCCTCGGAATGTCGCATTTGCTACTGTATCAACCACTGGATCAACTAAAGTAACTTCTTCATTATAAGAAAACTCTTTTAAATCAACACTAGCAGGAACACTTACTTGAATCATTTGTTGTTGACCTGAACTCTTCAAGTCATAGGTTCTCTCTTTTACTTGTTCTGTTACCTCACCATCATCTCCGGTAATAAATACTTCTCGCCGCAACGCTGAGAATTTTAAAATACCGAATGTCTTTTCATTATCTACTACAATTCCTTCTGCTAATCTCATTCTTTTTTATCTTCCCTTCTTTAGGCTTTAGTAATGGTATCTGCAGTTAGAACATAATTGGTAAATCCACTATCACCAATTGAATAACCAACCGCGGAAAGCTTAGGATCAACCAACTTCACTTGCGTTTCATACTCTAAGTCGATTTCACCCGCAATCGCTGGGAGTGTAACCATCACTTGATCCGCTTTCTGAACAGAGGAGTAAAGGTGATACGTTCGAGAGATAACTTTCATTCTGCCATCTTCACGACGAGTTTCAACAGACGCCTCTCCTGCGAACTCCAAAATACCGAATGTTTTTTCCATGTTTGGAATGATTTGTTTTAAATCCATTTTTTTACCTCGCTTATTTTTCTTTCAACTCTAACCACCGTCTTGATTTCTCATAAGTAAAATCAACGGTTAATATAAATCTGTTTTCCCTGTATTCTATTTGTTTAATTATGAAACTTCTGAAAATATGTTGCTTCCTACTAGTTTGGTCTGGAGAGAAGCAGGCCCACAATAAGTCTTTTTTGTGTACGTGAACAACATTACTTTCCTTAAAAACTTTATTGATGAGTTTTCTACGATCTTCAGTGTGGTAAGCGGAAACTAGTAGGCTTTTTCGCACAATACTTAGAATATCAACAGTGCGATCAAGAATCTCAAATAGTTCTAGTTGTATTCTTTTATCATCGATAAACCGGATTTCGTATAACCTAGTCATCAGATTCCTCCGACAAAGATATTTAAACAATTTGCTTTGCTATTCTTCTGTGCCGTACAAAACACTAAACCGATCTTCTACTTTTTGATCCAAAATAATACTCCAGAAAGTATCATGAAGATTAGGGTTAGCGGCATCAAAACCGAAAATTTCATATGTTCATTCTTTGAATTGTTTTTTATCAAAATAATCCTCCCTTATTCCTTTGAAGTCTTGCGAAGAAAAAAGATTGTCCCGACTACAGAAATCAAAATTAAACCAATGATTATAAATACTGACTTCATTTTCTCACCAGTTTGCGGAAGATTTTTACCTGTTTCTACTGTTGGTGTAGGAGTAGGTAATGAAGAGGATACATCCTCAGAAGTCTCGGAAGAGCTTGATTCTTTTGTCTCTGATGATTCCATTGGTACTTCTGGCTCTTCTTTTTCAATGGGATATAAAGTCTGACTCTTTTCATCTAGGTCTTCGTTGTGTGTAGCATTCACTTCCTTATCTTTGTCGTAATTGATTTCCTTGAAAGTGAATAGGGTACCTTTAGGATATTTTCCAGTATCAACTTTTTCTGTAACGATAGTTTTAGTGAACTTCTCATCATTCACTACATAATCAATAAATCCAGATTTCCAAACCTCTTCGGTTTCTCCATTCGGAAAAATTGCCACTAAGATTGTTTCAAATACTTCCTGTGTTCCATCAATTTCACTATGAGTGATTTCAACATCATCATACATAGCCAATACATCACCATGAGTAAATGTTTGCCCCTCTTCTTCCAGGTGAGCCTTGGTTTTGATTTTCACCATATTATCAATTTTTACTTTTAACGTTTGTGCTTGGTTTTCCAGATTGTCATCAACAGCCACAGGATCTTCCCCATTCTTAAAGGCTGCTTCATCTTCATATAAAGAATTGAACAAAACTAAGGTTTTTCCATTAGCTTTTATTGGATCAAGCTTTTGTTCAACTTCCCATGCTCCACTTTTCGTCTTATTCTTTTGAGTTGTGACTATCTCTTCTAAAATAATTGGTTTTGCATTGCTATCTTTTTCCAATGCCGCCTTAGTTTGCTCTACATCCACTACTTGCGAAACTAAATACCAATCATTTTTTATTTGGTTCAACTTGTAGCTTACAGTATCTACTATTCTCCCTTTAGAGAAATCCATTAACACCTTCTCTTCATTGATCCAAGTAGCTAATGAAGTTAACTGGTTCTTTTCAACTGGTAAGTCATAGAGCATTAAGCGGTTCAAGCTGACAGAGAAGGCTTGATTCGTTAGTTTTTCATAAGGGATCTTTACAATCTTGATTGGTTCCTTTTGATTTACTTCTGTCATAGTGAAAATATATTGGCTTTGTTTATAGTCTTCCTTGTTTTCTTCCAAACGACTACGGATTTCGAGTGGCTCGATTTTTTGGAACCCTTTTGGCGCATCAATTTCTTCAAACAAATAATCACCGATAGGAATATTCTCAAATTTCCCGTAACCGTCAAAACCTAATCCCTCGTGATACTGAGTTTTAACCGTATCTTCAGCACCAGTGATTTCTTTTGTTCCATCTAATGGCGTTAACTTAAACTCTAAATCATTGAATCCAGCGCTTGCTGAACCATTACTAGAATTGGCAAACTTGAAGAAATCAAATCCAAAACGGATGACTTGTTCTTTAGCTTCAACATTTTCAATAACCACTGAATTTGCTGGAGCATCATCCTTTTTCTTGATTTCAAATTGATACTTGGTTTGATCTTCCGTATAGCCTATAGGTGCTCTTGTCTCTTTCCAAAAATATTTTCCAACAGCGAGATGTTTCAGTCCTACTTGACGATTTTCATCAATCACGAGTGAAACCGCATCTTTTTCAACTGGATTATCAGATAATCTTCCTTTTAATAGAACTGGTTTGAAAGAAGCATCCCATTTCACTGGATCACCTAATTTATGATCAGAGATATTTTCACCGTAGAATAGAGTATATTCAGCTCCTTCGAAAACTGCTGACCCTTGCGTTTCCTTATGAGTATCCTTATCAACTTTTGTCAAAGTAGACTCACCAGTGATTTCTTGATTAGTTCCTTTCAACGACTCGACTATCAATGACACCGTTTGATTCTTGTAATTCAATTCCACTTTTTGGGGTTTGAATGTACTCACAAAGCCACTGCTGGCTTTACTCTCGACAACATAGTATGTCCCGAGCTCTAGTGCATTATCATTAGATTTTGACGTTTCAGCATGACCTTTTTCATCAGTAACAATTGATTGGATAATAGGTCCATCTAATGCGTCTTTACGAATATCGAAGTGGTTCCCAGCCAAAGAATAATGATCATTCCAAAATGAAGTGTTCGTTTCCTGACCAGTTTTATCCAATAAAATCTGTCCTTTAGCACGAAAATTTCTTGATGTTACTTCAATTGTTTCACCAGCTTTGATAACTGCTTTTAATGGATTCTCATCAATGACATACGGAGCAGGAACAGATTTTTCCTTAATGATTACTGTCGTACCATGCGGAATATCTGAAAAAGTGCCAGTACCATCTTTTCCTGTCGTTAATTCCCCATTTGGTCGAGTTCCTTGGAAGTCGAGACTAAAGGTTGTGCCAGGAACTAAATTCCCTGATTCTTTGTCTCGTTTAACAATTTTTACTTTCCCATTTTTTTCTACATTGATTTTAACCGTAAACTGATTCGTTTGATCAATTGCTCCAGCCATAACGGTTTGTTCTCCTGCTTTTTTATAAGCTACTGGAGTTCCTGCATGAGTAGACTTCTCAAAAACTAACTCCCCACTCGTTTTAGATCCTTCATTAGGAGTGATAATCAACTGATTACCATTAATTTTGTACTCTACATTTGCAGTGTTTTTCACCAAGCGGTCAAAGCTAGCTAAATTACTATTATTCTGATCGTTTAAAGTTAAGGATTTTCCAAGATCAATGTTCATAGAAGTTTTGTCAAAACTAGGTTTCTTCTGATAATCAGAAATCACTTGATTGATTTTATTTTGAATTCCTGTTAAATCAATCGCAGTATTAGTAGTCAAGTTCGTACTCTCTGTGATTGAGTAATTGTTGACTTCGTTCCAGATCATCGTTTGAGCTGCCATTCTCGTATCTGAATTATTACCAGCCTCACTCCATAATGCAGCAATAAGTTTAGCCTTTTGTGACATGTTCGGGAGCGGATTCTTAACAAAACCTACACTAGAAGGTCCATAAATAGGAACTCCTGGTTCGATACAAAATAATGGGGTACGACTTCCTCCCGATACAGCAAACAAGGGAGACGAGATTGTTTCAAAACTTTCACCATTTGCTTTTTTGCCGCGCATCCTATAGTTCACACTCGTATCATATTCAACCGATACCTGTTCAGGATGATTAATGTTAGCTTGAGCAATCGTTGGTAAAACTAATGAAGCGAATAATTGAATAACCATAAATGCGATCATTCCTATTCGTAAATTATGTTTTTTTGTTTTTTTCATTTTTTGTCCTTTCCTCAATTTTTATTGCTACTGATTTACGATGTGTTTGGCTTCTAATTTTTACTATCATTTTTTTATTTAGTTTGAATCAGCCAGCTAAATATCTAATCGTAAAAACAAAAAGAGTACATTCTTTTTATTGAATGTACTCATAAAGAATATTCGATTTTTAGTTTTTCGTTAGTAGCTAACTGTACTTTTTTCTCCTTTAAAACACTGTATTTACGCGTTTCTGTAGATCACAAAAAAGAAATCAGATATTTTCAAAGAAAAAAACTTAACAATCAAAAGTCCCTCTAGCCCTTTATTCCCAACGGTTACAGCGATTTTTTCTCTGGTAGAAAACTGTGGTAGAAAAAGTCGTGAAAACGCTTTATTTTGCCTTTCGTGGTAGAAAATTGGAAAACAGATAGTAAAAAAGGCCGCTTATTCCTCTTTTTTGTAGTTGATTTAACGCCATTTTTACTGAGTTTTCACGCTATTTACGATACATCTTAAACTCCAAATACAAATCATTATAGATTCCCAAATATTCTGGACCTAAATCTTTATAAACCTCCAAATGACTAATGGTCTCATCGTCTGGATAAAATTGCTTGTCACCAGAAATACTTTTTGGCAGCATCGCCAATGCCTTTTTATTCGGTGTTGAATAACCGATATATTCTGCGTTTGGCTTGGCTGACTCTGGTTTCAGCATAAAGTTGATAAAATCATAGGCGCCTTCTTGATTTTTGGAGGTCTTTGGAATCACGATATTATCAAACCACAGATTTGAACCTTCAGGTGGAATCACGTAATGGAGATGCTCGTTTTCCGACATCATATCCGCTGCTTCCCCAGAAAAGGTCACCGCGACTGCACTTTCTTCATTGGCCATATACATTTTAATCTCGTCAGCAACGATCGCTTTGACATTAGGCGTCAAGCTGCTTAATTTTTTGATGGCTTGATTCAGCTGTGTCATGTCCTTGCTATTGATGGAATAGCCTAAGGTGGTTAAGGACAAGCCCATAACCTCTCGAGCACCATCGATTAGCATGATATTGTTCTTCAATTCTGGGCGCCATAGATCATTCCAGTGTTTGATTTTGTCTCCTGAAACAAATTTATCATTATAGACAATTCCTAAGGTCCCCCAGAAATACGGAATCGAGTATTTATTGTCTCGATCGAAATCCAAATCTAAAAAACGTTGATCAATATTTTCTAAGCCATGAATTTTTGAATGGTCCAATGGCAGTAGTAATTTCTCTTTTTTCATTTTTTGAATCATGTATTCACTAGGAATCGCAATGTCATAGGCTGTTCCGCCTTGTTTGATTTTGGCTTCCATGGCTTCATTTGAATCAAATGTTTCGTAATTGACCTTATAGCCGTATTCCTTTTCAAATTGTTTCAACAAATCGGGATCGATATAATCGCCCCAATTATAAATGTTCAAAACTTTTGAACTAGCATTAGACGAATGGTTTAGACGAACTACCAAAAATGTCAGTAAGAGAATGATGGCGACGACACCGATAAAAAGTGATTGTAATTTTCTCATTTCAGTATTGCCACCTCCTCAAAATCGCGTTTGCGTTTCCGTGCTTTTTTCGAAGTATCGCGACTAATAAAGTAATAACCCACGACTAACAGCAGAGAGAAAATAAAGACGAGGGTCGATAAGGCGTTGATTTCTAAACTGATCCCTTGTCGAGCCCGTGAATAAATTTCGACTGAAAGTGTCGTAAAGCCATTTCCGGTAACAAAGAAGGTCACAGCAAAATCATCCAATGAATAGGTGAAGGCCATAAAATATCCCGCAATAATTCCCGGTGTCAAAAACGGCAATATAATATTGGATAACACTTGAAAATTGTTCGCTCCTAAATCTCGCGCCGCATCGATCATGGAATCATTCATTTCCTTCAGCTTCGGTAACACCATTAAAACAACGATGGGAATACTAAAGGCGATATGAGAAAGCAGCACACTGACAAAGCCTAATTGGAAATTCTTCAAAACCCCACCAAGCATCGTAAAGAGAATCAGAAAGCTGGCACCAATAATAACATCCGGTGAAACCATCAAGATGTTATTCAGCCCCAATAGGACATTTCTTGAATTTCGCTTACGTGTATAATAAATCCCCATCGCACCGAAAGTCCCAATAATCGTCGCCAACAATGCGGACAAAAATGCCAGCACAAAGGTCTGAACGACAATACTAATCAAGCGACTATCTGAAAACAGACTTTGATAATGTTCCCAAGTAAACCCAGTAAAGGTGCTCATATTGCCGCCCTGATTAAAGGAATAAAAAATCAAATAGAAGATCGGAATGTACAATAGAATAAACACAAAAATCAAATAAACAGTGGACCAGGAAAATTTTCTTCTTCTCATTTCACCCGACCTCCCTTACGTTTTTCACCGGTTAGCATCATTACAATAAACATAGCCACGATCAGAATCACACCGATCGTAGACCCCATGCCCCAATTCTGCGTCACCAAGAAATGTTCTTCGATTGCTGTACCTAGCGTGATCACGCGGTTTCCACCGATTAAGCGCGTCAGCATGAAGAGTGAGAGCGAAGGGATAAAGACAGCCTGAACACCGCTTTTTACGCCATTCAAGGAAAGCGGGAAAATTACCCGACGAAATGTATCAAAGTTATTTGCTCCTAGATCGCGACTAGCACTGATCAAAGAAGGATTGATTTCCTCCAATGCATTGAAAATCGGCATGATCATAAACGGCAGTTCGATATACGCCGCCACAAACATGAAACTAAAATCCGTGAATAGCAGCTGCTTCTGTCCGAGCCCGATAAAACTCAAGAAGTCATTGACCGAACCGTTCGCACTAAAAATACCGATAAAGGCATACGCCTTCAGCAACAAATTAATCCATGTCGGCAAGACAACCAGCAGCAGTAATAATTGGCGATGCTTCAATTTCGATAAAAAGTACGCCGTTGGATAACTGATTAACAGCGTCATCAACGTAATCAAAAACGCAAATAGTACGGAATTGACGGTCATCATCAAATAGGTTTTTGAGGTTAAGTACGTGTGATAATTGGTTAACGTAAAATTGCCGTTCATATCAAAGAAAGACTGATAGACGATCAAAATCACCGGCGCAATGACAAAAAATAGCAGCCAAAAAAAGTAAGGGATGGAATATAAACGACGCATATTTTTCATAGTGATCCCTCCCTAATCTTCATAGCTTTCCAAGCGAGCTTCGAAGTCTTCTTCACTTTCGTTAAAACGCATGACGTGAATGTCCTCAGGTTCAAAATACAGTCCAACTTTGCTGCCTTTTTTAGCTTTCTTCGTCGAATGAACCATCCATTCGTTTCCGTCCGCATCAATACAGTTCATTTCGTAATGAACCCCACGGAACAGCTGCGTATCAACTGTCACAACCAGTTTGCCCTGTTCAGGTGTGGTTAATGTCAAGTCTTCTGGACGCAAAACAACCTCCACTGGTTCATTAGGACGCATCCCGCCATCGACACATTCAAAGGTTTTGCCGACAAATTTGACTAGATTATCTTCCACCATTTCACCAGCGACAATATTACTTTCCCCAACAAAATCCGCGACAAAATGATTAATTGGTTCATCATAAATATCAACCGGTGTACCGCTTTGTACGATCTTACCCTTATTCATCACAAAAATCTCATCACTCATAGCCAAAGCCTCTTCTTGATCATGAGTCACAAAGATAAACGTAATGCCTAAACGTTTTTGCAAGGCACGTAATTCATATTGCATATCGGTTCGTAATTTCAAATCCAAAGCTGACAAGGGTTCATCCAATAATAAAATCTTCGGTTCGTTAACAATCGCCCGCGCAATCGCCACCCGCTGACGTTGACCACCAGACATTTCGGTGATTTCCCGATTTTCATAACCTGGTAGCTGAACCAGCTTTAATGCCTCTAAAACTTTTTTCTCAATCTCTTTTTTTGATAGCTTCTTGATTTTTAAACCAAAAGCAACATTATCAAAAACATTCATATGAGGAAACAAGGCATAATCTTGAAAGACTGTGTTGACCTGACGTTTATTAGCCGGAATATCATTCATTCGTTTTCCCTCAAAAAAAATATCGCCTTCACTAACGTCTGTGAAACCGGCGATAATTCTTAAAATCGTTGTTTTTCCGCAGCCAGAAGGTCCTAATAAGGTATAAAAGCGTCCCTCTTCAATATCAAAATTTATTTTCTTCAATACCGGATCGTCATCGTCGTATTGTTTGCTCACGTCTTTAAAAGAAATAATTGTATTTGCCATGACTTCACGTCCTTTTCTATAAATAAGATTCTGTAGCGACGATCAGCACTTTGCTGACTCCATTCGCTTGGTTTTGCAGCCGATGCGGTTTACTCGCTTCGTAATAGATACTCTCGCCTTTTTCCGCCTCATATAAGGTTTCGCCAAATTGCAACGCCACCTTGCCTTTTAGTACATAGATAAACGTTTCAGACAACGAAGGCGTAAACTGTTTATATTGCCCCTCTTTGTCCAACGTTAACAAAATGGGTTCCATTTCCTTCTCATTCGATTCAGGAATCAGCCATTTTATATGATAACCGTGTTCCTCATCACTGTAAAAAGTAGTGTCTTCATCCTTATAAACGATTTTCTGATCACCGGTCTTTTGCTTGAAAAATTCAGCTGGTGTCACACCTAGAACTTCTAAAATATCAAAAAAAGTCTCCATAGAAGGAGAACTTAGGTCACGTTCCAACTGAGAGATGTATCCCTTGGACAAATCGGTTCGTTCACCTAACTCTTCTTGCGTTAAATTTTTTTGGATTCTAAGATTTCGCAGCTTCTCACCAATCTCCATACTCTCAGTCCTCCATTCCTTGTTTGCTAATAGTAAACTTCTTGTTTAATAGCACCATTCCAGTATACGAACTTTTTCCTAAAAATCAAGCGATCTGAATGAAATTCTTTCACGATTTTAATGGAAACTAACGAGAAAATAAATTTGCTTTTTCTTTCATTTCCGCTAAGATAATAGTAACTATTTTTTTAAGTACAGGGAGGTTAACTACTAATGACTTATCGCCGTTTACGTGTAATCAATGATGAAACCCTTCACACAGAGATTGAAAGCTTTACTAAACCTGAAATAAAAGAGAATGAAGTATTAGTTAAGGTGAATTATTCTGGTATCAATTATAAGGACGCCTTAGCGACTAGGCCCAATACTGGTGTGCTGCGGGAGTATCCGATGACGCCGGGCATTGATTTAGCGGGTACCATTATTGAAAGTAAGGATAAAAAGTTCCAATCTGGTGACGAAGTATTAGTCACAGGCTTCGGCCTAGGTGTCAAGCACGATGGTGGCTTAAGCGATGTACAGGTTGTTCCGGCTTCATGGGTCGTTCACCTGCCTGAAGGCTTGTCTGCAAAACAGGCGATGATCTTTGGTACAGCTGGATTTACGGCTGCACTCGCTGTTGATGCGTTGCAAACCCACGGATTGAACGGTGAAAGTCGCGTTTTGGTTACTGGAGCGACTGGCGGTGTTGGCGGATTTGCTCTACATTTCCTAAAACAAATCGGCTGTAAAGAAATCACTGCGTTAAGTCGAAAAGAGGATCAACAGGATTACTTGCAGCAGCTAGGAGCAACCGCTGTTCTCTCTCCTGCTGAACTGTTTCCAGAAAAAGCCCGTCCGTTGAATAAGCAGCTCTTTGATTTTGTCATTGATACGGTCGGCGGCGATACGCTTGCTCAGGTTCTGCCTTTTATTAACTATGGCGGAAGTGTTGCTTTATGCGGAAATGCTGGCGGCATCAAACTGAGTACAACTGTCTTGCCTTTTATTTTACGAGGTGTTAACTTATTAGGCATCGATTCAGTCGAAGCTTCGATGGAGCAACGCCAAAAGCTTTGGAAAAAAATGGCGAATGAATGGGCTTTGTCTGATCATTTCCAAGTCCAGCAAATTGAATTAGAGCAAGTATTGGAAACGGCGAATGCCCTGTTAGAAGGAAAGCATGTAGGACGTACAATCGTTGCTTTAGGGGGAACAAACCAGTGAGAATTCTAATAACTTCAGGCGGTACTTCAGAAAAAATCGATGATGTCCGTGCGATAACGAATCATTCCAGCGGTAAGCTGGGCAAAGCGATCGCGGAAAGCTTTGCGAAAGATGATGTGACCATTGATATGATTACTACACGTCACGCGGTAAAACCTGAAGGAAAAATGATTCATCATCATTTGATTGACTCTACCGCAGACCTTGAAAAAATATTGAAGGATTTAATGACAAAAAATACCTATGATGCAGTCATTCATAGTATGGCGGTCAGTGATTTCACACCAGAAAGTTCGGTCACTCTTGAAGACCTTGAAGCAGTAATGGCAGCAAAACCAGTAGACTTACCAAAAGCCTTAGTGGAAGTCGCCAATGAGCGCACAGAGAAAAAAATCTCTTCCGATACCGATCATTTAGTCGTTGTTCTGAAGAAAACACCAAAAATCATTTCTTTGATCAAAAAATTGCAGCCGCAAACGATTTTGGTTGGCTTTAAATTATTAGTTGACGTGCCGATGATTGAATTATTAAATGTAGCGAAAGCCAGCCTTGAAAAAAATCAAGCTGATTTTATCTTGGCAAATGATTTAGCGGAAATTCGTGGTGAAAAACATCATGGTTATCTGATCAATAAACAGCATAAAGTCAAAGAAGCACAGACAAAAACTGAAATTGCCGAACTGATCAAAAAAGAGGTCATGAAACTGGAGGAAGCAAAATGAAAACCATCTTACTAGGAGTCAGCGGCAGTATCTCTGCCTACAAAGCAGCCGACATTACCAATCAACTGACTAAACTGGGCTATAACTTAGATGTTGTGATGACCAAGAGCAGTACGGAATTCATCACGCCCTTAACGATCCAATCCTTGTCGCATCGTCTTGTTCACCTGGATGTGATGGATGAACCCGATGCCGCATTGATCAATCATATTGCTTTGGCTAAGGCAGCCGATCTCTTTCTGGTTGCCCCTGCTTCAGCAAATATTATCGGTAAATTAGCCAACGGCATCGCTGATGATTTACTATCAACCGTAGCTTTAGCATTGCTGCCGGATACACCAAAAGTTATCGCGCCAGCTATGAATACTTATATGTATCAAAATCCGATTGTCCAACGAAATTTGGCAACGCTAAAAGAAGTTGGTTATCAAGAAATTAAACCTCGAGAAGCCTTGCTTGCCTGCGGCGATTATGGTCGCGGTGCCTTGGCAGATATTGCTGAAATTGTGCATATCGTAAATTCAAAATTGAAGGAGTAACAAATGAAAGAGAAAAATGTTAAAAGTTTTACTTTGACCGCGATGTTTTTAGCTATCATGATCATTTTAGCGGTCACACCATTGGGATTTATCCCAATTGGACCTATCAATGCAACGACCATGCACATCCCTGTGATTATTGCTTCGATTGTATTAGGCCCTCGCATTGGTGCTGGTTTGGGAGCTGTCTTTGGGGTGATTAGTTTAGCAAGAGCAACGATCGTTATCACACCGATGTCTTTTGTCTTCTCACCATTTATCGCCAATCCATTAACGAATCAAGGTGATTGGCGCGCAATTATCGTAGCAATTATTCCACGTATTTTAATTGGTGTGGTGCCCTACTTCGTTTACAAAGGACTGCATGCCCTAATGAAGCAAAAGGCACGGCCAGTCAGCTTGTTTATCGCTGGTTTAGCAGGCTCAATGACGAATACGATTTTAGTGATGAACCTAATCTTTTTCTTCTTTAAAGACAGCTACGCAAATGTTTTGCAGGTCACAGCAGATACCGTCTATAGTGTCATTCTAGGAATTATCTTTGGTAGCGGCTTAGTTGAAGCAGCTGTTGCCGGTATCGCAACGATGGCCATTTGTGCCGTTCTATTGCGCTTAATGAAAAAATAGAAAAATGCTTGAAAGAAAGCCATCACGGTTTTCTTCCAAGCATTTTTATTATTTCGGTTCTTCACCTAGAATTCGGACTTCTGTTTCTAGGCTCACATCAAATTTTTCTTTGATTGTCTTTTGGATATGAGCGATCAACTCAATGTAGTCAGTCGCTGTCGCATTGTTGATATTAACAATAAAACCAGCGTGCTTTTCAGAGATTTGCGCGCCGCCCCAGACTAATCCCTGCAAGCCGGCATCCTGAATTAATTTTCCAGTGAAATGACCGACTGGGCGTTTGAAGACACTTCCGCATGAAGGGTACTCCAACGGCTGCTTCAATTCACGCAATTCTGTAAGTTCCTTCATCCGTTTTTCGATTTGGTCGTAGTCACCCGGTGTTAATTTAAAGGTAGCACTCAAAACAATCGCTGGTTGATCTTGAATCGCTGAGTGACGGTAAGAGAAATTCATTTGATCCTTATACCACGTTTCAAATGTACCATCAGCTAATAATACATCCACTGATTCAAAAACATCTTCCAGCTGCCCATCATATGCACCAGCATTCATGAAGACCGCTCCACCAATACTCCCGGGAATACCACAAGCAAATTCGAATCCGGTCAACGAATGATCCAACGCAACGTATGTTGTGTCGATTAACTTAGCACCAGCCTGAGCAGTAATCGTATCTTCTTCAGCACGGATCGTTGTCATATCCGTCAGCATGATCACTAATCCGCGAATACCGCCGTCACGGACAATTAGATTGCTGGCATTGCCTAAAACGATCCAGGGAATGTCATTTGATCGACAGTAATCAACTAATGCTTTCACTTCTTCATTGTCTTTTGGAAATGCTAGAGCGTCCACAGGTCCGCCAGTTTTTGTAAAGGTATAATTCATTAAAGGTTCATCCAAAAGGACTTTCACGTTTGGTAATGCGCTCGATAATTCAGTAATTTTCACTTTGATAAGCCTTTCTCGTTCATTACGGGTAAATTTTTCAAACATCTTTGCTATTTTAGCACGCGAGAAAAAAACTTACCACCCCTTATAGTTGATGACGAATATGCTGCTGCAGCATTTTTTCACACAACTCATGACTTAACAAAACATTTTTCTGACGCAAATCAACAGCCTCACCTTTTAATGCGGCAATAAAACGGATAACTAGCTGCTCAAATCCGCGTTTTTCTAACGTGGTCGTCCAATCCCCGAATCGTTGAACTTCTTCCACTGTTCCCTTTTTGATCGTCAAATCGGTCAATTGATTTAAAATATTCGTTTGTTCAGGTGAACTGACTTGGTAACGCTCCATTTTCCCTCCACTCATCAGATCCATCGACAGGATAACTTCTGTTGTAGCCGTTGAAAGCAGCAGTTGTGCATAGGTCATTTTCCCTTTTTCTTCACGAATTTTTGAATGCACCGTCATGATTTCATCATCCAGCAAATAAACAGCGGTATCTACTAAATGAATGAATAAGTCATAGATACCATATTGTGTATTCATCGCATGATTCGGTTCATTCTTTTCCAAATGAATGACATGCTTTTGCGGAAGCTGTTTGAGCTGTTCCACCATTGGAGCAAAACGCCGGTTAAAGCCCACCATAAACAACAGCTTGTTTGACTTTGCCAGCTCCTGCAATTCACGCACCTCTTGCAAATTTTCACTAACAGGCTTATCGATAAATACTGAGACCCCCACCTCTAGACATTGCTTAGCGATCTCAAAATGGACCTTTGTAGCAACATGGATGAAACAGGCGTCGATTTTCTCAGCCAACAGTTCATCAATCGTTGCAACCGTATTGACAAAATTGTATTCGCGAGAAATCTTATCCCTTGTTTCATCGTTACGCGTCGCGAAAATGAATGACGCCTCCTTGCGCATTTTAGCATAGGTTGGTAAATAGGCTTTTTGGGCGATTCCTCCAATGCCGATAACTCCGATTTTCATTTATCATTCTCCTTCTTCGCTATAATTTTTTTACATCTCATTAGATATTTCTTATCTACAAAATTATGGTTTGCCGATCTGGCACCCTTTGCTTTCTGACTTTTTTTCGTTACAATGAGTCCATGAGTAAATCACAAGATTTAGTATGGAGGAATGAACATTGAAATTTATTTCTTGGAACGTCAATGGCTTACGAGCTGTGATGAAAAAGAATTTTATGGACGTCTTTAATGAATTAGACGCCGATTTTTTCTGTCTGCAGGAAACCAAACTGCAAGCTGGTCAAATCGAAATGGATCTGCCTGGCTATTATGAATATTGGAATTATGCAGAGAAAAAGGGCTACTCGGGTACCGCTATTTTTACAAAATACGAACCACTAAACGTTACTTATGGTCTTGGGCTTGATGAGCACGATCAAGAAGGTCGCGTCATCACGCTGGAATACCCTGAATATTATGTGATTACCTGCTACACACCTAATTCGCAAAATGAATTGAAGCGCTTAGATTACCGTATGACGTGGGAAGAAGCCTTCCTAAACTATCTGAATGCGCTGAAAGAAAAGAAACCAGTCATCTTCTGCGGTGATTTAAATGTCGCTCACGAAAACATTGACTTAAAAAATTGGAAAACCAATCAAAAAAACGCTGGGTTTACGCCGCAAGAACGAGAAAAATTCAGTATCTTATTAGAGAACGGCTATATTGATACCTTCCGTCATTTCTATCCAGATCAAGAGGGCATCTACTCTTGGTGGAGCTATCGCTTCAATGCCCGCAAAAACAACGCTGGATGGCGGATTGATTACTTTGTCGTTTCTGATGACTTAAAAGAAAAACTGCAAGATGCTAAAATTCACACTGAGATTTTCGGCAGCGATCATTGCCCGGTAGAATTGGATATCAATCTTTAAAATGTTTGAAATTTTTGCCGCAAACCTTTCGCCGCTGAAAGAAATATGTTAAGACAATGGCGAAGAGGTGACCCTTGTTGAATTTTATTGCAATGGACTTTGAAACAGCCAATTACCAAACACATAGTGCTTGTTCATTAGCACTCGTAATGGTTAAAAACAGCCAAATCGTTGGTGAGTATTATTCCTTAATCAAACCAGAAACAGAATTCTTTTGGAAAAACATTCAGATTCACGGGATTCATCCAGAGGACGTGGAGAATGCCCCAAAATTTCCTGAAGTATGGCAAGAAATCCAACACTATTATCAGGAAAATCGTTTGATCGTCGCTCACAATGCCGGCTTTGATACAAAGGTATTAGCCGGCTGTCTGGATTATTATCATTTAGAGCAGCCATCTTATTTGTCACTTTGTACTGTAAGAACCAGTCGCCGTCTATTTCCCGAAATGCGAAATCAGCGACTGAACACTGTCTGTGAAGAATTAGCTATTCCACTAGAGCACCATCATGATGCCTTAGAAGATAGTCGAGCCTGTGCAAAAATATTGCTTTATCAGGAGGATCATTTTGGTGTTGATCCTTTGAAAAAATTAGTTTTGCCTATGTAGCTAACTTGAAAGCGAAGCGCTCTGCTTCGCTTTTTTAATTGATTAATTTACTCATCAGCAAAACATCTAAAAATTCTCCCTGACTATCACGCGCTCCACGTATCATCTCAGCCTCAGTTTCAAAACCAAATTTTTGATACAAATGAATCGCTCGTTCATTGCGTTTCTGGACGGATAGCTCCAATCGCCGCAACGGTGAAGCATTTTCGCTCCAGTAAATGACCTCATCTAATAAAGCAGAACCTAAACCAATCCCCCAGAATTCTTTTAACACACTGATACCAATCTCGCCAATATGCGCGACAGTGAATTCTGGCGCCGCCTTGACTGAAGCCATCCCAACGATCTTTTCATCTGCCAAAGCTAACAGTAATAAATTGTTCTCACTTGCGTATAAATCAGCCAATTGTAGGCTTAACATTTCTTCACTCAAGCCTAAACCAACTTCATCCATGATTAAAAAGTCTGTCTCCTCGGCAATTTTCTGGCTCACCTGCAATAAAGCCGCAGCGTCGTCCGGGATTGCTTCTCTCAGCGTGATCTCGACTTCACTCATTTTGCTTCCCACGCTTTCAAAATGCGACTCTGAAATTTTTCAGCCTGTATTCCCTTTGCAAGCAACTCGACTTTACGCAGATTTTCATCCTGATCATCTTTAGATAAAATCAACTCCAAATAATCCTCCGGCATATACTCGCCTAACTGCTGGCCCCATTCGACTACGGAAAGACCATCGCCTTCGAAATAATCATCTAAGCCTAAATCATCCGCCCCAGCCTCAATGCGATAGACATCCATATGGTAAAGCGGTATGCGTCCCTGCTGGTATTCTCGAATGATGGTGTAAGTCGGGCTCTTAATCATTTGATCAATTCCTAAACCCAAAGCGATCCCTTTTGTTAGAGTTGTCTTCCCAGCTCCAAGATCACCCGTTAATACTAAATTATCGCTAGGCTCTGCCACCGTACCAATTATTTTTCCTAGTCTTTCTGTTGCTGTTGTATCTACTAATGTTATCACGCTCTATCCCTCTTTTCTGCTACCAATTTAGTATAACGATTTACGCTTAGAGAGAAAAGAAAAAGATTCTTCATTTGGGAAGCAGAAGTAACAAAAAAAGTAAGAATCCTTATGAAAAATGGATTCTTACTTTTTAACTTTTTCATTATAGCTAAGATAGCTCTTAACTCATCAATGATTGTGCTGCTGTAATAATAGAAAGCTTATAAACGTCTTCTTCGTTACAGCCACGTGATAAGTCAGAAACTGGCTTGTTCAAGCCTTGTAAGATTGGTCCGATCGCTTCAAAACCACCGAAACGTTGGGCGATCTTGTAACCAATATTTCCTGATTGTAATTCAGGGAAAACAAAGACAGTCGCTTGTCCAGCTACTTGAGAATCAGGGGCTTTCAATTGTGCCACGCCTGGGATATAGGCAGCATCAAATTGTAATTCGCCATCGATTAAGAAATCTGGCGCCAATTCTTGAGCAATCTTCGTTGCTTCTGCAACCTTTTCAACCTCAGGAGATTTAGCAGATCCTTTTGTTGAGAAGCTCATCATTGCGACTTTAGGTTCAATATCGAATAATTCAGCTGTTTTAGCAGATTCGACAGCGATTTCAGCCAATTCTTGAGCGCTTGGATTCACATTGATGGCACAATCTGAGAATAAGTATTTCTCTTGATCACGCCCGCGAACCATTAAGAAAGCTCCACTTGTACGGCTAACGCCTGGTTTTGTTTTAATAATTTGCAAGGCTGGGCGAACAGTATCTCCAGTTGAATGAATCGCTCCAGAAACCATGCCTTCAGTAATGCCCATATAAGTCAGCATTGTACCGAAGTAGTTTTCATCTTTAAGAATCTTTTCCGCATCTTCTTTGCTGACTTTTCCTTTACGACGTTCAACAAAGGCTTCAACCATTTCATCCCAGCGATCAAAATGATCAGGGTCAATAATTGTGAAGTTCTCTAAAGCGATTCCACGAGCGCCCGCAGCTTTTTCGATTTCAGCCAGATTGCCAATCAAGATTGGTTCAATCAATTCTTCTGCTTTCAAACGAGATGCGGCACCAAGAATACGCGCGTCAGTTGCTTCAGGAAATGCCACTTTAATGTTGCGACGAATAATCTTAAATTTCAAACTATCAAATAGATCCACGATAAAACCTCCAGATATTTATTTCCTTTTCATCATACAACACTTCACATGAAAAGAAAAGGACAGAATAAAACCTCTGTACTACTCATTAGAATCTAGTAAACATGAATTAAGAGGTTTTTCACAAACTGTCTCTATAACAGAAACCGTTGTCATACTACACTGTTTCAGGCAGCTGCCAATCGATTGGTGACTCGCCCCACTCCTTCAAAATCTGATTTGTTTTTGAAAATGGTTTTGATCCAAAGAAGCCTCGATGAGCGGATAAAGGCGACGGATGAACAGACTTTATGATCGCATGCTTATTGGTATCAATCATTTTGATTTTTTCTTGAGCAGGCTTGCCCCATAGAATGAAGACGATCGGCTTTTCTCGCTCATTTAATCGTTGAATAATTGCGTCAGTCAATTGCTCCCAACCTTGACCGCGATGTGAATAAGCTTGCCCTTCACGTACGGTCAGAACTGTGTTGAGCATCAAAACACCTTGTTTGGCCCAACTTACGAGATTGCCGTGCTGAACTGGCGGAATCCCTAAATCATTTTGCAATTCTTGATAAATATTTCGTAATGAAGGCGGTATTTTTACTCCCGGCTGTACGGAAAAGGATAAGCCGTGCGCTTGATTTACGCCATGATAAGGATCTTGTCCTAAGATTACAACTTCGACTTTGCTGTAAGGTGTCAATTCCAACGCTTCAAAGATATGATACATATCTGGATGAATTCTTTGAGTGCTATATTCCTGCTTCAAGAATTCTCGTAGTTTCAAATAGTACGGCGCTTGAAATTGATCTGCTAAAACCGTCTGCCAATCATTATGGATAATTTCTTTCATGCTCTACACTCCTACTTCTATTCTTAGTAAAAACTCTCCATTTTACGTGGAAAGAACTAGCCTATGCGTCAAGAAGACCATTTTCTACCCCAATAATTCTTTTTAAAGAATTCTCTCGACATGGCTATCCTCTTTGGGATTATGGTACACTATCGGTGTATGATAGGAAAGCTAGGTGAATAATTTTGATAAAACTCATTGCCTCTGATATGGACGGTACACTGTTAAACGATCAAATGCAAGTCCCAACAGCAAATATCGCAGCCATTCAGAAAGCTCAAGCACAAGGAATTGAATTTATTACAGCGACCGGACGCGGAATGAGCCACGCCAAAATCTCTTTAGATGAAGCGGACATCCACGTACCGATGATTTTATTAAACGGCGCTCATGTGGTGAACGCCGAACGAGAAACCATTTTTACCATTCCGATCGGCAAGGAAAAGACATTTGAAGTGATGGATGCCATTGAAGAAGCTGGCCTTTATTATGAAATTTTTACCGCCGAACATGTCTATTCTTCAAATCAACCGAAGCGGATTGAATTTTTCTCAGAGCATATCATTGATAAAATACCTGGTATTTCTAAAAAAATGGCGATCGCTGCCTCATCGCGACATTTATCACTTACACCGATTACTTTTGTTGAAGATATGCGACAAACACTAATCGATAAAGAAGAAGATGTATTGAAGATTATCGCGTTTGATAAGAATGGTCCAGAACAGCTTAAAGCGATAACAGGAGAGCTAGAAAAGATCGGAGACCTCGCCATTGCGGCATCTGAATTGACAAATATCGAAATCAATCATGTCGATGCGCAAAAAGGCATCGCCTTAAAGCAGTTTGCGGAAGAACGAGGATTTTCCGCTGATCAAGTGATGGCGCTGGGAGATAATTTTAATGATGTCAGCATGTTGACATATGCTGGTACGAGTGTTGCGATGGGAAATGCAGTAGAAGCTATAAAGAAAATCGCGAAACATGTAACTGATACGAATGAAGAAAACGGAGTAGCAACGGCAATCGATCGAATCCTTTCTGAATAATAAAAATCAAAAGGTGTGAGCAACATGACTGAATTTTTTATTCAAGAAAAACAATTAAGTTCCACGACACGAACGATCGTCAAAGACAACAAAGGTGTTCCACTCTATTTAATGGTAGGACATTGGGGACGTAAAGGAAATGTGCTCTCCCTCTATGCAATGGACGGTCAAATCGTAGCATATATCAAACAAGCCAGTGTGATTTTCGGGCGCAAGTTTGAGATTTACTATGACCATACAAAAGTTGGTGTACTTCACAAAATCTTCCATTGGCCCGGGGATTTTTATTACATACAGCAGCTTCATTGGGCAGTTTATGGAGATATTTACAACCATAAATATAAGATTAATCATTTTAACCAGCCAATCATGACGATGGATAAAGCCACCTTATTAACTGGTGATTACTATGTCTTGGATGTCACAGATCCAGCAGACGCCCCAGTCTGTATTTGTGTGGCGGCGATTATGGATTATTGGCTGTATAATCGCAATAGAAAAAAAGAACAAGAAACTGTGTTAGAAGTAACCTTTCCTCAAAACTGTTAAAACGGCTAATACGTTTACTACGTTAAGTAAGCGATTAGCCGTTTTCTTATATGCTTATTTGTGACGCTTGATGCGGTCAAAGCCTTTAACCTCTCGTTGCATATGATCGTATAAATGACCGCTAATCATAACTTCTCCAACATCCTTGAAGCCATCACGTAAATATAAACGTTTAGCATTTGGATTAGCCTTATCGACATTTAGTCCGATAATTTTTTCGCCCTCGTGGGTCGCCAGCCGATCTACCGCCGTTAACAGCTTTGAACCAATCCCTTGTCCACGAAATTTTTCATCCACTGCGATTGAATCCAAATACCATTCACCAGGAAAAGCTTCAGGATCAATAAACATCTTAATATCGTCGGAAATTCCTTGTGAACGCAAATAATTTTCTAAAGGCAAATCGATAATCTTTTCTTTATTGGCCGGATAACCAAAAACAGCCCCTGCGATTTCGCCATCAATTTCTTCAACTAGACCTCGAGCATAGCCGAAACGATAAGTCGGATCTTCAAAGCAAGCCGTGATAACTTCTAAGGCCTTCTCTTCACCAAACTCAGCTAAGAAATCCAGCTCCATGTCTTTTAAAATAACCAGTATTAATTTTGCAACTGCTGCGCCATCTTCTTTTTTGGCAAATCGAATCATTTTAAAACCTCTCTTTTAATAACGTATATTCCCTTTTCTATAGTGTACCACGGGAAAGTTCTTTTCGAAAGTCAGGAACTTTGTGAATAGTTAAAATTCTGCTATGATAAGCTTGAAGAGAAGACTAGGAGGCGCAACATGAAAAAAATAGGAAAGATTCTTTTAGGAATTATAACAGCCATCATTTTGGTTTTAGGCGGCTATTTAATTTATTTATTCGCCAGCTATGACCGTTTACCTGACCATCTTACCTTAAAACCCGACAATCAACATAATCAGGTTTTAGAAACCAATAAGACTTACCGTGCTATGAGTCATAACATTGGATATGGGGCTTATCCGCCAAGCTATAGCTTCTTTATGGACGGTGGGAAATACTCGCGAGCGTACGATAAAAAAACGGTAGAAAAAAATATGAATGGGATCGTCACTACGACAAAAGAATTAGATCCTACTTTTGCTTTTTATCAAGAAGTCGATCAAGACGGTGATCGTTCACAGCATGTAGATGAAGTAGCCTTTTTAAAAAATCATTTATCTGACTACAATAGCTTGTATGGGCAAAACTACGACTCCTCTTATTTGTTCTATCCCTTTACTGACCCAATCGGCCAAGCAAAATCAGGGCTAGTCACCCTAAGCCAAGCTGAGATCACCAGCAGTAAACGCTATTCTTTACCGATCGAAACAAACTTCAACAAATTTGTTGATTTGGATCGTGCCTTCACTGTCAGCCGTATTCCAGTCAAAAACGGTCATGAGTTTATTGCGATCAATACCCATTTGTCCGCTTTTACGAAGGATCGTTCCATCCAAGCGGCTCAATTGAAGAAGATTTTTGATGTCATGGAAAGCGAATATAAAAAAGGGAACTATGTGATGGTCGCCGGAGATTATAATCATGATGTTTTGGGGAACAGCCCAGACGTATTTAGTACAAGTAAAAAACGCGAAACCTGGACACACCCATTTCCGAAAGAAGATTTACCTGCAGGCTTTCACCTGCCTACTGGAAAGCTGGCAGAAGAGAAAAAGCCATCCGCTCGAGCATTAAATGAACCCTATAAACAGGGCAAAACCTACACGACTTTGATTGATGGGTTTCTTGTTTCAGATAATATCAATGTTGAAGCTGTTCACATCAAGGATATGCAATTTAAATATTCTGACCATAATCCAGTATATTTGGATTTCACTTTTAAATAAAATAGCTTTAACTCCAAGGTACATTGCTTTCTTTCACTCTCGTTGATAGAATGAAGGGAAATCATAGAAAGGACTTATTTCAATGTGGAAATTCACCTTCAATATACGCACCATTACTCTACTCCAAACAAGGAAACTACTGTAGATGAAACATTGTTTGGAGATACGATAAGAGTTGTTTCATCGCCAATTTTTAAACGCGGATTTACGCACGTTTATTCGGCTTGAAACCTCTTCTTATAGACAAAATTGGAGGAAAAATGAAATGTTGACAATTAAACAAGTTGACCGAAAGAATCAAAACGAACTAGATACAATGATGGCGATTTGGGAATCAGCGGTTATTGCTACCCACACCTTTTTGACAAAGAATGATATCGAAGCCTTAAAGCCTGAGGTAAAAAAAGCGTTTCAGCTGATTGATGAGCTTTATGGCTATTATGATCCTGAGCTTTTAGGATTTATTGGTGTCCAGCAAGATAAGGTTGAAATGCTTTTCGTTGCAAACAAAGCTCGAGGAAACGGAATTGGAAAAAAATTACTGCAATTTGCGCTTGATTCGCTAAATATACACTATGTAGATGTGAATGAGCAGAATCAGCAGGCCTTTGGTTTTTATCGGCATATGGGTTTCCATGTGATCGGGCGATCTGAGCTAGATGAGCAAGGGAATCCTTTCCCCATTTTGCATTTAAAAAAAATGCAGATTGAAGAAGTCGTTACAGATAAGAAAAACTATTTAAACTTGCTTCTTTTAGCCGATCCGCAGGAAGACATGATTGATCGTTACCTTGATGACGGCCGCATGTTTGTTTTATATGATGATGATGCTTTGAAGTGCGCAGCCGTTGTCACAGAGTTGAATGAACAGGAATGTGAGCTGAAAAACATAGCAACTGTCCCAGCTGTACATGGCCAAGGCTATGGCAGAGCAATGATCCAGTTTTTATTCCATGAATTTTTAGGTCATTATCAAACGATGTATGTCGGAACTGGTGATGAGCCAGGAATATTGAACTTTTATAAAAAAAGCGGATTCCGCGAATCGCATCGCGTGAAGAATTTTTTCACCGATAATTACCACGAACCAATCATTGATCAAGGAGTCCAATTGGTTGATATGGTCTATCTACGGGCAGACGTCAATAACGAATAACATAAAAAAAGTGATAAGATCAACTTCATGATCTTATCACTTTTTTTGTGAACTTATGCTTGCCGCAGCTGTTTGATAATTGTTTCAGCAGTCGAAAGATTCATTTGATCTGCTCGACGCAATTGTCTTGAAACCTGAGCGATCTCTTTTTCGGTCGCGCCAGCAGTGATGGCCAATGAGCGGCTCTGCATCGCCATGTGTCCTTTTTGAATGCCGTCTGTCACTAGTGCCCGAATGGCTGCTAAATTTTGCGCCAATCCAACAGCAACAATCATTTCGCCTAATTCAGCCGCCGTGGAAACTTCTAATAATTTCAAACTTAGCTGAGCCTTCGGTAAAACCTTCGTTGCCCCACCGACAATACCGACTTTCATTGGTAGGGTTAATTGTCCAACGAGTTTTTCTTCTTTTATGACCCAATCCGTCAACCCTTCATAACGTCCATTGCGTGCAGCATAAGCATGACAAGCTGCCGCCACCGCACGTGTATCATTCCCAGTAGCCAGTACGACCGCATCAATCCCATTCATAATCCCTTTATTATGAGTTGCCGCACGGTATGGATCGAGCTTGCTAAACTCACTTGCAGCAGCAATTCTTTCTGCGACCTCTGGTGTTAGCTGTGTCAGCGGGATCTCACATCGTGCTTCAATCAACGACTCGGTTGCATAGTTGCTTAAGATGCTGAACAAGATGTCCGCCATTGGAATCAGTTGTCGCAGCTCTTGCGCGACTGCTTCCAGCATCGTATTCAAGATATTGGCGCCCATCGCATCTTTTGTATCGACAACTACATCGATCGAAATGTAGCCTTCTTCAAAGGTGCGTGCATGAATGGATTGCAATCCGCCGCCGCGCTGATAAATCGAAGGATAGCTTTTTTCTGCCGCTGCAAAAAGACTCTTTTTATTTTCATTAATCGTTTTAATTACTGCATCGAAATCAGTGACCTTTCGTAAAACGATCTGTCCAACCATCCCTTGATTAATCACTCGCGTCTGAATTCCGCCCGCTTTTGCAATGATTTTCCCCGCGTTACTAGCTGCCGCAATTACGGAGGGCTCTTCGGTAGCCATTGGAATTAGCTTTTTTTTACCATTAATAACAAAATTTTGAGCGACACCTAAAGGAATCGAGCATTCACTGATTTGATTTTCAATCAAATTATTCGCGATTTTTTCCGGCAGCACCGTTTCAGTTGCTAATTGTGCCGCTTCTTTAGCAGATAACTTTTTATCTTTCACCAGTTTAGCTAGACGCTCAGCTTGGGTCATCTGATAGAATTTTTTTTTTGCGATTTCTTGATCCTCCGCTTTCGTTATCAACAAAGCTAGACCTAACCCGCCGCCAATACAAAGACTTGCTACACCACGTTGCTTCTCCTCTTGAATCAGCTCAGAAATTAAGGTTGTTACAATTCGCGTCCCACTGGCACCAATTGGGTGACCCAAAGCGATTGCGCCGCCGTAACTGTTAATTTTTTGATCAGATAGCTTTAATTCTTTTTGCACCGCAACGGAAGCTGCCGCAAATGCTTCATTGATTTGGAAGGTATCAATTTCATCAATTGTACGATTCGCTTTTTTTAATAATTTATTAATTGCAGATACTGGGGCCATTCCCATAATACTTGGATCAATTCCAACTTCACTGTAATTATTAATAACAGCCAGGTAAGTAAGTCCATGTTCAATTGCATAGGATTTCGCTGCCAATATGACAGCTGATGCACCATCGTTTAGCGTTGAAGCGTTGGCCGCTGTAACGACGCCATTTTCCTTAAAAGCTGGCTTTAAGGAGCTAATTTTCTCCAGAGTAGAATCAAAGCGAATCCCTTCATCTTCCCACATGGTACTACCATCTGATAGTGCAATCGGAACGATCTCTGATTCAAACTTGCCATCCTTACTGGCTTTCGCTGCCTTCATTTGCGAATCATAGGCATATTGATCCTGCATTTCACGGGTAACATGATAGTCTTCAGCCACCTTTTCTGCTGTCAATCCCATATGCTTTCCGCTAAACGCATCTGTTAAACCATCATAGATCATGCTCGATTTTGGTTCGTGCCATTCTTGGGCTGCATAATCAAAGCTTGTTACCTTTGGAGCCTGAGACATATTCTCTGTTCCGCCAGCAATCACAACGCTCGCCTCATTCAACAAAATCTGCTGCATCCCAAAAATGATCGATTTCATTCCAGATCCGCACACTTCATTGATCGTAGTTGCCGGAACCTCATAGGGTATCCCTGCTTTAACTGCGGATTGACGAGCTACATTTTGACCATTGCCCGCTTGCAAAACATTTCCCATAAATACCTGATCGACTTGATCTGCCTCGATCTCCGCACGTTTGATTGCTTCTTTCACCGCAATCGCACCGAGCTCAACCGCTGAAACAGTTGCTAATTTGCCTTTATATCTGCCAATTGGTGTTCGTACAGCGCTTAAAATAACTACTTCTTCCAAGGGTGCACCTCCAATGTTTTCATTAAAAACCAGACGTAAGTATAGCACAGATAGTTTTATAATTTCTTAAGATTCAAACTCAACTAATTATGACCTTTCTATGATATATTTACCTTTGGAAGAAAAGGATGTCTGTTCTACTTATTATTTTAGTAATTAAGTGGAAAGATATGTGTGGTTTATTTATTTTTACTAAGAAATGGATGGATCAATAAGAACTAGGAGGAGCAATATGAATATAGGGATTGATAAAATCAGTTTTCACGTACCAAATTATTATCTTGATATGACGGATTTAGCGAATGCCCGTGAAACTGACCCCAACAAATTTCACATTGGTCTTGGACAAGATCAGATGGCAATTATTCCCGAGACACAAGACATCGTCACTTTAGGGGCAAGTGCTGCTGCCAAAATTCTTACAGATGAGGACAAAAAGGACATCGACATGGTAATCGTCGGAACAGAATCAAGTACCGACTTCTCAAAATCCGCTGCGGTAATCATTCATGATTTGTTGGATATTCAACCATTCGCTCGTTCATTTGAAATAAAACATGCTTGTTACGGCGGAACTGCCGCCCTGCAGCAGGCTCATGATTATGTTGCCCTACATCCCGATCGTAAAGTTTTAGTGATCGCTGCTGATATTGCTAAATATGGTTTAGCAACTGGTGGCGAACCTACGCAAGGCTGTGGTGCTGTCGCTATGCTAATAACTAAGGAACCAGATTTATTAGCCTTTAATAACGATAGTGTCTTCTATTCAGAGGACGTTTATGATTTTTGGCGACCTGCAGGACATGATTATCCATTAGTCGATGGACACATGTCTAACCAAATCTATATTGATTCATTTACTCGGATATGGGAGCAAAATAAAAAAGTCAATCAAACCGATAGCACGGATTATGCTGCGATCACTTTCCATCTACCTTATACAAAGATGGGACGCAAAGCTTTACGTGCGATCTTTCCGGAAATGCCTGAATCAGAACAACAACGTTTAGAAGCTCGTTATGATGAAGCAGTGGTGTATAGCCGAACAGTCGGTAATCTCTACACCGGATCATTATATCTAGGTTTGATATCCTT
Organism: Enterococcus sp. DIV0187; assembly: GCF_051713785.1. Taxonomy (NCBI): domain Bacteria; kingdom Bacillati; phylum Bacillota; class Bacilli; order Lactobacillales; family Enterococcaceae; genus Enterococcus; species Enterococcus sp. DIV0187. Next base: position 1,730,206 of record NZ_JBIOQO010000001.1, read on the forward strand.
GTTAGATAATGGCAATCTAGGTGCCGGTGATCGAATCGGATTATTCAGCTATGGTTCTGGTGCCGTTAGTGAGTTCTTCTCAATGACATTGATGGATGGGTTCAAAAGTCATTTAACTAGCGAAAAGAATCAAGCGTTGCTTTCTGAACGCAAGCAGCTTTCTATCGATGAATATGAAAAAATGTTTAACGAAAAACTCCCAACCGATGGAGGTACGTATACCTTCTCTGATTCAACTGATTTTGCTATCAATAAAATCAGCGGTGATATTCGTTATTACAATAAGTAGTATAATAGGAAAAGGCCAGCTGACTAATCAGCTGGCCTTTTTTTAGGCGCAAAAATAATCTAGCAGGTCTAATGGCTAAGTGCTTGTTCTTCATTCCAGATTTCTGGAATATTTACACTCTTTTCTAGGTCTTAAACGTTTTTTATGATTGAATTTCGTTTAAGCCTCACCATTAAGTGAAGAAATGGTTCCACTGTCTACATTTCTTTTCCCCGCTAGATTAGAATAACTTGGTAAGGAGACTTCAAATCCCTACTTCCTTTCTGCCGCTTTCGGCATTCTCTGTGAAATGAACACTGCTTCCGTCCATTTCTGTTGTATTATTTTACAACCTTAGGGACCTACCCCTTACATCTATATTTATACCATATTTCGCCGCTTTTTGCAACCGTTTACACTTTATCTAATCGTCCTTTTTCGTGTTATAATCTTAACGTTAAGACTACAATTAAGACTCGATTTTTTCGTAAAAAAACGGTGATTAACCAAATTAGGAGGAAATATTTTTATGAATATATTGTACATTTCTATCTCAGGAAACACTCGGGCATTTGTTAAGCGTCTGGAAGCCTACGCAGTGGAACAGCATCAATTAGATCCGAAAAATCCTTTAATCAGTTCAAAGGAAATTTCCGAAAATTCTCCCTTCGAGATTGAGTCGGCACCCTTCTTTACCTTTGTCCCTACGTATTTAGAAGGAGGAAATGGTGTTGATAGCGGGGATACTGAGATTTTGACAGAAGTGATGCGCGAATACCTCGAATACGAAGATAATTTTAAACATTGTCTAGGAGTGGTCGGCAGCGGGAATAAAAATTTTAACTATCAATATTGCCTGACAGCAAAACAATATAGCGAAGCCTTCAAGTTTCCTTTCTTGGCAGATTATGAACTGCGAGGAACCGTTGCTGATTGTGAGCGCGTGTATCATATTTTAAAAGAAAACAGTTTGAATTAATCGTTTACTAATTATTCTATTGACTTTTTATCATGTTAGAGGCATTCTTTTTAAAATAGATAAATCTATGAGAGAGGTGTGTTGCAATTGAGAAAAGTCGCAATTATTGGTGTAGGACATGTAGGAAGTACAACTGCTTACACTTTGATTTCAAAAAATATCGTTGATGAGCTGGTGCTTTTCGACTCGAAAGATACGATTCTAAAGGCTGAACTGAATGATCTGATGGACGGGCAAATGGAACAAGCTAATCAAGTTCGACTGATTGGTCCAGATGTAGCTGAACTAGCCGATACAGATGTGATTATTTTTTCTGCTGGTGACATTTCGATTTTTGAAGGAAATCCTGATCGCTTTGCTGAACTGAATTTGACCAAAACAATCGTAGAGGAATGGGCGCCAGTCATCAGAGATTCTGGCTTTAAGGGAATTATATTGAATATAACAAATCCTTGTGATGTCATCACTCAATATCTGCAGGAATTGACAGAACTTCCTCAAGAGCGTGTTATTGGTACTGGAACTTCACTAGATACTGGCCGAATGAAGCATGCTGTCAGCAAAAGTATGAAAGTTCATCCTTCGGCCATTGATGGTTATGTCATCGGAGAACATGGTGAAAGTCAATTTGTTGCTTGGTCTAGCGTCCGAATCGGTGGCACCCCTATCAGTGAAATATTGACTGATAATAGACTTGATGTTCTGGATAATGCTGCTCGTGATGGCGGTTGGGTCACTTTTAGAGGAAAAGGCTATACTTCTTATGGTATCGCCATTCAAGCCGCACGGATTGCTGAAGCAATTTTAAACGACAATCACCTTGTCGTACCAGTCAGCCATTATCATCAAGCTGAGGGCTGCTATGTGGGTTCTCCTGCAAAAGTTTCAAGACAAGGAATCAGTGAAAGTTTTCCGTTAAAGCTTTCCACTGCAGAACAAGAAAAATGGCGTCATACCATCCAGACGATTCATTCAATGCACGCAACGATCTAAAGAAACCACTGGTGACGGAAGAACGACAAAACTATTGATGAGTAGCAGAACACGCTCATTAAAAGAACGAACAACTGTGGAACTATCTGAACCGACCCCCAAAAGTTAGACCAAAAATCTAACTTTTTGGAGGTCGGTATTTTTATGACTGAATATGGCTTTGAAATCAAGCTGAAAGTTGTTCAAGATTATTTGGATGGAAAAGGTGGCTATCGCTATCTAGCGAAAAAGTATGGAGTTAAGAACGCGGATCAAGTAAGAAGCTGGATTAATTCCTATCAACAATTTGGTGAGGAAGGACTCTTTCGAAAACATTATGATAATACTTACTCTGTTCAATTCAAGATGGATGCGATAGAGTTATATCAAACGAGTGAGTTGTCCTATCGTGAAGTTGCCAATAGACTCGGTATGAGGAATCATGCTCTGATTGCCAGTTGGATGCGGAGTTTTCGAGATGATGGTATCAAGGGACTCTCAAAACCGAAAGGACGTCCACCTACCGTGCCTAAGAAAAAAGAAAAGCCAAAGAAAGATTTTGTTAAAGTAACATCTGAAGAACGCGACCGTATTAAAGAATTAGAAAAACAAGTCCGTTCACTTCAGATAGAAAATGCCTTTTTAAAAGAACTGAGGAAGCTGCGAAATCAGGAAGCCCAACAAAGACGAACGAATCAATCGCACGAATCATCCACAGCCTCCGAGGATCCTTCAAATTAGTTGAGCTTCTTGAGACCTTGGACTTTCCTAAAGCAACGTTTATGTACTGGCAAAAACGATTTGACAGAGAAAACCCTGATCAAGAAATTGAAGCCGAAATGCTTCGTATTCGTAAAGAACATAAAAATTATGGCTGTTTACGAATGACGAACGAACTAAAGAATCGTGGATTCCATGTTAATAAAAAGAAAGTCCAACGTTTGATTCGAAAACTAGGAATCGAAGTGCGTTCATACACGCGGAAATCACGACGCTACAGTTCTTACCGAGGAAAAGTCGGGAAAGTGGCGAAACACCGGATTCGTCGTCACTTTTATACGACTATTTGTCACCAAAAAATTACGACAGATACAACAGAGTTCAAATATCTTGAAGTGGATACCAAAGGCGTGATCCGTCAGAGAAAGTTATATCTGGACCCGTTTATGGATATGTATAATAGCGAGATTCTTTCGTACCGCATCTCGGAAAAGCCAAATGCCTTGGCAATCATGGAAGGCTTAGAAGAAGCCATCGCGATCACGAATGATTGCCCGTATCGTCGCACTTTCCACTCGGATCAAGGCTGGGCCTATCAGATGAAAGCCTACCGTCGAAAACTAAAGAAACAGAAAATTTTTCAAAGTATGTCTCGTAAAGGAAATTGTTTAGATAATTCCATCATGGAGAATTTCTTCAGTCTTCTAAAACAAGAAATTTTTCATGGAGAAACCTATCACAGTTTTGATGAACTAAAAACGGCGATTGATGATTTTATCTATTACTACAACAATCACCGGATGAAACAGAAATTGAACTGGAAAAGCCCTGTTCAGTTTCGAGAAACAGCACAGAAAGCGGCATAATCGCTTAGCTTAAGAAACAAAAAACGGAGTAGATTTCTCTACTCCGAAAAAAGTCTAACATTTGGGGGTCACTTCAATCAACAATGATAGCCCTACAGTCGTTCGTTCTTATTTTCTATTTATTAATTTAAAAGAATTTCAGGCACTCTTGATATTTGAGAGAGCTTTCCTCCACTCAAACCCGATCAACTTAGCGTTAGGTGTGCGATAATTAAAGACCTTTTCATTTTCTAAGGGCTCAAAATAGTTCTTAATCGCGCGAATCACCGAATTATGACAGACCAATAGATAGGTATTCTCAGAGTCTTGTTCTAATTCTGCTAATAAAGGAACGATTCGAGCATAAACATCCATCAAAGATTCCCCATTAGGATAGCGTACAGCAAATTGAGTACGAATTTTTTGGTAGCCTGCCAGTTCATCGCTCTTTCCATCATAATCCCCATAATCCAGCTCAATTAATCGTTCGTCGACACTCATGGGTAAATGATTGGCCTCACTAACTATTCGTGCTGTTTCTTCCGCACGATTTAAGGGAGAATGGATGATTCTGGTTATAGGTGCGTCAAGGTTAGCCACTTCTTCTGCTAATAAAGCCGCTTGATGATAACCTATCTTAGACAAAGCAATGTCGCTTCGCCCTGAAATGATTCCTTTCTTGTTCCAATCTGTCTCCCCGTGTCTAGCTACATAAAGCAAATAAAACAGTCCTCTCTATCAAAAAAAATGAAAATCCAACTAGGAAGATTTCTAGAATTTTCAAAATAGTTATTCATTAAAATATTGGTAGTAGCCAATTTCTCTACTACTTTATCATTAGAATGAAAGAACGTCTATATATTTACTGAAAATGACTGCTAGTTTTTCACACCGTAGGCTCGTGGAATAATGAGGTAGTCAATCAATGGTACAAAACAATTCATAATTAATAAAATGAATGTCATACCTTCTGCCATGGAACTAAATGAACGCCAAGCCATTAGTAGTATGCCACAACAAATTCCATATATGATCTCACCTTTGGGTGTTGTAGGTGATGTACTATAATCTGTCGCCATGAAGAAAGCACCCAGCATAGTTGCGCCCCCAAAGATATGAGCAAAAACAATTGTCAGATCACCTTTCCCTAAAAAAAGCGCAATAATAACTATTGTACCAAGCATACAAATCGGAATGTGCCAAGTAATTACTTTTTTATACAGCAGAAACATCCCTCCTAAAAAGAGAAGTATCGCCGTTGTTTCAGCATTTTTACCAGCAATCAATCCAGTCAAGCTGTCTATCATCTGACCAGAGCTTAAACTTTCACCAGCTTTGGCATTCATCAAAGGCGTGGCAGAAGAGACGACATCTAAACCATTCAACGAGAAAAAAGGCTGCGGTTGTACATTCGCTGACATTTCCTTTGCAAAGACCAATCTTAAGACAGCTCGTCCTGTTAAAGCCGGATTTAACAGATTTCTACCGATTCCTCCAAATAATTCTTTTGCGATAATAATTCCGATAACTCCGCCTAAAGCCGGATACCACAACGGTACACTTGCTGGCAAGCTCATCGCCAATAGAACACCAGTCACTACTGCTGAATAATCTTTAGGCAAGGTATCTTTGCGAAATTTAAACCATAGAAACTCAGAAATCAGGCATGTACCTATGGCTATCACATAAATAAGCAATGAACGCAGGCCAAAGAAAATAATTGAAGCAATCACGCTAGGTAGCAGCGCCAATAAAACCATTCGCATTATTCGATCAGTTTTTTCGTAAAACAACAAATGCGGCGAGGCTTCCATTAATGGGTAACGTGTACTGCGAAGCTGCTCCAACGAATTTTTATTCCCCATCCTATGCCTGCCTTTCTTTAAGAGCTTTTTGTCCAGCAACAATATGTTCAGCTAAATGCCGACGTGCTGGGCAAATATACGTACAACACCCACAGTTAATACAACTATCTACATAAAGCTTTTCCAAACGTTTCCAATTTTCCTTCAAGTAATTTTTTTCAAGCTGATGTGGCAAAAGATTCACCGGACAAACAGCGACACAGCGAGCGCACAGGATACAAGGAGAAGGTGTGCTGTCTTCATCATGATGCTCATTGATAACAATTAACCCATTGGCTGATTTTGTTAATGAAGCCGCCATTGTGTCTACTGTTTTCCCCATCATAAATCCACCTGTGATAATCTTAGATGGCTTTCCCTCAAAGCCTCCGCAAAAAGCAATCATATCCTCAATCGAAGTTCCCAGCGGAAAATAGACATTTTTCTGCTGCTTGACATCACCCACCACAGAACAAATTCTATGACTCAGGGGAACTCCGGGATCAATCGCTTCATAGACAGCGACCGTCGTAGCCACGTTGATAATCAAATAGCCTAAGTCTCGTGTTGAACCATCTGCTGGGGCTTCCTTTCCTGTAATTACTGTAAAAAGCATCTCAGTGCTTCCTTGAGGATAAATCGAAGGAACTTCGATAACGGAAAGATTCGATATGTCATGGCATAAAATCTGCATAACCTCAATTGCTTCTTGCTTATCATCCTCAATTGCAATAATGCCTTCCTTTGCTGCGACAGCTTTCAATACCAACTCACAGCCCTTAATCAGCTTTTCCCCCTGAGTCGCCATTAATGCAGCATCAGACATCAATAATGGCTCACATTCAGCACCATTAAAAATACAAGTATGAATATCTTCTTTAGGGTTTAGCTTTACATGACTGGGAAAAGTCGCCCCGCCTAGCCCAACCACTCCCGCTGATTCAACACGCTCAACGATCATTTCCGGTGTCAAATCATCAATTGTTTCATGGTGTATCTCTTGAGGTTCATCTCTAAAATCATTTTCAATGATTACGCAGGTCATCTTATCCCCCTGACCTTGATCAATCTCTTGTATTCCGATGATCTTCCCGGAAATACTTGCATGAACGTTCGCGCCTAATCCTTCATCTATTTTTGCAATTGTCTGTCCTAAAAATACTTTTTCTCCTACAGAGACGATAACCTCTGCAGGCTCACCAATATGTTGCTGAACGGGAATATAAACTTTTTTAGGTTGTATGTTCTCAACCTTTTTATAATTATCGATTCCTCTTAAATGCAAGGCCGGATCTTGATGCAAATCAATTCCACCTTTAAATCCTCGCTTACTCATCACATTCCTCCAATATTATTCATAATTTTAGTATAACATGAACATTTTTCAGCTAAAAATAATATACTGTTATACAATAATTGAAGGTGAATAATAAAAAAAGTTACTACAATGTTTTGTAATATCTTAGTACTTACGTATAGAAACGACCCACTTTTTTAATCAGTTCTATCTTCCTTTGCAAAAATAAACCCAAATATACAGTAGATTCAAAAGTACCCATTTCTTTTACCAACCAGATTGCTATTTTTCCATCCAAGATTTCTTATAAAATAGAGGTAAATATCCTATGTTTATCATTTTATTTTACATGAAAAAGATTTGAATTCAT
>NZ_JBIOQO010000001.1:1740000-2130000 GCF_051713785.1 Enterococcus sp. DIV0187
TATCTCCAAGTTCGTTTGGAATTTCTCCGCTACCCACACCTCATCCCCGCACTTTTCAACGTACGTGGGTTCGGTCCTCCAGTGCGTTTTACCGCACCTTCAACCTGGACATGGGTAGATCACATGGTTTCGGGTCTACGACCACTTACTCATTCGCCCTATTCAGACTCGCTTTCGCTGCGGCTCCGTCTTTTCAACTTAACCTCGCAAGTAATCGTAACTCGCCGGTTCATTCTACAAAAGGCACGCTATCACCCATTAACGGGCTCTAACTTGTTGTAGGCACACGGTTTCAGGATCTATTTCACTCCCCTTCCGGGGTGCTTTTCACCTTTCCCTCACGGTACTGGTTCACTATCGGTCACTAGGGAGTATTTAGCCTTGGGAGATGGTCCTCCCGGATTCCGACGGAATTCCTCGTGTTCCGCCGTACTCAGGATCCTCCTAGGTGCCAGTCAAATTTTGTCTACGGGGCTTTTACCCTTTCTAGCAGACCTTTCCAGGTCCTTCGACTATCTCACTGGACTACCATATCGGAGTCCTACAACCCCAAGAGGCAAGCCTCTTGGTTTGGGCTTTTCCCGTTTCGCTCGCCGCTACTCAGGGAATCGATTTTTCTTTCTCTTCCTGCAGGTACTTAGATGTTTCAGTTCTCTGCGTCTACCTCTAATCAGCTATGTATTCACTGAAAAGTAACATCCTATAAAAGATGCTGGGTTTCCCCATTCGGAAATCTCCGGATCAAAGCTTACTTACAGCTCCCCGAAGCATATCGGTGTTAGTCCCGTCCTTCATCGGCTCCTAGTGCCAAGGCATCCACCGTGCGCCCTTATTCACTTAACCTTATCTTGACTTTCGTCAAGGGTCTTACTAATTTCCATGAGCGATCATGTTCCTTAGTAATAAATAAGCAATTGAACTTATTAAAAAACTCATTCGACGCGGTGTTCTCGGTTTGTTTAAAATTGTTTCTGTATCCAGTTTTCAATGAACGATTTGAGAGTAAACCTCTCAAAACTGAACGAATAAAAGCATTCCTGTGTAGTTTCCGTAACGTTCATCTTCGATGAACTATTTCCTTAGAAAGGAGGTGATCCAGCCGCACCTTCCGATACGGCTACCTTGTTACGACTTCACCCCAATCATCTATCCCACCTTAGGCGGCTGGCTCCAAAAGGTTACCTCACCGACTTCGGGTGTTACAAACTCTCGTGGTGTGACGGGCGGTGTGTACAAGGCCCGGGAACGTATTCACCGCGGCGTGCTGATCCGCGATTACTAGCGATTCCGGCTTCATGTAGGCGAGTTGCAGCCTACAATCCGAACTGAGAGAAGCTTTAAGAGATTAGCTTAGCCTCGCGACTTCGCGACTCGTTGTACTTCCCATTGTAGCACGTGTGTAGCCCAGGTCATAAGGGGCATGATGATTTGACGTCATCCCCACCTTCCTCCGGTTTGTCACCGGCAGTCTCGCTAGAGTGCCCAACTAAATGATGGCAACTAACAATAAGGGTTGCGCTCGTTGCGGGACTTAACCCAACATCTCACGACACGAGCTGACGACAACCATGCACCACCTGTCACTTTGCCCCCGAAGGGGAAGCTCTATCTCTAGAGTGGTCAAAGGATGTCAAGACCTGGTAAGGTTCTTCGCGTTGCTTCGAATTAAACCACATGCTCCACCGCTTGTGCGGGCCCCCGTCAATTCCTTTGAGTTTCAACCTTGCGGTCGTACTCCCCAGGCGGAGTGCTTAATGCGTTAGCTGCAGCACTGAAGGGCGGAAACCCTCCAACACTTAGCACTCATCGTTTACGGCGTGGACTACCAGGGTATCTAATCCTGTTTGCTCCCCACGCTTTCGAGCCTCAGCGTCAGTTACAGACCAGAGAGCCGCCTTCGCCACTGGTGTTCCTCCATATATCTACGCATTTCACCGCTACACATGGAATTCCACTCTCCTCTTCTGCACTCAAGTTTCCCAGTTTCCAATGACCCTCCCCGGTTGAGCCGGGGGCTTTCACATCAGACTTAAGAAACCGCCTGCGCTCGCTTTACGCCCAATAAATCCGGACAACGCTTGCCACCTACGTATTACCGCGGCTGCTGGCACGTAGTTAGCCGTGGCTTTCTGGTTAGATACCGTCAAGGGATGAACATTCTACTCTCATCCTTGTTCTTCTCTAACAACAGAGTTTTACGATCCGAAAACCTTCTTCACTCACGCGGCGTTGCTCGGTCAGACTTGCGTCCATTGCCGAAGATTCCCTACTGCTGCCTCCCGTAGGAGTTTGGGCCGTGTCTCAGTCCCAATGTGGCCGATCACCCTCTCAGGTCGGCTATGCATCGTTGCCTTGGTGAGCCGTTACCTCACCAACTAGCTAATGCACCGCGGGTCCATCCATCAGTGACGCAAAAGCGCCTTTCAAACCGAAACCATGCGGTTTCGATTGTTATACGGTATTAGCACCTGTTTCCAAGTGTTATCCCCTTCTGATGGGCAGGTTACCCACGTGTTACTCACCCGTTCGCCACTCCTTTTCTTTCGGTGGAGCAAGCTCCGGTGAAAGAAAAAGCGTTCGACTTGCATGTATTAGGCACGCCGCCAGCGTTCGTCCTGAGCCAGGATCAAACTCTCATAAAAAGTGTTTGAAACAGTCTTGCGACTGTTAAGCTCAATTGTATTAATTGACTTGCTAGCATATTGCTTGCTATGTTGTTTGCTTCTATATAATAGAAGCGCCCTACACATTTGGTTTGTTTTATTCGTTCAGTTTTCAAAGGTCTACATTGTTTGTCGCTTTGTTTCAGCAACTTTTATATCTTAACAGGTTGCCGTTTGAAAGTCAACAACTTTTTTCAATTAATTTTGAAAAAGTTTTGAAATCCAATTGACAACTTTGAAATAATAACATTCAACAAAAAGCTTGTCAACAATTATTTTTCATTGTCGTATCAACATGTTTCAGCAACGTTATTGATAATATCATATTGAAAAATAATGTCAAATACTTTTCAGTCGTTTTTCAAAATAATTTCAAATAAATAGAAAATGGACTAGCAATTCGCTAGCCCATTGTTGCTTCTACACCATAATGATCACTAATTACAACCTCATTTTCCCCATCAAAAACCACTTGGTAACTTTCTATTTCGAAGTTACGAGAGGCAAAAATATAGTCGATTCTCAATTTTGCCGTATTTCCTGCCCAACCATCAATTGATTCTTCAACCGTATTTTCACCGAGCTTTACTTTGGCATGAATAAAAGCATCCTGTAAATCAAGAATACTTTTATCGACCAAATCATAACCCTCACCGCTTGTTTTCGCGTCATTATTGAAATCGCCCATAATGATCTGTTTTCCTTGTTTTTCTGCTAAAAACTGCTCCAACTTTCGCCATTCATAAGCAAAAGCTTTTTTTGTCGTTTGCCACCAAGAAAAATGGCTGCTTACTACTATTATCTTTTGATCATTAATTATTGTTTCACCTATTACCACTTTTCTCGTATGATAATCACTCGGATCATGACTTTCTGAAATCAACAAGCTTTCCACGTTTAGTGGTGTCTTTGACAACAAACCGATGCCTTCATGATAAATGTCATAGCCAACGTGATTATACGTCCAGTTCCAATAATAGCTGCATCCTAATTCCTTCAACCGCTCGGTCAATAGAAATAGAAAATTATCTTGATGAATGGCTTCCTGTTCTTTCGATGGTTGAAAGTATTTGTCTAGGTTTGCTAACGGACTTGCAAGAAGCTGATTCACTTCTTGCAGACCGATCAAATCATAGCTTTCCTTCGCAATACGGTTCGCTAACACCTCAATTTGCTGTTGGTCGTTTCCTTCCATCCAGCTATGAGTATTCAAGGTCAATACTTTGATTGCTCTCGCCTCACTTTAATAGTCGATTGTTCCAATCGTTTCCCCACGAGAAACGAGTCCAGTCTTAGCATAATGGTAATCCTTAATTTTGTCACCATTTGTAAATACAACGATCATCGTAGTCATTTTGCCGGCTTTTTGAATTTTCGCTAAATCAGCTGTTGCTACAACTTTCCCCGCTTTGACTTTTTCCCCTTCTCGTACTTTGATTTCAAATGCTTCGCCGCCTAAATCTACCGTATCAATCCCCATGTGAAGTAACACTTCAATGTCATCATCGGTTTTGATACCAATAGCATGTTTTGTTGGGAATACAGACACGATTGTTCCTGCAACTGGACTAGCAATTTCACCATTTTCCGGCACAACGGCAAATCCCTCTCCCATCATTTTTTGTGAGAAGACGTCATCTTCTACTTTATCGATCGGAATCATCTCACCATTTGCTGGAGCTACGAACTCCGCATGCAAGCCTTTAAACGATGTGCTGGCGTTCTTTTCCTGTACAGTCGACTCTTCCTGACTAGCACTTGTAGGAATTTCAACACCTGAATCCAACAAATCCTGAATATCTGATTTCAATATATCTGCTTTAGGCCCGTAAACAGCTTGAACACCGTTGTCTTTGACTAAAAGTCCCATCGCTCCTGCTTTTTTCCAAGCCTCTTCACTGCCAACGCTGTTCTTATCAGCTACTGTCACCCGTAAGCGTGTCATACAAGCATCCACATCGGTAATATTTTGTGGGCCTCCTAGCAAATTGATGATTTTCACAATTTGCGAGTCCGCTGATACTGATCCATCGCTTGTAGTATTAGTTGCTTCTTCATTATCAACTTCGTAGTTTCCATTTCTTCCTGGTGTCGCAAAGTTGAATTTTTTAATCATGAAGTTCGCAAAGAAGTAAGTAAATACTCCAAATGCAATACTTGTTAATACAAAGTTAAGTAAATCATTACCAAGTCCTGCTCGCAATGCCATCGGTACACGGGTTAATAATTCAATATTCCCGAATGAGTGAACACGCAAATTGATTAAATCCGCCATTGCAAACGCCGCTCCTTGAATCACCGCATAGCACGCATAAAGCGGTACAGCCACAAACATAAACATAAACTCCAACGGTTCTGTTACCCCAGTTAAGAATACTGCTACTGCCGCTGATAAGAACATAGATTTGTATTTTTTCTTTTTATCAGGATCGACATTTCGATACATTGCTAAGGTTAAGCCCATCAAGATACCTGAAGAACCGATCATCTGTCCAACTTTGAATCGTGCTGGTGTCCATTGGGTCAATACATGTTGATATTGAGACATGTCCCCACCATTTTTCAAATTAACTAAATCTGTTGCCCAAGCTAACCATAATGGATCTTGCCCTAATACTTGACTTCCAGCTTGTGCGCCAGTCAGTATCTCGTAAGTACCACCCAATTGCGTATAATTCATCGGAATTGTCAACATATGATGCAACCCGAACGGCAAGAGTAATCGTTCCAGCGTTCCATATAGAAATGGTTAGAAATGGTGCCAGGATCGGTGCAGTTTCTTGAGAGTTTGCGATCCATTTACCAAACTCGTTGATCCCCGTTTGGATAATCGGCCATAGAAAGGCTAAAACCAAAGCAACAATCACTGAACGCAAGATAACAACAAACGGAACAAAACGTTTCCCATTGAAGAAAGTCAACACTTCAGGTAATTTTCTGAAATTGTAGTACTTATTGTAGGCAGTTGCTCCAACAAAACCGGCGATGATTCCGACAAAAACACCCATATTCAATGCTGGTGCTTCTAAAACACTTGTAAAATAGCCATCAACCATTATTTTTTGTCCAAATAAGGTGTGAGTCATTGCATTTGGATCGGCTAACATCTCAGAAGTGATGCCAAAGATCGAGCCAGTTATTCGATTAATTAGAATGAATGATAGCCCCGCTGCAAACGCACCGCCAGCTCGCTCCTTCGCCCAGCTTCCGCCAATTGCTAATGCAAATAATAAATGTAGATTTCCAATGATGGCCCAACCAATATTTTCGACTACGCCACCAGTTGTAACTAACCATCCGAGATTCTCATTGATTAACGGTAGCGATTTTCCAATACTGATCATTAATCCCGCCGCTGGCATTACCGCGATTACCACCATCAGTGCCTTCCCGAATTTTTGCCAAAATTCAAAACTAAAGAGCTTTTTGATCCCTTTCATATTTGTTCCTCCTATTTTTTTCGATTACTCATTTTGTGCAATCGGTTTCGTTAATTTGCATTATATACTCATAAACAAAATTTGTAAACTCTTTCAGCTGAAATATTTTTAAAAGTACCAAAATTATGAAAGGACTTATCTTTCCAATTCAGTGAACTAATGCTTGACTCGCGCAACCGGTTGCGTTTATTATGAGAGTAAGAAAACATAAGGAGGACTTATTATGAAAAAAGTTCAGCGTCTCTTTGAAATTGACCCTTGGAGGATTAGAACAACTCAGTTAGATAAAGAAAACCGTCGCCTACAAGAATCATTAACTAGTATAGGAAACGGATACATGGGAATGCGAGGAAATTTTGAAGAAACATATAGTGGTGACCATCATCAAGGCACCTATCTTGCTGGTATCTGGTATCCCGATAAAACCCGTGTTGGCTGGTGGAAGAACGGCTATCCTGAATATTTCGGCAAAGTAATCAACGCGTTGGATTTCATTCAAATGAAGTTATTCGTAAATGATCGAGAGATTGATTTAGCAGTGATGGACATCGAAGATTTCGATTTGGAGTTGAACATGCAAAATGGTGTTCTTACTCGTACCTTCATTGTAACAATTGATCATGCAAAAATTCGTTTTACTTTCGAGCGCTTTTTAAGTGTCGTCAAAAAAGAACTTGCGGTGATTCGGCTTACTGCAGAGTGTTTAATTGGCGAAGCAGAGCTAAAGGTCGTGTCTAAACTAGACAATAATGTTCAAAACGAAGACAGTAACTATGAAGAAATGTTTTGGTTGGAAAAAGGACGCGGACACCAAGAAGATATCAGCTTTCTGACAACGCAGACGGTACCAAATAATTTTGGCATCGAACAATTCTCTGTAACTGGCGCTATGCAACATATTAGTTCTTCAATCGGACTTCAACAGGATGATACGCTAGAAGTTGCTGAAACCTTCACCTATGCTTTGAAAGCAAATCAAACTATTCAACTTGAAAAGCGAGTTGTGGTCTTAACAAGCCGTGATGTACCAGAAACAGAACAAAGCGAAAAAGCCATAGCATTATTAACAGACTACGCTGCTACTTATGAAGACTTATTGGCAGAGCAAAATGAGGCTTGGGCAAACCGGTGGGCATTGGCGGATGTATTGATCGGTGGAGATGACGAGGCACAGCAAGGAATTCGTTTCAATATTTTCCAACTATTCTCTACCTACTACGGTGAAGATGAACGATTAAATATTGGACCAAAGGGCTTCACTGGTGAAAAATATGGCGGTGCAACCTATTGGGATACCGAGGCTTACGCTGTTCCAATGTATCTGGGTATTTCTGATCCAAATGTAACGAAAAACTTGTTAAAATATCGTCACAATCAATTGCCGCAGGCACAGCACAATGCTCGTCAGCAAGGTCTGAATGGTGCTTTATATCCAATGGTTACCTTTACTGGGGTTGAATGTCACAATGAATGGGAAATCACCTTTGAAGAAATCCATCGAAATGGGGCTATCGCTCACGCAATTTATAACTACACAACTTATACAGGTGACGAAAGCTATATTCAAAAAGAAGGTCTTGAAGTATTAACAGAGATTGCTCGTTTCTGGGCGGATCGGGTACATTATTCGAAACGTCAGCAAAAATACATGATTCATGGTGTGACAGGACCTAATGAATACGAAAATAATATTAACAACAACTGGTACACTAATTATTTAGCAAGTTGGGTACTATCTTATACACTAGAAAATTATCGTAAATATCAAGCCCAAGCAACTGTATTAATCTCTGACGAAGAACAAGCTAAGTGGCAAGATATCATCGATCATATGTACTTCCCAACAGATGAAGAATTAGGTATTTTCGTCCAGCATGATACCTTCTTAGACAAAGATTTAATGCCTGTTTCTGACTTGTCTCCAGAAGATCGACCGTTGAACCAAAATTGGTCTTGGGATAAGATTTTACGTTCTTGCTTCATTAAGCAAGCGGATGTTTTACAAGGAATCTATTTCTTTGGCGATCAATTTACACTTGAAGAAAAACGAAAAAACTTCGAGTTTTATGAACCAATGACTGTCCATGAGTCTTCACTATCGCCTTCGATTCACGCGATCTTGGCTGCGGAACTTGGATTAACAGATAAATCAATGGAAATGTATCAAAGAACGGCTCGCTTAGACCTAGATAATTACAACAACGATACAGACGACGGTTTGCACATCACTTCCATGACTGGCAGCTGGTTAGCTATAGTCCAAGGCTTCGCGCAGATGAAAACCAATACTGGGACATTAAGCTTTGCACCTTTATTACCAAAGGAATGGGATCATTATTCATTCCATATCAATTACCGTGGCCGTCTGTTAGCCGTCAGTGTAAATCAAAAAGAAGTACAAATTGACTTGAAAGATGGAGCTGCCTTAGCTATGATGCTTTATGAGAAAGAAATTATCTTGAGCGATTCAATCACGGTTCTGCTAGAACAGGAGGAATCAAATGTTTAAAGGTGTACTATTTGATTTAGATGGCGTGATTACGGATACCGCTGAGTATCATTACCTTGCATGGAAAAAATTGGCTGATGAGCTAGGCATTACGATTGACCGTGAATTCAACGAGAAACTCAAAGGTGTCAGCCGTGAAGATTCTTTACGGTTGATCCTTGAGCATGGTAAACGTGAAAGTGATTTTTCTGAAACAGAATTCCAACAATTGGCAAAAAGTAAAAACGACAATTACGTTGAAATGATTCAAGCTGTTTCACCTAAAGACGTTTATCCCGGAATTTTAGAGCTGTTAAAAGAATTAAAGAATGCCGGAATCAAGATTTCTTTGGCATCGGCTAGTAAAAACGGTCCTTTTCTACTAAAACAAATGGCATTGACCGACTATTTTGACGGAATTGCCGATCCGGCAAAAGTCGCGGCTGGAAAACCTGCCCCGGATATTTTTATTTTAGCAGCACAAGTGGTAGGCTTAGATCCAGATGAATGTATTGGAATTGAGGATGCTCAGGCTGGTATAGCTGCCATCAAAGCCTGCGGAGCCCTTCCCGTTGGTGTCGGACAAGCAGAACAATTAGGTGATGATATTGCCTTGGTAGAATCAACTTCCGAATTAACACTAGCATTTCTGGAAAAACAATGGGATAAATAAGTACTCACTAGTAATGAGATTGTATCCCCTCTGCTTTTACCAATTTACTTGGTATTCGCAAAAATAAAACTATTCATTATACGGCTGAATGGTATATGGTTTGAAAATAATTAATGAGAAAGGAGAGCGAAATATGACATCTACAGTAAAAGACGTGGCAAAAAAAGCGAATGTCTCTCCTTCTACGGTTTCACGCGTCATTAATGATCACCCTAGTATTTCAGCTGAGACGAAGCAACGAGTTCGTAAGATTATGGATGAAATGGGCTATTTTCCAAATGTAACAGCACGAAATCTTGGAAAACAGCGAGCAAACTCATTAGGCGTGATTTTGCCTCCGCTTAATTCCCGTGAACGCTTGGGTAACCCGTTTTATTTAGAATTACTGAATGCTGTTAATGAAACAGCGGCTGATTTCCAAGTAACGACCGCTGTAGCTTCATCGGATAATAGTGAAACACTGCTAGAAAACGTCACCCGGATGCATCGACAAAAACAAGTTGACGGCTTCATTTTAGCCTATTCAGAAAAGGACGATCCAATTGCTGAATATCTCTATCAGAATAAAATACCATTTACTTTGATTGGGCGTCCCCCAAAAAGAGAAGCAGATATCCTGTATGTCGATAATGACAATCAGTTACTTGGCAAGCAAGCAACAGAGCACTTGATCGAAAAGGGCCACAAAAATATTTTATTCGTTTCCAACGTCAATCAAGAAGTGATTTTCTTCGAACGCTACTTTGGCTACCAAGAAGCGATGATGCTGCAAAGTTTGCCCACACATCCACCGTTAACGATGTTGCAGCCTGAAGATTATACGAGGTTCCCTGAAGTAATTGAAGAAACTGGAGCAACAGCGTTAGTGGTGATCGATGATATTTTTGCGCTGCGGATGATCCAACTGGCAACCTTGCATGGCTATAAAGTGCCTGATGACCTGTCAGTTATCAGCTTCAATAATTCGATTTTTGCAACATTAGTTCATCCTTACTTGACGACAATTGATATCGATATTTCAGATCTCGGTCGATTAGGGACACAAAAACTGATGGAACAAATTGACCAAAAGCAATCTACGGGTGTTCAATTAGTCGTACCACATCATTTAATTCAACGTGAAACAGTCCGTACGATTTAAATAATCATTAAATAAGACCTGTCAAACTTGTGACAGGTCTTTCTTTTGGATATACTGACGAAAAATCAGAAAGAAAGTGGTATAGATGATTCTTTTCCTAATTGTGCTCGCAGTACTCTTTCTGATCTATTGCCGATATTCCACCTATCAATTGGTCGAAAAGCATTTTAAGATCACAAAGCACACAACACTAGATATCAAGGAAGGAAAAAAGACAGGATTGATGATTGCGCAAATCAGCGACAGTCACTTCTCCCCTTTTTATTCTCCAAAACGTTTTGACAAAATCGTCGAAAAACTTAACGCCGCAAAGCCAGATATCGTATTATTCACTGGCGACTTAATTGAAAATTATCGCTATTGGGAAACACGAGATTGTGAAATAATCAGTCAACAATTAACTAAAATCAACGCCCCTAAAGGGAAATTTGCGATTTTAGGCAACCATGATTATCGTTCCAACGGACAAGACGCTGTCAGTGAAATACTGGCTGCCGGCGGCTTCGTTTTGTTAAACAACCAAAGTACGCTGGTAGAGCAAATAAGTTTGACTGGTATCGATGATGGTCAGGAAGGACAACCTGACTACAATACGCAACCCAAAGATGCGCGTTTTTCAATCCTTATGGTACATGAGCCTGATCAAGTCCAGCATTTGTCAGACCTTGATCGTTTTGATTTGATCTTATCTGGACACAGTCACGGTGGACAAATTCGTTTTCCGATCTTGCCGTATAAAAATTTTGGGTCAAAGCTCTATGATCAAGGCATTTATGCTTTAACGTCCCAAACAAGCTTGGTTGTTAATACAGGTTTGGGAACAACAGGCCCTCCCCTACGCTTCAGAGTAATACCCGAAATTTTATATTTCCATTTGTAGAAAAAAGAGTTTGAACGCCTCCTGTATCGGAGAACCTTCAAACTCTTTTTTATGCACGGATTTTTTGTTTGATATACGGAATCATAATTGGCACCAATGAAATAAAAACAATCATTAGCATGATCAATGAAAAATGCTCACTGACAATTGGAATATTCCCTAAGAAATAACCTGCCAGAGTGACCACTGTCCCCCAGACGATAGCTCCAAAAACATTAAAGCTTGAAAAAATGGCCCAATTCATTTTACTTGAACCGGCAATGAACGGGATAAACGTGCGGACAAATGGCATAAAACGGCCCAAGAAGATCGTCCATTTTCCACGTTCGTTAAAGAAGTTCTCCGCCTCTTTTACTTTATCCTCTTTGATGAAGCGGGAAATCGGGCTATGATACAAAGCTCTGACGCCAATCGTATGGCCAATCCAATAATTCATTGTGTCTCCCAAAATCGCAGCAATCACACAGATCGCAATCACATATGGCAGATGCAGCACATTTCCACCTAACGCAGTTAAGGCGCCTGCTGCAAATAAAAATGAATCCCCAGGCAAGAATGGAAAGATCACGACACCTGTTTCAATAAAGACAATTGCAAATAAAATTGGATAAATTCCAACACCATATTGCTGAACCAACGACACCATGTGGGCATCGATATGCAAAATAAAATCAATCAAAGCCATCTAGTAAACTCCTTTAGAAAAGATTCATTTATTATCATACGACTTTTCAAGAAAAAAGAAAGACGGATCTGTCGTTCTATAGAAAAAATAAATTTATTTGGAAAATGGTATAATAGAAAAAAAGTTTAAAAGGAGTCCATTATGAGCGTTCTTTCTCATATGAAAAGCATGCAGAAGGAAATGTCTGCAGCTGAAAAAAAAATCTATCAATTCATTCGCGACAATAGTGAAAAAGCTTCAGGTATGACCGCCAACGAAATTGCGGAAGCCTCTGGAGCAAGCGCACCAACGGTTGTTCGTTTTTCAAAAAAGATGGGCTACAATAGCCTAACGGATTTTAAAATAGAGCTTTCTGCCGAAACAATGCAGGAGCGTAGCAATAATACCTACAGTGATGTCGGTCACGACGAATCATTTCACAGTTTAAAAAACAAATTAGCCAGCAACGCTCGCTTCACCATTGACGAGACAACAGCTCTGTTCAACGAAGAGGTTTTTCTCGAGGCCTGCAAACTATTGGAAGAAAAAGAATTTTGTTATGTTTTAGGAATTGGCGCCTCTAGTTTAGCAGCCACTGACATTGTTCAAAAATGGAGCCGTTTAGGGAAGAATGTCATTAGCGAACAAGATTATAACACCATTTTGCCGCAGCTAGTCCTGCATCAAAAAGAAGCGGTCATTTGGCTAGTCTCAAATTCTGGATTGACCTCCGAACTGATCGCTTTAGCGGAAACAGCCAAAGACTTAGGTATCCCAATCATTACCCTGACCCAGTTCGGACAAAATCCATTGGCCAAGCTTTCAAACGTTTGTCTTCAAACTTCACGTCCGACCGAAGCAACTTACCGTAGCGCCGCAACAGATTCGATCTTGGCTCAGTTCATTACGATCGATTTATTGTTCTATGTCTATATCAGCCGCAACAAAGAAAATGCTGAAAAAATTTATTCGACACGAGCGGTCGTCCAAGAATATCGAAAAAAATATTTTTAGCCGCAGGAAGTCATTACAAAATAGAAAAGCCGAGTAAAATGTCTAGAAATCATCCATTTTACTCGGCTGTTTTATTTTTTGTCTTGGAAGAATTCTTGCGCAATCGTGACACTATTTAAAGCATCTTTGGCGTAATAATCTGCACCAACAAATTCTCGGTATTCTTCATTTAGCACTGCTCCGCCCACCATGAATTTTGTATCTAAACCTGCTTCTCTAGCGGCTTGAATCGTGCTCTTCATGTTTTGGACCGTCGTTGTCATCAAAGCACTTAAGCCAGCCAACTGAATCTTTTCTTCTTTGAGTGTCTCAACCACCATAGAAATCGGTACATCTTTTCCTAAATCAATTACCTCAAAGCCATAATTTTCCAACACCATCTTCACAATATTTTTACCAATATCATGAATATCCCCCTGTACAGTCGCTAACAGAATTCTTCCTTTATATTCTGTTTCCTGTCCGTTAGCCTCAAAATACTGCTTTAATACTTCTTGTGACCGCTGAACCGCTTCAGCTGATTGCATCAGTTGAGGCAAAAACAGGAGACCTTTTTCAAATTTTGAACCTACCTCATCTAACGCAGGAATGAAATAATCATTAACGATTTCCAGAGGGGTTTTCGTTTCTAATAAGCGTTTTGTTAAAGTTGGCGTTTCATCCTTTTGCCCTTTTAGAATCAACGTTTTCAAGTCATCAGTATTTTTTTGATCGCTCGTAACCAGAGAAGCTGTCTGATCTATTACTTGTTGGTTATTAGCAATATACTCCATCGCATCCTGGTCTTGGTTATTAATGACTTTTAATGCCTGCACCACTTGCATCAGAATATCTGAGAGGGGATTAACAATCGGCGCATTAAGTCCAGCCCCCACGGCTGCCGCCAAAAACACCCCATTCAGACTTTCCCGATTCGGCAGACCAAAAGAAACATTGCTTAACCCAGCAACAGTCAATACACCCAATTTTTCTCGAACCAGCTTGATCGTATCTAGGGTCACCTGTACCTGTTCTTGTTGAGCAGATGCCGTTAGCACTAACGGATCAATCATGACATCTTCTTTGGCAATCCCATAACTAGCAGCAGTTTCAACAATTTTTTCAGCTACTGCCAACCGTTTTTCAGCCGTATCAGGAATCCCCGTTTCGTCTAACGCTAACCCTAAAACCACTGCTCCATATTTTTTAGCAATCGGGAATATTTCCCGCATACTTTCTTCTTTTCCGTTTACTGAATTGATCAATGGTCTACCATTATAGTAACGAGCTCCGGCCTCAATCGCTGTGATACTGGAGCTGTCAATTTGTAAAGGAGCTGTGACAATTCCTTGCAGCTCTTGAACAACTTTTTGCATCATCTCAGCTTCATCAATTTCCGGCAAACCGACATTGACATCCAAAATATCCGCTCCAGCCTCAATTTGCTTCAAGCCTTCCTTCAAAATATAGCTTATATCTTTTTTCCTCAGCGCTTCTTTCAGACGTTTTTTCCCAGTAGGATTGATTCGTTCGCCAATTAAATGCAATCCTTCATTTAAAACAATCGTTTGACTCCCAGAGGTAACGGCCGTTACTTTTTGCGGAGTTAAAGCAACTGGAGGGATGTCATCAATCAGTTGGCGAATTTTCTGAATAAAATCCGGATTTGTTCCGCAGCAACCGCCTACGATGCGAACACCGCTATTCAGCATTTTTTCAACAGCTAAACCATAATCGTCCACCGTCAACGGATAAAAGGTTTGACCATCTTTCATTTCTGGCAAGCCAGCATTTGCTTGAACCATCACTGGTATGTTGGCATAGGTTAAGATTTCATTCACGATTGGCAATAGTTCATTTGGACCTAAAGAACAGTTTACTCCAACCGCCTCAATCCCTAATGACTGCAAGGTCAAAACCGCTGTTAAGGGGTCTGTACCGACAAAAGTTCGACCATCTTCCTGAAATGTCATCGTGCAAAAAATCGGCAATGAGGTATTTTCTTTGATTGCTAAAATTGCCGCCTTTGTCTCCAATAAATCCGACATCGTCTCAATCACTACTAGATCTGCTCCGGCCTTTTCTGCCAACACAGCCTGTTCTCGAAACATTTCATACGCTTGGTCAAAACTTAAGGTTCCCATGGGTGCCATCAATTGGCCTATGGGGCCCATATCATAAGCAACGTATTTCGGTTGAGCCGCTCTTGCTAGGTTGATCGCCGCTTCGATGATCTCTGGCAACTCTGTTTGTTTCAATTTTACTTGATTCGCTTGAAATGTATTGGCGGTAATAACATCCGCTCCGGCTGCCACGTATTCTTGGTGAATCTGCGTAATCGTTTCAGGATGGCTCAAATTGAAATATTCAGGCTCCATTCCCACTGGCAGACCCATTTTTTGCAGCATGGTTCCCATCGCACCATCAAAAAGCAATCTGTTTTCAGTCAAATCTTCGATAATTGTCATTTTTTCACCTTCGATATTCACAATTTTTATTCATTGAACAATCGCCGCAAGCAATTTTTTTTCGTCGCGGACGAGCTAATTTTCCATCAGTAAACAGACCAATGATTGCAGTAACTGATTTGCGAGGAATCATCAAGAAGCTGTCGCTCAAATTGATGCCTACACGTTTTGTCGCATCTGTAACCGCTAAAAATTTCGCTTGTGTCTCGATTGATAGATCTCCATAGCCGGGACTAAACCGACGATTTAAAACTAAGTGCTCATTACTCACTTCTTTTTCAATTTCACACTCTGCTAAATCACAAATTTTTTCAATGTATTCCACACAACAGGCATCTAAAATTAAGGCCTTGCTCATCTCTGTCAATTCATATTTACGAATTTGCCGTTCCACTTCAATTCCTAAAGTTGCCGCCAATAAGGCAACCTTATTAGCATTCTTCAGATGATTGTATATGGCTTTACCTTCTAAAATCAAGTCCGTTCCCACTACTTGAATGCTTTTTTCTGTTTCATTGCTACGACAAGGAAAAATTAGAAACGTATAGCGAGGAACAGCAACATGTTTGATTTCCTCCATTAATTGTAGAATTTGAACATCCATTTCAGTGGTTAATTCTTGCTTGCTTCGATAACCGAGATAACGCAATATTTCTTTTTTATCCAAACCTATCTCCATCGTATAAATACTCCTTGTTTTACTACAATTCCACCGAACATCGCTTCAAGTTAAGATGATTCCTAGCGGAGCTATTTTTCTCACTTTCTCTTAACCAGCTGTTCACATTTCTTTAAAATTCTTATTCTAGAGAATAGCACAAAAAACACCGAATGAGTATCACTAATTGTGAAAAAATTCATAATATCCTAAAAGTATGATTTTTAAAATTCGTGTGACTACTTAAGGACAAAAATAAAGAGGAAGAAATCATATTCTTCCTCGCTTTTGTTTAGATATTTATCATAATCACAATATTTACGACCTGATCTTTTACGATCTGTTCTTTTTTCCTGATCTCTGCCTTGATTGGAAGTAAATAAGTTCCTTGTTTGGTATCAAACCAGATGGCCGTTCGCCATTCACTTTTTCCGATTTGAGCTATCACTTTCATGCGACCCCAGCCCTCCTCTAACTCCTTGAACAGTTTTCTAATCTCAAAGGAAAGTTCCTTTGGGAGTATAACTAACATCCAGCCAGGCATCTCTGGTGAAGAAGAATGATGACAGACCTTTGCTGAAAACTGATAGTTAATCCCTGGTTCCTTCATAGGCGAAACACCCCTTCTTTGTCTTTGAGAAAAGTGTAGCATAACTAATGCGACAACCGGTGTCAGTTTTCTACAAAAAAGCGACGCCGAAACAGCATCGCTTTTTTATGACTATATTGTTGTTGCTTTAAAAACTTCTTCTGAGGCATGAACAGCACCAGTTTTTTCTAAGACATGGGTTGCAACATCATTCATGTTTGTAATCAATACCATCATTGATGTACCTTTTCCAGCTTGTTTGATTTCGGCCAAATCAACAGAAGCGATCTGTGTTTCAGGCGTAACTGTTTGCCCCTCTTTTGTCAACACTTCAAATGGTTTTCCATCTAACTCAACCGTATTGATGCCCATGTGTAACAAGACCTCTAATCCGCTGTCTGTCGTAATACCGATCGCGTGTTTTGTTGGGAAAATTGTTGAAACTTTTCCGGCAACAGGCGAGAATATCGCACCATCCGTTGGTTCAACAAAATAGCCTTCTCCCATCATTTTCTCAGCAAAAACAGGATCTGCCGCCTCTTCTAATGGATGCACCGAACCTTGTGCTACTGCCGTGAAAATATTTGTTGTATGAGCAGCTACCGGTGTGTCAACCAATTCATTTGTTTCAACAACTGTTGTTTCTGCTAGCTTTTGCTCAGCCAGCTTATCTTTAGGAATACCGAAGAAATAAGTTGCTACAAAACCACCAGCATAAGCCGCTAACAAACCTAGAACATACCCCCACCAGCGACCATTCGCGATCAATGGGATCAACGCGACACCCGAAGGTCCGATTGCAATTGCTCCGATTCCTCCAAGTGCCCCTAAGACACCACCACCAATTCCTCCACCAATACAAGCAGTAATGAAGGGACGTCCTAACGGCAACGTTACCCCGTAAATTAATGGTTCTCCAATACCTAAAATCCCCACAGGTAAAGCACCCTTGATCATTTCAGTTAACTCTTTGTCCTTACGTAATTTCATCCAAAGAGCAAAAGCCGCACCTACTTGTCCTGCCCCAGCCATAGCTAAGATCGGTAACAATAATGTTTTACCAGTTTCGCCGATCATTTGAATATGGATCGGTGTAAGAATCTGATGCAAGCCAAACATAACCATTGGCAAGAACAATGCACCTAAGACAAAACCAGAAAATGCTCCACCGACTGATAGCACCCAGTTGATTCCGCCTACCATACCATTAGAAATAAATCCTGCTAAAGGCATGATCAAGAAAATTTCTAATAGACCGATCACTAATAAGGAAAGCATTGGCGTTATGATAATATCCACCGCATCAGGAATAATTTTGTGTAATTGCTTCTCAACAATCGATAACAACCAAACGGCAAAGATTACACCGATAATCCCGCCTTGACCAGCCGCTAAAGCATCACCTGTAAACAAGTTCTTGATCGGCGCTTCAGGATTCATTCCTGTTAACAATACGACAGCTCCGATAACTCCACCCAGTGTTGGGTTCGCACCGAAGACTTGTGCAGAATTTACACCTGTGAAAATAACTAGATAAGTAAACATTCCGTTTTTCAGTATGTTCATGACATCAATAATTTGTTGCCAATTCGCTGCATCAATCGTTCCGGCAGTTACTAAGTTCGTCAAAATCGCTGCAATCCCTGCAACTAAACCTGACCCCACAAACGCTGGAATCATCGGAACGAAAATGTTAGAAATATCTTTTAAAACTGCTTTGAAGGGAGAGTTCTTTTGCTTGGCTTTTTGTGCCGCCTTCATTTCTGCTGCCTTTGCATTGACTTTATCTTTACCAGAGCCTTGAGGGATTTCCTCACCAAGTCCGACACCGGCCATATCGACCATTTCTTTTGCGACCTTATTGACTTTTCCTGGACCGATGATGACTTGTAACTGCTCATCATCAACCACACCTAAGACACCTGGAATATTCTTCAATTTAGCCTGATCGACCTTACTATCATCACGAACGCTCATCCGCACGCGAGTCATGCAATGAACGACACTTTGGACATTCTCCATTCCGCCTGCACCAGCATATATTTTTTTAGCAATTTGGTTCAAGGTTAATTCATCTTTCGCCATTGTTCTTCCCTCCTAAATTGTCTTTTTAACAAATCCGTCAGCTCGGATTAGTTTCTCAGCGGCTTCTTCTTTAGAACTATCTGTCAAAATCATCACGATCGCTAATTTTACATTTTGTTCGGCTTCTGCAAAATAATGTGCTGCCGTTTCATAGTCAGCCTCCGTTGCTTGCATGATAATCCGTTTTGAACGTTCGACTAATTTTTCATTAGTTGGCTTCACGTCTACCATTAAGTTGTTATAGACCTTACCAATTCCAATCATGCTAATAGTTGAAATCATGTTCAAGATTAATTTTTGTGCTGTTCCTGATTTCAAACGAGTAGAGCCTGTTAAGAACTCTGGTCCGCAATCGACCTCAATTGGCAGATCCGCATGTTTACTGATCTCAGCACCTTTATTACAGGAAATTGTTCCAGTGGCAGCTCCGATTGAACGAGCATAATCTAATCCGCCGATGACATAAGGTGTCCGGCCGCTGGCAGCGATTCCGATAACCATGTCATTTTCAGTCAAATGCAAATCTTTTAAATCCTGTGCACCTAAGTCTGCGTCGTCTTCTGCTCCTTCAACAGCTACTGTCATAGCCTGTTCCCCACCTGCGATCAAGCCAACAACCATTTCTGCCTCAACACCGAAAGTTGGTACACATTCTGCCGCATCCAAAACGCCTAAACGTCCGCTGGTTCCTGCGCCCATGTAAATCAAACGGCCATCCTTTTTGAAGGCGGTGATTGTTGCTTCAATTACTTTTTCAATTTGTGGTAATTGTTCTGCTACTGCATCTGGTACATTATGATCTTCCTGATTCATCAATTGCACGGCTTCTGCCACACTCATTTCATCTAAACCAAAAGTTGTTTCATTACGTCGTTCTGTTGTTAAGTTTTCTAAATTAATCATTCTTTTCCACACTCTCTATATAAAATTTCTGTCCTGCTTTAATATGATTTATTAAAGCCTGATCCTCAGCGATCACCTGTCCTACAACGTTTACTTTCTCATCGGCAGGCAGTGCTCGCTTCACAATTTGAATTTCCCCCATGTAGCGCAAATACTTAGCATTATCAATCGTTACAGCACCAACATCCCTTTTCCTAACCGATAGCGGCTCGACATTCGGGATTTTTTTGAATCGAGCTTCAGCACTGCGAATGACATCTCGAGCTTCATCTTGACGATTGATGTGTGTACCTAAAACATACTCAATTTGCTTATCAAATGCTTCCACTCTTAGTTTTAGCGCTTCTTCTTTTATATAGAAAGAAAATTGTCTTAAGACCTCTTTTGATAACCCGCTGTCACCGATATAAACTTTATCAGTTTCGTTTGATAAATCTAAAGCTGCTGCTAAAGGATGCATTCCGCGATGCTCTTCCAGAGTTGGGAGTCCTCGGTACAGTGGACCGCGCAGCTTTTCATCACCTGGAACAAACCCTTGAATCGTAAATCCATAAGCCTTCAACCATTGGTTTTTCTCGTGATACCAATCCTTGTCTAAAGCGGTTTCAGGTCTTGGATAATAGTTGTGCCAAGCTTCTAGATGATCAAAGTCCGCATTTGCTTCACGTAATTCTTGGATGTCTATCTCAGTAATCGTCGAAGCATTCAATGCAATGGTCATTTCTTGAGACA
Source organism: Enterococcus sp. DIV0187 (assembly GCF_051713785.1). Classification (NCBI taxonomy): domain Bacteria; kingdom Bacillati; phylum Bacillota; class Bacilli; order Lactobacillales; family Enterococcaceae; genus Enterococcus; species Enterococcus sp. DIV0187. The sequence goes on from NZ_JBIOQO010000001.1 coordinate 1,760,378, forward strand.
ATTCAGCAATCTGTTGATTACTAATGTGATAATCCATTCGTAATCCTGTCACACCAATTTCTTTAAGCTCTCTCAAATGCTTAAAGGAAAAACCTGCGCGATCCAACGCTTCACCAGAGATATCAACCATCAACTCTAATTGATAGGTTTTGGCGATAGATCCTAAATCAGTCAAGCGCTTACGATATTGCGATGCATCATCTTCCGGGATATGCAAGGACGTGAAAATACCAGAAAAACCGTATTCTGCCATTTCCTTTATATACTGTGTTGTATCCCTTGTTAATCCTTCATTTAAGAAAATTGAAAATCCAAACATCAGCTTCCTCCTTTTGGCTAGGAAAATATCTGTTTCTTAAGTTGTCTTACAGTCTTGTTTTACAGGAGATTCTAAAATCATCACTCCCTGTGAAAACCATTTCAACTTTATGAAGTGATTATAAACGCTAACAATATAAAATGCAACACTATTTCATAGTTAATTTTATATTGATGAAATATCATTTCGTGATTGAGCGCCTAATCCGTCTTTTTACGGCTTTTTATGTATACTAGTCAATGGAACTTGAAAGGGGAATTATAGATATGAAAATCGCAATTGCTGGAGCAGGTGCTATGGGGAGTCGCATCGGATTGATGCTTCATCAAGCTGGCAATGAGGTCATTTTAATTGATCGCTGGCCGGATCATATTAACGCTATACGTGAAAAAGGATTGATCGGAGAATTTGAAGATCATGAGGTAATTGCTCATCTGCCGATTTATTCACCTGAAGAAATCGTAGAGGATCATGCCAATGTTGATTTAGTCGTTGCTTTAACCAAATCGATGCAGCTTGAAGCAATGTTTCAGGATATACAGCCAATCATCGGTAAAAGCACGTTCGTCTTTTGCCTATTAAATGGTTTGGGACATGAAGAAACTCTGTCAAAATTCGTGCCAAAAGAAAATATTTTTTTTGGTACAACCACTTGGACAGCTGGTCTATCCGGTCCTGGTCATGCAAAACTTGTCGGGACAGGTAGTATCGAAATGGAAAATTTAGATCCGAAAGGAAAGGCTTTTACTTTGAAGGTCTTGGAAGTTTTTCAAAAAGCAAAACTAAATCCCATCTATAGTAATAATGTGCGCTATTCTATTTGGAAAAAGGCTTGTATCAATGGTACTCTGAATGGATTATGTACAATTTTAGATTGTAATATCGCTGAGTTTGGTTCACTAAGTGTAGCTAGAAATTTCATTGAAACAATTGTCGGTGAGTTTGCCGCAGTCGCTAAAGCTGAAGGAATTGAACTAAATCAAGCACAAGTCATTCAAGCGATCGAAGCCACTTATGATGTCAAAACACAAGGATTGCATTTTCCATCAATGTATCAGGACTTGATTCGCAATCATCGGAAAACAGAGATTGACTATATCAATGGTGCCGTTTGGCAAAAAGGCAAGAACTATCAAATCGATACACCCTACTGTGCCTTTTTGACTCAACTGATCCATGCCAAAGAAGAATTGTTGAATACAAAATAAAAAAGCGCCTTTGCGCTTTTTTATTTTGAGTCCATATTTCTATTTTCTTCCAATAAAGAATGAAACCACTGCAACAACAATCACAGCACCAATAATAGAAGGAACCAGTGCCATACCTGCTAAGCTAGGGCCCCATGAGCCAAGTAAGGCTTGACCAATTGCAGAACCTACTAAACCGGCAACAATATTAGCGATCCATCCCATTGAACCACCTTTTTTAGTAATTGCTCCAGCGATTACACCGATCAATGCGCCAATAATTAATGTCCATAACCAACTCATTCTTCTCTCCCTCTTTCTATATAAAATAATTACTCTTTTATGTTACAAATAAGATTCCTTTTTTCCTATTATCTTGCTTGAAAATCAATAGTTTACTTTTATTAAACACTATAAAAACACTATAGAATCAGCATTTATGGCTATTTCGTTACTAATTTCATAAATTTCCTAAGCTGAGAAAAAATTGAAAGGAAAAACAGTAAAGTATTAGAAAATGAAGATTTTCAACTGATTTAATTAACGAAAAAAGTTTTAACCGCTTATTTGATCAAATTTCGTTTAATTTAGCTTATAAAATAACTAACACTAGCCATTTATAGCTGCTAAATGAAAATAAAATGAAATATTTTTCATGAAAGTAGAATTGTCAGAATATTTTGGTATTATAGTCAAATAATTATCAGAATATTTCAAATCTACAAACTATTCTATCTATTATTGAAACGAGGCATTCTAATGGAAAATAAATTACAAAAACAAATGACCTCTCGTCACATCATGATGTTGGCGTTAGGCGGCGCGATTGGCGCAGGATTATTCAAAGGCAGCGGAGAGGCGATCGGAATTGCTGGTCCTTCCGTAATCCTGGCCTTTCTACTAGGCGGTTTAGTTCTCTTTATTGTGATGAATGGACTGGGACGTTTAGTCTTGGACAGCGACAATGTTCAAGGTTTGTCAGGAATCATCAAACCTTTCCTTGGCGAAAGAACGGCTGATTTTATTGATTGGTTGTACTGGTCCTTATGGATGGTCAATATTATCGCTGAAGCAGTTGCGGCAGCAAGCTTTATGCAGCTGTGGTTTCCACACGTTCCCTCTTGGGTATTTGTGCTAATCCTAGCTCTGCTGACTACGTTAATCAATTTGTACTCTGTTCGACTATTTGCAGAAACAGAGTATTGGTTAGCTTTCATCAAAATCGCTGTTATTATAATTTTGATCGTTTTTAGCGCTTATTTAGTCGGACGTGAGATTTTTGATATTGGTTTTGTCGATACGATATCTCGCATGAACAGTCACGGTGGCTTCACACCTCATGGATTAAACGGTCTTGTCAATTCTCTTCTCGTCGTAATTTATTCTTATGGCGGTTCTGAATTGATCGCAATTACTGTTAGTGAAACAGAGAATCCTAAAACAGCAATCCCTAAAGCCATCAAAGGTGTAATGGGAAGAATTATCTCTTTTTATATTGTGCCGATGGTCTTGCTTTTGATTATCTATCGTTGGGATACTTTGGCGTCAACTACTGCTAGCCCGTTCGTGATGGTCTTTCAAAAAATGCATATTCCGTTTGCTACTGACATTGTAAACTTTGTAATTGTGTTAGCTCTATTTTCTTCGATCAACTCAGGCGTCTACGCTTCTTCTAGAACGCTATACTTCCGAGTGAAAGAAAATGCCGGCTTTACTTCAAAGTTAGCTGTTTTGAATAAGCATCAAGTACCTCAACGTGCCGTTTTATTCTGTACAGGTACTCTTTACCTTGGAGTCATCTTGTCCTATTTTCTAGGAAATCAATTGTTTAATTATTTGGTGGGTTCACTATCGTATTCCGTTTTATTAACTTGGTTATTAATCAGTGTGGCAGCTTTTGTATTGGCCTTAAAAAAAGGGACGAAAGCCGAAAAATTCTTTAGTGGATTAGTAATCCTCGTTTTGGGATTAATCTTCGTTGGCATTCTGATGAATAATCCAATTGGAGTAACACTTTTTACCGCATGTATCTACTTAGTCATTCTTTTCAGCTATCGTAAAAAACAGTCAGCTACAGTTTCTGAACACATCTAAAACTTGTCGTATCGATCTATTCTGGATCGATGCGACTTTTATTTTACACGTTATGGAAAGCACGCTTTACATAAACAACATTATGCTTTATACTATAAATGTAAAGCAAACTTTCCTTAATCAAATACTTTATAGATTGTTCCTTTACGGGAGGAGGAAGAATAATGAAGAAGACAAAAGAACTATTGATCACTCTAGTAGGTGTGGTGTTGATCGGTGTAGGTTTCTACTTAATAAAAACAGTTGATAATTCTCAAGGTATTATGAAAACTTTACCTTATCTTTGCATCGGATTAGGATGCGGTTTATTTGGAAATGGAATCGGAGACTTCGTCAGTAAAAAAACAATCGAAAAAAATCCCAAACTAGCTAAGCAAGTTGAAATCGACACGAAAGATGAACGAAACGTAATGATCGGGAATATGGCCAAAGCAAAAGGTTTCGATATTATGTTGTACATTTACTCTGCGTTATTATTAACCTTCGCTTTAATGGGCATCTCCTTTAACGTCATAATTCCGATGGTTATCGCCTACCTTTTCGTTATTGGGTACTATCTATATCACCTCACAAAAATTCAAAAAACGCTTTGATTCACTTAAATGCAAAAAACGAGCAGGATACTGAGTTCCGCTCGTTTTTCTATTGGAATGAAATTTCTTTTTTATTGATTTACATATACAAAAAAGACGACCTTCATGATCGCCTTCAATAAAAAATTATTTTTCTTCACTGCCCATGAATTTCGCAACAAATGCAGCAATCACAGCTCCTAATGTTGGTGCTAGTAAGTATACCCAATAGTGTGATAAAGCACTGCCGCCAGCAAAAATAGCTGGTCCTAAACTACGAGCAGCATTCAATGACCCACCAGTTAAATTTAAAGCAACGATAATCAAGAATGCTAACGTGATACCGATGGCTAACGGAGCCATTTGAGCATTGCCGTATTTTTCACTCGTCACCATTAAGATTACGAATACGAATAGGAAAGTGATTAATGTTTCTACACCAAATGCTTGAGCAGCACTGATGTTAGGAAAATCCGTTTGACCAAAGCCGTCGCTAGGTAATTTTAGCGCATGAACATAAATAGATAAAATTGCTGAAGCTACAATCGAACCTAATGCTTGGGCGATGATATAAAAAATCCCATCCTTCACTTCTAGACGTTTGTTGATCATCATTGCAATAGATACACCAGGATTGAAGTTTCCTCCTGAAATCCCCCCCACAGCATACGCCATAATCGTGATCGCCAAACCAAAAGCTAAACCAATCGTCAGCGTGCCACCTTTAGCAACAACGACTGTACCAGTTCCTAGAAAAACTAGCATAAAGGTACCTAGAAATTCTGCTAAGTATTTCTTCATTTTCATAACACATCCTTTACAAAAATCATTGAGACTCAAGTTTAGTTAATTCCCAATTTTTTGTAAAGCGATAAGAATAGCCTCTTATTTTTTTCTCTTTTTTGCTAATTAACTGAAATTTTTTTTAGATAAAAAGCGTTATTTCATTAATTTTCACAATACAATGAAAGTCAATGAAAATAGAAAATCCCTCGAAAATTCGAGGGATGCACTTGCTAGACCAATTCAACTTCTACATCGATGTTTCCACGCGTTGCTTTTGAATAGGGACAAAATTCGTGTGCTTCTTCAATAATTTTTTGAGCTTCTTCTTTTTCTACTCCAGGTAATGAAGTTTCCAAAATCACTCCGATTTGATAACCGCCGTCATCTAGTTGATACAAGGACACACGTGCCTTGACTTCTGCATCTGACTCAAGATTATGTTCCTTCAACATATGATGAACTGCACCGTTGAAACAAGAAGCGTAACCCGCCGCAAAAAGTTGCTCAGGGTTTGTTCCTTCTGCGTGAATAGAAGGTGGCTCAATCTTCATTTTCATACTACCGTTTGGCGCTTGAACATCGCCAGTACGCCCGCCGTGGTTAATCATTGCTGTTTCATACATTTTTTTCAAAAAGCATCAGTCCTTTTCTTCTTCTTGATTAATAGTCTACGCGTTATTACTTGATGATACAAAGATATTGCTCAAAACTTGAATGTTTTAATTCAACAAAGATGCATTTTTGGTAAAAATGACAAATTATTTGTAAACGATTACAATAAAATTGTTTAGTGTTATAATTTATTACGAAGGGAGGTTTGTCGTTGAAAAAAATTTTTTCGATTTATCTCGTTACATCGTTCTTGCTTGTTGGGTGCAATCGTGGTCCATCACAGGAATCTAATAAAAGTTCTACCAGTGAAGCGAGTACAACAGAAAGCTCAGAACGTAGTAAAGGCTCATCAAGCTTCACATATTCAGCAGCATCCTTGTCCGGTAGTTCAAGTAGCCAGTTATTTTCTTCTGAATCCACATCTACTAAACAGTCTGAGGTGGATAGCGTTACTGCTGATGAATTCGGTGGGTATGCGACCTTCTATTTTAATGGTATCAATGTACCTGATTCAATAAATATTAATACGAACACAAACCAAATCACTTTCAATGCTGATACCAATAATGAGACCGTTTATAATTTTATGATGCAAGATGTCCCAGTAAAATCAATCCGATTATTTTCAGCAGAGACAAATGAAATTCGAACAGTTGAGGTGAGTACCATGCTTTCAATTGGTGTTCAGATATCTGGTGCAACAAATAGAAACTATCAATCTGGAAATCTATACTTATTTCATAATAAACATGGCAGACTTTCTTTAGCTACACCGAATTATGCTGGAAACGTCTCAGCAGACCAATCAGATGTTATGCTAGAAGTTCTACAATAGAATACATTTATTATTGCCAGCCGAGCATTTCAATAGCTCGGCTTTTTTAGCCTCACTGTTAAAAGCATCATTTAGTTAGTTGCTCCTTCAGCAAACAGAAAGGAACGATTGAAATAAGCGCAAAATCTTAATGCTACATCATTTAATTCGTATTTTTTAAACTACCCCTCACATATAAAACAAGGTTCTCTCATTCCGTGATAGAAGTAAAAATATGTTCATTTCATTATTGTTTTCACGCTTCACTGTGATCGAAAAAATGTTCCTTTAAGCAAAAAAAAAGAGAGACCTGAAATCAGATCTCCCTTTGAATAATCAAAAGTGATTATTTTAATGTTACAGATGCGCCAACTTCTTCTAAAGCAGCTTTAAGTGCTTCAGCGTCTTCTTTAGATACATCTTCTTTAACTGGTGCAGGAGCGCCATCAACTACAGCTTTAGCTTCTTTCAAGCCAAGACCAGTTGCTTCACGAACTGCTTTGATAACTTTAACTTTTTGATCGCCAACAGCTGTTAATTCAACAGTAAATTCTGTTTGTTCTTCAGCAGCAGGACCTGCAACAGCGCCAGCAGCAGCTACAGGAGCAGCAGCAGTTACGCCAAATTCGTCTTCGATAGCTTTAACTAAGTCGTTTAATTCTAAGATTGTCGCGCCTTTAAGTTCTTCGACAATGTTTTCAATGTTCAATGCCATTTTAAATTTCCTCCGTTTAGGTAAGTTTTATTAGTTTATATTTTATGCAGCGATTAAGCTACTTCTTCTTCTTTTTCTGCGACTGCTTTCACAGCGTAAGCCACGTTGCGGACTGGCGCTTGAAGGACAGATAATAGCATAGAAAGAAGTCCATCGCGGTTCGGTAGTTTTGCAAGAGCAGTAATTTCTTCGATAGAAGCTACTTTTCCTTCAATGATACCGCCTTTGATTTCTAGTTTGTCAGCTTTACTAGCGAACTCGTCGATAATTTTAGCTGGAGCAACTACATCCTCATTACTAAATGCTACTGCAGTAGGTCCTGAGAATACTTCTTCTAATCCGTTCAAGCCAGCTTTTTCAGCAGCACGAACCAAGATAGAATTTTTGATAACTTTCATTTCAACGTTAGCGTCGCGTAGTTGTTTACGTAATTCAGTCACTTGTTCTACTGTTAAACCACGGTAATCAACGATAACGGCTGAAGCTGCTGCGCTGAATTTTTCAGTGACTTCATCAACGATAGCGGCTTTTTTAGCGATTGCTACTTCACTCATTATATATTTCACCTCCTGATTTTGATGGAAGAGTTTTTGAGCTACGGAAGAACTTCAGGCAGGTTGTCTCTTTTATAAGGAAACTCCTCTCCCTGCGGTCGACCAGTGCTGTTCAACATCGGCTCAGTCGGGAAAAACGCCCGCCAATCACCGTGTTAAACATGCAAAAAAAACTCCATGCCACCGTAGACATAGAGGGACTATTGAATGTTCTCAATAAACGTCCTCGGTAGGAAATTAAGACTTGCGTCACCTACTGTCTTCGGTACAGTTAATATTTAACCTCGACTAACTTACCATAGATAAGCTAGCCGAGTCAAGTACTTTTCTAAAATTAATTAGATAGCAGTTTGTTCAACATGGATACCAGGTCCAAATGTTGTTGTCATTGAAATGTTTTTAATGTATTGACCTTTAGCAGTCGCAGGTTTTGCTTTTACTAAAGTTTCGTTGATTGTGTTAAAGTTTTCAACCAATTTCGCATCGTCGAATGATACTTTACCGATTGGCACATGAACGTTACCAGCTTTATCAACACGGTACGTTACTTTACCAGCTTTAACTTCTTCAACCGCTTTTGTAACATCCATTGTTACAGTACCAGTTTTAGGGTTAGGCATTAAACCTTTTGGTCCAAGCACACGACCTAATTTACCAACTGTAGCCATCATATCAGGTGTCGCTACAACAACGTCGAAGTCGAACCATCCACCTTGGATTTTTGCAACCATGTCGTCGTCGCCAACGAAATCAGCGCCAGCAGCTTCAGCTTCTTTTGCTTTTTCGCCTTTAGCGAATACTAAAACAGTTTGAGTTTTACCAGTTCCGTTTGGAAGCACAACTGCTCCACGGATTTGTTGGTCTGCTTTTTTAGGATCAACGTTCAATTTGTAAGCAACTTCAACCGTTGCGTCAAATTTTGCGAAGTTAATTTCTTTTGCTAATGCTACTGCTTCCGCAACTGGGTAAGCTTTAGTAGTATCAACTTTTTTTAATGCATCTTGCATTTTTTTGCTCTTTTTAGCCATTTTGTTTCCTCCTTGATGTGGTTATAACGGTAGAACCTCCCACGTGTTCCGTATCTTTAGATAGGGAGCCAACTGAGAAGCTACTTTCTTGGGTACATCGACAATTATTCGACAGTGATACCCATGCTTCGTGCAGTTCCTTCAACCATGCGCATTGCTGACTCAACGTTAGCAGCGTTTAGGTCTTGCATTTTCAACTCAGCGATTTCTTTTACTTGATCGCTAGTAACTTTTGCAACTTTGTTTTTGTTTGGTTCGCCTGATCCTTTTTCGATCTTCGCTGCTTTTTTCAATAATACGGCAGCTGGCGGTGTTTTTGTGATGAATGTAAATGAACGGTCTTCATATACAGAGATCACAACTGGAATGATCAAACCTGCTTGATCAGCTGTACGAGCATTGAATTCTTTTGTGAATCCCATGATGTTGATACCCGCTTGACCTAGTGCAGGACCTACTGGGGGAGCTGGTGTTGCTTTCCCTGCAGGAATTTGCAATTTAACTAATTTTTCTACTTTTTTTGCCACGAGACATACCTCCTTGAGTCCGTGATGTGGTTAATTGGAGATCAAAATTTCTCCTCCCACTTTAAAACGTGTGCTCAAAGACACACTTTGGTATCATAGCAGAATTCTTCAACGAACGCAAGAAAAAAATTATCTATTCGAACTTTTCTGACAATAATAAAACGCTTCACAAACCCTTTAACTATTATGAGAATAACAAAATAAATTATTAATCTAACTATTTTCTGAAAGCGTATATGTTACACTATGGTCGACTTGATGAGGATTTTCATCGGATAATTTAGGGAGGCTTAAAATAATGGAAGTATTAAAATATCGAAGTGTTTTTGACATTATTGGTCCAGTGATGGTTGGACCAAGTAGCTCACATACTGCTGGTGCTGCACGAATTGGAAAAGTTTGCCGAATGATTTTCGGTGAGCGTCCGGACTCTGTAGAGTTTGATTTGTATGAATCTTTCGCTAAGACTTATCGTGGACACGGGACAGATATTGCTTTAGTAGGTGGAATTTTAGGAATGGAACCTGACGATCCTCGCCTATCTGATTCATTGAAAATTGCTCACGAACAAGGTATGGAAGTGCTATTCGTTCCCAAAAAAGAAATCGCCGATCATCCGAATACTGTTACCTTGCGCATGATTAAAGGTGATTTAGAGATGTCCGTTACTGGTGTTTCAATTGGTGGCGGGAATATCCAGATCACTGAAATGAATGGCTACAGCATCTCCCTTGGCATGGGGAATCCAACCTATATCATCATTAATAAGGATGTACCCGGTCTTCTTTCTCGTGTATCTACCATTTTTATGAAACACGGCTTGAATATCGGAAAAGTTACAATGACTCGCAAAACACGAGGCGAAAACGGCATTGTTTTGTTAGAAATTGATGATACACCAGATGATCCGGAAGGGTTAAGACAAGAGATTAAACGTGAAGACGATGTGCTGAGCGTTACTTATTTCAAATAGCATAGGAGGAATTGTCATGTTTTATTCAATCCAAGAGCTTGTAGAACAAGCACAGGATTATCCGACTGTCGGCGAATTGATGATCGCGACTGAAATGGAGTTAACTGATCGAACTCGTGAAGAAATCATTGCGTTAATGGAACGCAATCTAGAAGTAATGGAAAGTTCAATCGAGGAAGGCATTCAAGGAGTAACCTCCGTAACCCGGATTACTGGGGGCGATGCCAAACGTATGAACGATTATATCGAAAGCGGCAAATTCATGAGCGGCGAAACGATTTTAAAAGCCGTTCGTAACGGGATAGCGGTCAATGAAGTCAATGCTAAGATGGGCTTAGTTTGTGCCACCCCTACTGCTGGTAGCGCCGGCGTACTACCTGGTGTTTTAATGGCGGCACGAGAAAAACTAAATTTGACTCATGATGAACAGATTGATTTCCTATTTACAGCTGGTGCGTTTGGTTTAGTAATGGCAAATAATGCCTCAATCTCTGGCGCTGAAGGTGGCTGTCAAGCCGAGGTCGGTTCTGCCAGTGCTATGTCAGCTGCGGCTTTAGTTACTGCCAATGGCGGCACACCTGAAATGGCCGCAAATGCACTTGCTATTACCTTAAAAAATGTGATGGGGCTCATTTGTGATCCTGTTGCTGGTTTAGTTGAAGTTCCTTGTGTAAAACGAAATGCGATGGGGGCTTCTCAAGCATTTATCTCCGCAGATATGGCGTTAGCCGGCATCCGCAGCGTCATTCCACCGGATGAAGTGGTAGAGGCAATGTATAAGGTTGGGCGTGCAATGCCGCAAATCTTCAAAGAAACTGCAGAAGGCGGAGTAGCCACTACCCCAACTGGGTTGCGTCTACAAAAACAAGTCTTTGGCGAACCAGAAAAAGCGACCGTTTAAACAGATTAAAAGCAGCTGATTGCTAGTCAGCTGCTTTTGCTATTTCATCAATCCTTCGTGAATTTTATCTAAGTTCCACTTCATCATGCTATAGTAGCTATCCCCTGTCTTTCCTTTTTTAGCTAATGAATCAGTGAATAAATCGCTATAGATCGGCAGATTAACTTCTTTTGACAGTCGTTCCATACTGCGTCTATCAACACTCGTCTCAACAAACAATGATGGGACTTCCGATGCACGAACCTTTTCGACGATTTGTTTCATTTGTTCTGGTGTTCCCTGACTTTCCGTATTGATTTCCCATATATAAGCTGCAGTTAAATCATAAGCCTTTGAAAAATACTTAAAAGCTCCTTCACTGGTTACTAACAACTTTTTCTCACTGGGAATATCGGAAAATTTTTCTTTCGCTGAAGCATCTAGCTCTTTAAGCTTTTTAATGTAAGCTTCCGCATTTCTCTCGTAATTCAATCGATTATCAGGATCTTGATCGCTCAAAACAGCTTGGATTTGCTTCACATATAAAATCCCGTTAGTGATATCCAACCAAGCATGTGGGTCTTCTTGCTTACTGTTACTGGTCAGGTGAATTGGTTCAACTTCTTTACTGACTGCAAAATAGTCTTTATTCTCTTTTTTCTTAGCCGTGTCCATTAATTTGTCATACCAGCCATTACCTGTTTCTAAGTTCAGGCCGTTATAGAAAACAACATCTGCTTCGCTGGTTTTTTTTATATCTTTTGGTAACGGCTCGTACTCGTGCGGATCTGTCCCAACTGGTACGATACTGTGAACACTCACCTCATCTTTTCCGACCTCTTTGATCATATCTGCAATGATCGAATTTGTCGCGACTATAGATAGCTTCTTTGAGCTATTTTTCTCAACATGTTCACTACTCCGTGACCCACAGCCTGTGAGTAGAAGTAAACCGACCATACCTGCAAAAAAGATTTTTTTATGCTTCATACATACGTTCCTTTCTTACTTGTTGAATCAAGCCTTTACTTGGTGAAAATAAAAATGCTGCGATGAAAAAGACCGCCGCTGTCATCACAATCGTTGCGCCTGACGGAAGATTGTAACTATAGCTGAAATACAAACCGATGATCGCACTAAAAACACCAAATGCTGTTGATAAACCAACCATGATAGACAGCTTATTGGTTAACTGGTAGGCTGTAGCCGCTGGTGTGATCAGCATCGCAATGACTAAAATCGTACCAACTGTTTGCAATGACGTTACAGCGACTAATGTCAGCAGAAACATCAAGCCATAGTTAATCAAGCTGATATTCCAGCCATAAGATTGCGCCATCGTTGGAGCAAAGGAGGTTAGTTTTAATTGCTTATAAAATAGCAATACCGCTAAAACAACGATTATCATAACAAGCGCTGTCAGATACATATCTGAATCACGAACTGCTAAAACATTGCCAAAAAGAATATGATAAAGATCTGTTGCACTCCGAGCAAAAGAGATCAGAATGATTCCTAAAGCAAAAAAGGAACTAAAAACAATTCCGATCGCGGTATCATTTTTTAGACGACTATGTTTTCCGACAAAGCCGATCAATGCTGCTGAAAAAATTCCAAAAAAAGTCGCGCCAATGATATAACTGCTCCCTAACATATAGGAGATCGCTACCCCTGGTAAAACCGCATGAGAAATCGCATCTCCCATTAATGACATGCCTCTGAGAATGATAAAAGAGCCAATCACACCCGCAGATATGCCCACCATAATCGAGGTAATCAATGCGTTTTGTAAAAATTGGTATTCCATTAGTCCTTGAAAAAAATCATGAAGCAAAGTCCGCACCTCCCACTCTTAACATTTGTGTAATTTCACTGCCGTAAGTTCTTTCCATATTCTGCGATGTATAAGTTTGAGCGACTGGTCCAGACGCAATCAATCCTTTGTTCAATAAGATCACCTCATCAAAATAATCCGTTATCTTATGGAGATCATGGTGGACGATCACGATCGATTTTCCTTCATCCCGCAATTCCTTAAGTAATTCGATAATAATTTTCTCACTAGTTGCATCAATCCCGGCAAAGGGCTCATCTAATAAAATCCATTCCGCCTTTTGCGCCAGTGCTCGTGCAATAAAGACTCTTTGTAGCTGTCCGCCCGATAGCTCACTAATTTGCCGTCCTGCATATTCAGACAGTCCAACCTTCCTCAAGCATTCTAGGGCAAATGTCTTCTCTTTTTTTCCTGGGCGTTGAAATATTTTTAAATGCGGATAGGTCCCGAATAAAACTACCCCAAAAACATCAATAGGAAAACTCAAATCAATGTCTTGACGCTGCTCTACATAGGCAATTTTTTCCCGCTGTTTATTAAGTGGCTCAGTGCCATAATAAATTCTGCCTGATTGTATTTTAATCAATTGCAGTACCCCTTTCATTAAGGTAGATTTTCCGGCACCATTAGGCCCGACGATTCCTGTTAATTTCCCAGCAGATAGTTCCAAATTCACATGCTCCAATGCAATCTTCCCGCGATATGCAACCGAAAGATTTTCGATACGAATCGTTTCCATTTCTATCCCTCTTTTCTATTTTAGGCTAACCTAATATTTTAGTTAATGATAAGCTAAAAAGAAGGCGTATGCAAGAAAAAAGAAAAAAACTTCACCAAGAAGAGGTTTTTCTTGGTGAAGCTTTCATACTAATTATTTTGTATCATGTAGTCTTGTATTTTTTACTTCATTGATCGTTTTAGTTCCAGCAAGTTGCATTGTGATGGAAAGCTCTTTGTTCAAATGATCAAAAACTGATTTCACACCTTCAGCACCGCCTAAATTTAACCCGTAAATGACTGGTCGACCGATTGCTACTAGGTCAGCCCCACTGGCCAAAGCCTTGAAGACATGTTCACCGCGACGAACACCGCTATCAAATACGATCGGTACACGCTTGTTTACAACGCCAGCGATCAATGGCAATACGTCAAATGATGCCGGTCCGCCATCTAGTTGACGACCCCCATGATTTGAAACCCAAATCCCGTCAGCTCCAGCTGCGATGGCAACTTCGGCATCTTCTGGTGATTGAATCCCCTTCACGAAAACTGGCAAGCTAGTTAAGTCTTTGATTTTCTTGATATCTTCAGGTACTAAACCTTGTTTAGCCGCTGCATAGATTTCTGCGATTCCTTTTCCTTCGCCATCTCCGCTAGCACTTTTAGCGCTATAAGCAGCTAAGTTAGGCATTGGAAGCGGAAATTGGAATTTGTTAACGATATCTTCTTCGCGATATCCACCAAGCGTAGAATCTGCTGTTAGGATAATAGTTTTTGCTCCAGCTTTAACAGCTTTTTCTAAGATGAACGCATTAAAGCCATCATCTTTACTCATATACAATTGGAAAAATTGAGGAGCGTTGGGTGCTGCGGCCGCCGCATCTTCAATCGTTGTATTAGCATAGGTACTAATCGAAAAGATCGATCCGGCAGCAGCCACTCCTTTAGCGGTATCCGCTTCACCTTTTTCATGAGCTAATCCTTGTGCAGCTGATGGCGCTTGGATAATTGGAGTTGCCAAATCCATGTCCCAAAGTTTCGTACTTAAGTCAGCATGATCAATTCCTCGTAATACCCGAGGCATAATTGTTTTTTTATTAAATGAAGAGGTGTTTTCTTTCATTGTCCATTCATCTTCAGAACCGCCGCGAATATAACCAAACGCACCTTTTTCCATGCGTTCTTTCACCCGACCTTCGAGTGAAGCAATATTCACGATTTCAATTGGATGTTCTTCGTTACTTGCTTGATAAGTCATGATAAATCCTTCTTTCTTTTTAATACAAGAATTATCATAATACTCTTACAAAAAGTAAGCAAGGAACTTGTCTTCTATTCCAGCCTTACTCAGATAAACCGGAACGACCAACACAGGCTACTTAATTCCACAAAAAATCCGCGACAGTTTTATCAACGTTAAGATTCTCGTGTAATTGACTATGCTGGGCATTTGGTCCAGTAAAAATTTGATATTTGATAGGATTTCCATGATCTTTCAATAAAGAAAATATTGCTAATGCACTATTGAGAGGAACGGTTCCATCTGTAACTGTCTCCTGATTTATTTTCCCTGCTAATAATAATATCGGCAATTTATTAGGTACATTAGCAATGCCATTCTGATAATCTATGTATCTGCCGGCTTTTACACTTGGACCGTTTCTTAATACATCATCAATCGATTCAGATGATTCTGTAAAATCATTAAATGGCGCTCCGATTGAAATGAATTTGTTTATCGTCGAAGCATCTTTTGGTTGACCATAGGTTGTTAAATAGCGCAGTGAACTAACACCGCCCATCGAATGTCCAACAAGATTTACTTGATCTACCCCCTGTTGCTTCAAATATTTCAAAACAGTATAGATCCATTCAGTCTGATTCCATTCAGTATCTTTATTGGCGGTAAACAAGACTTGGATAGTTGGATTATCCTTTTTCTTACTTAGTTCACCATCAACCTTTAAAGAACCATCTGATTGAACCGTAATCAGCATTTCCTTCGTAGTTTTCCTTTCGCTTGAAAGTCGCTGAATCATCCCACCAAAGGAATTAATGGTTCCCCCATAGCCATGAATAAAAACAGTTGGCACCGCGCTTTTCTTAAAAGCTGGATCATCCTTTTTTTGGGTTAATGCTGATGCTTGTGTTTTTTCCACTTCTTTTGTTTGCTTGCTTCCACAACCAACGAGCAATAAAACGGTTAATGTCGCAACAATGCTCAAAAATACTTTTTTCATTCTTTCAACTCCACTTCATTATGACAGTTTTAGGACATGTTTCACTCTACACTATAGTTTTAAAGGTCGTATAACTCAATGACACGCTTACAAGTTAGCGGAAATTTAGCAATTGTACCGCTTGTATCTAAAAAAACATAAAAAAGCCAAGGCAGCTGCCTCGGCTCGTAGATCTAAATTTTATCAACTTGATCGAAATCTAACTCAGTACTTGTTTCGCGTCCGAACATGTCAATGTTCGCTTTGATTTTATCACGTTCTTCATCAATTTCAGTGATCACACCTTCAAGACCGGCAAAAGCACCTTCGATGATTTTCACTGTTTCGCCAACTTCTACTTCAAGATCGTGTTGACGAGTACTCATACCTAATGATCGCAAGATATGATTTATTTCCTCTGGCATCAATGGCGCTGGTTTACTTCCGGCACCGTGGGAACCAACAAACCCTGTTACACCTGGTGTATTACGTACAACATACCAAGAATCATCAGTCATGACCATTTCTACTAACACATACCCAGGAAATGTTTTATGAACGATTTCTTTTTCTTTACCGCCCTTAACTTCTGTTTCCTTTTCTTCTGGGACAACTACACGGAAAATATAGTCTTCCATCCGCATACTTTGCGCACGTGATTCTAAGTTTGCTTTTACTTTGTTTTCATAGCCGGAATAAGTATGCAACACATACCATTGTTTTTCAAAAGATTCCATTTTCGCCATCGGCTCCTCGTTCTAAAATAAAAAAACCTCAGCAATCCCAAGGTTTTTTCTCACAAATAGTATAACATGCTTTTTTTGAATTGGCTACTAGCGAATGATCAAATTGATCAGTGCTTGAATCGCTGTATCCATGATGAAAAACATCAAAGCAAAAATGATCGCTGTCTCAATAACGACCAATGAATCATGGCGTAATTGTTTTTTTGAAGGCCATGAAACAAGCTTCATCTCTTCTCTTACACTACGTAAAAAATTCAATTAATTCTCCCCCTATTTCGTTTCTTTATGTATCGTATACTGATTACAATGTTTGCAAAACTTATTAATCTCTAAACGCTCTCCGCGCTTGCCTTCGCTCACTGATTTCGTGTAGTTCCTTGAACCACAGACAGTGCAGGCTAGAGCCGCTTTTTTTGTTGCCATAGCGATCTACTCCTAATTCCTATTAATGTATTCATTTTCCTGTTGAAACAAGAATGATAACCTCATGAAGTCACAGACTAACATTATCATCTATCCTTTTTGCTGTCAATATTTCATAAACATCACAGTCCTTTCTTCAGTACTTAAATAATCAATTGGAATTGTTTCCAAAATAAATTTCTTTATCAGGTAGAATATGATAATATGATGAAAGAATGAATAGCTTTATTGGAGGGTTATTGGATGTTATTAAAAAGTCTCGTTTATCCCAAAGAGAATTTGACAACGATCAACGAATCAACAACATTGCAAGAGGCATTGGACATATTGGAAGGTACTGGATTTCGTTGTGTTCCGATCCTTGATGAAAGTGATCAAATTTTCCGAGGCAATATCTACAAAATGCATATTTACCGGCACAAGGCAAATGGCGGCGACATGGATCTCCCAGTCACTCATTTGCTGAAAAATGCGACAAAATTTATTTCGTTAGATACTTCTTTTTTTAAAATCTTTTTTACGATTAAAGAATTACCATATATTACCGTCTTAGATGAGGATCATCATTTTTATGGGATTCTCACTCACAGTACCTTATTAAATATGCTCTCGCAATCTTGGAATATCCAAACAGGTAGTTACGTAATCACCGTTGTATCTACTGGAAAACGTGGAGATCTGGCAGCCATGTCAAAGATCATCTCAAAATTTACAACAATCGCAAGTTGTATCACGTTAGATGTTGGTAAAGATTTCAAGGGGCGGCGTACTTTGTTCACCTTACCTGCTGGTGTAGATGAAAATAAAATGAATCAAATTATTGATCACCTTGAACGTAAACATTTTGAGATTCAAGAAGTTGAAGCTTTGTCTATGCAAGACTAATTTTTCAAATAGAAATGGCGATCCTGATAATAGGACCGCCATTTTTTATAGTTGATTTGCAAAATGCAAACGTTTATTTAGATAGTACATAATTGGTGCCGAGATCGTCATGATGATCGCTTCACTTAATGCCGTCCAGCCGTACGTTGGCCAAAAAGGTAGTTGAGCTGTTAGATTCAGCATCAATGCAATTAAAAACATGCTGGCACTGAAGAATACAACATTTAAAGCTAAACGAATCTTTGTATTTTTTATGACGTTTTGTAAAACAGCTGTCAACGTTAACGCCAACAAAGTTTGTCCGCCGCCAAAAACGACATCGAGCCAGCCCATACCAAAAATCGCATTGTAAACGACAACTCCGCCAAAAATTCCCCATAAATATTTTCGATTAAACACAACTAAATGATTTAAACTTTCTGAAATACGAAACTGAATCGCTCCTGATGCAACTGGCGACACTAAAATTGTCAAAGCCAAATAGAGCGCCATAATAATCCCATTGGTCACTACAACAGTGACACGCTTTCTTTCCACCATATTCATAATTGTCCTTCTTTCTCCGAGTTTTTTTAAAGCGGGATGGTTGATGAACCGCTGTAAACCTTTTACAGCATACGTTTTTTCAGAATATAAGTCAACTCTGGAATCTATTTTGATTAGTTTATCAAAATGGATTCTTTCGAGCTTCAGGTGGTACAATCAAGTTGTAGAAGATACTTTTTTCGAAAGAAGGGTGAACGGTATGTTAGGTATTGACAATGAAATTGTCGAATTATATAAAAAGGCGCAACGAGATGGCGAAGCTGTTATCAAAGATCGCTGGTCTCATGGAAATTACGGGTGTTGCAGTACACGAGCCCCATTAATAGAAAAATATAGAATAGAAAATACTGAAACCCATATCTCGCTTTATCTTTGGAGTAATTTAGTAGTAGATATAAAAAAGAGCAACAAAGCAGCCTTTGTAAATCAAAATTATCAAGCAACAAATTATGATCAAAAAGTCATCGACTGGGTTATTAACCAAGCATTGAAAGCTTAGATGGCTAGAATTCTTTTCATAGGATTTTTTTGCATGTTCGTTTGATAAAAAATGGGTCAATTTTCTACTGTTCCTTTTGTTACTCTGTTATAATCAGTCTTTGAAAGGATCGAGGACATGAATTTTCATTATCATATTTTAATCAATCCCGCAGCCGGTAGCGGTAACGCGGAAAAAACAGCAGAAAAAATCATCCAATTACTCGATGATGGAGACTATACATACACACCTTATTATACGGAAGGGCCTGGCGATGAAAAAGAGATTGTTGACCGGCTAACCGATTTGCTAAGCCCTTGGTCAGAGACTTGCGAGAAGGATCACATCGACAATTCGTTTCACCTGTTAGTGGTGATTGGCGGTGATGGCACGCTCCATCAAGTGGTCAATGAATTCTTTGCGTTAGGTCTGCAACTTCCTGTCAGCTATATTCCTGCTGGTTCAGGAAATGATTTTGCTCGAGGAATCGGTTTATCGCGTGAGCCAGAAAAAGCCTTTGAACAAATTACCTCTGCGTTAAAGCCACAACCGATTAATGTTTTCCATTACGAAGAAAAAATTCGCGAAGAGCAAGGAGTCATTTTAAACAATGTCGGGATCGGTCTAGATGCATTAATCGTTGCGACAACGAATGCCTCTACGTCAAAAAAAGTATTGAACAAGTATCATTTGGGCTCAGCCTCTTATGCCTTGTATCTAGTAAAAGCGATTTTCACTCAAAAGTCGTTTCCAATTCTCGTAGAATTAAATGGCCAAACATTGAGCTTTGAGCGTACTTTTTTATGTACGACCACAAACATCCCTTATTTCGGTGGTGGAATAGCGATCGCGCCAATGGCTGATCCAAAAAAAGAGACGATTGACTTAGTAGTCGTAGAAAAACCGAATCTCCCAGCTATTCTGCGTTTCTTAATTCAGCTAGTACGGAAAAAACATACAGAAAACAAGCACTACAAACATTTTACTAGTAGTAAAATCCGAATTGTTTCGGTTGTACCGCAGCATGGTCAAGCTGACGGAGAAGATATGGGAGAACGCTCCTTTGACATGAACTTCTCGACCGCCACACAATATATTTGGTACGCAGACAAAAGGACTGAAAAATAAAGCTGTAGCTTTATTTTTCAGTCCTTTTTACATAAACATCGCAGGCGTAACATCTGCCATTCCAATCATCGGATCAATCGTTTGAGCGGCAATCAATTTTGGCGTCAAAATTGTCGGCCCGTCTGTTGCTAACTTTTGCTTTTCTTCTACTGCTTTAAATGGTTCTGCCTTTGGTTTTGTCGGTGCAATCTCGGTCCCCTTCATGATTCGTTCAATCAAGGTAGTTTTTCGCACCGCTGATTCTCTTACGACACAGGCTTGGAAGGCTTCTTCCTCTCCTAATAGAATCAATAAGTCCTTACTTCGGGTTACCGCGGTATATAAAAGGTTCCTCTGCAACATTCGTGAATATTGCTTCACCATCGGCAAGAGTACCATTTTGAATTCGCTCCCTTGTGATTTGTGGATCGAACAACAATATGAAAGCTTGATTTTATTCCATTCAGAACGTTTATAGCTGACCTCATTACTATCAAACTGGATCACCAGTTCATCCACTTTATCTTCCGATTCTTTTGCCGGAATGATCCCAACTATAATCCCCATATCGCCATTAAATACATTCAATTCTGGATTATTGACCAGTTGCAAAACTTTATCACCAATCCGATAAACGACATCATTCCATTGGACTTCTTTTTTTCGGCCGTCATTAGGATTAAAAATTTCCTGCATCATCTTATTGATCGCATCGATTCCAGCAGGTCCGCGATACATTGGAGCTAGGACCTGCACATCTTGTGCAGTAAAGCCCTTTTTCTTCGCCCGTTCCACGACCTGCTTGATAACTTCCTCCATCTGAAAGGCATGACAAGCAATAAAGGAACGATCCTGTTGATTTTTCCGAAAGTCTTGCGGCAGTTTTCCATCTTTGATCTCATGTGCTAACGGAATGATCGATGAACCATCGCCTTGACGGTAAATATCCGTCAGCTCCATCTTTGGAATGTCTTCAATCTGTAACAAATCATGAAAAACCTGACCCGGCCCAACGGAGGGCAGCTGATCCTTATCTCCTACAAAAATCACCTGCATATTATTAGGAATTGCCTTTAATAGGGTATTCGCCAACCAAGTATCCACCATCGACATCTCATCGACAATCAACAATCCGCCATCTAGTTCTTTCGCCTCAATATCCGGTGTTTCATCATTGGCGTTCAATCCTAACAAGCGATGGATCGTACTTGCCGGTAATCCGGTCGTCTCATTCATCCGTTTTGCAGCACGGCCAGTCGGTGCCGCCAACAGAATCGGAAAAACTGCTTGTGTGTAATCTTTCGGATCTAAAGACAGATCATTCAATTCCGCGAACAATTTTACAATGCCATTAATCACTGTCGTTTTCCCTGTTCCGGGACCACCCGTCAGAATGAACAATGGCGAACGAATCGCTTCTTTGATCGCTTGATCTTGCGAATCGCCATAAGTGATCTTCAATTGCTTTTCAATAATACGCAGCTTTTTATCGATGACTTTCTGGGGATAATTGATTTCTTTTTTACGTGCCAATAAGCGTTCGATCGAAGAGGCTATTCCCCATTCACTATAAAACAACGTATTCTCATAGATTTTTGTTGCCTCTTGTTGAATTTTTTCCTCTTCAACTAACTGGATGATCATATTGGCAATTTGATCCGGAGAAATTTCTACTGGTCGTGCAGTCTCCAACAACTGCAAAACTTCTGACAATAGCTGCTGAGCTTCAACATATGTATCACCACTTTGATTCGCATCCTCATTGACTTGATGAAAAATCGCGGCACGAATTCGTTGTGGACTATCTGCCGCGATGCCCAATTGTTCAGCTAAACTATCCGCTTTTTTAAACCCGATCCCCTCAATATCCTCTACCAATTGATAGGGATTTTCGGCAATGATTTCTAAAGCCTCATTTCGGTAGGTTTGGAAAATCGCAAACGAGAGCTGGCTGCCGAAACCATAACGACTTAACCCAACAATTATCTGCTCCATGCCATGATTCTGCCGAATTGTCTCCACGATGACTTTTTGTTTCTTCACGTTCAAATTCGGAACTTTTGCCAAAACGGCAGGATTTTCCATAATTTGATCAATGGCTTCTTCACCTAAAACTTCGATGATTTTCTCCGCGGTCTTCTTACCGATTCCTGGAAATTTCTCACTAGAAAGATAATTAATTAGTCCATTGGCAGAAGTTGGATGGGCCTGCTCGTAGCTTTCAACTAGAAATTGCTTTCCATATCGAGGATGATCAACAAAATGTCCGAAAAAGCGATAGTCTTCATCTTCCTGCATATCGCCAAAACTTCCTGTAACAACAATTTCCTGTTCAAGATAATCACTGTTGGTCTCACTCACTTTAATCAATAGAACTTTATAAAAATTACTAGGATTTTGAAAAAAGATCGCCTTTAACGTTCCTACAATATAGAGCTGTTCTTCCGACATTTTGCGCCTCCTTTCTACCTTCTATAGCAACGAATCTGGTTTCGAGCCTGTCCCTTCTAAGAAACTGACATCATTCCATTGGATCATTTGATAAGGCTGTTTAGCATTTTCCGCTTCTAAAATCGTCAGGCTGTTGTTAAATAAGCCGCCCATCTCTCGTAGTTCGCTCATTGATTTTCCTGTCAACGCTTGGATTGCTGCGGTTAATGCGGCCCCGTGACCGACAAAAAGCAATGGACCTTCCTTGGCTTCAGCAACTGCTTTTTCCACTAAATCATTGATGCGTTTCAACATATCTTCAATTTTCTCTCCATCAAAAGGAGTTGGATCGTAAAGCTCCAAATGATGACGTAAATTTACCATGTCTTTAGGATAGCGTTCTTCAATAACAGGAATTAATTGACCTTCCAAGCTGCCTAAACCCAGCTCACGTAAATCTTCAGAACGAACAATTTCAGTTGGCTGTGCCAATTGCTTGTTAATTCCTTCAGCAGTCAGATAAGCCCGTTTCAATGTACTTGTATAAATTTTTTCAAACGGTATATCCTTTAACTCTTTGCCCAATGCTTTGATCGCTTCCAAACTTTCTGGTAACAACGGCGAATCGCCCATCATTCCTTGAAAACGTTTTTCTTGATTCCAACGAGTTTTCCCGTGACGTGTAAAATAAAGTTTCATAAAAATCCCTTTCCGAGTTCTTATTGTCTAATCTAACTTATCGTTTTCATAATGATGCGTCAATTCCAAATTTGGAAAATTTTGTTGCCGTAACGCTTCATAGACGACTAAAGCAACTGTGTTAGAAAGGTTCAAAGAACGTACATGCTCATCATTCATTGGAATGCGTAAACACTTATCCTCGTTTTTCCGCATAAATTCTTCTGGTAATCCAGTGGTTTCCTTGCCAAACATGAAAAAGTGGTCGGCGTCATCAGTGTAATCAATTTCTGAATAAGTCGCATTAGCGAATTTGGTGATCAAATGAAGGGGGCGTTCTTCAAGATGCTCTAGAAATGCTGCTAAGTTCTTATGGTAAGTAATATTAACATCATTCCAGTAATCTAAACCAGCTCGTTTTAAATGTTTGTCATCTGTAGAAAAACCTAGTGGTTCTATCAAATGCAGTGGTGAATTCGTTGCTGCACATGTTCGTGCAATGTTTCCTGTGTTTGCAGGAATCTGTGGTTCAAATAATACAATATGATTTGTCATGTTCGTTCCCTCAATCTTATAAGTAGTTATTTCAAGTATGATTTTTCGCTATATATTCTATTTGAAGTATTTATATTGTTTAGAATTAAAGTGCTCGCTGCTACCCTCAAGTTACGATTCAACTAAACGTCTCGACTAACTGTGAAAATTTGAACTCGCAGCTAACTCACAAGCAAAGAAATCATTTTCCCAAAGACCGGAAAAATGAAGCGATGTTCGTACGCCTATCACTCTGCTAAACTGCTCGTTAAAAGGTAAGATAATTACACCTTGTATCCTTTTCAAATTCAGCAAAACTGCAAAAAGCAGAACTGACAAAAAAAAACGTACCAACTCGGTGTCTAGCACGGCGAGTCGCTACGTTAGTGAAGCACTTTTCACTAACTTTTATCAGAACAGGAACCTGATAAAAACCAATGAAAAACAACTTGTTAGTACTATAACATCACGAAGTCACAAATGCAACCTTCTATTTTCAGGAATTTGAATGAAAGCGCATTCTCTAATATCCTTTTAATATTTCGATATCAATCGTAATTCGTTTCAAAGGATTATCCGCTAACTTGGCCTTTATTTCAGGTGTAACCTGCCATTCCAATGGTGACATTTCTAAAAGATCTAACCGATTTTCTTGCGGTATCTCAAACTCATAAGTTACACGTTCACGGTGATCAATTTTAAGTTCTTCTGTGAAACGTTGAATAACCGCCTCATTGGAATACTCTTCCCCATCTGGATGGTAAATCGCTCGAAGTTCCTTTAGGTAGCCAACTTGAGGAATTACTTTGACTACACAGCCCTCCGGCTTCATCACTCGCTTAAATTCACTATAATGTGAAGGAGAAAAAATATTTAAAATCGTATCAAAGGATTGATCTGCAAATGGCAAATTGGTCAAATCAGCCACACACCAAAAAGCATGGATTGCTTGATTACTTGCTAAATAAACGCCTTCCTTAGCAATGTCAAAACCAATATTTACTGGATTAGCATTTACTTGATTGATTTCTTGCAAAAAACTTCCCTCACCACAGCCGACATCCAGAAGATTTCCCGGTTTTATCAAATGCGCAATTTTTTCTATCACAGGTTGATACATTCCCGATCGAATCATGCGTCCTCGCGGTTCAAACATTTCGTTGTCATATTCTGTTTTGATTTGGTGATCTAAAAAATAAAGCGTGCCCTTTTTTGCTAAATCAAAGCGATGCCCATTTATGCAGGTTAAGCTTTTTTCTATTTGATTCATTTCTTGGTGACACTTTGGACAGCGAAATAGTACCTGCTGCTTCGCTAAAAACAGCGCGCCCCGATCAATTTTTTTAAGCATCTTTTCACTCCCTTTTCGCTATCCTATCATAGCATAGTTCATCTATTCCTACTATCGTCAAGATGTGCTAAACTATACGTCGTAAGTATCACCTTAAAAAATTTAGCTCGATTTGGAGGATACAATCATGATTAAAGAATTTTGCGCTGAAAATTATACCGATATTCCTAAAGCGATCCAAGCTGGCGCTGGACGTATTGAACTATGTGATAACTTAGCAGCTGGCGGAACAACTCCAAGTATGGGAGTAATTGAAGAAGTCTTAGCTTATGCTGGGGAAAAGCATGTACCTGTCATGACTATGATTCGTCCTCGTGGCGGGAATTTTGTCTATAATGATATTGAGTTGAAAATCATGGAAAATGATTTGATTCATGCAAAGAATGCTGGGACTGATGGCGTGGTTTTCGGCTGTCTTACAGAAGATAATGAAGTTGATGAGGAAGCTTTAGAGATGCTGCTAGGCAATAGCGAAGGGGTATTAACGACTTTTCATATGGCATTTGATGAGCTTTCAAAAGAAGAACAATTTAAGACCATCGATTGGTTCTCACGCTTAGGTATTGATCGCATACTGACTCACGGTGGACCATTAACGTCTACCATAGAAGACAATCTGCCCCATCTAAAAGAATTGATTGATTACGCGGCTGGTCGCATTATTATTTTACCTGGCGGTGGTATCAACGCAGAAAATGCGGAAAGAATCGCTAAAACGCTGGGAGTAAATGAACTTCACGGGACAAAAATCGTATCAATTTAAAAGAGAAGTGGCTCATTTTGAGTCACTTCTCTTCTTTCGTTCCTTAATGAATTTTTCAATTCGAATAAACCAACGATTTCCCTTAAAACTCAAGCGTACTGGATAACGTCCTGTCTTATAATTTTTGATTTGACGATGTCGATCCGGAAAAATGTTTAGTGGCAAATTTTGAAGATCAAAAAAATTGAAGGCCACATAATCTTGCGATTCCATTTTGCTTTGGGAAACTTTTTCCTTTACCTTATAAACGTATGTCACTTCATCATGATACTCTTTTGTATAAATTCCAATTAAATCATCAATTGTACTATCAAAAGAAAGCTGCTCTTTAATTAAGCGCTGAATTCCTTCTCGTTCATTCTCATTGGAAAGAAGTTCGCCTCCAGGTAAATCCCAAACAGGCACTCCTTGACGCCGGACTAACAAAATCAATCCATTCCGGATAACAATGGCATAAGCTTTTTTCAAAATTTTCTCACTACTTTCAGCATATGTCTTTTACTAATCATTCAATGTCCAATAAATCGCTCCATAAAGAGACTGGCTATATTAAAATAAATCAATACACTGGTCAAATCGCTCAAAGTGGTAATAAACGGACCGCTAGCGACGGCTGGATCAAAGCCTAATTTCTCCATTATCATTGGAATCCAACTCCCAGCTAGTGTCGCAACCGTAATAGCGGCCATCATCGCAGCTCCGATTACGAAACCTAAGATAAAATTGTGCTTCCAAATCCCAACAATAATAAAGATTGTCACTCCAGTTACTAAGCCTGTCACTAAGCCTGTCAAAATTTCGCCTACGACTAGTTTCCCGAAATTCTTCTCGTTATCATCAGATATCGCTAAGCGACGTACTGCGACCGCAAGTGATTGTGTACCAGCATTTCCCGCTGTCCCAGTAATCAGAGAAATGAACACTGCCAAAATACTCGCTTTACTAACCAATGCTTCATAATGATTAATTAGTGTCGCCGTCGTCATTCCAAGAAACAGCAAAGTGATTAACCATGGCAACCTTCTAGAGGCTGCCTTAACAGGATTTTCATCCACCTCTTCGACATTGACCCCAGCCAAACCAGAGTAGTCACTGGCTGCCTCGTCATCAATTACGTCAATAATATCATCAACCGTTACAATTCCCAATAAATGATCATCATAGTCTGTTACAGGCAAAGCAAGGAAGTCATAGTCACGAAATGTTTGAGCGACATCTTCTTGGTCATCGCCGACATGAACGGAAATCACCCGCTCGCTCATAACATCAGAAACCATTGTATCGTCTTCATTTACGATCAAATCACGCAACGAAATAACCCCAACCAGCTGATTATCATCATTCACTACATAAGTATAATAGATTGTCTCAGCGATTTGGGCTTCTTTTTTCAAAACATACATAGCTGAACGCATCGTTTGATTCGCGACAATCGAGACAAATTCAGTCGTCATCAATGATCCAGCTGTGTCATCTTCATAATGGAGCAGCTCACGAATCTCATTCGCATGCTCAGAATCCATTAGACTTAGATACTTCGCTACTGTTTTCTTATCTAGCTCATTCAGTAAATCCACTGCGTTATCGGTGTACATTTCAGCTAGCATATCAGCAGCATATTGGGGCCGCATCTCATTTAGGTATTCATCCATATGCTCATCATCTTCTTCAATGACATCAAACATATCTGCTAATTCTTTGGGTGATAGATACGAATAAACGAGTTGACGTTCCTCTTCACTTAGAGATTGATAAAATTGCCCTTGATCATAAAAATGCATTTCCAGAAAATGATCACGAAAAGCCTGCAAATCATTCTGATCCAGTTCCTCCCGTAATTGTTGGAAATGTACTTCTAATTCTTCTTGGTTTTCATCCATCAATCTCACCTACCTCGTTTTTAATGAATTATTTTTTTCTATGAAAAAAATAGTTCGATTCTCGTTTCGGATACCATTCTGCTAGACTGCTTGTATTGTATTACTACTTTTACTTTTTGTTTTTTTACTCATACGTTAATTACTGCTTAAAGCAGAACTGGCAACCTACCTCGTTTTTAATGAATTATTTTTTTCTATGAAAAAAATAGTTCGATTCTCGTTTCGGATACCATTCTGCTAGACTGCTTGTACTATATTATTACTTTTACTTTTTTTCAGGCATATATTACCGGTCTTGTTTTAATAATTGCTTCTGTCTAAATCGTTTTGGCTATTGTCGCCATGTCTTCGGCTAATGGCAGCGTAAAAGAAAGCTGTTCTCTTTTGAAAGGATGAGGAAACGTTAAGGAATAGCAGTGAAGAGCCTGTCGATCGATTCCTTGATCCAGAGCACCGTCATATAGCTCATCACCCAACAAAGGACAGCCAATCGCTGAAAAATGTACTCGAATTTGATGCGTACGTCCTGTATGTAATTGAACGTCAACTAATGCACAGTGCCGATTTCTTTTTTTCAGCCAGTATTCCGTTTCAGCTTTTTGTCCTGTTTCGATCACCTGCCGTCTCAATAAAGAAGATAAGTCACGACCGATCGGTAAGGAAATATTTCCATGTTCTTCTAAAGCATATACGTCACCTGAGACCAATGCTTGATATTTTTTGACAAATTCCTTTTGCTGCAGGCTTTGGTCTAGCTTAGCATGTGCAAATCCATGCTTGGCAAAAAGCATCAGTCCGGAAGTATCACGATCTAAGCGGGTAACAACATGTACTACTTGGTCAGCGTATCCTTGAGCCACATAATAAGCTTTGACTCGGTTAGCCATTGTTCCTCGAGGATGATACTGCGCTGGAATTGATGCAATTCCCGCTGGTTTATTTACAACTAGCAGATGCTCATCTTCAAAAATAATTTCAATTGGTACATCATCTGCCAATAACGTTTCATGCGCTTCCTCGTCCGGAATCACAACAGTTACAATATCATGGGTTTTTAAAGAAAACAAGACGTTTTGTTCCGTATCATTCACTAAAATTTTTCCACCCTGAAATTTAATTTTCGCTAATAACTTTTTTGAGATTCCTTGACGTTTCAAGAAAGTGCGTACAAGTGATTCAGTTGATTCTTGATAAATCCATTTAAATTCCACAAAATTAATCCTCTCGAATAAAGGCATCCTTTACTCGATGCCAAAAATGCATATGCCGATATGAAGCAAAATGAATGCGTTCTTCGGCGATTTTATACTTGATTGATGTAATACCTTTACGATTGATATCCAACTGATCAATTGTGATTAGATGCTGCTCATTACTTTTCAGTCGGACATCGATCCATTCATGGGAACCAATGATACTAGGTGAGCCTAATGTCCGGAAAACACGATTATTCAATGAAGCTATTTCTGCTAACTGCATCGCATTGATACTAGGATGAACCACTGCACCACCGACACTTTTATTATAGGCCGTTGAACCAGTTGGTGTGGAGATTGCTAATCCGTCGCCTCGAAAGCGCTCAAATAGTTCTTCTTTTATATAAACATCCGCTACCATCGTACGGCTTCCCTTACGAATGGTTGACTCATTTAATGCCAAAAAATGTTTTTGTTCCCCATCTGTTGTCGTCAAAAGAACATCCAACAATGGATAACTAACACTCTTACCTTGTTCGCAACTTAAACTATTAACTAATTCAGGCAGTTCATAGTCTCGCCAATCCGTATAAAACCCTAAATGCCCTGTATGGACTCCTAAAAAACGGACTTCGTTTAGTCGATGATTGTAACGATGAAAAGCCGACAAAAGGGTCCCATCCCCACCAATCGTAATCACCAATTCCGGATCACGATCCACGACCTCTAGATCATCCTTATCTGCCAACAACCCGCGCAGGCGCTGCAACACTCGAATCGATTTTTCTTCTTGATTATGGATGATTCCGATCCTTAACCCCATGCTGTCCCACTTCCTTTTTCTGTTCCTTACGATTAAATACATGCTGCGCTTCTTGAATCTCGTCCCGAATACTGGACATTTCTTCATCTAATTGATAGGCTGCTTCGGCTGCACGAAACAATCGTTTTTGAATATCTTCTGGTATTTGACCTTTGTATTTGTAATTCATTGAATGTTCTATAGTGGCCCAAAAGTTCATTGATAAGGTTCTGATTTGAATCTCAGCAAGTAATTTCTTCTCTCCTTCTAACATCTGAACCGGATACTCAATGACCAAATGATAGGAACGATACCCACTAGCTTTCCGATTCGTGATATAATCCCGCTCTTGAATAATCTTCATGTCATTACGACGCCGCAAAATATCTACCACTAAAGGAATATCCTCTACGAACTGGCACATGATACGCATTCCTGCCATATCAGACATCTCTTCTTCTAAACGATCTAGCGGAATTCCTCGAAGCTCCGCCTTATTAAGAATACTCTCTACCGGCTTCACACGTCCCGTCACAAATTCAATCGGTACATGATCTCCGCTCGTGCGATATTGTTTGCGTAATCCGCGTAATTTTATTTTTAATTCAGCTACTGCTAATTCATAGGGCGCAAGAAATGTTTCCCAATCTCTCTCCATCGCAAATCCCCCGCTTCATTTTCCATTCCTACTTATCTTATCATAAACCTTCATTAGAAAAAATTGTCACATTTTTCTCCTATGCCAAATATTACAAAATACTAACATTTTCATGGAATTAGTTCTAATCGTTTGACTATTTAGGTTATTCTATGTGAGGATGTTTTATAATAGGATTTTTTTAGGATCAGAGGTAAAATAAGAGTGAGCAAAGAAATTGAAATCGAATTCAAGAGTATGTTAACACAAAATGACTATGAAAAATTGTTACGCTACTATAATGTTACGAATAAACAATTCGTAATTCAAACGAATCTCTATTTCGACACTGCTGATTTTCAATTAAAACAGCGAGGGATGGGATTAAGAATTCGATACTTCTCCGATACAGCTGAAGCCACTTTGAAAATTCCGCAAACAGTCGGATTATTAGAAGTTACTGACCGTTTATCGCTGGATGAAGTAGAACAAGCCATCAATAAAGATCAGTTCACCCCACAAGCAACAGAGATTTTGGGGCAGCTACGAACATTCAATATTTCATTATCAGACTTGCATCTAATTGGGAAGTTAATCACAAAACGAGCTGAGTTCACAATCCCTGAAGGAAAACTAGCATTGGATGAAAGTTGGTACAGTGATTATCACGATTTTGAATTAGAGTTGGAAGTGCCTGATTACAATTTTAATGAGGGGGATTTTAAGCAACTACTTAACAAGTTCGAACTCCCTTATCGCAAAACAAAAAATAAAATTGCTCGAGCTGTGAGTGCGCAGCAAGAAAAAATTTAGAAATGGAGGGGATCTAGTGATCGAGATTTATTTATTTGTTAATCCAATTGGGAAAAGATGTTTATCGATTGAACGGCGGATTATCAACTTGATCAATCAGTATGATATGAAAATTCAATTACGCATGATTCCTATTATGAATTTGAAAACAGTCTCGGAATTCATGCAACGTATCGGCGCCTCTGAAAAAGATATCCAATTGCGGACCGAACTATCTCAAGAGATTCACTCTGCTGCATTAGACGTCAAAGCTGCCCACCTTCAAGGAAAAAAGCGTGGACGCGACTTTTTAGTTGAGTTACAAAAAGCAGTAGGCGAACAAAATCAACCTTATTCTAAAAAAATGGCGATCCAACTGTTCATTAAAGTTGGCGGTGACTTAGAAATGTTTCTAGAGGATCGTCATTCGGCTTTTGTCCAAGAAGCTTTTTTGACCGATCAGCAAATTGCCCATGAAATGCAGATCACCTGTCATCCCTCAGCGGTCATTTATAATTACGGCAGCGATAGCGATGCGGGCATCAGAATCGAAGGTTG
The DNA here is from genome assembly GCF_051713785.1 of Enterococcus sp. DIV0187. Classification (NCBI taxonomy): domain Bacteria; kingdom Bacillati; phylum Bacillota; class Bacilli; order Lactobacillales; family Enterococcaceae; genus Enterococcus; species Enterococcus sp. DIV0187. The sequence goes on from NZ_JBIOQO010000001.1 coordinate 1,792,018, forward strand.
TGATACGATCCACCATATTTTAGATACATATAGCACGAAGGAATCATTAATCGCGTTCTTAGAATCACAAAGCAAAGACAGACCAATCAGACAATCAGATATTGATAATCATTTATCGCTAATTTAATAGAAAAGGGTCATTGCCGCTTGGCAATGACCCTATTTTTTGATCTGAACCGCATTATTTTTAGTGAAAATATAGTTCTTCTGCTGCTTGGTTAGATAGAGATCAATCTTTTCCTGACGCAGCTTTTTAATGCCAACATTGAAGCCCACACCCTCGTTATCCTTGATACAGTAAACGCCGCCTGGAATATTTTCAAAACGAGCTCGTCCAGCTTCATCTGTCACTGTGACTAGTGGAATACCTTGTCTTTGGACTGGTCGTTTTCCATTATTCGTGTACATCGCAAATTCTCGTCCAGCTAATACGTTTCCTGCCACATCTGTACGAAGAAGATTCAAATTGAACCGTCGTTTTCTCAAAAGATACGCATGGATCACACGATACATGCCAATAAGTAGTATCAAAATGGTAAGCCCGACACCAACCAAAATCAGTATTTGTTTCAATTTTCGCGAGTCATCTGCCTTTTCGATCGCTTTTGCCATATCTTCTGTATAGGGTACCCGATATCCCGTTACTAACAATCGGTGACTGTTGATCATATAAGGTGTACAAGTCAATAAAGTCACGATATCGCGTCCAGGTTCAATATTAATCACGGATGTATCCTTTGGTTCAACGATATCGATTTTATCTACTTCATAAGCAAGCTTTTCCTCGAACAATGTAATGACGAAAACCTCACCTATCTTCACGTCTTCTAAATCAGTAAATAGTTTTTTCTCAGGCAACCCACTATGTGCAGAAATCACTGAGTGCGTATTAATCCCGCCAGTCGGAAATGAGGTTCCCTGCAAAACAGTGGCCCCTTCTTGCAACAGCTTTTCATTGGTTGTGTCGAACAAAGGCAAAGTGATTTCAATCGCAGGAATACTAACGGCTCCAATCAAATGCTCACGAATATATTCATCACTAACGATTTTCCGTTCATTACTATTTGTAAATTTCGGAGCCTTAGGTACAAGACCATTCTTCTTTAGCTCCTCATTGCGTTTTTTCATCCGCTCTTTAGCCTTGCGCACTTGTTCCTTATTCTGTTCTTTGTTTTGCCGCTGAACTTCTTCCATTCGTTTTTGGTCAATAAAGTCATTGACTGCGTTGATATAAAATGGATACATCATCACAAGTACCCCAACCAAAAAGACTATAATCATAAAAATCTTGCTAATCAATTGCCTTCTGGCACTTTTCGGCTTAGGTGATTGCTTCACGTTAATTCACCTTCTTACTTTCAATAATAAAGTGTTTAATTTTCTGCTTGATGTTCTTATATCCGCGACGTTTAAGAATTTTGAACTTACGATCTTTTAATCGCCAAATCTTCCCTTTCACACTCAGTCCATTTTCCGTTTCTACACGATAAACACCGCCTGGAATATTTTTGAATTCGATTTTCCCGAATCGGTCACTGATTGTATGGACAAGCTTGCCATTTATGCGAACAACATCCCGTTTTTGCGTAAGCAATGCACGTACTCCTGGCAAAGGCTCGCCATTCTCATATAGATAGAAGACAAAAGTATAATCGCGTTTTTTCGATTGATAAAGGATAATTTTGCGCCAAACAAAGTATCCGAAAAGCAGTGAGAAGAAGACACAGCCCGCAATCAAATAGTACACACGCCGACGATGGTATTTTTCAGTTCCCTTGATTTTTTTCGCTGCCTCAACGGGATAAGCAATTCGATGTCCCGTAACTAGTAAGCGATGACTATTTACTCCATAAGGGGTACATGTCAACAACGTCACCAAATCTCGATCCAATTCAATTTTAAGCGCATCAAACTTATCAGGTTTTACGATTTTAATACGATCAACCTGATAAGCTAATTTTTTTCCTTCTATATGTAAGAAAAACTTGTCCTTCTTTTTCAGTAACTCTAGGTCAGTAAAAAGCTTCTTTTCAGGCAAACCAGTATGCCCTGTGATTACCGAATGCGTACCCTTTCCTCCAACTGGAAAGGAGGTTCCTTGCAGAACCGTCGCTCCCTTATCTAGCAAAAAATCATTCGTTTCATCATAAACTGGCAGACTCACATTTATTTTGGGAATGTACACTGCACCAATCATATGTTCTTCGTAATATTCCTTTTTCGGACTCTTGGTTCCTTCTAAGGAAGATTCAAAAGGATCCTCAAAACTTCCTGCTCCTGGAATGATCGTCTTTAATTTTTTATTTTCTTTTTCAAGCTTCGCCAGCCGTTTTTTCTTTTCAGCCTCCGAACGTGCCTCCATTTTATCCTGAACTTCTTCAAGCCGTTGTTGGTCCACATAATTATTGATCGAATCAACGACGAAGGGATACATAAAAATTAGAAAACCAACTATAAACATGACCGCAATTGATAACTTTAAAAGCAGATCAATCTTGTCCCTTTTATTCGGTTTACTCATTAGAACTCCACCCCCTCTACTTATGCTAATTCTCGCATAATAATTATCAAAAGAGAAATTCCATTTGTATAATTTCTTTCAAATATTTGAATATAACGGTCTATTTATTAAGAATTCAATTACGAAACCTTGTCCTATTCACTTTTTTTCAAGCCTAATTTTCTATTATTTAATGTTTATAAAAAAGTTATAGAATAGCAATCTTTAATAAAAATAAATATATTTTCGGATAACAATGAACCAAAAAGCAGCAATCGTTCAAAATTTCCTTCATAACTAGCGAGTCTCTTAAGTCGGCTATCTTGCTATGTAACTCTCGGCTTCAAATAAAACGTCAAAAAAGCAGGAGCTTCATTCCACTCCTGCTTCATCATTAATTAATTTTTCAACACTTCAACAAGCTCTTCCAGCTCATCTAGCCGTTGAGCAAAGATTTCCATCGCGTCTTCGATATAGGTTGGCTGGGTCATATCAACACCGGCTTTTTTCATCACCTCGATTGGATAATCACTGCTACCTGATTTTAAGTAGGTCAAATATTTCTCTAACGCATCTGGTTCCGCCTCAACAATACGTTTTGCTAAAGCACTCGCTGCTGAGAAGCCAGTCGCATACTGATAGACATAATAATTATAGTAGAAATGCGGGATTCTTGACCATTCATCCTTGATTTCTTCGTCGTTAACAACGATTGGTCCATAGTATTTCGTATTCAATTCACCATAGAATTTGCTTAGATGTTCGCTGGTCAATGGATTGCCAGCCGCATCTTCAGTATGAATAAAGTGTTCAAACTCCGCAAATTGTGTTTGACGGAAAATGGTTCCCTTAAATCCATCTAAATAATGGTTAATGATATAGGCACGAATTTTTGGATCCTTTTCTGTTTCTAATAGATAACTAGTTAAAAGATTTTCGTTGGTTGTTGAAGCAATCTCTGCTAAAAAGATCGAGTAATCGCCGTAAACATAAGGCTGCGTATGACGGGTGAAATAACTATGAACACTGTGCCCCATCTCATGAACTAACGTATAAAGCTCATCTAGCCGATCATGCCAGTTCAAAAGAATATACGGTTGCGTATCATAAGCACCAGAAGAATACGCACCACTGCGTTTACCTTGATTTTCAACCACATCGATCCAGCGTTCAGCAAAAGCCTTCTTCACAACTTCTAGATATTCTTCACCTAATGGCTTTAAGGCTTCAAGTGCCTTTGCCTGTGCTTCTTCGTAACTAAACTTGACTGGCACTTCTGCTAAAAGCGGTGTATATAAATCATACATATGCAGCTCATCTAATCCTAGTAGCTCTTTCCGTAATTCAACATATCGATGCAATAGCGGCAAATACTGATTAACCACCAAAGTCAATGTTTCATATACATCTTCTGGAATATGATTTCCGCTCAAAGCCGCTTCACGAGCAGAGCCGTATCCACGGACCTTAGCCTTGTAGTTATGCCCTTTGACATGTGTGCTCAAGGTTGAAGCAAAGGTGTTACGAAATTGATGATAAACAGAATATAAGGATTTAAATGCTTGTTCACGAACATTTAGGTTCGTACTTTCTAATAATTGACCATAAACCCCATGTGTTAATTGAACATCTTCACCCTCGTCATTTTTTACAACTGGGAATTTCAGATCCGCATTGTTCATAATAGAAAATGTATCCGCAGAACTACCAAAAATCTCACTAGCACCAGCTAACAGCGCCTCTTGTTCAGCTGGTAAAATGTGTGCCCTCTCAGAAATGATCTGCTCAACAAAATGGCGATACAGCTCTAATTTGGATTCCTTCTCAAAAAAGGCCCAAATTTCTTGGTCTGATAGCTCCAGCATTTCTGGCTCAAACCAGCTGACTGCTTCACTAACCTGTGCAATTAAGCTAGAAGCCCGTGCATATAATGCTTGATTTGTTGTATTTGCAGTATCTTCATCATTTTTTAGATGTGCATATACATAAATGACCTCCGCTTTGCGATAAATATCTAAAACATATTCAATCGCTGTTAAAAATTCCGTTGCACCTTGAGCCAAAGTTCCCTTAATCTTATCAACTTCGGTTAGCTCCTCTGATAAGGCTTGGAATTTCTCCTCAAAAGCAGCATCATCTGCAAAAATTTTCGTTAAGTCCCAAGTCAGCTCAATAGGAACTTCTTGGCGTTTGGGCAATTGTTTTGCTTCACTCATAAAAACACTCCTAACTGGTTAAGATACTTTTTCACTTAGAAAAGTGATAGAATAACTATTTATCATCATCAATAGTACCACAATTTAGAAAAAAGTAATTTTTAAAAGTAGTTAGACCGGTGAAACTTTAGCCTTTCTTTGACAAAAGATCGCCTCAAGATAGAGTCGTTCTAATATCTCACGCTGATCAATTCGATAAAATGCCCAATCTTTATGATTTTCCTGACGGTAATCCAAAAATTTCTCAAAAATCAAAGAAGCATTTTTCGCTTCTTTTTGGAATAAATAGCGAAATACTAGAAGATCCTCTTGATAAAAAAAGAAATAGCGACTAGGAAAATACAACCATTCTGGCAAATACAAAAGATGTCTCCGTTCCTGATAAAAAAAATGTTGTAGGCCTCGAATTCGCGGGTTGCTTTGAACCAATTTCAGGCTCAATATTTTTTTCTGTTCATTCACACTTTCTATAGTAGGAACAAGCTGCGGTGGTCGTTTGTTGACCGATGAATGAAAAATTTCTTTTAAAGGTTTTGAGTTAGCAGGCCAATGCTCTTCACAATACACGAAGCCGTCAATCTCATGAATGTGGTAAAGCAATCGAATCCCCTGCTCCTCAATTAGCCATAAATGCAGTCCTTTGTCTTTGTCAAAGGAACAAAATTGTTTTTGCAGATGTGTGAATTTTTCTTTGGGCCATAGCGGTTTGCCAAGCAGCCACCAGTCTCGGTAGCTTTTTTGAGCATAGCCATCAATCCGTTCTTGCAAGCGAACACTTTTCAATGAGGAACACTGGATTTCTACTGCTAAGTGCTCATGTAATAAATCAGGACGTTGCGGTAAATCAGGTAATGGTTGCTCCATTTTCCAGGCTTCTTCAAAACGATTCCCCCATGTATAAAATAGCTGCTTCAATCGCAGATGCTCCGGTGTTTCCCCTTCACTTAACCCATAGCATTCTGTATTCTGACTATGTGCAAAGTGAGGAATCTTGATTTTTCCTGCTTTACGAATTAATTCCTCACCGCAGTCTGGACAAAAAAACTGCTGTTGATTATCGCTTTCAACTGCACTGATCATTTCTTTTTCCTTAGTGTAAGCAAACAACATTCTTCTCACCTCAAAAAAAGATACGCAATTAGAAACAGAAAGATTTTCAAATTTCAGCAAGCTAAAAAAAATACCACCATTCGAATGAACAGTGGTACTTGAACTATTTAATTAAAATGAGCACGAGTAATCTCGATCGCATCACGCTGCATCAAAAGTTTTCCGTATTCTTCCAACATTTCTGTTGAAACAGAGGAATTTTGAGCGTATTCTAAGACTTCAGCAATAACATCTGATAAACCGAATTCACCAAAAATCTCAGGGTCAAAATAAATCTGCAAATAATACTTCTCATTCAGTAGATATAAATCACACCAGGCTTCATCTAAAAAGTGATAGCTTGCTAATTCAATCATATCCTCAAAACTATTCAATTGAAAAACCCGTAAGCGGCTGGTTTTTTCGTCTTCTTCAAGACTTTCAGAGTTCGCTAAAATTTGTTGACGAATCAATTGATCAAAATCGCTTGCTTCGAACTCTGTTGAATTGTTCATTTTGTTGATGTCTTCTGGCGTCAGGTTTTTACTAATAAATAGTTCCAATCCGTCATTTTTCGGAAGGACTTGGAAAGTAACCGCCTCACTACTTTTGAACTCATCCTCAATATCGACTTCCTCTAAAATACTATAGAAGAAAGATTCGATTTCCCGATGATTTCCTAACAAATCGAGAAAAGTAATTCCACGTTCGGCTAAATCCTCATTTTCAATAATGACTCGGATCGTATTTTCATTGATGTGTTCCATCTCCATCTTGGCACACCTCACTTTAAAGATAGATTATATGTTCATTGTAACTGATTCCGCTTAAAAGTAAAGAAAGCCGTCGAATTTTATTAAAATCCTATAAACAATGAGGTCATAAGATTTCAAGATCGCATTAGTCTGTAGTGAAACTTACAAGCTAAAAAAGGCGAGCATTTTAATCGTTACGCGTTAGACAGATAAATACACAAAAAAAATACCCCACTTTCCGCGGGGTATCTATTCTATAATCCAGCCATCAATTGGGCTTGACGTAATTCATATTGGCGAACATCACGAGGCAAGAAACGACGAATTTCATCTTCGTTAAAACCAACTTGTAAACGCTTCTCGTCAATCATAATCGGACGACGTAATAATCCAGGATTTTCTTTAACTAAATCCAATAATTCTTTTAGGGACAATTCATCTAAATCCATGTTCAACTTTTGGAAAACTTTCGAACGGGTCGAAATGATTTCTTCCGTTCCATCCTCAGTCATTTGTAAAATAGCCTTCAACTCATCAATGTTCAATGGCTCAGAAAAGATATTTCGTTCAACATAAGGAATCTCATGTTCCTGTAGCCAAGCACGTGCTTTCCGACATGATGTACAACTAGGGGAAGTATATAGTGTTAACATGCATATCACTCCTTTTCTTGACTCTCAATTTTTGTAACAGATAGTAGTGGTTTCCTACTATCTGTTTCTATTATACAGAAAAAAGGTAACAAAAAAAAGAGTTGGGTGTCTTTTTTTTTACAAATATTAACGTTATTTAATTTAATTCTCGACTATAACAACTGTCACGACAGTTTTAATTTGTCAAGATGAGAAATTAGTGGCGCCGCTCTCATTTGACCCCGTTCTATAACAGCTAAAAAAACTGTATTATTACTAATACAGTTTATGCAAAATTATTATATCAAATTAAAAAAATGAATTTTTTTATCTTTTTAATTTTGATAACCAATTCAATAAAAAAATATATTTATATTCATAAATCTTTTGTATATCAAGGCTTTATTAGAATGATTTTAAAATGGAAAATACATTCATAGATGTTGCTTATTATTTTATAGTTATTTTATTTTAATCTCTGAGACAGTTATCTGTATTAAATTTTCCATCAGGATTACTCGTTAAAAATAGATACAGCTTTCAAATATTCAAAAAAAATCAAAAATTTTATAGAGTTTCCAAAAATTGGTAGATCTTAAATTCCAGCTATTCTTTCTCTTCTCAATCATTATTTTTTTCCCGAAGAATATTTTTGATTGATTCCGGTTCATGTTTTTTTCATTACTTTGCTACTCGAATAACATAACAAGAATTATATTTTTGCGCCACTTTTTTGCTCAGTCCAAATAAAATAATTATTTTTTTGCTATAATAAGTTTATTGAAACCTTAGGAGTGAGTAAATGATTCAAGGAATAGTATTTGATTTAGATGATACCTTATACAAACAACAAGCCCCTTTTGCTTCTGCTATCAACGATTTGTTTCCGACTTTTCCAGAAAGTAAGATGAACGCTTTGTTTATTCGTTTCCGCTATTATAGTGACCTCCACTATATGAAGTCGATCACAGGAGAATGGTCTTTAGCAAAAATGCGTTATGAGCGAATTCGTCTGGCACTAGCTGATTTTGATTTTGTTCCAAGTAAATCTGAATTGGAGACATTCCAAGCGGCCTACGATCACACATTAAAAACAATCACATTACCATCTGAAATCAGTGATTCATTAACCTTCTTGAATCAACAGGATGTTCCTTTAGGTCTGATCACAAATGGACCGGTATTGCGACAGAAAGAGAAAATTAGCGCGCTGCAATTAGCTCGTTGGATCGCGCCTGAAAAAATGATTATTTCAGATGCGGTTGGTATTCAAAAACCAGAACCAAAAATTTTTTCTTTGATGGAAACACGATTGAATTTGGCACCTGAATCACTTTTATATATTGGTGATAGCTTTGAAAATGATGTCATAGGCGCTAAGGCCGCTGGCTGGTCCGTTTGGTGGTTCAATCACCAAAATCGTAAAATACCAGAAGGTCAAAGCGCTATTTTTGAAAAAGAAATCAAGAACTTTGAGGATTTGAAATCTCTTCTGACGAACCAAAAAAGTATGCCGCATTGAACGTGGCATACTTTTCTTTTTCTATTTCTATTCGCCTAAACTTAAAATCATGCGAATATCCTCTTCTGTAAGTTTATTGGTTTGTTCTTCATTGCCTTGGATGACTTTCTGGAACAGCTCGCGTTTTTCTTGCTGCAGTTGATTCATTCGTTCCTCGATCGTTCCTTCAGCGATCATGCGCCATACCTCGACGACCTTCTTCTGACCAATCCGGTGAGCACGTCCTGCCGCCTGTTCTTCGACTGCCGGATTCCACCATAGATCGTAGAGAATAACTGTATCCGCCCCAGTCAGGTTCAGACCGGTTCCTCCAGCTTTTAGCGAAATCAAGAAGACATCTTTTTCTCCTGCATTGAAGGCATCCACCATTTTTAGGCGATCAGAAACTTTAGTGCTGCCTCGCAAGTAGAAGCTAGTAATTCCTTCTTCCGCGAACTCTTCTTCAATGATTGACAGCATGCTAGTAAACTGCGAGAACAATAATACTCGTCGCCCATTTTCTTTCGCTGCTTGAATCAGATCTTTCACTTGATCCAGCTTACCAGATCCTCCTTCATACCCTTCCATAAACAAACGAGGATCATCACAGATCTGACGCAAGCGAGTTAAACCAGCTAAGATACTTACACGCTGTTTTCGGAATGTCGCTGAATCCATTTGGTCGACCTCTTGCTTCATTCGTTTTAAATAAGCAAGATAGACCGTCTTCTGCTCTTCCGTCAAACTGCTCAAGACATTTGATTCGATCCGCTCAGGCAATTCCTGCAAGACGGTATCTTTATCGCGTCTCAGAACAAACGGTTGAATCATCTTAGCAATTTCTGGAACAGCCATTTGACGGAAACGTCCGATCGGTGGGAAGAATCCTGGCATGATCGTTTGGAATAATGACCACAGCTCTTCCAGATTGTTCTCGATTGGCGTACCACTCAACGCGAAGCGATGCGGAATCGATAAGTTTCGCAAAGCGCTGGAAGTTTTCGTCGAGGCGTTTTTCACCATCTGGGCTTCATCAAGAATCATGTATTGATAACCCATCTTTTCATGGAGATCAATATCCTGACGCAGACTTGCATAAGACGTAATAACAATCTCTTCAGCCTCTTCAAGCAACTGCTCCCGTTCGCTACGATTGCCTGAAATAACTGATGAACTTAAACTTGGCGCAAACTTCTTGATTTCCGCCTGCCAGTTATAGACCAGACTCGCTGGCGTGACAATTACCACTTTGATTGGTTGCTGTGCTTTTTCCGCCAATAAGAAAGTGATTACCTGAATCGTTTTCCCAAGACCCATTTCATCAGCTAAAATTCCGCCAAAGCCATAATCGCTCAGCATTTTCAACCAGCGAAAACCTGACTCTTGATAAGGCCGCAATGTGGCATTAAGATTCTCTGGCAAAGCCACTTGATAATCCTCTGGATGAGTCAAATCCTGCACCATCGCAGTAAAGCTTTCGCTGAACTGTGCCTGCGGATTATCCTTCAACCGCTGTTCTAGCATAATCCCTTGGCTCTTCGGCAAGCGGATCAATCCATCCTTCGCGCTAATTCTTTCCCGCAGCTGACCGATCATTTCACTGGTTTGCTGGAAGGCCTCTGAATCAAAGGAGAGCACCTCGCCATTATCCAACGTGTAAAAGCGATCCTTCCGCAGCAAACTGTTCAAGACCTGGTCAATTTCATTATCATTGATTCCCGTCACATCAAACTTGATATCGAGCCATGATCCTTCCTGATCAACCTCGATTGTTGGTTGGAATTCTTCACCGTCTAAGAAGAGCTGACGCAGCTTCTTGCCCATACGCACTTCAGCATATCGTCTAAACTCTTCCACTTCGACTTTAAAGAAGTAATAAAGATTGTCTTTAATCGGTAATTTCTTTTCAAAGCCCGTATCGATTTTTTGATACCGGTACGTAGTAAAGAGATCCAAGATTTGTTTTTCCTTTTTACGATCTCTTAAAATCTCGACATTATTAGGCAGCTTGGGCTGATGCGCCTCATTAGTAGAGAAATAAGCATTGCCATAATGAAACTCAGCTTCCGCCTTTATCATTCCTTTGATCTTTCGAAAGATGACGACCGCACGCAACGGTTCCTCCTTCATGATCTCTGCCACATCATCGGTAACAATTACTCGACCAATTTTCCGTAAATATGGAAAAACGTCTGTAAATAATTGCGAAAGTTGTCGTTGCTCATATGCGATAACCGGTTCTTTCAGCCGCTTCATCAGCTGCTTCAGCGTAATGTAGGTTTCCTGCTGCTCATGAGTCATCAAATAATAGGAATTTTCAACGAAGCCTAAGAAATAATTACTATAATAATTGGTGAAGCCATCCTCGATGGTTAGACCAAAATCATTTTCTCCACGTTTTTCCAAAGTGAATGAAAGTGGTAGCTCTTGTCCCTCATGCACTTCAGAATAGGTTTTTTCACCTAGTTTAATACTTAAATTTCCAGTCTTTTCCATCGCTTCCAATAATTCTTGAATCCGATGAACCGGCAATAAAAGATAACGCTTGTCTAGTTTACCTTTGACCTGTAGACCAGCTTTCCCTAATAATTGATATGTTTCACTGACTCCCACTAAATCTTCAATCAAATCTCGACATTTTGGATCAAAGGCACCCGCCTCGATCTGGAATTTATATTGTTTGTTTACGGTATAGGCTGAATCGGTCTGATATGCGTGTAAAAAGTCATATAAGTTCTTCACGATATAGCTGCGTTTGTTCAAATGACTGCCGATACGCAGCGACACCGCCAAAACATCCAATTCTGGGTGATAAGGATTCGTTGGAACGGCCTCCACCACAAATTCAACAAATAAGGACTGCAAGGGCTCTGCTTCCTTTTCCAATCTTGAAAAGCCTTGATTTAACAAATCAGCAAAAGAAATACTGCTCTCCATTTTTTTCGGCAAGACAGTCTCTGGCTTGATTACCCGCGAAAGACCTTTTTCCCGTAAATATAATTCAACCGCTACTGTATGTTTGCAATAACCATGCTCTTCCCAATACGGGCAGGCACAAATATCATTTTCTTTTCCACTGCCATCTAAATCAACCAGATAAAGTTCACTGCCTAATACTTCACCATGCCAAACACGACGAGCCGGATCTGCCTCAACGGATAAGACCCGCCCCTCTTTTAAATACGTTCTGCCGCGTTCGATCACTTTTTCTGGAATACTCCATCTCATTTACGTTTCACTCCATCCTTCTAGCTGGTAACGAATACTGCTGCGTCCCGTTCCGCTAGTTTCCACAATAATTTGTTGTGGGATACGTTCTTTCAATTCTCGTACGTGACTGATAATGCCGATCATCCGTCCCGCATTTTCAATGCTTTCCAAGGCTTCCATAGCCATCTCCAACGCTTCTTCATCCAATGATCCAAAGCCTTCATCAATGAACAAGGCTTCAATCGCAACGCCGCCAGCCTGACTCTGGATCACTTCCGCAAGTCCCAAAGCCAAGGATAACGCTGCGATAAAGCTTTCGCCGCCAGATAAGGTATGAGAGCTACGCGTTGCGCCGGCATTGTCATCATAAACATTGATCTCAAGCCCAGTATTTCCTTTCGATCGACCGGTTTCCTGCTTCAACTCAAAACGATAGCGCCCCTTGGTTAGCTGATTCAGCTGCTGATTGGCACATTGCAGAACCTCGGCCAAATACCATTGCAGGACATACCGCTCTAAGCTGATTTTTTGCGGATTATCTCCGTTCATCGTTTGATAAAGCTGCATCATTTGGCTTAATTCGTCCAATTGCTCCTTGCTTTGCGCCTGTAGATCTTCAATAGTTTCAATCAACGTGCGTTGTTGCTGTAGCTGACTTTCTTTGGCATAATGCTGCTGTTGGAATTGAGTAACTTCTGCTTCACAGCTTGTCACTAAGGTTTGCAGCTCATCCAGCTCTGGTTTCTCTTGATCCTTGATTACTTCTGCCAACCGTGATTGGCGATCTTTTAGCAGTAAGAGCTGTTGATCGAAATCTGTAATCTCTTGTTCTAAACTTAAAAGATCAATGGGCGCTGATGCTAACTGTTCAATAGCTAAATTTGCATCTACCAATTGCTGTTGCAGTGACGTTTGAAATTTTTCTAGGTTCTCCCCTGTCTCTTGCTGTTGCTTAGCTAATAGCTTATGATTTTCCTGCAGACGGATATGCTGCTGCTCAAGTTCCTTCACTAAGGCTTGGTGTGCCTGCAGGTGAGTGTGATACTCGTCTATCTTGCCCTGCAGTTCAACGATATGTGCCTCCAAAGTCGGCAACTGCCACTCTTTGGTTTGCTCCTCAATACTGGACAATCTGCCCTCTAAGGTTTGCAGTTCACCTTTCACAACATTTAAGCTAGTCTCGCTCTCAAGTTTTTTAGCTTGATTATTATCAATCTCTGCCTTCAGGTCAAGCAAGGTTTGTTTCGATTCGTTAATCTCAGCTAAACGTTCATCCGTTTCTTTTTGACGCTCCCTAAGAAATATCACAAGCTCCGATAAATCGGCTTCAACTTCCAGCTGGTAATAATCGGCAAAAGTGGCCTGAAGAGTATTGATTTGCTCTTCTTGCGCCTTTTGCGCCGCCGACCGATCCTCCTGTAATTGATCAAAGGTTTTTATTCCAACCTCATACTGAGCCTCTGCCTGTTCCCGAATCAACTCTAACTGCTTAATTCGCGCTTCCTGAGTTTCTAGCGCCACCTGTAATTGTCCCAAATTATCAGTGGTCAACTCAGCGTGCTGGGCTGGATTCGGATGCTCCTTTGAACCGCAAACAGGACAAGGTTCTCCCGGAAGCAAATCCATACTTAATCGGGCAATTTCCGCAGAAGCCCACTGACTTTTCAACTTCTTATAATCTGCCACTTCACTTGTTAATTGATTGCTTGTACGACTGGCTTTTTCAACCAATTGAGCCAGCTTGATCTGCTGGTCCTCTTCTTCCTCCTGTTGATCGAAAATATCTTTGGCTGATTGCTGCAAGTGAGTCACCGTCTGTTGAAACTGTAGCTCCTCATAACGACGATCCTGCCACATTTTTTCCGTATTTTGTTTGGTCTCCAGCAGTTTGATTTTTTCTTCGTGAACCTTTATTTGTTGAATAATTTCTGTTAAGTGCTCCTGCTGTTTCGCCTGTTTATCTGTCAGTTCCGTTTTTTGTTTCATCAGCTGCTCTTTTTGCTTGACCAAAGGCAATAAAGCGTTCAAGCTTTGCAGCTGCTGCTCTTTGGTTTGCCACTCGGCACTTTGCTGCTCAAAATCAGTCGTTTGTTTTTGGCACTCACTATATTGCTGCTCTAGCTCAGCTGCACGTTGCTGATTCTCAGTTGCTTCATCGGTCTGCTGAATCTGCTGCTTTACCAACTCTTGGATGCGATCATAGGTTGGACGAATTTTCTCAAGTTCTCTCCCATGTACCAATTGTTTCTTCTTTTCTTCCTGATGTGGCAAATCTGCTTCGATTTTTTGAAGCTGTTGACGAGTTTCCTGTTCCTGCCGGAAGCTTTCAGAAAGCTCCTTTGCTCTTTGAAGCTGCTGTTGAAGGGCCTTTTGTTTAGCCTGTTTTTCCGCTAACTCCGTCTGACTTTTCAAAAGCTCTTGTTCTTCCAATAGTAAATACTCACGAGCAAGATTTAGCGACTCCTCATAAGTCACACCTTTTTCAGCAAGGACTTGTTGAAATAATTGATCAATACGAGTAGTCATTTCACTGACTGATTTCTCTAGCTCACACTTTTGAAGCTTCAAATTTTCTGTGAATTGGCGATAGAAACTAGTGCCGAACAAACTCCGCAGGACGGTTTCCTTCTCAGTACTATTCGCATTGAGGAACATTCGAAACTCTCCCTGAGGCAGCATCACGATTTGGCGAAATTGATCCTTTTGCAGATTTAAAATCTGATAGATGACTTCGTTCACTGCATCCACCTTGGTATAGGCCTCAGCCTCTTGACCCTTATCATTAAAAATACTCAATTGAACCTTTTGATTTTTGGTCGTCTCGCCTTTGCCGTTTTTCTTGGCTAAGGTCTGCTTCGGCCAACGTTCAATAGAATACTTTCTTCCTTGGTGCTCGAAAATGAACTGCACCCGAGTTTCTTCAGTTGGCTCAGCAAAGGAGGAACGAATCTCGTTTGATGAACGAACACCGCCAGATGCATCGCCATATAAAGCAAAGGTGATCGCGTCAAAAATTGTGGTCTTACCAGCACCGGTTTTCCCGCTGATCAAAAATAATGGCGCCTCTGTCATTTCGTCAAAATCGACTTCTTCGTGAACAAACGGACCAAAGTTTTCCATAATGATTTTCTTTGGAAGCATTACTCCTCGCCTCCTTTTTTCAGGATCGTGTGTAAGCCTTCTTCAATCCATTTTTTTTGTTTAGCTGTCATTTCGTTCTGAGAAACTTCTGTAAAGAAATCCTTTGTTAGATTAACTGGAGATTTCTCTTTAATATTTTCCTTTTTCAGACGCTTCTCAACAGCTGTTTCAAAGCCATTCGCACGTTCTACCTGAATGATCCGAGGATAGACCTGGCGCAGTTGGTTCATTAAATTGGGAATCACCGCTCGATCCTCTAATAGAATCGACAAATAGTCCTCCCGATTAATCGTGGTGTAAAAAGCTGGGTCTAATAATTCAGCAAAACTAGCCTGCAGCTCTTGGATTTCATGAAGCGGTGTCAATGTCCGGAAGGAAAAGTCCATAGTATCTGTATCAACGATCCAAACACCTTTTGTTTGATCCTTTTCCGACAATGAGTATTTCAAAGGCGAGCCGCTGTAGCGAGCATTCGCCATTTTTAGCGCGTCCTTCCCATGGAGATGGCCCAACGCGACGTAATCAAAACATTCGAGTAACTTTCCATTGATCCCATCAAGTCCGCCAACTTCGATCTTCGTTTCAGAGTCTGTTTTGCTGCTGCCAGCAACAAAAAAATGACTGACTAAAATGTGTTTTTTATCCCGATCAAAGCTTTCCTGCATTTTTTCGATTACTTTCGGCATTGCCTGTTGAATCGTACGAAGCTCCGAATCTTCAAAGTAGATGCGCGCGTCCACCGGTTCAAAATAAGGCAATAGATAAAATTGGCTATTTCCCATTTCCACCGGAGTAAAAACTTCTTCTAAGCGAGTATGCAAATGAAACTGTGCTTGATTGAACCATGGTGTCCCTGTTGCTAAGCGAGTCGCACTATCATGATTGCCCGAAATCGCCAGTAATGGGAACTGCTGCGTTAAATTCCAATCAGCGATTGTTTGATTTAATAACCGAACACTCGCCTCAGAAGGAACAGAACGATCATATAAATCCCCCGCGATTACGATGGCCTCTACGGCCTCTTCTTTTGCGATTTTTAGTATTTGATCAAGAATATATGCTTGATCTGGCAACAAGTCATAGCCGTGCAGCTTTTTCCCGATATGCCAGTCCGCAGTATGCAAAACTTTCATTGATCCACCCTTTTCCTAATTAAGTCCTTCCCAAAAGTATAACACGATTCGCCATTTTTTTCCGCAAAGCAAGTGGATGTTGCTACAGGAACGGTTTATTTCTCAACTTTTATAAGATAAAGAAAGATCCATGCGTTTTTTTCAAAATTTGAAATCAAGCCAACAAAAATAGGTTCCAAGCTCGAAAATTGAGCTTGGAACCTTACTTTGTCGATAATCTGTAACTACTCGGCGTTTTTTTCTTTGGCAACATATTTGAAATTCGGATCAATCTCCTGATCCAGCTGATCAAAGGCTCCTTGAACACGACGTTCAACCTCGGCCAATCCAGCTTTATCCATTTTCTTGATGTCAGAAAGATCAATCGGATCACCAAAACGAATAATGACGGGGGTCCGTTTAAACAGTTGAGAGAATTTTGTAGGTCCCTGATAAACAGAAGGGACGATCGGCTTTTTCGATAAACGAGAAATTAACGCCATTCCGCCTTTCAGCTCAGAAGAATGACGGGTTCCACTTGGAAACATGATCAAGCTCTTATCCGAGTCCTTCAGCATTTTGACTGGTCGCTTCACCACACTTGGTCCTGGTTTGTCGCGATCAACAGGGAAGGCATTTAAATGCACCAGAATGAATCGCAAAATCGGATTCTTGAACAGCTCGGCCTTTGCCAGAAAACTAAACTGTTTAGGCGATGCGCCCAGAGCCATATAAACAGGGTCCCACCAGGTTCGGTGCGGCGCCACAAGAATGTAATTTCCCTCTGGTAATTTGTCTTGATTTTGGTAGTGAGCATTGCCGTTGACGACCGCCAAGATCGTTCGAGCTATGACGCGAATAAATTTAAAAAACATGATTTCTTCCTTTCAGTTAACTAACTAAACGTAGTATAATACAACGGTATGATTTTTTTAAGGGG
Source organism: Enterococcus sp. DIV0187 (assembly GCF_051713785.1). Lineage (NCBI taxonomy): Bacteria > Bacillati > Bacillota > Bacilli > Lactobacillales > Enterococcaceae > Enterococcus > Enterococcus sp. DIV0187. The sequence continues at coordinate 1,809,114 of NZ_JBIOQO010000001.1, forward strand.
GCAAATGAAATTGTTAAGAAATGGCGAACGAATCGACCAGCTTTATGCTGAAGATATCCAAATCATCCAAAGCTCGGAGGTTTTCTCATTTTCCATTGATGCCGTTCTATTAGCGAACTTTGCTCGTGTGCCAAAACGCGGAAAAATCATTGATCTTTGTGCAGGAAATGGCGCGATTGGACTTTTTTTAAGTCGAAAAACCACTGCCATGATTGACCAGATTGAGCTTCAACCTCGTCTTGCTGACATGGGCAAACGCAGTATTCTTTTAAATCAGCTGGAAAACCAAATGACGATGCACGAGCTGGACTTAAAAAAGACATTTGACGTTTTTAAAGCCGATTCTGCTGATTTAGTCGTCTGCAATCCGCCCTATTTCAAGGAATTGCCAACAAGTCAAAAAAATCCTAACCCGCATTTAGCGATTGCTCGTCATGAGATTCACGCGACTTTAGAGGATGTCGTCAGTGTCACTGCGAAATTACTAAAAATGAATGGCCGTTTCGCAATGGTACATCGACCGGATCGTTTTTTAGAAATCATGGACTGTCTTCGTGCACACCGGATCGCGCCGAAGCGAATCCAATTCGTTTACCCAAAACCAGAAAAAGAAGCCAATATTCTACTAATCGAAGGAATCAAAGACGGCAAAAACGAAGGTCTGCGTTTTCTTCCACCATTATATACCTATGACCAAACGGGCAGCTACTCTGCCGACTTACAGGAGATGCTTTATGGCAACTGATCAATTTTTTTATGTGTTACTTTGCAATGACCAAAGCTTTTACGGCGGTTATACAACAGACCTGTCCCGACGCCTGTTAGAGCATAATACAGGGACTGGTGCAAAATATACCCATCCTCAGAGTCGCCGACCAGTTAAGATGATTCACGCCGAACGCTTCGAAACCCGCAGTGAGGCCACTAAAGCTGAATCAGCTTTTAAAAAATTACCCCGCAGGCAAAAAGAAAAGTACTTGCGGGAGCATCAAGCAAAAAACGTTTTGTGAGTGATTCACAAAACGTTTTTTGTCTTTTTCAGTTTATTCGCCTTTTAGTATTTCCTTGGCGATCAATTGGCAGTAATGGATCGATCCAACATCATTCGGATGGACCTGGTCATCATAGAACCAATCTTGATGATCCTTACTGAAATTATACCAGTCAATCAAGTGAACATTCTTATAATCCTTGGCAGCGGCCTCTAGATTTGCATTCACATCATTCTGCCAACGACGCGTCGGCACATGAGTATTGATGATAAAGACTTGATGCTTGTCCCCTAGAACATTCATGATTTGAGCAAAGTCATCGAGATTGAAAGGTCCATTTGTTCCTAAACTCAAGAGAATCGTATCATTTAGCTCGCCCTTATCCTTCAAGGCTTTCAACAGTGGCGGACTATCCTTCAATTGCCGTCCGACTTCACCATCAACAACCATTTTAGGAAATATCTCTGTTAGTCCTTTGGAGCCTGCTAATAGAACAGAATCCCCAAAAGCCGTCACTTTCAGATTTTTTGCCTTCGTTATCTCACGATTACTTAGATTATATTTATCCGCTAAACTGGTTGGTGCTTCAGAACTATCTGTAGATTCTGCAGCTCCATTAGAATCGCTTGCGACCGTCTCCCCGTCTGTTTTCTTGGAAGCCTGCTTATTTTGTTCGATTTGCTTTTGTAACGCTTGTTGATTGGCATCAACTTTATTGGTTGGCGCGATAATCACACCAATCACTGCGATTACAGTGATTAAGCTAGAAAAGATAAATCCGATTTTCCTGCGACTTTTGATTGGTGCCCAAAAAGATTGTTTTAGTGAGGCAAACGTCTTACGGTAATTGAACCGGCGCAGCGGATTTTCAATATATCGATAAGAAAGTTCAGTAACAAAAAGAATTAGAATGACTTCCATAATCGTATGAAGAAAGGTATGATTCGCTACATTAACCTTTGCTTCATAGAAAATCATTACTGGATATTGATACAAATAGATCCCATAACTCCGTTTACCGATCCAGTCAAAGACCGGATTCGTCAACCAACGGTTCCAGCTAGCACCTGGATGGGCAGTGATAGCAACTAATATGACGCTCACTAAACTGACTAAAAACATACCGCCATAATAGATAAAGGATAAATCATCCCGCATAAATAGGAATGCCAGAACAAGGAGCAACAACGAGCCTAACCCAATTCCATTCAGTATTCGCTTAGCCTGTGACGGAATCTGCGGCTTCAAGCGCGTACTTGGCCAAATAAAAGCCAACGCACCTCCTAGCAAGATAGAAAACAAGCGCGTGTCCGTTCCATAATAAACCCGTGTAGGATCTTGTCCCGGCACATACAGCACAGCCATTAAAATTGCGGAGACCAAAGCGGCCGCGACAATCCCAAGGAAAACTTTTCCCTTGTTCTTCACCAACTTCATCAATAAAACAAAGATGATGGGCCAAAAAATATAATTCTGTGTTTCAACTGCCAACGACCAAATATGCGTAAAGGGCGATTCACCAGAAAATCGATCAAAATAAGACATTCCGTGATTGATCTGCCACCAGTTGTTCACGTAGAACAAACTGCTAATAACATTGCCCCGCAAGTTATTCAAAAGATTCCGTTGAAACAACGTTATGTACGCTGAAGCACCCACAAGCATCGTGACTAGCGCCGGGTATAGACGCTTCATACGCCGATAATAAAATTGCTTGATCTCAATACGACCAGTTTGCTTCCATTCCTGCAGCAGCAAATCCGTGATCAAATAACCTGAGACCACAAAAAAAACAGGAACCCCTAAGTATCCACCCCGCATTTGCGTAGGCAATAAATGATATAAAATTACGCCGATTACCGCTAACGAGCGAATTCCGTCAAACCCAGTAATATAGCGACTATGCTTTAATCTTTTTCCCATAAGTTTACTTTCCAACTTTACTATAGAATATCAAATTAACTATACGGATATTTTTCGTAAACTGCAACAATTTCTCCATAAAAAAAGTATTTCCTAAATATTTAAGTTTTTTTATTAAAATAATTCGATCAGAATGGCTTAATTCCTTTTATTTAGTTGGAGTATTTTCATATACGTAGCCATTAAAAATAGAACTGACAACTAGCTCTCATTAAAAAAATCCTTTTTCTAAAAAACATCTAAAGTAGACTTTTCTTCTACCTTAGATGTTCATAATTATTCTATCAGTCCTATTTGTCAAAACGCGACACTTAATCTTTAATCCATTGATTCTTCGTAAAAGCGCCCCATAATCCGTACGTTTTCCGAAATACTAACGAACGCATCGGGATCATTTTCCCGCATGATTGATTCTAGTAATGGCAACTCAAAGCGGGTAACTACAGTAAACAGAACGGTTTGCTTATCATGCTTATACGCACCTTCTGCTTCATTAATGATAGTTATTCCACGACGCATATGATCCTGGATTGAATTAATCACACGTTCTGGACATTTGGTAACGATCATCACCTGCATCTTCCGCTGCTTCGTATAGAGCGCATCGGTCAACTTACCACTCATAAAAATAGCTAAAGCAGAATAAAACATGTATTGCCAGCTGAATAGAATTCCCGCCATCAGCATGATCATCACATTGAAAATGATGGAGATTGATCCAACCGAAGACCCTGTTCGCTTACGAATCACGATGCTCAAAATGTCTAAGCCGCCAGAAGATAGACCATTCTTCAAAGCAAATCCAATCCCAACACCCATAATTGCTCCGCCAAAAATCGCACAGATAATTGGGTCCTTCGTCAATGTTGTCTGGGGAATAATATGAATGAAGAACGATGTTAAAAAAACAGTAATGAAGGTAAAAATCGTAAACTTATGACCAATCTTGAACCATGCCAAGAAAAATAAGGGCACATTGATCAAAAATAAGGTGATCGATACAGGCACGGTAAAACCGACAACCCGATCCGATAACGTTGTTAAAATTTGTGCAAAGCCGGTGGCTCCACTGGAATAGATATGTCCTGGCTGGTAAAAAAAGTTTACGGCAATCGCCGCTAAAAATGCATAAACAACTGCGACAGATAATCGGGTGGCATAATCGTGATGGGGCCACTCCTCTATCTTCTTTTTCATCATGTCCTGTCCGCCTCATTTCAAAATTTCACTCACATTATACGTATTTTCATGAAAAAAAGAAAGCACCTACCATGGAGGTAGGCGCTTCTCTTAGTATATTCTTAGAGTTCATGTAAAAACTTTAGAAAAACAGCAAATTAATGCCTGCTACTTTACTCTTCGATTTTCGTGACATCGATACTCAATTCGTAAAGCTGTAATGGTGACACTGTGCTTGGTGCATCAGTCATTGGTTCTGCTGCTTTCCCATTCTTAGGAAAGGCAATGACTTCACGAATGTTGTCTTCATTTGCTAACAGCATCGCAAAGCGATCCAAGCCAAGTGCGATCCCACCAATTGGAGGGAAGCCATAATCTAATGCTTCCAATAAGAAACCGAATTGTTCATTGGCACTTTCTCGTGTGAAACCTAATGTTTCAAAGACTTGCTCTTGCAGTTCACGGGTATTAATACGTAGTGAGCCGCCACCTAATTCATAGCCGTTTAAAACGATATCATAGGCTTGCGCATAGACCTTCTCTGGATGATCCTTCAAGTTTTCGATATCTTTTTCCATCGGCATCGTGAATGGATGGTGAGCAGAAACGTAGCGACCTAATTCTTGATCAAACTCAAATTGTGGCCAATCCACTACCCATAGATAATCGAAACGGTCTTCATCGATCAAGCCTAATTCTTTCCCAACTTTCGAACGAACCGCACCTAAAGCTGTTACGGCTGTTAAGAATTGATCAGCCGCAAACATCAAGACATCGCCTGCTTCGGCATTTGTTGCTTTCTTCAACTCATCACTGACACCGCCCATGAATTTCGCGATCGGCCCAGTTAATTCGCCGTTCTCATCCACCTTGATCCAAGCCAAGCCTTTAGCGCCGAATTGACCAACGAATTGACCTAAGCGATCCAATTCTTTACGAGAGTATTTATCCGCTGCGCCTTTTGCATTTAACGCTTTAACGACACCGCCATTATCTGAAGCCATACGGAAGACTTTGAAATCTGTGGCAGAAGCGATATCGGTCACATCAATCAATTCCATATCAAAACGAGTGTCTGGTTTATCAGAACCATAGCGTTCCATCGCCTCATCCCAAGTGATTCGTGGGAATGGCAATGTCACTTCAACACCACGCACATCTTTCATGACTTGCGCGATCATCGCTTCAGTATAATCTTGGATTTCTTCTGCTGATAAAAAGCTTGTTTCAATATCGATCTGGGTAAATTCTGGCTGACGATCCCCGCGTAAATCTTCATCACGGAAACAACGCACGATTTGATAATAGCGATCAAAGCCAGCAGTCATCAATAATTGCTTCAAAATTTGCGGTGATTGCGGCAATGCATAAAAATGCCCCGGATGAACACGTGAAGGAACCAAGTAGTCACGAGCACCTTCTGGCGTAGATTTAGCCAAGTATGGCGTTTCAATATCTAAGAAGTCATTATCATCCAAGAAACGACGAACTGATTGCGTCAAACGATGGCGCATCATCAAGTTTTGTGTCATCTTCGGACGACGTAAATCCATATAACGATATTTCAAACGCACTTCATCACTGATATTTTGTTCATCTTCAATTGAAAATGGTGGTGTTTTGGCACTATTTAGGATGACAATTTCTTCACCTTTGACTTCAAAATCACCGGTTGCCATTTTTTTGTTCACCGCACCAGCATCCCGACGAATGACTGTACCAGTGATTTCAACTACATATTCACTACGGCATTGATCCGCAATTTCCCAAGCGGATTTTGATTCTTCTGGGTTGAAGACCACCTGCACAATACCTTCACGGTCACGCAGATCAATAAAAATCAACCCGCCTAAATCACGACGTTTTTGTACCCATCCTTTTAATGTTACCTTTTGATCCATATACTCCTCGGACACTCGTCCACAATAGACTGTACGTCTAGCCATTTTTTCATTCCTCCATTTATTTAAGTAATCTTCCTTATTAGGTAAGATTTATTTCGATTAATCAAGTTTCGGCATAGTCATTTCATCATAGATCGCCGCAAAATCTTCATAGATATCCGTTAAAGGAAACGCCTTTTCTTCCCGTGTCGCTAAATCCTTCACGTTGATTACACCATTGGACAACTCATCCTCACCTAAAGTCAGGACCAGCTTTGCCCCTTCCTTATCTGCCGTTTTGAATTGAGCTTTCGCTTTACGTCCCATGAAGTCACGATCAGCAGAAAAACCAAAACCGCGAATCGCTTGAACAACTTTTAAGCTTTCCATATTTGTTGCTTCACCAAGACCAACAACATACGCATCCAGACTTGCTGCGCTTGGAATCATCACGTCTTCTTGTTCCAGCGTTAATAGAATTCGTTCAATTCCCATCGCAAATCCGATTCCAGGTGTCTCTGGTCCGCCCAACTCTTCTACCAAACCATCGTAACGTCCACCGCCGCATATAGTTGTTTGTGCACCCATTCCAGGAGCATCGCTCATGATTTCAAAGATTGTATGATTGTAATAATCCAATCCTCGAACCATTCGGTGATCGATTTCGTAGGAAATATTTAGGTACTCCAAGGTTTTCGTAACCCCTTCGAAATATTCCTTCGCGTAATCACTCAAATAATCCAAAATACTTGGTGCATCGGACACGATTGGCTGATCCTTGCGATCCTTACTATCCAACACACGCAGTGGATTCTCATGCAAACGTCGACGTGAATCTTCGCTCAGCTCTTCTTCATGCGCTTCAAGATAGGTGATCAGAGCTTGACGATAATTTGTCCGTGTTTCCTTATCCCCCAGCGTATTGATCACAAGACGTAATTGATTGATTCCTAATTGTTTGAAGAAATCCATCGCCATCGCCATAACTTCGACATCCAAGCTTGGGTTTTCACTGCCAAAGGCCTCTACGCCGATCTGATGGAATTGGCGCAAACGACCTTTTTGCGGACGTTCGTAACGGAACATCGGTCCAGTGTAATAAACCTTGTAAGGCTTCTTGAATTCTGGTCCATACAATTTATTTTCGACATATGCACGCACGATCGGTGCCGTTCCTTCTGGGCGAAGGGTCACATGACGATCTCCTTTATCATGGAAATCATACATTTCCTTAGAAACGATATCGGTCGTATCACCGACACTGCGCGAAATCACTTCGTAATGTTCAAAAATGGGTGTCCGAATTTCTTGATATTGGTAATCATTAAATACTAACCGAGCTGTTTCTTCGACAAACTGCCATTTTTCACTTTCTCCCGGTAAAATATCATTGGTTCCTTTTGGTCGTTGATAACTCATGGTATATCTCCTTTTTCATATTAATGTATTTATTTTTCTTGCCAGAAAAATAAGTTCGATTTTCAAGCCGTATGACATTCCTCTAAACTTTTCCAACTTATTTTTTGTTAAATCTTCATTCTCTTTCCTAACTATAATTACTGGGAAAAGAGGAACTGAAATCCTTTTTCATATTAATGTATTTATTTTTCTTGCCAGAAAAATAAGTTCGATTTTCAAGCCGTATGACATTCCTCTAGACTTCCTCAACTTATTCTTTGTTAAATCTTTATCCTCTTTTCTAACTATAATTACTGGGAAAAGAGGAACTGAAATCCTTTTTCATATTAATGTATTTAATTAGTTAATAAGACTGTTCTACAAATTATTCTCCATTTGATATTAAGCATATGATCGGCAGCTAGCTCAGCATCGTGGAAATCATTTTTCCAAAAAGCGGAAAAATGAACCTATCTTCGTACGCATATCATTCCGCTAAACAACACGATCAATCATTCCATTTAAAATAGTGAACATATATCGATCTTTTACACTGCGAAAAGCGGAACTGACAACTGACAAAAAAAACCCTTGCTCGAATGAACAAGGGCGAAAATATCGCGGTACCACCTATTTTTAAAAAGAGCTTCACTCTTTTTCTCGAGCAATTAACGCTTGCGTAACGGAGCGGCTTTGCACGCGCTCATCTCCAGACTGTCTTTCAATTACTTTTCACGAAATTGCTTTCAGCCAAGGCAATTTTTTCTGTACGCTTTTTCGTAATTTACTAGTTCCTTCTTAGATGTTTCATTGATGTTTTTATCTCTTCTTAAGCTACTAAAAAAAGACTTGAAAGTCAAGTAATTTCCGGTGATAAAAAAGAAGTTCCCGCTTTTCCCATGATAGTTATTAGACTGAAAAATATACGCTACTATCAAGCTTGGCAGGAATTAAAATAGATTAATCGCTTTTTTTAAAACTTTATCTTAAACTTGAAGAAGAAACGCCGTTGAAATTCTCTAACGGTAAGTAAAAGGAGCGAATGCGATATGTCAGATGTACGAATTGGAAAATCACGCGTTTATGCAAGCGATTTAGGTCTAGGAACAAATGCTGTCGGCGGACACAATATTCATCCAAACTTAAACGACGAAACTGGAAAAGATGTGATCCGAACAGCCATTAATAATGGAATTACAGTCTTAGATACGGCTTTTGCTTATGGCTATGGTCGTTCAGAAGAACTGATTGGTGAAGTCTTACAGGAGCCAGAATTTGACCGCTCACGCATTATTATTGCGACAAAAGCCGCACATGATCCAGAGAATAATTATCAATTCAACAACTCACCAGAATTTCTGCGAAAATCTGTAGAAGAAGCTCTCCAAAGATTACAAACAACTTATATCGATATTTTTTACATTCATTTTCCAGATGAAGCAACACCAAAAAATGAAGCCGTCGCTGCGCTGCATCAGCTGAAAGAAGAAGGAAAAATCCGTGCGATTGGTGTTTCAAACTTCTCATTAGAACAATTAAAAGAAGCCAACCAAGACGGTTATGTCGATATTGTTGAGGAACGCTATAGCTTGATTCATCGTGAACTTGAGGGAGAGCTTTTCCCTTATCTGAAAAAAAAGAGAATCAGCTTTGTTCCATACTTTCCTCTAGCTTCCGGCTTATTGACTGGAAAATATCAAAAAGAAGATCGTTTTGAGGAATCCGACCCAAGAAGCAAACGACCTGACTTCAATGGCGAACGCTTCACTGAAGTCATCGAAAAAGTAGATCAATTAAAACCAATCGCTAAAGCCTACGATGCGACTGTGGCACAATTGGTTCTTGCTTGGTATATGAAGCACCCACAAATCGATGTCGTCATCCCTGGTGCAAAACGTCCAGAACAAGTAGAGGCAAATGCCAAAGCGGTCGATATCCGATTATCCACGGAAGACTACGACAAAATAGATCAACTATTTAAATAGAAGAAACAAAGCATGACTTTATCCGTCATGCTCTTTTATTTACCACATTTTTCTCTTTCCCAGCTAGAAAAGCAGCAAAATTATCCACCGCAATAGCCATCAGGCGTTCTCGCGTTTCTAGTGGTCGCCACGCAATATGCGGAGTGATGAAACAGTTCTTAGCGGTCAGTAATGGGTTGCCCTTCTTCATCGGCTCGCTTGAGACCACATCAACACCTGCCGCAAATATTTTTCCTTCATTTAAGGCCTCAGCAACCGCTGCTTCGTCTAATAGTCCGCCGCGAGCTGTGTTCAACAAAATAACGCCATCCTTCATCTTCGCGATACTTTCTTGGTTAATCATTTCTTGAGTCTCTGCCGTTTGAGGTACGTGAAGACTGATGATGTCTGACTGCTGATAAAGCTCCTCCATAGAAACCTGCTGCGCCCATTCAGCCTGAGCTTCTTTTGGACGGTGATTCCAATAGATGACCTTCATATTAAACGCATGAGCAATTACCGCTGTCGCCTGCGCAATTTCCCCATAACCTACTAGTCCCATTGTCTTGCCCTGAAGCTCCATCAAAGGCGTTTTCTGATACGTGAAGTCAACACTCTCTTGCCATTCTCCCTGATGTACAGAAGCATTATGGACACCTACTTGGTTGGCAATCTCTAGTAAAAGGGCAAAAGTAAATTGCGCCACCGCATCCGTTCCATAAGCTGGAATATTCGTTACTGGTATATTCCGCTTTTCAGATGCTACAATATCCACCACATTGTAGCCAGTCGCGATGACTCCAATGTATTTCAATTGAGGAACGGCTGCCAAAATCTCCTCATCGATCGGTGTTTTATTTGTCAATATCGCTTCCGCATCACCGATTCGCTCAATAATTTCACTTTTATCCGTAAAAGAAGTACGCTCATAAACAGTCACTTCACCGAATTCTTCAAAACCTTGCCAGCTTAAATCGCCAGGATTTAACGCATAGCCATCTAGTACAACAATTTTCATCATTGGCCTCCTCTGTCTATTATTTCATTCAACAATAGCATTGATTCCATCTAGCTGCAAACAGGCTTCGGACATGTTGTCATTCTACCCACAAAAAAAGTGATTAAAAGATAGTCGCTTCCATCTCTTAATCACTTTCAATCGTTAGGTAGTATTCGATTCTAATAAGCTTTTCTATCAATATTGGGTCCAGATAATTTAATAGCGCGTCCAACTTTGAACAAACTTTGAACAATTGCGAAAAGTTAGACTGACAGCTAGCTCACAAGTAAAGAAGCCATTTTTCCAAAAAGCGGAAAAAATACTTTATCTTCGTACGCATACGATTCTGCTAAACCTTTCTATTTAACTATTCCCAAAACATTTATGTAGTTTTCTCTTTGAAAACACTGCGAAAAGCAGAACTCGCAAAAACAAGCCTGAGCCGATCAAATGTCTTTGATCGCCTCAGGCTCTAAGAATATAACCGCACAGATCAACCTTTTTGGGAAACCAAATTCCCGACCGTCCTGCTTACTGGTGGCTGATTGATTTAACAGTAATTGCAAAAACTCATTTTATATAAAAAGTGATTCTGTTGCGGACTTCCTCAAATTAATATGCGCGAGCAATCCAAACGGTATGCTTCGCAGGTTTTCCACTAACGATGTCGACTGTTTTTTCAACAGGCGGGTTAAATGGAATGTTTCGCGTCGTGAAGCCAGTTTCTTCTTTGATCTTGGCTTCTGTTTCTTCGGTACCGTCCCATCCGATCAAGACAAAGCCTGGAACTTCGCCAGATTCTTTTGATTTTTCGATATGGGCCTTCAATTCATCTAATGTGTCGATATCAGTGTGCTCGTTTTCGGTGTAACGTTTTTGCGCACTTTCGAATAAACGTTCTTGCATGACATCTAATTGTTCTACAATATAATCTTCAATACCGTCTAATGAAACGGATTCCTTATCATCTAAGTCACGCATTTTGATAACGGCTTGATTATTTTCTAGATCACGTGGGCCAAATTCGACACGTAATGCTGCACCCTTCAATTCCCACTCGTTGAATTTGTAGCCTGGTGTATTATCCGTAGTATCAATACGAACACGTAAACCTTTTGCTGCTAAGGCTACTTTTAATTCCTTTAAGCGATCTAAGATTTCTGGGTTCTTTTGCCAAGGTCCAACTGGTACTAAAATAACTTGTGTTGGTGCAACCTTTGGTGGTAATACTAATCCTTGTTCGTCACCGTGAACCATAATCAATGATCCAATCAAACGTGTCGAAATCCCCCAAGAAGTTGTATACACGAATTCGTGCTCATTGTTGCGGTTTAAAAATTTAATATCAAAGGCTTCCGCAAAGTTTTGACCAAGGTAATGAGACGTTCCTGCTTGGACGGCTTTCCCGTCACGCATCATTGCCTCTACAGAATAAGTATCTACAGCACCAGCAAAACGTTCAGATGGTGTTTTTTGTCCACGGTAAACAGGAATTGCTAACGTATTTTCGATCAAGGTTGCGTAGGCTTCTAACACACCCATTGTACGCTCACGTGCATTTTCTTCTGATTCATGAGCCGTATGTCCTTCTTGCCATAAGAATTCTGATGTACGCAAGAATGGCATGGTCTTTTTCTCCCAGCGGAAGACATTTGCCCATTGATTGATTTCGTAAGGAAGATCACGGTAAGAATTAATCCAATTCGAGAATGCATCTCCGATCAAGGTTTCAGATGTCGGACGTAACGCGTATGGTTCTTCCAATTCTTCATCGCCTACTTTTGTTAACCAAGGCAACTCAGGGGCGAAACCTTCTACGTGCTCTTCTTCTTTTTCCAAGAAATGTTTAGGAATCAGCATTGGGAAATAAACATTACGAATATCTTGGGTTTTTAGGTATTTGTTAAAGTCCTCTTGAATATGTTCCCATAATTCCCAACCATCAGCTTTAAAGATGATACAGCCACGAACAGGTGAATAATCCATCAAGTCAGCTTTTTGAATTGTTTGTAAATACCATTTAGAAAAATCTTCTTTTTGTAAGTTTGTCATTCATGCATCCTCCTAGAAAATAAAAATAAAAAAACCGTTCCATCCCTACATAATTGTAAGGACGAAACGGATAATTTCGCGGTACCACCTTGCTTGGTCAAAACTTGTTGACCCAACTTTCAGCTCCAATAACGCTAGAGTCGCGTGCTGCTTTCACAGCAATCAACTTTGGTAGGTTCATAAATTCCAGAGGGCGTGTTGATCTTTCAGACGGTGAATCAACTCTCTGCTGCCGATAAAATTTATTACTATTCCAAATGCTTAACACCATATTAAAGACTTCTCATCAAAAATGCAAGCCCTAAATTCAAATTTTTTTCTAATCTTCTGGAACGTAACGTTCTTCCAGTCGGCTCATCCACCATCCTAAAGCAGCACCTAAAATACATAAAACCGCGCAACCAAGGAATCCAAGGATGCCGATTCCGCTATAATCAGTCGGTACAATCATAACGGTCGAAGCAAAAACAATTCCTAAAATAAAATGATACATCGGTGCATAAAAATGGCTGAACACCCAGTCCATTACTTTAGATAAGCTTAAAACCGTAACCAATCCACCGATTCCGATCGGGATAATTACACCCATATCCACCGTTTTGAAGCCATCAGCCATCGATTTATACATACCCATATAAACCAAAAAATTTGAAGGGCTTAGTCCCGGAACGATCAGACCTAATCCAATCAATGTCCCCGCGATCATCCAAGTAAAGAAGTTTTGATCCACAGTTCCAAACAAGCTGGAACCCTTCCACAAGAATAAGAAACCAACCACAAAACTAACGACGATAATTATATAATCTTTGGTATCTCGACCTTTTTTTCCCGCTTCTTTCCATAACGCAGGAACCGTTCCAATAATACAGCCAACGAAGAACCATAGCATGATCGTTTCAAATTCGCCAAGTAAAAAGCTGACAGCAAAGGATAACACGAAAACTCCGGCTAATCCGCCCAGCCCAACAGGAATAAAGAACAAAACATTTTCTTTAAAGTTCTTAGTAATGTGGGCTAAAAAAGAAATAATTCGTTCATAAATACCAAATACTGCTGCCAACGCCCCGCCGCTGACACCCGGTAAAATAAATCCAGAGCCGATGAACATCCCTTTGATGAAGCGTAAAAACCAGTCGCTTTTATTCGGCTGTGTAACTTTTTCGTTTTCCATAAAAAAATAATCCTCATCTTTCTTTTATATCTTAGCCAGTGTAACGATAAAAAGAAACTGACGCAAGACCAACTCAGGGAGTTCGAGTGAAAACTTAAAGAAACTTTTGAGAATTTGATGAATTTCTTATAATCACCTAATAAATCATAAAAAGACCATCACTTTTATAAAAAATTTTTTTCTGTCTCACTTATAATCAGCTCTCTTTCTTTACAATCGTTGAAAAAAGCGGATAATCAGAAGTAAGCGTTTTAAAGAACGCGAAAATTTGTTTCTTAGGAGGTCAATTATGTATTTAGCAAATGAACAACGCTATGAGAAAATGGATTATCGACGTTTAGGAAAATCCGGTTTGAAACTTCCCGCGATTTCTTTAGGCTTGTGGCATAATTTTGGCGATGTTGACACTTTGGACAATCAGCGGGCCATTGTTCGAGCCGCCTTCGATCATGGAATTACTCACTTCGATTTAGCAAATAATTATGGGCCACCTGCAGGTTCGGCAGAAATCAATTTCGGACGAATCTTGAAGGAAGACCTGTTTCCATATCGTGATGAGCTAATCATCTCTTCAAAAGCCGGCTATTATATGTGGCCGGGACCTTATGGTGAATGGGGTTCCCGAAAGTCCATCATCGCCAGCTGTGAGCAGAGCTTGAAGCGTATGGGACTTGATTATGTAGACATTTTCTATTCTCACCGACCAGATCCTGACACGCCTTTAGAAGAAACCGCGCTGGCATTAGATCAGCTAGTTCGTCAGGGGAAAACCTTATACGTTGGGGTTTCAAATTATTCCACGGAACAAACAGCTGAAATCAGCAAGATTTTCCAAGAACTAAGAACACCTTTTATCATTCATCAACCACGATACAATATGTTCGACCGTTGGATCGAAGATGGATTGACCGATGTTTTAGCAGAGGAAGGAATAGGTACGATCACCTTCAGTCCCTTGGCGCAAGGCCTGTTGACAAATCGCTATTTACACGGTATTCCCGAAGATTCCCGCGCGCATCGTTCAGATAGTCCTTTCTTAACAGAAGACAACGTTCAATCTACCATAGAGGTGGTTAAACAACTAAATGACATTGCTGAAAAACGCGGGCAGACATTGGCAGAAATGGCCTTAGCCTGGAACTTGCGTCAACCGACCGTTACGAGTGTCTTGATTGGCGCGTCACGCGTCAGTCAATTAGAAGATAACCTGAAAGCCTTAGATCATTTAGACTTTAGTAAAGAAGAACTGACTCAAGTTGACGCTATATTAGCCAAACTAACTAAAAAATAAAAAAACTTCGAGGCTTTTCTGACATAGAGAGAGCCTCGAAGTTTCTTTATAATTTCTCGTAAACCGAATCTAAATATTCGATTCGTTCTTCCTCAGTAGTATTTTTAACAGCTCCTAGATGGTACCAGGAAATATTACGCATGCCGATATCTTCTAATGTCGTCGTCAACTGATGCTTATAACTGCGGGTACACCGCTGCTCTAAGCTGACCGTTGGCTGATCAGAGGTAGTAAAAACGACCACCGAATCAACCGATAAAAGCGGCTGAATCCCATTTCCACCATCAAAAAAAGCGAATTCATTTAACAGCACCTTATCAAGAAAGCCCTTTAAACTTGCGGGTGAGCTATACCACCAAATCGGAAAGATCAGAACCAGCTGAGTGGTTACCTTCAACAAATTCATATAATGCAAAACCAATGGATCTAAAACCGAACCGCTTTGATAAACTGCCAACTCTTCTTCCTTCATGACTGGATCAAAGCCGTCCTTATTTAAATCGATCACCTGATAGATTTTCTGATCTTGCTCCAACCCAGCGATCAGCTTGTTCAAGACAGCATGATTAAAGCTTTCCTTCCAGGGATGATCAATAATCAATGTTGTTGTCATTTCGCACTCCTCTTTACCCTTTTTATCAAAAATAGCACAAAATCATTGCATTCTGATTTCAGTTTGATTTCAAACTAGCTAAGATCATGATAAAGTTAAGTTATATTTCTGAAAATATCCTACTTTATTTGTTCATCCACTACCTTCAGTAGGGTTAGTAAAGACGAAATAATAGAAATTATTTTTTTATGCTTGTATTTAAGAAGGAGTCCTATATGAAATTCATTCCAAACATTATTACCTGTTTACGAATCCTCGCCTCGCTACTAATTCTCTTTGTACCAAATAAATGGTTCTTTCCACTTTATTTTTTTGCTGGACTGACGGATATGCTTGACGGTTGGTTAGCCCGCAAAATGAACTGGACAAGCCCCTTTGGTACGTTTTTAGACAGTTTGGCAGATTTACTTTTCTTTCTCGTCGTCATCGCAAAGGTTGTACTGACAATCACGCTTCCAGCTTTTCTTCTTTGGGGCGCATTATCAGTTGCACTCATTCGCTGCATTTCCTACTTGATCGGCTATTCTCGTTTTCATCAATTCACCAGTCTGCATACTTACTTAAACAAGTTAACCGGTCTGTTGCTCTTTTTATCACCGATTATACTATTACTCATTGCAATCAAAACCTTTGGGATCGTTCTTTTGACCTGCGCCCTTTTATCCTCAGTCGAAGAATTGATCATTGTCTCAACTACTCAGACATTAGATAAAAACGTAACAACTTTTTTTCAAAAAAAATAAACTGTCTCATTGCAGGGTCATTTTAAACTCGGTACACTATAGGTAGGAATTGCGCGCGTAATGACTACCTTATTCATAAAGAAGTTAGGAGGCGAATCTCATGGCAAATGAGGATCAAAAGGATTTTAATGCCATGCTAAACGAAGATAAAGGAATGCCGAAAATGCAGATCGTAACCGATGAAGCCACGATCAAACGCTATGGTGGAACAAAAATGTACTTTGCCCCACCACTGGATTACGATGCAATCATGAAACAAATTCCTTTTGGCAAAATTATCACAACAAGTGCCATCAGAGAGCATCTGGCCAAAGAAAATGACGGCGACTTTACCGAACCCATCACAGCCGGTGCCTTCATCTCTATCGCAGCTTGGGCTAGCGAGCAGCGCGACACGAATCCCACACCTTACTGGCGAACACTGAAGGCCAAAGGAGAAATCAACCCGAAATTCCCTGGCGGCGTGGAGGCCCAGATCGAAAAACTTGAGGCTGAAGGGCACAAAATCGTTCGCCGAGGAAGGAAAAACTTCCGTTATTACGTGGAGGATTTTGAAGAATCTATGTATGTACTCTAACCGTTTTCGTTTCGAGAACGGCTTTTTTTATTGTATTTTTTTGCTCACTTTTTTCAACATTTCCCTCTGATCCAAGCGCTCAAGGGCTTTTTGGGGAAAGCCTTTAGTGTGCATATTTTTATTATATATTTTCACTATAAGATTCGATAAAATTATTGATAGGATAGGATTTCTGTGAACACCACTGACATGTTGGCAACGCATGAAATTCCGAGATTAATGATTGCTCGAACAGGAGGAAAACGATGGAGATTAGTGAGCACACTCTTGCCAATTATTTGCTTCAGCGAACCAAACTTTTTGATCAAACTAGTCCCCTCATCGTGTCCGTTCTTTCCAACGAAAAAGACAAATACGTTGATGGCTATTTAAATTATCTCTATGTTCTAAAACAGGGAAATAAAAAATACATTGCCAAACATTCAAAAAAGACGATTTCCAGCGGCATCTCCCTTGCTCCGATTGACCCTAAACGGAATTATTTGGAATATATGACGTATCAATTACGGGCAGGTTTGGCTCCCCAGATGGTTCCAGAAACCTACTATGCGGACCCAGCGGCACATTTATTTATTATGGAGGATCTTTCTTACCTGACCGTTCTGCGTTTTGCCCTTTGTCGAGGTGAACAGCTGCCGCGGTTAGGAAAACAAGTCGGAGAATACCTTGCTAGAACACATGTAGCAACCTCTAAGCTGCGGTTGTCTGACGAGTATTGGCAAGCCTTAGCAAGCTATTTTAAAAATGCTGACATGCGAAAGATCATTACCGATTTTATTTTGAAGCCGCCGGTTAGAACGAATCAAGCGTTGACTTCCCATCAAGAAGGACTATTAGACATCTTGGACACTATTTTGCAGGATGCCGCAGTTAAGCGGGATTGGGAAGAATTGATTGAACGCGTGTCTAGTAAAGATGAATGCTTGATCCACGGTGATTTTCATTCTTCTAATATTTTTGTTTCACAAATATCCTTTAAGGTGATTGATATGGAATACACCATGACGGGCCCCTTCTCATATGATATTGGGTACTTCTTGGCAAATATCCTGTCACAATATTCGGCATTCACTATTAGAGGTAATGAATCCATGTGTTCGGATCTGCTGCAGGTAATCAAGGATACGTACCAAACATACTTCACTTTTTTTTCTAATAATATCAAAGGTGATCAACAGGAACAGTTTTTAGAGATTCTTCAAGACTCGCTTGGTTATCTGGCAATGGCTAACATCAATCGAATCGCAAATTTAGGAGAATTCCCTGATTTTGACAGTTTAATCAACCCACAAGAAAGCTTTTTAGCTAAGGGACTCTCTATGATGCTGGCACAGAAACTGTTGAAAAATAGACAGCTGCTAACCACACCTGAGGAAGCCTGCCAGCTGATCTGTACCACCCGAAACAATTTTTTAACTCAATTACCCGCAACAAATGAAAACGCTCTTATTTTAGCCTAAAAGAAATGAGGAACGAATATGCTATTGGATCAAATCACTGCGGCTGGGATTGTCGGTTGCGGCGGTGCGGGCTTTCCGACTGCTGTTAAGTACAACACCAAAACGGAATATTTCATTATCAACGCAGCGGAGTGCGAACCGCTACTTAAAACCGACCATTATGTAATGAACAACTATGCTAAGGAATGTGTTGAGGCCATCGCAGCAGTCGGTGAAATGCTGGAGGCGCAACATATCGTAATAGCGACTAAGGCCTACTATACGAAAGAAATCGCCGCCCTTGAAAAAGCCATTCAAGAATTAGGGGCTCCTGTCACGATCTTCAAAATGAAGAACTTTTATCCAGCTGGCGATGAACAGATTATGGTCTATGAGGTCACTGGGCGAACAGTTCCACCTGGTGGAATTCCCATTGAGGTCGGCTGTGTTATCTCAAACATCGCCACCATGCTGAATATCTATCAAGCACGACAGGGAAAAAACGTCACTCATAAACTGCTCACCATCACTGGTGCTGTCAGAGAGCCGAAAATTTTGGAAGTTCCCATCGGTACTTCTTTTGATGAGTGCTTAGCTTTAGCTGGCGGCACGACCTTAGATGATTTCATGTTTATTAACGGCGGACCAATGATGGGGAAAACGGGAACAAAAAAAGATTTCTCTCAACAAGTCGTCACGAAAACAACTTCCGGAATCATTATTATGGAGAAGCGGGATTTCATTTATGAACTCCATGAAAAAGAAATTCCCCAAATGATCAACAAGGCGCGGACCTCCTGTATTCAATGTCGCTTATGTACGGAGCTTTGTCCTCGTTATCAAATTGGTCATCCGATCCATCCTCACCGTGTGATGCGGCATTTGACGATCACTGATGTCCCAGATGATATCGATGATGATCCAATATGGAAAGAAGCGCTGCTTTGCTGCGAATGTGGAATTTGTGAAACAATTGCCTGTCCAATGGGACTTTTACCAAGGCAAGTAAATAAGTATGTCAAACAACGTTTAGCGGAAAAAGGTATCCGTTATAAGAAAGATGAACGGCCACTCACGCCTTCACCTATGCGAGACTATCAGCTGGTTCCGCCAGTGAAAATCTTATTGAAGGATGGGCTTAAGCAGTATGCTGATTTTACTATCGAAAAGCTTCAGAAATATGAACCGAAACAGGTTAGAATTCCCCTAAGAATGCACATAGGAGCTCCTTGCGAACCAGTCTTACAGATCGGGGATCGAGTCAGAGCAGGAGAGCTGATCGGCAGAAAGCCAGAAAAAGCTTTAGGTGCAGATATTCATGCCAGCATTGATGGCATTGTTACAGCTGTTAGTGCTAGTATTACTATTGAAAGAAGGGACAACTAATGAAAATAATGGATACGATTGGCTTTTTGGAATTAAACAGTATCGCGAAAGGAATCGAAGTTGTTGACTACATGCTAAAAGCCGCTGATGCCACCTTGATTATGGCCCGAGCGAGTTGTCCTGGAAAATACTATATTATGATCTGCGGACAGGTGGCAGCGATTGAACGCTCTATGGAAGTTGGTGTTGAACTGGGAGGGCGCTATGTCGTTGGAGAGCTGTTAATTCCTCGTATTAATCCGGCAGTGATTCATGCCATCAATATGGCTCAAGTTCCAGAAAAAGTTCATGCAGTCGGTGTTTTGGAATACTATTCAGCTACAGGCTCAATCATCGCCGCTGATTTTGCTGTAAAAGCCGCCGACGTTGAGCTCTTAGCGATTCAACTTGGGACAGGAATTGCTGGAAAATCTTTCGTTGTACTTACAGGAGATGTTGCCGCGGTCAAAGCTGCTGTCGAGGCTGGAGCAAATGGTGCACAAGATCAAGCGATGCTCATTAATAAAATCGTCTTATCCAATCCGCGTCCAGAACTGATCGACAGTTTGCTACAATAGTAAGAAAAACTCTGCGAGAATCATTCGATGATTTTTTCGCAGAGTTTTATATTGTGTTCATCTAGCTTAGTAATCTTTTTTTAACAGCGGGCAAATTTGCCTTATCTATATAAGCCGAGCGACTTTTCCCTTTTTTATTTTTTCCATTCCCCGTTAATTTCACTCGCTTTTTCAGTCCACGATGGGATTTCATCTTAGGCATTGATTGACTCCTTTTTAAGATTAAATAGAATCGTCTGTCGACTCCGCAGCTTCTCTTTGAAACATTCATTAGATAAGCCAATAATCTTCCCTTTCGAAATTAGCTGCTTCAGCTCATTGTTTGATAAGTTCAATTTTTCTTTCAAAATCTTGAAGAGCTTGATGTCCAATGGATAATCCGATTGAATTGTTACAACGACTTCCTCGTCTAGTTCAAATAGATCCCCCAACACCTCGTAGTCAATCGTTCGAATCACTACACCATTTTTCTTTAAGGTGGTTTTATCAGTCCCATATTTTTTTGAAAGTCCGGAATCATTCTCTTGAAAAAGAGCCAACAAATCAGAGTCTAGCTTATTCGTATGAATCCTCGATAGAATGGTTGAATTCCAGCTAGTCTTACATTTTTTACAATTATAGATTAGCCAAACATCCAAATATTTACCTTGGGCATTGATCCGAAACCTTTCCGAACAGGAAAATTCAGTATCCTCATTACATTTCTTGCAATGCCGAATGATTGTGGGCGTCTTTAAGCATGCCACTGTCCAAGTTACCTTTCGCACTTCACTCATCCTCTCTGGGCAAAATAGTTATCGCCCAGTATAAGGTGGAATCACCATTTCCATACTCTCACTCCTTTTTCAAAAAAAGATTCTCCTCTACAATAAATTATCTGTTTTAGATAATCCTATTGTAGAAAAGAATCTTCTTGTCGACTTCTGAATTCTTGCTCTATTCAACCGGAATGCACATGTCCAACTGTACATAATCATTTTCCCAATCAATTTTACGATAAATCGTCAACCCATATTTTTCACGCATCTGATAGCTGCTTTCAGGAAGCCAGATCCTAAAAAAACCCTGCATCACTCGGAAAATGTCTTCTATCTGACCTTTATATGGATAAATCGCATACGTGCCGCCGGTTATCACCATAGTGTTTTTCTCTTTGATTTCCTCATTAAGCGTAAAGCATAGATCACAAATACTGTGACCATCGATCGCTACGGCTGGATCATTATAGAATTTTTCGATCATCACAGTCGTGTCATCATAATAGGCATTCTCTTCGACCAACGCCGACCAGCTACTTTTCAACTCCGCATAATTGCCCAGCATTCTCTCATAAATCACATATAAATCATTTAATTCTTTTAATTCAACCTTCTTCTGATAATCTTCAAAGGTGTCCAAAACTTCTTGCTTCTGAGGATAGAAAGGATTTGAAATCGTCGACGCTTCCAATGATTTTCGATAGTCATTTGGTGAAAGCTGATAATGTTCTTTGAATAGGGAGCTGTAATTAGACGCACTATACCCGTAATCCAATCCGATGTCAGTAATTCGCTTATCCTTTTGAAGTTTTAGATCAATTGCACTTTGTTCGACTTTTAGACGTTTGATAAAAGAATAAACACCTTCGCCAGTCTCCTCTTTGAACATACGACAAAAATAATACTTTGAAAAAGATAGCTGGTTTGCGACATCCTCGATTGAGATCGGTTCTTCTAAATGAGCTAAAATATAGTCGATGCTTTTATTTACAAGGGCTTTTTTATCCAATCATTCCCCTCCGTTCTCTTTCGCTATCGCTTTTATTCTACCATTCAATGCTTTCTTCTAAAAAGTCGTTTTTTGATTTCTCACGCGTTTGATTACCAATAACTTTCTGTCTGCTTCAATCCAAAGAAACAACCTCCCGATTCTTTTAGAATAGGAGGTCGTTTTCTGTAAAAGTAATCAATTAAATCAAATGATACGTATCTCTGACGATCATTAATTCTTCATTTGTTTCAACTACTAGCACTTCTACCTTAGAGGTCTCAGTACTGATTCTTCTGTTATTTTTCTGGTTCATCTGTGGGTCCAGCTCAATTCCTAAGAAGGTTAAATTCTCACAAACCATTTCTCGAATGACGGAAGAATTCTCGCCAATTCCAGCAGTGAAAATCAAGACATCCACACCGTCAAGCTCTGCCGCATAAGCACCAATCGTTTGCTTCACACGACTAGCAAACATATCCAGTGCAAGCTTTGCTCTGTCATTTCCTTTTTCTGCCTCACTAATGATATCTCGCGTATCACTGCTAAATCCTGTGATGCCCTTGAAGCCTGATTCCCCATTCATTAGCTTATCCATATCATTAGCAGAAAGATTTTTCTCATTTTGTAAAAATGGAATAATCGAAGGGTCGATGTCACCGCATCTCGTGCCCATCATTAAACCTGCCAAAGGCGTAAAGCCCATTGAGGTAATGACCGATTTTCCGTCCTTGATTCCACAAATACTTGCTCCGTTTCCTAAATGGCAGGAAATAATCTTCAATGACTCTAATGGTTTTTCAAGACAATTAGCTGCTTCAGACGCCACAAATTGATGACTGGTTCCATGGAAGCCGTAGCGTCGGACACTATCCTCTTCATAAAATCGATAAGGCAATGGATAGATATAATTTTTAGCCTCCATCGTCTGATGAAAGGAGGTATCAAAAACAGCGACTTGCGGACAATCAGGCAAGTCCTTTTGCAATGCCTCGATACCGACCACATTCACAGGATTATGCAAAGGGGCTAATTTTCCTAACGCCTTGATTTTTTGTAATGCATCCAAATCAACTAAGCTAGATTTTTTGAAATCTTCACCGCCATGAGCCACACGGTGCCCTACGCCAGCAAGCTCCTGCAAACTGGTTAAAACATTTCTTTCCAGTAAAAAATGCAACAGAAATTCTATTGCCTCTTCATGAGTTTTTCCTTTAATAGTCGTTTTTACTTTTGCGTCCTTCAATGAATAAGAAAAGCCCATTTCCTCTTCTAAACCGATTCGCTCAAATAAGCCTTTGACTAACAATGTTTCCTCAGGCATTTCGAATACTTGAAACTTCAATGAGGAACTACCGGCATTGATCGACATAATTTTACTTGCCATAATTTCCCCCCTTAATAATAATGAAATCGTCCGTTACTCATTGAGTATCAGACGAATTCATTTGAATCCTTTTTTATAATTTATCCTATACCTTTCACTAACAAGGTCGCAATACATGCACCAATGATTGGTCCCACGATCGGAATCCATGCGTATCCCCAATTGGCATCACCCTTATTCGGAATAGGCATCAACGCATACATCAACCGCGGACCAAAGTCACGACAAGGGTTGATGGCATAACCAGTGGTTGATCCTAGTGATAGACCAATTCCGATCAAGACGAAGACAAGCATCAATGGTTGTAATCCAGGAGGAATATCAGCTGGCATTAATTGAATCGCTAATACGAAGAAACAAGTAGCAATGATTTCACTAACTAAGTTTAATGCTGTGTTTGGAATTGCTGGTCCAGTAGCAAAAATCCCAACGCTGTTCCCTTCTTCAACCGTTGTATTTTGAAAATGCGGCCAGAAGTGGATCGCTGCAATCAACGCCCCGACAAAAGCACCAGCAACCTGAGCCAAGATGAATGGTGCAACTTGCCCCCACTCAAAGGAACCAGCAACAGCAAATCCAATCGTTACTGCCGGATTCAAGTGACCTGGAGAACCGAAATGTCCACTAGCTAAAACACCCAGCATAACCGCAACACCCCAGCCCATTGCAATGTATAACCAACTAGCTCCGACGCCCTTTGCCAAAGTACCTTTCAAATTGACAGAACACCCAACACCTGAACCAAAAAGAATCA
The DNA here is from genome assembly GCF_051713785.1 of Enterococcus sp. DIV0187. Taxonomy (NCBI): domain Bacteria; kingdom Bacillati; phylum Bacillota; class Bacilli; order Lactobacillales; family Enterococcaceae; genus Enterococcus; species Enterococcus sp. DIV0187. The sequence continues at coordinate 1,833,169 of NZ_JBIOQO010000001.1, forward strand.
GAACAACCGTACCAAAAAATTCACCAAATACAGGACTATTCATAATGAGACCTCCTTATTCTTTTTTCTGACTTTCGCAACTGACACCCGACAATTTACTCATCTTCATTATAACGGTTTTCTCCCTTACAAAGTGATAAATTCTTGTCAGGAATAATGATTATTTTATGATATTTCGATAAATTTCTTTGATTTCTTCCGCTGAAAACTGAATTGGATTCGTTTTAAATGTCGTGTCATTTAATGCATTATTTGCGATAACATCTTCAGCAGATAATGCAGCTTCTTCCTGGATTCCAAAACTATTCAGCTTAATCGGTGCTTTACATTCGATCGCTAATTGTTGAACAGCCTGAGCAAGATTTGAAACTGCTAAATGGTCCGGCAAACTCGGTGGACATATACCAAGCTTACGAGAAATTCTTGCATAATTTTTTCTGGTTTCTTTATCCTTGCTGTTTGCTTGAATCACGTAAGGCAGCAGCATCGAATTGGCTAATCCATGAGGAACCTTGAAATTCGCTCCTACTTGATGAGCAATCGCATGACAAACTCCTAAGCCCGCTGCATCAAAAGCTAAGCCAGCCAAAGTCGAGGCTTCATGCATTTGAATCCGTGCATCCAGCTCCATCCCTTGATTCACACATGTCGGCAAAAACTGGAAAACTAATTCTGTCGCTTTTTCAGCCAACGCGTTTGTGTAATTGGTTCGATTTACTGAAGCTAATGACTCAAGCGCATGTGTTAACACATCTAGTCCGCTAAAAGCCGTAACTGATGGCGGGCTAGACATAACCAAACTTGCATCCAAAATCGCCTCGTGAGGAATGATCGCTTCATGAAAAATCGGATATTTTATTTTGTTTTGTGTATCGGTGATTACCGAAGCACTGGTTACTTCCGATCCAGTTCCGCTGGTGGTGGGGATAGCCACAAATCGCTTCACTTTATTGCCAGTCGTTCGTTTGTAGAAGAAAAGCATCGCTTTTGCTGTATCAATCGCCGATCCCCCGCCAACTGCGATAACCACAGTTGGCTTGTGTTTTGTCATTTTTTCGATTCCATCTACTACCGTTTCAATCGGAGGATCCGGTATAATATCAGAATAAATCTCGACCGTATTGGTTCGTTTTACATAACCTAAAATTCGTTTTAAGCTGTCAGATTCGGCTAAATAAGGATCACAGACAAAGCAGAGGTTTTCTTTTTCAAATTGCTGCAATCGTTCCAGACTGGCAAAGCCAGAATAAATTTCTGGTTTCATTGACCATTTTTTCAAAAAGAACGCCTCCTTTATCGTATTGAGAATCCATCAGTTAACACACAACGTCGTTTACGAGCAAAATCACGAGCGGAGGTGGTACATTCTCCAGTCGGTGTTGCGATCGTAAAGGTCGTTGGACCTTCACCGCCAAAGCCTAAACCGGCAAATGATGAACCATTCTTAACAAAAATCGATGTTTGAAATTTCTTCGCTGCAATATTCATCCGACCGACATTTTGAGAATGCATTGTCGCTGTATGATGGCGTCGATTCTCAATTTGCAGTGCAGTCGTTAATCCTTCGTCAAAATCGCTGACGGTAACGACTGGCAAAATCGGCATCAGCATTTCCTTCACTACAAACGGATGAATTTTATCCGCTCGCAAAATGATGACTCGAACGTCAAAATCTACTTTGATCCCGGCTTCAGCTAAAATATAGTTAGCATCTTTTCCGATAAATTTCCGGCTAGGGGCTCCATTCTCCATGATAGTCATATCTATCATTTTTTGAATGACCGCTTCATCTTGAACTAGATAGGCACCATTTTTCTCCATCTGTAGAATTAAATAATCCGCTACCTGGTCCACAACAACCACACTCTTTTCAGCCGTACACAAAATATTATTGTCAAAGGATGCACCAATAACAATGTCCTTTGCAGCTTTTTCGATATTTGCTGTCTCGTCAACTAGCGATGGTGGATTTCCTTCACCTGCTGCAATGACTTTCTTTCCACTTCTCATCGCTTGCCGTACTACACCTGGTCCACCTGTAATCGCCAGCAACGGTACATCCGGATGCTCCATCATTTCTTTTGCAGCTTCGATCGAAGGTTCAGTAATCGTCACAATTAGATTTTGAATCCCACAGGCCTCATAAATCAGCTCATTCATTTTGCTAACGACCCAGCGAGAAACCCTTTTGGCCCCTGGATGGACACTAAAATAGATCGCATTTCCTGCCGCTAACATACCGATTGCGTTACAGATTAGGGTTTCGGCTGGATTCGTACTAGGGGTCACAGCTCCAACAACACCGTAAGGAGATAACTCGTACAGGGTCATCCCGTTATCACCAGTTAATGCTTCCGTTCGCAGATCTTCCACACCTGGAGTTTTATTGATCGCTAACTGCAGCTTTTGGACTTTATCCTCGTATCGCCCCATTCCCGTTTCTTCTAATGTATCGCGAGCAATTTTTTCAACGTATGGCCGCATGCCATTGCGAATTGCCTCGATCACTTTTCTTCTTGTTTCTAGGGTTTGATTCTCATAACATTCTTGGGCAAATTTTGCCGCATGAATCGCTTCTTCAACTGTCTCAAAAACACCAAATTCCTTCATAGGAGATGTTGTTGCTTGAGCTTCCTGAAGAATTTTTTTGATGACTTCTTTTATTTCTTCTTCACGCATGTCAAATCTCCTTTAACTTCTCTAAACCTTTTTGAGCAATCGCCATATCTTCCTCGACCGCACCGCCGCTGATTCCTAAGCCGCCAATCACTTCACCTGCTGCATCTCTGATTACATATCCACCGCCAAACGTGACGATTTGTCCGTCAGTCAATGCTTCCAGCTGATAAAGATCCGCTGCTGGCTGAACCAGTTCACTTAGCTTATGCGTGTCGGTCTTCATCGCAACAGCTGAGTAGGCTTTTTTCTGTGCTAAATTTTCGCTAACCAGCAACGCACCAGCCATTCGATAAAAGCTGAACAGGTGTCCTGCCTTATCGACTAACGCCATTGAGACTGGGACGCCCAATTTTAATGCTTGTGCTTCGCAGGCTTGAAAGATCGCACAATTTTTATCTAAATTACTCGCTTCTATTTGTGATCCACTTTGTTCAAGGTAACGACGCAGGATCTCATTAATCAGCTGTTTTTCAGTCTCACATTGATCTTCCATCCGAGCAAAGATATACAAGCAATCAGATAGGCGATTAACAAATTTTCGTACCTCTTCCCGGATATCAACAGACTTGGACAGCTCTGTCAGCAATCGTTCGCCCCGCCGACAAACAGCTCGAGCAACATGTAACTGAGCAGCTGACAGTGTTTGGCCCGGTAAAATAAAACTATGCAATTCTGGTAAACGCTTAGTATACTGATCGATCCACGCTTCCATTTGGTGGATGTCATTTTCTCCAACCAACGTACTTTTCGCTTCCAGCTTTGCCATGTCTTGTTTTGTTGCAATTTCTGCGTTTAATTGGAATAGTTTATGCTGGACCCATTCTAAGTGTTCAATCGTTTCTGAATCCTTCGCCAATTTCTGAGCGACACTGACTTGAGCACAACATTCATCAAACGTTCCATAAGTATCCACGCGCAAATCTGATTTTTCTACTCGTGTTCCATCAAAAAGGCTTGTTGTTCCTTTATCTCCCGTTTTTGTATAAATCGCCATATACTTTCCTCAGCTCCCTAAAAATCAAACGTGTCAATAATTCCAACGATTGCATAATCAACAGCATCTGAAGGAGTCGAAAACAGTTTTCTGGCAGAAGATCCGCTGGTCAATAAGACGTAATCGCCAATGCCAGCCCCTACTGTATCCGCCGCCACCTGTTGGAAACGAATATCCTGTCGCTCAGCGTTAATCGGTTGAATAATCATCAATTTCTTTCCAACCAATGTTTCATCTTTTTGGGTCGAAACTACACTTCCAACTACTTTTGCCATCAGCATAGGGTGAACTCCTTTCTACAACAATGACTTTCTTTTCCTGCAATCGCTCCCTCGCCAAATCTGTAATGAGTTGATTGGATGCCAAAAGCAGAATATCCTCCTGCGTCAGCATCGCTACTTGTTGGTAGGTAATCACTTTTTTGGGAAATTGAAAATATTGTTTGCCTTGATTGTTAAGCAATGTCACACTGCATTCGTTGAATAATTCATTTGGAATCAAATCCGTGTTTGAAAAAGCCAGTTCAAATGTCAGGTGACAATCATAGTTATAGCTTTGATACAGCCACCTCACTAAAGGATCGTCACTGTCTTTTTTTATGAACCGCTCTAGAAATAGGACATCTACTTCACTCAAATGAATCTGCTGATTGTATAAAAAGCCTTTAATTCCTTGATTTATCTGGGAAGGGGTACGACAAGAAAGAAATAAGGTATTGTGTTCTCGCTGATTGATGATTGAAATAATACGCTCAACTAACTCGTCCATATTCTTACTCCCAATTCTTAGTGCAGATATCGTTTCTGTTCAATTGGATACTGCTATCGCTTCTTGCTCAATCAACGATTGGCGAAGAAGACATCGCAATTCCAATTGGTGTTACAAATTGAGGATATTTCGGTTTAAATACTGTTTGATTTAAATAATTTGAAAATTCCTTTTCAAATTCAGATAGGTAAGAAGCGCCGCCGACTACATAGATAGGTTCCGTTGGATGTTTTCGTAAAACATTTGCGGTAATGTTCGCCATACGCTGAATAACTGGACGGCAAATAATGAAGTTCTCTCGGTCACGAGCAGGATCACGTTTAATCTTCTCTGCCTCTTCGATCGAAATTCGATTATTACCAGCAATCACTAAGGTCATGTGCGTTCCCCCAGTGGGCTCGTCTTCTACAATGATCGGCTGTCCATTTTCAAAAATACTAATGCCCGTTGTTCCGCCGCCAACATCTACCACAGCTCCTTCATCGACATTTAAAACTAATGCCGCCGCTGTTGGTTCATCAACTAGCTGATCAGCTAACATATTCGCACTTTCGATGACATTAGCCACCACCCGCTTATTGTTCCCAACCGTTCCCGGCGGAATCGCCCCCGATGCTGCTTTCAAGGCAAAACCTAGTGTTTCCTCGGCTTGTTCCCGCAAACGATTGACGATTTGAACAGACTTTTGGTAATCAACGACTAATCCATCGCGAATGACATCGGCATACTCGAAGGCTCCAAAAACTGGTCGATTCTTCCCATCTAAAACAACCAACACAATAGAGGAAGTACCCAAATCGATCCCAACTTTATAGCCATCTTCAGGATCAAACTCCTGCGCTTGCTTCGTATTCACAAGTTCATGAAAAGATGTTAATAATTGATTGGCTTTTTCGATTGATTCCATACTTCCTCCTTTGGATTATTCTTTAATAATCCGTCCTCGTGTATTTGGCTGAATATCTGCAGCATTTGCTTCATCTGTATCTACGTGCATTTCTAAAACAAAATTCTTTCCTGGCCGCAATTCAACATCATTGAAAATCGTTTTTCGCGATCCTTCAAAAATTTCGACTGAAACCACTTGGCCCTGCTTTAAGCCCATTCGTTCCATATCCTGATTATTCAAATGGATGTGACGTTTCGCCACGATTGCCGCTGGAATAGTAACTTCTGCCGCCTCACTGCGCAACGTGATTTCAACCGCATCATCCAAATTTCCTGATAAGCGAATTGGTGGTTGAACTCCTAAATTTCGTGCATCTGTTTTAGAAATTTCAACCTGCGATCGTTTTCTCAATGGTCCCAAAATTCGAACTTTCCGAATTTCCCCCTTCGGCCCAACCAAAGTCACGGTTTGCTTTGCGGCAAATTCCCCCGGTTGTTTCAAAGGCTTCAAAGGCTCGAGTGTTTCATTAGGAAATAGAATAGTAAAGTGTTCTTCCGTTAAATGTATGTGTCGGTTAGAGATGCCAATTGGAAATGTTTCTGCTTGCATCTCCAATAACACTTCACGAACAATTTTTCTAATTTCCTCAATGCTGTAATTATTCATTGCCTACCTTAGGTACTAAAATGTCATCGACATCGCGATGCGGTCTTGGGATTACGTGAACGGAAACCACTTCCCCAACCTTTTCTGCAGCTGCACAGCCAGCATCTACTGCTGCTTTAACTGCTCCAACATCTCCGCGAACCATCACGGTAACTAAGCCAGAACCGATTTTCTCTGTTCCTACTAATGTTACATTCGCTGCCTTAACCATAGCATCGGCTGCTTCAACAGCACCAACTAGGCCTTTTGTTTCGATCATTCCTAATGCATCATTCATGTCTATTCCTCCTAAATTCGTCTATCATCCAACTAAACTAGTGAAAACTTTTTATCAATTACGATAAGTGTTTGCATCTTCTTCTGTAAATCTGTGCACTGTTGGACAGATATCACATTAACGTCTGTAATTACTTTTTCTTTTTCGAATCTGTAGCTTTTTTCGATCCTTTAGGTGGATTCTTTTTCTTCTTGGGCTGTTCTTTGATCGGTTCTTTTCTGATTAGTTTCTCTTCTACCGGATCTTTCTTAAGCGGTTCTTCTATTGGACCTTTTTCTATTGGAACTTCTTTCACTGGTTCTTCTTTAATCGTCTCTGTAATTTCCACTTTTTCAATCGGTTGTGGTTTTTCCTCAACCGACTCGATCACTGCTTCTGGCTGTTCAATCGTCTCAGCAGGTACATCAATCTTCTCCTCTTCCTTTTTAAAGAAGAAGTCTTCTAAGTTGTTTGCTGGACGAGGGATAACCAGTGAAGAAAGATACACATTATTTTGGACCGCTTTGGCTTTACCAGCATCAACCGCTGCCTTAACCGCCCCAACATCTCCAGCCACTTTAACGGTCATCCAACCGAAACCTTTCGCTTTTTCAACACCCAAGAGTTCTACATTCGCCACCTTGACCATTGTATCTGATACTTCGATTGCACTAGCTAGGCCTGTTACTTCAACTAAGCCAATTGCTTGTTTCATGCTTTCACCTCCATTGGATCAATTGATTTGAATGGCACACCCTTTACTAAACGTGCCGCATTCCCACCAAAGTTTTTTAAAATCAATGGTGGACAAGTTACAACTCGTTGAATCGATTGATAAGGAGTTTCTGGTGCCAAATTTTTATAATGAAGAACGACTTCATTGTTTACATAGCCGATTCCAACATTTAACGATGAGGTATTTGCCGCAACATAAGCAGCCTTTGTCGCTGTTGAAAAATTCTTTTGTTCTAAGCTATAAGGGATTTTTTCTTCTTCCATACCATAGAGAACAAATTGAATATCCTCAGTCGATGACCTATTATCAAGATAAATCAAGACTACAGGACGAACATTTAGCTCAAGCTCCATCAAATCCCTCCCTCAAATATGAAAGAATCAATCCGGTTGCCACAGCATTTCGCGGTCCCTCGATTTGTCGAATGTTTCCGCGACCTGCGACCAAGCCGTAATGAGAGAGTGCATTGGTTACGATCTGTGGTACTTCAAAATCTAAAGCCGATCCGCCGACAATGACTACAAATGGAATATCGCGAATACTTCCCGTTGGACTAACTCTTCGCAATGCTCGTAACGCATTCGTTACAAAGACTCGTTCTTTTGCTGTCTGCCGAACCAAGCGGATTTTTTCAATGGAGTCATCACCTGGAATCGGAACATAACCATCAGGTGTTACCACGACGACCTTAGCAAATAAGGACGGATCTAATGGTTGATCAAAGAATTGAACGGAACCATCCTCATGTCGAATATAGAAGATATTTTCAACCTTTGCCAGAGGATATTTTTTGATATCCTCAGCTAGATAAACATCCTCTAAACCTAGTTCCGATTGAATCAACATCGTTACCATATCGCCGGCGCCAGCCAAATGAGTGGCTACGATTCTCTCATCTTTTTTAATAATAGAAGCGTCGGTCGACCCGGCACCTAAATCCAAAATGGCTAGTGGAGCTGATGTTCCTGGTGTCGTTAGTGCACCTAAAATTGCTGCCTCCGCCTCCGCGCCGCCGATCTCAACCTTGATCCCTAAATCCTGCTGGATCGCATCAGCGATTTTTGACATCTGCAAATGATCCGATTTGACCATTGAAGCGATCCCTACCGCCTGCTCCATCGAAAATTCCCCAGCTAATCCGCCTTTGACACTAATTGGAACAAAGGTATCGACAGCCAGCAGATCTTGAATAAAGATTTGATTCACTGGTCGATCGGTTAACTCAGCCATGGTTAAACGAACTTTCTCCAGCATGCCGCCAACATTCGTGCCCGGTTCACCAGTCACGTTATCGATCACTTCAAACGCTGATACAGTTTCCATGATTTTTTCAGCTCCAGCTGAGATCCCCACAGTATTTCGCCGATTTCCACCAGTAATTTCGATTTTTCCAGCAGGAATAGTCCGAGCTTTGACATCGCCTTTTGGTGTTTTTATGACAACTGCCGAACGATTTCCGATTAAGGCCCGGGCAACTGGGACGATATTTTTGGTAGCCTCTGAATCAAGATCAAAGACAGTGGCAATTCCATACGGATTTGACAATTGAGAAACACCCCGACCTGTCTCAGCCACCTCAACTGCTGCCAGCATATTGACAGGAACTTTATCGATATACGAAACTTCATCGACAATCGGTATTTTTTTATCCAAGCGATTGTTCACTAAAACGCCGTCATCAGATTGCATAATTGCAGCAGTAATCAGATAGCCACTTACCACAAATTGATTAATTTGACGTGCTACATCATCAAAGTCAAAGGATTTTTCAATAATCAAAATGTAGGGCGTGTCACGCTTGCCGCTTTTTTCAAGTTCTTCAAAGCGAAGTGTTGTCCCAACCCCTAGTCCTAAACCACCTGGTGTTTTGGGATTATGACCGATCATGGTTGATTCTGTAATGATTGTTTCTGTGATTGTTTCCATCGCTACATCACCAATAACCGGTGTCGCCTCATTGATCCGAATCAAATCGATTTCTTCGATCTTTAAATGATTTTTAGCGCAAGCCTCATTGATCGCCTTATAGATACCAAATAAATTTTTCTTTGTTCCTTTTATTCCAGTCGTCTCCGCAATTGCTGATTCTAGGAATCGGACTTGTTGATGGTTATCAATTTCAACTAAAGCAACTTCAGTTGAGGAATTTCCAATGTCAATCCCAATTACACGTTTCATCACTCATTGCTCCTCTTCCTGAAATTCCGAACTAGAAATTAGTTATCACCTTTTAGTTTTTTCCGTTTTTCATAATGTTCTGCTGCTTCGCGAACATAAGCAGCACTGATTTTTGCACTGTATTGCGTTTCTAATTCGTTCGCAATATCTAACAATTCTTGTTTACTTGAACGGTAAGGTCGTAACGCATTATACATTTCCAATACGCGAGCATCAGGAACAGCCGTCAATTCAGACGCACGATCAAAGTTATTTGAGATCGTTTTTCTCCCTGCACTTGTAGCGATTTCGCCTTGTGCTTTTAAAATACGTGGGGTAATTTTCAAATCATCCGGCGTCAAAGAGCCATTCAAAACATTTTCCAATGTAATATCATCTAATGTTTTACCCGTTTTTGTTTTGATCCAATCAGGATGATTTTTTGCGATTGGATAATCAGCTACAGTTGCTGATCCAGAACTTACTGATGTTTCAGGTGCTGCACTTCCTGCACCGTTATTCATATCTTTTAAGATTCCTCGAACCAAACTTTCGATAGATTGCTCATTCATTCTAGTCACCTCACTATAAAGTTACAGAAATTTCTTCTGCTGGTTTTCCGATTACAACGTGTTTCGTTTCTTTAATATGAAGCAATGCTGACAATGCTTGATATTTTGGACGAGCCATTTGATCATTCATCATCGGTACCGGATTTGGCGATTCACCCTTAGCATACTTTGCAGCATTTTTCCCCATTGCCCGATAAGTTTCTAAAGTGATTAGCGGAGCTTGTGGGAAAAGCTCTAGATTTGATAACGGCTGCAAATCTTTTTGGTGAATGATGGACGTTCCCTTTGATTGAATTGCCACACAAACACCTGAACCAGATAATTTGTCACCTTCAACACCGGCAAAAGCCACATCCGAAGTACGATATACCTTAACAACCCGTGCTTTCAATCCTTCTTCTTCAATTCCGGCAATTACTTGCTTCAAAATTTCTTTGTGAGGGACACCAAGAATATTAGTTGTTTGTGATTCTGCAAATGCTGGTGCCACTGCAATAACTACTTCATCCTGAGAGTTTCCTGGTTGGGCAACACCGACAGATTTAAACCAATCGGATGATGCGGCAGGCTCTGTCTTTGCTTGTTTTTCAAACGCAACTGGTTGATCTCCTGTGTTCGCTTCCATTTCAGTTAGAACTTCTTTGATGATGGAGCGTAAAAGATTTTCATTTAGTTCTGTCATTTTTACTCCTCCTTAAATATCTTTCGGATTGATTGCTTTAGGGATTGCTTTTACTTTTTCCCATTCTGAACCGTCAAGTCGATATCCGGTTCCTGGTCCAGCATAATCATTCTTGTCATTGACAGCAGAGATTACATTCCAATCCGCATCAAATATTGAAGAAGTTTGTAAGAAATCTCCAGCTACACGTTGTTTCAATAGATTGAGCAAGCTGGTCGCTACATCTTCGAAGCCACTTTCTGATAATCCTTTTACCAGATCCAAACCAGTTGCACCTTGCGTTAATAATTCTTGCGCCGCTTTAATATCTTGAACCATGTCACGTTCCGGCATGTCTTGTGATCCGCGAGCATAGGTTGCTGCTTCCACTTCTTCATCCGTGATCGTTGGCAAGCCCAACTTGTCAAACAAGCCCTGCAACGCTCTTGCTGCTTTATTACGAACGGCAACCACGTCTTCTTCGCTAACTGGTCGTAATCCGCCATCCACTCTCAAGTCACGTTGAATGATATTGTAATCATCGAAATCATCTGCATCGAAGTTTGAACCTGCAAACATATTGTCATAGTTTGGTGTTGCAGAATAACCAGATGAAATGAAGTCTGTTCCTGGTAAGAACTGCATCAGCAAACGAGCGGTTCTACGAATATCCGAATGTGAGAAGGTTTGGTCATTTCCTGAAGCAACTTCTAAGTCAAGCAACATAGCAATTAAGTTTTCTGCTAAAATTGCACGAATTCCTGAAGGAACCGCTCCTGGAACACCAATACAACTAATTGAACCATTTTGTAGTCCTTGAACTCCGGCAGCTTTTGTTAAGAAAATACAGCGTGTTTCAAGATACAGCATTGATTTGCCTTCAGCATATCCCATCTGTACTTCTGAGCCTGTTCCAGAAGTAAAGCGCATTTTCAATCCGCGAGATGCGTAACAAGAGGCCAAGAAGCCTTTAGACCAAGGTGTATCGTCCCCATCGGTAAATACTTGTTCTGTACCATATACAGAGATTGTTTCAGCATAAGCAGTGAATCCGCGCATCCCTAAATCAAGCTCTGTTGCTTCTTCTAATGAACATTGAGTTAATACGCCTGGACGTCCAGTTTGTGAACCAACCATGATTGCCACTGCATTAAATGGTGCATAACGAGCTACGGCAACGGTTGTTTCCTGTTCATCAAATCCGCGCAACGCCCCTTCAGCCGCATCAGCAGCAATCTGAACTGGATTGTCTCGAACGTTGGTTACGTGAGATTGCGTCGTAGGACGACGACGGGCACGCATTTTTTGAACCGCCATCATCATTTCAACAACATTCATATAGCCGACAACTTCATTCAATTTCCCAGGTGTAGCTGCTGTGGTTAATTGAACGATTTCTTCACGAGAAATGTTTGGATCGACGATTTTATTCGCTAACTCTTTAGAAGGAATAGTCATTACTTCTTCCGCACGAGTCAAATCGATTCCATATTGCGCAATGTAAGAATCGATCAAGTCAAAATCCGCTTTGTCTTTTCCGTCAAGCTCAACAACTTCACCATTGACGATCTTGATACTTGGCTTAGGGTCGTTCGGGCTTTGCATTGCAATTAAACCTTCTTCTACCCATTCATCTACGAAACCATCTTGATTGACCGGTCTTTTTTCTAGTTCTTCAAATCGTTTTGATTTCATCTATTTTTCACTCCCACTCTTAAATGTATGATGGTTGATCATTTTTAGGCGTACTTCCCATTGTTCCCAATAATTGGCAACCGATGTCGCGTGCTGAAATAATTGCTTGACGTACAGCACCAGAATCGCCTGTAATTGTCATCGTTACCTCATTTGAGAAGCTTTGTCCATTTTGCGGTGTTGCGTAAGAAACTACGTCAACATTTGCAGATTTTAACGCCGTATCAGCCATAACAACACCAATTGCGGCAGGTGCACCCACTAAAATACCAAATGCTTTTCCAACTGGAGCGCCAAATACTTTATTGCATGCGTAACTAGCACGTGCCGTATATTGACACTCGATATGACCAGCTTCGTTTCCATATACATCACCAAATGTGCGGGTATCAACTTCTTTCAACGTAACTTCTACCGCACGCTTCACATCCGATACATCGTCGCCACCGAAGATCACGATCGATCCATGACCAGCTCCGCCTTTTGTATCTCGAGGCATTTCAATTAGGATTACTTCTGTATTTGTCGCTTTCACTGCTTCATCAGCAGCCATAATATGAGGTCCGGCACCAGTACGAGCACCAACAATTCCGATTGAACGATATTTTTTCTCTAATTTCATTGTTTCTAATAAAGATGAATCGACGTTAGCAATTACTAACCCAATTGTATCTCCAAACTCTGTTGCTCCTACAAATTCAGTTAACGCACATTGCTTTTCAATCATTTTTCGATCTCCTCCGTTAGTGTTTTTCATCTCATTTCCTGTTTCCATTTTTGCGAGCACGCGTTTCATGATCTCTTCGATCTTTTGATCAGTGTTTGCCATCAGCTATCCCACCCTTTCTATTCTGACTTAGGGAGCAAGCCTTCAACTTCAGTATGTGGACGTGGGATAACATAATTAGAAACAACTTCCCCTACCGCGTCAGCCGCAGAAACACCTGCATCAACAGCTGCTTTAACCGCACCTACATCTCCTCGTACCATCACAGTGACTAATCCAGAACCAATTTTTTCCGTTCCAACCAAGGAAACATTTGCAGCTTTTACCATTGCATCAGCTGCTTCGATAGCACCGATCAACCCCCTAGTTTCAATCATTCCTAGCGCTTCTTGTGGCATAAAACATTCCTCCTAATTATTTTGATAACACTTACATTTATAATGATAAACAAAAAAGATAGAACAAATTTGTCCTATCTTTTTGTCGGATTAATTCGAATGTTAAAATTTTGTTGCAGATTAGTGTCAAGACATTACTAAATAAACCTTAATCAGGGGTCAATTAAGTTCAAAAAATAGCAATATTTTGTCTTCTGCTGGTCAAAATAATGTTATTGGTATAAACAAGATTTAAAATAAAAATATGTTCTGGTAAAATGGTAGATGACTAGGAGGCGCTTACATGGAAAATATTAGTACATTGAATTCCCACAGTTCTTTGCAACTTTCCAAAACAATTCAGGATTTCGCACTTGCGGCAGATTTTGGTTCCGTCCTTGTTGATATACACGGAAAGGAGACTTCTGATCTTTATAATTTTTCTCCCTTTTGCCAGTTGATGCGCTCTAATCCAGAATTCAAATCCCTTTGTCAAAAATGCGATGCGTTTGGCGGTTTAGAGGCGTCAAAAAATGGTGACCCCTGTATCTATCGTTGTCATGCTGGTCTTACTGACATTTCATTACCTATCATCAGCAATAATCAATTAATTGGATTTGCTCTTTTCGGTCAGGTAGAGATTACTGATGATGACAAAAACCCATATACTCGTATCCATCCGATTGTCACCCATTGGGAAACTTCTCCTGAACTACGTCAAGCTAGAGGAAAAGTAAAAACAGTCAGTACTACCCAAATTGAATCCGCGGCTGCTTTACTCAAAACAATTGGCGACTACCACTTTAACGATTCTGATCCTCGTGAACAAATTAAATTTAACTTCCATCCAAGTAAAAAAGAAGCTAAAGATTCTATAATTTCGAAAAATGATGAAATCCGTAAAGCTATTTCATATATTGATACGAATTTAACAACAAATTTGACGCTCGAAGATGTTGCTAACCATGTTTATCTCAGCCAGTTTTATTTCAGTCGTTTATTCAAAAAAGAGATCGGTGTCAGTTTTATTACCTATTTGAATCAACAAAGAATTGAGCAGGCAAAAGTTCTTTTGACACAATCTAATTTAAGTATTAAGTCTATCTCACAAAATATCGGCTATTCACAAACTAGCTACTTCTGCAAAATATTCAAAGAACTTGTAGGTATGACACCTGTTAATTATCGGAAAATAAAATAAGGTATCTAAACAGTCGTAATACGGCTGTTTTTTTATATTGGAGCAGCTAGTTCTACTGTAAGGAAATTCGTTTTAAAACTGAGCTTATTTTCATATACACGTAAATCCATCCGCATCATTATCAATCATTTGTTCTAAATTAAGATTTCTCTTTTCTCTATAAAACCTGTGAGAAGTAGATCACGCAAAAAAGGTGAGGTATCTATGGAAGACACCTCACCAAATAAACATCAATTGACTATTTAAAGGTGAAATAATTCTCCCAATACAATTATCTCAGCAAAAGGACAGGTATCCTGACTTCGCTTCATCCTCCATCTCGCCTTCCCGAAAGTGGCCATTTGAGATTTTGTCTGCGTATACAGTAGAAAGGGTCTGTCAAGGATTCGCACCTTGTTCCCTATTCCAAATGCTCTTATTCAATTATTCACACACTCATGGTACCGCAGAATGTATTCGCTGTCAAAAATCTTTTGTTAATAAAAAGTTTTTTAAAGCAGAAACACCTTCTTGGTTAACAGTAGACAAAGAAAAAACTTTCTTCGCCCCCGCCAATCGTAATCGTTTTTCTGCTAAATCTAAATCTGCTTGATCATGATTCAAATCTGTTTTCGTAATGATTCCAATCATCGGTTTAGTAAAACGTGATGAAAAGCAAGGTGGAAAATAATTCTGACGATTCGTAATACTCTGAACAAGCGCGATGCAATCCGCACCAACCGCCGAACTGACTAACGCATTATAATAGAAACGATTTTCCAAAAACTCGCCTGGTGTATCAATCACATTATCTGTAAAGTATACTTGCTGCGTCTTATGATACTTGATCTCCCATTCATTCAAAAGCTGCATAAGGGTTGTTTTACCTGATCCAGTTTCTCCAATTAAAATGACTCGTTTCATCATTAAGTCCTAGTAATTTCTGCAACATCAAAATTCAATATTGCTGCAAGTGAATTCGTTACTTGTTTTAAGGCAAATTCGACTGAGGATACTTCTCCGATAATCACGACAGCTCCACTAAAGCGATCCATAAAACCTATAGAGACATTTCCTGATTTCTTGGCAATATCTGCACCAATAATTGATGCCTCACTCGGTGTAATCGTCAAAATACCAATGGCGTCACCTGAATGCTCCAGTCCTAATTTTTCAAAAACTTCTTCATTAGCATGGGGGATCAAATGAGCAAGCGTGACCTGTTTCCCAGGGACATATTCTTGAATCGAACGCTCGATATTTCTCTTTTCACTCATAAAAAGTCACTCTCACTTTCATAAAAAGTTTAGCACAAAAAAATAGCATAGTTTTGTTCTAATACAACAAAATTATGCTTTCAGATTTCTTCATCGAAAATTTCCTTACCTGCCTAAAGTTTATTCTTTCGATACAAAAAGCCTTCACCATTTTTGGCAAAGGCTTCATTGGTTATTTACTTAAGCGCTCAACGTCACGAGCGATCATTACTTCTTCGTCAGTTGGAATCACGTATACTTTTACGCGAGAATTTTCAGTTGAAAGTTCCGCTTCTTTTCCATGAATGCTCTTATTGATTTCTTCGTCGATTTCAATACCGAACCAAGTCATATTTTCTAAAACCATACGGCGAACAGGGTCAGCATTTTCCCCAACACCCGCAGTGAAAACAATAGCATCGACACCGTTCATTACTGAAATGTATTGAGCGATATATTTACGGATACGATCACAATAAATATCCAAAGCTAAAATAGCTTCTTCATTGCCTTCGTCAGCACCATTTTCGATGTCGCGCATATCACTTGAAATACCTGTTAACCCTAAAACACCTGATTTTTTGTTCAATACATCAATCATCTCGTTGATATCCTTGATTCCTGCTTTTTCCATTAGATATGGAAGCAATGAAGCATCAATGTCCCCAGCACGTGTTCCCATCGTCAACCCTGCTAACGGCGTGAAGCCCATAGATGTATCAACTGATTTTCCACCTTCAACAGCAGTAACAGAACCGCCATTACCAATGTGGGCAGTAATAATCTTCGTTTCTTCAATCGGTTTGCCAAGTAATTCAGCCGCACGTTCTGAAACATAGCGGTGACTAGTTCCGTGGAAACCATATTTACGAGCAGAATACTTATCATAATACTCTTTAGGAATACTATACAAATAGTTCGTTGCCGGCATTGTTGAATGGAAAGAAGTGTCAAAAACAGCCACACTTGTTACATTTGGCAAAATATGACGGAAAGCCTTGATTCCCATTGCATTTGCTGGATTGTGCAACGGTGCGAATTCACTTAGTTCTTCGATTTTTTCCAAGACCTCATCATCAATCAAAACAGAATCCTTGAAGTATTCACCGCCAGCTACTACACGGTGTCCCACACCGGTGATCTCATCAAATGATGTGATAATTTTTAGTTCGATTAATTGGTCTAATAGCATTTGAACCGCAACTTCATGATCTTTGATATCTAAAATTTGTTCAAATTTTTCTCCATCGCCATATTTGATGGTAAAGATTGAATCATTCAAGCCAATCCGTTCAACGATTCCTTTAGCAATTACTGATTCCTCAGGCATTTGATAAAGTTGCCATTTTAGACTTGAACTACCTGCATTGATTGCAATTGTTTTTGACATTTTAACTCTCCTTTATAATTGAAATGCTTTTAGCTCCTACGAGCAGTTTATAAATTAGAAGACTTCCAGTCCTCGAATTTTTTGAAGAACTCGGTTACTTGTTTTGGATCTTTTAATGATGGGAGATGAACGAGCAATACTTTTTCTGCTTGTTCAGCCGTTTCACCTTTTTTCTGTAACAGTAGAATACTCTTCCGTGAATGCTCAGACTTAAATAATTCATCTGGTAATTGGATGATTCCTTGCAATAGCACTTCATCTTTTAACCATTTTTGCAGTAACGGTCCCTGTTCAGTTTCTAAAAAATTACTTGGTACTAAGAAAAGACCAAAACACTCAGGCTTCACATAATTCATGGCTTGCTCCATCAATAAATGATGAGCATAGCTGTGTTCTTTTTCAGAATGAGTCGCAAACTTCTCCGCTTGCTGATCATTTGGATAATAACCTACGGGAAGATCACCGATCACATAATCAACTGGATCGATTAACAAGTCCTGTAAACTATCTTGATGGAATAATTTGATTTCTTCCTTCATCAATAAGCTATTTGAAGCTGCAATAGCAAGAAGTGTCTCATCATTATCCACACCGATTCCCTTAACTGAATAATCTGCTGCCTGTAAATTGATCAACACCGTCAGTAATAGATTTCCCATACCAACAGTAATATCTAAAATTTCTAATGATTGATTCTTTTTTAACGTTAATTGTTCAATTAGAAAAACAAATAAAAAGCCGATACTATCTGGCGTCAATTGATGGTTTGGCTGTAAGCTTTCCGTTTTTGAACCCTTAAGCAAAATCAATTGCGTTAATTTACGCCAATCTTCTTGCTCAAGCTCTAATCCTATTAATTTTTGATACAATGCTTCTACTTTTGTGACAGTATCAGCATCAGGTTGTTGATCAAGCACGCGTACTTTTGCATTGTCAACTAAGTTCTCCGTATTTTCGATGTAAGCGTCAAAAAAAGAAGTTCCTAGTGAATGCTGCAATGCGATGATCGCTTCTTCCATCAAAGAAAAAGCTGTTTCAATTTTTTCTGGATTCATCTTGCACCTCACAAACTAATATAACACTCACGATACCTGTTCTATTTTAGCGGACATATTGTAATTAATCAATCGCTTTCTTTCTTTTATTATTGATTTTCTAATTCAACCTAATGTATCTTTTACAAGATATTCCCCCTCATCAACGGGATACCACGAACTATATCAGTCAGATGAATTAGATGTGCTAATTTTTTCACAAAATTGATATGTTTTCTTTTTAATTTTCACATCAATTCTCACATAATCTTCCTCAGTTTCGTATGACAGCTCCCCCTTATTGAACTCCCACACACCCTCTTTTTCTTTTAATTTCGGATAGTCGGCTAAAAATAGTTCTTTTGCAATTTTAGCCTGATATAAGTGTTCAGTACGCTCCACCAGATCAGCTGTTTGATGATAACTTGTTGTTAAATTTAGCAGCAAAAAACTGAATAAAAAAATAGCCAATAAGACGGACAACAGCACTCCGCCTTGGCTATTTAAAGATCCATGTTCCTTCTTTCTTCTTTCCATCAACGAAGGTAACGATGAAATCCACACCATGATTATTTTCTTTGCACACAAATTGATTCACTCCTGTCAATAATGGTTGAAAACCATTGGATTGGCTTTTTACAATCCGCTGCTTATTTTTCTTAATTGTTACAGCAACTATTTCCCCTTCCGCGTTTTCCACTTCTCCATTAATTTCATGTGTTGTACTAGACAAATAGTTAACTTCCTCCAACTCATTGTCTAATTGAAGCAAAAACACTTCCCATTCTAATTGATGGTAACCGCTGATGGCTTGTTCCATTTTATTCGCATGTTTAATCAAACCAGACAACAACAATAAAATACCACTAAGCATCAAAAGTGCCACTAAACTTTCTAACAAGGTGAAGCCGCTACTTTTTGACAATCACGATTCCTCCTTGCTGGTGTATAGCTATCCCCTTTCCCATGGAAATCTCCATTTGTGAACTGTGCAATTCCAGAGAATGTAAACGGCATCGTCTTGTCTCAGTGTATAAATCACGATAATTTTCAAGAGTAGCTAACCGTTGGCGACTTTCTTTTTGCATTTGTACGGTAACGCCGACATAACTAGCTACAATAATCAATAAAATTGTTAAACTGACCAAGCTCTCTAATAGAATATATCCTTTATTTCCTTTCAAAACGACCACTTCCCATCTGAAACTGATAGGTGATAACTTTTCCTTCATCGGTAAAAACAACCTTTGGAATATTTCCATTTCCAGGCTGATCAGTAGAAACATTACCACTGCCAGCTTTAAAATAGATCGAATATCTGCTACCTAATTTAATTGATTTTGGAACGGGCAATATTCTCCATGATAATTCGGTATGATTGGTATAGAAATCAATTAATTGGGAACTGCTATTAAGACTAATTCGAGTTCTTTGATGATCTGCAATAGCCACTTGCTGCAAGTGCAAAGTAGATTTTTCAAATTGATAATAGAAAAAGGTTTTTTCCAATTGATGCTGCCAGCTTTTGATAGCAATCGTCGGCAACAATACAAAAGCACAAACCAAAGCTAAAACAATCAACGTCTCGATTAAGGTGAAGCCGCTAAATTTATTTCTTTTGTACATATTTATTATACTGGTCTTCACTAACATAACCTTTACTGACTAATTCACCTTCCTCTGGCTTACGTCCATAATCCAGTTCAAAGACTTCAATTTGTGTCTCAACAACTTTGACAATAGCAGCATCGCTCTTGTTGATCGCGCTTTCTTTTTGATTCATTAGTTTGGGTACAAATAACAGCAACAGCAGACTAATAATAAATAAAACAACTAACATTTCCAACAAAGTAAAACCTGAAAGCTTCTTCTTCACAATATCCCCTCCAAATTTGTTAAAGGCAGCAGCATTGTTAAATACAAGCTGACAATCAAAAGTGCAACAATTAGAAAGACAAGCGGCTGCAACCATGAAACCAAAAATTCTAATTGATTAAAAAAACGACGCCAAACTAATTGACTATAAGTTAATAGCTCCTTTGCTAAATTTCCGCGAGCCTCTCCCTGAAACACAATTCGACTGAATTCTTTAGTCAAAAAAGGATAACGTCCTAATTCTGCTGCTAAAGTATTGCCTTGTGCTAAACGGATTTTTAAATCAGCAGCAAGCTCTTGCATCAATGATTTTCCATCAATTACCAACAAACATTCAATAATCTGATTCAGTTCTAAACCTTGTTGAAAAAGCTTGCCCCATTCCAATGCGAAATAAGCTGAATAGTAATTGCTGAACAATGTTCCTACAAGTGGAATTTTCGCCAAGAAACGAAAGCGAACTATATAATTATGCCGCTTTCCCCAATTCCTCCAGCTGAGCATCAGTAAGACCAAAAAAAGAATTATTCCTAATCCAATCATAGGAACTGCTTTTATTAACTGTACAGAAAAGTCTTCTGCACGGATCATTCCGCTGGTCAATAGCTGGGGAAGTAAGAAAAAACGCATACCTAAAAGAATTACGATTAAGAAAACGAGTAAAAGCAGCGGATAGGATACAGCTTTTAGAAAATTTTCTCGCTGACGTTGAACTAAGCGCATTTGTTCAGCGATTCCTAATAGCGTTTGGGCCAAATCCCCATGAGTCTCCGCTAATTCGATTTGTAAGAGCTGGTCATTCGAATACCGCAGTTGGGTAAAGCTTAGTGCCAAACTTTTTCCCTGATGTAAATCTTGTTGAACGGCTTCCAAAATAGACGGTGCAAAAAGATTGGCATTGATAAAAAAAGCAAACGCCTGCTGCAAACTAAAACCATTTTGCAAGAGATCTCCTAATAGATGAACAAAGTCAACTCGTTGTTTTCTCGTCATTTGCTTTTTGCGCCACACGATTTAACCCTTCTTTCCAAGTAAAATGTACTTCCTCTTTATAAAATCGATAACTAGTCAATAACCCTACCGTTTCATTTACTGACAACAGTTCCTGATAAACAATTCCCTGTAAACATTCTTTGAGCAGTGTGGCTTCCCCACCCAGTTCAAAAATCCTCGCATGGGCAGACTCTAGGCTGGCCGCATGGATTGTTGCATACACACAATGACCAGTCAGAGCAGCTCTGATCGCTCCTTGAATCGTTTTCGTATCACGAATCTCCCCGATTATTAAAACATCGGGATGATGTCGTAAAGACAACTTAATCAGTTCATCGTAACTCTGATAAATTTTTTCGTTTACTTGTAACTGCAAAAAATCTGCTTCTTCAATCTCTACAGGATCTTCAATCGTGATCACTTGACCATCCATCTCTCGTGCCAATTTATACATTAAGGTTGTTTTCCCTGAACCTACGGGACCACAAAATAGGTATAAACCACGTTTTTTTGTGTGTTGCTGGAGAATTTCAATTTGCTCTGGTAAATGATATACTTCGGGACTGCGACCAAATTGATGCAGAAAACGAATAACTAAACTTTCTTGTTGTAAATAATTTCCAACAGTCGAAAGACGTAACCGTTGTTCACCATGAGGCAAGAGGTAGGAGATCGCACCAAGCTGAGCTTTTCGTTTTTCACTGACATCCATTTGACCCAAATATTTGAAACGATTGATCAACTGCAGGGCAGAAACCACACACATTTCATTATTAACATAGGATAGAGTCGAGTTTTTATGTTCATAGAAGGGACCTCTCCGAAAAAAGTAGCGGTACTTTTCACCTTGAGGTAATAAATATAAATCCTGCATTTGATGATCGAAACCATATTGGATCAATTCGTCTGAAAACTGTTCAATCTCCATTCCTTTCACCTCGAAAATAATATACGCAGAACATTTTCAATTCTTCAAAAAAAAGAAGATAAACCAAAAAAAGTTCATCTTCTTGTAGCAATTATTTTGTTTTGTCTTTAAAACGGGCTTCCACTCGGTAAATTCGCTGTCCTTTGCTTGAAAATTTTTCTTCATATTCGGTCATAATATTTCCTTCATAATTACTTTCATGCAAGTCTAACCAAACTTGTTCCAATGTCATACCGTATTTTGAAAAACTACTCAGTGAGTATTCGAACAATCCTTGATTGTCAGTTTTAAAATGAATCTCACCAGCAGGTCGTAAAATTTCCTCATCTACTGCTAAGAAGCTTGGTGAAGTTAAACGTCGCTTCTCATGTTTTTTCTTTGGCCATGGATCAGAGAAGTTCAAATATATTTGATCAACTTCACTATCAGCAAAATAATTTGTCAGCTCCGACCCATCAACATGCAATAATTGTAAATTTGGCAATTCTGCTTCAACTAATTTATCTAGTGCGATAGAAATCACACTCACTTGCATCTCAATTCCAATATAATTGATTTCAGGATGTGCAGCAGCCATTCCAGTGATGAATTGACCTTTCCCCATACCGATTTCAATATGGATCGGATGATCATTACCGAAACGTTCAGACCAGCGGCCTTTCCACGCTTCTGGTTCTTGTACAACATATTCAGGACGGGCAGCCAGCATTTCTGCAGCCCCCGGACGGTTTCTAACGCGCATTGTTTTCCTCCAAAAAGTTCTTTTAAAATAAAATCAATAACAGTATTTCCACGAACAAACCTATTTTATTCATCCGTTAATTGAACTTACAAAAAGCTGAACAAGACGTTCAGCTTCCAGCAAAAATTCGTTTTAATTGTAAGATTGATTGATTCATATGATGATATTCTTCTCGCTTATACTGACGAGCGATCTCTAGCAGCAAGCTCATTAAGCCATACCAGTATACTCGTTCCATATTTTCATCCGTCGGGCGAATCCCATAGCGGACGAGCCATTTACTCCAGCTGGATAATGGTACATAGTTTCCTAAAATCGTACCAATATCTAATGCTGGATCAGCGAACATCACTGAATCCCAGTCAACTAGATATAAATAGTTAGAACAAACCAACCAGTTCCGATGATTTACATCCCCATGAACAACGGTGTAATTCTTTTTAGCGTAGGTTGGGATGTTTTTTTTCAAATAATCATACACTAATTCAATAAAACCATTTTGCTCGATCATTGTCGGCAAATTCGCCTCATAATCAGCTAATAGTTGTTGTGGTGACACTTGACGTCCACCCATTTTTTTTAACATCACTTTCAATGATGGCGAGTGATGTAGATGATATAATACATCAACCACGTCATTTCGACGCGGAATTTCTTCTGGCTCAAGAATTCGACCATCCAACCATTCTTGAGCAGTCAGTGTATCACCATTACCTGTTCGTTTGATCCAAACAAGTTTTGGTGCGATTCCTTCACGAGATAAAGCCGCCAACATTGGGGTGGTATTTCGTTTAATGAAGACGCGATCTTCGTCACGATAGCCGATATACGTTTTTCCCGTATCACCTTTGATCGGCTGCACACGCCAGTCACTATCCAACTGAAACTCCATTCCCAAGGCCCTCCCCTAGCATTTTAAACGTATTTCCTATTTTAGTCGGGGAAAGTCGCTTCGTCAAGGGCATGTATGTTCTTCTTTGATTATTTTTCATCACGATGCGCCTGAACCGCTAAATTCACTGACTCGATATACGCGTTAAGAAGCTTTTTCGTCACTTTCCCTGGCGTCCCATCACCAATTGTTTGATTATCGATTTCAATGATTGGCATGATTTCGGCTACTGAACTCGTTTTAAAACATTCGTCTGCCGCAAGTAGCTCTTTTTCAGTGAATGCTTCTTCTTTCAATTCGATACCTAAAGCTTTTACCAATTCCCGAATTTTAATTTTTGCGATTCCTGGTAAAACAAGATTCCCGTCTGGATGGGTATAAAGCACTTCGTCTTTCACCATCCACAAATTTGATGCTGATGCTTCCGTTACAATGCCATCGCGTACTAAAACTGCTTCGTCATAGCCTTTTTGCTGTGCTTCATCTAAGGCCATGATATTGCCTAATAAGCTGATGGATTTGATGTCGCAATGCAGCCAGCGTTTATCTTCTACAAAACCAGCGCGAATACCGATATTCTGTTTCGCACTTGGGCGAGACGCAGGTTGAATATCAGCCATCAAAACCGGTTGAACTTCTTTCGGATCGGGAAAATCATGTAGTCGCGGTTTTGCTGTACCACGTGTTACTTGAAAATAAACTCGAGCATTTTCAAGTCCAACTTCTTGTGCTAGGCGATGCAGACGCTGACTTAATTCTTCTCTTGTAAATGGAAGTGTCATGCGAATTTTTTCAGCACTGACCCAAAGACGGTCCAAATGCTCCTTTTCCATATACATATACCCATCATAAATCCGAATCACTTCGTAAATACCGTCACCAAATTGATAACCGCGATCTTCTATATCAATCTTTACTTCTGATTCATCGACAATTTCTTCATTCCATAATACTTTCATTCACTAATCCTCCATTTTCTTTATTCTGGTCGGGAGATAGAACCAAGCAAACAAGCCAATTTCACCTAAAAGTAATACAAGTAAAGCGAAACTTCCGACAATAGACAAATGTATCATACTGCAAATGGTGAAAATAATTGCCGCGGCAGATAACAAAATGACCATTAACTGACGCAAAGCAGTCTTTTTATACTTGTGCGAAACTGGATAAAGCTGAGTCGCACTAATGTAATCAAACTGATTATACAAAGGAATCATTTGAAAACCTATTAAGTAAATAAACAGCATACTGACACCCGCAATAAAGCGAAAGTCATTCAACGAAAATAGCAATACACCGCCTACAATCAATAAACGAAAGAACAGTCCGCCAAATTCTGCTCCCCGCAGAGCTCTGCGGGCAAATAAATAAAGATACGTGTTTTCTTGCTTGAAGCGAATTCTTGCTAATAAACCGTCTAAATACTTTCTGCGTCGTACTTTTGCTTCAACTTCTGGAACATCAGTAAACAAATTAATAAATTGATAAATCCGATGCAAGCGAGCATTTTCCTGATCAATCATCTTACTCCAATCCAACAGTCGATCCTTTTCCTGCGTGATCGAAATGAACCCAAATACTGCTGAGAAAGCCAAAATCGTGCCGAGCCACGCTGATCCATATAAACTAGCAAAAATAATCACACCACTCACACAGAACCATAATACAGTCAAACGTTGCGTTTGCTCCCGTGTTTCTTGGTAGCATGCTAAGCGTTGTATTCTTAGATTTCCTAATTTTAGGCCCCAAAGCATTAGTAAGTAAAAGAAAAAGCTTACAAAACTTACTTGTTTGGCTAAAACCACTAATGGCAATAACACTCCGCAAATAAGCAGTTCAATTACGAATGGAAAAGCGATTGAATGACGTAAACCGCGTGATAGATAGTTCCCCATTTCCTTTTCTTTGGGTAATAAAAAGGTCATATCCGCTGGTTCAACTAAGGTCGCTAATTTACCAAATGGTAAGATAAACCACCAAATAATTCCTACGATTGGCAAGCTCCAAGGAAAATCTGTCGGTAATTGTTTTAAAAGATTTGAATAATAAAAGGCTAGTCCTCCGACTAAAAACAAGCACACCAAAACAAAATGATCATTCAATACGTAGCGCATATATTTCATCATTTTTTTCTGATGGCGTTGCCGCCTTAATAGAAAAAAATCATGCATGTTCTTTCTCCTTTGTCAACGCAATATAGATTTCATCCAAAGAGGAACCTGGCAAATTAAACTCCGCCTGCAATTCCTGCAAAGTCCCTTGTGCTCGTACTTCACCCTCATGCAATACGATAAAACGATCACAATACTTCTCTGCCGTTGCTAAAATGTGAGTAGACATCAAGATTGCGGCCCCTTGCTCCTTCATCGTTACCATCAGCTCTAATAGCGCATTGATTGCCAATGGGTCTAATCCTAAAAAGGGTTCATCGATGATATACAAACTGGGTTGGATTAAAAAGGCGCATAGAACCATCACTTTCTGCTTCATTCCCTTAGAAAAATTCACAGGGAACCAGTCTAGACGATTTTCCAAACGAAAGGTCTTCAATAATGATTCAGCCCGTTTCATCGCCTCATCCTTAGGAATCCCATATGCCATTGCGGTAACTTCGATATGTTCTCGCAACGTTAATTCTTCATATAATGAAGGTGTTTCAGGAATATAACCGATCTTTTTTCGATAGTTCTCTGGATCTTGCTGTAAAGTCAAGTCATCAACTGTAATAGTTCCCTTCTGCGGCGTCAATAATCCAATGATATTTTTGATTGTTGTAGATTTCCCTGCTCCATTCAAGCCGATCAAACCGATCATTTCTCCATTATGGACTTCAAAATTAATATCCTTTAAAACAGGCAAGTGACCGTAGCCGCCTGTAACATGCTGAATCGTTAAGCTCATACTTATCCTCCTAGTTCGTTTCACTCTATTTATACGAAAAACTAATGGCTTCTCATTTTCTAAATTTAAGGCAGAAATAGCCTCGCTGAAGCGGCACTCAATTTCATAGTTTACATTATAGCAGAATCCTATAAATAATTAATCTTCTCCCAACCTTTTCCAGCACAAGTATTACAAGTTATGGTAAAGTAAAAGAAGTATTTACGATCGCTTACCTGCTTTTTGCAGCAGCGGCACAATATAAAACAATATGAGTGAATGAGAAAGGATGTTTGCAATGGAAAATTGTATTTTTTGTAAAATTATTGATCAAGAAATCCCTAGCTACAAAATTTATGAGGACGAAAAAGTCTATGCATTTCTAGACATCTCACAAGCAACGAAAGGCCACACATTAGTTGTGCCAAAAAAACATGTAACTGATATTTTTGAATATGATGAAAATTTAGCCGCTGATCTCTTTACACGTATTCCTAAAATTGCCCGTGCACTAGAAAAAGCATTTCCTGAAATGGAAGGCTTAAATATCATAAATAATAATAAAGAGTTGGCGTATCAATCTGTTTTCCACTCACATGTTCATCTGATCCCTCGCTACAGTAAAAAGGATGATTTTTCGATTCACTTTGGTAATCATGCGGAGGAACAGTCAGCAGAAGAATTACAAGTGATCGCGGATAAGATCAAGGAGCAGGTGAAATAAATGAGTTTTTTTAAAGGAATTTTATTTGGTGCCGGTCTTGGAACACTCGGCGGACTTCTATTAGCGCCACGTAAAGGAGAAGAAACCCGGGAAAAACTGATCACTAATACGCGTGAACTCGTAGTATTAACGGATGAATTAAATGATAATCTGGCTGATTTTCGTGAATCTGTAACGAACCTAAAGGAAACCTTTGATACATTAGTTCCCGCCTTTAAATCTGGCGTGGAAAAGGATATCGAGGAATTTCGCTTCCAAGCGGAGCCGCGCATTCAACAGATCCAAGAACAAATTGACAAAATCAATCAGGCCTTGCCTGAAGTCGATGAAAAAAAAGTAATCAAGAAGGGCCGCTATTCTTTAGAGCGTCCGGCTGGATAGCAGTAACCAATTTATTTCATTAAAAATAATTATGCCTTTATTGTGAATTTTCTCGGAAACTATTTTTAATCCCCTTTCCTTTACATTTTTAGGTGTGTTATAGTTGAACAGGAATAACAAACAGATGTAAATTTTAATTTTTAGGAGTTGTAGCATAGAAATGAAGAAAAAGATTCTTTTAGCCACTACTGGCTTACTTAGTGTAATTGTTTTAGGGGCTTGTTCAGGAAGTTCTAATCAAGACATCGCAACAATGAAAGGCGGTAAAATTACCGTCGAAGATTTTTATAATGAAGCGAAAAAAGAACAATCGAACCAAAGTTTAGTACGTAACATGATCATCTATAAGGTTTTTGAAAATGCCTATGGTGATAAAGTCACAGACAAGCAAATTGACAAAGAATATAAGAAACAAGAGAAGCAATTAGGCGATAGCTTTGAAAGTCAACTACAATCAGCTGGCTATACAAAAAAATCGTATAAAGAATACTTGAAACAGTCTTTAGCTTTCCAAGAAGGATTAAAAGCTCATGTAAAAATTACTGATAAAGACATAAAAGCTGCTTGGGATTCATTCCATCCAGAAGTAACTGCTCGCATTATTTTAGCTAGCAGCGAAGATGAAGCAAAAGAAATCAAAAAACAATTAGATGACAAAGGTGATTTTGCAAAGATCGCTAAAGAAAAATCACAAGATTCAACAACGAAAAAAGATGGCGGCGAAATCAAATTTGACTCACAATCAACAACTGTTCCTTCTGAAGTTAAAGAAGCGGCCTTTAAGTTGAAGGATGGCGAAGTTTCTGATGTGATTACGGCAATGGATTCATCTACTTACCAATCAAGCTACTACATTGTTAAGATGGAAAAAAATTCATCTAAAGGCAATGACATGGATAAATACAAAAAGGAATTAAAACAAATCGCTGAAGACACTAAAATGGCTGATCAAACCTTCTCTTCTGAAGTAATTTCAAAAGAATTGAAGAAAGCCAACGTGAAGATCAAAGATGATTCATTTGAAAATATCTTATCTGACTTCTTAACAACAAATAGTTCAAATAAGAAAGCAACTGACTCATCAAAATAATTATGAGTAGTAAAGGGGAATTCCAAGCGGAGTTCCCCTTTTTTTATTATTCATGCTACAATAAGGTAGCGAATACTTATAAGAAATAGGTGAACTGTAGATGAAAAAATTTGCCTCTAAAGAAGCAGAAAAAGATTACTATGAGCACGAAGCAGATGAAGCGGAATTCATTGCTTGGTATAAAGAACAAGACCACCCCGAGTA
The DNA here is from genome assembly GCF_051713785.1 of Enterococcus sp. DIV0187. NCBI lineage: Bacteria > Bacillati > Bacillota > Bacilli > Lactobacillales > Enterococcaceae > Enterococcus > Enterococcus sp. DIV0187. The sequence goes on from NZ_JBIOQO010000001.1 coordinate 1,861,915, forward strand.
TGACAAGCCCTCAGTCACTGTCGATATCGTCATTATGGGCTATAACAAAGAAGAGGATCAATTAAAAATTTTACTAATTCAGCGACGCGGCAATCCTTATCGTAATTCTTGGGCACTCCCTGGCGGATTCGTTGAGCGCAATGAATCCACTAACGACAGTGTACGTCGCGAAACCGCTGAAGAAACCGGTTTAACTATCGGCCGAAAAAGTGTCGAGCAGCTCCATACCTTTAGTACACCGAACCGTGATCCTCGTGGTTGGGTGATTACTGTCAGCTATCTTGCATTTATTGGACAAGTACCTCCCACTGCTGGTGACGATACCCAAGATGCCCGCTGGTTTAATCTGGAACGGCACGGCGATACGATTTGCTTAACAAGTGATGATATTTCAATTGAAATTGAGCTTGAGGCTGGAAAATCAATCGGTAAAGATACTTTAGCCTTTGACCATAATGAGATTATCCGCAAAGCCTTCAATCGTGTTTTAAACAAAATGGATCACGAACCATTAATTTTACAGGTTTTAGGTGAAGAATTTACGATTACTGAAGCACGTAAAGTTTTTGCGAAATTTTTAGGCGTTGATTATAAAACCGTCGATCACTCAAATTTCAAAAAAGCAATGCTGCAATATTTTGATGAAATTGGCGAACGACCAGTCGGAATCGGTCGTCCTTCTAAGATTTATCGTTTAAAAGATGAAATTGGTGAAAAAAAATAAAAATTTTACTTACATGAATCATAAAAATCTGTATATAATGGAAAAAGCAAAAAATGACTTTCCATAACGCAGTGAAGATCCCAAGTGGCAATCGTAGCGAGTTATATGATTGCCTTTTTTTGCGTCTTGAAATTCATGACCTGTTTATGAATTCACCATATTTAAATTTAGGAGGATTTTAATGCCAAGTAATAAAAGAGAAAGTTTTGTTTATACGATAATGATGTGTTTTGTGATGGTGTTCTGGATGAGCTTATATAATATCGCTTTACAATCCGGTACAATCACTTTAGAGGTACTTAAAACAGCCTGGCTCGGTTTACCTTTGGGCTATTGCTGCGCTTTAATTCTGGACTGGTTTGTCGTTTCGACTACAGCGAAAAAAATCGCATTCAAAATCATGCCTACATTTGCTAGTCCTTTACGCAAAGTCTTAACCATTTCTAGCTGCATGGTTTTACCCATGGTCTTTTTCATGTCGCTTTATGGCTCTATTGAAGTTTTAAGCCATACACATGAATGGAACAAATTGTTCATTATGTGGGGAACGAACATTTTGAAAAATCTTGTGATGGCACTGCCATTTCAAATAATTATCGCTGGACCACTCGTTCGAAAAGTTTTCAGAAGACTTTTCCCTGTCGGCACGATTTTAGCGTAATATGAAAAAAATAACCGAAAGCACCTTCACGTGTGCTTTCGGTTATTTTGATTTACATAGATAGCTAATTGTTCCGTTAAGATAGCTAGCTGATTTTCTAGAATTTCCACACGTTTTTCTAATTCACCATTAGAAGCTCGCTGTCGCTCACTCTCCACTCTTCGGTTCGAGTAAAGTTTTGGTAAACCGGAGGATTCATACTGTTCCAACAATTGAGGGATTTTTTGATTATCAATTATAACTTGAGTCGTGATCAAAATTTCACCGTCATCATTCACCCTCCGATTTGTCCTTGTCTCCATACCCTCAAAAGCTTTAGGACCAATAACATATCCTGTCATCTCTTTGATGATCATTTGATTTTCTCTTAACCAGCCGTAAAATGTATTTTGATTAAGCCCGTATTCTCTCTTTACTTCAATTAATTTCATGACGTACCTCCTCTTCTTTTGTTAAAAAGATACGCATAAAAATATCATGAGCTTTTATTCCGCTATATTCGTCAAAATTTCTTGATACCGTTCAGTTGCTAACAGGCTAACCTGATCTTTTTTGCAGAAGTTTAATTTACGTAATTTAGGAACTACCCGTTCTACTACGATTTGATCGGCCACCGTTTTTTCCTGCAATACTTTAAAGGCTTCTTTGAACCGTTGGTCATTTCGTGCTTTTTTATAAAAGGACAAAACATAAAGGTAATAAAATAAATTGTACCCGCGAAATGGGTATTCTACTTGCATGAACAGCGTCCCAATTCCATAATGGCATGGACCAAGTGGAAGTTTCGTTTCCCAATGGCTTAATAAAAAATCCACCGCATCATCTAATTCAGTTTCCTCAACAAAATTTATCCGTCGGAATAATTCTAACGCGTTCAGAGTAGGCAAAGGATTAGAAAATTCCGTTTCTGGACCTTTGCCAAAATAGAATTTCTTGCACCACCACCCTCCATCTTCGTAGCGTATAGTCAATAAATGTTTCAGCGTTTGCTTCATTCGTGGATCATCTTCATGACCTAAGCGTACCAACAGTGTAGCCGCTGGAATTGTTTGACATGGGAAGACTGCTCCTTTAGGATAAAGCCGAAATTCTCCTGGTTCACGCCAGCTCTCCCATAGAAGCTCTGCTACTTTTTGCAGAATTTCTTCTTGCGGATTCATTCCCAACTCTAATAAATACTCCGCTGATTCTAAACACGAAAAGGGCGCTCCTTTTCCCAAGCGTCTATCCTCTGTCGTCCAATAATCCCAGCCTTGATCATACCGATGCTCTAAAATCGTTTGGATGTCTGTCTCGTTCATTTTTTTCTCCCATGAATGTATTTTTTTTGCCAGTCTCTTTTCAGATTGTTTCTAAATATGAGATTTATCTTAATACTTTGCTGCCTGAAAAAAACAGAACCGGCATTCTTGAAGACCTTTTCTTTTAAGTGTATCACAACTAATTAAGACTGAAGGGCCTATTTTTCCTTTCCACGATCTCCTAAAGGCATCATGTGGACCATCTCATAGTTAAACTTATATTATTAATGAATTTTATAAACACAGAAAAAAACTCTCCCGATATTGAGAGAGTCTGGATGCTTATTTGACTGTAGCTTTTTTCATTTGTTTACTACGTAATTGTCCACACGCAGCATCAATGTCTGTACCATGTTCTTTACGGATTACACAATTGATCCCATTCTTTTTCAATACATCGTAAAAGCGCAGAACATCTGCTTTACTACTGCGAGAATATTGATCGTGCTCACTGACAGGATTATAAGGAATTAAATTCACATAAACTAATTTTTTCTTATTCTTCATTAAGTCTGCCAATTGTTGCGCGTGATCTGGACGATCATTCACTCCTGAAAGCATAATGTATTCGAAAGTAACTCGACGATTTGTTTCTTCTATATAATAATCCACTGCTTCCATTAATTTTTCGATTGGAAAGCTGCGGTTAATTCGCATAATCGACGAACGAACTTCATTGTTCGGCGCGTGCAACGAAATCGCCAGGTTTACTTGTAAACCATTTTCCGCAAACTTCTTGATCTTCGGTACTAATCCGCTAGTTGAAACGGTGATGTGTCGAGCGCCAATCGCCATCCCTTTATCGTCATTAATGACATGAAGGAAATTCATAACATTATTGTAATTATCAAACGGCTCGCCAATTCCCATCACAACAACGTGAGAGACACGTTCATCTTCGCCGCGTTCGTCAAAATAGTGTTGGACCAACATGATTTGAGCCACAATTTCACCAGCAGTCAAATCCCGCTGCTTTTTCAACAAACCAGACGCACAAAACGTACAACCGATATTGCACCCAACTTGAGTCGTTACACAAACAGACAAGCCATATTCCTGACGCATCAAGACTGTTTCAATCATTAAATGATCCGGCAATTCAAATAAATATTTGACTGTGCCATCACTAGCTTCTTGTACAACTAATTGTTTTAAAGGATTGATGATAAAGTTCTCTTCTAGTAGTGCGATGGTTTGTTTAGACAGATTGCTCATTTCCGAAAACTCGCTCACACGACTTCGGTAAAGCCACTCCCAAACTTGAGTAGCGCGAAATTTCTTCTCGCCATGCTCTAGAAACCATTCAACTAATTCTTCTCTTCTTAAACCATAAATTGAGGGTTTTTCCAAGGTGTTTCCTCCTAATTCATTTAAACGAAATCATTTTTCAATGATTAATTTATAACTACGTTTGCTCTGTAATAGATGAAAAGTCAGCAGACATTCGCTACATACTATAACCGATTCACAAAGAGAAAACAATCAACTTTGGAAAAAAGAAAAAAATGAGCAGCTATAACCACTCATTCTAATCCGTCAATGTTCGCAACAATTTTTGCTGCTTCAAATTTTTCTTGAATTTCAGATAATTCCTTTTGACTTAAGGTTACCACATCCCGCATCTTGTATTCCCAGCCCAAATAATCATATTTGCTGCTACCATATTGATGGAAAGGCAATAAATGAACCTCCTTTATTTGACGTGCACTTAAAAACTCAATAATCTGCTGAATATTTTTTTCATTAGTTGTATAGTCGGGAATTAGTGGCACACGAGGAGTAACTTGGAGCTGCTCCTGAGTTAAAAGATAATCAAAATTTTCTTGAACCTGTTCAGAATTAACTCCGATTACTTTTCGTGCCTCAGATTGATCCATTATTTTCAAATCGAACAGTACTTGATCAATATAAGGTGAAATTTTTTTTAATCGCTCAACTGGAAAACAGCCAGTTGTTTCGATTGCTGTATGAATTCCGAGCTTTTTCAATTCTTTTAAACACTCTCCTGCGAACTCTGACTGGAGCAAAACTTCTCCGCCTGACAATGTTACACCACCACCAGATGTACGATAAAAAATTTCATCTTTTAGCACTTCCGTCAGTATTTCATCTACTGATCGCCAATCTCCGATTATTTCAGCTCTTCCATTTTTTATCCAAGTCGTTGGTTCAACCTTTTTTCGTGATTCAGGATTAGAACACCAAGGACAGCGTAACGGACAGCCTTTCAAGAAAACCAATGTACGAATTCCGCCACCATCATGAACAGAATAGCGTTGAATGTTAAAAATCAGTCCTTGCTTCATTCTTATCCCCTCGTTCTACAATTGATGCTCCACACGCGCAATAATATCGTCTTGAATTTGCTTATTTAAATCAACAAAGAAGGCGCTATATCCAGCAACTCGAACCAATAAGCCGGAGTATTTTTCTGGATGCTTTTGAGCTGCTAACAATGTTTCCTTTGATTGAACATTGAATTGGACATGTTGAATCTTCAATTTTGTAAAGGCCATTAAGAAGTCAGCAAATTTATTTAATCCTTGGTGGCCCTTCAATGTATTCGGTTGAAATTTCAGATTCAAGAGACTGCCATTTACAGTTAAGTAGTTATCTAATTTACTGACAGACTTCAATACAGCAGTCGGTCCTAAATGATCACGACCAACCATCGGAGATAAACCTCCGTCCGCTAACTGTTCTTGAGCTTTGCGACCATCTGGTGTTGCACCGACTGCTTCACCCAATGGAATGTGTGCTGAGACTGTGTAAGCACCTGGGATGAACTGCCCCCCTCGAACATTTTCATATTTCTCTAGTTCCTTTGCGTAATGCCGAAATAATTCTGCCGCAATGTTGTCTAATTCTTCATCATCATTACCAAATTTCTCAAAATCTTGAATCACATGTTTTTGTAGCTGTACATATTTTCCAGAATAGTTTTTCTCCAACGCATCAACCAACTCACTAAAAGTCATTTCCTTGTTCTCAAAAACCATTTTTTTCACAACATAAAGAGAGTCGCTCAGGTTCGCTTCCCCAATCCCTTGTACGCCAGAAAAGTTATAGCGAGCTCCACCTTCTGTAACATCCTTCCCTTTTTCTAAACAATCATCGATTAAAATTGATAAGAAAGGCGTTGGCGCATAGTGACGATGTCCCAGATCCACAATATTTGAGCCTTTGACTACTAATGACACATAATAATCAATCTTTTCCTCAATCGTTTCAACTAATCGCTCATAGGTCAGTGACGGATCATTTCTTAACTCGTACATGCTTAATTCCATGATTCGCAATAAATTGAAGAGAGCGATATCATGCAATCCATATGTTTTACCAGGAATAGATGTTTCTACACAACCGACTGTCGCATAATCACGCGCATCATCGAGGGACACTCCCTTACTCAAAAATGCCGGAACACAAACTTCATCATTGAATAGCTGTGGAATTCCCGTCCCCAAACGAATGGTCTCGACCGTCTTCAACAAAAATCTCCGCGGAATCAATTCATTCATACGAACTGATAAATTTGGCTGAGGAAGTAGAATCTCATGGTAAAGCTCTAGCATAACGAATGACAATGGATTGACTGCCGTATGTCCCAACTCATCTAGTCCACCTAGAACAACTGTGTACCCAGTGGGAAACCCAGCAAAACATTTTGCGCTGCTTTGGGAACGCAAAAGCACAACATCGTTTGTCTTGATATAAAAATCACCCAATACTTCATACAAGAATTCTTTAGCGACACCAGAATGCAGCGATGTTTCGTAAAATTGATACAAATACTGATCCATTCGTCCTAACGAAAGTGATGATGCATTTGATTCATATTGTCCAACAATGCTAGTCATCCATAACAATTGCAATGCTTCATAAAAAGAAGTTGGCTTCTCGATGCTCAATTTGCGGCACATTATCGAAATCGTTAATAATTCTTCTTTTCGTTGTGCATTTTTTTCGTGACTGCTCATCACTTCTGCTAAATCTGCATATCTTAAAAAATGGTCCTGCATGGCGCAAAAAATAATTTTACCTGCTTGATAAAAATGATTTTCAGGTTCTTCGTGGATTTTACTATCTAATATGTTAAGGTAGCCTCCTATTCCTCTTGATAAAATACCTGGAAAATCCATGATAATATGCCCCTGGCCCTTATCCGTTTGGTTCAATTTAAACACATCATCTTTTAAAGCATTCGTAACTTCTTCAGTTAACTCCCCATTAATAAAATCCTTCATAGAGCGATTTTCCCAATATGGATACAATTCTTCACGATAAATCTTTTTATCCGCTTCAGTAAATTCAAATTGATCCTGTGGTCTTGTTGCGATGGTATCAATTTCCTGCATAATCCAATACGGATCCATTTCTGGTGAAAGGATTCCTGAACGTGGTCGAACGGTTCGATTCCCTACCAATAATTCTCCTGCTCGAATACTGATTTTTACGTTTGCTAAAATATGCGCGACTGCTTTTGCACGCCGAATAATTGTTTCTTCACCTTCTGTCTGACGATAGCTTTCTGTATAAAGCAACGCACGCTCCAATGAAATCTGCCGTTTTTCTTTAAATAAATGTTCCTTCATCCTTTGAATTCGCGAATTTCCCTTTGCCATAATATTTGCACTATCTTTTTCATGATCAATGACTTCTGATTCCATTTCTAACTCCTCCTTGCTCTCTTCTATTCGTTTTTAGTATAGAAATATTTTTCGTTTGAAACTACAAGATTCTTTGAAATCCTAATAAAAAATTGGAATTATTCAATTTTTCCCAAGTTTTTTATTGTTTTTATTGGATTCTCGTGCTACGTTAGGAAAAAAGGAGGTGCCTCTATGAAGGCCGATGAAATTGCTCAGCGACGCAAAGAAATTACTGACCTTTTGTATCAGAAAAATGAACTTAAGGTCCGTGAATTAGTAAAAAAATTTCATGTCTCTGATGAAACAATTCGTAAAGATTTAGCATACCTTGCCCAAGAAGGTGTTTTAGAAAAACAACATGGCAAAGCTATTCTGATTAAAGAAAAAGAATTAGCTCCAGTTTTTCAACGAACCACTCAACTTTCAGAAAAGGAGCGTATTACACAAGCCGCTTTAGCTTTTATTTCTGAGGAAGATTTTACAATTGGTTTAGATCAAGGCAGCACTATTGCACTTTTAGCAAAAAAAATAATGCCGTTAAAAAAGAGACAGATTTTTACCAGTTCATTAGCGGCGATCCTCCAATTAGTGAATGGGACTCATAAGCTTTTTTGTTTTGGCGGTGAATATTCGACTGCAGATATGGCCTTTCGCAACAGTGGTAACGAAATCTACCCTGATATTCAATTCGATCTTTGTTTTTTTGGTTCCAGTGGTGTGAAAAATCGCAAAGGCTTTTGTACATCTTCTTTGATTGATGCTGAAACCAAACGACGAATGCTAAAAAAATCCACTAAAAAAATCGTTTTGCTGGATCATACAAAATTTGAGAAAACCTCTCTGGTACAAGTGGCTCCATGGTCCGAGATCGATGTCGTCATTACTAGCAAAGGACTTTCTTTAGATTATGAACGCATGATCAGCGCTTACGCAAAATTATTATTGGTTTAAAAAGATGTGCCGAAAAAAATTCGACACATCTTTTTTTACATAATCTCAATATCTAAGTCAAAATCGTCACCCTGACCAACACTTTGCAAATTTTCCTCAATAACTGGTTTCTTCAAAACAATCACGATTCCTGCTGTGATAACTGAGCCAATCAGTGTACCAAGAATATAAACCAATGGATTCTGTGCGACTGGCGCAACGATCCAGCCACCCCAGGGTGCTGGATTTCCTGCACCTAAAACCATCGCAATAGCGGCACCGATAGCACTGCCGATCATATTTGCAGGGATGCACCGAAGTGGATCAGCCGCTGCAAATGGAATCGCCCCTTCTGATATTCCTACCAGTCCCATAACAATCGCGGCCTTACCAGAATTTCTTTCCTCCACCGAGAATTTTTTTGGAGCAACAATCGTCGCTAAGCCCATCGCAAGCGGAGGGATGCAGATTGCCGCACCAATTCCTGCCATGATCGTCAAGGCAGTGTCACTTGGTAAGCCCGTCGCTGGATTAATTGTTCCCACCATTGCCGAACCAAAACTAAATGCCACCTTATTGATCGGACCTCCCATATCAGAAGCGATCATCGCTCCTAAAATAAGACCTAATACAACGAGGTTTCCGGTTCCCATCGACTCCAGCCATTTGGTTAAAGCGGTCATTAGTGAAGCAATAGGTTGACCAATCACCCAATACATCAATACGCCAACAATCAATGTCCCAAATAATGGGATAATAAAAATTGGTCCAAGTGAGCGGAGGCTTGATGGCAATTTGATTTTTTTCAAATAAAAGACTACGACTCCAGCAACAATCCCAGATAAAATTCCACCTAAAAATCCAGCACCAATATTACTTGCAATCAATCCGCCAATAATTCCTGGTGCAAGTCCTGGTCGATCCACCATTGAAAAGGCAATATACCCAGATAAAATCGGAACCATCATTCCTAGACCAGTGATTCCAATATTTGCAATATCTGCTAGCCAACCTTTATCCGGTACGGAAGCATTTCCTGAAAGCAAGACACTCAACGCTAATAAAATACCACCCGCGACAACAAATGGAATCATATACGAAACACCCGTCATCAAATTTTTTCTGGTATTTTTTAATAGTTCAATCATTCCGATTCCTCCTAGTTCTCTTAAAACATTCAATTCTTTAAAGAAAAATGGCCTGTTTCAACATTGTCTATCCTTCCGCTAAAGTATCGCCCTTTTTTCTGTTACTTTAAAACGGAATTGATCTCTACTTTGATAATTTTTGTTGTATTTTTTTGACGATCGCTTCCCCCTTATTGATGCAGTCTCCCGCACTCACACGAACAACAGGTTTTCCTTTGAAACGTTCTTCGTTTTTGATGCCGATGTTATTGGTTAAGATAACAGCTTCAGCTTCTTTGATTTGTTCTGGTGTCAATTCATTTTCTATTCCAATTGAACCTTGTGTTTCCACATTGATTTCTACATTATTCTTCTTGGCTGCGATTTCCAAACTTTCTGCGGCTAAATACGTATGAGCAACTCCTGATGGACAAGCTGTTACGGCGACTAATTTCATATATTCTCTCTCCTTTTGTAATATTTAGATGACAACGCCAGCTAAGCTATCGGTTAATAAATTGACAATTTCTTGATCACTTGTAGCCTGTTGCAAGGTATTCCGAAACTCCTGATGAACTAACTTTCTAGATAATCCTGCGATGATCTTTAAATGCTGATCTCCTTGACAATCCTCTGGTACGGCCAGTAAAAAAACTAAACCAACGTTTTCTCCATCCAGACTCTGCCAATCAACTTGTTTTGTTAATCGGCCAAAGGCTACTGTTGTTTCTTTGACATGCGGACTTTTTCCGTGAGGAATGGCGATACCAAATCCGATGCCAGTAGTTGTCAAATTCTCACGTTCTATTACACTTTCAACATAACCCGCATGGTCGTATAACCGTCCTTCCTGATTGATTCGTTCTGCTAAAATATTGATGGCTGTCATTTTTGAATCTGCCTCAATCGCTAAATCGATTAATTTTTCATTGATAACTTGCATGTTTCTACCTCCTGACAATATCGTGATAAATTTCTATTGCTTCTTTTTCAGAAAAAAATCGATTGAGCTGTTTCTCCGATTGCACAATTTTATGAATATCCGTGATGACACCGCGAACAAGTTTCCGATCACTTTTGGCAATACACATCAATAAAACGTATTGGACTTTCCGTTGATCCCAAATAATCGGCTGCTTTAATGTGACGATGGCAATTTTTGACTGCAAAACATTTCGTGGCGCAGCATGAGGAATCGCTACTCCTGTGGCTAGTGCCGTCTCGCCAATCGCCTCACGATCAAAAACTTCCTTACGAAACTCCGCCGTGACGATTTTCTTTTTCTCCAAATGATCAATCATCCAATTTAAACAGGTCTGTTTATCAGAAAAGCACTTGTGGGTATGAATAAATGTTCGATCAATTATCTTTTTCAAAAATGGGAACTCCAGAACCTCACTTTCTTCTGGTTCGCCTGAATAAAATAAAGTTGAGTAAAGTGAAGTAATGTTTACGATATCCTCTTGCGTCACTAATGGTGAAACTTGTATGACTGGTTTCTTCAGTTCCTTCAGTTTGATTGAAGTAATGATCAAGTCCACATTATCTAAAACTTTCTTGTAGAGCTTATCCACTGTCGTAATTTCTGCAATATCCTGTGCTGGTAAAATACGTTTGATCTTATTGAAAATCAACTCTGACGTTCCCATACCGTTTGGACAAACAATCAAAATTTTTTTTCCATTTTGACTTTTCTCTAAAGAAACCTGAAAATACATCGCCACCAAGGCCACTTCTTCATCATTAAAATGGACACCTAATTTTTCTTCTACGTTTGCTAACGCGTACCAAGTAGCACTGAATGTGATAGCATATTGATTTCTAATTTCCTCTACTAAGGGATTTGTAATCACGATACCCATTTTTAAACGATAAATCATGGGAATAAAATGACTCGTAAATCGTTCAGCTAATTGATGATCCTCCAGAAAATCAACCTGCATGATTTCACTCATGCTTTTCAGTATTTTATGAATCGTCACTGCATATTTTTCATAACTCTCTGGTTCTTTCGCTGTTAACTTCACCCCATAACCAACTAATTGACGATTTATATAGGACACATCTTCTTCGTAGTAATCAAACTCCGCTTTTTCCGCAATGTTAGCTACTAACTCATTCGCAATTAAATACGTATCAATCATTTTAATTTGATCAAATAAAAACTTCTTTTCTTCGATATGCTTTTGCTTGCTTAAACGAAAGCAAAATACTAGTAAACGAATGAGCAGCGATTTTAGATATTGGACGGAAAAATGGAATTCTGTTTGGTTTTTCACATGTTCCAATTGAATGAAAACTGCATTAACTAGCTTTTTCGGAAATATTCGAAAAAGAATTTCCTGTGTTGTTTCACGAAATAACTCTTCAGTAGTGATTCCATGAAAATCCAAGTAATCTTCACAAAAACGAAAAATGCTATTTTGGATCTCTTCTTCGCTACCGATAATATGTGTTCCACGCTTTGACGCGATAAGCGTGACACGATATCGTTCCACAATTTTCTCCAAATCACTTACGATCGAACTTGGACTCACATGAAATTGTTGTGCGAGTTTCTGTTGAGTCACAATCTCATCATCTATTAAAAGTTGCTTAGCGATCTGACATTGTCGATTCTGTGTTTCACTATTTACTTCTACTGTCGTATCCTTGATTTTTTCCAAAAGCTGCATTTTATCCGAAATAGTTCCTTGTAATTGAATGCCGATTCGTGGCTTCTTTTCTAAAACTAATGATTCATTTTTCAAAAAAGTCTGGATTTTTTCCAGATCAGAATAGATTGTTCGATTCGATTTTCCTAACTTTTCCGAATAAAAAGCAACTGGCAAATAGCTCTCATTCTGAACAAGTAAGTGGATTAATTTTTTTTGCCGCAGATTCAATCCTTTCATTTTTATTCCTCCAATTGTAAGCGCTTATCAATCTAACAAAAAGATAGCACAGGATTTTTCTATTGTATAACACATAAGCGTTACACATTAATGTTGAAATTGATTCATTTGCTCCTTTTTCCAGTAAGATGGAAAATTGTAATTTCACGAAAAGCTGGTAATAGTAGGCTTTTTCGGAAACAGAAAAAATATTGAACACATTGAAAAGAAAAATTAAACAGGTGAAAATCACTATCAATCTGCACATATGTGCATAAAAAAATCCTTGCCAGATAATTTGGCAAGGATGGATTTTTTTTATTCCTCTAATGGATTTTCTAGCTCTTCTTCTGCTTTTTGTAAGAGAACTTCCCGTGGCTTACTGCCTGTGGAAGGTCCAATCACGCCATGCTCCTCCAGTTCGTCCACGATGCGAGCAGCTCGGTTATATCCGATACGAAAGCGTCGCTGCAGCAAGGAAATGCTGGCTGTCTGCATGTCGATAACTAAAGCCTTTGCTTCTTCATACAATTCATCCTGCGGTGTTTCTGATGGCGAAGAAGAAGTTTCTTCTGTTGGCATCATTTTTTCTTCGTAGTGAGCTTCCTGCTGATCAGAAACAAATTCTACTACACGTTCTACTTCATGATCAGAGATGAAGGCGCCTTGAACACGAATTGGTTTGTTTTCTCCCATTGGTAAAAACAGCATGTCTCCACGGCCTAATAGTTTTTCCGCCCCATTACTGTCGATGATCGTTCGCGAGTCCGTTCCGCTGGAAACGGCGAAGGCGATTCGTGATGGCACATTGGCTTTAATGATCCCAGTAATAACATCGACACTTGGACGTTGTGTTGCAAGAATCATATGAATACCTGCAGCACGAGCCATTTGGGCTAAACGAGTGATAGCATCTTCAACTTCGTTACTTGCCACCATCATCAAATCGGCCAACTCATCCACGATAACAACTATAAATGGTAAAATCGGACGATTTTGCCCATCTTCTAGATTTTTTTGAATAACTAACTCGTTGAAGCCAGAAATATTTCGCACTCCAGTTGCCGCAAATTTTTCGTAGCGCTCTTCCATTTCCTGAACAACCTTTTGTAGGGCTTGTGCCGCTTTCCGCGGATTGGTTACAACCGGTGTCAATAAATGAGGAATCCCGTTATAGACATTCAACTCAACCATTTTCGGGTCAATCATCATTAATTTGACTTCATTCGGTTTCGCCCGCATCAAAATACTGGTGATAATTCCGTTGATTGAAACAGACTTCCCACTACCAGTCGAACCTGCAACTAACAAGTGAGGCATTTTAGATAGATCGGCGGTCTGAACCATCCCTGAGATATCTCGACCTAATGGTACTTCCAATAATTTATCTGGATGATTAGGCTGGGCTTCAATGATGTCACGGAAGGAAACCATGCTGATCGTACTGTTTGGCACCTCAATACCGATCAGTGATTTCCCTGGAATCGGTGCTTCCATCCGCACATCCTTCGCAGCTAAGGCTAAGGCAATATCATCGGTTAGGTTGACGATTTTGCTGACCTTCACACCAACGGCTGGTTGTACCTCGAATTTTGTCACAGATGGTCCTAAGCTGGCTTTCACAACCTTTGCATCTACGCCAAAGCTGTTGAAGGTTTTTTCTAGTACTTTGATATTTTGTTCGATTTTTTTGTATTCATCACTTTGATCTGCCGCTGGAATTGAATCGAGCAGCGTTGAAGGTGGTAGTTGATAATCATGATCTTCCGGTTCTGCGCTGATCTCGAATTCTAAATCACCGGGATCATCGATTTCTTCTTCATCAAGCTCCACTTTCTTCGTTGCTGCTGATGCCGCAGTTGCTGACAAAGGCTCTAAATTTTCTTGGAAGCCTTCGATTGGTACCAAAGTCATTTGCTCAGGTTCTTTATCCAACTTTTCTTGGCTTTCTTTTGCCAGTTGTTCGCCTGGGGTCAAGGAACGCACTCTGTTTTTTTCACGTTCTGCTTGTTCTGCTTCCATCTTTGCTTTTTCGGCTGCTTGTTTTTCAGCTTTAGCTTGTGCCCTTTGCGCTTGACGCTCTTCCTTTTTAGCAGCTTTTTGAGCTTTTTTCTCGTCTGATTCAGAGAATTTCTCCCGCAAGGTATCAACAAGATAGGCCAAATAATCGGTTACTTGGTTAAATTCTAAGAGACTGAACAAGAAAATACCAAGAATCAATAGTAAAACAGCGATCAAATAACTACCGACCTGTGATACTAAAAAGTGCGTCAAATTATAAAGTGCCGCTCCAAGCATCCCGCCGCCAACATTTTGGGTGATTTGATTTCCTAAAAAATCGACCATTAAAAGATCCCAAGTCGTCTTTAAAATATTTGGATCTTGGCTCTCCACTTTCATAAACAAACGGGCATGGAGAATCAATAAAATCCCTAAATAGAAAACACCGATACCGATCCAACGCCGTGGTTTAGTTATTCGCAGCTTAGTATTTTTCGCTACCAGCAGTGCTCCATAAAAGCCTAATAGCAATGCTAAAAACTGATAGGTATTGCCGCCAATCAAGCGTAATACATTTGCAATTAAATTTCCTAAGAAACCTAATTTAAATATGGCAAAGACTGTGAATAAAATAAATAAAAGCCCAAGCCCGATGATCAGGCGCTGTTCTTGTAGTTGTTTTTGCTTTTTCGTTTTTCTTTTTTTCTTTGTACGCTTTTTTTGCGCCATGTTATCCCTCTTTCCATTCTGTACCATTATACAAAAAAAAGAAGGCGAACAAAAGTTTTGCTCGCCTTTTCTTTTTGGTTAATTAAAATTTAAGGGGACGTTCTGATTACTCTTTTGGTAAAGACCATTCTTCACCAAACCATTTCTTAGAGATTTCAGCATATTTGCCGTTGTCCTGTAATTCTTTGAATGCACTATTAATTTTACTTACTAATTCCTTATCGCCTTTACGTGCGCCAACTGCAAAGTTTTCATTCTTGAAACCAACGTTGAAAATGTTGTATTCATCTAGTTTATTCGCCTTCTTCAAGTAGTAATCCGCATAAACCTTATCAATCAACACTCCGTCGATCCGACCATTTTCCAAATCAATCATTGCTTCATTGAAGCTAGCATACAAGGTTGCATCGTTTTCTTTAACGATGTCCTTCAAGGTTTTTGTCTCATTGTTAAAGGCTTCATAGCCAGAAGAACCTTCTTGAGCACCTAAGACTTTATCTTTCATATCTGCTGCTTTGGTGATCCCGCTGTCTTTTTTTGTGACCAAGACTTGTTCATTTTGCGCGTAAGGATCAGAAAAAAGCACTTTCTTTTCTCTTGATTTTGTAACAGTATAGCCATTCCAGATTAGATCAATCGTACCGTTGTCCAATTCATTTTCCTTCATTGACCAGTCGATTGGCTGAAAATCAGCTTTGATGTCATATTGGTCAAAAACCGCTTTTGCTAGATCAATATCAAAGCCTACGATTTTTCCATCCTCATCCTTGAAGCCCATTGGTACAAACGTATCATCTAAACCAATCGTTACCTTTTTATCCTTCTCAATGGTTTTCCAGCTGTCGTCACCGCTGGCTTCTTTCTTTCCACACGCGGCTAAACTCACTAAAGTCAAAACAGCCACCATTCCCAAAACCAATTTTTTCATTTTCATACTAACTCCTCCTAATATCGTTTTTATTTGATAGGTTCTACCTTCAATACCTTGTCACCAATTTCCTCAGCAAAATCTAAATCATGGGTTACGACGATCTGAGTCACACCGTCTGCTTTTAATTCTAAAATCAAGCTCGCTACTTGCTGACGTAACGCAGGATCTAATGCACTTGTTGGTTCATCGTATGCCAATACCTTGGGGTTCATCGCCATCGCCCGGGCAATCGCTAAGCGTTGCTTTTGCCCACCTGATAATTGATAAGGAAAATTATTTAATAATTCTTCGATATCCAATAATTTCGCTAAATGGTTCGCCTTGCTTGTATAGGTCTCTTTATCCTGCTTCAAGACTAATCGTGGTCCGATCGTAATATTATCCATCACACTCAAATGCGGAAATAATTGGAAATCTTGGAAAACCACGCCAACGACCTGCTCCTGTTGTTTCGAAGAAGTTGGATCAAAGGGGCTTCCATCTAATAAAAACGTCCCGCTGTCAGCTGTTTCTAATCCAGCCAGGGTTCTCAACAGCGTCGTTTTACCTCCTCCAGATGGACCGACGATGGCTAAGATTTGTCCATCAGGAATGACTAAGTCCAAATTATTAATCACTTTTTTACTACCAAAGGATTTGTTTACATTTTTTAATTCAATCATTTTTTCCACCTGCCTAACGATAATAATTCAAACGATTTTCTAGTTGTTTCAAGATAACTGACGTAACTCCTGTCAGCGCTAAGTAAATGATTGCTACACCGAATAACGGAAGTAAGGTAGTGTCACGCTCCATCGCAATTTTCCCCGCGCGCATAACGTCTGATAACCCAAGGATATAAACAAGCGACGTATCTTTCACTAAGTTGATCACTTCATTTCCTACAGACGGTAAAACAATTTTTACGACCTGCGGAATAATGATTCGCGTAATCGTTTGAACCGGTGTTAATCCGATCACCTTCGATGCTTCATATTGGCCAACTGGAATCGATTGAATCCCACCACGGAAAATTTCTGCGTAATAAGCAGCATAGTTCAATACAAAAGCAAACAACGCTGCATCAAAACGATCAAAAATGATTCCAACTAACGGCAATCCATAAAAAACAAAAATCAATTGTAATAATAGTGGTGTACCCCGCATAATCCAAACATAAAAACGTAAAATCCATTGCAACGGCTTAAACTTGCTCGCCAACCCGAATGATAATAAAATCCCTAGCGGCAATGAGCCTAATATGGTAAAAGCAAATAATTTCAGTGTTGTCGTTGCCCCTTGTAATAATTGCGGCATGACGTCGATCAAATAGTTCATCCCAATATCCCTCCATTTTTTCGAAAGTTGCACGGCCTTTCGAATCTTTCTCAAAAAACAACTAACGCCCCCTGGTATCTCTACCAGAGGGCGTTAAATACGCGGTTCCACCTCGTCTTTGTCCTTTTTTCGCAAAAAGGACCTCTACGGGTCAGCCGTTCCAGCGGGTGAAAATAAAAAAGTCCTTTAGTCGCTAGGACTAAAGGACGTAATCACGTGGTTCCACCTTTTTTCATCGCCGTCTCACAACGAACGATCTCAACTGGTCAATCTGACCTCTGCTGTAACGGGCGCTCCCGGATCAGCCTACTAAATTCAACTGATCGACTCAAAGATGTGGTTCACAAAACATTGCTGCCTCTTCTCACCTACCAGAGACTCTCTGAGAACAAATGAACTGCTACTCTTCTTTTCATTGTCGTTTGATTAAGTTGAGTCATACTTTACACGCCTTTTCAGGGTTTGTCAATAACGAACCTTCATCTTTTTATCATCTGTCTCAAATTTAATTATTAGGAACAAATTGAAATTTAGACCAAGGCTTCAAGAAATCCAACATAATCAGTTCTTCTGGCGGAATCTTTCCAACCAAATTTTTTCGTGAATCGCTATGGGGTTCTAGAACGATTTGTAATTCGTTTTTGTATTTGCCAAAATCATCATTTCCTACAACGACATCTCCCACTTGAAATTCTTGGGTGTTGTCATGAACAGGATTTGCAACATCTGCATACTTCACTCGAACCATTGTTGAGCGAACAGCAGTAGAAGTAATATCGCCGCGACGGAAATGCTTCGGATCAGCTACGATTTTACGTTCGATTTCTGTTGCTGCTGGCACAAATTCAATACCTAAGCTTACTTTATAACGATTAACTGCGGCTACTTTTTCTAGTTCCTCATCAGAAGCGTAGGCATTTCCGATAATCACGGTATCAATCAGTCCTGTCGCGAACATATGACGCGCCTGTAGATCGATCGGCAAATGACGATGCATCTCCAATGTCGGCAGTCCATCATTCACGTCCCATGGTCCATATTTCGCTTCATGACTTGTGATAAAAGCGGCTGTCTTGATCCCATGACCTTTGAAGCGTTCACTACAGCTGATGAAGAAGTCATATGGCAATGCCGAACCCTCTTGCGGATAAAAATTATGACAGCCATAAATGAATGGCTCGTTGGCTTCATAAGATAAAATGTTATCAAGATAAGCGACATTATTACTCATATTTAGCTCGATCGCTAAGCCTTCAGGATTATAACTCAGCATCGCTTCTTTGTTACCGTCAAAGCCTTCGTCTAAACGAATACCTTCAGCACCAAGCTCAGCGAAGAAGCTTAAATCATCGTATGAAATGCCTAAATCATCGAAAATTGATGGCGCAATATCCAAGATTGTTTCAAAACCAAGATCCTTCGCGTAATGAATGATACTACCAAATTTTTCGCTGACTTTTTCTTTGCCTTCTGTCACTTCCAGCATACTCATAAAAATTCGCGTATAGCCAAGCTCCGCCGCTTTCTTAATGTAGTCACGATCCGTCTGCGGATCACTATGATCAGGATAGACTGAAATACCTAGTTCACGTTTCACTTAAATTTCCCCTCCTTGATTACTCTTCTAAACCGTTTCTTTCGGTTACCTCTTTGAACCAGTAACCGGATTTCTTCACCGTTTTGATTTGTGTATGAATATTATTTGAAATGAAACCATAACGGTTCTTGTAAGAATTTAGCCAAGACCAGCAATCGATTGGTGTCCACATATGATATCCAAAGCAATTAGAGCCTTCTTCGATACCTTTATGCAGCCATTCTAAATGCTCTTGGACAAAATCAATCCGATAATCGTCTTCGATCATGCCATCAGCATTTTTGAAGCGCTCCTCATTTGAGACACCCATGCCATTTTCAGAGACATACCATGGAATATTTTTATAATTTTCTTTGATATTTACCGCAATATCATAAAGCGCTTTTGGATAAATTTCCCACCCGCGATCTAGATTCACACGACGTCCAGGCATATCGTAAGCATCATAATAACGGTCTGGCATCCACGCACCAACCGAATTTGGTGCTACATCAGGAGCCTTCACACGATTTGGATGATAGAAGTTCACACCTAAGAAATCAACAGTATTATTCTTCAAAATTTCTTTTTCTTCATCCGTGGTTTCCCATAGGACCTTGTCCTTCGTTAATAGCTCTTCTAATTCAGCTGGAAAATGTCCATAAATCGCTGGTTCTAGGAACATTTTATTGTTCCATAGCTCTGCAATCCTTGCCGCTTCTTGGTCTTCTGGCGCATCAGAAGCTGCGTAGGTAGGCGTAAGATTTAAAATTGTTCCGATTTGCGCATCTTCAATGTTCATTTTACGAAATGCTTGAATGGCTTTTGCGGATGCTAAGTTTAAATTATAAGCGACTTGTACTGCTTTTTTTCCATCAACGATATTTGGATAATGGAATTGGAATAAGTATTCACCTTCAACAACAACCATTGGTTCATTATGAGTTGTCCAGAATTTCACCCGATCGCCAAAC
Organism: Enterococcus sp. DIV0187; assembly: GCF_051713785.1. Taxonomy (NCBI): domain Bacteria; kingdom Bacillati; phylum Bacillota; class Bacilli; order Lactobacillales; family Enterococcaceae; genus Enterococcus; species Enterococcus sp. DIV0187. Next base: position 1,881,711 of record NZ_JBIOQO010000001.1, read on the forward strand.
AATTCAAAACATTTTTCTGCAAAACCAACATATAGATCGACTACTTTTTTTGATTCCCAGCCGCCGTATTTATCAAATAATTCTACTGGTAAATCAAAATGGTGCAGATTCATGACTGGAGTCATTCCTTCAGCGATCAACGCATCAATCACATTGTTGTAAAAATCTACAGCGTCCTGGTTAACTGTGTTCGTTTCTAAATCATCGATTAAACGACTCCATTGGATGCTCGTTCGTAAACTGTTCATTCCGATAGAATGCATCATTTGGATATCTTCTTTGTAGCTGTTATAAAAGTTGGAAGCGACGTCTGGTCCAACATGATTGTGGAATTTTTCGGGTTCGATCTCGAAGTGATAATCGAAGACATTGGCATGTTTTTTGTTAAAGCGTCCTTCACTTTGTGGGCCAGATGTTGCAGCACCCCACCAGAAATTCTTTGGGAAAGTTTTCATTGTAGATCTACCTCATTCTAAAAAATAGTTAGTAACCTCTGTAATAATAAAGGAGGTGGAATCCAGTGATCCGCACCCCCTTTGAATAAATTATTGTGCTTCTGCTACTTTTTTAAGCTCTTGTCTTGTTGCTAATGATACGAATGGCACGTACATCACAATTGAGATTACTAAGTTAACAGCCGCTAAAATTGCACCTGAGAAGCTTTGAGTTGCCAAGAATCCGCCAATGATTGGTGGTGTTACCCATGGTGGCATAACTGTTGCTGCTGGCACCCAACCAAAGCTGGTTGCAAAATACGCAGTTGAAATACAGATCATTGGTGTCAAGATGAATGGAATAAACATAATTGGGTTCAATACCAATGGTAGACCGAACATCAATGGTTCATTAATGTTGAAGATACCAGGTGCTGCAGCCAAGTTGTTTACAACCATGAACGGTTTGTTCTTACGTCCAACTAAATAGATAGCAATGATTAAACCAATTGTTACCCCTGTACCACCCATGTTTACAAATGAATCAACGAATGGTTTGTTAACAATGTAAGGCGCTGCTTTTCCTGCTGCCAACGCATTAGCGTTTGCTTCAATCGCTGGTGCATTGATTGCTTGCATGAATGGGTCGATCATATTGGCACCATGTAATCCAAAGAACCACAAGAATGGCGTAATGAAGGCAATTAGCAATGCTGAGCCGTAAGAGTTAGCTAAGCCCATGAATGGTTCTTGTACCAATGCATAGAATTCAGCAAACATATCTTTAACACCAAATCCGGCAATAATTGCTGCGATTAAACCAAAGATTGAAACAGTGATCATCGCTGGAAATAGAGATGCGAATGAACGGGCAACTGCTGGCGGCACGCCTTCTGGCATTTTAATAACTAATTTTTCGTTACCGACTAAACGAGTGAAGACTTCTGCCACTACGATACCGACGATCAATGCTACGAACAAACCAGAAGAGTTCATTCCGCTAGTTGCTGCACCTAAAGTAAAGAAAGAAGCAACAGATACGACCCCTGCACCTACTGGATCTTTACCATAATGATGTGCTAAGTTATAGGCAACTAGGAACGCGATGAAAACTGATAGAACACCAAATGTTCCGTTCCAAACAGCTCCACCAAAACCTGTCCAAGAATCCCCGCCAAAAATGCCGTTCATAAACTTACCGAAGGCTGGAATGCTTAGTGACAAGTTATTTAACATTACCGCTAATGCCCCTAAAATCATTAACGGCATTGTTACTGTAAAGGCATCCCGAATTGCGATCAAATGACGTTGATTACCGATCTTTGATGCATGTGGGATAAAGTGTTTCTCCATAAAATTGATAAATTTATCCATTTTTGTATTTCCCCCTATTTAAAAATAATCATAAAAACTTTGTCGACCTTTTGGAAAAATTTCAGCCGTAAACCCTTTGGCAGCTGTGACTTTGCCAAGAAAAACTCCTTCTGCTAAAGTCAATTCTCCCAATAATAATTCGCTCCACTCATGAATGGATGCTTTGATATCGCCTGCTTCATGTACTTTTTGACAAGTCCCCTGACTGACTAGCCAGCTACCAACATTCCAAGGACATTCCTTATCTTCAGTTACTTCTAAAATAATTTCTTTTTGGTTTATTGGAAGTTTCGGTAATAATTGCTTAATGTCGATAATTCGACTCATCATATAAGGTTCTAGAGTAATTTTAAGCTGCTCTTGTTCACGAAAACATTTTTCAATAAGTTCATGGACAGGTGCATAATAAAGAAATTCTTCAAATGATGAGACGTGGGATTTTAAGTACGTTAATAATTTTCGCAGTGCGAGTTCGTTTTCATAAGCAAGCTCATCTACTATCAGTGTGCTGCCTTGCATTCGATAAATAATGTAACCTTTCGCTTCACCAGCATCATCGTAAGCAACGGCATAAAATCGATGTGAATAATAATGATCTAGTCGTTCCCACCACCAGTCTTCACGTATCACTGTTCCATTCTGCTGTTGTTTCAATAAGCGCTGATAAATCGATTGGATCACCAGCTTCATCTGCTGCCAGGTTCCGCGTTTGACATTCCCCCTTCGTTCACTTGGTAAATAATTAAAGGCTAATGCTGGAATACGATAGATTTTTCTACGACTAGTCGGCTCGTATCCAAATTGACGATAAAAACTTTCAGAAAAAGGAGCAAGCTGGGATACTGCTACACCTTGTTCATAAAGATCCGTCAAGAGTTCAGGCATAATATTACTAACGCCGCCTTGCCCTCGATATTCTGGATAGCTGCTGACATAACCAACACCGGCCATTTTAACTCTTTCATTAAAAAGTTGAATTTCAAAATGATTCGCCATGACCAAACTTGTTAATTCACCATCGTGATACATGCCATAACTATCAGCATGTTCATAACGTGATAAGAAAAGCGGATCATCGATGATTGGTTGTTGTTTCCTAAAAGCGTATTCAATTAAACCTGTGATCGCTTTCAACGATTCATGATCACGAGCTAATTTCACGGGATCACTTCCTATTCGTTACCCAAACGTTTGTATAGATCAACGACTTCTTTTGCCATGTCGTTAAAGGTAATACTCGTCATTAAATGATCTTGACTATGAACAGCCAAAAGTGTCACGGTCATTGGATTTCCACTAGCTTCTTCAGTCAACAGCCCTGTTTGAGAATGATGTGCTTCTACTAAAGCTTGATCCGCTGCCTCAAGTTTTTCCTGTGCCAAAGTAAAGTTACCATCTTTAGCTGCTTGAATTGCTTCCATGGCATCGCTTTTAGCGTTACCGGCATTGATAATCAAGCCCATTACTGCTTCTAATTGTTCCTGACTCATTGTTTCGCTCATTTGCTTAGCTCCCCTTTAATTTCTTACTTCATTAGGCTTAGTGCAGTACCTAAAACAGCCTCACCATTCATCATGCCGTAATCTTTCATATCAATAACGTCAACAGGGATACCTTTATCCGCTAATTTTGTTTCAAACTGGCTCTTCATAAAACGAACTTGTGGGCCTAATAGTAAAACATCTACTGGTTTGCTTGCATCTTCTAATTTTGCATCCGCTTCCGAAGCTGAAACTGCGAAAATATCTGATTCTAACCCTTGAGCTTCAGCTGCTTTTTCCATTTTTGTAACTAATAAACTAGTGCTCATTCCTGCCGCACAAACTAACATAATTCTTTTCATATCTGACACTCCCTAATTTTTTTATTGTACACTTTATATAAAGCAATTCGCGTGCCAACTTTTTTTGCGCACACAAGCTGCTGTGATAAGGTTTTCAATTTACACACAAAAAAACTAGGATTACACACTGTGCAATCCTAGTTCAATTCGATTATCTTCTAGCGTCTTAACAATGTAGGCAATATCATCTTCTGTAAAACGTACACCGAACTGTTTTTCGATCATGGAGAGATTAGCAGCCGTTTGATTGAATCGCAAACGATGCTGTTGATGAAAATATTTTACATTCTCAAATGGCGGCCGCTCTTCGTTTTTCTTGATTTTGTCTACTAAGAAAGCAATATGCACACTCAGTGCTTGTATCGCTGTATTCTCGATGATCAGCTCTTGATCTTTGCGAATCATTTGTAGTACGTCGTCAATCAGTAAGAATAATGTCTTAACATCCAGTTCTGGAGAAAAGTTTTTTGTTAATGAATCAACCATCTCTGGCAGGGTAATGGTACTTCCTAACAAATCTTGAAATTCTAAGATTTTATCGCGTTTAAATAGATTCATCGCTGGAATAAATGGGATCTTTTGGTAATGGATCTCCATGGTGCCGACGATTGCCACGATATCTTTATGAGTGATCAACTGATCAATTCGATGCTTAAAGCTTTCTCGTTCTAAGGATTGCATTTGAATGATCTCAAATTCCTCTAAATTGACGATTTGCGAAACAACCTCATTTAATCGCTTAGAAACACCCTCACCAGTAAAGCAGGCGACGATGATCACTTTCTTTTCATCCTTTTGCGTAGGTTCTTCAAGACGAATCATTGTTTGGAACATAGAAATGACACTTGTGTAAATTTCTTCTAACGAACGACCTAATGTCGCTAAACGCAAGCTTTCCAGCACCAGCATTGTACTTGCCATAGAAATTACTCGAGTTCGGATACCCATCTCATGAAAGATCAGATTTCCAAAATTATTCGGCGATCCCATATCTGTCAATAAAATGATACCCTCTGAAAACTCCTCTTGTTTTCCTTGAATATAATTTTTGATCTGACCATACATTGCCTCTGTTCGTAAAGTCAGCGGCATATTAAAGGCAATACCATTGGAGGTTCCCAAAAGCTCCTGGACCGTCTCCAGCATACTGGAAGCAGTTGATTTACCATGCATGACAACCAATACTGCTACTTGTCGTTCGTCGACCTTTTGTGTCTCTTGATTATCCATCGTTAAAAACATCGTGATAAATCCGATTTCATCCAGCGGAATCATGATACTGTAGGCTTCCTCAATACGATTGGAAATTTCGATCGCCAATTGAAATTCTTTGGAATAGTTGCGGCGAATGCCATTTAAATTAGGATGTGAAATAAATTGATTGCCGCGAATTCGTTCAATCGTTGAATTGATGTGCAAAGCAAAAGCAAAGCGAACCTTTTCATCGTAATCACGATTCATTTGTACTGACGCAAAATCATAGAGATCATTCACTAATTTCCATAGATCATCAGAAATAATTTCCCGATAAGCATTGCTATGAGAAAGCTCTTCGACATAGGTTTCAAAATATTGATCAACATCATTGGAAATCAATTCTTCTAAATCAATCTCTGATAGGTTTTCACGACCAAGTTTTTCCAATTTATAGGTAATTGAATGATAAACTTCCATGTCTTTATTAGGGTCTTGACCCCAAACAACTTCTTCAGTGCCTGGCTTCAAAGTCAAATAGAGGTTTCGCTTATCCATAAATGGCATCAGCTTGTCTTGAACCTCATTCATACGCAACAAGCCTTTTTGTACGACCAGCGGCAAGTCTTCTTCTACGATCATTAATTTTTCTGATTCACTATTGGTTTGGTAGTGGAGGAAGGCTTTGGCGCAGACTAATTTTAAGTCACGTTTTAGCTGACCGATATTTCCTTCTGCATTATATAAAAGAAACGCTAACAGACTCCGCTTATCAATCGCAATCTCCTGCATTAATCGATTGGCTTCTTGTTGAAGAAATTCCTTAATGATTGCCAAGCGTTCATCCAAAGAGCGCTCAGCTAAAGATGGCAACTCAATTTGCATTGGGATACGTCTGTTGAAGGTAGATAGGAACATTGAGCTGGTTTCTGTTGTTGCTCCGATAATTTGTACAGAGGCTTGTTTTTCTTCGCCATCGCCTAATGAACGAAAAGTTCCCTTATCAATGAAGGTAAAAAGCATTTCTTGTCCTTCTGGAGGCAAGCGATGAATTTCATCCAAAAATAAAATACCACCGTTAGCTTGTTCCATTAGCCCAACTCTTGTTTCTTCTGCACCGGTGAAGGCTCCCCGCTTCACACCGAAAATGTGACCATAAAGCAGCTGTGGGTTTTGCGCATAGTCTGCACAATTGAAAGTAATAAATGGCGCATTTTCATCTAAGACCTTAGCTGAAACAGCAAAACGATACATACATTCCGCAAACATTGTCTTACCCGTTCCAGTCTCGCCAAAAATAATCGTATGCAACCCCCGAGGTGGGTATAAAATAGCCGCCTTTGATTTTTGAATCTGACTCTTTAAAGAATCTTCACGCCCGATTAAATTATCAAAATTAATATGTTGCTCGGTAGAAACCGTTGCGATTTGGAATTTCACTGGACGTCCATCAATTTTTTTTACTGTTCCGTCTTTAGTTAGTTCATTTAGATAACGGCTGACATTTGTACGGTCAACCCCCATTTGATCTGCCAATTCTTGTGCTGTCTGTTCGTTAGGATTTGCTCTCAATGCTTCTAGTACTTCATCTTTTCTCGATTTCAAAAAAATCCCTCCCGAAAGTGGTATAAACCATTTATATTGTAAACCTTTTCTTTTTGAATATCTACTAATTATCTTTGAAAGATCAGTTCCATCTAATGAAATGATTTGGTAATTTTATCCAATTCCTGAGCGATTTCCTTTTCAGAAATATCATTCATTAAGTAATGTTCCAGCAGCCCGACAATCCCATTGGCGTAGAAAATACTTGTCAGATATGAATGATCAGTCAGTTGCTCCATTAAATAGTCAATTTGATACTGAGCAAAAAATCCCTGTTTATCTGCATGAACTAGCCGCTTCAATTGTTCACGATGATCCGTGATATATTCAAAAGTCTTTCCTAACTTACGCTGACTATTCGTTTCACCGTTATCCTCACAGTATTCGACTAATTTCTGCATTTCATAAGCGATGCTTTTTTCAAGTAAATCGTCTTTATCGATAAAATGGAGATAGAACGTTCCACGATTAATATCAGCCACCTGACAAATTTGACTGACCGATATTTCTTCATAACTTTTTTTCGTTAAAAGTTGGTAAAAAACTGCTGTAATTGTCGTTTGTGTTTTTCGTTTTCGTCGATCCATTATTATACTCCGATCATTCATTAACTATTGTTCATTTAATCATAAATATAAATTTTGGTGCGTGAAACTTTTGAATAGTCCTCTTATTATAATGCACACGAGTTGATTAATCAACAGATGTTGATTTTTAAGACAAAAAAATGAAAACAGTGTTCTACGGTTTTTTATTCAATAAAATACCTTAACTTATTCATTTAGGTAAAGAAAAAGTCAGCGATTTTATTTGTTTTAAAGTAACTCATCCACCCGTGAAAACGGGTGGCTTTTTAACACCTCTAGAAGAGGTCACTGCTCGCGTACTCCATAAATGGAGCTTTTTAAAAGACCGCCAACCGCTCATCGCTCGCTACTTTATTTCTTTTTCTTCATTTTAAATGGATCGACGTATTCTCTTTTACTTATGCTATCTCGATTTCGATCCTCTGCTTCTTGTTCTCTTTTATATTTTGCAATTGTTTTCTGATTTAACCCTACTGTACTTACATAATAGCCTTTCGACCAAAAACTCTTATTCCCATATTTATACACTAAGTTTCCATGCTGCTCATGGATAAGCGTGGCGCTTCTTCCTTTTAAGAATCCCATGAAACTTGAAATGCTTATTTTCGGTGGCACTCTAACTAACATATGAATATGATCTGGCATGGCATGTGCTTCTATGATTTCTACCGACTGTGTGATAAACTTTTGTCGTCATTTGATGACATAGAAAAACTCCTTTCGATAGTATGAGCGGTTGGTAGCCACTTATTAGTATATCGAAAGGAGTTTTTATCGCTAAAGCTATCTCGTCCACGCGTAGAAACGCGCGGTTTTCTTGTTTCACTCGCTAACGCGAGCGAAACTGACTAAAGTCATTAACTAAATAAACCGCGAAGACTGCTCCGTCTTCGCGGTTTATGCCTAATCCTTATTTTCCATTGCTGCCTTTAATGCTGCAGCTAATGGACTTTCCTGTGGTTCCTCTTGATCATTGATTTTTTTCAATAAACGACGTTCTTCATGCTTCGTCATTTTCTTCGAACGTTCCTTCTTATCTAGCATTTTTTCTGTCGTTCCATCGTATTTACAACGGAAGTAAGAACCGTTCTTTCCATCAATGATCTCCATCTTGCGGTGACATTGCGGGCAGCGATGATTTGATACCTTTGGATCTTTACGGCGGCGATAATTACACTCTGGATTGGTACAAATATAAATTTTCCCATCTCGGGTATTCTTTTCTCGTAGTGGCGAACCACATTCTGGACATTTCTTCGCCGTAATGGAGAAATCCTGATATTTTTTATCGCTGTGCTTCACTTCACTGACTAGCTTCTTCGTGTCTGCTTCGATTTCTTGTAGAAATTGTTTGCTGCTATATTTCCCATTAGCGATTGACTCTAATTGCTTTTCCCACTTTTCTGTCAGCTCCGGCGTTACTAGCGAGGGATTTACTAATTCCAGCAACTGCTTGCCTTTTGGTGAAACTAATAAGCCTGTGTTGGTACGTTCCATCAATTCCGATTTAATCAGTTTTTCAATGATTTCCGCGCGAGTTGCTGGCGTTCCTAAACTATGCTTTTCCATTTGAGCCAGCAATGTTCCTTCATTCAAAGGTTTTGGCGGTGTAGTTAAGGCTTTTTCGATCGTAAAATTCGGTACGATCTTCATACCAGCTGTCCATTGAACAGCTTTTCGGACTTCTTCCGTAGGTTTCCAACCAGCTACCAAGATCTTGCTGTGACGGAAGGTGAATGTCTCCTTCTGGAAAGTTACCGTTACTTTTTGCTGACTCTCCTTATGGGCATCGGCGAATAATCCTAAAAATCGCGTCACGATCATATTGTAAATTCGTTGCTCATCAGTGGTTAACTTCTCAAAGCGTGGACGCTGTTCAGTTGGAATCAGTGCATGATGATCTGTCACCTTGTTATCCTGGAACACACGTTTCTGCTTCACTTGTGCTCCGTTTTTAATGTAAGTTTTAACCTCTGGCGCAAAATCACTGACTGCTTGTAACCGTTCCTTCATTGTTGCTTTCATATCATTGGTTAGATACTTGCTGTCTGTCCGTGGATAGGTCACAATTTTGTGCGTCTCATATAAGCTTTGAACTAGCGACAAGGTTTTCTTTGCTGAAAACTGATAGCGGGCATTGGCTTCCCGCTGAATTTCAGTTAGATCATATGGTAACGGTGCTGGTTCTGTTTTTTCTTTTTCTGTAATATCAGTGACTGTCCCTTTTTGCTGTGACAGCTCTTTGACTAATTTTTCTGCTGCTTCACGTTCCGTAATGCCATACGGATTCTTTTGATTGAGTTTAGCTTTCTGTCCATCCACCTCTAATGAAATGACAAAATAATTTTGGGGACGGAATTTTTCAATCTTCTTTTCTTGCTGTCGAACCATCGCAAGTGTCGGCGTTTGTACCCGACCCGCTGAAAGATTATCTTCATATTTTACAGTCAACGCTCGTGTAACATTCAAACCCACAAGCCAATCTGCTTTTGCTCGTGCTAAAGCAGAGTAATACAAATTGTCATACTCTTTCGCCGGCTTTAGATTTTTGAAGCCATCCTTGATCGCTTTAGTCGTTTGTGAGGAAATCCATAATCGTTTGACTGGTTTTTCAAACCGCACATACTCTAAGATCCAACGTGCAACCAGCTCCCCTTCACGTCCAGCATCAGTGGCAATAACTGCCTCTGAGATATCTTTTCGTTTCGCCAGCTGCTGGATTGATTTCAATTGTCCACGTGTCTTGGGTAGTGGTTTGATCCCAATATATTTGGGAATCATCGGCAATGTTTCCATCTGCCAGCTTTGCCATTCCTTATTTAGATCCTCTGGCATTTTCAGGCTCAATAAATGACCAAGGGCCCAAGTCACGACAACATTGGGTCCTTCAAAGTAATTTTTATTCTTTTGATTGGCGTTAAGCACCTTGCTCAAGTCTCTTGCAACGCTTGGCTTTTCCGCTATAATTAGCTGTTTCATAAAATTCCTTTCTGCTGTCAACCGTCAACGGCTGCTCGTCTTTTAATAACGCAAGACCCCAATACTGCTGCAAATAATCATCACACTCTTCACACCAGCGTTCGTCTTGGTCTTTCCAAAATGCACTTAAAAAATTATGTTTCGCATTACTATATGTATTGGTTTTTTGGAGCTCGCTCCAACGATGTTCATAATATGCTACAGCCGCGTCAAAATCTTCAAAAGTCGCGGTTTCTTGAATATCTTCTTGCCATTCTTCAAAGAACCACCAAGGTTCATTATCTCCATACATTGTTATTACTTGATACATCCCGTTACCCTTCTTTCCATCTCAATCATAAGTATCATGAAATAAAAATTCAAGAAAAATGTTTCCAGCTGATACAGGATCTTGAAAAAGTTCGTTCTCTACGATCCTTTTTCAGAAAAATATTGCTTTTTTCTTAATTCTATCGTAACACAAAGCGGCGGGATTTTACATGGTCCTTAAGAGAGTTATAATATAAATTGGATTTATTTGCTCTGTTTTTCGCAGGTGCTATTTTTTGCTTTCCAGAGATTAGCAAAATGGCCGGCTACGGAGCTTTTTGAATTTTTACATCAAAAGAATTTATTCTGTAGTTCATAAATAACCGCAAGTTTTATAAAATTGAAAGAAGGCCTTTTTAGTTTGAGTAAAATCAAAAATTCATTATTTCAACCTCGACCCACTTGGCAAAAGAATTTGATCGTTTTATGGTTTGGCACATTTATGGCCGGCATTGGATTTAGTTTGGTCATGCCCTTTATGTCCTTATACATTGACTCATTAGGAAGTTACAGCAACCAGCAATTAAACTTCTGGAGTGGAATTACCTTTTCTTCAACTTTTTTGGTCACCGCGATTGTATCACCTTTATGGGGACGCTTAGCTGACCAAAAAGGACGTAAATTGATGCTATTGCGTGCTTCTCTTGGTATGGCAATTGTGATTAGCTTGATGGGAACTGTGGGAAATGTCTATCAGTTGATTGGTCTGCGTTTACTTCAAGGTGTCTTTTCTGGTTATATCAGTAACGCCACAGCCTTAGTCGCAACTGGAACTCCACGAGAAAAAAGCGGACAAGTCCTCGGAACTTTAGCAACTGGTGCTGTCACCGGAAACTTACTCGGTCCATTAGTAGGCGGTGTTACTGCCTCAATTTTCGGCTATCGTTTGACCTTCTTTATCACCGGAAGTATTTTGTTTTTAGTCTTCTTGCTTAGTCTCTTCTTCGTTCATGAAGAATTCACCCCAGTTGAAAAAAACGATATGCTTCCTGCGAAAGAAATCTTTCATAGTTTGAAATATCCCCACGTTGTAATCGGTATGTTCGTTACAACCCTGATTATTCAAGCTTCAAATAATTCGATTAGTCCAATTATTAGTCTTTATATTAGACAATTGATGCACAATCATGGAAACGTCACACTCGTCAGCGGAATTATTGCTTCAATCCCGGGAATCGCTACTTTGATTGCAGCACCGCGTTTTGGTCGCTTGGGGGATAAAATCGGCAGCGAAAAAATTCTAGGTATCGGTTTAATCTTTGCAATGCTGGTTTTCTTGCCAATGTCTATCGTTACAAATGTTTGGCAATTGGCCTTTTTGCGATTCTTAGTTGGAATCTCTGACGCTTGTCTTCTGCCTGCTGTACAGGCCCTGATCACAAAGTATTCGCCGCAAGAAGCTGCTGGAAGAATATTCAGTTACAATCAATCCTTCCAAGCTGCTGGTAATGTTGTTGGACCGATGATCGGTTCTAGCGTTTCTTCGATCTTTGGATATCGAGGGGTCTTTATCTCAACCTCAGCTCTTGTGTTGACCAACTATCTATTGGTACATCGCAATACAAAAGAAATCAGCGAGAAGCTGCATCAAAGTCATCAAACGCATTAATTTCCGAGACTTCGAGACTTATTAATGGCAACTTTTTGAGTAGTTTTCTATACTAAGAAAGAATATGAATGAAAGAAGTGAAGAACATGCTTGAGGGACAACTAAAATTTCTCGATTTTTTCCTGAACAATACAATTGAAGGAAAAGAAGAGCAAGCAAAGGAAATCTTGGTTAAAAGCTTTGCGGATCAAGAAACTAATGCTTTAAGCTTAGAAGAATTTAAACAGCTACAGGAAAAGCTCTTTCCTTTGATCAAACCTGAAAAACTGAATGAAGTTAAAGTTGCAATGGCACATTTCGCTCAGAGTTTGGCATAGAAAAAAAAACATCAAAATTTCGGTCTTTTTCAAAATTCAGAAATAGCACAAAAAAACTAAAAGGAAGGTTCCCCTCCCTTTTAGTTTTTTTGTGCTATTTGTCACCTAAGATTAATCCCCTGATAATCTCATATAACAAAATGGTTACAGTTCTATACATTAAATATATTGTAATTCTTTTGTTTCTTGATAGGCATGATCAATCAACCCGCCGCCGAGACATTCCATACCATCGTAGAATACGACCGCTTGGCCTGGAGTGATTGCACGAACAGGATCATCAAAAATTACTTCCGCACGATCACCATCCAATAAACGAACCGTTACGGGTACATCTTGCTGACGGTAACGGAACTTCGCTGTGCATTTAAATTCCTTTGGCCGATCTTCATTCGTTGTGAAGTGGATTTCACTGGCATCCAAGCTTGTCGCATATAGTGCTTCATGATGGAAACCTTGACCAACATACAATGTATTGGTAGATAAATCCTTGCCGACGACGAACCACGGATCGTTGGTTTTTCCGCCGCCGCCGATACCTAAACCTTGACGTTGGCCGATTGTGTAGTACATCAATCCATCGTGTGTACCTTTTTCTTCCCCATCTAAAGTCACCATCTTGCCCTTTTTAGCTGGCAAGTAATTGCTTAAGAATTGTTTGAAGTTCTTTTCCCCGATGAAGCAAACACCGGTTGAATCTTTTTTCTTGGCAGTAGCTAAGCCAGCTCGTTCAGCGATTGCGCGAACTTCTGGTTTTTGCATACCGCCTAAAGGAAACATAGTTTTTGCTAGTTGTTCTTGCGAAAGTTGACTCAAGAAATAGGTTTGATCCTTGTTGTTGTCCACACCACGCAGCATGTGAACCACACCGTTTTCGTCTTTTTCGACTTGAGCGTAATGTCCGGTTGCCACATAATCCGCACCTAGTTCCATTGCGTAATCCAAGAAAGCTTTGAATTTGATTTCCTTGTTACACATCACATCTGGGTTCGGTGTGCGGCCTGCACGGTATTCTGCCAAGAAATATTCAAAGACTCGGTCCCAATATTCCTTCTCAAAGTTGACAGAGTAATAAGGAATCCCAATTTGGGCAGCGACTTTCGCTACGTCCTTATAATCCTCTGTCGCGGTACAAACACCATTTTCATCAGTGTCATCCCAATTTTTCATAAAAATGCCGACTACATCGTAACCTTGTTCCTTTAACAACAGAGCAGTTACTGATGAATCGACGCCGCCGCTCATTCCTACGACGACTCTTGTGTTGCTGTTAGACACAGTATCACCATCATTTCAAAATAGATTTCCGAAAACTCTACGATTTGAAGGTCGCAACTTTTCAGTATGACGAATTATACAACATAAATCTTAAATTTTCGATAGATAATTCTTCAGAAAAATTTTATTTGTCTTTTTGTATTGTTTGTATTAATATTTACAATACAAAAGGGAGTGAGCATATGATCTTAGAAATTGATCCTCGTTCTGAAGAACCCATTTATTTACAACTACGTAAACAAATCATTATCGGCATCGCTCAAGGTGAATTGCAGCCAAATGAACAGTTACCGACAGTCCGTCAATTTGCGGATGAACTAGGAGTAAATACAATGACTGTTTCAAAAGGCTATCAGCAACTGCGAGAAGAAGGCTACCTGATCACTGATCGTCGTAAAGGAACATTGGTCGCTCCTTTGCCGGTTGCCGCTAAAAAAACTAACGAAGAAAATTTAACATTACTGTTAGCAGAACTTTATTTAGCTGAACCTGATGAAAAAGCAATCCAAGAAAAAGTTCAACAGATTTTGACGAGTTTCGGAAAGGATGAGCGCTGATGTTATCCCCTATTATTTTAGTCATATTGATTTCTTGTAACTTTATCATGGCGTTTACAAATTCTTTAGCCGCTAAGCCCCACAATTATGTTATCGTGGAAAACACCTTTCCTGCTGATAAAATCAATGATCCGCTAGTACTAGCTTTCAGACGAAATTATCGAAAGCGTCAATTTCAACTGGCATTTCTATTGACTATCTTAGACTTAAGCTTGTTGATCCCTATGAAGGATTCTATTTTTATGCTGCTGTTTTTCATCCTTCTTTATATCACAATCGGTGCGGGATACTTCTTGCAAATTCGTTATATCCGTAAAGGGCATCAATTAATTGTAGACAATAACTGGCAATTAACCCAGCAGCCAATACAAGTCGATACCAAGCTTGTACTTGAGAAAAACCAAAAGCTTGTTTCACCTTGGTGGTTTGTTCTTTCATTTGTACTCCTGATTTTATTGACAGTACTTCTTCACCAGCGAGAAATGGGAAGTCTGACTTGGATTCTATTCGGCACAAACATATTTGTTTTACTTTTGTTTCTGGTAGGTTGGTGGGCAATCAGTCGACTGCCTGTGCGAGCTTTGACCAATGATTCAAAAATCAATCGGCAATATAACGATCTGACGAAATTTTACTGGTCAGCATTTATTACAGGTACGAGTTTCATTGTTCTGTTGATTATTTATCTGCCTTTGATTACTTTGGAATCTAGTCCGCGCCTCTTTAACCTATTGACGATTATTGAGTTTCTGGCGATTTTCCTTTTCTGCGGCTTTACCCTGTGGTGGCTGATCCGTTTGCGTAACAAACAGGATCAGTTATTGACTCAAACGCCCAGCTTTCGCTATACAGGCGATGATTATTATTGGCGCTATGGGATTTAACTACAACCCTGACGATCGTCGATTGATGGTTCCTGACCGTATCGGTTTGAATATCACGGTGAATTTAGCACGAATTGGTGGAAAAATTTTTATCGGCTTGCTGCCTATAGTTCTGATAGGTGTTATGGTGATCACCGTTGTTCCTTTATACATTTTAGACTATCATCCCGATCCATTAACCTATGAAACAAAGCAGGAAAGTGTTATTTTGGATGGCCCATTCTACCGGGAACGAAAAATTCCCTACAAGGATATAGAAAAAATGGCTCTGATTGAACGCTTGCCACGTGTTGGTATGAAAGTGAACGGACTGGCAACGGAGAATTACGCCATCGGCAGCTTTAAAGTTGCTGGAAAATCCGCCTCTCTTTTCGTGGACTATCAATCAAAACCAATTTTACAAATTCAGACAAAAAATCGAGATTACTATTATACCAACACAGATCCTACTGCTACCAAACAGCTCTATCAAGAAGTGAAGAACCATCAATAAATAAAAAATGATCCCACTCCAATTGCATGAAGTGGGATTATTTTTTTATTCAACGACGCCAATCCGATTGATTGGCCAGAAAACAAATTTTACATTAGTCAAAATATCCTTTTGATCGATCATTCCGATGATTCGTCCATCTTTTGAGATACGTCGGTTATCTCCCAGAACAAATAATTGTCCATCAGGAACTTTTTCGTAGCCAAACAAACCTTGCAGATCGAAATCAAAGGTCAATGGCTGACCGTCCGTCAATTTGCCTTTATACTCTTCTAAATATGGCTCATCATATTTCTTTCCATTAATGTAAAGCTGGTCGTCTTTGTAAGCGACGGTATCTCCAGGTAAGCCAATCACACGTTTCACATAATCGGTTCCCGGGTCATCCGGTGCTGGAAAAGTTACCACATCAAAACGATTGATCTCTGCATGTTTCAATCCAAACATCCGCTCACCATCATTCAGGTTAGGCTTCATTGAATCTCCAATCGCCTCTACAGGTGAAAATACGTAATGCCGTAACGCGATTACCGCACCTATCATAACAACATATAAAAGAACCGTTTTCGCAATTTCTTTAACCTTCACTTTTTTCCTCCCTTATTTAAATATCTCGTATGATCTTTATATTTAATTTACCATAGCAGCTCCGTCATGAAAACAGCCCGTTGCCTTTTTAAGCATTTATTCACTATCAGCATAGTCGTCAAAAAAAGACATCGATTTCTCGATGCCTAGGCTTATTTTAATTTTTTTATCTCTGCTTCTTTGTAATCCGCGATCTCATCGATCAGATTTTCTGAGATAGGTGTGCCAAAAGGTAACGGCTCTCTCAAAAAACCGCGTTCCGGTGCATCGACCCCAACATTAATGTCTTCAGCAATCGGCATACTATAGTTGTGAATGTGACCATGAAGGTTGCGAATGTTTAATGTCTTTCCGAGAAGCATTGGATAATGAGTCAAATAATACTGATGATGATTAAATTTTACAATTGCTCCAACATCATGAAACTCAAATTTGTTCTCTCCATTTGCAAGTTTAGGATCATGGGCAGCTAAATATCTAAAAAAGGTCCGTGAATCATGATTCCCTTTGATAAATACAATTTTTCCCGTTAACTGCACTAATTGCTCTAAAATATCCTTAAAACCCTTTTCATATAATGGGTGCATTGCAACATCACCTAAATGATAGACTGTGTCCTTCTCGTTGACAACATTGTTCCAAGCAGTAATCATTTGCTGATTCATTTCTTCGACAGAATCAAATAGGCGCGGCGCAAAGTCATTATCGCCTAAAAGATTTTCGTGAAAATAATGGGTATCTGATATAAAATATTTCATTCTAATCACCTACAAAACGAATTCTAATTCATATCTTTATTTTACCATCTCTGCTAAAAAAAAGCGCTGCTTGAGAAAAAGGCAGATTGACAAAGCAGGGAATAAAACTGACGGCTAACTCGAACAATGGGATTAACTTTTTCAAAAAGCAAAAAAGTTAATTCTATTCTCATCACGCCTATCATCGCACTAAACATCTTGAGAAATAATTTATGCTAAGTCCATTATTTTACTTTCCAACTAATACAAACTGCAAAAAGTGCGACTGACAGCTAACTCCTTCTAAAGAATGATTTTTCCAAAAAACAGAAAAAATCCTTCATTGTCGCTTCGCATACGATCCAACTAAAGTTCGCGTTATTTAACATATCAGCTAATCTTTATTTTTCTCGAACAAAGCAAACTGTGAAAAGTTGGACTCACAAAAACAAGGCTGCCAGTTTATACCTGGTAGCCTTGTTTTTGTAAAATTGCTTGATATTTCATTTTAATAATTGTGATGACCGCCTCAAGTTGTGTCAGATCTTCTACTTTGGTCGCATCGAATTCTCTTGTTCGTTTAAAGGATTTTCCTGTATCAATCAAATGAAAGATCTGGTTCCAACGTTCAAATTCAGAAAGATTATTGAGATTTGCAATCGGAAACGCTGCTCCATCACAAATTTCCCACAAACGGAAGATCAAAAAAGCTGTATCGACCACTTCCATTTTTCTTTTTTTCTTTTTACATTGAATGATAACCTTTTCAGGATTATATTTTAGGTACCAATCTAACAGAATAAAAAAAGCTTCCCAGCGATAGCTATCGCGGAACATCTTTTGTGTGTCGGGCATGTCACGAAAAATCAGAGGAATCAAATATTTTTTCTTATATTTCAAACAAGGAATCCCATCGATAAAGTAATCTACATAGCGAGTTAGATAACTATTCCCTTCATAATCACTGATATAGTAATCTTCGACACCGTATTTTTTTAACTCTTTTGTCAGGTTGGCACAGTCTTCAATTGAGACGGTCAGCCCCGACAAGAGACGGAAATCAGAAATAATTTTGTGATGCTCGATTGTTTGTATCTTGTGAACCAACTTCTCACCTTCATTTCCAACAATATTCTTACTATCAGTGTACCATAATCTTTTTAATTTGAAGCTCCTTAGCGTTAAAAAGATTCAGAAAAAAAGGTAAATATACTAAATTAGAAGTCGGATTATAATCGATGCCCCTTCGAATTAAGCGTTACCTAAAAATAATATCATTATTTTTAATGATTAAATAACTGATGCTTCTATTTCTTTTAAAATCCTTTTAGCAACCAACGCTTTTCTTCTACTTAAATAGAAAAAAGAAGAAGCTGTGACAAAAATCTTGTCACAGCTTCCTCTTTCGTACAAACGGTGTTCCAGAAATAGCTTCTGTCACAACCTCTCTCTATGATTAAATTTCTTCTTTAACAAACAATCCGCGATCAATCATACCATCCATCAGAAAGTAAAATTTTTCTTGGACCATTTCTTGTTTTGCATCTTTGAAAATATCTACAGCTTTTAGTCCATTCGCTGTTGTCACTGACATCTTCAAGGTACTGATATCTTTTGCCACCGTAATTTTCAGCTTAAAGCCTTCTTTACTTTGGGGAGTTGCTTGCAATGGACGAATTAATTGGAAATTGCCAGAGCTTGTTTCTGTAAAGCCGTTGTCACGCAATGTATACTTTTTAGCAGTAGGCGCTAATGCATATTGATATTTTGATCCCTTAATCGTTGCTGTCTTTGTAAATGCCATATACTCACCTCATCTTTTTCTTTCACTATTGATTATAAAGATAAGTATCAAGCATTTCAATCCAGATTATCTCTTCTTAGTCAGTTCCTGCAAACTGGTCACTAGCTGTTCTGCGAAATACTCGACTTGCTCCATCGTATTGCCATAGCCAAAGCTTACCCGTACGGATTCTTTTATTTCTGGAGCTTTTTTTCCGTACATTGCTTCTAAAACGTGGGATGGATCAATCGTTCCTGCTGTACAAGCAGATCCAGTGGAAACTGCGATACCTTGCAGGTCTAACTTCATCAGCAACAAATCATTATTGATTCCAGTAAAGCGCAAATTCAAAACATGCGGCAATTTATTATTCAAATCGCCATTCACCTGATAATCAATGTCTGCTTGATCCAATGTCGTTAACACTTTCTGGGTAAACTGTTCATACAACTCACGTCGTTTTTCCCGTTCTTCTTCTGTTAACAATTCAACAGCCTTTGCCATTCCGCAAATGCCAGCTAAATTCTCCGTTCCCGCGCGGCGTTTTTCTTCTTGCTCGCCGCCATGAAGCAATGGCGCTAATTGGGCTTTATCGCTTTTGAACAAAAAGCCGACACCTTTTGGTCCATTGATCTTGTGAGCTGAAATGCTTAGAAAATCAATGCCTAGCTCATGAGGACGAATAGACTGATTTCCATAAGCTTGAACCGCATCGGTGTGGAAATATGCCGGATGATCCTTCAAGCGTTCTCCAATCTCTTTGATAGGCATTAAATTACCGATTTCATTATTGCCGTACATAATTGAAACTAAGATTGTATCTGGACGCAAGCTGGCATCTAAGTCCTCTAAAGAAATATTTCCTTTGCGATCTACCGGCAAATACGTTACTTCAAAACCTTGTGTTTCTAAATATTTCATTGTATTGATCACCGCTGGATGTTCAATCTGCGTCGTAATCAAGTGACGGCCTTCCTGCTGGCGAGAAAAGGCTGTTTCCAAAATCGCGGTATTATCACCTTCTGTCCCGCCACTATTAAAGATGATTTCATGATATTTTACGCCGAGACTTTTACCGATGACTTCCCTCGCCATTTCCAATTTCCCAGCAGCTTGCCGACCAAATAAATGAACACTTGATGGATTACCGAATGTTTCTGTAAGGATTTCCGTCATTGTTGCGACTACTTCTGGATGCATGGGGCTCGTTGCCGCATGATCTAAATATATATTTTCCACAAACTTTCGAACCTTTCCCTCTGCGAAGTTTATTTTAATCGAAAAAAAAGAAAAGGGCAATGCTGCCCTTTTACTTAAAATCTTTTTGTTCCATCGTAAATAATGGGCTGACAGATTCATTTTCATGAATTCGTTTTACTGCTTCACCCATCAAATCTGAACAACTGATAATCGACAATTTTTTAGGATGGCGCTCAGGCCCAGTTAGAACAGAATCTGTAATACAAATGTCTTTGATGTCAGCAGCATCTAAATTTTCTTTTGCTGGAGGTGATAACAAACCATGAGAAGCACAAGCGACTACTTCCTTCGCGCCTGCCTTCCTTAACGTTTTCGAAGCATTGGAGAAAACTTCTCCAGTATTCAAAATGTCGTCTACCATGATACAACAGCGACCTTCTACATCTCCGATCACATACCCAGAATCTGGATTGCCTTCTTCAGCGACATCCACGATCGCGATTGCTGTATCTAAATATTCTGCCAAACTACGGGCGCGTTGAACACCGCTGTTTTTGGGAGAAACTACAACATAGTCATCTCCCACCATTCCACGGCGACGATAATAATGCGCAAACAATGGCATCGTAAATAAATTGTCAACTGGAATATCAAAGAAGCCTTGGACTTGCACAGTGTGTAAATCAAGGGTCAATACTCTTGTTGCACCTGCGTCTGAAAGTAAATTCGCAATCAATTTTGCTGTGATCGGCTCGTGAGGTTTAGCTGTACGATCTTGTCTAGCATAGCCATAATACGGCAATACAACATTGATCGTTTTTGCACTCGCTCGCTTCAAAGCATCGATCATGATTAATAATTCTAAATAATAATCATTTACTGGCTCATTGGTGGATTGGACTAAATAAACGTCATATCCCCGAACGGTCTCCTCTAAATTAATCGAGATTTCTCCATCACTGAACTGTTTGACCGTACTTTTTCCTAACGGTACGCCACAGACATCGGCGATTTTTTCAGCCAACGGTCTGTTCCCATTAAGACTAAAAATTTTAAACTTATCCTTACTTTCTTCTGACATGGTGTCCCTCCAAGTATTTTTGTACCACCAGTTTAACATATTTTGAGTTATTTGCTGTAGATTTTACTTTTTCAATACGAGGGGAACAACTGATTGTTCGGATTTTGAGCAGAACGTCATTACTATTTTATCTGAGAGACCAATGAAATCGTGCCATTTCCCCACTCCGCCGGAATCACAGCCTCACTCTTTCCCCAATTATCATGAATCTTGTAAAATCTTTGTCCAGCTGAATTCTCCATAAAGCCATGAACGACGACCCAATGATTTTTATAACTGCTGCCCAGCAGCTGCAAAAGACCGATCATGACCGGCTCTCCAGCTAAGATTCGTTTAGTCACCCGCTGCCAAGAACCCGCGACGGTGCCTCTTGCTCGATAAGGAATCCGATAACGTCGAAAGAAACGATTCAAGCCAAGTGAAATCTGTAGCGGAACTGTGGGAAAATCAATCGGTTGTAATAAAGGTTGTAGCGCATGAACGAGTTCTTCGTTCTGAGGACTGTTCTTTTCTCGTATTCCATTTGGCAAGCAGTCTGCATCCAGCTGATCCTGCCAATAAGCCAGCAATACACTACTGGCATAGGTGCCGCACAAAAATCCTTGCGGTGTCTTCCAGTCACGATAAATCTCAAAGCTCTCTAACTCGATCCACTGATTGATTGGATAATTCATTTTTTTCACCGCCAAATCATTTTCTTTTGTGTATCTTCTCAAGATATATCATAATGGATTATAACGGAAAGAACTAGAAAAAAGATGGAGGACACTATTTTGGACAAAACAAAAATCAAAGAAGATTTATATGAAGCAGTCAATGGTGAATGGATTAAAAAAGCGACAATCCCCGCAGACAAACCGGCAACGGGCGGTTTTCAGGATCTTGTGGATGGCATCGATGATCTATTAATCACTGATACAAAGAAAATGAGCGAGAATCCTTCCTTGATTCCAAATGATTTAATGAAGGAATACATCGCTTATTTCAATCTAGCCAATGATTATCAAAAACGCGATCAGGACGGTGCGGTACCTATGCTTCCCCTACTTCGACAAGTAGAAGCGTTAAAAGATTTGAATGACTTAGCAGAGCAATTAACTAACTGGGTTCTTGATGGACTGCCTTTACCCTTTGGCGTAGATGTAGACGCTGATATGAAGAATACAAAGATCAATGCTTTATTTGCTGGTGCGCCTAGCTTGATCCTACCAGATAAAACCTATTACGAAGCAGATCATCCGCAAGCGCCGCAGCTTTTGGCAATCTTTAAGGAAATGACGCTGAAGTTATTCGACTTGGCTGGTTATAATGCTGCTGCAGCCGAAAAAATCACGGACGAAGCTCTTCAATACGATAAATTATTGGCGCCTCACGTAAAAAGTGCTGAAGAAAATGCCGACTACAGCAAAATGTATAACCCTGAAAGCGGCGAAAAATTTATCCAGCATAGCCAACACCTTGATTTGAAAAACTTATTAATCGGCTTAATCGGCGAAGTTCCAGAAAAGATTATTGTGACCGAGCCGGCATTTTTCGAAAAACTTGATGAGTTAGTCAATCCAAAAACCTTCCAGCAAATGAAAAGCTGGATGCTGGTCATGACTCTTAATGCATTAACCGCCTATCTCAGCGAAGAATTTCGTCAAGTCGGTGGCATATACAGTCGTGCGCTTTCTGGTGCGCCCGAAGCTCGTCCACAGGAAAAAGCCGCCTTCTATCTAGCATCAGGTCGTTTTGATCAAATTATTGGCGATTATTATGGAAAGAAATACTTCGGTGAACAAGCCAAGAGAGATGTTGAACAAATGGTCCAACGCATGGTAGGCATTTATCAAGATCGCTTGAGCAGCAACACCTGGCTCAGTGAAGCAACTCGTGAGAAGGCTATCATCAAATTGAATACTCTAGGGATTCATGTAGGTTATCCAGAAAAAATTCCAGCAATTTATAACCAATTCAAAGTAACGACAGCAGAAGAAGGCGGAACACTGTTAAGTAATGCCTTGCATTTCAGTCATTTGAAACGTAAAGAGGATTTCAAAAAATGGAACCAGCCAGTCGAACGTGATGAATGGGAAATGAGCGCAGATACGGTCAATGCTTATTATCATCCATTCCGCAATATCATCGTCTTCCCAGCTGCGATTTTGCAGGCGCCATTTTACAGCTTGAAACAATCCAGCAGTGAGAACTTTGGCGGTATCGGAGCTGTGATCGCTCATGAAATCTCTCATGCCTTTGATAACAATGGTTCACTCTTTGATGAGTATGGAAATCTAAACAATTGGTGGACCGAAGAAGATCAAAAACATTTCCAAGCGTTAGCGGATCAAATGATTGCTGAGTTCGACGGTCTAGAAATCGCTGGCGGAAAGGTCAACGGTAAGCTGACAGTCTCAGAAAACATCGCTGATGCAGGTGGTCTAAGCTGTGCTTTAGAAGCCGCAAAGAAAGACAATAATGTGGATCTTGAAGGCTTCTTCATCAACTGGGCAACGATTTGGCGGATGAAGGCTCGGCAGGAATATACCCAATTACTCCTATCAATTGATGTCCATGCGCCAAACAAATTACGGGCCAATGTCCAAGTGAAAAATCTGGCGGACTTCTATCAAACCTTCGACATCCAGCCTAACGATGCGATGTACTTGGCTCCTGAAAAACGAGTTAGTATTTGGTAAAACAATTTTTTTGCAACAAACGAAAAGGCAGCAGGAAGCTACGACAAAACTTTTGTCACAGCTTCCTGCTGCCTTTATTTTCTTTGTACATACTATTTAATCAAGCTTTTTCTTAATTCCTGTCCCCTCTTCTTTCTCTTCGAATGATTGATAATCTCTTGGCTAACGATCGATTCACATTCAGTCTCAACGATGTCTCGAAAGCGGCGAACCCCGTTCTTTTGAAAAATCGTTAATCTCGTTAAAATTTCCATCAATGTAAAAAGTTCCTCGCACGACTTACAGATGTCCGCATTTTTACTAAAGGTCAGCTTGTGCTTCTTGCCATTGTCATCTTCAAAAACTGCTTTGAAGGAAAAATAAAAATCCTCCTTTTCCTCAAATGCCTTCTCACGGGATTTTTCAGACCAACTTTTTATCGCATAGGCCAATACTTCGTCAAATTTATCAAATGTAGGAGTTGAGGCAACACGAAAATACTTCATATCCGGCCGAACCAAACGCGTCATCTCTGAAAATTCCGCTCGACTCTTAAATAAACGACTTCGTACAATCTCCCATTCCTCGTATTCAAAGTAATCGTAAAAATATAGACAAAACTCACGCATTCTTTCACTTGGCCCGCAGGTTAAAAAAATCTGGCGAATCAAATCCTTACACATGAGGGAATAATCCTCCATCATCATCGCATTGCGCACCAGAAGCGCCATTCCATACTCAATCACCACATCTGCATTTTGCGTTTCTTCGTAGTACTGACAAATTCTCGTTTCTAAAGATTCTCTTTTCATTTGAAACAATTGTCGTTCCTGTAACGGCTGCACGTTCATTCCCCTTTCTGTTTACAAAATACTACAATTTTTCGATCTCATGACGCATACGTTGAAGAAAAGCCGCATCGTCAGCTTCATCCACATAGTAAGTAGTCTTTCTTGTACCGCGGCATTCAGGAAATACCACTTCAGCAAACTTGCGAATACCATTTTCTTCAAAGATTGTCAGCTTTGTCAATATTTCTAACAGCACCAAGAGTTTCTTTCTCGGTATACTGATATCTGCATTTTGAAATTTTAGCTTGTGTTTTTTACCATGTTCGTCTCTGAAAACCGTATGGTACTCATAACCATATCGCTCCTTCTCAGGACGATTTTTTTCATCGTCAACCCAGTAGTTCTCATAAAGCCAATCCCGTTTTTTATTTGTAGGGGCAGATGCTGCTCGAACATACTTCGTTTCAGGTCTAATCCTTCGTGTCCTCTCGGAGAATTCGGCGCGACTTTTGAACAATCGATCCCGCACATTTTCCCACTCATTATAATCAAAGAAATCATAAAAATATAGACAAAACTCACGCATTTTATCTGTTGGTTCTTTTGTTAAGAAAATTTCCTGGATTAAATCTTTGCAGACAAAGGAATAATTGGTCATCGTAATCGCATTAAAAACTAAAATCGCCATACCATATTCGATCACTGATTCTGAATCTTGTGTCTTAGAATAGTATTGCTGGATTCTTTTTTCAAGATTCACACGCTTCATTCTAAACAACTGACGTTCATTTAAAGCTTTCACTGCCATTCTCTTCTCTCACTTTCGCTTAGAATTTTTTACTCTATAATGATACCTCTAAATGAAGCAGAATTTTACCCAAGATTATTTATAAAAAAAAAGATCTAGAATTCTTTTCCCGATGAAATGAAAAGATTGTTTCCTTCTCAAATCTGTGCTAGTATTTTTGCGGGGACTTCCCCAAATAAATCAGAGTAGAAAATAAAGCGTTAAGTGCTGGAGGGATGGGATGTTGTCCTCTGGACGAAAGACTTTGTCTGCGGTTTTATTTTCGCATTCGCTGCATGCAGATGTAGCAGCTCTATAAGGAGATGCTAGAAATGAAAAAACACCTTGATGCTAGAAGCATCACAACTATGGCACTACTGATTGCCATGATGGTCACCCTGTCTCGAATATTAGGAATCGAGACGCAATTTCTTAAGGTCAGCTTTACCTTCATCCCAGAGATTATTATGGGAATGCTCTTTGGTCCATTTTGGACAGGCATTGGTTCTGTAATCGCTGATTTTGTAGGAATGTCGCTATTTGCAAAAGCACCCTTTTTCATCGGTTTTACCATCAACGCCTTTCTTGAAGGAGCCATCTATGGATACTTTTTCTACAAGAAAGAGATTACTTGGAAAAACTCGATTCAGTCAGTGCTGGTAACAACGATCGTGATTAACCTGATATTAACACCTTTATGGTTAGCCATGATGTATCATGTCCCATTGAATAGCTGGTTAATCTGGGCACCACGCTTAATCAAAACAGCAATTTGGATTCCTATTCAAGCGGTTATTACCTATTTCTTAGGTGGCGTATTACCCTATAAACAATGGATTGCTCGATTCAATCGTGCACACTAATTCTTTACAAATGATTACGTTTATGTGAAAGTAGTTATACAATTCACAGCATATAATCCTTTAGAGACTGTCTTATCCCATAGACAGTCTCTATTTTTGTGTTATATTTCCCAAGCATAAAAATCGTAAAACGTTATATAAAGCGCTATGATGAGAAAAATTTAATAAGAAAGCTGGGAGAAAAATGAAAAAATCTGACGTTTTAATTGTCCCTAAAGACCGCTCACTGTACTTTTTCCCCGCCATCTCTGAGATGAGTGTTTGCTCGGGGAAAGAGTTACTTGCAGCAAATAACGAATATTTACGCCAATACTTGAAAGACTTTCAACTAATTATATTTTTAGATTACGGTTTTGAACCAAAAATGGCCGCCAAGATTCGTCCTTTCACAAAAGCTAAGATTGTTCTATTTTTCTGGAATCACTTCAAATTGGAGCATTATCGCAAATTGAATGCCTCACAAAAAGAACCTGCGATCAATGAAATTTATCATTTCGATCCATTAGAGGCACGAGATCTAGGCTTGAAGCATAATAGTTCCTTTTACACTCAGTCTGTTGGCGAGCCGCTTAATGAAACGGATTATGATATCTTTTTTGGTGCCAATGATAATGGCCGAAAGCAGCAAGCAATGGAGCTTAAGAATCGCTTCGAATCACTAGGCCTTTCTACCTTCTATCATATTCTGCCTAATCGCGGTAATGAACAAGCCGGTTACCTACCCTATAGTGAGTATCTAAAATTGGTCAAGCGTAGTAACGGTATTCTGGAAATCCTACGTGCTGGACA
Source organism: Enterococcus sp. DIV0187 (assembly GCF_051713785.1). Lineage (NCBI taxonomy): Bacteria > Bacillati > Bacillota > Bacilli > Lactobacillales > Enterococcaceae > Enterococcus > Enterococcus sp. DIV0187. The sequence continues at coordinate 1,908,453 of NZ_JBIOQO010000001.1, forward strand.
ATATGGGGTCACTCTTCGAACCTTTGAATCACTTTTCCTACAAAAGAAGCTAATTACCGCCAATGAGATGTTGCCTTTTTACCGACTTTACGATCCGAGAAATGTCTTTATGCTGGAAACAGATCTTAGCCAATTGACCGCTTTCTTGAATATTCCCTACCAGCCTGCCGATCAAGTACTACTTGATTTCTTTGAAGCAAAAAATTGGGTCAAACGCTTTGTAGATTACGATCCGAAGCTATTTGAAGAGTTCGAGTATTATCCCGAGCTGATGAGACATGCCAGTGCCTTGTAATTCTCAGTTTCCCAAGTCAAACGCCCTGTCACTTAATTAATTGACGGGGCGTTTGCTTGTGTAATTTTCTATAGTGTTTTTGATAGTTAACAGCGAAAACATTAAATCCTACTAAACTTTCCTTACTCCCCAGAATCCTGTTTAAAAGTCATCCTCACTTTCTAAGTTTCTTTCTATTCATCTAGAAAAAAAGAGCCTGGCCCCCTCTAAATAAGGGACCAAACTCTCTTCCTATTGTTCATTCACAATTTATATCATCGATTACTTTTACAATACTTCCAAGATCGAACGCAGCTCATCAACAGATACCTGTCCCGGAGCAGAAGCTTTTTTTGCTGCACCAAACGTTGCTGCTGAGCCAAACGTTGCGCCAGATACGCGACTGACAACACCTAAGCTGCCCATAGACATGGTAATTAGCGGACGGTCAGCATGTTTATGATACATTTCCTGTGTCGCATCCAGCAGGGTGATCACATCGGCAGTTGTTTGCGGCATCACTGCGATCTTACAGATATCTGCACCCAGCTCCTGCATTTTGCATAGACGCTCAATTATTACTTCTTTTGCTGGTGTCTTATCGAAGTCATGGTTGCACATAATGATTTTTTTATTTTTTTCATGAGCTAGTTCAATTGTTTGGCCTACACCTACCGCTGGCATGAATAATTCCACATCCAATAGGTCAAAGCTGCCTTCATTTAATAATACACGATACATCTCAAAATACTTCTCATCCGAAAGAGCCAGCTCACCGCCCTCTTGCTTTGTTCTAAATGTTACTAATAACGGCTTATTCAAAATTTTCTTAACCTGCTTTGAAAATTGAGCCGCAGCGGAAAAATCCAAGATGTCCTCATAGAAATCAATCCGCCACTCAACGATATCGCAATCGACCGTCGCAACAAATTCTGCTTCCTGAATGATTTCTTCTTTTGTTCTACCTACTAGAGGTACAATGATTTTCGGTTTTCCTTCACCTAATGTGACCGTATCAATCGTTACAGTTTTCATTCACATCTCTCCTAATCTCAACATTCATTCTATCCTACTGATAAACAGCCGTTACGGTCTGCTGTTGCAACAACGTTTGTTTTGTTCTCTTATCCTCCAGAAGTTCAATCGTCTTTAAGATATCTCTGGCTTCTCGAGTTCCTTCGATGATTCTTCGTGCGACCTTACTATCTCCTATGTTTACTAATGGAATATCCTCTGCTAGTGCATACGCCTGTAATTCTGGCAGCAACGGTGCATCAGCACGCATTCCAAGACAGATAAAGCCTAAATCAAAATTCAAATTTATCATACAACCGTTCTCATCTTCAACCAGAAAGTCAGACTTGTTAACCTGTGTTAGTTTTGTAGAAGTATAAACATTTACCTTATACTTTTCAACAATTTCCATCATTGCCAGCTTCGTGATCAGATCCAGATCTTTTCCTAATTCCCGTTGCATTTCAACGATACTGACCTTCGCGGCACCGCGTTCTGCATAATATTCCACAACATCCAGTCCAACTGCCCCGCCACCAATCACGACAATTTCCTTACCCTTGAATTCTTGAAAATTATCCATTCCATTCAGGAGATCAAAAATTGAAAACACTTTGCGATCCGCTTTTGCCAGCTCTTCATGTAAGCCATTGATTGGAGGTAGCAATGGTTTTGCTCCAGTGGCGTTAACAATAATATCCGGCTTAATAGATTCCAGAGCCGCTGGATTGAATGGTCGATTCTTGTGAATTTTCAGATTCGGCAATTCTTGACAACGATTGATTTGATAGCTGATAAAATCATTGATTCTTTTTTTATCCGGTAAGCGAGAAATCTCCTGCCCCAGTCCGCCTAAGTAATCCTTTGCTTCAAACAGCTCAACCGTAACACCAACTTCGGCTGCCGTTGCAGCAGCTTCCAATCCTGCTGTTCCGCCGCCAATCACTACCATTTTAGTTGGATTTTTTACTGGCCGCAGCTTGTATTGATCCTCATAATGTAAATCTGGATTTACCGTACAGCGAATAGGTCGTGCTTTGGCGATACGATGGTCGGCACAGCCGATATTACAGGATATACACTTTCTTAGTAATCCTTCCTTACCTGAAGCCACCTTATTGACCCAATTTGGTTCTGCAATCAATCCACGGCCCATCGCCAATAGATCAGCTTCCCCATTTTCAAGAATTGCTGTTGCTTGTTTCGGGTCACGAATATTTCCTGAAGTCATGACCACCTTCTCTGGATAACGCTCTTTGACTTCCTTCGCCATAAAGCTCCGCCAACCGTCTGCCAGATTCATCTTATCAATTTGGTATTGCAGGCTGTCATTCAAAGCCGCTGACACATTCAAGATATCAACTTTATCCACAAAATAATCCAAAATTTCCAAGGTATCCTGAACAGAATTGCCTCCCGGTAGCAGTTCATCCGCACTGAAACGCAAAGCAATCGGAAATTGCGGTCCGACACGTTTACGCACCGCATCCAGAACCAAACAAGTCAGCCGGGCACGATTTTCAGGAGAACCGCCAAACTCATCCGTACGCTTATTGTAAATCGGCGATAGGAATTGACTGAGCAGATAGGAATGCCCTGCATGGATTTCAACACAGTCAAAGCCTGAACGCTGTGCACGATCTGCCGCTTCAGCATACTTGTCGATAATGGCATAAATTTCTTCTGTAGTCAGTGGACGCGGCACTGGATTGCCCTTTTTACTGGGAACATCCGAAGCCGAAACTGGCTGATTTCCTTCCAATCGCAGTCCATAAGCAGAAGCACCAGCATGATTAAGCTGTACAGAAGTCGCCGCGCCATAAGCATGCATCCGTTCATTAAAGTTCCACAAGCCAGAAATATACTGGTCGTTGTCCATCCGCAGCTGCCGGGCGCCATTCGTGCCCATCGGATAATCGATGCAGGCATTTTCTAGGATAATCAGTCCGACGCCACCCTTAGCTCGTTGTTCATAATACGCTAAATGAGGAATACAGAAGGTCCCATCCATATTCGCAAAATTTGTGCCCATCGGCGGCATCACGACTCTGTTTTTCACTGTCATCCGCTTGATTGTCAGCGGCTCAAAAATTTTTTTATATTTCTCGTTCATACGATCTCTCCTTCACTCTCTTTCTATTCCAAACCTGCAACTGACTTCTCCATAACAGAGCGAAATTCTTCTATCGCTAACAAGCTCTCACGTGTATCCTCCACGTCCCACGAATAATCCCAATAATTCGGCAGAAAGGGAAGCTGCATTCGTTCCTTAACAAAGGCATGAGCCGCTATTTCTCGTGTCTGTCGCACTGCTGCCGTTCTTTTAAAGCCTAAAAACTGCATCGTTTCGACTCGTTCCAATTGCTCTGTCGTAGATCGAGTCTGTTCTTCTAACAGATGAAACAACTCATGCAGCAAAACTGCTTCCTCTAGCTGCGCCAACATTATGTTATGGTCACGAGCTATCTGCCTCAATGGCTGCTGATACATTCGAATGGTCTTCTTGTTTTTAGCAAGCTCCAAGGTCCCGCGAACTGTCTCTGTCTTGCCAGTTATTTCCTTTATTACCATGACACCTAAACGGTCGCACAGTTCGCTTGAATCTACAAAATCAACTGTCACAGCCAGCTGCTTACCATATGCAAGCGCACCATCAATATAGTAGCGGATCTTTTCTGTAGGGATTTTATGAAAAAAGGTATCCTTACGCAATTCCAGGTATGCTAAAAACCGATCATCTGTTTTCAGCTTTATGGCATCAATACTGCTGATTACATGCAATGATCAACAACTCCTCGTCTGTCTGATTACTCGCCATGTCCAAATCCACCAGCATCATCAGCTGTGAAAAATCCTGTGTCGCAAAATCCATCAATCTAGCACCGGCACAAATATAAAAATCCGGTCGAACGATCAAGTCTGATTTATAATTCGCCATATCCTCCCATAAGGTGCGTAAGGCTTCTAGGTAATTTTGAATAGACGTCTTGATGATTTGAGCATTCCCACGCTGCACCTTAATAAAGCCTTTATTGTCGATCACCCGGATAGCATTTCCAGTGGCTTCCTTTTTCCCAAAAATATAAAAATGTCTATTTTCCGCTAATAACTCGACACTTTCCTCTGTTCTTCTAAAATCATTTTCAGCAATGTCGCACGCTTCCTCAAGGGTACACTGCTTCGATAGATCACAGGTCTGTACCTCGGTAGATCCGGTTGCCATCGCAGTGACCTTCTGTGTTTGAGAATCAATATTGATATGCACCTCAACAGTTTCCTTAACGGCACCACTTTCGATGGCCTTATTCAACGCTTCGTTGCGAATTTGTTGAATCTCCTGTTTAGATGGATTAGGGATAATTCGTTCAACCACGTCCTGTACCATCGAGAGCGCAACGCCAATCGATGAGATCACCTCTGCATTTTCAGGGATGCTGTAGTTCAGTTCCATCTTTTCCGCACAGTAGCTTAATAAAGAGGAGGCACCGCCGCCAACACCCACTAACGACAATTGTTCCTTCTCCAGTTTGTACTTACGAGCAAGTCCCATGATTACTGGTTCGATTTTCTCAAAAGCCTTTTCGAGAATAGCCGTAGCAGTCTCCTCAATACTCAAGTTTAAATACTCAGCTAATGGAGCCATCGCCTTGCGAGCTGCTGTTACATTTCCGTAAGAAAAATGCTCCTTTTTCACTAAACCAAGTACATTTGCCGCACAGGTATTTGTCAATGTTACGCGCTTGCCATTTCTCAGTCGAATCGCCACATAATCAGCGGAATCTCCTGTCCTCGGTGCAAAGAATTCTAGCTGCGGATCAATAATTTCTTCCTCTGGAGTAAACACGGCATAGTCCATCCCTCCGATATGAGCACTGCGTGGGCCCACGTCAATCAGCTTATGCTGTCCAGCACGAACCATACTGCCTCCAGCAACGCCCAACACTCGCACATCCAGCGAACTGATGTAGGTACTACGTCCATTAATCTGAGAATAATCAATCACTGGACGACCATCCTTGATCACACCGATATTGGTCGAAGTTCCACCAACTTCAAAGTAAATCCCGTTCGAGGCTCTCAAATAAATCAAGGCTCCCATCACACTCGCGGCGGGCCCAGAAAGCATGGTCAATACTGGCCGCTTCTTCATTTCCTTGACATCCATCACACCGCCGTCACCTCGCATGATCATCAAAGGAACATCAACGCCTGTCCCCTTCACGCCTGTTTCGGTAGAATCAGCTGTTTCCAACATTTTCGGTAAAATAGATCCATTGATGACCGCTGTCCGCGTCCTGCGAGATAATCCATAAAGCTTGGTGATTTCCGAAGCCATCGTGGCCTTCAACCCTTTTGCATGCAAGACATCATTGATCTGCCGCTCTGAAGCCAAATCATCAACACCAAATGCGCCGCTCGTGACAAACACCTGACACCCTTCTGCACAAAGCTCATCAATTGCCTGAACAATCCGTTCCTCACTAAGCTTCTTTTTATGAATGAAACGGCTGCTGATTTGAATCTCACGCCCAGTTCCCAATTCCAAACGGTTCAAGCTGGTCTGACGTTTTGTCAAAAAGGCTTCAAAGCTGCCTCCAGCTGTCGCAATAACTCCCACCTTCGCCACATCACCTTCCAAAAGTGCATTGGTCGCCTGTGTGGTACTGTGTGCGACAAAAACAACCTCATCTGCTGAAATATCATGTTCTTCTAAACATTTTAGAAAAGAAGCAACGACGCCCTCCGCAACCCCTGCTTGCGCAGCATGTGTCGTTTTTACAGAAGATTTTCCGATGATTTGTTTTGTTTGATTATCGATTGCCACTGCCTTGGTATGTGTACCACCAACGTCGATGCCTACTCGAATTTTTCTTTTCTCCATCTGTCATCCTCACCTTCTTAGCCGAACCAGAAATAGGTCAGCAGCTCCAATACGATACAAATAATGATTCCCGGAATAAAAGCCATTTTCATGTAGCTTTTACTTTCGATCTGAGCATACCCCAGCCCCCATGAAACCCATGAGGTAGTGATATCGAAATGTCCCATACCGATCAGGATCGATATAAATAGCGGATAAAGAAATTCAACCGACCAGTCGGCGTTTTGCTGACTGACGACAGCAAGGATCGCTGCCCCGCTGCCAACTAGATTCATCGGTCCACGAAACCAAGTAAACGGTGATAGGAAAATAAACAGTAGACACAGTAACAATGTCGATTGAGGAATGACTCCACCAAGCATTGCTTGAAAATAAGGACCAGCAAAGGATGCAGCCGCATTGAACATGGCAAGACATAACCAGAAACCCACCAGCGAAGCTGTATCCTTGACCGCATCCGCATATTGCTTTGTCAACATCCGACTGATCGAACGAAAATCAGCGCCCAGCTCCTGGCAAACAACTAAAGCAAATAAGCCGCTAAGAATAAAGCACAGGATCATCGGCAATCTTAAAAGAATCACCCCAATCACTGGCAAAAATGGTGTAACTAACGCTAAATTCGGCGCGTTTTTAACTGTTGGAGCTGCTGCTGTCGCTTCCCAGTTAAAGAACTTCGCTTCCCGTTTCATATAGATCAGTGAAAATATTGCTATGATCACCAGCATGACAGCAAATGCTGTAATTCCAAACGGAAAATAATCTGAGTATGTATAGTCAGCCTCCCCCGTGTTAAAAAAAGCCCGATATTGTGTGAAATTGATTGGATTCAGGAAAATTCCCGCAGCAACTGAGCCTGTATAAGAAAACAAGGCGATACCCTTTGGTATACCAATAGAAAATAATATTGGCAGCACCACAACAGCGATAGATATAACAGGACCGGCACCTGTCAGAGAAGTAAAAATGATTCCAGTGATTAAGCTTACCAAAATAAGAATAAGTGCAGAATTATCTCCTCCAAGCTCGACGGATTTTCGGATGATCGTCGAGGCAATCTCAGTATCCAAAAGTACTCGGCCAAACCAAGCCCCAAAAAAGATATTAACTAAGACACCACCCCAACTCTCCGGTGCTCGTTGATAGACCGCCTGCAGCATATCGACAGCAACTGAAACACTGCTTCCTGTTGCCAGTTGATTGATGATTGGAACAATCGTCCATAACGTCGCCATCAAAATAAAGCCGATCATTAAATTGTGTCCTTTAATCGAATACACAACCAACCCGACAAATGACAGCACTAAAATCAATCCACTTATAAAAGACATCATTCTCCCCCTTACTCCTAAAAGCCTGAATCACTTACCAGACCCTTTACTCAGTCACTTCTTGAACTGACTGGAATCGGCACAAAATAATCAGTTATTTTGCCCCAATTCCTCGTCAGCCACTTATTTATTTGAATACATCGTAATCGATCGATCAGAAATCGACTCTGCGGCCTTCTTCTGCTGACAAATACGCTGCATAGATTACTTTAATCGTATCATAAGCTAGATCCAGACCAGACAACGGCTCGCGATTTTCTGCAACCGCATCAACAAAATCTTGGAACTGGTTCAAATAACCTCTTAAGGTTTCTTCTGAAACAAAGACCTTGTTCCAGCCAAGCTTCTCCTGCAGCTGTTCCGAGATATAGACATCCTCTAAGCCATCCTCATCAAGGAAATAGGTAGATAAGTTGTCCGCAGGTGTAATCGTATTAACTAAGGCGCTATCATTCGTGTACACTTCCACGTAGTTTTTCACGCCGCCCAGTGTATTGTCGTTAGAAATAGAAATTGCTTTCGTTCCGTCAGTAAACGTGATAATGATCGTCGCGAAATCTTCTGTATCGACTGACTTCGCTGGGAAATAGCGTTTATCATGTTCATTTAAATTTGGTGCTAACCTTGCCGTTTCAGCTGTTACACTTTGAATCCCAATTTCTTCCCCACGTGCTCTCGCTTCCCGTTCTTTTAAGAACAGCATGCCGCCGATTGGATGACTGCCTAGACGAATCAGGGAACCGCCACCTGCTAATGACCAGTGAGCAGAAGCTGGAGAAGTGGATGAACGAATGCTTTCTTCCCCCTTCATATACATGATCTTGCTTTTCTTCGCTTCAATGATTTCAGCTGAGCGTAAAATATTTGGTGAGTACACATAATTCTCCGCATACATGAACAACACATCTGAGGCTTCAAATTTTGTCCGACATTCATCGATATCCTTTAGAAGACTTTCGTACATTTTAGCTTTTGGAACAGTTAAACCAATCGGCTCTTCCTCGTCCTCTTCACCGAAATAACCAGTCAATGGTTTTTCACAAATGACATGCTTTCCAGCCTCCAACGCTTGATAGGCAAGCTCTAAATGAGTCACTGGCGGTGTGATAATATCGATCACATCAATTTCCGGATCTTCAAGGATTTCTTCATAGGTTTTAGCGACCTGTTCAATAATGTCCCATTTTTTACATAACGCAACTGCTTTTTCTTCAACCACGTCATAAACATATTTGATTTTGAAGTCCACACCACTCACTCTTGTGTAGGCATTTGTATGGAAATTTCCCGCAAATCCTGCGCCGATAATCGCTGCTCTTACTTTTTTCATCTATTCATTCTCCTCAACTCGAATTATTTACTTGCTTCTGCTAAATTAGTGATTTCCTTCATACTGATAAAAGCTTCTGGACCAAAAACTTTTTTATATCTGACAAATACGATTAGCGCTAGAAAAAAGGCTAACCCAGATACCGCCGCGTTATAAACCATCGTATTCATCGTATTCGTATTAGCCAGCCAGCCGGTAATAACAGGTGCTGAAAATACGGCAATCGAATTCAGACTATAGACCATGCCGGTGATCTTCCCTTTGCTTCCTGGGAAAAGCTCAGCCATTGTGGTCAATCCTAATTGCAACATGCCGCTGGTAAAGCCGGTCACCATCACGGTGATAAAACACAAGAGCGGTGATGGAGCAATCGTTAACGCGATCAAACAAACCATCGTGATCAATGGATAGATCAAACAGATAACGATCGGGCGAACACGATCTCTTACTAGATAGCCCGTAACGAAGACACCAATCACGACACCCAAGCTGAAATAAGTCAACATTTTAGATGCGGCAGCAACACTCATTCCCGCATATTCCTCAGCCACTTTCGCCATCCAGACCTGCACGACTGTAAAAATCGTCGTCGAGGTGAAGCCCATTAAAATAAGGCAGACTCCCTCGATTGCCATCTTCGGTTTTTCATAAAAAGTTCGTTTGACTTCTTTTTCTGCTGCACCAGATTGGGTAGACAATGCAGGAAAGCCACGAGTAAACATAAAGACAATATTCAAAACAAGATAGCCAATCACAATATAAAAGGACAGGCTGTAATTCAGATTTTTTTGAATAATAAAACTAAATATGAACGGTATGATAAACTGCCCGGCTGCCGAAAAGAACTTGATTGCTAGATTCGCTGTTCCTGCTGATGTCGGAAAAATTTCCATCAGCGCAGGATAGGTCCCTGCATCAATGAAGGAGTTACACATCCCTGCCAACACCGCAAAGAACAATGCGATCGGCACATTCGGACTGAGCAAAATCCCCATAAAGTAAACGATAAAACCCACCATACCAATGAGAATGAACGGCTTTCGTCCAAACTTATCAGAAAGCACTCCTGAGATAAATAAAACAATAAATTTCCCGATACCGATACCGGAAACAACTAAACCAAAGCCAGTTCTATCCGTTCCAAACTGCTCCATCAAGGCATCCATATTCATTGAAAGAATAATGACACTTACGCCGATCACTATATAGTTCAAATACATGCAGACAGCAGTCAAAAAATACTTATTCTTCATTTTCTACCTCCAATATTGTGTTAGTTTTCACAATAAGATATAAAATTAATCGTTTACATAACAAAACTGTCAGTAATAGTTATGGATAAAAAAGCGCTTTTCTTTCCAAAACCACTATAAAACGAATCCATGATAGAAACAATCTCAATTCTCCGCATTATTCATAACAAAAAAGTTATATATCAATCTGTGAAAAATGATACAATTATAAAAAGAAATCTTGGAGGGGAACCGATTGAATATCAAAAATCTAGAAGCCTTCTGTCGTTTGGCAGAGTTAGAGCATTATGGAAAAACAGCTGATGAACTAGGGATCGCTCAACCGACGCTTAGTCGTACGATTAAACGTATAGAAGAAGAGCTTGGAGTTGTCCTATTCAGACATCATGGACGGAACATCCATTTAACCAAAATCGGGAAAATTTACTATGAAAGTGTCCAACAGGGGCTCGAAAAAATTGCTGCCGGGACGAAATCTGTTCGCGATTTAGTCGATCCGTACTCAGGAAGTATTGATCTAGGCTTCATCTTTACCCTAGGTCCAGAGATTATTCCACAGCTGCTGCAGCAATTCCGCAGTGATAGCCATCGCAGGAATTTCAAGTTTAAATTCTGGCAGGGAAATAGTCCAAGGCTGATCGAAAATGTAAAGAATGAGACCTGTGATTTTGCCTTATGCTCCTTTTTGAAGGACGAGCCTGAAATCGAGTTTATCCACATATTAGATCAGCCGTTGGTAGCTATCGTTGCTAATAGTAATCCTCTTGCGTCAAAAGAAACTGTTTCACTAAAGGAACTATCAGAATACTCCATGATCTTATCCCTAGATAAAACCTATTACATGGAAAAGCTCTTTGAAAAGCAGCAGTTGCCCCTGAAAATCTCCTGCCGCGTAGAAGAGGATCAGGCATTGGCCGGACTCGTTTCCATCGATATCGGGGTGGCCATTTTACCCTTTAATAATTTACTAGAATTTCATGATGTCAAAGTTTTACAATTGGAGGAGTCGCAATCCCGCTGTGTCTATCTCGCGAAAAAGAAAGATGCATTGCTGACCTCAGCTGCATTAGAATTTGAGCGGTTTCTAACAAATAAAGAATTCCAAGAAAAGCTTCTGCCAGAGCCTAAATAATAGGAAAAACAGCCGATCCACGAAAGGGGTCGGCTGTTCTATGGCATTACTTTTCGGTACTCACTCTATCTATGAGTCCCTACACAAAACATAATTATGTCTTTAAATACTTCTTTTTTGCTGTTTAATAAAAAATCGTGAAAGTATTATTTCTACTTTTTCAACTTTGTTATATATTCTACATGCAAAGAATAATTCTAACGTTTTTGAGGAGGAGTATTATGGATAATTTTGAGTATCTGGATGACAAACAGTGGTCACCGTTATGGGAACGTTACTTGGCAAATGCATTGGCTTTTGATCCTTCACTGGCTCATGAAATAAACTGTATTATACCAATTCCCCAAAAAACAGGTGTCCTGATTTTTACAGATGATCATATCTATTTTAGTAAAGTCAGCGCAATAGCAACACTTCACCGTTTTTCTTTAAAACATTCTTTTCCCGAATATCGAGTACTTTCGCTTTGTTTAAAAGAAACAGGCTGCTTTGGAAAATACAAATTTCCTTGGGTCTGCCCTTACTTTTGCTTGTTCCCATTAGAGGGAAAAGACCAAACGACCTGGATTAATCCCTATAAAATCTCTTCTATTTTCAAACGTCAGGGACAGCACTACGCAGAAATGACTAACGGACTTCATCTGATCCTTCCTGTCCAACGAAGACGAGTTATTTCTAGAGCAGAGCTTGCTTGTCTTATTTTAGCTACTATGCGCCGTGGCTTTTTTCACTTTGTCATTCCTGGATATATGCCACTAGATTATTTGTACTTTCCCAATACTGCATTTGCGGACACTCTTCGTGCTCAATCAAAATTAAAGAAGTTTCGAACCGCTTTAGGTGAGCTTAACCATCTTTATAACAGAACTTATTCTCTTTATCACTGTGAAGAGCTGATTGATGATCCTCGAGATATCGATGGGATTGACTGGCTGTGAGTTGATATTAAAAAACATGCTGATGACTAGAATGGACATCAGCATGTTTTTTCAGTCTTTCTAACCACGTCTTTTTATTTGATGAGACTAAATATTAAACATTCGAGTCTAAGGTAACACTAGATAGCCTATTCCGTCTCTGACTTCCACTTTCTCAGCGTCTCAATATCTATGCCGCTTGTCTCTGATATCTTTCAATGAGAGAGAGGTTTGCATTAAGTTTAGAATCGCATTCGTTTCTCTTCCCGATACCTTTTTCGCTCTTCTTCTCGTCCGATTTTCTTTCCCTTTGCTATGCCTTCATCCCTAGCGTACTCCAACTCTGCTTCTGCTATTGCTTTGGCTTTATCGATTTTCATGATCATTTCCTTTTCCTTCTCTTCCAATGTTAAGAAGTCTGTCTTCTTTTTTCGCTTCTTTGATATAGTCAGGGCGTCAGTCTCCCGAATTCTAAGTCTAATAAATCTTTGACGAACGCTTTTAGAATATGCTGGGAATCCTCCGTAGTTAATAATTTTTTGAATAATAGATCGTTGGTTGGTAAATACACTTGCATCTCTTTTCCTGCCTTTCAAACAGCAGGTTTTCTCGCCTACATTATCGCATGGCAAAACAACCGCTATCAAAGTCCTCTTACTCTAAAATACGCAGAAAAATGGAAAGTATTTACTTCAAATCAGCGATCTCTTTTTAGTAAAACTCTTTATTGTAAACCAAATAGAAATCGATTTCAAATCGCAATTTGACACTTCCCCCCCTCAATTTGACCTGTTTTGGGCAAAAATAGGGGGTTTTTACCTCGAAATGAGTCAAATTGAGGGGGGTAGCGGTTATTTTGCGATTCGCATATTTTCGAAAAATTGATTATCTTTTAGTCACCGGCCGGAACAAAAATCATTTATCGAAATGGAGGAAGAAAAATGATCCAAAAAATTGGCAACAAATTACAAGTTCAAATTGATGCAGGCGAAGACAAACCAAAGAAAATGACTTTTCAAAACGTAATCGATGAACCCACCGAGGAAGACGTTCTTGAACTGGGAAATATCTTAACAGAGCTTTCACCTGAAGGCAGCAATCTAGATGGCGTGATCCTAACAAGTCAATCACGTTATACCAAATAATAGAAGGAGGAAAAAATATGGTAAAAATCGTCGCAGTTTTTAAAAACAGTCTAGGAAAGAGTCATACCTGGAGCTTCTTGAATCCAGATCAAAAAAAGACAGACGCAGAGGTCAAAAGCTTGCTGCAACGTCTGACTAACGTAAAATTATTTCACAAAGATGGCGCGGTTCTCTTCGACTCGGTCGAAAGCGCGAAATATGTCGAAACAACTGAGAAAGTTATTTTCTAAGTAATAGGAATTTGAGAAGTGCGGTAGCGCTGCCGCCCTTCTCTATTAAAAGGAGGAAAAAATATGAATGAGCAGCTTTTGTCGCATCAGCAGATCTTTTCACTTAAACCGCAAACGTTAGAAAAACGTATCATGGAATATTACCAAGAAACACAAAACAGTAGTTTAACGATCAAATATATCTTAGCTTTACGCGTGAGATGCCAGTTAGGTGCGCAGGAGTTTGCTCACATTTTGCAGGATCTTGTTCGCTATCTTTTTATGAATACCAAGGCCACACGTACTATGAAGCGGTTCTTCTATTATTTTCAGGATTACTTCATGGATTCTGAGTGGAAACGATTACGCTTAAAAGTCTTTCCATTAAGAAACTTTGGCGAGAAAGTCCAATCAATTGTTCGATCACTCATTTCAACTGTCAGACCAGAAGAAACTACAGAGTCATGATAACCACCTACGCAAATAAAAAATAAAAGAAAGGAAACGAAAAAGATGAAACAGGATTTAGTAGTAACATTTGGAAAAAGCAACGGCAAAGAACACAACTGGACCTATAAAGGGTTAAACCCTAACCTGTCAACGCCAGAAATCAAAGAAGCTTGCGAACTATTAACGACACTAGATATTTTTGAACAAGATGGCGTAAAACTATTTGATTCAGTGGTTACAGCAAAAGTCTTAACTCATAGAGAACGTCTAATCTTTGATCCAGAAAATGATTGCGCGCCTGACGAGCCACAGTCCAACGAACCAAATTGTGCAGAGGAACGCTATTTTGAAGTCAGCGATACATCAGAAAAAACAAAAGAAAACCTTCCATTCAATGTAATGAATTCTCGGACACCTTTTATTGCGTCTATCTCGAATTTAGCATTAGATCAACCACGTGGGCGTCATTATGAACAATTGACGCAGGTTCAACCGCTAGAAACTACAGAAGTCTCAATAAAAGTAAAAAAGGATGCACTTCCACCATCAAATAAACATCATCAGGTGGAAACTATTGATAACGGCGGTCAAAAACAGGAGTCTGATACAAATCGTATCTCCAAAGCGGAAAATCCTAACACAAAAAAAGATAAAGGACTGTTTCAGCGTATCTTCGGAAGAAGGGGTAAAAACAAAGAAGACCCTGCCAGCAATCAACGAGAATAAGCTTTTTCACAACTAAATCCTGTTAATCATGCGTAGGAAGAACTAGCATCCCCTACGATCACGATCCTAGGGGTGTATTTGAAGAAAGAGCAGGTATTTTAAATGAAACTTATCGTATTTTCAGCTGGAGGAACCCTTCTCGATTATCTATTCGGAGGAAGCGTCCCAATCATTGGTATCTTTTTGTCTATGACTGGTTTGGACCTTCTAACGGGATATGGCAAAGCACTGAAAAGTCATACATGGGCATCCTCCATTAATCTTTATGGCCTATTTACCAAATTCATCACCTTTTCAACGATTATTTGTGCCGCTGCATTAGATAAGATCGCACCGATTGTCGGTATTACCTTACCCGTCAATGTGGCACTGATCTGGACGGTTTTATTGATCATCTATGAAATCGGCTCCATCTTGGAAAATGCCCATGACTTTGGTCTGAAGATCACTTGGCTCCAAAAGTGGCTGCAGATTTTTGAAAGCAAAGTCGATGACTATCCTGATAAAGATGATCAGGAAAATAATGTTCAATAAGGAGGCGGACTTATTGCCTAACACTGAAACAGCTTTGCAATACGGGCTGGCATTACGTGGAAAGATTTGCTATTCCATGTCATACAGACTTGGTGAACGTTCGATGGATTGCTCTAGCTTTGTATTCCGTTCGCTGATTGCTGCTGGCTTTCTTCCGAAAAATGCTTTCATCGGCAACACGGAGACACTCTTTGGATTAAATGGAACTTTACTGAAGGAAATTAATCGCAATGATGTTCGTCGCGGCGATTTATGGGTTGCAGGTCATGAAGGAGCGTCACTAGGATCAGCGGGACACACTGGCTGGTTCTTGAAAGATATCTATGGAGACGCCTTGCACTGTACGTATTCCAAAGGCTGTCAAAACATTGCAGTGACGAAAGCGATCGGCTGGATGGGTGATTATTCAGGCTTGCCTGTACGCTATTTTCGGGTGAAAAATACCAGTGTCAGCGGTCCAGGTGAAAATAGCAGTCAGCAGCGAATCTTATCAATCGATGGTTCTTGGGGACCAGCGACTACTAGACGCCTACAGGAAATGTTGAATTGTTCAATTAAAGATGGGATCATCAGCGGTCAGATTGTAAACCGTGCCAATCAATTCATTCCTTCTGTTCGGTTTGGTTACGGCGGATCAAATGTGATCCGTGCACTCCAGATCTTATTACGTGTGTCGTCAGATGGAAATTTTGGCCCTATCACCTGTCTTGCCTTACAGCAAAGGATGGGGACAATTGCAGATGGTATAATCAGCCCAGAATCTGATTGTGTAAAGGTTCTGCAAGATCGATTGAATAAAGGAACGCTATGACGAAATGTATTCTGAATGATGACACCGTAATTTTTGATCGTGGAGTTGATAATTAATAGAAATGAGGGGATAAAATGATCCAAACTAAAATCTTATCTGCGCCAAAATACAACTCATTTTTTGAACGGCAGGCAATCGAACGATTACTCCATTTAAATCATTATTTTCCTACAAAAAGCCATTACCCCATCCGACGACTTCGAATCAAGGAAAAACATGTCGTACCAAGTAATTATCAGGATGGGCAATGGCACCTTTGTCCTGGTTGTAAACACGCATTCCTTGAAGAACTGGGGGATTATATCTACAGCTATCATCCCAGCAACTTGAATCTTGCAAACAACTTCATCAGGTTTGATCGAAAAAAGTGGGAGAACGCAGTTTATTGCTGCTCGAAGGAATGTTTAACCAAAGTAGTCGTGAGATTTGCTCTCGCCAGTGTAACGGATCAGGGAAAGAAGTTTATCCATATGAGGCGAATCCGTATGGATATAAAAGAAGTTATTGAGAACTTTCATTGATTCAGACAGATCATTACAAAACACTCAAGATGGAAGGACCGCTGTATCGCAGGTAATCCATTTTGAGTGTTTTTTTGTTAACCCTTCACTTACAATACTCACAAAACAACTCTGCCATATATTCTTCATCCTCTTTGAAGTCACTTAAAACCCACTCTACTAACATGTTAAAGAAACCACCACATAAGAATTTGATTGTATATTTTTCTTTTTCGGGAGAATAAAATTTATCACAGACGAATTCTTTGCATATCTCTTCTAAAAATGAATTACTTTTATCAAGCAGCAAATAAGACAAATTGGAGTCTATCAAGTTCATCATAAGCGTCTTTTCTGTTTTAAAACTAGAAAAGAACATTAAAACGATGTCATAGGTATTGTTTAATCCGATATCAGATACTTTCTTTTCATACTTCGCAAAAAAAGTATCTAAATAATCCGTTATAACATCTTCCAATACCTCGTAATTCCTATAAAAGGCCATTCTAGAGACGCCCGCTTTTGTCGTTACCTCTGTAATTGAGATTTTATGAAACTCTTTTGTCTTCATTAAAAGCATCAGTGCAATGAAGATGCTTTCTTTTGTGATTGCATTTCTATAACTATTCAGCTTGTTTGCCATTACAATATCCCCCAATCTGTAACGTTTCATGCTTTTGCCCTTGAAGCATCTTATTTAGATTACTATACTGCAATCACCAAGACGTTTCAATCGTAACGTCAAAAGGAAGGGAAATGATAAGTATGAATGAAAATAGAAATAGTAAAAAAGATGGACAGAAAAAGAACTGGCCTCTCAGGTTGGTAAAAATGTTATTATTACTGGTACCGGAGGATTGGGTTATGAAGCAGCAATATCTTTGGCAGGCGCAGGGGCGAACGTCATCATCGCCGGACGCAATGCCAATAAAGGAGCGAAAGCCGTTCAATCAATCAAAAACGAGTATCCTCATGCAACAATTAACTTTCAAAAACTAGATCTGGCTGATTTAGCCTCAATAGAAAATTTCGGGAAAATTATACAATCAACATTTGAAAAATTAGATATTCTAATCAATAATGCAGATGTTATAGCAACACCTGAGCGGAGGGTAACAAAGGATAACTTTGAACTACAGCTTGGAACAAATTATCTAGGTCATTTTGCATTAACTGCTCAGCTTCTTCCTCTTCTTCGCAAAACACCCAATGCTCGTGTCGTAACGGTTAGCAGCATGGCTCATCGTTCAGGAGAAATTCATTTTGATGATTTGCAATTAGAACAGAACTACGATCCAAATGTCGCTTATTCGCAATCAAAATTGGCTTGTTTAATGTTTGCTTTAGAGCTTCATAAGCGTAGCATTGCTTCAAATTGGGGAATTTCCAGCATCGGTGTTCATCCTGGTGGCGTTGCAACAGATTTAATGGATAATGGTCCTGGCAAAAATCTCTATACGAGGTTAATTTATCATACACTGCAAACACCTAGTCAAGGAGCCCGCGCCTCTTTACTTGCAGCGACATCCCCAGAAGTAAAAAGTGGTGACTTTTATGGCCCAACAAGAATGATGGAAATATATGGCTATCCTAAGTTAGTCAAACCTGCAAAACAGGCATTAGATGCAGAGGTCTCATCGCAGCTATGGGATCTGTCATGTGACTTAATTCATGTTGATTTTAAATAAAGTAGGCGATTACTAATTTACTTAGAAAATTCGAAAAATGTAATAGCCAATCGAACGAACTGCTAGCAAGTAAGGTTCGTTCGATTGGCTATTTCTTTTTCATGTTTAAAACTAAAGTAACTTAATGACTTCTCCTGATTCCTTGTCGAAGAAATGTGCTTTTCCTAAGTTGAAAACTAATTCTACTTGTGCGCCTGGTTTATGAAAATCACGTGCATCAACCTTGGAAACAAACTCCGTTTCACCGACTTTAGTGTATAAAAGTGTTTCTGCACCTAATAACTCAGAAACCATTACTTCCGCTTGCACAACTGCTCCGTCTGAAGAATCAATTGCGATCTGCTCGCTATGGATATCTTCTGGACGAATACCGAAAGTAAGTGTTTTTCCTTCATAGCCCTTGCGAACCAATGTGTTCTTTTCACCCTCAGGAATTTTCAAGCTTAAACCATAACCGTCTTTTATGAAGCCATCCTTTAATGTTACTTCAAAGAAATTCATTGCAGGTGAACCAATAAAACCAGCAACAAAGGCATTTTTCGGAGTGTCATAAACTTGTTGAGGCGTTCCAACCTGTTGAATCACTCCATCTCTCATGATGACAATTCGATCGGCCATTGTCATAGCTTCCGTCTGGTCATGGGTAACATAAATTGTTGTAGTTTCTAAACGTTGATGCAGCTTAGCAATTTCTGCTCGCATGGATACTCTTAATTTGGCATCTAAGTTAGATAGAGGTTCATCCATCAAGAACACTTTTGCATCTCGAACAATTGCCCGACCTAAAGCTACCCTTTGGCGCTGTCCGCCAGATAAAGCTGCTGGTTTTCTTTTAAGGTATTCAGTCAGTCCTAAAATCTCTGCAGCATTTTCCACTCGTTGTTTGATTTCAGCAGGATCATATTTTCTTAGCTTTAGACCGAAAGCCATATTGTCAAAAACGGTCATATGCGGATACAACGCATAGTTTTGAAAAACCATGGCAATATCCCGATCTTTGGGTGCTACTTCGTTCATGACTTGATCACCTATTTTCAGTTCACCCTCTGTTATCTCTTCCAATCCTGCTATCATTCGCAAAGTCGTTGATTTGCCACAACCTGAAGGACCTACGAAAACGATAAACTCTTTATCATCAATCTCTAAATTGAAATCAGTAACTGAATATTTTTCTGCATTGTCATATTTCTTATGAATATGTTTTAGTGTGAGCTGCGTCATTTAATATCCCCATCCTTCTTACTTTTTAATACCGATAAATCAAGATTCTCTAAGGTTTCAACAAGCACATCTGCATGTGGTAAGCTTTTTCGGTTTCCTACGCCGATAGCCAACATTCCAGCTTTTTTAGCCGCTTCAATCCCCGCATAGGCGTCTTCAAAAACGATGCACTGACTTGCAGGAATACCTATTCTTTTAGCCCCTAATAAAAATACTTCTGGATCAGGTTTCGCTTTTGAAACATCGTTACCATCAACAATCACATCAAAATAATCCTGTAATTTTGTATTTTTCAAAATCAATCCTGAATTTTTACTCGCAGAGCCGAGAGCAATTTTTAATTTTCTATCCTTTAGCTGATTCAGCAATTCAATTACACCAGGTAAAATTTCTCGTTCATCCATCTGGCTAATATAGCGAACATACTCTTTATTTTTTTGTTCCATAAATTTGTTACGTTCATCTTCTGAATAGCTTTTATTTCCTAATGATAGCAGGATATCCAACGACTTTATTCTGGAAACACCCTTTAAGCGTTCATTGTCTTCTTCTGTAAATGGAATGTCTAATTGATCTGCTAGTTTTTTCCATGCTAAAAAGTGATACTTTGCAGTATCAACCAACACACCGTCAAGATCAAAAATAGCACCTAAATACTCAGTCAATACAGTTACTCCTTACATTCTTTATTAATCTAGCAATCGATAAGCTGGTTCGTCTCAAATTTACCTCGGCATTATCCAATGCTTCACTTAAACTTTCAGGCTGTCCAATAATCGAGAAACACGCGCTAATCCCATAAGCTTCATAATCACTGAGCACTTGATCAACGCTGCCGCAGATCGCTAATACAGTTGTTTTAGCAGGCGCTCGCTTAGCTATTCCAACAGGAGCTTTCCCCGCCATACTCTGCTGATCCATTCTACCTTCGCCAACAATAATGAAATCAGCGTCTTGTGCTCGCTGATCAAAATCTAGTACATCTAAAACAAAATCGATTCCATGAATGATTTTGCCCTTAGCGAACCCTGCGATTCCAGCAGCCAAACCACCGCCTGCACCACTTCCGGGGGTATCAATTAACGTTTGATTGATTAAGCGATAAACTTGTTTCAATGCTTCATCCGTTTTTGATATCTCTTCGGTTTTTAAACCTTTCTGCGGTCCAAAAATAAAACTAGCGCCAGATGCACCACATAAAACATTCGTTACATCTGTCACCGCATAGATTTCTGCCGTCAATTCTTGTACATCTGTGTCATCTATTCTGACAATTTTTGACAAACTTCGCCCATTCGGTTGCAATAGATTTCCTTCTTTGTCATAAAATCTATAGCCTAAGCCTGCAGCAAGTCCGATTCCTCCATCAACGGTTGCACTTCCGCCAACACCGATATAAATTTTCTTCATCCCTTTTTCTTGAAGACGAATGATTAATTCTCCAAGACCAATCGTAAGGATATCCAACGGTCGGCGTTGTTCCTCAGAAAACATCGGCAAACCAACTAAATCTGCCATTTCAAAAAAAGCTTGATCTTGAAAATGCATGTATCGCATGGAGAATGGCTCACCATTCCAGCCGCTAACTGTCTCCCATCTTTCTTCCATCGAAATAGTTTGCGATAAAGCATCCAATGTTCCTTCACCACCATCACCTACTGGTAAAAGTTCAATCGTTGCAGATGGAAAAACTTGTTGGAAACTTTCTCCTAGGATAGTTGCTGCTTTTTTAGCAGAAAGACTACCTTTGAATGAATCTGGCATCATTAAAATTTTCATCGTATTACCTTCTGCTCCATTCTAATTTGTCTGCTAATAAATAGTTCTGACCTTCGATCATGATTGGCAGCTGCTTGGTAGATTCTTTTTTTAATAAAACAGAGTCTTGGGTCATCTGAACAGTAATCTTTTCATTTCTCCAATAAAAGTTGAACGTGAGCTGCTTCCATGCATTCGGAAGCTGTGGATTAATTTCTAGCACATCACCTTTTTTAATACCTGCAAAGCCAAAAATTACCGTCAGCCAAACCGCTCCCAATGCTGCACCGTGAACCCCTTCATCACTTGTATGGGGCTGATCATTCAAATCAATTCGACAAGCTGCTTGAAACATCTCATAAGCCCACTCTGCTTCATGAATTCTAGCTGCAACAATCGCGTGAATCGCTTTACTTAATGATGAATCATGAATTGTTCGATCTTCATAATAATAGAGATTTTGTTTGATTGTTTCAAAGCTAAATAGATCTGGCTGTAAATAAAACAGCATGACTAAGTCTGCTTGCTTTAGAATCTGCCGATCAATGACTTCTTGTCGAGAATACTCGGTCAGAATTAATTGATTCCCTGCCTGTTCCTTATACTTTGATAAGTCAATTACTGGTTTTTCCAAGAATGTATCGTCTTGTGGAATTAAGCCATCAGTATTTTTATCTGGTAAATAGAGTTTGTCTAGAAATTGTCTAAATTGTTCTTGCAACTGCTCATCACCGACCTGCTGCTCCAAAGCAGATCGTACATTATAGGCGGCTAAATAATTGGTATACGCATTATTATTGACGTGTTCCGTATATTCATCCGGACCAATCACATCATGAATTTCAATCCGCCCATTTATCTCAACACCACGGCTCAACCAAAAAAGAGCTGTTTCCTTTAATAGTTCTTTCCCATAATTATCCATAAATTCCTGGTCAGCCGTCGCTTGATAAAGATCCATCACAGCATAAGCGATATCCGCAACAATATGATGCTCTGCTACAGCCGATGATATAATTTGCCGTTTCCCAGTACGAATATTTATCGCTGCGTATTTTGGTGTCTCTTCATACCCTGTTAAGGCGCTTTCCCAAGGAAATAAAGCACCTCGATAGTTATTCTGTCGCGCTTTTTCTTTTGCTCCAGCCAATCTTAAAAATCGATATTTCAATAATTTTTTTGCCGTATCGGGCTCATTATGCAAGAAAAAAGGAAGAATGAATATTTCTGTATCCCAAAATACATGACCTTTGTAGCCTTCACCTGTTAACCCTTTTGCTGCCACACTGAATTGGGAATCATCGGGGGTCATAATTTGCAGATGATAGCATGCAAAATCTAAAGCCAATTGGTCAAAGGCATTTTGACTATTGACGACTACCCGATGTTCTGACCAAAAATCATGCCAAGATTTTTTTGTTTCCTTCGCAATTTTTTCATAAGATATTTCCTGGGCTGCAGCCTTTTTAGCAGACTCCAATGGATCATCAGCTTCTAAGCTGGAATATATATAAGCCACTTTTTCAAAAACGAATGAATCATTTTTCTGACAGTTCTCTTGAATGTTTGTTTGAATTTTTCTATTTTTCGCTGAAATAATTCCTGATTTATTTAGACGCATAGCCAGACCTACTGTCAAATGACTCTCAATCGTCTCATATTCAGCTACTAATAGGCGTTCATCATACACACGTATATCACGTTCGATTAAATGCTGGTTGCCACCGTTAGAAACTTGACCATCAATCCCCGTTTTGATGGAAATTTCAGCTGAACCACTCAATGGCTCTACGATCAGTTGAAAAGCAATCTGTTCCTTATTTTTTTGACTAACAATCCGTTTATTTGTAATTTTGAACCAATCGCCTTGTTCCGTTTGCCATTTTAATGAACGATTCAATTCTCCTGTTGATAAATCTAGCGAACGCTGATAATCTCTCACTTGCGGACTATTTAAGGAAAAAATCTCGCCATTTATTCTTAACTCTTGTTCTGTGATATCAGGCAGATTGACTAATTCAGCTGCCTCTGTACCGATCGTTCGATCAAAAATGCCCCGGACAAAAAAACCTCTATCCT
Organism: Enterococcus sp. DIV0187; assembly: GCF_051713785.1. NCBI lineage: Bacteria > Bacillati > Bacillota > Bacilli > Lactobacillales > Enterococcaceae > Enterococcus > Enterococcus sp. DIV0187. The sequence goes on from NZ_JBIOQO010000001.1 coordinate 1,931,707, forward strand.
GATTTCGATACTTTTCCTCATGTACTGCACGAACTCCTAAATAGCCGTTTCCCGTCGTCATTAGAGTTGCTTCTTTATTTAGTGTTTCTTCCTCAAATTGATTAAATTCTATTTTCATAGTTCTACTTTTTCACCTATTTCAGCCGATTGATATAATGCTGCAATCACTTTTTGTATAATATAGCCCTGTCTGCCGTCAGCAATTATTGCTTGTGGATCTCCAGCAACTTTACGACAAAAATGATCTATACTGGTAAAATGATTATTCGTTTCCTTACTTTCGATTTGTTTAATAACTTTAAGTTCCCCAGCTTGATCTGTATAAATTTTACCAGGATAGAGATTTGCACCTGCTTCGTCACCGCAAAGCTGAACATCTAAAACCTTATCCGCTTGTATATTTAACGCGAAAGATGTATTGATCCGAAGAATCCCGCCATTTTCAAATTCTAATGTTCCAAACAAGGAATCCTCTACTGTGTATTTTTCCGGGTCCCAAAATCCAAATGAACCTTGGTTCTTACGAGGACCGATTTTTTGATATTGATAACCCGAAACTGCCTTGATTTTTGGAAAATCCAATAGATATAACGCCGTATCCAACATATGTATTCCATAATCAATCAGCGGACCGCCGCCTTGAAGTGTTTTATCAATAAAATTTCCCCAGCCAGGAACCCCTGAACGTCTTAAGGCATTTGCTTCGCTATAATAAATATCCCCCAATAAGGCAATGTTTTCCTTCAACATCTGCGCTTCCGGTGAATAACGATGTTGAAAATCATAAGCCAAACAAACAGATTTTTTTTCTGCCAGCTTCCACATATTTTCTGCTTCAAGGCTCGTCATGGCTGGCGGTTTTTCGCAGAATACTGAACACCCTGCCGCTAATGCACTCATTACACTGTCATAATGAAAACGATTGGGTGTACAAACACTTACGATATCTGGTTGTTCCTCTATCAACATTTCTGTAGTTGATGTGTATGCCTGCTTAAATTGATTTCTTTGACAAAAAAGCTCGGCCCTTGCTAAATTAGGATCAACCACTGCTACTAATTGAAACGTTTCTGGTTTTGTTAAATAATAGGCTGCATGGACTTTCTCTGCTACTTGGCCAGCACCGATAATCGCTACTTTTTTCATTACTCGTTCCTTTCAAGAAAAGCATAGTTGAGCGTTCAACTATGCTTTTCTCATACATTCCTTTAAGAAGTTGATAGAATCTTGATAAATTTTAGGAAGATCTTCTCCACGTAATCGGCATTCGTATACTAAACAACCATCATAATTGATCGCTTTGATTGTCTTGAAATGTTCAACAAAATTGATGGCTCCGGACCCCGGCTGATACCGATGATTATCCGCTAAATGTATGTGTCCCACATAATCCTTTTGCTCGATCAACGCTTTTGAAATACTATCTTCTTCGATATTCATATGGTAAAAATCAGCGGTAATTTCAACATGCACCAATTGATTTTCATCAATGTATTTCCGAGCATCAGCTAATAAGTTGATCATATGATCTTGATACCGATTCAATGGCTCTAAATATATTTTGGTTCCCGTTTCAGCGGCTATCTTCTCTAACTGAATCAAAGAGGCACTAACTGCTTTAAAATCTCCAGCTTGACTTCTTGGAGAAACCATCGGTGGTAAACGATAGGTAAACATGCCCCAAGCCGCAGGAACAACGATGCCTTTCCCGCCTACTTCAGCTAACGCTCTTAAAATATCAGAAATCTGTTCAATCCCTCGTAAACGACGTTCTTCAATAAAATCACCGATCCATCCATCGTAACCATTACAGGCAGTTTCTACTAAAATCCCCGTTTCTTTCATTGCTTCCTTGACTTCTTCTACGTGTTCGACTAACAGCTTGCCATCTATTTCGTAGGTTTCAAACCCTAACTCTTTGATAAATTGAAATTTTTCTTTTATGTCTGTTGGGAAAAATGCTTGATCTTGCGTGCCAAATCTCATGATATAATCTCCTTATTTGTCTTCGTTCAATCCTTTTAGTTTAAAGCTCTACACCCATTTTCACACTTAATGAAGGGTCTTGGTCAATGTAGCGCATATAGGCTTCCGCACTTTCAGCTAACGGAACAATTGGCGCAACAATCTCTGAACAATCTAAGTAACCGCTCATTAGCAGTTCCCAGCAAGTATCTTCAATTCGTTTGCGATTCCAACGCGGATATTCGGGATTCGGCTCACTTGAAGCACGAGCAAAAATAATCTTCGCATTATTAAAATGGGCTTCACGACCAAAATTTAATCCTTCTGGGAAGGGTTTAGCAAAAGCAACATAGGAAATAATTCCGCCATAAGCAATGCCTCTCAAGGAAGCTTGTAAAGCACTAGCAGCCCCACTGGTTTCAATGACAGAATCGACCCCCATTTTATTGGTAAACTCCTTCATTTTTAAACCGACATCTTCAGTTATTGGATCTAGACTATGAATAGCACCAAATTTTTCCGCTAATGTTCGACGTTCTTTGATTGGATCAATGGCGATGACCTTTGCACCAGCATTAACTGCAATTTGTACTGCGATTAAACCAATCGCGCCAAGACCAAAAATTGCAACAAAATCACCAGCGCGTACATTGGCTACGCGAGTACCACCCATCGCAAATTGTGCTGGATCGTAACATACTGCATTTTTCCAACTACCCAAGCTTGCCATTTTCCGTAGTTTATAGTTGTCTACACCTTTGACGACCACTGTTTCTCGAATGGGGCCATAAGTACAAACAATCTCTCCGATTTGATATTCGGTAACCTCATTGCCTATTTCCACTACTTCTCCAACCACCATATTTCCTAATGGCAGATCGCCGAACTCAATACCGCGAGGGCTTCCTGCCTCACGTGGCATAAACATATTCCATTCTGAAGAAAACTCATCATCGATAAATGGACTGATCCCTCTAAAATCAACGACTTCTGTTCCAGGCTTAGGAGAAGCAAACTTCACCTTGATCAGTACTTCGTCTTCTAAAATAGTTCTCTCCTCATACTCTTTTAAACCTGCAACTCGTGGTTCAAGCGCTACTAATTTTTTCACGATTTTCATCCTCTTTTTCTAAATTATCCTTTGACGCCGCCTTCAATGGCTCCGCCTTTAATAAAACGTTCTGAAAGTGAGTACATGATGACTACTGGTAAAGCAGTAATCAGTGAAGCTGCCATCATTCTGCCCCAAACATAGTCTGGGGTACTAAATAACGTGTTCAGTCCGATTGGCAATGTAAACTTATCGGTTGATGAAAGGAAGATCGATGCGAACAGAAAATCATTCCAAGAAACCATAAAACAATACACAAAAACTGAAATAATCCCCGAAAATGCTAGTGGTATCATGATTTGTATGATGATCTGAAAACGGCTCAAACCGTCGATCATCGCCGCCTCTTCAATATCTTTAGGGATTGTTTCAAAGTAACTGCGCAACATAAAAATTGCTGTCGGTAATGTTTGAACCACCATTGTTATGACTAAAGAAGTTCTAGTGTCATATAAACCTAATGAAGAGATAATTTTGAATAGCGGAACGACAATCAAAATACCTGAGAACATATACACCGTATAGAAACTCGCATTGATTTTATTACGTCCCTTAAAGTTTAGACGTGCTAACGCATAAGCACCACCAATTCCAATAATCACAGCGATAACAGATGCAAACAACGAAATAACAAAGCTATTCTTAAAATAGTCGACAAATGGAAAAATCTCTGGATTAAAAATATCGACAAAATGTTCTGTCGTGAATTGACGCGGTAAAATACTCGGCGTAGTCGAAATCGCTTCACTGCTGCCTTTAAAAGATGTCATTAGCATGATCCAAAAAGGGAACAGGTTAATTGCTAAAAAACAAATAACCATGGCATAAAAGAAGATTTTTTTGACTTTTTTATTTTTACCCATTGTTTAGATCCACCCGCTTTCTTGAAATTAGAATCACGACAGCAATAATAACGAATAAAATCACTGAAATAGCCGAAGCTTTACCTAAGTCATTGAATGCAAAGGCTGTTTTATAAAGATAGACACCTAATATATCCACTTTATTTGTCAGTAAATAGACATCAGTAAACATATAAAACATCCAAATAGATCGCAAAACAATAACTGTGGCGAGGACCGGCTTGATCGCAGGTAATGTAACAATCTTGAATTTCTGCCAGAAATTTGCGCCATCGATATCCGCCGCTTCATACAAGCTCTTATCGACAGTTTGCAAAATTGCCAATAAAGAGATGAAGGCATAAGGATAGTAGCGCCAGATTGCAAAGATTACGACTAAAGCAAAACTTGAACCTGGATTATCAAACCATAATGGTGCTTCGCTGAAAAGATGTAATTTATCGACTAAAAAATTATTGATAATACCATAGCCATTATTGAACATATATTTCCAAGCAAAAATTAAAGAAATAGAAGGTGTGACATAGCTCAGAATAATCAAAGAACGAACCAATCCGCGGTACTTAAATTCACGGTTAAACGCAATCGCCACTGCTAAGCCTAAAGCGGTGCTTCCCAAAACGACTAACGCTGTATAAGCGATCGTCAAACCTAATGATTTATAAAAAGCAGGGTCCTTTAAAATATCTAGATAATTGTTCAATCCAACAAAAGTAGACTTTAAATTCGCATTTAACGGCAAATCTAAAAAACTAATCTGGATATTTGACAGCATTGGAAAGAAAACCAATACTGCCAATAAAATCATGCTTGGTGCTAATAAGGCAATAGCAAATTTTGTATCTGTTTTGTTTGCTATATTTTTCATAACCCGCTCCTACTCCTCAATTGATTCTTGAGCCGTTTTTAATGCTTTCTCAGGATCTTCCTTACCAACAGTTACGCCATTTACCGCTTTTGAAATAGCACCAGAGCTAGTAATATCTCCCATTTTTGTAAAGTTTTTATCGCCAACTAAACCAAACACTTGGACCTTATCAAATGAGCTGGCAATTTCTTTCGGAAGCTCGCCAAAAGCACTGATTACTTCATTTGATTGGTAAGAAGAGCTATCGACAACTTTTTTGTTTACTGGTTGTGCTCCGCCAGGTGACATCAAGACCCATTTTTCCATATTTTTGGCTTCTGATAGATACTCAACAAATTTTTCAGAAGCTGCTTTTTGTTCTTTATCTAATCCAGCAGAAATGGTTAATCCCGAAACTGTTCCATAAACGGCCTCTTGTTTGTTGGTCGGAATTGCAAAACCAATCTCTTCTGACTTTCCTTCTTCAAAAACAGACGGCAAAATATACGTTGAATAAATCGCCATTGGGGTTGAACCATTCATGAAGGCATCTTTAATCTCCGTTACGTCATTTGAACCTGGCATGGTGTATTGCGACAATTCTTTATAATAATCCAAAGCCTGCTTCATTTCTGGCGTATTAATCGTCACTTTTCCTTTATCATCCAACACATTTGCATTATTCGAAAGTGCAAACTGTGAAAAGGCTTGTTCAGTCATTGTACTGTCGGCGGTCGGCATTGCGATGCCGTATTTCTTATTGCCTGCATCATTAAAATGCTTCGCGATCTCTAAAACTGAGTCCCAAGTTGTTGGTTCTGAGAATCCAGCATCGCTCAGCGTCTTTTTGTTATACCAAATACCTTGAACCCAACCGCTTATCGGTGCTGCAATATATCCTGAACCATCTTCTGTACGAACCAATTTTTTGGCGCCATCGTAATATTTGTCTTCACCAACTTTTTTCATGACATTGCCAACAGCTTTTTGATCGATCAGTTCATCCTTATCCATTACCTTCGCGAAGTCTTGGCTGACCTCAATAACACCGGGAAGCTTATTTGAACGGGCCAACGTAACAACTTTTGTGTTATACGCATCTTCTTCAACTGGCATTTGTTTCACTTTAATATCTGGATTTTCTTTTTCAAAATCGGCAACCAGCTTATCAATTACTTTCAGTCGATCTTGTTCAACTGAAGAATGCATAAATTCAATTGTCGTTTTCTCATCATCCTTCGCGCTTCCTCCGCCACATGCTCCCAAAGTCAGAGCCAACACTGCCAATGCCGTACCAAAAATCATTTTCTTTGCTTTCATTCCACTGTCTCCTTCTTGATAGTTCTAAATTTTTTCCAACCAAACAAATTGGTAAGGTTCCAAAATTACTTCCTTTTGAATAACGCATTCATTTTTTGTTAATAAATTAATATAGGTTCCAGCATCAAGTGAAATCGTTTGAGCTTGATCGCTCATATTATGTAATACGTAAACCTTTTCATCTCTAACAATTCCAAATGTTGCATGATTCGTTCCCAGAACTCGCATAGCACAATTAGGATGGAAAGCTTCCTCGCTTCTTCGCAGTTGTATCAGCTCTTGAAGTTCACGGTATACTTGGTTTCTAAATGACCCACTTTTCAGTAAGCTGTCACAAATTTCTGAAGCTTTATATTTCTGGCGATTAATTGTTCGATTCGCGCCTGTCTTTTCAACACCTTCATAGTAGTTGCGTCCGCCTAAAATACTTTGCACATAAACTGCCGGTATCCCAATAATCGTCAATAAAATAGAGTGAGCCACCATGAAACGCTTCAGACGCAGCTCATCTTCATCTGATTGGTTACTTAAAGCGTCAATATAGGTTGTATTAATCTCGTAAGGACTGAAAGAACCATCTGGATTTTGTTTATAATTTACTAGTGCTCCCTCTTTTTCTATACTAGCAACTAAATCAAGAATTTCTGCTTCATCAATAATTCCTCGAATCGGATTTAAACCAATTCCATCATGAGATGCTAAAAAATTGAAGAAGGATACTTCTTCCGTTGGTAGATAGATTTCATTTGCCCATTTTTGCAAATAGCTAGTATTCCCTGTTCGAATCGCATGCAATACTAATGGAGGTAACGGAAATTGATAAACCATTTGCGCTTCATTAGTCCCGTCCCCAAAGTAACTGATATTATCTTGATGAGGCACGTTCGTCTCTGTAATCAAAATCGTTCCTGGAGCTACCTCTTCCACAATGCTTCTAAAAAGCTGAATGATCTTATGGGTTTCTGGAAGATGGATACTGCTGGTTCCAGCTTTCTTCCATAAAAATCCTACTGCATCTAGACGAATAAAATCTGCTCCTTGATCTACATAAAACAGCAGCACATCAACCATTCTTAATAAGACCTTCGGATTAGCAAAATTCAAATCTACCTGATCATCACTAAAAGTCGTCCAAATATTGCGTATCTTCCCATCTAAATCGACAAACTCTGATAACAACGGTGACGTTCTCGGTCTTGTAACCATACTTAGATCAATCGAAGGATCACTTTCGATAAAAAAGTCCTTATAGCTAGTGCGATTATTCAAGTAACCTTGAAACCAATTACTTTTTGCAGACATATGATTGCAAACGAAATCGAACATCAAACGAGCATTGCGATTCATTACCTGAACATCTGCCCAATCACCGATTTCAGGATTTACCTGTTCATAATCAATCACCGAAAATCCATCATCTGAGCTGTAAGGAAAAAACGGTAGGAAATGTACAATTGGAAATGTATCTGAAAAAAACTGCTGATACATTTTATTGAAGATGGTTAATTTAGTTTCTCCATCCTCATAAAACTGATCGCCATAAGTAATCAAAAACACATCATCTTGATCCCATTGTCCTTTTCTAGGTCGGATATTCTTATTTTTATATCCCTTGATTCTTTCAGATATTGCTTCTTTTAGAAACATTGCTTCATCTTGATGCGGATAAATTGCAGAAATGATTTCTTCGATCAAATAAAAAACTCCTTTCTTGTGGGAGCGCTCCCACCTCACACCAAGATAATATTATAGTAAGCGGTTTCTGTCAATTGTTTTTTTAAATAATTAACCGCCTTTATGGACAAATCATCGATAATCCAGTAATATTCTAGCTGTGATGGTACCGCTACCAGCGTTAGGAGGATTTTTTTGAAACCAACAATTTATGATATTGCGAACAAATCTGGAGTCTCTAAATCCACAGTTTCTCGTGTATTGAACAATCAAGATAATATTTCACCAGAGGCCAAAGAAAAAGTTTTAGCAGCAATTAAAGAATTGAATTATATGCCGAGTAAGTTAGCACGTGGACTTACTGGTAACGGATTTGATGCAATATTGGCTCTTTCACATCGATCGGTTCGTTCAACAAGCGGCAATCCTTTCTTTTCTGATGTTATCCAGTCTATTTCAGCTGTATCAGAGAAAAATGATTTTGATTTGATTTTGCAAACATCTAAAAACAATCAGGAAGAAGCGCAAAAAATAAGAAATAAACTCAATGAAAAATTGATACGGGGAATAATCATCTTAAGTGCTTCTCAAGATGAACAATATCTAGAGGAACTTGATGCGCTAAAAATTCCAATCGTAATTATCGGAAAACTGGAAAAGGAATATGAGTATATTTATTCGGTGGATACAGACAACTATAGTGATAGTTACCAAATGATTCAAACTTTGATTGATCTGGGACATAAGGAAATAGCCTGTCTGCATGCTCCTCTGAATATTCATGTATCAGCAGACCGAGTAAATGGCTATCGTAAAGCTTTATTTGATAATTATCTAGATATAAAAAATGAATGGATTGTCGATGGGGGCTATGTGCTAGAGGAATCTATTCAGGCGGCTAAAAAATTATTTAGTGGTAAACAATTACCTACTGCTATCTTTGCAACAGATGCTCTAAAAGCTCTTAGTCTCTTTCAAATTATTGAAAAAGAAGGGTATAAAATCCCTGATAACTTCTCTTTGATTGCATTTAATGATGAATCCTACTCTGCCTTTTTCACCCCTCGTCTTTCAGGAATCAATGTTCCTACAAATATTTTGGGTACAAAAGCAACAGAGCTACTTTTCAAGCTGATTAACGGAGAGAAAGATTTACCAAAAAAGGTCATCGTACCCACTGAATTGATTTTGACGGACTCTGTAGCAAAAAAATAGATAAACAAGGAGCTGTGACAAAAGACTTGTCATAGCTTCTTTTCCCGAATAAACGGTGTTCCAGAAGTAGCTTCTTCGGAAATAAGCCGAAATTTCACAAAAATTTGAGAAACAATTTTCGGTAATTCCTTCTTATTTCTTGAAGCTGACCACTTCTATCACAACCTCTGTTTATCTTTTCATCTACAAAACCACCTGAAAGTTCTGGTTCGTCTTTGCTTGAATTATCGGATGCTGCTTCAAGTAATCCGCAATTAATTCTGTCATATCTACCTGAATTTCTCGCACGATTTTCTCCGCACCGAACATCTCATAATTTCCTCCACCAATTGCTCGGTAATGATTGGTGACTATTTCCAGTTCTTGCTCTGGCAGGATTGCTTGATTTTGGAAGGTTAGGTGAGTGATTCGTTGGCCAACAGGTTGATTCATGTCAATAGTATAGTCGATCCCTTCATACATATCATAATTGTAGTATTGCGGCTTAGGTTTGATAAAGGCAGGATTGAAAACAACCTTCCCCTTTTCAACCGCCAGATAACTCGCAGATTGCTCTAATGCCGCACGCAAGTCGGCTCCGCTGACTTTGATCACAGCTAGTGTATTAGGATAGATATAGTTGGTGATGACGTCCCGCATAGTGATCGTTGAACCAAATCCTGTTCCTTCGTTATTGAACAGAGCCGTTCCAGAAATTTTTGCCTTACTAGCTTTCATTTGCACGCGATTAATAAATTCTACATAGGGATGTTCCACTAAACGCGCTTCCATCGGATCGTTAATCGCCATGTCACCTTCAACTTGTCCCAAGGTTCGGTCCAGCCAATCGTCTAAATCCGTTTCTGCGGTTTCAACGGCTGCAAGAATTTTCGGATCAGCAGCCACATCTTCTAAAGAATGCACCCCGGCTTGGCTATCTGTCACTACTACTTTTCCTTCTATTTTCTCAACTGTCAGCTGGATTTCTCCGATGTGATTTCCACGATACCCTGGCTGAACAACAGGCACACCATTGACAATGTCGGCAATTACTCGATGCTGATGTCCAGTAAACAGCGCATCGATCCCTGAAACCTCCTGCAGCAACTGATAGCCTTCATTCTCGCCAGTCAGAGCCTCAGTTGGTTCTCCTGTCATTAAGTTCCTTTCGAAGCCGCCATGATAACTGACTACTACGACATCTGCTTGCTGCCTTAAGATTGGTATATATTTTTTAGCAGTCTCAACAATGCTTTCAAATGTAATACCTTTAAGAGTAAGGGGCTTTTCCCAATGTGGAATATATTGAGTAACCAGTCCAAGAACAGCAATTTTTAATCCTGCTTTTTCAATAATCGTATAGGCTTTTCCAAAGTAGGGGTCTCCTGCTTCATTCAAGATGTTCGCTGCCAGCACAGGTGCTTGATAGCTGTCGATAGCTGCTTGTAAATACTCCAAGCCATAGTTGAACTCATGATTGCCAATCACTTGAACGTCATAGTTCATTTGATTAATTACTTTGGTTAACGTACTAACCGAATACTTTCCTTGAGCAATATAATAACTTAACGGTGAACCCTGAATAAAGTCGCCATTTTCAATCGTCACAACAACACCTTCAGCTTTTTCCCGTAATTTCTTTAATTTTGTTGCGACTTTAGCCGCACCAAGGGCTAGATCGTGTTTTCCAGCATAATCAGTTGGGTAAACATAGCCGTGCATGTCACTGGTTTCGAGAAAGGTTATCTTCAATCGTATCGCTCCTTCATTGATTAGACGAAAAAGACCGAAGCACAAAAAGCAGTTCGGTCTCTTCAGTACTTTTATTAGTTTATCAGCGCATGTCCAGAGTCTTCAACACATGCCCTGAAATAAAATTTTCTGTCGTTTGATGGGTGATCCTTCCCTGCTCCACACAATAAAGATTATAGCCGTAGCGTTCTTCAAAGCGGACCAAGCCGTCGCCTACATTTTCTCCGACAAAGGACATACTAGCCACAGTAAAATAAGGAATACCATTGATTTCATCCATAAAGAAGTGATGCGTGTGTCCGTTTAAAATACAACGAATATCATATGGTTCAATTAACGCTAAAAAGCGTTCTGTGCCAGGCCATTTTGGCATATTGCTTTGCTGCGACAGTAAATGGTGGTGGGTTACCAGTATAATCGGTTGCTCTTTATATTCTTCCAGCACCTCCGCTAGCCACTGAAGCTGCTGCTCATCTACAATTCCATCTGCATAGCCATAGCTGGAATTATCAAAGGAGATGACCGAAAATTCTGGATACATCACAACCTGGTTGTAAGGTTTTTCAGAAGCCTTTTCTCCAAACCAGCCAGCCCAAAAGTTCTCCTTAATATCATGGTTACCAAGTGTGACAATCATCTCTGTTTCGCCTAAAGCTTCCTGCAGCCAGTTCTTCAGATAGCGATAATCTTCTACCTCGCCATCTTCAGTCAGATCACCGCTGATGATTACCAAATCAAGTGTTGTCCGTTGTTGCAGCTGATGCAGGTACTTCTCCAACGGAATAAGCGGACTTTGCATCTTGGCTAACATGCCTTTATAGCCGCCCTCGCTCGTTTCATATTCTCTGCGAAAATGTATGTCTGATATATGCAATATATTCATGTGCTATCTCAATTTCTTTCTTATAATTCCGGTTATTTGGTCCAAAATAAATACGGTAATAACAACCCCGATTAAAATAATACTGACCTTGCTCCATGACCGTGTTTGGATCGCAAAAATCAATGGTGCCCCGATCCCGCCAGCACCTACTAATCCTAGTGTAGCTGCACTTCTAACAGCAATTTCAAAATGATTTAATGCCAATGAGCTGTAAATTGGCAACAAATAAGGTACTCGAACAAAGAAAATCGTTTGCCAAAAATTAGCTCCGACCGCTTCCATCTCTTCGGTTAATCGTTCATCCATCGCTTCCATTTCCTCGGTAAACAGCTTCCCTAACATACCGATTTGATGAACACCAATCGCCATCACTCCAGCAAATGGACCTGGACCGACAACTTTCACAAAAATAATCGCAAAAACTAATTCTGGAAAGGCTCGCAATACATTGCAGACGAACTTCCCAATTTTTGTAACTAACGGATGTGCCTTCCAGAGATTAACAGCACTCAGCAAGGTTAACGGAATCGCCAAAATTGTCGCAATCATCGTTCCTAAAAAAGCAATGCCAATCGTCAACAGCAGCAAACTTACTAAATCCTCTCCACTGCCATCATAAAGAAATGCCCAATCTGGCTGCGCCAGTCCTTTAAATACATCCATTCCCATCGAAAGAGAAAAAGTACTTAAACCTGAATAATCCAAACTGAAGGCTGACCAAATCACCAGCAGCGCCACAACCGTAAGAAAGAGCAATGTTCGTCTACTCATGTCGCGAATCATCATAACAGTGCCCTCCTCACACGTTCACTCAGTTTATCTACCAAGGCCACCGTGACTAAAATCGTTAAAATAATTATTGATACCCGTTCATAATTTAATAAAGCCAGTGAGGAATTCAAAATAACGCCAATCCCGCCAGCACCAACATAACCCAGCACTGTTGAAGCCCGTACATTCACTTCAAACGCATAAAACATATAGCTGACAAATTGACTCAACACTTGAGGAGCAATTGACCAGACAGCAATTTGCAACTTGGTAGCTCCTACTGCAGCCGCCGCTTCGATTGGACCATAGTCAATTGTTTCAATTGCTTGAAACATCAACTGAGAAATCATTCCAAAGGTAAAAACAGCAATCGTCAGCACCCCAGTAGCTTCTCCTATGCCAAAAATAGCGACAAAAAGAGCGGCTAATAGCAGGTTAGGAATTGTCCGAACCAAGCCCAATAAAAACCGAAAAATAGTGGATAGCCAGCGGTTTTCCGTCACGACCGTCGTTGCCAGAAAGCTGATAGGAATCGCAAAAGCCACACCAATCACCGTTCCGACTAACGACATTTGCAGCGTTTTAACCATTGGAGTGACCAGCTTCGACAAATAACTAAAATCTGGATGAATAAGTCGTGACAAAAAGTCTGTCATTTGCCCAGAGTTGGCAAACACCATCGCAAAATCAGCCGAAGTCAGGCCCACACTTGCTTGAAAACAAAGCACTAAAACTATCAGAATCAACAGGTGCTTGTACCATTTAAAGTGGACAGTCTCTTGCAATTTCATCGCGATCCCCTGCCTTTTCTTCAAAAATGGCTTTGCCGTAAATTTGAGTCAGCTGCTCGTCGGTCAAAGCATCCGGCGAGCCATCAAAAACCACCTGTCCAGCTTTTAAAGCAATCACTCGCGTAGAAAACTCCCGAGCTAAAGGTACCGAATGAAGATTGACAATCACGGTTTTAGCCATTGTTTGATTAATCTTTTTTAAATCCTCCATCACCTTTTGGGTGGTGATAGGATCTAAGGAAGCCACCGGTTCATCTGCCAAAATAATCGGTGCTTGCTGAACGAGCGCACGAGCAATCGAAACCCGCTGCTGCTGACCACCGCTCAGTTCATCACTGCGGGTTTGCAGCTTGTCAGATAAGCCTACTGTTTCCAAGGCTTCTTTGGTTCGTTGATAATCTTCCTGCGTAAACAGCCCAAAGATACTCTTCCAGGTGGAATAGTAGCCTAGTCGGCCCGATAGAACATTTTTCTGAACAGTACTGCGCTTCACCAGATTAAAACTTTGGGAAATCAATCCAATCTGACGGCGAATCAGCCGCAGCTCACGCTTATTGGCCTTAGTTATGGATGTACCGTTAATTTGAATGTTGCCATCTGTAATTGGAACCAATCGATTGATGGCTCGCAATAACGTACTTTTACCAGCACCACTTAGTCCAATGATCGAGACAAATTCCCCATCATCAATAGTCAAATTGATATCCTTTAGGCCCACCACTCCATTGGGATAAACCTTTGAAACATTCTCAAAAATAATCATGCTCGTTCTCCATTTTTAAGCGATCGCCGACACATTGGTCGACAATCGCTCGTGTTTTATTCTGCAGCTTTTTTAGTATATTCTCGAATCGTATCATAGGCTGAATCGGCAGCTTTTTCGTAGCCTTGGTGACTCCATAAGGCCATCGCTTCTTTTCCTTCTTTATCGTCTTTCATGCCTAAGAAAACTTTTTTGATTTTTGCTTTCAATTCTTTGTCCATATCAGGCTGAACAGCAATTGCATCATTAGGGATATCCCCTTCTGTTAAATACAATACTTTCAAATCCTTCATCAGGTCATTATCAGAAAATTTTGAAGCAAAGACATTACGCGCACCTTCAAAGACGAATGCTGCATCCATTTGACCATTTAAAACAGCAGTAATTTCACTTGGAATATCATTCACCGTGGTCATTTTCGCATCCGCTGTTGGATCAACTCCGGCATCCTTTAACTCCGCTACTGGATAAATATAACCGCTGGCAGAATTAGGACTCAACGTCGCAATATTTTTTCCTTTTAAATCTGTTAACTTTGTCATATCGCTGTCTGCTTTTACTAGAACTTCTCCTTTGAAGGTATTAGTCAGTTTGTCTTTTAGCGGCAGACCAGACTCTTGATCATAATCGCCTAGCTGAGACGTTAAAATAGCTTCTGCAGCGTCCATGTCTTTTGCCTGTACATATGCTGCGGGCGGCATAATTCCTACATCAACCTGTCCTGAAGACATGGCCTCAACAATTGTTGAATAATCGGTTGCTAAGGTTACCTCGACATCACGATCTAGTTTTTTCGATAAATAGTCTGCAAAAGGTTTTGCTTTGGCTTCCATGCTGCCATCGTTATTAGTTGGCACAAATTGGACAACTAATTTTTCCTTGCTGGTATCCTTTGAGCTATCGCTGGTATTTCCCGAACTACCACAACCTGTCAATGCTGTTAGTAACATCACACCTATGAAACCTTTTGCTAACTGTTTGAATTGCATTTTTTCTCCCCCTGTTGGAAATAATTTCTATTACCTCTAAATCATAGCAAGTTCATCAAAATAATGAAGTGACACGTGTCATCTTTTACACGATTTTTACATACAATTTACAAACAAACAGAATAATTGTTCGTGTTGAGTCCCAATCTATTCTAGGCTATAATGAAAAAAATGAACACTTTAGGAGTGGTTTCTTATGAAGAAAATTCACGATTCTCAGCTGCTGGCTGCTTACGTGAAGCAACACGATCTTCAAAATTATATGGATGCTGACATTTTAACAATGGCTTCTTTGCAGTCCTTTCAAAAGGAAGAACATTTGATTCGTACCGGAACCACTTCTGATTACCTGTATTTTCTGGTGGAGGGCAGTATGATGGTTTATTCCTACCCCTCTGATACCCAAAATATTTGCATTGATTTTGTCACAATCGCTACGCCACTGGGGGAAGCGTCATCATTATGGGGCCTTCTGCCTAAAAGCAGTGTCAAGGCTGTTACTGATTGTATTTGTGTTTCGATTCCCTTGAATCAATACCGCAACACCCTGCAGCAAGATGTTCGTTTCTTACAGAATATTTGCCAACTGCTAAGCTATCGGTTAAATTCCGGCGTCAACCTCGCAAACTCATTAATTGAACCAGTAGAAACACGACTGGCGAAATTTATTCTAGCCCATCAGAAGCAAGGAAAATTTTCATTTCGCCTGACTACCTGCGCTTCAATCTTAAACGTCAGCTATCGCCACCTTTTACGAACAATCACCAATTTCCGCGATGCCCAGATTTTGGAAAAGCAGAAAAGCTATTACCGGATTTGTGATATCCAAGCGTTAGAAGAATTGGCGGAGAATCTGAGCCATTCAGCACGGTAGGATCTAATTTCCATAAACAGAAAATCCTCACAAACCAAATAATAGCCTTCTTTTTAGATAAAAAAGAAGCTTAAACGTGAAAAGTTTAAGCTTCTTGATTATCTCAGCTTATCCTGCTACGAATGAGCGTACCATCTCTGTAACAAGCTCATCATTTCTTTCAAAGAATGAAGGCAGTCCTACAAAGTTAAGAATAATATACTCCGTCTCTGTTTCTAAAAAATAGAAGCGGATTTCTGTATTTGCTCCATCAGCAACTCCTATAAAGCTATAAAGTTCTCCTGTATAATGTGGTGTTTGATATGGCTCTTCCTTAATCGTGTCTTCTTTTATTCGAACTTCATCATCAGATTTCATTTGTTCTTCCATCGCACTCTTTAAAGCAACGAAATCATCGACATCGGTCTTCTTTACTCCTGAAACCATTACTCCTTCAACGTTATTATCATTCTCGGCACTAAAAGAGAATTCGTCGTCTTCAAGAACTTTCCAGTTATCTAAAATCTTCATTTTATAATTCGTTCCTTCAACTTGAAAATCAACATCCTTCATTTCTATTTTCTTTTCTGAAGAAGATGTTTCTGTTTTTGAAGTTGAAATTTCTGTCGTGGATACTGATTCGCTATTTTTCTCTGATTTACTGTTTTCCTTTGCTCCACCTGAGCCGCATCCAGCTAAAGCTGCAACCATTACTGCTAAAACAATCCATTTTTTCATCCTATATTCTCCAAACATCCTAGTTTTAGATGACGCAATTTCCAAACAAAACAAATGGGTTATACGAAGTTACCTAATTATTATTTTGTTAGGTGCTTTACACGGGATCAGAATTTCCTTGTATGGCATCCGTATCTTCTTGTGTGATCAAGATATTTCCCACCTCAGTTTGATCGGGTCTTAAATAGATCACTTGAATTTTCGCATCAGGAACCATCCCTTTGATTGAATCCATGATTGGTTTCATTGCCTCAACCATCACAGGCTTTAATGATGCACTATCCATTTCAAAGCCTGGATCTTCAGGCAGAGTATACCGATAAATAATTGTGTGATTTTCACCCGCAGCAATTTCAATGTTTGAATAAGCTGCTCCTAATTGCTCTTTCATCGCAGGAAGTTGAGACTGTGCCGCTTCGATCATAAATTCAAAAAGCTTAGAGTTCCCTTCTTCTGAACTTGCTGTTTCTTCAGTAAGTATTACTTCTGAAGAAGAAGCAGAAGATTTCTCGACCACTTTCCTCGTTTCTGAAGAAGCTTCTTTCTCTACTGTTTTAGAAGTATTAGCTGATTCATTTTTAGAACAAGCAGCTAAGCTAACAAAAGCAAAACCAACAACGATAGCCTTTAATATTTTCTTTTTCATCCTATATTCTCCTCACTATAAATTTTGATAACTTTTTCAACCCTAGTTACAGTTTACACTAATTTTAAATTGATTAATAACTTAATTTATTTTTTCAGCAAAAAAAGAAACACATATCATAATTTTCCATTATACAAAAAAAAATAATCATTCTAATAAACTGAGTTTACGCCTATTAATTTTTTAATATGAGAAAAAGTGCTGATTAATTTCCTTCGTACATTTGAAACTATGTCTAACTCTAAAATACCTATTATCACAGTTCTCTTCTGCAAAACAAATAAGCCAATTTTTCTTTTTACTGATAGAAGTAAATCCGCTTTTTATGTTTTATTTGAAATGGATGCATATGTGAAGTTGTACATAGTGATAAATGATAATACAAAAGACTAATTCCCCTCTTCTGAAGGTGTAATTAGTCTTTTTTGGAGTCCTATATTCCGATTTAAATCTGAATGTTCTCAGGTTGTACCTAGAGAACGAAAAAACACCACGATCTTTTAAAATCGTGGTGTTTGCTTAACTAACTATTTATTCGCGCGTTTTTGGTACGTACCTTCTTGTGTATTGATTTCAAGCATTTCGCCTTCTTCAATAAAGTCAGGAACATTCACGACTAAACCTGTTTCCATTGTCGCAGGTTTACCAGAACCAGTAACTGTCGCTCCTTTGATTGATGGTTGTGTTTCAACGACTTTCAGAACAACTGATGTTGGCAACGTAATACCAATCACTTCGTCACCAAAGAATTGAATTTTAACTTCCATGTTTTCAAGAATGTATTTCATTTCTTCTTCAATCGTGCCTACAGGAATTTCATATTGTTCGTAGGTTTCTAAATCCATGAAAATCGCTACATCATCTTGGCTGTATAAATATTGCACAGGTTTCGTTTCGATCATCGCTTTTTCAAATTTCTCTTCTGGACGGAATGTCGTATCATACGTTGAACCAGAACGCACGTCACGTAATTTCATACGCATAACTGTATTTCCTTTACCAGGTTTGTGGTGGCTAGCATCTAATACTTTGATCAACTTTCCGTCTTGAACAAAAGTCATACCAGCACGTAAATCGCTTGCTGAAATCATTAATAAGCACTCCTATTCCTATTTTATATGTTTGAATTCTCTACTATGAAAACTCGATGGATCGTTATTCTGATCCAAATCTACCATAAAATGAACCTTATTCATTGTAGCAAATAACCCTTGTAGTTACTAGGAAAAAATCATTTGCTCCATCAAAAACAATTCAAAGCAATTATTTTGCTTCCTGCACACGGAAAAATTTTAGCTTTGGCAATTGGTTCAAGGTAAATTCCAACGATGGTCCCATTAATAAAAGAACAATCAATGTCCCTAAGCCAATATGTCCGCCTAAAAGGAACCCAGTCAAAAAGAAAATAGCGTCTAGTACAATTCGAGCAACCTTGACTGAACTCTTTAGCATTCGCTTCAATAAAATCATCAAGGATTCATAAGCCGCCGACCCTGAATCCGCTAACAAATAAATACCAGTGCCGAAACCAAATACGATTGAACCAATGATGATTACCAAGTAGCTCGTTCCATCCGGAATTGTATGCAAAATCCCTGTCCAATCCAATAAATTCAAGCAAAAACCTATCCCGAAGCTATTGATAATACTTCCTATTCCGATCATCTTTCGGTCATAGAAAAAAACCATGACTAAAATTATCCCATTGAAAAGCATGCTAACCGTTCCGAATTTCAATGGCACATGCTGTAAAATGCCTAAGACTAAAGTACTGATCGCATCTGCTCCTAATCCACTAACAACGATCAAACGGATACCGACTGCTGCAATAAATGTTCCTATTACAGCAAAAAATAACTGTTTGGTGATATTTGGTTTGATAAGCTTCGCCCTCACTTTCTATTCTTGTAACAAGTAAACTGTTTTACTAACCTTAATAATAGCTTCATATAGGCGATTGCGGCCTAACTCTTACTAAGTAAATCCTTTGACAAAACCGTGTAAAATAAATTTATCTTCGTACGCATATCATCACGCTAAACCTATTTAATCAAGATATCTTATACTAAGTAACGTCTGCATTAACACTAATAAACTGCAAAAAGCGTGACTGACAAAAAAGGCACCAAACAAGTTTTTGTTTGGTGCCTAAAATTGTTTTATTAGTTCCATTCTTTTCTTAGTCGTGCTTTGTAGGAATTAAATCTATCTACTAAAGGAACGGCGGCTTCTCTAATGGCGCAGTATTTATCGACCATCGTTACGATGTAGCTTTCCTTATATTTTGGAGGAGTGATTGTTGCTCCCCACATATGCTTAATAATAATATCACGTTCAAGGTCAGACAATTCGGTGATTTTTTCTGCATTCTTCACGGCGATGCGTGGATGCATGTAGGCATGTGAACCTTCATCAAATTTTGTTGTCCGCCAATCATAGTAAAACAAATCATGTAATAAACCGGCACGAGCAGTCGCTCTTGCATCGCCATTGAATTGTTTTGCTAATTTGTAGCTATTGTAAGAAACACTAATAGAGTGCTCCAATCGTGTTGAATTCATATGTTGGGTGTAATCTGCTAGTCTTTGTACTTCATCGGTAGCTAGTAAATCCTCAATATAAGAAACGTATTCTTCGTCGTCACGCCAATTTTCTGTCATGGATAAAAAAGCCCCTTTTCTTCTCTTCGTTCTGTCGCTCATTATATCACGGCTCACGAACATTGAATAGGCTTCCATGAGTTTGTGAAAAAAGTTTAAGGGTTCCTTAATAACAGTTACGAAAATGTGAAGACTTATTTAAGTAAATGGAACATTAGGACTCCTGCGGCGATCGCAACATTCAAAGACTCTGCCTGCCCTTTGATTGGAATGTAAAGATTTTGATCGGTCAACGCTAATAATTCTGCCGACATCCCTTGACCTTCATTTCCCATCACAAGAGCAAAATCAGACATTTTCTCAACGTTTAAATAATCCGTCGCTTCTTTGTCTAATGCTGTTCCTAATACTAAACTTCCAGCTTGCTGAAACTGTGGAATTACTTCTGTTAAATCGCCAACTCCGACAGACAAATGATAAAGGCTGCCTTGTGTGCTGCGAAGCGTTTTAGGATTATATAGATCAGCACTGCCTTTACCTAAAATGACACCAGTAAAGCCAGCCGCATCCGCAGTCCGAATCATGGTACCAACATTCCCTGGGTCCTGAACATTGTCCAATAATAACCACGCACCAGCATAATCTTCTTTCTCTTCTTGCGGCATCTCAGCAACTGCAATTATCCCTTGCGGAGTTGGTTGACTTGCTAATGTTTTTAAGACCTCATCAGAAACCAAATAGTAATCCGTGAGCTTTTCTTCGATCCATTCAGACCACTCCTTTAACCCACGTTGGCTGATAAACACTTCCTTCAGGATGACATCGGCTGCCTTTGCTTCTTGGATTAAGTGAAAGCCTTCTAATAGGTAGCTTTGTGTTTGCTGACGATATTTCTTTTGCTGCAATTTTTTTGTTTCTTTGATTAATGTATTTTTACTTGATAGGATTTCTTTCAACATGTTCCCCTCACTCATTTATCGTTTCGTTTGTCATTATAGCACGCGAATTCTTGTAACAACCAGCAAAACTCGCTATCATAGAGAATAAGAAATAAATTAATAGGAGGCTTTCTTATGAAGAAGTATATAAATGTGACTGGACGCGTGCAAGGTGTCGGCTTTCGTTATACAACCTATCAACTGGCAATTGAGATTGGACTGACTGGTACAGTGAAAAATGAAGATGACGGCAGTGTCACCATTGAAGCAGTTGGAACAAAAGAGCAATTGGATCAATTCTTGGAAAAGCTCAAAGTACCGCAAAATCCTTTTGCCAAAGTTTCCCATATTGAACAATACGAAGATACTACCATTAAGGACTACACGCAGTTTAATGTGGTGTATTAAAAAAAGGACAAGGTTCCCTGACTTTTTTCGAATTTGATTGAAAAGGCCTGTGTTATCTAGTATAGTATTTCCTGTATAAATTTTTATTAGCAGAGGAAGAATTAAATGAATAAATTTAAAAATTGGCTTTTAGGCTCCGGCCTATTGGGCGTTCTTTTACTATTATCGGGCTGTGTCCGTCAAAATAGTGACGGGACTCCAGATACATCTGGTCTTGTCTATCGAATGCTTGTTGTCCCATTGGAGAATTTCCTTAATTGGATGGTAACCAGCTTCGATTGGTCATACGGACTGGCAATCATCGTTTTGACGATTATTGTTCGCCTAATCATTATGCCATTAGGGATTAACCAATCAAAGAAATCTCTGATCCAATCTGAAAAAATGCAATCGATCAAACCTCAGATCGATGCGGCTCAAGCAAAGGTAAAACAAGCAACAACACAAGAAGAACAAATGGAAGCACAGCGGGAAATGCAAGCTGTTTACAAAGAGAATAATGTCAGCATGATGGGCGGTATGGGCTGTCTGCCTTTACTGATCCAAATGCCGATCTTCTCAGCACTCTATTACACGGCTCGCTTCTCAGAAGGTATCCAGCACTCGACGTTCATCGGAATCGATTTGGCAAAACCAAGCTATCTCCTCGTTGTTTTCGTAGGGGTCGCTTACTTGTTGCAAGGCTACATTTCACTAATCGGTGTGCCTGAGGAACAGAAGAAGACAATGCGTAGTATGATGATTGCTTCACCATTGATGATTGTCTTCATGTCCTTCACATCACCTGCCGGAGTGGCTCTTTATTGGGTAGTTGGTGGTGTCTTTAGTTGTATTCAAACCTTTATCACCAATGTCTTGATGCGTCCTCGTATCAAAGCACAAATTCAAGAAGAATTGAAGAAAAACCCACCAAAACAAGTAGTAACAAAGCCCATCAAAAAGGCTGAACCAATTAAACCAAAACAAGTTAGTCAACCTAAGAATAAAAACAATAAGAACGGCAATGGACGAAATGCCGGCAAACAACAACGTAAATAACATATACAGATAAAACCATCGCTTGAGGCGATGGTTTTTCTTCGTTTCATTTCATGTTCATAAGGATAATCCAGTCGGAAAGCTAACCAATATCTTTAAGCAAGCTGATTTAAATAAGATGCAACATCCAAAATTTAGAAAGGCTTGATCCACATGATGATTTATTACGCTGTATTCAATTTGGCAGATGCTGGTATTAACGTCATATTTCCAGACTTAAATAACGCCACTACATTCAGTCAAGACATGCATGAAGCTCTCCATACGGCAAAAGATTTACTTGCCAGTTGACTCATTGATACTGAGGATGATAAGACGATTTTCCTACTCCCTCTGCTCACTATAGCATTTCATTAGCATCTGATGATCTGTTGATCCTGATTAAAATGGATCTAGCATTTCACCACAAGAAATTTGAGAATAAATTACTTAAGAAGACACTAATAATTTCAATGATTTGAGCAATAAAGCTGATATTAACTTTTCTGCTACATTAACTGAAGCACTTAAAGAAAAACTACAAGTCTAGGGTTCGCTAGATTTCTTATTTTGAAAAAAAGGGATCTTCCCCAAAAATCTAAAAGTCTTTTGGGGAAGATCCTATTCGCAAATAAACAGCAGCTCACACGTAATATCGGCGAAAAATAAGCCGATAATTCATAAAAATTTGAGAATTACTGAGTAAATCTATTTATCATCAGTTCCTATGTCACTGGGTTTCTTGGTAAATTTCGGAATGTCCTTCTTATTTCTTGACGCTGAACACTTATGAGTCGATTTCCATTAATAGCAACTTAATTGAGAAAATCAAGGCATCCTTTATCTCAAAATATCGATCAAATCTTTCTTGGCTGCTTCTGAGGCCGGCATTACAGAGAATATTAACCCGATACCACTTGAAACACCGACTGCTAAAGCAACGGTAAACAGATCAACAGACACTGAAATATCCATTACATTACCAATCGCATAAGCAACGATCATTCCCAATAGATAGCCAATAATCCCCCCAACTAAAGTCAACGTCATTCCTTCTAATAAGAATTGTAGTCGGATCGCGCCGCGCGTGGCGCCCAAAGCTCGGCGAATCCCGATTTCTTTTGTTCGCTCTGACACAGAGATGTACATCATATTCATGACACCGACTCCCGCGATGAACAGTGAAATTCCTGCAACAGCACTAATGAAGAGTGTAATGCTGCTTAACACCTCACTGATACCATCTGTCATCATCGCCATATTAGAAACATGGTATTCGCCTTGCTGTCGCATCGCACCAGCTGATTCTAGCTTCTTAATGGCACGATCAGCAACTTTATTCAGCTGACTCCCGTCGGCTAAGGTCAGAACCACCGCACTCGTATCCTGCTCATTTCCAAAAAAGTGGATGTAAGTTTGACGCGGCAATAAAATTTTGGTAGTTCCTTCTGAAAACATCGTTTCTTCAGCACCTGCTGGAAAAACACCGACAATCGTAAAAACTTGATTATCCAATTCGAAACCACGGCCAACTGCGCTACGGGCTGATCCGAAAATTTCTTTGGCTAAGCTGGCGTCAATCGTCACAACTTTATTCTGGGTTTGATTATCGTAAGCACTGATGGCACGACCATAGCTGACAGAATCACCGCTATTCGAGACAACGCCGATCCGATAGTTCTTTGTTTTATCCTTTATCTTAACTTCCTTGTAGATATAGGTTAAATCATTTTTTGGATAGTCAGCAGATTCTACGCCCTCGACATCTCTCAAGATGCTCAAATCAGAAGCTTGAATCATATCGACATTTGAGTAGTACAACGCGTCATTACCCGGGATAAAATTAATATCAACCTTCAATTGATCCGATTCATCGTCAGTTAGACTGGCGATCGTGTCTCGTTCAAAGCCGCGACCGATAGATAAGATAGCAATCACTGCTGCAATCCCGATCACGATCCCGAACATCGTCAGTGCGCTACGTTTCTTATTCTTAAAGATCGAACCAAGAGAAGAACGCCAATTTACATAAAATTTCATTCTTCGATCACCGCCTTGTCTTCAGTGATTGCACCATCTCTGATTTTAACTAAGCGTGTACAATATGGTACTACCTCTGGATCGTGGGTAACCAGAAAGATTGTCGCATGATCGCGACGATTCAGTTCTTTAAAAAGCTCCATTATTTCATTTGAAGTATGAGTATCCAACGCGCCGGTCGGTTCATCTGCAATAATGAACTTTGGCTGATTAATCAGTGCCCGAGCAATCGCCACCCGTTGCTGTTGACCACCTGAAAGTTGGCGCGGGCGCTTTTCAGCCTTATCCGCAATTCCGACCTTCTCTAAAACCGACATCACTTTTTCCTTAGTCTGATGAAAACCATGACCATTATAAAGCAATGGCAGCTCCACATTTTCATAAACAGTATAGTTCTCGATCAAACTAAAATTTTGGAAAACAAAACCAACCATTTGATTGCGGGTTTTAGATAAGCGATCATCGGTCGTAGCGACTAGATTCTCTTCTTCGAATAAATACTGACCCTCAAATTTCGTATCAATAAAGCCCAGCAAATTGATCAAGGTTGATTTCCCTGAGCCAGAGGGTCCCATGATCGCGATCATTTCACCGGCATCCGCTTTTAGATTGATGTCCTTTAAAACGTGCAGCGACTCCTCATCGTTGCGATAATACTTGTTGATATTTTTTAGTTCGATCATTTAATCCACCGCCAATTCCTGACCGTCACGTAATGATTTGTCAGGATTTGAAATGATACGATCGCCATCTTTTAGACCATCCTTCAAAATGAAGTAATCGCCCTTATCCTCTGCTTGAATCGTAACCTCATGAACTTTTCCGTTGCGGTAAGCAAAAACATATTTGGTATCACCTGTTTTCTTCACTGCTTTTTTAGGCAGACGAATCTCATTCAGCGGAAGAACCACTTGAACATTGTAGCCATACTGTAGTTCTTCAGTTGGCTTTACGATGAAGCTATAGTTAGAGACTGAGCTAGTTGAACTGCCACCAGCTGTTCCAGCCTGACTAGTCGCTTCTGCTTGATCCGGTAGCTTATTTACATGTGTAATAGTTCCGGCGATCTCTTGATTTGTTGTGATTGGTTTTATGGTCACTGACGCGTCTTGATGGACCTGCGGATAATCATATTCAGAAGCCTTTGCTTCGATCGTGACCTCATTACTAACCACCTTCACAACTGGAACAGAAGGATCATTCTTGCCCTTTTCATTGATGTAGGCTGTTCCCTTTGTCGCACTAGCAACGGTGGAGCTAACTTTCCCTTGCATTTTCGTTACGCTTTGTGATGCTGAATTCAGCTCAACATTGGCACTTTCTAGTGCTTGTCTCGCTTGAACAACGGCATCAGCCGCAGCATCAACACTGCTTTCGTATTGTGTTATTTCTTGCTTGTATTGCTCTTTTTTGGCGGCTCCTTCTTCACTATTTTCATTGGTGTTATTATAGTTTGCCGTTGCGTCGTTTAATTTCTGCTGCTCTTTTGCTTGCTTGTCCTGTGCGATTGCCAGACTTTCTTGCGCATTTGAAACAGCGAGATAGAGCTTGTCTAGATTCGTGCTCTGCTCGTCCGCTTGTTCCTGATATTCAGTATTCGTATAGCTCAGCAACGTAGCGCCTTGCTCTACCTCCTGTCCATCCTGAACATTGATCTCAGAAATCTTGCCTAGCGTTTGGTCAAAGTAATAATCCTGTGTATGCGTTGCTTCCACAATCCCATTGAAGGTCAAGGGATCAGATTTTTTCAGTGTAACTGCTTTGTATTTGTTATCTTTAACAGTTGAATTTTTTGTTTGAGAGTAAACAAATGCGCCAATAAATAGCACTAGCGCAAGCACTCCGGCTAGAATACTCCAACGGATCTTTTGCTTTTTCGTCAATTTTTTCTTTCTCATTCTGCTACTCCTCTGGTTCTGCTTTAAATAGATGAACAATGACTAAGATTGCCGGTATTAGGAAAACAATCTGGAAGACTATCCCAATAACAGTCGTCATAAAAGAGAAATCCATCCCTTCCATTTGTATTTTTGGCTGCATCATGAAACCAATCGCTGAACTTAAAAGACTCCAACCAATTTTAATATAGTATGGAAATTTTGCTGGGATAATCTCATCTGCTAACTTCTTATTCGCGATGAAATAGAAAACCAACAAAACGATCGAAATTACTAAAGACAACACTGAGATTCCTTTTATTAGCGGATTATTTGCATAATCGAACATCTCCTGAGCCATTGAGCCCATCATTTCGTAATCACTCAGCTTCGGATTTAACGATTTGGGTAACCCAACCACCGATGATACCACCGAAATCAACCCTAAAATAATCAATACCATGTTCCATGTTTTTGCTTTCTTCAAATGCTTTTCCATCTAATCACTCCAACTTAACAATTTTTAACTATTTGTGTAAATGTTGCGACAACCCTAAGCGAACATTACAAAAAGTTATTTTCATTATACTATTAATTTCACCCGATTTTGAAGAATGATCTTAAAAATAGATTATTTTGTCTTGAACGCGTGAAAAGAAAAAATATTGCCGATAGTGATGGTATCTATTTTGTTAATGAAGCATCAGAGGCATAAGAATAAAAATTAGAATAATAATAATTGGAATCAAGATGTTTTTCACTTTTATTAATCCAAAATGATGGCGTCTAACCATATAACTAATGCCAAGTATTGAACAGTCAAAAAAGAAACTATCAAAATGCAAAGGAGTATTACCGATCAAAGCCAAAGAGCTTCCAGAAAAAATAAAAGGTGCCCAATCGTAAGGAGTTATAAATGATAGAATCAATTGTCCAAAATTCACAACTAAAATAATTACCATGCTCATTGCTAACGTCTCGATAATAGCTTTCATTTCTAACTCATCATACTGTTTAAATCTAACTAAAACTCTAAATAATGTAAAAATACCAATAAATGAATAAACACTTACCACACAAAAGATAACAGCCATAGTCATTCTAATCATTATCAAATCTCCTCTATATAATTTTTTAAAGTCCTTCTTCCACAAAATGTCTATTTCTACAAAAAGTGGGATAATAACAATTTATGCTTTCATTAATAAATCAATAAGATTTGGTAAAAAAGTGCACAGCATTGACACAGCGATCACTGGTAAGAATTTCTTTCTAAAAAAGAAATTCTTGGATATTATTCCATACTGAACTTCTTTAAGTTTATAAACGAATCCTATTACCGCTGAATAAAAGAGAATACTGTGAATATCCAAAGTCATATTACCGATTATTGCAATAAAATATTGATTCCCTGGTAAAAGAAATTGTCGCAAATCTTTTGGCAATAACTCAGGCAACTTCCAATGAATAATAATTAACAATAAAATAGTTCCGATACTAACCAACGATGCTTCAGCAACCATTTTCTTATTCTGTTCATTAGTTATACGTCCAGTTACAATATTTTTCACTGAAAAACAAAATGGAATAAAGGAGATAAAACCAAAAAATAATAGTGGAAATCCAATGAGATTTATGATGGCTACTGTAAAAAGTTTCATTTTTCTTCCTCCTTCAACTGAAAAATTTCTTCTACTGGCATTTCAAAATACTGAGCAATCTTTAGTGTTAATTCCAAACTGGGATTGTACTTCATCGTTTCAATCGCAGTCATTGTTTGACGGGAAACATTTAACTCCTCAGCCATTTTCTTTTGAGGAATTTTTTTTGATTCACGGATTGCTCTGATTTTATTATGAACGTTCATTTTTATCCTCTCGATCTTTTTGTAAAGATATCTTTACATAGAGAATACTCCTTTCTCACAAATAAATAAGTAAAGATATCTTTACAAAAAAAGAACCATCCCTTTTGTGAATGGTTCAATAATCAATATAAAATTATTTTTATATAGAAAGAAAATAACTTCTACAGATACTCAGCGATCCTCTCCTTAATCGCTGAATAATCATACTGCATAAGCTCCAGCTCAGGGATCACCACAAGGTTGTGATATCTGTCTTTGTCTAGATAGATATCCATGGCTCGACTGCAAAC
This sequence comes from Enterococcus sp. DIV0187, assembly GCF_051713785.1. NCBI lineage: Bacteria > Bacillati > Bacillota > Bacilli > Lactobacillales > Enterococcaceae > Enterococcus > Enterococcus sp. DIV0187. The sequence goes on from NZ_JBIOQO010000001.1 coordinate 1,959,904, forward strand.
AGTAGCATCACCTTTAGGTATTTCATCTTCCGAAATATCATCGCTGATAAACTCAACTTCCCACTCTGGTGCTAAAGCTTCTCGAACTTCTTTTTGATATTTATAAGGTCTGACTAACATGCCAAATGTAGTCGCAAATCCTCTGGTACCTTAATTCGCATTTGTCGACCAGATCCAAACCACCTTTTTACTCATTTCCTATTCCCCCAATCGAATAATTATTTATCCAATAAATTCCCCAAAATTTCTTTTTCTGCAAATAGTGCTGTGGCTCCACCTGTATGCAGAAAAATCACGTTGCTACCTTGCGGAATCTTGCCTTTTTCAATATAATCCAACATGCCCGCAAAGGCCTTGCCAGAGTAAACAGGGTCTAGAAACAGTCCCTCTTCTCTTGCTAATAGTCGAATCGCATCATTTCCTGCCTCACTTGGCATTTCATAGCCAGGAAGAAAATACTGATTGTCATGCTCAAAGTCTTCAGCTGTTAAGCAAGCCTTTGCTCCTAGCCACACTAAGCTTTCGTTTCCTAATTTCGCTGAACTGTCTAAATAACTGGAATCATGACCGATCACATCAAAAGAGAAAATCCGTATGGGATGATTCAATAATTTCTTTCCGGCGACTAATCCTGCCATCGTTCCCCCTGATCCAGTTGCATGAACCAAGTAATCAAATTCTACTCCCGTATCTGCGGCTTGCTCTGCAAGTTCTACAAATCCATCGATAAAACCGACTGAACCGATCGAACTAGCGCCGCCCATGGGAATCTCGTAACAGTTATGCCCTTCTTTTGCTAATTTATCCATATGCTCTCGTGCTAGTTTGACAGAACGAGCACTCATTTCCGCCTCTGTCTCACCGGGATTTTTCAAAATGACATGTACCTCTGCTCCCAAAATTCGATCCAGCAATAAATTACTGCGAAGATCCTGCTCATCAGGTTCAACATAAGCAACTAAATATAGAATTGGCTTCAACCCTTCTTTACGACAGGCTTCGACTGTTTGCATCGCATGATTGGATTGAGTTGCTCCGAAGGTAAAAACATATTCTGCGCCTTGTTCTTTAACATCTCCGATCAGATACTCGAGCTTTCTGATCTTGTTGCCGCCAAATAGACTCTGGCCGGAAAAATCTTCTCGCTTGATAAACAAATTGACTCCTAGCTTTTTAGACAAATTAGTTAACCGATAAAAGGGTGTCGGATAAAAGCCCAATTCTGCTTTGGATTTTTGCTCTAACAGTCGTTTTACACTCGCAGCTTCCATGTTGTTCCTCCTCGCCTAGTTATGTTTTACTACCTATAGTATATAGTACAAATTCTTTCACATGCACTAGAAAAATGAACAAAAAAAAAGAGTCGATACCCAACTGGATATCAACTCTAGATATAACCCGTACGGGATTTGAACCCGTGCCTCCGCGCTGAGAACGCGGCGTCTTGACCCCTTGACTAACGGGTTATTTCATATCAACAAAAAGAATTATACTGCTAAACTCTTTTTTTAGAAAGCAATACCCCTTTTATTTCTGAAATTTTTAAATATGTGTTTATTTAATCAATCATGTTGTTTATATAGTTATTACGTGTATAATAGGGTGTGTATTCAAGTCATTGAATTTTTGAAGCATCTTCTCAATGACAATTAAAAGAAAAAACCAATTCATTTTTTCTCACAGAAGAACGAATGCATTACTAGGAGGACCTATGAATCTATCACAAAGGCAAGAGAAAATTATTGAGATCGTCAAACGCGATCAACCGCTAAGTGGCGAAAAAATCGCCGATCACTTAGGAATCTCGCATGCTACTTTACGTACAGATCTCTCCTTCTTAACGATGGCAGGAATTTTGGAAGCAAGCCCAAAAGTTGGTTACACCTACACAGGTGTGGGCATCGAACAATTTCTGTTCGACAAAATCTTTTCTGTCAAAGTTGAAGAGATCATGCTGTCACCTCTGCTAACGCCACAAGACACTTCGGATTCATGATGCGATCACTAATATGTTTATGTATGACGTTGGCTCGATTTATGTGACCGACAAAGAACAGCATCTTGTCGGGTTATTGTCGCGCAAAGATTTATTGCGTGCATCATTGAACAGCAATCTGCAAAATACACCAGTGGCGGTCGTTATGACACGTGCACCGCATCTGCAAACATGCACGAAGGATTACACGATCTTAGAAGCTGGCGCAGTCTTACTTGATTATCAAGTTGATTCACTGCCTGTAGTCAGTGAAGACGATCCGAAAAAAGTGATCGGAAAAATTACGAAATCACGTATTTTTAATTATATCATGCAGCAAGCAAAACAAACTGAAACCAATCGATAGGAGCGAAAACAATGAAAACAAGTGTACCATTATACATGATCTCTGATTCAGTCGGCGAGACTTCGCTGAAAATAGTTAATGCCGCAGCAGCTCAGTTCCCTACAGTCAATTTTGATTTGTCTTATCGTTTTCCGTTTACAAAAGATGAAGAAGAATTGAAAAGTATTTTAGGCGATGCCTTGAAAGACAGTGCCGTTGTGGTAACAACCTTAGTCAGCGAAAATTTGACTAAAATTGTCGAAGATTTCGGTGAACGGACAGGTCTGCAATACATTAATTTGATGAGCCAATTCATGGATATCGTTCATCAAAAAACCGGTGTGGCTCCGTTGCAAAAAGCCGGCGTTGTTCACAAACTGAATCAAGAGTATTTCGACCGTGTCGCAGCAATCGAATTCGCGGTGAAATATGATGATGGAAAAGATGCGAAGGGCTTTTTGGAGGCTGATCTTGTTTTGCTGGGTATTTCACGGACCTCGAAGACTCCGTTAAGCATGTATTTAGCGAATAATCGTTTGAAGGTGGCGAACCTTCCTTTAATACCGGAAGTTCCTCTACCTGAACAAATCAAACACGTTCCGAAAGAGAAAATTGTTGGTTTGATGATCGAACCAGAAGTTCAGAAGAAAATCCGTATGAGCCGTTTGAACTCCTTAGGCTTAGCTGAAAATTCACGCTATTCAGATATCAATCGGATCAAAGAAGAAGTAGATTACGCCTTGAGTGTATATGATGAACTGGGTGCCTTTACTCTGGATGTTACTAACAAATCGATTGAAGAATCAGCGACATTGATTTGTGAGCATTTGGATAATCGCTTATAAAAGGGGAGCACGTTATGCTATCAACCCGTGAAAAATATTATCAAATGTTGGAAAAAGAATTTAGTACCAAGGAGGCAATCATGACTGAACTCATCAACTTAGAAGCCATCATGCATTTGCCCAAAGGAACCGAACTTTACATCAGTGATATTCATGGGGAGTTTACCGCCTTTGATCATATCCTGCGCACTGGTGCCGGCAACATCAAGGAGAAAATCAGCCTGCTCTTTGGAGATCGTCTGACGGAGCACGAAAAAGATAAGCTAACAATTTTAGTGGCCTATCCACGTGAAGCATTAGATGATAAAGAGTTTTATGCGTATCGAGATCGCTCTTGGTATCGAAAAAAAATCCGTCAGCTATTAGAACTGCTGGCCTTTTGTTCGACCAAGTATACACGCTCAAAAGTAAGAAAGGCACTTCCTAAGCGTTATGCCTATATCATTGAAGAATTGATGTATACCGATACAAATTACTCTGACAAGGCAGCCTACTTCGATCAGATTCTTGCCCACCTTTTAGATTTAGAACAAGGTCGGACATTTATTATCGCCCTATGTCAGAGCATCCAACGTCTAGTAGTCGATCATCTCCATGTCGTTGGTGATATCTATGATCGAGGACCAGAGGCGGATAAGATCATGGATAAGCTGTGTCAGCATCCTTCTGTCGATATTCAGTGGGGAAATCATGATATTCTCTGGATGGGGGCTTACGCGGGCTCTCGCGCTTGTTTAATGACTTTATTGCGAATTGCTGCGCGTTATAATTATCTATATGAAATCGAACAGGCATATGCGCTGAATCTGCGGCCGCTATTCATGTATGCAGAGGAGCATTACGAAAAGAATCCGATTTTCACACCGAAGGAAAAAAACAGCAGTGAAAGTTATTCGATTGAAAGCTTAGACAGCTTAGAGAAAGTCCATCAAGCCTTGTCGATCCTGCAATTTAAATTGGAAGGCCAATTGATCAAACGTCATCCTGAATTTCAAATGGATGATCGGTTGTTGTTTGAAAAGATTGATTTCGATAAAAATACAGTTCATTTAGCTGGAAAGGACTATCCGCTGCAAGGCAGCTGCTTCCAAACCTTGCAAGAGGATGTTCATGCTTTGACTAAGCAGGAAGATTATGTGGTGGATATGCTGCTGGCTTCCTTCCAGCAATCGACCAAAATGCAAGAGCACATGCAGCTGCTCTTGAATAAGGGCTCAATGTATCTTGTATACAATCAACATCTGCTCTTTCATGGTTGTCTGCCGCTAAAAGCCGACGGCAGCTTCCTACCATTGACTGTCGATGGAAAAGATTATGCCGGCAAAGACCTTTTAAATTTCTTTGAAGAGCAAATTCGTACTGGATGTCAAAGTCAGCAAACGGATAGTCCAGCTGCTGATTGGATCTGGAATTGCTGGACCGGCAAGATTTCGCCCCAGTTTGGCAAGAGCGCCATGACGACGTTCGAGCGTTATTTCATCGCCGACAAAAAAACTCATAAGGAAATCAAAAACCCTTACTATAAATTTCGCGATACTCATGAGACTTGTCAAATGATTCTAGAGGAATTTGCTCTATATTCGCCAAATTCACGAATTATCAACGGTCATACACCAGTTAAGGTTCAAGATGGCGAATCACCAATTAAGGGTGAAGGAATGCTCTTTGTAATTGACGGCGGACTTTCTAAAGCGTATCAGAAGACCACGGGAATCGCTGGTTATTCGTTACTGAATAATTCCTACGGCTTCCAGCTGGTTACTCATGATCCATTTGAATCCGTCGAAAGCCTATTAGCCAAGCAGGCTGATGAAACTTCCTTGAAACGGGTGATCGACAGAGATCTGAAACGCATCCTGATCAAAGATACGACAGTCGGCGATAGTTTGGAAGAACAGATCGAAAATCTATCTGGGTTGTTGAATTATCAAGAACATAACGACAACTAGCTTACTGTTAATAAATTATTTTCTAAACTTGCTGAAATAGAAAGATAAAGCGGGTGTCATCAACAATTGATGACACCCACTTTTTTCTGTATAATAGATGCGAGGTGAAAAAATGGTTTCCGCATATATTAATATCTTTTTTATTTTTGTTTTAATGTTTATCGGCTATGTGCTGACATACAAGCAGTGGTTCTCTAATCAAATCGGCGATGCTTTTTCAAAACTGGTCTTACAGATTGCATTGCCCTGTAATATGTTTTTGACAATCACGAAAAATTTTTCCCGATCAGAATTTCTGCATCTTGTCAGTGGGATGATCATTCCACTAATTTCTATGCTGCTAACATTTGTTGTGAGCTTTGCCTATTGTCGCATCTTTCGGATTACTCCTGCTCGTAAAGGAATTTTTTCTACAATGTTCACTTGCTCTAATACGATTTTTATTGGATTGCCGATTAATTTGGCAATCTTCGGTGAACAAGCAGTTCCTTATGTCCTGCTCTATTACATCGTCAATACAACGATCTTTTGGACCTTGGGTATTTACTTTATTGCCCGCGACAATCCTCAAATTGAACAGGCCACAGTCAATTTCCATCTAATACCAATTTTGAAAAAGATTTTCTCTCCAGCACTGTTAGGTTTTTTGCTTGGGTTGTGTGCAGTCTTGGTTAACATTACTGTTCCAGATTCCATTGCAACCTTTTTAAGCTATCTAGCTAATTTAACGACACCCTTATCAATGTTTGTCATCGGGATCATCGTCTATAATGTGGGAATCAAAAATCTGACTTTAAATAAAGACATTATTGGTGTCATCGTTGGTCGATATGTTATCTCTCCGTTAATTGTATGGTTATTAGGACAATGGATCAGTGTACCGCCTTTGATGCTCTCTGTCTTTATCATTCAAGCAGCGATGCCGGTTCAAAACTCTGTCCCCATTCTGGCACGTTCCTATGGTGCCGATCAGAAGTTCGCGGCTTCTTCATTGGGTTATTCAGTGCTATTATATCTCGCGTATATTCCATTATTATTAAAATTGATACTATAAAAGCCTTCGAGCGCAAACTCGAAGGCTTTCTATTATTTCGTAATAATTTTATCGATACTTGCTAACGCATTTGTCATACGAGTGATGATCGCTAATTGATTCAAGCGATTATCACGTACTTTTTCATCTTCTACCATAATCATGGTTTCATTGAAATACCGTTCAATCACTGGGCGCAAATTCGTCAAGGTTTGATAGTTTTCAGCCATGCTTTGGTTTGCGAATTGATCTTCGGCCTCTTTCACTGCAACGTACAATTCTTCTTCTGTTTCATTTTCAAACAGCTTAGGATCGACCTTGTAGGTAATAACATCTGGTTCCATTTTCTTCGTTAGGTTAATTACACGTGTCAAAGCTTCCATCGCTTCTTTAAAGTGCTCATCGGTCAAATGCTCATCAAAGATTTGAGCTGTCTTGAAAACTTGGACTAAATCATCCTGGTGTGAATCCAATACCGCATCGATAATATCATGCCGGACATTGTAGATTTGCAGCCGTTGACGGATACGTCCCTTAAAGAACTCAATGAATTCTTTTTGATCGCGGTTGAAATGGATTCCATAATCCAAAACATCCTCGTTGACAGCGTCGACGATCGCCCCTTGCATATCGGTGAACGGGAAGGTCCAGCCTTGTGCTTCGACAATCCGGACAATTCCGTATGTTTGACGACGCAATGCGTAAGGATCATTTGAGCCGCTTGGAATCATTCCTACAGCGAAGAAGCCTAGTACGCTGTCAATCTTGTCAGCGATCGCTAAAACTGCACCAATCGCTGTTTTTGGCAAATCACCTTCTGAAGAAATCGGCATGTAATGCTCACGAATCGCGGTGGCAACGGCAGGTTTTTCCCCTTTCAGCAAGGCGTATTTTTCACCCATGATTCCTTGTAATTCTGGGAATTCATTCACCATGTTCGTCACTAAATCGAATTTATAGATTTCTGACGCCCGCTTCAAATCAGTTAATTCTTCCTCGCTCAAGCCGACTCGCTTTCCAATGACTTGACTGATTAAACCGACACGCTGCATTTTTTTATACATGCTACCGATTTTTTCGTGGAAAGTTACGTTCTTCAATTTTTCAACGCAGTCTTCAATCGATAATTTCTTATCCTCTTCAAAGAAAAATTCACCGTCTTCCAAACGTGCAGCCAAGACTTTTTGATTTCCTTTGATGACGTTATCTAGTTTCACACTGTTTCCGTTACGAACAGAAATGAAGTGCGGCAATAGCATTCCCGCTTGGTTGCGAATTTCAAAGTAACGTTGGTGTTCCTTCATGGAGGTAACCAGCACTTCTTCAGGAACCGATAGGAAACGCTCTTCGAAATCGCCAACAAATGCGGTTGGATATTCCACTAAGTTCGTTACTTCTTCTAATAAATCAGGATCAAGATTGATCACCCATTTATTCTTCTCAGCGATTTCTTCAATTTGGTTTACGATCATCTGTTGACGCTTGTGAGCATCTGCAATCACAAATTGTTCTTCTAATTTTGCTTCGTATTCGCTTGGATTGGCTAATGCAACTTGATCACCTAAGAAACGATGACCTTCTGTTATGCGACCTGTTTGAACATCCAGTAATTCAAATGGAATTACTTCTTCATCCAACAATGCGATGATCCAATGAATCGGACGAACGTATTCAAACATCGTATCGCCCCAATGCATCATGGTTGGGAAATTCATGCTCTTCACAACATCTAATAAGCCAGTCAAAACTTCTTTACTTTCTTTTCCGTGAATATATTTTGTCACATAGACATATTCCACACCATTGACTTCACGGAAAGTGATTGCATCAGTTGTTAGACCTTGCCCGCGGACAAACCCTTCTGCTGCTTTGCTCCAATTTCCTTCCGCATCTAACGCGATTTTCTTTGCTGGACCTTTGACTTCTTCTTGCACGTCTTCTTGACGATCAGGAATATTGGTTACTCGGATCGCCAAACGACGAGGAGTTGAAAAGGTTTCAATGGATTCGAAGGTCAAGCTGTTCTCTGCTAAAAACTTCGAAACTTTTTCTTCTAGTTGTTTGATACTTGGCCAAACCACGTGGGCTGGCATTTCTTCTAAACCAATTTCTAATAGTAGATTTTTCGCCATCTTATTTGCCCTCCTGATTCAATAATGGGAAGCCTAGTTTTTCCCGTTCAGCCACGAATATCTTCGCAACAGAGCGAGCCATGTTACGGATACGAGCCAAGTAGCCCGCACGTTCAGTGACTGAAACAGCCCCGCGTGCATCCAACAGGTTAAAGGTATGGCTGCATTTCAAAATGTAATCATAAGCTGGGTGCACTAGATTTTCATCAATACAGCGTTTCGCTTCTTTTTCAAATTTTTCAAAATTCTCTAAAAGCATATCTTGATTACTTTCTTCAAATGAATATTTTGAATGCTCATATTCTGGTTGCTTAAAGATTTCGCCGTATTTAACGCCGTCGCTCCATTCCAAATCATACACACTGTCGACTTCTTGAATATAAGAAGCCAAACGTTCCAAACCATAAGTCAATTCAGAAGTCACTGGGTTGACCTGCAAACCGCCAACTTGTTGGAAATACGTGAACTGAGTAATTTCCATTCCATCAAGCCAGACTTCCCAACCAACACCAGCACAACCCATTGAAGGATTTTCCCAGTTGTCTTCTACAAAACGGATATCGTGCTCTAACGGGTCAATTCCCAATAAACGTAAGCTGTCTAAATACAACTCTTGGATATTTTTGGGAGAAGGCTTCATTACTACTTGGAATTGGTGATGCTGATATAAACGATTGGGATTTTCGCCGTAACGTCCATCAGCTGGACGACGTGAAGGCTCTACATATGCCGCACGCCATGGTTCAGGTCCGATCGCCCGTAAGAAGGTGTAGGGACTCATCGTTCCCGCTCCCTTTTCTGTATCGTAGGCCTGCATCAGCATACAGCCATTGTCTGACCAAAACTTTTGTAACGATAAAATCATTTCTTGCACTGTTAATTTGCTCATTCTGTTTCCTCCTGGTTTATTATTGAAGTTTATTTATCTTTTGACTTGCAGGGTGGCTAGCTCATTTGAAGGAAATTCATTTTTCCAAAAACAGGAAAAATGAGCTTATTTTCGTACGCATACCATTGCACTAATAACCTTGATCACAAATTTGTTCAAAACCATTGTTTTCTTCTTTCACCATATAAACTGCGAAAAGTGCAACTGGCAACTCGCAAAAAAGTCCCTATGCCGAAATAATCGACATAGGGACGTATCAACGCGGTTCCACCCTACTTCCAAGCAGTTGCTTGGCAGCTTTCACTAAATGTGCTCACAAACGCCAACAAAATTTGTTTCCCTTTCAGGCTTCCACTATCCCTGACTCGCTGTGTTTTCCACAAATTTTTAAATTTGATCCTCGCACCTATTCAACTTGGTTCTATAATAGCGACACCAGACCCCTTTTGTCAAATCTTTCTGTGTACATTGGTTAGCAAATTCAGTTCCAATCGAAAATGAATTCCTTAAAATGGCTAGTCAAAAGGAATCGCTTGAAAAATCCCATCCTTTAATTGCATCGTTTCTGTGAAACCGATCGTTTTTAATAATTCAACCGTTTCAGGAAAATGACACGTCAAGGTCGATGTTTCATGACTATCGCTGGTGATAATAATCGGACAGTCTCTTTTCTTTAAAAGCTTCAGCAGGAAAGGATTGGGATAAGGCGTCGTACGCCAATTCCGAGAAATTGCCCCCGTATTGATCTCCACCATTCCATCATAGGTTTGAATAATGTCGATCACATCATTCAGAGCCTTCGAAGCAATCGCCTGATACTCCACACTGTCTTCATCCAGCCAAGGCTGCTTTTCATTAAATTTCGTAATCAAATCAAAATGACCCACGATTTCCGAATGATTCTGATCAATATGTCTTACCACCGTATCATAATAGTCACGCACCATCTGCATCTGATCACCTCGATACCACTCATTTAAGGTTTTCATCAAACTTTCCGGACTTTCATCCACGCTGCGAAAAATCCCTTGACGTGGTGGAAAATAATGTACGGAGCCAACAGTATAATCATAGCCATCAATTGGATCGGCACTGTAATAATCCCATTCCAAGCCTAAACTGATATTTAGCTTTCCCGCTAATGTTTTCTTGAGCTTGCGTAAAGCAGTTTGATACGTCACTTCATTCTGTACCCCAAGACAGCTAGGATCAAACAGGGCCGGTGAGTGACAAGTAAATCCCAGATCCGTAAAACCTAATTCAATTGCGGCTTGTGCCATATCTTCTAAACTATCTTTGCCATCGCACCACGTACTGTGAGTGTGCGCATTTGAATAGAACATCGCTGAACCTCCTAAATTTCGGATTCTACTGCATCCGTTCCTGTTTGACTTTTTTATCAACAACGTGGCGATTTTCCAGCTCTTGGCGTACTTGTGCCAAATCGATTCCCATCTCCACCATTAATACAAGAACATGATACACCAAATCAGAGATTTCAAAAACAGTTTCATTATAATCTTCCTTCATGGCGCCGATCACGACTTCCGTTGATTCTTCTCCAACTTTTTTCAGAATCTTCTCGATACCTTTTTCAAACAGGTAACTCGTATAACTGCCTTCCTGTGGTATCTCTTTACGTCCTTTAATCAATTCGTACAACGTATATATCGTTGCCTGCGTATCTTCACCGTATAATACTTCATTGAAGCAGCTTTCTGCACCAGTGTGACAAGCCGGACCATCTTTTTTGACCTTCGCAACCAGCGCATCCTGATCGCAATCCAGCTTCAATGAAACCAAATGCTGATAATTGCCGCTGGTCTCGCCTTTACGCCATAATTCTTTACGACTGCGAGAATAAAAGGTCATAAGCTGATCCTTTAATGTTAATTCATAGCTTTCTTGATTCATATACGCCAAAGTCAATACCTCATTGGTTTCAGCATCTTGCACGATTACAGGGATTAACCCTTTTTCGTCAAATTTTAGTTCAGTCATCATATGCCCCCTAAACGATCCGGACAGGAATATCTTCCGCCATCAATTGTTTTTTCAAATCTGGAATTTTTACTTCGCCATAATGGAAAATCGATGCAGCAAGCCCCGCCTCAATTTTTGGCAACTGAAATAACTCAATAAAATCTTCACTTTTTCCGGCACCACCAGAAGCCACGATTGGTAATGCTGTGATTTCACTAACGGCTTGCAACAACTCCAAATCAAATCCCTGCTTCACACCATCGGTATCCATACTGTTGATGACTAATTCCCCCGCGCCTAACTGCTCACCCTGACGAATCCAGTCTAAGGCCTCTAATCCCGTATCTTCACGACCGCCCTTAGCAAAAACGTGCCATTGATCGCCAACGCGTCGAATATCCACAGATAAGACGACGCACTGACTGCCGTAGCGTTTTGCACCTTCTTCAATCAGCTGCGGACGACGAATCGCGCCTGAATTAACGCTGACCTTATCCGCGCCGCAATTCAAGACCCGTTCAAAGTCAGATACCTCATTAATTCCACCGCCAACAGTTAGAGGGATAAAAACTTCTGAAGCGACACCTTTTAAAATATCAGTGAACAAGCCGCGTTCCTCTGCTGAAGCTGTAATATCATAAAAAACCAGCTCATCTGCTCCTTGTTCATTGTAAAAACGAGCTAAAGTCACGGGATCATTGACATCCTGCAAACCAGCAAAATTCACACCTTTAACCACACGCCCATCTCGAACATCTAAACATGGTACGATTCTCTTTGCGATCATTGGTCATCCTCCTCACCGACTGCTAAAACATCCTCTAGCTTTAAGCTACCATTGTATAGTGATTTTCCTACAATCGCACTGGAAATTCCCAACTGCTTCAAGCCTTCAATATCCTTTAGTGATGCGACACCGCCAGAAGCCACAATTTCAATATTCAACTGATTGAGCTTTTCATATAATGGCAGATTGATTCCCTCACCAGTACCATCACGAGAGATTTCAGTAAAGATAATCGTTTCAGCGCCCCATTCAACAAGTTGCTGACAAAATTCAAACGCATCTGTCTCCGTTTTTTCCAGCCAGCCTTCGACTGCGACCTTCTCATCTTTCGCATCGACACCGATCGCGATTTTACTTCCGTACTTTTTCAGCATCGCTTGAGTAAACTCAGGATCTTTTTGAGCGATCGTCCCAAGAATCACACGGTCGACACCTGCGGACAAACAATGCTCAATAGTTTCCTCGTCACGGATTCCTCCACCAACTTCTACAAATAAATTTGTGTTTTCAACGATTTTTTTAGCGATCCCAAAATAGTGCAGCTTTCCGGCCTTAGCGCCGTCCAAATCAACAAGATGCAGATACTTAGCACCCGCTTTTTCAAAAGATTGAGCAAAAGCCACTGGATCATCGCCAAATACCTCTTTTTGCTGATAATCACCTTGATATAAGCGCACAACTTTCTCATCTAAAAGATCAATTGCTGGGAAAATTTTCATACCGGTACCTCCGTAAATGCTTTTAGAATATTCAAGCCGACTTCTCCACTTTTTTCTGGGTGGAATTGTGTACCGAAGACATTTTTATTTTGTACGATCCCTGGGATAGAGAGTCCGTATTCGCTGTCGGCGACCAGATGCTCTTGACAATCCGTTGCAAAGTAGCTATGAACATAATAGACAAAATCATTAGGACCCAATGATTTAACCAACGGACACTCTGTATTTCGTATATCTAGCTTGTTCCAACCAATCTGTGGAACCTTTAGATCGATATCCACTTGATCAAATGCTTCACGCATTGAGACAATTCGCCCTGGAATCAAGCCTAAACCAGGATGCTCTCCAAACTCTTCACTTTTATCAAATAAGAGCTGCATCCCTAAGCAAATCCCAAGAAATGGCTTGCCGGAAGCTGCCAGCTCCTGAATCGGCTCAACTAAAGACAATTCTTCTAGTTTTTTTCGTGCATCGCCAAATGCTCCAACCCCCGGTAAAATGATTCGATCGGCCGCTTTCAATTCATTTAACGAACGTGTAATCTGACATTCTACTCCCAAATACTCCAATGAGCGCGACAAACTAAAGAGATTGCCGACACCATAATCAATAATTGCTAGCATAGGCTTCCCCCTTAATTGATCGTTCCTTTTGTTGATGGAATCTCATCTGGTGCTAATTGATTGATTGCTACCGCTTCACCTAACGCTCTTCCAAAACCTTTGAAACAGGCTTCCACGATGTGGTGGCTATTCTTACCAGCAATTTGGTGCAGATGAATCGTCGCACCTAGTTCTCGGGCAAAAGCGATAAAGAATTCCTCAACTAACTCAGTATCAAATTGCGAACCGATTTTTTCGCTGGGAATATCCAGCTCGACCACAGCCATCCCACGTCCGCTGATATCAATCGCTGACATCACTAAAGCTTCATCCATCGGTAATAGCATACTGCCATAACGTTTGATGCCTCGACGTTCGTCAAGACTTTCAGAAAAAGCTCGACCTATCGCGATCGCCACATCCTCAGTCGTGTGGTGAGCATCAACCTCAATATCACCATCACATACCAGTTCCAGATCAAAGCGTCCATGGCGAACAAATAATTCCAACATATGATCTAAAAAGCCCACACCTGTTTTGATCGTTTGTTGTCCTGTACCATCAACCGTCAGAGCCAGTTGAATCTTTGTTTCAGATGTATTACGTGTCACTTCTGCTTTTCTCATGCTTCCACCTCTTCTAGTATTGTTGATAATACTTTAACTAGCTGCTCCATTTGCTCCTGGGTTCCCACAGTGATCCGTAAATAATCCTTTGTACGCGGCTGATTAAACCAGCGCACTAAAATTTTCTTTTCTCGCAAAGCCTCGAATAATTTTTCTCCAGTAATTTGCGGATGTTTTGCAAACAAGAAGTTTCCCTGACTATCTGTTTGTTCAAAACCAAGCTTTGTCAGCGCCTGCTTGCTCCATTCTCGAACCTGAATTGTTTCTTGAATTTTTTGATCTACGTATTCCTGCTCCTGTAAAACTGCGCCGCCAGCTGCTTGAGTTAAGCTATTGATATTGTAAGGATTTAAACTGAAACGTAAGCGATTCATATCTGCTATCAAATCCGTATTCCCAACACCAAAGCCTAAACGTGCTCCCGCCAATTGACGGGATTTTGAGAAGGTTCCTACCACAAATAAATTCTGATATTTTTCAATCAAAGTCACCATTGAAGCTCCGCTAAAATCAATATACGCCTCATCCACAACAACTAAGCGATCTGGATGACGCTCTAAAAAGGCGCAGATTTCTGCTTGTGACAAATAGATGCCTGTTGGCGCATTGGGATTGGCAAAAATCACTGTGCCGGCCAACGCATCGTATTCCTTGAGCTCTAGCGTGAAATCATTATTCAACGGAACAACGGTTGAATCAACTTTATAAAGAGCGCTATATACCTGATAAAAACCATAGGTCACATCTGGAAAAGCGATGCCTTCTTCAGTGAAGCCTTGAAAAATATACGAGAGCACCTCATCACTACCATTACCAAGGAAAAGCTGCTCCTGCTTCACACCTAGATGCTGTGCTAACGGTTTTGCTACAGCTTCGACGGTAATATCTGAGTAACGGTTTAAGCTTTGCGACACCTCAGCAACTGCTGATTCCACGCTGGGGGCCGGCGGATAAGGACTTTCATTTGTGTTTAATTTAATGAATTCTCCCTCGTTTACTTGTTCTCCTGGTGTATATGGAGTGAGATCCTGATATTTTTGATTTAAAAATGTCATGCCTCTTCACCTCTTCTCACTTTCATGGATCGCGCATGGCCGATTAAATCTTCAGTCTCCGCGAATAGTTCAACTGCAGAGGCTGCTTCTTTCATAGCCTCTTCGGTATAATACAGGTAGCTGCTCTTCTTTATAAAATCATCCACCGATAATGGCGAATAAAACCGAGCTGTTCCTTCTGTAGGCAAGGTATGGTTCGGTCCCGCAAAGTAATCCCCTAAAACCTCTGGAGTGTGATGACCTAAAAAGACGCTTCCGGCATTTTCAACCCTTCCTAACAAAGCAAACGGCTCTGATACAGATAGTTCCAAATGCTCCGGCGCGATTTGGTTAGCGATAGCGATCGCTTCTTCCAAATCTTTTACTAAAATAATTTTCCCTGTATTCTCGATAGCTGCTCCAGCGATTTCTTTACGCGGCAATACCGCTAATTGCTGCTCTAATTCTGATTGAACTTTTTCAATCAGTGTCTCTTCTGTCGTTACCAGAATTGCTTGTGCTAGTGTATCATGCTCCGCCTGCGCTAAAAGATCGGCTGCAATCCAGCGAGGATTTGCGCTATGATCAGCAACGATCAACACGTCACTCGGTCCGGCGATCATATCAATATCAACTTCGCCATAAACCATGCGCTTGGCCGTGGCAACATAAATATTTCCCGGTCCCACAATCTTATCTACCTTCGGAATCGTCTCTGTGCCATACGCAAGTGCCGCTACACCATGTGCTCCACCTACTTTGTAAATTTCATCTACTCCAGCAATAGAAGCAGCCGCTAAGATAGCTGCTGGAACATTTCCTTCACTATCTGTTGGGGTCATCATGACAATTTTCTTCACACCAGCGATCTTAGCCGGTAGGACATCCATCAAGACGGTACTGGGATAAGCCGCCGTTCCACCAGGTACATAGACTCCGACACGTGCTAAAGGAATGATCCGCTGCCCCATCACAACACCATTTGGTTCTGTTGAAACAAATCCTTGTCGTACTTGTTTTTGATGGAAGGATAGAATATTTTCTTTCGCCTGCTCCATCACCTTTAATAATTCTGGCGATACTCCCTTTAAGGCTGCTTCGATCTCGCTTTCACTGACTGCTAATGTATCCAAAGTGACATGATCGATTTCTTTGATTAATTGATAAAGGGCTTGATCTCCATCTTGTTGTACGCGTTCTATAATTTTTTTGACCACCTCAGATACATCCGCAGTCTCAGAATACTTTCGTGCTAAGATATCGGCTAATTGATCCGTTTGAGTTGAATACACTCTCATAGTTGCTTCCTCACCTTCTCGATCACTTTTTGGATTCGTTCTTGCTTAAAGCGCCATGTCGCGTTGTTAATGATCAACCGAGCAGAAGATGGCGCAATGTCTTGAATCACCTTCAAATCATTTTCTTTTAAGGTCGTGCCTGTTTCGACAATATCGACAATCACGTCGGATAACCCTAATAATGGAGCTAATTCGATCGAACCGTGTAAATGAATCAATTCTACAGACCGCCCAATCCCTTCATAATACTCACGAGTGATGGTCGGATATTTTGTTGATACACGTAACGGACGTGAAAAATCTTCTTCGAAATCATTATGCGCAGCAACCGCTAATCGGCAGACACCCATATGTAAATCCAAAAATTCAATAACGTCTGCTTTGTTTTCTAATAGAATATCTTTTCCTACCACGCCGATGTCCGCTGCTCCGTGCTCCACATAGATTGCTACGTCACTGGGCTTCACTAAAAAGAAGCGTAATTTATTAACCTCATCACAAAAAATTAGTTTGCGATTGTCTTCAAAGACACCTTCAGCTGCCACTCCGGCCTTGGTGAACAGATCATACACCGCATCTCCCATTCGCCCCTTAGGCAGAGCTACATTCAAGTACTCTGAACTTTGATTATCCGATGGTAGTTTTTGCCCGACATGATTCAGCTTTAATCCAAAGCCAATCGCACCTTGACGCTTTCCTTGACGACTCATTAAACGGTCGTAACGTCCGCCATATAAAATTGTTTCCCGCGCTTCTTTAATGAAGCCTTGGAACAACAATCCACTATAATAATCCGCATCATTCATGATCGAAAAATCTAATCGCAGACGAATTTTCTCTGATAAGTCTTCTTTCTGCAATGCTTTGTATAATTGTTTCAATTCTTCTAATCCAGCCTGCGCTTCAGGATAAGACGCCAACAAAACTTTGGCACGCTGATATTTTGTTTCAAAATCTCCTGATAAACGAACTAATTTGGCTAAGTTGTCCGCTTCTTCTTTTGATAATCCTGCTTTGGTTGTCAATTCATCCATGCCATGAGAACTTTTATCTCGCAGGCAATCCAAGACCTTTTGGCGATCCTCAATTGAAAAACGATCACAAATCCCATTGATGATTCCCATATGTGAAAGATCTAGTGTTCCTTCACCAACTTGTGCCAAACTTTTCCAAGCAAGCTTTAACATTTCCAGCTGATCATCCCAAGTAATTTCATCAATGATTTCTAGACCGATCTGATAAATTTTCTGGTACTCGCCTGCCTGACGATCATGGCGATAGACATCTTCTACATAATAAACCTTTCGTGCTTCGCCATCTGGTGTATTTTTAGCAATTGACAACGTCACATCCGGCTTCAATGCCATTGTCCGACCATCGTTTCCAGTAAAAGTAATGATGGAGGAATTTCGCAAAAAATTGTAATTTTGCTGATAGTCACCATATTCTTCAAAGTTGTTTAAGTGATAAGGATGAAAATGATGCTGAGTATATAACTTTCTTAATTTCAATTCGATCTGCTCTTCGGGTCTTAATACTTCCCATAATTCTTCCACACTTATCACTCCTAAGTCATTTTTATGTATTTAATTTTCTTTACAGAAAATTAAGTCTGATTTTCCTACCGTATACCATTCAGCTAAACAGTTCGAGCTTTATTTTGCCCTACTTTGTTGTATTCAGGTCGGATGCCGCACACTGCGAAAAGCTGAACTGGCATCCTAAGTCATTTTTTTGTATTTAATTTTCTTTGCAGAAAATTAAGTCTGATTTTCCTACCATGTACCATTCAGCTAGACAGCTTGAGCTTTATTTCGCCCTACTTTGTTGTATTCAGGTCGGATGCCGCACACTGCGAAAAGCTGAACTGGCATCCTAAGTCATTTTTTTGTATTTAATTTTCTTTGCAGAAAATTAAGTCTGATTTTCCTACCGTATACCATTCAGCTAAACAGTTCGAGCTTTGTTTTGCCCTACTTTGTTGTATTCAGGTCGGATGCCGCACACTGCGAAAAGCTGAACTGGCATCCTAAGTCATTTTTTTGTATTTAATTTTCTTTACAGAAAATTAAGTCTGATTTTCCTACCGTATACCATTCAGCTAAACAGTTCGAGTTTTATTTTGCCCTACTTTGTTGTATTCAGACCAGATGCCACACTCTGCGAAAAGCTGAACTGGCATCCTAAGTCAATTTATGTAAACATTTTTTCAAGTTCATAAAAAATGAAGTTGATTTTCATTTCGCATACCAGCTCGACACGTATTCTTAGTTTATCTGATATATCCTTAGTGTTTTCTAACAATATTAATCGTTTTGCCATAAATTAGCAATGGTAATCTGTGAATGAGCGAACATTTTGCAGAATAAGAAATTAAACAATTGATTTTTCAGCAAATTTTTCTGATATACTTTTCTTAACAAGAAAATTCGAAGGCGAGGGAAAAGAAAATGGTGGAGAAGCTTAAAAGAAATTATCGGAAATTCGATGCGTTATTGCGAAGAAAGCCTGGATATTCAGTGTTGTTTACAGTCACTATCCTAATTATTACCCAAATGATTATCAATCTGCTCAGGCATGCCCCATTATTTTCTAATTCTTTCTATGCGCTATACATTTTAGAAGTATATTTCATTGGTTATCTTGCTTCTGTGATTACTAGCAGAAAAAGGTTCCAATTCTTGGTTTGTTTTATTTTGGTCTTCCTATCTTTCTTGATTGCGAGCATAATTGAGAAAAGTATCGTTGATTACACAACGATCATCCTGTTTGGTTTGTTCTCTCTTCTTGGTGGATTAGGCTCATTCCTGATAGCTATTGATACGACCAAACAAAAAAAAGATTTAGAGGTTTCTGATGGTTCAAAGAAATCCTAAAACAAAAAAATTTAACTCTCTATTGTTTGATCTCTGCATATTCGTAGGTGCTCTTCTAGCTCTATGGACATATGATCTGTATAAGTATGGCTGGTCTATTGAGCCTCTGTTTAAGATTATCATCGTTACCTTATTCTTATTCTTGATAGCATCCTATTTGCTTGAGGCTAAAACAGCCTTCAATCCTAAGCTGAAACTTCTATTGTATTTCCTTTACTTTATGATCGTCGGCACCTTTGCTTCAGCTGTGATCTCTCAGAATCAATTAAATGGACAAATGATCTTTATTTATTTTTCTCTATCTCTTTTTAGCAGTCTTATCTGGCAATTCATTTGTCAAAAATTAAAAACAAAAAAATAATCTGCAGCGCCTAATAGGTTCTGCAGATTATTTTTCGTCGCTCGGTTTTAATACATCTTGCCATTCGCCCATTTGATCAATAAACTTTTTACTCTTCAAATGTAGGCCAATATATTCTTCGTATAATTGATCCAGTGTTTGGCGGATCGCTTTTTTTGTCTCCGGCTTTAGATTGATCGTATTGATATTTTCATAGGTTACACTGTTAAACAAGCGGATAAAATAGATTGCTCGTGGGTCAGCATGATAACGATGCTGATCTAAATGCCAGTGATCTTGGCAAAGAATCCCATTGTACTTCGAGGAGAAATCGAAGGCGCCGGTTTTCTTTCCGCACACTCCACAAGCCTGCCAATTAAGCGAAACTCCGAAGCGCTGCATGATTTGAACTTCAAAAATATTCATGATCGTCTCACCATCTGCACCTTCATCCATTCGCTGCAATGCTTCTCGAGTGAACCCGTACAAAGCCGGATCATACACATGATCTTCAATCGCTGCATCCGTTAAACCTAAGATATAGGAACCATAAGCATTCAAAAAAATATCCTCTTGAAGCTTTCGCATAGGATGGATATCTTTGGCACTATTTAAGAAAGAAAGGCCATCCGTTTTCAAATTCCCGATAAATACCGCTTCAGTAAAAGGCTGAACCGCTGTTTGCAAGGGGTTGTTCGCACGATGAATTCCCTTTGCAAAAAACATGACCTTCCCAGCCGATTCCGTGAAGATCTTGATTAGCTTGTCTTTTTCTTTATAATCCCGACTAAATAAAATGATGCCTTTGGTTTCACCAACCTGCGCCATCCATACGCACCTCTCTTCGATAACATCTAACTCAGTTTAACAAAAGTCTATCTAAACATCCTGCGAAAAGCAGAGCTAACAAAAGCTCCACGAAGAAATCGTGAAGCTTTGTTTATTAATAGTCGTCTTTACGGTAACCGTAGTCTTGGAGATAAGTTTGTTTATCGCGCCAATCCTTTTGGACTTTAACCCAAAGCTCTAAGTATACCTTGTCAGCTAAAAGCGTCTCAATATCCTTGCGGGCTTGTGTACCGATATTTTTCAGCATCTTCCCGCCTTTTCCGATAATGATACCCTTTTGGCTTGTCCGTTCGACAATGATCGTCGCTTGGATATGAACCTTGTCATTCTCATCCCGTTTCATTGATTCCGTCACGACAGCCACTGAATGCGGAACTTCATCACGCGTTAAGCTCAATACTTTTTCACGAATCAGTTCAGAAACGATAAAATATTCTGGGTGATCGGTAATTTGATCGTCTGGGAAATATTGTGGACCTTCATCCATTTGATCGACTAAAACATCTAGCAAATGCTCGACATTGTTGCCTTCTGTCGCCGAAATAGGGATGATTTCTTTAAATTCCATGATTGTCCGATAGTCATCAATGATCGCCAATAACTCGTCTGGATGGATCGTATCAATTTTATTGATGACCAAGTAAACAGGCACTTCTTGTTTGCTTAATCGTTCCAAAATGAAGTCATCACCGCGTCCACGTTTTTGATCTGCACTAACCATGAAAATGATGGCATCCACTTCACGCAAAGCGCTATAGGCCATCTCTACCATGTAATCGCCTAAGCGATGCTTCGGTTTATGAATACCTGGCGTATCGATAAAAACTATTTGTGCTTCCGGTGTTGTATAAACACCTTGAATTTTATTTCTAGTGGTTTGTGCCTTATCGCTCATAATCGCGATTTTTTGACCTACGATGCGATTTAGTAATGTTGATTTACCAACATTTGGTCGACCAACAATCGCCACAAACCCTGATTTATGTTCTGACATGTAAAAGTTCCTTTCTGAACCTTAAATACTCAATTTCCCGAAAGAAAAAGCTCAATAATTTTTGGTAAAAAGATAATCACACCAACGATTATGGCAAACACTGACGTCACTAAAACAGCTCCGGCAGCCATATCTTTGATTTTCTTGCCGATTGGATGAAAATGGCAATCGGTTACCATGTCTACCACATTCTCAAAAACCGTGTTGATAATCTCCACAATCCAAACGAGAAAGACGGCTAAAAAAATCCAAAGCCATTCTAACACAGAGACTCCTAATAAAAATGCTACCAGAATCGCCATCAGGCCAAAAACCACGTGAGCACGCATATTGCGTTCCTCTTGAAAGACTGTCTTGATCCCTTGAATCGCAAATTCTAACGAGGTGATAAAATGTTTGTTTTTCTCTGTTTTATCTTTTAAGTCCATAGGCATCTAATATCTCTTTCTGCAGACCAAACATCTCTTTTTCGTCCTCAGGAGTCATATGGTCGTACCCATTGATATGCAAAAAACCATGTACAGCTAGAAATCCCAGTTCGCGATCAAAGCTATGCCCATACTCCTCTGCCTGTTCTGCGGCACGTTCCGTAGAAATCATGATGTCGCCTAAATTCCGCGGCATTGGATCTTCCTCGTCCATGATGATCGGAATCTCATCTTCACCTTCTTCTTCCAGCGCAAAGCTGATGACGTCAGTCGGTGCGTCCTTGCCGCGATAATCACGATTGATGACTTGGATCGCTGCATTATCCATAAAAGTAACAGACATTTCCGTATCCTTCGGCAATTTTAAATAATCTGCCGCAAACTGTAATACGCCATCGATTTCTTGAATTTTTTCTTCAGAGACCTGCTCTGTTTCGTCAATAAACGTAATATCCATTACTCTTCCCCTTTTTTCTCTTGCTCTTCTTTCATTTTCTCCGCCTCTGATTGCATTCTCGGATATTTGATGCGTGAATGGAAGGTTGAGCTTAAACCGCTAATCAATGATTTTTCAACGATGCGAATCTCTTTCAACGTCAATCCAGAATCGTCTAGCTGACCATCATTGATTCGTTCCTCAATCAGATTATGCACAAACTCCGTAATCTTATCAATCGAAGGATGATCCATCGCTCTGACCGCCGCCTCACAGCTATCCGCGATGTTTACAACCCCAGCTTCGCGAGTCTGTGGCCTAGGTCCTGGATAACGGAAGTCTGCTTCTGTTACTTCAGGGTTGCGCTCCTTGGCTTTAAAATAGAAGAATTTCATCAAGGTTGTTCCATGATGCTGATTACAAATATCAATCACCATTTGCGGCATCTTATATTCCTTCAGAATTTTCGCCCCTTCAATCACATGACCGAAAATAATTTGTTTGCTATCTTCCGGCAGCAGGAAATTATGCGGATTCTCTGCCCCAGTCGGTAAATTTTCTACAAAGAAATTTGCATGACGAATTTTACCAATATCGTGATAGTAGCAGGCTACTCGCGTCAACAACGACCGACCGCCGATTTCTGCCACAGCATTAGCGCTCAGGTTTGCCACCATCATTGAGTGATGATAGGTTCCGGGAGCCTTCTCCAGCAGTTCTTTTAACAACGGATGGTTCGGATTACTTAATTCATTTAAGGTAATTACACCGCTATCTGTCACTAAGATTTCGATATACGGTTGAAGTCCCATTCCCATAATAAAGGATAAGATGCTGGCAGCAAAAGCACCTAGCAGCAGTCCCCAAGTTTGCGAATCAGTAAAGGACATTCCTTGATAGATACTTAAAATGATCGACCAGGCAACTGGAAAGGCCACGATCCAAAGCATTGCTTGCTTCACTTGATCAGATAAGCGTCTTTGTTTTACCATAACAGCTAATGTACCTGAGAAAAGGTACGTCATTAAAATGACAGGCAACATATTCGTACCGATGGCATTGTAGTAAATAAACAGTGCAAAAACGGTCTGAAAAACTGCGGACAAAGCCCCTGCTCGTCGATTAACAAAGACCGTCAGGATCAGTGGAATGAAGGCTGCTGGGAAGAACAACGCTAGATTATTCGAAGTGCCTCCTTGAAAAGATTGCAGTATCTTCATGATAAAAACGCCAATCGTCATCGTCGCGCTATAGAATAAAATGAAGCGGACACGTTGAAACTCAACTTCAAACTGACGGCTATAAAACCATAACAAAACACCTTGTAATATTGCGGATAAAACCATTGCAATCAATGGGAAAATCGATGTACTGGAGCTAGTCAAGCCTAATAGTTTCAACTTATTAATCGCATTTGCATCAATTTGACTGCCTTCACGAACAATGACTTCACCTTGGTAAATCATTACAGGTTGAACTGAATCACTGGCTTGCTCTTTCAATTCATCCGTCCGCTTTTGATTTAAGGAATCATTGATAACAATCCCTGCTTCTAATAAGTAACGCATTGCTTGATTAGATTCTTCTGACAATCCTAAACTTTGGATCTTATCAATGGCCTGCTGTTTGTATTCAGCAAGATCGCTTTGACGAATGCGTTTTGTCATTTGTTCATCTAACAGTTTCAGACTTTCTGTTCCAACCTTCGTCAAATCAGCAGCACTTAGTTGGACAACGACTTGATAAAATTCTTCTGGCAGCTGTTGATAGAAAGTAACTGTATCCTGATCTAAACCTTCAAAATTCTTTTTTACCGCTGCTACACGCTCATCCACTGTCGGTTGGGGAACTTTTTCTCCATCTTTAGCTTGTGAAACCTTCGTCTGATAATTTTTATCTAATTCAGTATTCGCCTTTTGAATCAATGAGATTAATTGATTGATACGATCATGCTGTGTTTGCGCCAAGTCAGCTTGATATGTATATTCTGGCGTGACTGCTTCAGCGGCCAATTGACGCTTTTGGTCCGTTTCAGCTTTATTTTCAATGGTTTTATTGGCTCGAATACTTTCTGTAGCCACTTGACCTTCTTTATAATCTACACTTTTTTGAATGACGCTCGTAAGCATCGTTAATACTAATATAGTCGAAAAAGCGCCTAAAATGATTGGTATAAAATTTGAACCTAACTTTTTCAGCAAGTTATTGATGGGTCGATTTAACATCCAATTCCCTCCTGACTACTTTTCTTGGTGTCGTAGGTTCTCTTGTTCATAAGCTTCGATAATTTCTGCAACTACAGGATGCCTTACAACATCGCCAGCTTCAAAGTTCACAAAGCGGATTTTTTTGATTCCCTTCAAGGTTCTTTCGGCATGAATCAAACCGCTGACCTGCCCTTTCGGCAGATCCACCTGAGAAGTGTCGCCATTGACGATCATTTTAGAATTAAACCCAAGGCGCGTTAAAAACATCTTCATTTGCGAAATCGTCGTGTTCTGAGCTTCATCTAAAATGACAAAGGCATCATCTAACGTCCGACCACGCATATAAGCAAGCGGGGCGATCTCAATCACTCCGCGTTCCAATAAGCGGTTCGTATGTTCCATACCAAAAATTTGATGCAAGGCATCATACATCGGACGTAAGTAAGGGTCAACCTTTTCCTTCAAATCACCTGGCAAAAATCCTAGACTTTCGCCGGCTTCTACTGCCGGGCGGGTCAAAATAATTCGTTGTACTTCCCCTTTTTTCAGTGCAGCAATTGCCATAACGATTGCTAAATAAGTTTTACCAGTCCCTGCTGGTCCCACACCAAAAACAACATCCGATTTACGTATTGCTGCTATATAACGGCTCTGTCCAATATTTTTAGGACGAATGGGTTTCCCATTACGGTCCTTCAATAATTCCTCTTCGTACATCATAACGAACTCATCCAGATGATTCTCACGTCCTAAACGCAATGCGGTCATGACATCTGGTGTCGCGACTTTAATCCCGCGATCAATCAAAATCTGCAAGGTGCGAATGATATCTCCTACTAATTTTGCCTCTTCCTTTGGTCCAATGATCTGAATCATTTCGCCGCGAGTATTGATGGTCGTCTCTGTATTTTCTTCTAAAAATTTAACATGTTTATCGTGGGTACCTAAAAGCATACTGATGTCATCTTTTCCATCAAGCTTTATTTCTAACGACTCAAAATCGTTGCTATTCAACAAGCGCTCATCCCTTCATAAATCATTCCTTCTTATAATACCACACTCTAAATAAAAGAAAAATTGTCTAAGCTTTCGCTTAAATATTAGCTATACCTGAGTTTGATTAAGATGAAATCACGAGTCTATTTTATAGATTATCTTGTGCATACAATACTACTTTGCCTATCTTATTATTTAATCTCACAAATTTTAACAGCAGCTCGGACTAGAGCATAACTCATAGCTAACTGTCTATCTATGAAGTCATTTTTCCAAAAACCGGGAAAAATGAGCTTGTTTTCGTACGCATATCATCACGCTAAACAGCTTGATCAATATACTTCTGTAAATTTGTAACTACAACTCCGGCCCCTACTTTTATAAACTGCGAAAAGCGTGACTGACAGCTAGCTCAGTTAATGGAAGTTTATTTTTGCCACGCATACGATTCAACTATACCTCACGTAATATTAATTAGCCGAGACCATATCATTCATCTCGTACTTTAACAAACTGCGAAAAGTTGAACTCGCAAAAAAAGCCGAGAGAAAAATCTCTCGGCTTTCATTATTGCTTATTTATTCAGAAGCTCCTTGACGATTGCGTTGACTTGATTGCCATCGGCTTTGCCTTTGACTTTCGGCATCACTGCACCCATTACTTTCCCAAATTCCTTTGGTGAAGTCGCTCCTGTTGTTGCAATTGCTTCTGTAACAATCGCACGGATCTCATCTTCAGAAAGTTGAGCCGGCAAATATTTTTCAACAATTACGATTTCCTTTTTGACCTTATCAGCCAAATCGGTGCGATCAGCTTTTTCAAACTCCGTTAGAGAATCTCGACGCTGTTTCATCTCGCGAGATAAGACAGTCAATTCTTCTTCGTCATTTAAGTCCTGACCTTTTTTAATCTGTTCATTTTGAATCGAAGCTTTAAGCATCCGGATCACTTGCAAAGTCTCTTTATCTTTTGCTCGCATCGCTTGCTTCATGTCTTCATTCAAGGTAGTAAGTAGTGACAATAGAATCACTCCGTTGACAGACTAGAATTTCTTACGTTTTCTAGCTGCTTCTGATTTTTTCTTACGTTTCACGCTTGGCTTTTCATAAAATTCACGTTTGCGAGATTCTTGCAGAGTCCCTGCTTTTGAAACGGAACGTTTGAAGCGACGAAGAGCATCGTCAAGAGATTCATTTTTACGAACCACTGTTTTTGACATATAAATTCCCTCCCTCCGGGCTTGAAATGTAACCGTTTTTGTTATTGAAATATGCTTTCAATAAACAAGACCGTCCATAAGTCATTATATCCAATGGGCTATTTTGAGTCAAGGTACTGAAGAATTTTAATTCTTAATTTATCCATTAACTTTTTGACATTTTGCACAGCGTCCAAAGAGCTCAAAGCGATGACCTTCGATTTCGCAGCCATCTAGCTGTTCTTTAAAGAAGTTCATGGGACACATATGAATCTCCTTCGTTTCTCCGCAAACTGTACAAATAAAATGGTGATGGTGTTCAAAATTTTCACTGCAGCTAAAGCGGAATTTCATCTCTCCCTGCAATTCGGTATCTTCAATCAATCCAATCTCACAAAATTCTCTTAGGTTGCGATACACAGTATCATAGCTCAATCCTGGAAATTGACCATTCATATGATTGTAAACCTCACGGGCGGAAACATAGCGGTTGGATTTGATCAGGTAGTCTAAGAGAGTTTCACGTTTTTTAGTATACTTGAAGCCATTTTCTTTGACCTTCGTCAGAGCTTTTTCTAATAACGTCGTTTGTGTCATGTTATCCCTCATTTCAAAGTGTAATGATTCCGAATAAAGTGTATGGTATAATAAATTATTACTGATTGCAAGGGAGATTTTCTTTATGGATAGCGAAAAACAAAACGAGTTAGTCACTATTTTCATCATCTCCGATTCTGCGGGAGAAACTGCATCGAAACTAGCACAAGCTTCAATGGCGCAGTATCCTACCGTAGAATTCTGTCTCTTCCGCCGGACCTTTGTACACACGGAAGAATTATTGATGAAAGCTTTAAACGATGCTAAAGCCGAAAACGGCATGATCATCTATACATTGATTGATCCAAAATTATCTAAAATTGCTAAAGAATTCTGTGACAACGAAGACGTCTTTACGATGGACTTGTTGAATCCGGTTGTGAGCGAAATTGGACGACGCGCTCATTTAGAGCCTACTGGCGAACGTGGTGCACTTCATCACTTGAACGAAAATTATTTCAAACGAATTAAGGCCATGGAGTTTGCGGTTAAATATGACGACGGAAAAGATCCCCGCGGCTTCTTAGAGGCTGATGTTGTGTTACTTGGCGTTTCAAGAACTTCAAAAACACCGCTAAGTCTTTATTTGGCTAATAAAAATTTAAAAGTTGCTAACCTACCGTTAATTCCACAAGCACATATTCCTAAACAGCTATTTGAGATCGATCCGAAAAAAATCGTTGGACTGACCAACGATCCTGAAGTATTGATTGGTATCCGTAAAGAACGGATGCGAGCTTACGGATTGAATCCTGAAACGGCCTATTCCGATCGCGAAAAGATTCAAGCAGAGCTGAAATTCGCCAATGAGCTTTATCACAAGTTAGGCTGCGAGATTATTAACGTTGCCACACTTTCGATCGAGGAAACGGCAGCGATGATCATGAGCGCTTTGGATTTAGAAGACCATAGCTATTACTTTATGGAAGAAGAAAACTGAGATCAAATCGATCTCAGTTTTCTTTCTTTTTGTAATTCACGAATCTCTTCTAAGCGATAAGGTGTTATTTGATAAACATCATTCAACCAATTGTGATAAAACAAATGTGCCTGAGCACGCCAATAATTGTAAATTTTCCCCTCTTCATAATAATTCGCTGGCTTCGCCGTATTGATTCCCCGTTCATGATCACGCAAATATTCTTTTTCTAAAGTATCTGTCGCATATTCAAAGTGTCCCATCAAAAAGACATCGTGCTCATCTTCTGAGATTAAGATCGCGGACCGTTCTTCCTCATCCTTAGCAATCACTTTGATTTTTGCTTGACGCACTTGCTCTTCATTGATTCCCGTATATCGTGACTGTGGCATCCAAAAACGATCATCAAAGCCTCTAAACAATCGGAATTGATGCTCTATATCTTGTTTATAGATACCAAATAATTTTTTTTCAAAAGGAACCTTATCAACTCCAAAATGATAATACAGGCCTGCTTGTGCTCCCCAGCAAATGTGAACAACAGAAGTAACTGACGTTTGGCTCCACTCCATGATTTCTACTAACTCCGGCCAATAATCGACTTCCTCAAAGGCCAACTGCTCCACTGGTGCTCCAGTAATGATCAAGCCGTCATAACAAGTCTCTTTTACCTGTGAAAAATCCAAATAAAACTTATCTAAATGATTCTTACTTGTATGCTTATGCTCATGGCTAGCTACTTTTAAGAAATCTACATCAATCTGCAAAGGACTTTGGCTAATCAAACGCAGCAGATGAATTTCTGTGTCGATTTTATTCGGCATCAAATTTAAAATCAATAGTTTTAGCGGTCGAATATCCTGTTGCTCCGCACGTGAATTATCAATCGCAAAAATATCTTCAGATTCTAAAACAGACTTTGCCGGAAAATCAGTCTCTAAGCGAATCGGCATGAGTTATCCCTCCAATTTATCAAAGGCCTGTTGCAAATCAGCAAGGAGATCGTTCACATTTTCAATTCCGCAAGATAAACGAACTAGCCCTGGTGAAATTCCTGCCTGCTGCAGCTCTTCATCAGTCAGTTGGCGGTGCGTCGAGGTTGCAGGATGCAACGCACACGTACGAATATCCGCCACGTGAACTTCTAATGAAACAAGTTCCAATGCGTCTAACCACTTGGCCGCCTGTTCTTTTCCTTCTGCGAATTCAACAGAAATGACACCGCAAAGGCCATTTGGCACATATTTTTGCGCTAAATTGTAGTTTTCATCACTTTCTAAGCCAGGATAATACACGTGTTTGATCGCTTTTTGCTCAGTTAAGTATTTCGCTATTGTCACTGCATTTTCAAAATGGCGATCCATCCGAACCGGTAATGTCTCCATCCCCAAATTAAGCAAGAATGAATTTTGCGGGGAAGGTGTAGCCCCTAAATCTCGCATTAATTGCACACGTGCTTTGGTGATATACGCCGCTTGGCCAAATTTCTCTGTATAAACGATGCCATGATACGTTTCGTCAGGCTCTGACAGCTGAGGAAATTTGCCATTATTCCAATTAAATTTCCCGCCATCAACGATGACACCACCTGTCTGCACTGCATGACCATCTAAATACTTGGTCGTACTATGAATCACGATATCTGCGCCAAACTCGAATGGCCGACAAAAGTATGGAGTCGCAAACGTATTATCGATAAGAAAAGGAATATCCAACTCTTTTGCTACAGATGCAAATTTTTCCTGATCTAACACTTTCACCGCGGGATTAGCGATTGTTTCGCCAAAAATAGCTTTCGTATTTGGTTTCGCCGCGTTCAACAATTCCTCTTTTGAGGCATCTTGATCAACAAATGTCACTTCAATTCCCATTTTTCTAAGGGTATGAGCAAACAGATTGTAGGTCCCGCCATAAATATAGCTAGAAGAAATCATGTGATCTCCAGCCTCTAAAATATTCAGCACTGCATAAAAGGTGGCTGCTTGCCCGGATGATGTACACAATGCTCCTACACCGCCTTCTAGTGCCGCGATTTTCTCTTCTACTGCACCAGTCGTTGGATTTGCCAGACGTGTATAAAAATACCCCGCTGCTTCCAAATCAAATAGTTTTCCAATCTCATCCGTCGAGTCATAAGCATAGGTCGTACTTTGAACGATCGGTAATACTCGTGGTTCTCCATTTTCCGGCTGATACCCCGCATGTAAACATTTTGTTTCAAATTCCATGATTGTTCCTCCTACTATCATTTTTTTTAACACGATTGTTGCTCATAATTTTTCTCATACCTGTCATTTTCAATTGTTTTCGTAATATAAAAACACTCCCATCTTTTCATAGTTGAAAGGACGGGAGTGCCGTGGTACCACCTTAATTTATCAGTCTCTCACAAGACTGATCTTTAGTCGCATTGCTGCGAACTGCTGTAACGGGCATTCCCGTGTCTCACTGACAATTGCTCCGAGGCCATCTTCTAACAAATCGCTGCTGCTTCTTCTCAATTACCGAAGCTCTCTGTCAAGTCCGATTCGTTGTACTCTTCTCTTCTACGCAATTAAAATATTTGGACGCCCTCTTTTTCAACAGAAAGCACATCAATCAACGCTTCATGATCGAAGGCTTTCAAGGCCGTGACTAATTTTTCAGTATTTTCAGGCGGGGTCAATACTAAAACAGTTGGACCTGCGCCACTTAAAAAGCTGCCATAACCGCCATAAGCTTTGCAAAATTCTCGAATTTTTTTCAAATGCGGAACAAGGTGCTGGCGATGACTTTCGTGTAAGATATCTTTTTCCATCATTTTCCCAGCTAGCGGCAAATTACCATTCAAAACTGCCGCAATCATTACGTTGCCAATCGAGCTGGCTTTGACCGCATCCTGATAGGATAACTCTTTTGGTAAAACCGAACGACTTTCTGAAGTCAGCAACTCATGATCAGGAATAAAAGCAATCACATCGCAATCAGGAAACGTGTGCTTCACAAAATTCACTTCATTGTTATTATAGCTCGCTACCACAAAATCTCCACAGATTGCTGGGGCCACGTTATCAGGATGGCCTTCGATCTTGGTTGCGTAGGTCACTTTCTGCTGTGGCGTCATTCCTAGATTTCCTAAACGATTGGCCAATTCAATTCCCGCTACGACAACAGAAGAGCTGCTGCCTAATCCACGAGCGATTGGAATGTCTGAAGTCATCGTGAGTTCATGCGGTTTCAAATTAGGTGCCAAATCTAATGCCGTTTGAATCAATAGATTTTTTTCATCCGAAGGGATGCTGCTGCCCAACTGATGCTTGATCTGCCATCTTTTAGTTTCCGGACCGATATCGATCGTCAAATATTGAGACAACGCGATCCCACACGAATCAAAGCCGGGCCCTAAATTGGCGCTGGTTGCTGGGACGCGGATTTTCATAGAGCAGCCACTCCTTCACGTAAGTGTCGGCGCATATCCTCCAAATCACTCATCTTATTGATTTTGATGTCTGTTTCGTTGATCGCTGTATCAGGATCTTTTAACCCATTTCCAGTAAAGACCGTTACGACGGTTTCACCTGGCTTGATCCGACCATTTTCCACATGCTGAATTACACCAGCCAATGATGCTGCTGAACCTGGTTCAACAAAAACACCTTCTTGAGAAGCCACTTTGCGATATGCATTTAAGATTTCTTCATCTGTTACAGAATCAATGTAGCCACTTGATTCATCGCGAGCCGCTTCGGCTAATTTCCAGCTAGCAGGATTACCGATCCGAATCGCTGTTGCTACTGTTTCTGGTTGTTCAATGATTTTTCCTTGAACGATTGCCGCCGCACCCTCTGCTTCGAAACCGTGCATCCGTGGCAATTCTGTGCCTTTTTTCTCATGCCATTCTTTGAAGCCTTTCCAATAGGCAGAAATATTTCCGGCGTTCCCAACAGGAATTGCCAATACATCTGGCGCTTTTTCCAATTGTTCGCAAATTTCAAACGCCGCTGTTTTTTGTCCTTCTAAACGATAAGGATTAACTGAATTCACTAAAGCAACCGCTTCTGTTTCCGCAATATCACGAACTGCTTTAAGGGCTTCATCAAAGTTTCCGGGGATCGAAATAATATCTGCTCCATAAGCAATCGCTTGAGCCAATTTACCCATTGCGATCTTCCCATCTGGAATCACAACATACGCCTTGATGCCTGCACGTGTTGCATAGGCAGCGGCGGCGGCACTCGTATTACCAGTTGAGGCACAAATGATTGCTTTTGCACCATCTTCCACGGCTTTAGCCACAGCCATCACCATTCCTCGATCCTTAAAAGAACCTGTCGGATTTAAGCCTTCATATTTCCCATAAAGCGTGATCCCTAATTCTTTTGATAGATTTTTCAAAGGAATCAGTGGTGTATTTCCTTCAGCCAATGCGATCTGAGGCGTCTTATCAGTGATTGGCAAATACTCTTTATATTG
Source organism: Enterococcus sp. DIV0187 (assembly GCF_051713785.1). Lineage (NCBI taxonomy): Bacteria > Bacillati > Bacillota > Bacilli > Lactobacillales > Enterococcaceae > Enterococcus > Enterococcus sp. DIV0187. The sequence continues at coordinate 1,992,414 of NZ_JBIOQO010000001.1, forward strand.
TTTCAATAAACCTTCGTACATGTTTATTCCCCCATAACTTTCATCAATGACAGTAATTTGTAACTCGTTTTTTCTTTGATTTCCTGTTGAATTGTTCCCATCTTCGTTTCTGATGTCTCGTGTGTAATCAAGACTACACGAGCATTTTCACCATCGCCTTTTTCTTGGACAACTTGTTCGAACCCTACTTTTGTTTCAGTCATGATCTCAGCCAGCTTCAAAAATTGACCAGGCTCGTCAGGCATTTCTAATGATAAGAAGTACTTGCTGATGTTTTCATCTGGTGAAGTAATTTTAGTTGGTTGAGTATAGCCAGTAAAGCGATGACCAACGGTATTTTTCTTCATCTTATTCACGATCGTCATTAGATCCGCCACAATGCTTGTAGCCGTTGGTCGTGCACCAGCTCCAGGACCGTAATACATTGATTCGCCAATTCCTGAACTTTTAACAAAAACAGCGTTCATTTCATTATGGATTGAAGCCAGCGGGTGTTCATGCGGCACTAAGACCGGACCAACCTCCACCGAAATCGTATCGTCATTTTTGATGGTCGAGCCGATTAATTTCACGGTGTAGCCTAGCTGATCGGCAATCGACACATCCTCTGCTGCCAATCCCCGAATACCTTTGATCTTGACTTGATCCATTGTGATCGACATTCCAAAAGCAAACTTGCTTAGAATAACCATTTTATATGCGGCATCGATCCCGTCCACATCATTGGTTGGATCACTTTCCGCAAAGCCTAGTTCTTGGGCTTCTTTTAAGGTCTCATCATATGTTCGATGCTCTTGAACCATCTTAGTCAGCATATAATTGGTTGTTCCATTGACGATTCCGAGAACTTCGGTAATATCATCTGCTGCTAAGCTGTTAGCGATCGTTCGTAAGATCGGAATACCACCAGCAACGCTAGCTTCATAATACAAATTTCGCTGCTGCTCACGCGCCAGATTAACTAACTCAGTCCCGTGCTGTGCTAATAAATCCTTATTCGCTGTGACAACATTTTTACCAGCCATAAGTGCTTTTTTGATAAAAGTCTTGGCTGGTTCGATCCGTCCCATCACTTCTACTACAATAGCAATCTCTGGATCATTTAAAATTGCGTCCAATTCAGTAACCAATTCCAATTGATATTTTTCTGCTAAAGCAGATTTATCTTCTTCTGGACGGATCAAGGCTTTTGTTACAACCAAGGGGCCGCCAATACTTTTTTCGATTTTATCTTTGTGATCTGCCAAAATTTCTAGGACACCGGTACCAACTACACCTAAACCTAATAGACCTACCTTGACTGCTTTTTCCATAATCCGCCTCCGTTAAATTACATTCATATTAAAAGTAATTTCATCGTATTCTAATAGTTAGCTATCAGTATAACAAAATTTCTGTAAAAAAAAAGAGCTTTTCCAAAAAATTTGGAAAAGCTCTTTTTTATTGATGCGTAACGTGGCGAAAGGTCTGCTCTAAAACATCCAGGACATGCTGATCATCTAAACTATAAAGCATGGCCTTTCCATCACGACGCGCTTTGACTAAACGGTTATCACGTAATAATTTTAATTGATGAGAAACCGCTGATTGCTCCATCCCCAATGTATCACTGATCGACGAAACATTGCGCTCTCCATCCTTTAAAAACATTAATATTTTCAACCGTGTAGGATCACTCAAAATTTTAAAAAATTGACTGACCGCTTGAACTTCTTCGTGTTCCTTCATTTATAGCCCTCATTTACTCTATTCGGCGATTTTACGGATGGCTGCTTCGTACGTAGCAATTTTCTCTGCAGCAGCTTCATGAGAATTTCCTTTTACGCCGATGTAGAATTTGATTTTTGGTTCTGTTCCAGAAGGACGAACGGCAATCCACGTTTCATCCGCTAAGGTGTATTTTAATACATCTGAAGCAGGCATGTCGATCGCTGTTTCATCCCCATTGGCATCAATTGATTTCGAAGTTTTGAAATCTTCTGTCATTGTTACTGCAACATCCGCAAAAGCTTTTGGTGCTTCGTTACGCAGATTGCCCATGATCGTTTTGATCTGTTCGGCCCCTTCAGCACCGCTCAAGGTCACTGAGATAGTTTTTTCAGCATAGTAGCCATACTCTTCAAAAATATCTTGCAAGCCATCGTATAGCGTCTTGCCTTGTTTTTTGTAGTAAGCGGCCACTTCTGCTAACAAGACTAACGCTTGGATCGCATCTTTGTCACGTACAAAGGATTTAATCAAATAGCCATAGCTTTCTTCAAAACCAAACATAAAGGTTTGTGAATGGTCATCTTCATATTGTTGGATTTTTTCAGCAATAAATTTAAAGCCGGTTAAAACATCAACCATTTTTACATTGTAGGCATCTGCGATCGTTGTTGCTAATTCACTTGATACGATTGATTTAAGTACGACTGCATTGTCTGGTAAAGTTCCTGCTTGCTTATGAGCTTCCAAGATGTAACGAATCATGATAGCCCCGATTTGATTTCCAGTCAACACTTCATATCGTCCATCTGGCAAACGAACAGCCGCGCCAAGACGATCAGCATCAGGGTCCGTCGCAATTAATAGGTCTGCTCCTTCTTGCTCACCTAGCTTGATCGCATATTCAAAGGCAGAGTGTTCTTCAGGATTTGGTGATTTAACTGTTGAGAAATTTGGATCAGCGATTGCTTGTTCAGGAACTAAAACAAATTTTTCGAAACCAGCTTGTTTTAGAGCCTTTTCACCTAGCATTTTCCCTGTTCCATGTAATGGTGTGTAAACCAATTTTAACTCTTTACCCATTTCATTGATCAGTTCTTGATTGATGGTCACCGATTTGATTTCTCTCAAATACTCTGAATCGACTTCATCACCAATAATATTGATTAAACCGCTGTGTTCAACTTCATCATCAGATAGCACTTCAACTTCTAATGGATTTTCTACGTCACGAACAAATTTTGTCAATGCATCTGCATCTTCTGGCGGCATTTGTCCACCATCTTCGCCGTAAACTTTGTAGCCATTATATTCAGCTGGATTGTGGGATGCCGTGATCATAATGCCGGTGAAGGCATTTTCAAAACGAACGGCAAACGATAATTCTGGTGTGGGGCGTAAGCTCTCAAATACAAAGGAAGGAATATCATGCTTTGCTAATGTTTTAGCGGCTTCCATTGCAAATTCTGGTGACATGTGGCGTGAATCATAAGCAATCGCCACACCGCGACGTTTCGTTTCGGGATCTTGCGTATCCATGAAACGAGCCAAGCCTTCAGTTGCTTGACGAATAGTGAAAATATTCATTCGATTGACACCAGGACCTAAGACACCTCGCATGCCTGCTGTTCCAAATTCTAGTTGTTTATAAAACGCATCTTTTTTCAACTCTGGGTCTTTGCCTAAGTCTTGTAATTCTTTACGCATTTTTTCATCTAATTTATCTGAATCAATCCATTGTTCATAAACTTGTTCCCAAGACATGAAACGCACCTCTTTCAAAATTTTTCTTACCATTTAAGTATACCATTACTGTTATATTCAGCAAAGCAAACTTGTATCTTATTCAACATGCAATAAAAAGTCGCGCTATTTTTTACATAAATGAAGATCCGACCTGATTTAATACAGTGATCCTGACTGCCATAGTAATTTCAAGTTATTATTGCCAAATTTTTCGTTCGTTAATATCCAGCGTATCGGAAGCTTGTAGTGAATTCAATCGTGCCTTAATCAGCTGTTTACGTCCAGAAATATTCTTCGTATAAAAAAAGTCGGCCGTTAATCCTTGTTGTTTAATTGCGGTCAAAAAAATTAGCACCGCTTTTTTATTTTTGCTATAACGACCAGGTATCACAAAATAATCCTGTTTAATTTTTAGCAGATATCGTGGTGAATGAATCTCTCCTAATAACTCACAAATCAGCTCATTGAAAAGTTTTTCCTGATGATAACTCGCGACAATTTCACAAGAAAAAGAATGATTATTCCAATCAATGACTAATGGGATGCTTTCTGAGAGTACACCCTCATTTAGCAGTAACTGATAGAGCGTTTGAACTAGTTTCTGACGAACCTGACAAGCCTTATGCCAATGCTTTTTCCTTTTTCTTTCCTTAAAGTAGATATTTAACGCTCCTTGCAGGAATGCTTGAATAAGATTGAGCTGATCCACATTATCAAGTTTAAAGGCATTCGACTCTAAATGTACTTCTGTTTCTTTAGGCCGGCTTCGAATGAACAGAGGCATTGCCAAATGGGTCCCCTGCTTTAAAGCCGTCTCCCAAAGCATAAAATGCTGCTTCCGTTCTTTCGCGCGATAAAGATTATTTTGAGTATAGCCGGCGATTGTCCTCAGATCTAGGATATCAGGTAATTCAAACCGTTCTCTGCCAGTTGAGATCACAGGTTCATCCATCAGATTCAAGCCTTCGATAAATGATAAACGCTTCAAAATAGCAGCAAAAAGCGGCTGCTCTGTCACTGGAATATTCGGATAAATCGAAGCAATATGCCAGATATTGGTCAGCTTCTCATCCCCGGAACACCGCAATCCTCTACCGCGAATCTGTTGAGTTTGAACATACGAGCCGGCCGCATTTCCCATAATAATCGTGTTAACGGCGGGACAATTCCAGCCCTCGCCTAACAAGCTGACCGTCCCGATCAATAGATTGATCTCGCTTGAATCCAAAAGCTGCGTAGTCAACGCTAACAGCTCACTGCGATTTTTATCCGTCATCGCTAAGTAGATATAACCAGCCAGCTTTTTCTCTCTGCGAAATTCTGCGTAAGTTTGAAAATGAGTTTGAAATATTTTTTGACTGACAATCAGAAATTCGCCGCAAACGACAGCCAGAGATGTTTCAGGCCGAATCAGTTCCTTCAATGATAAGAAGGCAGGCGCAACACCATACTCTAAATAGTCCTCTTTTCCGGCTAAAACCTCCTGCTTGATATAATCAAACAGCAGTACACACCGCAGTTCATTCCCTAGATAGCTTTCCTCCTTTACCACAATATGCTCGATGGCCTCTTTCATTAACGGTATATTTGCTTGATTGTTTATTTCGAAATCTGGAAAAAGTCGGAGCTTGTCCTCATATAACCAGCCCTTCTTTGAAAGATAGCGAAATATTTCCAATTGTGGAACAACTTGAAAAAGATACTGATACAAATCAATAATACTTTTTCTTGTTTGCTGCGGAATTTTTATTTTATTTCGTTTTATACCCAGAACCTGCCAATGATCGTCGCTGAACTGATACTGCTGTTCATTCAAATAAAGTAAACAGCTTAAATAGCTGTCAAAATTCTGATAGATAAATTCTGTTTGATTTAACGGCTGCTGAATGAATTCTTGAGCCAAGAGGTAATCCGTCACTTCTGGTTGACTGCAAAGATGCGATACGATTTGATTTTGCTCATTTAAGAATTCGGTAAATTGTTTCTGTGATTCCTTCGTGACTGGTGCTAAGTAAACATAGTCTTGATATGGAGCAAGAACCGCCTCGTTAATCAATTCGGAGACAGTAATTTCTTCATCGATAGCACCGGTCAGCCGAATATAGTTGCCCCATTCTTTTTGATTCGCGTCAAAAGGAGGTGTTGCCGTTAAGGCTAACGTTTGCAGCTCAGTAGCTTTTTCTTTTAAGTCCAGCAGCAAATCTGACCAGTTTTTCTTTAAGTGGTGGGATTCGTCCAGCACTAGAAAACCAATCCCATGTTCAGTAAAGTGATTGTCTAATTCTTTCCTCTTACTGTACAAGTATTGATACGTAGTAACTGTTATATTTGCAGGTTGAAGCAGTTCCTCGGAAATTTCCCATTGCGGATAGTAATGCTGAATCACTTCAATCCACTGCTTTTTCAACAGGATTGAAGGAACAAGGATCAATGTTTTTCGCTGAATCTTCTCAACAAGCGTCATTCCTAAAATCGTCTTCCCTGATCCCGGCGGAGCAACAATATGGATACTGTCATTATCCAAATAACTAGCTAATTGATCGATGACTCGCTGCTGGTACGCTCGTAGTTTGATAGCTGACAATTGGTTCCCTCCTTATTGTTTTGGTTAATTACATGAGGCTTAATACCTTGCAGAAAAGCAGCAAAATCGTCTCAATCAATTGTAGCATTTTTTCAAATCCAATGTTTTTTATAAAAAAAAGGCAAGAAAATCTAACCAATGATCAGATTCTCTTACCTTTTACTTATTAATTTTGTGCTTCGATATACTTATAGACTTGTTGGCCTGCGATCCCGCCTTCACCGACAGCGGTCGTTATTTGACGTAGATCTTTTTCACGGGCATCTCCAATTGCAAAAACACCTGGAATTTTAGTTTTCATTTCTTGATCTGTCTCAATCCAGCCTGCAGCATTCGTGATACCACTATTTTTAAATGGCTCAGTCAATGGTTCTAAACCAACATAAATAAAAGCACCATCTACTGGTTCTAAATGAACGTCATCAGTTTTTACATTGCGTATTTGTGCGCCTGTTACGACCATTTCGTTACCGACGATTTCATCCACAACACTGTCCCAAATAAATGAAATTTTTTCATTTGCAAAGGCACGATCTTGAATAATTTTTTGTGCGCGTAATTCATCACGACGATGAACGATCACGACTTCAGAAGCAAAACGTGTTAAATAAATCGCTTCTTCTACCGCTGAATCTCCTCCGCCAACAACAATCAAGCGTTTATTACGGAAAAAAGCACCATCACATACAGCACAATAAGAGACTCCGCGTCCTGCAAAAGATTCTTCACCTGGCACGCCTAATTTACGATGGACACACCCTGTAGCAATAATGATCGTTTTGGTTTGATAGCTTTTATCTTCAGTGATAACTTCCTTGTAGTCACCGTGATCAACGATATCTTGAACGATTCCATAGGCATTTTCCGTGCCAAATTTTGTGACTCCATCATACATTTTCATCGCAAGCTCTGGACCCATGATTGACTCGAAGCCTGGATAATTTTCTACTTCAGCGGTATTGTTCATTTGTCCGCCTGGCGCCCCCCGTTCAATCAAAAGCACCTTTAGATTCGAGCGTGAAGCATATAAGGCAGCGGTCATCCCAGCTGGGCCCGCACCGATAACTATTACATCATACATTCAGACATTCCTCCCATACGCCTTTACTTTACAACCCCAAATTTATTATGTCGACAAATCTGCTTACTAATTGTCAGTTTTACAAATTCGCAGCTAAGTCAGTAATAAGGATTATTTTTTTTAAGAGACGAGAAAATTAGTTTGGTTCTCATCACACTTACGATCTAACTAAACTTCGTGTAATTTTATCTGCTTTAACAAATTGATTTCATCTCAAACGCTATCATACTCGAAAAGTGCAACTACCAAAAAAGAAGGGCAACCATCCTGAGACGATTGTCCTTTCATCATTATTGTTGATTTTTCATTTGCTGCATCATTTGACGAACTTTCTTTTCTGAAGGCTTTTGTCCCATTGACATCATCATTTGACGTAACATATCCTCGTTGATCGGAGGATTCTTTTTAAAATAGTCTTGCATATATTTACGGGCTAAGAAGAAACCGCCGACAGCACCTAATAGTGCAGCGATTACTGCGATCAATACTACAATTCCAGTTGATACCATTTTCACCGCTCCTTTCCTGACACATTCTCGTATATTTTACTAAAAGATACCCTAAAAGAAAAGCCGTTTTAAGAAACTTAAAATCAATACACAAGATTTTTAGTCTAATCTTACTAATTAGCCTTGAAAAAGAAAGTTTTTCCCTTTTAACAATATCTTAGCAGATAGTTTTGCAGCTAGTAACTGAAATAAATTTTCATAATCCAAAAAAATTTCCAGTAAATTTTAAACATTTAATGAAATATTGATTAGAATATGCTAAAATGCAAAACAATATCTTCCTCGCTGGTGGCTAAGTGAAGAGGTGGAAGCATGAGAGATTTTTTAAGATCCGTCAATCGGATCGTGGTGAAGATCGGGACAAGCTCCTTGATCCATCCAAATGGCAAGATCAATTTCGCTGGAATTGATCAATTAGCATTCGTATTAACTGACCTTCGAAATCAAGGCAAAGAAATAATACTGGTCTCTTCTGGCGCGATTGGCGTTGGAATGGACAAACTTGGAATCCCCGAACGGCCGCAGGAGATCCCTGTTCAGCAAGCGGTTGCAGCCGTTGGTCAATCAGAATTAATGCATATCTACAACCAACGTTTCTTAGTGTATAGTCAACAAACCGCTCAAGTTCTCCTAACACGAGATGTAGTAGATTTTCCTGAAAGTCGTAAAAATGTAATCAATACACTAGAACAGCTCATTTCAATGGGAATCGTTCCGATTATTAACGAGAATGATACCGTCGCGGTAGACGAAATGGATCATACAAGAAAGTTCGGAGACAATGATGAGCTTTCCGCAATCGTTGCACAGTTAATGGAAGCAGATGTGCTTATTATGTTAAGTGACATTGACGGGTTTTATTCAGACAATCCCGCAACAAATAAACAAGCGATTTTATACTCGACTATTTCGACCATCAATCAAACATTGATGAATCAGGCAGGCGGTGAAGGCAGCCGCTTTGGCACTGGCGGTATGGTCAGCAAATTGAAAGCAGCTCAACGAATTCTAGAAGCAAAAAGTGCCATGGTTTTAGCCAATGGGAAACCTCCCAGAATAATTTTTGATATTTTAGCTGGAGTAGATGTCGGAACATTATTTAAGGAGGAAAAACATGGATAACTTGATAAATACCTTAGGGCAGCAGAGCCGCTCCGCTGCGCAACAATTGGGGCAGCTGGAAACTACTCAAAAAGATGACTGCTTGCTGCAGATGGCTGAAGATTTGGAAAACAATACCGCGGTTATTTTGACTGCAAATCAACAAGATCTGTGCCGAGCAAAGGATAACGGGATTTCTGATCCAATGATTGATCGTTTACGTTTAACCGATGAAAGAATCAAGGAAATGGCTGAAGGTATCCGCCAGGTAGCAGCCTTGCCTGATCCAATTGGTGTCGTAGAGAAAATGTGGCGGACAGAGGATCAATTGATGATTGGTCAACAACGCGTCCCTTTAGGTGTGATCGGAATCATCTTTGAGTCTCGGCCAAACGTGACGACCGATGCGGCTAGTTTATGTTTCAAATCAGGAAATGCGGTCATCTTACGTGGCGGCAAAGAAGCCTTCCATTCAAATCAAGCCTTGGTGGAGCTTCTGCAAAAGACATTATGCAACTGTCAGTTGAATCCCGCTATGATTCAGTTTGTCAGCGACATTTCACATGATGTCGCAAATGAGATGATGCGCCTAAACGACTATTTAGATGTGTTAATTCCCCGTGGTGGTGCAGGTTTAATCCAACGCGTGAAAAGCAACGCGACGGTGCCAGTGATCGAAACGGGAACTGGTAACAATCACGTTTATGTTGATTCTGCCGCACAATTGGACATGGCACTAAACATTGTAAAAAACGCTAAAGTTCAACGTCCCTCTGTTTGTAATGCGATCGAAACGTTACTCGTTCACGAGGAAATCGCGGCAGAGTTCTTACCTCTGATAGAAAAAGAACTAACATCACTGGTTACTCTACGCGGAAATGCGCAGGCGCTAAAGCATTTGAAACAAGCGGATCTAGCAACCGAAGCAGATTGGTCAACAGAATTTTTGGATTATATTTTGGCAATCAAAGTTGTTGCTTCTATCGAAGAAGCCATTGAGCACATCAATCATTATAATTCCAAGCATTCCGAGGCAATCGTGACGGATAATTATCAGAACGGACAAAAATTTTTGAAAGAAGTTGATGCGGCAGCCGTCTACATCAATGCCTCGACTCGTTTCACAGATGGTTTCAAATTTGGTTTTGGTGCGGAGATTGGCATTTCTACTCAAAAATTGCATGCTCGCGGGCCTATGGGATTGGAGCAATTAACTTCCAGTAAATACATTATTTATGGCGATGGACAAGTTAGAGAATAAGCTTAAAGGAGCTGTGACAAAAGACTTGTCATAGCTTCTTTTTCCGAATAAACGGTGTTCCAGAAGTAACTTCTACGGAAATAAGCCGAAATTTCACAAAAATTTGAGAAACAATTTTCGGAAATTCCTTCTTATTTCTTGAAGCTGACCACTTCTGTCACAACCTCTTTCCTACGATTAGTCAAGAGAAACGAAGAAGAGCCTCTATTTATTTTTACCCACATCAAATAGCCCTCACTTTGCTTTTTTTTAAAGGAGGGAAAATCGTGGTATAATTACCCTATATTAATGGTCCGTTGAGACCGTGTACGAGTAATCGTACTTTGTCCCATTCCTAATCATGGCATGGAGACACTTTAGCAGCTTGTTCATACAAGCTACGATGGCAACCTTTTCTTTTTTCGGGAGGGGTTGCTTTTTTAATTTGTAATAGTAATCGACAATGTGATTTGGAGCAGCGTGTTGTGCTTTTATCATATTCTTGACAATAAAAAAGAGAATTTTTCGACCCTTTGGATTTCCACGTTTATTGATGTGGTCTTGTGCTAAATAGTTTCCAGATTGATAGCGCCTTATGTCAATACCAATATAAGCGTTGGCCTTTCTGGGATCAGAAAACCGTCGAAGGTCTCCTAGCTCACCAATGAACTGGGCAGCACTGAGTTCACCAATGCCAGGAAAACTAGCGATCACTGAAAATTCTTCCAACTGTTTGGCTGTTTCAATCATTTGGTTCGCTAAGCGTTCTTTCTGATTTAAAAGAGCTTGGAGCTGCTCCGCATAATAGCGTGTTTTTGCGACGGGTATCGCCGTTTCAGAAACAGCTGGATAGGAATCTTTGGCATAAGCAATCAGTTCATCTGCTTTGTTTCTTGCACGATTCTCTGAGATTTTCTTTGCGGTAGAGGCCATTAGACGATTTTTAATGATTGTCCTAGATTGTTTCAGTACGAATGATGGATGAGGGTATTGAGCGATCATCGTCAACCCATATGGCGTAAGCCTGTTAGACAAGACTTGTTCCAGTTCAGGAAAGGTTAGTTGGATGGCGTTGTGCAAATGCATGCGCATACGTCCGATTTCATCCATGATTTCTTGATAGAATCTTGAAAGGTCTCTAAGTTCTTTATAGAGAGGTTCAGCTGAAACAGACTTCGTCCTTGAATTATTCCAATGAGTTTGTGCTAATCGATGCGCATCCCGTTTATCGGTCTTCCATTTTCTCAAAGATTCCTTTTCCATCTGTTGTTTGGCTTGAAGTGGATTTAAAACATAATAAATCAACTGATTCTTTTGACAAAAAGTTTCTACTGGTCGAGAGTAAATACCTGTCGATTCAAAGACAATTTCCGGCACTTCAGGTAAATTCTTAATAAGAGCATGTAATTCTTGAAAACCGCTTTTGGTATGCGTGATTTCACCTTCATAAAGACACGTCATTTCTTGATACATCACATAAAAACTTTTTCCTTTTGAAACATCTAGTGCGACAATCGTTGCCATACAAATCCTTCTTTCTGTTTTAGAAAGTTCTTCACTACTCATTCCGATTCCAATTTCCTATACACGGGCTCGAAGCCCCAACATACTTAAACCTGATTCAAGAATGTAAGTGAAGAAGCTCGTTTTTAAATGCGGGCTTATACGCCGCCCATGAGGTTATGTCCGAGCTTTCTCTCACTTCTCACTATAATCCAAAAAGAAAAGATAGAGGGACGAATCAGCCGTCACTGATTCGTCCCTCTAATCTTAGTATGTTTTTATTGCGCTTGAATTTTTGCTAATAAATCTGGATCGAACTGTTGCGATTTCAACATAGCGATCTCGAAACCATACGGTGGTTTTTGGTTCTTTTTGTCTTCTCCCACATAAGGTGTTTCCAAGATTTTTGGTAAGTCTTTCAACTTTTCATGATGAACAATGGTATTCAAGGTGTCAAAGCCAATTGTACCAAAACCAATATTTGCATGACGATCCTTATGAGAGCCCATTGGATTTTTCGAATCATTCACATGAACGACTTTTAAACGTTCCAAACCGATCACACGATCAAATTCCTCTAATACGCCATCAAAATCTTCTTTGACATTGTATCCTGCATCATTTGTATGACAGGTATCAAAAGTCACTGAAAGCTTTTCATTTAATGAGACCCCATCAATGATATAAGCCAACTCTTCAAAAGTTTTACCTAACTCCGTTCCTTTGCCAGCCATTGTCTCTAAAGCAATTTGAGCTCGCTGATTTTTAGTCAGTACTTCATTTAGTCCTTTAATGATTTGATCTAAGCCAGCTTTTTCTCCTGCACCAACGTGAGCTCCTGGATGTAACGTAATCTGCATCGCTCCCAGTGCTTCTGCTCGCATAATTTCATCGCGTAAAAATTGTACTGCAAAAGGAAACATCTCAGGCTTTTTGGTATTTCCAAGGTTAATGATATACGGCGCATGCATGACAATGTTCGACAAGCCATGCTCCTTCATAAATTCTTCTCCAGCTGGAATATTCATCTCATCAACTGGCTTGCGGCGAGTATTTTGCGGTGCACCGCTATAAATCATAAATGTTGATGCTTCATAGCTAGCTGCCTCTTGTGCCGCCCCTAGTAGCATTTCTTTTCCCTTCATACTTACATGAGAACCAATTAACATAAAAACCTCCAAATTTTCTATTTATAGGAATATCAACAAACTCGTCATTAACGGCAAACTGATCAAGAAACTAAGCGAAGAAGTGAACCCCACCACTTCTGCACGCATTCCTGCAGCTACACTGTTGATCACGCCAAATGTCGGAATCGGTCCGACTGAAACAAGACATAAAACAATTTTGATCATTGCCGGAAACGGTAACAGCATAAAAAAAGCCACCAGCAATAGGCCCGCACCATATTTGATTGCTAACACACGTCCAACTAATGCTAAATCCTTTTTCGGCAAACGAAGTTCCAAAAACAAGCCTATCATAAACATCGACAAAAATGTATTGGCATCAGCAATTGGCTGCGCAATTTGAAAAAATGCTTCTGGTAAATCAAGCTCTAGAATTCGCAAGGACAGCATGATCAAGTAACAAAGAAACGGCACCGATCGAAACAATCTTCCGAGAACTTTTTTTACGCTCGGACGTTCTTCATCGCTGCCACTGATGCCTTCGATTACTACATTCGAGCCGCCAGCCAGCATAACACTATTGCCAATATCAAAAAAGGATAGAATCGGAATCGCCTGCGGTATAAAGCTCTGGACAAAGGGGATCGCGAAATTTCCAATATTGTAGCCAGAAACACCGTACATCAAAAATTCTCGCTCTACCTGTTCTTGTTTTCTCGATAAGAAGTGACCGATTAGAATCATAACCAGATTTAATACTAAACCAGCAACAATTAGCAATAGTAACTGGTTTTTTACTGCCAAATATTGCAGATTCACAATGATCGCAGCCGGCAGTGTGACGTTGACGACAATCTTTGAGATCATCGAGCCATCTGCCTTCATTAATAGGTTCAAGCGTTTCGTTAGATAGCCTATCAAGATAATAACAAATAATCCTAACGAGTTTAATAAAATTGCTCCCACATGCTCACCTTTCCTAACCTCTAAAACGTTTACCCATCACTACATAGAAAAAGGATTGCTCCAAAATTGGTACAATCCCTTTCCTAATCACAACTAAAATTGCAAAACAAAATATTTTTTCTTCCCGCGACGTACAACAATGTACTCATCAGCTAATTTATCTTGATCACTTAATGTGTAGGCTACATCTTGTACGCGATCGCCATTGATATAAATCGCACCATTGTTAATATCTTCGCGAGCTTGGCGTTTAGACGCTTCGATGCCTGCTGTTATAAGAATCTCAACTAAGTTCAAGTCATCGCCTGCTTGAACTTGATAATTGGGTACATTTTTGAAGCCTTGTTTGATTTCTGCTGCATTTAAGTTTTTCACATCACCGCTGAATAACGCTTCAGAAATGTGCACCGCTTGATTGTATGCTTCTTCTCCGTGAACTAAAACAGTCACTTCTTTGGCTAGGGCCTTTTGAGCTGCTCGTTGTTCTGGAGCTGCAGTAAATTCCTTTTCGATCGCGTCAATTTCTTCTAAACTCAAGAAGGTAAAGTATTTCAAAAATTTTACGGCATCACGGTCATCTGTATTTATCCAGAATTGGTAGAACTCATATGGAGAGGTCTTCTCTGCGTCTAACCAAACCGCATTTCCTTCTGTTTTACCAAATTTTGTGCCATCTGCTTTTGTAATCAAAGGCATCGTCATACCAAATGCTTGCTTGCCTTCTTCTCGACGGATCAATTCGATCCCAGAAGTAATGTTGCCCCATTGATCACTACCACCTAATTGTAGCAGGCAACCGTAACGTTTATTCAATTCATAGAAGTCGTAGGCCTGTAGTAGCTGGTAAGCGAACTCTGTGTATGAAATTCCAGATTCGATCCGGCGTTTGACACTTTCTTTGCTCATCATGTAATTGATCGTAAAGTTCTTACCAACATCACGTAAAAAGTCGATCAGCTTCAACTCGCCTAACCATTCATAGTTATTAGCAACGATTGCTGGATTCTCTTTATTCTCGAAGTCAATGATCCCCGAAAGCTGATTTTTAATACTTTGCGACCAGCTTTGAACGGTATCTAAGGTGTTTAATTGGCGCTCTGCATCTTTAAATGAAGGGTCTCCGATCATTCCGGTACCGCCGCCAACTAGAGCAATGGGTACGTGTCCGTTTTGTTGGAAACGTCGCAACGTTAAAATCGGTAATAAATGACCAATATGCAGACTGTCTGCTGTTGGATCAAAGCCAATATATAGTTTAACAGACTCTTCGTTTAATTGTTTTTCTAGGGCTGCTTCATCTGTTACTTGAAAAATTAAGCCACGGGCTTTTAGTTCTTGAAAAAAGTCTGAATGCATGTTTTTTCCTCCTAATTATTTTTGATGCGCTAACTAACCGTTAGGCATATACTCATTACGCATATCATTTCTAAATGACTTATACTTTCCCATATTAACCGAAATAACAGGGAAATAAAAGCCATTCGTCAGATTTCTTCGAAGTTCTAGATCAAGAAAAAAGAGTCCTTAGTAAAAAGAAAGCCGGACAATATAATCATGTTTGTTTTGTTTTACTTAACAATTAGTTGAAGTTTTGATTACAAACATTGCATCCGCTTGTTAATAGAAGTAAAACTTTGCTATAATTCAACAGATAATTAAAATGATAGAATCTAATGAGGTGGACTTTTTGGCTCACAAGAAAAAAGTAAATAAGCAACCGAAGAAGAGCAGCAAAAGCAAATCAAGAACAAGTCTTGGAGGGCCTTTTGCATTAAATGTCTCTTTGCGAGTAGTCAAGTCATTGCTGCTTGGCTTAGTTGTTGTGCTCTTTTTAGGCGGCATGCTCGTCGTCGGAATCGGTGCTGGGTATTTTGCCCATCTTGTAGAAGGAACACCGACACCTACAAAATCGGAAATGAAGCAAAAAGTCGGCGATATCGCAGAGTCATCAAAATTGCTTTATGCAGATGATCGCGAATTAGCAACGATCCAAGCTGATCCAATTCGTGAAAAAATCAATTCTGACGAGATTTCTCCATGGGTGAAAAAAGCTCTGGTCGCAACTGAAGATGAAAACTTCTATGAACATCGTGGTGTCGTCCCAAAAGCTGTGGTACGTGCTCTTTTGGGAGAAGTTGTAGGCTTTGGTGCTGGATCAGGTGGTTCTACTCTGACACAGCAATTGATCAAACAACAGGTTTTAACTAATGAGACTTCTTTTAAACGGAAAGCAAATGAGATCGTCTTAGCGTTAGATTTGGAAAAATATTTAAGTAAAGATGAAATTTTGACAGCCTACTTGAATGTCTCACCTTTTGGTCGTAATAACAAGGGACAAAATATTGCCGGCGTTGAAGAAGCCGCGATTGGAATCTTTGGGGTTCATGCAAAAGACTTGAATCTGCCGCAATCTGCTTTTATTGCAGGTCTGCCGCAAAGTCCGATTGTATACAGTCCTTACACGAATACTGGCGATCTGAAGCAAGATTATTCCCTTGGGATGAATCGAAAAGATGATGTATTGTTCAATATGTACCGTGAACAGATGATCTCTAAAAAGGAATATGAAGATGCAAAAAAATATGACCTTTCAAAAGACTTCCAAGGACGTCAAGATGTAGAGGTTCAACAACACGGATTCTTATATTACACCGTCTATAACGAAGCCATCAGCATTGTGGCAAAACAGCAGGCCAAAGAAGATGGGGTCAGCGATGCTGATTATAATAAAGACGATGTTCGCAATCGTTATGTCGAGCAAGCCAAAGTTAAAATGCAAAATCAAGGACTGGTTGTAAAATCAACGATTGATAAAAATATTTATGACGCAATGCAATTAGGAGTCGCTGAATACGGCCAATACTTAGACGATGGTTCAGGGGCTACTGTTGAACCGGGAACGGTTATGATGGATAACAGCACAGGTAGAATATATGGTTTTGTCGGCAGTCGTGATTACAATACAAACCAAAATAATCACGCTTTTGACACTGCACGACAAGCAGGCTCTTCAATCAAGCCCGTATTGGTTTACGGTCCTGCGATCGACCAAGGATTACTAGGAAGCGCGTCACGTATTGCCGATTACCCAATGAAATATCAGCATGGCGACGATGCTGGTAAGGAATTGAAGAATGCCGAAAACAAAGGTTCTAAGACCTTCCAGACTACGCGAGAAGCACTTGTCGAATCAACTAATATTACTGCCTATCATGTATATCAAGACTTATTAACGAATAAAGGCTCTGACCAGTTTGCTTATGACAATTATCTGAAAAAAATGAACTATCCAACTTCTAATGACTGGGGTGTTGAAGCCGCACCATTAGGAACAACAAACGTTTCAACTTTAACAGAAGTCAACGGCTTCCAAACCTTGGCGAATAATGGCGTTTATCAGCAAGGCTACTTGATTGACTCTATTACTGACAGCACCGGCAAGGAAATCTATAAGCACAAGGACAATCCCGTTCAAGTCTATTCAAAAGCAACCGCATCGATTATGAATGATATGATGCGCAGTGTAATCAATGAACAACACACCACTCCTTTCAAATCCATCTTAAGTGGAGTAAACTATCCATTAAGTACTGCAGATTGGGTTGGTAAAACTGGTACCACAGATAATTATGCCGATAACTGGCTGATTGTCTCCACACCGACTATTACGTTAGGAACATGGACCGGTCGTGATGACAACAAACCAATGAATGATGGCGCGGGAAATCGGACAGCGACCTATATGGCCTATCTTGCCGCGAGAATTTATCAAGTCAACCCGACGATTTTCGGTGAAGACGAGAAATTTGAATTGTCTGATGATGTGAAGCAAATTAAAGTTTCTGACTTCACTGGTCTAAAGCCTGGAAAAGTCAGTCATAATGGAACAAATTACCAAGTTCCTAGTGGCGAAACTACTTCCCTTTGGGCAAAAGATGGTCCAGCAGATAATGCCTATGAATTTGGGATTGGCGGAAATGACGAAGATTACAAGGCCTATTGGAATACTCGTAACAAAGTCAACGCCAAGAACAAGGATGATACAGAAACAGATGATTAATATTTCTAAGACCTCTCTTTTTTCGGAGAGGTCTTTTTCTCTCCTCTTAAACTTCTTGTGACGTTACTGGCTTTTTGGTATTCTACCAAAAGAAAGAACTTTTTGAATGGAGGAACAACAATTGACGTTTGAAGAAATATTACCTGAATTGAAAAAAGGCGCAAAAATTATTCGTGAAGGCTGGGGCGGTTTCGAGTTATATGTCACATTAGTTGAAGGTGAAGTGTTTGATGGTGCACCAGTGACGCCTTACTTTTTGATTAAAACGGCTGATGAAGGCTTTTCAAGCTTTGCTCCGACAGTATGTGATATTCTTGCAGAAGACTGGAAAATCGTCGAATGATGACCTTTAATTTTACTGATAAAACTGTTTTCGTCACTGGCGCAGCCTCAGGCATCGGTACTACTCAAGCGCAAGCTTTTTTAAAGGCTGGTGCTCGCGTCTTTGCTTTTGATCAGCAAGAATTGAATTTATCAGCAATTCAAAAATGTTATCCCAATCATTTTGCCTATTGCCTCGGGGATGTTCGAGATAAAGATAGCTTGAAAGCAGCCATCGAAACATGTCACGGAATTTTTGGCAAGGTCGATATCTTGTTGAATACTGCTGGAGTATTGGATGATTATTTGCCCTTGGCTAATACGGAGGATGACCTTTGGGAAAAGATTTTAGATACCAATCTAAAAAGCATGTTTATATTGACCAAGCTATTATTACCTGAGCTACTGGAAAATCGAGGAACGGTGATTAACATGGCTTCGATTGCCGGATTGGTAGCTGGCGGAGGTGGTATTGCTTACACCACTAGCAAGCATGCCATTGTCGGCTTCACTAAACAGCTTGCATTAGATTACGCTGCTGAAGGACTCCATGTCAACGCCCTTGCACCTGGTGCGATTCAGACACCCATGAATCAAGCAGACTTTGCTGGCGATGGACAAATGGCTAAGTGGGTAGCTGAAGAAACACCTGTTAAACGTTGGGCCAAGCCTGAGGAAGTAGCCTATGCCACCTTGTTCCTAGCTAGTGAAGAAACACGCTACATGCAAGGAAATATTTTACCAATTGACGGCGGCTGGCTATTAAAATAGCTTGCATTTTTTATAAAATCCTCTAAGATAAGTGATAGCGAGAAATTCGCACTGCGGCACTTCAATCCTTTGGTCGCAGTTATTAACGAGACAATGTCTTGTAAAGGAGAATGATAAAAATGCATCTTGAAAAAAGTGCCGCACAACGCTGGACGACTGCGGATACGGCTAAAATGGCCGTTGTGACAGGATTGTATGTCGCTGTCACGATTGTTTTATCTGTCATAAGCTTTGGCGCAATCCAATTTCGTTTGGCAGAAATGTTCAATTTTTTACCCCTCTTCAACAAACGCTATACGATCGCAGTAACTTTAGGCGTAGCGATCGCCAACCTGGCTTCCCCGCTTGGGATTGTCGATGTGCTCTTCGGCAGTATCTCTACATTGATCGTTTTACTGATCTGTCGAGCTGTCACCAAAAGAATCACCAGCCTTAAGAAAAAAATGATCGTTACCACGTTGATTTTTGCCTTTTCCATGTTTACGGTCGCAGGTCAATTGACCTTCTTTTATCAAGCACCGTTTTTCTTCAATTGGTTAATTATCGGGTTAGGCGAATTGCTTTCAATGTCTTTATGCGGTATATTGATTTACTTAGTGAATAAACGAATTGATTTGACGAAATAAAACGCGTGAGCAGATTTGCTCACGCGTTTTTTTAATGATAGATGGCGATTGTTTGATACGGTTTCAGTGTGATTACTTCTTCAACAGCTTCCGTCTCATAATTATCAATCAATATGTTTCCAGTCAAAAATTCTTCTGGTATATTGATCGTAGTTTCCGTTGGGAAAAAGTTATTAAGCACCAGCAGTGAATGTTCTTCTAGGCGGCGTACAAAACCGTAAATTTGCGGATGCTCAGGTAAAAAAGCCTCGTAGCTGCCTTTTGCAATCACTGGATAGTCTTTTCTCAACTTGATCAATTGTTGATAGTAGGTAAAAATCGAACCTTCTTGCAGTTCTTTTGCTACATTAATTTCATCAGCAGATTTCCCTAATCCTAACCACGGATCAGTCTTTGAAAAACCACCGTATTCACTGCTATCCCACTGCATCGGTGTACGAGAATTATCACGAGACTTAGCTTTGACGATCTCGAAGGCTTCTTGTTCGGACTTGCCAGCAATCAACAGCTCTTGATAAGCATTCAAACTTTCTACATCAACATATTGTTCCATCATATCAAAATCTGGATCAAGCATCCCGATTTCTTCTCCCATGTAAATATAAGGCGTTCCTCGATTTAAATGAATCGAACTAGCGAGCATTTTAGCTCCTGCTACTCGATAGTTATCCACATCGATGAAACGATTTAGCGCACGAGGCTGATCGTGATTATTCCAAAAAAGTGCGTTCCAGCCATTCCCCTCACTCATTTGCGTTCCCCATGTATGAAACAATTCTTTCAGTTGCGCAAAATCAAACGGCATTTGCGTCCATTTTTTTCCATCTTTATAATCCACTTTTAAATGGTGGAAATTGAAAGTCATATTTAATTCTTCACGCTCAGGATTTGTATATAAGATACAATCTTCCACTGTAGTAAAACTCATTTCACCAACTGTGACAATCTCGGCATCCTCACCATAGGTCGCTTGATTCATCATACGAATGAATTCATGGGCAATTGGACGATCAGTATAAGCTGGTTTGCCGTCATTTTCTGGACAATCAATCAACACTTCGTCTTTACCAATAACATTGATTACATCAAAGCGGAAGCCTTTAATGCCTTTATCCATCCAAAAACGCAGAACTTCAAACAGCTCTTCACGAACTTCTGGGTTTCGCCAATTCAAATCAGCTTGGGTAACATCATATAAATGCAGATAATACTTCCCCGTATCACCAAAGGGCGCCCAAGCATTTCCGCCGAATTTAGAAACCCAATCAGTTGGTTTGTCTCTTAAGATAAAGTAATCTTGGTATTTCTGATCACCGGCTAATGCTTTTTGAAACCATTCATGCTCAATAGAAACATGATTGAAGACCATATCCAGCATGATTTCGATACCATTATCTTTGGCGGTTGCCATCAGGCTTTCAAAATCATCCATTGTTCCAAACATTGGATTGATCGCTGTATAATCAGCGACATCATAGCCATTGTCATTTTGCGGGCTCGGATAGATTGGACTTAGCCAAACCATATCAACACCCAGACGCTTTAAGTATGGCAATTTTTTTTCAATTCCCGGCAGATCCCCTACTCCATCTTGATTGGTATCCAAAAATGATTTGGGATAAATCTGGTAAATTACCTTCTCTTTAAAACTCATGTCGCCCTCCAGCTTTCTATAATTCTGTTGCGGTTAAGATTTTTTCATTACTTGTGACTGCTGCTTCTTCCAACAAAGGATCCACTTGAAAATCGGTCGAATTTGTCACAATGATTGGTGTTTGCACTTCATACCCTTCCTCTTTGATCGCCTCCACATCAAATTCCATCAAGAGCTGACCCTTTTTGACGCTGTCACCCTGCTTCACATGACTGGTAAAGTATTTTCCATCCAGCTGTACTGTATCGATTCCGATGTGGATCAACACTTCAGTACCTTCTGTACTGACTAATCCGATTGCATGCTTCGTTGGGAATAGTAAGCTGATTTGACCATCAAATGGCGCATATAGTTTGCCTTCGCTAGGATCAATCACAACGCCTTGTCCCATCATCCCCTCAGCAAAAACAGGATCTTTGGCACTGCTTAATGGGTGCAGCATACCAGCAATTGGAGCAAATAATTCAACGACAGCCCCAGCTTTTTTAGTTGTCTCGCTGCCTAAAGTCGGTACATTGCCTTCTTCCACACGATCGATTTTATTAAATAGACCGATGCGTCGGAAAGTCAAGGTCAGCAAGAATGGAACGGCGATCGCAATCACCATACCGATGGCAAAGATTGGATAATCCTGTGGACGAATTGCTAGAATCCCTGGCAATCCGCCGACTCCGATCGATAGCGCTCGTACTTTGAAAAGTGTAACGAACAATCCAGCGATTCCACTGCCGATCATAGCTGCAATAAATGGATAAGTATATTTCAGATTGATCCCGAACATTGCTGGTTCAGTTACACCTAACCAAGCTGAAATAACCGATGGAATCGATACTTGTTCTTCTTTTTTGTTGCCGCGATGAGCAAATACTATTGCTAAAACAGCGGCTCCTTGAGCAATATTTGATAAACAAATCATTGGCCAAAGATTCGTTGAACCAAAGTCGGCAATCAGCTGTGAATCAATCGCCAAAGTGGTATGATGCAAACCTGTGATGACCAGAGGCGAATAAAGTGCTCCAAAAATACCACCGAATAACCAGCTGAAGCTAGAAGTCAATCCTGCATTCACGACAGCGGAAATAGCCGTCCCGATTTTCCAACCGATTGGACCTAAAATAATATGTGCAGCTAAAATCGTTGGAATCAATGAGAAAAATGGCACAAAAATCATCGAGACTGCTTCTGGTATATGCTTGCGGAAGAAGCGCTCCAGATAAACTAATAAGAAACCTGCCAGCATCGCTGGAATAACCTGCGCCTGGTAACCAATTTTATCGACTGTAAAAAAGCCGAAATCCCATGTCCAGTTCTTAGCAATTTCTGCAGCAGTCGTTCCGTTCACTGCATATGCGTTTAACAATTGTGGAGAAACCAGTGTAATCCCAAGCACAATTCCAAGGATTTCCGTAGCCCCCATCTTACGAGCGATACTCCAGGTAATACCAACTGGTAAGAAATGGAAGATTGCTTCACCAGGGAGCCATAAGAAACCATTAACACCACTCCAAAAAGTTGAAGCTTCAACAATCGTTTGACCATCTAGCCAACCCATCGGTACAGCTTCTAGAATATTACGAAATCCTAAAATCAAACCGCCGACAATAATTGCTGGTAATAACGGTGTAAAAATTTCTGCTAAAACAGTAATGGCGCGTTGAACTGGATTCTGATTTTGTTTTGCTGCTGATTTGGCTGCTTCTTTCGATACTCCTTCAATTCCAGATATTTTAACGAACTCGTTATAAAATACGGCGACATCATTTCCGATAATCACTTGAAATTGACCGGCATTGGTAAACATTCCTTTAACACTAGGTATTTCTTCAATTTTAGCTTCATCGGCCTTTTTTGGATCATTTAAGACAAACCGCATTCGTGTAGCACAGTGGGTGACCGCGGAAATATTCTTTTTTCCGCCAATTGCTGCCAGCAGGTCCTTTGAATCCTTTTCATATTTTCCCATCATTTTTCCCTCCGAATAATTTTAACTTGTATGGATAAGTTCAGCTGATAAGTTAACTATAAAAGGTTTTTGCTTTTTTGTAAATCGCTTACATCTTAATGGAATTTTGCTTTATGAGAAAATACTCATTAAAAAAAGAGTTAGCTAAGTTTAAACATAGAATATCGGTATTGCAACTACAAACAGGTTTGGATGTTACCAAACAAGTTAGCTATAAAATAAAAATTTACTCATTTTAATTTTGTTAAAGCAGCAGAAAGCGTTTTACATTCTAAATCTTTATTCGTATAATAAAAATACCTATACGGACAAGTTAACAAATGATCGTTCATCAAAATACAAAATTAGTTTCTTATATAGAAGGAGGACACGATGAAAAACTATGAAGTAATTTATCAGGCGATTGAGCGAGGAATTCTAAAGGGTGTGTATGAAGCAGGAGATTTCCTACCCAGCGAGAACAAACTACGGCAAAGCTATCATGTCTCTCGTGACACGATACGCAAAGCCTTATCTCTTTTAATGGCTAACGGTTATATTCAGAAAATCCAAGGCAAGGGGTCACTTGTCTTGAAACGGGAGCAATTGCGATTTCCTGTATCAGGTCTGACCAGCTACAAAGAATTGCAGAATTCTTATGGCTATGAAAGTAGTACCGAAGTTGTTAGTCTTAAAAAAATTGTGATTGATGATAAAACAGCCCATGTGACAGGCTTTGAAGCAGGCGCCGTTTGTTGGAAATTGATCCGTACGCGTGCCATTGATCAAAAGAAAGTAATCCTCGACAAGGACATACTTCTGACGACTATCGTACCAGAATTAGATACTGAAATTGCAAAAGATTCAATTTATCGCTATTTTGAAAACCAACTTGGATTGACTATTTCTTTCGCTGAAAAAGAAATTACGATTGATGCATTGACTGATGAAGATCGTGAACTGCTTGATCTCAATCAGCATGACATCAATATCGTTTCAGTAAAGAGCCGCGTTTTTACCAGCGATGCCCGCCAGTTCCAATATACTGAAAGTCGTCATCAAGTGGATAAATTTCGTTTCTTTGATTTTGCTCGACGTCATCCTTCGACGATGTAGAATACTTACAAAAAAAGCTGCGCCTAAATCGGCACAGCTTTTTTTAAAATTATTCTTTTGTTGAACCCTTTTCGAAGATACCATGTGGCAATTCGATCGTTTTTTGTTCAATCTCTTCTTTGTTCATCATTTTTGTTAATAGACGCATTGCGACAGCACCGATATCATACAACGGTTGTGTTACACTGCTTAGGCGTGGACGAGCTACTTCTGTCAGTAATGAGTCATTGCTTGTAATGATTTCAAAGTCTTCAGGAACTTTCACGCCTTTGTCGATTAAACCATCCAATAAACCAATCGCTAATTCATCATCGGTTACATAAGCGGCTGTTGCTCCACTATTTAAGATGCGTTCAGTCAATGCTAAACCTTCTTTAAAGTTGTAAGGTGCTTCAAAGATTAAGCCTTCGTTATAGTCTAAACCATTTTCAGCTAATGCTTCTTTGTAGCCGCCCATACGAGCTTGTCCATTGATGGCATCAATTAAGGCGCCACTAATGAAGGCAATCTTCTTATTGCCATGTTTTGCTAATAAGTCGATTGATTCTTTCGTTGCTGCTTTGTAGTCGATGTTTACACTGCCGACTTGTTCATCTGGATCGATTGAACCAGCTAAAACGATCGGTGTTTTTGAACGTGAGAATTCCGCACGGATTTCATCAGTGATTCGATGACCCATGAAAATCACTCCGTCAACTTGTTTTGCTAATAAGTTGTTCAGCACATTTACTTCTTTTTGAGCTTCGCCGTCTGAGTTAGCTAAAATAATATTGTACTTGTACATTGTTGCAATATCGTCGATTCCCCGTGCTAATGACGCGAAAAACATATTGCTGACATCCGGAATGATTACACCGACTGTCGTTGTTTTCTTACTTGCTAGTCCTCGTGCGACAGCGTTTGGACGATAATCGAGACGCTCAATAACTTCTAACACCTTTTTACGTGTTGTTGGTTTCACATTGGGGTTGCCGTTGACCACACGAGAAACGGTCGCCATTGAAACATTAGCTTCGCGGGCAACATCATAAATCGTAATTGTTTGCTTTTCCATGGATATGCTCCTTTAAAATTGTTTTCAGAAAATATCATTTACATTTCTAAAAGATAATAGCACGTTGTTTCATTGATTGCAACCGTTTTACACATTTTTTCTCAAAATTTTGTAAGCGTTTTATAAGAATCGTTTTCCAATAAAATTTATCAGTGTTACAATAATAATAATGCTGAAAGAAAGAAGGAAGTTTTAATGAACCAAGAAAAAGTTTCAGAATTACGAAATTGGATGCAAAAAAACAATGTCGATCTAGCCTATATTTCTGACGCCAGCCATATCGGCTACTTCTCAGGCTTTGACAGCAATCCGATGGAACGTGTATTAGCGTTATTCATTCCACTTGAAAAAGACCCTTTTCTATTTGCACCCGGTCTTGAAGTAGAAGATGCTAAAGCCAGCAGCTTCGAATATGATGTTGTGGGCTACTTAGACAACCAAGACCCGTTCTCTATCATCGTGGATGAAATCAAAAAACGTTACGGTTCTCCTAAAAAAATTGCGTTAGAAAAAAATCAATTAGTTCTAGACCGCTACCTGCGATTAAGCGAAGCGTTCCCAGCTGCTGATTTTTCAGCTGACTTGACTCCGCTAGTTCAAGAATTGCAATTATATAAGACCGAAGAGGAATGCCAACAGTTGATTGAAGCTGGCTCAACTGCGGATCTTGCTTTTGAAATTGGCTTCAGACACGTAAAACCAGGTATTACTGAAGAAGAGATCGTGGCAGAAATCGAATATGAATTGAAGAAAAAAGGCATCAAACAAATGTCCTTCCCAACCGAAGTACTCGCTGGACCAAACGCTGCTAGTCCTCATGGCACACCAGGGAAAAATACGTGTAAAGAAAACGAATTGGTCTTGTTTGATTTAGGGACGATCGTTAACGGTTACTGCAGTGATGCGACAAGAACTGTTGCCTGCGGAAAACCAACCGATCATCAAAAGGATATTTATAATATTGTCCTAGAGGCTCAACTAAGTGCACAAGAAGCGGTAAAACCGGGTATTACTTGTGGCGAACTTGATAAAATCGCACGTGATGTCATTGAAAGCCATGGTTATGGAGAATACTTCAATCATCGCCTAGGTCATGGAATCGGAACAACGATCCATGAATTTCCACAAATTGTAGGCGGTAATGATTTAGTGGTTAAAGAGGGTATGTGCTTCTCAATTGAACCAGGCATCTATTTACCAGATGATGTAGGCGTTCGAATCGAAGACTGCATCTATGTGACAAAAGACGGATGCATTCCATTTACTAAGACATCAAAAGAGTTGATTATCTTATAGAAAAAAGCGAGTGATCCTTATCTATCTTAATTGATAAGGATCACTTTTTTTTAATTATCCCTTACTCCTTCACGATCGCCAAAAAAGTAATAACTGGTAATCAAGTATGCCGCTACAATCATTGCTAAAAACAAATAGAAGACATTGTCCTTAAGCGAATGCAAATACCATAGTATAAAGGATAACAGCACTGGCATCACAGCAAAACGAATCCAAGGCTGCCTCCAGTATCGACGTATCGTAACCCATAAAAAGCGCAATGGTAAAAAAGCAATACCAAATAAAAATAACCCCACAAACCACTGAATTTTCTTCATAACATGTTCCTCCTCATTTTCTTTTGAAGAAGACTCCTGCACTAATTGAACGGCCAAAATTTTTTCCAAACTTTTTTTTGAAAGCGCATCTGGTTCACTTTTTCCTAGCTCCCATTTTGAAATCGTTTGTCTTGTAACATAAAGTTGATCCGCCAATTGCTGTTGGGTCATCTTCAATTCTTCTCTTTTTGAACGAATAATTTTTCCTATTTCCAATTTTCGTTACTCCTCTATTATTCTTTGATGTAACTTGAGATTACAGCAACAACAGGCGTTGCGCACGCAACACTTTTAAAATGAGTCTATTTCTTGAAAGATTTTCTTAAGCAAACCGATTTTTCTGCATAAAAAAGGCTTCACGAACTCGCTCAGCTTTTGAGCACCAGGTAGGTACTGTTCCACATCAGCTCTGCAAGTAGTCGCTGTGTGTCTCAGCAATAAGACCAAAATATTTCTAAATTGCCAAGAAACACAGTGATCGAAGAGAACTGATGTTGATTGGTACCTACCTGGTGCTTCTCAAATTTAGAAATATTTTTGCTTATTGCCGAAATGTTAGTTCTGCTTAACGGAGTTTAGCAGTAACTGTATGCGTAGCTTGCGTAGAAAAGCTAGTTCGTGAAGTCGGACATGAATACACCTGCTGTAAAGCGATTTATTCATGAGAAACTTTTATACTTTCCGCATAAAAAAATAGCCCTCAAAGCTGAGGACTAGATTTTTTATTCTGGATTATTTTTTTCGACTTCTTCTTTTAATTCTTCTTTGACTTCCTCGAAAGCCGGTTTTTCTTCATTTACTTCTTTGGCTTTATCTGCTAACTCATCGGCGCCTTCAGTAACGGTTTCCTTCGCCTCTTCTTTTGTCTCCTTAACATCGATCACGATATCCTCTGAAGCATCTTCTGCAACATCTTTGGCATCGCCGGCTGCTTTACGGAAACGATCAGATAAATCAGAGCTTTGGCGTTTCAAATCTTCTAACGTATCAGAAGTAATATCATCCATGTCATCCATCGAATCACTTACTTTACTCTTCACGTTTGAAGCTAAGTCATTGGCTTGATCGCCCAAATCAGAAGCACGTTCTTTTACAATAGATCCCACTTCACTGGTTTTTGATACAAAATCATCGGTATAATCTGAAGCTAAGTCTAACCACTCATCTGTCTTCTTCGCTAAATCTTCACGCATCTCTTTGCCCGATTTTGGTGCTAATAGCAATGCTACTACAGCTGCTGCTGTTCCACCAATTAAGGCTCCTGCAAAAAATCTTCCACGTTTAGTCATGTTGTTATCCCTCCGTTTTCGTTGTTGTCTTACGATCTCTAAAGAATCTCATCGTTGTCGCGCCAACTTTTCCTGCGACACCCGCCTTTGCCGCATTCTTTCCGACACCGCCAACTTTTCCAGCAAGATTTCGACTCGTCGTATTTAAATCAGAAACACTCTGACTCAAATCAGCCACCGCCGTAAACAATGGATCAATCGTTTCTACTTTCCCATTAATATCATTCAGCAAGTGATTTCCTTTAACTAGTAATCCTTCCACCTGCTGCATGAGTAAATCAACATCTTTTGTAAGAACATCGATTGTTGTATTCGCCTCAGTTACTGTTGTCTCAACCTTTTCAACTGTTTTTGAAACCTGACTCAAGACACGCACTAAAAAGATGACCAACACAACAAATGCGAGTGCCGCAATAATTGCCGCAATACCGCCTAAACTCATTCAATCGCTCCTCTCATTTTTCACTCATTATGCTAACTTAAATTATACCATTCCCAAAGAAATTAATGAAAGAGAAAGAATTGTAATAAACTCTAATAAAAAAAATATCTCAACGAATTCATTGAGATACCTTCATAAAATTTTGCAGGATACCACTGTAAATAATCTCTAAATCACTAATCAAATCCGACTCATCAAAACTGCTGTCAGCGAAGCTATCTGCGTGGCCGCGGAAATAATTCGTTAAAACACGTTCAACTTGAAGAACCTCTTGATCAGTCAGGTCGCATTCTAGAAAAATTCGTTCAAATGCCGCTCTTAGGAAAAAAGAAATGTTTTCTTCATAAAAGTCTATGTAATCTTTTTCATAAAAAACAATATAAAAAGCATTGTTTTTTTTCGCATAAGCAGCCCAAGTTTTACCTAATTCGATAAATGCATAAAGATTTGCTCTGCCAAGTAAGGAATCCACTAACTCCTCACGAAATTCCTCCATTGCTCTTTTGACCACCGCTTGACGCAATTCAGTAATACTCCCAGTATGCGTATACAGTGAAGGGGACTTGACCTCTAGACGTTCAGCAATTTTATTTAGTCTCAAGCCGTGAAGGCCAGATTCATGAACCAAGCTCATTGCGCAATCAATCACGATTTCTCTCGTTAAGCGGGAATTTTTCATTCATTTTCCTCTTTGTATTTAGTTATTTTCAAGAGATATTATATAACAAAAAGACTAATTTTTTCTATTAGTAATAGTGATGATTGGCATTTAAAAAACTAATAATTTATTTTTTTAAAATAACTATCAATATAAAAAGCGCAGTTTCAAAACTGCGCTTTAGGAAATTATTTTTTCACTTTGTTTTGTCCGCTTAATTCTTTGCCTAGGGCGATGATGTAATCATGTAATTTGTCCTTGATTTCAGGATGCTTCAAGCCATATTCAATACTCGTTGTCATGAAGCCAAATTTATCACCAACATCGAATCGTTTTCCGTTGAACTCATGAGCAAATACGCGTTGTGTGCGATTCAACGTATCAATTGCATCTGTTAATTGTATCTCATTACCCGCGCCTGGCTTTTGCGATGCCAACACTTCAAAAATTTCCGGTGTCAGCAAGTAACGGCCAATGATTGCCAGATTACTTGGTGCTTCTTCTGGTTTTGGTTTTTCTACAAAGTTTTTTACATTGAATAATCCTTTAGAAACTTCTTCGCCTGGATTAATAATTCCATATTTTGACGTTTCTTTTTCAGGTACGCGCATCACTGCGATTGTTGATGCGTGCGTTTGCTCGTAATCGTTCATCAATTGTTTCGTCAACGGCACACGATCTTCCATTAAATCATCACCTAACATGACAACAAATGGTTCATTGCCGACAAATGCCCGCGCCTGTAAAACTGCATGACCTAGTCCTTTAGGGTGTGACTGACGGATAAAGTGCAGATTCACATCAGTTGTTTCTTCAACCAACTTCAACAAATCGGTTTTACCTTTTTCCTGTAAATTCATTTCTAATTCAATATTTGCATCAAAATGATCCTCAATTGGTCGTTTTGCTTTGCCAGTTACGATCAAAATATCTTCAATCCCAGATTTCAGCGCTTCTTCAACGATGAATTGAATTGTTGGTTTATCGACGATAGGCAACATTTCTTTAGCCATTGCTTTTGTAGCTGGCAAAAATCTTGTTCCCAACCCTGCGGCTGGAATAACTGCTTTTTTTACTCGCATAAATCTTATCCCACTCTTTCTATTCTAAAGTAAATTCATTTTCAAACGTACCTTCACGCATCATCAAGTCTCGACAAGCCTGACGTACGTCTTTGTCATTGTATAAAACATCATAAATCGTTTCTGTAATCGGCATGCTGACATCCATACTATCAGCTAGCTCTTTAGCAGCTTTCGTCGTTGAAACACCTTCGACGATCATGCCCATATTATCTAGAACTTCATCTAGCTTATGGCCTTTTCCTAATAGATTCCCAGCGCGCCAGTTACGTGAGTGAACGGAAGTACAGGTTACGATCAAATCACCAACACCGCTCAAACCGATGAACGTTAATGGATTCGCACCCATTTTAACGCCTAAACGACTGATTTCCGCTAATCCCCGAGTCATAATCGCTGCTTTAGCATCATCCCCATAAGAAAGCCCCGCCAAAGCTCCGGCTCCCAAAGCAATGATATTCTTTAATGCCGCGCCCATTTCAACACCAATCACATCTGGATTCGTATAAATCCTAAGATATTCGTTCATGAACAGCTTTTGTACATACCCTGCTAATTTTTCGTCTTTACAGGCAGCAGTGATGGTAGTGATATCGTGAACCGCTACTTCTTCTGCATGGCTTGGTCCAGATAAAACGACGACTCCTTGGCGATGCGCTTCTGGGATCTCCTCGATTAAAACTTCAGAGATTCGTTTATGCGTGTCTTGTTCAAGCCCTTTACTAGCATGAATAATCACAGGTTTGTTCTCTGCCACTTGAGCAAATTCCTGAGCGACTGAACGGATCGCTTTTGTTGGAACTACGAAAAGAACAGCATCCGCGTCCTTCACAGCATCCTTAAGATTTTTCTCACCTTTGATGCTTTCAGGAATTTTTAAATCCGGTAAATAATGGCGGTTCGTATGGTAAGTATTGATTTCATCAATCTGTGCCGCATGGTTCCCCCAAAGTCTTACTTCGTGTCCATTTTCGGCTAATACTTGTGCCAACGCCGTTCCCCAAGATCCTGGGCCTAAAACTGCAACTTTTTGTTTCAAAGAAATTTCCTCCTAGTTCATAATAGCGCATTCGATTGTAAATAGAAGATAGCTAACAAGATAACAATTTTCTAAATACTTCATCGAATTGATAACATAGTAAATAATTTATTTCGTAAGAAAGTTCTTTTTACTATCATAGCATAAACTGATAATAGGTTCTCATATCAAGGCTTGATTAGTTCCTTGATCACGTTCATATAACTTGATGTCTGTTCGTTTTTTTCGTCGATAATATAATAGAGCGATTCCTCCAACAAAAAGAACCAGTGATAATACTTGAGAGACGCGAAGTCCCCCAAAGAAATAGAGACTGTCTGTTCGCATTCCTTCGACAAAGAAACGACCAAAGCTGTACCATGTCACATAGCCTAAGAACAATTCTCCACGTTTAACCGCGACTTTTTTCCTAATAATCAAAATTAGGATAAGTCCTAATAGGCTCCACATTGATTCATAGAAAAAGGTAGGTTGACGAAAAGCGCCGTCAATATACATATTGTTAATAATAAACTGCGGCAAATATAGACTCTCTAAAAATTGACGCGTTGTTTCTCCGCCATAAGCCTCATGATTCGTGAAATTCCCCCAACGACCCATCGCTTGCCCCAGCATTACACCTGGCGCAACTACATCTAAAAACAGCCATGGATCAATAAAATTATGGCGAGTATATACAATCAATACGATGACTGCTGCAATCAATCCACCATAGATAGCTAGACCACCGCTTCGTGTATTGAAGATTTGGATTGGATCAGCAAGATAGGGTTCTAAATCAAACAAGATGTAATACAAGCGAGCACCGATAATCGCGATCGGCAGTGCCCATAAAATAAAATTCGTCATATCATCTTCCTTTAGCCCGACTCTTACTGCTTCACGATTAGACATCCATAGAGCAAGTGCAATTCCAGAGACGATGATGATCGCGTACCAATAAATTTGAAGACCAAACAATTCAAAGGCCACACGATTTATTTGAGCAACCATCTTACTGCCCAGAATTTTCTTCGATTAATTGGGTCAAACGATCTTCAAAGGTCTTCGTTGCATCGTAGCCCATAGTACGCGCACGGAAATTCATTGCCGCAACTTCAATAATAATCGCGACATTTCGGCCCGTCTTCACAGGAATCTTCACTTGCGGAATTTTTACTTCTGCGATTTCTACTTCTGTATTTCCGCTGCCTAAGCGGTCATATTTTTTATCTTTGGACCAGCTTTCTAGGTAAACGGCTAATTGAACAGGCATTGATCCCCGAACAGCACTAGCCCCAAATAGATTCATCACGTCGATGATTCCGATTCCACGAATTTCGATTAAATGCTGTAAAATTCTTGGTGGTTCACCAACTAATGTCAGTTCATCCTGCTGGTAGACATCGACACGATCATCTGCGATCAGACGATGGCCGCGTTTAACTAATTCCAATGCGGTTTCACTTTTACCGATACCGCTATCCCCTTGGATCAGCACACCTAATCCATAAACGTCGACTAATACCCCATGAACACTCGTCCGAGGCGCTAAGCCGCCGTTTAAAAAGCTTGAAATCTCCCCTAACAAACGTGAGGTTGAGATTGGTGAACTCAATACTGGAATATTTCGTTCGCTAGCCGCTTCAATCATTTCCTTTGGCGGAGTCAATCCACGAGAAACGATGAAAGCAGGGGTATCATCGCTACACATCCGACGCAACACCATCAAACGTTCTTCTGGCATCATCCGTTCTGCGAAGGTAATTTCTTTATTTCCAAAAAGTTGTAAACGATCATGCGAATAATAATTAAAATAGCCGGTCAATTCTAACCCGGGACGTGAAATATCGCCAGTGGTGATGACCCGTTCAAGACTTTCTTCATCTCCAGTTACTACTTCCAACGAAAGCTTATCAACTAGTTCTTTTACTTTTACTGTTTCAGCCATATAATCCCTCTTTTCTACACTTCCGCTCTATTTTATCATTTTATCCATGGAGTGACTAGGTAGAGACAACTTTCCAAGAAAGAATAAAAAAAGGCCTTACAAATATTTTGTAAAGCCACGATTTAGGTGCTGTTCTCCTAAAAGAATCAGATTTTTTATAGTATACTTATCTGCAAAATAGCATATTGGTTAACAGCTAGCTCACTTTTAAGGAATTATTTTTCCAAAAAAAGGATAGGTAAATTACCTATCCGTGTACTTATCGATATTATGATCTGAAACGATCGCATTGACAATCGCCATGACGACAGCCACCAGAATTGAGATGGCAAAGCTGGAAAAGCCAAAACGATAATTTCCTAATAAGTTGGAAGTCAATTGCAGCATACCAGCGCTAATTACAAAACTAAACAGTCCCAAAGTCATAATATTCAACGGTAGTGAAAGTAAAATCAGAATCGGTTTCACTAAGGTATTTAAAATGGATAGGACAAAGCTTGCAGTAATAGCCATCATCAGACTTTCCACATATACATGATCAGGAAAGAGCACTGACAGTGAAATAAAGATCAGTGCATTAGCTATTAAGCGCTGTAGGTAAGTCATTAAAAGTCGCTCCAGTCATCATCGTCGATTTTGTCCGCTTTCTTACGTTGGCGTGACGCTTTTTTCTCATAATTGTTGTAGTCGTTGTTTCCATAGTATGGATTATTGTGTCCATATGAATCCCGTCCCCCTCTTGGAGCTGCGGGAATCACCAATGCTAACAAGACATATAATACAACCGGTGCGCCGATTAAGCCGAAACTTAAGAAAACATAAATCACACGCACGATTGTTGGATCGATCCCGAAGTATTCGGCGATCCCGGCTAAGGTACCTGTAAGTACCACATTTGTTCGTGACTTTTGTAATCTCTTTTGCATATGAATCTTCCTTCCTTATTATTTCCTAATTGTCGAAATCTTTCAAGAAAATACTACCAGTCGTTGTCGAAACATCGATCTTCGCCATGTCATCGGCAACTCGACGGAATTGTAATAAACGATTGGTCTTTTCTTTTTTCTCTCTGATCACTTCATAGTTTGATAAGCGATCATTGATACTGCCTAAACTTGTCTTGGCCAAGCCTTCCAAGCCGATTGTTTTTCCTAAAGAAACTTTAACATTACCATTCACTGAGCTGGCTTTGATTTTTTGTAGGCTATCATGACCAGCCGTCAATTTCACATCGCCATTGACTAACGAAATGCCATAATTTTGAATCGCTGCTTTCGTAACGATATTTCCATTAACGGTTTCGATAATCGAATCTAGGATCGCGCCTTCACGAATCTCAATGTTGCCGTTGACCCCTTGGATCTCAAGCATTGTCGCATCAATATGTTTGAAGGTGATATTGCCGTTAGTTGATTTGGCATATACATCCTTGGCATCCATCTCTTCAACGTTCAAATCACCATTTAGTAATTTTACTGCAACGTGATCGTATGTCCGTCTTGGCAAGTAGAAGACTAATTCTGCTTGAACACGTTTATTCGGGATTTGGAATGAGATATGTTCATCATTCACTTCGATCTGGCTGCGTTCCATTAATGATTGTAATGGCGTTGCTTCATTCATTTTACCATAAAGTTTGATTTTGGCATCTACTTTAATAGCCGCATCATCCCAAGCTTTTAAGGTAACTTTACCATTTGCTAATTTGATATCGATCAAGGTTGGTTCAACATCAGTATATAAAAATTGATGTTCAAACTTAGACGTTACTAAACCAGGAACTTTGACGTTGAAGTCTTTCCAATCAACATTTTCTTCTACCGTATCAGAAACGGTTTTCCAGGTCTTTTTCATCAAGCGGCTTAATTGAACGCCGGCTTCTCCCAATTTTTCACCAACTTGCGAGAAAGTTTCGCTTGCTTGATCCTTCAAATCGTCTGGAATATCAAAACATGTACGATTACGTTCTTTGCGATTTTCACTTTGGTTGTCTTGAACATTTTTCAGTTCTTCTTCTTCTTCAGCAACTTTTTCTTCTAACTTAGCGATTTTTTCTTTCAAGTCATCGATTTCATCTTCTACTGCTTCACGAATGTCATCATCTTCTTCTGATAATGTATCTAATTCTTCTTTCGTGTCCAACTCCATCAAAACTTCTTGTTTTTCATGAAGCGCGGCTTTCAATTCATTTTTCTTTTGATTGATTTCATCAATTCGAGCAGAAATCTGATTCGCTTCTGTCGCTAAATCATCGAAGTAAGCCTCAAGGTCTTCCAAGTCCTGTTTTTCAGAGCCTTTAGCTTCTTCTGTATCTTGTCCTGTTTCCCACTCATCAACTAAATTGGTTGCTTGGTCGCGGTGATAAGAATCCACTTTATCCGCAGCTTGTTTAATCTGCGCTTCATCCTTCGCCTTCGCCATGCTTTCTAATAAATCTAAACCTTCTTCAGTTGATAAAATACCTTTTTTAACTAATTCTAAAATTCGTTGTCTTTCATTCATAGAAATTGCCTCCTTCAAAAAGCAAATACATTACTTTTGGTTACATTCATATTATGCAATGTTTTTGGGTATTTGTCATAGGACTAAAGACCCATCTTTTTATCCGACTTTTTGAAGATTGTGTTTCTTCCTATTTAAAATGAAAAAAACCAGCTAGAAAATTCTCTAACTGGCACTTACTTTAAAATGTTTCGTTACGATTACTGTTCAGTTCAGTAATTTTTCCTGTCGCTAAGTAAACGATCCACTCACAAATGTTTGTCACGTAATCTCCCACACGTTCTAAGTAGCCGGCAACATGCAGATAATCCGTTCCACTGATAATGGTATCAGATTCTTTTTCCATCGTATTGGTCGTCATATCATAGATTTTTTGGAAATAATCATTGACCCGCTCATCCATTTTTGCGATCATACGAGCATCTTTTTCATCTGTCTTCACGTACGCAATTAAAACATTGTCTACCATTTTTTTTACGTAATTAGACATTTCATTAATTTCTTTTTCAACTTCTAATATTCGCGGCAAGCCTTTTAGGCGAATTGTTGATTTTGCTACTGACACCGCATGGTCTCCCATACGTTCCAAGTCAGAGCTGGCTTTCATGATCGTAATGATCGTACGCAGGTCAGTCGTAACTGGTTGCTGCAGGGCGATCATTTCGAAACTTTTTTTCTCCAAACGGACTTCCATGTCATTGATTTCAATGTCATGGTCAATAACCTCTTGTGCTAATTTCTTATCATGATCGATATATGAACGGACTGATTTGTGCACAGCACTTGAGACCATCATGCCCATTTCATAAAACTGATTGTGAAGATTCAACAACTCTTCTTCAAATTGTGTACGTAACATCGTTGCCCTCCTTCTATCTCTAACCAAATTTTCCTGAAATATAGTCTTCGGTTTCTTGTTTTGCTGGGTCTAAAAATATCTTCTTGGTCTTGTCAAATTCAATCAGCTCACCCTGCAAGAAGAAAGCAGTGCGGTCTGAGATCCGTGATGCCTGTGACATATTGTGGGTAACAATAATGATAGTGTAATTTTCTTTTAATTCCAATAGCATGTTTTCGATTTTTCCTGTTGAAACTGGGTCCAATGCGCTTGTCGGTTCATCCATCAGAATCACTTCCGGATTGACCGCTAATACTCGTGCGATACAAACTCGTTGCTGCTGTCCGCCTGATAAGGATAACGCACTCTCATGGAGCTTATCTTTGACATCGTTCCAAACTGAAGCAGCTTTCAAGCTTTCTTCCACGACTTGATCGAGCTTGCTTTTATCCTTCTCACCCTTTAATTTTAACCCATAGATCACATTCTCGTAAATCGAAAATGGAAAAGGATTCGGTTGTTGGAACACCATGCCGATTTCTTTACGCAACTTTACAGTATCTGTCTTCGGACTATAAATATCTTTGTCTTTATACATCACACTGCCTGTGATCGTCACACCTGGAATTAAGTCATTCATGCGATTTAGTGACCGCAAATAGGTTGATTTGCCGCAACCCGATGGTCCGATCATCGCTGTAATCTCGCCTTTTTCTATTTCCATGTTGATGCCCTTCAAGGCTTCTTTTTTACCATAATACAAATGAAGGTCTTTGGAAGTAATAATCTTCGACATTCGTTCGCTCCTTTTTCATATTTAGGAATTAATTTTTCTTGTCAGAAAAATTAGTCTGATCTTCAAGCCGTATATCATTCCTCTAGATTGGTTTTTGTATGGTTTGGCTGCTCATTATATACCTCTTTCAATTATTACAAACTGCGAAAAGAGGAACTGACATCCTTTTTCATATTTAGGAATTAATTTTTCTTGTCAGAAAAATTAGTCTGATCTTCAAGCCGTATATCATTCCTCTACGTTGCTTTTTGTATGGTTCGGCTACTTATAAAGTAATTTACTCAATTATTACCAACTGCAAAAGAGGAACTGATATTAACCAAAGTGACCTGATACATAATCTTCTGTAGCTTGGATTTTCGGTCGCGTAAAGATTTTGGCTGTTTCGTCGTACTCAATAACATGACCTAAATAGAAAAAGGCAGTATAGTCACTGATCCGAGCAGCTTGCTGCATATTATGGGTCACAATGATGATGGTATAGTTTTCTTTTAATTGAACCAGGGTTTCTTCAACGGTACCTGTTGAGATTGGGTCCAGCGCACTAGCGGGTTCATCTAATAGTAAAATATCCGGCTTCATCGCAATTGCTCGTGCAATACATAGACGTTGTTGTTGTCCCCCAGATAGAGCCAAAGCACTTTTATCTAAATTATCCTTTACTTGATCCCATAAAGCCGCTTGCTTCAGACTTGTTTCAACCACTTCTTCTAATTGCTGTTTATCACGCATTCCGTGCTGCTTTAACGCAAAAGTGATGTTGTCGCGAATCGATTTACTAAAAGGATTCGGACGCTGGAACACCATGCCGATACGTTTGCGCATTTCATAAACATCGATATTTGAGGCGTTGACATCAACATCCTTATATACGATTTTTCCAGTCACGCTGGCACTAGCAATTCCATCATTCATCCGATTTAACGAACGTAGATAAGTTGATTTTCCACAACCAGAAGGTCCAATCAAAGCGGTGATTCTATTTTTTTCAAATTCAAGATCAACACCCTTAATGGCTTCATTATCTCCATAATAAACATGTAAATCTTCCGTATGCAAGGCGATTTCACCAGGCATTCTGATGATGTTACGCTCTTCCCAATTGTATTCTTTCATTGAATTTCTCCTAGTTCGATATTTTCTGCGAAAAGCAGAACTGACATCCTAGTTCACACTAATGTAACTATTTTAAGCTGAAGTCATTTTTCGATGCAGTCGTTTACCGATTGCCCGTGCTCCAAAATTAAACAATAAAACTGCTAAGATTAAGACCGCTGAAGCCCCTGCTGAAACAGAAGTTCCGTCAGGCATCGTGCCTTCAGTGTTAATCTTCCAAATGTGCACTGCTAAGGTCTCTGCTTGCCGGAAAATGCTTAACGGGCTCGAAACGCTTAATGGATTGAAGTTGGTAAAATCCAAAGCTGGTGCGCTTTGTCCTGCTGTATAGATTAAGGCTGCCGCTTCGCCAAAGATTCGGCCAGAGCTTAGAATAACCCCTGTTAAAATTCCTGGTAAAGCATCCGGTACGACGATTTTTGTAACAGTTTCCCAACGTGACAAGCCTAAAGCCAAGCCTGCCTCCCGTTGAGTATAATGAATCGCTCTTAGTGATTCCTCGATATTTCTTGTTAATAATGGTAGGTTAAACAATGTTAGAGCCAACGCACCTGAAAGGATTGAAAAGCCGTAACCAAACTGAATAACAAAAATCAAGAAGCCAAACAAACCGACAACCACTGAAGGTAGCGAGCTCAGAATTTCGATTGAGGTACGAATAAGATTAGTAACCCAATTTTTCTTCGCATATTCAGATAAGTAAATACCTGCACCTAATGAGATAGGTAGACTAATAATCATCGTTATCAGCAATAAGTAGATCGAGTTAAATAATTGAATACCAATCCCGCCGCCTTTTTGATAAGCTTTCGAAGGCGAGGTCAAGAACTCCCACGAAACATGCGGCAAGCCGCGAATTAAAATATAAAGTAATAGAAAAGCTAAGATTGCGACAATTAGGCCAGAGACGGCATATAGAATACCCGTTGCGATTTTATCTGCACGTTTTGCTTTATCCATTGCTGATCTCCCCCTTCTTTCCAATGTAGCGAATCAAGATATTGAAAACTAAAGACATGAATAATAGGATCAGTGCCAATGACCACAGAACATTGTTCTCTACTGTGCCCATGATCGTATTTCCGATGCCCATTGTCAAAATCGAAGTCAACGTAGATGCTGGAGTGGTCAGGCTTGTCGGCATCAATGCCGCATTCCCGATCACCATTTGAATGGCCAAGGCTTCACCAAAGGCACGAGCCATACCAAAAACGACCGCCGTCAAAATTCCTGGTATTGCCGCACGCAAGACAACCTTATATATCGTTTGCCAGCGTGTGCCACCAAGAGCCAGTGAAGCTTCCCGATAATGACGTGGTACAGATTTCAATGTATCCACTGTCATCGTAGTTACAGTTGGTAAAATCATAACGAACAAAACAAATGTTCCAGACAGGATCCCGAATCCCGTACCGCCAAAAATTGAACGAATAAATGGTACGATTACTGTCAAACCAATAAACCCATATACAACCGAAGGAATCCCTACAAGTAATTCAATGACCGGCTGTAAAAACCGCTGTCCTTTAGTTGGGGAAATTTCAGTCATGAAAACCGCCGCCCCGATTGCAAAAGGCGTTGCTACAATAGCCGATAAAAAGGTAACCATAAACGATCCTAAGATCATCGGTAAAGCACCAACTAGCGGCTTGCCATCTGGTCCTGTTGCACTAGGATTCCAGACTGTACCAAATAAAAAGTCAAAAACATTAATCTTATCTACAAAAAAGGTTGATAACCCTTTGCTTGCTACAAAATAGAAAATTGCTCCAACCACAAACACGATCAACGCGATACAAATAAAACTAACAAAACGTCCTCGTTGTTCGATTCTCGCGCGCTTTGATTTTGTCGTCAGCGCTTTTTTTACATCTTCATTTTCCAAGGCCTACTCCTCCTGATTCCTACAAACTAATCCATTCGGTTTTTTACAAACCAACAAAATCATTTTACCTGTTGAAAATCAATTTCTTTTTAACCTCCTGTAACGCTTCCATGACATTTGTAAAGAAAGTGTAAACCAGATGAGAGCATCACCGCAACTGAACTGCTTGAAAACAAAAAAACACGATCAAGCTAAGCCAAAGACTGGCAAAGTTTGATCGTGATGTCTCACGAGATTTTTTCTTTTTGTTTAGTTATCCTTCCAATCCCACCAATTCTGCTTATCCTGTGGCAGTACGCCCTCATGATTGGCATAATGTACGGCTAAACGATAAACATACAAGGCGCAACGATCGACTTTCTCCCCCTTATTCACACAATCCTTTAAGTAGATTTCCTCCGGGTCTTGCTTTTTCAATGACTCAACAGTCGGATAACCCGCGTTTATTAAATGTTGAGTCATATTTTTACCAATCCCCGGAATCACTTGTAGATCACTTTTCATCTTCGATCATCCTTCTTTATATTCAGTAAAGGTCAACACGTACCCATCCGGATCTGTAATAGCAAATTCATTGGCTCCATAAAAGGTTTTATGAGGTTCAGTGTAAATTGGATAATTACTTTTAATAGTCGTATAGAACTCCTCAAAATTTTCAACTGTAATATATAATGTGATGGATGGTTGGATTTTTTTCGCGGCTAATATCGGATACTCTTCACTCAAATTCTCTTTTTCCTGCAGCATCAATGTCATGGCTTCTTTAGCGAGAATTGCAAATTGCAATGTCTGATTCTTTGCTGGGACAGAAGCCACCACTTCTAGTCCTAAAATCTCTTGATAGAACTTCACCGATGTATCCACACTTGTCACCATTAAATTCGTTGTAATATTTTTGTACATTCTAAACGCCTCCTCAATTTATAGCCTAATTTTATCAAGGGCAAGTCGAAACGTATTGTAAAAATGCGTCAATTTTTATATTGATCCACCAATTCCAGCGGTGTGATTCCTAAATGATGCTTAAAATCCTTGTTAAAATGCGGTTGGTCATAATAATTGGTGACGGTTAAAATATCCGCCGGCTTTGCTTGCTCCGAGGTCAATATCTCCAAACATTTTTGAAACCGCAGAATACTTAAAACCATTTTAGGTGTCAATCCAAAATTTTTCATAAAGACACGTTGACATTGACGCGGACTAAAATAAAGCAGCTCATACAAATTTTTTGTGGTTTGTGGGATTGCTTGAGACAATCGCGGAAAAAGCTGAGTAAACTCATTTGGCTGTAGCTCTTTAAATTTTTTCATCAAATAGCTTTGAAAAATTTCTTGCGCTTTCTCAAACATATTTGTAAAAAACTGTTTCTGATCAAAATCATCAAAAATATCCTGTAGTAAAATGAAGGTATCCATTGCCGCTTCTGCTGATAAACCAGTTAATTGATGAAAAGCCCCTGGCATCATGCGTGCGCCAAAAAAGCGTGCCGGTACCTCAATTTCATAATCAAAATCTGTTTGTTGATTTCCTGTGAAAAAAATCAGCTTTTGGTCGAAGTCCACAATCAGATCAATACAGCCATCTGCGATGATGACGTTCTTCACACGAACTTGATCCTGTGTTTTCGACCACATCGACCAAAAACACAAGACAAACTCCTTGCATTCAGGCACTACTTTTTCATGATAACTCATGACGCGCGTAAACTCTTCATTTAACAAAAAAGGCAGTTGAATTGGATAGTACATCTTTCATCCCTCCTATTCCATCTATTATAAAAAAACACCGCCTCGAAAACTTTCGAAACGGTATTTCAACTTATTTTATTACATTACCTTGCCAATCACGTTCAACTTTCATTTCAGAGATCGGAATATACCCAAGCTGTGAAACGACTTTTCCTTGAACTTCATCTGAAAGCATATAATCAAGAAAATCGGCAACTAGTTCTGTTGGCTTTCCTTTGGTATACATGTGCTCATAAGCCCAAATTTTCCAATGATTAGTCGTCACATTCTCATCTGTCGGTTCAACATTGTCAATATTCAGTGTTTGAACCTCTTTTGTAACATATGAAAAAGCTGTATAACTGATAGCACCAGGTGTGTCAGCAACAATTTGGCGAACCATTCCGCTTGAGTCTTGTTCCTGCGCACGTATCGCTGTTTTTCCATCTAAGACCCATTGTTCGAAAGTAGAGCGCGTCCCACTTCCGCTTGCTCGGTTTAGAATAACGATTTCCTGATCTTTTCC
This sequence comes from Enterococcus sp. DIV0187, assembly GCF_051713785.1. NCBI lineage: Bacteria > Bacillati > Bacillota > Bacilli > Lactobacillales > Enterococcaceae > Enterococcus > Enterococcus sp. DIV0187. The sequence continues at coordinate 2,034,968 of NZ_JBIOQO010000001.1, forward strand.
GCCAAGCTCTTTCCAGTTTGTGATTTCACCGAGAAAAATTTTACGCAGATTCTCTAACGAAATATTGGTTACGCCAACACCTTTGTTAACAATAGGCGTGATCCCAACAACTGCTACTTTATGATCAACTAACTTATCTGCATCGATGCCACTTTTTTCCTCCGCAAATAAATCAGAATTTCCGATCTCAACTGCCCCTGATTGAACCTGACTCAATCCAGTACCGCTTCCTCCGCCTTGGACATTGATAAATCTGCCGGGATTTTTACTTTGATATTCTTCAGCTACCGTTTCAACCAAAGGCTGCAAGGCCGATGATCCGACAGCAGTAATTGATTCGCCGCGGTCGATCCATTTCGAACAACCGGACAAAAGTAAAAGCGTACCTAAAAGAGGAATTAACCATTTCTTCATGAAAAATCTCCTTATTCATTTTAACGTAATCATTTTTCAAAAAACGAAAAATGATACTTATTTTCATGCCGTATACCATTCAACTAGCGACTATTTTTTGAGTTCACTTGTTCATTTTAATTAGCTTATACTTCTGAGTATACTGCGAAAAGTTGAGCCAACTCTAATTAGGATGTGGAAATTTGTAACAAATTTTCTTATTGTCGTTGGCATACGATTCCACTAACGAATTAGAAATACGTAGTGGAACTCGCAACTGGCATCCTTATTCATTTTAACGTAATCATTTTCTAAACGATAGTCTTACTAAACAAGCTAGTTCATTTTATACTATCAACCCATGAAAGCGCAAATGATTTTTACAGAAGTGGTGAAATCAGACGTGCAATTCCTTCTTTGAACTTAATAACGATTCCGCGCTGATCATATTTTTCCTGGGTAAGAAGTTCAGATTTCATCGAATCTTTATAAAAAGCGTCTCGTAATTCCTCAGCAAATTCTGCATCATAAACAATCGTATTTACTTCAAAATCCAACTTGAATGAACGAACATCAATATTTGCTGACCCTACCGAAGCAATTCCACCATCGATGATCATTGTCTTCGCATGAATAAAACCATTTTCATAGGTTTCGATAATTGCGCCATATTCCAGTAACTCAGCCGCAAAGGAGTAAGTTGCCCAATAAACTAAAATATGATCCGGCTTATTCGGAATTTGCATCCGTACCTTTACACCTGATAATAATGCCAGCTTTAGAGCCTCATGAATTGGTGCGTCCGGGATATAATAGGGTGTCTGAATCAAAATTTCTTTTTTTGCTAAATTGATCATTTTTAAATAAGTCAATTTAATCTGTTGATGCTCACTGTCTGGCCCGCTACTCACCATTTGCAACGCTAATTTTCCTTCTGATTCAATCTCAGGAAAATAATCAGGCTGATAGACCAGCTCGTGTTTCTGCTGAGAATTCCAATCCATTAAAAATCGGTTCTGCAATGTGTACACAGCATGACCGTGAATCCGTAAATGATTATCCCGCCAATACCCGAATTTTTCGACTAAGCCAAGATACTCATCGCCAACGTTAAAGCCGCCCGTATACCCAATCTCTCCATCAATTACGACGATTTTTCGATGGTTGCGATAATTCATTCGTGGGTTCAAATACGGTAAAAATAGCGGAAAGAAAAAATCGACCTCTCCACCGGCTTCGATCAGCGGAGAGAGAAACCGGCGATTTACTTGTGTTGAGCCCCAAGCATCTAAGAGCAAACGGACCTTTACACCACGTAAAGCAGCTGCTACTAATGCCTCTCGAACTTCAAGACCCAAGTCGTCTGCGCGATAAATATAGTATTCCATATGAATATGGTACTTTGCCCGATTAATATCCTTAATTAAAGCATCGAACTTCTCACGTCCATCGGTATATAGAATGACTTCATTATTGGTGGTATACAACGAACTCTCAAACATCGTCAGCATATAAATCAACTGTTTCGGATCGACTTGGTTTGTTGTCGGTTTTGGAAAAAGTCCTCGTGCTAGTGCTCTTTGTTGCTGCTGGACCTCTACGTTCATCCCGATTTTGGTCTGCATCTTTAAATCAAAGATCCGTTCCTTGGAGATTCCCTTTCCAAAAAAAACGTATAAAATAAAGCCGAGAATGGGGATAAAAGTCAAAACTAATAGCCATGCCCACGTATTAACCGTATCCTTACGTTCTCGAAAAACAATGATAAATGATAAAATAGTATTGATAATTAGGAAAAGTAATCCCAAGTGCCCTGTCACAAATGACATTCTCCCACACTCCTTCTACTAAAGGATAGCCGAGATAATGTTGATTGTAAACAATGGACCTTAGTGATTTTTTTCATTTCTCAAAATCATCTCAATGTGAGGGATTTCATCCTCTAAATAGATTCCAGAGTTTTTTTCAAACCCAAATGAGTGATAAAAATCAACTAAGTGGGCCTGTGCCGAAATGACCACCGGACGCTTTGGATAGCGAGTCTCAATTTCTTTTAGCGTTTTCGATACGATTGTTCGTCCTAATTGCTGTCCACGATATTCTTTAACGACTAATACACGCCCAAAATGGATCGTTTCTTCTTCGGCTAGAATTCGCGCATAGGCCTGCAATCTGCCATTTTCTTCGATCCACACATGCAACGCCGACCGATCAGCTTCATCGACTTCTTGATAAGGACACTCCTGCTCTACAACAAATACCGCCGTACGAGCCTGCAATATTGTCAATAATTCTTGTGGTGTTAGTTCATCCGTTCTTTTAATCATAAGATCCTCCTGAGCTTTTGCTAAAAATAGTTTAACCTAATTTTGGCTTAATGTCCGCTAGTAATCTTGATTCCAATAATTCCTGCTACCAAAAGTACAACAAAGAAACTAGTTAAAAGCGACAAATGATCTTTAAATAAAAGAACCCCAATTAAAATAGAGCCGACAGCGCCAATTCCTGTCCAAATAGGATAAGCTAAACTCATCGGTAACGAATGTAACGACTTCGACAAAAAATAAAAACTGGCTATCATGCCAATTATCGTCAAAAGCGAATAATTCATTTTACTAAAACCTTCACTCAATTTCATCATCGTCGCCCAAAACATTTCAAAAACTCCTGCCACAATCAATGATACCCATGCCATAATCAATACTCCTCCTCGATTAATAATCTAAATTGGCGCTACGCATACAGTTCAACGAAACCGTTTAAACATTTAATATTAATAATTGGGTTTAATCTTCAATTCATACATGATTAAACTGGAAGAAGTTGAACACGCAAAACAAGGAAGTCCAATTTCTTCAATGACCTAACGAAATTGGCTCCCTTGCTCGGTAGCGTTTTATTTAATTGATATTTATTCTAGGAGCTTTTACTAAAAAAATCAAGGGATAGAATTCTTTACTAATTCAGACAAAAAATAAGCTCCTTCGAAATTTTTCGAAGAAGCTTTGATTTGTTAGATTTTTAAGAAACGACGCATTGAAATAACCGAACCCAACGAACCAATCAAGTAGCCACCAACGGCCATCGTGATATCTAAAATCCATATGATTTGGTTTGGACGCAGTAACTCTAGGTTTGACTGTAGCAAATAAGGTGCTGCTAAGCCGTATACCTGTGAATAGCCATAGGTTAAGATTAAAATTGGTACAATTGAACCAATCAAACCGATCCAACCACCTTCAAGAAAGAATGGCCAGCGAATATAACCGTTTTTCGCCCCTACCAGACGCATGATTTGAATCTCCGTTTTACGTGAAATGATCGTGATCCGAATCGTATTCGAAATCAAGAAAATTGCTACGAAAACTAATAAGGCAGCGGCTGCTAAGCCCCAAGTCCGGACAACTTTTGCCATCTGGATGATTCGGTCAGCTGAATTTCCGCCGTAATTTGCACGAAAGACATTACTTAATTGACTGGCTTCTCGAGTCACCGGACGAATATATTGTGCATCGGTCGCCTTTACTACGTATACATCATAGAGTGGATTACTGTCGCCTTCGAAAAGGTCCCATGCATCGCCCATTTGTTTTTGCAACTTCTTCAATTGATCTTGTTTGCTAGAAAAAGTCACTTTGTCCACATGATTGATATCCTGTAATTCAGACTTCAATTCTTTTAATTCTTTATCTTTTGTACCGATATCAACAAAGACTGTCACTTCAACGTTGCCCTCAACATCTTGAGCTAACTTGGTTGCATTCATAATCACAGCCAGGAAAATTCCCGCCATTGTTAACGTGATCGTTACCGCACTGACTGATGCCAGAGTCATCCAGCCATTACGCTTCACACTCTTGATACTTTCCAACAGGTGTCGGAAGAAATTTCTAATCATCAAACTCGTATTCTCCTTCCGCTTCATCTCGAACGATCAAGCCATTTTCAATCGCGATTAAACGATGGCGCATGGTGTCTACGATCGTTTTGTTATGAGTCGCCATAACGATCGTTGTACCTTGATTATTGATTCGTTCTAATAAATGCATGATTTCCCAAGAAGTATCTGGGTCCAAATTACCAGTTGGTTCATCAGCAATCAGGACTTTTGGTGTATTTACAATCGCACGTGCAATCGAGACCCGTTGCTGTTCTCCTCCAGATAATTCACTTGGGAATACGCGGACTTTGTGTTTCAAACCAACAAGGTCTAAAACCTCCATAACACGTTTTTTGATATCCCGTGGTTTACGACCGATTACTTGCATAGCGTAAGCAACATTTTCATAAACAGTTTTTCGGGGCAATAATTTGAAGTCCTGGAACACAACGCCGACATCACGACGTAAATAAGGCACTTCTTTATTCTTGATCTTTAGTAAATCATGACGGGCAACATCTAATACTTTCCCGGATGTGGCTTTTTCTTCACGATACATCAACTTAATAAAGGTAGATTTTCCGCTACCAGAGGGACCAACGACATAGACGAACTCACCTTGATCGATACGGACCGAAATCCCACGCACAGCTGTTGTCTTATTAGGATATTTTTTTGTTACATCCTGCATTTCAATCATGCTTTATCTCTCCAAATCCTCTTAAATTCTTTGCTATTATAGCATGCCAACATTGCAACAGGCTTTCATTACTTTACAATTTGATTTCATTTTAAACTTAGGACTCTTGTGCCAGACGCCATTTCAGATAAGCATCGATGAAAGGATCCAAGTCGCCATCCATTACTGCTTGGACATTTCCCGTCTCATATTCGGTACGGTGATCCTTTACCATAGAGTATGGATGAAAAACGTAAGAGCGAATTTGTGAGCCCCAACCGATTTCCTTTTGTTCCCCTCGCAAGGCAGCAGCTTCTTGCTCTTTCTTCTCAATTTCTAACTGATAGAGTTTCGCCTTTAACATTTGCATGGCTGTCTCGCGATTATGAAATTGCGAACGCTGTGCTTGACTAGCAACAACCGTTCCCGTAGGCAAATGCGTGATCCGTACAGCTGATGAGGTTTTATTGATATGCTGACCACCTGCTCCGCTTGCCCGATAAACGTCGACCTTCAAATCATCTGGGTTAATCTCAACTTCAATATTTTCATCTAATTCAGGCATGACCTCAACGGAACAAAATGAAGTATGACGGCGACTCGCAGAATCAAACGGCGAGATTCGCACTAATCGGTGGACACCTTTTTCTGATTTTAAATAACCATACGCATTCGTTCCTTTAATCATCAGTGTAACACTCTTGATTCCTGCTTCATCACCTGATTGATAATCAATCGTCTCAACTGAAAACCCATGCTGTTCTGACCAGCGTGTATACATTCGTAAAAGCATTGATCCCCAATCCTGTGATTCTGTACCACCAGCACCTGGATGCAATTCAACAATTGCATTGTTTTTATCATAGGGAGCATCAAGTAACAGCGATAACTCAAAGCCAGAAATCTTTTCCTGCAATTGTACTAAGCGTTCTTCCAGCTCTTTTTGCAAATCGCTATCAAACTCTTCTTGTTGCATTTCCCACATCAGATTTAACTCATCTGTTTCGTTAGCAATCGCTTGAAATTGATCATATGTTTCTTTCGCTGCGTTGTTGCGATTAATTAAAGCTTGAGCTTTTTCCGAGTCATCCCAAAATCCTGGTGCAGACATTTGATTTTCTGCTTCGGCGATATCCTCTTCTAACTGCTCTAGGTCAAAGAGACCCCCTGAAGCTTGCGACTTGCTCTTGCATCGTATCTAAAAAATTACGTATTTCTGCATTTTCCAAATCTATTCCTTCTTTCTTGCGGATAAAACAATCCGTAAAACCAAACATTTAAAACTAACTCTTATTATATACATTTTTAAAGCTTCTGTGACAACTTGTAGAAATAGAACAGCGTCACGAACTCGCAAAGAACGAGACATAGCGGCTATGTCCCGTTCAAAAGGTTCCTTACTTATCGTAGAAAATTATTGTCCCTTACCGTGGCAATTTTTATATTTTTTACCACTGCCGCATGGACATGGATCGTTCCGTCCAACCTTTTCCACATGAACCGGTTTTTGCTTAGTATGGGTCAAATTCTTCGGATCTCCATCTGCTTCTACAGGATGTTCTTGTTGATTTTGAGCAACTTGCTCTCGTTGAACATTTTGACGAATCTCCGCTTTCATGAATAGACGTGTTACTTCAAACTCGATGGCTCCAACCATATCCTCAAACATCTTGTAGCCTTCTGTTTGGTATTCTACCAATGGATTATTTTGTCCATAAGCCCGTAAGCCGACTGATTGACGCAATTGATCCATCGCATCAATATGATCTGTCCATTTCGTATCCACCACACGCAAGATGACCACTTTTTCAAATTCCAACAATTGTTCTGGACTTTGCAATTGTGACACTTTTGTATCAAATACTTCTTTGGCGCGACCATATAGATAATCTTTCATTTCTTCTGGTGTTTTGCCTTCAAAATCAGCCTTTGAAACAGAATCCTCATGAACCAATGTTGCTCCAGCAAAATCCGCTAAAGCTTCAAGATTCCAATTATCTTTATCTAATTGAGTATGGCTGTCAACCACACGAGAAATTGTCCGACGCACCATGTTCAACAATTGCGGAGACAAATCCTTTTCGCCCATAATAACATCTTGACGTTGTTTGTAAATGACTTCCCGCTGCTCCCGCATCACATCATCGTATTGCAAGACATTTTTACGCGTATCATAGTTATTTCCTTCTACTCGTTTTTGAGCAGATTCTACTTGGCGAGTCAGCATTTTACTTTGAATCACGGCATCTTCGTCTTCTACCTTCATACGATCCAAGAAGGCTTTGATCCGTTCAGAACCAAAACGTTTCATCAAATCATCTTCCAATGAAAGGTAGAATTGTGAAACCCCTGGATCTCCTTGACGACCTGAACGTCCACGAAGCTGATTATCGATACGACGAGATTCATGACGTTCAGTACCAATTACAGCTAGGCCGCCTAATTCAACGACCCCTAGGCCTAACTTGATATCAGTTCCTCGACCGGCCATATTGGTAGCGATCGTTACCGAGCCTTTTTGTCCGGCGTTCATGATAATTTCTGCTTCTTTAAAGTGGTTTTTCGCATTCAAGACTTCATGAGGCACCTTTTCACGATCCAGCATATTCGAAAGCAGCTCAGACGTTTCAACAGCAACTGTACCAACTAAGATCGGCTGGCCTTTGCGATGACGTTCTTTAATATCCTGTACCACTGCATGGAACTTGCTTTCCAAAGTTGGATACAACAAATCTGCATGGTCTTCCCGGATAACCGGACGGTTTGTTGGAATTTGAATAACTTCAATATTATAAATTTCGCGGAATTCTTCTTCTTCCGTCTTAGCAGTACCAGTCATTCCGGCTAATTTTTTATACATACGGAAATAGTTCTGGAAGGTGATAGTCGCCATCGTTTTCGTTTCATCTTCGATCTCAACCGCTTCTTTTGCTTCAATTGCCTGATGCAGACCGTCAGAATAACGACGTCCATCCATGATACGCCCAGTAAATTGGTCAACAATTAAAACCTTGCCTTCTTGCACAACGTAATCAATATCGCGAATCATAATGAAGTTTGCGCGCAATGCTTGATCTAAGTGATGGGTCAACGCAGTATTGTCTAAATCGTATAAGTTTTCTAAACCAAAGTTTTCTTCTGCTTTTTCAATACCTTGTTCAGTCAGCCCAATCGTTTTCGATTGGATATCGATTTTGAAATCTTCATCCTCTTTCAAACGCTTCACAAAATTATCAGTTCGTGTATAAAGAGCTGTCGATTTTTCAGCCGCACCAGAGATAATCAACGGTGTCCGCGCTTCATCAATCAGGATTGAGTCTACTTCATCGACAATTGCATAATTTAATGGACGTTGAACCATTTGGCTTTGGTAAACCACCATGTTGTCACGTAGATAGTCAAATCCTAGTTCATTATTTGTACTGTAGGTGATATCGCAATTGTACGCTTCGCGTTTTTCTTCAGAAGTTTTTGAATTGATATTTAAACCAACGCTTAAACCTAAGAAGTTATACAATTCACCCATTTCTGTGGAGTCACGTGTAGCTAGATATTCATTAACAGTTACGACGTGGACTCCTTCTCCAGTCAAGGCATTCAAATAAACCGGCATCGTTGCTGTCAACGTTTTCCCTTCACCGGTTTTCATTTCAGGAATATTCCCATCATGTAAAACGATCCCGCCCATTAACTGAACGTGGTATGGATATAAGCCTAGAACACGCTTAGCTGCTTCACGGACCACCGCAAAAGCTTCTGGCAATAAGTCATCTAGCGTTTCCCCCGCTTGATAGCGTCCTCTAAATTCTTCGGTTTTGCCACGTAATTGTCCATCAGACAATTTTTCCATGTCGCTAGAATATTCTTCGACCTTGTCAGCAATCCCGCTCAATCGTTTTAATTCTTTTTTATCATTTTCAATCATTCGTCTCAGAAAGTTTGCCATTCGTTTACCTTACTCCTTTATTTCTTTTCATTTTCTATTTTTTGATAGAAACCCGCTAGTATATTTTATCATTAGTCCTTGAGAAAAGAAACTTCTCGCGGCGAATAAAGCGCGACTTATATAATGATTAATCTTTTTTTGTGATTTTCTTTAAGACCAAGTCGAATAAGGAACAATTCTTACAATAAACGGTTCTATCTCCCAAAACTTTATTTTTATTGAAAATAAAAAACCTTCCAGCATCAGCTGGAAGGCGATAAACGCTTATTAATCTGTTTCAATTAAACCGTATTTGCCATCTTTACGACGGTAAACAATGCTTGTACCATTTGTTTCAGCATCTTCAAAAATAAAGAAGTTGTGTCCAAGCATGTTCATTTGTAAAACAGCTTCTTCGCTACCCATTGGTTTCAATGATAAGCGTTTTGTACGAACGATTTCTAATTCAGATTCTTCTGAATCTTCTGCGTTCACTAACACTTCTACTTCACGCTCAGGCATGCCCGTTTCACGAGCTTTGCGATTAATTTTTGTTTTAAATTTGCGGATCTGACGTTCTAATTTATCCACAACCAAATCAATACTTGCATATAAATCTGGTGAAGTTTCTTCCGCCCGAAGAACTAAGTAAGGTAATGGAATCGTTACTTCAACTTTTGCCGTTTTTTCTGTGTATACTTTCAAATTGACATAAGCAGTTGCGTCCGGAACATCAGTGAAGTAGCGTTCTAACTTTCCTACTTTCTTTTCAACGTAATTGCGGATAGCCTCAGTAACTTCGATGTTTTCCCCACGAACATTATATTTGAACATACGTATTGCCCCTTTCGTCTTGCCAACTGAAGATAAGGAAGGACCACTCTTACCTCTTCTTCTTAACTCTATTATATCGAAATCTAATCCTTTTGCAAAGTAAATCGCTATCAATTTCATAATCCTAAATGATGCATTTTAACGAGCAAAAGTCAAGCTTTCTACCGCTTCCGCACCATTTTTATAAAGCAGTTCGGCTCCATGAAAAAGGGTTCTCCCCGTTGTATAAACATCATCAACTAATAAAACTTTTTGATTTCTAATTTTTCCATTTGCTACCCTTAACTCAAATGGCTGCTCCATTTCCAAGCGAGCTTTACGTGATTTTTCTGACTGTGGAGTTAATTCCTTGCGTCGCAGCAAATCTTTCAAGGGTATTTTCGTCAATTCTAAACAGCCGCGAACTTGATTAAACCCTCTTTGTTCAAATCGTTCCTTCGAAAGAGGCAGCGGACAGATTAAATAGTCACGATAGTTTTGTAAAATTTGTGCAAGCTCATTGACAAACGCCCCTCGCAATCGGTAATCTCCAGTAAATTTATAGGCTTCGATCCATTTGCGAAATCCCTCATCATAATGAAAGAGACTCCTATTATTCATGACAAATCCAAGCTCTTGATGCCATAATCGACAATCCGAACAGAGTTTTGATGAATCTGCTCTTCCACAACCAGGGCAAGAAGTGGCTTGATCGATTTTTGTAAATAATTTCTCACAATGATAACATCTCAAATTTGCAGAGTGGAACAATTCTCGTAGGGTGAGATTTCTCACTAACTCTTTTTGACAACAGCTACAGCGCATTGATCAATCCTTCTTTCAACGCTTGCTGATTGTTCTTTTTAATTTCCCTAATTGCTGATTTAATTGCTGTGGTTCGTTCACTGGTAACAAAAATCACCTCTGCCTGAGAATACTCTCCTTTACGATCTGCTCGACCAGCAATCTGCACCAATGCAGATTTTTTAAAGACCCGATGAGAAGCCTGCAATACGATGACCGATACCCTTTCAAAGGTTACTCCACGTTCTAGAATGGTCGTTGTTAAAAGAAATTGATACCTTCCTGCACGCATATTTTCGACTTTAATTAGACGCTCCTGATCCTGTGAAAAAACCGTTGTCAATCGAATATCTGAGTATACACCTTGGATAAACGCTGCTATTTTTGCTAATAAGGAGATGTTGGGACAAAAAAATAAAACATTATTTTTCTCTAGTAAATACGTTATTTTAGCTAAAACCTTCTTTGGCAACTGTCCTGCAAGTAAATGTTTTTCTAAACGCCAAGAAAACAATACTTGCGGAACGGGCAGCTTGCGTCGATGATAACGTGCTGGCAAATAATAAACCCGATCAACTGTCTTTTTTAACGCCTTATCCGGTGTCGCACTTAAATACACACGTTTCCCTTCTCTTTTCTGCGCGGTGTCCACTGCTCGATGCAGCAAAGGGTCCTCAGCGTAAGGAAAGGCATCGACTTCATCAACAATCACTAAATCAAAAAAATCGTGGTAACGTAAAAGCTGGTGAACGGTGCACACGACAAACTGATCACCTGCATCTTTTCGTTCCTGTCCGTGAAAAAGACTGATTTTTTCATCAGGAAAGGCTTGGTGAAAACGAAGAAAGACCTCATTGCAAACATCTACCCGCGGAGAAGTCACAGCAATTTTCTTGCCTTTCTCCAAAAGACTCTTTAAAAGCGGAAAAAGAATCTCTGTTTTCCCCGCACCAGTGACTGCCCAAAGTAGAAAGGAACGCTTTTTAAGCTGATCCTCAAGTAAGCCATCAGCAATTTTCTGCTGCGCAGTTGAAAGTTTTCCCGACCACGTGAGAACCACTTTTTTCGGAACGGCCTTTTTAATAGGAAAGAAATACAGTGAACTATTACTATCCACACGTCCCAAGGCCAAGCAAGACGGACAATAAAAAAATCCTGCGGGTACCTTTTCTTGAGAGACTTCACCACATCGCTGACACACCCAGTCCTTATCAATCTGCACCATTGCAGGAATTTTTTCAGCTTGAGTCAGATCAATCTTAGGGTAAAATGTACGCCACTCCTCTAATAATAAACGCTGACCTGTTATTTCCATTCGTCTCCCCCTCTTTTTCAGAAAGATACGCAAACGACTCTAAGTTTTTTTGATTTTGAAACATCTTTTGGTCTTAGAAAAACAAAAAAAGCGCAGCAATGACTTGCCGCACTTTTTCTCTGGCTGTTTTTCATAAAAAGCTAAATTAACCAACTTGATTTTACTAATTTATTAAAAACCACGTATTCCTTGCCGAGATTTACCTGTACTACTTCATAATTCGCATTCAACCAACCATATGCACCTTTTTCCGGATGACGATAATCATTCGCCCACCAATCTGGGTCTTGGCGCGCGGTATGAGGTAATCCGCTGCGAGGAAACAACAGCTCGTCAAATTGTGTAAAGGTCAACGTGACTTGTGAGCCATTATTATTTTTTAAATAATGCGTAATGCTGTCATATTTTTTTGCACGTGTCATGCTCATCCCTCACCTTCAAACAAAAAATCATACAGACAAAACAGCCTTTAGTTGAAACCTCTCCCGCTTTTCTTCTATACTAGAATAGAGAAAACTAAAGTGAGGCAAAAACATGCTGCAAAAATATCGAACCATAAAAGAAGACAACCAACACGAAGTCGAGATTAAAAAATCGAGATTTATTTGCTTCTTAAAACGCATTGAAACTGAAGAAGAAGCAAAAGCGTTCATTCAACAAATAAAAAAAGAACATTGGAAGGCAAATCATAATTGCAGCGCTTTTGTCCTAGGAGATCATCATGAGATTCAGCGCTCTTCAGACGATGGAGAACCCAGCGGAACTGCAGGTGTTCCAATGCTAGAGGTATTGAAAAAAAATGATCTAATCAATGTCTGCGCTGTTGTCACTCGTTATTTTGGCGGAACAAAGCTTGGCGCTGGCGGATTGATCCGTGCTTATTCTGGCTCGGTTGCTCAAGCAATTGTCCATACAGGGATTGTTGAGGGCAGACTGCAGCAAGAAGTCTTCGTCCAGCTTGACTACTCGAATTGGGGAAAGATGGAGAATTTTATTGCCAGCGAGAATCTTGCTGTCAAAGATACTCAATTCACCGATCGAGTTGTTGTCACCTGTATGGTAGATGAGAATCAAGTTGATGATTTCGAAGCTCAGGTTACTGATTTGCTGAATGGTCAAGTGAGCTTTACTACTGGCGAAGTCACTTATCATGAGCAAATAATCCAAGAGGCATAGCCGCTTGGATTATTTTTCTAAATAAAACTCAAAGCGACTGCCAACATATTGCGTGCGGACATATTCAAATGGTTCCCCATCCGCTAGATATGAAATTTGACGTAAACGCAAGATCGCGTCACCACGTTTTACTGCCAAATATTCAGCTATTTGTTCTGAAGCTAATGTTGCTGATACCGTCTGATTGGCACGACCGATTTCAAAACCTTTTTCTTGCAAACTATGATAGAACGATTCCGTGATTTCTTCTTTGCTAAAACCTTCAATTAATTTAGCGGGGATACTCGCCACTTCAAAACAGATTGGCAGGTCATCCGCGTAACGAATCCGTTCCATTCGTAACACTTGTTCGCCTTTTTCTAAACCTAATTTTTCCGCTTCGCTAGAGCTTGCCCGTGAGTGAAAAAAGGAGATCGTTTTGCTAGAGGGAATTTTTCCCTGCGATTCCATAATATCGGTAAAACTTGTCGTTCCAGTCATCTTTTCCTGAACTTTACGACTGGCTACATAAGTTCCTGAACCAATTTTCCGTTCCAGTATTCCTTCATCAGAAAGTGTTTGGATTGCCTGACGTAGAGTCATTCGACTTACGCCAAACCTCAAAGACAATTCCCGTTCAGAAGGTAGACGTGCACCGACCTTCCATACACCGTTTTCAATTTCATGCTTTAGCTGATCATGTATTTGAATATAAACTGGCACTTGATTTGCCATGGCCATCACCCCGTTCAAATTATCTATTCTTATTATAACTGGTATATACCTAATGTACAACAATAATCCTTTTTTATCTCATGTTTGATTTCTGCTTTTTTACGGATCATTTTAAAGTATTTTTTTGAATCTCCAGTAGTTAAAATAACCTTCATTAAATGTCTGCCAGTTTGAATCAATCTGTTCTTACCAATAGAACTAACGACTAGCAGCTAGTTCATTGGTTAGGATTCATTTCTTTCCTGACCGCAAAAAATTGTCTTTATTTCGTGCGTATACGATTTTTTATTCGTGCTAACGTACGAATAAAAATTACAAAAAGAGTAGACCTTTTTTAATTGGTCTACTCTTTCAATCAACTTTTAACTTCTTCCTTTAATTGTTTATTGGCCGTTGCCATCATCAAACGAATCCGATTTAATTGGTTTACAATCGAAACACCAGGATCATAATCGATCGCAGCAATATTTGATTTAGGGTATTGGTGGCGCAATTCTTTAATGACACCTTTACCAACTACGTGATTGGGTAAACAACCAAATGGCTGCATACAGACAATATTGTTTACGCCGGTTTTCAACAGATCAATCATTTCACCAGTCAAGAACCAGCCTTCACCTGTGTGATTACCGATTGAAAGAATTTTGCTGGCATCTTCAGCCAATTGGTAGATAGAATGAATCCCGGTAAAGCGCTCAGAGGCACGTAAGGCTTTATCCATTGGTTTTTCTACAACTTCAATCAATTTGATCGCCATTTCGGCCAGATTTTTATTTTTCTTCGGCATCCCCATATTGTCGTATTTCCAAATCTGATTATATAAAGAATAGTTCATAAAGCCGATCAAATCCGGAACAACCGCTTCAGCGCCTTCTGCTTCTAACAAGCGAACAATGTCATTATTGGCTGTTGGTGAGTATTTCACCAATATTTCACCGACGACACCGACCTTCGGCTTAACTTCATTTGAAATTGGAACTGTATCAAAATCCTTGATGATTTTTTTCATGTTGCGATTGAACTGCGTCAATGAGCCATTTCGAACATTTCCTTCGACTTTCTTCAACCATTCTTTATGCAAAGCATCAATCTGCCCTTTTTCTAATTCATATGGACGTGTGCGATAAACCACGCGTTCAAACAAATCGCCATAAAGAATCGCTACGACGATACGCTTCAGCATCGGCAATGTATATTTAAAGCCAGGGTTGCTTTCTACCCCTTTATTTCCAAGTGAGACGGAAACAACTGGAACCTGCGGGAAGCCAGCATCGTTCAAGGCTTTACGCAATAATGGAATGTAGTTCGTCGCCCGACAGCCGCCTCCGGTTTGACTCATCATCACACTTGTATTATTTAAATCATATTTGCCGCTTTGTAAGGCTTCAACTAATTGACCAATCGAGATGATTGCTGGGTAGCAAGAATCATTGTTAACAAATTTCAGGCCCACATTGATGGCCTCACGATCCATTGCTGGTAAGCACACTACATTGTATCCTGATGCTTCTAAAGCAATATCAAACAAGCCTGATTGATGGATTGGGCTAAGCATCGGTAATAATAGTGTATGTTTCTTACGCATTTCTTTCGTGAAGACAATTTTTTCTGGTTCTTCAAAGCGTTTCGTTGGTTCGAAATTCGATTTATCTCGTTCATTGACTGCTGCCTTTAATGAACGCAAACGAATTCTGATAGCTCCTAAGTTCGAACCTTCGTCAATTTTCAGGACGGTATAAATCTTGCCATACTGATCCATGATTTCTTCGACTTGATCCGTGGTTACTGCGTCAAGACCGCAACCAAATGAATTCAATTGTACCAGCTCTAGATTTTTCGATTTTGCTACCACACGTGCGGCTGCATATAAACGAGAATGATACACCCACTGATTAACAACACGAAGGTTGCCGACATCACTCAAGTGGGACACACTATCTTCCGTCAACACATGGAAGCCTTCTTGGGTGATCACTTCTGCAATCCCATGATTGATCTCAGGGTCCAAATGATACGGACGTCCAGAAAGAACTACGCCCCGTTCCCCTTTTTGATTGAGCATCAGCAAAGTCTCTTCGCCTTTTTGACGAATGTCTTCTTTGAATACTTCTAATTCTTTATAAGCATGATGCAAAGCGCTATTGATTTCATCTTGTGTAATACCTAGATCTTTGAAGCAACGTCCTAAAACTTTAGCGACAGAGGCTTCATTGGCTAAGTTCAAGTACGGGTTGCGATAATCCACTTTCCCTTCACGAATATCATCGACATTGTTGCGGATAACATCAGGATAGCTTTGGACGATCGGACAATTAAAATGATTATCCGCTTCCTTTGATTCTTCTCGCTCAAATACCACACCTGGGTAGAAAATCATCGGCACACCACTATCAATCAAAGCTTGAATGTGTCCGTGAGCAATTTTCGCTGGGTAGCAGGCCGTATCACTTGGAATAGTTTCCATTCCTTGTTCATATAATTCTTTGTTTGAACGCGGCGATAATTTCACTCGGAAGCCTAAATCACTGAAGAAAGTATGCCACAAGGGATAATTTTCGTACATGTTCAAGACGCGGGGAATACCGATTTCACCGCGAATGGCTTCTTTTTTCCGGAGCGGACGATATTTGAATAAACGGCGATATTTGTAATCGACAAGATTGACTTTCTTATCTTCTCGCTTAATCTTGATTCGTGCTCCACGTTCACAACGATTTCCAGTAATAAACTGACGTCCGTCTGAGAACAACGTGACTGTCAGCATGCAATTATTTTCACATAAACCACAGTGAGTAAATTCTTTTTCAGCGGTGAAGGTGTCGATTTCTGCTAAAGAGAGAGTTTCAGTTTTTTCTCCGACTTCGTAATTTTCTAAAGCGATTAAAGCCGCACCAAATGCTCCCATTAAGCCAGCGATCGACGGACGAACAACCTCACGCCCCGTGACCATTTCAAAAGCACGCAAGACTGCTTCGTTGTAGAAGGTTCCACCCTGACAGACAATTTTTTCGCCAAGCTCTTCTGGACGACGAACCTTGATTACTTTGTAAATCGCATTTTTAATAACGGAATAAGACAAGCCCGCAGAAATATCACCGACAGAGGCGCCTTCTTTTTGGACCTGCTTTACTTTAGAGTTCATAAATACGGTACAACGTGATCCTAGATCAACAGGAGCCTTTGATTTCAATGCTGCCTTCGCAAAATCTTCGACATTGTAATTCAATGATTTGGCAAATGTCTCAATAAATGAGCCGCAGCCAGATGAACAAGCTTCATTTAATTGAATAGAGGACAACGCGCCATCCTTGATCGTCATCGCCTTCATGTCCTGTCCGCCAATGTCCAAGATGAAATCAACACCTGGTTGAAAATGATTGGCAGCCTTGTAATGGGCCATAGTTTCCACTTCACCGATATCGACCTTCAACGCATTTTTGATCAATTGCTCGCCGTAGCCGGTTACTGCCGCTTTCCCGATAAAGACATTCTCAGGCAATTTTCTATACAAGTCCTTCAGCACGGTCATCGTTGTTTCCAATGGTTGCCCTTGGTTATTCCCGTAAAATGAATACATCAAATTGCCGCTGTCATCAATCAAAGCCACTTTTGTCGTTGTTGATCCAGCATCAATCCCTAAAAAGGCCACCCCTTCATGATCAGACAAGCTCTTTTCTTGTGCTTGTGCTTGTCCGTGACGCATTCGAAAGTCGGCTAATTCTGCTTCTCCCTCAAATAATGGCTCTAATGTGTCTGACGGAGACAGATGTCCCTCTTCGGCTGTTGTTAGACGATGCAGCAAGTCTTTCAATGTGGTTACTTCTGCTTCCTCTGAATAAAAAGCCGCCCCCATCGCTACAAAGAGTTGAGGATTTTCTGGAAAGATGACATTTTCCGGCGCGATATTTAACGTTTCGATAAATCGTTGACGCAATTCAGACATGAAGAATAGCGGTCCACCTAGAAAAGCGATGTTTCCTTTTATTTTACGACCAGCTGCTAAACCAGCAATCGTTTGATTCACGACCGCTTGGAAAATACTCGCTGCAATATCTTCTTTTGCTGCTCCTTCATTAATAAGCGGCTGTACATCCGTTTTAGCAAAAACCCCACAGCGTGAAGCAATCGGATAAATTGTTTTATAATTTTTAGCCAGTTCATTGACTCCATTCGCATCTGTCTTCAATAAAACAGCCATTTGGTCAATGAATGCTCCCGTACCACCAGCGCAACTCCCATTCATGCGTTGTTCCAGTGCGCCTTCAAAAAACGTGATTTTAGCGTCTTCTCCACCTAACTCAATGGCGACGTCTGTTTCAGGAATAACTTCCTCAACAGTACGAGTACACGCGATTACCTCTTGGACAAATGGAATCTCTAAAACATCTGCTAGACCCATCCCGCCGGACCCTGTAATGCTCATCGTCATTCCTTGAGTGTCAATCATTGATTCAGCTTCCCGCAACACACGTTCTGTGGCAGTTTTCACATCGGAAAAGTGACGTTCATACTTCGAAAATATGCTTTCGTTTTGTTCATTTAAAATGACCAACTTGACGGTTGTAGAGCCAACATCAATCCCCGCTCGTAATGTCATGATTATTCCTACCTTCCATTTTTAACAACACATGTTGATTAACTTACAAAGTGTTTGTTATACTACTCACGTATATTCTAAAAACATTTCGAACGTTATGCAATACTCAAAACCGTTTCATCCGTGCGATAAGCAACAATATCTCTAGATATGTTGTAAAAATGAAAGGATTTTACTATGGCAAAAAAAATCGACCTTCGGGTTAAACGAACCAATAAAATGATTATGGAGGCTTTTATTCATTTAGTAGAAGCAAAAGGCTATGATAATATCACCATTCAAGAGATCGCGGACGAAGCGATGATCAATCGTGCAACCTTTTATTCCCACTTTAAGGACAAGCAAGACCTCTATGATCAAATCTTTAAACAAGCAATCGATGCTTTTGCGGCTGTTCTTGACCCAGATCAGATTGTTCAAGGCAATCGTTTGAAGGTTCGGAAAATTGAAATGGTATTAAAAAATATCTATGAACAAATTCAAGCAAACCGGAAATTCTTCTTAACAATTATGGATGCCTCAGGGAATGAAATTCTGCGAAAAAAAGTCGCAGAGATTCTCAATGAAAAATACTCACATGTCTTCAAACGCCTAAAAATTACGGAGAATGACATTGAAGTTCCTTTAGATTTTATCATTGAATACATGACCTCGATTTTCGTTGGTACCCTGCACTGGTGGATTACTAGCGATACGACCATGAGCGCTGACAGCCTTTCGAAGCTGGTAATCAAATTAGTCGGCAATGGACACCTGACTATTTTAGGCATTGAAATAGACCATTAAAAAAAGAGTACGACTCATAAGTGGTCAAGAAATAAGAAGGAGCTGATCCGAAAGTCTAAAAGACTTTTTGGTCAGCTCCTTCTCTGATTATTAATGATTTTTGGCTTTCCATTTAATCGTGTGGCGAGTCGGACGAATCGTGCGCACGCGTGGAACTTGTCCTTTTTCCTTTGTTACTTCTATTGAACTCTCTTTGATTGTACTGTAAATTTTTGTTACCGTATCTGTCAGCATTTCTTTCATTTCTTCAACTTTATTCATAAGTACAGACTCCCTTCAAATTCAAAATATAAATCACTACTGCTCTCTTTCTACTATAAATGGTAGCCTATATCGTAATTCCCATCAAGTGAGAGCTCTTTGCAAAATTAACAAGCTGATTTAGAAAGCTTGATTTATCAAGACTCTACGCAAAGTAGAATCACTTTTTCAGCAGATTTTATACCTTTTTCTCTGTCAATCCGCTATGCTTAACTTATCAATCAGAAAGAGGAAATCAAATGGGAAATTTTTTAGGGAAACAATTAAGAAACTATCGACAACGAAATGAGCTTACGCAAAAACAATTAGCGAATATTTTATATGTATCTGATCGAACGGTTTCCAAATGGGAACGCGGGGCTGGGTACCCTGATATCGATACTTTAAAACGTATTGCACAATTATTAGATCTCTCGTTAGACAATTTATTAAACGAGCGAGAGCCAGAACTATATTTTGAATATCGATCAACGACTCTTTTGTTTACACTGCCTTTACTGCACATCGTCATTCCAAATCTTTCAGAGCTGCTATGGCACAATCGCCAATTTGCGATTAGTACGCTACGGCATAAAAAGCAATTGATTCCGACTGCACATGGAATTATCAGTATTGGCTTTTTCTCTTCTGGCTTTTTGTCATTAGGATTTTTTTCAAAGGGAATCATTTCAATCGGTCTATTATCACTAGGATGTTTTTCAGCCGGTATCTTAACATTAGGATTATTCTCTGCCGGAAACCTTGCTTTAGGAGTCATCGCGTTGGGGAATCTTGCCATCGGATTACTTACCTTTGGAAACTTAGTTGTCGGTGGATTCAGTTTAGGAAATATTGCGATAGGCTACCTTGCCATCGGCAATAAGGCACTCGGTACCTATACAAGCAGCCTACCTGCACATAGCGATCTGGCAGAAATATCTCAGGCACTCACAGATATGCAGCCACATGTTCCTGAAGCGATTCGACAAATACTTATTAATCCATTTTTATCAATTGCTAATTCTTCGCTATTTCCTTATGCCACATTGTCCTTTGCACTCTTTTTAATCTTTCTGCTCAGTCTAGTGTGCTTTTGGGGACTTCAAAAAATCCGTCGAAATACCATCAAACATTGACACTAAAAGAACCAGTGTTCATTCCACTGGTTCATTTGATATTTTGTTATATAAAATAAAAAAAGTGAGCTGCACCTGCAACTCACTTGACTACTGGGGTAGCTGGATTCGAACCAACGCATGAGGGAGTCAAAGTCCCTTGCCTTACCGCTTGGCTATACCCCAATGGTGGAGGAGAGTGGATTCGAACCACTGAACCCTAAGGAACGGATTTACAGTCCGTCGCGTTTAGCCACTTCGCTACTCCTCCAGCTAGGTTTTTTTATTATTTAAAAACCCGACTCAGTTATAATACCTAATCTTCAAAAAAAAAGCAAGTACTTTTTCAAAAATTATTCATGTAAATTCCAGTTGCGTATCAGGGCTTCAATTCCATCATCTAATGTCTTGAAGCTTCCCAGTAAATGCCCGTCGTTATAGGCTTGGAAACTTTTATTTTCAGGAACAATTTCGCCGATCGTTTTCTTTCCGATCACTAATTGTGTCACGGTTTGCTTTTCTCCATCAATTAGACGTTCTTCTTCTTTAACCTGAACTTGGATATCTTTGTTCTTTTTAGACATATCTTTCCCTCCGTCTTAAATAGTTTATCATACTACGAAAGAAAAGGACAACTGAGTGGTCAGTTGTCCTTAAAGTTATGGTTGAGTGATCGCTGCCCGCAATACTTCGTAACCATTATCAGTGAGAAGTTGTTTGATTTTTTCTGTCTCTTTGCTGGCTAATTGAATTTCGACAATTGTTGCGGTTGCTTGATGATCTACAATGACTGTTAGAATACTGAAGTCATTGTCCGCTAAAATTTTCGCGACTCTAGCTAATACCCCTTTTTTATCCTCAAGGATTTTCAGTTGAACATGTGTACCGCCTTCGTGATAACCGGTAAGCTTTAGGAAGGCATCAAAAATATCATTATTGGTGATGATCCCGACCAACTTCTCATCGTCTAATACTGGCAATACGTTGATTCTATTTTGACGCATCAAATAGATACCATCTTCTAATTCCGCGTCAGGAGCGACGGTTTTAACATCCTTGATCATTACATCCGCCACAACCGTTTTATTCAATAGATAATTTACTTCATGAACGC
Organism: Enterococcus sp. DIV0187; assembly: GCF_051713785.1. Classification (NCBI taxonomy): domain Bacteria; kingdom Bacillati; phylum Bacillota; class Bacilli; order Lactobacillales; family Enterococcaceae; genus Enterococcus; species Enterococcus sp. DIV0187. The sequence goes on from NZ_JBIOQO010000001.1 coordinate 2,056,519, forward strand.
TCAAGCTCGTTGCCTTTGAAGGTAAGGCTTCTTGAATTGTTCCTTCTGTAATCAATCCGACCAATTTATCGTTATCAATAACCGGTAAGCGATGGATATCATATTTTTTCATCAAATCAACGGCATCAAAAATTTTGGTTTTCGGTGTAACCGTCACTAAGTCTTTTGTCATAAAATCTTTTACACTCATGTTTTACCCTCCTAGATAAGCTTTCTTCACTTCTTCACTTTCTAGCAATTCTTGACCAGTTCCTGACAAGACCACTTTTCCAGTCTCCAGCACGTAACCGCGGTCGGCAATGGATAGAGCCATTTTTGCATTTTGTTCAATCAATAAAACGGTCGTTCCTTGTTTTTGAATCTCTTGAATGATATTAAAAATTTCTTGAATAAAAATTGGTGCTAACCCCATTGAAGGCTCATCTAAAAGCAATAGACGTGGTTTAGACATTAACGCTCGGCCCATCGCTAACATTTGTTGTTCCCCGCCGGATAATGTTGAAGCGTCTTGATTTAATCGTTCCTTCAAAATCGGGAATTTTTCATAGACGTGTTCATAATCCTGTGGAATTTCGCCATCCTTGCGCAAATAAGCACCCATTTCTAAGTTTTCCAAGACCGTCAATCCTGGGAAAACATGCCGTCCTTCAGGCACTTGCGATATCCCTTGAGCCACAATTTTTCTAGGCGCTTTCTTTTGAATCGGTGCGCCTTCAAACGTAATCGTCCCTTTAGATGGCTGATTCAATCCAGAAATCGTCCGTAAAATCGTTGTCTTTCCTGCTCCATTTGCCCCGATCAACGAAACAATTTCACCTTGATTGACTTCAAAACTAACATCACGTACCGCTTGGATCATGCCGTAATGCACCGAAAGATTTTCAATTTTCAGCATTATAGCTCACCTCCAAGATAGGCTTTGATAACTTCTGGATTATTTTTGATTTCTTCTGGTTTACCTTCAGCTAAAATACGACCGTATTCTAACACATAGATTCGCTCACAAACATCCATGACTAAACTCATATCATGTTCGATTAACAGGATCGTGATTTGAAAATCCTTTTGGATCTTGCGAATCAATAGGGTAAGTGCTGCAGTTTCTTGCGGATTCATTCCGGCTGCCGGCTCATCTAAGAAAAGAATTTTTGGTTTAGTCGCAAGCGCTCGGACAATCTCTAAACGACGCTGCTCACCATATGGCAAGTTACGTGCTAGATTCTCTGCTTTATCCTGCAAATCAAAAATCGTTAATAATTTCAACGCTTCTTCTTTTAATTTTTCTTCTTTATTATAGAAGGTCGGTAAGCGTAGCACACTAGAGAAAAAGCCTTCTTTATTTTTGCTGTTCATAGCAATCAAGACATTATCCAAAACAGTCAGATCTTTAAACAAACGAATATTTTGAAAGGTCCGACTCAGACCTAAATCAGCAATCGCATAAGATTTTTGTCCATTCAATCGATGACTCTTCCCATCGACCTCCAGTAACACGTCCCCTTCGCTTGGATCATAAACACCAGTGATTAGATTAAATAACGTTGTTTTCCCTGCACCATTCGGACCAATCAAGCCCACCAGTTGATTCTCTTCTAATGCGATATTGACATTGGAGACCGCCGCCAAACCGCCAAAGTTTTTGGTTAAATCTTTAATTTCCAACAGAGGCATTTTGGTCATCTCCTTTTTTAAACTTAGTTAGAATTTTCTTCACAGATAGCTCTTTTGTGCCTAGTAACCCGCCTGGTTTAAAGATCATCAAGATAATCAATGCCAACGCGTAAATGATCATCCGCAATGTTCCAAAATCCTGAAGATACATATTGATAATCCCTAAAAGAATTGCCGCAATAAAGGTTCCCGTCACACTGCCGATTCCGCCCAATACGACCAGAATCAAAATATCGACTGATTTAGTAAAAGCAAAATCTTTCGGAGCAATTGATTGTAAATATCCTGCATACAGTGAACCAGCAATACTAGCGGTCATGGCACCAAAGGTAAAGGCCATTACTTTATACTTTGTTGTATTAACGCCCATCGCCTCAGCAGCGATCTCATCTTCACGAATCGCCATCGTCGCACGACCAGCACCTGAACGAATATAGTTAACGATAAATAATGTAGTAATCGCCATAAATCCATAAACCATTTGCCAATCGACAAAAGGCTCAATTCCAAACAAACCAGAAGGCCCGTTGGTGATTTCCTTAAAGTTGATTAAGAGAATACGAATGATCTCTGCTACACCCAGCGTGGCAATAGCTAAATAGTCGCCACTTAAACGCAGGGTTGGAATACCCACTCCTACAGCGACGATTCCTGCTATAAGAACACCGACTGCCATCCCTAAGAAAAACCCACCATAAGTTGGGGTATTCATCGAAATAAGAGCCGCCGCATAAGCACCGATCGCCATAAAACCAGCATGTCCTAGTGAAAACTGACCGGAAAATCCAATAATCAAATTCAGACCTACCGCCAAAATTACATTAATCCCTATTTGTACCAAAATATTATCTAAAAACAGATTGACCATCCCAGCTGAATAAGCAATGTACAATACTGCATATCCAAGCACGATCAAGGCTAGCCAAATCAAATTATATTTCAAATTCTTTTTCATTTGACTCACCTACACTTTCTCTTTCACATGTTTGCCTAAAATACCGGCAGGACGAACCAATAAAATCAAAATCAATACGGCATAAACCACCGCATCTTTGAAATCAGAAAAACCTAATGCTGTCGTAATCGTTTCGATCAAACCAATGACAAATCCGCCGATAGCCGCTCCGGGAATAATTCCGATTCCGCCTAAAACTGCGGCGATAAAGGATTTAAGACCAGGTATGTAGCCCATCATCGGATCAATCGAGTTGTAATACAGACCGATCATCATTCCGCCTGCTGCAGCTAGCGCTGATCCCAAAGCAAAGGTAAATGAGATGGTCCGATTCACATCAATCCCCATCAACTGCGCCGCATCCGTATCGACACTTACAGCACGCATTGCTTTACCCATCTTAGTTTTCTGAACAATCAGGTTTAACGCGATCATCAAGAATAATGACAATCCTAATATCAATAACTGAATATTTGTAACCCTCAAGAAGCCAATATTAAAGGCCTGCATTTTAATTACCTGCGGAAACGGTCTTGTCGTTGAACTGAAAAAATAAATCATTGTGTTCTGTAATAGATACGAAACACCGATCGCTGTAATCAAAGCCGCGATTCGTGTTGAATTTCTTAACGGTCGGTATGCTAAGAATTCAATCAGGACACCTAAAATTGCACTCCCTGCCATTGATAAAACCAAAGCTGGGAAAAAGCCCATATTAAATTGATTGATCAGAAAGTAGCCAATAAATGAGCCGATCATGTAAATCTCTCCATGGGCAAAGTTGATCAATTTAATAATTCCATAAACCATAGTGTAGCCCAATGCCATTAATGCATAAACACTACCCAGAAAAAGCCCATTGACGATTTGCTGAATAAATACTTCCATCTTTATCACATCACTTTTCAAAAATAGTTTGGACGATTCATAGCCCTAATTCTTAAAAGGGAGTGTGCCAAATACCATTGGCACACCCCCTTGCCTGCTTTTTCCGAGTAATTAAGGATTTACGGTTTCAGCAGAAGTTTCTTTTCCATCTGTTAGACCAAGAACAACCGCTGATTTTACTGGATTGTGTTCTTTGTCCATTGTGATTTTTCCTGTAACACCCTCGAAATCTTTCAAGTTCGCTAAGCCTTTGTTGATTGCCTCTGGTGTAGCTTTTCCTTCGTCTTCAATTGCTTGTTTAATCATATAAACAGAATCATAAGCCAAAGCGTTAAATGAAGATGGCTGCTTGCCATATTTCTTCTCAAAAGCTGCTACAAATGGCTCAACCTTATCCGTTGCTGGAGCTTTGGTTGAGAAGTGACCTGTATAGTATACGTTTTTCACATTGCTGGCACCGGCTGTTTCAATCAGTTTTTCATCTCCAAAGCCGTCAGCCCCGATGATAGGCTGTTCAATTCCCATTTCACGTGCTTGCTTGATAATTAAACCAGCTTCTGTGTAATAGCCTGGAATGTAGATAACGTTAAAATCTTTGTCTTTGATTTTAGTCAACATTGCTTGGAAATCTTTATCTCCTGCAGTAAAGTTTTCTTCTGCAACAATTTCACCTTTATAGGTTTCTTTAAAAGCCTTCTTCAAGCCACTTGCATAGTCACTTGAATTATCGCCTAAAATAACGGCTTTATCGGCCTTTAGATTTTCATCTGCATATTTGGCTAAAACAATTCCTTGGAAACTATCTTGGAAACAAGATCGGAAAATATAATCTTGTACTTTTCCTTTTTGAACAGTAATCGCATCATCTGTTCCTGATGGTGTTACTGCTGGAGTCTTTGCTTTGGTTAAATTTGGCAATGTCGCTTTTGTCGCACCAGAGGTAGCCGGTCCAACGATTGCAACTACTTCATCTTTAGTCGTCAAATTTGCTGCAACAGAAGCTGCTTCATTATTATCAGACTTATTGTCTTTTGAAACGTATTCGATTTTCTTGCCGTCAATCCCGCCATCTTTATTAATCTCTTCGACTGCTAATTTGACACCTTCGTTTTCCGCTTCGCCGTAAGCCGCTACAGCTCCAGATAACTCGAAGTTTCCGCCAATTTTAATCGTCTTAGCATCGTCACTGCCGCCACTATCGCTCGCTTTAGGCGATCCACATGCACCTAGTAAAAACAATCCTGCTGCCATTACAGCTACTGTTCTTTTTTTCATCCCGTTACCCCCTGATAAAATAATGATAATTCGTTAAGATAATAAAGAATATATAGGAAAAATCTCTCACTGTCAATTAAATTTTCTGAATATTTTAATAATTCAGCAATACTCAAACAATTTATAGCGCTTACAACTGCTTGCTGAATCTTTCAAATAACGAAAAAAGAAATCACATTAACTGATAAATAGTCAATGAGATTTCTTTAAAATAACTATGATTATTTGTTTTCTGCATCTGCCACCAATTGATAAAGCAACAGATTTATGGAGAAAAGGATTTTGATTTTTCTATTATTAACGTCGATTTATCGACAAAAGGAGAAAAATGAGGAAGCTTTCTCTAATCTATAGAATAACTCCGCAAAAAGTTTTGCTCTTCTTTCTCTTAGTTAAATATTGACGATTTAAAAATCCTTTTTGCTTCTAAGCCTGTTTAAGCCTGTTTATGTAGTTTTTCATAATCTGGTTCCTCTTGATCAATCAGGTTTTTACGTAAGGAAAATTTGGTGGGCACATAATCAAAACCAGCTTTCGCAAATGGATGACAACGTAAAATCCGTGAAATCCCCATTAGAAAACCCTTGAAGGCACCGTGAACCTGTATTGCCTTAATCATATAGCTAGAGCATGTCGGATAATAACGACAGGACGGCTGCGTCAGCGGTGAAATAAACCGTTGATAACCACGAACCAAACCAATTAAACCTTTGCTAATAATATTCATTCCTACACCTCAAAACAATTCTTGGTAATCAATCAGCTCCATACCATTTTACTGTTCTTACAAAATAAAGCAAGATACGTATTTCGTTGGTCATCAAAATTTAAACTTCATGATGAACAGTAATTCTGTAATCCCAATCACGTGATAATTTCAATAAAAAAGAGACTGCACCAAGAACTTGGCTACAATCCCTTCTGAATAATCAAAATCAGATTTTTATCACGAATACTAATGAACAAACTCTAAAATATGACGCCAAACATCTGGCATAAGCACTTTAAATGGATTTCCGCCGCCCATTGCACCATAACCAATCATACTGCCGACGATAAATAATAAAACACCTGCAAGTAGGATTGCTACAATACGAATTAAGCTACGTAAGATATGTTCTCCAGAACTCATAGATCCACTCCTTATTCATACGTAATGGATTAATTTTACTGACTCAGCTAATATCCTGCAAAAAGAGGAACTGAAATCCTTAAACTAAGACAGTTGCAGCATCCGTTGCTTTTCTGCTTTCAGTATCCACACGTTCGACATCCGCACCTAATTGCTGCAGCTTTTTATGGAATTGATAGTATCCACGGTCTAAATATTTCAAGTTACGTACACGTGTTATACCATTTGCACGTAATCCAGCTAAAACTAATGCAGCAGCTGCGCGTAAATCAGTTGCATACACTTCTGCCCCTTGCAGCTGTGAAGCACCTTTAATCAATGCAACGTTGTTGTCGATTTTGACTTGTGCATTCATTCTACGCATTTCTTCTAGATGTTGGAAACGATTTTCAAACACTGTTTCAGTCGTTGTACTGACCCCATCAGCAACTAATTGAATAGCTGTCATTTGAGCTTGCATATCTGTTGGGAACCCAGGATGAGGCATCGTTTTAATATCTGTCGCCTTCAATGCTTTAGGACCGATTACACGCAAACCATCATTTTCTTCGGTAATCTTAACACCCATTTCGATCAGTTTAGAAATCAAAGGACGGTTGTGTTCAGGGATTGCCCCATCAATCAACACATTTCCTTCAGTCATCGCTGCGGCAACCATGAAGGTTCCAGCTTCAATCCGATCTTGCACAATTGGATGAGATACAGCATGTAAATGGTCAACACCTTCAATACGCATTGTTTCAGTACCAGCACCATGAATGCTAGCGCCCATTTTATTTAAGAAATTTGCTAAATCAACAATTTCAGGTTCACGCGCAACGTTTTCGATCACGGTTGTACCTTTTGCTTTAACAGCCGCCATCATAATATTTTGTGTTGCGCCAACACTTGGGAAATCCAAATAAATTGTATCCCCAACTAATTCATCCGCAATAGCTTCAATATAGCCATTTTTTTGAATGATTTTGGCACCCAACGCTTGGAAACCTTTTAAATGTAGATCAATTGGACGTTTGCCAATTGCACAGCCGCCGGGCATTGCAACTTTAGCATGACCATTGCGAGCCAATAGCGGACCCATTACGACAATTGATGCGCGCATCTTACTTACGTATTCATAGGGAGCTTCCACGTTTAATTGACGTGTTGCATTCACCTTAATTTCTTTAGCCTCTTCATTAAATTCAACATCTGTATTCAAATAACGAATCACTTGATTCATGGTAAAGACATCAGATAAAATCGGAACATTACTCAAAGTGGATGTTCCTTCTTCAGCTAATAATGTCGCAGCTAAAATTGGTAGCACAGCATTTTTTGCACCTTCGATATGTACTGTTCCTTCTAATTGTTTACCACCACGAACGATGATCTCTTCCATTGTATTCCCTCCAAAAAATGCTAGTCGATTATTTCGTATATGTACCTTACTTAATTAAATGTCAAAAAGATATTTTTGCACAAAAGAATGATTTCTAAGAAAAATGTACTGCAAGTAAAGCCGATTGCGATCGCCAGCATCAAAATTGCCAGACGAACTTGCGTTTCTTTAAATGCTTTAAAGAGATTCTCTATTCGTAACGATCTTAAAGCCCAGAAAGCCAGGTAGATAAAGGAAAAATGCGAGACAATTCTAACGATTGCATCAATTCCATATACTTGCATAACTTCGTTCCTTTCAAAAAAATCAACAGTTGGATTATATCACAGATTCAGGTAAAGAAGAATACTTTGAATGCTCAAAGAACTATACAGAAACTTTTAAAAAACTTAATGTTTATTTTTCTCTTTCGATCCGATCAAAAATAAATCTTTTTCCCCTTAGAAAGTCTTTTTAAAAATCATTTACACATTTTTCCGCAATCTTCTAATAATCGACCTATTTTTGATAATAGTTTTTATTCCGTTTTTCGATTGAAGATTAAAATGACAGATTTTTTAAAACTTCTTCTCGCCTATATCTGTCCGCAAAATTTATTCAAGGGGACAATTCTATTACTCTTTGCCATCTCTTATTTACTGTCTTGATTATGCTATTGACCTTTTGTCTTCGCTTGCGTCCTAGTTACCATTTTATCGCAACAAATTTCTCTACTATTTCTTTTCACTTTATTACTGACTTCAGCTTTTAATTCATTTCGATGGGCGTCGAGCTTTCTCTTAAAACAATTAGTTAATGAAGTGTTTTATTAAATCTTTTATTATACTACATTTCGCTCCTGCTTGTAAAATCGCAAATTGACCATTATACCTCCAATTTGACCGCTTTTTCATCAAAAACAGCACTTTTTACCCAAAAACAGGTCAAATTGACCCCCTTTTGGTCAATTTGCGATTCGCACTTTTTTTAGAAATCATTTATCTTTTAGTCACCGGCCGGAACCAAAAAAATTAGGAGGAAACAACCATGATTCAAACGATCGGCAATAAACTACAAGTAGAAATCGATGCAGGCGGAGAAAAAACTAAGAAGATCACCTTTACAAATGTGATGGATGAGCCTAGCGAAGAGAAGGTCCTTGAACTGGGTGAAATTATGAAATCACTATCAGTTGAAGGCAGCCAGCTAGACGGCGTGATTCTAACCAGTCAATCACGCTACACCAAATAAATCATAGAAAGGAAGGAAAAAAATGCTAAAACTCGTCGCAACCTTTAAAAACAGCTTAGGGAAGAACCACACCTGGAGCTTCAATGATCCCGATACTCAAAAGACCGATACAGAGATCAAAGGATTACTGCAACGCATGACAGAGGTAAAACTTTGCCATAAAGATGGCGCAGACCTCTTCAACACTGTCGAAAGTGCGAAGTACGTCGAAACGATTGAAACGATTATTTTTTAATCAAACACTTTGAGGGGTAGCGGCAGTCTTGCCGCCCTCCTCTACTACTAATTGAGAATGAAAGGATGAGCATCAATGAATGTTATACAAACACTGTCGTTTCGGCAGTTATTCAACTTAAAAGCCAAAACACTCGAACAACGAATCACCAATTTCTACCATGAAACACAAAACAGCAGTGTCACGATTAAATATATTTTAGCCTTAAAAGTACGCTGCCAATTGGGAGCGGCGGAGTTTGATCACTTTCTAAAGGATCTTGTCCGCGAGGTGTTCATGCACACCAAAGCTACCCGCACCATGAAGCGTCTCTTTTATTATTTCGAAGACTACTTTATGGCACCCGAATGGAAGACTTTGAAACTGAGAGTCTTTCCAGTAAAAAAATTCGGTGAAAAAGTCGTCTCTGTCGCTCGCTCACTTATGTCAATCGTCCGACCTGAAGAAACCAGCGAACCTTGATGAAACCATGATCCAACCTACGCAGAAAAAATCAAAGAAAGGAACAGAACAATGACCAAGGATTTAATTGCCACCTTTGGAAAAAGCGATGGCGGCACCCACAATTGGAAATATAAAGACCTCGATCCCAATTTGACGGCGCCACAGATCAAAGAAGCTTGCGAACTATTGACGAACCTAGACATTTGTACACAAAACGGCGTAAAACTATTTGATTCTGTGGTCACCGCTAAGGTCTTGACCCATAAAGAAACTCTGATATTTGATCCAGAACAGGAGACAAAAGGCGTTCGTTACGATGGAAAGCCTGTTGAGGAAGCGGCCTGTGAAAAAGTCGGTTGCTTTGAAGTTGCGGAAAAACAGGAAGAAGGAGTCGCTTTACCGATTCCGAAATCTTCCCTATTACCAGAAACACCACATGGTCGCTATTTTAAACAATTAACGACTATCGCTCCAGCGGAAAAAGCAACGATCAAAGTAGAAAAAAAGTCGCTTCCACAATCAAGCAATAACCAGCTTAACGAACAGCAGCCAGTAGCTATGCCTTTAATGGAAGACGAGTCATCAAACCAAGACACGAAAGAACAAAACAGACTGCTTCAATGGCTTCACAGAATCAGAAAGAAAAACAAAGATGGACCGCCTGATACACCGCGGGAATAAGCCTTTTCCCAATTAAATCCGTTCATTGACAATCACATACTGCGTAGAAAACGATAAAAAGTCGATCTGGAAAATACTCGCTATAACAGATCTTGTTTACCTGTATTTTGACAAAATAAAAAAATGCTGCAAAAGCCATATCAATAGCTTTTGCAGCACTAAAAAATTGTATTCACAAGTTCCAAAAATTATTTCTGGCTCAACCTGTAAAAGAATTAACGATGTTTCGAAACCTTGATTCGATTCATTGCACGGTGCAAAGCAACCTCGGCACGACTTAATTGGTCGGTATCTTGCTTTTCACGCGCTTCTTGAATTCTCGCTTCTGCACGTTGTTTTGCTCGTTCAGCACGAGACACATCAATATCACGTTCACGTTCAGCTGTATCAGCGATGATTGTCAACACGTTGTCACGAACTTCCATGATTCCACCGTTAACTGCAATCCAGTCCACGTGTGTATCAGAATCTGTTCGACGAACCCGAACTTCATCAATCGCAAGAGGTGCAATGATCGGTGCATGGTTTGGTAGAATACCGATTTCACCAGCAACCGTTTTAGCAACGACGATGGTGGCATTATGATCATAGACGTTGCCGTCTGGAGTAACAACGTTCACTTGCAGAACTTTGTTTTTTTCTTGTTCCATCGTGCACCTCTTTCTAGTAGCCTAAAGTTTTCGCTTTTTCGATAACGTCTTCGATGGTGCCGACACTACGGAAGGCATCTTCTGGAAGATCGTCGTATTTTCCTTCAAGGATTTCTTTAAAGCCTTCAACTGTTTTTTCAACTGGTACATAAGAACCAGGTTGACCAGTGAATTGCTCTGCTACGTTGAAGTTTTGTGACAAGAAGAATTGAATTCGACGAGCACGAGATACGATGACTTTTTCTTGGTCAGACAATTCGTCCATCCCTAAAATAGCAATAATATCTTGTAATTCACGGTAACGTTGTAAGACACGTTGAACTTCTGTTGCTACACGATAATGTTCTTCCCCAACGATTTCAGGAGCCAAAGCACTTGAAGATGAAGCCAATGGGTCAACGGCTGGATAAATCCCTTGTTCCGTTAATTTACGTTCCAAGTTTGTCGTTGCATCTAAATGGGCAAAAGCTGTCGCTGGTGCCGGGTCAGAATAGTCATCGGCTGGTACGTAAATGGCTTGGATTGAAGTGATCGAACCTTTTTTGGTTGAAGTGATTCGTTCTTGTAATTGCCCCATTTCAGTTGCCAAAGTTGGTTGATACCCAACGGCTGATGGCATACGTCCTAATAAGGCAGAAACTTCTGATCCGGCTTGAGTAAAGCGGAAGATGTTGTCAATAAATAGCAACACATCTTGTCCTTCTTCATCACGGAAATATTCAGCTAATGTCAAACCAGTCAAGGCAACACGCATACGTGCACCAGGCGGCTCGTTCATTTGTCCGAACACCATGGCTGTTTTCTCAATAACGCCAGAGTCTTTCATTTCATAATAAAGGTCGTTCCCTTCACGAGTACGTTCCCCAACACCGGTAAACACTGAAATACCACCGTGTTCTTGGGCGATATTATGAATTAATTCTTGGATCAAAACGGTTTTACCAACACCGGCACCACCGAATAGTCCGACTTTCCCACCTTTTAAATAAGGGGCTAATAAGTCGATAACCTTGATCCCTGTTTCCAAAATCTCGTTACTTGTACTAAGGTCTTCAAAAGCAGGCGCCTTTTTATGAATGCCGCTTCTTTCTGCATCTTCTGGAAAAGGTGCTTCTTTATCAATCGTTTCACCTAATACGTTAAACACACGACCTAGAGTATCTTTACCTACAGGAACGGAGATTGATTTGCCAGTATCGACAACTTCCATTCCACGTTGCAATCCATCAGTAGCCTCCATAGCGATTGTGCGGATAACACCATCACCAAGTTCCAAAGCAACTTCAAGAACAACTTTTGTTTTATCTTTTTTGTAAACAATCAACGCATTGTTGATGTCTGGTAAGGATTGATCTAAAGAAAATTCCACGTCGACAACGGGACCAATAACTTGAACAATCTTGCCTGAACTCATGTTTTTTCCTCCAATCTTGAAATTATTCTAATGCGGAAGCCCCGCCGACAATTTCAGTAATCTCTTGGGTGATCGCCGCTTGACGTGCCCGGTTGTATGAAATAGTTAGATCATCAATGATCGCACCTGCATTATCTGTCGCTGTCTTCATCGCTGTCATCCCGGCTGCATGTTCTGCTGTCTTAGCATCAACGATCGCGCCATAAATCAAACTTTCAGCATATTGCGGAAGTAGTTGATCAAGGATGGCTTCTTTTGAAGGTTCAAACAAATATTCTTCACGATACGTTTGTGCTTCACTTGGGTCCAAGTCAGAGATCGGCAGCATTTTTTCTACTCGGAACTGACTGGATAGTGAATTAACGTGATGGTTATAACAAACATACAGTTCATCAAAGACCTGATTTTCATACATACTGGTCGTCATCGAAACGATTTTTCGTACTTCATCAAAGCTTGGTTGATCCGATAAATTGCGTAATTCATAAGCTAATTTAACGCCGCGAGCTTTAAAAAAGTCCGCTCCGGTTCCACCAATGGCTAACAAAACATACTCATCAGCAGAATCATGATCATCTTCGAGCATTGACATGGTTTGTTTTAAAATCGAGCTGTTATAGCCTCCCACCAAACCGCCATCAGAAGTAATCACGATATAACCAGTTTTTTTGACTGGACGATTCAATAACATGCTGTGATAATTGATGCCGCCTAATTCACGACCAGAGTTTGCTAACTCAGTTAATTCGCTCGCTGTTAAGTGCGTCAATACCTCACGTACTTTTGAAGCATAAAGTTGGAATTTCGCTGAGTAGGCTTCTGACTTCGTTAATTTAGATGCTGAGACCATTTGCATAGCGTTGGTGATTTGACTTGTTTTCTTCGTCGATGCAATCCGTGTTTTGATTTCATTTAAGGATGCCATGATCTTTTTTCACCTCGATTATGCTTTTTCTTGGTTAGCGGAAGAAGCGTCAAAAATATCTTTGAATTCTTGGATTGCTTCATCTAATTTATCTGTATCTGGCAATTCTTTCGTATCACGAATCGTTGCAAATAAATCTGAGTGATTGGTTTCCAGATATTCGAATAATTGCGCTTCAAAATCTAAAATACTATTGACTGGGATACTATCAAGTACGCCATGAGTCAAGGCATAAAGAATCACGACTTGTTTTTCAACAGGCAGTGGCGCATGTAATTTTTGTTTTAATACTTCAACCGTTCGACGTCCACGATTCAATTTAGCTTGTGTTGCTGCATCCAAATCTGAACCGAATTGAGTGAAAGCTTCTAATTCACGGTAGCTGGCCAAATCTAAACGAAGTGTTCCGGCAACCTTTTTCATTGCTTTAATTTGTGCTGAACCACCAACACGGGATACGGATAGACCGGCATCAACGGCTGGACGAATACCCGCATAAAACAAATCATTTTCTAAAAAGATTTGTCCATCAGTGATTGAGATTACATTAGTAGGAATATAGGCTGAAATATCTCCTGCTTGTGTTTCTACGAATGGCAAGGCAGTCAATGAACCGCCGCCTAATTCATCTGAAAGTTTTGCCGCACGTTCCAATAGACGTGAGTGCAAATAAAAGACATCCCCTGGGTACGCTTCACGACCTGGCGGACGACGTAGTAATAATGACAGTTCACGGTAAGCAACGGCTTGTTTTGATAAATCATCAAAGACAACTAAAACGTGCTTGCCGTTGTACATGAATTCTTCACCCATCGCTGTTCCAGCGTAAGGCGCGATAAATAATAGCGGTGCAGGTTGAGATGCCCCCGCTGTTACGACGATGGTATAATCCATTGCGCCAAATTTACGAAGTGTTTCTACTTGTGAACGAACCGTTGATTCCTTTTGTCCAATTGCAACATAGATACAGATCATATCTTGACCTTTTTGGTTAATGATCGTATCAATCGCGATGGACGTCTTACCCGTTTTACGGTCACCAATGATTAATTCACGTTGCCCACGTCCGATTGGTACTAGGGCGTCGATGGCCTTTAAGCCTGTTTGCATTGGTTCTGATACTGATTTACGTTGCATAACGCCGGGAGCCATTGCTTCGACTGGACGTGTGTTTGTTGTTTCAATTGGACCCATTCCATCAACTGGTTGACCAAGCGGGTTCACAACACGACCGATCATGTTTTCGCCAACTGGCACTTCCATGATCTTACCGGTACGTTTTACTTTGTCTCCTTCACGAATGGACTCAAATTCACCTAGCACGATGATACCGACATCATTGCTTTCTAAGTTTTGTGCCATTCCATAAGAGCCGTTAGAAAACTCTAAAAGTTCTCCACTCATTGCATTTTCTAAACCGTGGGCACGGGCGATCCCATCCCCAACGTAAGTGACTGTTCCAATTTCTTCCACAGACAACTTATTGTCATAATTTTGAATCTGTTCTTTGATTAAAGCACTGATTTCTTCTGCTTTGATGGCCATTCATTTCACCTCTTCTTCTCTACTTTTTACTAAGTGCTGCTCGTAGACCATTTAATTGGCTGGCGAGGCTGCCGTCGATCACTTGATGATCGGCTTCAACAATGACACCGCCGAGAATTGATTCATCAACTATCGGGGTTAACGTGGCCTTCTGGTAGCCAAAAACATCAGCGACTTTTGCTTCAAGTTCATGTTTCTTTTCTTCAGAGAGTGGAACAGCCGTAGTGACTGTTCCGTGTGCGATTTTATTGCGTTCATCATAGCGACGTTCAAACTCGTCAATCATAAATGGCAGATCGTCACTACGATTATATTCAAATACTACTAATAGAAAATTTTTGACGATGCCGTCAAAACCGCCGGTGAAAGCATCCATAATGGCTTTCTTTTCAGCGCCTTCTAAACGAACATCCGTTAAAATATTTCCAAGATCGGGAATTTCTTTGCAGATTTCTCGAACAGTCAACAGCTCTTGATAAACGGTGTCGGCGGCTTTATTTTCGATCGCCAATTCAAACAAAGCTTTTCCATAGCGTTTACCAACAGTGTATTTATCAAGCTTCATGTTTCGTATTACCTAACTTATTCATATAGTCGTTGATCAAATCTTGATGAGCGTCTTGCGAAAGCTCTTTGCTCAAGATTTTTTCTGCGATTTGTAGAGAAAGTGTTGCCACATCATCCTTAACAGAAGTCAACGCGTTTTCACGTTCATCCTTAATTTCCGCTTGTGCGCGATCTTTCAGACGAGTCACTTCTTCTTTAGTATCTTTAATGATGTTTTGACGGCTTAGTTCGCCACTTTCTTTCGCATTTTTGATGATATCTGCCGCATCACTACGGGAACTTGCTAACTGAGTTTCGCGTTCTTTTTCTAACTCAGCAGCTTTGATCCGAGATTGTTCGGCAGAATCTAGATCATTGGCGATCTTATCTTCACGTTTTTTCAGAATGTCTTGAACGGCACCCCACGCGAATTTCTTTAATAGCGCCATTAGAATCACGAATGATAACGTAACGACGATTAAATTACCGAGTGTTGTATTGACAGCCTCAGCAATAACTAGATTCAGCATACTCGGTCTTCCTTTCTGTTCTTTCTCATGACAAAATCGTTATACGATTCTGTTGCTCATCTTTGGGATGAGTCTCAACAAAAAAGCGTCGATTATTAACCTTGGAAAACCATCAACATACCTAATACGACACCTAGAATTGGCACAGCTTCGATCAAACCAACACCGATAAACATGGTTGAACGAATTTGACCTGACATTTCTGGTTGGCGTGCCATTGATTCAATTGCTTTTGAGATTACTTGTCCGTTACCATAGCCAGCCCCAATTGCGGCTCCCATGATTGCGATTCCTGCACCGATAAAGTTCATAATAATTTTCCTCCTAAAAGTGTGTTAAATTTTTTTATTATTCTACCTCGATTTTATGACTGATATAAACCATAGATAGAGTAGTGAAAACAAACGCTTGGATACTACCGATAAATAGTGAGAATGCGATCCAAATCATTTCAAGCGGGATAGCAAATGGCAATGTCCACCATCCTGTGCTTGTCACCATGCTTGCGATCAATGAAAGCAATACTTCACCAGCGAAAATGTTACCGTATAGACGTAAGCCCAACGTAATAACATTTGTAAATTCTTCCATCAACTTAATAGGAAATAATCCTGCAGGTGTGAAAAAAGAATTTTTAATGTAGCTGCCTAGACCTAATTTTTCTGTACCTAGGTAATTGGCTAATACTAATACGAGTAAGGCCAATCCCATGGTTACAAAGGGGTTAGCAGTCGGGCTTTTCCAATAAGTCACTTCGTCACCTGTGACAATTTTTGTGACTAACCCGATTTGGTTTGCTACAAAAATAAATAAGAACAACGTAAATGAGAACAAACTAAAATTTCTGACTTCTTTACGAGGCATGTTGTCGCCAACAATATTCGTAGTAAAATCAATGACCCACTCAATTGCGTTTTGCTTTCCTTTGGGCTTCAATGATAGGTTGCGGGTAAATGTAAAAACCAGCAAGAAGACAATCACACATGTCAAAATGATCATTGTCGTAACCGTACCATCGAACCATACGGGACCAATATGGAAAACCCAAGATTTTTCATCCAATTCAGTTCACCTCTCTTCCCAGCGACTCGCGTCAGCTCGTGGCTGCTTAGCGCTGCTCCTCAAAATACTATCGTATGTTACCACCAGAGAAAGAAAATTTCAAAGAATTTTCTTGAAATTTTTCGAATAACTCGCATTCTTTTTTTAAATAGTTATTTTATTTTGAGTTAAACGGCTCCAATCGTTAATTTAGCCCACAAAATGGCTAGTATAGATTGTAACTAATCCTATCAAAATCCATTGTGAAGTAAAGAAATTCTCACCAAATATGCGAAAAAGAATATTTTACTAGCGAGAATAATTTTTTAACGTTCGACTGATCTGACGATCGACATCTTTGCGCTTCAAACTTTCCCGTTTATCATACTGATGTTTCCCTTTAGCGACACCTATCAAAACCTTCGCATACCCATCTTTTAGATAGACCTTTAATGGAACCAGCGTTATTCCCGTATTTTTAACTTCACCAGCTAATCGAGCAATTTGTTTTTTATGCATGAGCAGTTTCCGTGTGCGTACCGGATCATGATTAAAAATATTTCCTTGCTCGTATGGACTGATGTGAACATTGTATAAAAAGGCTTCGCCATTTCTAATTCGTGCAAAACCATCCTTCAAGTTGATTCGGCTATTGCGAATCGATTTGATTTCTGTTCCTTGCAAAACAATCCCTGCTTCGATCGTATCAATGATCGTATAATCATGGCGTGCCTTTTTATTTTGTGCCACTAATTTGCCTTCACCCTTTGGCATATTATCCCTTCTTTCTACCTGTTTTTTTCTTTTTAGCTACTGATTTATAAAAAGGCTTCTTGCCTTTTTTCTTTTTCTTGTCTTTACCTGTTGTTTTTTGGCGATCTGAATTTTTGCCTTTACCATAATTCTTTTCAGATTTTTTATTATTTTTGCGTCCGCCAGTTGGTTTACGGCGCTGGTCGCGACGATTATTTCCTGGCACCTCTAATGCAGGGATTTCTTCTGCTTCTAGTAGCTCAAAATCAATCTCTCTAGTCCGAGGATCGGATTTTGTGACTTTCACTCGGACCTTTTGACCAATCTTAAAGGTCTGTCGAGTACGTTCCCCAACTAATGCTAATTGGTTTTCAATAAAGTGGAAATAGTCTTGTTTTAGCTCATTTAAATGGATCATTCCTTCGACCGTATTCGGTAGCTCAATGAAAATACCAAATTTTGTGACCGAGCTGATGATACCGTCAAACTCTTCACCGACTTTATCCGCCATGTATTCTGCTTTCTTCATGCTGTCAACTTCACGCTCTGCTTCTACCGCACGGCGTTCCATTTTCGAACTATGGTCCGCAATTTCCGGTAAAGCTTCCGCCCATTTCTCTTTTGTCGCTTCACTTTGATCATTACTATAAGAGCGAATCAATCGGTGAACGATCAAGTCAGGATAACGACGAATTGGTGAGGTAAAGTGAGTGTAATATTCCGCAGCTAATCCATAATGCCCATAATTATCCTCTGAATAGCGCGCCTGCTGCATACTGCGCAGCAACATGGTATTGATGACAGCTGCTTCTGGCTTCTCTTCTACATCATGAATCACTTGCTGCAGATCCTTCGGTGTGATCGTATTCTTTGTTCCTTTGACTAAAATACCTAACGCCGCGGCGAAATCAAAGAAACGCTGCATTTTTTCTTCTTTAGGTTGTTCGTGAATCCGATAGATAAAGGGCAGCTTCAAACGATTGAAGTGTTCAGCCACCGTTTCGTTGGCAGCTAACATGAAGGACTCAATCAATCGTTCCCCCACACCACGTTCACGGAGTTCAATATCTGTCGGGCGTCCTTCAGAATCCACAAGAATTTTCGCTTCACGGTCCTCAAAGTTGATAGCGCCACGGCGATTCCGACGTGATTCAAGAATTTGATGGAGCTCCTTCATCAAACGGAACATCGGAACTAATTCTTGATAACGTTTGATTGTTTCTGGATTCTCTTCTTCCAAAATATCATTTACCGCTGAGTACGTCATACGTTCACTGGTTTGAATGACACTTTGGAAAATCTCATGCTGAACAATCGTTCCACCTGGATCAATTTCCATCTCACAACTCATCGTCAAACGCGGCACCTGTGGATTTAAGGAACAGATCCCATTAGATAAACGTTGCGGAATCATTGGAATCACACGATCGGTCAAATAGACACTCGTTCCTCGTTCAAAGGCTTCTTTATCCAATAGGCTTTCTTCCGTTACATAATAAGAAACATCAGCGATATGGACGCCTAAAAAGTAGTTCCCATTAGCCAATTTTCGAACGGTTACCGCATCATCTAAATCCTTTGCATCGGCACCATCGATGGTTACGATTTGCTGATCCCGTAAATCCCGGCGCCCAACCAAATCAGATTCCGCGATTGTATCAGGTACTTGCTCTGAGGCTGTCTGGACCTCATCTGGAAACTGCGTTGGAATCCCCTGCGCAATTACAATTGACAAAATATCCATTCCTGGATCATTTTTATGCCCGACTACTTTCGTAACGATACCTTCCAAGCTAGTAGCATAGCCCTTTTCCGGATAGTG
Source organism: Enterococcus sp. DIV0187 (assembly GCF_051713785.1). Classification (NCBI taxonomy): domain Bacteria; kingdom Bacillati; phylum Bacillota; class Bacilli; order Lactobacillales; family Enterococcaceae; genus Enterococcus; species Enterococcus sp. DIV0187. The sequence goes on from NZ_JBIOQO010000001.1 coordinate 2,075,637, forward strand.
AGTGATCTCAACAATAACGATACTGCCATCAACTGGCTGAATCCCTTCAGCGGCAATAAAAACCTTAAATTGCGCGCTTTTTTTGTCTTTTGGCGTTACATAGCCAAACAGATCAGATTCCGCGATTTCATCGACATCAAAGGCGGTAAATTCTCCAACAATTTGTTGGATTTTTCGTTCCTTGATGGACACCACTCGGCCTTCTGCTCCGCGATCGGAAAAAAGGTCCGCCGTTTTTTGGATATCAATCATGACGATGTCACCATCCATCGCAAAATTCGTCGCTTCTTTGGGAATAAAGATATCCGGCTCTTCTGGATCAATCGTGACAAAACCAAATCCTCGCTCATTCCGACGAAAGATGCCTTCTACTTCGATGGGTTGAAAAGGCAGTTTAATCCGACCTTTTTTATTAAACTCTACGGCCTTTTCCCGTTCTAATTGCGCAACTGTTTGGACTAAAAGTTTATATTCCTCACTTTTACGCATGTTTAAAATTTCTGCTAATTCTTCCATTGAAAGACTTTTTTTGTTGGCTGCTTTCAATCCAGCCAATATTTCTGCTTTAATTGTTTTTCTCTCCATTATTTTCTCTCCAACCAAGAGCGGCTAAAAAATCTGCCACATCTTGTTCTAATTGTCTTCTTTCAGGTCCCACAGTAATTACATGACCACTTTTGGGATACCAATTCAAGGAAAAAGCTGTCTGCTGCAGCCGCTCTGCTGTCCGAAAAACACCATCGGCTTCAATCATTTCATCTTTTCCCGCCTGTGCCATAAAAAATGGGCTTTTGATTTGTGTCAGATTTTCATAAGCAATCTGAGCTTGTTTCTCAATCGTCGCCAGTTGTTGTTCTACTAACGGACGATAACTTTCGATTTTTTCTTCTGTCGTTTCTTTACCATTTCGTTCTAGCACTTGTTGCGCATATAATAGGAAGTTTTTCGTCACGTTGGTTTTTACTGGAGCGATCGGCGAACAGAAAAAACCACCACCGATAAAACTGTCAGGCTGCTCACATAATAAGCGAGTGGCCAAAGTACCGCCCATTGAAAGACCAAATACCGCAATTTCTTGAAATCCTTTTGATTGTAGAAATTCTACTGCTTCCTGACTGTCTTGCCACCATTGTTCAGAATGCTCGTGTAAGATATCCAGCGGATCAGACGTGCCGTGTCCGGTAAAGAGCGGCGCATAAATCGTGTAATCTAATTTTTCTAAAAAGCGAGCAAGCATTCGCACATCATTGGGACTACCTGAATAGGCATGTAATAATAAGACCGCTCGCTTTCCGTGAGGCAAAAACAGCGATTCAGGGACTTGTACCATGAGTAATCACTCCTATCTTGTAATTAGGTAAATGAAAAAACGAAAAACGATCGTTCCTTCTCGATTTGCATATTTTCTATCTAAGCAGCACATTAAGCCTTTACGTAAACGAGACAGACGTACTGAAGCAACTGTTTTTCTTGCTTATCTTCAAGTGTACTTGATTTAGTGTAAATACAAAATAAAAAAGACCTCTCAAGTGAGAGGCCGGTTTTATTTGCTTGATAAAAACATTAATACGAAGAGCAAAATCATCCAAATCGCACCTAAAACTGCGGTTGATCGTTGCATCACAGCCTCAAAGCCGCGTGCTTTTTGCTTTCCGAATAATTGATCCGCGCCACCAGTAAAAGCACTCGCAGCACTATTTTGTTTGCTAGGTTGCATCATGATCGTGATAACGATGATCACTGACAAAACTAAGATAACACCCAAAATAAAATTATACAAAAGATGATCCTCCTTATTTCCAAACTACCTCATTTTTTACTTTAGCACAATTGACGTCGTTTGACTAGAGAAGTCCCAAACTTATTTTCTTAAAACATCTGCATATTCTGATTTTTCTTCAAATTCTTTTTTAGCAAATGGGCAAAGCGGAATAATTTTTTTTCCTTCCTTGCGCGCTTTTTCGACTCCCGCTGCCACGAGTTTTTCTGCTAAGCCTTGTCCACGATAGGTTGGGTCAACAAAGGTGTGATCAATAATCATGATTTCTGGACCCGCATTCGACCAAGTCATTTCTCCTGCTTCTTCTTGTTCATCATTCAATAAGACAAAACGCTCTTTTTCTTCTTTGATTTCCATAATACCGCTCCTTACTCATAATAAATGGATTAATTTTTCCTACAGAAAAATTGGTCTGATTTTCGTGCCGTATGTCATTCCTCTATACTTCATTGGACTCTGACTGGCTGTTTTGGATCCTACTTGATTCAGCTGTAATCCTGCGAAAAGAGGAACTGAAATCCTTACTCATAATAAAATGGATTAATTTTTCCTACAGAAAAATTAGTCTGATTTTCGTGCCGTATGTCATTCCTCTATACTTCATTGGACTCTGACTGGCTGTTTTGGATCTTTCTTGATTCAGCTGTAATCCTGCGAAAAGAGGAACTGAAATCCTTACTCATAATAAATGGATTAATTTTTCCTACAGAAAAATTGGTCTGATTTTCGTGCCGTATGTCATTCCTCTATACTTCATTGGACTCTGACTGGCTGTTTTGGATCTTTCTTGATTCAGCTGTAATCCTGCGAAAAGAGGAACTGAAATCCTTACTCATAATAAATGGATTAATTTTTCCTATAGAAAAATTGGTCTGATCTTCGTAATATAGTTATTTCTCTAAACTCGTCCATGAACTGACAACTTGGCAGTTTTTAATTTTTACTGACGTATTTCAGCGCACCGCTTGGACAGGTATCTACGACATAGCTGGCATTTTCTACGCTGCCGTTATCGGGAATAATCCACGGTCTACGGCCCACCTCAAAAATTTCCGGATTTCCCCGTACACAATTTCCAATGTGTGCGCAAATATCCTTATTGTAGTAAATGTCGATACCGTCACCGTGATATTTGCGATACCCTTGGGACAATAATTCTTCTTCATTCACCGGCTCTTGATCAAATTTACTTCCGTCCATTTCATCACTTCCTTTTAGTAAGATTATACTGGGATACAGGAAAAAATTACACTAATTCGTCTTTAAGCCAGCAGTTCAATGAGCGTCTGCATGGCTTGATGAGCATCTGCTTGATCTGGAAAGGCCAAGACAAAGGATCTACCGCCCACAGTTTCTATGATCAATTCAAAGATTCCAGCCTGTTGACGAATTGCAAATGGTTTTAAACTATCTACGGGATAATAAACATTTCGCGGTTCCTTGGTTAATTGATCTTCTTCCAACACATGTAGTCCCCGACTAGAAAAAATCAAAAAATGTTCCGCTTGATCTTCATAGATAGCCAATTGATTTAAGCCATCATCTGGAAACAATGCTCGTAATTGCGCTTGAAGTAATAAGAAACTAGTTTCCTTCATGAGTGACTCCCTGAATTCGAGAGATTGTATTCTTTGAATAAGCCTGTCCCAATTCAAAATAGTGTTGCGCATTCCTTCGATTTTTTTCAATTTCTTCCGGCGTCAATTGACGAATCACCCGTGCTGGCGATCCGAAAGCCAACGAGTTGGCTGGAATAACGGTTCCTTCTGTTACTAAGGACCCCGCCCCAATCAAACTATTTTCGCCGATTTCTGCATGATTCAACACAGTTGCCCCCATGCCGATCAGCGCCCCTGAGTGAATCGTACAGCCATGAATAATGCAGGCATGACCAATCGTTACATAATCCTCAATCACTGTTGGTGCATCATGATCCACATGAACAACCGTCCCATCTTGGACATTCGTCATTTTGCCAATCGAAATCGTATTGCTGTCACCTCTCAAAACACTTTGAAACCAAATTGTGGACCCCTCGCCTAATGTTACATCACCGTAAACATCTGCACTGTCTGCAATAAAATTTTCCATAGTTTTTCCCTCGCTCAACTCTGTTTTTTATTATTTCGATACAAGTCGTTCGCCAAATAAGTATAGCATTTATTGTGAAATTCTTCCTTTCTAGTTTACGTTTGAGAACCTAGAAAATCCTTTTGCAGCAAAAATTTAATTAGGAAAAAAAGCTGAGCCAAAAGTCTTTTAAACTTTCAGCTCAGCTCCTTTTTACGAATAAACGACACTCATAATGCTGAACGCTTATGAATCGACCTCTAAACGTTCTATTCTGCTTCCTCCATAAACTGGCTGTTATACAGCTGCTCGTAGAATCCGCCTTGTGCTAATAATTCGGTATGCGTGCCATGTTCGATAATCTGTCCATTTTTCATGACTAGAATATGATCCGCATCGCGAATCGTCGATAACCGGTGGGCAATCACAAAACTTGTCCGCCCCTCCATGACACGGTCCATTGCTTTTTGAATCAGACCTTCTAACCGAGTATCGACAGAACTAGTCGCCTCATCCAAAATCAAGATTTTAGGATCAGAAATAATCGCTCGCGCAATCGTCAGTAATTGCTTCTGCCCAAGAGAAACATTGTCTCCCTCAGAATTGATCTCCATTTCATACCCACTAGGCATCGTCCGAATAAAATGATCTACATTGGCAGTCTTCGCGGCATCAACGACCTCATAATCCGTCGCCTCTAAACGTCCAAAACGAATATTATCTCCAATCGTTCCTTCGTACAGCCAAGCATCCTGAAGCACCATTCCGAATAAGGAGCGAACATCCGAGCGATTCATTTCTTGAGTGTTTACCCCATCAATGAGAATTCTTCCACTATTGATGTCATAAAAACGCATCAACAGGTTAATCAAGGTTGTTTTACCAGCACCGGTTGGACCTACAATCGCTACCGTTTCTCCAGCTTTTACTTCAAAGCTCAAATCCTCGATCAATGGTTTCTTCGGATCATAACTGAATTGAACATGATCAAAGACCACATTTCCTTGTACTGGTTCTGGCAACGGCAGATCGTGGTCATTCAATTCTTCTTCTGGTTCATCCAAAATTTCAAAAACCCGTTTAGCTGAAGCCGAAGCACTTTGGATCATTGAAGACAGCTGAGTGATTTCTCCCATCGGCTGGCTGACTTGCCATATATATTGAATAAAGGCTTGCAGCTGACCAACTAAGATTACCCCATGAATAACGTTCCAGCTTCCTAGTATCGCCATCGCAATATATGTCGCATACGCCGTCAATTGCACCAGTGGCTGCATCAAGCTGGAAACAAAGGAAGCTCGGAAACCAAAGCGACGAAGCTCATGATTGACTTTACTAAACCCTGCCAAGGTTTCTTTTTCCCGTCCATATAGTTTTAAGACACTGAAACCGGTCATATTTTCTTGGACGTAACCATTCATTTCTCCCAAAGAATTCTGCATTCCTTGAAAATCCTTTTGCGAAACCTGAACGATTTTTCGAGTGATGACGAGGGATAATGGAATCATAATCATCGAAATCAAAGCCATCATCGGATTGATATAAAACATCATAGCAACTGCTAATAAGATACCCAACACCGCATTAATTGATTTAATGATCGCCTGCTGCATGGCGTTGCTGACAGCATCCACGTCATTAGTTACTCGCGACAAAATATTTCCTTGCTGATTGCGGTCAAAATAAGAAACCGGCAAACGATTGATCTTAGCCTCAATATCCTCCCGCAAATCGCGCATCGCTGACTGTACGACATTGGCCATCAGCCAACCCGTTCCTAGCTGTGTTCCGCAATAAACGATACCGACAATCACGATCACGATCAGCCACTTAAAGACATAATCAAAATTAATAGATTCACCCTGTGCGATATTTTTGCTGACCTCCGTTGTCGGCAGTCCAGTTAGATACGGCATCCACGTCCCCAAAATTAAGGCCGCTACCGCAAGGATCAGCACAATAATGAAAGACTTTTTGTATGGATTGATATAATGCATCAACCGTTTTAAAGAAGAAATGCTGTTTCTCATGCTAATTCCTCCTTTGATAATTGTGATGCGGCGATGTCATAATAGATCGGACATTTCTCTAACAATTCCCGATGTGTTCCGATCCCCACAACATCTCCTTCGTTCAACACGACAATTTTGTCCGCATGCATGATCGTTCCCACTCGCTGAGCAACGATCAAGACCACAGATTCAGTTGTCTCCTTTTTCAATCGAGCACGAAGTTTTGCATCTGTCTGATAATCTAATGCAGAAAAGCTGTCATCAAAGATATAAATTTCAGGGCGGCGAATCACCGCTCGCGCGATCGCCAAGCGTTGCTTTTGTCCGCCAGAGAAATTACTCCCGCCTTCTGCTAATTCTTCTTGATAGCCCTTTGGTTTCTGCGAGATAAATTCCGCAGCTTGTGCAATTTCAGCTGCCTGCTCCATCTCAGCCTGCGTGGCATTCTTTTTTCCGTAACGCAAATTATCTTCAATCGTTCCAGTAAATAATTGGGCCTTTTGTGGGATATAACCGATTTTTTCCCGTAAATCTTTCAATTGATAATCACGTACATCTTGTCCGTTGACTAATACCTGACCCTCCGTCACATCGTAAAAACGCGGAATCAATTGAATCAATGTCGATTTTCCTGAACCGGTACTGCCGATAAAAGCCACCGTTTCACCTGCTTTTGCCGTAAAGCTGACATTGCGTATCACCGGACTTTCTGAGTGACCTGGATAAGCAAATGTTACATTACGAAATTCCAATGAACCTCTTTCTGTTGGTTCTGCTGTTTTTTCAGGATTGTCTTTGATAATTGGTTCCATATCAAAAACCTCTTGAATCCGTTCTGCTGAAACATTCGCTCGCGGATACATCATGAACACTGTAGCAAACAGCATGAAGGAGAATAACGCGTGAAAAATATATTCGATAAAAGCGATTAACGTTCCAACTGCCAAGGCACCATCGCTGATTTGCACAGTCCCGTTCCAGATGATCAAGACCATCACGATATTAAATAGGAAGAAAAATCCTGGCTGTGCTACTGCCATTAAATGAAACAGGCTTTTTGAACTATTCGTATAGGCATCATTCACTAAGCGAAAACGCGTTTCTTCGAATTTTTCATTGACAAACGCCCGAATCACACGTAAGCCTGAAAGGTTTTCCCGTAGAATGCCGTTAATATTATCTAGGTTCTTTTGCTGCTTCGTTGACAATGGTTCCGAATATTTTGCGATCAGGATGACTGCCAATAATAGTATCGGCAACGCCAACAACACGTATATCCCTAAACCTGGACTCGTTCGTATAATCAAATACAAGCTCATGCCAAACATCATGGGTGTCATAAAACCTGTAGTCAAAATATTCTGCATGAACAGCATAATTTGATAGGCATCATTGGTTGTGCGTGTAATCAATGAGGGTACACCAATCTGTTCATATTCTGAATGGGAAAAGCTTTGGATCTTTTCGAACAGATCATCGCGAATCGCAGCGACCATTCTAGAGGTGATCTGAGAACTGAAGTAACGCAGCGAAATACTCATGACAATTCCAACTACAGTGATCGCAATCATTAGGATCCCCATCTTCTGTACGTAGTTAAAATCGTTATTTCCAATTCCCTTATCAATCATCATTGCCAAAATCGTCGGCAGTCCTAACTCGATCAGGATAAACCCAAAAACACTGATAAAATCAAATAATAATAGCTTTTTGTAACGCAAGGTATAGCGCAACATTAACTTCATTTTTCTCGCCTCTTTCTATACCGTAATGTCTCCAATATAGCATAAAAAAAATACTTCTGCCTGCATGAAAAATTGTTTTTCTACTTTTACTTTTTTAGACTTTCTGAAAATTTCTAAGGAATCCTCATTTCCCTTCCTAGTTTCTATACTTCTTATTTATTCTGTGATAAACTACAGGTAATTGTTGTAAGAACAACCCAAAGAACGGTGAAATTGTTTTTTCAAGCAAGAAGCAAAGACGAGGCTTCTTCTCAGCGCTTTAAATAAGCTAAAGCGTCGAGCATAAAAAAATAGGTGGCAGCCGCCCCTCATTTTGTCGTGGAAAAAATTGCTATAAAGCAAATAAAGGAGATAGATTCATGATTTACAAAGTTTATTATCAAGAAACCAAAGAACGGAACCCAAAACGCGAACAAACTCACTCATTGTATGTAGAAGCAGACAACGAAGAAATCGTTCACAATTTATTACGCGAAAATACCCCATATAACGTGGAATACATTCAACTTTTAGAAGGCAATCATTTAGAATATGAAAAAGAGAATGCTGACTTCAAGTTAATGGAGTTCTAATATGAAACTTTCGCTAAAAAACAATGAAACTGGTGTCTTTGCCATTGGTGGATTGGGCGAAATCGGAAAAAATATGTATGGGGTTCAATTCCAAGATGAAATCATCATTATTGATGCTGGAATAAAATTTCCTGAAGATGATTTACTAGGAATTGATTATGTCATTCCCGATTTTAGTTATGTAATCCAAAACCTCAATAAGGTTAAAGCATTAGTAATTACACACGGACACGAAGATCATATCGGCGGCGTACCGTATTTATTGAAACAAGCAAACATTCCTATTTACGCAGGGGCGTTAGCTTTGGCTTTAATCAAGAATAAATTGGACGAGCATGGTTTATTGCGTGATGCAGAATTACATGAGATCGACGAGGATTCTGTGATTCGTTTCCGCAAAACGTCTGTGAGCTTTTTCCGTACGACTCATAGTATCCCTGATCCATTAGGTGTTGTAGTTAAAACACCGTCAGGAAATATCGTAGAAACAGGAGATTTTAAATTCGACTTTACACCAGTCGGTCAACCTGCGAACCTGCATCGAATGGCTAAGCTTGGAGAAGAAGGCGTATTGTGCTTGCTTTCTGACAGCACCAATGCCGAAGTGCCAACATTTACGAAATCTGAGCAGACAATTGGACAGTCCATTTTGCGCATTATGGAAAAAATTGAAGGACGAATTATTTTCGCTACCTTCGCTTCCAATATTTCCCGTTTGCAGCAAGCTGCTTCAGCCGCTGTGGCAACAGGGCGTAAAATAGCCGTCTTCGGACGCAGTATGGAAAACGCGATCGTCAACGGACAAAAATTAGGCTACATCACAGTTCCTGATGGTACATTCGTGGATGCACATGAAATAAACAATTTGCCAGCAAACGAATTGATGATTTTATGTACTGGATCGCAAGGTGAACCAATGGCGGCTCTTTCACGAATCGCTAATGGTACGCACCGTCAAATCCAAATTCAACCGGATGATACAGTGATCTTCTCAAGCTCGCCTATTCCTGGAAACACAACCAGCGTCAACCATTTGATCAATCTGCTTTCAGAAGCAGGCGCTGAAGTCATTCATGGAAAAGTCAATAACATTCATACTTCAGGTCACGGTAGTCAGCAGGAACAAAAACTGATGCTGCGCCTGATGAAGCCAAAATATTTTGTTCCCATCCACGGTGAATTCCGAATGTTGAAAATCCATACAGGATTAGCACAAGATACTGGCGTTCCTGAAGAAAATTGCTTTATCATGGAAAATGGCGATATGCTTGCATTGACTGCAGACAGCGCACGGCGAGCTGGTCATTTCAATGCTAGTGATGTCTATGTAGACGGCAGCGGTATCGGCGACATCGGCAACGTGGTCTTACGCGATCGTCGCATTCTTTCAGAAGAAGGCTTAGTTCTTTCTGTCGCAACTGTTGATATTGAGAAAAAAGAAATCCTAGCTGGTCCAGATATTTTGTCTCGCGGATTTGTATACATGCGTGAATCTGGCGAAATGATTAATGAAGGACAACGGATTTTGTTCCATGCATTACGAGAGGCCTTAAATGAGGCTGGCTGTACTGAAGCTAAATTGAAAAATGCGATGGTAGCTGCCTTGCAACCGTTCCTATTTGATCAAACAGAGCGCCATCCAATGATTCTACCGATGATCATGACCCCTGATAATTAAACAAAAACATCCATCTGATTTCCTAGATGGATGTTTTTTTATTCTTGAGCTTACTATCATTTTCTAACCGATAAAAAATAATTTTCAGTTTTTATGCAAAAAAAAGTATTATTTTCTTGAAATTATCAAAAATCAATTGACAATCAGCTGCTTTATTTGCACAATGAAAGTTAGTTAGAAAAAGCTATAAATTAACACGTGTTATTTTATAGCTTCTTCAATCCAAAATAAAGGAAGATTAATTATGGTAAGAACTCAACGCGTGCAACGAAGCCAGATTATAGATGGTGCTTATCAATTGATTATCAATGAAGGCTTCAAAAAATTTCATGCTCGTAATATCGCACAACATATCGCTTGTTCAACCCAGCCAATCTATCGTGAGTTTGCGAATCTGGCGGAGCTAAAGTCGGTTTTAACTACCCGCGTTTTATTGAAATATGCCGATTTTCTGGAAGATCAGGAACCAAAGACACTACAAGCTCTCTCAAAAGCGATAACCAATTATGCCACCGATTACCCAGATGAATTCTATCGCTTTTTTCTACAGGATTCTGATACGATTCAATTAACTAAGCAAGTCACTAGAGACATATTTAATACCATTAAGCCTGAAAAAAGTACCAGCCTCTTCTTTGATTTTTTCTGGCAATACTGTATCGGTAAAGCCGCATTAGCAGTTAATAATGCCAATCATGTCGAAAATTTAGAAGAGGATCGCTTCTTCCAATTTTCGACGGAAAATTAAATCGTTACTGCTTCTCATATGCAAAATATATGAAAGAAACCAAGCAAATCAGAACCAAAATAAAAAGCCTTAGAGATTTTTTCTCTAAGGCTTTGTCGTATTATTGCTTAGTTACGTTAGCTGCTTGAGGTCCGCGATCGCTTTCTTCAACATCGAAAGTTACTGCTTGTCCTTCTTCTAATGTTTTAAAACCGTCGCCTTGGATAGCTGAGAAATGTACGAATACATCGCTGCCATCTTCACGAGTGATGAAGCCAAAACCTTTTTCTGCGTTAAACCATTTTACTGTTCCGTTTTCCATGAATAAAATCCTCCTCGTGCCTAAGCACTTAATTAAGTATGTGTAACATTGCCGGCCTACGAAAAGGGAAACATCTGTATACCAACTCGTATCTCAAACAAAATTACAATAATAGTTTAACATTCTACTTATTCTATGCGCAAGGGTTTTCAATTGCTACTTTAAGTACTTTTCTTCACGCAAACTGAAATATTTGGTTTCACCAACAATAATGTGGTCTAATAACTCGATTCCCATCATCGCTCCGCACTCCTGAACACGTTCAGTAAAAGCCAAATCATTATGTGACGGCGTGGGATTTCCCGAGGGGTGATTATGACCTAATACCACCCGTGCTGCACTAATTCGCACCGCCTCGCGAAAAATTTCCCGGGGATGGGCGATACTCTGATTCAGCGAGCCAATGAAGATCGTCTTCTGCGAAATAATTTCATTTTTCGTATTCAAAAAGAAGGCGACTAAATGCTCTTGATGGTAATCCTTTAGTTCTGTGATCAACTGTTGACCTAAAGAAAGACTAGATTGAACCTTCCCCATCTTTGGCTGTAATGCGCGATTGATTCGATAACCAAATTCCATCATCGCCTTTAATTCAATTGCTCGCGTCTTGCCAATTCCCTTAAATTGCTGCAGCTCCTGCAGCGTTGCATGCTTTAGATCATAGAGTGCTGGGTATTCACGCAAAATACTACCCGCTAATTCCATCACATTTTGCTGACGCGATCCATTGCGCAAGATAATCGCTAGTAGTTCCTGATCCGATAAATGCTTCTCACCTTCTCTAAGCAAACGCTCCCGCGGCCATGAACTTTCAGGCAGCTCTTGTAATAACAAACTTTTTTCCATAAAAAACTCCTTTGCTACTTTTCTTTAAAGTACGCAAAGGAGTTAATTTTATGCTTCTAAAAAGTCGATTACCTCATGCAAGGTGGAGAAAACCGCTTCTGTTTTTTCTTTTAATTCAGTGGTTGGCGGAAGAATATCCGGTACCATCACTACTGGCACCTCCGCTCCTTCTGCGGCTAAGATCCCATTTTTCGAATCCTCTAACACTAAGCAATCTTCAGGCGCAAGTCCTAAGCGATTCGACGCGATTACAAAAATTTCTGGATCAGGTTTGGCAAATTTCACGTCCTCAGCTGAAATAATGTCCGAAAATTTGTCACGAATTCCTGCATGCTCCAGTAAAATTTCAATAATCGGTCGCACATTACTAGACGCCACTACCCGCGGAATTTCTTTTTCCTCTAAATAAGCGAGCAATTCATGGACACCTGGTTTCAAATCGACCTCACCGGTTTTGAAACGATCATGAGCCATTCCCCAGCTTTCATCGATAAATTTTTGCACCGTCTCCTCGCCATGATCAGCATACATTTTATGCAGCTCTGCCCACACCTCTTCATCTGAGATACCGATAAAACGTGCATAAATCTCTTTCGTAAAAGGCAGACCGTATTTCTCAGCTACCACCAAATTGGCTTCGCAGTAAATCGACTCCGTATCAAACAATAAGCCGTCCATGTCGAAAATGATTCCCTTAACTTTTTTCATTCGTACCTCCTAAATTTAATAATAATTGACGTACTTCAGAAACGAAGTACAATGAGCCCGTAATCAATAGTAAATCATCTGCACCCATATCCTCTAATAATTCTCCTAAGCCGAATTGCCATAATGAAACCACCTCAAAGCGGCTATCCAGATGGTCAAAGCGACTAAGATCCAACGCTTTAGGATATTCAAATGTGGTCAGATAAATGTGAGCATTAGGAATTTCTGAAAGCAATGCAAGCATCTGGTCAACATCCTTTGTCTCCAACGCTGAAAAGAGAATATTGATATTATAATCGCGAAATTCGCGTTTTACATTTTCGACTAAGCGTTTGATTGCATGTCCGTTGTGCGCCCCATCCATGACGATCAAGGGTTCGTCACTGACCTTTTCCATTCGAGCCGGCCATTGTGCCTTCATCAACCCTTTTTGAATGGTCTTCTCTTCAAATGGCAGACCCTTTTGTTCACAATAGAGATGATACAGCTCAATCGCTACTCCGGCATTTTCTACTTGATGACGCCCCAATAATGGTACCTTCAGTGATGTAAGCTTGCCAGCTTGATCGGTAAAATTGAACAGCTCGCCCCAAGTGGCATCAGGTCGCAAATAATCCACTTGGTATTCTTCGCCGTAGCGATACATTTTTGCTGTCTCATTCGCTGCCTTTTCCACAATTTCGATCAACGGACCTTTCGTAATTTTTCCTGTTACTACGGGTACATTTTTTTTGATGATTCCGGCTTTTTGTCCGGCGATCTCGTTTAAGGTATCTCCCAAAACATCCATATGATCGTATCCGATCGTTGTAATAGCCGTCAAAATCGGTTTCACGACATTGGTTGAATCCAGCAAGCCGCCTAAGCCAACTTCAACGATGGCAACGTCCACTTGTTCTGTCGCGAAATAATCCAGCATGATTGCTGTCAAAATCTCAAATTCCGTAATCCCGCTAATTGCTGGGTCTCGATCAAGCTCAGCGACGATTGGCTGATATTTTTCGACATAGACAATCAGCTGATTGTCTGGAATTGGCTGGGCGTCAATGGCGATTCGTTCGTTAAATTCTTCAATGTAAGGGGAAGTAAAGCTGCCGACAGTAACCCCCGCCTCAATTAAGATACTGCGTAAGTAGGCAACCGTTGAACCTTTACCATTCGTTCCGGCAATATGAATCACAGGCACCTTTTTTTCTGGATTATCTACTTTATCTAATAACGCTTGGATGCGTTCTAAACCTGGGCGTGAGCCAAATTTTTTACGACTATGAATCCAAGCAATCGCTTCTTCTATCATCAATAGTATTCGCCTCGTTTATCTCTTTTTTTGCATGCCTCTAGTATAGCAAAGTTTCCTGAAGAAAGATGGATAAGTGCTGAGGAAATCCACCAATTTATAAATTTAGTTATGAGATTATCAGATAAAAAATGAGCGCGACCCAAATTACAGGTCACACTCATCAATCAATTAAGAAATCGTCCGCAGACTTTCAATCCGTTCTTGAACCGCTGCTTGTTTTTCTAAATAATCTTTTTCTTTTGCTCGTTCTTCAGCAACCACGTTTTCAGGTGCATTCGCCACGAAGCGTTCATTGGCTAATTTACCTTGGACACGTTTGACTTCACCGTTCCATTTTGCCAATTCTTTTTCAAGTCGTTTGATCTCTTCTTCGATATTGATCAAACCGGCTAATGGCAAGTAAATTTCTGCGCCAGTCAATACGGCTGACATCGCCAAGTCAGGTGCTGTAATGTCGCTTGCAATCACCAATTCTTCTGGATTACAGAAGCGTTCGATATAGCTGGTGTTCTCAATTAAGAATTCATCGATTTTTTGATCATTCGTTTTGATCAGTAAAGTAATTGGTTTTGAAAGTGGTGTATTCACTTCCGCCCGAATGTTTCGAACTGAACGAATCAATTCCTTCAAAAATTCCATACCTTTTGCGGCTGTTTTGTCATTGTATTCTGGATGAACCACTGGATAGTCCGCAACAACTAATGACTCGCCAGTATGTGGAATCTTCGCCCAAATTTCTTCTGTTACAAAAGGCATAATTGGATGTAATAGACGTAAGGTTTGATCTAAAACGTAAACCAAAATGCTCTTCGTCGTTTGTTTTGCTTCTTCATCTTCTCCGTAAAGAATTTCTTTACTCATCTCGATATACCAGTCACAGAAGTCATCCCACATGAAGTTATACAATTGACGTCCAGCTTCACCAAATTCAAATTGATCAAACAGGCTGGTTACTTTTTCAATCGTTTCATTCAAACGAGTTAAAATCCAACGATCCGCCACAGTTTTCTCACCAGAGAAATCAATATCTTCAGCGGTAAAGCCTTCAACGTTCATAATTACGAAACGAGAAGCATTCCAGATTTTATTGATAAAGTTCCAAGCTGCATCCATTTTTTCATAACTGAAGCGAACATCTTGACCTGGCGCTGAACCTGTTGATAAGAACCAACGCAATGCGTCAGCACCATATTTTTCAATCACGTCCATTGGATCGATCCCGTTGCCTAAAGATTTACTCATCTTACGGCCTTGTTCATCACGAATCAAACCGTGGATCAACACATTTTTAAATGGACGTTCATCCGTGAATTCCAAGCTTTGGAAAATCATCCGGCTTACCCAGAAGAAAATAATATCGTAACCGGTCACCAAGGTACTGGTTGGGAAGTAGCGTTTGTAATCTTCACTTGCTTCGTCCGGCCAGCCCATCGTAGAAAACGGCCATAAGGCTGAACTGAACCAAGTATCTAATACATCCGGATCTTGTTCCCAATTTTCGCTATCCGCAGGAGCTTCCATGCCAACATACATTTCGCCGGTTTCTTTATGATACCAAGCAGGAATACGATGACCCCACCATAATTGACGAGAGATTACCCAATCGTGGACATTTTCCATCCAAGTCATAAAGGTATTGTTAAAACGAGGCGGGAAAAAGTCCACCGCATTATCGGTACTTTGATTTTTTACCGCTTGGTCAGCTAAAGGCCCCATCTTAACGAACCATTGAGTTGATAAACGTGGTTCAACAACAACACCCGTACGTTCTGAGTGCCCAACGCTGTGAACCATTTTTTCGACTTTGATCAAACGACCGATTTCTTTCAAATCAGCAACGATTGCTTTACGTGCTTCGAAACGATCCATGCCCGCATACTTGCCGGCCAGCTCATTCATGCTGCCATCCGGATTCATCACGTTTACTCGCGGCAAATCATGACGATTACCCACTTCAAAGTCATTCGGGTCATGAGCAGGAGTAATTTTCACTGCCCCTGTTCCAAACTCACGATCAACATAACTGTCCGCAATGATTGGAATTTCTTTATCGACTAATGGTAAAATTACTGTCTTACCAACCAAGTCTTGGTAGCGTTCATCTTCTGGATGGACAGCAATCGCTGTATCTCCTAACATCGTTTCAGGACGAGTCGTCGCAATTTCCAACACACCGCTGCCATCACTTAACGGATAAGAAACATGATAGAAGGCACCCTCTAAGTCTTTATGGATAACTTCAATGTCAGACAAAGCCGTTTTCGCTTGCGGGTCCCAATTGATGATGTATTCGCCACGATAGATTAAATCCTTCTCGTATAACGAAACAAAAACCTTACGCACTGCATCGGATAAGCCATCATCAAGAGTAAAACGTTCACGGCTATAATCCAGGGATAAGCCTAACTTCGCCCATTGCTCACGAATATGTCCTGCGTACTCTTCTTTCCATTCCCAAACCTGATCAACAAATTTTTCACGACCAAGATCATAACGGGAAATACCTTGTTCTCGTAATTTTTCTTCAACTTTTGCTTGCGTCGCGATACCCGCATGGTCCATCCCAGGCAGCCACAGCGTATCAAAGCCTTGCATCCGTTTCTGACGAATGATCATATCTTGCAACGTCGTATCCCACGCATGACCTAGATGCAACTTCCCAGTTACATTTGGGGGCGGAATAACAATCGAATAAGGTTTTGCTTGCTGATCTTCTGATGGCTTGAATAAATCTTGGTCTAACCATTTCTGGTAACGACCCGCTTCTACTTCTTGCGGATTGAATTTTGTTGGTAAATTTTCAGTCATTTAAATTCCTCCTATTTTAAAAGATTGATTGCTGGTACAGCTTCTTTAGTCAAAGCAACAGGTACTCTTTTTTGTGCGTATACGAATCCGCTAAACAGTTCCGTTTCATGTTTCGTCAGAACCTTTTTAACTAGGATGTGCCTTCATAATAAATTGCGAAAAGCAGAACTAACGAAAAAAAATCCTAGAACACAACTGTGTTCTAGGACGTAAATTACGCGGTACCACCTAAATTGCAGAAAAAGACTCTGCCGCTCGAACATGTGTAACGGACATGTACCGTGCGTTCTTACTTCTTTCAGATCGCAAAACTCCCAAGCTACCTTCTATGAGTCAAAGTAAAGATGTTTCAGCCGTGCATCTTCTCTCTAGAACTTTAATCCTCATATACTCCTCTTGATCATCGTCTGACTCATTCTACAATGAACTCGGAAACTTGTAAAGTCCTACTGACCATCAAAATAGATCAACGTCTGTAACTCCGAGGTTAAATCAATATAATGGACATGGACATTATCCGGCACTTTTAAAGGATCTGGCGCAAAATTTAAAATGGCTGTGACTCCATTTGCAACCACTTGGTCAATTGCTGCTTGAGCATTTTGACTGGGAACCGTAGAGATAGCAACAGTAATTTTTTCTTCCGCCAACACCTCATCCATCTCATCAATCGAATGAATAAGGTAGCCACACAGCTCTTTGCCAACCTTTTCAGGATCGTTATCGAATGCACAAACAATATTCAAATTTTCATTGCGACGAAAATTATTATTTAGCAGCGCTTGGCCTAAGTTCCCGCAGCCAATCAATGCGATCCGTTTTTCTTCCTTCGTTTCCAGCATGTCGCTAAAAACCTTAATCAAGTCGTTGACATCGTAGCCGTAACCACTGCGGCCAAGCTCTCCAAAATGGGAAAAGTCACGTCGAATCGTCGCAGATCCTACCTGAGTCATTTTGCTGAGCTCGGAAGATTTGATGCGAGTAACACCATTTTTCTCCAATCCTTTCAAACAACGTAAATACAAAGACAGTCTTTTAGTTGTCGCTTTCGATAGTTGGGGTTTTTGAATGATTCGCTCCATGTTTTTTCTCCTTGTTCGTTTTAATGTAATAATTTTTTTTCAAAAAATTAGGCTGATTCTCTCGCCGTATATCATTCTGCTAAACAGTTCTTTTGCTTACTTGGACAATAGCTTTCTACTTCTTCTAAGCTATAGATACTGCGAAAAGCTGAACTGACATCCTTGTTCGTTTTAATGTAATAATTTTTTTTCAAAAAATTAGGCTGATTCTCTCGCCGTATATCATTCTGCTAAACAGTTCTTTTGCTTGTTTTGAGCATAGCTTTCTATTTCTTATGAGCTATAATACTGCGAAAAGCTGAACTGACATCCTTGTTCGTTTTAGTGTAATCATTTTTTTAGCAAAAAATTAGGTCGATTCTCTCGCCGTATATTAGTCTATGAGCTCTTGTTTGTTAATTACTTCACATAAACGATTTTAACATGTAGAAAAAACAATAACAATCTTTTACAAAAAAAAGAGCAAGAAAGTACACTTTCTTGCTCAAATTTATTATAAAAAATCTGCGAACTCTTCGTTTTTCTCTGTTCGAGCAGGCATGATCTCTTCAATCTTCAATCCAGCTAAACAGCGGGCCATCAACCCTTCAATATCGAAGCGTTCCTCCAGTTCCAAAACTTTCTCCAGTTTTGGTCGTGTCTTAGGTTGAGGTGGCGCAAAGATTGTACAGCAATCTTCAAACGGCTGAATGGCCAACTCAAAGGTATCAATCTTTTCTGCTAGTTCAATGATTTCAGTTTTATCCATTGTCACGACTGGTCGAATAATTGGTGTAGTCGTCACTTCATTGATGGCTACCATACTATGCAATGTTTGTGAGGCTACTTGGCCCAGTGATTCCCCATTGATAATGACTAATCCATGACGCATCTCGCGAATCGCATCTGTTAATCGCAGCATCATCCGACGTGTTAATGTCATCCAATATCCTTGTGGGCTATGGGCTTTGATTTCTTCTTGAATTTCAGTAAAAGGAACTTCGATAAATTGGATTCCGCCAACATATGGCGTTAATTTTTCTGTCAGATCCTTGGCCTTTTGCAGCGCCTGCTCACTAGTATAAGGCGGGCTGGCAAAATGAACAGCCTCAATCTCCACTCCGCGTTTCATCGCTAAGTAACCAGCAACTGGGGAATCGATCCCGCCAGACAGCATTAACATTCCACGACCACTGGTCCCAACTGGCAATCCACCAGCTCCTTTGATCGTTTCGTAAGAAAGATAAGCCCCATCACGGCGAATTTCTACCCGCAAATTAATATCCGGACGCTTCATCTGGGCTTTGATATCGGGACAAACATCCATTACTGCATCTCCTAGATATTGCTGGATACCATGACTATCCAATTCAAAGTGATGGTCACTACGCTTAGCAGTAATCTTAAAGGTTTCTTTTCCCGTATAAATCTCTTGCATGATTTGCTGCGTCATTTGCTTCAAATCATCAAGTGTTTTTTCTACGCGAATACTTGGCGAGAAGGTTTGAATCCCAAAAACCTTTTCTAATTTAGGTAAAACCAAACGGCTGTCTTCACCATTTAATAAAATATGCATTCGGTCACGATCAGCATGAATTTTCAAATCAGGAAATTCCGCCAACGCCCCACGGACATTTTGTGCGAGTCGCATGATAAAACTGCGACGGTTCTTTCCCTTGGTTGATAACTCTCCGTAGCGCACCATAATTTCAGTATATTGCACGATCATTCTCCTTATTTATAATGTCAGTTCTTGACCTTCTTTGTCTTTTAATGCTTCAACTGGCATCCATAATCACTATTTACATGAAGCGGTCTTAATTGATCTTCGAAAACTTGTCGTAAAGATGGTTGAATATCACCATGAATTGCTCTGCTTCGGCCATGGTATTGGCTTCATCTAAACTAACTCGGATTGCCGTCGTGGCAATGTCATGGGGAACCCCCATGGCATGTAATGTCGAGCTATCGACCTTTTTACGACTTGAACAAGCACTCGTCGTTGACACGAAAATTTGTTTTTCCTCCAAGGCGTGAACCAACACTTCCCCGCGAATCCCTTTAATTCCAAACGTTAAAATATGCGGCGCAAAATCCTCATCGCCAGAGAAAATCGTTACCTTCTCATAGCTAGCTAACGCTTCCTTTAAGTATTGACGAATGACTGCTGTGTGGTTTGGTCGTTCTGCCTTTTTCTCAAGGTGTAGGCGCAAAGCCCGACTCATCGCCACAATAGCAGGAAGATTTTCAGTCGTTGCCCGCTGCCCACTTTCTTGTCCGCCGCCATTTAACAACGGTGCCAGCTTCTTGCCTTCCTTCCAATAGATAAAACCAACTCCACGAGGACCGTGAAATTTATGGGCAGAAAAAGTAGCAAAATCAACCCGTGGTGTCAGCCATTTTTCCTGCTCAACTTTACCAATCGCCTGTACGGCATCCACATGGAAATGAATCGTGGGGTGGTCTTCCAACACTTTGCTAATCGCTTCGATCGGTTGAATTGCTCCCATCTCATTGTTGACTCCCATAACCGAAACTAAAATCGTTTCAGGACGAATCAGCTTAGCCAACTGCTCGACTTTTACAAAACCATTTTGATCAACTGGTGCGATACTAACTTCACATCCAAGTTCTTTTAGTTGTTCGGCTGTTCGACTGACAGCCGGATGCTCAACACTGGAAATAATGAGATGATCGCCGTATTCTCGCTTAGCAATCGCTGTACCTTTCAGTACCCAGTTATCCCCTTCCGTGCCGCCGCTGGTAAAAAAGACTTCATTGGTTTTCACATTCAGCAAGTCTGCTGTTTGTTTTCGCGCTTGCTGCAGCAAACGATTCGCCTGTGTACCTAAGTCATGCAGACTAGAGGGATTCCCCATAATCCGTTGACTCGTTTTTACATATGTATCAAGTGCGGATGGATAAATTGCCGTCGTCGCACTATTATCAAAATAAATCATTCTTCGACCTTCCTTCAAAAATTCTTTCCTATTATAGCGAGAATGTCATAACACTTCAAGTAATCCTTACAAATAAGAAGAGTTTCATAACCTCTTCCTTAACAGTTGCCAATAACGTCGATCTTCATTTCTCCGAAATAAAGTAAAAAAGCTGAGCAAATCGCTCAGCTTAGACTAAATCTCGGTTGTTAAAATAGAAATCCTCAATCCGTTTAAAAGCACCAGGTTCAACTCGTTCTAGCGCAGTGCCAATCTCATCCAAGGCATCTTGGTAACGATATTCTCTGTTAAATAGTTCCAAACTGTTCTCAATCGCACTCTTGATTTCAGGATGAGTATGACGGTAACGATTCGCATATTGCATCATTTGCTCCGTCAACGCTGCAGCATCCACTAAGTCGTAGGTCTTTTGATCCAACAATTCCATGTCCTCATCGCAAAGACTCACAAGCTTATTAATATCCTGCATATTGATTCGAATCTTGTTTAATGATTTGCTTAACTCTTCCACACGATCCGTCGCTACGAAGAAGAATTCTAAGTAATCCCCAGGCAAGCCAGGTAAACGTTGTTGTTCTACATAGCGTTTTAGATTGCGTAAACGGAATTCATACTTCTCGATTTTCTCAGAAGCTTCCTTTTCACCTTTACGCAAATCGTGTAAGTCATCATCGATCTCAACTTGTTTCGTTTCAATATCATCCAAGACTTTGAAGGCATCCTTATAGAACACTTGAACTTCGGAAAAGGCTAATTCATGTTTGTCAATCTGTGGTTCCATATTGCGGTTGCGACGTTCCAGTTCTTCAATCTCTGTTTGGAACCCGCGGGCACGTCCCAACTCATTGTTGTTCAATGCGTAGCTCTGAGAGGTGTGGTCCAACTCGACCATCAATTGGTGGTTATTCCGAGCAGCGTGAGTAATATATTCACCGATTGTTTTACGGTTAGTTAAAACATATTTTTTCGCTTCAAATTCTTTTTCTAATACGACATACAGATCATCGATCAATTCAGCCGTTTCTTTATTGGCTGTTTCCACAGTACCTAACTCGATTTTCTCTAGATCCTCTAATGAACGTTCAACATGCTTCTTCACTTTATCCAGACGTTCTTCGAAATCATCCTCTGGTAAAACAAAATTGTCAGCCATCATTTTCTTATAAGTTTTTTCTAGTTCATCGATCTGGCCTGGGAAAGTTTTTTCTAAATCTTCATAAATAGCAGGAACCTTTTGCATCGTTTCTTGTACTTCGTACGTATGCTTCTCTGCATCATCCAATACTTCTCGGGCTTCGATCGGATCGCCTGAAGTATTCAAAGTAACGAATTGCGTAAATTCGATTTCCACATTTTTTACCTGTTTTTGAATCTCAGGTAAAGCAGGTCCAAAGCTGTCTTTCTTTTCCTTCAGATCCTTTTTCAATTCTTCAAAAACATCTAACGCTTGCTGAACGGCTAATGAATTACGTTCCTCCGTCTCGCGTAATTCCTTCAATCCTGTACGGATTCCTTCGACTTCTTCTTCCATCTCAGTCATCGTGCGCTCTGCGCTTTCGATCGCCGATTTTCCCTTCATAAAACGGAAGGTCTCATTTTGGCTTTCAACTTCAAAGATTTGACTTTCAAGCTCAGCAAAAGATTTCGTCGAAACATCTGTCCACTTTTGATTCCATTCACGGAAAGTATTTTGACTTTGGCCGACAAGATGCATTTTTTTCACTTCATCGACCTCTTCCACGACAGGAAGATCGAATAACGCTTCTTTCCTTTTATCAAGTTCTTTTAAGCGTTCTTGATTTTTTTTCTTCATCAGATAACCAATCAAGTATAAAACGGCAGCCAAAATGACTAAGCCGATAACGATCCCTATGATTACATTACTTCCCATGTATGATTTTCCTTTCAACTATCCAGATTCAGTTTATTTAATGGTTCATTATTATCAGTTTTTTGGCGAAAACATCTAACGTAGATTATAACACAAAAGACTTTTCTCTTCACTAGCTAGTTTTGAAATCCCTTTAGAAATGTTTATCGCACAGTCACTCCTCATACTAGCATTTTTTGCTGACTGCTTCAATTGCAATAAATTTAAGAAAAGTGTAATTTTATCAAATTTTCTATTCGAGAAAGCGTCGAATCCCCTTGAAATTGTGCAACTTTTCAGATAATATTAAAGCCACATTAAAATAAGAGGTGATTAAAGTGAAAGTGATCAAATTTGGCGGGAGCTCCGTAGCTTCAGCTGAACAACTAAAAAAAGTCTTATCGATCGTGACAGGCGACTCCGGCCGTCGTTTCGTGGTGGTTTCTGCTCCAGGAAAGCGAACCAATAAAGACAAAAAAGTCACCGACTTATTGATTCAATTTTATAATGCTGTTGTTTACAAACACGATACTGACGAATTGATCCGTGAAATCGTCGCGCGTTATACCGAGATCGCGGCAGAATTTCAGGTCGATGACGATATTGAGAATACTTTTAGTGCTGAATTAAGGCAGCTGCAGGAAAACTTTGACGAAGCCGATCCTTATGCCTTAGACAGCTTTTTAGCCAGTGGAGAGAATTTAAATGCCCAATTAGTCGCAGCATGTTTCCAAAAAAATGGTGTCCGTGCTCGCTACATCAATCCAAAAGAGTTAGGAATCACAGTCTCCAATGAACCGCAAAACGCCCGGATTCTAGAGGAATCCTATGAAAAAATCTATCAATGGCGCGAGTCTGAAGATATCCTAATTATCCCAGGATTCTTTGGCTACACAACTGATGGCCACCTTTGTACCTTTTCTCGAGGCGGATCGGATATTACCGGTTCGATCGTTGCAGCAGGTTTAAAGGTCGACCTGTACGAGAACTTCACGGATGTGGATGGTATTTTCGCGGCCAGTCCCAAATATATCCATGATCCTGAACTGATTGAATATGCTACTTATCGTGAGATTCGTGAGTTGACGTATGCCGGCTTTACCGTTTTTCACGACGAAGCCCTGATGCCGGCCTTTAAAGCACAGATTCCTGTGATTATTAAAAACACTAATAACCCCGAATGCCAAGGAACGTTAATCAAGAAATCCTTTGAGAATGTTAGCCGGAATGAAGTGGTGGGAGTTGCCAGTGATGGCGGCTTCTGCGGAATAACGGTTGGCAAATATTTGTTAAACCGAGAAGTCGGTATCGTTCGACGTATTTTGCAAATTCTTGAAGATCTGAACATTTGCTTTGAGCATATGCCTTCAGGAATTGATGATATCTCGATCATCCTGAGAGAACGCCAGTTGACTCGTGATATTGAAGCAGAATTAATGAAGCAGATCGAAGAGAAAATCCAACCGGATCAGCTATCGATCGAGCATGGACTGTCCGTAGTCGCCCTTGTTGGTGAAGGCATGCGTGAGCGGCCAGGAACAACTTCTGACAGCACCGCTGCTCTAGCCCGTAAAAATGTCAATTTGCGGATGATCTCTCAAGGCGCCGATGAACGCAGTATTATCTTCGCCATTCGCAGTGAGCAAGAACGCTTAGCTGTACGTTCACTTTATTACACATTTTTTGATTAAAAAAGGAAAAGCCGTTACTTTTCGGCTTTTCCTTTTTGTCTGTTTATTTCTTCTTTGATCAATGGTTCAGGTGCGTATTTTTGCTGCCAATCCTCCGGCTTCATCACTTTGTTAGTCACTGGATGATACCGCGGCTTCCCATCAGGAAAGAGTTTCCCCATATTCGCCCGATGGACGATCTCAAAAATCGGTTGAGGATTAACGCCAATCAAGGCAAATGAGCCATACGTAAAATAAAGCAAATCGGTCAGGGCATCCACTTCGGCCGTTAAAGCATCTTCGACCTTTTCCCCCTTGGTTAAAACCTTTTCCTTTGCCTGTTCAAC
Organism: Enterococcus sp. DIV0187; assembly: GCF_051713785.1. Classification (NCBI taxonomy): domain Bacteria; kingdom Bacillati; phylum Bacillota; class Bacilli; order Lactobacillales; family Enterococcaceae; genus Enterococcus; species Enterococcus sp. DIV0187. The sequence goes on from NZ_JBIOQO010000001.1 coordinate 2,100,113, forward strand.
ACTTTCGTGAAGCTTCTCAACTAAATCCGAAAACTCCGCTTCATCACCTTCTGCAACACCATACAAGAATTCGACGATCTCTTCAGCTTTAAATCCGGCACGAAAGCTCCCACGTTCTTTAGAAAATGCTTTTGGTAAATTAGGTGGCGCTGGCGCAAAGGTTTCATGAAATTCTTTAGCCATTTGATATGGTTCTTTTGACATACTTATCCCTCTTTAAATGATATTGAAATACTTCATTGCTTGATAAATGCCATCATTCTCATTCGTTGCGGTAACATAATCCGCTTGCTCTTTGACCTCATCCAGTCCATTCCCCATCGCTACTCCGATACCGACTTTTTTGATCATTTCAATATCGTTATAGTGATCACCAAAAACCATTACCTCTTCAGGCGTAATCCCAGCGGCTTTCGTAAACTCCAAGATGCCATGATACTTCGAGCCATTCTTGGGAACGATGTCAACCGAGTAAGGATTGGACCGCTGAAACGAGCAATCCGGCAATAATTCTTGCAATCGTTGTGCTTCATTTTCTGCACTGAAAAGCACACATTGATAAATCGGTTCCTGTAAAATCGAGAGCTTTTTGTATCGCCCCTTTTGACGATTTGGACTGAAGGATTGCAACAATCTTCTCGTCGGTCTAACAGGAAACCATTTGGGCATCCAGCTGGCGATCTTTTTTAATAAAGAATTTTGGGACCATTTCATTAAATGGCTGCCATCCATTCTTCGACGTCCGCCAAAAATGATTTGCCGATGTTCGTCATCGGCAAAGTTCACGATCCGCTGCAATGTCTCAGCAGAAAATGGACGCTGGTAAATATCCTTTTCTCGCGTGTACACCAGTTGCCCATTGTACATCACAAAGACGTCCAAAGGCAGCTGTTCAATTCGTTCCTCGATCCTCACAGGCCCTCGTCCGGTCGCGACTCCGCAGAAAATCCCCTGTTTTTGCGCCAGACGAATCGCTTCTCTGGTACTATCCAATACTTTTGAATCACTTGTGATCAACGTCCCGTCAATATCAAAAAAAATGGCTTTTATCATGGTTCTCCCTCATTTTAAAATAGATCGATTTGGCTCGGATTTAATCCTTCGTAATCCAAACCTAAACGCTTTTTCAGTTGCATAGCATTATCGGCCGCATCCCCACCGGAGTTATTATTGAAGATAACACCAACTTCTTTTGTTTCCTTGGCTACTTGCTGAATTTTTTCTCCTAATATTTTTAACTCTGCTTCATTGTAACGATAAAGCGTACGTTTCTTCCGCCAATCCCCCGTGCGATCATTCCAATAGGCCCGATTTCTGCCATGGAAACGGAACAAGCTGAAATTCGGGTTGGTTACCGTCGTATCCAACGGTACAGTGTCAGGCAGCTGCGGTTCATCAACCATCACCAAACTAAAGTTCAAGGTTCTCATTAACTGATGGGTCTTTTCAATGAACTCTTTGCCATACCAGCTGTAGTCTCGCAGCTCGATCGCCACAGGCAAATCGTTGAACAATTCTCGCAACGTTTCTAAATAAGCAACGTTTTCTTTGGTACATTTAAATTGTGCCGGAAATTGCGCTAAAAAGCAAAATAACTTTCCACTTTCGATCATCGGCTGCAAGGTTTCTAAAAAATGCTCCTGCATCGCAGTCATAGAAGGATAGCTATCTTGCCATTTCGCCTGTCCTGTGAATCCGCCATATAGCTTCACCACAAAACGAAAATCCTCCGGAACCTGTGTGAGCCAGTTTTCAACGGAACTTTTTCTGGTAATCCCATAATAATTCGTATCTAATTCTACCAATGGTAAGTAACCAGCGTACTCATACAAAGAAGAGGTCTTCTTACCCGTCAGACTGCTGTGTTCATTAAAAGAAGTTAATCCAATTCGAATCATAGTATCCTAGCCTCCCCTTGCTTCATAGTATACAATAAACATAGCAAAAAAATGATTGCAATGCGCGAATAACGAATGGAGTAATGAAGATGAAACGGATTTTGATTTTACATACAGGTGGAACGATCTCAATGAGTCAGGATGCTGACGGTGCTGTACGCCCTGATAAGAAAAATCCTTTACTGGCGGCGGGGCAAGAATTACGTTTACCTGCTGATATCGAATTAATCGTAGAAGACTTTTCTAATCTGCCTTCTCCACATATAACAGTTGAAACAATGTTCCAGCTCAAGGAACGGATTAAAGCGGCCAAACAAGAAGGCCTTGATAGCGTCGTTATCACACATGGAACGGATACATTAGAAGAGACTGCTTATTTTCTAGAAATAACCATCGGTGATTTAATGCCGATTATTCTCACCGGCGCGATGCGTTCAATCAATGAATTAGGCAGTGATGGCCTCTATAATTTTGAATGTGCGATTCGTGTAGCGGCTTCAGAAAGTGCCATCAATAAAGGCGTGCTAGTGGTCATGAATGATGAAGTCCACAGTGCCCGCTATGTGACAAAGACCCATACAACAAATGTCGCCACATTTAGGACGCCGACGCTAGGACCGATCGGATTAGTAACAAAATCAAAGATTCTTTTCAAACAAGAACTTCCCAAGGCAACTCGTTATGATATCGACAGTTTTGATGCGATGATTCCGATTGTAAAAGTTTTTGCCGGGATGGAGGGCGAGTTCTTTAAGATACTTGACCAAGCCATTTCTGTGGATGGTCTCGTAGTAGAAGCATTGGGTGCGGGAAATTTACCGCCGCAAACCTTACCGCCTTTTTATCATTTATTGGAAAAAGGCCTGCCGATCGTTCTAGTCTCTCGCTGCTTCAACGGGATTGCTGAACCTGTCTATGATTATCATGGCGGCGGCGTAGAATTAGCTCAGCATGGGGTGATCTTCTGTAACGGGATTAACAGTCAAAAGGCCCGGTTAAAATTATTGATCGCGTTGAACGCCAAGCTCTCAAAAGAAGAATTGAAGCGATTTATGGAAGAATAATTTGCTAAGCAACACGACAAAAAGAAGCTGGATCGAAAATACTCTCGATTCAGCTTCTTTTTTGCCATAAAATATTTGCTTCGCAGGCCAGTTGATCGCCAAGACGAATTTCATGTCGGGTTTTGACTTCTTCTGCCTCAACAATTTCATAAAAGCTTTCGATATCGTTCCCGTATAATACCTCTTTATCAAATTTTACATTCACATAGATCGGTTCATGCTGTGTCATAAAATCATAACCTAAGACATCGATCAACCAATTGAAATACATGGCATTGTTGACATGATGATTGCTGTCAAGATCGTAGTAACGTACGTGATATAACTGATGCTGTTCACCCTCAACTTTTTCGATCTTAGGCCAGCGACGAATCTTTTTAACCTGCGGTGACTCGTAAGGTGCCATTAATTTAGCATCCACACTGCTCATTTTCCGATTTTCAACATCCATCAAAACAAAGGACATATCGATCTTCAGCAATTCTGTTTCCTCTGAATCATAAACCCAAAAGCTGCGGTAACAGAAATAACGATTAAATTCGGTTGGCTCAGTCACGACCGTGATCTGCTCGCCGACTTTTGGCAATCGATCAATTGTTACCTCCGTTTGAGTAATCACCCAAGTAATCCCTAGCGTATTAATGTATTCAGTGCCCCGTTCCAATTGATCGCTTTGATCAGACGATGCCTTGATAGCAACGCTTAATAAAGCCGGAAATGTCATATTTTGATTGATATCGCACTCATAGTAGGCGACCTCATGATTCAAGGTGTATCTTTTTCCCAATTACTTTCCTCCTAAAGCTAAGACACGATCTACCGCATCCCCATAACTCTCGCCAAAGGTATTCAGATGAACAAGCAGATAATAGAGCTGATAGATCGTCAGTCGTTCTTCCCAACCGGCACGCATCGGTAGAATTTCTTGATAGCTGTCGATGAACTCTCGACGAAATCCGCCAAAAAGCTGCGACATGGCCAGATCCACTTCCCGATGGCCATATGACACTACCGGATCAATAAATACAGGCTGTCCTTGCGTATCAAAAAACGTGTTGCCGCTCCAAAAATCACCGTGCAATAAAGTTGGTTCAAAAGACATTGTACCCCATTTTTGATACACCCACTCTTTAAATAACTGATAATTTTGTTCTCGCTTCGTTGTCCAATGATTTCTTCCCTTGGCAATTTCAATTTGGATCTCCAAACGATAGGTAAAATAGAAGTCCCACCAGTCTCTGGTAAATGTATTGATTTGCGGAAGGACGCCGATAAAATTATTTTTTTTATAACCAAAATAATCGGCTTTTACTCGATGGATTTTACTCAATGCATGGGCTAAATCTTTTTGATCCCCTTCACCAGGTTCGATCCATTCCATCAGAATAAAAGCCCCTTCCATAAAAGTTCCATGTTGAAAAACTTTTGGAACGCGTACAAAGTTGCTCAATTCTTCCAGCCCGCCAACCTCAGCTTGAAAAAAGTCCGCTGACATCTGAGGATGGTATTTTAGAAAATAATCCCGTTCTCCATCTGTTACACGATAGGCCTGATTGGTATCTCCGCCGCCGATCGGTACAGCTTTCGATTGTAATTGTAAATAGTTTAGCAGTTCATCCATCTCGTCAGCTCCTTACAACAAATAAATTTTCTTCAGGTCTTTGATTTCTTGTTTCGTTACACCGATTCCATCACGAATAAAGTTATTCATTGTTCCATATTGCTCTTTGATTAATTTGAAGCTTGTTTGCAGATATTCCTTTTTAGCCTTCATCATATCCTCAATGCCGTTCAACGAATCCGCGGGCACACCTGCTTTCTCCGCTTTTTGGTACATTTCTTCGACAGCCTTCTTTAAATAACGATTCGTTGCTAGATAATCCTTTGTGATGGTTGTTTGATTGACATCTAGACTGCTTAATAACAGGATTGCCGCAAAACCCGTACGGTCTTTTCCTGCCGTACAATGAAAGAGCAGACTCTCCTTCTCACTTGAATTCTCCAAGACTAAATCAAAAAATTTACGATACTGTCCTCGCACATGGTCATCTGTCACAAAGTGTTTGTATACCTCGACCATTTGTTGATGCGCATCCTCTCCGTTTTGCATCCGACGCATCATTTTCCTAGGCGAGGCCGAAGCTGTCTTAGTTTCCTCTATTGGAAAAATTGGCAAGAAAATATTTTTCGCTTCAGGTATTTCCTGATCCGGCTGAGAATCTCGCTCTTCAATTGAACGAAAATCGACGACTTTTTTAATCCCGTATTTACTTAAATAGTGTTTATCCTGCGCATCAATATGATTGATACCTGCAGAACGAATCAATTTTTGATGAGCGATCCTCCGTCCATCTTTTGTCTTATAACCACCCAATTCCCGCATATTTTCAGCATGCCGAACGGCTAAATGTTTAGGCATTCAACCAACCTCCTTTTTCATTTTCCGAATGCATCTCCCATTCAACTAAATTATCCATTTCGCAAGCGACTTCTCTTAATAAAATCCCCTCATTAAGCCTTTTCCAAAAGTTGAATCAACATCCTTTTTGCTAAAAGTATAGCATAATCAGCAAGAAAACGCTTTTGTTCGTAAAAAGGGCGTTTCAAAAAAATCTGAAACAGCCACACTGTCTCAGATTTTTTTCTTTTATGCCAACGCACCCATTGGGTCCCAAGGTGCTAGAACTGTTGGTTCTGCCTCGAAGGCAGCTAATTGTTCTGGTGTTAAAAATTCTTTGCGAACAACGATTTGATAGGTGTATTCATCCATCCATTCGTCACTCATTACAAAAAAGCCCTTTTCGCCAACTTTTTCTCCCCAGCTGTTTTCGACTTTCCATTTTTTCGCCTGACCATCAATCAAGTCGACACCGGTCAAAACCATCGCGTGGGTCATCAAGCTTTCGCCATAGTCTAATCGCTCAGCCTTCGTCATGGTCAAATCAACGTCAAATAAATCTTCGACATCATAGGCATCTAAGGCCATGATTCCGCTGTCGCGGGTTGAGGATTGACCAACATCGCAGCCAAACCAGACAGATTCGCCTTGCTCTAATTGCTTAACCGCCAATGCCTTGAAATCCTCCATCTCAAGATTCAAGTATTTTACCTGTTTACCATCCACTACATTTCCTAACATATCCACCGTATAGGATTTCATGAAAGGCTTGTCTTCAGTCGGCGCATTGATAATACTGATATACTCATCTAAATCTACATCAACATATTTATCATAGAAGCTTTGTGGAGTCAGTCCTTGATCCAAATGATAATTTTTTTCTTCATCACGATATTCAAAATCAAACACTGTTGGCGGTGTCCCCAATGAGATCGCCAAAAGATTATAGACTTCCTGCAGCATCGCTTCACGGTTTGCTTGAATCTCTTCTTCTGTCGCCTCTTCCAAGACCATCTGACGGAGCAGAACCGCGTGTTTGCGTAATAATTTATTTAAATAATTATTTAGATCGCGAGAGTTTGAACTGTTGCTGCTTTCCGGCATCACACTTTTCGGTACGACTCCATATTTTTGGAAAAGAGACACAATCATATCCCATTGCCCACCATCTTGCTGCGGTGTTTGCAGCAAAAAGGCCACCTCGCGGCTCGTTACAGGCTGATCTGCTGTATTCAATATATTTTCATAGAAGTAATTTGCCTTCTCGTATTTATCCCAAAAGAAGGTATAGTTTTGTGAAAGCTCAAAGTCCTTCAGCTGAAAGGTCGTCAACAGTTTGTGCCGAAACGTATTTAATGCCGCAAACATCCAGCAGCGTCCAGATTGTTTTTGGTTTGCGACTTTTCCTGTAGCCAGATCAATGGAGAAGACCGGCGTATTTTCCACATGTGTCTGAATATTTTCCGCAGAGGCCCGAATACCATTTTTTACTACGCCTCGTTGCAATGCGATTTGTTTAGAATTTTGTTCAAAAGCTTTTCGAAAAGCTTGGGTTCGTTCATTTGTAATTTTTGCCATAAAAAACGCCTCCTTGCCCCTCATTTTACGCTTAATGAGACAAAGAGACAATTAGTTTACAAACTAGGCTGCAAAACTGCTTTTCCTTTTTCGATCCATTGACCCAGTCGCTTGCTTGATAGCATCACCGTTAGCAACATACTCCCGATAAACAATAAAAGAACTTCCACAGAGCTGATCTCGAAATCAAGCTCAAGGGCTCTCAAGCCTTTCACTAAAAAACCATGAAGCAAATACACCGTCAACGTATTTTTTCCCCAATTGGAGAAAAAGTGCCGTTCTTTGGGGACAATCATCAAGAAAGCAACGATTCCGATTAACCCAGCTATAAAAAAGATCAAACGTTGAGGTCCGCCTAGTAACGGTTGATTGAGATAGTCTTCATAGGGCTTTGAACCAAAGACCCAATACTTATTGATCAAATCGTTTCCCTGTATAAATAGAAACAATCCGCTAAATAGCAGTAAGGCCATCCATTTTTTCGGATATGTCTTCAGCTTTTCGACCCAATTCTTCGGAATCACGTAGCCTAACATGAAATAAGGGAAGAACGTCAATGTTCGCTGAACCGCTAAAAAACGATCAAAAATTGGAAAATACCCCACGAGCAGTGCAATCAGTATACTAGCGATCAAAACCTGTCTTACTGAAAATTTATGCGTCAAATGCAAAAGCACGTTCCAGCAAAACAAGCTCAATAAAAACCATAATGACCATTGCGGAATTCCCAGATCAAGACTGAAGGAATCCTGCAGACCAATCAACGTGTAATAGCCGGAGTACAACAACTGAAAGAAAATGTAGGGAAGCAACAATTTTTTTACTAAAATCATCAAGGGTTTTGGTCCACTTTTCGCGAAAAAACCTGAGATCAGGATGAACGCGGGCATGTGGAAGGTAAAGATAAAATAGTACAAATCATTATATAGAGGATGATCATTTGCAAACGGCTGTAGAAAGTGACCAAACACAACTAAGATCATCAAGAAAAGTTTTGCGTTGTCAAAATAGGCATCGCGTTTTTCCATCGAATCCCTCCTCGCTATTAGTATAACGAGGATTGTTATTAGGTTCAAAGAGAGTGACTTCGTTTTAAAAAAAGGTCATGCTTTTCTCAATATTTCACTCATATTTAAGCTTTTTATTCATATAAAATTCACTTTTTAGGTGTAAAAAAATAGAGACGATCAAAAGATCATCTCTAAAACTCCGGCAGTAGGACTCGAACCTACGACATCATGATTAACAGTCATGCGCTACTACCAACTGAGCTATGCCGGAAGAATACTTTACTATAATATCAATTTTTATTTCATGATGCAATCCTAATTTTCAAAAATTAGATGGAGCTGCTGAAAATTTTTATCGAAATAAAAATGGAACGATTTCAAATAGAATTAGAGGATTTATTATGTCAAAACACAAGCACCAAAAAAGAAAGAAAAATAAATTAACACTTGTTTTTCCGCTTTTTTTAATACTCCTAGCATTCAGCGGAATGTATGCTGAACACAGCTATTCTGAGCATCACGCAACGAAAAAAAGCAGCACACCTGCAACGAAAACAACTACTGATTTGACCAATCAGCAACCAATCGAACCAAAAAACGCTACGTCCGCTGGTATTGAGCAGTTATTGGTAGAAAAAAATTTTAGCGGTACTGTTTTAGTTTTTCAGCATGGACAGGTGATTTTGAATAAAGCTTATGGCTGGAAAGATCAAGCTAGAAGAATCCACAATACGATTCATACACAATATTGCATCGGCTCCGTTCAAAAGGGACAAACTGCCTATTTGATCATGCAGGCGGTTAAATCTGGTAAAATTTCCCTAGAGGAAAAGCTCAGCACCTTTTATCCGCAAATTTCTAATAGTGAGAAAATCTCTATCAAAGATATGCTGAATATGAGTTCTGGGTTACGTATCGACGAAAAGAAAATTGCCGCATTGAACACTACTGATCCACAAAAAATACTTTCAGAGACAATTCGTCAAACGACTGTGGCTGCGAATTCTAGTTACTCCTATCAACCGGTCAATTATGTTTTGTTAGCTGGAATTTTGGAGCAAGTCTATCATACCGACTACAGCACACTATTTGATAAACTTTTAAGAAAACCAATGAAGCTGAAAGAAACAAGCTTCTATTCAGAAACGAACAATCAGCAGGCTCTTTCATACTCAGAAAGTTCATCCGGCCCTGTTTACGCTCCTACGACCGTATCTTCTTACGCAGATGAATTAGGAACAGGCAATGTGTTTATGTCGGGGGAAGATTTGTACAGCTATTTTCAAGATCTTTATCAGGACAAATTTTTAACAACACAAGAACGTGCTGCATTATGGCAAACGTATCCAGGTGAAAAATACGCCAGCGGAATCTATAACATGACAAATAACTACCATTCACGAGGAGTTAAGGCACGTTTTGAAGCCCTTGTTGATTTTTCAAAAGATGGTCAAAATGGCATTATTCTGCTCTCAAATGTCTGGACTCAACCAAAGGGATATAATGATATCGTCTCTAAACTATATAAACAAGTCATAAACAAGTCGTCGCAAGTTCGTAAGCGACGACTCGTTTATAAATAAAGAATTCACAGCAGCTAATGCCGCATTTTTTTCTGTTTAACCAGTTGACAAATAAGCTTGTTTTCGCTATTCTATATCTTGTGTTAAATAACTATGCCGCCTTAGCTCAGCTGGTAGAGCGTTTCCATGGTAAGGAAGAGGTCGTCGGTTCAAGCCCGACAGGTGGCTCTTCTAAGAACGTTGAGTTTTTAACGTTCTTTTTTTGTGTTTAGAACTACTTTCAATTCCTGCAAGGTAGAAGCTGACAAGTGTCAGACCTAATAAAAATCCGCCAAAAATATCGGTTCCCCAATGGGCTCCAGACAAAAAACGACCGATAACCAGCGCAATCATGACCACCAGGCTCACATAGGCGATGATTGCTTTTCCCGTTCCTGTTTCCTTTCTTAACACATAAAAAGCTGACAGTAAGACTGTAATCGCTAGAAAAGTATGACTTGACGGATAGGATGCCTCTAGCTGTCCATCTACTAAAATCGGTCGATAATTGATGATGACTTTTTCAAAAAGAACATAGCAAGCGGCGACTCCAGCATAAAGAAATCCTAGCGCAAGAATTTCCTTGTCCACTAGTAAGAGCTTCTTGCGGGTATACAATTGGAAAAAGCCTCGTAAAGCAAAATACCCCACGATTATCAATGGAAAAATCCCTAAGATTTCCGTCACTTGATACCAAAATTCACTAGTACCTATCTTCTGAAATACGTATTGATTAATTGTAGAAAAGCCCACCTCCGAATGCTGCGGACCTATTTTCTGTACATCGAACAAGGATAAAGAAATCGTGTATAAAATAAAGACGATCAATAATCCTATGGCTGTTTCTAATTGCTTCTTTGCTATTTTCATTTGACTAATCCTCTCCTAACAATTATTTGGAAGCTATCCAAATAAAACGTATCAGAGACTGCCAGAAACAAAAAGAAGCGCACCGTCACCTTGATGTGACGATGCGTATCAACGGCTATTTAATAGGGAAATCCCCTTCACTGCCAAAAGCATTAATACATACGTTGCCGGGTATGGATGTCTAGTCATGATGAAAAGCAGTACGCCGAACAACGATAAAATCAAAGAAACCGATCCAATAATTCGTTGTTCTCGCCTAGAAAAAGCGAGTTCAAAAATGCCGAACAGCATTGTTAAAATAACGAATGAAAAAATAATAAGCTTGAAAATAATCGTATCCTGCGAAAGTTGCCATAAAGAGACAAACGCAATATGGTTCCCTTGTGCTTGACCAAAAATCGGCAGAACAATTAATAAGCCAACCATGCAATCTGAAATACCTAAAAGCAGCTGTTGAAACTTCTTCCGCTGCTGTTGCTGCTCATTTTCTGCAATTGACAGCAATTCACTATTGGATAGCAACTCATCAATAGAAATATCAAAAACCTGCGAAATAGCTTTTAAGGAATCAATACTGGGAAATCCGCGACCTGACTCCCATTTGGAAACTGCTGTTCGTGAGATAAATAGTCTCTCTGCTAATTCTTCCTGCGTCCATTGCTTATTTTGACGTAATTGCTTTAGTTTCTCGTTGAAATCCACTCTAATCTCCCATTCTTTCTTTTCTCCTCAATCATACCATAATAGCAGAACAGAAAAAGGAGCTGGTTCGAAAGTCTTTTAGACTTTCAAACCAGCTCCTATTCACAAATAAACGACGCCTCTATATCATCTTCTATGAGATTTTACTCGTCCTCGTCATCATCGTCACCGATGATCCGTTCATTCACGTGGCAAATATTACTTGTCGCAGATTCGACTAATGCAAGCTCTGTACCGATCAATTCACTATTGATGAAATCAATCACCATCGGCATATTCATTCCTGCGTATAGTTCGATCCCTTGCCCTTCTAAAATCATCCGCGAGACTACATTACAAGGTGTTCCGCCCATCAAATCAGCCAGCACGACAAAATCATCTAAATCCGCAATAACTGCTTCAAATTTTGCGCGAAAATCTTCCGCTGACTCTGCGGGAAGTAAACTGACTGTATGGATGCTTTCTTGCGGTCCCATAATCATTTCCGTACTCTTTTTCAATTCCTCACAAAAGAGTCCATGACTCACTAAAACTAATTGTTTTCCCATTGGTTCGCTCCTCATTATTCATTGGAATCAGCCTAACTTATTTAGAAATCACACCTAATGCTGATAATGCCACACAGACTACTAATACGATAAAGATCGCCTTGGTTGAAGTCATGTTCTTTTTACCTAGCATCCAATAAATCGCTGCAACGATTCCTGCTGGTAATAAGCGCGGTAAGATCATATCAAGATTGTTCTGCATATTCAACGTCACATCACCAATGCTCGGTGCCCAAGAGAATTTTACATTGATCATGGTCGCAACTAACGCCCCAACCATGAAGACCCCAAGCAAAGTCGCCGCGTCTGTCAAAGCAGTTAAGCGATGCTGCATCGTTGTAACTAAAGAGATTCCTTCACGATAAGCGAATTCCAGTTGTTTCCAACGGAAGATCATTACCGCGATTTGTGCGATGATCCAAATGAAGATACCAGTTGGATTTCCATTGATCGCCATATTCGCTGCCAAGGCCCCAAAAATCGTTGGAATCAATGCGGCGAAGATCGAATCCCCAATTGCCGCAAAGGGACCCATTAACCCAGCCTTCATCCCTGATACAGTGTCTTTTCCGCCGATCCCTTCTTTTTCTTCAATCGCCAAGTCAATCCCAGTCACGATTGTATTGAAGAAGTTTGACGTATTAAAAAATTGTGTATGAGTCTTCATAATTTCTTTTAGTTCCGGCGTGTCATCGCCATAAATCTTACGTAATTGCGGCAAGATTGTATAAAGGTAGCCTGATCCTTGCATTCGTTCATAGTTCCAGCCTAATTGGAAGGTACACAAGCTTCTGCGATTGATCTGCTTAAAATCTTCCTTCGTCAACTTATAATTAGATTTCGTCATCTTCAATCTCTCCTTCATCTGAATCATTGGAAGCAACTTCTTTCGGTGCTGGGGAATTTGGAATCATCTGTCCATTCTTATAACTGATCGCAGCTAAAGCAAATCCGATCAATGCGATGGCTAACATAGGAAGTGAATTGAAAATGCCTTCGAAATTCTTCACGACACCAGCTACACCAGTTCCTAAAACCTGCATATTGGTAAAAACTGTTCCTAGTAACGCTGTTAACGTGAATCCTAGGATCAAGTAAGGAAAGTGTTTTTTCACAGGCAAGTAACGTAATAAAATCGCAAACCCGACAGCTGGTAAAACTGCTCCGGCTACAGATAGACCGTCACCTAACCATTTCAAATCACCATTCAAGACAGCAACAACCTTTTCGACTAAGCCTCCACCAAATGCTAACGCTAGAAAGACTGGAATCATGCGAGAAAATGACCATGGAATGGCCCCCATCAAGAAGTTGCGTTCAATGCCTTTATAATTCATATCTTCGACTAATTTATCAATCCGATGAGCGAAATACGTATTGGCAAAACGAGCCAAAATATCTAATTGAATCATCAAGCTGGCAACTGGTACCGCAATTGCAGCGATCGCTTGCTCTGGATTCATTCCCAATGCTACTGAAAAAGCTGTTGCTAGAATCGTTCCGGAGTTAGCGTCAATTTTTGATGCGCCTCCAAATGTACCGACACCTAGTACGGTCAATTGCATACTGCCGCCAATAATAAGTCCTGCTTTTAAATCGCCCATTACTAGGCCGGCAAATAATCCGGCAAAGACTGGTGCACTCAATGATGAATAAATTTGTAATTCATCTAAAATTTGATACCCTGCATATAATGTTAATAATAAGATCTGCCACCATAAGATATCCATTTACTTATCCTCCTATTTCGCTAATAGATTCATGAAGTCTTCTGCTTTATCACTTGGTACCATTTGTGCGATCAAGCGAACGCCTTTAGCATGTAATTGGTTGAATACTTCTACATCCTGATCGACAACATTGATTGATTTAGTAATTGAACGCGTTTCATCTGTTTGCGACATATTTCCGACATTGATTTCTTCAATTGGAACACCTAGCTCAACTAGCTTCAATAAACGATCGGGTTTGCGGGCAATGATCAATAGACGTTGAGAATCATATTTCCCTGCTAAGATATTGTTAGCGGCTTTTTCAATCGGCAGCACGCTTAGCTTCACACCCGCTGGAGTAGCCAGCTTCAGTCCGCTTTTTTCAATATCATTTTGTGCCACTTCATCATCTACCACCATGATCCGCGTAATATTCAGTTTTGTTGTCCATAAGTTTGCTACCTGTCCGTGAATCAAACGTCCGTCAATTCTTACTCCAATAATACTCATTGTTATCCCTCTTTCATTTCTTTATATAATGGTTTTTTTACCAATTGAATCTCTGGTTGAAAGGTTCCTTCTGTTTCAAAAATCACGATTTCATTGTTGCCTTCTTTAAGTAATCCCTTAGGAATATAAAGCGATAGTGTTGGGCCAACTTCCCAAAATCGTCCGATATTTACTTGATTGACGAAAACGACACCTTTTCCAAAATTCGACAGATCGATAAAGCTGTCTTCCACTTCATCAAGCACTACTTCATAGCGATAAAAACTTGGCTGCTCTGGCTGCCATTCTCTTGAATAATCAACCGTCTCACACGAATCCAGCGGCAAGCAATACTGCGACCAATCAGTGAGGAAATGCAGATCAGCCATGACTCCTGTTCGAATCCCCTTATTTTGTGTATCAGCAAATAATTTGTATCCGTAATTAACCCGACCCATATTTTCAATCAAAATGTCTAATTGATTGGTTTCTTCAGTCATCGGAACAATGATATCCTCGCCGATTTGCGTCTGATACTGTGTCGCTTGTAATTTTTGATTTAGAAATAGCTGACTACGATCGCGACCATCAATGACTCTTAGTCTTTCTTCTTCCGCATCCTTTTTAATCGATGTGCGATACAGAATGTAGCCAGTATTTTGTCCTAGCATTTCCATCGTCTCTGGATATGTCGTTTTCACCGGTTGACTGATCGTGTCTAAAGTTGAAAACAAGCTGACTTTATTTCTTAAAGGAATTCCTTTTACTTCCATTGTGTTCTTTGTCAACGGTTCCATTTGTTGAATCTCAGGAAACGTATCATGAATCATTTTTTGAATTGCGAAATATTTTTCGGTTGGATTGCCCTGCTCATTTAGCGGAGCCCCGTAATCATAAGAAGTAATTTGCGGCAAATCAATGACTCCTCGTGCGGAGCAGCCATTCATAAAACCAAAATTCGTTCCCCCATGAAACATATATAGATTGATACTGCCTCTAATTAAGACTTCCTTAACTGCTTCCGCCAACTCCTCGGCATCTCGTTGAACAATAGGTTCCTTCCAGCGATTGAACCAGCCATCCCAAAATTCCATGCACATCAGGGGCCACTTTTTTCCGTGTTCATCGAAGAAACTCTGCATGGATGCAAAATTCTCTTCGGCCTTTGAACCAAAATTGCCCGTAACTAAAATATCTTCTTCTATCATGCTGCCTGCTCTAAGTGTCGCACGCCAAGGCCCATCTGAAGTGAAAAACGGAACCGTGATTCCTCTGTTTATCATCAAATCTCGAACCGAACGTAAATAGTCTTTTTCTTCTCCATATGAACCATATTCATTCTCGATTTGGATCATCAAAATATTTCCGCCATTTGACAACTGATGAGGAACCAGTTTCTTTATGAGGACATCATAATAATCAGCCACATGTTTTAAATAACCGATTTCATTTGTTCGGATGCGTGTGTCTTCGTTTAGTAGCCAAGCGGGGAATCCACCAAACTCCCATTCTGCACAAATGTATGGTGATGGCCTTACGATCGCATATAACTCGAGTTCCTTTGCAATTGATAAAAAGCGTTCCAAATCTAGTATTCCTTCAAAATGGAACTCACCTTTTTTTGGTTCATGCAAATTCCATGGTATATACGTTTCAACGGTATTGAAGCCTAAAGCTTTCAAGTTATACAGTGAGTGATACCAATCCGCTGGGTCAATCCGAAAATAATGTATTGCTCCTGACATGATCTTAAAGGGCTCGCCGTTTAAAAGAAAATCTTCTTTAATCTCAAATGTTTTCAAAAGCTCCCTCCTTAAATGAAAGCGTTTTTAATATATTAATATATTAAATTATCCGATACTGAAAGTCAACTCTCCTTATTTTAGTGGAATGTGTTAAAATCAAGCCATAACCACAAAATCAAAAAATTCTAATGAAACTTTTAATTCCTATTCATTGTTTGGAGGTTCCTATGGTCATCCCAAAATACCAAATCATAAAAGATGAACTAAAACAGCAAATCATTTCTGGCAAATTCGAAAATGGCGACAAATTTTATACGGAAGCCGAGTTGGCAGAAATGTTCAGTGTCAGCTCAATCACCGTCATTCGCGCGTTGAATGATTTAGTCAAGGATGGATTCATTGTTCGACATCAAGGCCGTGGTTCTTTCGTCTCGCGCGCCCGTAAAGGAAAAATAGTCGAATTTTCCGATATCGAGTTGTTTCCTATAAGTAATGATCAAGTACAAGTCTTATCAATCACACGAGGAAATGATCCCGTTTATTTAAGTAAGCTCGAATTGCCTGATACAGCATTTTATTACTGCATCAAACGCTTGCGCAAAGCCGAAGAAACTCCGTATATCTATCAGCAGACCTATTTGCCGGAACAATATGTGAATCCTAATTATCAAGAACTGAGCTATTACAATTCCATCTATCAACGCTTTAAGCTAGATTATAATATCCATATGAACGAAGAAGACTTTACTGAAACAAATGAAATCAAGTTCCCGACTCCTTCAGATGCAGCAAAGCTGCTGGAGATTTCTGCTGATGAACCAACTGTTCTCCAAGTCCGTGTGACCAAACGAAGGGATACACAGCAAATGCTGGAATATGTTGAATCCTATAAAAAATGGAATTTTTACAAAATTGAACTGGTCTCAAAAAACAATTAATCCTGACTAGATCGAGCTTATTGCTCGATCTTTTTACTATGAAGAAAGTATAAAATTTTCACATGAATAAATCGTTTTACAGCAGGCATATCCATGTCCGGCTTCACGAACTAGCTTTTTCGGCAATAAGCAAAAATATTTCGAAATTTGAGAAGCACCAAGTAGGTACCAATCAACATCAGTTCTCTTCGATCACTGTGTTTCTTGGCAATTTAGAAATATTTTGGTCTTATTGCTCAAAAGCTGAGCGAGTTCGCGAAGCCTTTCTTACGTTGATCTCTTCAAAATGCATGTCCACATTCGCTGGATTGACATGACCTGTTCGTTCTTCTTGAGCATTGGCCATACCGGCTGCCATACACAGCTTCAGCAGTTCTGTTACGCTCATTTTTTGTGATAAGCCATAGGCAAACCCAGCTATAGTAGCATCACCTGACCCCACTGGATTAACTGTTTTAATCGTTGGAATCGTTACTCGATAGAAAGAATCACGATATTTTGCAAGCGCCCCATCTTTGCCTAGTGACACAACAATCCACTCAACACCAGTAAATAAAGGCTGAGCTAAAGCACGCTGAAGCGCTTCTAGATCATCAATTGAAAACGGCTGACCCAACAACGCTTCTAGTTCTTCAAGGTTTGGCTTAATCAAAAAGGGTTTATGCTCACCGGCTAACACCTGCCTCAAGCTTTCACCAGAGGTATCCACAAGGACTTTTACCCCTTGTTCTTCCGCTAATTGAACGAGCCTTTGATAAAAATTCAATGGGAGCCCTTTAGCCAGACTGCCTGAAATGGTGACAATCTCGGCTTCTTTAACCAACTCCTGAAAATTTTCCAAAAAAGCCTGCTGTTCCGCTTCTGAAACCGTTGGACCAGCTTCTAATATTTCCGTCTGATTTCCTTCATGCAAGATCGCAATTGAATCTCGACTTTCCTCTTGGATCGCTGTAAATGCCTGCTTGATACCTGCTTTCTTTAATTCTTCCGAGATATAAGCGCCATGAAAACCGCCTAAAACACCCGTTGCTAAAACATCGCCCTTCAAATCATGAATGACACGCGTGACATTAAGTCCTTTTCCGCCAGCTGTTTTACTCACCTGATCGGTTCGATTGACCGTGTCTAGCTTCAGTTTCTCCAGTGGATAAGAAATATCAATGGACGGGTTCATCGTTACTGTTACTATCACGAGCTCGCCTCCTAGTTCACCGCTGCTTCTTCTACGACTTGAACTTTGTCATGCCATGAGCTTGCCGTTTGTTTTAACACGTTGTTCAAGCTTTCGATATTTTCACGACCTTCGCTTTGCAGCCAGTCACGAACAGCAGCTTCACCTGATTCAATAAACGGCTTTACACCATTTTTCCAGGTGGCACGCCCACAGAGCACACCATTGAAGGTGGAGCCAGCTTCTTTAGCAAATACCAATGTTTGTTGGAATAGCTCCGTTGAAACACCTGCGCTTAAGAAAATAAATGGTAAATCCGTTGCTTGGCTTTGTTCTAAGAAATAGTTTGCCGCTTCTTCTTTTGTATAAGCGATTTCACCAGTACCAAAGCCTTCAACGAAATTCATATTCACTGGGACCTCCACTTTTAGAACATCCACTTTGTATTGCGGTTTTGAGAATTCCTTCATCATATCATTGACCTTGTGCGGTTTCACTTTGGCATAGTCAAATGAACCAGCATCTGAAATTTGCGCATCATAAGAAACCAATTCTAAGTAAAATGGCAAATCTTCTTCTGCACATTCACTGCCTAACCGTTCGACAAAGACATGCTTTTGATGATTGATCGCAGGATCTTCATCCACATCATAATAAAGTAAAAACTTGATAGCATCGGCACCTTGTTTTTTTAGTCGTAAAACCGACCAATCCGCTAATAGATCAGGTAAACGTCCTGGTGTGGTTGCATCGTAGCCTGTTTTTTCATATGCCAGCAATAGACCTGCATCTGCATGACGTACTTTTGCTGCAGGCAGACCGTATTCAGGGTCCAATAAGATCGAAGACGCATATGGTGTCAGCTCGCTCGATACCAATTCTTTAAAATGCTCAATATGCTTATCCGTTGGTTCGACATTTAACGCTTTGATCATTTTTTTTAACGCCCCACGTTGATCAATTGCTAAGGCACTGATAATGCCATCCTTTGTTGATAAACGGTCCATCGCCGCTTTTTTACCTGTTGTTAATGTAAGCATGTTTCTTCCTCCCAGTTAATTCCTATTTATAGTCATGAATCGTTACACCTTTTACCACTCGATTGACTGTCCCCGTTGGTGAAGGCGTGTCAGGTGTATTCGCAACTTTCACCGATGTTAAAAGCGCGACAGTTTGTGCTACCATGACATAGCCTAGTGCTAAATAGGCATCTGGAAGTAAAGAAGTCCCAGTTGCAAACTCGAACGTATCCCCAGAGAAATTCCGTTTTCCGGGTTGAGTGATAGCAAAGACACCGGAAGCGATTTCATCTTCGTGAACTTCTTCTAAGATATCTAAATCGTAATCCCGCGTGTATGGATCATTATTGACAAAACCGAACATAATAGTTTTTTCATTGATAAATGATTTTGGTCCGTGTCTAAAGCCCATCGATGAATCAAAGACTGTCGCGATTTTTCCAGCGGTCAGTTCTAGGATTTTTAATTGTGCTTCTCTGGTCAAGCCTGCTAAACTGCCGGAACCGACATAAACAATTCGTTCAAAATCAAGTGCGACAATTTCTTCGATGTCATGCTCACGGGCGATCACTTCGTTTCCTAAAGCGTTCAATGTTTCTACATAGTTTTGCTTTTCCTCTAGTGCTGTTTGATCAAATGTCAGCAACGCGCCTAGTGTCATACAGGAGAAGCTGCCAGTCATGGCAAAACCGTCATCATTCGAACGAACAGGCATTAAGAATAAAAAGCTCTTGGAATCGGCTTGGCTGATTTGCGCCAATTTTCCCTCTTTTGCACAGGTGATTGATAAATGATGGATTGTATCCACGACTTGATTTGCGATTTCAACTGCTGCCAAGCTTTCAGGACTGTTTCCGCTTCTGGCAAAGGATACCAGTAAGGTCGGTTCCTCTTTGATTAAATATTCTTCAGGCTCCGCCACGATGTCAGTGGTTCCGATACTTTCAAAGCTGAATGCTTGACGATCGCCGTGTTTGCGCAAATAAGGAACCAGCGTGTCGCCTACATATTGGGAGGTTCCCGCACCGGTGAAAATTACGCGTGTACGCTGACCCTTTGCTTGTTTTTGGACTTCTGTAAGAAAATTTTCTAATTCCCCTTGGGCTGACTGATAAAGGTCAATCGTTTCTTTCCAAAGTTCCGGCTGTTGGCGAATCTCACGCGTCGTGATCTCCGCTCCCATTTGTTCCAATTTTTCTTTTTCTATTGTAAACATGCTTTAATTCTCCTAACTATTTCGAATATGACGAATCTGATAATGAAATTGATCCGCGCGAGCGACGCTCAAAGTAAATTCAATGATTTCATTTTTCATATTGTAGGTCTGACGGACTAAATGCAGGACTGGTGCTCCTTCAGGGATCATCAGCTGTTTCGCGTCATCCTTTGAAGCGATGCTGGCATAAAGCTCTTCATCTGCTAAACGGACGGTTTGCTTAAAATCTTCTGAAAAAAGATCGTACAAGGGCTTGCTTCTTAATAGCTGATCATCTAATGACAAGAAGAATTTGACAGGCAGATAGCTATCTTCAATCATTAAAGGCTCTCGATCCGCGATCCGCAGCCGACTCAATTTGAAAACTGCTTCTCCTAAAGGAAGATTGAGTCGTTGTGCGATAAATTTATCGGCTTCCATTTTTTCAAAGGATAAAATTCGCGTCTCAGGATGTCTGCCGAGGCTTTTCATTTGTTCGGTAAAGCTGTAGGCACCAGCTAAATCTGCAGCAGCTGTTTTGATATCAGAGACAAATGTCCCTTTTCCATGACGCCGATAAATGTATCCCGTGTTTTCCAGCTCTTGCAAAGCTAAACGGACCGTCGTCCGACTAACTCCGTACTGAGCTGTTAATTCCCGCTCAGATGGCAGCTTATCATGAGGAATCATGCCGCTTTCCATCCGCTTCTTCAATAAATCTACAAGTTGATGATACAAAGCTTTGTTTTTAAAAGAATTTTCCATGGGCTTCTCCTTCTTTTAAACTGGTTATAACCACAACCCAATGGTAAGGTGGTTTTTTTACCTTTGTCAACAATAAATCTTTTAGTAATTTTACTATTGGCTTAAAATGCTGATTTATCAAGTTTTCGTAAGATAAAATATGCTAGTAGAATTTTTCTTTCAAACTATATTCAAATAAACTTTTCAATAATTGGTATGAAAATCTAATACCAGTTGACGCAATTAGAGCATAAAAAACGTGCCAACCCGCAGGTTAGCACGTTCACTTATATCTGATTTTTTCTTAAAAAACTAAGACTGGTGTTCCCTCATCAAGCATAGGATACAGCTCAGCCATTTTGGCCGGAGGCGTATTGATACAGCCATGAGAGCCGCGATACAGCCACAAATCACCGCCATAGGCGTACTGCCAATCGGAATCATGGATACCAACACCTGTATCATCTATTGGCATCCAATACCGGACAGGACTAGCATATTTAGAGCCGTCGTCATTCAAACCTCTCAGCACCTGATCCATTGACTTGCTTCGAACATAGTTTAATCCAGGAGGAGTCGGCGTTGACGGTTTTCCACTGACGATATCCGTTTCAAATTGCAGCTTTCCTTCTTTGTAATACCACATGTGCTGATTTTGCAGATCCACCTCTACATAAGTATTGCCAATGCTTGTCTGAATATTTTCTACATCACTTACTACTTTTGGTACACGATTAAAGTTCTCACCTTTTAGAATCTGAGCACTTAATTCCTTCACCTCTGAAGGAATATCGATCGTCCAGTTATAAAGACCTGCAGGAACAGAAACGGTTCCTCGTAAAGTACTGTTAAAGGATGTCGGATTTTCTTTCGTATTGTTTTCTTCATTCAACTTCGTCACAAAAGCCGTCACCTGATCCTGTTTCAAAAGCACTTCCGCTTTTTCATTGGTAGTTAACCAGCTGCTAAGTTCTTGGGGAGGAATCGTTAGCTGCTTTCCGCCAATCGTATAGACTGCCTTTAGCTTGGCTAATTGATTCATTTTAGTCTTTAATTTTTTTAATGTACTATCTTCTTTAGTCAGAACTGGCTGGGCGTAATAATCCTCCGTATCTAGTGAATCCTCACCATTTTCCAGATACTTCTTTAAAGCAGTTTTGACCGCTTCGACATCAAAGGTATCTCCTTGCTTTTCTGGGACAATCACAAAATGATCCTCTTGCCATTCAATCATAGCATTTTTTGTCGGCACACGCGCAGCGTTTGTTTGAAGGAGCACTGTACCCAAACTATCTATCAATTGATCTACTTTGGATTGATCGTATATATTCGGCAAATCGTACTGGCTGCCAAACAAGCTGGTAATTCCCCAAGCAAATGGTTTTTGATTTTGCTTGATTTTGCTAAGCTCCTCCAGATGATCTGTTTGCCAGCCCAATTCACTTCGTTTAAATTGCTTCCATATGGTACTGCCCAGGTGAATTTCAAAGGGCGCCTCTGTTAATTCAGCATTTATTTTTTTATTTGCCTGCTCAAGCGTTAATCCGCCAACATTGATACTGTTTACCTTCGTTTTCGGTAACAACCGATCCGCATAATGAACACTCTTAAATGAATAAAAACTAACAACTAAAAGTAAAACCACCAAACTGATAATAATGATTTTTTTCGTTTTCTCTTGAAAAAAATCCTCCCTAATACCTCTCAAAATATACCCTCACTTTTCTCGCTTAAAATTGATGCATTCACGCCAACTACCCCTGCTGGCTAAGAAATACTATAACTTTATTACCATCATATTTTATCAGAAAAATAATGGCTTTTGGCCGATAAATTATGACTTTTTTATGAAGTAGCATATATACTAAGTTAAAAATATTTTTAGCAAACATTTTCAATATAATTTTTGCTATGAAATAATTTTAAAATAATTTCACATCCCGAAAACCATGCGGGATATAAGTTTTTCCTCCTACTTCGAACTTATTATCTTGTTTCGAAAGTGACCTGAAAAAGCCGATCGTCCATCCTTCGATCGGGCTGGTCAATCGCCATTTGGATTTTTTCGGCGTAGGCCTTGCCTAATTCTTCGTATGGCTGACGAACGCTTTTTATTTGAGGACGAAGGATTTGTGTGACTTCACCGCCATCAAAGCCAATAATCGTGATGTCCTGATTCATCTTCTTCCCGCTATCATATAGCGCTTGGTAACAGCCGATCGCCAGCATATCGTCACAGCAAAAAATCGCACGAACGTCCGTCTCTTTTAACAAATCAATCGTTCCTTGATACCCTCCAGCTATCGTCAAAGGCATCTGCTTAATGTATTTTTCTTCTATTAATAGATCATGATCCTTCAACGCCTGGCAATAAGCGTCAAAACGTTCTGTCAGATGATAGTGCTCAGCATTATCCATAATAAAAGCAATTTTTTCATGACCTTCTGTGATCAGCCATTCGATTGCACGATAAACACCAGAATATTCATCCAGCTTGACGGTCCCATAAAACCCTTCATTCAAACCGCGATCAGCAAAAACGACCGGAATCTCTTGAAAACGTCCACGTTCGATGATTTTCTTTCCCTGGTAATCATTTGGCGTGAACAGAAAAATTCCTTCGACTGCAATTCTTGCTAGTTGATTCAATAACTCCTGTTCCTTAAAAAAATCATGATCTGATTCACAGATAATCAGATAATAGCCCTGCTTTTCCAATTGCTCTCTGATTTTTCGGACAATCGCCGAAGCAAACTGTTCCGAAAAATCCGGAACAATCACGCCGATCGTCTTCGATTTTTTCGCGATAATATTGGAAGCAAAATAATTTGGGGAATAATCTTGCTCTGCAATCACCTTTAATACCCTTTGTCTCGTCGCTTCGCTAAAGCGGCCGCCCTTTTGATTGAGAATCTGAGACACTGTCGTCACTGAAACCCCTGCTAAGCGAGCCACCTCTTTCATTGTGATTTTCATTTTCCACCTCAATCTAGCTTGGTTTACCTTTTCTTAAGAAAATTTCTGGCGATTTCCATGATTTTTTCGTATAGAATTTTCTGATTTTTTACAACAAAATTTCAACATTGCAACTTTAAGCAGCGCTTTCAAAATAAGACATGATAAAAACCTGCCAAAAACCTTATCAGTACGCTGTTTTTAATTATTCTTAAAAGAGATTAAGTATTTCAAAAACACACGTTCGGTTATTTATTGTCACATTAATACATTACACTGTAACGTATTGTCACTGGTTTATAACCCACGCAATCTGAAACGATGGTAAAGTATCACTCGTAGTCGAAATGACTGATTTACATTTAAAAACTTTTTTGGAGGAATTTACATAATGAAATTTGGAAAAACTCTTGTACTTACGACTTTACTAACAGCTGGCGCAGTATTTGCACTAGGGACAAACGAAGCACATGCAGCAGAAAACTACACAGTTCAAGCTGGTGATACCTTATCAAAAATCTCAATCAAATTTGCTGGCGATAACAGCTTGGTTGATTCAATTGCTAAAGAAAACAAAATTTCTAATATTGACATGATTTTTGAAGGTCAAAACTTAACGATCGATACAGACGCTAAAGGCAATACAACAGTAACACCAGTTCAAGAACAAGCAGCTCCTGCTCAAACAGCGCAAGCTCCCGTTCAAGAAACTACACAAACAGCTGCTCCTGTACAACAAGCCGCTGCTCCTGCTGCTGAAGCTTCAACACCAGCTAGCACAAATGCAGCGAAAGAATGGATTGCACAACGTGAATCTAGCGGTTCATACACTGCTACTAACGGCCAATACATTGGACGTTACCAATTATCAGCTTCATACTTAAATGGTGACTACTCAGCAGCAAACCAAGAACGTGTAGCCGACCAATACGTGACTTCTCGCTATGGTTCATGGGAAGGCGCTCAAGCATTCTGGCAAGCAAACGGCTGGTACTAAGTCGATAGAAGAGCCTTTAAAAACCCTCAAATGAGGGTTTTTTTTATTTTTAGAAGCTCTGTCTTATTGCGGCAGATAATTCATCAACGGTTGCAACAATTTGATCTGCTTGTGCTTCAATCATTTCATTCCGCTCTCCAAAACCATAGAGCACGCCAATGCTCTTGATCTGATTGGCTTTGGCACCAATGATATCAAATTTTCGGTCACCGATCATTACAGCAGGAGTTTCTTCCAATTGAGCTAACGCATAGGCAATCACATCCGTTTTATTTGACCGTTTACCGGCTAGATCCGCGCCGAAAATTCCCGAAAAATACTTAGATAAACCAGTATTTTCAATAATCTGCTCGGCATAAAACTCCGGCTTTGATGTCGCTATAGCTAAATAGTAATCCGGAGCTAGTGAAGCAAGTACCTCTTCGATACCATCATAGACAGATAATTGCTTGATTCCCTGTTCTGCATAGTATTCGCGATAAATCAGCACCGCTTTATCTGCTTCTGCTTCCTTCAAATCATATAGCTGTTTTAATGTATCCGTTAAAGGCGGTCCGATAAAACTATGTAACGTCGCCTCATCAGGAATAGCTAAGTCCTTTTTTTTCAACATATAACACACACTATTTATGATTCCTTCACTTGAATCCGTCAATGTTCCATCTAAATCAAACAATACAATCTTTTTCATCCTCTACCTCCTGCTTCCATCCTACTGATTCCTCTGACAAATATCAACCTAAGGCAATATTCTTGCTAAAAAAATGGACAACACTTATACTTACTTTTAGTAAGAAATTAGGAGGAATTTATTATGGATACACAAATTCGCGGATTACACCACGTTACAGCTATGACTTCCAGTGCCGAAAAAAATTATCGCTTCTTCACGGATATTTTAGGCTTACGTATGATTAAAAAAACCGTCAATCAAGACGATATTGAAACCTATCATTTATACTTTACCGATGACACTGGTGCTCCTGGAACAGATATGACATTCTTTGACTTCCCACGGATTCCCAAAGGAACAAAAGGAACCAACAGCATTTCACGTACGGGCTTTCGTGTTCCAACCGATGCTTCATTGGAGTATTGGGCACAACGCTTTACAGATTTAGCTGTCGCTCATGGAGAGATTAAGGAGCGTTTTGGCAAAAAATACCTTGAATTTCATGATTACGATGATCAATTATTCCAATTAGTGTCCGATGAAAAGAATCAAGGTGTTGCTGGCGGAACACCATGGAAAAATTCAAACGTTCCTGCTGAACACGCAATTTTCGGATTAGGACCTACGATTGTAACTGTGGCAAAATTTGACCATTTAAAATTAGTTTTAGA
Organism: Enterococcus sp. DIV0187; assembly: GCF_051713785.1. NCBI lineage: Bacteria > Bacillati > Bacillota > Bacilli > Lactobacillales > Enterococcaceae > Enterococcus > Enterococcus sp. DIV0187. The sequence continues at coordinate 2,126,052 of NZ_JBIOQO010000001.1, forward strand.
AAATCTTTTAGGCTTTAAGGAAACAGCTGCTGAAGGTAGCATGCATCAATTTGAGGTAGGCGAAGGCGGCAATGGAGCAACCATCATTGTCGATGACCAGCCAGACATGATTCCAGCACAAGAAGGCTACGGCAATGTACACCATTTAGCTTTACGCGTTGCTGATGATGACGCGTTGCGGGATTGGATCGAGAAAATCAACGCCTTAGAATTCCCAAATTCTGGTTTTGTCGATCGTTTCTATTTCCAATCAGAATATTTCTTAGCAGCACCGCATGTTTTGTTTGAGTTAGCAACGGATGGGCCAGGCTTCTTGCAGGATGAAACCTATGAGCACGCAGGGGAGATTCTTTCCTTACCACCTCATTTACAGTCAAAACGAAAAGAAATCGAAGAGTACGTTCGGCCATTCGACACATCTAATGCCAATAAAAAACGTCAATAAGGAGAATATACTATGCTCTTCTATTCAGCTAAAGAACTGACGACCAAACAACATTACAAATTTTTAACAGGGAGTATCATTCCCCGTCCAATCGCATGGATCACGACAATCAATCAAGAAACAAACATTGTGAACGCTGCTCCTTTTAGCTACTTCAATGTTGTCGCTAAAGATCTACCATTAGTCAGCCTTTCGATTAACCGTAATAATCAAAAGATCAAAGACACCGCGCGTAATCTGCTTCAACAAAAAGAAGGAGTCATTCATCTGGTAAACGACAAAGTTTTAGCAGAAATGAATCAAACCTCTGCTTCATTACCTGCTGACGAAAGTGAGTTGGCAAAAACGTCTCTCACTTTAGTGGATAGTCAAGAAGTCACAGTACCGGCGATCTTAGATGCTCCGATTCGATTTGAAGTTTGTTTACACCAATATATCCCTGTTAAGGATCATAATGATACTATTATTAGCGACCTGTTTATCCTAGAAGTCTTAAACTATCACTTTGAAGAAAACTTGTTCGATCCAGAGAACGAATACATTGATCCATTGGCTTTTAATCCACTTGCTCGTCTAGCTGGCGCTACATATAGCCATATCGCGGGTACATTAGATCTCGAAAGACCCAACTAAATAAGGAGTGGGCTCAATGAGCTCACTCCTTATTTTCACGTAAATCAATCATTTGTACATTTCCATCAATCATACCACTAGGACCCTTCAATTTGATTAAGGACATTCTTGGATCGAAAGTTAATGTCATCTCATCTTCTAAGTATAACTTGGAATGTTCTTTGATCGCAATACTGCCAATATTACTTTCAATGTCTAAGTTATAATCTGAATGATCCTGTTCCTTATCCAAAATCAATAATCGAAAACTAATATTCAATGCACAACTTCCAGATTTAGAATACTGACCCACACCGTCATCCAAATCTAAAACAATTCGACTATCTTGATACTTTTTAAGACGTCCTACCAAATCATCCGCTATATTTATATACATAATTCTCATCACCTCAAGGTAAGCATAGCACGATTTTACCAATCATCTAAATACTTTGCTCACAATCGAATAGATGAGGTTGTGACAGAAGTGATCAGCTTCAAAAAATAAGAAGGAATTTCCGAAGAAGCTACTTCTGGAACACCGTTTATTCGGAAAAAGAAGCTATGACAAGACTTTTGTCACAGCACCACTTCTCACAACACCATACATACGAGTCTGCATAGGGTAATTCAATTTATATTAACAGTGTGTACTTTTAGAGAAGAAATACCTCTTGCATTTGCACTTTTATAGTTGCTGACCGATGTGTTGTCTCACCACATCAGACTTTCACCACCTAAATTGTCGTCCCATGCCTGGTGCACAAAAAAAAGACAATCTACAAGAGATTGTCTCAGACTGTAGACAAAAGCTGTTCCAAACTCGTAACTCGAGCTTGGAACAGCTTTTTATCTACTTCGTTTCGAATTTTTGAACAAAAAAATAAAGGCTCCTTGCCTTTCCATAGCCAGGTGGCTAATTTCTTTAAATTCATTGCAGCAAACACTAGCATCGTATGCGTCGCGACTTTTTCCAAGCCTCGATACTTGGTCCAACGCATCCCATGCTTTTCTTTTGCATCCGCAAATATTCGTTCAATCGTTTGTTTCCGTTTTTTGTAAATTGATTTATTCAGATCCGTTAGGCGAAGATGTTCCACTTCATCCATCAGATCTCCCCAAACATGTCTCGTGATGACTCGTTGATGATTTTTACTTTTGGTACATTGGTTTAGCAGAGGACAGTTCACACATTCTTTTGGATTGGATTTGTATTCTCGGTACCCTTCTCGAGTAACCGTTGAAAAAGCGAGCATTTGATCTTGCGGACAAATGTAACAATCATAATACTCGTCATAGAGAAACTCGTTTTTTGATAATAGCCCCTTTTTCCCTTTGGGCCTTGAATAAGGCAAACAAGGTCGAAGATTCAAATGAGTCAAAAAGTGAACAAACTTAGGTGTCTTATACCCAGCATCAGCGACAACACAGTTGATTTCAGGAAAAAGTCTCTTCGATTGTTTGACGAGCTGAAAGGCGACTTGACTGTCATGAATATTTCCAGGAGTGATGATTGTGCTAAGAATAAATCCGTTGTCGTCGCATGAAGTATGGGCAGAATAAGCAAATTGTTTTTCTCGTTCGCCTTTGACGTAGTAGCCGCTTTCCGGATCAGCCTTACTTATTTTTCTTTCTTTCAGCTTCACTTCCTTTTCTAAGTCCAAAGTAAAAGGGCGTTTTCCGGCCTCTATTCGTTGACGATTGATCTCATCTTCTAATTCATCCTGATAGGCTTTCGCTTCATCATGGGTCATTTCTTTCGTAAACTTATGTTTATTGGCGTTAGCTTTGATGTGGGTAGAATCAAGATACAAATGATCCTCTGTTACAAAACCTGCTTTAACTGCTTGTTCTAAAATATAGGCAAAAATATCCTCAAACACCGTCGTTTCTCTAAATCGGCGGACATAATTCTTTCCAAAAGTTGAGAAATGGGGGATTTTCTCCTCGAAGGAATAGCCTAAAAACCAGCGGTAAGCGACATTGGTATCGACTTCCTTAATGGTTTGCCGCATGGAACGGATACCGAATAAATACTGAATAAACACCAATTTGATCAGAATCACTGGATCGATACTTGGGCGACCTAAATCGGAGTAAGTGGCTTCGACGATTGGATAAATAAATTCAAAATCAAGCGCGGCATCAATCTTTCGAACGAGATGATCTTGAGGAACCAGATCATCAATCGTGAGCATCGCAAATTGATTTCTACCATTCGTATTGTTTTTAGACATCATAACTATCACTCCTTGCATTCGTTTTCATAAATCTATTATAAAAGAAAAGACTGTAGACATCATCCATAAAATGGACTTTGTCTACAGTCTGAGACAATCTACAAGAGATTGTCTAGAACTCCGGCAGTAGGACTCGAACCTACGACATCATGATTAACAGTCATGCGCTACTACCAACTGAGCTATGCCGGAATAATATGCGTGGCGACGTCCTAATCTCACAAGGGGCAACCCCTCACTACAATCGGCGCTAAGAAGCTTAACTTCTGTGTTCGACATGGGAACAGGTGTATCCTTCTCGCTATCGCCACCACACTAGTATTTAATTGAGTAAACGTCGTTCACTCAAAACTGGATCAGAAACATTCTAACAACCGTGAATCAATTTTTGGTTAAGTCCTCGATCGATTAGTATCAGTCCGCTCCGTACATCACTGCACTTCCACTCCTGACCTATCTACCTGATCTTCTCTCAGGGATCTTACTTTCTTAAAGAAATGGGAAATCTCATCTTGAGGTGGGCTTCACACTTAGATGCTTTCAGCGTTTATCCCTTCCCTACATAGCTACCCAGCGATGCCTCTGGCGAGACAACTGGTACACCAGCGGTAAGTCCATCCCGGTCCTCTCGTACTAAGGACAGATCCTCTCA
>NZ_JBIOQO010000001.1:2135000-2900000 GCF_051713785.1 Enterococcus sp. DIV0187
TAGTGTCGCCTTCAAGAAATTCAAAAAACTAGCTAAAACGGTGTTTTCGGCTTTGGTATCAGTGCGAGCAAATTCTTTCTCTTTTCCTATTTCGTGAACTAAAAAACGCTTCGATCCATCTTCTAAATGCAACATGATTGTTCCTGACACTTGTTTTGTCACAATTTTCACCTCTGCAAAAGCTAATCGTAAATCGGAATCATTGTATCACGTTTTCAGAAAAAAAGATATTCTTTGCATAAAATAAGCCTTAATTTTCAACTTGTTCTTTCAATAGAAAATCGATTGCCTCATCCGTCCAAGCGGGCATGTTTTTCTCTAAGGAGCGGAAGCCGATGTTTTTATTGCGATTTGTAAAGTAACGTTTCCGATGGTAAGGCACTTCAGCGGAATGCTCTGCCAACGTTCGCAAAGATAAACTGATCTTCTTAGTATATTCATCAATATCAATAACTTGTACCTTCACCACTTGTCCAACCTCTAAAAAGCTGTGTATGTTTTTTGTGTAACCAGACTGTACCTCTGATATGTGGACTAATCCTTGTGTCTGAGCATCTAATGAGATGAACGCACCATATGGCTGAATACCTGTGACTTGCCCTTCGATAATATCTCCAATTTTATATCCCATTCATTTCCCTCTTTTCGCATGTTTCATTATACTGTATTTATAAACAAAATTGAAGTTAGCCATCAGGAGGAAGAGAAATGACAAATTTTGAACAACCGATCAATCGCCTTGGCTCTAACAGCGTCAAATGGGATGCGATCCTTAAGTCCTATAATGAAGAGAACCTTTTGCCGTTGTGGATTGCCGACATGGATTTCAAAGCGCCCGCCGGCGTCTTACAAGCCTACCAAAAATTGTTAGAACATGGAATCTTAGGTTATGCTGATACACCTGATACACTTTATACCGCTATCAGCAATTGGGAGCAGGAACATTTTAAGCTTGCCGTAAGAAAAGAAGAGATTCTTTTTTTCTCTGGTGTCTTAGCAGGAATTACTACAGCGATTCAAGCCTTCACAAAGCCAAATGACGTAATTTTAATCCACGATCCTGTTTACCCTCCATTTGCAAACATCATTACGACGAATCGTCGGCAATTGGTTCGAAGCCAATTAGTCGAGGAGAATGGACATTTTGTAATGGACTTGGCTGACATGGAGGAAAAATTCAAACAACACCAGGTAAAAGTTATGATTTTATGCAATCCTCACAATCCCGGTGGAAGAGTTTGGACGAAGAAGGAACTCTATCAATTAGGCGAACTTTGCCAAAAATATCAAGTGCTTGTCTTAAGCGATGAGATTCATCAGGATTTAGTGTTTCCGCCGAATAAAATGACTTCATTTTTTAATGCAGGCGATGGCTTCAGCGACTTTAGCTTACAATTTACTTCGATGACAAAGACCTTTAATCTAGCGGGAATCAAAAATTCCGTTGTTTTTGTCAAAAATGAGAAACTGCGTAGCCAATTAATCCGTAAGCAAGAAGAGAACTTTCAACAAGAAATCAATACCTTTGGTTTAGTCGGTATGGAAGCGGCTTATGAAACGGGTGAAGAATGGTTAGCCGAACTACTACCTTATATTCAATCCAATATTACTTATACAATGAACTTCTTCCGAGAACAGCTGCCAAAGGTAAAAATCATGAAGCCTGAAGGAACCTATCTATTGTGGTTGGATTTTTCGGAATACGATCTTTCTGATAAGGAATTAGAAGAGCGCTTCGTCCATAAAGGCAAGGTTGTCTTAAATACAGGGGTTAGCTATGGGCCAAGCGGGAAGCAGCATATGCGTTTGAATGTCGCCTGTCCGCGAGTAGTTTTAGAAGAAGGCTTAAACCGAATCGTAAGAGCATTAAGTTAAATAAAAAAAGGTTCCCTGCTCAATTTGCGGAGCAGGGAACCTTTTTCTAATCATTCTTATTATTCAGTAACCTCGATTGATTCGATGACAACATCATGCACAGGCTTATCTTGAGCACCACGTTTTACGGCACCGATGCTATCAACCACGTCCATACCTTCAACAACATGACCAAAAACAGTATGACGGAAGTCTAACCAAGGAGTTCCGCCTTGTTTATAGGTTTCAACGATTTCTCCCGGGAATCCAGCTTCTTCTAATTGTGCCATCATATTAGCTGGCACATTTTGATTGTTCACGATAAAGAATTGACTGCCGTTTGAGTTCGGACCAGCATTTGCCATTGATAATGCGCCACGCAGGTTAAATAGATTTCGTGAAAACTCATCTTCAAATTTCTCACCATAAATACTTTCGCCACCCATGCCAGTACCGGTTGGGTCGCCCCCTTGGATCATGAAATCAGGAATGACACGGTGGAAAATTACGCCGTCGTAATAGCCCTTCTTCGCTAATTCGATAAAGTTCTTAACTGTCTTTGGTGCTTCTTCAGGAAATAGTTGAACCGTGATATCACCCATATTAGTTTTGATCGTCGCTTTAGGACCTTTTTCTTCTGTTAAGTTTAATTGTGGAAATTGAGTCACTTCAATGTCCTCCTTTATTTTTTTGCTGTGTCCATCATAACAAACTTTTTGCGTTTTGCCACCTTTACAAGCCAAGCGTTTCTTTCTCTCTCATTTATTTGTTACAATCGATGGAAAGAAAGGGTGTTGATATGGAAATTTTTGATATAACCATTGTGGGTGCAGGACCAGTCGGCATGTTTGCGGCATTTTACGCTGGGATACGCCAAGCGAAAACAAAGCTGATCGATAGTTTGCCACAGCTAGGCGGACAGCTGACGACACTTTACCCTGAAAAAAATATTTACGACATTCCTGGATTCCCGATCGTTAAAGCGGCGGATCTGGTAAACAATTTGGAAAAGCAATTACGGACTTTTTCCCATACTTACTGCTTAGAAGAAGAAGTTTTGGAATTGAAGCAGCATGAGGACTATCTTGAATTAATTACCACGAAGGATACTCACTATACAAAGTCAGTAGTGCTGGCTATCGGCAACGGCTCCTTTCAGCCAAGACGATTAATGATCGCTGATGCGGATACATTTGAAAATCACGGAATTGATTATTACATCAATGATCTGATGAAATATGCCGGCAAAAAAGTGGCCATCGCTGGCGGCGGGGATTCTGCGATCGATTGGGCATTAATGCTAGAGCCAATCGCTGCTGAAGTTTCGATCATTCATCGACGAGATACTTTCCGAGGACATGAGCACAGTGTTGAAAAACTAAAGGAATCGTCCGTCAATATCTACACGCCTTATATTCTTAAAGAACTTCATGGCGAACAGGATTTGGAAGATTTGACTTTACAAAAGGCAAAAAGTGATGAGACAATTACTTTAAATGTGGATTACTTGATCGTCAATTACGGCTTTTCTTCTTCTTTGGATCATTTAAAATCGTGGGGACTAGAAAGCACACGGCAGGCGATCCTAGTTGAATCGGATATGCGCACGTCAATTCCTGGCGTCTATGCCTGCGGAGATATTTCTACCTATGACGGCAAGGTGAAATTGATCGCCACAGGAATGGGAGAAGCTCCGACTGCTGTCAATAATGCCCTGCATTATATAAATCCCAAAAACCGCACGCAGCCTGGACACAGCACCAGCCTATTTCCACAAATCTAGCTTCAGCTGGAGGTTGTGTCGTGCAATGTCAGCTGCACAAACTAAAAAGGAGGTACAATATGGTATTCGAAACGACTGCTCTTGAGCAAAAAGCACGTGAACTTCTTGAGGAACGCGGAGTCACTATTAGAGATATTGCAGACTTGGTGTTCTTTTTACAAAAGGATTATATTGAAAAATTGGACATCGAATTATGTATCCATAGTGTGAATCGCGTATTGACCAAGCGAGAGGTACACAACGCCATTATCACGGGGATCGAGCTGGATAAGCTAGCCGAACAAAAAAAGCTGGATTATCCATTGCAAAATATCCTTGAAGAGGATGAAGGTCTTTATGGAATCGATGAAATCATGGCTCTGTCGATCGTCAACGTTTACGGTTCTATTGGCTTCACAAATTATGGCTATATCGATAAAGTAAAGCCTGGAATCTTGAAGAAGCTTAACGAGCACGATGGTGTGCATGTTCATACTTTTTTGGATGATCTCGTTGGTGCGATCGCCGCGTCAGCTGCCAGTCGTCTAGCGCACGAGCATCCTCGCAAATTAGATTCAATCGTTAAATAAGGACAACAAAAAAAGAGCTTAACGCTCTTTTTTTAATGCCCTTTTACCAAAATAGATCGGTAATAGATAAAAAATTTCTAGCAAGATAAAAAATAAAATGAAGCAATGCAGGAAAAATGTCTCTGGCAGCACATTAATGATCGGGTCCGTTGCCGGATTAAAAATCCATGCGTCATTGTTGAAAAAGACCCCATGAAACATCACGAAGAAGCGATCAAAATTCACTGCCATCAAAAACGCGATCACGATCGGTACAACAACCGCAATGCGGAATGGCTGGATCAGCTTCCACAGACACTGTTGTTTCATTAGCTGACGTATATAAAGTATGCTGGGCACGACTGTTACCAATAATAAGCCGTAATTCAGTAAGAACAGCTTTTTGACTTCATAAAAATGCAATGCGCCGCTAGATGAGACTGGAAAATCTGTCATTTTAAGTGTCTCTATCCAAGGCAAATTCAAATAGCGCATTAATTGATCAAAGTTATGCAGCAGCTCTTTTTCAGAAAGTGACGTATAATCCAACAAGTCTAAATGTCCGATATCAAACTGATAGAGCCAGCGGGCATTAATCGTCAGCGTAATCGCCAGTGTCAGCAAAGTCACTAGCAGGCAAATCAATCCAATACGTTCCAGCCACTTATTCTTCATTGAAACGCCACTCGTCTAACGAGTCCACTAAATAAGTCGGCGGTACTGGCAAAGTCGGTACATCTGCCTTTTGAGTAAAGCCTGACAATACCAAGAGAGTATCAATTCCATTATTGATTCCCGCTAAGATATCGGTCGTGTAATTATCTCCCACCATCAGCACATTTGCTTTTTCCATGCCTAAGGTTTCTACTGCTTTCTCCATAATGATCGCTTCTGGCTTGCCAATATAGATGGCCTTTTGTTGCGTGGAGGCTTCGATCATGGCAATCACCGAGCCGGCGCCCGGCAGCAGACCACGTTCAGTAGGGATATTTTTATCAGGATTTGTTCCAATAAAGGTCGCACCCTTTTGAATCGCCAAGGTTGCCACGACAAACTTCTCATAAGTAACGTCCGTGTCCAATCCCACCACTACATAATCAGGTGTCTCTTCCTCCCAGACATATCCCGCAGCTAAAATCGGTTCAATCAAGCCTGGTTCACCGATTACATAGACCTTCTTGCCTTTATTTGCATCATTCAAATAATCAATCGTGGCAAGTGTCGCAGTATAGACTGTCTCTGGTCCCACATGGATCGAGAATTCATTGGCCAATCGATTGGCTACTGTCTCTGGTGTTTTTGTCGTATTGTTGGTCAAAAATAAAAATGGAATCTGGCGCGCCTGCAATTGCTCAACAAAGCGGCGACCAGCTGGAATCGGCTCGCTTCCGCGATAGATCGTTCCATCTAGGTCAATCAGGTATCCTTCGTACATCCTATTACTCTTCCCTTTGACGAATTACAAAGCGTTCGTCTTTTTCTTTTGTTTTTGTAGGTGTTTCCTTTTTCGGCTGACGGTTTTTGATTACTGGTTTTTTCTTTGGCTTATTGGTTACTGGAACCTTTTTCTCCTCCACGTATGCTTGAGATTTGTCCTTCCGCTTGCGCTTGCGTTTTTTTCGCGTTTGCTGGCGTTTTCCGCCTGTCCGTTCCAAGACAAAATAAGCACAACCAAAATTGCAGTACTCATACAAATAATCTTCTAATGTATCAATCCGCTGCTCCGGTAAGCTTTTCCGATCGTCTTCGCGGAAAAAGCCCTTTAACCGCAACTGGTCATAGCCCCAGTCACCAACAATGTAATCATAGCGTGTCAAGACCTCACTAAAGCGTTCACCTAAACGTTCGGCATCAAAGCCTTCACGATAATTTCTAACTAAGCGGTATTGGCGTTCGCCAATCAAAAGATTACTATCATCGACAAATACGACGGTTTCACCTTTTTTCTTTTCTTCAGCGGGTGTCTCAACGATTTCATCTAAGACCTCAGCCAATTCTTCTGTGACTGTTTTTTCTGAATTGTTTTTCTGTTCTTTTTTGTCTCTTTTTTCTTTTGCCATCGTTTCACCACCTGTTTGCTATTATACCTTGTTTTTATTTGATTGGATAGTGAGTGTGGAGATAGTCCCCCAAAACACTGCGAATAAAATCAGGGAATAAAAATTCATAATGCCCCGCAATTTCGATCGTCGGAAAAAATGGAACGAACATATAATGATCGACAGTCGCCAGCGTATAGTCCAACTCCGGATCAACCGGTTCTCCTAACCAACGAACCTGATGATTCACTCCATCATATTCGATGCCATCATAAACCAGATGACCAAAAATTTTGCCGCGAAAGCCCATCCCTATCACAGGAAAATTGATTAAGAAATGGCGATTCTTTTCCATTTCTAAAACCAGCCGAATCAAATTATTACCATCCAGTGTTACTTTGATTAGATGCATGGGATGCGGCAATGCTGTGTGCAGCTGATCTTGATTCACGATCCCAGCAGGAATATCCGTTAAAAATAATCCTGAGTTCAACACGGCTGCTTCTGTCTTAGCTGCTTCCTTTACGGCGGCCAATGTATAATCGATCATCGGATGCGCCGTTTGCAGATTTGTACTCATGGTAAAGGGAATGTTCGCGACTTCCTTATCTGCTAATAATCGGTGTCCTTCTGTCAGGTATCCGTCAATTTCTTCTTGGTCCTCAGGCAGCTCCAGCATCTTTTCTGTAGGAAAGGTACGAGCTGAAGTTTTCTGGATGCGGTGTTTATCATCAAGTGTCACATGAACTTCGCCCACATAATAACCGTATTTCCCCGCCGCTGCTAGCTGCACATCGCCAATCTTTTCTCCCGTTTCAAATAAATGATGCGTATGAGAACCTAGAATCACATCAATTGCCGGCAGCTCTCGTGCGATTTGCCGATCAACGCTAATTCCCAAATGACTCATCAATACGAGCACATCAACTTTCGGACGAAGCTCCGATACAAGATCTGGCAAAATATCCATAACCTGGCGAATGTCCCAGCCATTGGGATTGTAGGTTAGTGGGAAGGGGGCAGTGAAGGCCAGCAATCCAACCCTCGTTCCCTGTTCGGTCGTAATAATTTTAGATTGTTGTGCCCATTTTGGCGGCTGCAAGGTCTGCTTATCGAAGAGATTATCTAAAAGAATATCGAAATTCGCCTGATCATACAGCTGATTCAGTTCCGCCTTTGAGTTTCCCACGCCCTCGTTATTTCCAATAGTCGCCGCGTCGTAATGAATTTGATTCATTAATTGAACATTGGCTTGGCCATTAGTCGCTTCTGTCAAAGGATGCCAGCGATCAACAAAATCCCCTAAATCAACGGTAATAATTCGCTTATTCGCTGTTTCCTCCTGTTTGCGGTTCAGTAAAAAACGGCGAAGCTTTGGCCAATTCTCTAAATGGGAATGAAGATCATTGGTATGTAAAAGAATAATTTTTTCCATTATTCTACCTCTTTTCAACTCTTCTTGTTCCATCTATAGTAACATATAGCTCAAGAAGGCTGAACGAACTCGTTCGCTAAAAAAGCAGGTGAAAGTATGAAGTTTGACTCTATTCTCGGTACGATTTGGCTAGACGCTAGTCCCGATGCCTTAATTGGGATTTCTTATACACCAATTGATGAAAGCCCCTTAGCCAACCAAGAAATTCTACAAACAGCAAAAAAACAGCTATTGGAATTCTTAGCAGGTAAACGAAAGGACTTTGATGTGCCTTATGCTTTTACATCTGGAACAGCCTTTCAGCAAAAAGTTTGGCAGGCGTTGACAGAGATTCCTTATGGCGAAACGTGCAGCTACCTGACGATTGCTGAGAAAATTCAAAGTCCCAAAGCTGTTCGTGCGATTGGTCAAGCCAATCGCAACAATCCCTTGCCAATCCTCGTTCCTTGTCATCGCGTCATTGGGAAAAATGGCAAACTGGTCGGGTATTCCGGTTCGAGTGAAGAAGGTCTAAAAATCAAAGAGCAGTTACTCGTGATTGAGAATCCGACTCTGCAGGAAATCACTCTTTTCTAAATAAAGAAGATACCGTTGTTGAAGATAGGCAATCAACAACGGTATCTTTCTTTAGCTTGATGCTGACGAAGCTGCTGCTTCATCCTCCTTCACACAATCAATCGCAATAACCAGCGAAATGATTAACTCTTCTAATGCTTCATCTAAAATCGTAATCTCGTACGTATCGCCCCACGAAATCCAGCGCTTGTTTATCTCCGCAATCTTTCGTCCTTTTCGTGACACGTCAAAATCCATGTCCCACCAGTTGCCATCAACCGTCACGTCTTCAGCTGAAATCGAGTATTTCGCTTTGAAGAAGCTCAACTGTTTGGAAATCTCAATCGCTTCTTTCCCATTAATCTCGACAAAAAATTTTGGCAAAAGACTAATTGTCTTCTTAGTAATTCGACTGACTTCTTTCCCCTGTTCATTTTCAACACTAAAGGTTTTGGGAATCTTCATAAAGCTGCCCTTAACCGAATAGTGCAGCCGTTGATCCTCATCAACCACGGTGAACTTTTCACCAATACTAAAAACCTTCTGTTTAATGTATAACTTCTTCATTCTCTGGCCTCCTATTTTTCTGATAGATCCCCTGTATTAATCACTGGCTGGGTTCCTTTATCGGTGATGATGGAAACCAGCAGATTATTGATCAACTGAACTTTCCGATCATCTGTAAACTGAATGTCCTGACCGTTTTCGATTTGTTCCAGTGCCATTTGCGTCATCGTAACCGCGCCTTCAACGATTGTTTGTCGGGCAGATAATATCGCTTTGGCCTGTTGCCGTTGCAACATCGCGTTGGCAATTTCAGTCGCATACGCTAAATGATTCAAACGCGTCTCGATTACCTCAACACCAGCCATCGCTAAACGTTCTTGTAATTCCTCAGCTAATTCTTCTGATACCTCCGTCGTATTTCCTCGCAACGTTAAATCATCGTCATTGAATGTGTCATAAGGATATTGCGTCGCGATATGACGAATCGCTGTTTCACTTTGAATCTCAACAAAATCTAAATAGTAATCGACATCAAATAACGCTTTGGCCGTATCCACCACTCGAAAAACCACGACTGCTGAAATTTCGACGGGATTTCCATCAGAATCATTGACCTTTAATAATGAGCTATTGAAATTTCTTACCTTCAAAGACACCGGGATTTTTCGCGTCAACGGCGTTGTAATGAATAAGCCGTTTGCTTTGATGGTTCCAAGATACTTTCCAAAAAACAAGACTGCTTTCGCTTTATTCGGCCCAACGATTGTTAAAGAACTTAAAAATAAGCCAGCAATAATCCATAGAAGAACGCCTAAAAAGATCAAGCCGAAACTTTCCTTTGTACTGCCAGCAAAAACTCCCCAGCTACCAATTCCTATAATTACAATTAAACCTACTAAACCTAAATACCCATTGATATGAAATGCCTGCTTCTCTTTCATCGTTGCACCCCCAAAATTTAATATCTTCAGTTTACGCTTATTTTGAAAGAGCTTCAATTAATTCTGACTTTCTATAAAAAGTCTATAAAAAAAACTGCCATCCAGACAGTCCCTGTTGATTTGGTTAAAAGAAAAAGCAGACCAAAAAGTCTGCTGTAATGTCATCTATATCAGACACATGCCGGATCCTACTTAGTGCTGCTTCCTTCCAGACCTGACACAATTCACAGGCCCGGCATTGTCCTGCCTTTCGGCAAAAAATAGTATAACAAACTCTACTCGTTTTGGCTAGTCTTTTTTTTCCGTGCTCGAATGGCGCGGAAAAAATTGGTCAATAGCGTTCCACATTCCGCCTCCAAAATACCGCCCTCAACGTACGCGCGATGGTTGAAACGCTCATCTGTTAATAAATTCATCAACGTTCCCGCTGTACCACCCTTGGGATCATATGCTCCAAAATAAACTTCTTCCACCCGCGACAAAATCATCCCGCCGCTACACATTGGACAAGGCTCCAGCGTGACAAATAGCTGACACTCTTCCAATCGCCAGCTGCCCAAATGATGACAGGCCTCGCGAATAGCAAACATTTCCGCATGACTTGTCGCATCCTGACTGTGCTCTCGTAAATTATGGCCGCGACCAATAATTTCTCCTTGATGGACAACGATCGCACCAATAGGGACCTCCGCGATTTCTTCAGCCTTCTTGGCTTCCTTGATCGCTTCTTCCATAAAATATATTTTCTCTTCTTCCGTCAACTGACTTTCACGTTCCATTTCTTTCCTCACTTAACTTCTCTTGATTGCTGATCAACTTACTTTAGCATAAGTTTTTCAGCAAAAAAAGATGCGCCATCACTGGCACATCTTCTTACATTACTTTGTCTACTAAATCCATCAATCGGTCTTTCAAATCCTCGGTCGTATCTTTGATGGAATCACCATAGACCGATACGCGCTTTTTTCCGCTCTTGATCTTGTCTAAAATACTCATGATGTTATCTAAATCTTCATCTGAAAGTTTATCAACGATCGCTAGCAGTGTTTCACTGCCGTCAAACTTAGCATTCACAAAACGCTTCACTTTACAGCGATTCGAAACATGACGAGCCTTTTCAATTAGCTTCCCAGAAGCGACTACAGCGGTAGCAGTGCTGGCTGCGACAATGACGCCTACTCCGATTTTGACTTTGGTCGATCTTTTCATGGTATCAGCTCCTTTATTTCATGATACCACACTCTTAAAAATATCAGTAATAAGAACTACTTGTGATTGAAAGCGCACGCTTCATAGGCTTGAACACAAAAAAAAAAAAAACCGACAAGTCGTCGGTTCTTAATCGCGGCTCCGATTGCCAAAAAGCAATACCAGTCGTAATAATTGTAGAAATGTTGCTAATGCTGCTGCGACATAAGTCAGCGCAGCTGCCATTAAAACTTTTCGAGCGGCTGCCAGTTCATCTTCTGCCAGCATATTTCCTTCACGCAAAATACTCAATGCACGTCTTGATGCATCAAATTCGACGGGCAAGGTTACAAGCTGAAAAACTAGCGCTAATGAAAACGCCAAAATCCCGATATTAATCAATGTTTGGTTCCAGCTCATAATGACACCTAACATAATCAATGGAAAAGAAAGCGTCGAACCGATATTGGCTACAGGTACAATCGCTGCCCGTAATTTCAACGGAAAATAATTTTTGGCATCCTGCACGGCATGTCCGCACTCATGCGCCGCCACACCAATAGCGGCCACCGACGTCGATTGAGCAGTTGCTTCCGATAAGCTCAACAGTTTATTCCCGCTATTATAATTATCGGTCAGATTTCCGGCGATTTGCTGGACTCCGACATCTGTAATTCCTTGACTACGCAAAATGTATTCAGCTGCTTGAGTCCCTGTAACACCTTTACTGCTGCGAAACTCATCGTATTTGCGGAACGTCGAATTGACATAAGCAGAAGCAAGTCCAGAGATGACCAGTCCGGCGATAACTAATAGAAACGTGGGATCTAGAAAATTATAAAATGTTCCATACCCATACATAAACATTCTCCTCTAATCAAAGATAATTGTGCTGTTTGAAATAAACAGTTTCCTAAGCTTAGTTTAGCATGAAAGCCATGAATTTTTTATGAAAACGGCTCTAAGAATCTCTCTAGCTTATAACTTCTTAACAAATTCAGACTTCAGCTTCATGGGTCCAAAGCCATCGACTTTACAATCAATGTTGTGATCGCCTTCAACTAAACGAATATTTTTAACCTTCGTTCCCTGTTTGATGGCCCCAGAAGCACCTTTGACTTTCAAATCCTTAATAACGGTCACACTGTCACCGTCTTGCAATGGATTGCCATTGCTATCTTTAACGACTAATCCCTCTTCCACATCTTCGCTTTCAGACCATTCGTGACCACATTCTGGGCAAACAAATAAGCCGCGATCTTCATAAGTGTACTCTGACTGACACATAGGACAATTTGGCATACTTTTCCTCCAATAAATTTATTTTCTCTAAACATTTAGTTTAGCGGAAAATCTGGAACTTGAAAAGTCTTTCCTAAAAAATCCACGTTATTAGAATGCATCAACCCAGAAAGCTCGCTGATTCGTAAACTTTCGCTACCAACAAACAGAGTAGCACCGCCAAAACAGCATGCTATTTCCTTTTGTTCCTTTTCCGGTTCTTACTCCGCCCCAGCGCATTATTCACTCTATTCTTCATCTTTCTACCGTCTCGATTGCTCTGAATCTGTTCTTCATTTTTGCCTAAACGTTTATAAGACGTATCTGGTTGGTCCAACAGCTCATTGGCTTTATTCCCAGATGCTTTTTTCTTCAGTTCAGGATTCGGCGACGGACTGTCGGACGTGTTGGTATTTTTCGGCAGACTCGTAGGGCTTGATTGGTTTTTCTTCAGGGTAGTATTTTTCTTTAGAGAAGTGTTGTTACTTGAAGCAGTCTGCTTCGACGCTTCTTTAGGCAAAGTAGATACTGATGCAGATGACTGCTTTTTATTAGTCGCGGCTACCGTTTTTTCTTTTTCTGGGGGTTGTTCAGCAGCGATGGTTTCCGGTTCCTTCGCTGTTGGTTTGGTTTTTTGACGGGAATTATGAGATGTCGCAATGATTTTTCCCGGTGTTTGATAACTCACATAGGTTTCGTATTTCCGCACATCAGCTGTGTCAAAAATACTCAAGGTCGTCAATATATTCAACACTTGAATCGTTTGCGCTTCATTAAAAGTGGAGTCGGTATCACGAATCGTCAACTTGTGTTTTTTCCCAATAGTATCTTCAAAAACGGCTTCTACACGATAAACAAGACCCTCAATCCGATTATCGAGTGTCCCAGTTTGTTCTAAATAGCCTTTATTTACACGCGCCTCTTCCGTTTGCGCAAGGTAGGTTGTATGATTGCCAAATAGGCGATTTACTATTGTTTGCCATTCGTTTTCGGTGAAATAGTCTTCAAAATAGGGCAAATATTGGCGCATGACAGCAGTTGGTTCAACTGTAAAATAAACCTCTTGAATCAAGTCTTGGATCAGCTCCGAAAAGCTTCCCATGCAGAAAAAGCTCCGCACAAGGATCGCGACTCCGTACTCAATCAAGGAATCCACATCCTGTGTTTGAGCATAGTAGGCGCGTACTCGTTTCTCCAAATTTTCAGCTTTCATTAGAAATAACTGTCTCTCAGCTAGCTTTGCCACATTCATTGTCTACCCCTCCATATTTATAGCGCTTTCATTTTTTAACACTCATAATAATATAACAATGAAAAGAGTATTGTAAATAGAAAGCCGAAATATCTTTTTTTAAAAATTCTAAAGAATTTGAAGAATGACATTTTATACATTAAAAACTTTTCTAAACTGAATTTTAGTTATTTATAAAAAAATATAGTAATTTTAAAAACTTTATATAAACTCACTTTTTATATATTCGTTAATTAGTCTTGCTTTACCGCTTTATACCTCAAAACCTGACAATGACTTGGATTGTTTTCTTTCAACTACCTTCACGCTGGATGTACGTCTGTGACTTAATAAGAAAGACTTCACGCACACGCTCAGCTTTTGAGCACCAATCCAGCAGTCTTAGTGAGATGATTGCCGGAATGAAGGTTAGCAGCAACTTTATGCACAGCTAACGCAGAAAAGCTCGTTCGTGAAGCCGGACATGGATACACCTGCCGTAAAATATTTTTCATATAAGAATTTTTATACTTTCCTCAAGTCAAAAAGGCATGGAAAGAAGCCTAAGGATACACCTTACGTTTCTTTCCATGCCTAGTATTAATGTATCAATCATGAAACAACCTTTGTTCACAGCTATTTCTAGATTTTTTTAAACCAATCGATCTTGGTTGTAATTGTTGCACAATACTTGAATCTCACGATAGATGTCCTGGCACATCGCCTGATCCTTCGCGTTTGCTCCGCTGGCTAAGGGATGGCCCCCGCCATGATAACGTTTAGCTAATTCGTTGATAACCGGACCTTTGGAGCGAAGCCGAACTCGATAATAGCCTTCTGGCTGCTCCACAAAGATTGCCCATGCCAACACAGCATCGATTGTTCCTGGAAGCGGCACAAGCGCTGCCGTGTCAGAATCCTTAATACCATACTTATTTAGAATCGCTTGATCCAAAAAGACATAACCGGCACCATTTTCATCAATTTGCAGATTTTGGTAAAGATAGCCTGACAGCTTCGCCACATCTAATGAGATTTGATCAATTTCACGATTCAATCTCGTTGCATCAAAGCCGAAATCCAATAATTTCGCCGCTACCTGCAACGTATGAGAGGTAGTCGCTGGATACAAAAAGCGTCCTGTATCCCCAACAATTCCGCCATATAATAGACGAGCTGCATTCTCGGTCACCGTTAAATTCTCAGCAAACGCAAAATCGGCAATCATCTCACTACAGCTGCTGGCTTGTGTATTAACCCACAGCAAGTCTCCATAAGGGTCATCATTCGGATGATGGTCGATCTTGATCAGCTTATCACCAAGCCTGTAGCGGTCATCACTGATCCGCGGCGCATTTGCCGTGTCTGTTACGATTACCAAAGCACCGTTATATAGAACATCAGATATCTCATCCATTTCAGCTAAAAAGGCCAACCCTTCAACTGGACCGCCCACCTGATACACATCCTTTTCTGGAAAAGACCCACGTAAAATTTCCGCAAGTCCGCACTGGGAGCCAAGGGCATCTGGATCAGGTCGCATATGACGATGGATGATAATCCGATCGTATTGTTTAATCATTAGTAAAATTTCTTCTGTAATTGTCATGCTCTTCCTCTTTCTAAGAACGTTCCATCACTTGACAGACTACGATTGCTTTAGCCACAATCACATTGTCAATGAAAACCTCCAAATCGACCTTCGCTGAACGTCGGCCTAGTTCTAATGTTTTTGAATGAATCTCAATTTCGCTTTCTAATTGAATCAGTCGTAAATAATGCAGATTCATCTGCTCGATTAAGGTATTGCGCCGCTGATCTAACAAAATACTTCGTTGGGCGACATTCGCTACAATCTCACTCAATACGCCAAAAGAAATCGTCCCGACACTGTTCACCATTTGAGGGGTGACCTCAAATTTGAAGTAGGGATTCTCTAACTGATTCTCTTCTCGGTCTGTATCAACTGTAATGATATCACCGACGATTTGATCAGAGATCGTATTAGACATCTGCGGCTGACGCTGAACGAGCTGCATCGCCTTCATGACATCCTGACGGCTGACCATTCCTACTAAAGAAAGATCATCTTTTACTACCGGCATCATTTCAAGTCCATCCCAAATCATTTGATGACTGACCGAAGCCACACTCATACTCTGCTTCACCACATTCGGATCTCGCGTCATGATTCGATCAATCATTAGATTTTCAGCTTTTCCTAAAACGTCCTTGGCTGTCACAACTCCTAAAACCCGCATGCTTTTATTTACAACTGGAAAACGTGAATGTCCGGTTTTATCAGACAATCGATGATAGTTCGCGATCGTATCCCCTGCTTGCAAATAGACGGTCTTTTCAAGCGGCATGTAGATATCGCTGACCTGCATGATATCTTTTTTAATCAATTGATCACTCAACGCCCGATTGATCATCGTTGCTACAGTAAAAGAATCATAGGTCGTGCTTAAAACGGGCAAAGCTAGTTCATCCGCAAGCTTGGCGATCTCAGGTGTCGTATCAAAGCCGCCGGTGATTAGGACTGCTGCACCGTCCTGCAAAGCCAGCTTTTGAGCGCCTTCACGGTTTCCGATGATTAATAACGAGCCTGGGGTGATGTACCGGCGCATCGCTTCTTCTGTCATCGCACCAATGACAAACTTATTCAAATCCTTGTCCAAACCATTAGAGCCGCCTAAGACTTCTCCCTCAATGATTCGAACCACCTCGCCAAAGGTCAAGCGTTCGATATTTTTTTTCAATTTCCGTTCAATACGGATCGTCCCAACACGTTGGATCGTTGAGACCAAACCGATATTTTCAGCATCTTTAATTGCACGATAGGCTGTTCCCTCGCTGACGCGCAAATTTTTAGCAATGCTGCGGACAGAGATTCGTTCTCCCACCGGCAGACTCTCAATATGTTCTAAAATCAGATCGTGTTTTGTCGCCATAATTTCCTCCCGCTATAACATTTATCTATTATATTAGTACAGCTTAGCAAAACCAGTATAACAGAGTGTTCGAAAAAAAAGAAGTCAACCGTTACCATCAAAGTAACCATCGACTTTCCTTGTAGCTCGAACTGTTTAATTTTCCGCCCTTTTTATAAATTCGATCAATAGAAATTGCTGGAGGGATGACACAGCTCACTCACGCTGCCATGAATGTGACACGCATTGCAAAAATAAAAACGAGAGATTACTCTCCCGCTTCTTCCTCATATTTTCCATGTTCCCGATCTTCAAAAGTCATGAAATAGCCGTTGGTGATCCTTTTTTCATAAATATGGTGGCAATTCGGACATTCAACCGGCATCGCTTCTTTCGGATGCTCCTGAACATTCAATACTTCATCAACAAAGAAATGTGTGCCGCAATTTGGACACTTTAATGGTTTTTCTAACATATGACCAGCCCTCTCTACATTTACTGACACCTTAATCATACTCCTTTTTGGCAAAAAAACAGAGTAGTAAGTATTAAAAAAAATCTCCAATCGTTTATTGATTGGAGAGTTTACGGCTTCAACTATTTGCGGCGTCCGCGTCGTTGATTGGCTTCCATAATAACCGGCAAGATCACTGGACGACGTTTCGTTTGTTCAAACAAATGACGACTCAACTGATCACGAATATCCTGCTTTAATTTACTCCATTCAAAATCATCGGAATGCAGATGCTTTTCAACGATCTCGCTGGTAATCTCGGCACTTTCCTTGATCAAATCACGACTTGCTTTGATATAGACAAAGCCACGTGAAGTAATCTGCGGGGCAGAGACGATTTTTTTCAGTTTACGATCAATGGTCACTACGACCACAAAAATCCCGTCATCCGATAAAACTTTGCGATCCCGCAGGACGATATTGCCGATATCTCCAACACCGATTCCGTCGATCATGATATTGTCCGCTGGTACACTGCCGGCAGCACTCATATGCTTATTCTTATACTCTAAAACATCTCCGCGGCCAGTAATGAAAATATCCTTGAAGGGAATGCCCATTTCATTTGCTAAGCTCGCATGAGCAGCTAATTGACGATACTCCCCTTGGACCGGAATGAAATATTTCGGTGACATGAAATTCATCATCATTTGCAAATCGCGAGGATTGGCATGACCGGAAACCCGTAAGTTCTCAGAGATGCTTTTTACGATTCCGCCGGCACGATAGATCATATCCTCCGTCTTCGCAACCGTGGTTTCCATTGCGATCGTTGGCGTCGTCGTGATATAGACTAAATCGCCGTCTTCAATTTTCAAGTTGCGATGTGAGCGATTGGCCATTTTTTGCAACGACTTGATTGGTTCGCCCATACGGCCTGTTTCTAAGATGATCAGCTCTTCAGGCTGATATTTCTTCATTTCTTTGATTGTGACTAAAATATCTTCTGGTACCTCAAGCTTATTCAAACGCATCGCTGTTTTGATGATGCGATCCAAATCTTGTCCAGTCAAGACTACCTTACGTCCAGCCTTTTCTGCCGCATTTAAAATTTGTTGAACCCGCTGCAGGTTGCTGGCAACACACGCTACGATAATTCGTCCGTTCCACTCATTGATGGTGTCATAGACTTCACTGGCGATTTCCCGTTCAGAAGCCACTTGGATTGGATTTTCTGCATTCGATGAAGAACTCAACAATGCCAAAACACCCTCTGAACCAATTTCAGCCAAACGACGATAATCTGTCGCATACATTGGGATCGATGTTGGATCAAACTTGAAGTCACCAGTATAAACGATACTGCCTTCAGCTGTTTTCAAGCTAATCCCGACAGAATCAGGAATCGTATGGGTCGTCCGGAAGAAGCTGATAACCGCAGTCCCAAAATCAATCTCGGTATGCTCATCAATCACGTGAAAATCCTTGAATCCTTTACTTTCTTCATTTTGATTCACATTCAGTTTTGCCAGCTCAATCGTTAATTCAGTTCCGAAGACCGGCACGGCCACTTCAGATATGAAATAAGGCAACGCTCCGATCGCATCAGCATGTCCATGAGTCAAAAAGACCCCTGCCACGCGATCCGCGTTTTCAATTAAATAGGTAAAATCAGGAATCACAACATCGATTCCCAATAGTTCATTTTCTGGATACTTCAGTCCGCAATCGAGGACAAAAATATCATTATCCACTTCAACCGCGTACATGTTTTTACCATTTTCACGTACTCCGCTGAAGGGAATTATTTTGACTGTACTCAAAATATCCACCTCTCTAGTTTCTTTATCTATATTAGCTTACTCAGACCCCGTAATCAGTACGGTCTGTGCCTATACTCATTAGTTATTATACATGTTTTTCTAAAAATAGGGAGAGTTAAGCTGAATGAATGAGAGACGAATTAGATGAAACTGTCACGCAATTCTTCGTTCAACTGTAAGAAATCGATGACTTGAGATGCTCAACCGTACAAATGATTCTCAGAGTTACCAACCAATCTAGCAAGCCTGTTATTTGCTAAAAATGGTTCTAAAGAAACGGTTGCAGGTTCCCTTTATTTCAATTAAACTTTAATTGCCATATAGTGCCAAAATAATTAAAAAATGAAAAGGGGTTTCTTGTTTTGTTAGATTTTTTCAAGCAGCTTTCGTTAATCAAGCGAATTGTGATAGGTATTATTCTTGGAGGCTTATTAGGAATATTTCTTCCTCAATGGAGCTTCATTGCAATATTTGGGAGTCTATTTGTTGGGGCTTTAAAAGCGGTAGCGCCATTATTAGTATTTGTATTAATCATGGCCTCTATATCAAAGCATCAATCAACGACTCAAACCTACATTAAGCCAATTATTTCTTTGTATTTATTTACTACCTTATTAGCCGCAACAATTGCAGTATTAGCTAGTTATCTTTTTCCGCTAACTATTTCCTTGCAAGAAGTTTCCGGTTCTCAAGAAGCACCAAAAGCGTTAATCGATGTATTGACCACTATTCTAAATAACATTGTTCAAAATCCATTGCAGGCAATGATTGAGGGAAATTATTTAGGCGTTCTATTTTGGTCGGCTCTAATTGGTTTTGCCTTACGTACACGAAAAAACTCTGTTAAGGAAGTTATTGATGAATTTTCTCTAGCCATTACGGGGGTCGTTCAGCTAATTATCGCTATGGCACCGTTGGGTATTGCCGGTCTAGTCTTTGAGTCGGTTTCTTCAACTGGACTTGCTGGATTAATGCAATATGGGCGTCTTCTGCTCTTGCTGGTAGGGACAATGCTGATTGTTGATTTAGTTGTTTACCCTTTAGTAGCGTTTGTACTAATTAGACAAAATCCGTATCCTCTCGTTTGGTTTTGTTTAAAGGAAAGTGCTATTCCAGCATTTTTCACTCGAAGTTCTGCGGCAAATATTCCAATCAATATGATGCTGGCAAAACGTATAGGGTTAACAAAAGAATCATATTCTATTTCTTTACCATTAGGTGCAACCATCAACATGGGAGGTGCGGCAATTACTATCTCTATCATGACCCTAACGGCTGTTCATACCTTAGGAATCGATGTGCCTTTTAGTTTAACGTTAATTTTATGTGTATTATCCGCATTGTCTGCTTGTGGCGCTTCAGGAATTGCTGGAGGTTCATTATTATTAATTCCATTAGCCTGCAGCCTGTTTGGAATTTCTAATGACATTGCCATGCAAGTCGTTGGTGTTGGTTTCATTATTGGTGTCGTGCAAGATTCTGTTGAAACAGCAGTTAACTCTTCAAATGATTTATTTTTCACAGCTATCGGTGAATTTTATGATCTACGAAAGCGAGGTGAGAAAATAAATTTAAAAGAACGTTTGGCGAATAAATAAAAGCCGTTTCGTTTTCTAAATAAATCTACCAACACGCTGATTGTATTAACTTCACCTAAAAACAAACTTTCAGCCAAACATATCCTCACTTGTGATACTACTCCAGGTATCGCAAGTGAGGATATTCATCGTGGGGCACGTTAAGCTGTCCTGTCTTCAATCGACCCATAAAATTTAATCCTTCCTTTGATGTCAAAAAAAACCTGCGACACCAAACGTCACAGGTCTGAAAATTTGACTATTCACTTACTTTAAAAGTCCCATTTCATACATTGTTTCCGCAATTTGCAAGGAATTCCAAGCCGCGCCCTTTAATAGATTATCTGAAACTACCCACAGATGGACACCCTTTTCCTCATCTGGATCTTTGCGGATACGTCCGACAAACGTTTCCTTTTTGCCAACACAATTCAAGGCCTGCGGATAGATCTGCTGACTTGGATCATCCTCTAATACGGCACCCGGCGCTTTAGCAATGACTTCTTGGATTTCAGCCACTGTCGCCGTTTTCTCCGTCTCAATATAAACGGATTCAGAGTGTCCGCTCATAACAGGAATGCGTACACAGGTTGCTGAAACCTTAATCGAATCGTCCTCCATGATCTTTTTCGTTTCGTTGATCATTTTCCACTCTTCGTTGGTGTATCCATCATCGGTAAATACATCGATTTGCGGCAAAGCATTAAAGGCCAGCGGGTAATGTTTTTTATCTCCTCCGCAAGGCAAAATATCTGCTTTCCACTCATCTAGAGGCTTTTCAGCTAAAAAGTCGCGAGTTTGCTGCTTCAACTCTTCCATTGCTTGATTTCCAGCACCAGATACCGCCTGATAGGTTGAAACTAGCACACGTTTTAACCCATAAGCCTGTCGGATCGGCTCTAACGCCACCATCATTTGAATCGTTGAACAATTGGGATTAGCAATGATCCCCTTATGAGCCCGCAGAGCTTCAGGATTTACTTCAGGCACAACTAATGGTACTTCAGGGTCCATTCGGAAATGACTCGTATTATCTACTACAACCGCTCCGCGTTTGACCGCTTCTGGTGCAAATTTGGCCGATATTCCTCCGCCTGCTGAAAATAAGGCCAGATCGATTCCTTCAAATGAATCTGGAACTAGCTCCTCGATTGTTTGAGTTTCGCCTTTAAATGAAAGTTGCTTCCCAGCGGAGCGCTTCGAAGCCAAAAATTTCACAGTGCCAATGGGCAAGGTGCTATTTTCTAATAGTTTAATCATTTGTGTTCCTACTGCGCCAGTCGCGCCGACAATTGCAACATTCATTTTTCTCATCACAATCACTCTTCCTTTTCATAGTATTTTAACAGTTTATCATATTTGCCTTGAAACGCAAGCGTTCTTTTGTTTTCAATCCCCTCTGATTCCAGCCGCTCTTATTATAATTATTCGATTATTTAAGAAAATGATTTTTCGACCTAAATAACTGATATAACAAAGATAAAATAAACATTCAATTCAATTTATAGGAAAATAAATTAAAAAAAAGGGTTTTTTTGAATATTATTATTGCAGTTTTCTAATAAAGGCTTTAGAATTAATATGAAAGCGTTATTCGTAGGAGGTCAATCATGAACGTGAATGGAGATATCATCAGACAAAAGCGCGAGAAGGTGGGTATAGCGCGAGAAGACTTCAAAACGATTTGTTCTCCGGCTGACTTAGAGTTGATCGAAGACAAAAACATAGGCATTTTAGAAGTCATTCTCGATCTTTGTATGAAACTGGATGTTCCATACCATCATGCTTTCCCAGATACAGTTCTTTTAACGGAAACTTCTTTGTTGGATATTGTTCGTTGTCTGCATCTACGTCAAGAGTTCTCTAGTGTTTTGTTTTTATTGAATACCTATGGCAAGAAAATTTCATATCAAAATGCACGAATCGTTGGTCATCTATTGTATTTTCGCACTTACGCAAATTTATTTGGCAAGCGCGACACAAAAAAAGCTGTCCATTACTTTCAACGCGCCTATACCTTTTTTCGTGATGAAAAAAGGTATGAACTGCTAGTACTTAAAGGATTAGCCACCTGTTATCAAGTAAACGAAGAAAAAAAACGCGCACGTATCTATTTTGAACGTGCTGAGCAAATGGAGGAAAAAATGAATACAAAATTAAAATTAGGTCCATCCTATTACCAGGCAGCTTGCTTCTACGCCGATCGCGGCAACCAAAAAAAAGCTAATGCACTTTGCGACGAAGGTATTCAAACCTTATTAGAGGTAAACGTGACTACTGGATTAGAAGAGCTATTTTTCGAAAAAGCGATCATTCAAGAAAACAGCAGCGATAAAATCGAACTATTAAAGCAAGCCGATTATTATGCCAAACTAAACCAGAATTATGATTTAACCGAAGTCATCCATGAAAAACTGAATAAAATTTAACAAAAAAAGACTGTGCCAAAACGAGCTGGCACAGCCTTTTTTTGTTTCTATTGCTTACGCATCCACAGATTTCTTTGGATGATAAAAGATCATGTATAAAATCGCTACAACCAATGGAATGATCGCACAGAAGATGTAGATATGCTGATAAGTCCCTAGGATTCCTTTAATGGCTCCTAATAAATAAGGTCCTACTCCTAAGCCTAAGTCAAGACCAATGAAGTACGTCGATAATGCGACACCGATTCGAGCCTTTTCAACCAGCTTCAAGGTCACCGCCTGACCATTTGCCATAAAAGTACCGTAGCCTAAACCTACAAACGCTCCGGCAATTAACAAGACAACAGCATTGCCTGTGAAGGCTAAAAGAACCAAGCCAATCGTCAAACAAATAAAGCTTGGATACATCACAGAATTTTCTCCATGCTTGTCAAAAATTTTTCCAGACATCGGTCTTGTGAGAGTAACCACCAAGGCATAAACCACAAAGAAAAAGGCGCCTGCCGTAACTAAGTGCAATTGATCGGCATAAATAGACAAAAAGCCTAGGACACTGGAATAGGCGATCCCAATCAAAAAGGCGATTCCCGCAATAAATAAAACCTTCAGTTCAACAAAACTTTCTAAGCTAAAGGTGTTGATTCGAGCACGATGCTCCTCTGATAATTCGATATTACTTACTTCAAATTTGAAGCAGGCCAGCATCGTAACAAAGGCGAGAATCACCGCAAGAAGAATGATAGCCTTAAAACCAACCATCGGTAGCAGCAGTAACCCGATAAATGGTCCGATCGCTGCTGCTAAGCTGGTACTCAATCCATAATAGTTGATTCCTTCCCCATATTTAGCCTCTGGAATATAAGCAGTAACGATCGCATTAGCCGCAGTAGAAACCGCTCCGTAACCAAAGCCATTTAAAAACCGTACGCCATCTAAAATAAAAATATTGGTGCTGATCAAATATGCAGCAGTCGTGATTAAATAAAACAATGCCCCATAGCGTAAAACCGCTCGTCGCCCGAATAATTCCAATTTCTTGCCAATGTACAACCGTGCCAGTAGTGTACCGATAATATAAATACCGACAGCGAAGCCCGCTTGAGCGGTGGTTGACCCTAAGCTTTGTGTTGCATATTTTGCCGTTATCACAACAAAACAGTAATAGACTAAAAAGACTACAAAATTGATAATCGTGATGGTGATAAATCCTTTATTGAATAACTTTTCTTCCTTAATTTTCATTACCTACTCTCATTAATATGCGATACGCTCATTTAACTTCTTTAAGGTTGAGATTTTTTCTGCGACCTTATTGTAATTTGATGGATAACGATCCACCGCCTGACTAATAAATAAATCCCGCGTATAGTCAAAAGCTGATAAAAAGGCGGCCAGACTTTCGTCATTTTCAAACGAATAATCTCTCCTCAACATCAACGCATTTTGATACGCATCATTTAAAAAGACCAATACCGCTTCTTTTTCAAATCGTACCTGATAGGCTGATTCCAATCGTTCAATCATTGCGCTTGTCCATTTTTTCATAATAAACACTTCTCTTTCTTTCAAATTTTCTGATCACGCTTTGGGTTGTTCGACTTACTTGATTGATTATACGGATAGAAAAAACAGCGGGAAATCAGCTTTCATATTAAAAAAAGACGTAAATTTTTTTTAACAAAAAAGGACATTAACATTTGTTACTATCTTTTTTAACTAGCCTTTTAATCAAACAAAACGTCTACTTGTGATAAAATGTCAATGAAAATTTCAACAATTCATGGAAGGAATAAAGTAAAATTGGATAATACAGCTTTAACAAACTACTTAGAACAAAAAAAATTCCCGATCGTTAGTAAAGAATACAAAAAGTATCTGCTCTATGAAGGAATTCAGGACCATCATGTGTACATTTTGAAAAGCGGCGTCATCAAGACGAGTGTCGTTTCCAGAGATGGTCGCGAATTCAATTTGGAATACATCAATGAACTCGAAGTAGTGTCATTGTTAAAGGACGAGTACTCTCAATTCATCGACGCTCCCTTCAATATTCGGATAGAATCCGAAAAGGCCGAACTCTACCAGATTGACCGCGTTGAATTTTGGAAAGATATCAATCAAAATCGTGAACTCCAAATCTATGTCAAAAACTATTACCGAGAACGGCTGATGAAATCCATGAAGAGAACTCAGCAAATGTTAATGAATGGCAAATTTGGGGCTGTATGCAGCCAAATCTATGACCTTTACGACAAATTTGGCATAGAATACCAAGATGGGGTCTTGATCGACTTCGTAGTGACCAACGAAGAAATTGCCCATTTTTGCGGTATCAATGCTGCCAGCAGCGTCAGCCGGATCATGCATCAACTAAAAACCTGTGGTGCGATCAAAATGCATGACCATAAAATATTTATCAAAAATATCGAGCTGATCAAGGACAATATTATCTTTTAAAGCTTGAACTGCTTTATTTGTAGGAAATCATTTTTACAACTTGCAAAAAACAAAAAACAGGAGCCGTGACCAAAGATTTGTCATGGCTCCTGTTTCTGAATAAACGGTGTTCCACAAATAACTTCTGGTACAACCTCTGTTTTAGATTTCTGTTCCATACTCTACTGGTTTGTCCCATTCACCTGGCGCGTCATCATAAGCAAGGCCATAAATAAAAACAGGCATTCCGATGTAACTATACTCATAAATTTTCGCCACTTCAGATTTCGGTGTATTGACACACCCATAGCTTCCCAAATCCGTTTTAAAGGCGCCGGGCTGACCGAAATACTGCAGCTTATGATCTGTATCATGAAGACCTATCTCAGTAATCGTCTGACCATAGCTTAGTAACGGCATCCAATAATCAACAGGCACATTATAGGTGCCATCCCCATTTGTTAAGACACCGCTCAAATCAACGTTTCGCCGTTTGTCCATCACCGTATGAAAACCGGGAACAGTTGCCGTTCCTTTATTGTAGCGGCCTGTAATCACATCCGTTTCGACTACTAGCTTGCCATTGTCAAAGCAGTACATTTTTTGATTATCTAAATCAACTTCTATGTAGTTTTTTGTAACATGTAGGGGTTGTTTTTTTGTATCGCCCTTGAGTACCAGTTGAATAACTTTAGTATCGGGTTCCTTTAGTTTTTCAGCGATTCTCTTCGCCGATTGTTTAATATCAATAAACCAGCCGTAATTCCCCACATTTTTAAAACGCAGATGTTGCCCGTGGACATTTGTAAAATCCACCGATTGGTAAATCGTTGAATATTCCCGTTCCAAATCTGCTACCCACGCTGTTATCAGCTCTTGGTCAAAATTTCCCTGATCATCTACTGAAGCGGCCAACAGCTGTTCAGTCAGGGGAATCGTTTGTTTGTTCAGCTTTAGTTTTATCTTACGCTTCCTGACCATTTCCAAATTCTGGGTGATTTTTTGCCGATTCAAATCCTGCGTTGTAATCTCAGGTTCTCGATAATAATTGGCTAACTCATATTCTGTTTGTAGTGTTCCTTCTTCAAAGGCTTCACAGAGTTCCTTGCGCAGTCGCGTAGAATCTACCACTGTGCCGCTTTTTTCTGACTTGATCTCGAATTTTTGATTGGTATAAATGATTTTGGCATTTTGCGCTTCTTTTCCCCCGAGAAAGGAGGCGCGGTTAATTGCCTCAGCTAATCGATCTTTTGCGCCTTTTTTTATGGGCAGACTGAATTCTCCTCGGCGAATATTCTTCTTCAAATAATCCTTTTGAATCTTATACGGCGAAGCGACTTGAAGTTTGATTGTTTGATACTCCCCCTTCAGCTTAATTTCCACCTGCTTTGTTTCTTGCTGAATTTTTTCTTCAGCCGCCTGAACGGACAACCCGCCCACAGGTACATTCGCCACGACCGACCCAAAATAAAAATGTGAACCAAAGTAAGCATAAATAAGCATGAAAAAGACCATTGCCCCCGCAACGATACCAACAATTCGCACCACCCATTGACTTTCATACTCCTTCAATCACTATCACCCACTTGCTTAATAATTATCAATAGTATAGAACAATCAACTAATATTTTATTTAAAAATCACAATTATTAATAATTTTTAACATTTTTGGTAAAAAAGAGGTTCTGAGGCTGCATAATGAGCCTCAGAACCTTTCAAAAATTCTATTTTGCTAAAAAATATTTTATTTTTACATTTTTGTGTGGTCTGTACGTGAGATTACGTCGCGACGTTGTTCTGGTGTTAAGTCACGGAATTTCACGGCATAACCAGATACACGAATCGTAAAGTTCGCATATTTAGGATTATCAATATCTTTGTCCATTTCCTCTAGCAATTCACGACCAAAGACATTCACGTTCAAGTGGTAGCCTCCCTTATCGAAGTAGCCATCTAATACTTGACGTAGATTGTCTATCTGCATTGCTTCGTCATCTGTCCGGCCTAATGCGCCTGGATTGATGGTTTGTGTATCTGAAATACCGTCTTGCGCACAAGAGTAGTTCAATTTCGCAGTTGAGTTCAATGAAGCCAACAGACCGTTTTTCTCACCTAAGAACTTACCATCTTGATAGCTTGGGTTTGCTCCTGGTGCCAATGGTTTACCTGCACGACGGCCATCTGGTGTATTCCCAGTATTTTTACCATAAACGACATTTGAAGTAATCGTCAACAATGACAAGGTTGGTGTTGAATCACGATACGTGTGCTGACGTTTGATTTGCGTCATGAAGTATTCAAGAATCCAGTTCGCCATTTCGTCTGCTTCGTCGTTATCATTTCCGTATGTTGGGAATTCGTTTTGCGGAATATAGTCAATTGCCAAGCCATCCTCATCACGGATCACTTTTACGTTTCCGTGTTTGATCGCCATCAATGAATCCGTTGCGTGAGAAATGCCTGCAATACCGGTCGCAAACGTACGTTTCAAATCTGTATCCATCAACGCTAATTGTGGTGCTTCATAGGCATATTTATCATGCATGTAATGAATCACATTTAAAGTATTCACATATAATTCTGCTAACCAATCCAAAACATCTTTGTAGCTTTCCATGAATTGATCAAAATCAATGCTGTCGCCTTCTAATGGACGGAAACGCGGACCAACCTGCATCTTCGTCATTTCATCAACGCCGCCGTTGATTGCATAAAGCACTGCTTTAGCCAAGTTGGCACGAGCGCCGAAGAATTGCATGTCTTTTCCGATAACTGTCGCGGATACACAGCAAGCAATCGCTGCATCGTCAGATCCCCAGTATTGACGTAATAGATCGTCATTTTCCAATTGGATCGAAGAGCTTTCTTTCGCTACTTTTGCTGCATAAGTACGGAAGCCTTCTGGTAAATGCGATGAGTACAATACTGTCAAGTTTGGTTCTGGTGAAGGTCCCATATTTGTTAAGGTATGAAGGATACGGAAATCATTTTTCGTTACTAATGAAGAACCGTCCATGTTCATCCCTGCTAATGACAATGTCGCCCAGATTGGGTAGCCAGAGAATAATTGGTTGTACTCAGGCGTACGAGCAAATTTCACCATACGTAATTTCATGATCAAATGATCGATCATTTCTTGCGCTTCAAATTCAGTGATCAAGCCACGATCTAAATCACGTTGGATATAGATATCTAAGAACGCTGAAATACGACCGATTGACATTGCGGCACCATTTTGTGATTTGATTGCTGCAAGGTAGCCGAAGTATAACCATTGGATTGCTTCTTGAGCATTATTAGCAGGCTTAGAAATATCATAGCCATAGCTTGCAGCCATTTCCTTCATATCAGCTAATGCGCGGAATTGTTCAGAAACTTCTTCACGTAATTGGATCACGTCATTGGTCATTACTTTACTGCCGACGTTTTTCCAGTCTTTTTTCTTTTCTTTCATCAAGAAATCAATACCGTATAATGCGACACGACGGTAGTCACCGATAATGCGGCCACGACCATAAGCATCTGGAAGACCTGTGATGATTTTATTTTTGCGAGCTAAGCGCATTTCATCTGTATAAGCATCGAAAACACCTTGGTTGTGTGTCTTGCGCCATTTGTTGAAGATGAAAGACATTTCATCGTCTACTTCATAGCCGTTTGATTCTAAGGCTTTGTTGGCCATGTTGATTCCGCCAAATGGCATAAATGCTTGCTTCAACGGTACATCGGTTTGTAAACCAACAATCTTTTCTTCTTCCTTGATCAAATAACCAGGCTCATGGGAAGTGATGGTCGCAGGCACGTCGTTGTCCATATCATAAACGCCGTTTTGTTTGTGCTGAACTTCAAAAAGCTCTTGTAATTTGTCCCATAATTTTTCGGTACTCGGAGCTGCGCCTTCTAAAAAGCTGTCATCACCTTTGTACTCTGTGTAATTTCGTTTAATAAAGTCTAGCGTATTGACCTCATGCTGCCAGCGGCCCTCGTTAAACCCTTCCCAAGGATTTTCTGTTTGTTCTACAGTTTTTTTGATTGTTGTAGTTTCCATAATAGCACTCCCTTGTTAAATAGTTTCAAATTAATTTAAAATGATTATAACAAAGGAATCAGTTTTAAGAAAGGGCTTTTTTGACTTCTTATCTCTACAAAACCTTTTAAAATAATGATAATTATCTTATCAAACACCATGACCTGTTACACTTTTCACTATAACAGATGACGTAATTGATAATGACAGTTTCTACTTGATACGAGAATTTGCTCAGTAATATACAATTTGCAACCGTTTGTTGACTGAAAAACAGAGAACTAATACAGACGGGCTTGTGAAATATTTCTCCCCTCAAACTCTCATAATCGACAAAAATTTATTTCAAAAAAATTTTGTCTCATTATTCTAGCAGTTCATTCTAATTCACTAAAAAAAGGTTTTCACTGTTATCCAATAGTTTAATTAACCCGTCAGTTACTAAGTTCAGCTCTATTCTAAAGTTTTTTAATAACTAAAATTATTCTTAAATAAAAATACTTAAATTTATTTTAAAATCAGCATTGTGATCCCTTTTAGGCGTCCGTCTTCATTATTTTATTTTTCAGTCTAAAAAAATGACGAGTTCTCTAGCCTAGAAATATTCAAAGCAACGAAATTGGTATACAATATCAATCATATGTGTGTCGTTACTAAGGAGGTACTTTATGCTAGAAAGGTATATTGAAAAAAATATTTTTCGTCAGGTTTATCTCTGCCAACAGCTGTACCAAAAGAAAGAAATCACTTTACAAGCGATGGCCGAACGTTTAAACGTCTGTACACCTACGATTACTAACGATCTCGAGGCTCTAAAAGAATCTTTCACACAGGAGATTATTTCATTTGAGCGGACCAGAAATACCTGCAAACTATTTTTTGATCCCGCTTATTCATTATTAGAATTAACGCAACGGATTTACCGACGCTCCGATTTTTTGCGTGTTCTAAACGACTTTTTGATTGGAAACACCCACTGGTCTGAGATCGCGGAAAAAGAATTTCTATCGACTAGTAAAATTTATCAGCTTCGAGCAGATATTTTTGATTTTGCTGATGAGCTTGGCTATTCGTGTTCAAAGCAGCAGCTGAAACTGCCTGAAAAAGATCTACGCTACTTGCTTTTGGCTATCGCAAGATACACTGGTGAACGTTCCGCCATCCCATTCAATAAAATGATTGCTTCAGCTGCTGAAGAATTGATTGATTATGTCGAGGAACACTTTTTCGCACGTGATTACCCGGAAAGCGAGCGAGAAATCATCATTTTAGGCATTCAGCTCAGCAATCACCGTGCCCGACAAGCGACCATTACTTTTTCAGATGAAGACAAAATCTGCGCACAGCAAACACCTTTATTTGGATTATTACGTGAAGGCTTGAAAACCTTAAAATCAACAATTTGCGCTAATGAAGAGGAACTATTTTTTATTTATTCACTTTTCAATGCAAGAAATTATCTTTGCAACAATTTGGAATTGCTGCAAAAAGATTTTGACGTGGTGTATCAAAATCATATCAAGCGCTATCCTGAAATCGAAAATCTGCTGCAAGAATTACGTTCCTCTCTAACGATCTCACCTGACAATGAATTGCTTTTGAAAAAGGCCTTTCTCCCTTTTATTCGTTCTACCTGGGGAGACATGCAGCTTTTCCAGCCGGATCTGATTTATCTGTTAGATAAAGAACAGCTGGTTATTTACCAAAAAGTACAAAAAATCTTAGAAACATGGTCTGCTACTTGCCAAACAACTATTCATTGGAACGACAATCTCATTCGCAAAATGACGTTAACCCTCGATCTGCTGCGCAGAAACACCTTTGATGAAAAAATCGAATTGTATATCGTCGCTTCTTCTG
This sequence comes from Enterococcus sp. DIV0187, assembly GCF_051713785.1. Taxonomy (NCBI): domain Bacteria; kingdom Bacillati; phylum Bacillota; class Bacilli; order Lactobacillales; family Enterococcaceae; genus Enterococcus; species Enterococcus sp. DIV0187. The sequence continues at coordinate 2,165,902 of NZ_JBIOQO010000001.1, forward strand.
ATTTCAATTTTTTATATTATCGTAAACAGCTGGAAGCCTTGCTGGATGATCATTTTCTTATTAGCACGATGATCTATAATACCTTGAATGAAGTAGTGGACGATACTTTCTTTTGCTCAAGACGAGTCATCGTTTGTGACACCGCACTTTACCAGGCGGACTTAGGCAGTGAGAATACATTAATTTTTCCTGTTTCACCTAAAACAATCGATCAAACCTGTATTGAGATCAACCAACTCGCTCGTCCATACGAAAGAAGCCTGAAAGAATAATTTTCCTTCAGGCTTCTTTTTAATGAGTAAATCCATATGTTTTGATTTCTGCTTTTTTATGATAAACCACATGCGCTTGATTCAAAGCGTCAATTGCTTCTTGCATGTCTTGAACATAATCACACGCCATGTTCATACCAAAATCAGCTCGAATGACCAGACGTTGAATGATTTCTTTTTCCAGATTTTGAGGTAATGGATACGCGGGCACTTGCCAGCCTTTCATTAACAGACGGTCTGCCAAATCATACAAGGTCCATTCACGTGTTGGATCTTCTTTTAATTTATAGCAAACAATTGGTAGTTGAGACCCATCATTGACGATTTCAAACAATCCGGTTTCTTCAATTGCTTTGGCTAAATACAGTGCTACTTTATGGGTACGTTCATGAATAGCCTTGTAGCCATCAAAACCGTATCGTACAAAATTATAATATTGACCAATTAATTGTGCGGCACTATGAGAAAAATTAATCGCCATCGTTGGCAGCTCCCCACCTAAATAGCTTACTTTGAAGATTAATTCTTTTGGCAAATATTGTTGATCACGCCATAGAACCCAGCCGACACCTGGGTAAACCAATCCATACTTATGACCAGATGAATTGATTGAGATGACATTCTTCAAGCGGAAATCCCACACTAAATCAGGTTCAGTGAAAGGTGCGTAAAAACCACCTGAAGCAGCGTCTACATGAATATACACCTTATAATCTGTTTGTTTATTGTATTCTTCGACTAAGTCATTTAGTCCTTTAATATCATCATAACGCCCAGTATAAGTAATTCCCATGATACCGACAATTCCAATAGTATACTCATCAACATAGTCCATTACCTTATCTAAATTGATCGACATATGTTCTTGGTCTAATGGCACTTCCCGCATTTCAATATCCCAATAGACACAGAATTTTTCCCAGCAAACTTGGTAACCAGATGAAATAACTAAGTTCGGTTTTTTCGCATTGAGATCCAATCCTAGCTTTTCCGCACGTTTACGCCAAGCAAATTTCATTGCCATGCCACCTAGCATACACGCTTCCGAAGAACCAATGGTTGACGTTCCCATAAATTTTTCGTTCTCACTGGCATTCCAAAGATCAGCGATCATATTCACGCAGCGATTTTCGATTTCTGTTGTGCGAGGATATTCTGATTTATCAATCGCATTTTTTTCTAACGTTTGACTCATTAGCTTCACTGCTTCTGGTTCCATATAGGTTTGACAAAATGTGGCTAAATTTAAACGAGCATTTCCTTCATCCAGCATTTCATCTTGAACTAATTGATAAGCGATTCGTGGTTCGATTGATGCTTGATTCAATTTATATTTTGGCAGATCAACTTGTTCGCTTTCTGAACCAAAAATTGGTTCCAAATATTCTGCTTCATCACGATTTTCTTTTCCATATAACATGAGTAAATCCTCCTAAAAATGTCTTTATTTAATGTTTCAATGTGTGTTCTTCTTTTTGAACAATTTGATGTTCTCCACGAGCTGCTGGATAGATCGCTCCATTCACATCTCCTGCTTTCATGTGAACAGGCTCCTCGATCGTTGTGTGTCCATGCTTGTCGTGCAATTCATAAATAATAAATGGTAAAACTACCGTGATCACAAAACTAATCAATAAAATCACTTGGTAAGTTCGATCTTCGTTCTTAGCAATGGAAGCTGGAGGAACAAAGGAAATCAACAAAGCAAAAACTGATAATAGTAGTCCGACACCAGCAATGATTGTCTTTCCAATTGTTTTTCCAGGGACGTTATAGGTTCGTTTCAACTCTTGCTTTTTATATACCAAAACAAAATAACCGATAAAGAATAAAAGATAGCCGACCAAGTAAATCACTACCGTTAACGAAATCGCAACGAGGAAGGATAAATTATTTCCACCGCCGCCAAAGGTCAATACTGCACCCCAGATTGTGACGATCACGCCTTGGATCATAATTAATGGCACAGGAACCCCATGCGTGTTGGTCTTACGTAAAAAGTTAGGCAATAGCCCACGCTGTGCTGCCGCAAACATCCCGCGAGAAGGACCAACTACCCATGAACTTACTTCACCCATCACACCAAAAGCGATCATCAAAGCAATGACTTTAACCAGCCAGCCTAAATGACTGTTAAAATGCAAAATCAATGATTGAAATGTTTGGATAACTCCAGCGCTTAAAGATAATTCTTTTTGGGGAATCACTGCAGCTACAGAGAAGCCACCGATCGCATCTAAGGCAATGGCCAGGATAACCAATAAGATCATCGCTAACGGGTAATTTCTCTTGGGATTTTCCAATTCATTGATATGGGAAGCGGATGCCTCAACACCCATATAAGCCAAAATAAAGGAGACAAAAACGACTAAAGTTGATAACTGTGAAAAATCTGGGATGAATGCTTTTTTACTAATAGCAATTTCGATAGGATTTCCTCCAATGAAGTAAGCCGCTGCCAACCCAAATAAAATGACGGACGGAATAAGGATACCGGCCACAAATCCTGCTTTCGCAATTTTTGCCGTTCGTTGTGTGCCGCCTAATTGCGAGAAGGTCAGCCCCCAGAAAATGACTAGTAAACCGATATATTTCAATAAAGGGTCTGTATTCAGTGCTTGGAAATTCAATACATAGGACAGCGCACCTAAAATGAAATAAATCATGGTCACGAAGCCAACAGTAATTTGAAACCACTGAAAGAAGATCGCAGCAAAGCCAAATCGCTCACCTAACGTTTGGCTGACCCAACTGAAGATCCCACCGTTTTGCCAACCTTCCACCGTGGACATCTCTGCTGCACATAACGCCACCGGCAAAAACCATAAAATGCCACCTAGCAATAAAAAGAAAACCAGGTGCAGCTTCGAAGTAGCAAAGGTCGGATATTCGTACACCGTTAAGACCATCGAAGCCGTCAATGCAAAAAAGCCAAATAATGATAATTTTTTCTGATTCATAGAAACGCTTCTTTCTCTTTTCATTAATTAATTAGCAATGAATGATTCAGGAAAAATATTTCAAAGAATATTGATAAATCATTTTAGGCACCTCTTTTCTTACAAGGAGAAGTATATATAGGATTTGGAGGACTTTTTTCTAGATTTTTTTCATTCAATCATGGGCAACCTAAAAAAATATGGAATTTTTTCCAACAAAAAAAGCCCTAGCCCTCTTCCTGTGATAGGAGAAAGCTGAGACTTTTAACTTTTAACTACATACTGTATTCCTTAATATGCTCATTCATCAAGCCATTCGGAACATCATGGAGACGATAGCCATTTCCCCAATACGTAATAATCCGAACATTATCGATGTGGGCGTGAGCGATTTTCTTACGAATATTTCCTACTGCCGTAGACATTTGGACCAAACGCGATTTGCTGACTTCGTTGTTCCAAACCTTATTACACAGCTCATCTCTGGAAATGATCTTTCCGCTGCCCTCTGCCAGTGCACTGATAATTTTCTTTTCAATATTATTCAATGAACTATAGAAAAGAACTAAGTCTTGTTTCTTCATTTCAGATTGTCTGACGAGCCCTTTAGAAATCGACTCTTGATGCCCTCCACGCTTATCGCTTAACAGCAAGAACTCTCTTAGTTCCGTTAGCGTACAATCAATCGATAAACAATGGCTTTCATCAATATTAGGTACGGGTTCATCCGTACGCCGTAAATAGTGCAAATCCTTTTCCAAAACAATGGGCAATATTTCATTAAATTCCTGATTTGTCAATGTTTCACTAAAGATGACAATATCAAATAGTGATAAAATATCTTCAAAATAATTAGGTTTATCCACATCAAAAAATTCTTTTAAGACAAAAACTTCATAGTCTAATCGTTGCAGTTCATTTTGAAACTCTTGCTCGATGATAATATTTCTAGTAAGAATAATTACTTTTTTCATCGTCCTACACTCCCATCTTTACTCATTTCCACTTTTACACCCGTTAACTCCACTGTCGAAAGTTCATTTAGTTTTCTAAACAACGAAGACTCTCTTTTACATCATCAATAATCTCTTGCGGTATATTGTTCTTTTGCTTCAATACACTATTCAAACGTTCCATTAGACTCGACTCAATATATTTTGCCTGTTCCTCTGCCTGTTGAATAATCTTACGACTGGTTGTCGCAGCAGCTAACAATGTGTCTGCAGCATCCGCTTTAACAAATAATTCCAAAGTAGCATCGTTTTCCTGATGAAACAGATAATCAAACAATTGTTCACTCCGATCACACTCAAACATATATTGTTCTAAAAGACGTTCATATTTCTCCTGTAAATCATTGATCTCCATCGTTTTTCTAGAAGAATCACCACATGCGCTTGCCTGCTGACGCTTTGATTTTCTATGAAGGACAAAGCGACGCCTTTCTAGATTGTCCTTATTATGATAGACAACGATATCTCTAGATAAAAAGATAGGATGATCCTCTAGCTTCTTTGTCACTTCTTTCAGTCGACAGCGGTATGCTGAAACTTTTTCCTCCAGTGCACCGCGTATCCCTTCCAGTTTTTCGATTTGCTCCAGGAGTTCCTTGTTATGTATCTCCAAATCGTCAACCTTATCCAACAATTGTTCTTTGCTATTATCAGTTACACTAAAAACATCAAAATTTCCCATGCTGGTCTCATCTCTCTTCTTTGTGATTAAGATCAAAAGATAGCTGCTTCTATATGTATGTTTTTTGACTTATTATGTAAAACCGTCTTGCTTTTTCTGAGTGAACCTTCTCTCGTAACAAAACCATCAGAAGCTTATCTTCTATTTACTAACTATTGATTTTTGCGCTATTTCCCCTAAAATCTCTCCTTATTCTCCATCTGATACCTTCATATAGAAATAAACAGATATATCCTATATTTACTCTCGAATGTAGTTTGGCCACTTAATTGTTATCATTTTGAATTTGCTAACATTACGAAAACTCGAACATATCTGCAAAAAGCCATCAGCAATCCTCTTAGTTATATAACTTGTAAAAGTCTTCAAGGTAATTCTAATTCAAAAAGTATAATAATTATTTTTTATTTTAAATAAATAATTTTTATGTTTTATTATACATCTATTTTTTAAAAAATTATAAAATATTTTTATAATAAATCAACAGTATATTAACTTTTTGCGAAACCTTTTTTTTAAAATCATTTTTGCTCATCGAAATTTTTAACCAATTACACATTTAGCAAAAATATTTCAAATTCATCATAATAATTTCTGGAAAACCAATATAAATAGCTACATGATAATCATTCCTTTAAAATAATGCTCCCGTTAATTCCTATGATGTTCTAACTACATTTGTATTTATGACAAATCAAAAACTGAATTTTCTATTCCGAGGGATAGAGTTAGTCGATTGATTTTTCATATATTTCTTGAAAAAAATAATAATCCCCCTCAATTTAAAAATATAACATAAACAAATTTTTATTCATTAAATATAAATATTTATCAATTAACCCTTTGAGCAGCTTGATCCTTTTTTAGTTATTTTACCCAATAATACACTTCCTAATCATCTTACATCGATTCTAAACTGGGAAACGTATTCTAATATAAGAAATAAATAATCATGACTCGCTAAAGAAAAAAGCCCTTAATCATGGCATTTACATACTCTTTGATCCACTGATTCCTTAATAGTAATGATTCTTTGATTGGTTCATCAGTTAGGATTTCCTTTTTTTCATTATAAGTAAATTCTAAAAAAGTCATTCTCCTTTATTCTGTCTGAATTTTTTATAATATTTTGACGATTTTTCAATGTATTAATATAAAGCACTATTGGCAATGCGCTGCATAACACTTACGAATACACATAAATAAAAAAAGTGCCTTTCCGTTTCACACATTCGAAACGAAAAGCACTTTCATTCTTATTTGATAAATAGCTACAAAAAACGTATTGATTGTTAGGAAAAAAGCTAATACTTATTTACAGAGACCAATTTAGCGAACGATCGTTGTTGGCTCTTGCACAAAATCATCTTCTAAATAATCGAAAAACTTTTTGTTCAGACGATATCCTTGACCCCAAACAGTTTGAATCGCTTCCTCGCCAAATTCATTTCCTATTTTCTCATTAACCTTTGAAACAACCTTCGAAAGACTTGCTAAAACAGACTTCGTTGGATCTTTCTCCCAAATTTGTCGACTGATTTCTTCACGAGGGACGGTTCGGTCTCCCGCCTGAATTAAATAGTAGACAATCTCTTTTTGTTTCAACTTCAAATTTAGGTCAGACAATTTTTGTTTGACTGACACTTGTTGGACATGTGCGGCATCTTTACTTGCCAAGCTTGATAATTCAGCAAGCAATAAAATTTCCCGCACGCGTTCCAAATCAGAATTCATTGGAATCCACGCATCAAAAGGAGAAGAGCCTTCTTTGTCAAAATTACTATCTGCTGCTCGACGAAAAAGCTTGATGTTTCCCTGCGGCAGTTGCTTGATTACCTCATAAGCCTCTATATCATAGATGGTCTCGCTAAAAATGATTCCCTCAAATTGAGTAAGAAAAGCTTTGTCAAACGAATTTCTTTTTAACATTGTTAACATATTGCTGGAACAATATACCTCGTTGCCTAACTGTTTCAATTGTCGCTCAAAGTTTTCCTCATATAGCGGAACCTTTGTTAGAAGTAATAATTGCATACCTTCATCTCCTTTAAAATTGCTCTTTCCCAGCGAACACCTTTTCCATATTAATAGCCCTATCCAGCATCACTGAAGGCATACCTTAATAAAATCCGAAAATTAACCCGAAATATCATTTAATGCCTTAAAATAGAAAAACATTTATATAGATAGATTATATTATACTGTTAATTTTAGGTCAATTTTTAATTTGTAAATAATAAAAATATATGCTTACCGTTTTAATGATGAAAGTCATAACCAAAAGAACGCTATCGCTACCTATTTAATATCCAATATTACTTAAAGTAAGACTAATACTCTTAAAAAAATAGCATTTAAGTCCTTTAACAAGACAATATGATTAAAAATAAAATTTCCACTTTATGGAGAAATAGAAATAAAAATGACAACTCAGTTAAATTTTATTTTACATTTAGTATCCACATGAAGCCGATAAAGACAAAAAATAGTCCATACATGATCGGAGAAACTTCTTTCCCACGTTTCGCGGCAATCATCGTGATTGGATAAAAAATGAAGCCTAAGGCAATTCCGTCAGAAATACTATAGGTCAGCGGCATACCAATCAGAATCAAAAATGAGGGAATCGCGATCTCTAATTGATCCCATTTAATTTCACGTAACGATTGAGCCATTAATACTCCTACAATAATTAACGCTGGTGCGGTAACCTGTGAGGTCACAACTGACAGCAGTGGTGAGAAAAACAATCCAAAAATAAAGAAAGCCCCTGTTGTAATCGCGGTTAATCCAGAACGTCCACCAACTGCAATCCCTGCTGAGGATTCTACATAGGCTCCTACTGGTGAGGTTCCTAGCAGTGATCCAGCTAACATCGCCGTGGAATCTGATGCCAAGGCCTTGCCGACTCGCGGCATTTTATTGTCCTTCATAAAGCCCGCCTGATTAGCTAACCCAACTAAGGTGCCGGCCGTATCAAAGAAGGTTACTAATAAGAAGGTCAATACAACCACCCAAAGCTGAAGCGTGTTGATATCTTTTACATGCTTTAAAGCAACTAGGAAGGTTGGCTTCAAACTAGGTGCTGCCGAAATAATCTGTGTTGGTGCTTGAATCAATCCTGTGACTAATCCTAATAATGTTGTTGCCACCATACCGATAAAGATTCCTCCCGGCACGCGACGTACCATCAGAATTGCAGTCACGATCAAACCAAAGATCGTTAACCAAGTGGTGCCGACACTCATTGAGCCTAGCCCAACCAAGGTGGACTTATTCGCCACGATGATGCCGCCTTCGCTCAATCCTAAAAAGGCGATGAATAAACCAATCCCACCAGAAATCGCATATTTCAAGTCTGCTGGAATCGCATCAATGATCATTTCCCGTAATTTAAAAATAGTGATTAAGATAAAAATCAAGGATGCCACGAAAACGCCAGCTAACGCTGTTTCCCAACGAATCCCCATTCCAATGCAGACAGAATAAGCGAAGAAAGCGTTGATTCCTAACGCGGGAGCCGTTGCGATCGGATAGCGAGCTAGAACCCCCATCAGGATACACCCTAATGCACTTGCCAAGGCTGTAGCAGTAAAGACTGCGCCTTCGTCCATTCCTGACGCGCCCAATACGCTTGGGTTAACAAAGAGAATATATGCCATCGAAATAAAGGTGGTAAAACCCGCCAAAATTTCTCTTTTTACTGTGGTGTTCAATTTTTCAAGTTCAAAATAGGAATTTAATTTTCCTTTCATGATACTCCTCCTATATTCTAAAAATGTTCGTAAAATAATAGCTTGTTTTTCCAAACAACGAGGATAATCATATAATAAAGCAGATAATAAGTAAACAATAATATATAAATAGATTAAAACACGAACATTAATAAAAAAAACAACGACTTCTATTGAAAACCTTTCCCTTGGCTTAAACAAACTATTGGACAAAATTCTCAAAGCTCGCTATTTTTGAAAATGGTTGATCTAGTTTTTATCCTCTACTTGATCGAAAACTGATTTTTGACTAATACATTAAAAAGGAGAATCATTTTGAAACAACTGACCTTTAAGCAATTTTGGGAGCTGTCGGAAATTTATACTGCTCCATTAAATCTTTTTATTATCTTACTGGGATATGCTATTGCGAAATTTCAGCTTAACAGCTCACTCAATCCAGAATTTTTTCTATTCGTTTTGATCATCGTCATGTTCCACATTACCGTCAATGTTTTTAATCACTACATGGATTATCGAAATGCTTCTGATGAAAACTACAAACAGCACACCAATATTATTGGACGCGATCATTTGGATCTGCGTTTTGTGCGAAACTTTTATCTATTTAATCTGATTATTTCTTTCATATTAGGATTAATATTAGTTTGGCGAACAAATTGGGTAATTGGAGTTTTAGGTGTGATTGGTTTCTATATTGGGTTGTTTTATTCCTATGGTCGACGGCCTTTAAACAGCCTGCCAATCGCTGAGGCACTAACTGGTACGGCAAGTGGCTTCTTTATTACTGTGGTGAGCTATTATTTAGCGGTTTACCAAACGCAGGTCATCACGCTTGCGATGATTGGCAAGGTTTTCTTGATCAGTTTGCCGCTGGTATTGATGATGTTTAATAATTTATTGGCCAACAACACATGTGATTTGGAGGAAGACATCGAAAATCACCGGAAAACGCTGGTATATTATTTAGGCAAGCCAGCCGCTGTGAAGCTCTTATTAACCATCTACGTATTCAGCTTTATCTGGTTGGCTATCTTGGTTATCACTGGCTTAGCACCTTGGACAGTCCTATTTCTACTCTTCCTTTTTCCTAAAAATTGGCAGAGCTTGAAAAAATACCGCACACTGCAAGATAAAAAGACAACTTTTCCAATCGTCTTAAAAGCAATGTCTGCAATCATGGTGATTTACCCTGTTCTTTATTTTATTGGTTCCCTGTTTGCATAGTAAAAAGCCTGTTTAACTTCCGATATGGGAGTAAACAGGCTTTCTTCTATACCATTAATAAATTGATATTCAACGCATTGATATCACTCTGCTGATCACTGGTAATCTGTGCATCTGTAATTAAGTAATCACATTCATCAGGCTTAGCAAACTGCTTAAAGCTGCGTTGATTGATCTTGCTGGACTCGCACAATACGATTTTTATCCGTCCAATATTCATCAAACTCTTTTTCATCTCTGCTGTTTCGTAATTTGGTGTCGAATACCCATAGCTTTTATCAAAGGAGGTCGTCCCTAAGATGACTTTATCGACTGAAAAGCCAGCCAAACCAAGTGCCACAGAGCTGCCTGATACATATGGATAACCATTGCGAATCGCGCCGCCAATGACTTGTACTTGATAATTGGTTTTTTCACTTAGCAGCAAGCCAATCTCCAAATCATAGGTCAAGATCGTCAAACGCTTCAAGGAACTGTTGATCAATTTTTCAGCAAAAGCTCTGCAAGAAGTCCCTGTATCAATCGCTAAAATATCATTTTCTTCAATCAAGCGCACCGCTCGTTCTGCGATTCGGTATTTTTCATTAGTGAATTCGCGGCTTTTGGGAATGATCTCAACACTGCGTTGAAAATCACGCTTGATTACCCCGCCATGTGTTCGAGTTACTAAGCCTTCATTCTCCAGCTCTCGCAAATCGTTGCGAATCGTTGAACCCGTTACGTTGAATAAATCTGCTAACTCAGCAACCTGCATCCGATTTTTTTCATTTACGATATTTACGATTGATTGCTTTCTTTCTTCTGCGTACAATTGCTCGTCCATTTTTTATCACCTTTTTGCGTTTTGTTTCATTATAAAAGAAACTGAAAATGGAAGCAATGAAACTAAAATGACTATTTGAACACAATCACATTTTTTAAGCCAATTGCATGCTGGGCATTTTCTAACGCTTCATCAAATTGATCGATCGTATAACGCTTCGTGATCAAGTCCTGCAATGGAATCCTACCGCTGGCAACTAGCTGTGCCGATGTTCGATACCCCATTAGACTTGCCCGTGTACAGCCGAATACACGTAATTGTTTGTAATGAAGGATGTTGGTATTCAAACGCACCTCTTCTTTTTCCTTCGGTAATCCGCCGAAGAAAAGACAACGCCCATTTATCGCCATATAATTGAAGCTGGCTTCTTGAGCCTGCGGAGCTGGTGCTGCGATAATACATAGATCAACCCCTTGATTGTTCGTCTCAGCAAAAATTTTGTCCTGTAAATTTTCGGAAGTCAGTGTGATTAGATCTGGAAGCATCTTTTTCGCATCAGCTAGCCGGGCTTCAGACAAATCATTCATCATAACTTTTCCAGCTCCACGTGCTCGAGCCAACATCGCATGCATGATTCCGATTGGACCTGACCCAATAATCAAGACATTATCTCCAGGCTTGTTTCCCGCAATTTCTTGTCCGTTGAAGACACAGCTGAAAGGTTCGATCAAGGCTGCTTCTTCATAAGACAGTTCATCTGGAATCAGTGAGATATTTCCTTGGCGCACCGCTTTTTCCGGAATGACCAAATATTCAGCGAAGCCGCCAGGTAGATTGATGCCGAACGCTTCATAGTTCGCACATAAATGCGTATTGCCGCTAACGCATTGATCACAGATACCGCACCCCATATTGGGAGCAATCGCTACTCGCATGCCGACTTGATAGAAATCAACTGCTGCTCCTACTTCTACAATATCACCTGAAATCTCGTGTCCTAGTGTTAACGGGGTCTCTTCACTTGCAGTCGGGTAGCCGTTTTTATACATTCGCACGTCCGTCCCGCAGATAGACGCGGCTTTGACCTTTATTAGAACTTCTTTTTCCGAGATCTCCGGTTTAGGTAACTCATTTAATTGAATCTGTTCTTTTCCTAATAATTGGATTGCTTTCATTTATGCTTCCACCTCAACAATTCTATTTTCCAGCAACGAAGTCAAGCCTGCATTGACTAAGCGAACCGACATTAAGCCGTCTTTTCCCGTACACTGAGGCTCTGTATCTTTCAAAATACAATCTATAAAAGCCTGATCCTCAGCTACATATGCTTCTCTAAATAGATACATCCAGCTGTGCATCGTTGGTCGGGTCAACTGATGATCACTCGTTGCCACCACGATATTGTGCTTTCCTTGATCACCAACTAAAATGCTGCCTTTAGTCCCAAGAATCTCCGTCCGCGCGTCATAGCCATATTGGACATATTGTGCACCATCGATCAGTCCCAGCTTGCCATCCGCAAATTTTAAATTCATGGCTACGGTATCGTAGTAATCCGGATACTCAGCTCGCACTTCCGGCGAACGATAATTTCCGCCATTGGCATAAATACTTTTTACTTCGCTACCTGTTAACCAGCGTAGAGTATCTAGATCATGACTGTTGACCTCACCGATTGGTCCATTGCTTTTATGAATATCAAACATCCATGGTTTAGGTTCACTAGGGCCATGGGTCAGTGATTTTACCAAGACAACCTCACCAATCGCACCAGAATCCACGACCTTTTTCGCCTCTTGAAAGCTCGCGTCAAAGCGCCGCATGAAGCCAATCTGCAATTTAACCTGATTTTCTGCTGCTGCTTGGATCATTTCTAGACATTCAGCCTCATCCATCGCCATTGGCTTTTCACAAAAAATGTGCTTTTTGGCGGCAGCAGCAGCTAGTGCGATTTCCTTATGATAGACTGTCGGCGTCACGACCACAACGGCGTCAATCTCAGGATTAGCCATCACTTCACGATAATCTTTGTAAATATAAGGACAATCTACTTCCTTTTGCGCTGCTGCTAAACTTTCTTCAGATGGGTCACATAAAGCGATCAATTTTGCATTCTCGATTCTACGAGCAAAATTTTTCCCATGAATCATTCCCGCTCTGCCTGTACCTATCAAACAAACCTTAATCAATTCTGACATGCCAATCATTACTCCTTAGCCGCTTGCTTTTTCTGCGCCATTACTTTTACTGCTGTTACTAAAAATCCGCTGATAGCTGTTCCAATCGCTGGTGCTAAAACATATAGCAAGACATTCTCGACTGCTCCTGGAATCAGGAAGACGAAAAAGCCGCCATGAGGAACCGCGATCCCGCAGTTGAAAATCATCGATAAAGCTCCTGTGATTGCTGAGCCGACAGTTACTGAAGCCAATACCCGAATCGGATCTGCCGCAGCGAATGGAATCGCCCCCTCAGAGATGAAGGATAGACCTAAGACCCAAGCAGATTTTCCAGCTTCACGTTCTTCCTTACTATATAAACCTTTTCCTAAAACAGTTGATGAAAGAGCCATCGCTAACGGTGGTACCATTCCAGAAATCATGACGGCTGCCATGACTGTACTTGTTTCTCCGACTGCCAGATTGGTTAATGATGCCACTCCAAAGAAGTACGCAGCCTTTCCGATTGGACCCGCCAAATCGATTGCCATCATGCCTCCAAGCAGTAGACCCAATAACACCGAGTTCATTCCTGACAAGCTGTTTAGCCAATTGGTAATTCCTTCATTCAATGCGGTAATTGGAATCCCTACGACAAATTTCATAATAAGTCCAACAAATAATACGGAGATCACTGGAAGAATCAGAACTGGTAATAGTCCAGAAAAGGCTGGTGGCAATTTCAACACTTTCTTCAATAATTGCACCGTATAGCCAGCCAAGAAGCCGCCTAATAATGCCCCTAGAAAACCTGCATTCATATTCGAAGCGATCATCCCAGCAACCATCCCGGGAACCAACCCTGGTCGATCCGCGATAGAAAAGGCAACATATCCGCCTAAGATCGGCCACATTAAGCCCATAGCGATGCCGCCTAGTTCATTGATTGCTGCAGCCAAGTCTCCTTTGGCATTGATTCCACCAAAAGCAAAGGCTAAAGCAATACAGATACCACCTGCCACAACAAAGGGGATCATGTAGGACACACCGGTCATCAAATGACTGTAGATTCCGCTTTTTTCTGCTTTTGCCTCCGTTTTGACCTCACCAGAAGTAGTATAGATTGCCGCATTCGGAACACGATCGAATAAATCATCCGGATGATCGATGGCTTCTGTCACATCCACTTCTAACAACCGTTTGCCATTAAACCGATCCTTATTTACTGATGTACTAGCGGCAATAATGACCGCATCAGCTTCTGCGATTTCCTGCTCAGTCAAAACATTTTCCGCACCAATTGATCCTTGGGTTTCTACTTTGATTTCAATATCACGTTTCTTCGCTGCAATCTCTAAGCTTTCCGCCGCCATGTAGGTATGTGCAATTCCCGTCGAACACGATGTGATTCCAACAATTTTCATTTTTTCCACCCTTTCCTATTCAAAAATCTGATAGATTTCTTCTACGTTGCCTACGATCATCAATTTTTGACGGACATCCTCATGCATCAGTTTTCGGGAAAGCTTACTAAGAATTCTTAAATGCTCATCATTTGAGGTTTCTGGTACAGCAATTAAAAACATCAGATGAACCGGTTGGCCATCCATTGAATCGTATTGAATCCCAGCTTGACTTCGACCAAAGGCCAATGAAGGTTCAGTAACGGCTGAACTTTTTCCATGTGGAATAGCAACACCAAAGCCGATCCCAGTTGTACTCTCTGCTTCGCGCTTCATTACGGCTTCTAAGTAAACGCTCTCATTTGTAACAACACCTTCTGCTACAAAGGTGCCCGCTAGTTCACTGATCGCCGCTTTTTTCTCTGTCGCTGACAAATCAAGGTTAATAAAAGCTGTTTTCAATACATCGCGGATTTCGGTCATTTCTCTACTCCTCTGTTTTTAGTTTTTTTGTATTCTTCTATGATCTTAATTCCTGAACTTGTTCCCAAGCGTTCCGCACCTGCTTCAACCATCTTTAAAGCCGTTTCCAAATCCCGAATGCCACCAGCAGCTTTCACTTTTACTTCATCACCGACAACTTTTTTCATTAATGCAACATCTTCTACGGTAGCGCCGCCCGTACCAAAACCCGTTGACGTCTTAACAAAATCTGGCTTCACTTCCTTAGCAATTTCACAAACCGTTACTTTTTCCGCATCCGTTAAATAGCAATTTTCTAAAATGACTTTGCTGAGAATTCCTCCTTCACGTGAAGCATTCACAATTGCTTTCATTTCTTGGCGAATATACTCACTGTCACCGTCCTTCAATTTGCCGATATTGATTACATAATCAATCTCATCTGCCCCATTTTTGATTGCATCCTGTACTTCAAAAACCTTTGTTTCAATCGTTGTTTGTCCTAATGGAAAGCCAATCGCCGCTCCTACATGAACCTTACTATCCTTCAAAAACTCCCGACACATCGCTACTGGATAAGAGTTAATCGCGACCATTTTGAATCCGTATTCATCTGCTTCTTTACAAAGTTGCTCGAAGCCCTCCTTAGTCGCATCAGCCTTTAACAACGTGTGATCCACCATATTCGCTAACTTCTCTAACTCGATCATTTGTTTGCTCCTTTTTGTTTTTATTTACACCTTTATATTATCATTTGTTTTCATTTTGTCAATATATAAAAATGAATAAATTTAGATTTCAAAAAAAAAAACACCAGTTTATCAATTAAACTGGTGTTTCTCTTCATTATCATTTTAAAACCAAATGAAAATTACCGCTGCAATTCTCCAGGCCAAGCAGCTGTTCCCCCTAAAACGTTAATAACCTTATACCCTTGATTACTTAAAAAGCTACAGGCATTATCTGATCGTGACCCTGATTGGCAAATCAAATAGTACTCTTTATCCTTATCAAGCTCACTTGCTTGATTACCTAAACTGCTTAATGGAAGATTTTTTGCGTAAGGAACATGGCCCATTTGATATTCATAGGTTTCCCGAACATCAATGATCCGCAAATTTTTCTCTTTTGTCAAATGGTAAAAGTCACTCATTCCAATCGAACTATTCATAAATCAATTCCTCCGGTCTGACTGTTTTATACAGCGCAAATGCACCATCTAAATTTTTTACATTAAAGCCCTTTTGTTTTAGCAGTCGTTCCGCCACATAACTTCTTAATCCGCTATGGCAGCTGACGACATAGTTTTTCGTTGAATCTAGCTCCGAGATTCGTTCCCTTAATTGATTCAACGGAAGATTGATTGCTCCTGGAAAACAACCGTTTGCTAATTCACCAGGATTACGAACATCTAATAATTGACTGCCGTTTTTCTGTTCTTCCTTTAATTGATACCATTGAATCGAATCACTGATTCCTTCTGCCAGATTGATTGCCGCATAGCCTAGCATGTTAATCGGGTCCTTTGCCGAACCAAATGGCGGCGCATAAGTAAATTCCAATTCAGGCAAATCAAAAATGGTCAATCCACCCTTGATCGCTGTTGCTAAGATATCGATGCGCTTATCTACACCCTTCGCGCCAACACCTTGAGCGCCATAGATTTTCCCTGTCTTAGGTTCAAAAACTAATTTCAGTGTGACATCGCTTGCTCCAGGATAATACCCTGCATGATCCTTTCCGGAAACGTGGACAACCTGATAATCGAGTCCTAATTGTTTAACCACACGTTCACTCAGACCAGTCGATGCAGCTGCCAGATCAAATACACGAACGATCGCGGTACCAATACTTCCACGATTTGTACGCGCCAATCCGGCAATGACATCGGCTACCTGTCGTCCCTGACGATTTGCGGGAGAGGCCAATGAGATCAACGCATCTTCACCACTGACCTGCTGCTTCACTACAATCGCATCACCAACTGCATAAATATCAGGAGCGCTAGTTTGATAAGTCTCATCCACTACAATCCCGCCGCCTAAGCCGGTTGCTAATCCAGCTTGTTGGGCTAGGGTATTTTCTGGTCGAACCCCAACAGAAAGTATCGTTAGATCAGAAGCCACTTCCTCACCATTAGTCAGGGTAATTTTCTTGCCTTGATCACTGAAGCTTTGTGCAGATTCACCTGTTATCACTCGGATATCGTTGCGAACCAATTCATTTTGAACAAATGCGGCCATTTCCTCATCTAACGGCGGCAACACATGAGGGGCTCTTTCGATTACTGTAACCTCTAACCCTCGGGACTTCAGATTTTCTGCCATTTCCAGCCCAATAAATCCAGCGCCAATCACTGTTGCTTTTGCTGGTTTATCCTCTAAAGCAGTCATGATTTGATCCAGATCCGGAACATTGCGTAAGCTGTAGACATTGGTCGCCTCTGCTAATCCAGACATTTCAGGAATCAATGGCTTTGCCCCTGGCGATAGAATTAATTTGTCGTAACTCTCTTCAAAACTTCCTTCTTCATTTTTGATGGTCACGGTTTTGTTTTCGGAAGAGATAGCAGTCACTTCATGAAAAGGCCGTACATCCAAATTAAAACGCGCGTTTAACGATTCCGGCGTTTGAACCAGCAACGCATCGCGATCAGCAATTTCACCTGAAACATAATAAGGCAATCCGCAGTTGGCAAATGAGACGAATGGACCCTTTTCTAAAACAATAATCTCTGCATCCTCCATCAATCGACGCAAACGTGTAGCCGCGGACATGCCACCTGCGACACCACCAACAATAATAATTTTCATTTTATTTTCCCCCTCTAGTTGGACCTTGCCAGCGATTCATCCCGCCTTGAACATTTATCGCTTCGTAGCCCTTTTGTTTTAACAGCTTGGCAGCTTGCTTACTCCGCATCCCTGATTGACAGATCACATATACTTGCTTTTCTTTTCCTTGATAACGATTGATCTTATTCAATGGAACATTCACTGCTTTAGCAATATGCCCGCCACGGTATTCCTCCGTAGTCCGAACATCTAGCAAAGTGATTGAATCCTTTAATTTTTCCGCCAATTCACTTGTTGAAATAGCTGGATTTCTTTGAAATAAATTAAACATGTATTCTTCTCCTTAAATTTCAAAATATACCTCATAGGGTATTTTTACCATAGTAAAATGATTTCTGTCAACCATTCTGTTTCTCCAAAAAAATACTTTAAAAACGATCTACTTGACGAGTTATACCCTAGCTAGGTATATTAAAGACAGAGAGACTTTACAAAGGAAGTGTTAGTAGATGGAATTAGAAGAAAAAAAGATCCTCAATCGGTTAAAACGAACTGAAGGGCAAATTCGCGGTATACAAAAAATGATTGATGAGGAAAAGGAATGTATCGATATCATTACTCAGTTAAGTGCCGTGCGTTCTAGTATTGATCGTGTGATGGGCATGATCGTGGCTGAAAATCTGAAAAACTGTTTTGAGCATCCAGACAAAAATCCAGAAGACCAGGCACAAAAGCTGGAACAAGCTATAAATATGATTATTAAGAAATAAGGTGTAATAATGAAGGTTGTTTTTCATATAGATGAATTAGAAAAATGGACTGAAACTGCTAATAATGTTAAAAACTTGTTGAAAGAACCCCCAAAAATAGATATTATTGTTTTAATTAATGGCAGTGCGATTAACGGGTATCTTGCGACTGAAAATCAAACGTTCATTGCGACCCAAGGCGTGACCTTTCACGCTTGCAATAATGCGATGCGGGCCAATCAGATAACAAAGGATCAACTGCCAGAGAATGTTGTTGTCGTTCCTGCAGGCGTTTTAGATTTGATAGAATTACAAGCACAGGGCTATGCTTATATCAAACCATGATCCACGTTTCACGCAGGATGCTACTCAGGAAAGGGAGTAGGATTTTGAACTCTATTGAAAATATCAACAAAAAAATGCATGTTACAGGCAGTCTCATCAACCTGAAAACAATGCAAGAGCACTTTGAAAAAATCAATACGAAGGATATTTGCTCAGAAGAGGAAAAGCAAGAAATCACTGCGTTTCTTGACATAATTGAAGAGGAAATTTCTTCCATTCAGGAGAAGATTGGCTTTATTCGGCAGATGTAAGGATATAGGATAGAAAAACGGGCAGCTCTTTATTTTCTTCCTCACATAGCCGATTCTGAAATCACGTAAAAAAGAATCCACTACATGAGGCAACTATATTCGTCGAAAAAACTATCTTTCTGATCCATGTAAGGTTGATCCAGAAAACAAAAGTCCTGTTGCAATACAAGCTCAATAATCATTTAGACAAATAAGGAGTTGGTTCATCTCGAACCAACTCCTTATTTTTTCTGCTTTCGTTTGATTGCTTTGCGTATACCGATCCGATAAACCTTCGGAATCGCTAAGAAAAAATTTTGTGTAAACTGGTATTGCTGATATTTTGTAATAAGGAATGTAATTAATTCCGCGTTGCCATATTTCTTTTGATGAAAAAGCTCAAAGCTGTGGATCTTTCGGTCAAGCTTGCTCTTATCCTTCAATGCCAGTAAAAAAGACAGCAAATCATCGAAATAGCGCGCCTTTGCTTCTTCATAGGTTTCAGAACCATAACGGTCCAAGTGAATAAAATCCGTCAGCTTACGCCCCCAAAAGGTTCGTTCCAAATAGATTGGGGCTTGGATATCCTGCTGAAAATCAGCCAAATAAGCTTCGAAGACGGTTTTGTCCGCTAAGAAATTTTTCTCCTGACGATCAAAAACTTCACGATCAACCTGATTAATCTCTGTCACTACACTCAGGTAATCGCCTATGAAAAGCGGTATATTTGCTTTTCGAAAACAGACGACTCGCTCGGCTAGTTTTTGATTCAAAGAAAGCGGACGGCGCAGCGTATTGTTGCGATAAAAAGCAAAAACATAACGTTGCCACAAATCCTCCGGAAAAGGAATTTTCTTCTCCGTCAACCAAAGCAATTCATCTAAGGCTAGATCCACATGAGCCACGCCTTTTTTGATCTCTTCTGCTACCTGCTGCGAAATCCCTAGATGATCCTTAAAATGCTGAATTCCTAAACGAATCTCCTGCTGTTTACTTTTTGACTCAATGACAAATTGATATTTTAACGGACGACCACAGGCACATTTTAATTGGCTGTGAACGCCTCGTTCGTACTCATCATCAATATTCAACGCGACAAATTCCCAATCGGAGGTCTGCAAATACTGCTTTTGTAAAAACAGCGAGCGAACCTCATATTTTCTTTGTTGGTTAACCAGTGCCTGTTGTGCCTCAGTCAATTGTTCAAAAAGTGCTTTCCGTTCTGCTCCTGAATAGGTCACATGACATTCCATCGGATAATCACTTAACCCGTAACTACGTGGATACCAATGCGCATAAATTTCTAAATAATTATCCATGGTTTCTCATTACTTCTTCGGATCAAGCTTGTCTTCGATTTCTTTCATGATTTTTTTGGCTTCATCTTTTAACGAAGTGTGAGGCTCTTCTTCCTCTACAGCATTTGAGCCAGATCGCGCAATCTCCTTTTCTTCACCAGAATTGCTGCCAGCTAATGACTCCGGTTTATTTTCGGTTTCGCTGGAGTTCGTTCCTGCCAACGCAACATCCTCCTCGGTTTTAGGGGCCATTGAGCCACGCAAGCGTCGATCTTTTTCATTATTGTAATTTGTCATTTTCTTCACCTCTTATATTGTAAATTGTATTTTACCTGATCGTCTGTCAGAAAGCCAAAGTTAACCTGTTTTTGTAAAAAAATGATACAGACACCATAAAAATGTCGCGAACCAGCTGAGCCCACAAAGAGCAAAAACGACTGCAATATAACGTGGGGGAGTATATCTTACGCAAACCGTGTTTCTTCCAGCTACTTGCTTAATCGTAGGTACGCCAATGTTAGACAGCGTCAGTGGTTTGATTTCTCGAGTTTTCTTACTTAATTTAGTATTTTGATAAACGACGATCGGCAATTGAATCCTTCCCGCTTCTTTGGCTTGCCAAGAAAGCACTAATTGGTCATTTTTAACTGTCTTAGAAAAGTTCGTCTGATTATCGAGAATCTGCTTTTCATAGCTGACGTATTTATTTTTCGTATCATTATGATAAATCGGTAAATAATCTGGACTGGATTTTTCTACCGCCTTCAATGCTTTTCCCAAATCCTTTGAATAAAAACTTTTTCGAGCCGCTGCTTCAGAAACACGGACAAACGTATGCTTGCTCGCTAACGATTGCTTATCCCATTGATTCAAGTCATGTGTAAGCAGCTGCAGACTTTGTCCGATACTGATTACACTTAGTAAAAGTAATCCACCAAATAGAATTCTTTTCCCGGCTAAATCCTGAAACAAGGAGGCTAAACAAAAGAGAAACAAGACCGTAAATGGCGCGAAAAATCGAAAAGGAAATTGGATCAACGAAATCAACGGAACCTGATGAGCGACCAGCCAATCCCAAGGAATTAGACTTGTCGAAAAAATAAAGAAAATGCCGCTAAAAATCAATAGCTGCTTCGTAAAGCGTCGCGTCTTATGCCAATAGACCAAATTAAGAAGTAAGCCTGCAATCAGTAATAGCCGCAAATTCCCAGGATAGTGTAGCCAATAGGCACCTCCCAGATCGATTGCTTTTTCGCTCATTTCTGGATTGGTAAAGGGCATCTTCAATTGATCTCCCCGGTTGATCAAAAATAAGCTGATCCAAACATTGATGGATAAACAGACATACAAGCCCACCGTTTTTCCCAATTCAAGAAGTGCTCTGCCCCATTGCTTTCGTGCGTAGTCAATAAAAAATGGAAAATAAATCAATCCCAGCATCATCGCCGTCAGGGTGTGAATCTGGGTCATCACAGCCATACTCAAAGCTATTTTAACAATCGGGAAATGATGATTTTTCAGATCCACCAGCGGGATCAAGCACAAAGGTAAAAGACTCGTACCCCAGCTGGTAAAGCCTTGATTCAAGATCCAATAATTAATGCCATAAGTAGTCATAAAAATAATTGCGGTTAGAAATGCGGTGCTTTCCCTGATTTTGTCGTAGGTCAGTAATTTAAATAGCGAACACCCCGCCAGCAAATAGACTAAAAAATTCGAAAGTACCTGATAACGAAACCAGCTGCCAGCAAGTAAGACAAGCATCCCTTGCAAGTAAGAAAACAGCGGTCCATATACCGCATTGACGATCCGACCAGATTGCTGAAAGCCGAAAAGCGAAATGAAATAACTAAAATTTCCAGTTTTGATTTGCTCGGCCGTTTCATAAAAACGATTGTAATGGAACAAGGCATCCGCCCCCAAAATCATTTTCTGCGTCCAAAGCTGTGGAACAACAAACAGCCCAGCGATCAAAAAAATAAACAAATAGTAACGATAACGTTTCATAAGCCGCCTCCGATTGTGTTGATCATTACGTATTTCACTCTATCGCAAATAAAAAAGAAAACGAAATAAAACGCCTATTCCCCCATTGGAAATAGACGCTTCTCTCAATCTTATTTTTCTACCGACAGCCACACAATCAATGTCCCAGTGATGGAAATCAAAGTGCCGATCAAAAGCATTGCCGAAACCGATAAAATACTTAAAATTTGTCCGCCGGCAAAGGCTCCAATAATCCCGCCAATCGAATTCGCTGTGGCCATCAAGGTTTGTCCCTTGACTAGATCCTTTTGCGGAATAATTTGATTCGTATAATAAACCGATGCCATGGTGTGCATCGCAAATCCTACCATCTGTAAGCTTTGCCCGGCATTAATCAGAAAAATATTTCCAGCAAACAGAATCAGCAACGCCTTCACCGAAAAGAAGAAGGCCGCAAAACGCATTAAGGAATGGATCTTGAAACGCCGTAATAGCCACGAAAAGAAAAACATTGTCGGCAGCTCACTCAAGGCTGCGATAGAAAGAGACGAACCTACATTGGCTTCTGTTCCTCCTAAAGGCTGCATAATTTGATACATATAGCTGTTCGTAATCGTATGAAACACAAATAACAAGGACACCCCGACTAGCAGCAGCATAAAGCGCTTATACTTTTTCGCAAATTCCAATAAGCCTATCGGTTCTCCCTCATGAGTCTCCTGAAGATGCTTGGGCACGATCGACTCCGAGTATTTCCCGCCATCCTTGCGCGTATCAATCGTTAATGTTACAAGTGCAAAGAAAAGAAAAATTCCGATTAAAAGAAATAGGATAATCGTTGCAGAAAACCGTTCGATCAAAACTCCAGTGATTGCCGCTGCTACCGCAAAAGCCAAAGAGCCAAGTCCCCGCGCCACACCAAAATTCAAGGCATAGCCGCGACTGATAAAGAAGGTTCCGATGGCAATCGTTAGCGGCTGCAAAAGTACCAGACAGGTATAAAGCAGGATGTAAATAAAGGCAATGACTAAGAACGCTTTAGGTAGCACCAGCAATATACTGGAAAATAAGACTAACAGCAACGCCATCCCTGCCGCCAATTGAGACAAACGAATCCGAGTCATTCGATCAGCAAAGGATGCCAAGAATGGTTGAACAACCGTAGCAACTAGATTGGCCAGCGACAAAACTGTTCCGATCTGACCATTCGTGAAATCACGTGACAGCAAGAACACCGAAGTAAACGTTCCCAATACCG
Organism: Enterococcus sp. DIV0187; assembly: GCF_051713785.1. Lineage (NCBI taxonomy): Bacteria > Bacillati > Bacillota > Bacilli > Lactobacillales > Enterococcaceae > Enterococcus > Enterococcus sp. DIV0187. The sequence goes on from NZ_JBIOQO010000001.1 coordinate 2,189,217, forward strand.
AATACCCCATCCAATAAGGAACCTGCATACTGACATATTGTAGATTCAATTTGAGCTGATTCGACTTTTCCATGTTTCCTCCTAAAAAATATCGTTCTTTCATTATACCTGATATTACTACCGACAGCTATCTCAGCTATAGCTGTTTTTCAATTTAAAACAACAAAAAAAATCAGAGCATGAGTTTCCTCATACTCTGACTGATTCATTTTTTCGCTTTTTTATAGCACAGATTGCCGATCCATTGAACAAGCTGCACAAAAACAATCAGCAAAACCACCGTGCTATACATGATCGTATTATCGAAATTTTGATAGCCGTAGGTAATTGCTACAGCACCCAGACCACCCGCGCCCACCGTACCAGCCATCGCGGTATAGCCTAAAACGGAGATGATCGCCAAGGTCACGCTTGAGATCATACTAGGAAAAGCCTCTACCAGCATCACCTTGAAAATAATCTGCATATGAGTCGCCCCAATCGATTTTGCCGCATCTAAGGTATACGGATTAATCTCCAATAGATTATTTTCAAACAGCCGTGCCACATAAGGCGTCATCGCAAAGGTCAAGGGCACGATCGCCGCCGAAGTACCGATGGTTGTTCCTACGATGGAACGAGTAAACGGCATCAGTGCCACCATCAAAATAATAAACGGAAACGAACGAATAATGTTCACGATAAAATCCAGCAGGCGATAAACTTTCGCGTTAGGCGCTAAGCCTTTTTTATTTGTGATTACTAAAACAATCGCTAAAGCAAAGCCGATGATTGTCGCAATCAATGAGGAGACTATCACCATGATAAGTGTACTGATTAAATTAGGCAACAGTACTTGCGTGATCAAAACCGAATTACTCACCGCTCCTCACCTCCTGACAGCTGAAATGCCCTTGAGCGGAAAGCCTCAATAGCTTCTCTACATCGTTATCAGGGACTGATAACAGCAGTGTCGTCAAGGTCTCCGCTTTAAATTGTTCTGTCGTGGCCTTTAACAAATGCGGTGTTTTTATTTCCGCTTGTCGCAGCAAGGCAAAAAGATCCTCCTTCAAAGGTGTCACGATTTTTACTAACCGATGGTCTGCCTTCTGCACACCAAATTGCGTCTGCTGCTCTCCCGTGATTGTTTGCAATATCTCAGAATTATTCAAAAAAACCTGTTGGACCGTATCTTCCTCCACAATCTTTCCCTGCTGTAAAATAGCGACCCGATCACAGATTTTCTTCACAACCTCCATTTGATGGGTCACAACGACGATGGTTAGCCCCATCTTCTGATTCAATTTCAGCAACAGCTCCAAAATGCCATTGGTGATATTGGGATCAAGAGCTGAAGTTGCCTCATCACATAACAGAATCTCAGGATTCATGGTCAAGGCTCTAGCGATTGCCGCCCGCTGCTTTTGCCCACCAGATAATTGCCGTGGTTTCATTTGCGCTTTATCGGCGATTCCAACTTCTGTCAGCAATTCGTCTACGCGTTCTTTGATTGCTTCTTTAGAGTAGCCGCTGCATTCCAATGGTAGGGCGACATTTTTAAAAATCGTTTTTTGTTCAATCAGGGAATTTCCTTGAAAAATCATCCCGATTTTTTTCTTTATCTCCCGCAATTGCTTTTCCGATAGTTGTTCTAACAGCTGTGTACCGATTCTAATACTGCCGGATTGGCTTTGCTCCAATCCATTGATACAGCGCAGCAACGTGGATTTCCCTGCTCCGCTGATTCCTAAAATTCCCATGATTGATCCCGCGGGAATCGTCAGCGAAATATCCTCTAGGATTGTTTGCTTGCCGTAACTTTTATTAACCTGATCGATGACTATTTCCATCTACTCAACACCTAACGTTTCACGCCCTGATATGCGCCTCTAAAATAATTGTCGCGTTTGCGAACCTCATAAAAATCCGGAACCTCGTCCTCCGCGATTTTTTTGATGATCTTGCGTTTCTTTTCTAATAGCTCCATTGGATTCAGCGTTGCCTCAAGTCCTTCGATCATGCTTTCAAATTTCTCGTAAGGAATACCGACGCATAATTCCTCATCCTTCCAACGTGCCACATAGCGTGTCCCCGAGCACATCATCGAAATATTGATCAAACCAGTTTCATAAGGATAAGAGGTACCTTCCTGACAAATCGCCTGCATCCCCGTCATCTTGATGTTTTTCGCCTGTCCATTAAAATATGCGTTCCCCTGTAAGATTCGCATCGCATTAAATGGCGTAGTAATCATCAAAATAACGTCTGGTGCACTCTTCCAAGAATCAATCGGTTCAACCGCAACACCATAAGAAGGTTCTTTACAATAAACCATCTCATCCGCGATTGCCTTACTTACTTCAATATCCTTATACACACCCATGTTGGCATGCTTTTGACCGCTTGCACTGTAATCATCGTTTTCGATCAGTCCTAACGCAACCGCCGAAGCTGGACAGCCAAAATTATCGATCGACAGTTTCACACTGATTCCTTCCGTTGCCTGTTGGACTGCCCGACAATAAGGGACTAATTTTTTAGTCGCTGGTGCCTCATAGGTGTCAAAATCCGCCCGTGTTCGTAAAAAGCTGATCCCTACAACCCTACGCTCCAACTCTAATAAATAGTTCAACCGCCGATCCAACTCTTGAAATTTACTCATAAAAAGTAAACACTCCCTTAAAATGATCATTGATTCCCTTCTTGCTCTCTTTTGTCGTAAAGGAATCATTGATTGCCTTCGCCCAATCCGTGTCTTTATTTTCCTTCTTAACAATCAAGCTGATCGGAAAATCCTTCGCATGCTGATCGCGAATTAAGTAATCCTTGTAATCCTCACCAGAGTTAAACATAAAGGTAAAGAAGCAGGTCGCTGCATCAAGATCCTCTAAGCTGCGAACCGTTTGTGCCTGTTCAATTTCTACGAATTTAAAATCTTTCGGATTCTCAACAATATCCAACGCCGTATAGCCTGATTTCTTCTCATCACTCAATTTGATTAAACCTGCATCCTGCATCATCAGTAAAGAATTGTCACGATTCATCGCGTCGTTCATAATGGCGATTTGCGCACCATCCGGCAACTCATCAATCTTGTCATATTTACTTGAATACAGGCCGATCCCTGTATAATAAACATGCGGCTTCATCATTGCCAGATCACCGCCCTTTTGTTCATTGAAGGATTTCATGAAGGGCTCGTGCTGTGCGAAAGACGCATCTACGTTGCCATCCTGAACCGCCTGCAGCGCTTCAATATTATTTGAAAACACCACAAACTCAGGCTTGTAGCCTTCTGCCTCCATTGATTTTTTCGCCGCCTTAAGCGAGTTCTCAGACACTTGATTACAGGCAATTTTAATATCCTTTTTCTCTTCTTTTTCCGTCGCCGCTTCCTTCTTTGATCCGCACGCTCCCAATACTAGAACCGCTGCTAACATCGCTAATCCAATCTTAAACCTTTTCATCGTCGTTCTCCTTATCGTTTTTTTTAATCTTTACATGTGTGTGAGCGCACAAAAAAGAAACATACACTATCTGTATGCCCGATCAGCAGAAATAAACGTGAAAATCACGCAGCAAAGAACGGAGGGAAATTCTGTTTACTCACTAACTTAGAGACTCTAAGTTCATTTTTCACTCAAACTCATAGCCGATAAATAAACAAAATTTTCACCTCCCAATAATTATAAGCGTTATCATAAAGAGTATAGCTGAAAGAGAAACACTTCACAATAACTCTAAAAAAATCTCTAATAAATAAGCCGAATCCAGAATTGGACTCGGCTATAGTTGCAGCTATTTTCGTTTAAAGTAGATTAGACCGCTGGTACCTAAGACAATCATTCCCAACACAATAAAGATCGGTTGCTTTTCCTCGTTTGTCTTTGGATAAACTTTTCGCAGCGTACCATCGATCCAAGTTGTACTACTTGGTGTTTTCGTATTAACATTGGAGGCCACAATTTTTCCTAGAACGGTTTTCTCAAAGACGACTTTCCCACCACTTGGACCTGTGATCGTAATCGTCACCTTTTGATCTTTCTTCAAAGCTAAGTCTTTGATATCAAGGATAACATTCCCTTTTTCATTCGATTTACCTAATGCGAATTTTTCACTCTTCTCAACAGAAACGTCAATTGTAGCATCTGCGATTGTTTTTCCAGTCAACTCTGTGTCGCCTTCGTAAATATTCGCAAATTTGGTAATTTTTTTGATTTGCTCCGTTTCTTTTGCTGCCGCATCGCCTAAAACATTGACTAAAAACTCTCCCTTACCGCCTTTTTCGCCGGTAATAATCAGGTGAACCTGGTCGCCTTCACGTAATCCTAATGCTTGCACGTCAATTTTAAATTCACCATCCGCACCTGATTTTTGAGGAGCTGCTGTCGCTGCTCGGGCTACCACTGGTTGAACGACGTTAGCCGCAGCCGTTTCCTCAACAGCTACTTCGACTGTCGCATTCGGAATAGTTTTACCAGTCAGGTATTGATCCCCTTCATAAAGATCATCCACTTCGGTTTCATTTTTGATTCGTTCTGTTTCTTCTTTTGCGGGATCAGTTGGTTCAGTCGCTTTTGGCAACACTTTTACTGTGAAGCTGGCTTCCCCGCCGTTAGCTCCTGCAATGGTGACTGCTAACTCTTGACCCTCTTTTAGCCCTAACTGATCAACAGCAATGTTGATGTTTCCATCCTTATCCGCAGTTCCTTGTGCCAGTGCACGCGTTTTTACTGATGTGAACGTTACTTTCCCGTTCGGAATTGTTTTCCCTGTTAGATATTTATCCCCTTCGCGATAGTCGTTCAATTTTGTTTCAGCTTTGATTTTTTCCGTTTCTTCTTTTGCGGGATCAGTTGGTTCAGTAGTTGCCAATGTTTTGCGGCCTTCAATTGCTGCCGATACCTTTTGGCCTTTTGCTTCTAAGTCCTTGATGTAGCCAATAAAGGTTTCTGTGTCAGGGTCTAATGCACCTGTTAGTTTAGCATTCGTGAATTCAGAGAAACCATCCCCGCCGCCGTATAAGAAATCATTGATGATTAGCTTATACGTTTTGTCTGCTTCGATTGGTGTTCCATCTGCTTTTTTCATTTCTTTAACCACAGAAGAAGTATCGTTTTTCTCAACTGTATATTTTAAGCCAGAGACTTGTAAGAAGTATTTCTCATCCTGCTGATTCAACACATTCTCGATTTGCTGACCGGTCATCTCCACGATCTGCATGATATTTCCAAAAGGCTGAACTGCCTGAGCCGCTCCCCAAGTAATTGAATAATCCGGCTTCACCTTCAGATCATCACGAATACCGCCATTATTCGTCATAGCAAAATCGACCGGTACACCATTTTTATTCGCCATATAGACTTGTGCATCAGTCACAAGGTTGCCGACTGGTGATTCACCCATCTCATTCACCGTACGAGAAATATCTTCTGCTTTGTCAGCTGTGCCGATTTTTTGCTCCGTTACTTGTGCAACACGCGTGTCCGCATCCGCTACGATTTCTTCTATAGCAGCATCCTTCGCAATTCCCTTAGTCGGATCAACAGCGCTGACCGTTGCCTTTGGTGTCGAAGCAAAATCTTTAGTAGCTGGATCGTATTCTCCCCGCAAGTCAATATAGCCTTTCCCTTGAGAAGTCGATTGAACGATCCGTGTATTTCCTACTACACCATTTGTATAAACATGATTATGTCCCGCAAAGAAGGCATCAACACTGTTGTCTGGATCGGTCTGTTTGACTTTATTCATGATCTCAGCAGTTTCCCCGCTTACCGTTTCACCAGATCCTTGCACCGATGGCGTATGACCAAGGACAACAATTGCGTTTACATCTTGATCAACAAGTTCTTTAGAATATTTGACAATTTCTTCGGCTGGATCAGTAAACGTGTAATCTTTATGATGTTCCGCTAATACAAGATTAGGAATTTCTGTAGTCACTACTCCAATAAAACCAATGTTAATTGGTTCAGCAGCAGTACCGACGTTTTTAATCGTATATGGTTTCCAGCCATAAGGAATAGAGCCGTCTTTTTCGTGTACGTTCGCTATAACTAAATCAAAACCGCCTTTTAACTCGTCTTGAGAATAGTCTTCGTTGTATTCCTTAACGATCGGTAAAAAGCCAGAGCTAGGATCTGGTTTAGTTCCCGTCAAAATTCGATTAAACTCTCCTAAACCTTCATCAAATTCATGATTTCCTAACGTACCAACAGCAAATTTCATTTGATTTAAAATTCGCATTGTCGGCTGATCCTGCAGTAAGCCTGAATTTGCTGGACTTGCTCCGACCATATCACCAGCCTGAACACGTAACGTTTTTCCTGTATTATTCTGAGCTTTAAAAGCAGTCTCTGCTTGATTAAAGTAGCCGGATAACAATGCAGCGGTACCAGCATTAGACGTTTTATTGCCTGTAGCATCATAATAACTCCCCGTCGTACTCAGAGCACCATGAAAATCATTAATTCCCAGCAATTGAATTGGGACAGTAGCTGTACTTTTTGGTTCATTGTCTAGTTCTGAGCTACTTTCAACTGTTGCTTCAACAGTCGAATCGGCCCCTGTCGTCTGACTGCTGGTTTCGCTATTTACTTCACTGATAGAATTTTCGTTACTTGTACTACTAATCTGCGTACTTGTTGCTTCTGTATTGATTGTTTCAGCTGCCGCAAACCCTGATGGCAAGGTGAAACCTAAGACTGTAAATAATGTGACTGCACTTTTAACTAAATTCGACTTCCTCAATAAATTCATCTCCTTCTTTTTAAAAACGCTTACAAAGAAGATGGTAGCAATTATTCACGAAATATTCAAATATTTTTCGTATTTTCTTTTTATTTTTTGAGTTTTAAACAAAAAAATAAGAGGCATTTCATTGTAAGCCATTAAAAATTTCAATAGAGCTTTTTGCTATGTCTCTTTTTGATTTATTCTCTATTTATCAACAAATTCTATTTCTAATTTTTTTGAGATATCGTCAGATTGATGAATCTATTACAATTATAGGCAAAAAAGAATCAGTTTTTTCTTCCTGATTCTTTATGATCTGTATTCGTTTCTACCCATTCGAAACTAACGTATGCAACGCTTCGTTTTTTTGAATTCGATCCAATAGTTCTGGATTGATTCGATAGCCCTTCCCCCAAAGTGTTTGGATCGCTTTATGGGTCAAATTCGTTTGCTGGAACTTATTCTTGATTCGTGTAATCGTACTGGATAAGGACGCTAGATGTGATTTATTAACTTCTTCATTCCAGATTTGATGACAAATCGTTTCTCGTGTAACGACTTTATTCCCAGCTTGAATCAAAATGAAGAGAATCTTTGTTTCAGTCTGGGACAAATGATGCAATACCTCTAAAAATTGATAATTGTCTTCTGGTGAGACGATAGATTTTTAATACATTCGTTTTGATCAATGGTGCGTCATCAGATAACTATACGTATTTTTGGCTTTCATAAGCTAATTTTTGGGATTCTTGATGCTTTTTAGCGCGTGTGTGCATTTTCAACATTCAACCACGGAATCTTCATTTTTGATAATGACGTGTAAAATTCGCTTACTATGCCTAATAATCGAAAAGCAAACTCTCTTTACCTACTTCATTATTAATTCTTCGTAACTATCCCATTCAGCTATGAACTTATAATAACACGCATACTTTTTACTTTACTAATAGATTTCGATATTGGCTCATCAATTTTTTGAACATCTAGTTTGCTTCATAATTATTTCATGAAGACAGAAATCTATGAGTTTTCTCAAGCTTGTATATGGAAGGAGGCACCTGCGATTTATTTAAGTATCACAAGCACCGTTCTATTAGTAAGAATCTTTATTGTAAAAAATTTGATAAATAGGATTTGCTTTTGAATCCGTTTTTGCATAGCACGTTCATAATACTACTCTTCTTCGTTTTTCAACTTTTTAAGTTTTTTTATATCCAATCCTGTTACCTTCGATACATAATCAATCGTATTCCCGGTTTTTAGCAATTCAAGAGCTACTAGTCTTTTTCCTTGTTCTATTCCTTGCTCGATTCCCTCTTCACGTCCCTCTCGAAACCTCGTAGATAGAATCGCATCGCTAACAGCTTTATCTTTATCAATTCGCATAATCATTTTTTGTTCCTCGCTTTCTAGGTTTAAAAAATCGGTTCTGGCTTTGGCTTCCTTGATATAATCTGGCGCCTGATCAGTTGTTTCTCCCGTTTTTAAGAAATAATACCAATGCCAAGCAGGATGCTGCTTGGCGATATTCTTATTTTTCAGGCTGAGAAAGCATAAAAGCAGCAGTTCCTGTGATTTTCGATTATGAAATGGACGATGGGTTTCTTCATTTAGTAAACGAAACAGCTGCAGAGCTTGCTCATTCTCATCAAACAGATCAAAATCCAAAATATTGATTCCATAGGCTGGACACAGACTTGAAAAATTGTTCTTCTTTTCAGCTTCCTTTGTTTCGATCGCCCCAAATGGCGAACGGTAAGCTTCGGTTAAATAGAAAATCACCCGCTCATGAAAGTAGTCATGAGACTGTATCTGGCATTCGATCGTGGCATGAGCACCATTTTCATCGATTGCTAAGACATCGACTTCAGTTCGCTTTAATTCGGATTGTTCATTTTCTTCGTAGGATTTTATATAACTGTCGATATGGTAAGTGACTGTAGGAGTTAGTGTCTTGAATTCAATGCCGATTAGGTCTTTGATAAAGGCTTTGAGAATGTGCTGGGAATCTTCTGAGCTAAAAAGTTTGCGAAAAAGTAGATCGTTGGTCGGTAAGTATTTTTGCATCGTTTTCCTGCCTTTCAGATAGCAGGATTTCTCGCCTACATTATAACATGGCGAAAAATCGCTATCAAAGTTCTTTTACTGTAAGATACGCAAAAGAAAAATCTGTCCACTCCCTGTGAAAGCTTTCATTTCAGCAAAAAAATTGTCATTAATAAATAGGTTTTATATAACTTCTTTTATCGCATAAAATACAGTAAAACCTCACATATAACACCGTTTTATGGTATAGTTTGAATTATCGGAGGCGATGTTCATGGACTTTTCTACCATTATAAAAATTGTTTTATTTATCCTTTTTATTACCACTTGTATTTTTGGATTTGCTTCGTTTCTTTTTCGTAAGTGGAAATAGCAGCAGCTAACGCATAGCATTTTATCTATTTACTAAACAAAAAGTAAAAATACACCTACGAAATCCTTCGCAAGTGTATCTATTTGGCTATTCTGCTTTTATTCATGTAATCCACATCGCATCTAAAAATATCTTTCAGTGATATGAAAGTATAACTCTGACTGTCATTCGCTGAGTGGATTACCACTTCCCGTCTTTCTTACAAGGCTATAAATTCTATTAACTAAGCAACAATCGGATCAATCGATCTTCATTGTATTCAGCAATTAAATCAGCAAACTCTCGGAGCAGCTCACTTTCTTGAATTCTTTTTCCATCAAAGGAACCTTTATAATGACTGACAATCGCCTCAAGCTTACTGAAGGTGTTCGCAAGAAAATACCCATCGCTAGGAAAATCATTTTCCTGATCAAGCTTTAGCTGTTTGACATCCTTCAACAGATCCTCCTTCTTTTCTTGATACCAAGACTTTGAAGACTCCCCGCCGATTGCTAATTCAGCTCTTAACAGATTGTCAAATCCCTCCAACAGGTTTTCAAACGCTATAGGGTCAAAAGCATAAAACTCTTGTGCCTTCAAATAATCTGATAAGTAGCGGAATGTCTCGGCCAATTCAGCATTCCCATTCGGATATTGGGTCAGCTTATATTTTGGGATAAAGATTTTTTTCTCGATTTCTTCTTTAGTTTGTGTTTTATAGACCTTCACCAGCTTCGTTCGAAAGAGTTTTCTTTTCTTGATCGTCTGCTCATTAGTAAAGAAATTAGGCAGCAGCTCATTGATAAAAAAGGCATACGTATCCGCGACATTGTATGTCTGACCAGCCTCAATACCAGATGTAGAGTAGTCAATATACTCCCAGACCACATCTACGACTAGCTTCTCCAGGTCCATGTCGGATTGTTTATAATATCCATAAACACTGAATAACTCTCTGCCTTGATCGTCATCGACACCGATTTGATTGGTATCTGCATAAGGCGAGAAGATATAGCCATTTTCATACGCTCCATTATTTGTTTGGTACTTCTGGACATGTTCCCGAACTTTTTCCCACATTTCCACATCTAGCTGCATCAGCTTAAACCTTCGATAATCGCCGTAATAGGGCTCAAAAGCAAAGGATTGCAGATCTTTTAGGAAATCTGTAATCTTCGCAACATATTTTTTTATAAATGTATCAACTACCACGCCTAATTCGTCTACTTCATGCTGATACAAATAAGCGACACTGCTTCCAAAATCAACAAAATACTGTCCCAAATCCTCCAGATATAATCCAATGTATTTCCGCATTCCTAAGCGTGCATCAGTTTCCTTGCCGAAATAGAATAATCCCAATATTTCCTTGTGATTCAAATGAACCCCTGGATCTGACACCTTCAACAGCCGCGCAAATGTGATCGAGCAGTTACCATCCTGATCATTTTTAGGAAAATCAGCTTCTAAAGAGACACTTTTATACTTAATCGTTATAGAATTCTCCTTCTCATCGACTAGCAACTCCTCTGAAAATAAAGATTTTTCCGTAAAGGTTTCAATATCTCGGCTGATCCGATCTAAGGTCCCATTGAATAGATAATTATCAAACTTCTCCATGCGTTCAAAAAATTCACTTGGAAATTCTCTGGCGTTCTTTGAGAGTAGATTTTTTTTAGGAATGTCAAAGACCACCGCTTCCTGATTCGGCGTAAGCTGCTCTAGTTTTTCAAAGAGTTGTTCAAATGGATCAATCCAATAAATATCATCATGAGCAAGATCAACATAAAAAAGAAAGGTTAAGCACCTTTTCTTAAACCATCTTCGGACTGTTGCTGTTTTTAATCGCAGGGATAAATAGTCATCCTTATCTGCAACTCTTTCCAATTCTCGGTATTGAACATAAAACTCCTTTCGATCATCTGCTTCATCTGGCGGAAGCACACAGTAAAAGTCGCTGCCAAAGTCTGTGTGCATGATGTTTACCGTGCAATACTCTGACAGGCGAGTGCCCAATAATGTTTCAACTTTCTCTTCAATTTTTGGCAAAGCCTCCATTTTTATTAGCATTGATTTTCCACCTCATCTTAATTTCATCATCTATCAACTATTCATATATATTAGGCTTGTTTCATAAGCAACCTGATAAATCCGTTCTTTCTATATTTCCAGCTCTTCATTTACATTCAACTCTAATGAGATAAAGTTCTTTTTTATCAATATTCCTATAAACAAAATAACATCTTTCATCACTAAAGTAAATGAAAATCCTATAAAATCAGTTATATATAAGAATTAAAACGTCTGTAAATTTAATATATAATTAATATAGTAATAAAAGATAATTAATATCACGGATTACAAAATGGCCTTTTTTTGTCTATTACGTTATATTTTTGAAAAGCTAAGAGGAGAAAATGTGTAATAATGAAAAGCTCTCAGCGATATAAAGATTTCGCAGAGAACTTTTTAAACTTTCATACAAACCTTCTACTGACACAAAAACAAGCCCAAACTCAGTAAATGAGTATTGAGCCTGTTTTTGTATTCATTAACTGAAGAATGTTGTGTTTAGTCTGTTACCCATAATTTATTGTCGTCTTTGTACGGCCATTTCTTCGCACCGTTCTCAACGATATATAACCGAGATTCATCGATGCCTTCATCGATGAGTAATGAGATTGTACGTTTCGCACCGCTTCCACCGCCTGGGCAGACAACATAGATTGGGTTGTCGCCATCCTTAAATTGATCAGCATTATCCACGACTAATTTTTCCAGTTCTTCAGTATCTACTGGATAAGCTGGTACGCTGATAGAGTTTGGCAGATGGCCTTTTTCATAGTCTGCCTCTGGTTGAATATCGATGATTTGATAATCGGCAGCATCGTCTGTTTCAAGAACGTCCTTCATCTTTTCTGGTGTAATCATTTGCCAATCAATATCCGCTTCGGCACGATCTTTCTTTCCATCGTTGTTGGAACAGCCTGTCAACACGATGGCAAATATTGCTAAAGTAATAAGTAATAATCCGCTAATTCTCTTTTTCATTTTTCTAAATCCTTCTTTCGATCGATTTTTTGTTGGTTCGTTGAATCGGTGAGTCATAGCTTTACTTTCACCTCGTTTTTTCCGCACAAAGGCTGTGACAGAAGTGGACAGCTTCAGGTTATTAACGAAGAAGATACTTCTAAAACGCCGTCAGTAAGGAAGGGGGGCCAAATATTTTTGTCATCCCTTATCCTTCGAAAGTATGGGATCAGATTTTTTTAAGCACAGGAATACTTTGAGGGTAAGAATGCTACACGAACTCGCTTAGATACTCTAAGTTGGTTTTCACCTCATAGTCATAGTCGTTTTGACATTTCTTCCACCTCCTGCACCCTTTGTGAATCTTTCTTCAATCAAAGTATATAGAAAGGAAAACGCTTTTTCAATAACAATTTGAGTAATTTCTTTTGTTGTGAAATGTTTTAAAATAGCTAAAAAATTTGAATAAAATTACAATCGTTCTATTAATGCAGTTAAAGGAGGTTTAACTCCAGTCCGCCAACAGCCAGCTACTCGTCGTGGCGGTGCTTCGTACTCCGTACGTCAGCATGTTTCCTCCAAGGTCGCTAAAGGTCGCTTCAGCGCCAGCTTTTTAACTCAGCCATAATCTTATCAGCAAAGTAGTAGCTAGAATAAAAGAAAATTCTTGAAATTCCTTTGAAACCGTTATTGTAATCGCTTATACTTTTAGGTGTGAAAGAAAATTCGTTAAGGAGGTTTTTATGCTACTTTTATCTCGTGAAAATATCAAACAAGTATTTACCATGAAGGATGCCATTGAAGCAGACAAGGTGGCCTTCCAATTATTTAGTGAGGGTAAGACAGATGTGCCGTTGCGAACACAGATCGTTTCGGAAAAACAAAATGGCACATTCCTATTCATGCCGTCTTACGCACCTGATTTAGATGCAGCTGCCCTAAAAATCATCAATATTTTCCCTGACAATATTGATAAAGGTTTAGCCTCTGCCCCAGCTCAAGTGCTGTTAGTAGATGGCAAGACAGGTTATGTCAGCGCCCTACTAGATGGCGTGACTGTTACTCAGCTACGGACTGGTGCCGCATCTGGGGTTGCCTTTGATGTCTTGGGTCGAAAAGATGCTAAAAAAGGTGCACTGATCGGAACTGGTGGACAAGCCGCGACTCAATTAGAGGCGATGATTTGTGCCCGGGATTTAGAGACGGTCCACGTTTTTGACCAAAATTCTGAGCGAACAAAAGCATTCGTTAAGCAAATGAATGAAGAGCTGAAGGACTATGGGACTCAAATTTTGCCAGCGGAAACTTCAGATGAAGCGATTAATGATGCCGATCTGATCATCACTGTTACCCCAGCCACTTCGCCAGTTTTTGATGGCAGTAAAGTCAAGGCAGGTGCCACAGTCAGTTGCGTAGGTTCTTATCAACCGCATATGCAGGAAATGGACCCGGTAATTTTAGAACGCGCCAGCAAGCTCTATTTTGATTCAGAAGAGGCGGTGCTATCCGAAGCCGGTGATATTTTGATACCACTAGAAGACGGCATAATTACGAAGGACGATTTTACCGGAGACATCGGAGAGGTGCTGATGGGAAAAATTGGCGGTCGCGAAAATGACGAAGAGATCATCGTTTTTAAAACTGTTGGGATCGGCGCTCAGGATCTCGTCACTGCCCAAAAAATCTATGAACGTGCGCTGGAAGAAAAAATCGGAACAGAATGGTCGTAAAAAATAGAAATAAGGAGGCCCAGTCCAACTTCTCGCAGCCCGCTTAGCCAGTGAGACAGCAACGATGCCCGCATCAATTAAAAGCTGAATTACTTAGTTGGATGGTATACGCCATTCGGATCGGAATAATTTTTCCACGAAAAATTAATACGTTAAAACTAATAAGGAGGAATAAACATGCCACATTTATCAGTCAAAATGTACCCTGGTCGTTCGGAAGAAGTAAAACAGGACTTTGCTAAAAAATTGCAAGATTTCGTGGTGAAGGAACTTGGTTGTACCCCGAATGTTGTCTCGGTGTCATTCAAGGAGATTGAAGCAGACAAGTGGAAAGACGTAATCGGTGACGAAATCGCAGGTGAGGATGTTTATATCAAAGCGGATTTCTAAGGAGGACGCGAATGAAAGAACATGCCAGTATTTTTAATGATGTGTTAGGCCCGGTGATGATCGGTCCTTCAAGTTCCCATACAGCAGCCTCGGTGCGGATTGGACGTGCACTGCGGCAGATGGTCGTTGGAAAAATCATCTATTTTCAGGCAGATTTTGATCCAGAGGGTTCGTTAGCTGCAAGCTATATTACGCAGTGCTCCGATATCGGTCTAGTTGGGGGCTTGCTGGGAATGGACCCGACGGACAATCGGTTGACACGTGCTCTTGAAATTGCTGAAGCGGATGGTATGGAAATTGTTTTCCGTGTGATTCCTTACGAAAACAACCATCCTAACACTTATAAAATGACAGTCAAAACAGATCTGGGCGAAGAACTAGATGTAACTGCTCTTTCTGTTGGCGGCGGGATGATCGAGATCACCGAGATCAATCATTTTGCTGTCGAAGTTACTGGAGGCTTCTATGAGACCCTCCTTTTCGGTGAGACTTTGGTGTTATCTGAAGCTGACTTAGAAGATAAAATCGACAAATTATGCTCAGCTGTGGTCAAGGAACAAGCTGGTAAAACGATGCTGCATATCAAGACTCAACAGGAGATTTCTGAAAAAGAAATCGCTTGGCTGAATAAGCAGATGAAGGTTGAACGATTCATTGCCTTTGATCCTGTCCTGCCTATTATGTCGCAAAAGGAACCTAAGATGCTCTTTTCAACAGCCGAAGAGATGATTGCTCTGGCAAAAGAGGAAAATTTAGATCTGGCCGATATGGCGCTGCGCTATGAAAGTCATCGCGGCAGTATTTCCGAAGAAGAAGTCTATAAAAAAGCGGAAGCCATTCTTGAAATTATGGAAAACGGCATTCAAATCGGCTTGGCCGGTACTTCCTATGAAGATCGGATGCTAGGCTCACAGGCACCTAAAATTCGCGCCAATCGTGAGAAGTTGATCGGTGATGACCTGCCAGCTAAGATCATCGAAAATATCTCCGCTTTGATGGAGGTAAAAAGCTCGATGAATGTCTTTGTTGCGGCACCAACGGCAGGTTCCTGCGGCGCATTGCCAGGAACCTTGATCGCTGTTAGTGATTATCAAAAAAAGTCCCATGATGAATTGGTTCGCGCGCTCTTAGCTGCGGGAATGATTGGTGTCTTCATTGCGGAATATGCTACATTTGCCGCAGAGGTGGCAGGCTGTCAGGCGGAATGTGGTTCGGGTTCTGGTATGACTGCGGGCGCACTCGTGCAATTAATGGGCGGAACCATCGAAGAAGCTGTTAATGCCGCATCTATGGGCTTGCAAAATGTTTTCGGAATGACCTGTGACCCAATTGGTGTTCGGGTAGAAGTTCCTTGTCTTGGGAAAAATATGATGTGCGGAATGAACGCATTGGGTGCTGCCAACATGGCGCTGGCTGGCTATGATGTCGTTATTCCGTTAGATGAAACTATCGAAAGCTTCAATAAAGTTGGACGAATGATTCCAGCGTCACTACGCTGTACAGGTCATGCCGGCTTGGCACAGACACCATCAGGACTAGCCATCGCCGAACGCTTAGGCTGTCCATTGGATTGCTGCTGATAGAAATTAAAAACAGAGTGATTCGCCTATTTTGGTGGTTCACTCTGTTTTTCGATTCTCTAAAGTATTTCCCAGATCATCATAAATAATGAAGTAAGGATACAGACAATTCCAGCAATTCTGAATATCACCACACCTTTACGGCGAGAGCTGCTTCTTGTCCGTCTTAGTGTTTTTTTCTTCACTGGAAAAAGTAACAGCGCCAGTCCTAGTATAAGCAGAAAAGCTGGTAAAATATACTTCTTCGCCTGATCAAAAAATGACGCTTTTCTCGTAGTCGGCAAATGTTTTTCTTCTGTTTCTAGTTTTTTATAGTTCAGCGATAATTTCGGCATGTCTTCTGTCAGCTGCTCCTTCTGACTGGCTAACGTCACCCGATTTTCTTGGATCGTGACTTTTGGTTTTTCACCTTTTTTCACTACACCATAAAAATCATTCGCTAGCTGTATCGATTTTCCATCAATCTCGTGGATTCCTTTTGGTAGGAGCAAGCGATGTTCATACTCATCAAAAACTTTTTTAAGCAACGCATTACCAAAGGGATGACGATAGTATTCTCCGTCTTGATCAGACCAGTCGCCCACCCCTAGGATCACTTCAATCAAACGAGTATCTCCCCGCTTGGCCGTTGCAATATAATTGAAGGCACTGCTAGGACCAGAACCCGTTTTCAAGCCATCTACACCTTCAAAACCATATTTTGCTCCAGGCAATGAATAATTGTAGGTTTCAAAGGTCTCTTCATAGGGCGTTCCCTCCATGGCAGTGACCTTTGGCTGATTCGTAAATTCCAATACTTCTGGATGATCGTTAATCAAATGAAAAACCATTGTAGCCAAATCACGAGCAGTTGCAGTATTACTGCCATTCGCATCGAAGCCTTCTGGCGTATAAAGCCCCTCAAAGCTCACAGCTGAAGCACCGCTGCAATTATAAAAAGCAGTATTCTTCATACCGATTTTTTGAGCTTTCTCATTCATCTTTTCGACAAACTCCCCCGCACGATTATTTGAAACGACATTTGCTAACATAACCGTCGCTACATTCGATGACGGCACAACGACCATTTTCAATAGCTCTTTAACAGGATACTCGACACCTGCTACAATATTATTATTACTGATAGCGTACAATTGGCTGATAGCTTGATCCTTTTCCGTTGCCTTGATTTTCGTGTCTAAAGTCAATTTTCCTTCTTTTATGGCATCAAAAACTAAAAAGACCGTCATCATTTTGGAGATACTGGCGGGTTCTCTGACCACATCAGCGTTCTCTTCCCATAATATCTGACCATTCGTTCCATCAACCACGATCGAAGCTTTTGGTTTGTTTTCCTCTAACACATCGGTGTGGCCTGCTGATTTGGTAATCTCCATAATGTCCTCAGCAGCATGAGCAGGCGTTTCGAAAAGGAATAAAACAACTATTACTATTATAAATATGATTTTTTTACCCACAAGGCCTCCTAATTAACACGTAATACACAAAATTTTAGCATAGATAGAAATGAATTATTAGAACTTTTTCCACATAATACAAACTATTTCTTATTTCTATTGGTTCGCTTGGTCAAATTAAAAAAGCAGACCCCAATTTTTTTGGGGAATCTGCTATAAAGTACTCTTTTTAAACTTCAATAATTTTCGGCTGACGCTTAACATAAGGCAAAAATTTATCTAATACATCACTGGTCTTCAATTTCAAATACCCGGTCGTTGTGCCATCGCTGCAGCCGTAATATTCTTGATCACAGACATCCTTATCCAGAACTAGCTGAACCTTCTTGGCTTCTTCCAGCAACGTACTAAAGATTGTTGCCGCACCGATTTTTGTTCCTAACATTTCAGCCATCTGCTCTGCTGAGGCAAATGAAACCCGAGCAATTTCCAACGCCTGACTGAATTCCTTCGATTTGAAGGGCTTGTCGCCACAGGTGACGAATAGATAAAAATTTGTTTTTTGCCGATTACATAAGAACAAGGTTTTCACCATATCCATCTCTAAACGTTCATTAATTTGCTGGCAATCCTCCATCGTGATGACTTCCTCTGTCTCCACTCGCTGAAACGCCATATCTAATTCTTGCAGGACCTGATAGACTTTTTCCTGCAATGGCGTGTTGCTTATTTCTGGTACTGATGTATAGGCTTCACTGACTAATACCATTTTACTCACTCCTTTTTTCTAAGCTGTAAATTTTGACAGCTTGTCATTTGTGTACGCTGTCTTCTTCTATTGAATAGTTACTAGCAGTAATTTATCATAGAAATAAGGATTACAAAAACGAATTTTTAGCATCTTTAATATGATGAAAACAGATGCAATAAATGCTTATTCACATGTCAGTTTAAATGAATAGGAGAATTCAATCATGGATATGAACATTCAGAAATACATCGCTTTTGTTAAAACCGTTGAACTAGGCAGCTTCACTAAAGCGGCTAAAATTTTAAACTACTCTCAATCGGGAATCAGTCGAATGATTCATGATCTCGAGCAAGAATGGGGGATCACTTTGTTGGAGCGCAACCGCGCGGGCCTTCGGTTAACGTCTGATGGGATGAATGTGTTGCCTTATGCAAAGGAGCTGGCGGAAAAATATCAAACCTTGCAAAATCAGCTGGCGGAGCTGGGGCATTTAGACACAGGTCTGATCCGTATCGGGACATTTTCGAGTGTGGCTACTCATTGGCTGCCTGAAGCGATCGAAACGTTTCAAAAGGACTATCCTAAGATTGATTTTGAATTATTATTGGGAGATTACGAAGAGATCGAACAGTGGATCTTAGAGGGGCGCGTTGATTTCGGCTTTTCACGATTACCTGCGTCCCATAATTTGGAGCAAAGATTTCTCCATGACGATGAGCAGCTGGTCGTTTTGCCGCAGGGGCATCCTTTTTTGGCTAAAGAAAAAGTCCATGTGACCGATCTAAAAGCGCAGCCTTTTATTCTACTAGAACGTGAAGGAACCTCTGACGTCACTGAATTATTAGCAAAAGCACAGGTTTCACCACAAATAAAATTTCGCACATGGGATGATTATTCGATTTTGGCAATGGTAGAGAAAAATTTAGGGATTAGTATTTTACCCAAATTGATTCTGCAACGAATCGCTTTTCAAGTCGAGACTAGACCATTCGTTCATCCGGTCTTTCGTAAAGTCGGAGTCCTTTATCGTAACAAGTCCTTGCTCTCGTTAGCCAGTCGAGAATTCTTGAAGCTATACTTAGATTTTTAGGCTAAATCGGACTTATTTTTTCTTGCGATCGTTCAATGAATCACAATTTTTTCGAATTTTATGGTTTTTCTATTTCGTTTATTGTTATAATTATAAGAAAAAGACCTACGGGAGGATTTATGGCACAGATTATTTTTTATATTTTAATTGGACTGATGATCTTTCAAGCAATCATGCTTGTGCGCGATGTTGTGACCCATCGCGATGATTTAGGTCCAGGAAATTGGCTAATTAGCGGAATTATTGGCTTCATTGCAGATTTTGCAGATACGATCGGAATTGGGAGTTTTGCACTCACCACCATGATGTTAAATGTTACGAAACAAAATACTGATGATCGAAAATTACCGGGGATCTTAAATGTCGGACACGCAATCCCTGTCTTGACTGAAGCTGTGATTTTCGTCACAGTTATCAAAGTTGATGCGTTGACTTTAGTCGCCTTAATCTTAGCGGCGATCGTCGGCTCTTGGTTCGGATCAAGATATGTTACTAAGCTATCCGAAACAGCAGTTCAGAAATGGATCGGCTGGGCATTATTGATCACAGCGATTTTGATGTTGCTACGTCAAACGGAAGTCATTGCTTTATTGGGTAAAGGAAATACCGCGATGGGATTAACCGGGGTGAAATTAGTCATCGGTATCATCGGCAACTTCTTATTCGGTGCCTTGATGACGGTTGGTGTTGGGCTATATGCGCCATGTATGGCGATGGTCTACATGCTAGGAATGACACCATTAGCTGCTTTTCCGATCATGATGTGTTCATGCGCGGGACTTCAACCAGTCGCTAGTATCAACTTCATTCGTGAAAAAGCTTATTCTAGAAAAATTGCCTTGGCGATCACGATCGGCGGGATTCCCGGCGTTATCATCGCGTCGCAATTTTTGATGAACCTAGACATTTCAATGGTCACTTATTTAGTTATTGTTATTATTTTCTATACAGGTATTCAATACATTCTAAAATCACGGAAAACGGCAGCGGCTTAAATCGCTCTGTTTATCAAAAAAATGGCTTTGTACCAATATTGGTACGAAGCCATTTTATTTTTCTATGCGGCTATCACCCTTATGAAAGGCCTTGACCTTTTCCAAAATGAATAAGACACCCACCAAAACCAAAATCGAGATAGATAATAACAAAGAATTCGTTCCGTTTCCGTGAGCCAGTAATAGCTCCCGCAGGATGGCGGTAATACTGATTAAAATCAGGTAACGTACAGGAATATGATGCCCTTCCTTGATGTAACGCAGCAGCATCAATATGACTTCCAATAAAATGAACAGCGTCGCGATTTCATCAATCAAGAGGGTCAATTCCGATACATTGTTCAATGGAATCACGTGCATGATCATATTGATGATGCCTTCCCCCATGACAATGACAACAACAATTATCAATACAGCTAATAATATATCCACGACCGTACTGATCGCTTTTTCGAATTTTAAGAAATAATTCTCCTTCATCGTACGTCCTCCGTTCGATTTCTATCTAAATTATAGCAACTCTCAAAATGAATCAGAAGGAATACGCACTTAAAAAAACTCCGCCAACTCGCTCAGTAGCTTACTAAGAGCGAGTTGACGGAGCTTATTTTATTATGAATGTAATTTCGCTTCTCTGGCTAAAGCTAAACAGCCAATTGTTCCGGCATTATTACCAAGCTTTGGTGTCACAATATAATCTTCTAATTCAGGTGTTTTTACATAATCATTCACTAATTCCTTGAAACGCGCGCGAACCTTTTTAACTAAATGCTCCTGCTGCATCACACCACCGCCGAAGATGATCACATCTGGTGAGAACATCAAGGTCGTATTGTAGGCACATTGTGCGATGTAATCTGCTTCAATATCCCAATATGGATCGTCTTCACTTAAGTCCTGACCTTTGCGTCCTAAACGTTTTTCGATCGCTGGACCTGCCGCCATCCCCTCTAAACAATGTCCGTGGAAAGGGCAGCTTCCTTCAAAATCATCTTCAGGATTGCGGCTTACTAACACATGACCCATTTCTGGATGACTGAAGCCTTCAATAAAATTGCCTTTTTGCAACGCGCCGCCGCCGATGCCAGTACCGATCGTATAATACACGACACTGTTCACGCCATCGCCGCGACCCTTTACATATTCGCCGTAACAAGCTGCGTTCACATCGGTCGTCCAAGCAATCGGTAAGTCAAACTCTTTTTTCATAGTGCCGACAAAATCAAAATTCTGCCAAGCCAATTTTGGTGTTGACGTAATGTAACCATAAGTTTTTGAATCGCGATGAATATCGATCGGCCCAAATGACCCCACACCAATACTGACTAATTGCTCTTCATACTGCTTGAAGAAGCTGATCACTAATGCCATCGTCTCTTCTGGAGTAGTCGTCGGATAACTGACCCGCTCCACGATTTCCAGATCATTATTTCCCACTGCACAAACAAATTTTGTTCCGCCGGCCTCGATCCCGCCAAATAATTTTTCCACTAAGCTTCACTCACAATCATTTAGATTTATTCAACATACAAGGTCACGAATTTCGCGTGCCCGATGTTCTCGAGTTCTATTGTATCATTAATTATTGGCAGCGGTTCCTTTGTTTTTTCTTTCAAATCAACTTTTTTATGTCCATTTAACAAACTTGTTTTGTCCATAATAATAATTTATTTCAGTGCTTCCTTGATCATTCTCGCCGCTGCCACCGGATCATCCGCCTTCAATATCCCACTGCCGACGATCACAATATCTGGCTCTAACGCTACATAATCTCCGATAGTCTCAGCATTGATTCCGCCAGCAACTGCTACTTGAACAGCTTTTGCGTATTGCTTCAATTCCTTCAAATCCTCCAACGGCGTTCGACCTGCCTGCTGCTGATCCGCTCCTGTATGGACTGCGATAATATCCACACCTAATGCTTCGATAACTGGCACCCGTTTAGCAAAATTCTCCACACAAATCAAATCCACCATGACTTGCCGCTCTTGCTTTTGAGCCTGCTCAACACAACCCTTGATTGTCAAATCATCAGTGATGCCTAAAACTGTCACATAATCAGCACCGGCATCATATGCCAACTGCGCTTCATAGGCGCCAGCATCCATGATTTTGGCATCGCATAAAACCTCAAGCTGTGGATAGGTCGCTTTGATCTGACGAACAGCTTCACGACCGGCATCAATTAAAAACGGTGTTCCTACTTCGACAATATCTATATAGGGATGAATCTCTTTTAGAACCTCCAACGCTTCGGTAAGAGTTAATTCGTCGATTGCTAGTTGTAATTTCATTTATTTTCCCCCTTACTCTAAATTTGCATGTTTTTCAAATGCTCGATCAGTCGGAACTTTTTGTTCTATTGCCAACTCAACAATCAAGGAATCCGACAGTAATAGAACTGCTTCTTCAAACATACTTCCGCCTGGCAAAATTCCCTTTTGATTTTCCTTGCTTTCAGGCAGCTTGTCGGTATAAGCAGGAATTCGAATAATACTCGCAGATAATTTGGCTAAAGTTGATTCGGGAAAAACGGTCAAGCTAATGATGTTGCCGCCGATTTCCCCAGCCTTGCTTGCAGTAGTAATCAAAGAAGCGGTCTCACCTGATGCGCTCGCAAGAATCAATAGATCATCGGGTAAAAATGCTGGCGTTGTCACTTCTCCCACTACATAGACCTCATACCCCAGATGCATTAAACGCATCGCCAACCCCTTCAGCATTAACAAGGAACGGCCAGCCCCTGATATAAAAATCCGCTTCGCTTGCTTGATACTGATTACCAATTGATCTATCTGTTCTTGATCAATTTTTTTCAACGTTTCTGCCAGCTCTATTGCTGCTGTGTAGGCAACTTCCTTCGTTTCCATCTTATGCCTCCTTATTTTTATAGCTCGCCACGAATAGATCTAAGGCCCCGGTAAACTCCAAGTGCTCGATCCCCGCCGGAATTAAGACTGTTTCTCCCTTTGAAATCGGAACCTCATTTACCGTGCCCACTCCATCTACTACTGTGATAAAAGCAAAACGCTTAAGCCGATACGTTCCCTGTTCTTTTGTTTTGATCCGACTCAAACTGTATAAACCTGGTTCATCCCAATAATCAGTGATTTCACAGCCGTTTCGTTGATAAGGTTCAATCCAAACAAAGCCCTCTGAAGTATCAGGAACTAAGACATTTTCTAATACTTTATCGATGTGTAATTCTCTTTCTTCTCCTGTATTCGGATCGACTCGTCCATAATCATATAGTCGATAGGTCAAATCGGCGTTACGGGAAATGTTGTAGGTCAAGACATCGCGATTGATGGCATGTAACGTCCCGGCCGGAATATCAATAAAATGATTTTTTTTGGCTGGCAAGTATTTCAACAGCTTTCCCCATTCTCCAGCCTGGACCCATTCAGCAAATTCTTCCTTAGTTTTCGCATGGTGCCCAAACTCGATTTTGCCATCCGCGGGCGTATCTAGGATCACCCAAGCCTCTGGTTTTCCACGCGAGTGATCGTGTTTCATGGCATAGGAATCGTCTGGATGGAGCTGAACAGATAAATCTGCTAAAGGATCTAATAAATTCACGCGAATCGGCAGCTCCTCCGTCTCACAATCGAACCAATCAGGATATTCTTTATAAAGCTGAGAAAGTGTCAGATCGGTATCAGCAACTGGACAATCCGCCGCTCCCGGCAAAGCCACTACATTGTAGACCTCACCAATTGGATAAATATCTGTCTGATAATTGAAGGCTTCCAGCATCCGTTTGCCGCCCCAAATACGTGCTTCGAAAAAAGGTAAGATTTTTACGATTTGTTTTTCCATTATAGCCCCTCATTTTGTTTCCGCTTACAACTAGAATTATACAGTCCTGTATTCCTTTGACAATCCCTTAAAAAAATTAGTCCTTTTGAGAAGATATTTTCTATTTTTACACTTTTATTCTGTTATATAGATCGTTTGCTCTATTAGGGCGCAGCTTTTACTAGAAATCCCCTGAAAGAATACAATTTACAAACATTTTTCATTTGAGACCGATTGAGTTACTGGTTACAATAGTAAAAAAGAACGGATCTGAGGAAAAATTTATGGAAAAAGCCTTGCTTGTTGTTCACCGCTATATATCCGAAAAAGCTGATGATTGGGGTTTTATTGCAACAGACTATGCCACTGCGGATATGCTTAAAAACATTTCGAACCTTTATCCTGATTATGACTGGCATCCTGCAACATTGGCACAAGCCAGACAGTTACTGCGTGAAATTGACATTGATCTGTTGTTATTAGTTCCGATATTGAAGGATCATATAGCAGAGTTAAATGCCTATCCTCATGTTGAGGTCGACTATCTGAGAGCCGACGAGTATGGAAAAATCAGCAAATCGCCATTTTCTTTTATGCGAAAGGAACCGTTTAAATAATAATTTCTTGCAAAAAACCCGCTTTCCAGTTTGGATAGTGGGTTTGCTATTTCTTCTGCTCGGTTAATAGTCCATTTTTCGACTCATTCATTGCTTCTCTTACTTGTCGCTTGTTTAATAAAAAAAAACTTGGGCGACTATACTATGAAACTAAAAACAAATTCCATATAAAAAACCAACCTTTTCAGATTGGTTTTTCCGTTTGTTATATTAAGCGATCCACATCATACTCAAAACCATTTTGATCGCTGAGCTGTTTGTAGAATTCCCCGCTTTTTTTGATCGTACGTTTTTGTGTTGGTAAATCAAGTGAGACTAAACCATAACGATTTTTGTAGGCATTGATCCATGACCAGCAATCAATAAAGGTCCATAGATGATAGCCTTTGATATTGCAGCCATCATTAATTGCCTTCCATAGATAAGCCAAATGATCTTGAATATATTCGATGCGATAATCATCGATCACTTGACCTGTTTCATCCATAAAGCGTTCTTCGTTGGCGACGCCCATGCCATTTTCCGAGATAAAGGCTTCAATGTTGCCATAGTTTTCCTTGATATCCATGCATAGATCATGAATGCCTTTTTCATAGATTTCCCAGCCGCGGTATTCGTTCATACGGCGGCCTGGCATCACATGATTTTCAAAGAACCAGTCTGGTAAAAATGGCCCTTTTGGATTAATCGCAGTTAGACGAGCCTTCACCCGCTTTGGCTCATAATAATTCAAGCCTAGAATTTGCGCCGTATTTTCTTTGATACATGCTAAGTCTTCTTCCGTATAATCAACCGGTAGCTGGTCGTATTCCTTCAGTAAATCAATTAATTTTTTAGGGTACACCCCTTTGACCATCGGATCTAAAAAACTCCGCACATAAAAGAGATCAGCAATCTCTGCGGCTTTCACATCTGCTGGATTTTGACTACGTGGAAAGGTCGGACTTAAATTTAAAATGACGCCGATCTTACTCGTAAGCTTATGTTTTTTATGGGTCGCAATCGCCTTAGCATGAGCCAAAATCGTAAAGTGGGCAGCCTGTGCCCCTCGTTTGAAGTCAATGATATTTGGATAATGAAAATCTTCCAAATAGGAACCTAAAATTGGCCCCAACGGTTCATTGAAGGTAAACCAATGATAAACCAGATCGCCAAATTCTTTAAAACACGTATCCGCGAAATGTACATACGCATCCACGACCTCCCGTGATTCCCAGCCGCCTTTATCTTGTAACGCTGCCGGCATATCAAAATGATACAAGTTGGCGAAGACTTTGATGCCATTATCCTTCATTTCTGTAAATAAATCGCGATAGAATTCAATCGCTTTGGGATTGACCTCACCGACACCATCGGCTGGAAACATCCGTGCCCAAGAGATCGACACACGGAAAGAATTGTGTCCCGTTTGCTTCATCAGCTGGACATCTTCTTTGTAGCGATGGATATGATCGGTGGTTGTTTCTGAACTAATTCCTTGATAGAAGCGATAGGGTTGCTCCTTATACCAGCGTTCCCAAACGGTTTCTGCTTTTCCTGTTTCCCCGCGACCTTCTGATTGTTCGGCTGACCAGGCTGATCCCCACCAAAAGTCCGTTGGAAAAGTTAATTGCTGTTTATTCATTGTCGTCCTCCTCGTTCCGATTAAAAGTGAAGCCCATTTTCACGCCATCTCGTTCTAAGTATACGAAGTAGAATTGGCAGCTTAAAGGCAGGTTTTCTTGTTTGCTCATTCATCATAACATCGCTTACTAAAAAATGAAATAGTTTTTTAATCAAAAGAATATACTTTTAAAATTAAATAATTCTTTTAACAACGAAAGCATTGCTAAAACCTCGTAAAAGTATATAATTATTTATATCTTTAATCGTTTGTTAAGGGAGGTAATTATGAAGAAAAAGGCAAAATATATGGAGGTCTATCTAGATGTAAAACGAAAGGTTGAGGATGGTACCTACGCGATTGGGGAGAAGCTGCCAGCAGGTACTGAGTTAGCGAAGCTGTACAATACGAGTAAGTTAACCGTCAAAAAAGGGTTGGATATGCTTGTTTCAGAAGGCGTTCTACATAGCCGAAGTGGATTTGGTACCGAAGTATTACGCAAGCCGATCGATAATTCAAAGGTTTTCGGACCTAGTGAAGGACTCATGAGCGTCGTGGGTGAAGAGCATGTGGATTCAGAGATTCATACTTTTTCCATTGAGTTGCCTTCTAAAAAAGTTGCTGAAATGCTGCAAATAGACGAAAAGGACTATATTTATAATATTGTTCGCAGCCGCTTTGTAGATCAGCAACCTTACTCATTAGAACAAACCTTTATGCCCCTTTCCATTATCCCTGGGTTGGTACCAAAGCATCTAAAAAAATCCGTTTATTCCTACATTCGTGATGAACTACATTTAGAGATCAACGCCTCTCACGTTTGGATGAAGGGTGTCCTTGCGACAGAATTCGATGCCAAAATCTTAGGGATCGATGTTGGCGATTTTATGATTGAGATTGAAAAGAGTGTTTCTTTAGCAAATGGCACACCTTTTGAATACTCAATTACGCGACATTTGTACCAGGACTTTATTTTTGAAGCTGTTTTTGTAGAGAATTGATTCCTTGAGCTGAGTGTTCAGCTCTTTTTTTGTCACTTTATAAATCAAAGATATATATTTTTATAAAAAGGTATTTACTTTATCGCCGATCCGTTTTATTATGTAATCAAGGTAAGTGCTTACAACCAAAACATAAGGATGCAGTTCCTTTTTTCGCAGGATACTGAGAGAAAGATCAAACTAGCATTCTACAAAAAAGGAGAATCTATCGTGGAGAAAACAAATAAAAAGGAACAGCTCTTTGAACGCTTCGGGATTATCGCGACCAAGCTAGGAAATCAGATCCACATGCGAACGTTGCGTGACGCTTTTGCTACATTCATGCCCTTCATGATGTTAGCTGGTTTCGTAACCTTGATCAACTACGTTATCTTAGAACCCACCGGCTTCATGGGGAAAATCATCAATCCAGCAACCCTGATGAAAATTCAAGTGATCGGCATGTCAATCGCCAATGGTACCCTAAGTATCACAACACTATTAGTTGTCGCTGCAGTTTCTTATCATATGTGTGTCAGCAGAAATTATAGCAATCATATTGCAGCTGTCTTAGTATCGATCTCAACTTTCATCGTTTTGACACCGATGAAAACCATGTTTACACCGGAAAATGCCAAAAAAGCGATTGAAGTGACTGGCGTTATTCCCGGTTCACATACCGGTGCCTCTGGCATGTTCGTTGGTATCTTTGTTGGTTTATTAGCGACGGAACTCTTCATCAAACTATCCACAAATGAAAAGCTGCAAATCAAATTATCGGGAAATATTCCGCCAGCTGTTTTGAAATCATTCAACGTCTTGATTCCGATCATGATTACTGTCACAGTATTTGCGATTCTTTCCTTTGGTGTTAATCAATTGTTCAATATGGATGTCAATGGTCTGATTACAAAAGCCATCACAGGTCCTTTGAGTCATATCACCACTGGTTTACCTGGCTTTGTCCTGATTACATCAATTGCCAACTTGTTCTTTGGCTTCGGGATTCACCAAGCCGTGATATCTGGTTCATTACTTGATCCATTCTTATTACAAAACATGCAGGAAAATATGGCTGCCTATGCGAATAACGAGCAAATCCCGCATATTATTAATATGGCCTTCAAAGATACCTTCGCTGTAATGGGTGGCTCTGGAAACACGATTGCCTTACTGATCGCGATTTTCGTTTTTAGTCGCCGGAAAGATTATAAAGACTTTGCGAAATTATCTGTCACACCTGCCTTGTTCAATATTAGCGAACCGATCATCTTCGGTCTGCCGATCGTATTTAATCTAAGTCTGATCATTCCATTCGTCTTGGCTCCGATCTTCTCACTAGTAACAGCCTATTTCGCGACAGCTGCAGGTTTGATCAATCACGTGGTTGTCCAAATCCCTTGGACCACACCGCCAGTGATTTCAGGCTTTCTCGCAACGGGTGGTGATTGGCGCGCCGCCGTTTTACAAATCATCATTATTGCAGTCAGTGTCTTTATCTACTTGCCGTTCTTGCGAATCGATGAACACGTAACAGCGAAAATGGCTCAAACAGAGGCGGAAAAAGCGCTAAACTAAAAAAGTCGAATTCAGCTGAAAGAAAATCTTTCAACTGAATTCGACTTTTTATTTTACAATTCAAATACCGGTTCCAAATCAAAACTAACAGGTGAATCATCTAGATTTGTCTCCATTAGATCTTTCATATACGTCCACCATTTCTGATTGATGGCTGTAGTTGAAACTTGCTTCCACTTTTCTTCATCCTCGATTTCAAGATAGCCGAAAAGCTGATTACTCTCTGGATCTAAGAAAATAGAATAGCTTAACGCTCCATGTTCCTTCAGCATTTCTCGCATCTCCGGCCACAATTCGTCATGCCTTTTCTGATATTCTGCTTTCGCTCCAGGATATAGGTTCATTCTGATCGCTTTTTTGATCATAACATTCTCCTTTTTCAATCACAATGTTTCTATAATACCTGTTCAATCAATTGAACGGCTTTGTGAATCGCTTGATCCTTGGTCTCTTCCAAAACAACAAACAATCCGGGTTTTTCCTTGGCAATCAAGCGACAAATTGCTGGATAATCAATCAACCCTGTCCCTAAATTAACTGGGACGATTTGATCCTTTTGAACCTGATAGTCCTTCAAATGAACCGCAACGATTTTTTCGCCAAACCGTTCAAAGGCTTGTTTGACCAAAGCCACTTGATTTTGATAGGTTTCGCTGGTAATCAGATTCGTCGGATCTAAAATGATCCCTAAATAATCTGAATCGATCTGTTGGATTAATTGCTCTACCCGCTCTAGCGAATAAAGCGGATGATTCAAGCCCGGCTCAATGCCGATTAGGATCTGCTGTTCTTCTCCAACCTTCACTAGTCGTCGGATGACTTGAACCATGTCATTAAACGCTTCGTCGGTAAAATTCTCCGGCGTATAACGAATCTCCGGCAGTACATTACCCGTTTCTGTCGCTACCATCGTCGCGCCAAAGTAACGAGCATGACGGACATAGCTTTCAAATTTGGATAATGCTGCTTCACGCAGACTGCTGTCAGGATGAATCATATTGATATAGCAGCTTAAAATACCTACTTGAATCTCACTTTTCTGCAAAACCCCTTTAACCCTTTGCCCTAAACCTGGATTTAGATTTTTGCCATCACTAGGCCAACCTGGAAAAGAAAGACCTAGTGCTAATTGCAGCGTTTGGACATTTTGTGCCTGTGTTTTTTCCGCTAAAGATTCTAGCGTTGTGACATCGGACAAATCATGTCCGCGAATCGATAAATTTAACATTTTTCTACCCCACCATATTCGGCAGCCACATAACTAGTGCTGGGAAATAAGTAATCAGTAATAAAATCACTAAAATAGCGACATAAAAGGGAATCAACGGCTTCAGCATCTGTTCGGCCTTGACGCCGCCGACACTGGCACCTACGTATAATCCCGTTCCGACAGGCGGTGTGATGGAGCCGACACACAAATTCATAATAGCAAATAGTCCAAAGTGAACAGGATCAACACCTACACTCGTCACCACTGGTAAAAAAATCGGCGTAAAGATTAGAATCGCCGGACCGACATCCATGAACATGCCCACAAGCAATAAGACAATATTGACTAATAATAAAACGATGAGCTTGTTGGTTGTTAATCCTAAAATCGCTCCACTGATAGCTTGAGGGATTCCTGTAAAAGCCATCGCAAAGGACATCATCGAAGAGGTTGCTAACAAGAAGGAAATCGTCCCTGTCGTTTTGACTGCTTCTGCTAACATTTTAGGAATATCTTTAACAGTGATCGTTTTGTAATAGAACATCGCGATCAATAAGGAGTACGCTACTGCGATCGCCGAAGCCTCTACAGCTGTAAACAGTCCGAAGAGAATACCGCCGATAATGATCACAATTAACATGACACTTGGAATCGCCTCTTTTAAAACCTTCCCCGCGGTTCCTTTTTCAGCGCCTTGGATCGTTTGATAATTGTTTCGCTTAGCATGAATAAAAGCTACCACCATAATTCCGATACACCATAAAGCACCTACAAGATAACCGCCCATGAATAACGCTGAAATCGAAGCGCCGCCAGCAACCAATGAATACATAATGAAGGCCGTACTAGGCGGTATCACCATTCCAGTAGGAGCCGAAGCGATATTTACCGCTGTGGCAAATTTTCGGTCATAGCCAGCTTTTACCTGCTGTGGTACCAACACACCGCCAATTGCCGTAGAAGCAGCAATCGCAGAACTAGACATGGAACCGAAAAGAGCGTTACCTAAAACATTCGTATGAGCTAAACCACCAGGAATTCGTCCAACAAACAGCATTGCAAAGTTCACCAGTTTCTCAGCGATCCCACCATTATTCATAATGATTCCCGACAAGACAAAGAAGGGAATGGCGATCAACGAAAAGCTATTTAGACTAGAAACCATTTTTTGTGCAGAGGTAAAGACCGCATTTTCAAAAGGAATCACTAACAACAATGTACAAATCGAGGAAGCAGCGATACTGATCGCGATCGGCATCCCAACGATTAAAAGAATTGCAAAAATTACAAAAAGAATCAGGCCAGCTTCTAGAGCCATAACTATTCCGCCTCACTTTCAACTGTTCGAGGAGTTCTATCTAATAAATTCATTACACTATATAAAAGCATGATGGCTCCCGATACTGGAACCGATAAATACACATAGCCCATAGGGATCGATAATGAAGGCGAAATTTGCCCCATTGTCACAAGAGAAGCCTGCCAGCCGCCATAAATCATGATGACTGCCGCAAACAAGATAAAGAGAACCTGAACGACAATTTCTAAAAAGAGCTTGCCTTTTTCATTCAAATTATCGCTTAACAAGGTGACACATAAGTGGCTCTTTTTCCCTACGACATAAGCTGACGCTAACATCGCAACCCAAACTAAACCAAAACGAACCAATTCCTCCGTAACTGTATTGGGATTGTTCAAAACCTTCCGAGCAAACACTTGATAGAGGACAATCAAAACCATCGCTGCTAAGATTGTAGAGCATAGAATCTCCATGAACTTATCCAACCCATTTCTAAACGCTTTCATTTGTCTTCTCCTACCTTTTCTGCTAACGCTCGAATTTCCTGATACAGCTCGCGATAATCTTCATTGTTCTTAAACTCATCGTGTAATGGCTGAACCAGCTTTTGGAATGGTTCACTATCTACTTCGTTATATTGAACACCATAATCCTTGGTCGCGATTTTCTTTTCTTCCTCGACAGCCTTTTTGAATACTTTCTTTTCATATTCTGTCGATTCTTTTGCCGCTTCCTGTACAGCTTTGTATTGTTCTGCAGTTAGACGCTCTTTAACCGAATCATTCATAATCACTACATCCGGCACACGGGTATGCTCATCGTAGGAATAATATTTCGCTACTCCGCCATGTCCAGCGGTAAATAGCACAAACTCATTGTTTTCAGCACCATTGATCAAATTCGATTGCAACGAGGTGTACACTTCGTTGCTTCCCATTGGAACCGCTGATCCACCCAGCAGCTCGACCATTTTGATCGCCGTCTCACTTTGCATCACACGAATCTTTTTCCCTTTTAGATCTTCGGGTGTTTTGATCGGTCCTTCTGTCATATAAAAGCTCCGTTGCCCTGAATCATAATAAGTCAAGCCTACAAAGCCCAGCTCTTCTGTGGACTGATAGATTTCATTCATGATTTTTTCATTTTCCATCACTCTGAAGAAGTGTTCTTCATCGTCAAACAGGTATGGAATACCAAAGATCGAGTAATCCTTCGAAAAGCTTTCTAAGGCCGAACCGCTGACCTTGGTAAAATCGATTGCTCCAGTTTGCGTCAATTCAATCAGCTCGGTTTCTCCGCCTAATTGTGCATCTGGATAATATTCGATTTCGACTTTTCCATTTGTCTTTTCTTTTACCAGTCGTCCGAACTCCTTCATTGAATCAACGACTGGCTGACTGTTGGAAGCATAGGCATAACGTAACGTTACCGCCTGTTCGTCAGCGGCTGCAACTTTCGTATTACTGCAGCCGCTTAAAAGAAAGGTTGTTGTAACTAGTGCTGCGGCTGTTAAAATCAATGATCTAATTTTCATCGTTTTGCTCCTTTTTCTTTAGCAGTAAGAAACTAACAACTCAGTCAGGCATAGAACAGTTAAGGATTGTCCGTACGGCATCGCAGTGATCCCAATATTTTTATAGAAATCCAAGCTGTCTCCCATTCCTGTCCCGACTGATACATTTTGCACCGTGCCATTTTCATCAATTTGCGCTAATAATCCTTCGATCGCCTGATACGCAACTTTCTCATATTTCTTCGGTAAATAATTCTTATGCACCGCTTTCAATATGCCATAAGCAAACCCAGCCGCTGCAGAAGATTCCTCGTATGAAGTTGGGTCATCGATCAATGTATGCCATAATCCGCTATCCGCTTGATATTCTGCTAAGGCTTTCACTTGTGCTTCTAATGTTTCAAGTAAGAATTTCCTTAAGGCATCCTCTTTTGATAATTCTAAAATTTCGATGATCTCTGGAATCGCAATGGTTAACCAGCAATTGCCACGTGCCCAAAATGCTTCTGCGTAATTATGATTTCCTTCAAAGGTCCAGCCGTGGTACCATAATCCGGTTTTCTTATCCATCAAGTATTTGATATGAATCAAAAATTGATACCGGGCTTCTTCCAAATATTCTGGACGATTAAATAATTTTCCAATTTTTGCTAATGGCAAGACCGTCATCATCAGCGTATCATCCCACAGTTGATTCTTGTTTTCAGGACCATAAGTTGCATGCTGCAGTCCGTTTTCTTTTGTTCGCGGCATGTCGTGCATCACCCATTCAGCCCATTGCTCTAAGTAAGGGATATAACGTGTATCTTGTGTATCTTCGTACAAGTAAGCCATCGTCAATAAAGGCGCCATTGTATTGACATTTTTTGGTGGCGCTCCTTCTTCCATGCGCGCCTCAAACCAATCAGTAACGACCTTCAAAGCAGCTGGATTTTTGGTTATTTGATAATTTTTATAGATACCGTATAAGCCCACTCCCTGCGGCCAATTCCAGATAGTCCAGCTTTTATCATCGACCTTCAAGCCATCAAAGTCCAGAATAAATTCTCCGCTGCTATCTTTGATCGTCGTTAGGTTCTCGATTAATAAATCGATTTTTTCTTTGACTGTTTCTTTTGGTATGAATAGTTCTTCTAAAATAATTGCCATTGCTCTCTCCTTAATAAATCGCTTTCATTTCTTTTACGTGAATAGAGTAACAAATAAAAAGACCACAATAAATGTCTTAAATTGATCAAAAACTTGCAAAAATTGCTATTCGTAAAAATCAGAGGATAGGAACAAGCGCTCTAATAATTCCTATCCTCTTGCGAAATAGGCTTACGGCTGTTTACCAATATAAGCTAGAATGCCGCCATCAACATATAAAATATGCCCGTTCACAAAATCAGAAGCATCTGATGCCAAGAAAACCGTTGGGCCTGCTAAATCACTTGGTTCACCCCAACGCGCGGCCGGTGTTTTTGATACGATAAATTGATCAAAGGGATGACGTGAGCCGTCCGCTTGTTTTTCCCTTAAAGGCGCTGTTTGCGGTGTAGCAATGTAGCCAGGTCCGATCCCGTTACACTGGATATTCGCTTCTCCGAACTCTGAACAAATATTTTTCGTCAGCATTTTTAGTCCGCCTTTAGCAGCTGCATAACCCGCAACAGTTTCCCGACCCAGTTCACTCATCATAGAACAAATGTTGATGATCTTCCCATGACCTTTTTTGATCATTGATGGTAGGACTGCTTTAGACACGATAAAAGGCGCGTTCAAATCAACATCAACCACTTGGCGGAAATCCTCCGCAGACATTTCTAGCATCGGAATACGTTTAATAATCCCAGCGTTGTTGACTAAAATATCAATCACGCCGACTTCATCTTCGATTTGCTTAACCATTGCCTGAACCGCTGCCTCATCAGTGACATCGCAAACATAACCATGAGCCTGAATGCCCTCTTTTGTGTAATTTGCTAACCCTTGATCGACCGAAGCCTGATCCAAATTATTAAAAACAATCGTCGCTCCAGCTGCTGCTAATGACTTGGCAATTTCAAAACCAATCCCATAGACCGCACCAGTAACCAAGGCGATTTTTCCATCTAAACGAAACATGTCCATTTTAAATTCCATTTTTTAGTCTGCTCCTCTTTATTTTATTTGATCCATTTCTACCATATCCATATCAGTATAAGTAATGTTCTCACCGCACATCGCCCAAATAAAGGAATAATTACTTGTGCCGACACCAGAATGAATCGACCAGCTAGGCGAGATCACCGCTTGCTCATTGTCTACAACTAAATGTTTGGTCTCATCGGGTTTGCCCATCATATGAAAGACCCGCGTATCTTCTGTTGCGTAATCAAAATAGACATACGCCTCCATGCGCCGTTCGTGAGTATGACACGGCATAGTATTCCAAGCACTGCCGGGCTCTAAAATGGTATAACCCATTTGTAGCTGACAGCTTTCGCAAACATTCGGATGAATGTATTGATAAATTTTCCGTTCATTTAACGTCTGACCATCACCAGTTTCCATTGGTTTGATTTGATCGATACTAATTTTGACATTTGGATATTTTTTATGCGCTGGTACACAGCTGATATAAAATTTCGCCGGATTTGTTGGATCTTCAGAGGTGAAGACCACATGCTTTGTTTCTTTGCCAATATAATACCCATCCTGCTTTTTCATCGTATCTCTTTGCCCATCAATTTCAATAAATCCTGGTCCGCCAATATTAATAACCCCTAACTCCCGACGCTCAAGAAAATAGTCCACCCCTAATTCTTGATCCAGTTTGATTTCCAGTGCTTCATCTGTCGGTGTAACACCACCAAAAATCATTCGATCATTGTGAGTATACGTTAAGCTGATTTCACCAGGTGCGAAAATCTTTTCTACCAAGAATTCTTTTCGCAATTCTTCCGTTGAGTAATGCCGAATATCCAACGGACTATGCGTATACCGAGTTTCCATCTGCTGCATGTTAAAACACTCCTTTTTCCTTAAAAAGATTGATTAATTGCCTATAAAAATTTATTGTAACTGCTTACAAGGGTTAGTTTAGCAGGGAAACTCTTTTTTAAATATGGCAATTTTTGATTTAAAACTGTCAAAAATTGCAGAATTTTGAAAATTTGAACTACTCAGCTCTCTTCTGATGTTTAATAGAATTAATAAAAGATAACGAAAGAAATTTTATTTATTTCTCTACCTGCCCTCACAAAACTACAGTATAATAAGCAACGATTGTTCAACTATTCACTAGGAGTGATTACATGACCCACCATAATAAGAAAAAATATTATGTGAATACAATGCTTTCTGATCAATATGAGATTTATCATGTAAAGGACAATGTAAATAACGAAAAGACTGTGTACCATTACCATGATTTTTACGAAGTGCATGCTACCTTGGAAGGCGTGGCGACCTTTTATTTAGACAATCGGCAGTTTGATATCGTTCCTGGAACTGTCCTGCTGATTCATTACAATGATCTCCATCGTATCATGAAGCAAAGTACCGATTATTTTGAACGGGTGTATATTTTTTTAACGGAAAAATTTTTACAGGATCGCTCAACTGAATGGACAAATTTAGAAGCCTGCTTCCATCCAGTTGGCGAGCAGCGAAGCAAAGTATTACAGCTAAAGCCGGAAAAACTACACGAACTGCTGCGTTTTGTAGATGAAAAGCCTTCCCCTGAGGTTTACGGCTCTGACATTCTTTATGAACAGCAGCTGGTTCATTACATGATGCAACTGAACCAATTGATCGAAGAGGACACTCAAGAAAATCACGGTCTGCCCATCATCCAAAATGAACGAATCGTAGAAATGATTCATTTTATTACAGAAAATCTCTCCCATCCTTTGACCTTAGAGGAAATGGAGCAAAATTTTTATGTGAGCAAGTACTATATCACGCGGGAATTTAAAAAGCATACAGGCTTTACCTTTCATCAATTTGTCCTGAAAAAGAAGCTGCTCTATGCCAAGCAGCTATTGAAGCAATACAAAAGCTCCTCTGATGTTTACAGCAAGTGCGGCTTCAACTCCTATGCGCATTTTTTGAAAGCGTTTAAAAAGGAATTTGGGATTACACCAAAAGAATTTCTGAAGCATGCGAACGAGAATCCGCCGATCAAATTTATCGAACCCCATTGATTTTTATGGGTCGTAGGTAAAATGCGTCGCAGGTCTGATATTAAGGAAAAATAAAGACTGTTATACTTTAAGAAAGATTACAGGGAATAAGGATGTCAGTTCCACTTTTCGCAGTGGCTAACTGGCAAAAAATACTTTAACGGGAATAAGGATGTCAGTTCCACTTTTCGCAGTGATTCACGTGAAAGAATTTAAATAAAAAATCTAAGAATGATAGGTTGAACATCTTAGTGGAATGATATACGGCATGAACATCAGACTTATTTTTCTGGAAGAAAAATAAATACTTTAATAGGAATTAGGAGGGAAACTAATGAAGGATTCAGATACAAAGGGGAATGTTGGTAGAAAGCTTTTCTGGATTTTATTTATTTTAGCATTCGCAATAACGGGCGTAACGAACTTTGCGATTGATCAGCAATTTACTTGGTTTCGTATTGTCGGGAGCGCGTTGATTTTTGGAGGTTCCTTATTGGATGCGTTGCTTTTCAGCAAGAATTATCGCATAATTCACTCGGTATCAGTTTTCACTGTATTGATCATTCCGTTCTTTATGGTTGTCGAACGAACGGTGAATAATTACTTTTTAGATGCTCCAGTTTACTGGCTTTGGCCAATTGGAATTCCCATCGCAGTGACTTGGATTGTTTATTTCTGGGCCACAATCGGCACTCGAAAAATCTTGCACTGGAATATGGGTTCTTGTTTAGGGATGGCGTCACTACTGGCGATTCCGGCTGTTCTTATAACCAATACAATTGCTAATCAAACAACTGTCTATAATGTGATCGAGATGAGCTTTATCACTATTCTCACGTTACTATCCTGCGGCGGACTCGGGCTGATTGCTGGTCTGTTTATGCGCAAACGCAAGCATTAAAAAAGCCATCCAGATTTTTTAATTAATCTGGATGGCTTTTTTGTTTATCAACGAAGATACCGCTCTTCTATTTGTTTGGCCGCAGCCTTCGCACCAGCGACCCTCTTCATCAAACGCTGCATTTCTTCCGCTTTTTTTCGATAATCGGGTGATTGCAGCTTTTTGATACTACTCGACAAAGCTTCTGTTGTTAATTTATTAGGCGGCAATGCAAGCGCATTACCAAAGTTTTCGCAATAAGCGACATTGACTTCCTGTTCGTATTGCAGGCCGATACCAATAAAGGGTTTGCCAGAAGAGCAGGCGGTTTGCACGGTTCCTTCGCCGCCATGGATCACCGAAAAATCAACAAGTTCAGAAACCTCCAATGCTGGCAGCCAATCAAAGACATGGATATTTCCAGCAACGAAATTCTCTGGTAAATAGCTTTTAATTGGTGCGATCACCTCATAGTCGGTGGTCACAAAATAGGCTAACAGCTTTTCAATCAATGAGCGATTTCCTGAACTGCCCATTGCAAAATAGACGACTGGCTTTTTTTGCTGACGAGCTTTTTCAATAATTCGACTCACCTCAGCTGGCAGCTCATACGGCAGACACGCAAATATCGGACCGACGGATTGATAATTATCCGGAAAGACTAAATCTTTTGTGAAAGCAGGAAGTGTCGTGATTAAATTCAAATCGCCATCCAGCAAATCCAACGTATACTTAGGCAGTGCTAGTTTGTAGTGCTGCGCAACCTTTTTGAATCCACTGGGTTTCCAGGTCAAATGTTTAGAAGCCCACAGAAAAAGCTTCCAAAGAATCGTTTTTGGCAGGTAGGCTTTATCCAGCTGACTAGGAATAATACAACCCGCTTCATGATTAAAATGCGGACGAGACATCGCCACTGGTTTGACGTACACCAAAGGAACTTTTTCGATACGGGCGGATAGGAAGATCGTCACGTTACTGCCTGTCACGATCACAGAAGGAGCCAACTCGTTAATCAAAGCTAACTCACTAGCGACTCGATCAGCCACAATTTCTGCCGTAAAGGGATCCTTCAAGCTTTTTCCTTGATCAAATTTTATAATCGCGGCTTCTTGCTGTAGTGTCAGCGTGGGGCTCAACAAAGTAACCTCAAACTCTGCCTCTTTAATCAATTTGACATACGTTTTTGAAAACCCGCAAAAAACACAGTGATAGTTCTTACGCATTTGTTTGGCAATCTCGATCATCCGAGTGGTCTCCGCTAAATTAAAGGTCGCTGGAGCAAAAAGAATCGTTTTCATCACAGTCCTCATCTATTCTGCCAAGGCTTGTTCGACGGCTTTTTGGGAATGGATTTCAGTTGTATCAAAAACTGGGATCGCAACATCCGCCTGTTGGATCAACAAGCCAATTTCTGTGCAGCCTAAGATGACGCCTTCCGCTCCGGCTTTAGTCGCTTCTTCAATCACCTCGATAAATTTCTCTTTTGATTCCGTTAAAATCTTTCCATGACACAATTCAGCAAAAATGATTTGATTGATCGTTTCGATTGTAGCTTCGTTGGGAATCCATACATCGATCCCACTGTCGATAATTTTCTGTTTGTAAAAAGCTTGAGTCATCGTATATTTCGTCCCTAATAAGGCGACCTTTTTGATTTGCTGCGCTTGTAGTTCGGCAATCGTAGCATCTGCAATATGCAGGATCGGAATCGTTAAATATTCAGCAATCTGTGGTGCGACCTTGTGCATCGTGTTGGTGCAGATTAGTAGAAAATCAGCCCCTGCTTGCTCTAATTGCTGCGCTTCTTTTCCGAGAACCGCTCCGCTTTTTTCCCATTCATTTGCTGCCTGATAGTTTTCAATTTCTTCAAAATCAACACTGGCTAGTTTAATTTTAGCCGAATGCAGTCCGCCTAATTGCTGATTCATTAATTCATTGATTCGTGTGTAATACGTTACCGTGCTTTCCCAGCTCATCCCACCTAATAATCCAATCGTTTTCATGCGCCACCTCGTTTTCCAATTATTATAGCAAGAAACGAAAAGGAACTCGACATTCCTCGCAAACATTTAAAAACAGGTTTTAACTGAAATATGCTATGCTAACGGCAATAAATAGAGAGCTGGTGAAGCGATGTATCATGGAGAAGTGGTTCGGAAAATTCGGCGAAGTAAAGGCCTGACTCAAAAAGAGGTTTATCTCGGCATTGTTTCAAAATCCTACGCCATTGAATTTGAAAAAGGGAATCATAGTATTTCAGCGACTTTGCTGCTAGATATTTTGGAGCGACTTTCCTTAGATATGGACGAGTTTCTCTATATTAGTCAGGATTACCGCTTGAATGAGCAAGCCGATTATATTTTTCGTTACTCCAATTACAGTAACAACTATGATCTTCCAGCTCTTTATCAGCTTCTGCGGGAGCTACAAGAGCAACAAGGACCGATCGCGAATGTCCATGTTGCGGAAGTTCGTTCTCGAATTCGGATCATCGAAGCGACGAACAAAACAGGCAGCTATACACCTGATGTCGTTTTGTCAGAAGATAAGGCAACGATTATTCAGTACCTGACAAATCTGCAAACGTGGACACTGCAAGAAATCCAATTATTTGCCAATACTTTGGAATTCATTGATGGGGAAAAGCAGCTGCTCTTCTTCAAGCAGCTCTCAAAATCTTTGGAGCTGTATAAAAATTACGATCGCGGCAGAGAAATTTTCTGCAGTCTTTTAGTCAACTTAATTCGGGAAACGCTTGATGAAAACCTATTAGACTATGCGGAAGTATTAATTGAACAGCTTTTGCTTTTAAGTACCGAGTATAAAGAGTGCTTCCATCGACTGTGTGCCAAATTTTTTAAAGGCATTTTACTGACAAAACGCGGCGACGCGAACGAACAAATAGAAAGTGAGATGGTCTTAAAGATTCTTCATGAGCTCGATTATGCACCCCTTGCTAAAGAACTTGAATCACTTTTATAAAAATCTGGTCCAGTATATAAGACCTATTTAAAAAAATCCATTTTTCTGTGATACAACTAACAAGTATCAAAACAACAGGAAAGGATTTTGAAATGAAAACTATTAAACAAAAAATCGCTATTGGATTCGGACTTACACTCTCGACAATCGTCGTCTTTCCGTTTCACGCATTTGGAAATACAAATGAATCAGCTAATTTTTCTTCACAAAAATATTTAGTCAACGGGACACTTTACGAAACCGATAGTTCCAATGATGAGAATCGTTTATTCCTTCATAATGATAACGGAAGTTTAACGCTTTATCGTGACGGCAACCATTGGTATAGTGATGGCGGCGAAGTGGTTCCAGAACCCTATACCGAACCAACGACAATCCCTGAAAGCACACCTGTCACTGAGACAACAACGGAGGTACCGACAACAGCTACCTCATCAAGCGTACAAATAATTGATCAGAAAACAAATACACCTGAATCAATCAAGGATGATTTTACTGATAAACAGCATAATTCAGAAACACCTGCGCTCGAAAAGGAACCACAAAGCAGTGACGAGTCACCTGCTAAGCAAGTGATAAATAATGAAAAAAAAGCGACTGAACCAAAAAAAGAATCAGCCGCTGGCTCCGAACAAACTAGCCCAGCCGCAACAACGGAAAAATCGCAAGTTGCTTCCACTGAAAAGACAAAAGAGAGCCAGTCAATCCAATCAGAAACACAGGTATTCTCTGATAAAAAATTACTGCCTCAAACGGGATCATCAAGGCGGAAAAACCTATTTTTTACAATTTCAGGCGTAATTCTTTTATTGTTAACGCTAATTTTGTTCAAAAAAACGAACCGTAACGAAGCTTCCTTAGGAGGAAAAAAATGACTAAACCATTGAATTATTCTAAGATCATCGTCGCCACGCTGCTCGTCGGACTTGGTTTCTATCTCGTTAGCAATGTAAATCACTTTATCTCTATTCCCTATATCGGCTATTTTTCTCTTTTGATTTTTGGCACGATCGCCTATTGCCTTGTTTTTGGCTTTAAAGCATACGAAAAGCTTTATCAAAAACCAGTTCAATTCTGGAAGAATTTTATCAAGTATTTCCTCATCGCCCAGCTTTTCTCTTTTGTTTTAGGGATATTGATTGTTGCGATTACTCACACCCACAAAGGAAATCCAGCAGCAGATAATCCAATTTGGTTTTTCTTTTTAATTATGCCCTTTGCCTTGATAGGCGAAGAACTATTCAGTATTTATTTCTATGACTTATTCAAATTAAAAGCTTCACCTTTAGTAGCAAATATCCTTGTTAGCATCATATTCGGTCTAATTCATTACTGGACCTATTTCAATGGGTCTATCCTATTAACGATCCTTCAAGTGATTGCGCTTCAAGGTTCTGCCAGATTTTGGTTTAATCGCAGTTATGAACAGTCAAACTCTATTCTTACCAGCTTTGCCGTTCATTACCTGTTTGATCTTGCTGGTTTCATGCTTTCCTTTCTTCTTCATTAATACTCAAAAAGGCAGTTTCTAACAATTCAGAAACTGCCCTTTTTTTATTTTTCAACAACGAAACAAATCGTTTCTGAATCCTCTGTAGCTTTCATTCCACGAATATCTCCAAAAACTTCACTGCTTTCAAAACCTATAGTGCTTAATTCCATAAGCAGTTGTTCTTGTTCAAAGACCGTTTCCCAAATGAAAAATTCTTTGATCTTA
Organism: Enterococcus sp. DIV0187; assembly: GCF_051713785.1. Classification (NCBI taxonomy): domain Bacteria; kingdom Bacillati; phylum Bacillota; class Bacilli; order Lactobacillales; family Enterococcaceae; genus Enterococcus; species Enterococcus sp. DIV0187. Next base: position 2,231,618 of record NZ_JBIOQO010000001.1, read on the forward strand.
TCTGGATAAAGCAAATAATGCTGATCCAAATAGGTATTGGTTCCAGAGTAATTTTTCTGTGCTGTTAAGTGTACACACGTTTCCTGCGTCCAAAAATTATTTTTCTCCAGCTGCCAAGTTCTCGCCGCTTCGAAGTCCGCATATTTCTTCGGAGTGAAGACATCAAAAATGAATCTTCCACCTTTTTTTAGCGCAGCATAAACCTTTTGAAATACGCGCTTTCGATCCTCTGGTGAAAAAACACCCAAATCACAATAGATCAAGACGATAAGATCATAGGCCTCGCTCCCTAAATCCTCTTTCAAGTAGTCCCCGCATTGATAATCAATGACGTATTGCTTTTCTTCAGCTGACTTCGCAGCATGAGCAATACTCAATTTAGAAAAATCAATCCCTTTGACTTGATAACCTGCCTCATAAAATTTTTCAGCATAAATCCCAGGACCGCAACCCAGATCCAGCAGCTTAGGAAACGACTGTGCCGGACATTTTTGTGTCAACCACGCCATAGATTGATTTATATATTCCGCATTTCTCGTGGCCCCATCAAATTCGGTATCCAAGTGGGCCGCCAACATTTGATGCGCTAAATGCGCATCTAACCAAATTGAATCCTTGCTGTGACTAAAAATCGGGACATCCTGTTTAATATATTCCATCATTTTTTATTCCTCTTTCTCACTGACGACAATCCAACAGACAACAAAAAAACGTGAAAAATTTCTGCACAACAAATAAACTGTCTTTTCATCCGAAAATTTTCAGTTTATTCATTGTCAGAATACTTTTCCACGTTTCACTAAAATCCTTTAATTACGGAATGAATAGTGCGCCGGACCAAAATCGCCTCTCATCTATTTTTTGTGATTGTCGTCATAATAAGTTTAGCATAATCAGTTGTATTATTACAACTCAGTCCGTCAGCTAATTTACGCTGCTGTTTCGATTGATTGATCTAGTGCTTCCTCAAGCTGCTTAAATTGTTCTTCCGTTAAGTATGGTTTGTAGGTACTCTTGATTTGATCAATTTGTGCTTGCGTAAATTGACCACGCCCTTGCTTAATGGCATCCAACAATTCATTGAACTCTTCTTCCGAAACCAATGACTCATTCTTCTGAGCATCATCTAAGATTTTTTGGAACTCTTCCATTGAGATTGTATCCGCTGATTTTGGCAATGTAATTTTTTTCTTAGAGTCTTTGGCTTGACTGTTCATCGTCAAGTCCATCGAAACTGTACTATCATCGTTTTTCGCAGCGATTTTCATTTTGGTCTTTTGTGTGTGCTTTTTCGTATTCAAGGTCGTTGTTTGTTCATATTTAGTCAGATCATCAAGATTTTTTTCCAGCTCTTTGACAGCCTTCTTCTCTTCTTTACTTCCATTTTCTTTGGCGTAGTCAATATAGCCTTTGATATCCTTCTTCGTAAAGGTCCGTTTGATTGTATCATCTTTTTTCTCAAAAGAATCAGAGTCTAACGTATTAAGATAATTCCCTAAGAACTCCCAATCAAAGTTTTCATACGCTAAACTTGTATCCGTCTTGCTATTGGTACTCTTCTCCATATCCTCTTCAGTCATTTGGACGTATTTGCCTTTTAGCTTTTCAATTTCCTTCGCATCAAAAGCCATCTCTGCATTGAATTCCTTCATGATATTCACTGTTTCCGTCATAAAATCAGTACTTAAGTACATTGATTTTTTCTTCTGATCCATAAAGAAATCCATCGGAATCTTCTGACCTAAAACATCAATGTTCATGTCCATCGCAATTCGTTTTTTCTCGCTATCTTTAAGATAATCGCCTGAAATTTTGGTCCCGCTGATCATTTTTGCTCCTAAATCCATAGAAGCGCGAGTCCGTGCGTCTTCACCCTCACCCGAAATCGTCATTTTATCAATTACGATCGAATAGCTACCGGCATTCATTTCGCTTTGTTTCGCTAATTCTGCAGTAAACTCCTCTTGCGGCTTCTGTTTACACCCAGCAAAAAGCACTAATGCTAATGCTGTTACCATAATCAATTTTACCTTTTTCATTTTGACTCCCCCACTATGCTATTAATAGTTTTTTTAGCTGTTCCTTTCTCCATCATATAGGTAGAGAAACGGTAACACAAATATTTTTAGTCAAATTAGAGAGATTTTCCGCTAAAATTCAATCAATAAATTAAGTAGCCTAGCTCACAAAAGAAGCCAACAAACATCGACCGTTTGTTGACTCGTTATTCGTAGTAGTTATCTATTTAGTTCTTTAATCTTTTGTTTACAGGATTTTTAATTTGGCTCCACGCAAAACGAACAATCGGCAAATAATTAAAAACAAAACTGAGTCTCTGCCAAAAGCCTAGCTGCTGAAAGATGATGAATTGATTCAATTGCGGGATACGAGCCAGTCCATACATCGCAGCAATTGTTACACTTAAAATAAATAATTTTAAATAGCGCCGGCTTTCGTAAGGTTTGTTCTGTTTTTTGTAAATCCAATACAAGATTAAAGGAAACAGCAAAAAGCCACTATAACCTATCCCTGAGCCGATATTGTGCACCCAAGTCGAGAAATCCCACTGAACTTCAACAGAATCGACACTAAACAAGCCAGTAAAAATACAATCACCAATACCATACAGCCCGATCGCTGCGGAAGCTAAACTAGCTAGTCCCTTCGAAGTTTCTTTCAAAGCTGCATAGATTGCTGGCAACGATAGCGTATAAAAACTACCAGCAACTACTGACCAAATCAAGAAAGCACTTCGAACTGGGCTATCTATATCCCCAAACAGGCTGATTACAGCAGTCAATTGATTGAGCTTTGGGTAAAATATTCCTAAGACGTACGGCGTCAAAAAATCAGCGATTACCGCGATGAGTAAAAAATAGAAGCCGTATTTTTTTAAGTAGCGCAAATTTTCCATCTCCCATTTTCTAGCTAGAATTATTCTAACACTGGCATTGTGAACTAGAAAAAGGAAACCTCCTGAATCAATCCAACAAATAATGCAACATACGCTTATGATCGTCGTAAAAAAGCTTCGTTTCTTTATAAGCAAGGGTCTCTTCTAACGGTAGTTGCTCCAGTCCGGCTTCTGAGAACTGATAAATCGTTGCAGCGGGATAGGCCATCAGAATCGGAGAATGGGTGGCGATAATCAGTTGACTTCCTGTCTCAACTAGGCGGTGAATTTCTCGCAGCAACGTATATTGACGACTCGTCGCAAGACCTGCTTCCGGCTCATCTAACAGATAAAAGCCTTCCTTACCGAAACGATTTTCAATGATCGACAACAGTCCTTCTCCATGAGAGCGGGTGTGTAGAGACTTTCCACCATAGGAGGCAAAAGCGACTTCGCCATCATCTTTTGCCATGTATTCCAATTCAGAGGCAACATTGTAATAAGTCTCCGAACGAAGGAAAAATTTTGTCTTAGGAAGATTCCCCTTTCTGACCAAACGCACTGACTCATGTAATTCAGAGTGACTCTCCACAGTTTGAAAATTAAAGTTCTGACTGCCGCCTTCCGGATTAATTCCATAGGCAACCGCAATCGCTTCTAGAATGGTGGATTTCCCCGTCCCATTGTCTCCAGATAGAAAAGTAACCGGTTGTTCAAAGCATAGACTCCCTTTGCGAAAAATTTCTTGAACCGCAAAAACATCAAATGGATAAACGATCTTTTTAGGAAAATCAGTTAATTTAAGTTCATGAACAAACACCCATTTGCCTCCCATAAATTTGACTTATACACCTTCTCATCATACCTTAATTGTTTGACAAAGAGAAAGACAATTTCTGTAAAAAAAGCTTTGGAACATTTCAGCAGATGAAATGTTCCAAAGCCTTACTGTTACTCACCGATCAAACAGTTTAATGATCTGCCGTATTCTTGCACGACAGTATTCGCAATGTCTTGATCGATTTTTCCTTCTTTTTCTAACTGATGAATCAATTGAATGATCTTATCGTTTCCTTTGCGTTCGCTGATTCGGATTTTTTGAATCAATTTATCCAGTTGCTTTCTTAGCGTTGGATAGCTGGTAGAGTAGATATTAGACAGCTTTTTAATTGATCCAGAGGAAAGAACAAAAAATTTAATAAATTCAAGTTCTTCATCATTTAATTCCGAAATCCAACTTGGTTCTGCGTTAGTTTTCATGGCTTCCTCTTTTCTGCTAAATATTTTTCCGTTTCCCAAATACGACTAAGCCAAACATCGCTAAGAAGAACAGACCTAAAATAACTAAGCCTTTACTTTGAATACTTCCTGTTGATGGTAATCGTTTTGAAACTGTGATTCTCTTTCCTGTAGCATTTCGATACGTTGTTTTAACATTGGTGGTTTTATTGCTAGAATTGCCGGTCTCAGGTAATTTAAGAGGATCATTTTCTTGATTGATCTCTTTTTTGCTTGGCTGATTATTTTTTACTGAGAATTTTATTGGCGTCTCATCGATCAGATAGCCATCCGGTGCTTTAGTTTCGATGATTTGATATTCACCATCAGCCAATCCTTTAATGAAAATCGAGCCATCTTCTCCAGTAACAATTTTTTCTTTTCCAGTTACAACCTGTCCTTTGTCATCTACTAACTTAAATTCGGCGTTGGCTAACGTTCGGCCAGTTTTACTATCGATTTTCTTTAATAGCAGCTCGCCAGTTGGCACTTCCTTTTCTGGCGTATACAGATTTCTAAAGATTGGCAGCTCGCCGGCTTTAACATTTTCGTAAGTGGCTGCAGCCTCCAATTTCCCAGCCTTTTCTTCTACTTTGACGCTTACTTTGTATTGCGTATCGTCGTAGGTGATACCTGTTTCTTTGTCTGTTGGAATCGCCTCTGAGATTGTATACTCGTAGGTTCCGGCTTGGTCATAAGTGATTTCATCAAAGGTAACTTTACCATCGGCAGCATTTTTCTTTGTTTGGTCAACGTTATCACCTTTTAGGTTGAAGCTGAATTCGTCAGCTTTTAGTGAACGCCCATCTAATTCCTTCTTCGCTTCTAACTGGATACTTCCTGGTAGTGCTTTGTACACATTTTTGAAGATTGGGACTTCGCCGGCTTCAAGGCTTTCGTAATTCACTTTTGCTTTTAATTTTCCAGCTTCTTCCACGACAGTTACAGTTACTTTATAAACTGCTTCATCATAAGTCAGACCTGTTTCTTTGTCCGCTGGAATCATCTCAGAAATCGTATACTCATAGGTTCCGGCTTTGTCGTAATCAATTTGATCGAATAGGATTTTGCCATCAGCATTATTTTTCTTCATTTGGTCAACGTTATCACCTTTTAGGTTGAAGCTGAATTCGTCAGCTTTTAGTGAACGACCGTCTAATTCCTTCTTCGCTTCTAACTGGATACTTCCTGGCAGTGCTTTGTAGGCATTTTTGAAAGTTGGAACTTCGCCGGTTTCGTAAACGGCTGTCGCTTCTAATTTTCCAGCCTTTTCTTCTACTGTTACGGTTACTTTATATTTCGTATCATCGTAAGTGACACCTGTTTCTTTGATTGCTGGAATTTTTTCAGAGATCGTGTATTCATACGTTCCCGCTTGGTCATACGTGATAGCATCGAATAATACTTTACCATCTTTAGCATTCTTCTTCGTTTGGTCAACGCCGCCGTCTCCTTTCAACGTAAAGCTGAAATCGTCGGCTTTTAGCGGGCGGCCGCTCAGTTCTTTCTTCGCTTCTAATTGAATCGTTCCTGGTAGTGGTTTGTACGTATTTTTAAAGGTTGGAACTTCGCCTACAGTAACATCTTTGTATGTTACTGTTGCTTCTAGCTTATTATCTTTTTCTACTACTTTGACTGTTACTTCATATTTCTTGGTGTCATAAGTCATTCCAGTTTCCAGTGCGTCGGGAACAACTTCTGAGATCGTGTACTCATACGTTCCCGCTTGGTCATACTTGATAGCATCGAATAATACTTTACCATCTTTAGCATTCTTCTTCGTTTGGTCAACACCACCGTCGCCCTTTAATGTGAAGCTGAACTCGTCGGCTTTTAGTGGGCGACCACTTAAATCCTTTTTCGCTTCTAATTGAATCGTTCCCGGTAGTGCTTTATAAGTATTCTTGAACGTTGGGACTTCACCGGCTTTGATATTTTCATAAACAACTGTTGCCTCTAATTTTCCAGCCTTTTCTTCTACTGTTACCGTTACTTTATATTTCGTATCATCGTAAGTGACACCTGTTTCTTTCTCTGTTGGTATTGCTTCTGAAATTGTATATTCATAGATCCCTGCTTTGTCATAAGTGATATCATCAAAGATAACTTTTCCATCAGCAACGTTTTTCTTCGTTTGGTCAACACCGCCGTCGCCCTTTAATGTGAAGCTGAACTCGTCGGCTTTTAGTGGGCGACCACTTAATTCCTTTTTCGCTTCTAATTGAATCGTTCCCGGTAGTGCTTTATAAGTATTCTTGAACGTTGGGACTTCACCGGCTTTGATATTTTCATAAACAACTGTTGCCTCTAATTTCCCAGCCTTTTCTTCTACTGTGACCGTTACTTTATATTTCGTATCATCGTAAGTGACACCTGTTTCTCTCTCTGTTGGTATTGCTTCTGAAATTGTATATTCGTAGATTCCTTCTTGGTCATAAGTGATCTCATCAAAGATAACTTTTCCATCAGCAGCGTTTTTCTTCGTTTGGTCAACGCCGCCGTCGCCCTTCAATGTGAAGCTGAACTCGTCGGCTTTTAGTGGGCGACCATCTAGTTCTTTCTTCGCTTCTAGCTCTAATTTCGTACTTAACTTATCAGGAATCTTTCTATTTTCAAGCGTAAATACATAATTAATTTGTTCACTAGAAATAGTAAATTCGTGCTTATTCTCGTTTTTCACATAACCTTCAGGTGCCTTGCTTTCAACAATTACATATGTTCCATAGCGCAATCTAAAAAGTTGGTCAATTTCGACACCATTTTCAATAATCTTATCCCCTTTTACTTCAATATCCGACATCATTAGAGTAAGATTTCCTTCTTTGTCTTTGCGATAAAGATCAAAAAAAGCCGATTTAGTTTTAATCAATTCTTTATTTTCATCTAGCTTCTTAAATTTTAAAGAACCATTTTTTCCGCTTGAAGTTCCTTCGCCATTTGTTGATTTGACTATAACTTCTTTTGAGGTTTCATGAATACTGACATCTTTACCAAAAAGAGTCGCACTATTACTAACTTTTTCATGATTCTTTATATCAGGATCTAACATCGTTTGGTACTCTACAATATAAGGCGAGTTGATGGAGTCTCCTAATTTTATTGTTAATTTCTGTGTTCCTTCAGCAGAATCAGTTGTGACAAATGGTTGATTCCCTTCATCAAAAACGATAGCTTCTCCATCTTTTTCAAAACCACCTTGTCCATCACTTTTTGCTTTATAGACTTTAACGACAACATTTTTATCCTCATCATAAACAAATGTCTGGTCAGCCATATTAACAGTATCTTCAACAAGTGGTTGAATAACCTTGTGTCCATCTTTGTTTAGAATAACCGTCCAATTAATCAAACGATAATCCTTATCTGTTCCTTGGGTTCCATCTTTGTCGATCCATGCAGTTTTTTCACTTTTTTCAACCATCCCCTCAACAACTAGAGGTTTATTATTTGGAATAGTCATTGTTGCTACATTCTTATATTTATATACTTCTTCTGAAGCAGCTGCTGAAACAAATATCGAAAAAGGATTTGTTTTATCTTTTAGAAGTTTTATTTCTGGTACATCACCGTCATAAACAACCTCATAATCCTCACCTTTGACCCATTTTGCACCTAAACTACCTACTTCTACCTTTGTCGCTGCGAGTTCTACGTCGTAAATAACGATATCACGCAATGTTTCCCCTTCGCCTAGAGCTTCACGGATTATTGTATTGGCGGGTATTTTAGTTTTCCATGTGTTAAATACTGCTGACCAATATACGCTATCATCCGGAGCCTTCGTTTCATCGAAAGGATTTGCATGTGTGAATTTTGTCGTAAGATCGGCATTTTCTGCTGCATAAACACCATACTTAACGCCATTGTAAGAAAGCTTTGAATCTCCCCAAAAAGCGACGTCGTCACCGTCCGTATGATTTTTTCCATCTTCTCCAGTGTATGAAACTATCACACTATTATCGAAACGTAAGCTTGCTGCCCCATTGGGATTCTTCTCTTGTTCATCAATAAAATATTTTGCCTTATACTTCAAGACAATTTTTTCAGATGTTTCTGCAAAGTTTCCAATTAGTTTAATACGAAAGCCAGTTTTGAAGTTGGCATCACCATCTAATCTTTCTAATTGGTAATCTATTCCTAAATCAAGCTCTGGTTTTGAATCAGAGCTAAGTTTTAGTGTATCTTCAAGCAGTTGCAAAGCGCTAGGGTAACCGCCATTCAAACTATCAAATCGATCTGTAATAATCACATTTTTCATAAGGAGCTTATTAGAGTTTATCGTTATCTTATACTCAACTGTAGAATCTGTATTATTCTTATTATAAGCTTCCTTAAGAACACCTAGTTTTCCATTTACTTTGACTGTTTCACCGCCAGTAAGTTCTTCTTTTGACTCCCCATCAATGACCGTTCCAAAATTAGCTGCTCCTGTTCCGGGCCGCATTGGTTTTTCAAAAGCTTCAGTCGAGTATTTGATGGTATAAATACCTTTTTTCTTGAAGTTCAACGTAAAATGAACATATTTTCCTTCTTTTTTAGCGTAGTCCTTAGAATCAGCGTCAGCAAATTCCCAATCCTCATCCGGAATTTTATTCCCGCTTTCGTCAAAAACTTGTATACTTCCCTCTTTTAAGTGATGTGTAGCAGTATTAGGATCGTAGGTTTTCACATACATCCAATCTTTAAATATTCCGCTTTCCTGAGTGAAGGTAGCTTTCACTTCCCAATTTAAAATACCTGAGTCTAAGTCATAATCATTCAGTTTTTTATAATTATCTTTTTGATTAAATGAAACCGTCGCCTCTGAAGAATTCGGTAGGAAGTTGTCACCAGATATTTCTACCTTGTTCAGAAACTCAGTTTTATCTTTGTCGGCAATCGTCATTTTAAGTTCGATCTTTATAGGTACTGTCAATTCACCTGATGGGAAAGAACATTCATAAGTTGAACTAGATGTTTGTCTTGTGTGTATGAATCCTTCAGGTGCTGTTTCCCAGTTTCCGCTTTCGTTTTGGATATAATAATTGGTATACCAAACTTTTAAGCCTTCAGGGAGATATTCTTTGATGATGGCATTTTTCAGTGTTAAGCGATTCTTATTTGCTACAATTGACCAAATCACTGTATTTTCAGCATTGATGACACCTGATTTTTGAATATCTGCCTTTGCAATCGGTAAAGTAATGGTGATAACCTCTCCATCTTCATCCTTTATTCCAGTAACAATTTCAATTTTTTCAACATCTGTCGTCACTTTTAATTCTGTTTCTAATTTGATATTGCCTTCACGTACACTCAGATTAGTGCCTTCACCGTTGAAAATGACCGTTAATTTTCCCGTTTCATCTAATGTAAACCGACCAAGCTGAACTCCTGTTGTTTCATCTTTCAACGGCTCATCTATTGCATTGTAAACTGAGAAATAGTCAGGTAGCTGGTAAGTATAGGTATCCCCATCTAAAATTTCTACATCGTCATCTAGTGACCAATCAAAATTAATTCTAATATCCGCATCTTTTACTGCTGGATTGGCTTCTGTAAATTCATTGCCAGCTAAATCAGTAATTTTTATACTCGTGAATAATTTTTCAAGGCGTTCATTTAAGTTTGGATTATGAGCTCTTGTTTGAGTCTTTTGTTTCCCTTCTATCTGCTCTAGCGGATCAGCAGCAGGATCGACTTTTTTATCATAATAAATCGTCGAAACAAGATTATCTCCAAAACCAACTGTTTCTGTGTCCAAATCTTCTGCTGTTGTTTCGGCTGTTAGCTCCAAAAGTCCTTCATAAAATTTTGCGCTGGTAAATTCCGGTGCTCGTTCGTCTTCCGTTTCTTCGTAATTTTTAGCAAGCTGAAATAGCAGTTGTTGATTTCTTACTTGGTAATTTCCCATTCCATCGGCTAAACTGCCTGATTGATCTGGAAAATTTAGATTTGCTGGCAAGTTGACTGTTACGATTGTATTCTCTTCAATTAGTGTAGCCTTCGCTAATGACCAATCTAATTTGAGCTTTACTGCAGCTTTGTGCTTCAATCGATTGGTTTCTGTAATCTCTTGATCAGTCGTATCGGTAATCAGTGCTTGATTAATCACCACCTCAGCTGATTCAATAGTCTCTGCAAAAATCGACAGTGGAAAGCTACTGATCAGCATCCCAACTATTGCAGATAGTGACCATATTTTTTTTAATCGATTCATCTGTTTTCATCCCCTTTAAAACGTAATATATTCTTCTCGATTGGTTTCTGTCATTTTGGTACCGTACATGATTGTTCCGGACATATTTGCCAACATCCGGACAAGTTCTCGTTCGCCAGTTTTATCATCTGGAAACTCTGTAAATGGTAATGCACTAATCTTTTGTTCAATGGCTTCCAAAGCAGCCGTTTTCTTCCTATTTGATGACTCTTCAGTCGCTTGTTTCTTTGTTTTGGGAAGAGTTTTTCTGTCTTTAGATTTCATTGTTGTTTGCTTTTTTGGATCATTTTCTTCCGACTGATCCGGTGGACGGGCCTCATTAACAGTTTCATCGCTTTCTTGTAGTTGATCATTCGAAATAATCAAGGTATTTCCAGACTCAGACAGGTCGAATCCAAGTATTGCTTGTTCTTCTTTTACTTGAGCAATCAATTTCTCGCTGCTATATAAAATCGGCGCATTCGATTGATAGAACATTAATGAAGGAAGTGCAAGTGCGATCAATAAATTTCTATTCATAGGCTCCTCCTTTAACCGTTAATAATAGATGTCCAAACTCGGACCAATCTTCTGGTGTCGGTGGACGTTTCCAAATCATTTGATGGCAAGGAAGTGTCTCAATCAAAAAATCAGATAAATAAATTTGCGTCTTTGTACTTAATTTTTCTTCATAACAAATATTCATGCTCTGCAAGGAGCTCAGCATCGTTTGAATGTATTCGTTGTAGCTGCTGCCGTGAGAGAAATCGATACAAATAAAGACAGGGGCCTCTAGCTCGTCGACAGAGATTTGTGTGATCATGAAAAATAAATAGTCATAATACAGCTTGTTCCGTTCCTGATCCGAATGAAAAATCCCTCTATGAGCGACTTTCTCAATAAAATCTTGGATCAGCTCATCCAGTTTAGGATTAATTTCTTGAAAGTAGCGACGTTGGATTTTTGTCACAAAAGTCGATTCGCGAAAATGATAGATCAGCCATCTTCGATTGATCCTCAACAACCCAGCGACCAATTCCTTATCTTCTTTTAATTGATTAATCTCAAATCGTGAGTGGCTGGCTAAGTACTGCAAAAATTCATCGACTAAATCCTCCGCCATTCGCATCTCTTTGCCCTCGAGGATCGTCGTTTCCAGTGGCAAATCAATCTCCATCAATTGGCAAAAGAGTAATAAGGCCGAAATTTCTCGTCTCTTTTCTTTTTGGCTCAATGAATAATGATTATCCAACCATCTATCCAGATATTCTGTTGCATCATTTTCCACATAGTCGAGATACTCTCGATCCATCGGATGGGCCTTTCTCATGCGGATCAAAGCAATACTTATAAAAAACAGCAGCTTATGCTCTTTTGTTTTAGGCAAAGAAAGGTTCAAATAATGTTCCAAATATCGGAAGAGTTCCTTTGCTTGATGTTGCGTCGTATCATCAAAAGGGCTGGCTAATCCATTAAAAATTTCGTAATACAGACCAAACAAAAAATTTCGGAGCGCGTCCTCTTCTCCGATCAGTTGATTCTTCTTTAGCTGAAATCCTTCTTCCACGAGTTGATCCTTCAATCGTTTATATAAGCGATAGGTACTCGAGCGACTCACATGGAGCTCTTCGATCTGCTTATCAAGACTGGTTTCATTGGTCACATAGCCGTGGAATATTTTATAAGTAAGACTTCGCTCAACTAAATACAGGCGCATTTTCTTAACGATCGCATGTGTCAGCTGCTGAACCTCAATCTCCCCTGTTTCAAGCAACTCAATCGTGGCATCATAGTGATTTTCTTTCAGCTCATCCTGAAGCTCCTGTAGATATTTTTCTAATTTATAGCGAGAAATCTTTAAAATATCTCCGAGTTGATCAACTGAACAATAGGCATTTTTATTTAATTCCAAATACTGAAGTAGATACCATTTATAACGGTCATCATCCATCAACAAATCGTTCGCTTGCATTTCTCGCTCCCTTCTCAACTGGATTAATAATTGATTAATTTCATTTAATTATATTACCCAGCTAAGCACATTTTAATTAGCTAAATGATTTATTTGTCCTTATATTTTTCATTTCAAGAAAAAAAAAGAGATTTACAATATGCAAATCACTTTAAACATATATTTTTATATTAACATATAATTAATTAATATTAATAAATCAATAGACTTTTTTGATTTCTCGTAAATTTTGTTAATTTTTTATCCTTATTTAGTTCCTCCATTCATATCCTTATTATCAGATGGAAAAATACTCAATTATTACGTATTTTATTCTTTATATCCAGAAATTTTATAATATAAACATTTTCTTTTTTTATCTAAAACGATGTGAAGAGAAATTTGGATAAGCATAATTCTCACTTTTAATAACAATACTCATCATAGAAAATTGAACTCTTTGACTCAGTTTAGAAAAAAGAGCTGATCCAAAAGTCTTTTAAACTTTCAGATCAGCTCCTATTCAGAAATAAACGGCATCTAATGATTAGATGAATGTTCGATCTTTTCAATTAATGCTAATACTACACTTAGGCAAACTCCTTGAACAAACGATAAGAATATATCCAATTGGCTAACCTACTTTTTTCTTGCTGGAACCGGATGATAGCAACAACCCGACTAACGTTAAAACTAACAACACTTTAAACATTCATATTCACTCTCCTCTTTGCCTATTCACAAATATACGCAACAATTGATGGTTATTTTCAAATTGAACGTATTGTTTCGAAATGACAATTTATTGAATGAGCAAAGCAGAAATTCATAAAAATCGGAAAGTATTGTTTCTACTTTTCTAGCAGTACCTCTTTTAGATCATTCGTTTGGCAATAGCCATATACTTTTTCAACAGGGTGCCACAAACAATAGATAAAGCCACAAAGATCAAACCAACGATAAAGCCAACCAACACCTGCGGAAATCCGGTCAACTGAACAAACAGTACATTGAATGGAATATGCAGGATACCAAAAATATTCATCATGGCAACTGCTGGTAAACCAATCCCGATGATGCCGAAAGCTCCGGTTAGCACAGATAGGATTGGTAAAATAAACATCCCTGAAAAGATTACTGTGATCCCTCCGCCGATTCGTTCGATCATTGTTCTTTGTTTTTGATTCTCACCATTTACACCGTAGACATTGCTTTTATTCATTTTTTGTTCCATTTTAAAACACTCCTTTTTTCTTTTTTATTTGTTGAAGTAACATTCATTATATAAATACCGAACGACGGTATGTATAGCTTTAAAATAAAACTGCCTAGAAGGCAGAAACTAATTTTTTTGATTGTACATCTTGCGAAATTTCTCAAGCCGCTTGACTGCATCCTTATCGAAAATCTCAATGCCCATTTTACCCATCATTTCTTGAAAGAGGGCAAAGCGGTTGGTTACGCTACTTGGATCTTCATCATGAACCAATGGAATCAACCAGATATTTATCAATAACAGAATCATCTCCGCCAGCTCTTTAGGATAATCGGTCTTGATCGAGCCATCCGCGATTCCTTCTTCAATGATCGGCTGAACAAAGTGCGGCACCGATTCGGTATAGATTCCCTCGATTTGCATCGCCAGCATTTGGGGATTTTTTAGAAAGTCAGGTGCCATTTGAAACATGTCATCCTGGCGGGGACTTTCTAACGCTGTCGTAAACAGCGCCTGCAGCTTTTGCAATCCGGTCATACTTGAATCTTTCTCAAGCAGTCGCAGGTGATCTAACTCGTTGTCATTATTTTGATAAAGCTTATTCATCACGCCATCAAGGATATCTTCCTTTGATTTGAAATGGTGGTAAATCGCTCCTTTTGATAAACCGCCGAGATGATTGACGATATCTTGGATTGACGTATATTCATAGCCTTTTTCTAAAAATAGTTGCATCGAAACATCCAAAATTTTATTTACTGTTTCTTCTGGGTATTTATTCCGAGCCATCTTGGTATCTCCTATTCATACATTCGGTTGGTATGTATATAATATAATCCCATCCTAGCCGAATGTCAACACTTTAAAAAAATTTCTTTTGTTTTATTTACTTCGCAGGAATCCGGTTCGTAATTTTCCCTTTAAATGCTGATAGGTCAGGAATTGCTGACGCGCACGTTTGATGGCCTTGTAGCGCTTCGGCTGCTTCTTGTAGAATTCTTGATGGTAATTTTCCGCCGGCCAAAATGTGCGGGCTGCTTCTATTTCAACAATGATCGGTTTCTTATAAGCACCTGACTCGATCACTGTCAGTTTCTTTTTTTCAGCAATTTCACGTTGTTCTTCATTCAAGGTAAAAATAATCGGACGATATTGAACGCCTCGATCTTGAAATTGCCCAAACGCATCGGTGGGATCAATGATTTGCCAATAAAGTTCCATCAGCTCTTGATAGCTGACGATTCGTGTGTCGAAAATAATCTCGACCGCTTCGACATGACCAGTGTAGCCACCGCTGACTTGGTCATAGCTGGGATGCTCTGTCGTTCCTCCAGTATACCCGGATAATACTGAGACGATGCCCGGATGTGTCTCGAAAGGCTCCACCATACACCAGAAACAGCCCCCCGCAAAAATCGCTCGTTCTTGAAAGGCGGGATCGTCAATTTCATGCTTTTCCGCTTTTAGTTCACTGGACTCGTCACCTGTAAGCTCCTGATAAAAATCCGTCACGTCCGGAGTTAGATTATTCCGAAGAGCTAACGGGCGCAAATCGGCTTCCAACTTTGCGACCTGATCTTTGAAGCTTGCGTCAGCTTCTAAACCATCTTTGGCTGTCGTTAACAAATACCGTTCCCATTCGCGCGTATTAGGATTTAAGATCAGATTATAGATTTTTTCTAGAACTTCTTCTTGGGTTAATCGCATGATGCTCACCTCTATCTCGTTACTTTAGTGCCTGAAATTTACCACAAAAAAGCAGAATAATCGAATAGTTGGATTGGATAACCCACCTTCTGGCGCTCGTTTCTTCTGAACCAAAGTAAAACTACAGGATCATGGAATCGGATTGCAATCTGTCCGTTCCATCGTCGAAAGCTACAATGGGAACTTGGATATCAACTATGATGAGGAACGATTCTCTCTGGTAGTGCTGATCAGCGACATATAAAAAAGCGAAGTGACCTAGCTGGCTAGGTATCACTTCGCTTTAATACTGCTTATAGTAATTCTTTTCTCAATGTTGCATCATCAATCGGTGACAAGTATTTCGGTGCAATGTCTAATACCGTAAAGGCGCCGAATTGTTTTTCTCTTGCCAAGCGAGCGCATGCTCTGGCATATGCGACCAGTACGCTGGCAGTAAATTCAGGATTGCTTTCTAATTGCAGATTGTACTCAATCACTTGTTTCGTTTCTTTATGAGTTGTACCTGTACGCAGCACCGTACCGCCGTGAGGCATCGCATGATGATCACGTTTCAATTCTTCGGCTGAAATAAAATGAACGATCGTATCATATTCCTCGAAATAATTGGGCATCGTAACGATCTCTTTCTTGATCGCCTCAGCGTCTGCTCCTGCCTCTAAAACAACAAAGCATTCTCGTAAATGTTTGTCACGAGTCGTCAATTCCATTTTCTCGCCAGCTTTTAGCTTCTCGATCACTTCGCTTTTAGGAATCGTGTATTGGATCGCATCCGCAACTCCTGCAATTCTTCTTAAAGCATCTGAATGTCCTTGACTCACACCTTTGCCCCAAAAAGTATAGGTCTCTCCTTCTGGTAAAATACTTTGCGCGTATAGACGATTCAAGCTAAACAAGCCGGGGTCCCAACCGGTGGAAATAATCGAAACAGTTTGATGTTCCTTCGCTTCCTTATCGACATTCGTAAAGTGCTCAGGAATCTTCGCGTGGGTATCAAAACTATCGATCGTATTAAAGTTTTTCGTGATCGCCGGTGTTTGGACAGGTAAATCCGTTGCTGATCCACCACACAAAATGCACACATCAATGGTTCCCTTCTGTGCGTCTAACTCATCTAGTCCAAAGGCTGGTGCGCCATCTGTCTGAACGGTTTCGGGATTTCTTCTTGTAAAAACACCAACTAATTCCATATCCGCATTTTGCTTTAATGCCCGTTCCACTCCGCACCCTAAATTTCCATATCCAACAATTGCTACTTTGATCATTCGTTGTCCCCCTCAATGTATTTATTAGAATTATACTATAAATCAAGCAGCAACATTAGAAAAAATCTCATAACAAACAAGAGGAGCTGATCCAAAGGTCTAAAAGACTTTTAGATCAGCTCCTTTTCACGAATATACATCGATTCATAAACGACATCTGCGAAAATAAACCGAAAACCCACAAAAATTTGAAAAGGAAATTTTTGGACTTTCCTTTTTCTTGACGCTGAACACTGATGATTCGGTCGTTAAGCTTAGGATGTTTCTCCTACAGTAAATGATTGTCCTTTAGAACATCGCCAATATAGGTATGTTCCACTTTCTTCACAAAATGCTCCAACACTTTTTTCTCAACAAATGGCAGATCCATTTCCGAAAGTTTCTTACGATCACTTAAATAATAGACTGAATTGGCTAACGTCCGAAGATCATAGGCCGAGGCAAATACTTCTGGCACGCCCCGTTCGATGTCTAAGAATGTGTAAACAGCTTCCATCGCTGTTCGAACTGAATACTCTGTCGTAAAGACAGTATCACGTTCGGTTTCAGCAAAGTTGCCGATGAAGGCAAGGTTCTCTGAGCCATTTGGAATGACTAATGGACGATCACCAGGTTCTCGCAACATAAAATACGAGGTGATAAACGGCATATAAACTGGTGTTACCACGCATGATTCTTCAGAGAATTTCTTGATGTCTTCTTCTGGAACCCCTAAATGATACATCAGTTCTTGAACGATCTCTTGCCCGCTGCATTGTTCGATCGGTTTTTTGATGTAATTTCCAGGTGTATTAGATAATAAGCCATAAACCCAAGTAACTGTCTGTTGATCACTTTGCTCTTTGAAATGCGGTTGACGATGGGTCGCAAAGCTCATCAACCAATTCGAATCCTTGATGGTGATAATTCCGCCCGTTACCACTTTTCCAGTCCGCAATTTACGTTGAGTCAAACGGGATATATATGGTTCAATATCAAAGTTTTCCCAAGTCACTGTGGCAGAAACAAACCAGCTTTCATCTGGCAAGTTGTCACAAAAAACTTCAGGATGACCAAATTCATTCGATTGTTTTGCCAAGTTTTTCCAAAGATTCCAGCTGCCGCCTAATTCATGAGTAATCGGTGCTGGGGTATGATGATTGCCTTCTGTAGAGCTCTCCGTGATTGATCCGTTCGTAACGAAAACCAAATCATTTTCTGTTAAGTCGATCTCTTCAGCTTTGCCTGAACGTGTCAACAGAATCTTTTTCGCTACTTTTTTATCAGGAGCAGCTTCGACTTCAATATTATTGATTTTCGTTTCATATTGGAAATCTACTCCATGGTCATTTAAGAAGGCCAATAATGGTTTCACTAACGATTCATATTGATTGTAGCGAGTAAATTTCAATGCTGTAAAATCTGGCAAGCCCTTGATATGGTGAATGAAACGCATCACGTAGCGGCGCATTTCAATCGCTGAATGCCATTTTTCAAAGGCAAACATTGAACACCAGTACAACCAGAAGTTCGATGCAAAAAATTCTTCTCCAAAAACATCTTCGATTTTTTTACCAATCAGTTGATCTTCCGAAGTCATGAAAAGCTCAACCAATTCTTTTTGTGCTTTTTTCGACAATGTAAAATCACCATCATCCTCCGCACGTTCTCCACGATTGTAAATGATCCGGCAATTTGATGAATTCGGATCATCATGATCCAACCAATAGAACTCATCTAAAACCGAAGCATCCTCTACTTCCAATGATGGCACTGAGCGGAATAAATCCCACAAGCATTCAAAGTGATTTTCCATTTCTCGTCCGCCACGAGTTACAAAGCCGTCATGAGGAATAAATTTTCCATCTAATGAACCGCCAGACAAGGAAAGCTCTTCAAAAATATGGATGTGTTCGCCTTTCATTTGTCCATCCCGAATTAAAAAAACAGCTGCAGCTAAGCCTGCCAGACCTGCTCCGACGATATAGGCACTCTTGTCGTCCACGCCTGCCGGTTTTCTTGGTCTAGCAAATGCTTCATAATTCCCATTCGTATATCTCATGATGTTTCCCCCTTCAATTTGATAAACTCAGCTTACCAATAGCCAAAAATAATTGAAAACGAGACGCTTCCTTGTATTCATAAAGTTAGACTATTTGGCTGATTTGTCTAAAAAAAAGAAACGTCAGACTCCTTCTCCGACATTTCACGCTTCACTTAATCTCGTTTAATTAATTTGGACACGCCAAATAAGCCACGTGACTCATATTTGTCCGTCGCTCATAAAAGCAATTGAAAGCTTTTCTTTTATTGGGGCTCGCCAAATAAACACTCTTGTCTAAACAAGATCGCTATTTCCTTTTGTTCCTTTTCCGGTTCTTACTCCGCCCCAGCGCATTATTCATTCTATTCTTCATCTTTTTACTATTTCCGTTGGTCTGAGTCTGTTCTTCACTTTTACTAACACGTTTATAGCTTGTATCTGATTGCTGCAGCAGTTCATTGGCTTTTTTCTTCGCCTCGACATTCGGTGATGGGCTGTTGGTATTTTTCGGCGGATTGGCAGGACTGGATTGTTTTTCCTTTGTGGCCGTACTGTTACTTGCGGGCTTATTCGACTCTTTTTCGGACACTGTAGATGCTGGAGCTGCAGATGATCGCGTTTTTGCAGCAGCTACCATTTTTTTCGGAGCTTTTTCTGATTGTTGAGCGTCTTGTTGGGCAGCGATGGTTTCCGGTTCCTTCGCTGTTGGTTTGGTTTTTTGACGGGAATTATGAGATGTCGCAATGATTTTTCCCGGTGTTTGATAACTCACATAGGTTTCGTATTTCCGCACATCAGCTGTGTCAAAAATACTCAAGGTCGTCAATATATTCAACACTTGAATCGTTTGCGCTTCATTAAAAGTGGAGTCGGTATCACGAATCGTCAACTTGTGTTTTTTCCCAATAGTATCTTCAAAAACGGCTTCTACACGATAAACAAGACCCTCAATCCGATTATCGAGTGTCCCAGTTTGTTCTAAATAGCCTTTATTTACACGCGCCTCTTCCGTTTGCGCAAGGTAGGTTGTATGATTGCCAAATAGGCGATTTACTACTGTTTGCCACTCATCTGCGGTGAAATAGTCTTCAAAATAGGGCAAATATTGGCGCATGACAGCAGTTGGTTCAACTGTAAAATAAACCTCTTGAATCAAGTCTTGGATCAGCTCTGCAAAGCTTCCCATGCAGAAAAAGCTCCGCACAAGGATCGCGACTCCGTACTCAATCAAGGAATCCACATCCTGTGTTTGAGCATAGTAGGCGCGTACTCGTTTCTCCAAATTCTCAGCTTTCATTAGAAATAACTGTCTCTCAGCTAGTTTTGCCACATTCATTGTCTACCCCTCCATATTTATAGCGCTTTCATTAATCAACAATCATATAATATAACAACGAAAAGCGTGTTGTAAATAGGAAAGTGAAATACCTTTAATTTTAATTTTGACTAAAAAATTTGAATTCATAGCAACATTTTCAGTAACAAATTTCTAAAAAATAAAACATTTAAATTATCTAAATAACAAAAAAGAGAACTCGCCCTCACGAATCCTCCTTTTCAAAATTATACCCCTTGTTCTGTCATGATAACGGGACCTTCTTTAGTAATCGCGATGGAATGCTCATATTGTGCGCAAAAACTACCATCTAACGTACCGGCAGTCCAGCCATTGCCATCAATGCCCGCTTCCCAGGTTCCGGTAGTAATCATCGGCTCGATTGTAATGGTCATTCCTTCCTTAAGGCGTGTACCCTTGCCAGCTGTACCAAAATGCGGAAAGAAAGGCTCTTCATGAATCGTTGGGCCAATGCCATGAGCTAGAAAATCTTGTACCACACCATAACCTTTCCCTTCTGCATAAGTTTGAATGGCATGACCGATATCTCCCACTCGATTTCCCACTTGTGCCTGAGCGATTCCAATCATCAACGCTTCTTTCGTCACATCCATTAACGCTTGATGCTCTGGTGCAATCTCACCGACTGCGTAGGTCCAGCAGCTATCTGAGATGGCACCATGATAATCCACACAAAAATCCACCTTCAGGACATCGCCCGATTTCAGCCGATAACTCGATGGAAACCCATGACAAATTTCATCATTCACACTGGTACATGTAGCAAATTCATAGCCTTCAAAACCAATTTGGGCAGCTGTCGCTCCGGCCGCCTCGATTTTTTCTTGAACAAATTGATCAATTTCTTTTGTGGTGATCCCTGGTTTGATGATCTCCCGTAATTGCTCATGAATCCCTGCTAAAATCGCGCCCGATTCTTTCATCTGGTCGATTTCTCGTTTTGATTTTAATGTGACCATTTATTTCATTGCCCCTTATCCATTATTAATGGTTACTTTTTTTACAACTAAAACATACAGCATGTTATACCACGAAAGGCTTTTAAAAGAAAGCTTAGAGACTTTATGACTTGTTAATCATTGGTCGCGCTTAACTTGAGCTTAAAATTTTTCAGCGGTCCGCTTTGCCAAATCTCGTCATTTTTTAAATACACCTGCCCGTATTGAATGATCCAGCCATGTAGATTTTGTGCTTTTAGTGTGTCCATTACGTCGGGCCAAATAATCTTTCTCTTCAATTGTTTATAGCCCGTAGAGATAAAACCGAATTTTTCAAACATCCGCTGTGCGTATTTATCCGCGATAAACGTCGACTGATCAAAGACATACACCAATAGAGCATCGGCTGTTTCATCACCGATCCCCTTGATTGCCAACAATTCCTTGCGCAGCACAGAAAAATCTTTCTCTGCAACCATTGATAAGTCAAATTGATACCCTTCTAACCAAGTCAATAACCCGATGATCGTATTTGATTTCCCTTTATAAAAGCCACTTGGCCGAATCAAATCCTGTAGCTGGATCTTTTCTAAAGCCAAAACTTTTTCTGGCAAAAATTGAGTCGTGTGATATAAATTTTCCAGTGCATAGTCTACATTTTTCCAATTAGTGTTCTGAACCAAGACTGCACCTAATAGGATTTCCCATTTATTATCCGTGTCCCACCAGCGTTTATGCGTCATGACTTGACTAAATGCTTCATACAATTCTTCAATATTCGTGATCATTGTTCTTCCTCACCAACAATTATTTGATTTGCTGTCCATTATATTAGAAAGCATCCAAATATGCTTGTAAAGTATCCGCCAATTTACCAACATGCAGACCATCAACAAAGGAATGATGTGCTTGAACAGAGAATGGTAGCAACGTGCGACCGTCACGCTGGAAATATTTTCCCCAATCGAATAACGGCGTAGCATTATCCTTTTTACCAGCATTGGTGTGTGAAATATGGGTATAGCTCACCCACGGCATCGGCGAAAATTGATAGACATCATTGCCTAAAGGACCGGTGAAATACGCCTGCTGTTCTTCTGCCGTTTTGGTTGCTAAGACGATGTATTCTTCAAGGCTTTCTGTTAATGGCACATTCACGACTTTGAACAATTCGGTGTCTTGATTAAGGTAAGTAAAAGCGGTGTCGATTCGATCATAAAGAACCACATCTCCATCCAAGAAACGATAGCGAAATTCTTCAATTTGATTGGCACAAACTGAAACACTATAGACCAGCGCAAAAGTGAAGGAATATTTTTTCTCGCGAATCTTGTTTAGAAAGTTGGTGATATCCAGCTCAAAGGTCACGCAAAAAGCCGGTTCCACACTATTTCTGAATACCTGACAATGCATCGCTCGTTTCCAATTCTTTTCATCTATCCGTACAAACTGATTTCCCATTTTGACAGTAAATGCCTAATAAATCGGTACCTATAAAATATTTCCACCTTCATCTATACTTGAGCTATCAAGTGAAACGGAGGTGTTTTTTTGAAAAACATAAATGATATCGTTCCTATTCAACTTCACGATCAATCGAGAACGGCTCGTGATCAGAGAAAAAACAGTACCGCAAAAATTGCCCTGCGTATCCGTCAGAAGGATGGTTCTGAAGTTTTGATCTATAATGGCGTAAACAGCTATATCCTCTCGGCGATCCTTAAGGAGTTGGGATAAGATGTTTCTCGATTTTACCAAAGTAGAAAAAATCTTTCTCGTAACTGGTAAGACAGATCTTCGCAAAGGAATTGACGGACTTGCTAGGATTATCCAACAAGACTATGAGCTGGATGTTTACGAAGATGCCATCTTTCTTTTTTGCGGCAATCGCTGTGATCGATTTAAATTGCTCTACTGGCATAACGATGGCTTTTTTCTGGGATACAAACGAATTGAAAACGGTCGACTGCAATGGCCGAGAAAAAAGGAAGAAGTTCGCCAACTGTCTGTGCAACAGATTCACTGGCTACTTGAGGGATTAAGTATTCACCAACCCAAAGCAATCAAGGCTGGGACAAAAGGATTCTTTTAAACAGAGTGAAATCGTTGATTTTATGCGGTTTTCTCTGTTTTTTGATGCGTCTAAATGGTATAATAATAACAGTAGTAACAATGAAAATGGTGGTGAATTTCTTGTCCTTACAAACAAATTCTTCTTCTAACAATAACGTCGAAGTAGATGTGAATATCCTACTTCAACTCCTTGAATCTCAGACAGAAACAATCAAAGAACTCCAGCATGCGAATCAAGCATTGAACCAAGAGGTTCATCTTCTCAATGAGAAATTGAGCTATTTTACGGATCGTTTTTTTGGTCGTTCCAAAGAAACACTGGATTCACAAGTGACTGGTCAGTTAAACCTATTTTCTGATGAGGTTGAAGATAGTAAGGCCGTTCCCCAAACAGAAGAAGGACAAGAAACAATGGTAAAAGGACACAAAAGAAAAATCGGTCAAAAAGCGGCGAAGATCGCCTATCTTCCCTTAAAAGAAAGACACCATGAATTGTCAACTGAGCAACGAATCTGTGACCAATGCGGCACTCAAATGACCGACATTGGCACAACCAAGATTCGCGAAGAGGTGCTTTTCCATCAAGCCATGTTAGATCGGCTCGTTCATTACCAACATACGTATTGTTGCAAAGAATGCGAAAAGGCAGATGTTTCTTCCTATAAAAAAGCTCCTGTTCCAAGACCTGTCGTTTCCAATAGTTTAGGGTCAAACAGCGTGATTGCCGAAACCATCCGATTGAAGTTTGGTCAAAAAGTACCTGCCAATCGGCAGGAAAGTTATTGGCAAGAAACATTGGGTCTGGATATTTCCCGAGATAACATCACCAACTGGCATATCAAAGTTTGTCATAACGCCTTAGACAGTTTAGCCCAACGATTAAAAAGTCATTTAACCCAAGAGGAAATCCTTCACGCCGATGAAACCACGTATCGGGTCATTGAGAAGGGCAAGAAAGACACGCATTACTGGCTATTCAGCACAGGAAAGCATAGTACACATCCAATCGTATATTACCATCACGCAGTATCGCGAGCTGGCGAAGTGCCAAAGCAATTTCTAGCAGATTTCAACGGGTATCTGCATTGTGATGGTTACGCAGGCTATAACGCGGTGGAAAATGTCACACTCGTTTATTGTTTGGCTCATGCACGTCGGAAGTTTTTTGAAGCTCTTCCAAAGAACAATAAAAACGAGGAAACGCCTGCTTGGATCGCTGTCAAAATGATCGATATCTGGTTCCAATTGGAACGAGAGTGGGTCGACTTATCCGTTGAAGATCGGCAGAAAAAACGCCGGGATTATTTAACCCCTCTATTCATCAATTTCTATGAATGGCTGGGCTCCTTTACAGCAGTTCCAAAATCCAAACTAGATACAGCGGTCAAGTATGCGCTAAAGTTGCGTGGAGGATTTGAGCGGATTTTTGAGGATGGACGCTTGGAACTTAGTAATAACTTAGCAGAGCGCCAGATAAAAGAGCTGGTAATCGGTCGCAAGAATTCTATGCATTCGTGCAGTTTGGAAGGTGCTCGAACTTCGGGAATCATTCTAAGCGTGTATCGAACAGCTGAAGTAAATGGGCTGAATCCAGTGAGCTATTTGGAATTTCTATTTGATCGCATTCCTAATCTAGCGCATGTTTCTAATGAAGCGTTGGATGAGCTTTTGCCTTGGCAGCCTCTCGCACAAGCAACGTGCGCCAAACAGTACGCAAAAACAACCAAATAACTTAAGTCCATTATAGGGCTTAGGTTATTTGGTGTGTAGGTACTTGGTGATTGGGCGGTTCTTTCCAATTTCATGGGATTCGATATACTAAATGTAGTATAATTTAATTGTTGGTAGTTACTGTTACATGATAAGGAGGCGTATTTCTTTGGAAGAATTACTTTTATCATTGGACGTTAATTTACATGTTGATGACTGTCAAATAACAAAAGAGAAAATTACCTTTGATGTTTCTTCCATTTCTACCTCGGCAAAGTGCCCCACATGTCGCTGCAAATCCACCAATATTCATGATTCTTATACTACTAAAATTCAAGATCTACCGATTCAAAGTAAGACAGTCTATTTAAATTTACTTATACGAAGATTCAAATGTCAAAATCCTGACTGTTCTAAAAAAACATTTTCTGAGACGTTCCCTTTTAGGGAACGAAATGCACGAAAAACAACACGATTGATGAAACTAATTGTTGATTTAGCAGAAAGTCGGAGTTCTGTAGGTATGACTAAAGACCTTGAAGAAATGGGAATCATAGTAAGGAAGAGTAGTCTATGTAATTATCTTGGGCAAAAAAAAAATTCACGTAGATTATGATGTAGCTGAAATATGCATTGATGATTTCGCTCTGAAGAAACGCCAACGTTATGGCACAATTATGGTAGATATCAAAACTGGGAAAATTGTTGACCTGCTGGAATCTCGTGAAAAAGAGGATGTGATCGAATGGCTTAAAAAATTCAAATGTGTTGAGCTGGTGTCACGTGATGGTTCTCGTACATACTCTGCAGCGATTAAGAAAGCATTCCCTCATGCAATACAAGTCACCGATAGATTTCATTTGGTTGCTCGTCTTTGTGAACTCGCTCAAACATTCATGCGCCACTCTTTCCCGCCAAGGATTCCAATCGAGATTTCCAATGAAAAATATGAAAAATTTGAAGATTTTCTTCTATATGCTTCACGAAGAGATAAAATTGTTTATGTAAAACGGCTGCATACCGACGGTATGACACAGCAAGAAATTCGAATGAAAACAGGCTTCGGCCTTAAAACTATTTCCAAGTATATAAAAATGAAGGAGAAGGAAATTCCGGAAGATAAAGCAATATTTTGGGAACGACATCATAATGAGCTAATGGAAGAAAAACAACAACAAATTGATGAAGTGAGAGCCCTTGCCAAAAAAGGAGTTGCCCTTTCCGAAATAACTGATATTACAGGATACACGCCTCAAACAATTGTAAGATATTTAGGAAAAGATGCTTCTTCTCTCAGCGGACAATATGGGATCGATCGTCCTGGTAAATTAGAAAAATATCGCAAAGAAGTTCTTGCGCTTCGTAAAGAAAGAAAAACATACTCAGAGATTTTTCAAATTATTTCTGAAAAAGGATATACCGGAACAGTAGATGCTATTCGAGGATATATGTCCCGGCAACGTCGTCTTCATAAACATTTTAAAGAAGAGTATCAAGGGAAATCCATTGAAATATTAGAACGAAAATGGTTAATTAAACTATTCTATTTACCGATTGAGAAAGTTCCCGTCATTGATAGTGAGTTATTGGAATTAGTTTTCAATCAGCATCCAAAATACAAACAACTCTATGAATTAGTTTGGAGATTTCGTCATTGTTTAAAAAAACAAGATCTAGAGTCTTTTAAAAGCTGGATGTCTTCTGTAAAAGAAAATTTTGATGATGTCTCTCTATTAAAGTTTGTGGGTAGTCTCTTAAATGATTTCCCAGCAGTCAAATATGCGATTACTCATAAATATAACAATGGTTTAGCTGAAGGTAGCGTAAATAAGATAAAGACCATAAAGAAACAGATGTATGGACGGTGCAGTTTCAATTTATTACGAAAAAAAGTTTTATCATTGGAAAATCGTCGAATCCCATGAAATTGGAAAGAACCGATTGGGCATTTACTTTTGACACCTTCCTCATATGTTTTCTAGTATCTATAAAATACAATGAAACGAAGGACAAAACAAATCCGGCTAGCAGCTTAACTAACCGGATTTATTCAAAAATTATTTTTTTCGTTTGAAGTAGATTACGCCACCTGCAACTAACACTATGATAATACCAGCGATTATCAAAATAGTTGATCTTTGTTCGCCTGTTTTAAGCAGGTACGTATGGTTACGTCGGACATAGCTACTAGTAGATTTAGATATTTTATTATTCGTAGCGCCAGCTAAAGGATGGTTGGTGGCACCATCGTCTTTTTCTAAAATGACGTCGCTGATCGCTTTGTTGGTCTTTGTTAACTCGATCGTTTCGCTTTGATCTTTAATCGTAAATTTCACTGGCGTCGCATCTTTTTCATAGCCTGTTGGGGCTTTGGTTTCCACCAATTGATAGGTTCCTGGAGCCATCGTCTCAAATGAAAGCTTACCTGATTTATCTGTCACTAACTCAACAGCTGTTTTTATTGCTTTTCCTTTGCTGTCCTGCAATTCAAAGACCGCATCAGGTAAAGTTTTTCCTGTTTTCGCATCTGTTTTGGTCAACGTGACTGTACCTAATTTCGTATTGGTTTTTTCAACTTCAGCAGCTTTAGCTTGAGCTTTCGTAATAGTGAACTTAACTGGCGCTGTATCCTTTTTATAGTCAGTAGGTGCTTGTGTTTCGACAAATTGATAATCACCAGGCGCTAAATCTTTTACTTCTAAAATTCCATCCTCATCGGTAGCCAAGTCGTCTTTTAGAATCTCTCCATCACTATCTTCTAATCGGAAAATTGCGCCTTTCAATGCTTCTTTCGATTGATCATCGATTTTGGTCAATCTTACTGCTCCTGGTGCTAACGTATTAGTTTTCTTAAGATTGACGACTTGCCCTTGGCGTTCAGTGATTGAGAACTTAACGGGAGTGTCATCTTTTTGATAGCCTGCAGGTGCTGCTGTTTCCACAAATTGATAGTCACCTTTCGGCAGACCAGTCACCTTAAACTGTCCATTTGCGTCTGTTTCATGATCTTCACTGACTAACTCACCATCAGCCTTTTCAAGTTTGAATTTCGCTCCAGCTAAAGGCTCATCTGTTTGACTATCTGTTTTAGTAAATTCGATACTGTTTGGAATGGTTTCTTTATTGACAACTTTTATCGTGTCCATATCTTCGACTAAAGTGATTGCTTTGCCGGTTTCGTAATCAGGATTGATTTCATACCCATTTGGCGCCTTGCTTTCCTTCAATAGGTAGTTGCCTAACGGTAATCCCGTAAAGGTTACCTCACCAGTATCGTCGGTATCGGCTTTAAGGCCTGTTTCTGTTCCGTCTTCTTTAAGGATTTCAAAGGTTGCACCTGCCAAAGGCTCGTCCTTCTCATTTACCTTCAAGACGGATAGATCGGCGGTCTTCACTACCCCAGTTCCGCTGCCGCTAGTAAAGCTTAAATTCACGGATGTATTCGCTTGTCGGTAAGAAGTGCTCAACGCACCATAGCTGGTAGAGCTTACCTGCGAAAGGTTCCTGACTCCCCCTGGGAATTCACTGACCGTATTGTATTTCACTTGAATATTACTCTCGGCTTTGTAATCAGAAAAAGTAATTTTGAATGTATTTCCTGTAATCGTCAAGCTATAATGATCTGTACTGATTTTCTCATTAGTAGCTGTATTGGTAACCACAAAGGACGTTGGATCATAGGCCGCGTTAGTTGTACCTGGTGTCAAGGTATCTGTAATCACAGGATCTTGAACGGGCAGATCTGCTGAAATATTTCTCGTGGTAACGGTCCAATTTGCTACGTTTTCTTTTGATGGATCTTTTGCTACAGATTTTAGCAGCGCATTTTCATAATTGTATGCATACAGACTGGCTTTATATTCGGCTGGTGCCTTCGCGTCATAGGTGACTTTCGCCACATTATCCAAACGACTATAAACATACCAATCTCGCTTGATCCGTGTCCGGTACTTCACATATACACGCTTAGCACCCAAATTGCCAAACTCCAAATTAATTTGATTATTCTCAGTATCAATCTTCGTTGGATAAACATCTGAACCTTCTTGAACCAAGTTATAATCATTCGTTAAATAGCGTGACATATTATCAATCATTGACTGGCTTGTGACCTCTTCAAAACGCAGAGATCCTGGAACCAGCTCTGTGCCAGCAGGCAAGCTGTCTTCCATTTTCGTTAAATTGAATTTTGCCCCAGTGGAATTTAGAAAGACCAGCCAATTTTGATACAAATAGTTCCCCGTCGTACTAGCATTTTGAGCTAATTTTGCTCCGCCTGTGTAATAAGGATCGACAAAGGTTCCTTTGGCCTCATACTCGATAACTCCTGGAGTATCACCATAATTTAGCGTTGCCTTGTTTTTGATTTCTGTTCTCTGATCGGAGGTTTCAATCTTAGTTTTGATTGTAATGACCAGTGTATCCTTTAATTCATTGTAATCACCAAGGAAGTCGATTCGCACACCGCCGTTAAAATCATCTGGTGCGCCATTGACATTCGGCTGTGCCCCGACTGGCGAACCATTCTCATCAAATCGAGTTATTTTGTAGTCAACATTTTCCACTAATGGAACAGATTCGGTGTCAGAAATCTTTTTATTGATCGTAAGTCCAGTATAATCCTTGACCGCGCCAATAAAGTAATCATGAACGACAGGCCTTTTCATCGTATATTTCTCAGCGTTGACGGTGATATTCCACTCCATCGTCCGATTGAAAATATCGATCGTTCCCGCTTCTTTTGATAACAGATTCGGAATAAGACTCACTTGTGCTTCCTTCGTGACCGTTCCATTAGTCACCTTATTTTTAATAATCCGTTCAGTCGGATCAGTAATTTTGGTGGAGTATTTGATTACATATGCCTGAGTCGTATTACTCTTAGGCGTAAAGGCTAACGAGCCTGAGTTATCAGTCGAAACTGTAAAATCACCGGCGCCGTCACCTTGGGAAACCACTTCATAGTTGTTGCCGCTAGTATAATTAAAGCCAACCTTTTCAATACTGATTGAACCGGCAACGAACTCCACACCTTGATCAGTTAAATCTGTAAGCAGCTGTGAAGCACTTGTTAGATGCTGCTCGTTAAAATTATACTTAATCTCCCAATCGATGGCGCCAGTTTCTTGATTGATTTTCCCTTTCGCTTCCAAAGGCTGCAAAGTCACAAAGTTTTTAGATGTAGAGGAAGAATTTAATTGGCTGCCATTCTCGTAAGTATATGAATACGCATAGAAATAGTTGTACTCATTACCTGTAACAGATTCATCCACGTAATTCTTTCCATCAATCCCAGAAACAACTGATTCAGCAATTATCGCCTTTTTCCCAATGGAATTTTTCAATTGAATTTCTGCTGTCGCACGAGTCGTCCCGGCATTCTTATAGACGATTTCATAATCAACGTCCTTGGTCAATAAGGTTTTACTGCCGACCAAGGTACCATTAAAGTCAACATCACTAGCGTATACTTTGACGGAATCAAAACTAATTTTACTGTTATTATTGTACGCTTCGATTCGATACATCCGGTCAGTGTTGTCTGTTCGATCCAAGTTGAATACTGACGTTAAATCAGCTTTCTTAGGATTCAACGTATCCATTGTCAATGCCATACTATTTTTTCCTGGATCAACACTTGAAGTCATTTCTATTGAAAAGCTTGTTGGTGTCGGCGCGGTATCAAAAACGATTTTTTGATTTTCCTCATCAATACCTGTTACTTTCTCAAGTGAGGTTACCAATGTTAAATCATAAACTTCTGAAGATACGTTATCTTCTAAGAAAGTAATTGTTAATTCTTTAGTAGCTGCGTTTATCGACCATTCGGCTGAAGTCATTGGACTAAAGCTGCCGGATAGATCTTTAGCAATCGCTACCTGTGCAGGAAGCTGTGTTGTGAAGGTATCTCCTGTTTGATAATTCTTGTTTGTAAAAGAGAATTGTAACGCCAGCTTTATCCCAGTCATGTTCGGTAAGGTATCATTCGGCTGAACTTCATCTCCATTAATTTTGTACATTTTTACTGAACTGAAAATATTATCAGTAATTGCTGCACGAGCTTGTTTCTTTGGCTGCTCTTTACTTTCTGATTCTGCTGTTGCTTTACTCGCTTCAACTGAATCCGTCGAACTGCTTTTTTCAGCCGTTTTATCTTCATTATTTGATGAAGACGATGGTGCTGACGTTGCAGCGGATGGCTTTGTTGAAGAAGCTACCGTCTCCTTTTGCTCTGTTGAATTCGTCGTTGATTCAGTGGTGCCTTGCGCATAAGCAAAAGCAGGACTTAGGGTTTGTAAAACTAACAGTACAATCAACCCAAATACAACTAATTTGTTTCTCATAACCACTAACACCTTTCATGATTTTTTAATAGCTGTAAGCGTTAATAGTGACTACTATAATTTACTTACGACTTATTTCATTATAGAAATAAGTCAAAAATAATCGCTATCAGTTAACAAATTATAAAACACCCTAAATATAAATACAATACTCGAAGAGATTTTTAATTTGTAAATTCAAATTATTTAATCTATCTTAAAATTAAACTATTTCTATTTTAGTTATTTACAAAATAAAAAATGCTGGTATCAGACCGACCTCTCTCTTACATTAAAAATACTCAATCAAAAAAGACTATTTACGTCTAGCTACCCTGCTCTCTAATTTTCACTTTTTTTACCAGTATGAACATGACAATTTCTTTCTTGTTCGTTCGTATGTTTGTCACTTTTTTTCAACATTAATGACTATTCAAAAAGTATTCATGTTTACAGTTGCTTCAAAGACTATTTTCATCAGATTTAATAACCAATCTTCGTAATATCAATGATTCCTAACTTAATCAATCAAAACCCTCGAATGAAATCACACCCGCTAGAATTCGCGATTCTCAGATACACGTCAATTGCAGAAGCTCTGCCATCAAAAATTTTTAATTACATGAAATACTGCTTTTTCTCGTGTTAAATATGCTTTTATTCTTCTTAAATCAAGCAAAAACGACGTCAACTAAAAACAAAGTTTCCCTTGTTTTTAGTTGACGTCGTTGATTCACTTATATTGAGTTCACAATCAAACCAATCGCGGCTAAAATCGCACCGCCCACAATTTGAATAACTAATACCTTTGTCGGGGTATATTTTTTATGCTTCAATAAATAATAGGTCAACAAAGTCACACCCAACGGCAAGATGCCTTTGACCAATGCATCTAGCACATCGGTTTGAATCGACAGATTTTCTTTCCCGCTCAAATGTATACTTAATGGGGTGGCGATTTTAACAAAATTGGCTGCCAGCGAACCGATCACGATCGCCCCCAATGTTTGCGAGAAGGTCATGATATAGGAAAGGCGTCCGCCTGCCATCATCTTTTGGATGCCTTCTTTTCCTTGCTCATAGCCTTGAATCCATAAGAAGTAGGCAATGACAGTCATAATGATCCAATGGAGGGCAAAGAATAGGACAGGTCCCATAAAAATATTTCCCTTCGCACCAAATGGCAGCGTAAAGGAGAGCAGAATTGGTATCAAGGTTCCTTGCCACAAGGTATCGCCAATCCCCGCTAAGGGACCCATTAATCCTGTTTTCAATCCATTGATCGTTTGATCATTAATGTCTGCTCCCAATGCTCGTTCTTCTTCCATCGCAATCGTCATGGCTAAAATCGGACCGCCAAAAGATGGCTCGGTATTAAAAAACTGCATGTGACGCTCTAGTGCTGATTTCATTTCGTCTTCATCTTTGCCATACAGCTTTTTCAAAATCGGACTAAAGGCATGAACAACTCCAGTTGCCTGTAACCGCTCATAGTTGTAATTTGCATGCGAGAAAAATGTCCAACGCCAAAAGGCTTTAACTACATCTTTTTTTGTTAATAGCTTTTCTTTAGCTTCTACTGCTGTCTGCTCCATTATGTCAGCCCTCCATTTTTATCTTTCAAATACAACTCCGTAAAGACATAGCCGATGATTCCTGCAAAAACAGCGATCGGTACAGAAGGCAGTCCGGAGTAGATTGCTAGCATAAAGCCGAAAGTGAAAAATAATAAAGTTCCTTTACCATTCATCGCACGCAGGTTCATGGCAATCCCCAGAGCTGGCAGTATACCGCCAATCGCCGAAAGAACATCTAGCGGACGTCCGCTTAAAGCATCCACGATCCCCTCAACTGCATCTGCTCCTAAATAAGCGGCTAAGGCAACCGGTACGACAGTAATCAAAAGTAAAAATAATTGCGGTGGTACGATATGCAGCCAATTAATGCGGTCAATTTTTCCTTCTTCTGCAGCCTTATCTGCCATATGCACAAAAGTAATATCAACGGTCATATGAGCGACCCAAATCAAGGTCCCCAGCAGTCCGATCGGTACAGCCAAGGTCACAGCAACAGCCGGTTCAACCTTAGCCGCCATCGCTAAAGCGGTTCCAAGAGTCCCCGCAAGCGCTGGGTCCATCGCCACCGTTCCGCCAGCTGAAATAAAAGCTAAATACGGTAGGTTGATAGCCGCTCCGATGATACACCCCTGAACCGGATCACCTAAAATCAATCCGACTACAGTTCCATTGACCAGCGGACGCATCCAGCCATGCGTTCCCACTAATGAAAGCCACGGCGTGCCATTGATTCCAAGATAATAAACGACCCCGATTAAAATTGCTTGGATTAGACTAATTTTCATTTCTCCACTTCCTTCACCATTTTTTTATAGCAATCCTTCAATTGCTTGTGAACCCTGATCTGGAATCACATGGATTTTCATTTTGACATTTTGGGCGACGATCTTTCTAAAGGTCTCCTTTTCTTCCTCCGAAGCCGAAATATTTTTATGGAAGGTTTTACGATCTTTCCGTGCTCCCATCCCACCGATAATAATTTCATCGAAGGTCACGCCCTTTTCAATCAGCTGCCAATACGTTTGAGGCTCCTTCGCCAACACAATGATCTTGTGTCCGTCAGGAATATTCGCCAAAAGCTTCGCTCCATCTGCCACTCCCAAAATCGATAATTTAATCCCATTCGGCACCGCCATCGACATGATCGATTTGGTAAACTCATCTCCTGCTGTCGCGTCATCCACAATGACAATATGATTTCCTCCAGTAAACTGCAGCCAGGCCGTCATTACTTGTCCGTGAATCAAGCGATCATCGATTCGTGCTAATACGATTTCACCCATTTGTACTCCACTCCATTTCTATTATTTATCTGTACGTATTTTTTCCAGCTTTGCCATTTCTTCCAAAAACTCTTTGATTCCGTCTTTTCCCGCGGTCATTGCGGCTTGATACATTGTTTCTAAATCCGCTCCAATCATTCGCTGATTAAAGGCTTCGACAATCATGGGAAGATTCACCCCTGAAATTAATCGATAGTGATGCTCCTTCAATTTGTTGAAGGACATAGCTGCTTGGTTATAGGGACTTGCAGAAAATAAATCGACGCAAACCAATACCCCATCACCTGTGTCCAGTTCGCAAATAGCCGTTTGAATCTTCTCTCCGAATTCGCCAATGTCATCCCCATGCTTTAATCCAAGCGTTTGATAATCTTCCTGCTCCCCCATGATAAGGCTCAAGCTGTCCATCAGACCTGTCGCCATCTCGCCATGCGTTACAATTACTATTCCTGTCATATTCTCACCTCATTCATTTAGCCCGTCGCACTTACCAATTGAAATGCATAACTGTTTTATTCCAGCCTGGATTTTCGACAAATTGCTCCATCACTCTTCTAAAATCTTCTCCTGTTGAAATCTCAACAATTTTCTCCGGCAATATTTTACTCAACGCACGTCGATAGTCTGGATTTTTCATGCCTTCAACAACTGCTTCAAAGTCCGCCGTTGACGATCGACTGCTGCCATGAGCGGTAATTCCTTTTTCCAAAATGTCTCGTGTATCAATTGGGACCAGCTCTTCAGTCACACCCATAAAAATGATATCCGCTAACGAATCTGCAATATCAATTGCTTGATTCAAAGCACTTTGACTAAATTTTCCGCCTGTGCATTCGATCAGTACATCAAACTTTTCTTTAGAATGCTTAAAATCATAAGACAGTACATTCTCTCTTCGAGCAAAATCGAAATGCGCCAACTTATCATCCGCTGCACCAAAGACAACAAAGCGTTCAGCAGTCACGCCGTACAGATATTTCAGCATAACAGCGGTGAAGTATCCCACAGGTCCATCACCAAAAAGGGCTACACGAGTATCTGTCTTTTTCAGCTTCTCCTGCACGTGGCTAAGAGCATGATGAGAAACAGACGAAAGCTCCGCTAAAACCGCGATTTCATTGGGAATTTCATCAGGGATACGCACCAGACATTCTTCTGGATGAACCAAGCAGCTTTGGGCCATACCATCATAGCCGCTTCCTAAAAAGGCATTTCCCTTTGAGTAATTCACAGGAATATCGGGCTTCTGATCAATCTCAGGATGCAAGATTTGTCCCGGTATATTGGGAACAACGACTACTCGATCCCCTTTTGAAAATTTTTCTGAACGGCTTTCCTTGACCACTGCGATCCCTTCATGCAGCAAAGCCATCGGCAACTTTTTAGCTAAAGCTTCAGGTCTTCGCAACCCTGCAAAATATCTTAAATCCGCATGGCAAATACTCGCATAGGTCGGCTCAACAGCCACCCAATTTGCAGGAAGACTTCTCGTTTTGTTCACCTCCTCAATTACACCAGGTTCCACCAAACTAAAAACTTTTGATTCAAGCATTTGTTTCATTCTTCCACTCCTATCACTCGTTTATGAGCGCTCGTATAAACTCTTTATTGCTCGTTTACGAGTATAGCATCAGAATACAGCTCTGTAAACGCTTTATTTTAAAAATATCAGAGCGCTATTAGTAAAACAGCTACAAATGAATCATTTGATTGGATATAAAAAAACAAAAAAATTGATTTTAAATTGTGAGGTCTTAAATCTATTTAGTTGCAGTCTCACTCGAATACGCTCGTTGATGCGTGCTTTTCATCTGTATGTATTGACACCTTCTATTATTTTCCCTAGACTGAGAAGTGAGAAAGTCTTTCAACGGTGGGGATTTTCACTGGGAAAGCGAGAGGATGAAGAAACATGCTAACAGGAGAGCGGAGAATAAAGCTGCTAGAAGCTATTGAAAATAAACAATTTATTTCTGTTGCCCAATTGTCAGAGATTTTTCAGGTTCATGAAACAACGATTCGGCGAGATTTAGATGAATTGGAGTCACAGGGACTTGTTGTTAGAATCCATGGCGGAGTGGTTCCTGCAAGTATCAAACAGGATGAGCCAGATTTTGAAGATCGGGCAACTGAAAATATGCTGGAAAAAACAAAAATCGGAAAATATGCGACAAATTATATAAAAAGCGGCGAAGCGATTATTTTAGATTCTGGTACCACCACCCTGCAAATCGCAAAAACCCTCAATGAAATGCCGCAGTTGCAAGACATTACGATTATCACCAATGATGTCAATATCGCTTCTGTTTTACGGTCCAATCGAGGAATCACCACCATCGTCACTGGAGGGACACTTTTCCACGACAGCTATATGCTCAACGGACAAATTGCTAATGAATCCCTGCAGCAATTAAGTGTCGATAAGGCCTTTATTGCTACGCCTGCACTTAATGTTGAAAAGGGCTTAACCCATTTCAATGAATTATTGATCGCCACCAAAAAAAATATGATTGACGCTGCTGCAAAAAAAATCGTCGTTACCGATCACACAAAAATCGGCCGACGAGCGCTGTATACGTTTCTTCCGATTGATCAAATCGACTTACTCATTACAGATAATCAGACAGATAAGAAACTAATTGATGAAATGTATAAAAACGGAATCATCCGTATCGAAAGTATTTAGCTTCCTTACAAAAATTGGCGTCTATAACAAAAGAAGCAAAGAATTGAGGAGTATATTTTCCTCATTCTTTGCTTTTTCTACTCATCAAGCTGTTAGTATCCAATTCTAACTATCCCACACCTGATCCTGCATAATCCCTGCTGCCTTCAGAAACATGCAAGTAACAATTGGACCCACAAAGGTAAAG
The DNA here is from genome assembly GCF_051713785.1 of Enterococcus sp. DIV0187. Lineage (NCBI taxonomy): Bacteria > Bacillati > Bacillota > Bacilli > Lactobacillales > Enterococcaceae > Enterococcus > Enterococcus sp. DIV0187. Next base: position 2,268,263 of record NZ_JBIOQO010000001.1, read on the forward strand.
CCTCTTTTCTTCATATCTTTGGCGATCACCGTTGCTTCAGGCAATGTATTCGGAACTTCCTCTGCCGTCTCGTACTCATGGAGGACTGGCACCCCACCTACGAAATCCCATAAATAGTCAGCAAAACTATCATAGTCGTTTAACAGCAGCACGATAGCTCGCGCATTTTGGACAACCGCTTTAATTTTTCGCCGATTCTGGATCATTTCCGGATCTTTGGCAATCTGTTCAATATCTTCAGGAAAAAAAGCCGCCACTTTGCGAAAATCCATTCCACAAAAATTTCTTTCGAAGACTTCCCGTTTACTTGCTGCTGCCTGCCAGCTTAATCCTGCTTGAAAAACGCCCACAGTTAACAATAAAAACAGCATCCGATCATCATGTGTCGGCTCGCCCCACCGATCACTGTACCATTGAGATTTACTCACTGCCTCACCTCCATTTTTAGTTCACTTTAATTCAGCACACTTAACATTCCTGATAAACAGTAAAAAGCAACAAAAATGCTGACCCTTCAGCCAGCATTTTCACTACATTTCTTTGTGGCAAACGGCCTCAATATTGTATCCATCGGGATCAAAGATAAAGGCACCGTAATAATTCTCGTGATAATGAGGTCGTACACCCGGCGCTCCATTATCTGCTCCGCCGGCCCTCATCGCTGCTTCATAAAAGCGATCGACCGTTGTACGATCAGATGCGCTAAACGCCAAATGGATCTTGCTTGGTTCGCTTTTGACGATCCATATATCTCCTCCTTCTGCCCCAAAACAAACACCATGGTCCATCTCGAATTTTACCTGATAGCCTAATGGTTCCAAAGCTTCCTTATAAAACACCTTACTCTTTTCCAAATCGCTGACACCAATACTTAAATGATCAATCATGTACTGCACCTTCCTTTTACCATTGTTAGCTTTAAGTATAACTGAAAAGAAAGCGCCTACCAAGTCGAATTATTGAGGAATAAGGACACGGATGCTTACAATAGTTCACCGTAACGACGAATATAAATCCGTTTAACTACAGTCACTAAAGCCAAGTAAAGAACCATTGTGACAAACAACCATAACCAATAGTTTCCTGGCAATGGCAGCATCCCTAAGTTTCTGCCAAAATTAGTGAACGGCACGATTGTTCCTACAGCGATTCCTAAAGTGGTAATAGCAATCATACTGAATGAGGCCCGACTTTGCAAAAACGGCACTTTCGGAGTCCGCAACGCATGCAGCACCATCGTTTGCGTCCAAAGTGATTCCACGAACCAGCCGGCATGGAAAATCGCAATAAAGGTCGCCTGTTGTGCTGGACTCAAGGTGTGGTAGCTGCCGCCTAGCATTGCTGGGCAAATGACAAAGTACATTAATAGATAAGTCGTGATATCAAAAACTGAACTAGTTGGTCCAATCCAAAGCATAAACTTGCCAATATTGGCCGAGATCCAACTTTTTGGTTCATCCAAATACTCTTTGTCCATATGATCCCACGGAATCGAAATACAAGAAATATCGTAGATCATATTCAAAAATAGCAGTTGCAATGGCAGCATTGGCAAGAAGGGCAGGAACGTACTAGCAATTAAGACAGAGAACATGTTACCGAAGTTCGAGCTGGCAGTTGCTTTGATATATTTCATAATATTGCCAAAGGTTTCTCTGCCTGAAACGATTCCCCGTTCCAAGACCATCAAATCCTTTTCCAGTAAGATCACGTCTGCAGATTCCTTCGCAATATCAACAGCGGTATCCACGGAAATTCCAACATCGGCTGCCTTCATCGCAGGAGCGTCATTGATGCCGTCTCCTAAGAAGCCGACGGTATGTCCATTTTTCTTTAATGCGTGGGTGATGCGTTGCTTTTGCTGAGGATTCAGTTTGACAAAGACATTGTATTTTTCTGCGATGTCAGCTAATTGTACTTCGTTTAGATTGGCGATTTGTTCACCTGTAACTAATTCTTCTGATTCCAAACCAACTTGTTTGCAGACAGATTTCGTAACCAGCGCATTGTCGCCTGTCAGCACCTTGACTCCCACGCCATGTTTCTTCAGTGTTTCTAAAGCTTGCTTCGTCGTTTCCTTTGGCGGATCTAAAAAGGCCAAGTACCCAATTAGGACCATCTGCGACTCATCCGATACCGAGAATTCGCCGACGACACTTGGATTGGTTTTTTGTGCCACCCCTAATACCCGCAAGCCATCGCTGTTTAGTTCTTTTACTTTTTCTAGAACCTCTTGTTTTGCTTTTTCTGTTAATGGTATGACCTTCCCCTTAAAATCAACGAAGCTCGAGATTCGCAGCATTTCCTCAATTGCACCTTTTGTGATCATTTGAGTCTTGCCATCATTGTCCGCTACAACCACACTCATACGGCGACGGTCAAAATCAAATGGAATCTCATCGACCTTTTGATAATTGATTTTAGTCGTATCCAATTCATTCTTCGCAGCATCAATAATCGCGACATCCATCAAATTTTTCAATCCAGTTTGATAATAGCTGTTTAAATATGCGTGACGTAAAACCCGTGAATCTTCCTTCCCATCACAATCTAAATGATATTCCAAAATGATTTTATCCTGAGTCAACGTTCCAGTCTTATCCGTACAAAGTACATCAACAGCGCCGAAATTTTGAATCGAATTGATATTTTTAATAACCGTTCCCTTTTTCGCCATTCTTGAGGCACCCTTGACCAGATTGGTGGTTACGATCATCGGCAGCATTTCAGGTGTCAATCCTACAGCCACAGATAAACCGAACAGAAAAGCCTCCATCCAATCCCCCTTAGTCAGCCCATTAATCACGATGACCGTTGGCGCCATGAGCGCCATAAATTTGATAAAAATGAACGAAGTTTTCTTGATTCCCAATTCAAAATTTGTCAAGTCAGGCTTGGTACTCAAGGATTTTGCCACATCGCCAAACAACGTTCGATTCCCCGTTGCGATTACAACTCCTTCCGCACTCCCGCTAATGACATTGCTTCCCATAAAGACCATATTTTCGTAACTTGTCTCAGAATCTTGGGCTTCAATTTGACTCTCCGCTCTTTTTTCAACTGGATAGCTTTCCCCAGTCAAAGCCGATTGAGAAACAAATAAATCTTTTGTGACTGTTAACCGGACATCCGCTGGAATCATATCACCGGCAGATAATTTAACGACATCTCCACAGACAATTTCCTCGATGGGAAGCTCAAGGAATTGATTTTTCCGACGAACGGTCGCTGTGACTTTTACTAAAGATTTCAACTTTTCAGCAGCATGATTCGAACGAACTGATTGGATCAAGGTCATTGTTCCGCTAATAATAACCATCGTAAAAATAATAGCACTGCCAAAATAATCGCGGTCTGCCGGAGCCGCCATTAATACATCAGTCGTAATCGAGGTTAATCCTAGACCAATTAATACCAAGGTAAAGGGCGTGATATACGCTTTTAGCACCTCCAAAATGAAAGGCGTCTTTTTGCCATAAGAGATCTTGTTATCCCCGTATCGCTCTCTAGCAATGCTGGCTTGTTTTTCTGATAACCCCTTTTTTGATGTATGAAAGGTCTCAAAAACATTCGCCACTGTTTTTCTAGCAAATAAATCATAATTAACCTTTTGGTTATTTTTCGTTACTTTTTCCACTGTTCTTTCCTTCTCTCCAAAAAAAATTCGCCATAATCCTATCCCAATCATTAGGTATAAAAGAATATTTCCGAATGTTTTCATTTTTTTGCGCCTCCTATTGTGGGCTCACGGAGAGATGAAGGGGCTAAAAACAAATAGACAAGAATAATTTGCCAATGCCCCGTTCCTCTATCATCCATAAACCCGTTCTTCGCGAACTACTGTCGTCCATTTGTTTTCATCTCCTTTGTGGTTATTCGACTCAATGGTTGTCGAATTTCTTTCTTAAAAATTTTCAAAATCAATTGGTCTTCTTGATACTCATATGGCAGCTCTTGGTAAGCCAGCTTTTCATAAAAGCCCCAGGCCTGCTTTCTGCCTGTTAAGAAAATAGTCGAAAAGCCTAATCTTTCCGCAATCTCTTCTGCATAGATCATCAAATTCTTCCCAAGACTCTTTCCTTGAGTCAGCGGTTCGATCGCAACCTGCTTGATCTGAACAAATGCGTTTGATACAGGATGCAGCAGCAACGTTCCCACTACTTCATCTCCTTGCCGCACGACCAAATGAATATCCTGCTTTTCTTCAATCGGTGCCTCGAACAAATACGCCTTTCCCGCACTTTCCTTCAACACCCGATTTCGAAGCATCAAGGCTTCCCGGTAAAATAAACTGTTCCATCTCGTTAGCATATACACTGTTTTACCATGATAATTCCTCCTTTGTTTTTGATTGAAAATAAAATAGACGGTTGGTGAGAACTAGCTCCATGAAAGAAAGCCATGCCGTCGAGAACAAGTAGCTCGGCGATGTGAAACTGCAGAAAGTTGAACTCGCAGCTAGTTCATTTTAATGAATCCATTTTTCTAAAAAGCAGAAAAATGAGTTGAGTTTCACCACGCATATCATCGTGCTAAGCATCTTCAGCTACAATTTGTTAAAAATTTCTTTTAAAACTGTCATCACTAAGTCAAACTGCGAAAAGCACGACTGACAAAAAAGGCCTTTCGCTCTAAAAAACTCAGCGAAAGGCCTTAACAAATCCATCTTAAAAAGACAAATATTCTTATCGATCTAATCGTTGAGTTTTGGCACTATACAACGTAAAGACAAACATCTTAGCTACCTTAAGAAAAGCCTTGTATTCGACAATTCCTGTTCTACCCATTGGCGTCTCTCGACATTTTTGGGCAGTAGCCTGTGTTTGTATAGGAGCCTCACCTAACAAATCATATTTTATTTTTCTTTTCAAAATTTAACAAAATGAATGAACATTGTCAACTATAATCAGTTAAAAAGTTGTTAAATATAATAATACTCTATAAAAAAACGCATATTATATTTAATAATCCCTGGCAATTAACCTTTTCGTATGCTTTTACTGAATACTCAATTCCAAAAACTTTACGATATTTCATTTTTTGAAAAAGCGAACTTTAATCAATTATAAAAGATTTTTGTATAGCTAAATAAATAGTAACCCTGAAAAATAAATTTTATCTTTCGTGTTTACATTGAATTGACGAATGATCGAGGCAGTGGCAGATTCGAGAAAAAAAGTGAACATCTCCTTCATGATAGAATAAAATTAGCTTATAAATAAGCAACTGATTGCCGATTATCAATCTGATCTTTTCCCACAATTGTTGGCGATTCAAAACAACAAAAGATTTGCTTAAAAAAACAGGGCCCAATCATATGATTGAGTCCTGCTTTTTTTAAATATTTCTTTGCAAGTCTTCATAGAAGGCAGCTTTAGTAGCGGATATATAAGGTGCCACCCATAGATAGGCGATGCCCGCTGTTAAAGCAGTCAGCAGGTACCAGCCGATAAACGTTAGATCCAGCCAAAACAAACGGCCCTTGTGGCCAATCATTAAGTGGCGACTGGCAGTAATTGTGTCTAACACTTTCGGTTTCTCCCCTGTTTGTTGAAGCTGATCATAATAGATAAAATAGCTTTGCGAATACGCATAGGCTTTTACGATCCCAGGAATAATGAATAGGAATGTCCATAATGTCGTGAAAATATTCGTAAATAGTGCTAATAGAACTACACCGCCGAGGAATGCTCCTTGAAATCCACGAAACGCGTCCTTCATCGGTTCGATCTGCGTCCGTTCACCTCTTAGCAAATCAAGATACGTCCAAGAGATTCCGCTCATAAACAATGCGCTGATAATTGATGAAACTAAACTTGTTCCACCGCCGCTGGCATTATTTTGCTGATACTCTGAAACAGAAGTAATCACGCCGTCACTTGATCCATGAATGAAAAACCAGATTAATCCCGATAATACCACAAAGAACATCACAGCTACAGTTAATAATGTCGGAATCAGATTTAGAATAACTGCTTGTCCCCATTTACCTCTCAAAGCATCCTTCGCTTCTGCCTTTAATTCAGCAGTCGTTTTCATAATTGAATAACCCCTCTCTTTATTCAATAGTTTAATATACTGTAAATATTTTAGAAAGTCATTCAAACAAACTTGTCCAAAATTAGTTTACTTGATGCAGCATTTTCCAAAATTCAGCCAATATCCGGGATTGATATCGACTTTTACGAACCAGAGCAGTAATGTCATTGGTCAGCTGCCAATCTGTAATCTTGACCTCGGTCAGTTTTCCTAGCAAAATCTCCTCCTTCACTAGACGGTACGGCAATACCGATAAACCAAAGCCTGCTTTAACAGCTGAAACCAAAGCCTGCGAATCGACACTTTCCCAAATCGGAAAAGGCTTGAAGCCCTGTAAAACAACAAAGGATTCAAAGGCTTCACGAACAGCGCTACCTCTTTCACGCAATAAAAGCGGACGTTGCAAAAGTTCTGGCAAACTAAGCTGCTCTTCAGCGAAATCTGGTGCCGCCACTACACACAACTGATAATCTGCGATCTTTTTTGCTTGAAAGGAAGCTTGCTGGACCTTGCCTTCAATAAAGGCAAGATCAACCTCGCCAGTTTCTAAACGAGCAATCGATTCTGAAGCAGGAAAAACCTGAACGTTAAAATGAGCCTCTGGGTGATTCACGCTAAATCGCCGCAATAGCTGCGGCAGCTCTGTCTGAGCATACGTAATACAGGAGGCGATTTTCAATGGCGGCTGCTTCTCTAAATCAGACAAACGTGCTTCGACAGACTCAAACTCCTCAATGATCGGTTGAATCTCTCGCAAAAGCAATTCTCCCGCAGGAGTGAGCTTCACACTGCGATGTAGTCGTTCAAAAAGCTGCGTGCCCGCTTCTTCTTCTAAATCTTTGATCGCATGAGAAACAGCTGATTGCGTCAAAAATAAGTTCGTTGCTGCTTTGGTAAAATTATTCGTTTTCGCGATCTCACGAAATATCACACATTGTTTATAGTTCATAAGGTTTCCTCTTCTCATGAATAGCATTCATACCTATACCCCAATACTATCATTTCACACATACCAAACCAAGCCTTATACTAGAGAGAAAGCAAGAAAGGGTGGCAGCATGACAAAACTTAAACATTACTTATGGCTGGCTTCGATCAGTCTATTTATCAGCACCTTTACTTTTGGTGGCGGTTATGTGGTCGTTCCCATGATTCGCAAGTATTATGTTGAAAAAAAACGACTATTCTCCAATGATGAATTAATGGAGATGGCGGCTGTCGCGCAATCCTCACCAGGAGCCATCGCCATCAATCTAAGTGTTTTGGCAGGAAAAAAAGTGGCAGGACTACCTGGAGTTTTCATTAACGCGATTTGTTCGATCATCCCGCCTTTAGTGATCTTGGGATTAATCTCTAACTGGTACGCCGCATTCGCCGCAAACGTAACGGTGATGGCCGTTCTAAAAGGCATGCAGGCTTGTGTCACCGCTTTGATCATCGATATTGTTATTGATATGTATCAGCTGATTCGGCAAGAAAGCTCTAGACTACTACGCCTATTGGTTCCAATTTCTTTTGTAGCTAATGCCATTTTTAATTTAAACGTGATCTATATTCTATTTTTCAGCGTTGGACTTTGTTTACTCGATACCTATTTTCAACAAACAAGGGAGGCTTCCTAATGCAATTATTTTTGACCTTTCTCAAAATCGGGCTATTCAGTATCGGTGGCGGCTATGCCATTATTCCCGTGATTCAAGAACAGGTAGTTCATCAGCAGGGCTGGCTAAGTGAGAAAGTTTTTAGTGATATTATCACTATCTCGCAGATGACCCCTGGACCGCTTGGCAGTCAATACATCGACCTTTGTAGGCATGCAGATTAACGGAATTTCCGGTGCGATTGTCGCTACCATTGGCTGTATTTTAGGCGGCTGTGTAATCTCCATTAGCCTATATCAGTTTTTCCAAAAGCATAACGACTCTATCTATGTGGCAGCGGCTCTGAAAAGCCTAAAAGCTTCTTCTGTCGGCTTGATCATGTCGGCGGGCTTTACCATTCTTTTATTGGCCTTCTTCGGAACATCCGACTTTTCCAGCAATCTGCTCTTACAATTTGATTGGAGAGCTGCGATTTTATTCACTGCTTCATTGATCATTCTGCGAAAATTCAAACCCAATCCCATTGTCTTGATGTGTGTGGCAGGACTTGCAGGGTTCTTGCTCTATCAGTAGGTGGGTATTGATTAGAACCTCTCTAGCTTTTTATCTAGCTACAAGAAAATAAGTTACATTTATCTATTTAAGATTTAAGCTACTGATTTAAACTACTTTAATGGAATGGAATAGCTAATGGCTGTTTGCTTTGGTATATCTGATTTCGTGGATTTTTTTGGTATTTCTTTCTTCATCTGACTGTGACAATGTGACGTATATCATCATCGAACAATGAAGTATTTTCGGCTTAGAATAACTTGCCGTCTCCTAATAAAGCAATTTCAAATTTTCCTTCCATCACTTCCTCTTCATTCCTCGCTGCAAACTAATCAGAATTATATCTTACACAGAGGTTAAGAAAGCTTTGACTCACCTTTATTTGTCGGTGTTTAAACAAAAATCATAAAATTTTCTTATCACAGGAACTTCTAAGTTGTGTTTTTTTACTGCTAAATAAACGTTTCTGTCTTCTAGGTGGTTTTTAATTTCGATTTTTTTAACTGGATAAGAAGTGATCGAAGGAATATCAGGCATTAAAGCAATTCCATAACCTTCACCAACAAATCCTAAAATACTATGATCTTCTTCCAGTTCGCACTGAACAGTCAGCGCTATATCTAGCTCTTTCAATTGACGATCTAAATACGGACGCAGTCCACTTTGTTTCCCATAATATACATAGGGATAAGTTAATGTCTCTTCGATTTCAACACTCTTATTTTTTGACAGAGGATGATGTAATGGAACAACTAATACTAGCTTTTCACGGGTCAAACGTTGAAAAATTAGATCGCTGTCTTCACTAATCTTCGAACAAATACCTATGTCGATCGTATCATCTAATAACATTTTTATGATTTTATTAGAATTTCCTTGATGAAAAAGAAACTTAATCCTTTTGTTTTCTTTTTTTTGCTGAAATGTTTGAATTAGTTTGGGTACAAGAGTTGAACCCATCGTATAAATAAATCCAAACTCGATTTCGCCAAAAAATGGATCTATAATCTCTTGTAGTCGTTGCTGCCCTTCATCTATTTTTTGAAGTGCTGGTTGGACATATTCGTAAAAGATCCTACCTTGTCGGGTCAAGCGAATATTTCGTCCCTTTTTTTCAAATAGAGCAATGCCTAACTCTTGTTCTAAAGTGGTCATTGCATGACTCACGTTTGGCTGTGAAGTATTAGCCAATTCAGCTGCTTTGGTCATATGCTCGCTTTGCGCGAGTAAAATAAAAAATTCTAATTGCCTTAAATTCATTTTTCCACCTCATTCAATAAATAGATTTTATCAATTTTATCAAAATAAAGCATTAGTTTTAATGATACAAATGACCTAGTATTAAGGTATAATCAAGTGAATAAAATCACATGAGGAGAATTTTTATGAAACCTACAAAATATCGTCTATTAATTGGGAGTCTCTATTTTAACTACATCTTTCAAGGAATGGCTGCCATTATCCTTTCACAAAATATGACTGAATTAAAAAATCAATGGCAAGCAAGTACCACGCAAGTCACTCTAGTAATGAGTGCAATTGGTTTTGGAAGAATCCTTAGTCTCTATTTCTCTGGGTATTTTTCCGATACTTTTGGTCGTCGAAAAACTGTCATTATCGCCATTTTATCTTACGCTCTTTTCTTTTTTGGCGTTTTATACAGCCCAAATTATCAAACAGCATTTTTCTTCGCAATGTTTGGCGGAGTCAGTAATGCTTTTTTAGATACTAGTACATACCCTACATTGGTAGAAGCTTATCCAGATGAAAAAACCAACAGCTCACTAAGCGTCTTAAATAAAGCATTTATTTCTTTAGGGCAATTTATTTTGCCTTTTATTACTCGTTTTCTTCTAAAAGAAGAGCTATTTTTCGGCTGGCCTTTTATTCTTTGCGCCGTTTGCTTGTTGGCTAATTTGGGCTATCTAGCTTTTGCTAAATTCCCTCCCCTAAGTTCATTACCCACAGAAATCGTTGACGAACCAATATCTTCCTCAAGCAAAATTATCAATCGAGGAATTTTTAAAATTGATGGAATTGCTTTATTAGTTTTCTCTTTCGTCTCAGTTTCTATTTTTAATATTTTTATTCTTTGGATTCCACAATACGCTGAAGCCATGCATGTCGCTTCCCACGAAAACAGTCTGATTTTTGTTAGCCTCTACAGCGTTGGATCATTTGTCTCTGTTTTTTTCACATCCGGAATTGTGAAAAAAGGTGTAAGCATCCCGAAATTAATTAGTTTTTGTGTTGCAATTTCTGGCTTATCACTAGTTTGGATGCTACTTTCGCCTAGTTTTATTTCAACTGTTATAGCTGCGTTAGCAATCGGAATTTTTGCCGCTGGTGGAATTTGGCAGTTAGGACTCGCTCTAATGTTGGAACTTTTTCCTAGTAGAAAAGGTCGCTATACTAGTTATTACTCCTTGGCAACCTCGACGTCTGTTATGATAACCCCATACATCACCGGTATTATAAGCAACAAGGGGATGGAATACGTTTTTTGGTTTGATGTATTTTTAATTTTATTAGGTTTTATCGCCTCACTGGTTATTCAGCAACGCTACAAATTTCTTAATTTGGAAAAACCTATTAAAAACTAAATGATAAATTTTATTTATGATTAACATAGATATAAAGCATTAGATTTTATAAATTTCTTCTCGTAGAATGAAGGCGAGATATTGTGAATGTTCTCATTATCTACGAGAGGATGAATATTATGGAAAAATATCAAGCATTGTTTGAACCCTTGACGATTAAACGTTTGACCTTAAAAAATCGAGTGATTATGCCGCCAATGGGAACAAATTTTGCAAATCAGGATGGAACCTTTAATGAACAGCATTATTCATATTACGAACAGCGAGCAAAAGGTGGTACAGGATTAATTACACTGGAAAACATTTGTATTGATTATCCGCTAGGAACAAACGGAACAACACAATTAAGAATGGACAAGGATCAATTCATACCTGGTCTTTGGCAATTTAACGAACGGATGCATGCCTATGGAGCTGCTACATCTGTACAGATTAATCATGCTGGCGCTTCTGCTTATCAACCACGTTTGCAAGGAGTACAAGCGGTTTCTTCTTCGGATATTCCTAGCAAAGCTGGAAATCCTGTTCCACGGCCACTTAAAAAAGCTGAGATCGAACAAATCGTACAAAACTATGCTGCAGGAGCTTTACGTGCACAAAAAGCCGGATTTGATTGTGTTGAGATTCATGCAGGCCATTCTTATCTAATTAGTCAATTTTTATCCCCAATTTATAACAAACGAACAGACGAATTCGGTGGAACACTTGAAAATCGTACTCGTTTTGCTCGAATGGTCATTCAAGCGGTTAGACAAGCAGTGGGTCCATTCTTTCCGATTTCTTTACGTGTGAGCGCAGACGAACTGTTACCAAATGGAAATACCTTAGACGATACTATAAAAATGCTTAGTTACATTGCTGAAGATGTAGATATACTGAATGTCTCAGCAGCATTAAATGATAACTTACAATATCAAATCGACAAAATGAATCTTAAGGATGGTTGGCGAAGTTATATGGCTAAAGCGGTTAAGAATAAATTTCCAGAGAAAGTGATTGTTACTTCTGGTAATATTCGTAGTCCACAGCGTGCCGAAGAAATTCTGCTAAATGGAGATGCCGATCTACTTGCCATAGGACGCGGATTGATTGCGGAGCCAAATTGGGTTAATAAAGTGGCTAATGGTCAGGAATATCTATTGCGAAAATGTATCTCCTGTAATATTGGCTGTGCAGATCATCGCATTTCGAAATCACGTCCAATTCGTTGTACTGTTAATCCAGATCTTTACTATGAGGAAACCTACAAGAAATCACCAGTCACTAAACCAATGAAAATGGTTGTCATTGGAGGAGGAACTGCTGGGCTTGAAGCTGCAGCCAGTGCTGCGGAAATTGGTGTAGATGTCACACTCTACGAAGAGAAAGGTTATCTAGGCGGATTAGCCCATGAAATTTCCCGCTTTCCTGACAAACAACGAATCAATGATTTCGTCACCTATCTAACGAGAAGAGTAGAACAATTATCCAATTTGACTGTTCATTTAAATCATCGATTTACGTTAGAAGATCTAAATGAAAAGCCAGACTTGATTGTTAATACTACCGGTGCAAAACCATTGCTTCCACCAATTGTGGGACTGCACGAAGAATTAGCTAAATCCAATCGACAAGTCTTCTCTATTTTTGACCTTTTGGGAGATATGAAAAAATTCAATGATTTTGACGGAAAAGAAGTCGTTGTTATTGGAGGAGGTGCAGTTGGTTTAGATGTGGTTGAGTATTACGCAGAAAATGGTGCAAAAAAAGTTCATATTGTTGAAATGGTTGATCAACTTGGAAAAGATTTAGATATTATCACTAAACTTGGAATGATGGAAATCATTCATGACTATAATGTTGATGTTCACACTTCTACGAAATTGATGGAAGTACAAAAGAATTGTTTCATCGTTGAAAAAGCTGAAGGAGAACGCCTTAAATTACCTTTTGATTTAGGTTTCATTTGTTTAGGTATGCGTGCTGACGCTCCTTTATTATCCGACCTAACTGATTATACACAAAAGAATAATATTACCTTACTTAACATTGGTGACAGTAAGGTAGCTCGAAGAATCATGGAAGGCACTAAGGAAGCTCGCGATGTTGTGAAAACCATTAAAAATCTGGAAACTCAACGAAAAACGATGCATGCCACATACGTTTGAACTTAATTTGATAATGAAAAAATAAATATTAAGTGAGGAATTGAACAATGACAGAACGATTAACTGGACACACTTTACTAATCAGCCTAATAGCTACTCCTATACGCCACAGTATGTCACCAACAATGCACAACGAAGCATTTGCTAAATTAGGACTGGACTATGCATATCTTGCCTTCGAAGTAGACAACTCTACTTTAAAACCTGCTGTAGATGGAATACGTGCATTGGGTATCCGCGGTTCAAATGTTTCTATGCCCAATAAACAGGCAATTATTCCCTATTTAGATGAAATTTCACCAGAAGCTAAATTAATCGGAGCCGTAAATACAGTCACAAATAAAGATGGCAAAGGACACTTAGTCGGTTATAACACAGATGGGATTGGTGCAATAAAAGCACTGGAAGATGAGGGTGTAACAGTCAAAGATCAATCCATTACATTGACTGGTGCAGGCGGGGCGGCAACAGCGATTGCTATCCAAGCTGCTTTTGATGGTGCAAAAGAACTGTATATTTTCAACATTAATGATGATGTGTTCGAAAATGCTAAGGAAACCGCAAAAAAAATCAATGATAATACTAACTGTCGGGCAACTGTAACCGATTTAGCAGATCAAGCAGCATTTAAATCAGCCATCCAAAAAAGTAGTATCTATATAGATGCCACAAGCGTTGGTATGAAGCCTTTACAAGAACAAAGTTTGATTAATGATCCAGAAATGATTAGATCTGATTTAGTGGTTTTTGACGTCGTTTATGCTCCAAGAGAAACGAAACTTTTACGCTTTGCTAAAGAACATGGTGCAAAAAAAGTTATAAACGGTTTGGGTATGATGCTCTATCAAGGAGCTGCAGCTTTTCAATTGTTCACTGATGAAGAAATGCCAGTCACATATATTAAAGAATTATTATTTGATGAATAGGCGGAGGAGTATGGATGAAAAATAAATATTTACCAACAGCGATTGGTCTTTACATCAATTATATTATTCATGGGATGGGTGTTATCATCATATCCCAGAATCAAAAAGCTTTAATGGGACAGTGGGATACGGATCTAATGGGGATAGCGAAAGTCATCTCCATGCTAGGAATTGGCCGCTTGATTGCTATTTTAATCTCCGGCCGTTTATCAGATAAATTTGGAAGAAAGCCCTTCATTTATTTAGGTATCGTTACTTATTCTTTGTATTTCTTTGGTATTTTGTACAGTAAAAGCGTAACGACTGCTATGATTTTTGCAGTAATTGCCGGTGTTTCAAACTCTTTCTTAGACTCAGGCACGTATCCAGCCCTTATGGAATCTTTCCCTAAAAAGGCGGGAACAGCGAATGTATTAATCAAAGCATTCGTACAAATTGGACAATTTACCCTACCGATTATGCTAAAAATTATCAATACCAATCAGTTATGGTTTGGCTGGTCCTTTATCATTCCGATTATCGTTTTTGTTTTAAATGGTCTATTTTTATTGAAACGACCATTTCCAGATCAAGACGCTAAGGAAAATCAACAGGCAGAAATACAAGCCGTTACATTTAAAAGTCAGCCTAAAATAGCAATTGAGGGTGTCTGTTTCATTATTTATGGTTTTATTTCTCAAGCAACTTTTTATTTAATCTCACAGTTTATCGGTATTTATGGTGAGGAAGTTGCACAAATGACCACTGATAACGCAAATTTACTGATTTCTTATTACTCAACTGGCTCCCTTATCTGTGTAGCTGTGACTGCTGTTCTAGCGACAAAAGTGCGGCCTGTTTATTTAGTAACGCTTTATACTCTCGTCTCATTTGTAACGATTCTTATCATGTGGTTATTCCCTACACCGTTAGTGATGATGATTGGTGCTGCATTGGTAGGCTTCTTCGCTGCCGGCGGAGTCATGCAGCTTGGTCTCACTGTAATGGGCGAACTGTTTCCAGCGGGTAAAGGAACAATCACAGGGATTTTTTATACCTTTGGCAGTATTGCTTCATTCCTGATCCCGATTATTGCGGCAGCCATCGCAAAGAACAATGTTCGTAGTATTATGTTGTTTGATACCATTATTGCAGGAATTGGCTTTTTATTAGCTGTAATTATCTTTATACGTTATCGAAAAACAGTAGATTTATCCGCATAGCACGTCAAACAAATTAGTTGAATGAACTTAAATAATTAATGGAGGAACAATATGAACACAGTAACAATTGACCAAGTGACCATTGGTGAAGGTCAGCCTAAAATAATTGTACCTTTGCTAGATCGAACAGAAACAGACCTACTCTCCTCAGCTGAACATATTCAACAACTTGACTGTGATATTGTTGAATGGCGTATAGATTTTTTTCAAGAAGTTGAAAAACCAGAAATTGTAGCTGAGCTTTCTCATAAAATAAAAAAAGCACTCAATAAACCACTGCTAATCACCTTCCGAACTTATAAAGAAGGCGGCGAGCTGCCATTAAGTGAAGAAAAGTATTTTGAAATTTATGAGACGTTAATCAAGCAAGGCTGTCTTGATTTAATTGATCTAGAACTCTTTATGCCTGACAAATTAGTCGCACAAACAATAACCGCTGCCCACGAAAAGGATATTAAAGTTATCTTATGTAATCATGACTTCGATAAGACTCCTAGTAAACAAGAGATTCTTTCTCGTCTGCAGCAAATGCAGCTTAAAGGTGCAGATATCTGCAAAATTGCTGTTATGCCTAGAAATAGCGCGGATGTTCTGACACTCCTCGAAGCTACCCGCGAGATGTATGAAAATTATGCAGATCGTCCATTAATTACTATGTCTATGGGAACACTAGGAATGATTAGCCGTATTTCTGGACAAGTCTTTGGTTCAGCTGCGACGTTCGGTTCTGCCGGAACAGCTTCCGCTCCAGGACAAATATCCGTGTCTGAATTACGGAAACTATTGAATACGCTACAGGCATAAAACTGTTATTTTAACTGAATAGGGTAGAGGGGGAATAAATTCTGCCCCTCCCATTGCACCGTACATACAGGTCTTGTATACGGCGCTACATTTGTATTGGTTTCACGATTATCTTAGATAGTAAGTTAAAGGATTGATCAACCCTGGTCGATCCTTTTTCTTTATACTCAGCACTTTTGGGCTCAGTATAAAGTTGACGACATTCATTCCGCATCTTCTGTACCATCCAAGTCTTGAATTGGCTACTTTGAAGATATCTTCTTCTGTGAAACCACATTTTAGCTTGATATTCAATTTCTGTAGGTTTTTGAAGATTCGTTTAGGTACTTTCCATTGTTTGATGATGATTACCCGCACTTTATGCCTTAACCATTGACCAAGTTTATCTAGGTATCCTTTCATACTGCCAATGCGATAGTAGTTGATCCATCCCATGACCGTTTGGTTGATTTTAGTGAAGGTTGCCGCTAGAGGATGCGCTACTGCATGTTTCCTTTAAAGAGTCACTTTAAGCTTTTCGTAAAGTTTTGTTTTACTTGTGTTGCTGGGTTTACACTTCCATCCATTTTGATCCTTCCAGAATGTGAACCCTAGATAGTGACTCTTGGTAGGTCTTACGACCTTAGTCTTCGTCATGTTCACCTTCAAGAATAGTTTTCTTTCTATCCAGTTTGAGATAGACTTCATCATACGATTCGCGGCTAATTCACTTTTGACATAAATATTGGTGTCATCGGCATATCTTGCAAATCGGAGTCCTCTTGCTTCTAACTCCTGATCTAACTTATCCAGATAAATGTTCGACAAAATCGGACTTAATGAGCCCCTTGGTGGACACCGGTTATACTTTGTGTGGTTAGCCCGTGTTCCATAATGCCTGACTTTAAGAATGTACGGATCAAATGCAGGATTTTCTTCTCTTTCACTTTTCCTCTAAGAATCGAGATTAACTTGTCGTGATTCACCGTGTCGAAATACTTTTCTATATCCATATCTATGACCCATTCATAGCCTTCATTCAAGTAACTTAATACTTGTTTCATGGCTTGATGGCACCACTCTATCTACTACCGTAGGTATTCCTAGTGGTCGTTTGCTTCCATCTGTTTTTGGTATATAGACTCTGCGTACCGGCTTTGGCTGGTACTTTCCCTCGCGAAGCTGTTTTGATAGTTCTGCTTCGTGCTTTTGAAAGTAATCATCAATTTCATTCACCGTCATTTTATCAATGCCCGGTTCGCCTTTATTACTCTTGACTTTGGCCTTGGCTAGTTCTATATTTTCGACATTCGTAATCTTTTCTATCATTCTCATCCGCTGCTCCTCCTCTATTCGTAGATGTATCCAAGACCATCCCCATTACTTTTCCCATCAATGGTTACGTTCCATTGGGCTAGGGTATCCTTGTTCTCGGACTGCTTGGACATTTTCTTATAGTGATTCGCACTATACAAACATTAGGTCCTTCATTATCTAGGCTGGATAACTACTATGACCTCAGCTGACTTCCTACGGCAAACCTTTTTCGACTGGCTTTTAACGATTGCTGATTTTAAAGCTTCTCGTGCTTATCCGTCTGCAGGATCTCCCAGGTTAAGACACTTATCTTTCTCTTTACAACCTCTTGATTTACTGTCTTGGTTTTACGTTTACCTTTCGGACTTCGGTTTGTTAGGCAACCTCATCCACCATTTAGCCTCATCAGGTTTCTGTGCGTAGGCTTAAAGATTCGCTACACCACTTCCTTCACCCCGTCATTACTGACTTCGGCTTGAGGCTCACTACGCTTGGCGGTAACTACCCACGACTGGACTTTCACCAGCTAGATAAGTGCCATGCCTGGCACACCTAAAAAAGGTCACTCTTTAGTGAGAATGACCTTTTTCATCATTGATTTAGGAAAGCAAAGCTTCATGTTCTCGCTCTTGCTCGTAATACTCTAGTGCGGTATTCGTTAACAGATACCCTTCTCCCCATGAAGTTTGAACGGTTTCTCCTGATACACCGTTCTTTTTAAAAGCAATTCGTAATTTCTTTATCAGAATCGAGAGCTGCGCCAACCGTGATTTCGTTGCGCCATCTGTCCAGAGATATTCACAGAGCACTTCTCGCGAGATAACCTTTCCATTTGCTTGATAAAGCTGTTCTAATGCTCGCCTCTCTAATTTGGATAGAGAGAGTGAGCCTGTCGAAGGCTGTTCACTCTTATTGTCACCACGGTTTTCTACCAGCGATAAAAAGACTTCCTGCGAGTTGCAGTACTTCTCCCATTGGCAAAGATTTTCCCGCAATTCTTCAATAGTTGCTGCTTCGCTGATCCAGCCATGAATTCCTTCTAGCTGTCTCTCCGGTTCCTTTTCAAGCTTGCGCAAAATAACTTTCGATTCTGGAAGCAAATTTAAAAGCTGCTGCAATTCATTCTCAGAAATGGTTTCACTGAGGATGATGTAATCGAAATAGCTGATCATTGGCAGCTTCTTTGTTTGCTTTGTCATTAAATAGAACATATTTGTGCAGCAAAAAACCTCATAGTTTAAGCGTTGCAGCTTTGTTTGAAGTGTTTGTTCTACTAAAATATTCTTCGTTAAAAGCAGTACAGATGCCATTTATTTCACCTCTTCTTTGGTGTCTACTTCTTGAGTATCTTTTGATTTACTCATTGTCTCGTTTATGAAATTTCTTCCTTAATTGCTTGTTCATTTGTTCAGTCATTTTTACACTTACGCTGAATAAAATCGCTTTTCCAATAAAAAAGCCGATAATCATAACTACAAAGGCCCAAACCATGATGCCTGAAGGAACGTTCCAAACAAAAAACTGACTACAGCTAATGAATGCCGTAAAAAGAATAATAAGATAGGCTGCTTGAATCCAAAAGATTCCCAAAAAATCCACCAAAGAATCAATATAAAAAATACCGCAGCCAATTCCTGCTATCAATGAAAAGATCAAGATGGAAAAAACATTTTCGTTCGTAAGTTTTGCTCCTGTAAAGAGAGCAAATACAATACTTAGAGTAAATATGAACGAAAAAATAATGGTTAATTCACGAATAACAACCCACTTCTTCATACCTACTCCTCCATCCCCAGTTGATTTTTTAAGTTGCGAACATAATTCCTTGAGATAGAAATCTTTTCATCGTTCTGCAACTTGACAATGAGCCGTCCATTAAATGTCGGGCTAATCAATTCAATTTTTTCTATATTAAGAATTACTGACTTAGAGACTCGAATATACTGTGTATCTTTATATTTTTCTTCTAGTTGATAGAGTTTTTCTTTGATTTCAAAGACTTCATCTTTGGTATACAAAAAAACTTTCTTCTCTACCGCTTCGAAATAGTAAACATCCTTCAGTTTTATTTTATGTAGCTGTTCATCTTTATTTACCCATAGAAATGCATTTTTCATTTGCAGAGAGTTAATTAAACGCAACAAATCATCATCTAGCGACTTTACCTTTAAGGTAAGTTCTTCCTCTCCATGGTCAATGATATCTACTTTAATCTTGATAGAAAAACCTCCCAACCTTACCAGATTATTATACACAAAAAACAAATGTAATTTCTTTAATCACCTTTGTTATTTATTTTGTATGAAAAATTCGCTTGATTGATTTTATCTATCCAAAGTAAATATTGTTGTTTTTTCCCTTTTAATACATATTTGCCTCCCTTTATATCAGCTCTATTCAAATTTCTAGCAGAATTCAACTGTAATACAATCGGTATATCCCCTTCACAAACTAAATTATTACTTTTTTTATAAAACAGATTATAAATATCATTTTCGGCATTAGGAATTGAAATGGTATAAAAATGATGAGTAATAATCCGTTTTCTGATTCGACGCCAAAAAATAGCAAGAATTCCAAGAAGCACAAGCACACCAGCAGCAATCACCAGATACAACAAACGCTTTTGCTTTTTCTTAAGAGCCGCCAGTTTTTGCTTCGCATCTGCGGGCAGTTTTGTTCTTTCCCCCGTTACTAATAAGCGATGGGAATTAATCATATAAGGCGTACAGGTAAGCAGCGTCACTAAATCCTTTTCTGGCTCGATCCTCAGCTGTTCAGTCTCCTCTGGTTTGACTACTTGAGTCTTCATAACTTTATAGGCGAAGGTATTCCCGCCGATTTCGATATAAAAAAGATCTTGCCTTTTTAATTCAGGTAAATCCGTAAAAAATTTCGCGTTGGACAATCCCCGATGGGCCGAAATGACGGAATGGGTATTTTTTCCGCCGATGGGATAGGAAGTTCCCTCCAATAAGGAAGCGCCCCGTTCCAGAAAAAACTCACTGGTCCGGTCAAAAATCGGTAAACTGACATCGATCGCAGGAATCGAAATGGTCCCAATCGTATGATCTGATAGATAATCAGGATTCTTCGAAAAATCCTGTTCATCCTCTTTACCGGAAAAAGGATCGCCGCCCGCATTGATACCTTCTAATGCTAATTTCGCATTCTGATCCAGCATTTTTTTCTGGGAAGCTGCTAGATTTTTTTGATCTTCGTGGTTTGCTTTTTCTTGCGCTTCTTCAATAATCCGCTGATCAAGATAGGACATGACAGAATTTCCAATAAAAGGATAAGCAATGGCTCCGATTCCAACGATTAAGATCAGCATCATGAAAACATCAATCAGGATCTTTTTCTGCCATTTTTTCATCGAACCACTCTCCTTTAACACAAAGACCGAGATTCAAATCACTAATGATTGATATCCCGGCCTATGAATGATCAATTACTTACTTTATTCTTCAACAGTTTCTTTATTACGTAAGAAGTACACGCCAACCGCTAAGACTGCTACCACGCCTACTGCGATAATCGCGTAAATGCCGTTACCACCAGTACCTGGCAAGGTCCCTTTGCGTTTGTTTTCTACTTCTGTTTCATCACCGACTTTGATCGTTGCAGTGTAAGTGCCATAGTCAACAGTGAACGGAATATCTGTAGTTAACGCCACATAGTCATTACTTGGTGCTTGCGTTTCTTCTAACCAGTATTGAACTAACTCTTTTCCTACAGTTGCCGGATGAGATGGATCACCAATTGAAGAGCTGCCTGGAACAGTTTGTAAAGGTAATGCTACACCAGCTGCATTATGGCTAATAGTTCCTTCAAGTCCCGTCACAGTGAATAATCCGCTGCCATCAGAAGTGAATTCAAGCGCATCTGCTTTGTTCGTTGACCAGCGAGATGGGCTGCTTGGTGTTGCCGCTGCAATCATGTATTCTGTTGTACCGCCGTTACTACGTTTCACGATAAATTTCGCGCCGGCTAAAGAAGTACCATTGTCTTGATCAACTTTTTCAAAACGACGTCCATAAGTGATTACATCGTCACCAGTCCAAGGCAGTGTTTCTAGTCCGTTAGTTGGATTGTTTTCATATTGCAAAGTTGCTTGGTTATCAATCCAAGTGTCTGGAACAGTGTTTTCATCTAAATACATACGGTATTTAAAGACTAATTTTTTACCAGCATATTTGCCAAGTTTTACAACGTCTGGTGTTTGTTTTGCTAAATCGTCCTCTTCATTGAAGAACACATGGAAAATATTATCGTAGCCGGTTTTAAGTGGTGTACCACTTGGATCTGCTACAACAGAAAAATCTACATCATTAATTTGCGTTAAGGTCACGCCATCTGATTCAACAACATAAAGACCTTGATTATCCAAATAATGCAAATTTGGCTGCGATTCATCACGTAAGAAGAATTGTGTATAGCGATATACTGGATTAGAAGGATCGTTATTTGCTAATCCATCAATTCCCACTGGTACATCAAAAGTAATTTTATACTCGATTGGCTCACCAACTGTAAAATCATCTTTGATTTCCTTTTCTTTTTCTACATCGATGTCATCTTTTTGTACGTTTTTCGGATATAAGAAAAGTTCAGTCAAGGCAGTGTCAGTTGGTGTCCCATCTGCATTCATTTTATAGACTGGGAAGATCACGACCATATTGTCTGCTTTTGTCGTAACATTACTTGGTGCTGAAGTTTCCACGAATAGATAAACCGCATCTTTTTCTTCCGAATTTACCGTCACTTTATCTGGCAAGGTAAATTTCGTATGACCTGAAGCGTCGGTTGTTTGTTCCGCTGCCGCTTCGGTTAATCCAGCAGAACCAGCAGTTGCGATCGCATCGCGTAATTGATTAACTGTCCAAGTTGGATTCGCTGCTGCAAGTGTATAGAATTTTTCTGTCGCGTCATAAACTGTAAAGCCAACATCTTTTAACGGACGTCCGCCATTAGCCGTATGCCAGTTTTCATCTTTTTCACCCGTATTTTGAATATCTGTCGGTTTTGTATCATACGCCCCTTTGTAAATATTGACATCCACATCTGTTGATGCCGCGTCGGCTACAAGCCCGTTGCCTAATAATCCGCTAAAGCTGCTTGCCATGAAGATCATAACACCCAATAATCCCCAAATCTTTCTCTTAATTTTCATGCTAATACTCCTTTTTCTTCTTATTTGTACTAAAAATGATGACTGTGAGAACACAGATAACACCCATAACCAATAAATAAATCGAATGCGACATCCCCGTTTGCGGCAGCCGTCGACTAGGCAGCCAATAGCTCACACGCTCATTCGGCGGATTGTCGGTAGAAGGCAGCTCAGGATTTTCACCTTTCTTATTAACGATTTTCAGCGGTTCTTTGGTTTCACCACTAACCGCATTAATCTCAAAATCAATAAAGTGATTTTCTGGTAAAAGGTAGCCGTCCGGTGCTTGAACCTCTAATAGCGAGTAGCTGCCGTAAGCCGTTTCGCTGATTTCGAAAAATCCTTCCTCGTCGGAGGTCAAAATCAGCAATTCGTCCAGATGATCGTTGCCATACTCGGCCGTGACCCATTGCCGCTTCTTCGTCAGGTAACGCATGTCCTTATTCACCACAACAAAGTTCGCATCCTTTAATGGATCACCGGAATGCTCATCAATCTTTTGAAAATTTTTCTTTCCAACGACTCGTTGATTGTAAATAACTGGTAATTTCTCTTTTTCTGACAGCGCGCCTACTTCAATGCCATTAATCAGAATCAGTTGCCGCTGATCCTGCGGAATCTCTACCGAAATATTGCGAGCTTGATCAGAAATTTCATACCCATCAACCGTCGCGACTTCTTCAAACTGATAGTTGCCGCTTTTAAGGCCTAGATTAGTGCGAACGATCCCGTCTTGATCAGAGACCATTTTTTTGACCCGTTGATCTTTTAATGGGGACTCGTTGACCTCTTTTTCCGAAAGCCAATCACTGACCGAGCCTGCCGTACTTCTTAAATAGAATTTCTCGTTGTTCTCAATCTTTGATAAAACAAAGCTTGCTCCAGCCAGTGGTTTTTCTGAACCGTCATGCTCCTTCGCCATTTTGACAAAATACGGTTCTCGGACATAGCCGCGATTTTTGGTATACACATGCGTGGCATCTGCTGTAAGCAAATGACTGTCTAACACCAAATAACTAGATAAACCGACTTGATCCACCGGTAATTGGTTCCCGCTATTCAGCTCAACGATTAGATAAATTTGCTTTTGACCGGTTGCCAACGAAACGGAAAGCAGACCATCTTCGGTCACGCTGTTCCCATTGCTATCAACAAAGGTTCCTTTTGCTGTCTCCTTCGTTTGAACAAACTTAATCCCCGGGTAACGAGCTTGAATCGTCGCTTTCTCCGGATGGCTCGGTGTCGCCAAGACCTCCAGCTCACTCCGTAAGACAGTCGCTTCATCAGCGATCAACTCTTTGGCTTGATCCAAATTCGTACTTAAGCGTTGAAGATAATTACTAACTTCAAAGATGGCGAAGGTTGAACCATTAACACCATACGACTCCTTCAACAGTTCCGCATTTCCCAGCTCGCCGCTTTGATTGATCTGACTAGGAATTTCTTGATTTACAAACAACCGTTTGTGGAGATGGACTTGCGTTTCTGCTCCTGTGGCATCAGCTGTTTGAATCCAGAAGATGCCCAAAAGACACAGAACTAGCAGAGAGAAAACTTGCCTCATTTTCATCGTCCATCACCTGCCTTTAATTGCTTGAATCGTTCATTCGCAAAATAAAGAGACACAATCACGAAAGAAAGGATTGCCAATCCAATCATCCAGGTCTGACCGTTACCACCAGTTTCAGGCAAGGTGCCCTTCGGATGGTTTTCGACCGTGACCACATTCGCCGTAGCTAATTGTCCACCGGTAATCGTGAAAGCGATAGTTTTAGAAAGTGTCACATAACCTTCCGGCGCTTTGGTTTCTGCAAAATAATAGGTTCCTTCCGGCATACCCGTAATCACTAATTCCCCAACAGGCGTGGCCACATTCTCTAGTTGGAAATTCCAATCAGAACCGTTCTTGACTGCTCTGTAAGTCCCTTTAGCTGTCGTCCCATCACCGACTTCCAATTCTTCTAGGGCAAACCAAGTAGTCCCAGCACTGTCTGTCGCTACCTTGAACTTCGCACCCTTTAAATTATTACCATTGGTTGCGTCTTTTTTCTCCAGCGTCACGCCGCCGACAGCTAGATCATTGGTAACATCGTAGGTAATGATCACGCCATCATCGGTAATTTCACTAACAGCCGTCTTGCCATCACCGACGATTTTGTAGCCATCGGGGGCTTTGGTTTCCAGCAGGTAATACTTTCCTAAAGGCAAGCCGTTGATTGTGATTTCACCTTTCGTTCCCGCACTTTCAACAAATTCATATTTCTTGTCACCAGTGTTGTACGTGTAATCATAATCCTTACCCGTAACAAATTTGGTGCCCATTTTTGTTTCAGAACTGTCTGGATTGACCAAGTACAATTCAAATTCTGCACCATTTAATTTTTCAGCATCAGGATTTTTTTTCGTCAGCTTCAATTTCCCGACCTTTTGGCGATTTTCTCTAGTGACACTGACTTCATCACCTTCAGCAGTGATTTCTGCCGAACTGGATTTGCCATCATCATCAAAGGTATAACCATCAGGTGCGGCTTCTTCTTGGAAATAGTACTCATCAATCGGTAACCCTGAGACGGTGATCTCGCCTTTTTTAGCAGTTGATCCGCCATCTTCTACGAACTCATATTTTTTGCTTGTCTCATTGTATTGATATAGATAATTTTTACCAGTCTCCAAGAGAAAGCGCGGAGTAACGAGTTCGCTGCCATCTTTCTTTCGAAGGGTGAACTGTGCGCCGTTTAGCTTTTCTCCAGTCGTTGCATCCTTTTTGATCAACGTAATTTTCCCTTTGGCTAGATGATTGTAGGCACTGACAGCCACACCCTCTTCCTTGGTTTTATTAATGGTGAAGTAGTATTTTCCAGGTTCATTTTTCCCATCTGGTGGAATGATCTCCAGCTTATCTGTGTAGCGGGGATCAGGATTGTTCAATTCAACTAAGCAATAATTGCCATCTGTCAAGTTCTCATAAAGTAAAACACCATTGCTGTCAGTTTTCTTTTTACCGCCGGAAATCATGATATAGGTCCCTGACCCTGGAGTTTCTTCTTTTCTTAGTTCAAACTCGACATTCTTTAGAATGACTTGAGTGTCTTTATCCATCTTCTTCAACCGGAAAGTTGTCGGCGGTACGCGAGTCGCTCCGCCCCCCCAGTTACTGACAGTGACTTTACTTACGTCACTTTCTTCACCGGCAGTATTGGTTTCCCAATAAACCGTCGCTTTGTTTTCAATGATCGAACCTTCACCTAAAGTCGTTTTAGCATAAATTCGAGTGACAATATTAAACGGATAGTTGTCAAAGGTCTGGTCACTATCATGGCTAAAATACTTTTCGTAAGCTTCTTTCGTTTTGTCACCACGTGAAGCACTCATTTTCCCTTCATCAACGGCTGTCTGGATAATATCCCAGATCCGTTCTTTGGCATTTTTTGTTCCGTTACCAAATAGAATCAGACCATTACTTTTATCATTACTCATATTCGGTAAATCTTTAAAATTCATTACCAATAGATTGCCAGAAGTCACCCCATAGCAGGGATATGTATGGCTTTCAATCCGAGCTTCGAATTCAGCGTCCGTTTCAGAAGGATTCTGTGTTAGTGGTTCTAAAGGTACCGTACTTGGAGCATTATCTTGTCCTAACATTTGCATTTGTCCTATTGGATCTTTTGTCATGTCTCCATCTTCATTCACCGCATAGATATTCATGTAAATGTTATAGCTAGATAATGTTAGTGAGGAATCAAGCTGATCTTTTAGAACAACTTTTTTATACATAGTAGGTGTACCGCCTTCAAGCGCCTTCTTGTAATTATCCATCATAAGCGGCATATTCCAATAGACTTCATTACTATTGTTCGTAGCAGAACCATTTTTTGTAAATGTTTTTTGATCTCCGATCGGTGTCTCTGAAATAGATTCAGATGGCTTTGGTTCAATCACAATTGGATAGCTTCCGACTTGATTGTCACCAATTGAACCACTGCTGTCTTCCTTATTGGCAGTCCCAAAAGCAGTCGCATAGCAGTCGTCCAGTCCATTCCAGCCTGTTTCGACGGCTTCGTTGAAGGTAATTTTCAAACGTTTTTTAGTGCCTATCGTTTCTAGCGTCATATCTCCGATTTTATCGCCATTTTTTTCATCATAAAATGGAACGGAATTACTAACAGTAGAGAAATTGAAATAGTCATCAGGCAAGTCAATATAAATATAATCACCATTTTTCAAATTCACACTAGAGTCAACAGTGAACGTGTAGTCAAAGTAGACACCATCGCCAACCTTGATCGTCGGTTGAGGACTCTGCACTACCGTGTCCTTTACGATGTAAATTCTCTCGCTGCTGTTTCTCTTGATATAAATATTGTTCAGTAACATATCAGTAATTAAACTTGTTTTGTCACTTCCCGAAAATGGTGTGATTCCACCAAATGCTTCCACTTGCTGACTGCTTTCGCTGGCCTTCTTTTTCGTCGTACTTTTCTTACCCGCTGTTTCTGCTGATTGATCCTGCTTGAGATTCAGATCAAACGTAAAGGCATTAAAGAAGTTCAACGTGGTTTGTGATGCCGAACGTACCTGCTTCGTTAATTGAAATTCGAAATTCACGTCTTCAACCGATGTCTTCTGATCATTATTATTAACGATCACCAGCTGATTCTCTTCAATTGAAACAGTGATCCCTTCTTGTTGATAAAGCTTCAGATCGTTGGCCTTGATCTCTGTCGGTAGTTGCAGACTACTCTTTTCATTTTCACCAATTGCCAGATCAAATTCGACCAGCAGTGTCGCTTCAGGATCGATTTCCTGCGGCAACGTCTTTCCCTCAGAATCCGTTAATTGCATATTGCTAACACTGTATCCCTCGGAGGGTTGCAGATTCTCAGCAATCGTTTGAAGCGGAAAGCTGGACAAGACGATCAATAGAATCGATAGTAACGGCCACCAGTGGCTTTTGAATTTATTCATGATACCCTCCTTTCACTTATGACTTTTTTTACTCCATTTATAAGCAATCGCCTCCACTCTGTTCCCCGATGTATTTATTTCCAAAGCTAAAACTAAATAAATGATTTTACTCGATCATTTCCATAAATCTTTAAGTTTTTTTCGCTTATAAAATAAATACAGAAAATCATTTTAAAATCATTTTTATTATATTGATAATATTTTTTCGTGACAATATTTCTGGAACAAGATGCGTATAATCAGAATAAGAGGTTAAAATTAAGCAGTAAAATCATTCTTTTTAAATAAAATTAATATAATGATCCAAAATTATTTATAGTCTATTTGAAAAATGTTTTAAGTAGCTTAATTTTCAATTATTTCATCAAATCACTGCCAACGACTCTAGGAACTTGAAATAAATAATAAAAATAATGAAAGATAAACAATCCAAAAAAGACCGTATCCTCTAATTGGACACGGTCTTGAGTGCTTGCTTATAGTTTTTCCCACTCGCCTGATAGTCGATAATTCTCAGCATACTTTTCGGCCTGATCAACAATTTCTTGATCATAATGACAATAGGCTAATAATTTAATCGCGTTACTGCCAGTCGTTACGCCTTCTCGCAACGTGTAATCAAATAGAATATCATCCGCTGTAACAACCTCTCGGAAATGATAGTTTTCATAGCGTTCACCTAAGATTCGGCTCAACTCTACATCATGTGTTGCCAAGCAAATGAAACAATCCAAGTCAGCAAATTTTTTCAGAATAATCGAAGCAGCAGCGATCCGTTCGATCATGTTGGTTCCTTTAAACATTTCATCCATAAAAATCATGGTATACTCTTTAGATTCAGCGATTTTTAACAAGCGCTTTAGCGACTTGATCTCTGCCATATAGAAACTGTCGCCGGTGACAATATCATCCTTTAGATTCATCGAGCTATAGACAACACATGGTTTAAAACTGAAGCTTTTAGCCAAGCAAGTATTAAACAGCTGTCCAAAGATGGCATTGATCGCTAATGTTCGAGCAAAGGTCGATTTTCCGCTGGCATTTGAACCAGTGATCAACACCTTATTTCCCATACTGCGCGTATTCGGGATCGGCTCTTTTAACAGCGGATGTACGATCTCTTCAAACGTTACCTTATCATTATCATTAAAATTCGGCAGACAATAATATGGCAAACTTTCTCGATAAGAAGCAATCGAAATACACAGCTCGATGTATCCGATGGTTTCATACAGTTTCAATGCTTCACTGCGGTACTTTTGAAACAGCTTGACCATGATAAAATAAGCATAGCCATACAAAGAAAAATAAGAAGTAATGATCATCATTAGGCTGTTGGAAGAGCCAGAGATTTGCACAATATAATCTGCCAGTCCTGTAATGTTTTTAAACACTTTAAGATTTTTACGCAACTGATCGGTTTCTTCTTTGAAGGCCGGAAGCTCTAGTTTCACCATCACCTTCGCCGCCCGAACCATGCGTGTAAACATCCCCAAAGCTTCAAACGCCTGATAAATTTTTCGCAACACGATCGAAAATAAAATCAAACCTACACAAAAGCTCATACAGACAGCTAAAATCCCATAATCAATATCTACTGCCAGCCAGATCAAGCTGCCTATTCCGACTACCGTCACCAAAATAATTGGCAGCATCGCTATTTTAGGAAACTTACTGGGCTCCAGTAATAATTCAACCAACTGATTATTGGTTTTCCGCCCAATTCGATAAAAGGCAAATTGCAGTTTTTCCCGAGCTTCAGCCTGCTCACTCATACACTGAACAGCCGCTTCAAAATGAGTCAAATCGGGATTTTTCTGCCTTCTAAAAAAATCGTAGCTGTATTCATCCCCAATACTAGACTGCGTATTTTTTACCTGTTTAAAAATCTCATCCATATTTAAATCATTGAAGGTAATATCATCAATCGTCGGCTCATCCGATTTCTTCTGTTGATGATACCTCTTCATACTGGCATAATCCCGTTCATCCAGCTTCCATTCCGGTTTCTTGCCATATTCTGCTTTGATCTGCGCTTTGATTTTTAGATTCTTGCGATACAAGAAATACGCATAAAAAACAAAGAATACCCCGACAATCCCAAACAAAATCCCATAAACCTCAATAACTCCCAATAGCCAAACCCCGCTTTTCTTTTTATTCATTCTACCATTAGAAATAGATTGGCAAAATTAGCTTTTTTGATAACTGCTAAAAAGGACCAATCACACACTGATTGGTCCTCACCTATACCTTAGATCGGCATCGCCACCGGCTTGAAACCTTCCAAACCAATAATCACAAATGGCGAACCTTTCTTGATTGATCCCTCTTTACTCTTTAAATGAATTTTCTTCCCAGCAATGATTCCTTGACCCTTACATGAAATATCCGTAATCGCCACACCAATCTCCCAGAGTAATCTTTGCTCTTTCCGATCCCTCAAAAACGCGATAGAATATCTCTCAATATTTAGCAAAACACCGATTACAAGTATCCAAATGATTTTCAATTGGATGGAGCCCATCACTGGCACAATCGCAATAGCAAGAATCAATCCACTATTCGTCAGGCCACCGCCATCCCAATTATTCCCCCAGGCGTAAAACAGCGAAGCATCAGTATATTTTTCAAGAAAGCAGACAGAAAAACCAGCAGTTGCAAGAATACCGGCAATTCCATACAAAATAAAAGCTGGTGCAGAGGTCATGATTAGATTGCCACCCCACAAATAAGGAACTAAATTCAGAACAACAGCCCAAACAAGGTAATAAATGGTCATTCCCCATTCGATTCCTCTGCGATGAACTTGATTCAATTTTTCACCAAGGCTGATTGGGTCGCCTAATTGAGTCAATACTTCTCTTTCAGCTTCCTCCTCACTAAAACCTCGACGGATTAAAGCTGCTTTATGATCCTCAATATGCTCTTCGTATTCACGAATAATCTCTCGACGGACGCTGGTCACTTTGATGCACTTCGATAGCTTTCTCAAATAGTCTTTAGTGTCCATAACTAACACCTCCCAAGATATCTGAAACGGTGTTAGAGTAGGTATTCCATTCTTTGATTTTGGCTTCTAAATAAATTTTCCCGGTCTTAGTCAATTGATAATATTTGCGCTTTTTTCCGTTCACTGCTTTTTCATAACTATTTAAATAGTTCGTTTTAACTAGTTGGTGTAACAATGGATACAGGGTACCCGTCTTCAACTCAAAAACATTTTGCGAGCGACTAGCTAAAAGCTCAATCATTTCATAACCATACATGTCGCGTTCAGAGAGTAAGCTTAAAATCAACATTGTCGTGCTACCAGATACTAATCCTTTATCAAGCATCTTTTCCACCTCCATATGTAGATCATCTACTTATAGTATATGTCGATAATCTACATATGTCAACGTGAGGTTTTCCACATTATTCTTTCTCCCTTTAACACCAAAAAAGCACCCCACCTATCTAAACAGGTGAGATGCTTTCCTTATCCATTACACATCTTTCGAATGGCGTTCGCCTACCTGAAATTCCTCTGCATGTTCAAACATATAGCGAACAGTTAGTGGCGTGTCACCGGTCAATTTTTCAAAATCATCGGTGTGTTCAGCCATCTTATTTTCCCGAATCGCTTGAGCAAAAGTAACCATTCCTTCAGAAGAAAAAGGAGCCTCCGAATCTTCTTTGAATTTTCCTTCTGTGGTCCGCGGAACGCCCATCGCATCGAATACCGCATAATTTTCTTCATCGGAGATTTCTTTGTAGCTAACCTTATTACCAGTGACCTCATTTCCAATTGCAATAAAATCGCTGATCGTCATTAACTCTTTTCCATTGATATTTAGAATTTGATGATGCAGCGTTTGATTATTTAAAGCATAAGCAACAGCTTTGGCACAATCTTTTCTTGAAATATACGCCATTTTCCCATCACCTTGGCTGTTGGTTAGCACGCCGTCGCCTTTTACATAGGTGAAATAATTCGTAATCATTGCTTCCGCATATTGAGAGTTGCGTAAGAAAATATAATCAAGTCCGCTTTCTTCAATGTATTTTTCTGTAAACGCGTGGTCGATTTTCTCAATACTTGGATTTTCTGGATCTGCCGCATTGACCAAGGAAGTATACACGATCTTCTTAACACCAGCTGCTTTGGCAGCATCCACGACATTTTTATGGGCAGCTTGCCGTTTTTCTCCTACAAAAGGCATTGAGATCAACGCTAATACTTCTCCCCCTGCAAATTTTTCGGCTAATCCTTCGACATGATTGAAATTGGTTTCCCGTGTTTCTACATCGTGAGCTGAAAATTTTTCTAACGAAGCGGGATCATAACCGCAAAAGACTAAACGGTCCTTTTCTGCGATTGTCAAAAGATACTCGGCTGCCTGTCCGCCTAAATTGCCATCTACACCTGTCAAAATCAATTTATTCATTGAATAAAGCCTCCTTATTTTTGATAAGTTAAGCTTATGTGATTTAGTGATCAAATGCCAATACATCTATTTAATGCCCTATAAGTAAAAGTTATTATGCTTTCAAAAGCTCAAGCAATCGCTGAACAGCCACATTTTGTTCGTTGACTAAATAGGCTAAAACAATCTCAAATTGATGGTGAGAATCCTCGATGCGTAAAGACTTCAGATCCATGTCATCCTCGATCAATGGGTAATTTTCAGGGAAAAAGCCCACCATCTCATTGTTCTGGATCAGAAAGATTTCCGTCTCGATATCATTAGTCACTTTTGCGATGTTAGGAGCATACCCATCCTGCAACGCATGCTCCAGCATTAGATAGTAAGATTTCCCGATCGTTTCTGGCGAAAGCATCACAATGGATTGGTCGTACAACTCTTCAAGCGTCAATGATTCTTTAGTAAAAAACGGATGCTTCTTACCAACCACTGCACAATAATCTCCATAATACAGAGGAAGTGTTTGAATTTGCTTTTCTTCAAAAAATTCCGAATCAAAACTAATTGCTAGATCATACCGATGATTCAACAAATTTTCAGCGACACCCTTTAATGGCACTTTTTCCACATCTAACAGAATGTTTTCTTCTTCAAGCTTTTTATCCTGCACAATCTGAGAAAACAATTGAATATCCATGATGGAAGTGTATTCGATCCGAACTCTGTTTCTTTGCTCATTGTAATCCGCCATCCGTTGCGTTAATCGATCATATTGCTGGATTAGCTGTAACGCCTCTTGATACAAAATCTTTCCAGCTTCAGTCGGCTTTACAGGAATCGTCGAGCGATCAATTAACTGACAGGCAAAGTGAGACTCCAATAAACGAATCTGTTGTGTGATACTTGCTTGAGAAACAAAATTCTTTTTTCCAGCTTTGGTAAAGCTGCCAGTTTGGACTAAATCAATAAAGTATTTCAACTTTTCTAAATACATACGCTTTCCTCCGCTTCTTCTTTTTCATTTTAACAAATATGAAAGAGAAACCTCAAAAAATTCAGATTCTAATTAAGCATTTCAGGCTTGTGATCGGAAAAAACAATGATAGAATAGAGAATTGGATGAAACGAAACTGAAGCTATCAAAATCAACACCTTACAGAAACGAGGAGAATACATTAATGACCAATGCACTTGAAATAAAAGATTTAAGAAAAGTCTATGCCACTGGTGTGGAGGCCTTAAAAGGAATTGATCTAGTCGTTGAAGAAGGCGATTTTTATGCGCTGCTGGGGCCAAATGGTGCCGGAAAATCAACGACGATCGGAATTATCACCTCTTTAGTCAATAAAACCGCTGGAAGCGTAAAAGTTTTCGACTATGATTTGGACACCGAGCTGGTAATGGCAAAGCAGCAAATCGGGCTTGTGCCGCAGGAATTCAACTTCAACCCTTTTGAGACCGTTCAACAAATCGTCGTCAATCAAGCGGGCTATTACGGCGTACCTCGTAAAGAAGCCATGATCCGCAGTGAAAAATACTTGAAGCAATCCGACCTATGGGAAAAACGCAATGTCCGTGCCCGAATGCTTTCTGGCGGGATGAAACGTCGTTTGATGATTGCCCGCGCCCTGATGCATGAACCGCGCTTGCTAATCTTGGATGAACCAACTGCGGGTGTAGATATCGAGCTGCGCCGCGAGATGTGGTCATTTTTAAGAGAACTGAATGAAAGCGGCACAACGATCATCTTAACAACCCATTATCTGGAAGAAGCGGAAATGCTTTGCCGCAACATCGGCATTATTCAATCAGGGGAATTGATTGAAAATACCAGTATGAAATCCTTATTAGCCAAGCTGCAATTTGAAACCTTTATTTTTGATCTGGCTCCTTACAACAAAAAGCCGGAAATCACTGGCTTCAACTATACTTTTGAGGACGATCAAACCCTCGAAGTAGAAGTCGTACGGGATCAAGGAATCAATGAGCTCTTCGAACAACTGACGAATCAAGGAATCAAAGTCCTTTCCATGCGGAATAAATCCAACCGTTTAGAAGAACTATTCCTAAAAATTACGGAGGAAAATCATGTCTAATCTATACTTCACTGCTTTAAAAAGTCTGGCAGTCAAAGAAACCAACCGCTATCTGCGGATCTGGGTACAGACCTTAGTACCGCCTGTCATCACAACGTCCTTATACTTTGTCATTTTCGGCAATTTGATCGGTGGACGAATCGGTGATATGGCTGGCTTTTCATACATGGAATTCATCGTTCCAGGTCTAATTATGATGTCTGCTATTACTAGCTCCTATGCCAATGTTTCTTCTTCCTTCTTTTCACAAAAATTCCAAAAGAATATCGAAGAAATCCTAGTAGCACCTGTTCCGACTCACATCATCATCTGGGGCTTTGTGATCGGCGGAGTTGGTCGCAGTGTCATGGTAGGCACACTAGTTACGATCATTTCCTTGTTCTTCGTACCGCTACACGTCTATTCCTGGGTGATCGTTGTCATTACCTTGTTGATGACCGCTATTTTATTCTCATTGGCTGGACTGTTGAACGGGATTTTCGCTCAATCCTTCGATGATGTATCGATCGTTCCGACCTTTGTTTTACAGCCGCTGACTTATCTTGGTGGGGTCTTCTATGCCATTTCGATGCTGCCGCCATTCTGGCAAGCTGTCTCAAAAATCAATCCGATCGTTTACATGATCTCTGGTTTTCGTTATGGCTTCCTTGGTGTGATGGATGTGTCGATCGTTGTCTCAATGTCCATTTTAGTATTATTTATCGTTGTGCTCTATAGCGTCTGCTGGTATTTGATTGATCGTGGACGTGGGTTGAGAAGTTAAAAACAAACAGCAGATTGTAAGTTTTCATGACTTGCAATCTGCTGTTTTATTTATCATCTCTCTAAAAGCTTAACCCCTTCATCCCAAACCCAAATCGCCTGATGATCATTGATGATCGCTAATTTTTTCTGTGCCTGATTTTCTTGCACCATCTGCTCGGAAGAGTCCTTAAATTCCCGACTCTGATAATGAGGAACCACGTAGAAATCAACCAAACCCAAGCCAGTGTAATCAGTCAAGTCAGCAGCCTTTTTCGGATCATCCATGATAGAAGAATAGCCGATATCCGGACAAGCAACGATCGCACCTGCCGACTCTCCAATATACAGCTTGCCTTTGTTTACCTCCTCAATAATTAGCTGATCCGCTCCTGTTCGGCGTAATTCCTGAAGCAGGAAAAAGGTATTCCCGCCGGCTACAAAGATGATGTCATTTTTTGCTAACGTTGTTCGAATCTGTTCAAATCTTGCCTGTGAAATTTCTAGTTCTTCTACTTTCATTCCGCTAAATCGTAAAGCCCACTTGCCGATTCGAATAAAAAAGCCTAGCTTCTCAACTTTGCTGGCTGTTGGAATGTACGTTACAGTCTTATCCTTCACTTCTTCAACAGATTTCAATAATCCTGAAACGTTTTGAAACAACGAAACCAAAAACAACTTTCTCATCAATAATCCCTCTTTCTCGTCATATATATTCATTATAGGCTAGGAAGGAAGCGATCAGCGAAAAAACTGGCTTCAGACACAAAAGCGTCCAAAACCAGTTTTTAACTTAATAATAAACTTCGTCCAAAAATAGTCCCTGCGCTGGCGCCGTTTCTCCCGCCTCTTGGCGAACTTTCTTTTCTAACACCTCATCGATGATAGTTACCGGCAACTTCCCAGCTCCGATCGCCAAAATGGTGCCCATCAAAATCCGGACCATTTTGTGCAAGAAGCCATTGCCGACAAAGGTAAAATGCAGCATACTGTAGTCGCGTTCAATCGAGATTTTCTCAATTGTTCGTGTCGTGGATTTCTTGGTCTTCTTCAATGCCGAAAAGCCAATGAAATCATGGGTTCCTAGTAATTTCTCACAAGCGGCATTCATTTTATCCATATCCAATGTTTGCGGAACGTAAAAACTATGATAGCGTTCAAAAGCCGTTGGAATCGGATCATTCCAGACGTAATAGCTGTATTGCTTGCCCTTCACGTTATAACGCGCATGGAAGCGTTCCGGCATTTCTTCAACCTTTTTCACTACGATATCTCCTGGCAAATAACGATTGAAAAAGACCAGCATGTCATTGCGAGCCATTTCTGAATTTGTTTTGAAATTTGCAACTTGTCCCCTCGCATGGGTTCCCGCATCGGTTCGTCCTGAACCAATGATCTCGATCTTTTCACCCGTCATTTGCGCAATCACACTTTCGATCTTTCCTTGAATCGTTTTTTCTGAATCTCCCAAACGCTGCCAGCCTAGGTAACGCTTGCCGTCGTATTCGATGGTTAATTTAATATTTCGCATAGGATCTTGTCCTCCTCTAAAGTTTCACACTGACTCACTGTACCACAGAAATCTGGGATGCTCTAGTGAAGGAGCACAAAAAGAAAGCCAGAGCACCATAAAACGATGCTCCAGCTTTTAAAAGCTAAACATATTCCATGCTTCGAACATATTCTTTCTTGATCCGCCCTAATGCCTCCAGCAACAATTCCCTAGGCATGCCGATACTCAAACGAACGAACCCTTCACCATCTTGAACAAAATAACTGCCAACGACCATCGTTAAATTCGCTCGCCGGAAGAATTCTTGCATGTCCGTCTCATCCTTAAACCAATCACGAACATCAATCCAGGCCAAAAATGACGATTCGGCCGGCATTACTTTGGCTTCTGGGATTTCCGCAAAGAAATCGTAAACGATTTGCATATTTTCCGCCACATAATCGATCATTTCATCCAGCCAAGCTTCACTCTCATTGTAAGCCGCTACGATTGCCGGCACAGCAAAGACATGGGGTGAAGTGATAGAATTTTTTTGCAATTGATTCAACAGTGTTTCTCTAATTTGTTGATTTGGGATTACCACATAGGAGGTTTTCAATCCACCTAGATTGAAGCCTTTATTCGGTGACAGACACAAGACACTATGCTGCGCGATCTCGGGATGGGCATTCCAAATCGAGGTAAAGGTTTGTCCTTTATAGACGATATCGCGATGGATCTCATCACAGACCAATAGAACATCGTGACGAAGACATAATTCTGCTAAACGAAACAGTTCATCCTTCGTCCAAATCCGGCCAGAAGGGTTTTGCGGACTGCAAAAAATAAATAGCTTAATCTTATTTTCCTGCATCTGCCGTTCCATATCTTCAAAATCAAGATAATACCGATTGTCGCGATTAATCAGCGAGCTGCAAAAAAGTGTTCGTTCATTATGTTCTACAGCTTCCGCAAAGGGATCGTAGGCGGGTGTATTGATCAGAACCCCGTCACCTTTTTCCGTATACGCCTGCACAATATAATGCAAGGTCGAAACCGTTCCGAAGGTCAGCTTAATCCATTCTTTTTCGATGTGTGTATCATAGCGCCGCTGATTCCAA
The DNA here is from genome assembly GCF_051713785.1 of Enterococcus sp. DIV0187. Taxonomy (NCBI): domain Bacteria; kingdom Bacillati; phylum Bacillota; class Bacilli; order Lactobacillales; family Enterococcaceae; genus Enterococcus; species Enterococcus sp. DIV0187. The sequence continues at coordinate 2,305,433 of NZ_JBIOQO010000001.1, forward strand.
TCAATCACTGCCTGATAAAATTCATCTGGCACATAAGAATAACTATAGTCGCCAATACTCGCCCGTTTCATGAGCGCCGCTTGGATCGCGGGTGCGACTTCAAAATCAATATCCGCCAAATCCATCGGGATCGCGTCTTCAGCTAAGCCGAATTTTTCCTTTAATACTTGATTGCTCCATTTGCGGGCATTGCCTTGTTTACGGTCGATTACCTTATCCAAATCATACATAGCATTCACCTACGCTCACTAATTCCTTCGTTGTGTGATTCAAGGCGACCCCGATGCCGTTTTGGATCACGACATCATCCTCGATCCGCACACCGCCGACACCTGGCAGGTAAATCCCCGGCTCAACGCTCATCACCATGTTTTCCTTTAGTACCATTTGACTCTTCGGATTCAGGATTGGCACATCGCCGCCCATGCCGATACCATGCCCTAATCCATGACTGAAATAGTCGCCATAGCCAGCCTCAGTGATTATTTTACGAGCCACCGCGTCGACTTCCTGACCGGTCACGTCTTCACGAATAAAATCTGCGGCTGCTTGCTGGGCTTCTTTTACTACTTGATAAATCGTTTGTAATTCATTATTAGCCTCGCCTAGCATCACGGTCCGCGTCATATCTGACTGGTAATCATTCAAGACGCTTCCGAAATCAATCGTAATAAAATCTCCCTGTTCAAATGCTCGTTCAGTTGGGCGTCCATGAGGCAACGCGCTGCGGGGACCACTGGCAACGATCGGCTCGAAGGCCATCGCTGAGGCTCCCTTTTTCAATGAAAGATAATGAATCAACGCTCCTAGTTCATTTTCCAGCATGCCAATTTTGATTTCCGGTACTAATTCAGCAAAAATCTCATCGGTTAAGACACAGGCATTTCTAATCAGTTGAATCTCTTTCGCTGATTTGATTGCTCGGATTTCTTGAAGCTGATGCGACCAGATCTCGACGACAAATTCTTCCGACAACACACGATATTCTTGGATCGACAATCCATTCGGCTCGATCACTAATTGCTTAATCCCCTGTTGTTGCAGCCAGTCAAAAATCTTTGGCAGATAACTGCCTTGGGGGACTTCATAATTTTCAAAACCATTTGTTAGGTCTTTTATTTCCTGCCGGTAACGACCATCAAAAAACTGCACCTGTGAAGAAGGCGTGACAACTAGATAGATGCCACTGCCTCCTAACGAACCAAAATATTTTTTGTTCTCACGATTTTTGATGATGATTGCGTCTTTTTCTGACTCTTTTAAAAGCTGTCGGATTTTTTCAATTCTCATCTATAATGCTCCCATCTAGAAATCTAGGTCCAAACCATCCAAAATATCGGTATCGCCTTGGTCGAAGATATTTTTCTGTTCCTTTTTCTTCGCTTCGTCCTTCAATTCATTCCGCTCCATGACCTTAAAGAATGGGACGTAGATCGCGACGGCTAAAACTAATTGCAGTCCATTGACTAGGATTGTCCGCCAATCGCCGTTGGTCAAGAAGCCTTCTAAAAAGACACCAACATATGGCGGATCAAAGATCGGTTTATTGATTAATCCCCAATGCATAAAGAACATTGGCAACGTTCCAATGATCGCACCGCCAAAGACATGCGGGATAAACATCAAGGGATTCAAAATAATCGGTGCACCAAAGAGAATGGGTTCATTAATCCCGAACAAGGCTGGAAACAGTGAGACTTTTCCGATTTGGCGATAGCGTTTGGATTTCGAAACCAGACAAGCAATGACACAGCCAATCGAGATACCGCAGCCGGTAAATCCGAAGAAGGCACTTGATGCTCCCGCTGTATAGAAATGCGGAATCGGCTGACCTGCTTGAAAAGCCGTAATATTTTCGGCAATAAATGCCACCATGATCGGACGAGTAATCGGACTGAAAACCGATGAATGAATCCCAAAAAAGAAAATCAAACAAATACAGAAATTCAGCGCCAGCACTGACCAAGGATTGTCCATTGAGCCAACCAACGGCGACAAGAAGCGAGTTAAGATCGTCGGTGGAAGTTCTCCAGCCGTTTGCATCAATGCAAAACGTCCGAGGATAAAGGTTCCGCCTACAATTAAAGTGACTGGAATCAGTTCAAAGGATTTGGAAACAAAATCTGGTACCCCTTCTGGCATCCGAATCGTCATGTTGTGCTTCTTACAGAAATTGTATAATTCCACCGTAATCAATGCGACGAACATTGCCGTGAACAACCCTTTGGCACCAAAGTTCGTAATATCTAACAGACCATTTTCATCAAACACAGCAGTCATAAATAAAAAGCCGAATAGCGATAAAGTCACCGCACCAGGAATGTATAATTTGTAATGATTCCCCAAATTATAGGAAATCGCCGCACAAGCGTACAATCCGATCAACCCTGTCGATAAAGTAACTGGCAGATTGAAAAGCTCAGCATTAGTCAAAATAAACTGGCTAAAGGCGTTGGACTCCCCCAGCATATTTGGTAATGCTGGCAGAATCGCAAAGAAACTTCCTAAAATAGTAAATGGTGTCATGGCAACCATCCCGGCTTTGATCGCACTCAAGTGTCGTTGATTATCAACTTTATGCGCTAATGGGACGAAGAATCGGTTCATAAAAGCCTCAAATTTTGCGAACATAGTATTCCTCCTCAGATATAATTAAACGACTTGTTTAGCTAGCTGATGTTTCTTATGCGTCACTAACGCAAGCTTCATTACGGTTGCGCCATCCATTTGTCCATAAACATCTTTATCAATCACGGCATAAGGAATGTCTCGCGGTTCAAGAATTGACTTGATAAAATCGATTTTATGAGTGATTTGCGGTCCGACTAAAACAATGTCCCAGCCATCAATTTGACTTTCGATGGAATCTGCGGGAATCGCAGTGAAATCAAAGTCCGCATCGTTCAACTTGGCACTCTGTTGCACTACCTTCCGCATATTTTGCATCAGCATATTTGTCGAGAAACCTCCGGCACAGCATAGTAAAATTTTCATGTTCTTTTTCCCCTTTATCTTTATTTTTTTATTATTGCAATACTGAAATAAGTGTTTCGATCAAGTCACGAGCCAATTGACTGGTCATGTAATGATCCTGAGCATGAACCATCAATAATCCAACATTCGAGGACTCCACTTCTTCATTCAACTCACGAGAAATTAGCTCCGTTTGGATATTATGAGCCTCTAAATCAAGGTTGCGAGATTCTTCGATCAGTCCCTTGGCCAAATCAAAATCCTTGGTTTTGACACATTTCAACGCTTCGAAGGCTTTGGCTTTGCTTTCGCCAGCGATCGAGATCAATTGGACGATTTCTTGTTCTTCTTTTGTCATGTCGTTCTATCCCCTTTAAATAAAGTCCACCATGCGGTGATACGTTTCTCCTGTAAAGTTTTTGATTAGGCTTTCATACAAATCGATCATTTGCTGCACATCTCTTATATTCACGATCGAATAAGCACAATGCCCATAGCGAACAGGCAAAATCGTTACAACAGTCGGTTTGCCTTCATTCACCTTATGGGCTTCTCCGCCATCGGTTCCGCCAGAATTGAACATGTCTAATTGCAGCGAAATATTTTGGCTCTGCGCTGTTTCCTTAACATAGTGGATCATTTCCAAATTCGCTGCTAAGGTTCGGTCAAAATGGGTTAAGATCGGTCCTTGACCGATTTGCCTCTGATTCGTGTGATCACGAACGAACTCGGTACTAAAAGTGGCGACATCAATCACGAAAACAATATCCGGGTCCACAGCTTGAACAGCCGTCTTCGCACCGCGAATGCCGACTTCTTCACTGCTAGTATTGGCAAAATGAACGGTTAACGGCAGCTCTGCATTTGCGAAGCGCTTCATTAATTCTCCCATCACAAAGCAAGCCAATCGATCATCAAAGGCTTTTCCAGCGTAAATATCCTTCACAGCAAATTCTTCAAACTCCGTTGCGTAGCAGGCCATGTTCCCTACTTCGATTCCTAACTCAGCAACCTCTTGAGCTGTCGTTGCGCCGATATCACAATAAAGATTTTCCGTTTTTCCATCGCGATACTCGCCGTTAATGACTCCGCTGATTTTTTTTCCGTCAAAGGTCGTAATGCGGATTTTTTGCAGATGCTGGGCGATTGGTTTGACACCGCCAACCACCATTAAATGAATCAACCCCAAATTACTGATGCTGCGCACCATAAAGCCAACTTCATCCATGTGCCCACAGATCATAATACTCTTCGAACTTTTGCCCTTTTTCGTAAAGATCAAGCTGCCAAGTCCGTCTGTCTGTTTTTCGTAAGGCAGTTCCTCCAGCTCGGCTAAAATGGCTTGCCGTACTTCTTTTTCATTGCTGGCAATGCCGTCTGCATTGGATAGATTTTTCAAAAACTCAATGTTCACTTTGCTTCCTTCTTCCTAAAACACGTTTTAATGTATAGTAAAATTCATGGTAATCTTTACTTTCAACCAGCGCGTTGATTGCGGCTGGATGGTTCATTAGCTTGCTTAATTCTTTTGAGATGATTTGGTGAATATCTAGCTGCTCGGCCTTTAACGACACCATAAAAATGATTTTGGCTTCGCGCTCTGTTTCGCTGGCTCCTTCTGGTAATAAGCAAACCGCCACGCGATTCTCCTTGCCTGACATCACCAGCGGATGGGGAATCGCGATCCCATTTTGATAGATGGTTGACAGGTAATGTTCTCTTTCCATCAGGGAACGCTTATAACCTGAAAAGCCAACCTGTTCTTCTACCTGATCAGCTAAGTCGTCCAAAATTTCGGAATAGACACGATCCTTTTCAATACAGAAAAGGCCTTCAGAAAATAAGTCAAAAAACGCACGTTCAATCGAAAAGGTTTCATCGCTTTTTAACAAACTAAGATTTTCACTGACCTCTAAATAATCAAGCTCGCTTTGAATCTCGCTCATTAAGATCACTGGACAATCCACTTCGATCGTTAACTCAATAATCGAAAAGATCAAATCCGGGAAATAGGTTTGAATGTCTTCGATCTCAAACATCGAAAAGGTTTGAATCTTAGCTCGAGGAAAAATTCTGCGCAGCTTCATTTCAACCAGATAAGCCATGCCGCCGCCAGAAGAACAAACCACGGCAATTCGATAAATATTTTCAATCAGATGCTGCTGCCACTTATGATAAGGAACCGTCATATGCGTCGCCAGATAGCCGATCTCATCTGAAGCGATTGTTAACTGGAATCTTTCCTCCAGCCATTTTGAGAACATCACTGCATAATTAAACATCACCGGATAATCCTTGCTGATATCCTCCAAATATGGATTGCTGAAATTTACGTCCTTTCTTGAACGTTCGATCAATGCCGCAACATGGAGATAGACCAGATCAAGAAATTCCTGATCAGTGGAAAACCAAGTCTTCTGTTGCGCATCCATTTGCTGAAAGAAGTGGATAATCTCTTCCTTCAACAATTGTTTGTTGCTTAGAATTTCCAACTTTTTAGTCTTCGCTAGTAGACTAGCTTCAAAAAATTCGTGAACCTCCTTTTGAATCGGAACAGAGAAAGATGTCTTCTGCAGCACCTCCGTTAAATAGGAGACTGGTGCTTCAGCTTGCGTTTTTTGCCACTTGATCAGAAGAAGCAAAAGTAATTCCTCTTCTAATCGCCGAAACTCACCATAATCGATTTCCCATTCATGGCTGTTGATTAACTGATAGAGCTGATCTTTTATTTTCTTTTGTTTTTCAAGATCGTAGGCTTTCTCCAATTTCTCCAGCAATTTATTGTTTCCTCTTTGATAGCAATCCAATAACAATAAGAGTCGATTTTTCACCTCACTGATGATGCGAATTCCATAATGTGCCTTGCGCTCCAGCACTAATGAACTGCCCTTTAGATATAATTCAAGCTTGGAAAGATCCTTTTTTATCTGACTTCCACTGACTAGCAGCTCATCACTTAATTGTTTGACTGTTTGATAATTTTCATCAATCAACAGCAAACTTAATAAAGACTCAATTCGATCCTTTTGCATTTCAATGGTTATCTCAGAAAATCCGGCTAAATATTTAGAAAAAAGCGTATCATCTGAAATAATCAATCGACAACCCAGCTTAGCGGATTTTTCAATCGTAAAGCCCTGTTGTAAATCCGATAACTCTTGCAGATCATTGCGGATTGTTCGGGAGGAAACACCAATCATTTTTGCTAACTGATCAATTTTCAAGTAACCATGCTCTTTCAATGCAGTTAGTATTTGTACCTCTCTCATCCTCACCTCTCCTTTTTTGCAAGCGCAATCATTTACACATTTAGTATAGGAAATCCCTTTCAAATAGAAAAGTTGAACTTTTTCCACTTCACTGTGCAAAACGTATCTGTTTATTGATATACGCGCTTTAAGGATTGTAACAATCGCGAACTCTTCAAACAATAAAAATGAAAATTTTGATATATTGATTATTATTATCTTCTGTAAAAAAAATGAATTGTTTAGCTTGATACAAATTTCTGAATACAAAAAAACAGATCTCCCTCAGAAAAGACCTGTTCTCAAAAAAACTATTTCCCAATAACCATCCGTCTGGTATAAACCGCTTGACCTGAATGCATCACCGCGTCATCGATTGCCGAAACGATCCGTACTTGCCGAGTTACCGGCGGGTCCCAATTCGTATCGATCACATCATTTAGGCTGCTCTCATCTAGCTGCTTCAAATACTCTTTAGTGAATTCGATACTAGCTGCTAGATAATCTAGTACCAATTGTCGATCATTCACAATGACTTTCGCCGCTTCTTCAGGTGTATGTCGATAATCTGGCGTATCATCGGGTAAATCCAAGGCAAATTTTTCTGACCAGCCAGCACTTGTCCATAAGAAATCTGTTCCATTTAAATCAGAGATCTGCATATCCAACTCTCGAGCTGTATGCCACATTAGCCAAACGACTGATTTGATCAACGGAGCGGGCATCTGATTGGCTTCTTCTATGGTCATCTGATCAAAGGTATCCTCAAAACGTTCCTGAGCACGCTCTAACATTTCCATCGCGAATTCCGTGTTCTTCATCTTGAAACCTCCTAAATAGCACTTTCTTTTCACTTTACTACGAGGGTGGGTTATGAGCAACTATTAAACATTCAGCAAAACAATTGGGCTTTATGCAATAATAAAAGACCAATCCTCTTCACAGAATAATTGGTCTTGATCTATTCTTTTTGCAGCTTTAAGCTATTTTTTGACTTGCCGTTTTTCATTATTTCTAGCTTTAGGTGGTTGCGATCCAGCTTGGTCACCTGATATTCTACGGTATTTCCATCATCAGTCAAAATAATGCGTTTTTTATTAGAATTCACCGTTACCCACGCATGCTTTAATACGAATAAGCCTTTACGCTTGATGGCCCATTTAGTGAAGCCCTTATTTTTTGCTTTAAATGAATAGTCGACTGACTGATTCGTCCAATTCCCCTGCAGCCAGGCAGAATTATTCAGCGTTGCTCGCTGAATGATGATAAACAAAAGAAGGACGGTCAAAACCGCCAGAGCACTGGCAATTTGCTTTTTCCATCGGATTAGATAATTCACAAGATTTATTTTGATTTCTTCAATAATTGAAACACTCATCTTATGAACACTCCTTCAACCATCTTTTCAAATTCTACGTCTAGATAGTGAAAATCGTAACATATTATTTTGGAGGTGACAAACTCTTTTTGTACTCGTTTACTTTGTCGGATGAATTAGAAAAGATCACTCAGCTTTATCCGTTGAGTGATCTTGCTTATTTTTACTCTGCTACATTTTCGTCAATAATTTTTATCGCCGCACAGACATAGTCAGAACAAGGGCGTTTTCCCAGCAGCTTTATGCAATAGAGTGAACCACACGCGCCTTCAAAATCTTGGGTCATTTCAACCATCCGTCTGCCAGCCTCATCGTCTTTGCATTTAGCCGGATCATTCAATTCCGGTGAACCCTTCAAATAATTAGCTACTATATAGGTCCCGGCTAATGCACCGCACAACCCCTGATAATTACCGCCGCCGAAACCTGCCGCAAGCTCATTTGCTTGTTCTTCAGTAATCCCAAGCTCCGTACAATAAGCACCCACGACCGCTTGGCAACAGTTACGACCTGCTTGAAAATAAGTCATTGCTTGTTCTTGATGATCCATCACCTGTCCATCCTTTCACTCAATCACTCTAAAGCTGCTTTTCTAATGTAATACAAGGTACGCCATCCTCATCGTAGGGCTTTCCTACGCTACAATATCCCAAACCTTCATAAAATCCGGCCGCTGTTAATTCCGCGTGAATAAGCAGTCGTTCAATCTGCTTTTCCTTTGCCAAAGCTTCCAGCGAATTGACGACACGACTGCCTAATTGCTTGCCTCGATAGTCCTTCAAGGTTGCTACACGACCGATCCGGGCAACACGTTCATCCTCTTGTAAAAAACGAGCCGTCGCCACTGGAAGGGCCTCATCAAAAAGCACACTGTAAATCGTATCTGATTGATCCTTTTGATCAAACCCATCAGATAATGCCAAGGATCTTTCTAAAACAAAGACCTGCAGACGGATATAGCTGCTGGCCGCTCGTAAATGAACGCCATTGCCTACTTCGATGCTCAAATTGTCCATAAGCCCTCCCGTTTTCCTTCATTATACTATTTTTTTTGTTCTTCTTTGAGCGGTAGTCCCGCTTCTTTTAAAAAGGGCGAAGGCTCCGTTGCTTTATTATTGACCGTTTTAGGATAGGTCACATAGAGATTTTCCTTTGCGCGTGTGATGGCAACATACATCAAACGGCGCTGCTCTTCCATTGTGGTAGGCGGAGCAGCTTCTTCCTTAGCCTTCTTCAGATCACACTCTGCCTTTTTGACCGTATGATGGTTCGGCAGCGCATCTTGATACACCCCTTTGATGAAAATATTTTTCTTACCTAATCCTTTACTAGCGTGGATCGATAGCAGATAAACAGCGTTCAATTTATCCTGATCGTAATCATTCAGACGCTTTTTCATGCCCTGATTTTGCTCACTAGCCTGCTGGTAAGCCGCCAAGAGTCCCGGCCAATCACCAGCTGCCGTCAATTCTTTGTTCAGCCAGTCTGCTTCTTCTTCACTCAACTCTTTTTTGAATTTCGGTGTCGCAAGTAACGCAGCCGATAACGGCGCAAGCTCTAACTGCTTGCCTTGATAAAACAAATAGATTTGCTTAAAGAATTGCTTCGCTTGATTTTGAGCTGCTTGCGACAGCTTACGCTCACTGACTAAAAAAGCGACGAGATCATTAATCTTGAATTTATTTTGATTGAATAATTCCTCGCTGAACTTAGCGCTGGCGCCAAATTTGATGAAATGATAAAAAGCGTATTGCTGGATAATTTTTCTTAGTGCTTCATTTTTCTGCTGAATCGTCGTAGCTGCCGCCAGCATGTCCAATTGTTGAAACAGAGTCTTGAACAAGGGCAAACCGAAGATTCCCAGCAAATCATCATTGGTTGGCGTCACAAAAGGAATTTTTTGTTTTTTCAGTTGCTTCAATAATGAACGCAATTGCACACGAGTTGGGTACAAAACCATCGTCTCCCGATAATCTGGACTGCCATCTCTCAGCGGCGTATTTTTCGCCAGTTCTTGGATTTTTCTTCCAATCCACGCAGCCTCTTCCTCATCATCAGAAAAACCAATGGCATAGCAGTCATGTGCCATTGTCGTTTTACTTGCGATCATCGTTTTTTCTAAACGATCATGGGCATTGTGTTGTATCAGCCGATTCCCCGCTTCTACAATCGGTGCCTCCGAACGATAATTGGTCATTAATTTCAAGGACGTTTGCTGATACTCTTGTTCAAACGCTTTGATATAGCTCGGTTCGGCTCCGCGAAAATAATAAATACTTTGATCGTCGTCTCCAACGATAATCAGTTTTCTTGAATTTTTCTCTTCAGCCGTTTTGTCAGGGGGACAAATCAACGCCACGATTTGTTTTTGCAATGGATTGATGTCTTGAAATTCATCAATAAATATATAGCGGTATTTTTCCTGTAAAGAGTTGCGTGCTGCCTCGTCGTTTTCCAAAATCAGCTTGAGATTGTACAACATATCGTCAAAATTAATAAATTGTTCCTTCTTTTTCAACAGCTCTAATTCAGCCAAAAATTGTTGAAAAACCACACTCAGCCTTTGATTTAGCAGAAGTTCCTCCTGATCAAAATGCTGCGCGACAAAATCCACCATCTCCTGATCGGAATACCCCATATTACGCCAATAACTAATTCGCGTAACAATCGGACGTTCTTCGAATTTATCGAAATTATACAAGCGATATTTTTTAATCAATTGATTGACAGTTTGATAATAGTGATCTTCGTCGATCGTACCTATGATTCCCCACTGCTTCGCTGCGGGAAATTGACGGATTAACTCATTGTACTCGGCATTGAACCAGCCGTGAAAGGTTTGAACGCTGATGCGGGCATAGCCACCCAAATAGTGATTGACCCGCGCTTCCATTTCCAGCTTCGCCTTGCGAGAAAAGGTACACATCATGATTGTCTTGGGATCGACGGATTTTTCCAGCACTAAATAAGCTGCTTTGGCACAAATCGTCTGGGTCTTGCCGCTTCCGGCGCCGGCAATAATCCGTAAATGGGTCTGCATCGGAAAACGAATCGCTGCCAGCTGATCCTCACTGAAGGGATGACCGCCATTTTGAGCGATCAATTGTTGCAAGGTGTCTTGATCCTTTCCTGCATTTATGTCAGCCTCGATTAAATCGGATTTTATGTAATTTGAAAGCTTTGTAAGCATCTATCAATGGTCCTTTCTATGTAAAAAAAATCATACCTGTTCATTATACCGAAATTCCAAAACTTTAATAGTGATTCACGGATCATTAAAAAGGATTCGCGAACTCGATCAGCTTTTACTTATTGCCGTGCTTATTTTGCTTAATGAAATTTAATAGTAACTGTATGCGTAGAAAAGCTCGTTCGTGAAGCTGAACATGTATCTACCTACTCTAAAACGATTTATTCATGTGAAATTTTTACATTCCTTGTAGGTTAGAACCCAAAAAAGAGCCTCCGATTTCTCGGAAGCTCTTTGTCTTATCCTTATGGATGAATATATTGTAAACCGGCTGCGCTTAATGTCGCAGTATTTGGTCCAGTTGGTGATGGGAAGCCCATACCGCCTTGAGTAATAGTGATAGTATTGTTTGACGCATTGTATGATTGAACATAGGCAACATGTCCGTATGCTGGATCAGCATTCCATGTTCCAACTGATTGACCTTGTGCGAAGACAACGATCGAACCAGCGGCAGGTGTTCCGTCTACTTGGAATCCGTCAGCAGCAGCTGAGGCACCCCATTGACAACCGTTACCCCAATAAGTTCCAGCCCAAGGTGCAACGTTTTTAACATACCAAGTACATTGACCTACTGCATAAGCATTGCCTGAACCAGTGTGATCTACTTTGCTACCGCCTGTGCTTACAGTAGGAGCAGGTGTTGGTTCTGGTGTTGATGTTTTAGCTGTACTTGATTGCTCAGTTTTTTCAACTGTTGCAGAAGATGACGTTGCGCTTTCTTCACTGGCACTTGATGAAGCTTCAGTTGAAGATGCTGTTGAACTTTCTTCTGTTGCTTTTGCTTGTTCTGCAGCAGCTTTTGCTTGAGATTCTTCGAAGGCTTTTTGGGCTTTCGCCGCTTCTTTCGCTTGGCGTGCTTCTTCAGCTTTTTGAGCTTTGGCCGCTTCTTCTTGTTCCTTCAAGATGCGTGCTTGTTCTGCTTTTGCCGCTTCTTGTTCTTTTTTCAATTTAGACTTATCTTGTTCAGCTGTTGCTTGTTCTGCAGCGTAATTTGCTTTCACAACATTCAATTCAGCTTGTTTGTTTGCAATTTCATTTTTTTGTGCTTCTAATTCTTTTTGGTTTGTTTGAATTTCAGCGACTTTTGTTTCATTGTCTTTAACTTTTGCTTCAACCGCTTTTTCATCGGCTTTTTGTTGTTCCATCAATGAATGGTTCGCCTTCACCATGGTTGACATCGCTTGAACACGACCAATCACATCTGATAATGAATCTGCCTCTAAAACAGCAGAAACATAGCTAGAAGCTTGTCCCTTTACTTGGGTATCACGTGCTTGATTTTTAATGACTTCGTTACGTTTTGCGATACGCACTTTTAAAATGGCGATTTTTTCTTGTAATTTCATTGTATCTTTATTTAATTGATCTTGTTTTGCTTCTAAGTCTTTTACTTTTCCGCTAACTGTTGCAATTTCGTTTGTTAATTCGTCAATTTGTGTTTGAACACCAGATTGTTTTCCTTGTAATTCACTGATCTTTTGATCTTTTTCTTGGATCTGTTGATCGTAATTATCTGCTAGTGCAATATTCGGTACTGCTGATACTGCGATTGTGCATACCAACAATGCTGATAATAAACTCTTTTTCACTAATTATTCCTCCGGCTATTATGTAGATTTAAAATGTTAGATCGCATAACGTCAGAAGTAATTCTACCATAGGGATATATCATGCATATAAAAGAAATGTTACAAATACATTTCAATAATATTTTTTAATTTATTGAATGAATATAAAAACATTGTTATACCGCCTGTTAAACGAGATATCAAGCTAAATCGTCATTCTTCCGTTTTATGCTAATCGTATATATATACTCGAAAAAGTGAAAATAAACTCAAACTAAAAGAATCAATGATTATTTCTAACAGTCTCTCTCATTTATCAAATAAACACCGTTAATCTACTCTGAAAACGTACTAGATTTAAAAACACTAGGCTTAATTCTTTGGTTCTATGGGCTTTTCGTCTAAACTATACTTATATAGATGAAAAAAGGGGGAAATGTTATGCGTTGGCGTGGGGATCGGCAAAGCTCCAATGTGGAGGACCGTTCAGGCGGCGGACGACCAGTCGGGAAAATAGCAACTGGCGGCGGGATCGGTGTCTTTTTGATTGCTGTGATCGTCTTCTTTTTATCGGGCGGAGATTTAAGTACCGTTACTGATACATTAGGCGGCGGGATTACACCAGCAACTTATGAAACAGAAAATGTTTCTTCAAAGGAATATACGGAGCAAAAAGAGTTCGCTGCTGTCGTCTTTGCTCATTTAGAAGACTATTGGAATGGGGAGTTTGAAGAGCTGAATGAATCCTATCAAAATCCAAAGCTCGTCTTGTTTACTGATAGTGTCAATTCGGCCTGCGGACAAGCCAGCTCGCAAGTAGGTCCATTTTATTGTCCGGCAGATCAGAACGTTTACTTAGATCTGAGCTTTGCGGATGAGCTATCTAATAAATACGGAGCAACAGGCGATTATGCTATGGCGTATGTCATTGCCCATGAGGTGGGACACCATGTTCAAAACGAGCTGGGCATCTCCGCTCAATTAGATAAAATTCGCAAACGCGTTTCTGAGACTGAGTACAATAAATACAGTGTTCGCTTAGAGCTGCAAGCCGATTATTTAGCTGGATGCTTTTCGAAATATCTAGCCGGAGAAACCTATGAAGATCAACCGATTTTAGAAGAAGGCGACATTGATGAAGCCATCACCGCAGCCAATGCGATCGGCGACGATACCCTGCAAAAAGAATATCAGGGCTACGTTGTTCCCGACAGCTTTACGCACGGAACTAGTGAGCAGCGCATCAACTGGTTCAAACGCGGATATAAATATGGTGATTTAGATCATGGCGATACCTTTAATGAAAAAAATCTCGATTTATCGACTGCAGCTAAGAAAACCTCAGGAGAAAACCGCTCCTGAGGACTTTTTGTTTAGATAAATCATTTTATTGTCGATCACTGATTCTAAATTCGTATCCAAGTACGTTCTTATAGTATTCTGGATACATCTCTCCACCACATTTTTCGCAATCAAATTGCGGAGCGTTCTCAGGATCAAATGCAACATCTCCTGCATCCAAAAATTGAACTACTTCCTTTGGAATTTTTTCCTTTATCCCACATTCAAGACAAATGTAATGAACCACTCCATTGGAATCGAAGTTTTTTAAAAGCTGCTTCTTTTTCTTTTTCATACTTACGTTTCGATGCTTCTTCCCCAATTTTTTTATTCTCCTCTCGCATGAATCGTTCCGATTCTTTATTCTTCGCATATTTCACTACAAGTCGTCCATTTTTAGACACACTAACTCCACTAAATTCATAATATTCGCCACATCTAGTACATTCCAATGGATTTACTCCGAATTCTTCGGCTATTCGTTCATACCATGATTTTGGTTTAAGTGCTTTCTTCACATTCACAAGCATTCGTTGAATCTCTTTCTGGTAATTACTTAATACTTTTTTCATGATTGTCTTGATCCGCCCACTATAAATGCCGTATCTACGAATTGTTTTGAACTGGTTCTCTGGAATATGACGAATCAGTGCACCAATAAATTCCTCTGCCGACATCGACTTTATCTTATCCGTGTTAGTTCGTTTATCATGATATTGAAACATCACTATTTTCCCATCGTACAAAAGGATACGATTTAAAGCAATGGGACCACGTTTCATATAACGACTGATATATTCTAATATCTTTTTGAGAGAAGTTCGGCTCCTTTTGGGTGCATGCACGTAAAAACCCTCTGCATTTTTCGTGTACGCCGCTTGTAAAAGCGGCTGGACTCGTGCCTTATCCCATTGGGATAAGGTTCTTCGAATGAGCTTTAGGACCGCATTCTGCCAATATTTCCTCAACATTGCGAACGGAAAATAGTCATAGTCCTTCCATTTTCCATCCTTCGTCAGTCCACCCATGGTGACGACTAAATGAACATGCGGATTGTATTCTAGCTGAGAACCGAAGGTGTGGAGTGTTGCCACAACCCCAGCTTGTATATGGTGCTTTCTAAAAAAATCTAATAGTATCCGTGCAGCTTCATCCATTAATCCTTTTAAAAGCTCCTTACGATACTTCTCCTTCAGAAAAATCTCACGTAAACCTTCATCGATCGTGAAGATGACGTGTCGATGCGTCACTGTAAACAGATCATTCGCCGCAACCTCTGCCCACCGTTGACTTTCCCCAGTTGCACAAGTTGGACAAAATTTCCCTTTACAACGAAAAGCCACTTTCTTTACATCATGGCATCCTTCACAGACAAATAGACGATAACCTTTTTTAAGGTCACCACAATCGCGAAACTTCTTCACTTCTCTTTTCACAACGGATCGAATCCTTCTCGTGTACCTTTGATTGAATTTCTCCCAGTTTTGATATTCATCAAAGAAAATAGCGTGTAAAATATTGGGTTTCATATCTCCAGTTTAATAGGAAAAAGACCAGATGAAAAGCGGTCAAAAGATTGATGTATCAATCCTTTGACCGCTTAAAATGTTATACTTCCTTTAATGTCTAAAAAACCGTAAACTTGAGCTATGGCCCAAGTTTACGGTTTTTTCCTTTTTTACATTTTTTTGTTTGTGAAATAGGAATCTCTAAACAGAAATCTTCTATATAATAATTAAATCTGTCTTTTCCGATAGAAATACAACGCGCCTGCCAGAACAACTATTACGAGTCCGATATAAGGTAGAATCTTCAACACTTGTTCGCCAGTTTGCGGCAGACTGCCTCCAGAATCATAACTGCCCCCGTCATAGGATGTACCGATACTACTATTACTAATGGTGTCGCCTTTTGTCTTAGGCAGCTCAGGATTGGTCTTCTTAATCGTCACTGTTTGCGCTTCATCGTTGATATCTTCATGAGCACCGATCAAATTTCCCTTCGCATCAAATAGTTTTTCAAACGCCACTAATGTTAGGTCATTCGATAACAGACTACGACGGAAAGTAAAGCTCATCTCTACAGTACCTGTACCTGTGTCACTAGCTACAAATGTCGCTTGGCTTTCTACATCACGACCCATGATTGTGAACGGTGCATTTGCGTCCTTCATCATCAATTTTCCACGAACAGTATAACTTTCACCTGGAATCAGATTTTCGTAAAATACGATATCTTTGATTACGACGTCTTCGTCACTTTCTTGACTGATTTCAGCCGCTTGTGTTCCAACTTTTGGATAGTGAACCGATTGATCGTTATCTTCAATATCCGTATGAGCGGCTACTTCTTTATCTTCTTGATACAACGTCTCGAAGACTACCACTGTTTTACCAGCTAAATCGCCCTTCGTAATCTTGAATTCCAGTTCGATCGTCCCATCACGTTTCATTGCGGTGAAGGTCTTCTCAGCATGAACTTCATTACCATCACGAGTGATGAACGGTTTATTGGTCTCTTTGTCCATTAACACTCCTTTGACCGTGTATTCTTTCCCTACGATCAAATTCTTGTAGTTGACTTCATCGACGACTGTGACTTCTTCATCCGCAAAGCCTTCATTGGTCCCTGTTTCTTTATCTTTAGCTTTCGTTGAAACTTGTGGTTGACGAACTGTCTGATCCTCATCTTCAAGGTCTTCATGTAATCCAACCAGTTTGCCTTCAACATTGAATAGTTTCTCAAAGACCACGAGTACCGTTTCTTCCGTAAGGTAACTGCGATCAAACTGGAAGGCTACTTCGACAGTGCCGCTGCCAGATTCAGAAGCGATAAAGGTTGCTTTGCCTGTTACCTCTTTATCTCCCGCTTTAAAAGCTTTTCCAGTGGCTTTATCCATCAAGGTACCAGTCACCGTGTATTCCTTGCCAGGAACTAAGTTTTCATAGGAAACGATATCCTTGATGATTACTTCTTTATCAGTCGATCCAGTTGTTTCAGAAGCTTTCGTGCCAACTTTTGGATAAGTCACTGTTTGTGCCTC
Source organism: Enterococcus sp. DIV0187 (assembly GCF_051713785.1). Classification (NCBI taxonomy): domain Bacteria; kingdom Bacillati; phylum Bacillota; class Bacilli; order Lactobacillales; family Enterococcaceae; genus Enterococcus; species Enterococcus sp. DIV0187. The sequence continues at coordinate 2,322,237 of NZ_JBIOQO010000001.1, forward strand.
ATCTTCAATGTCTGTATGGACAGCTACTTCTTTTTCATCATGATACAGTTTTTCGAAGACAACGACTGTCTTACCAGCTAAGTCGCCTCGCTTAATATAAAATTCTAGATTGATCGTACCATCAGATTTCTCTGCTTTAAAGGTTTTCTCAGCATGGACTTCATCACCTTCGCGCGTCAAGAATGGTTTGCCGGTTGCTTTATCCATTAAGACTCCTTTGACGGTGTAATTCTTGCCGACAATTAGATGTTTATAAGACACTCGGTCCACGATCGTTACTCGTTCATTCGCTAATCCTTCATCCATTTCTGTGTCTTTATCAATGGCATCTGTTTTCACTTCGATTTCTGGTTTGACTTCGACGGTTTGATCTTTATCTTCGAGATCCTCGTGAAGTCCAACCAATTTGCCTTCAACATTGTACAGTTTTTCGAAGACAACTAAGTTTTTCGGATCTTCTATGGCTTTGCGGTCAAAGATAAATTCGACTTCTACTGTACCAGTCCCTTTTTTATTCGCAGTAAAGGTTGCTTCACCGGTTACTTCCTTGTCATCAACTTTGAAGGCTTCACCAGTAGCTTTATCCATTAAGACACCAGTTACCTTATATTCCTTGCCAGGAACAAGATTATCGTAAGAGACAATATCTTTTAAGACAACAGTATCGCCATGGATGCTAGATTCAGAGGCTTTTGTTCCGACTTCTGGATAATTAACGGATTGCTCTTTGTCATTGATATCTGTATGAGCGCCTACTTCTTTATCTTCCACATACAATGTTTCAAAGACAACCACTGTTTTACCCGCTAGATCGCCTTTAGTCACAGTGAACGTTAACTCAATGGTGCCATTTTGTTTCTCTGCAACAAAATCACGTTCCGCATGAACTTCTTTGCCGTCTTTGGTCAAGAATGGCTTGCCAGTTGCTTTATCCATCAAGACACCTTTGACAGTGTACTCTTGTCCAATATTTAAATTCTTATAAGAAACTGTATCGATGATTTTCACTTCTTCTTTAGCAAGACCTTCATTCATCTCGGTTTCTTCATCTTTTGCGGTGGTTTTGATTTCGACCTCTGGTTTAATTTCAACCGTCTGGTCTTCGTCATCAATGTCTTCGTGGGTGCCGACCAGCTTACCGGTCGAACCATACACGCGTTCAAACACCACTAATTCCTTATTGTCTTTTAACGCCTTTCGATCAAAGGTAAACGTCACTTTGACCGTGCCATTGCCTGTATCAGAGGCGTTAAAGGTTGCAGAACCAGTCACTTCCTTCTTATCGACTAAGAAAGCATTCCCCGTCTCTTTGTCCATCAAGATACCTTCGACTTTGTATTGTTTTCCAGGAATCAAGTTCTCATAGGAAACAATATCCTCGATAACTACCTTATCCCCGTGTATACTTGACTCAGCGGCTTTCGTACCGACATTAGGATAGTAAACGGTTTGGTCATCGTCTTCTATGTCAGTATGGGAGCCTACTTCTTTGTCTTTGTTATACAGTTTTTCAAAGACAACAATTGTCTTTCCTACAAGATCACCTTTAGTGATGGTAAATGTCAGTTCAATACTACCATTTGCTTTTTCTGCAGTGAATTTCTTCTCCGCATGAACTTCGTTGCCGTCCTTGGTTAAGAATGGTAAGCCTGTTTCCTTATCCATCAAGGTCCCTTTAACCGTATATTCACGACCGATAATCAAATTCTTATAAGTTACTTTATCAACAATCGTTACTTCATCTGCCGCATTTCCTTCATTTGTACCTGTATCGCCATCTTTAGCGTTGGTTTCTAATTCAGGATAATTGACTGTTTGATCTTCATCAGTGATGTCTTCGTGGACGGCGACTTCTTTCTCACCTTCGTAGAGTTTTTCATAGACCACGACAGTTTTTCCGCGCATATCTGTTTTCTTCACGACAAAGGCTAATTCGATTGTGCCGTTTTCTTTTTCGGCTTTGAATGTTTCTTCAGCGGTCACTTTCTTGCCATCGGAATCAACAAAAGCCTGTCCCGTTGATTTATCCATCAGCACACCTTTGACTGTGTACTCACGACCGATAACTAAATCTTTGTAAGAAACGGTATCGATGATTGTGATTTCGTCTTTCGGTTGACTATTTTCATCTACCGCATTTCCTTCATTAATATCTGAATCTTTGTCTTTTGCACTTGTTCCGATTTCAATTTTAGGACGGACAATCACATTTTCTGTTTCTTCACCTTTTTTACCTGTGTGAACTAAGTTGCCTTTGTCGTCATAAAGCTTTTCAACATATCCGTAAGAACCGACTTCTTTTGGTGTAAACGTTCCTGTCTTGTACTCACCTGAGGCGCTGACCTTGATCTTTTCAGAAGTCCAAACGATATCTTTATCGGTTGCCTTATCAGCATTCGCGAAATCATTGACTTTATCAGAGAATTTATACAGGTCAACAATGACGTAATACCCATCAGGTACGGTTGTTTCAAGGATGACAGTATCATAAATTGATTCGCCTAAATAGGTATCATTGCTTGAGGCTTTTGTATGGATATTTACCTTGTGAACATTAAAGACTTCACCCGGGTCACCATGTTTTCCTTCATAGATCACTTTATTGGTTTTTGTATCAACAACCTTAGCTACCCAGCCATACGTTCCTTGATCCGTGATGCGAACATCTTCTAAGCCGTAACCTTTCGCATTTGATTTGTATTCACCATATTTCTTAATCGGCATCCCTTTAGACGATTTTGTGATTTCTTTAGGATTTGAATAATCGAAATCATTGGCTTTGTCACTGTATTTGTACAGTGTAAAAGTGACTTCTGCATCATCACTAGACAATGCTTTATTGACATGCAAACTATCATAGACAGGAATGTTCGAGAAGACATTCTCTTCATTTACTTGTGTGTAAAATTCTTCTTCACTGCCAGATGGCACATGGACTGTTTCAGACGGAATACCATAGTCGGTTTGGAACTTCGCTAGACGTCCAGAGTCTGATCCGCCAGTTACAACGATCGTATACCAACCGGCCTTGTCGAAGGCTTTGAATTCAGTTGTACGTAATTCACCAGAAATCAATGGTGCCTTTACGACATCAAAAACTTCTGCCCCAGCAGGGATTTGATCATCGCGGATTGGTTTTGTCGGGCTATAGTACATCGTGAAGGTCGCAGTCAGATCTTCTTTCGAATCTGCGCCGGTTCCCCAACCATCGGGTAGATTGTAATCGCCATTTTTATCTGGATCGCGATCCTTCCCAATCAGCTCAGGATTTTTATTGCCCCATTTATCTGTGTCGCCTTTACCGTCGATTGGTAATCCCCACATCCCAGGAAGATCCAACACTTTGATCGTGTCATAGATTTGAGCGCCCACGGTACCAGAGGCATCAGAAACAGTTGTTTCAACATTTGGCTCCCATGGAACCACGACGTATTCATCCGCGCTACCAAAATTTGAATGCCACTCTTCTGTGTAGGTAGTAGACTCAATTTCTTCAACCCAGACATACCAGCCTTTTTCAGTAACCTCAATCTCAGGTGTAGTAAATGTGCCATTCCCATTGATTGTTGTTGAAACAGTCCCCGCGACTTTTGAACCAGCTGGTACTGTCGTACTGCCGCCATCGTGTTGATTTGGACTTTGATTGAAGTCTGGTTTGGTTAGATAAGGTCCGTACAAGGTACTCTTAACAACCAATTGATGCCCATCCTTATTGCCAGAAACCGTTAATTTATCGGCTACTTTTCCGCCTTTCGGTGACAATTGAGCAACCGTTGTTTCAGTTTTTACTTTTGGTTTCCATGGGGTTTTCGTCTGTTCATCTTGCTCATTAAATTTCGCTTGGAAACCATTGTAATAATAATCTGGATACTCTTGTTCCCCCACAACCAACTTCAAAACTGGATAATAGAAGCCTGGTTTTGTTGAGGTTAAATGTGAATTTACTGTATAGTTACCTTCACCTGTAATCGTCTTTTCATCGCGTCCTAAATATTCGACGTTTCCAGGAAGACTGTTGACATCAATCTGTGTCGTACCAAAATCTTCTTCTGAATAAAACCAGTCAACCACTAATTTCGCGGGAACTTTATCATTTGTACCAAGAATATTTGGCCAAGTCATGTCTGGGTCCTGCAAGGTGATATTCAGATCATCAGTCAGTTGTTCGCCGACTTTTGCCTTTTGTTTCGCTTTAGTTGTTCCTTTAATCGCAAAACGCTGGCTAACTTTAGTTTTTTCATTCGTTTCATTGAATTGAGCTTGGAAGCCTTCTTTCAGATACTTCTGAACATTAGCCGTTTGTTTGCTCTTGTCGATTTTCAATACAGGGTAATAGTACCCTTGTTTATCAGCATCAATACTGTCTAGTCGATAATCGCCAGGCCCAGTGATCGTCATTTCTTTTGTATCAATCTTTTGAACACCGCTCGGCAAATTAGTGACATCGTACTTAGTCGTGCCGAAATCTTGCGTCGAATAATACCAGTCGATCTCCACTTTTACCGGAACGTTATTACCGTTCTCGACTGCCCAACGACCTTCAGTCACTTGAATGTTGAAATTGTCATGTAATTGTTCGCCGACTTCTAATTCAGTTGGTGCTTGAGTCGTTCCACCGAGTTTAAATTCTTCGTCTTCAAGCTTTAATTTATCATTGACATTTAAATTTGCTTGTAGCGGCACATATGCTCCTAACATGTTTTGGCTATCGCTCCAATTGTAACGAATCAATTGGTTCCCCGGTAAATTGCGAATAGTTGCTGTAATTTCTAAATCTTGTCCGGCCGGCCCCTGCACCATTGTATAACCATCTAAATCAGAAGCTTTATTGATAGTAACAGAGGGACTTGTTGTCGATTCGCCATCTTTCCTGATTTGACCGCCTGCAGGCATAGTTACGGTAATATTACTACCATACCATTGACTAACATCCGTTCCGCTTGCAGAGCGAATAATCAATTTCGCCTTTGCTGTCTTCGTCCCAGCTACTTGCGTCATCTTGATTTCAGCTTTATATGGCCCTGCATACTTTTGAGCATCAGCATAATGCTTGCTATAGCTGGCAAGTACTTTTTGTAGATCTGCATCATTGCTGAAAGCAGCTACACTATTTTTAAATTTTTGTGCAGTCGTCGCGTTTGGTCCGCCTGTCTCTAGGACTGTATGGACATAATAAGAAACGGTCGCATGGTTGATGTGCCGATTCCCCGCTCCACCATAATCTTTATTGACTAGCTCATTCATTAAATAAGCACCAATCGGGTCAGTAATAGTTTGCTTCTGAGCAGAACTAAAACTAACTGGGTTAACCATTTTTCCATTCTCCGTACAGAACATATACGATGCTCCGTTTGGTTCTAATCCACCAGTTGAATAAGAGACTGTTCTAAAGCGATTTGCATTGTTAGTCCCTCCAAATAAATAACCATAGGCATTCTGGCCAAATCCAGTTCCCCCACCAGCGGTTGAACCAGCTTCTGCATCCAGCGTCATAAAATTCCCGACACCCACTGAAGAAGCCACCATAAAAATTGTTGCTGCGACTCGAGTCATTTTCCCAAGAATCTTACCAATCCTTGTCTTCATTTTCTTGCACTCCCTTTCCTTTTCGCTCCTTTTTATCACTCTTTTGCTTCATTCCCCGTTAAGCGTCACCTCCTCCCTGGTAACTTACTTAAACCCTACTGTATGACCATTATTTCTTGCTTTATACCGAGATCATTTTCAAAATGATCAAAAAACTCTTTATTTAATCGATAGCCTTTTCCCCAGAGTGTTTGAATCGCTACATGACCAAATTCATTCTCTAGTTTTTCATTTACTTTAGAGACAACTTTTGACAGGCTTGCCAAAACTGAAGCATTCGGTTCTTTCCCCCAAATCTGACGACTAAGCTCCTCTCTGGAGACGATACGATCACCGGCTTGAATTAAATAGTAGACAATCTCTTTTTGCTTTAGCTTTAAGGTCAAATCAGATAATTTTTGTTTGACACTAAGTTGCTGATCCTGTTCTTTCTTTTGAATTGCCAAGCGGGATATTTCCACAATCTGTAAAGTATCTCTAAGATTCTCCAAATTTGAATTCACAGGAATCAAGGCATCATAATTGGACTTCACTCTTTCATCACAATCAACATCAATCACACGACGAAAAAGTTTAAATCGGCCGTTAGGCAACTCCTTTATCAAATCCTCAATTTCTTTTTCAAACAATGTTTCACTGAAAATAATCCCTTCAAATTGTGTTAAAAATTGTTTATTAAACGTTTCTATCCTAATCATTTCAAGCAGCTTGCTCGAGCAGTAAACCTCATTTCCTAGTTGTTTCAATTGATTCTCGAAATTTTCTTCATATAAAGGAACTTTGGTTAAAACTAATAATTGCATTATTATCGCCTTCTCTTCATTGAATTTTTGTTCAAGCATAATTCTTTCTAAATATAAGGATTCAAAAAATTAAATAATTATAAAAAATAAGAATATATCAATAAAATTATTATAGTGTATAGTTAATTTTAAATCAAATGTTATTTATATAGAAATTTATACCGTTATATAATAACTACAATTATTAATTTGCCGTAAAAATTACGATACAATTAAAAAGAGAAATAAATTTTTTTATCAATAAAATACAGTATATTAAAAAGATATAGCAGAAAAGTCCTTCTTCGTAATAAAAAGCTACCGCCTTCCTTAAGATAAATTTTCAATTTTATCAATCGAAAAGATTTTAATACTGAGTCTATTTCCATTTACATGAGACACAAAAAAGGCATTCTTTTTAGAACGCCTTTTCCTACAATCATTATTCATTTATTACCTATCAGAAGAGCCTTCGCCGTACACCTAGCACACGAACGATATTTTCAACCGTTCGTTCCAAATTTATTTCGCCTAAAGCCAAAGCCTCTTCCAGTGGGCCAGCTTTAGCTAAAATGCCAAAAATCGCCGTGATCCCTTCCTTATACAGCGCATCGACTTGCTCGCCGATAAAACCAGCACAAGCAAAAACTGGTTTATTGTATTTCTTCGCGATTTTTGCCACGCCATAGGGAGTCTTGCCAAATTTTGTTTGAAAATCCATTCCGCCCTCACCGGTAAACACGTAATCAGCATGTGCAATCTTTCCCTCTAGGTCGGTCAATTCAATGACTAAATCAATGCCAGAATGCATCTTCGCTCCTGTAAAAACTAAAAGTCCTGCGCCTAATCCACCAGCGGCTCCAGCACCAGGTTGTTCTTTTATCTTTATCTCTAAATCTCTTTCAATGACCGCCGCATAGTGAGCCAGCGCCTGATCCAACTCTTCAACCATCAATGGTGTGGCGCCCTTTTGCGGACCGAAAACAACCGAAGCCCCCTTTGGACCTATCAATGGATTGATCACGTCGCTGGCAATAATGATCTCCGTATCCTTAATCCTAGGATCAAGCTTAGTTGTATCGATCTTAGCTAATGCTTTTAATGCTGCGCCGCCCAGCGGTAATTCATGGTTGTCTTCATCTAAGAAACGAGCGCCCAACGCCTGTGCCATTCCTGCACCGCCATCATTTGTCGCGCTACCGCCGATACCGATAATAATTTTCTCAACGCCTTGATCCAACGCTGCTTTGATCATTTCTCCGGTACCATAAGTTGATGTAAGCAAAGGAATTCTTTTTTCTTTTGCCAATTGTTCGATACCGTTCGCTTTAGCCATTTCTATTACAGCTGTTTTTTTATCACCCAATAGGCCATAATAGGTCAAAACTTTTTCCGGCGGTAGCGGACCAGAAACGGTCACTTCTATTCTTGCGCCCTTGCTGCTGTCAACTAACGCATCAACCGTCCCTTCTCCTCCATCTGCCATTGGAACCTGAATGACTTCGGCCTCGGGAAACACATTGCGAATTCCTCGTTCCATCGCGTTACAGGCTTTTTTTGCAGTCATACTTTCTTTAAAAGAGTCTGGAGCCAAGACAAATGTTTTCTTCATGATAGTTCCTCCTCATAGTGATTCCTGAGCATCCTTCTAAAAAATGGTTGTACTTATCAATATTCAAATTTTCTATGGCGAACGTTAGAAAACTTGAATTTATAGTTTTCTACTTTCCTATATTAATAGCCTCTATTGAAATTGGTTTGACTAATGCTTTAACAGTTTGCTTATCAGACACAGCAGACGATCTTATCTTCCTTCGTAATTTGAATACTATCATGCCCTAAGTGTTCTTGAATACCAAGAGATCAAATATTTTTCGCTAAGCACAGCTACATGTCAAAAATTCCCAATCATATTTTGACATGATCTCTGCTTCCGCGATTCATCACTTTTTTCATCTTTTGAATATTTTCCCACTGCTCTGTTTGCTTAGATCATGCTCTCACTAACATCAGCCATTTCGTCCTTCAATTTTCTTGCATAGAATTTGAAACAACAAACCATTAAAAACTCAAAACATACCGTATACGATTGAAATTGAACCATTCGCGGTATAAGTCTTAACAAATCATCTTCAACTCACTATTATTATTCTTAAAAAGGGGAGAAAAAAATGCGGACGTCGATTTTTTTAGAAACAAAAAAAGGGCCAGTGGTTATCCAAGCGACTGAATTGCTATATATCACTGTAGATCCTGCAAAAAACCATACGTTATGCTTTGTTACTAAAGAAGAGAAGCATTATGCTTCAGGCGACTTAAACGACTTCGAAGATACAAGTCAAAGCTGGCTATTTCGGTGTCATCGCTCCTTTATCGTTAACCTGTATATGATCCGAGAGATTAACAAATACGATCGAAACATTTACTTTTTAGAAGATCATTCTAACAATAGTTGTCCCTTTTCCAGAAGAAAATATGCTCCATTAAAAGACTCTCTTAAAGATTTTTTATTAGCCGAACAAGAAGTATAATTGATCATGTAGGAGTAATTTAGCCTATTCACGTTTTTTCGTTGTAGTCATTAAGCAAATACTTTACAATCGAAAAGTAACACAAAGTTACTCAAAAGAGGTGAGACAATGACACATACCTTCACGTTTTTCTTATTAAATAAGATCCAAGCAAAGAAGTATATGACAGAAGATGAATATGAAAATGTCGCCTATTCTCTGGAAATTTTTTTGATTAATATCTTCAAAACTGTCCAGGTTTATGTAATCGCTTATCTTTTAGGGGTTCTATTTGAAACATTTATCATGAACCTGCCCTACGTTCTTTTGAGGTGGCACGCTGGGGGTTGGCACGCGAAGTCAACCATTAATTGCTCTATTTTTGGTATCACAACATTTGTTGGCATTCCATTTATACTTCAAAAAATGGATTTTAGCTTATCTTTCTTTTGGATGACGATTCTTTCCCTCGTGATCCTATGCTGCGTCTTATTATACGCCCCAGCGGATACTGAAAAAAATCCCTTGGTTAGTGTAAGTGAACGTAAAAGAAAACGAGTATTTTCTTTCTTAAGTGCTTTGTTAGCTATCTTCATAGCTGTATTTTTTGTAAATAACGAAATAGGAACATTAATGATCACCGGGTTATTTGTGGAAATCATCATGATTCATCCACTGTTTTATAAATTAAATAAAAGGAGCTATAAAAATTATGAAAACTATCAAGTACAACCGTAATCAACTGAAAAAGAACATTTCAAAAACTCTTGTCACTGCTTCTACTACTCTATTAGGCGGACCTTGTATCATGTGGGGATATGAACCAAAAAATCCAAAACTAAAAAACTTAAAAATGAAAAAATAGAATGGGAATCCTTACGTTATTCCTATTAACTTCTATAGAAAATTTTTCTCAGTTATTTATCTATTCTAAGTTAATAAACAAAAAGATTCCTATCAGAGTAATGATTATTCTTCCCGTAATTTCGATTCTAGTTTATCTAATCTTTAGTTACGGGATTTTTGTAGCAATTATGATTTATTTTTTGTTTATTGGAAAAAAGTTAAACAAAGACTGTAATATTAATTTAATCTGGTTTTTCGGTATATACACAATATTCTCTTATGTTGTTTTTGCTTATTTCATGAACTCGTCAATTAGTTTTATTATTGGAGAAAAACTTTTTGATCAATACATGTACCTAGTAAACATTGCCGTCTCGCCCATTTTTTCAATAGTATGCAATCTCGTTTTATTGCGATTGATTAAACCTAGCATCTCCCTTTTAGAGAAGTTTCAGGATAGTTGGAATCAAGTTTTTCTATTATTTATAAATGTTTTACTAACTCTATGTTGTATCATTCAGTTCGGGAATTATTGGATAGAAAAGTATATTTTAAAAGACGAAAACCCCATTCGAAAATATCTGATCGCTATATTCATCCTAGTCATCGTCCTATTGGTAATCTATTTGAACATCAAAACTCGTCAGCTGGACAAACAGCGCATCCAACAACTAAAAGACAATCAGTTGGCTGATTTGACCTCTTATGTTCAGCAAATCGAAGCAATGTATAGTGAGCTTAGAAGTTTTCGTCACGATTATCATAATGTGCTGATCAGCTTGAATCAGAGTATCAAAACAAAGGATTTGTCTGTGATTGAAGATACGTATGCCCGGATATTGGAAACGGAAGGAATCGTTTTAGAAGATGACCACTATGCCTTAGGGAAATTGAACAATCTGAAGACTTTACCGATAAAAGGGATATTTTCCACCCACATTATTCAAGCGTGGCAGAAAAATATCCCTGTTCATTTAGAAATTGAAGATATTATTCAAGATGAACCGATTGAGGTTTTAGATTATGTGCGCATCACTTCCATTTTATTAGATAATGCGATTGAAGCTGCTGAGGACGCTGAAAATCCTTTTGTAACGATTGTCTTTTTGAAAAATAAAAAGGAAAAAGAGATACAACTTACTATTGAAAATTCCTGTTCTGATGAACCAATTGATATCGTAAGAATCTTCGATAAAGATTTTTCAACTAAAGGGAAAAATCGTGGTCTAGGTTTAGCCACGATCCAAACAATTCTTCAAAACTATACAAATCTTTCATTGCAGACAGAATATCAGGATGGTGTATTTCGACAAATTTTGATGATCAAGGAGGAAATCCCACGATGAACATTTTTTTATTAGAGGACGATATCATGCATCAGCAACGTTTAGAGCTAGTCATTCGCGAAATCCTTTTAGAAAAACGTTGGCCAGCGAAATCAATCGTTACCACTGCAAGACCAGAAACTCTACTAAAAAAAGTTCAAGAAACCGTTGATCAAAACATCTACTTTCTCGATATAGAAATCAATGGAGAAAAGAAAAAGGGGTTAGAAATCGCTAGTCAGATTCGGACTATGGACCCTTATGGAGTGATCGTCTTTATTACCACTCATTCAGAATTTGCGCCAATTACTTATGCTTATAAGGTTTCTGCTTTTGATTTTATTGCTAAAGACAGTCCCATTGATACTATCAAACAGCATTTAGTTGACTGTTTTGAGAACCTTTTAAATAACCGAGCTAGTGAAAAAAAAGAAGAAACGTTCTTTTTTAGCAATCAGCACAGCAATTTCCAAGTCCCCTTCTCTGACATTCTTTATTTTGAAACAACTGAGATTTCTCATAAACTGCGGCTTATTTGCAAATCTCGTTTAGTCAATTTTTATGCGACACTTGGTGAAATCGAAAGTTTGGATGAACGTTTCTTTAAGGTCCACCGCTCTTTCGTCGTCAACTTAGAAAATATTGCACAGATTGATCGATCAGAAGGTGTAGTTTATTTTGATCAAAATCATTCCTGTTTAATCTCTCGCAGAAAAATTAGACCCGCCCTGGAGAAAATGAATGCTATAAATCAGATTTTTCAAAAAAAATAACCTAAAAAAGACAATCAGTAGTGTTTGATATGCTCCCCCTATATAGGACACTGAAATATAAAGTGGCTTATATAGGGGGAGTTTGTATGTCTAGAGGAAAAATGAAATTAAGTTCAGAAGAACGGCTAGCTCTTGCAGAAAGAGCTTTAAGAAATGAAGCTAGCATAAGCAGCCTGGCCAAAGAAGCACAAGTCGATAGCAGTACGATAGAAAGGTGGATCACTCTTTATGAGAATGAGGGACCCACAGGTTTACTCCCTACAAAAAGGAATCAATCATACTCAACAGAATTGAAACTGAATGCGGTCCATGATTATTTAGCTGGAACATATGGTAGCTTAAGAGCTGTCGCCAAGAAATACGGGCTTCGTAACAAAAAACAATTAGAAGACTGGTTAAAGATATATAATACTCATAGAAAGTAAATGCCCAATCACCAAGTACCTACACACCAAATAACCTAAGCCCTATAATGGACTTAAGTTATTTGGTTGTTTTTGCGTACTGTTTGGCGCACGTTGCTTGTGCGAGAGGCTGCCAAGGCAAAAGCTCATCCAACGCTTCATTAGAAACATGCGCTAGATTAGGAATGCGATCAAATAGAAATTCCAAATAGCTCACTGGATTCAGCCCATTTACTTCAGCTGTTCGATACACGCTTAGAATGATTCCCGAAGTTCGAGCACCTTCCAAACTGCACGAATGCATAGAATTCTTGCGACCGATTACCAGCTCTTTTATCTGGCGCTCTGCTAAGTTATTACTAAGTTCCAAGCGTCCATCCTCAAAAATCCGCTCAAATCCTCCACGCAACTTTAGCGCATACTTGACCGCTGTATCTAGTTTGGATTTTGGAACTGCTGTAAAGGAGCCCAGCCATTCATAGAAATTGATGAATAGAGGGGTTAAATAATCCCGGCGTTTTTTCTGCCGATCTTCAACGGATAAGTCGACCCACTCTCGTTCCAATTGGAACCAGATATCGATCATTTTGACAGCGATCCAAGCAGGCGTTTCCTCGTTTTTATTGTTCTTTGGAAGAGCTTCAAAAAACTTCCGACGTGCATGAGCCAAACAATAAACGAGTGTGACATTTTCCACCGCGTTATAGCCTGCGTAACCATCACAATGCAGATACCCGTTGAAATCTGCTAGAAATTGCTTTGGCACTTCGCCAGCTCGCGATACTGCGTGATGGTAATATACGATTGGATGTGTACTATGCTTTCCTGTGCTGAATAGCCAGTAATGCGTGTCTTTCTTGCCCTTCTCAATGACCCGATACGTGGTTTCATCGGCGTGAAGGATTTCCTCTTGGGTTAAATGACTTTTTAATCGTTGGGCTAAACTGTCTAAGGCGTTATGACAAACTTTGATATGCCAGTTGGTGATGTTATCTCGGGAAATATCCAGACCCAATGTTTCTTGCCAATAACTTTCCTGCCGATTGGCAGGTACTTTTTGACCAAACTTCAATCGGATGGTTTCGGCAATCACGCTGTTTGACCCTAAACTATTGGAAACGACAGGTCTTGGAACAGGAGCTTTTTTATAGGAAGAAACATCTGCCTTTTCGCATTCTTTGCAACAATACGTATGTTGGTAATGAACGAGCCGATCTAACATGGCTTGATGGAAAAGCACCTCTTCGCGAATCTTGGTTGTGCCAATGTCGGTCATTTGAGTGCCGCATTGGTCACAGATTCGTTGCTCAGTTGACAATTCATGGTGTCTTTCTTTTAAGGGAAGATAGGCGATCTTCGCCGCTTTTTGACCGATTTTTCTTTTGTGTCCTTTTACCATTGTTTCTTGTCCTTCTTCTGTTTGGGGAACGGCCTTACTATCTTCAACCTCATCAGAAAATAGGTTTAACTGACCAGTCACTTGTGAATCCAGTGTTTCTTTGGAACGACCAAAAAAACGATCCGTAAAATAGCTCAATTTCTCATTGAGAAGATGAACCTCTTGGTTCAATGCTTGATTCGCATGCTGGAGTTCTTTGATTGTTTCTGTCTGAGATTCAAGGAGTTGAAGTAGGATATTCACATCTACTTCGACGTTATTGTTAGAAGAAGAATTTGTTTGTAAGGACAAGAAATTCACCACCATTTTCATTGTTACTACTGTTATTATTATACCATTTAGACGCATCAAAAAACAGAGAAAACCGCATAAAATCAACGATTTCACTCTGTTTAAAAGAATCCTTTTGTCCCAGCCTTGATTGCTTTGGGTTGGTGAATACTTAATCCCTCAAGTAGCCAGTGAATCTGTTGCACAGACAGTTGGCGAACTTCTTCCTTTTTTCTCGGCCATTGCAGTCGACCGTTTTCAATTCGTTTGTATCCCAGAAAAAAGCCATCGTTATGCCAGTAGAGCAATTTAAATCGATCACAGCGATTGCCGCAAAAAAGAAAGATGGCATCTTCGTAAACATCCAGCTCATAGTCTTGTTGGATAATCCTAGCAAGTCCGTCAATTCCTTTGCGAAGATCTGTCTTACCAGTTACGAGAAAGATTTTTTCTACTTTGGTAAAATCGAGAAACATCTTATCCCAACTCCTTAAGGATCGCCGAGAGGATATAGCTGTTTACGCCATTATAGATCAAAACTTCAGAACCATCCTTCTGACGGATACGCAGGGCAATTTTTGCGGTACTGTTTTTTCTCTGATCACGAGCCGTTCTCGATTGATCGTGAAGTTGAATAGGAACGATATCATTTATGTTTTTCAAAAAAACACCTCCGTTTCACTTGATAGCTCAAGTATAGATGAAGGTGGAAATATTTTATAGGTACCGATTTATTAGGCATTTACCATAGAAACTTCAAATCAGAAAGTGGTGGAAGTAGAATGAGTAAATCCAGAAAAACAACATTGAATGAACGAGTTAAAATTGTGCATGACTGTATTATCAACGGTCGAGACTATGGGAAAACTGCGATTCAGTACCACGTCTCTTACCAACAAGTTCGGAACTGGGTGTTGAAATACGATGAGATGGGGGAAAAAGGCTTAGAAGATCGACGAGGGCAACGAGCGGGAAGTAAACCTGCCAGAACACCCGAAGAAGAAATGCGCGATAAACTGGCTCAACAAGAACGACGGATCAAGTTGCTTGAAATGGAAAATGACCTGTTAAAAAAAGTCAGCGAGTTAGAAAGGAGGCGGGATTTGAATTAGTTCGTCATACGTTTGAATACCAATCGATCAAAGAGCTGCACGAGACAAAAAGCTATCCAATTAACACCATGTGTACCCTGCTCCATGTCACAAGATCGGCCTATTATCGTTGGTTAAAAAATCCCAAACTGCCTGAAGTGTTGTTTAATGAACAGTTGGCTGACCTTGTTCGTTATATTTATGAAGCAGACAACGATAAAGGATATCGCAGAATCTGTGAAGATCTCGTGAATGATTATGGCTTTCAAGTGAATGACAAGCGTATTCTTCGAATCTGTCGCAAACTTCAAATCCAATCAACCATCAAGCATTCAGGCAATAGTATCACTAAGGCATCCAAGACTCCGTATCATATTGCGAAAAATCATTTGAATCGAAAGTTCTATGCGGATCAACCGAATCAAAAATGGCTAACAGATGTGAGTGAATTCAAGTATTATGAAGGGGCCGAAGTGAAGAAAATCTATTTGAGCGCTATTCTTGATCTCGCCGATCGTCGCATTGTTTCATTTGTCATCAGCGACAAAAATGACAATAAATTAGTCTTTGATACCTTCGATCAAGCAGTCGCCGCCGAACCAACCGCTCACCCGCTATTTCATAGCGATCGCGGATTTCAATATACAAGTAAAGTTTTTTGCACAAAGCTAAAGAAAGCGAAAATGAAGCAGAGTATGTCTCGTGTCGCCCATTGTACCGATAATGGTCCAATGGAAGGCTTCTGGGGAATGCTTAAACGAGAAAAATATTATCGGCGAAAGTTTATCAGTAGAGAAAGTCTCGTTGAAATGATCAAAAAATACATGAACTATTACAACAATGGTCGCTATCAACGGTGTTTGAAGAGTAAGACACCGAGCCAAGTTCATCAAGAATTATTAATGGCAGCTTAATCACTCTCCCTCTTGGACAAGCGAATAGAATAAATCCGCTTAACCAAGAAGGAGACCCGCCGAGCAAAGTTGAGGTTAAACAAAGTAAAAAACATAAAAACTGCCTACCGAATTTCGGTAGACAGTCGTCAAAATAATTTTATTCTATTTCATTGTCCACTTGACGGGGAGCCCAGCATTCACCATTGATTGTCTTTTTTTTTTGCCGATTTTTGGTCGTTAGACAGATGCATCATTCATATTGACCGTAAAGCTGTTCCCTTCACCACCACAGCAGAAAACTAAAAATAATAACCTGCATGTATTAATAAATCAGTTAAAAAAATTCATATTAAGCAAGTACGCGCCTTAGCCAAAACACAACATATTGTATGTATTTTAGCTAATAACACAAATTCAATACAATATCTAGTCTTTTATTTTAATTTTTTTAGAGCTATGATGAACTCTCAAAGAAAAAGATTGGTGGTAATATTTATGAAATTAGCAGTTTTTTGTGGCGTATGCTATGGAAAAGAAGCAAAATATAAAGAACTTGCAGAACGTATTGGCGAGTATATCGCTGATAAAGGATTGGACTTAGTTTCTGGCAGCTCAATCAGCGGTTTAATGGGAGCAGTAAGCAATGGTGTTATCAATAAACACGGGAATGTGACCGGAATTTGCTCTCGTGGATTCTTTGATGATGATCTTTCTCGTAAAGAGATCAATGAATTTATTTTTACTGAAACAATGGATGAAAAAAAACAACTTCTGATCAATAAATCAGATGCCTATTTGATCTTACCTGGAGGACTAGAAACACTGGAAGAATTATTTCATTTACTGAGCTCAATCGCCATTGGACTTGTTCCGCCAAAACCTATCGCTATCCTTGATATTGACGGCTACTATCAGTCCTTGATCGAATTTCTGATTAAGGCTTCAAATGAAGATTTCATTGACTATCAAGCAATCAAACACATATTGATCTCAGACGATTACCAATCATTGATCAATAAAGTCTGTATCGAATTATCTGAGATGGGAGTTGTTGCCTAATGAAAATTTATTTAGCAGGGCCATTTTTCTCTAAGGAACAAATTTCTCTAATTCACTCAGTGGAAAAAGCCTTGAAGAACAACCCAACTGTTACCGAATTTCATTCTCCACGTTTAGACCAAACATGCGAGTACGAAGCCTTCACACCGGAATGGGCAAGCGAGACCTATTTTAAGGATATGCATCATATTGAAACAGCCGATGCTATCGTCGCTATTTTAGATTATGAACACGAAATTACCGACCCAGGAACCGCTTATGAAATCGGAATCGCAACGATGCTGAAAATCCCTGTTATCGGTCTGCTGACTGCCGGCGATACGGTCAATATCATGTTGACTGAATCTCTCCATGCTTTCACCAAACACGTAGCCGAGATCGAGAAGTACGATTTCAATACATTACCCTCTTCACCTTACTTAGGAAATTACATTTAATCAGCTCTATCGTCACACATCTGTAACTTTATGAAGAGTTCATCTATCACTTCGTTGACTGATTATCTAATACTAGAGTAAGAGGACGCTCTAGTATCATTAATAAACTTAGCAAGAAGAGAATAGGATACGGGCATTCCAACTGAAAAAAACGAAAACTTCTGAAAAAGCTAAATCTGGTTGTTTCAAAGTCATTTTTACTGGGCTTTACCGTCACCGATACATCTTAGAAGACTATCTCAATCAAGCAATAAAAAAAGCTCAAGTATAAATTTCTCTTAATCCGCAGGCAAATGATTTGCTTTCGTTTTTTCACTCCGTATACTAATAGCTAAACTAAAAAAAGCAGGTGATCTTATGTATGTTGTCAAAGTCCTCCATGGTTATATTGATAAAGAAGGTCAGCGCACCCGTGAAAAAGACCCTGAGAAGCTTTGGGTATTCCAAAGCAAACAAGAATCCGACCATTTTGCTACTAAAATTGGCGGACGCAGCAAACACATTTCGAAAATTCGGAAAGATTGAACCTACACGTCCATAATCGGGCGTGTATTTTTTCTATAAGCGTATTAATTTCAAATCAATCGTTTCCATAGTAAGGTAGATATATAAATTATTGAAGGAGGACGTATGTATGCCTTGGAATACGAATGATTACCCAGCCTCAATGAAAAACCTAGACCCATTGATTCGAAAAAAAGCCAAAGCGCCACAAAAAAATGATTCTCACGACCATGATAAAAATGCAAAAAAATTGATGAATGCCGACGTTTTAGTCAAATATCAAGAAGATCATTGGATCGTCATTTCCGAAAAAGCCAGTCAAGCCAGTGACACCTTCGACAAAAAGGAGCAGGCCGTCGAACGAGCGAAGGAAATTGCGAAAAACAAAAATTCTTCGGTGAAAGTCTATAAACAAGACGGCACGCTGCAGGATACGTTTGATTATTCTGAATAGGTAAAAAGAGAGCAGTGGTCACTATCTAGAATCAATTCTGTTTATGGATTGTTTCAACGTGACTATTGTTCTTTTTTAGTTGTTTAGTAAATTTTATAAGAATAGCTACATAAAAAATGATGAAAAATCAATTTAGAAAGCTTCTAAATCAATCCCGATTCAGTATCGTATCTTTAATGGATTGCCAATACGTTTTTTCCCCAACTATGAGAGACAATTCTCCCGTAAGACCGTATCGATTAGGAATCTTTTTAGTTGGAAACAGCTCTCCCTTTACACTAAATAGCCCTCCTTGCTTCGTATTAGTGCTCTTTTCAGCTATTTCTTTTAACTTACCACTCATAATTACTGGTTCTACTCCTTTTTTATCTAGTTTAAAGTGGACTTTCATTCCAGTTTTAACATGGGTCATTTCATTTGCTGGTATCAAAGCAGTAAATTCCAGATTTTCATTTGAGCTTAAAGGGTATATCTCTGCGAGCAAAGTGCCTTTAGGTATTTCCTGTTGACCACGGATTTCTTCGTTTACATGAATAATACCATCCGTAGGAGCAACCAAATTCCCCTGACTAATTTGATCTGTTAACGATTGAATTGCTAAATCATTTTTTTTCTGGTCATCTGTTAATTCGGATAACTTTTGTTTTGTCGTGGCTAATGCCTGTTCTTTCGTTTGTTTGATTTTTTCATTTTGACTGTTAATTTCATTGTCATAATTTATGGGGGGACTCAGCTTTGACTGCTCTACTTGAATCTGCTCGATCTCCTTTTTGAGTTGAGAAATATGCTCTTCAATTGTTGATAAAATCGTTGCGTTTATTTGGCTCTTTTGTTCTTCGGATGTATTTTCTAATTGGGATCGCCAAGCCTGAAATTGAGCTTGAATTTCTGATGAACCATCTTGAACGCCCTGTTGATTAATCCAAGCAGAACGAACAATATTCCACTGATTCGTATCATTTTGAAGAGCTTGTATTTGTTGTGTCAATTGATTTTTAGTCTTATTATAACTATCCTGAGCTTTTTGATCTTCTTCAACTTTCTGTTTAACTAAATAATCATTAGAAGATTGCTCTAAGAATAGACTTTTCAATTGATTACTGTAACCAAAAGAATCTTCTTCTTCGAATAAATTTGCTCCTTGGGTCAGGCTATCAACAAATAGGTTGCAAGCCTTTTTTTGACTTTCTATTGAAGCATTTTGTTGTTTGATTTGCTCTTTTTCACTTGATAGATTTGACGTATCAAATAGAATTAAAGATTCCCCTTTTTTTACTCGCTGATTTTCGTTTAATTTGTTCTCTATAATTTTTGTATTTATCGGAACTTGTAGTATCTTTGTTTCCGCTGTTAACTGTGCAGAAGTTTTTATGACTATTTCTTTTTTTATAAAAAACAAGAATAATCCTACCAAAAACAGGAGTAAAATTACCGGATACATGATCCAGCGGTAAAACGAATGATGTTGGTGACTATAAATGGTAGAATGATCCAACCATTCTTTTTTTGCCATTTTAACCAACCTCCTTTAGCTAAATTTCCCATAGACGTTGATATATTCCTTGATTAAAGCGTAAAGTTTCGTGAGAACCCTGTTCAACCAACTTTCCTTCATGAAGAACCAGAATCTTATCACATGCCTTAGCTATTGGTAAATGATGAGCAATAAAAAGCAAAGTTTTATTTTCTAAACTTAGAAGATACTCTAAAATGGCATGCTCTAACAAAGTGTCTAATCCGCTTGTTGCTTCATCCAAAATCAATATATCTGCATCTTTTAAAAGTGCACGTGCAATAGCTAAACGTTGCCGCTGTCCACCCGAAAGATTGGCTCCACCCTCTTCTAGTACAGCATCAAAACGCAAAGGTTGTTGGTTGATAAATTCTGTAAGCTGAACCGCATTGCAAACTTCCAAAATCCGCTCAAAACTTGGTATATTCGACAAGCCAAAGGTTAGATTTTCGATAATAGTCCCACTGAAGAAAAAAGATTCTTGCGGGACGTAAGTAACATTTTCTCGTAACAATTTATAGTTGATATCCAAATGATTGATTTGCCCATAGTAGATTGTCCCTTGCGTGGGTTGATAAAAGTTCACAAGTAATTTTGCTAGAGTTGATTTTCCTGAACCGCTAACACCAACCAATGCAATCTTACTCTGAGCCGGAATGGTAAAAGATATATCTTTCAGTGTAGACTCTTTCATGTTGTATCCAAAAGTAACGTGTTCTAAAGAAATTCCCTTTTTGAAATTTTCTTCAGAAAATTGATGACCATTTTCCGTATTTGAGTGCTCCGATTCAATAGCAAATACCTCATTTAATCGTTTGTTAGCAACTTGTGCTGCCTGCATTTTCACTTGGAGATTAATAATATTTTGCAATGGATCTGTAAAAAAAACGAGCAGTGCATTATATGTGATGAGCTGACCCAAGCTAATTTTTCCACTCATAACATAATAAGAACCTACCCAAAGAATTAAAGCACTACTTATTAATTGAATGGACTGCTTGAATCCTTTTTGTACATTATCTAAGGTTACGGAGCGAAATGATTTCTTCATCAGTTTAATGAACTCTTGATCCACGCGATTATATACTCTCTCCTCGCCATTATAAGCTTTGATAGTCTCCATTCCTTTAAGGCTTTCAATAATACTAGAGTTTAATGTAGCACCTGCTGACATTTCTTCTTGATTAGCTTTCTCATACCCCCTAACAAAAGCGAAGATGGCTATCAAATAAAACGGCAGCGAAGCTAATGTAATTAAGAAGAGCGTACCGTTTTGTACCGCTAAAGTAATACCAACTAATAAAACCATTCCGATATCTAAAAAAACAGAAAGTGTTGCGCTTGCTAGTGCATCAATAATCTTATTTGCATCTAGAAAACGAGAAATAATTTCGCCAGATTTTCGTGTCGCAAAAAAGTTCATTGGAAGCGTTAATACATGCTTGAAATAACCAAGCATAATTGCCATACTCATTCGTTGTCCCAAAATCACTAATAAGTAGCTGCGACTATACTCGAAAATAACTTTGAATAGGTATACAACAATTAATCCTACAGAAATAATATTTAATGTCGACTTAGCTTGATTTGGGATAAAATAATCAAGAATACCTTGGAAATAATAGGAGCTAGCTATGCCAAATAAAGTAATAAAAAGAGCTGCTAACACAATATGAAAAACTAATGATTTCTGCTGCCAGATAATTGGAAAAAAAGAACTTAATCCAGCTACTTTTTCCTTGCTCGGTTCATAAGATGCTTTGGGTGTGGGTATAAGTAAGACACCGGTCCACAGTTTAGAAAAGTGTTCAATTAATTCCTTTTGTTTTCCTTTCGCTGGATCAGCGATCAATAAATTTTCACCATTTACTCCATATACAACAACATAATGAGTATAACTATTATCAACGACTATGTGAGCTATCAAGGGAAATGAAAGTTCTTTTTCCTGCCAAACTTCTGAATCTGCTTGAACAGCCAAACAATCGAAATCTAATTTTTCTAGTGTATTCTTTAGCCCAAAAGCAGTTGTCCCTTCCAAATCAGTACCTGATAATTCTCGTAATTTATGAATAGGTATTTCTGTTTTGTAATATTTTAGGATCATAGCCATGCAGGTCACGCCGCAATCTTTTTCATCTTGTTGTTGAATATAGGAAAATGACTTTATCAATGGACAGCGATCCTTTCGAAAAATTTTAGTTTTTAATTTGATTGATTTTCTCTTTAATTTTTGAAGCTTTACCTATAGAAAAAGGTCTCACTAATTCTGAATCAAAAAAGATAGATCTGGCTTTAAAATCAATTTCTTTTATATTACGTAGATTTGCTAAACATGATCGATTAATTCTAAAGAGAACAGGATATTGCTTTTCTAAATCCGTGAGTTTTCCATAGAACTCATAGTGCCCATTTTTTGTATAAAGACGAATTCGGTGCGGTAATTCTGATGGTTCCATAAAATAGATATCTTGTATATCAATCGTGAATGTTTGAGAACCTATAGAGAAAATAAATGCTTTGTCTTGAGATATTCTCAGCGCGTCAATTCTTTCTTGTGCAAGTACAAGTAGTTCAATAATTTCTGCACGGTAGGTTTCAAACGGTTGATCTTTTGAAACGAACCCTAGCGTTTCAACCCGTCTTTGAATGGTCAAGGGGATCATTTCCTCATGGGTAGTGATAAAAATAATTTTTGCTTGAATATCTTTTGCGCGAATTTTTTCTGCGAGGTCAACTCCATTCATTGGATGATTTAAATCAATATCTAAAAAGTAAATTCCTTGCTTTGGATGAAATTTGTTTAAATAATTCTCTACTTCAGTTGGACTTTGCGTTTTCAAACTTAGTTGAAATATATCACTGTGAAAGAGAATAAAATTTTGAACAATTGTCTCAAGTTGATTTAATTGAACAATTTGATCTTCGCAAATAATGATGGGATAGCTCATAATTTCTCCTTTATTGCCACATTAAGATCACTTGAGTGGTAAACGTTAGATGATCTTTCTTATATTGAATAAACATATTGCTATTTTTTTCATTGACTTCCTGAACGGTATTTAGCCCTAATCCTTCATGACCTTTTTTTGTCGAAACTCCTTTATTTACAAGAGAATCTATTGAATGGATCAATTCTTGACTACTATTAACAATCAAAAATTCTACTTGTCGATCGTCTCGATAAATTAATAAAGAAATTTTTCTTTCTTCACTCTCTAAAGCTGACTCTATAGCATTATCCAAAATAATTCCTAAAATACGTACACAATCAAAGATCGGTATAGGTATTTTTTCAATCGGTTTTAAACATTCAAAATGACAGTGAATTTGAGCCTCGTTGGCTTGATAAAACTTTGAAATAAGTAGACTTTTTATGTAGTCGTTCTTCACGTTTTTTAAATATCTATAATCAAAATCCGTTGATGTAATATGACTATTCGAATAATCTTCCAATTGTTGAATTTGTTCAGTAAGCTCAAAATTTTTATTTAAAGAGGATAGCTCCTTTATACTCAATAATAGATTTTTATAATCATGCCTAAATTTTGCTAGTCGTTCTTGATCTTTTTCCAATTGTTCAGTGTACGTTTTCAGATGATCTAACTCCTGAATTTTCAATTGTTGTTCATATCTTTCTTTTTGTCTCAAAGTTGTTCTAATAAATAAAAAAAGGACAAAGATTGTTTGAACAATCAGTAAAATGGCTACACCTAAAATAAATCGATCAAATACTTCATAATAATGAGAAGCATATGAAATGAAAAAACTAATTAAAAAAAGATAAATCATCAAGATGGTTGTAGATTTAGAACTATTCTCTGAAACAAAATTTTTTATACCTAATTTCCTGTAAATACCTGCGAAAAATAGAATAAGAAAAAAATTAATACTTATTTGAATGGAAATGTAGCCGTATCCTTTAATTCCCTCATGAGAAAACATATGAAGCATGGTCACTGAGCTAATGAGCGATACGCTATAAACAATTAGCATACAGATAATAAGCGTATTTAGAAGAATTTGATCAACTTTCCCTTTATTTTTCAATACCAAATAACTACCAAGGATAGGTACAATATCCCCCACCTCGGTAAAAATTTGTACAAAAAAAGTCAACGGAATAAAGAAAAGCACGCTTAGAAACTTCTTTTTGTTTTTCCAACAGTCGCTGATGAGAAAAAAAAGTAGATAAAAATTAATAATATCCATAATCATTCGAACAATGTAGGCCTTAGTATCAATAGTAATCAAGAAATCCCCTCCTGATTAGATAATACCAAAAAAAGACTTTTAGCACTTCTTAAAAAGAGAAAGCACACATTGAGCAACATTTGATTTAGAATTTCCCAAAGTCCATTGATTTCCTCCACAAATTCTTTTTAGCTTTTTGTCTGAACATTCCTTAACATTCATTAGTTTTTTATTTTTCATTTTTTCACTCCTAGTCTTTTGATGAAACAAGCATGCCATTATCTCGGAAAAAGTAGGGAAAAATTCTTAAACAACGGGGAAATCATTCCTAAACGAAGGGAATTCCTAAAAACTTATTGGTTCACGAAGAAAAGTACAAGGTTTCAGGAAGGATTCCTTTAGAGATATGAACCTTATGCTACAGTCATTTTGTACCATAAATAATTTATAAGGAGTGTGTTGAAACATGCAAAAGGTAAAAGAATTGAATGTTAGAGAACTGCGACAGATTAATGGTGGAGGTAACTTTATTGATTATATGAAAAGTTACTACAAAGGTTTATGGAAAGGCTTAACTCAGTAACAAAAAAATAAATGGAGAGTGAAATACATGGAAAACTATAAAAAATTGTCTTCATCAGAAATTTTAAAGATTAATGGCGGTGGTAAATATGATAAACAGGGTTATCAATTGGGACTGAATGTAGGAAAATTTGTTAAAGGCGCAGTCACAATCTGGGGCTTGATTAAATAGTTGCATGTAAGGATCGGATTTACTTATAACCCCGTCTGTGAAAATTACTAATTAATCAAATCACCGTTCTTTATTATCAACAGTAAAAACTTTCAATATTATTACTAAGAATTTGTATTTATAAATTTCTAAATGAATCAAGTCAGAGTTTCAAATAACTTATTAGAGTCCCTATTCAGGGTATTCGATAGTACGATGAGATAAAAGATTTGTAGATACAAATTCTTAGTATTGTTCCTCTTTTTTAATTATTACATTATCGTTGGGAGGTGAGATGAAAATGTTTCAAGCAATAGGTATTTTATGTGGCGTTTTCTTATCAATAGCAGGCCTTATTAAGGGATTTAAGTCGATAAACTGGATGATAAAATTGGGGTTAGTTTTCATACTAGTAGCGGAGAGTCCCTTCATTATCAATTTCATTAGAGGGTTATTCCAAGGTATAGTTGGCTGATAAATCTACTAATAGATTCGATCACTTTATCAAACGTTTAAAAATATAGGAGAATAAAAATATGCGGATTTTTGTGTCAATGCTAAATAAAATAATAGTTGCTATCATCTTGTTTATCTTCATACGCTCAGAGTCAATGCTTATCACGATTGCGCAAAAAAATCCAACAAAATTAGTCTACCTTGTTGTCTCAATAGCAATGGTTGGAGTGATATTCTTAAACTTACTTTTTTCAACAAAATTGACTATTATAAATATAAAAAAGATGAGACTAAGCTGGAAAGATCTCAAGAATAGCTTCTCTTGGTTATTGCTAATTATTGGTGTGAAGCTGATTGGTGGAATCATTTTAACCTTTGAAAATACCGACACGACTTACAATCAAGTAGGTCTTGAGAGTTTTCTGACTGGTGTACCAATTTTTATTATAGCTTTATTTACTATCGTTTCAGCTCCAATCATGGAAGAAATTCTATTTCGCGGATTTCTTTTGAAGCTATGCTTCAAAGATTATTTACTAATTGGTGTGCTCGTTTCTAGTATTCTTTTTGGAACAGCTCACCATCCAACCAATTTTGGAAGTTTCGTTACATATACTGGAATGGGGCTAGTATTAGGTATTTATTACAAAAAATATAAAAGGTTAGAACTTACTATGTTGTTACATTTTCTAAATAATTTAGTTGGTTTTCTGCCTTTTATTTATCACTCTTTTTTTTAGAATTTTAATCACTTTCAGTCAATTATTGTTTAGGCTTATGATGTTCAATTTTTACGCTCTACGATGAGAAAAAAAGTCTATCTAATTTGGATACGTGAAAAAAACATACATAAGCACGCTATTAATTGAAGAATCTTAGAAATCAAAGGGTATTTTTTGAATAATGGTGATTCTGAAAGCCCAGTATTTAAAGCTATCATCAAAATACCTAAACTTAATAGAAATTCAGGATCGAACATTTTATTCAACTACTTTCTGAGGTCATTGTGAAGCTATCCAGTGAGGAATTGGTAATGGTTTATTTATGCCTAGTGTGTGCCTATAAATGCGATAATAACCCCCTGTCCTTTATCGGATCTTTGAATTAGAATCACTTGTGCTCCACAAATGGCTGCCAGAATAGTCCCTAATGGCGCTCCGAGAAACGGAGCAAATACAGTAACCATCTGTTGTGCATCAGTAACATTTTCACAATGAGAATGCTTCAAGTAAAGATCAAAACCTTTCCATGTATTAACAATCTTTGTGACGCCATCAGGTTTTGGATTTGTTGGAACATTTTTATCAACTAGTACAATCGCTGCACCATCTGCGTACACATCATAATCCTTATCTCTATTTTGTATAACGAGATTTGCCTTAATTTCATCGATCCATTTAGGTGTTACTTCCAAATTTCCTGATGAATCGACTTCTAAATAACCGTTCGCAATTTGTTGTTTAGTAAATTCTTCGCCAGTAGCTTCAGCAGTTTTGATTTCTTGATCTGGTGTTTGTAAATAAATCCGAGAATTTTGTTCAGTTTTTCCAGTAGTTGAATCAACTTCTGAAGCCATAACTGTTGATTTGGCGATAAATAAAGGTGAAATTGCTATCAGTAACGTTGCAATGAAACAAAAATATTTAGGACCTCTCGTTTTAATCATAATGCATCTCCTTTTTTATGTTCATTGCAGAGCAAATTAATATTCTACAATGATTTTTTGATTGTCCCTAGATTTCCTTACTGTTATCTGCGAATAGTTTCTTAGATAACACTAATAAAAAGACAATTAAGAGAAAACATGTTTTCAAATTAATAAACGTTTATGTAAATTATGGTAACACGGAAAATTAGTGACTCGTTTATTCTCTATTAAATAAAGGAACCACTTTTTTTATGCATTAAAAAAAAACTGGAAAAAGATTTTTTTAACAGCCATTTATTTCCTGCAAAATTTAACTACCTATTGGAATCTTCATTGTCTCAGTTCTCCAATCCAATACCTACAGAAATCATCCAAAAGAATACATCCCCGGCTGAGGTGTATAAACAAGACGGCATATACGTTTGATTATTCTGAATAACAGTAAAGAAGCAGAACCAATTACTAAGGGGTGTCTTAGCAATTGCTTCTGCTTCAAATTTTTGTTAAATTCTTAAACCAATGCGAAACTATTTATTATTAACCTCTTTCCAAACAACTTCTGTCGCTCGGATATCCCTGTTAAGCTCTTTGCGATACTTTTTCATAATGGCTTTTGCTTCATTAGTGGTGGTTAACTTTGAAAGTTCTTTCTTAGAAACATTTTGATCTAGTCTCTCAAAAGACGGATTACTTTTTCCACTTTTTTTATAACGCAAAAAGAAGTTTGTGTCTTTTGGAACATCTAGATTCGTTCGTCCTGCTAGTTCATAAAGGGCTACATAGATATAGTCCCCGTCTATCCCCACATGGAAGGAGCCCCCTTTATACGTATGGACTGGAATATTCCCATTGTGTAATGGTTCAAGGTAACGAAGATCATGTGCTTGAAACGTATAGTCCCCTTTTTCCAGATAGTTATTTACCTCTGTGTGCTGCCAATGGGCTAGATTTTTATTTTTGGTATAAACCGTACTAAACCAATAGATATTATATAGAACAAATACTGCTAGTAAAACGATCCCAATCCTTTTAATGATTTTGAAATACTGCAAGCTTTTCCGCTCTTTAACAATCGTTTCCATGATCACCGGCTCCTCTTTGATTAATTGGTCTAAGGAAAGATCATACAAATTACTTAGATAAACTAATTTTTCGATGTCAGGAAAGGTTCTCCCTGTCTCCCAACTTAAGATCGTTGCTCTAGAGACATTCAGTTTCTTTGCAACATCCTCCTGAGTGAATTCTTTAGCTAATCTATGTTTTTTTAATCTTGACCATAATTTCCCTCCCTAACCTATTTTCAGTATAGCTCACTAGCGGCGTTGTTCTTGTCTATGAATTGTGTCATAGCCGGTTTGCTACAATTCATAGCGTTCATATTTAGGAAAAAATATGAACTTTTATTATAGCAGCATCTATTATGCAATAAAAACAAGAATAGAAATAATTTATTCTTTGAATGAAAAAGTTATTTTAATACTCTGATACCCAATCAATGTGCCGGTCTGATTGAAGGATGCTGATTATAAGGATAACTGGCTATAGAAATTATTATAAGCGTTTTATATAAACTTTTTATTATACACCATTTTTATCCGCTTTGTAAAATCGCAATTTGACACTTACCCCCCCTAATTTGACCTGTTTTTATGCAAAAATAAGGGTTTTCACCTAAAAACAGGTCAATTTGAGGGGGGTAGCGGTTATTTTGCGATTCGCACTTTTTTTAGAAATCGTTTATCTTTTAGTCACCGGCCGGAAACAAAAAAATTTAGGAGGAAACAATCATGATTCAAAAAATCGGCAATAAACTTCAAGTAGAAATCGATGCAGGCGGAGAAAAAACTAAGAAGATCACCTTTACAAATGTAATGGATGCGCCCAGCGAAGAGAAGGTCCTTGAACTGGGAGAAATTATGAAAGCCTTGTCAGTCGAAGGCAGTGAATTAACCGGCGTGATCCTAACCAGTCAATTACGCTATACCAAATAAATCATAGAAAGGAACATGAAAGATGTTAAAAATCGTCGCAACCTTTAAAAACAGCTTAGGGAAGAACCACACCTGGAGCTTCAATGATCCTGATACTCAAAAGACCGACACAGAGATCAAAGGATTGTTACAACGCATGACAGAGGTAAAACTTTGTCAGAAAGATGGCGCTGAATTATTCCACACCGTCGAAACCGCCAAGTACGTCGAAACAATTGAAACAATTATTTTTTAAACCAATACGTTGAGGAGCAGCGGTGCTACTGCCGCGCTCCTCCACTAATTAACGAAAGGATGAGCATCAATGAATGTCATACAAACACTGTCGTTTCGGCAGTTATTCAACTTAAAAGCTAAAACACTCGAACAACGAATCACCAATTTCTACCATGAAACACAAAACAGCAGTGTCACCATCAAATACATTTTAGCCTTAAAAGTACGCTGCCAATTAGGAGCGGCGGAGTTTGATCACTTTCTAAAGGATCTTGTCCGCGAGGTATTTATGCACACCAAAGCTACCCGCACCATGAAACGTCTCTTTTATTATTTTGAAGACTACTTTATGGCACCGGAATGGCGGACTTTGAAACTGAGAGTCTTTCCAGTAAAAAAATTCGGTGAAACAGTTGTCTCTGTCGCTCGCTCCCTTATTTCATTTGTCCGACCAGAAGAAACTAGCGAACCTTGATGAAACCATGAACCAACCTACGCAGAAAAAATCAAAGAAAGGAACAGAACAATGACCAAGGATTTAATTGCCACCTTTGGAAAAAGTGATGGCGGCACCCACAATTGGAAATACAGAGATCTTGATCCCAACTTAACGGCGCCACAGATCAAAGAAGCTTGCGAATTATTGACGAACTTAGACATTTGTACACAAAACGGCGTAAAACTATTTGATTCTGTAGTCACCGCCAAGGTCTTGACCCATAAGGAAACTCTGATATTTGATCCAGAACATGAGACGAGAGGTGTTCGTTACGATGGAAAGCCTGTTGAGGAAGCCTCTTATGATGAAGTTAGCTGCTTTGATGTCGCAGAAAAACAGGAAGAAGAAGTCGCTTTGCCGACTCCGAAACTATCCGCACTACCAACAACGCCGTATGGTCGCTACTTTAAACAATTAACTACGATTGAGCCTTCGGAAAAAGCAGCGATTAAAGTAGAAAAGGAGTCGCTTCTGCAATCCAGATATAGCGAAACTAACGATCAGCAACCCACTGTTATGCCTTTGATTGAAGATTCATCAAATAAAGACACAAAAGAACAAAACAGACTGCTTCAATGGCTTCATCGAATCAGGAAGAAAAACAAGGAAGGGCCGCCTGAGACACCACGGGAATAGGCCTTTTCCCAATTAAATCCGTTCATTGACAACCACATACTGCGTAGGGATCAACAGCTATTAGCCCCTGCGAAAAGAAATTCGCAGGGGCTATCAATTAATTTAGAAAGCGAGGAATCTATATGATACAACTTCCCTTAATCAATTATCTATTCGGCGGAAGTCTGCCGATCATGGGCGTTTTTTTGACCATGGTTGGCCTGGACCTCACTACCGGATACGTCAAAGCGTTGAAAAGTCATACCTGGGTGTCTTCGATTAACCTATATGGCTTGTTTACAAAATTCATTACCTTTTCCACAATCATTTGCGC
This sequence comes from Enterococcus sp. DIV0187, assembly GCF_051713785.1. Lineage (NCBI taxonomy): Bacteria > Bacillati > Bacillota > Bacilli > Lactobacillales > Enterococcaceae > Enterococcus > Enterococcus sp. DIV0187. The sequence goes on from NZ_JBIOQO010000001.1 coordinate 2,352,772, forward strand.
CGCTGCCTTAGACAAAATCGCGCCAACTGTAGGAATTACTCTGCCAATCAATGTAGCATTAATCTGGACAGCGCTGTTAATTATTTACGAGATCGGTTCGATTTTAGAAAACGCTCATGAATTCGGACTGAAGATCACTTGGCTGCAGAAATGGCTGAAGGTATTTGAACGAGACATTGGGAAAACGCCTGATAAAGACGATCAGGAAAATAATGTTCAATAGGGGTGAATCAAATGCCAACTACTGAAACTGCATTGCAATACGGATTAAATCTACAGGGAAAAATTTGCTACTCCATGTCACATAGATTGGGCCCACGTTCCATGGATTGCTCCAGTTTTGTTTTTCGAGCGTTGATTGCGGCAGACTTTTTGCCAAACGGCGCCTATATTGGAAACACCGAAACGCTCTTCAACTTAAAGGGCACCTTATTAGAAGAAATCAGCCGCTCCCAAGTTCGCCGTGGAGATCTCTGGATTGCTGGACATCAAGGTGCATCGCTGGGGTCAGCGGGGCATACCGGCTTTTTCTTAGGGGATATTAACGGTAACGCATTGCACTGTACCTACTCAAAAGGCTGTCAGAATATCGCCGTGACCAAAGCGATAGGCTGGATGGGGGATTATTCCGGCTTACCTGTACGCTATTTTCGACTAAAAAATACGAGTGTTAGCGGGCCTCACGAAAATATCGGGCAGCAACGAATGCTGGCCATCGATGGTTCATGGGGACCTGCCACTACGAGACATCTGCAAGAAGTATTGAATTGCACCATCAAAGATGGCATCATCAGCGGACAAATCAGAAATCGGGCGAATCAATCTATTCCCTCGGTTCAATTTGGGTACGGTGGTTCGAACATGATCCGTGCACTGCAATCAATATTAAAAGTTGCAATAGATGGCAACTTTGGACCCGCTACCTGCCTTGCCCTGCAACAAAAAATGGGCACGATTCAGGACGGAATCATCAGTTCCGAATCTGATTGTGTTAAAGCCATGCAACGAAGATTGAATGATGGGGTAATCTAGTGTAATCTTCAAAGTTAGGATGTGTACGGAAATTGGTGTACACATCCTTATGTTTCAATTAAATTTGTAATCGGCTAAACTTTTAATGCTTTTCAAGTGCGTTCACTTCATCCAATCGGTTAGAACTCCTGTAAAATAAATGAGCGTATGTTCCAGCTTGACTACTAAATAAACGCATTTATACCTTGTTAAAAACTAATTTCGAAAGCTTTTATAGAGATATTTCAAGATAGATTTTACATGGATTCAAATAGACCAACGACATAAACAGCTCTAACTAAAAATCTTTTTTGAACTGATCATACGGTAATGGAACAAAAATAAAAGATAGAAAATACTCAATAGAATTACCGCGATAATATTTTTCTCGATTGAAGAAATACTAGAAATTGAGGCACATACGTTGAATAGCGCATGAAACAAAATGACTGTGTAAATCGATTGATTTGAATAATAAATGAATGAAAATACGAATCCCAGCAGTAAAGCATTAATGATTTGCAAAATGACTAAGATGAAGGCAGTATTCGGATTCAAACTACTGGCCATATGAAGAAGTCCAAAAAGTATGCTAGAAAAAATAATAAAAAACTTTGGCCCTTTATCTCTTAAAGAATTGAAAATAATTCCGCGAAAAAAAGTTTCTTCAACAAAACCAACTAACAACATCTGAATGATAATCAATCCTAATGTTGAAAAAGAAAGATTGAAATTAATTCCTAGAACGACTGGCTGTATACAGATAATCAATGCCATAAATCCTATTATTCCTCTACTTAGCTTCCCTTTTTTGAACCCGAATTGTTTCAAGGTTGGATCTTTTTTCTTCATATAAAAGAAACTAACTACTCCACAAATCAGAAATGCTGCTATCTGACATAAAATAACTCCATTCTCGTTCATTTTCAATGCAATTCCGATAGCTGAGAAGAAACTGATTACCATTGTTAAAGCAAGTACCCCACCGATTAATTTAAAATATGTTTTGTTCATTTTATTAACTCCTCTGTTTGTTTTTTTACAATATAGCATGCAAAAAGAAACTAAAAACAAGTATAATTCCTGTATACAGGAATTATAGATGGGAGAACTCATGAACGAAGTAATTATTAAATCAATCCGCAAACAAAAGGGACTTACACAAAAGGAAGTGTACTCAGGTATTGCATCGAAGACTTTTTACAGCGATTTTGAAGCTGGAAAACACTCAGTTGAAGTAACGAAGTTTCAAGGATTTTTGAATAATCTAGGAATTAGCCAAGCAGAATTTGATTATTTTAGGGATAGTCAGATTATAAATGAAGAGAAGATTCTCGATGCTGAGATTGATCAATTGTATAACAGCGGCAATTTTGAAGCTTTATACGAAATTTTTGAAAAATACAAATCCCACACTCACACAGAAATTCGTTATCTAGCGATTAAAGCCTACTTATTGGTGCTTATTACGAATACCAATTTTTACAATTTTTCTCGTGCTCCCTTTTTAGAGATTCTTACTTATTTGGATACAATAAAAATGTGGACACTAAAAGAAATAAAATTGGCTAAACTTGTCCTTCTTTCCTATTCCGAAAAAGAGAAGGTTAAGGAACGCAGCCTTTACGCGAGACTGCTTGATGAACTAGCAAAATATGAAATTTTTGAAGCGAAACGATATTATGAAGAAATCAGCGATCTTTTTTTCAATCGTATTCAATGGTTGTTGATGATCAATGATATAGACGAGGCTAAAGATTGTCTGCAGCTTTATGAACGTGTTATTACTAAGGCGGACAATCTATATTTTTCCTTACAGCTGCGCTTTATGACATATATCGTAAATCTTTACTTTGATTTTCCCATCTATTCACAAAAAATAAATGCGTTACTCGATCAACTAAGCAGTATGCCCACTTCTGAAACACACTTTTACAAAATTATTTCTCAACTTCATATGGAAAAAGCGAAGAATTATTATCAAAGATATCAAGAATAGACTTTAGTCTAAAAGAATCGTTTCCTTGGTAAATAGACTATCAAGATTGTAATGAAATTATTATTAGGAATGCTATTTGACTAGTTATGTAATATCCATCCTCTCTGCAAAAAGAAAACCCTAATGACCAGCAATCGTCATTAGAGTTATTCGTCCTCTTCAATTTGTCCTTGCTCTCTTAGTGAGCTATTATCCGTTGCACATCCAATGATTATATGATCTACCAATTGAATTTGAACTGTCTTACACGCTTGGATCAAGTTCTTGGTAAATTGTATGTCTTGGATTGATGCAGTGGTGTCACCACTTGGATGGCAATGAGCAACGATAATACTCGTTGAATTCGCCAATATTGCTGGTTTTAAAATATCTCTAGGTACTGCGATTGCTTGGTTAATCGTACCAGTAGAAGTTAAATTAAAAAATGTTGACTCCTTTTTCGTATTCAACCCAACGACATAAAGATGTTCTCAACCCTTCTCTTTCAAATAAGGTTCAAAAAGCTCATAGGCCAGCCGCATGCTGGTAATTCGCCCTGGACCATACAATAGTGATGATTCTTTTATCAACTGTAAAGACACGACGTTTACTCGCTTTTGCGGTTCTTTCTTCTTCATTAATAACCTCTTCTTTCTGTTAATTTTTGAAATTTCTTACTCATGAGCTTACTATTTGCGATCAATACTCCTCTGGTAATAACATCGTTTGATACGTATGATCATCAATCACCCACAGCTTTTTTATTTGGAAATTTACCAAATCTTTGGTAATTCGGATACCAGAATAATCAATAAAGAAAGGTTCTTCTTGCCGATGGACAATCGTAATGATTCCTCGTTGATCATCACGATTGAACTCAAAGATTTGTAGATAATCTAACTGAATTTCTGCCTGCTTTGCCTTTACATCAATCAACTGAAATCAACGTTGCTGCATTTCCTTTGGTACTTGTTCATTCACTCCCCTCGTGATATAGCGATTTTCTTGTGTATCGAACATTGCTTGATCCTCCTTTTAAGGCACAAAAAATAGCCCAATCACGGATTAGATGATTGAGCTTCATAGTAATAATATATCACTAGTGTTGCATAAATATTGTACCGGTATTATCAGAATATACTGACAATAACTTTCTGCTAAAATTTACAAAAAAAGGAAATGCTCACGCAAAGGATAACTTTTTCCAGAAATTTTTAGCCCTATTCAAGTGAAAACATGTGAGATGCCAACTGTTTTAACTTCAGCCATCTGATTGATAGTGAGCGAACCAATATTCAGCGGGGGCAAACATTAGGTAATGAAGAGAGCGTTTTAAAGCAAAAAGTGTGGCGGTTGTCCCCAGTTCGATCTTTATTAGAAAGGTCAGAAGTGTTGCTATTAGTGTAAGAATCACTTGATTGATGGCGCCTTGTTCCTTTTGTGAATAGATCCGTCGGATCATTACGTTTTGTTTCAAGTGCTTGAAGAAAAGTTCAATATGCCATCGTGCTTGGTACATATCTGCGATTTCATTTGGAGAAACATCAAACCGATTAGTGACAAGACGCAAAAGCCGTTGTCCTTTGGTCAGAATCGTGACCAATCTGAAGCGCTCAGTACTGTAATTGATACCACCACCCAGAATTACTTGTTGATCACTGATGATTTGTCCATCTGCTGTTTTTTGATTTGCGACTTCAAGTTGATCTAAAACTGTGATTTTAGTATTCGACCTTGTGCGAGTCACAAAGAAGTAGCCATCAGTATTTAGTTGATCTAATAATTTATAATCAAAATAACCACGATCTACTACATACGTAGCTTCTGTCTTATCAACGAAGCATTCGAAATGATTTCGATCATGTTCTTCCGCGTTTGTAATAGTGAATTTTTCGGGATACTGATGCTCTTTATCCAGATAACAGAGATTTAAATGAAGTTTGATGCCAGATTTTGTTTTTCGGAATTTCGCCCAAGGAAACCACGTTTTGTTCAATGGGATGGTTGTCGAATCAATGAGTTGAAGACTTGAAGTTTTTGAGCTTGGTTTTTGGGTGGAAATTTTCTGAACAAGTTGTACAAAAATTTCCATCAAGACTTCTGAATCAATCTGAGGCATCCTACGAGATAGTGAGCTGTGACAAAGTCCACTCAATCCTAGTTCCTTGCAAAGTCGCGAATCCATAAAGGCTCGATCAATTTCCCGAAAGCTAGGCATTTCTTCATAGACTGCATAAAGCATGAGTTTTAATGATGTTTTGAAATCTAGTTTTTTACTGTAATAATCATATTTATTGATGCTATTGAGGTTTTTTTCAGATAATTCAGTAAAATTTATGGAAGAAAACCATTTCTGAAACGAAGTTTCTGATTTATACTTATCCATGTGTGCTGTCCTTTTTATTGGTCTTGGATAAGTTATCCTAGATTCAGTATAAAGGACTTTTTGCATCTAGATAGCTTTAAATCAATGATTTGGTTAGAGTGGGGATCTTTGCAACACTAGTGATAATATATATTTGTAAATAGAGATAAGTCGATGAAAAATGCCATACATAATTTTCTTACGATCCGTAATTCCAATAGTTTATACAGAATAAAGTGTTTGCTATTAAAAGAACTAATAGGTAAATTTCTGAATCAAGCAACCTTCTCTGTAAATTTTGCTGGACTTTATCTTATTGTAGTTGGTCGCAAAGCACAGCGCTTCACGACAAGTTTTAAAATTTTTTTCTTCTTTTGTTTTATCCCTATTAATACAAACTACTAGATACTTCACTTTTTTCCTCCTACTTTGAGAGCGACAACAAACAACTGCTATTTCATTCTTTCGATACGCTCAGCGTTGCTACAGTTTAATCATACGACTTACCTCATTCAAATGCTGTCTACATCGCGCTGATTTCTTCGATACATTTTGCTCAATTTACTTTAAAATTCAGACTAAAATACAAATAAGAACAAAAATTAATAAGTACTTTACGACACAAAAAAGGTGGAAAAATTAGCATTCTCCACCCTCACTTTATAATAGCTTGAACTTTTCTAACGCATACACGATACCATCATCATCATTCGTTTTGGTCACAAAATCAGCGATTGCTTTTACAGAATCATTAGCATTGCCCATAGCTATCCCCGTTCCAGCCGCTGTTAACATCTCAATATCATTTGTTTCATCTCCAAAGGCAATAATATTCTCAGTTTTTATTCCTAAGTTTTGTGCAATAGTCAGCATTGTGACTGCCTTCGACCCTTGATTAGGGACGATGTCAACGAATGAAGGATGCCAACGAACAAAACGAAAATCTGAAAATTCTCTCTGTATTCTTTCATCAAGCTGCGGGTCATAAAATGCCAGTCCCTGATAGATATCATTTTTCAAGTGGAAATCTGGCAAATAGTCGGGGATTTCTGCACCGATAGAGCGCATTGCTTGTTCCATTTGAGAAACTTGAAACGAGGATATCCGACAAAAATGATCTAATCCAGTTAATGCAATATCAATCTTTTGTTTCCTAAAATGGGTAAGTAGAGTCTTTAATTTAGTTTTTTCCAGTGTTCTCTTAAACACCTGTCTATCGTTAAGAAAAGCAGCAGAACCATTGCAAACAATATAATCTTTTATAGTTAACTCATCTAAAATATCTTTGATGAGAAAACGACTTCGTCCTGTTGCCAACATTACCGTGTGTTTTCTTTGTAAGTAATCCAATGCTAGCACCGTGCTTTGAAGTAACTGATTTTTACTTGTTAGCAGAGTTCCATCAAGATCAAAAACGAATAACTTTTTCTCCATGTCTCTCCCTCTTAACTCTCTGTCTCAAAAATCGAATCATCGAATCCTAAAACCCAAGTTGCCACAAAAGTCACTACAATCGTGATTCCAATCGTGCATAAGGCCAATATAAAATTCGTATTTGACCCATCAGGATTCATAAAGATGGGTAACGTAAAAAATGATGGTGGCGCAAATGAAAAGATTTTAACATTGGCGATAGCACAAAAGATCCCGTTTGCAATACAACCAATAAAGGTCGCATAAAAAGGTTTTTTCAGCTTCACGCTGATTCCATAAAGAGTTGGCTCTGTAATGCCGCTTAAAAATGCCGTAATCGCACAGCTAGCTGCAAGCTGTTTCAAATTACGTTTCTTCGTCTTGAACATCACCGCTAACGCCACCGCGAATTGTGAGAAGTTCATCCCAATAAAAGCAATCAGAAGCATATTGTCATAGCCTAAGTTCTCAAAGTTTGTCAAAATAATTATCGGAGTCAAGGCGATGTGCATCCCCGTCATGACTAGAAGTGGAGCAAAAGAAGCTACTAATAGAATTGCTAACCAACTTGCGTGACTATAAATCAAAGTTAGAATACTTCCAATTCCTTCACCCAATAAGAATCCTGCCGGACCAGTAATACACAAGGCGATCGGTAACATAACCACCACGATTGCAAAGGGTTTAAAAACATATTTGGCCGCATCCGGAACATATTTGTCAGCTAGTTTTTCGACGTATGACAGAACCCACACGCTTAAAATGATCGGCAATAAACTAGAAGAGTAGTCCACAGCTGTCACAGGCAAGTGAAATAAATCAATAGTCCCACCATTTTTAGCAAATCCAAGTATACTTGGATGCAAAAACAATCCGCCTAAAAATAGCGCATAGATCGTATTGCATTTAAAGCGTTTCGAAGCAGTGTAAGCTAGCATTATCGGTAAGAAATAGAAAACAACATTGGCTGCGCCATTTAAGATCACGTAGGTCGAGCTTTCCTGATCCATGCCCAATCGAGTCATAATGACCAAAATCGCGGAAATAAATCCACTAGCCATAATCAATGGAACTGCTGGACTTAAAATATCGGATAATACGTTCAAAATCCGATTTGGAACCGATCCTTTTTCTTTCATTTCCTCTGTCGAACTTTCTATATTGTAGAGTTTTTGAATATTGTCATAGACTTGATTGACGGCATTACCGATGACGATCTGCAATCCACCCATGGATTTAACTATACCTAGTACACCAGGAATTTTCTCAAGCTTTTCTTCGTCTGCAGCTGCTTCATCCTTTAAGTTAATCCTCAATCTGGTAGCGCAATGCCCCAGTGAAGTGATATTGTCTTTACCTCCCAATGTACGAATGATGGCATGTTCTAAAGCATATTCTTTTGAGTTCATTTCCTTTTTTTCCATTGGTATCTCGGCTTTCTCAATATCCAATAGAAGTGTCTCACGATCTCCCTGTTCCAATTCGTTAACCTCGATTATCTTATAATCTGGCGTATTTAGGATTACTAGTGGGATGATGGGATCATATCCTCGCTCCTTTATTTTCACTAAATCAAAACGCATGATTAGATCCCCTGTTTTTACACGGTCATTTTCTGAAACTAGCGGCTCCAAAAGTTCTCCATTCAGATTGACTGTATCAATCCCTACATGAATCAATACCTCACAACCCTGATCACTTTTCAACGTAATCGCATGTTTCGTCGGAAATACGCTGACAACCACCCCATCAAAAGGAGCATAAACTTCTCCTAGATTTGGTCTCATTGCCGCTCCTTTTCCCATCATCTCCTCTGAAAAGATCGGATCTTTCACTTCGCTTAATGGAACAATCTCTCCTTGTGTAATCCCATGAATTTGCTCTTTTTCACTCATCTCTATCTAGGTCCTTTCTTTTTCAAGTAATCCGCGTACACATTGGTCCTTCAACGTTCTCTTAATGATAATAATAGCGTTTGTCCTTAGCCAACTCCGCCGAAGTTATGGGCAAAATAGTAAGGGAATTAGGCTGATTTCTTCCTTATAAAAGGCCTCGTGTTTGAAAAGGCAAAAAAATGAATGTCAAATTTTGTCCAATAAAAGACCTGAAACACCTCTGATCTGTTTAGAGATATTTCAGGTTATGAATTATTCCATTGTTACGTGCAAATAACGGATTTCATGAGGCTTTAAATGAATCGAAAATTGTAGACGATTATTCTCAACTTTTACTTTTGTGTTTAACAGCCGTGGAGTACTGATGCGATGCAAATAGTCCTGTTCATTCATACTCAACTCTTTTAAGTCAAAGCGACTCCATTCATCTTGAACACTACCATGTGCACGGTTTACCACACGTGATTTGATGATATAACCGCCATTTTCGACACCGTTAATATCGATATTCAACGTTAAGGATTCATTGTCCTCAAAAAAATTGGACAAATTTTCTAGTTGAATTTTACTCTCATCTGTCAGGTAGTAATTGAAATTTAATTTACGATAGTTGTGACAAGCAAGGCGAAAAGAGCCTCTGCTGTTTCCTGTAACAATGCAATGTTTTTCTTTATAATAGATATCTTCATATAGCGAATTTAAAAATTCAAGTGCATAAAAGGCCGGTTTCGCTACTCCTGTCTTCGTAAGTAAACCACAGCCTCCAAAAAGGAATCCCTGAGAATCCTGAAGATCCGCATAGATATCCGTGCCTAGCCAATGTCCAAACAACTCGGCACCACCGATTGTTGAGATCATATTTTGAATCAAATAACTCCCCTTTGCACAATGGTCATTGACTGGATTTCGATTAGAGAGTGTCAGACTATACTCTGAAACATGGATCGGCGTCTCTGGAAATGCACTTTGTGCTAATGCTTCTTTGACGATCTCTAAATTATGTTTGATAAAGAAAATGTCCGTTGATTTTTTTTCGTAGTAATTATCTGATTCCTTTTCTAATTGATAAGGATAACAAGTGATCGTCAAGAAATTAGGTTTCTCATCGTACTCCTGCCATAGAGACAATAAATCGCAAAAGCCTTTATTTCCATAATGCTGCACTGGAAATCCGCCACCGCCGATCTTAATATCCGGTAAAATTTTTCTCATGGTTCTAGCGATTCTGTCAAAGTTTGAAAAATAATTGCGATGCACTTCTTCCGTTTGAGGCGAATAATTATAGCGTAAATCTAGAAAAGCAATGTCTTCTTTTTTCCAGTATTCAAAATACCATTTTTGTACCTCTTCTGAACCATAGCGTTTAATAAAGTGCCGAAGCAATTCTCTGAAAAAACGCTGCATTTCTTCTGGTGAATCAAAATCTTCATTTCTCGGAATCTCCACTAATGCATCTTGCGTATTTTTCAATAGCCGAATCGGTTTGAACCCCAGTTCGATATAAGGTTTCAGCTGATTCTTGACGAGAAAATCTATCGCTGTATCCAGCTTGCTAAAGTTTAAATTTTCCTTTGTCGCATGAATATCTAGATAAAGATTGGGATCATAGATGTCCCAAAAACGTATATATTCTGCCCCAAGCTTATTTTTTAAATAAATGATTTGTTCCTGAAAGTCTGATTTAGTTAAATCAATCGCTGTCCCAGCATTGATTAGCTTACTGTAGTAGCTGGTCTGCTTATAAGCTTTTTGGTGGTCCAAGATAAATGAGATGTTTCGATCATGGCTTTCTTCCTCTTGATCATCGGTTATCTGATTTTCATTTAGATAGCTATTAAGTTTCTCACGCAGTTCTTCTTCATCTTGAGTGTGCTGTTCTTTTCTTTCTGTCGTTACGGCATTTTTCCGAAACAAGGAGGGGGTCATATCGTAGGCTTCTTTAAATACTTTATTGTACGCAGCGACACTCGCAAATCCGTTATCCATAGCGATCTTCATAATGGACGCATCTGAATAGAGCAAATCAGTCATTGAATGTGTCAGTCGCACAGAATTGACCAGATCTGTAAAACTAACGTTGCATTTTTTCTTGATGTATTTTGAAAGATATGCTGTTGAAAGAAAGAAATGATCAGCTAATTCCTGCAACGTAATGCTCTTCTGATAATTCGTTCGAATGAATTGGAAAATCTCTTCCATTCGACTATCATTTTTCTTCTCCGATTGATAACGAATATTTTCTGATGTCAGCAAAAAGTTCTTAGAAATCACATGTAGCAGCTGATAATACAAACTCATTCTGTAGATTTGATTTTTCTGATTTGTCACAATCTGCTGATTAAGAATCTGATCGATGATTTTTCTCATCTCATCGTAAGACTCGTTTTTTTCTAACGTGGAATTACACCAAAACAGAATCATATCTTTAGTTAATAATTCTTTCACCTTGCTGTATGAAATAACAAAACGAGCGAGAAAAAGATCATCAGATCCTATGTAACGATGCTTGCGGTTATAATTAACAATGATCAAATCTTTTTGCTTTAGCTGATATTCTTCACCCTCGACTGTCATCGATAATTCACCATTTAGCACATATAATAACTCAAAATTTTCGTGATAATGAATTTTGGTTTCTGCTTGGGTTGTAAATTCGACATCCATTAATACATCTGAAGAGAGGTAATCTTTTTCCATCTTTTCCCTCCTAACTCTTGTTTATTCATTATAGCAAACCGGTTTCATTTAGTTAACAGACGTACAAAAAGCGCTGTTTAACAAAAGAAGCAGTTGATAATTCTACCAACTACTTCTTTCTTTTTTATTAGCCTTTTATTGCATCTGCTTTATCAATTTCAGCTTCCTTTGATTTGGTAATCAAGTTGATCGCCACGAAAGAAGCGGCAGCAATCAATCCTGTAGCTCCAAAAGTAACAAACCACGTACTGATTGACGCATTGGCAGATAACAATAATCCGCCTAATGTCGGTCCAAAGATTCCGCCTAAACGCCCCACACTATTCACCAAACCAACCGCTGAAGTACGCAGCTCTTCTGGATAATGTTGTGAAACAAAAGCGTTAACTAAGCTATGCGCTGAGAATAGGAAGAAACCAATTAAGAAAACAAAGAGATATAAAATGATGATATTGGTTTTTACACCCATCAGCATCAATACAACTGCTCCGATTCCATAAATTGCTGGTAAGAGAACCTTAAAACCTTTGCGATCAGCTACTGCGCCCCAGACAACCGTACCTGCGATCGTTCCTACATTCAAGAAGATCGAGAATGCTAAACTAGAACCTAAGGAGAAGCCATTTTGAACCATCACTCCCGGCAACCAAACAATCACTCCGTTAATGAAAAGCAGCCCCATAATATAGATGATACAAGCCAGTAATGTTACGAGAATGAAACGACTGTTAAATAGTGCGAAATACGATACTTTTTTCTCTGGTTGTATCCCTTCAGCACTCATTGTTTTCAACTGTTCAAGATCAATCTTCTTCGTATAATCCTGATCAATTCTTTCTAATACTTTTTTCAGCTTTTCTGTTTCTTGGTGTTTTACTAAGTATTGGGCCGATTCTGGCACAAGTTTAATAATGAAAACTAGGAACAAAATAGGAACGAAAGCCATCCACAACACCGGACGCCAACCCAAACGCGGCAGTATTACAATCGCTAATAGAGAAGCAATGATCGAACCAATTTGATTTCCACATAGAGCAATTGCTACTGATTTACTTTTACTGCTCTTTGGGGCATATTCCGACAGCAATGATATTACTAACGGAATCACCCCGCCAAAACCAACACCTGCTAAAAATCGGAAAATGGCGAATAATACCGGTGTATTTACTACGGATTGTCCAAAGGTAAAGACACAGAATATCAAGACCGAACCGATCAAGACCTTTTTCACACCTAAACGATTGCTGATAATACTTAAAATTACTGCACCAAACATCGAGCCAAATTCAGATAGACTACCCATATACCCCAACACTGTCGCATTCAAATTCCATTCAGACGTGATTGAAGTAATAATCGAACCATACGCTGTTGCACCATAACCAGTAAAAGCAATCAGAAAGACCCCTAAAGCAACTAACGTAATATGGAATTTTCCAAGTTTGCTATTATCGATAAAGTTACTTACTACATTTTCTTGCATGTTCTTTCCCCCTTAAAACTAGACCGTTGCTTCCACAGATGACTCAAATGACACACTTGAGAACGTTTCGGCAGACTTCCAGCAAGCTTCCATGACTTCCAATACTTTACGAACTTCTTGCGGTTTGACTAATAGTTCTGCTTTGCCATCCAGAGCAGCAAAGTAATTTTCAAAGAATTCAATATGTTCTGTCTCAACTTTTGGAATATCCTCGGTGACGATCAACCCTGGTTCCGGTACTCCGAATGAACGCGTAGGTCCGTAGGATTTCGCTGATTTGTCTTGATCCTCATTCACGTTTTCCAATAGTTTTGTTGTACGAACGATCTTGCCTTCTGGATCAAATTTGTTGGCATACATACTTCCCGTATTGCCGCCCATATACCAATGACGTTCAAACCATTCTTTTTGATCAGATAAATAGTACGTACCTAGTTCAATCTCAGCAGTCACACCATTTTCAAAGCGCAGTAGAATATTAAAGTAATCATCAACTTCTTTATTGATTACACTGCGAATATCAGCAAACACTGCTTTTAACGGGCTTTCCATCATGTACAAAATCTGATCGATCAAGTGAACGCCCCAATCATAAAGCATCCCTCCGCCTTCCGCTTTGTAAACGTGCCAATCGTGCATATTGCCGTTATATCCATATAATGAACTTTTGATCGTATAGACATCACCCAAAGATCCCTCTTCGTAGCATTTTTTTACGGTTTGAAAATCCTTATCAAAACGACGTTGCTGATGAACCGTTAAGGTCACGCCTGCTTGATCAACGGCTTCCATCATTTCGTCGAATTCCGCTACACTCATAGCGGCAGGTTTTTCACAAATAATGTTCATACCTGCTTGTGCGGCTTTGATAACTAATTCTTTATGCTGGTTATTGTTTGCCGAAATAACCACACCATTGATATCTGATTCCTCCAAAAGCTGATCAATTGTTCCATAGGTCTCGATTTCTGGATAAATCCCGCGTACTTCTTCTAACCGTTGCGCATTTATATCGCAAACCGCTACACAGTCCACATTCTCTAGGCTTTTCAACGTTGCCACATGGCGGCGACCGATAAAGCCGTAGCCAACTACTGCATATCTATATTTCATGGCGACTCTTTCCTTTCTTTTTTAAGAAAAGGCGGCCAATCCTTGACCGCCTTATTCAGCTTATTCCATCTCTAATTTGATTGTTTGATTTCCATTAGAAGCTTGATAAATCGCGTCTAAAATTTGTGTGACTTTGAAGGCTTCATTTGGTTTTACACATGGCTCACCATCGGTCAAAATTGCATCAATCCATTGCTTTGCTTCCACCACACCAGCTGGTTCATTGACTCCCTCGAAATAATCCACTAAGGCTTCACCAGATAAGGTTTCTTCACTCATTTTTCCATGACGAGTATGATTGAACCATAATTCCGCATTTTCGTAGCTGCCGCCATATTTGATTTCGGCACCTTCTAAAGTTCCGCAAAGCGTCGTTGCTGCTTCTCTGGCATCCATATAATTCAATGCCCAAGATGCCCGTAAATTGATCAGCGCACCATTTTTAAATTTGATAAAGCCCATCGCTGAGTCTTCTACCTCAAAGGTTTCAGTATCCCAAGCGCCGTAAGTATTACCTTCAGCTGCTGATGGCAGGTTCCCTAATTTATAGAAGACTTGACCGCTGACGCTATCCACTTCGTAGTTGTCCATACACCACAATGTGATATCTAACGCGTGCGTGCCAATGTCGATCAAGGGACCGCCACCTTGTTTGGATTTGTCTTGGAAGACGCCCCAAGTAGGTACAGCTTTACGGCGAATTGCATTCGCTTCTCCGTAGTAAATATCTCCTAAATCCCCAGCTTGACAGGCCTTTTTCAAGACCTGCACATCGTGACGGAAACGATTTTGGTAACCGACAGTAAATTTCTTGTCGCTCTTTTTCCATGCTTCCATCATTTTACGCGCATCTTCTGTGGTCGCTGCCATTGGTTTTTCACATAACACATGCTTATCAGCAGCGAAGGCTGCTACTGTGATCTCACAATGAGAAACATTTGGTGTACAAACATGGATGATATCAATGCTTGGGTCCTTCAATAATTCGTTATAGTCTGTGTAGATTTTGACATCCTTCAGATTATGACGCTCGGCAGTTGCTAACGCCTTTTCTTCTTCGATATCGCATAATGCCACGACTTCCGCTTTATCTGCTACTTTTTCTAAGGATGGAAGGTGTTTGTTGTTACAAATACCTCCTGTTCCGATAATACCGATTTTTAGTTTTTCCATTTTTCTCTTCCTCTCTGCTACATGGTCTTAACCAAATTGAATATTCACTGGATTATTTACTTGAATTTCTGAACCTGTATTTGTCAGTTTTCCATTTGCTTCATCGACTAAAAATTTATTGATCGTCCCTGAACGTTGATTCACTACATATATATGATCACCCGCTAAATCAAAATTAATGCTGCGAGGTATCGCTCCGCCTGAAGAAACGATTTCGATCAATTCCATTTTTCCGTTCTCGCTCAAACGATAAGCTGCAATGCTGTCATCACCGCGATTTGAGACATATAAATAGTTACCGGATTTGTGTATTTTTAGATCGGCTGTTTGATTATGAGCGAAGATATCAGTTGGATCGTCCTTTGGTTGATAGTTATCCGACACTGTAACTGCACGTTCCAAATGATTCATCTCGCCTGTCTTTGAATTAAAAGAGTAACTATGGACTGTATGGTTTTGCTCACTATTACAATAAAGAATTGGCTGTGTTGGATGAAACGCGATATGTCTTGGCCCAGATCCTTTTTCTGTTTCTTGAGCCCAGATTTCGTTCAAGGTTCCTCCTTCGTAATCGATCTTATAAACATGAATCAAATCACAGCCCTTATCTGCACAAAGCAGATAGTTTTCGGTTGGATCGAGACAAACACTATGAGGATGACTTGTCCATTGGAATAACGGCAAATCGCTAGAGCCTTCCAATACTTTCAGTTCACAGCACTCACTTAGACTTCCATCTGCATTAATTGGAAACATCGCGATACTGCCTTCATCAAAGAAGCGTTTGGCTACATATGTTCCTTGTTCTGTTCGCACACTGCGAGTAATGACTTCTTCATGATTGCCATGATTAGCCGCAAAGGCGTATCTGTTTTGACTATCTACCGTAATATAGCAAGGATAGGCTCCGGCTGAAGAGACTTCATTCAAAAAGGAAAGCTTTCCATCCCCATCTACCGAGTAAGAAGCGATACCTCCGCCATTTCCGTGCACTTCACCTAGATCTTTGCGCTCATCCGTGGCATAGATATAGCGACCATTTTTAGCAACCGCCATACTGCCGACATTGACATCTGGCGTTACTTTGCTGATTAATTCAAACGTTTCCGAATCATAGGCTTTGATCCCGCCATCGCCTGCTTCAGGGTTATTCACGCCTTGAATGTCCGCGCCCCACGCGCCTACATAAATGATTTCTTGTTTATTCATCCTATTCACCAATCAATCGTTTTAGCATTTCTTGATGTCTTCTCACTTGTTCGATTTCACTGTTTAATTCTTTTTCGGTCCGATCTTGGTAGTAACGTTGACCTTCGTACTCCGAATTGATATAGCCTTCATAACCGTTTTCCTTCAAGAACTTGATTGGCCCTTCGTAATCAATGGCGATATCCTGGTATTGACCTGGTTTTCCAGGAATTTCAGACATATTGTAGAATTTACCGTGGATGCTCACAATGTAAGGCATGATCGCACCTAAGTCCTCTGGTTTCGTTCTAGAAAGCAATAGTGCTTGTGACATGACTTCAAAATCAATATCTGTATAATCTGGCACATTGTCACGGATCATTTGCTGCATTTTTTTGAATGCTGGCAATAAATCAGCTGGTGCTTCATCATGCTTCAAATAGCGATGGAACAAAGATTGGACATTCCCTGCACTATATAATGAAAGATCAATTTCATTTAACTCATTGCTCTTGCCTAGATGATTGTCCATACATAATTGAACAACTAAATCACAGCTTTCTTGTTTGGCTCCTTGACGCATGTACCATTCCAACGCCGCTTCAGAAGGTCGAAAAGCGAAGATACCCCAGTCAGGAACAAGTCCTAAATGTTTGGTTCCAGATTTCTTAGCGTATTCCACAATCTCATTGACATACTGACCATTGATTGGAATCGGTGCATGGATCTCTTTGCCTAATTTGATGTCACATTCTTCCGCGACAGGCAAGGCTTCGATCATGATTTCAACTGGCGTAGTTGCTAGTGTCCGAACATTTTTGAAGCCTAAGCGTTTCGCCAAGCGAATATCATTTTTCAAACGCTCTGCTGATTCTGAATAACTCATCACATGATCACGAAATTGCAATACATCATGGAAAACATCCATAGTCACAGGAGTCGTCTTGTATTTATCCATCCATTCAAACCATTGATCGAAAAATTCCTCTGGCGGATTTGGATATTGTCTTAGAGACATCTCATCTAAAATCTCGATTCCATCCGCTCCAAAAAGATTTGTGCCAACTTCTTTGACCTGTCCTTCTAAATCTAATTCTTTAAAAAACTGCGTTTGTTGGTAACTGTAAAATGAAACGCCGCGTTTGATTTTTCCCATTACTAACTGCTCCCTTCTATGCTTGTAATTCCAGTTCATATTTTACGATATTACGTGTCTTATCTGATCCTGCGCCGGAGCCCGGAACAGGAGGATTTTTTACCCATTCTTCATCCGTTGGCATATATCCATATGCAGCCAGAACAGATTGCTGGAAAGCTAAAATGTGTTTCCCTGGAGTTAATCCACCTGGCTTTTTCACATGGACGATTCCCTCGTCATCGTAATCCCAGTGCTCCCAAACAGCTTTTTTAATTTCTTCAAAATCACGAGGTTCTTTTCCATTGACTTCAAAAGTCTGTAATTCTCTTGGGTATTCAGTGTCATCTACTTTGATATAGTAGCCATTGTGAAGGGATAAAAATACTCCTCGGTAGTTAGCATTTCTTGCTGCAAATTGAAAGCCCACGATATTGCCATCTTGGTCAACATCGTTTTTCAAACTGTCTTTTCGAATTAAAAAATTATCGAACATCTAAATGTCCTCCCTTTTGTTATTTGCTATACTCATAATTTAAGCTATTTTTTAAGTGCGCTCCATTTCATTTTTACCCATTAATACTGCAATTTCACTCTTCTTTTTTTATCCCGACTAAACTTCTTCTATGAAAAGACAAAATTTAACTATTATATTTTGTCTTGTCCGTTTATGAGCACTCTTTTTGTCACAATCTTTTGTTTTCTTTTTGTCATCTTAGTAACGTTTCTTCCATAGTCAGTATCTCATTACTAGACAGATACGAATAGACAGCTCCGTAGATTCCCGCATCATTTCCGAGTTGTGCTTTACTTACATTGTAGTTTCCACGAATCGCTGGAAAAATAAATTGATCAATTTTTTCTTTCAGTGGAATTAACAACGCGTCACCGGCTCCAGATAACCCGCCTCCAATCACTACCTCCTCCGCATCAACCGTATTCATGATTCCAGCGATGGCTTGTCCTAAATAATTTACTGTAATCGTTAAGGCGTTCATGGCCTTTTGATTTCCTGCCTCAATCCAAGTAAAAATATCAACCGCTGAAAGATTTTCTTGATTCTCTTCCATTAGATTCCGCATCGTTTTTACGAGTCCATTTGCAGAAGCGAAAGTTTCCAAGCAATTGGTGTTCCCACAGCCGCAGGTTCTTTGTTCTTGCGAATAAATAGGAATATGACCAATTTCACCGCCAGAGGAATGAACGCCATTAATCACTTTTCCATTTAGAATAATTCCTCCACCGACGCCTGTCCCTAAAGTAACGAAGACCAAATTAGATTTTCCTCTCGCAGCTCCCTTCCACATCTCACCAAGAGCTGCCGCATTCGCATCGTTTAAAAGTACAACAGGAATATCTAATTCCTTTTCAATCGCCGATTTCAACGGCATGTCTTCCCAACCTAGATTCACTGCACGAACGACTATCTGCCCATCAGGTGAAATCGGTCCGGGAACTCCGATACCAATTCCAATAATTTCTGCTTGCTGATCGTTTTGTTCAAGCATCGTTTGTTGAATACTTCGAACGATGTCAGTCGGTATATTTCTGCCATTTTCAGTGATATTGGTTGGGATTTGCCATTTTTTATAGATCTCTCCATAAACATCGATCAAAGCCAACTTAATCGTTGTTCCACCTATATCAATACCAATCATTTGTTTAATCATTGCTTTTCCTCCTAAAAAAGAGAACGAATACTTCGTCCTCTTCGCTAAAATTCTCTAAATAATGAAATTTCGTAAATACTTCGTACTTAAGGTAACAGACTTTTTGACGTCCTCATAAGTTTTCTCAAAAGCTTTATCTTCTACTTCAATACACGTATACCCTTCATAACCAATATCCGTTAAAGCAGACACATATTGACCCCAATCAACATCACCTAAACCTGGTAATTTCGGACTCATGTATTCTAACGGTGTAGCCATCACGCCAACGTCAGCTAACTTATCAGCATATACTTTGATATCCTTGTAATGAACATGGAAAATTTTCTCTTTGAACTCATACAAAGGACGAATATAATCGATTTGCTGCCAAATAAAGTGGGATGGATCGTAATTAATCCCAAAGTAGTCACTATCGATTACTTCAAATACTTTTCGCCAATTACTAGGCGAAGTCATAATGTTTTGCCCTCCCGGCCATTCATCTTCAGTGAAAAGCATCGGACAATTTTCGATCGCGATTTTTACTTTTTTCTCTTCAGCGTATTTAACAATTGGATTCCAAACTTTAGCTGCTTCCTTCAAATTCTCAGAGACCGATTTACTTTGCATCCGCCCGACAAATGTCGTAACTAAATTGATGTTCATTAAGCTCGCTGCATCGATCAAGGTGTACAAATGATCGATCGCTTCTTGGCGTTTTTCTAAATTTTCATCTAACGGATTTGGATAATAAGCTAAAGCAGAGATTTCTACCTTCTTTTGCTTACAATAGGCTAAAATCTCTTCAGATTTTTCTTTGGTTAAATTTTTAGTGTCTATATGCGAAACACCTGCATAGCGACGCTCAGCTTTTCCCAGTGGCCAACAAGCAACCTCGACGCAATCAAGACCATTTTCTGCTACGATATCAATCATCTCTTCGAAATTACTTTGATCAAAAATCGCACTGACGATTCCTAATTTCATGATTTTTCCTTCTTTCTGTTCTTTCATACCTTTATTCTAATGTCCTCAAACTGTTAAAGCATTGGAAGTTTTATTCAATATTCATTGAAATATTTATCCTTATTTTTGTTCTGAAAATCATTCATTCCGTATAGAACAAAATTTAATAGTTAAATCTTGCTTTTCGCAGCTAGCTCAAATTTATGGAGGTTCATTTTTCCAAAGCCCGGAAAAATGAGCTTATCTTCGTACGCATACGATTCTTCTAACCTGCTAAAGCAGGAAGAATAACTCGCATAAAAAGCAATCAAGCAAAGTCGCTTGATTGCTATAAGATCTTATTTTTCCACAACCGTATTTTCTGGAATCACATTTTCTTTTTGTTTAAAATGCTTAGTTTGAATATTAATTAATGTTATTGATATAGCGGCAACAATACCTGGTATCGCAAAAACCAAAAACCACATAGTGATGGAGACATTTGCTGTAAGCAACATTCCACCAACGATTGGCCCTAACATTCCACCAATTCGACCTGTCGCATTCGCAAAACCTACTCCTGTAGTACGAATTTCGGCTGGATAATATTGAGACGCAAATGTATTCATTAATGAATGTGCCGAAAATGCAAACATACCGATTAAACCAACAAACAGATAAAGAACCAAAAGATTTGCCTTAATCCCCATACCAAACAAGCTGATTGCTCCAACAGAATAAATGATTGGCATCAACACTCTAAAGCCAACTTTATCTACCATAATTGCCCAAAGAACGGTGCCTAAAAGCGTGCCTAAATTTAACACCACGGAAAACGTTAAACTAGAGCCTAATGCATAGCCATTTGAGTTCATAACCTGTGGCAACCAAACGTTTACACCGTTAATGGTAAGCAGCCCGCAAATATAAATTAACGTAATAAGAACTGTTCCTAGTGCATATCGCTTGTTGAATAACTTTAGGTAAGAAACCTTTTCTGCGTTTTTTTCATCCTCAGCATCAAAAGTAATCGTTTCTTTAGTTGACTCCAATACCGCTTGATAATTAGGATCAATTTTAGTTAATGTCGCGTTTAATTTGTCTGTTTGGTTACTTTGAGATAAATAGCGTGCTGATTCAGGAATCACTTTAACGAAGACAGGGATTAGTAACAAAGGTAAAATAGAGAGCCATAATACAGGTTTCCACCCAAATTGTGGCATTACATTCATCGCTACTAGCGGAGCTAAGATTCCACCAATTTGATTTCCACAAATAGCAAAAGCAACCATCTTTGCTTTGTTTGCTTTTGGAGAATACTCCGTTAACAAGGAGATAACGATTGGAGTCGCTCCCCCACTGCCAACACCAGCCATAAATCGACAAATCCCAAACATTAACCCACTATTAGTGAAGGTTGCACATAGAATGAAAAAATTGAAGATAAAAATAGATACGATCAATAATTTCTTTACTCCAAACTTATCTGCTAAAAAACTTAGTAAAATGGCCCCTAGCATCATCCCAAACATAGCTGAACTTCCAATAAAACCAACCTGTGTCGTACTGATATTCCATTCTTTGATAACTACCGGTACGATAGATCCGAAAACTGATAACTCATACCCAGAAAACGTGATGACAAAAAAGCCAATAGCCAACAATACTTTATGAAATCCATTAAACTTGCTGTTATCAAGAAATGAATTTAATACTTTTTGATTCATCGAAACCCTCCATAATTATATTCTGATATCAAACAAATCCCTCCAATAAGACCAGTTACTATTTGGCCATTATTGTTTCCACTGAAGCATTAAACAAATCCGTTCAGTTGGAATATTCCTGCTTCCTCCTTTTTTTGTATATAGTCAAATTTAGTCTTTTTGAGATTCTCTAACTATATTTTTTTTACACAAAACAACTGTTTAAGAAAGCCTTTTACAAAAATAGGAGTTTAAAAGAAAGAAAAAGTGCAAGATTCAGAATATAAATGAGGATTTATGTTTAGTAGTTAGACGGCGTGCTAATTTATCAGTTAAACATAAAAGTATATTAGTCCATTAAAACAATGTCATAATTTGGTTCGATTGAATCATGAAAATAAGTAATTAAGTTTAGTTCAGATTCTATAAAATATTCGTATTAAAAAATAAGGCCTCAGATTATCGTTTGATATGCTTCCTCTAACTAGGACAAAGAAATTATTAAGTCCTAGTTAACGGAAAGAAATCATGAGTCGTACAGAATTAGTCACATCATCGAGAATTATAAGGACTATTACAAAAATGGGCGCTATCAACGAAAATTGCATACAATAACGCCTATGGAATATCATAATTTATATTATGAAGCAGCCTAAAGCACGACCAACCAAGCACTAGCGCAGCGGTTATTGGGTAGAAAAAGTAAAAAAACTACTCTCCAAAACTGAAAGAGTAGTTCTAAAAATCATTTATTGTTTATTGACGGGCATCAAGGCGCATCGCTGGGATCGGCGGGACATACAGGATTTTTCTTAGGGGATATTAACGGTAACGCATTGCACTGTACCTACTCAAAAGGCTGTCAGAATATCGCCGTGACCAAAGCGATAGGCTGGATGGGGGATTATTCCGGCTTACCTGTACGCTATTTTCGACTAAAAAATACGAGTGTTAGCGGGCCTCACGAAAATATTGGTCAGCAACGAATGCTCGCCATCGATGGCTCATGGGGACCTGCTACTACGAGACGTCTGCAAGAAGTACTGAATTGCAGCATCAAAGATGGCATCATCAGCGGACAAATCAGAAATCGTGCGAATCAATCTATTCCCTCGGTTCAATTTGGACACGGCGGTTCGAACATGATCCGTGCACTGCAATCAATATTAAAAGTTGCAATAGATGGCAACTTTGGACCCGCTACCTGCCTTGCCCTGCAACAAAAAATGGGCACGATTCAGGACGGAATCATCAGTTCCGAATCTGATTGTGTTAAAGCCATGCAGCGAAGATTGAATGATGGGATATTTTAATGTGATCTTCAAAGGTTAAAAGGATGTGTACGGGAAATTGCGTACACATCCTTATGTTTCTCTAACAGGCTTGGAAGGAATAAAGTGTTTACAACAAGGTCATTCGCAGCTCATTAAACTAAGCTATTCTAATTTTCTCTCAATTATTTATGTAGTTAATATTCTATCTGCTATTCTGGCTTAGACTTTCCGGTAATCATTCTTCATTTTCTAAAATGAAGTTCTAATTATCCCTTGAGACTCAATTTCTTTAATCTTCGCTAATTAGACGCTAAAAATAGCCGACTTATCTTCCACTTCCAATAGACACTTCTACTTCTTTAGATTTGAGCAGGTGTTCAAAACGCTCCTTCTTTCGTGAAAGATATTCTCTTTGCTCTTTTATATCAGTTAATTTCTTAATAAGCTGATTATCAAGATTATCTAAAAAAATAATTTTTTCTCTTAGTTCCGATGCAGTAACTTCTTTTTCATTAAAAAGAAAATCCTTTATCTCTTTTATAGAAGCCCCCATATTTCTTAGATGAATAACTTTACCAATTTCTTCTAGGTCATCATCTGAATAGGAACGAGTTCCATTGCTGTCACGGTGGATATTGACCAAAAGCCCTTCACTTTCATAATACCTCAACGTATTTTTAGAAACCCCATATTTTCCTGCTACTTCAGTGATTGTGTACATCTGAATCCCTCTCTTCAAGTTTAATAGTTGTGTCAGTTTAGCATGGATACGAGATTAATCCAATAAAATTCTTTTGCAAAAAATGAAAGTTCGAGTCCCCTATCCGGTAGATTAAAAAAAATTTTCGAAAAAGCCTTGCGTTCATGTTACACGAACCTGCTATTATCTACCTGTTACAATTTTAAAAAAAAAACAGGAGGTAATTTCAATGAGTAAAAAACAAAAATTAGCCTTAATAACAGGGGCAAATCGCGGAATGGGATTTGAAATGGCAAAAGAAATAGGAAAAAAAGGGCATCGTATCCTATTAGGAGCTAGAAATGAAGAAAGTGAAAAAAATGCAGTTAAACAGCTCGAAGAATTGCATATTGATGCAGATTTTATTCAAATAGATGTATCTAATCATAGTTCAATTTTGCAAGCAGCTGAGACGATTAAGCAGCGATATGGCTATTTAAGTATTTTAATAAATAATGCAGGAATTTCTCTCGATAATTTTCGTACACCAACACAATTAGACTTAGATACTATAAGAAAAGATTTTGAAGTTAATTTCTTTGGTTTAATTGATGTAACACAAACAATGTTGCCATTACTTGAGCAAACCGATGATGCTAAAATTTTAAATATTTCTAGTGAGATGGGTTCCTTAACAGCGGCTACGTCAGTTAATTCGCCACTTTATAATGCAAGTGCTGCTGGGTATCAATCATCTAAAGCTGCTGTCAATATGTACACTATTAAACTAGCAAAAGAATTATCAGAGCGAACTGATTCGATCATAACAGTAAATGCCATTGATCCTGGCATGGTTGCTACAGATTTTGGTGGTGGAACCGCTGAAGATGCAAAAAAACATGGTGCCAAAAGTATTGAAGAAGGCATTGCAAGAGCTGTGGAGCTTGCTATTTCAAATGAAAATAAAATTACTGGTACATTCAGTAATACTAGTGGAACTGTAGCATGGTAAAAACTGATTTATATAAATCAGTAAGTCAAATGAAGGAGCCTACGTAATGAAAAATAAAAAATACAATAATCTTATAAACGGTCAGTTACAAGGAGCAGCAGAATACCTGAGCATTTTTTCTCCTATCGATGGAAGCCTAATTGGTGAAACACCATCAATGTCACAAAAGGATATAGATGGTGTCATGGAAGCAGCAAAAGCAGCTCAACCTAGTTGGGAAAAAATCCCCCGAAAGGAAAAAGCAAAACTATTATACAAAACAGCAGATCTATTGGAGCAACATGTTGATGAAATCGCTGAGATAATGATGTGGGAAATTGCAAAGAGCTTAAAAGATGCGAAGAATGAAATAATCCGTACAGCAGATTTACTTCGTTATACAGCAGATATTGGTGTGGAATCAACTGGAGAGATTATTTCAGGTGGTTCTTTTGATTCAACGGCTGAAAACAAGCATGCTTTTATTACACGCAAAGCAATGGGCGTGGTTTTAGCCATTGCCTCATTTAACTATCCTGTAAATTTAGCTGCTTCGAAAATTGGTCCTGCGCTTATGGGCGGAAATGCTGTCGTTGTAAAACCAGCATCACAAGGAGCTATTAGTACTCTATCACTAATCAAAGCCTTTATTGATGCAGGGATTCCAGCTGGGGTAGTCAATAGTGTTACTGGTAAAGGGAGTATAATTGGTGATTACATCGTTACACATTCACTTGTAAATTTTATCAACTTCACCGGTAGCACTAAAGTCGGCGAACACATTGGAAAATTAGCAGGTATTAAGCCGATACTTTGTGAACTTGGTGGTAAAGACGCTGCTCTCGTCTTACCTGATGCCGATTTAGATTTAACTGCCAAAGAAATTGTCGCTGGGGCTTTTAGTTACTCAGGTCAACGATGCACAGCCATTAAGCGTGTATTAGTAACATCAGAAAATGCAGATAAGTTAACAAACAAGCTACAAAAAATCGTTAAAGAATTATCCGTTGGAATGCCTCAAGATAATCCTACAATTGTACCTGTTATTAATAATGCTGCTGTCGAGCAAACAAGGCTCTTAGATGAAGATGCGATTAAAAAGGGTGCTACGGCTATTCTGCCATTAAAAATAGAGAAAAATCTGGTTTATCCTACCTTACTTGATCATGTAACAGGTGATATGGACCTTGCTTGGGTTGAACCATTCTCCCCAATTTTGCCTATTATACATGTACAATCAGTTGAGGAAATGATTGAGGTGGCAAATGCATCTGAATATGGATTACAGTCCTCTGTCTTTTCAAATGATTTACAACAAGCTCAAAAGGTTTCTAACGCTTTAGATGTCGGAACTGTTCAAATTAACAACCGTACACAAAGAGGTCCAGATAATTTCCCATTTTTAGGTATAAAAAAATCGGGTATTGGCATTCAAGGCATCAAATATAGTATAGAAAGTATGACTCAAATGAAGTCGATTGTTGTTGATATGTAAACAACTGCAAAGTTGCCAAAAAGAGAGCTTAGCAGCTAAATTGGGGTATTTTTTAGTTGAGTACTCCCAGTAGGTAGAATACCTTAACAACTTGTAGATCTAGAAAAAATATTCTTATCTATAGGCAAAGCTAAATAGATTCAACACTATGGTAAGTAAATGAGGTCCTTTCCAATACGTACAGAAAGTTTATCATTAACTGATTAGGCACTATAGTTTGCTTTGAATATGATTTCCGTATCTTTTATTGTGTAGTTCTTTATACATATTAATAGAGTAATTCAAGAAAAACCTAAATGACATTTGCTTGTTATTTAGGTTTTTTCATGTTTTAAATAGTCTTTTCTTTTATAGAACTATTTTTAACTGTTCAACAGCCAATAATTAACTAGTCTATCAGAACTACTTATAGAATCTTTCCTGAGTTTTTCAGTAAAAACAATGTCGGAAGTTGTGTTCCTACTTAGGTGGCAATGAACAATGATGATATTGGATGATTTATATAGTATTTCGGGTTTCAAAATGTCTCTAGGTACTGCGATTGCTTGGTTAATCGTACCAATAGAAGTTAAATTAAAAAATGTTGACTCCTTTTTCGTATTCAACTCAACGACATAAAGATGTTCTCAACCCTTCTCTTTCAAATAAGGTTCAAAAAGCTCATAGGCCAGCCGCATGCTGGTAATTCTTTTCTTTTTCTCGTCACCGATCTGCAATAATCTATCCTTCCGATTCATTTTTATCTATTAAATGTGCTATAAAGCCTATCATACCGCGGAAAAATAAAAAAATATCATCATTTATGGTACGGCTCTGGGTATCGTAAGTGAATGATATTTACGATAATATTTAATGGAACGTAAAAAAGAGCAGTGTTTAAAAAGCTCCAGCTAATTTACTAAACTGCTCAATATTAGTACACTTTAAATTATCTTATAGTATTGCTACAAGTTCGTCTTTGTCTTCTTTACTTATTCGTTTCAAATCCATCAAGTTATATAATTGAGCGCCTAACCCTATCGGAGCCACTATCGATGGATTAATCTGAGTAATGTCTATTATAATTTGGCCTGACATATGCAAAATTCCCATTCTAATCAAATCATATATATCTTGTAATAATGAAATTTGTTCATATCCTTTAATTCCACATTCCTGATAGTTTTTTTCTGGTATCTCTACATTTGCAGGCAAATTTTTCTTAAAATCCTTAATTGGAAAATTCATTGATTCTAGATTTTCTAAAAAATTTTTGTCTTGTAAAAAGCTAAAAATATCAAAGCCCGTTTCACCTTTCATGTGATTTTGTGCGAATAGAGAAATCAGTTTTATTTGTCTATAAGAAGTTCTCTCTCCTATTTCCAATAATTTATTAGCCTCATCTTTAGAAATAGTGTCGTCGAAAAGAATACCTGCAAATAGATAGCCTAAAAACATTAATTTCATTTCATCATATTCTTTTTGAGCAATAATCAATGTATGTTCAAATACTTCTTCAGCTGCATTTCTATTTCCCTGATAATCCTCAAAGAAATTATCTTGCCTCATTTCTTTTCCTTCATCAAAAAGTTCTTTCATTCTAATTGTTGCAAACGTTGCTGTTTTCACAACTTTTCTTTCTTCTATTGGAGCCAACTGACGGCTTTTCATTTCTTCACTGATAATATTGAATGTGTCTTCGATTTTACTTCCAACAACGGTTCCAATTACAGCGCTAGCGGCTCCATCCCCAGTAATTCTGTACGACGAGTATGCTCCTATCCCACTTCCTAAAAGTCGTACACCTTCTGTCAGAAGCCATAATTTCTTTTTCATATTGAAATATCCTTTTCCTTCTCCACAAAAATTTTATATGAACAAATTTTACCAACAAATAGACAAATTGTTCCAAGAGTCGTGAAAAAAAGAGTGATTTTTTCAGCGGTATCAATTTGCATATTTGAATACTCAACATGTTCTTCCATTTCTGAAATTGTATTAGAATTGTGAGACCTTTCAGTCGGCTCATCTAGGTGTTGATTTCGCTCTATATGATTAAGTCGAATTTCAATTTTTCTCAAAGATTCTTTTATCACATACAGATCACTGTTATTAAATTGATCCAATATACTAGAATTGATAGTAAAAAACAAAACTGCACTCATTACTAAAAATAACTCACCAGTCAAAGTAATTAACCTAGCCTTATTTTCAT
Organism: Enterococcus sp. DIV0187; assembly: GCF_051713785.1. Taxonomy (NCBI): domain Bacteria; kingdom Bacillati; phylum Bacillota; class Bacilli; order Lactobacillales; family Enterococcaceae; genus Enterococcus; species Enterococcus sp. DIV0187. The sequence goes on from NZ_JBIOQO010000001.1 coordinate 2,381,159, forward strand.
TAACTTGAATAAGCTTAAACATAAAGTAAACTATTACTAAACTTATGGTTGTTATTAGAAGAGCCAAAATAAAAATAATGTACATTTCCTTCTCCATCGCTTAAAGTCTTAATTTATTATTTGTCTCTTTCTTCAAGAAAGACTAAACCTTTTATTAGTCATAAGTTCCCAAACTTTCATGATTATAGATAGCTTAAACATTTGATATCTCTCCAATAAAACTTGTAAAAATGGAGTTGATTGCATCAATCTGCACATCTATTTGTGATAAAAACAAGTCTGGTTCCATATCAGAGCTAGCCTTTATTAGTTCATTGATTATATTGTTAGTATAATCAATCTTACTAGCATCGATATCTGAAATGCTGTAATGAAAGATATTATTTCTCAAAGGACTGTCCTTAGGAAACAATCTGTTTTTCTCTTTAAATATTTCGGATATATCTATCAAATCAAAATTTCCAGACGATAATAAGGTATTTTCTACACTTCCCAAAATCGACACTACTGAAAGATAATTAATAAGCTTAATCCTTAAATAAAATTCGGACGTAACAGGAATAAAATTGGGAAGTAATTTGTCCACAAAATTCAGCTGACACTGCGACACAAACACCATTAATTGAATAAATTTATCTTCACTAGACGTAAAAATATCTCTTCGTTTATCATCACTAAAATAATATTCCTTTGTATCTATACAAATCTCAGAAGTCCGTTCTTTAGCAATGTATTCTGAGATATCTATCTTAAAACTTTCTTCAAAACCTGTTGCTACAGTAGAAATATATGCACCAACATCTCGAGAAAAGTTTTTTAGCTGTTCACCCATGTGTTTTACATATCCCTCAAACGTATTTTCATTATTGTTCTCATCTAACAGGAAGTCCACCCAAAAAAGAGTCTGTTGAAATGTATTTGCAATGGGGAAACCATTATAAAAGGAGACACCAAAATCTTTTTGACCAAAAACTTTAATGTATATCTTTTGGAGTGCACCATAGTCCATTCGTAAAACTTTGTTATTGGAGTCTATAATTTTACTCAGAATATTAATTTTTTTCCTTAGTCTTTTCTTATCGGAAAGAAGCTTCATACCAATTCTGTTTCTCTTTAACATCTTAATAAAATCACAATTTACTATCTCTTCAATTTCGTTAATTGGAAAAATCACTGAATCTAAGCCTATGCATAAATTTGAGTAATAGGGGAAAAGATTCATGTGTATAGCAGCCTGTGATTCTGTTGGTGCAAATTGTACCTGTAACATACATGCCTTAACTTGGCTTGCTTCGCGCATTATTTCTAGTTGTGAAAGCATCATTAATTTTTCTGACATATCAGATACTCTCCAATCGAACTATATTTCATCTATATTTTATTCCTTCTGATACTAATTCCAGTAAATCTAACTCTTCGCTGATCCTTATTGTATAAAGTAATAGTACAGTTAACAATTTTAAATAGTACATTTTTGCTTCAGAAGCGTTCTTTTTTGTTGCTCTCCCATGAGTAATTTTATTTCTAATTGCCATAGAATTACCAAACTTTTTATCATCCATATAGTAAGAAATCATATCTGCTTCCTGTTCAGAAAATAGTGTGTCGCCATACCTAACATCATCATTCTCATATAATTTATTAATAGACTCAACTACCTCAGTAGGACAATAAAGGAGGTTCATGTAGCCTGAACTCCAAATATGAAGTAGACAATTAATCATAATTTCATCTCTAAAATACAACTGATTAGCAATACTTACTCCTAAAACTTTTTCTTCAATTAGCTTTTCAATGGTAGGAAGTTGATACTTATTAAAATCACTTTTTGCAGCTCCTTTAATGATTCTGATGAAGAATTTTTTTTCATCTTTTTCTGAGTCAGCAGCTAATATAGATTGATTCGAAAATAGGAGATTAGCGAGTTTTACAATTCGTTCAGATTTAAAATAGCAAAACTTTTTTGTGCTAAAAGATTCTAAATTTTGATAACTCTTACCTTTTGATCCTATTGCATAAAGTTCTTCGTCAATTTCTCCTTCTTCTCGAAGTAGTTCATATTGCTTTAAAACACCATCCATTTCGGGTATAAGTGCCTTACATCTTTCGTAATAAGATACATTCTTTGATGACGGGCTGAAGAAAAAACCTGACTGATTGTAATCCTCTTCAATATATTCGCTGTAAAATGATCCAAAAATTTCTTCTAGATCCTTCCCCTGATATTGCAAAAAGTCGAAATACGCTAGAAAGACTAAATCCCACATATTATCTGTAGTTTTTTGTGAAAATCCCCGTCTATAACCATATCTTGATTTTGGTTGTAATAGTTCTAAAAGACCTTCAGATTCATAGCCCGATTGAGCATAACTAAAACCATCAAATGGATTATAAAAACCAAAAAAATAGATATAATTCATTAGGATAGTTCGATTATCCAAATTATTCAGCAACCATTTCTTATTGAAAGTTAATTTGAAACTAAAAGCTCCCTTATCCTCAAATTTAAAATCCGATTCCATTTGTTCTGAAAATTCTACTTCCATTTTGGTAGTATGACCAGTATTCTCGCTAAATAATTTAGTGAGATTCTCTTTCTTTACTTTGTTAGCTAATAGTTTAGTCTTATCGCGAATCTTATACTCTTGTTTTTCACTCCAATTACAAATTCTTTCTAAATAATTACTATTGTTATCCGAAAGCTCACAGTATCTCCTAGCCCAATCATTAATCTCTTCCTCCGTAAATCCAGAAGGAAAATTAAAAACCGGGGGGATAGTTGAGTCAAAGTAGTTAATGAATAGTTCAAAATATCTTGGGGTCTTTAGTAAGTAATCCCTCAATACTGAAGAATATTTTTTTACTATTGACTCATGTTGTAGCATTAACATAGGAGTAACTTGCGTCTCTTCAATAAATGTTTTAAATACAGGAATTGTGGTCCGCTTTATCAACCCAAATCTGACAAACAATTGCCAAAAATCTTTGTAATATAAATTTTCCAAAGAATTATAATCGTTAATCGCATCAGAGTCTAATTGATATTTTGAATAAAACCTTCCTAAAATAGTAGAGGTTTCCGTATTAAAAATATTAAATGAATTATTCTCATCCATCCAAGAATTTGATTCAATCATTTGCCTAATATTAAATACCTCAATAATATCCTCCAACGTCATATTTGACTCAAGATCAATGTGATTAATGTATTCAAGAATTTCCTTTTGATTTTTATTTGCATACCCATTTCCATAATACTTAATACGCTCCACTATGCTCACTTCCACCAGATTAATTGATTCTCTACTAACTTCGTCCTATATTTAATGATAACCGATCTCACAATATAATACATATTGTACCCAAAAAATATTTATCGTTAACAGCATCATACATGAATCGATAACAGCTCACATAACTACTTAAAAAATATTCCGACTTCCTATGCATTGAAAGATTTTAACAGGAACAATGATTGGCTGAAACAAACTAGAATTGGGTATAATTCTGATATTCCTGCTGCTTTGAAAGTTTTTAACATTATTTATAATTATGATAACAACCAACTTAATGAGTAGCATGAGAGTTCTTATGGATCGATTTTTTTCATTCAATTGTTACGCCCCTCCATAACAATCACCCTAGCTACATAGAATAGCTAGGGTTTCGTTACGGAACAAACTAATTACATAGCGAGTTGTTAGACAATCAACGTAAATGGACGATTAAGCACAAATAAGGCTGTATCCATAGGATTGGATACAGCCTCTTGGTATATTTGGTTTAGTTGTTGGATGACATTTTCGTCAAACCTCATGGTAATTCTGACATCTTCTTTGTTCAATGGATCAAACTCTACCTTCTCGATAAAGGAACGATAGACTTGTTTGATTACCGCTTTCTCTGCATGCTCTAGCATCTCATTTAAAGCCTTCAATATTTTCTCGACATCAGTAACTTCTACTAGTTGATCTTGATGCTCTAAAACTGAAAGTATCTCCCGTTCTCGCTGCTTAGAAAAAATCAACTGTTCAGTCAATTCTTCCTTTCTTTGGTTGATATCCTCACTGAACTCATTTGCAATGGCCTCAAATTGCTTCCAGCTTTCAAGCTTCTCACTAATATCTTGGATAGTTGTTTCAAGCACTGCTAATTCTTGTTCCAAAGGTTTGATTTCTTCACGAATTCTTGCATTGATTTCCCTCACTAGCACATCTAAAAATCCAGGTACAGTAATAATTTCAACTAATCTATCAGCCACAAACTTTTCAATAAAATCAGCGCGAATAGAATTAGCACTACACCCCGAACCAGCCTTCCCTTTTCTTCTGAAATTCGCACATGAATAATAGCGGATTTTCTTCTTCGTGCCATCTTTCAAGGTGTTTGTTACATTGGATGCTGCAGTAGGACCAGAGCAGCGGGGACATTTTAGAATACCCGTGAGAAGATTCTCTCCCCTATGATTCCATTTAGGTTGGATCGATTCTGTTTCCAATCGTTCTTTGACCTTTTCGAAAAGTTCTTTTTCTATGATTGCTTCGTGAATAGAATCTGTAACAATCACGTCATTGCTCAAACCACGTCGGCGTTTTTTCTTCCACTGTCGATACTTTCCGTATTGAATAACGCCGCCATACTTTTGATTTTTCAAGATCGTTTTGATTGAATCGGCACTAAAGCTGTTTCCTTTAACAGTTTTAACACCACGTTTGTTAAGATCGTTAGCTATTGCTAGATAGCCCTTTCCTGATGCAAATGCAGAGAAGATGTATTTTATGATCTCCGCTTCTTCTGGAACAATAAACAAAGTTTTCCTTCCCTGCTCGTCTATGCCACTCTTATATCCCAGCATTTTTCCGCCAGTGAACCGACCTTCTTTTGCTAACGTGTTCATACCCTCAGCAGTTAGCTCACTTCCTCGTTCTCTTTCGAACTGTGCTACAATCGCAAACAGGTTTCTCGTCAGATTTCCAGATGAACCTTCTTCATTTAACTGTTCCGTAATACTGATTAATTCAATATTGTAGCTTTCTAGCGTGCTGACAATTAATAGAAAATCTTCTAAATCACGACTTGCTCTTGAAACGGAATAGATTACAACGGCATCAAACAGGCCTTTTGCAGCATCCTCTAGTAATTGAAGCATTCCTAAGCGATGATCGATATCCGCTCCCGATATTCCACCATCCACATAGGTTTGACCGAAAATATAACCTAAACTCTCAGCTTTTTCCTTAATCTCCGTCTCTTGCGTCACTAGGCTGATGCCTAATTTTTGTTGGCGTTCAGTTGATACACGCACATATCCTACAGCAACTTTCACTCCAAGCTTTCGGCGTTGTTGTCGGTTAAGTAGTTGTGGTTGAGTAGGCGATAATTTACTTTCTTTCATTTTCTTCACTCCATTCTAGTAGGTTGTGCTCTGGTAATTTAGTAAGATAAAGTTCTTGAACCTCATTCAAATCAGACAATCGGATCTGTTCAATCAATTGAAAGAAAAACGTATCTGGTACACTGCTGTCCGTAACGAATAAACCTTTGACTTCGCTCACCGTAATAGTTGAGCGATTGTTAGTCAGCACTTTTTCTCCATTCAATTGTGATAGTTGCTGCGTAAATTCTTTCGCATCAATACGTTGCCCTTCGTACTGTAAGAACAGTTTTTTCTTTCGGCGTTGAAGATATTCTTGTTGTTTTTCTTCCTGCTTCTGCTTGGATGCTTGCTGACGCTTTATTTGGCGAAGAAGTTGATCTAAAAACTTTACATTGGACAAAAAAGTTTTTGTTGTCTGTAAAACCGTCTCTTCCAAATGATCTGCTGACCAACGGATAGCCAATTTCTTTTCACGATGAATGGGATTCGCACACTCATAATAACGCCTTATTTTTCCTTTTTTGCTTTCGTAGGTATGCACTCCTATATGCCACCCACATGAGCAAAATAATTTCCTTCTTAAAGGATACTGAGCATCATGTTTCTTAGGCTGTTGTCGTTGTTTACGGATTTTCTGAACCCGTTCAAACGCTTCGAGTGAAATAATCGGTTGATGATTGCCTTTGTAAGTGGTACTTCCTTTTCCTAAAAATCCTGCATAGGTTTGATTTTTCAGTATTCTAGAAATATCTAGATCTAAAAAGGATCTTCCATATATAGTTAATCCTTTCTCGGTTAGTACTTGGCAAATTTTCTTGTATCCCAAACCAGAAAGATAGAGGTCAAATATGTCTTTCACAACGTCACTTTCTGCAGGAACGAGAATCAATTTTTCTTTCGTATAGGTATATCCAAAAGGGGCACTCCCAATCGGTTTTCCTTCTTTTCTTCGTCGATCACTATTACGTAAAGCATGTTGCCGACTCGTCTCTAAATGTGCTTGGGCCACTGCACCTAGCGAATAGATATAAAATGTACGTGTTGAGCGTGACATTGTATCAGGGATTTTTTCTTTCACCGAATGAACGGTAATAGCATGTTGATCAAATAGATTGAGTAAATAGTTTAAGTCGGTTATTTCTCTGGTCAGCCGATCGTAACTAGGAACGAACAAATGACCATGATCCAGTACATCTGAGCGAATCCAGTTTAGTAATACCTTCATTTTTGGGCGATTCAAATTTCGTGCAGATTGTCCTTTTTCCAATAAGAAATTCTCCTTCGGAATGATCAAGTTGGACTTTTTTGCTTCTGTTTCGCACAGACCTTTTTGAGATTGTAAGGATACTTTTCCCTTTTTCCAATCAGAGCTTCTACAATAAGCGACGTTCATCCTGGTTCCCTCCTAACAAAAAAGAGGACGATCTGTCCCCTTTTCATGTTTGTTCTATGGTTGTAAGTAGTACATTAGCCCTTTGGCCAATTCCTTTGCCAAAGGTTCAAACTGTTGGGTATACTCCTCATCTAGTGGAAGATGATGGCTGTTTTCTGTGTTCATTTAATCACCACTTTCTATTTAACTGGCACGACTCTCCAAGTCTTTTGAATGTGTCCGTTTATTGTTTCACGTTTACCATAGTTCTTCAGCAATCCCTTTTTCTTTAGGCTATTTAGTGTTGCACCTATGCTTGCTGGGTTAATACCAATAACGTTTGCTGAACTGTAAATCTGCTCTGTAGTGAAGGGATTCTCCCCATACACCCTATACACATATTCATAGACTTTTTGATCATTTGTTTTTTTCATTTAATTACCGCCTTTACAGTTATTTTGATTACTTGATACTGGAAAACCTGTTGAATGCATTACTCGCTTTCGTCATCTGTACTTGTCGATTCTTCAACGACCGAGGTCAAAACAGAGGTTTGTTTCGTTTGTTCACTTGCGATCCGCTCCTTTGTTGCTTCGTAAACATCCCAGAAAAGATCCGTTGTCCACCAAACCCGAACAGGCTTTTTCATTTTTTCGGATTCCTTAGGACTAAGTTCCCGATTGTCCAAATAACCGGATTTCTTTTTGGCATAGTAATAGCTACTGATATCGGAATCTGTTAATCCATGCTCGTTTTTCAGCTGATCGTTGATTATCGTTGGCAAATATTCAAGATTTGGTTGTTCTGCGTAATTCGCAATTACTTCGTGTACGCGCCAAGATATAGAATTTGGGTTAAGCGTTCTCACTGTTCGTGGAGACGTTTTCGCTGCCATCGTTTCTTCCCATCCTTTTATTTTTGCTCCAATCGTATCACTAGAGGATTGATTATCGATTGGTGTTTCTTTTTTGACAACAGGAATATCATTTACTGTATCCTCGTTGCCTTGAATATTTGCATCACTAAGACTCTTTGCTATGTCTGTCTTAATTTCTGATTGTTTGTCCTCATTGAACATTCCTGGTTTCTTAATGACTACCATTTACATCAGCCTTCTTTCTTTTATAGTTATTATTGATTTACGCCTTTCTTAGCTAAGCGATCCGCGACTAGATTGAATGGATCATTCGCATGTGCTTTTACTTTCTTAAAATGAACAGTGATTTTTTCTACTTTTTGGCCTATAAGGTATACATATGATTGAGCAATTGCGCTCCTTGCCGCCCATGTACCATCAGCCCATTTTTCTATTCCCTCATAGTCGTAGCAAATGCAGACCTCAGCGTATCCTTTGTATTCTGCGTAATTTAAAGCCTGCAATACAGCAACAAGCTCTCCACCGATTTGACGACTACTTAAATAACTAGGATTACTCCCAGAACCATATTTGTAGTAGCCTTGCTTACCATCTATAACAGTCACAAAGCTCCATCCATACTGGTTCTTTTTAGGATTATAAGAACCATCAGTATAAAACTTGATATGTGAGTTTTTCTTTTTCTTCATAACAAATTCCCTTCCGTATTCAATATAGAACTGATCTTGAAAGCTCTGGAATCCGTCATTCAAGATCAGCAAAGATTAAAGATAAATACCCCATTGTGGTTCTGTTTCTTCTAAGGATCTAAAGTTGTCCGGATCATCATAATCAATCATCTAGGGTTACACCCCCTCTTGTTTCGGGCGAGTCAAGTCCATACAAGGTTTGCCGCCGAACATAGGATAGATAATCTAAGTACCATTTTGCCAATGGTTGACGTCTTACTTCAGAACGCTTATGAATACTTGATCGAAACTGAATATTTGCCTCAAGAACATCTGCGATAAACTCCGAAAACGTATCTGGCTGACCCAACAAAGCGGCCATCACTCTTGTCCCCCAGAGATTACGGAAACGAAGTTCTAATCGAAACCAGCATGAATCACTGTCAGACTCTAACTGCTTGTCATAGACGATGATATACAGATCACTCGTACGTCTGCCAAAGTAAATACTATCGCCTGTAACCTCAGCTGTTTTAACGTGATACTCCTTAATCGTTCTGCTTACCCTAAAGCGAGAAGTCACTAGTCGTTTCTTTAGGTAGCTTTCAGCACGAGTAGGAGATAACGTTTCTTTAGTGTAACTATCTATCGCTATATCCATTCGTTTGATCGAATAACGTTCAATCGAAACATGCTTAGCTATCATCGTTAGTTGTTGGAAAAAGTTTCGCCAAGAGTGATCTGCCTGCTCTTCCAAGAAACGACATCCAGCAGAACGAATTTCCAGCAGTACCACTGGTTTTGTTCCCTTGTTTTCGTAATGAATAAATATCACGCCATTGGTAAGCGCACTTTGGAAGCCGCGCATATTGCTATCCACTACTTTAAAATCATCAATTAAATGATCAAACAGATAGCCGCACACATCCGAAACACTTGCACATACAAATGAAATCATGATGTAATCAATAGTCATAAGTAACTCCTCCAGTGAGACTGTCACCCCCGATACTACTAGTATTACTAGTCACTCTCGGGGTAACATTTTTAGCGCGGCTTTCCTTTTCCACTACTAAAAATTGTCAACATTTCCGGCGTCAGGAACATTGATCCAAGGAAACTGCACTACCTGTAAAGGAAACAGATCTCGATACAATGTGTAAACTCGACCGTCTTTTGTGACTTTTTGGTGAAAGAAAACGATACAGACAGTCCCTATGAGCTGATCGAGGTCAAAGCTTTTCGCCCCACTATTTCCTGCTGGTTGTCCAAAAGCTGTCAAACATGCTCCAACTGCTTCACCTACTGAATAATTAAAGCCTTGACCCAATCCCTTTTTGGAAATTTCAATCCGAGAGTTCTGCAAAATCATGTTGCCTGTGTCATCTAGCTCATCGCCTGTGATGAAAAGTTTTCTCCCATCGCTACTGTGTGTGACTTGCTTGATTTTTATTATTCTCGGCAAAACTTCCGCGCTTTGCCCGCTGTAAATGTAATTCGGCATTCAAAATCATTCCTTTTTTTATTGAAAAATAGTACTAATTTTCAATTCAATCGCTCAATCCTCTGTGAACAGAATTGAGCGTGATATTCATTTTTATCAGTTTTAATTGATGATGAAAATTTTTTAATAATGTAGTAGCTTGATTTAGTTTGAAACTACATATAATCTTCTAAATCACTAATAGCTTTTCGAAACTTATTTATAAAAGGCCTATTCGCTGAAAATTCTTGGAGACTGTAGATTTTCCAAAAGTTTAAAAACTCAGTATTTCTTTCATTAGAAATGAAAATGGATCCCTTTCCCGGCGTATTACAAAAAAGAATGCATAGTCTATCGTACGATGTCACCTCTATTAATTCCTGAAAATCATTGATCGCCAGACTATCCTTTTCACACATTGAGTTGGTTTTTTCAGTTAGCTTGTCAAAAAAAACGTCTCCATCTGATTCACATAGAACTTCATCTACAAATAAATCACGCTCGTACGCATACTTAATCGTTTGATGATAAAATTCTGATGGACAATAATCCTTTGGAACCATTAGATGAAAGGCATTTTGTCCGTTCTTTTTCTCACTTTTCGGCATTGGGCTTCCAATCTCCAATAATTGATTCTTTCCAACAACCCACTCATACTCAGAATCATGACCATTTTGAATGAAATAAAAATCTCCTGGTTCCGATCCAAATACATCATAAAAATCGTTATCTGGATTTAGTTGTTCCTCTGGGGGGAACTCCTTAGCGAGTATGATTTCTCCTTCATCACAGGAAACCTCAATGTTTTCGACCCCATACTCATCTGCCGGATAAAGCTCTGCAAGTTTTTCTAAAGCATTTTTTACTTGTTCTACTTCTGTTGGAATGACATAATTGGTGGTTCGATTCACAAATTCAGCCCGATAATTTTCTCCTTCAACAATAATCACATCCGGTGTGATAACAGCCTTCGAAAAGGACTGAAAGAAATTTTTCTTTAAATCGGTTTTTACTTTTGGAATCTTACCACTCATAATAATCGTTTCCATGGACCAAAGTGTTTCAGATTCTGGATCGCTATTCTGCTTGCACATTTCTTCTAAAAAATCGTTCATTATTTTTCCTCCTAGGCTTTTTCTAAGAAAAAGTGTAAATATTTACCTGACAATGTCTCTATACAGATACTGTTTCATCTCAGTTGTCAATGATCTAAACGCATCAAACCTATTTTCTATTAGCAAATTCTTTCAACTAGTTTTCATCATGTAGATTTGCTAATGTAAAAATTAAATTTCCCTTAATTAATTTCCAAGCCTCAGACCCCTATAATCATCATGACCTTGTTATTCAATAACCTGATTCAGATAGCTGAAAATTTAACTCCAATAAGTTTCAATATTGAACACTTTTTATGGATTCTAAGTTTAAAAAAAACGAATTTATTGAAAGCGCTTACCAAAGGGCTTATTTCACTTTTGACGATCCAGATGTCTTCAATTAAGATGAATCCACAGCGGTCAGACAAATCTTACTTGTTGATCAATCGCAACGTTGCTATCAACAAAATCAATGATAAATGATTGGTCTTAAACGTTATATGTATTGATTAGATTGTTTCACTACAAAATGCGATTTGGTGCTTAAAAAAAATTTTTAGGAGGATTAATTATGACGTTACCATTGCAGAACAACGAAGATCTTATTTCATACACAGAAATTTTACGTGAACTAGTGCTACAAACGTTCCACGAAACAAGCGATATTGACGCAAAAATTGCTGAGCTTAAAAATAAACGTGATTTGAATAAGTTTACCAAAGTCATTTCCGATAAAAATCTGAAAAAAAAATTGGATAAAATCACAAAAAGCTGCGATGATAAAGGAAAAACTCCTTACTTTGACAGAAGTACATCCAAAGAGTTTATTAAGTTTATTTCACTTTATGAAAACGATATTGACACACCTAAGATCGCTTCGTATAAAAAATTTAGGAGCGGTAAAATTGGGGAAATGACCAATTCTGAGTGGTTTGATGTTTTCGATGCATTTTCAGTCCAATTAGGAAAAAGCCTAGGTACTGATGATGAAAAAAATGGGGCATTTACTGCTTTCATTGACGCCTTCAATCTATATGTACAACATTTGGAATGGAAAATCAGAACAGAATTGAAAGAAAAAGAAAACAGCCTTTTTGAAAGGGTAAGCCAATTGCCAAAAGATAGACATGAAGAAATCGCTCAGTTTTGGTTTAATCAGTTCGATGCTTATTTGTCTACTATTGAAACGGAAATCGATAAGTTCGAGCAAAAGAATGGTACTGAAAAATTAATCGCAGAACCCAAACTGAAACAGCAAGAATTTGAAGATGAACTATCTGAAATTCTAGATAGTTCCTACGGTAGAGCTTTTGTGGCGAATTACCCAATCGACAATTTTGAATTTTCTACAAAAGATCTACAACTTTATTATGGTGCTAAAACCATGGATGAAATTGACTGGTATGATTTTGATGAAAACTTTGACTCCTCTTCAACTGATTAATAAGTAACTCATCCACCCGTGAAAACGGGTGGCTTTTTAACACCTCTAGAAGAGGTCACTGCTCGCGTACTCCATAAATGGAGCTTTTTAAAAGACCGCCAACCGCTCATCGCTCGCTACTTTATTTCTTTTTCTTCATTTTAAATGGATCGACGTATTCTCTTTTACTTATGCTATCTCGATTTCGATCCTCTGCTTCTTGTTCTCTTTTATATTTTGCAATTGTTTTCTGATTTAACCCTACTGTACTTACATAATAGCCTTTCGACCAAAAACTCTTATTCCCATATTTATACACTAAGTTTCCATGCTGCTCATGGATAAGCGTGGCGCTTCTTCCTTTTAAGAATCCCATGAAACTTGAAATGCTTATTTTCGGTGGCACTCTAACTAACATATGAATATGATCTGGCATGGCATGTGCTTCTATGATTTCTACCGACTGTGTGATAAACTTTTGTCGTCATTTGATGACATAGAAAAACTCCTTTCGATAGTATGAGCGGTTGGTAGCCACTTATTAGTATATCGAAAGGAGTTTTTATCGCTAAAGCTATCTCGTCCACGCGTAGAAACGCGCGGTTTTCTTGTTTCACTCGCTAACGCGAGCGAAACTGACTAAAGTCATTAATAAAAAGAACTTGGGCATCGCTTGTCAAAGCGGATGTCCAAGTTCAAAGTCTGCTAATTCTGACTGATCTGGCAGTTAATTTTATTTATTAATCATATTTTTCCGCCGTTTGATTCGCATCTCCATTATAGTTCTTGCTGCATTCCGTTCAGCCATATCATTTCCAGAGTCCACAATTCGCATCAATTCTTCATTCGAGAGCTTATTCAGTCGATTCATTAAATCAGAATTGGTTGACCGCTTGTTACTTTCACTTGACCAATACAGGCCAACAACTGCTAGTAGAGCCGCCCCAATCGCCAATGGTATATGGTACCATTTAAAATCTGTGTCTAACTTTTGATTGATCCATGGCAACATCTTTTTCACAAATAAATAGCCCAGAACACCCACTATAACCAAAAGCAATAACAAGTTACCGAGTCCACTTCCATTATTAGTTTCTTCGTACATTTTCATACCCCATTTCTTTCATCATTTTTTTGTTGCTTTATATCGGTTATGTACGGAGGATATTCCGTCTCGTTAACCTCGTCTACTTTTTCATTCTTGATTTCTCTCAGCATTCTTTCTACAGAGCGTTGGCTATACCCGTAACGTCTTGCTAGCTCTTGCTTGTTGTATCCAGTGTACTCATTCCGAAGCACTTCCAACATATAGGATCGTGAGATCAACCGGATTGGTAGATTCAACTGCATTCCACGATATTCCTTAAATAAGCTTAGTGTTGCATCTAATCCAATAACTTTTTCAAGCTCACGATACACCTTGTTCCATCCTTGAATATTGATCTCATTCATCTGCCCTCCTCCATTCAAACCATCTAGTAAAATAATAATAACCCTTCCAAAAAAGCATATCTTGCGTCTTTTTCTGCGACATTTATTTGCTTTTGTCGCAAGAGTTACTCTTTGGCATCAAACACTTTTGGATCAATAGCTGCCAATTTCCAGCCTTTCCTACAGGAGGGGTTCAAAGGATGTGACCAATTTCCAGTATTGGGATCTGTCAGCACCTTCGTCATTTTCTTCTGTTTCGCATTAAGCAAATTGTAAATCGCCTTAGTCTGTTCAATCGCAGTCGTATTGGACTGAATTACTGATCCCACTGCAAAAATGATCGTATCTACCCCTTTTTGAGAGAGTGCCGTACTTAAGGTCTCCATCGTGTTCTCGTCCGTTCCTTTAGACGCGAATGAAGATGCCGTTGTTAATTCTGTGGAACTAAACAGATTAACGGCTAGGAAACCAGAGTAGTTCCCAAGCTTTCGAATATTTTGTTCTATTAGAAATAACGTCAAATCTGTAGTGAATGGTTCAACATCACTTGGTCTAATGGTTATCACGACTGCCAATGGACCAGTCTTTTCATCTTTTTTCGCGGATTCCCATTCTCGCCTAAAGACATATCGATGGGTACGTGTTTCCGAGTCTCGCCAAATTTCCGTTTTTACGATCTCCAATTTCTTCTCGATCATTGTGTTCACCCTCTCTATTGTTATCATTATTAAATAATTTGCGCATTAATCAACGTCACAATCACTGCTGTTGCGATCTTCGCAATCAATCTGAACCACTTCATCGTTGTCACCAATCCTTTCATTTTTCTCTAGTGCCAATAGGATGTCCTGTAGGCATTCAGCTATCGTTTTCCATATTTCAGGGCTAATCATAGGCGGCACCATTTAGATACCACTGAAGCTTTCCTTCTATTAATAACCCACAAGTAAGTTCGTGCTCACTGTTTATATCCGTCAGGAGGTACACCACGTAATCCTTTCCTGATTCTTGATCAACGTACACGTACAAATGAGTCATAACTAATACTGGTAACTCCATGTTGCTTACCTGAATAATTGCCAGGTCCAATTCTTCACGTTCAGCGGTAACCGATTCAAATCCCCAGTCTTTTTCAGTTGTTTCAATCCCCGTTTGTTCTTTTAGTATGTTGATTGCTTGATGTAACATTTCGATCCGTCCCCTCTGCAAAAAGAAAACCCTAATGACCAGTGATCGTCATTAGGGTTAATCTTCATTCTTTAAATAGCCTTGTTCCTTTAAAGAACTATACTTATCAGTCGAACAACCTATAATTAAATGGTCTACTAAATCAATCTGTAATAGTTTGCACGCTTTCCTGAGATTTTCAGAAAAAGCAATATCAGCGTAGCTAGCTGCAGTGTCACCGCTAGGATGGCAGTGTGCAACAATAATACTAGTTGAGTTTGCCAATATAGCTGGTTTCAAAATATCTCTAGGTACTGCAATTGCTTGGTTAATCGTACCTATTGATGTCAGATTCAAAAATGTTGGTTCCTTCTTCGTATTCAATCCAACGACATACAGGTGCTCTCGATCCTTCTCTTTTAAATAGGGGGCAAAAAGCTCATAAGCTAGTCGTGTATTGGTAATTCGCCTCGGGCCATATAAAAGTGATGATTCTTTTACTAGTTGTAAGGACACAACGTTTACTCGTTTTTGTGGTTCATTTTTCTTCATTAATAAGTCCTTCTTTCTATTAATTTTTGAAATTTCTTACTCTTGTACTTACTATGTGCGATCAATACTCTTCCGGTAACAACATAGTCTGATGTGTAAGATCATCAATCACCCACAGCTTTTTTATTTGGAAATTTGCTAAAGCATCCGTTATTCGACATTCATGATAATCAATAACGAATGGCTCTTCCTGCCGATGGATAATCGTGATCGTTCCCCTCTGTGCATCGCGATTAAACTCGAATATCTGTAGATTATCTAGCTGAACCTCTGCTTGTTTTACTTTGTCATCAATCAGCTGAAAACATCGTTGCTGTATTTCCTTTGGTACTTGTTCATTCACTCCTCTCGTGATGTAGCGATTTTCTTGTGTATTGAACACTGCTTAATCCTCCTTTTAAGGTACAAAAATAGCCCAATCACCGATTAAGATGATTAGGCTTCATAGTAATAATATATATTTGTAAATTGAGCTATCTCATTGAGAAACTGGAAGCAAAATTGCATAACTAAAAGTTATCCGAGACGCTTTTCTAAGGAATTATTCAATCAATTCCTGTAACTTTGCTTCTTCGTTCTAAAAGTAAAGTATCTCGCCAAGTATCCTCAAGCTTTCCAATTTTTTCTCTTCTACCAACAATTCGAAAACCATTCCGTTCATGTAGCTTTAAACTGGCTTCATTCTCAGGGAAAATACTCGCTTGAATCGTCCAAATACCATTTTCTTCACTAGCCTTAATTGCACTGATCATGAGAATACTGCCGATACCTTTACCACGTCTAGCCTTTTCTGCATAAATGCTAATTTCCACGACACCACTATAAACACATCTTGAAGATACAGGTGAAAACGAACTCCATCCAACTACATTATCATTTTCTACAGCTACAAAATTACCAAATGATGAATGCTCAGCTTGCCACTCTATGTAACTATTCGGTAAAGATGAAATAGTTGCAAAGGTAGCTTCACCGGATTTTATTCCTTCAATATAGATTCTTCGAATATCAAGCCAATCGCTTTCTACCATTTGTCTAATCTCTACAACCATTGGTTTCCTCCTTCGGTAAAAGAATTACAGATATTTCTATCCATAGACTATCCTAAATCGGATGTCTTGCACATAATCATACTATGATACATTCTTTTGGTAATGTAAATCCCAATCAAACAATTGTAATTTGGCTTATATTGAAGATAGACCTTTTACATTATTCTTGATAATGTCTCTGACATTTCTAAATTCTGCTAAAATTTCTTCTTCTGATCCTTGTGCTTGAGCAGGGTCTTTTAAGTCCCAATGTAAATGTTCGACACCTTTTGGAACTCTTGGGCATTTGTCTTTTGCGTCACCACATAGAGTAATAATTAAATCAGCATGGTTAAAATAGTCCAAATCAATCAAATCTGATGTTTGTTTTGAGATATCTATACCGTCTTCGGACATGACTTTCACAGCTCTTGGATTCAGTCCATGTGTTTCAATACCCGCACTTCTGACCTCAAACTCTGAATCAGATAAAAATTTGTGACCGTAACCTTCAGCCATTTGACTACGACACGAATTGCCTGTACATAAAAAGTAAATTTTTTTCACTATCATTTTCCTCCAATCAATAATGGAAAGCTAATTTCTATTTTTCGTTTCTCAATCTATTTCTGATAGACTTATTTTATTCTGTGCATCATTACGGCTTATAAAGAAGTGGTTAGGTGAAACTGATGATTCTATTAACTTCTTAATCCCCTACCAGTATTAACTAGATAGTAACAAACAGTATAAAGAACTGAAATGAACAGAACAAGTATTGTGATTGAAACGGCTATTGGTACATCGGTCGTCCCTAAAAATCCATATCTAAAAGCTGATATCATATAAACAATCGGGTTGATTTTTGAAACTCCTTGCCAAAATGGTGGCAACATCGAAATCGCATAAAATACGCCGCCTAGATAAGTTAGAGGTTGTAAAATGAATGTTGGTACTATTGATACATCGTCGTAAGATTGAGCAAAAACGCCGTTTATTAAGCCTGCTAATGAAAACAAGATCGCCGTCATTAACAATGTGAGAATAACAATAATCCATGAATGTACGTTAAGTGGTACAAAAAATAAAGAAACAATCGTTACAAGGGTTCCTACAAGTAAACTTCTTCCAAGTCCCCCAATAACAAAACCCCAGATAATTATATGAGTTGGCACTGGCGCAACTAATAATTCTTCAATATTTTTTTGCAGCTTCTGCGAAAAAAACGACGAAGAGACATTTGCGTAAGAACTAGTGATTGCTGACATCATAATTAATCCTGGTACGATAAACTCCATATAGGAAAACCCGCCCATGTCTCCAATTCGACCACCGATCATTTTCCCAAAAATGATAAAATACAACGATGTCGTTATAACAGGCGGTACTAACGTTTGTACCCAAATTCGGAGATAACGATTGGTTTCCTTAACGGCAAGACTTTTTAACGCGGTAAAATAAAGATTAAACATTGGTTCCCTCCGAAAGACTTTTTTCTTCTGTGATTTTCAAAAACAGCTCTTCTAAACGATTGGATTTATTACGCATCGATAAAACTTTCATTCCTTGATCGCTGAGTTGATTGAAAATATCATTTACTCCTTGATTTCGTTCAACTTCCACTGATAAAGTCAGGTCATCTTCTAAACAATACGTATATCCTTCTATCTTAGGTGCTGCATTATGAGGTGCAAGGTCTAAAATAAATGTTTCAAACTGTAATTTGGATAGAAGTTCTTTCATACTGGTATTTTCGATCAATTCTCCTGATTGAATGATCCCGATATTTCGACAAAGCATTTCAGCTTCTTCCAAATAATGAGTGGTCAAGATAATGGTAGTTCCATTTTCGTTTAGTTCTTTTAAGAAGGACCACATTTCACGTCTTAGTTCAATATCCACCCCAGCGGTTGGTTCATCCAAAATTAATAGCTTTGGTTCGTGCATTAGTGCTCGAGCGATCATCAGCCGGCGCTTCATCCCGCCAGAGAGCATTCGAGCACGTTCGTTACGTTTTTCCCATAAATTTGATTGCTTCAAATACTTCTCACTGCGCTTCAATGCTTCTTTTCTCGGAACTCCGTAATACCCTGCCTGATTCACTACAATTTGTTGAACAGTCTCAAAAGGATTGAAATTGAATTCTTGCGGAACAAGACCTATTTGCTGCTTGGCCTTTTCTAAATCAGTATCAAGATCGTAGTCAAAAACTTTTACCTTCCCAGATGTTTTATTGACAAGAGAGGTGATGATTCCAATCGTTGTCGATTTTCCAGCACCATTTGGACCTAAAAGAGCGTAAAAATCACCCTTTTCAACCTGTAAGTCGATTCCTCGTAATGCCTCGACACCAGTTGCATAGACCTTTTTCAAATTTTTTATTTCTAGTGCATTTGCCATTTAAAAATTTCCTTTCGTAATAAACCTCTTCATAAACAAACTAGTTCTAATACTATTACTGTAAAAAGTCATGTGGCCAATCGACCACATGACTCTATTTTTCTTGCCTTTCTTTCCTTTTTGCTAATAAATAGAGTACCAAAATTAGCGTAATAAAGTTGATAAATATTCCGATACTAATTGGATAGTTTAATAGTTTTGCTAGAATAAAAGACATTGACATCCCTGATAATCTAGCGACTACTCTTTTTTCTTCTGACATAAGCTTTATTTCCTCAGCGACTTACTAATTAATCAATCTCCCTACAATTATTAAAAACTTTCGTCTTAATCAGTTGTACAGATTATCCATTTTGGTCATCTCATCTGACTTCACAAACCATGACTTTGTATTATTGGAAATTTTTACTAATAACAACATAACAGGCACTTCAACCAGCACTCCTACGACTGTTGCTAAAGTCGCACCTGACTGTAGTCCGAAAAGAGAAATAGCCACTGCCACCGCCAGTTCAAAGAAATTACTTGCCCCGATCATTCCCGCTGGTGAAGCAATTTCATGAGGCAACTTCCAAAATCTTGACCATCCATAAGCTATAGTGAAAATTAGTAGCGTTTGGATGGTTAGTGGAATTGCAATTAATAAAATATGCGTTGGATTTGCCAGTATTTTTTCTCCTTGAAAAGAAAAAATGATAATCAACGTTAGCAATAAACCAACGATTGTAACAGAATCAAATTTCTTTAGAAAAACATTTTCGAAATAGTCTTTGCCTTTATTTTTTATTATCAACACTCTAGTAGCAAAACCTAAAAGTAACGGCACTACAACAAACAGAATAGTCGATAAAAGCAGCGTTCCCATCGGAACAACAACATTGTCTACACCAAGAAGAAAAGCGACTATCGGTGCAAACAATATCAAAATAATCAAATCATTGATCGCTACTTGCACTAAAGTATATGCCCCGTCCCCTTTTGTTAAGTAACTCCATACAAATACCATAGCTGTACATGGTGCAGCCCCTAATATAACCGCTCCAGAAACATACTCTTTAGCTAAATCAACTGGGATAAGATTTTTAAAAACTACATAGAAGAAAAATGCGGATATAGCATACATTGTAAAAGGTTTGATCAACCAATTCGTCACGCAGGTAACAACTAATCCTTTAGGCTTTTTAGCGGCTCTTACAATACTGGTGAAATCAATTTTTAACATCATTGGATAAATCATTAACCATATTAAGATTGCTGTGGGGATAGATACCTGATAATACTCAAACTTACTTAACGTATCTGGAACACTCGGTAAAAATTTCCCAATTATTACTCCTGCAGCCATGCATAAAATTACCCATAACGTTAGATACTTTTCAAAAATACCTAAACCCTGTTTATCATTTTCAGAACTCATCTATTTCCTCCTAGTGGCTTGCGCCTTCTTTTAAACTATTTTTTTACTGTTAAAGCAACATTCACTAAAGCAATTAAATTTAGCTCCCGGTAGTGAATGAGAATAATCTTACAATCAGATAGCTTGTACTATTCTTTTTTAAAAAATGCATAATTACAAATTAGTATTATGGTGGCTATTCTAGCAACACCCAAAGGCGACTCAATTACTTTTTCACTCTTTTTTCTGAATTTTTCGCAAATTAATAGATGAACCCCTATATAGAGATTCATCTATATTAAATTCAAAAAAATTAATGAACTAATTCTGCGTCAAAGTTTGGAACCCATTCAGCTACCGCAAAATGTCCATCTGAGAGATCTTTTACTTTGTTAATCCATTCAATCTCATTCGTAGCACGTGCCTTTAACACTTCATTGGATGTATCTGTAGCGTACATACTTTGATTGACTAACCACCATGTATGAGCAATTTTTGCACGATCCAAATCCTCATCCAAGCGCATCGACTCGTAAACTGGTGTTGTTTCAGGAAGTGTGACCATTAATACTTCCGTTTCATTCCCGTTCTGCAATCTTGGTAATAGCTTTTGAATCGATATTGGTACTTCACCTGAGCTTCTCTCAACTTCTTTTGCATAGCTTTGAGTAGAGTCTAAAAGAAGTAACGTATGTCCCGTAGGTGCTGTGTCAATAACAACAATCTCATTTTCTGATTTATCTACGATCTCCGCAAAAGCTCTAAATACTGCGATTTCTTGTGTACAAGGTGAACGCAAATCCTCTTCTACATAAGCAACATCATCCGCGTCCATCGTCTCGCGAGCTTTCGAAAGAACCTCTTCTTTGTATGCCTCTAGTTCTTTTTCCTCGTCGATATGGCTGATTGAAATTGGCAGCTTATTTGAAAGAAACAAGTTTAGATGATCAGCAGGGTCAGTTGTCGCCAAATGAACCTTTTTACCTGATTGTGCCAGCTTCTCAGCAATTTGAATTGCAACTGTCGTTTTACCAACGCCGCCCTTCCCCATCGTAAAGATAATCTTTTTATTTGTGCGAATAAACTCATTTACGATCGCATCCAAATTAGGAAACTCAGCATGTTCTTGTGTCTGTTCTAAAATGGTAGGCTGTTGATCGCTCAATAAAACTTGAAGCTTATCTACACCAGTAACATTATAAGGTCGAAGTGGAATAAAATAAGTGTCAAATTTACTCAACGGTTCTGGCATTTCTTTTAGATCATTTTGTTGTTCAGAGTAGATTACTTGAGAAATCGCGTCATCAGGATTAATCAATAGACCATTCACAACTAATTTTTGATTTTCGATTCCCAATTTTAGCAACTCTTCTGAAGCACGCTCCGCCTCAATCAATGGAAAAGTTTGCGGACGAGTGACTAGGATCAAAGTCGTTTGGCTGGCGTCGCTCAAAGTCTCTACCGCTTTTTCATACATCTCTTTTTTGTCGCCCAAACCGGATAATTGCCCCAAGCAAGAAACCCCAGTGGTGTTTTCATCAAGGAAATTATTCCAAGCAGAAGGCAATTGCAGCATTCTTAATGTATGACCCGTTGGAGCTGTATCAAAGATGACATAGTCATATTGTTCTGCAACCTCTTTATCGGTCAAAAAGTTCGCGAATTCGTTAAACGCAGCGATTTCCACTGTACAAGATCCTGATAATTGTTCTTCCATATTGACTAGAGCACTATCTGGAAGAATCCCACGATAAGGACCAACGATACTTTCTTTATACTCTTCAGCAGCCGTAATTGGATCAAAGTTCGCTACTTTCAAATTATCGATTCCATCAATCGCAGTTGGCTTGTTGGTCAAAGTGGTTTGAAAAACATCTTGCAGGTTTGAAGCTGGATCAGTACTAACCAACATGACTTTATTACCCTCTTGCGCCAAAGATGTTGCAGTCGCACAAGCAGTTGTTGTTTTACCAACGCCACCTTTACCTGTGAAAAACAGATATTTAGTTAATCCCATCTTTTGGGGAATATATTGAAGCATTACATCTCCTCCTTACTTTTCTTTAAGAAGGCTGTTAGCAACAGCCTTCGGACCCACTATTTCCGCCGCAGCAACCGCCAGAGTTATTTGCTGATTGAGTGACAAAATGAACATCACCATATTTTCCAAACTCTTCAAGCGTAGGATATGATCCTTCTTTTACGATTTCGCCGTCTAATAATGTCACTGGCAAAATGTCATTTCCTTTTTCTTGGAGTAATTTTAAAATTGTTGGTTGATTCACAAATGCGTCTGGATCGCTCGTTAAATTATGACGAGAGGCATCCACTGAATCAATCCCTTCGAAAGTTTCAAAGACTGAGGTCACCATTAATAATTCTTCATCCACTGATGGACCGCAGACTCCTGTTGAACAGCACATGGCTGGTTCAAATAGTTCCAATTTTTTCATCACTTTTTTCTCCTTTACAATCACAGTTTATTTTTTTACAAATGCAATCATCTTTAGCAGAGAATAATTGCATCATTGAACCCATAAATTGATCGATAAAAGCATCAGTTAGTTGATAATGATGCCAAGTACCTTCCTTCGTTACAAGAACGACTCCAGCTTTCTCCAATACTTTCATATGATGAGAAAGTGTTGGCTGTGTAAAATCAAAATGATCTAAGATATCACAAGCACACAGACTGCCGCATGACAAAAGATCGATGATCTTCAACCGTTTAGGATCAGCAAGTGCTTTTAATGTTTTGGACATATCTTCATAATTCATAATCCTATTCCTCCTTACATAGAAACTCATCTATGTTTACAATATAGATGTACATCTATGTGTTGTCAAGAGTTTCTTTGTTCAATAATCAATTATTTTATTTTGTAATATGTATACTCAAATAGAATTTACTCATAATAAAGAGTGCGTCCTAATCCAGTAAAAAGGTTCTTCAAGTCTGATGGCTACTTCTTGCTTGAGGAGCACATTTTTAAGGACACACTCTTTAAATCTGGTTGTAAACTATAGCTCAATTAAGCGAGTAGTTCTTTAATTTCTTTCGCTTTAGGGACTCGTCCGGATACAACTACTTTGTCATTAATAACCAATCCTGGAGTTCTCATTACACCATACTTTTGGATCTCAATCATGTCTGTAACTTTTACGATTTCCGCTTCCTTACCCGACGAATCGAGTGCCTCTTTTACGTTTTTTTCTAGATTTTGACAATTCTTACAACCTGGTCCTAAAACTTTGATAATCATTTCCTTCATCCTTTCATTTTCTAAATTGGTAATAAATTAAAAGCAAATCCAATAAGTAAAATGCCAACCATACATATACCTATGAATAATGCTAATAGTTTCGGTTTTACAACCTTACTCAACATAATCAATGATGGTAATGACAGTGTGGTAACTGCCATCATAAATGATACTAGTGTCCCTATTGGAACTCCTTTACTGAAAAGAGCTTCCGCAATAGGCAGCACTCCAAAGATATCCGCGTAAATTGGTGCGCCGATAACCGTTGCTAAAACGACCGCAAATGGATTGTCTTTTCCTAGTACAGTTTGAATAAAGCTTTCTGGTATCCAATTATGGATAGCTGCCCCGATACCTACGCCAATGATTACATAAGGCCAAACTTTTCCGGCTACTTCCTTAACTTGTTCAACACCAAAACGGAAACGATCTTTCCAAGTCAATTCTTCGACAAAGGTTGCAGCGTCTTCCATCTTTCTGATGTAGCCTTGGATCTCATTTTCCATTCCTAGTTTATCAATAATCGTACCGCCAATAACTGCCAAAAACAGACCTACAATTACATACAGTATTGCTATTTTAGCTCCAAAGAAGGACATCAACAGTATTATTGAAGCAATATCAACCATAGGCGACGAAATCAAAAAAGAAAATGTCACGCCCAATGGAAGCCCAGCAGTAGTAAAACCAATAAAGATCGGAATACTAGAACAACTACAAAAAGGAGTCACAGTTCCAAGTAAAGCTCCCAAGATATTCCCTTTCCAACCTTTCAAACCACCAAGTATGACTTTCGTTTTTTCAGGAGGAAAAAAGGATTGGATTACTCCCATTGTAAAAATCAAAACGGACAATAGAATGAAAATCTTTATCGTATCAAAGATAAAAAATTGCAGACTACTTCCAAGTTTACTGTCCAAGGACATCCCGAAAAACTCCAACAACCTACCAGCTAAATCGTTCAGCCAGACCATTTTAAAAACTTGATCACTAACCCATTCCCACATCTAATACTCCTCCCAACTAACTCAAAGATTCTTCCACACTTGTTGAAATAGAGAGAATTTCTTCAAGTACACCCACTTCTTGCTTCAAAAAATCTAACTCTAACGAATAATGATGCCAACTTTTGTTCTTTGTCACAAAAATGATTCCGGCCTTCTCTAGCACCTTCATATGATGCGAAAGAGTTGGCTGAGTAAAATCAAAATGCTCTAAGATATCACATGCGCATAAACTACCATTTGACAAGAGGTCCACGATTTTCAAACGATTGGGATCAGCGAGTGCCTTTAACATTACGGACAATTCAACATAGTTCATAATGTATATGCCTCCTTACATAGATATCTGTCTATATATAGAATATAGATGATCATCTATGTATTGTCAATGGTTTCTGTCTTTTTCTTTTTTTGATAATTTATTCTTTTATAGAAATAAGAATAAGTTGGTATTGTAATCAAGAAAACGTTTTTATATACTTCTACATGAAGACTGCCGTAAAAACAATTGGAGGTGAAGGAAATGTTTGCATTGCATCTATGACAATGAGTAACTGGTAAACTTAGAGTTTCTAAGAATGTAAATGAATCCTTCCCTCCAAATCTATTCTTTTATTTAATGTGAAATCAATCACTACTAGAGGATTATTCTGGAGAACATACGAATACGTATGTTTCTTTTTTGTGCGTTGAATTATTGTAGGTGGATGTCTTCCGGTTTGGAAGGAATCGTTTTTCATTTATTTTTGGTGTTATCGTATTTTTTATTTGTTGGTTGATTTGAATGATCAAATCAATACATTAGGAGGATCATTATGAAAAAAGTTTTAACATTAGCAGTACTGGCTTTAGGATTAACTCTTACAGGTTGTGGAAGTTCAAATGATGCTACAGACGATTCAACTAAAGAAGCAACTAGTCCTAAAACGACTTTTAAGGGAGAATATACCGTTGATGCAGATTACGTAAAGGATAACCTTGATGATATCATTCTGATCGACGCTCGAGGTGATGATGCTGCCAAGAAAGGGACAGTAAAAGAAGCTGTTCCAATGGCCTGGCAATATCTAGCAGATGTAGAAAGCGGGGCTTCTGGTGACGAAAATTGGGGCTTAGTTTTAGAGCCTAAAAAATTAGCTGAGCGTCTTGATGAAAAAGGGATCGATAAAGATAAAGAAGTCGTTCTATTCGCTTCTGCTCAAGAAGGTTGGGGTGACGATGGCCGGATCGCATGGGAGTTGCTTGCTGCTGGATATAAAGATGTAAAAATGGTCGATGGCGGTTTCTCAGCGCTTAAGGATGCGGGAATAAAAACGAATAAAGGCGGAACTGAATTAAAACCTGTAGACGTTGAGATAGATTCTCTGAACCAAGATCATATGATCAAAACAGATGAACTCAAAGCAGATTATGATGACTATAAAATTGTCGATGTTCGTGCAGATGAAGAATACGATGGTGAAGTATTATACGGTGAGGCAAAAGGCGGCCATCTTCCTGGAGCAATCCAAGTTCGATACACTGATATGTTCAACAAAAATGGTACTCTAAAGAGTAATGAGAAATTAACTAAATTATTTGAAGATGCTGGCTTGTCAAAAGATGATAAAATCGTGACTTACTGTACCGCAGGTATTCGTTCAGCCTACACGCAATTAGTAATGGATATGTGCGGATTCAAAAACGTTAAAAACTACGATGGCTCCTTCTATCGTTGGGCTAAAGTAGAAGATGTTGAAAAATAATGAAGAAGTTCAATAAGAAACAACTAGCCAGAATTATACTAATACTAGTCGTATTAATAGGTATCATTAGCTTCATGTACGTCCCTGCTTTCAAATCAAAACTTACTCAAGTATTGATGCTGTTTCGTTCAATGAGTGTCGAAAGTATTATTGGCTATATAAAATCATTTGGTGCTTGGGCAATCCTGATTTCGTTTCTACTAATGATGTTTCAATCAGTAATCGCACCATTACCTGCATTTTTGATTACCTTTGCAAACGCAGCGGTGTTCGGTTGGTGGCAAGGAGCAATTCTTTCTTGGAGCAGCGCAATGGCTGGAGCCCTACTGTGCTTCTATATTGCTCGGATCGCTGGTAGAGATGTCGTAGAGAAAATAAATAAAAACTTTTCCTTACAGAAATTAGATGAATACTTTGACCGATATGGAAAACACACGATCCTTATCTGTCGGTTGTTGCCCTTTATCTCTTTTGATTTTATTAGTTATGCCGCTGGGTTAACGGCGATCAAACCAATACCGTTTCTAATTGCTACTGGATTAGGACAATTGCCTGCAACTATTGTTTATTCATATGTAGGAAGCAACTTAACAGGCAATAGTCAAAAAGTTATGTTTGGTTTACTGAGTATGTTTGCCTTGTTCATTGGGATTTACGTAATTAAACAGATCTATAATGAACGAAGAAAAAAAGAATCAACAGAACAATAGAATTAGAGAGGGCTGATTGATTGTATCAACAGCCCTCTTTAATCATTTCTAGCTTCTCGCTATCACCTTATAATCCATCCTATACTGTTAAAACATAAAAAATATCATCATTTATGATACGGCTCCGCGTATCATAAGTGAATGATATTTGTACTCCTCTTCAATAGGAATAACTGAGAAAGAGAGTGTTACGAAGCAAGTGACATATAAGATTTAGTCTTAACCATACACTATTTATGAATCTGAATAGGAAATATAGCTTGGAGTTACTTGTATTTCGAACATTTAAAATAAGGATTTTTTACAATTACTTAATTCGTTGTAAAAAATCCTATACTATCAAAAGTCTAACTCAGTTTTTATAAGGTGATAAACGATCTGACTACTTGTATACGCTGCGTAATTCTGATAGCTATCATTTTTATCGTCATCTGCAAAATCACAAACTGACTTTGCAACGATTGGAACTGGTTTTGGAAGTAGTGCTTGATCTGCAGAAAGAAAAACTGAGTATGCTTCCATTTCAATACCAAGTATTTTTCTTGCATGAGTTTTAATATTTGCAACTATAGCAGGAGTGGCAATAACGGCTCCTCCAGAAGCTAAATCTCCTATTGCCACAGATAAAGATGTTTCTGGTTTTAACGCTGGCCACTTATTTTTAATATCTGCGAGTAAAGTATGATCACTGGCTATTAATCTAAACTTTCTAGCAATCTGACTATCTAATCTTAGTGGATAACTATCCGGCATAAATGTATCTTCTCCCGAAGTATTTCTTTCAATTTTCCCACTATTATAATCCCAACTATTACTGGCTACTATTATATCACCTAAATTTACTTTTCCTCTAACGCCTGCAGTTATTCCATGCATAATTACATATCTTGGTTTAAAAAGTGCGATTACTTTTGTTGATAAAACTCCTGATGCTACCATCCCCATTTGATTGGCCGCAGCAGCTATAAGACGGATTTGCTTCCCAGAATTTGTTTCAAGTTTTCCAGAATAATATGTGGTGGTTTCATCCCTAACCACATCCATTATTTCCCAATTATACTCCTTAATACTTAGCAAACTTTCTAACTCAACTTTTTCAAGCGCGCACAGAAGTGCAACATCATAATCGTAGTCATGAAAAGTTTCTACTTGATTAGAAAGATTATTGTTCATAATTTGCTCTATCTTTACTGATAATTTTTTTTCCCACGTGTTATTGCTCTCATCATAATGGATTAAAGAGTACAACATATCATCGAACTTCTCCGATTCAGTGGTAAACGTATCCTCATAAGCAGTTATGCCAATTATATGCATAGGCGTTTTAAATCTACCCATGCTAATCTCCTCAAGAAGTTTAACTCCTCCATCGGCTATAACATCTTCTCCAATCCTTCCGGGTAATTGAATATCTAAAACAACTAAATCGTATAAATTTTTTAAAAGATCTTTTTTTGCATGGTCTAAGGACACAGCTGTATCAATCAAAGCTGTAGTATCAGTTTTTTCATTTATAATTTTGGCAATTTTGGTCATTTTTTTTGTGTCGTCTTCAATCAATAAAATTCTCATATTTTCAAACCCCTGATAGTAAATTTTCTAGTTCAGTCATCCAATTATTTTCGGCAGAGTTATAATAAACTGTTCCCATATAAATATCATTGTATTCTGTTTCCATTTTCACACGTAGTTCCTTTAATGAAATATGATTCTCTAAATCACCAAATTGCTCAAATTGAGTAATTACTATTGTTGGCGTCTCAATACCTCTACGATCCATCTGACTCAATATTTCCAATCCAGCAAATGGTCGATATCTTCCGCCACTTTCTGATTCTGATATGTCAAATGTTGGCATACTCATGTCAAGAAGAAGTACGTCATAATCATTTTTATACATATCCATCAATCCTGACTGATAAGAAAATCGATCCGTAATTTTTATATCTGGATACCTTTTAATCAAAAAGTTCTTAACTTGCAATACTTTATTTTTATCATCCTCTATTATCAAAACGTTCATACACCAATCCCCCCACTATCAATTACAATTTCGACAGAAAAAGTATCATTGTCTTTATAGTCAAAGTTAATTGCATTCGATTCTTTACTATTGAAATCGATAGATAATATTTTAGCAATTTTGTGAAAACCTGATCCACCCTCTTTTTTTACATATTCGAGGTTATTCATTGCTTTTTTTCTAATATCATCTAATTTTTCTTTGTTTTCTACAGTAATAATGTCTGAGTTTATTTTATTTTCACATATAAGACGAATTTTATCATTATCTTTTTTTAGTTCTATCGTTACAGGTATGGCACCATTGATCTTTGAATGCTTAATAATATTATCGAATAAAATAAATGTAATGTCCGTAAGTCCCTTCAGTGTATCTCCCTTCATTTCTGTTTGCGGGATTAATTTAGTCAGTTCTATTGATTGTTGATTATAAATATTCTTCGTCCATTCTAAAGCTATATCTATAGGGAGGCCAATATCATAATTAGTGGATTTAGTGCTATTGCTTCTACTGAACCAAGAAGCAATCTTCTGCAATTCATATTGAGTTGACGTTTTAGCCTGTAATGCACTCTTTCTAATATTCGAAATATCCATTATATCTTTCAATGAATCAATTTCTTCAACAAGTTTATTGAACGCCTCTTCAAAATCTACAGAAAGTTCTCCAACAATGTGGCGTCTTACATCTTCTAAACTTTTATCTGTTTTCTCCCATAAAGTAGTCATTATTAACTCTACTACTTCCTCATATGTTGTATCTACACTAACTTGAGACTCAAGAAACTCCAATTCATTTATATACATCCTGAAATCGAAAAGACCTTTTTTCTTAATTGAAGTTTCAGTGCGAATTTGAATCCAATCATCTTTAAGTTTTTTTATAAGAGAGTCTACTGTTTTTCCAAAGTTATCTAGTGTTCTTTCCAGTCGTGAAGAGTTACTATTATAAATTTCTGAAATCCATTTTGGTGAAACTTCATATTTGTCCGTTTCACTATCTTTTTTTGTAATTAATTCTTCAACTTCAATTTGTGAACGCAATTGACCAGATAGAGTTCCGTGTCTTATTCCTACACTTAAGTATCCATCTAAACCGTATTCGTTGCTACTTACAAAACTATCTCGTAATTCGAAAACTATTGTATTAAACAATCTACGTTTTTCATCAGAAGGCATCATGACTTTGACTGTAGTATCATACTCCTCATCTAGAGAAATATGAATATATTTTGGTTTACTTGTGTATCCCTTTATGTCTCCTGCGAGGAAACTTTTATAGCGTTCAAAATTCTCTCTCAGATTTTTTTCCAAAGCCTTCATTATTCCTGAAGTGTCAACTATAATTTTACTTTGCTCAACTTCAAGAATTCCACGCTGAATAATTTGTTTTCTGGTTATTTCTTTTATTTCATCCAAATATGCTTCTTCAGATGATGGATCTAATGAAATTAAAATTTTACATATTTTGATACGTTCATTTCTAATACTCTCGGAAGTCTCAAAGTACATTGAGTTATCCATGATATTTTCTATACAAACATTTCTATAAAAGTAAACGACAAGTTCTCTAGGTACTCCAATGAAATTCTCTTCACTTAATTCTGAGGGTTTAGTCACTCCGTGAGCCATCAAATATTCTTCATAAAAAACATGAATCATATTATCTTTATCGTGTGAATAGTATTGAGAATAAATAGCATAAAGTATGGGTAAAGAAATGTCTTTCAATAATTCGCTATTGTATTTTTCTTTCTTCATTTTAATTTCTATACAATTTAAAAGTGAGTTTAATGACAATTGTTGAATAATTTTATTATCTTTTAATACCATATTGACCAACAAATTAACAGCCTTCTCAAACTTTTGCTGCTCTATAGCGAGATTAATAAACCCTTGATAACCCTTAACATTTGAATCAAAATCTTTTGATTGAATTAACTGTTCAAAATTTTCTTCTGCATCTTCAAATTCACCTTTTCGGAAGAAAATTTTTGATAGAAAATTTTGTTTTCTGTAGTCTGGAATATCTAATGACGAAATAAAACTATCATCATTATTAAGTAATGCATCGGCAATCTGAAGTGTGATGCTGTCCTCATGTTGCTCAAGTATTCCCAGAAAAGAATTTAATGTGTGTGCATCGTTATCTCCCCCCTTTAATATAAGTAAGGGATTATCAGTTCTTACATTTCTCCAATAACTTGAAATAAAAACGTTCTCAGATCCTAAACCTTCTCCTAATCGAATTTCTTCAAGTAGACCACGAACCTGCCAAGACCACAAATCATTAGAGAATAGAAAAGTAATTTTCTTTATATCATTATAAGAATCTTCAAATTTGTTAGTACTCAAATATATTTCATAAAATCCTTTTAAGATATCATAAAGAACACTCTTCTGAGGTATCTTAACGATATCATCAATTTTTTGGTTGTTTCGTATAATGGCTTTCACTAAAAGAGGGTAAAAATCGGTTCTTGTCGGCTGCTCTATTAAATATTCTAGTACCCTTTCTATTGAAGATTCATAATCTCCAATTGTGTAAAGATCTAAACATTCAAGGAAATTGCTATCAGAATTCGTTCCAGCTTTAAGAATGGACTGTACCTCATCGAAATCTTCTAATAAATTTGACAATAATTGAACACATCCATTGGAAAGCTCGCTTATTGGGATCAATCTTAAAACTTTGATAAAGGTGCAATAGCGATCCACCATTGACATCTTACTCTCAAAAACAAGTGAGGATAAAAAATCATAGTTAGGTTGAGTTTCAAAATTCAGTTTATAAACTAGATAGTCAATGAACGTAGTCGGGTTATCTTCATTTTTTAAATGTTGAATAATTTCATTAACGCGGGATATATACTTGTCTGCAGAAACGTTATCTTCTATCAATATTGTCAAATATGAAAAAACAAATTGAACCGTCATTTCAATTTTAGAATCTTCACCTAGAATATCACCGACATACTCTTTATGTTTTTCTAACCCATCAATCTCCTGTAATAAAAATATTTTATTTTGTAAGCTCCACATAGAGACGCCTATATCTGATTCTATTTTATTCAACATTACTCTTGCAGTTTCTTTGTCACCTAGAAGCAACGAATGGTAATATTCTTCTCGTAACTTCAGAAAAAGATCCAATTCCTTTTTGTAATGCTGCAGAAACGATGCTGTCCAAATCAATTCTTTCTCTATAGAAAGGCTACTATAATAGTAAGGAATACTTCCTAACTCATTAAGAGTATCAGGAAATGGCGCGTTTGATATGGTTTCTTTGTTATAGTATGGAACTTTTAGTAACTTCTCCACATACATAGGTATTTCGTTTATTGATAAATCAATTTTCGACATCGAAACTGCTTTCCTTAATGGAGTTTTGACTGAGGACTTTGAAACGTAACTATAAATATTTCGAATATTATTACTTAACATTATACCCCTCCTTTTTCATATATAATTATAACGATGCATCCCTCAAATTGCATCACACTTTTTATGACTTTCCTTATGCTGTGATTGATCTCTTCAAATTCCATCTAAAAAGACAATGAAATAAGTATTACTAAGCCTTAATATAATTTTATACTGAATTACATTAATATTAATCCTAGGATTGCTTTAGTTACGCCCCTCCGCAACGATCGCCTCAGCTATTATAAACAGCTGAAAAAACGTGGCGGTTTAAACCATATAAAATGCAATTAATCATTTACTCATGCTTTCCAATAAAAAAGGAATCGTACTCGATAATATCAAGCACGATTCCTTTTATTGTGTTCTATATCCCTACTTATGATAAGGAGCCCCCGCATTAATCCTAAATGCCCGATAAATCTGCTCCACCAAAATCAACCGCATCAGTTGATGTGGATAAGTCATCTTGCCAAATGAAATCTGCGCATTGCTGCGTTTTAGGACTTGATCACTTAATCCTAGTGAGCCGCCGATGACAAAAACGAATTGGCTTTTGCCGCTGGTTTGCAATTTGTCTAGCGTGGCAGCGAAGTCTTCGCTGCTAGGATTTTTGCCATTGATGGCTAGGGCGAAGACGTATTCTTGTTCTTTGATCTTCGCAAGGATGCGTTCTCCTTCTTTTTCTTTGACTTGGATCATTTCGGCATCGCTGAGTTTTTCTGGGGCCTTCTCATCTGGGACTTCGACTAGCGTGATCTTGCAATACTTCGATAAGCGCTTCGTATATTCTGAAATTCCTTGAACGAGATATTTTTCTTTTAATTTTCCCACAGAAATAATTTTGATGTTCATCATATTTCACCTTTTTCATTATAGTTTCTTTTGCTTATTAAACTTTTCCACCGATCAAAACAGTTAAAAACAGAAGTCTTTGTCTTTTTCCACGTAGTTATGCACACTAATCACAGGTTTATCCACAGTTTTTCGGATATTGATTCCCTTTTTGTAAGGAATCCTCTATACAAACATACGTTTTCCACCGAGTTATCCACTTTATCCACATTTATGTGGATAAAAAAACTAAATCAATTAACAAACTTTTTCCTTAGTTTTCCACTAATCTTGTGGAAAACAAGTTTTTTCATCATTTATCTATATTTTCCTACGAAACTTTTTCATAAAAAAGTCAAATCGCTGTAGTAGACTTACCTTACAATAAAATACTATACTTAATATAACGTATAACACAGTAGAGGTGGAGTAAATATGATGAGAAAAGATATTACACCAAAAAAATCTCCAGGTTTTTTTAGGCGCTTTGGGACCAGCTTATTAGGCGGTGTTCTTGGTGCTGTTTTAACAATTGGGATTTTTTATGTAGCGAATGGTTCGCTGCTTGCACCGAATAACCAAAATGCTAGCGGTTCACCAAGTGCTGGTAATACAAAAGTCAGCAACATGAAGGTGGATGTAAATTCAGATATTACTGATGCGGCTAGTAAAGTACAAGATGCGGTTGTCTCTGTTATCAACTTGCAAAAACAACAGTCACAAAGTGGTTTAGGCGGCTTCTCTGACTTTTTCGGCGGAAATGACAATCAACAGTCACAGGAAGATAGCGGACAGCTTGAAGAAACATCAGAGGGTTCTGGGGTCATTTACAAGCTGGAGGGCAAAACAGCCTACATCGTAACCAACAATCACGTGGTGGAAAAACAGGATGGTTTAGAAGTCTTGTTGAAAGACGGTTCAAGAGTTAAAGCAACCTTGGTGGGAACCGATTCTTATACTGACTTGGCTGTCTTAAAAGTCGAATCAGACAAAGTGGCAGATATCAAACCAGCAACCTTTGGTGATTCTGACAATCTAAAAGTTGGAGAACCAGCCATCGCCTTAGGTTCTCCTTTAGGCTCTCAATATGCAAATTCCGTAACATCGGGGATTATTTCTTCCTTGAATCGTCAAGTCGTCAACCAAAATGATGAAGGTCAAACGGTGAATATCAACGCGATCCAAACAGACGCGGCGATCAATCCTGGGAACTCCGGTGGTCCATTAGTCAATATGGCTGGACAAGTAATCGGAATCAATTCAAGTAAAATTGTTCAAACGGAATCAAATGTTAGTGTGGAAGGAATCGGCTTCGCCATCCCAAGTAACGATGTCGTGAATGTTATCAACCAATTAGAAAAAGACGGCAAAGTGGTTCGCCCAGCTTTAGGTATCACAATGGTCAACCTGTCTGATCTATCGACGGAACAAGTCAGCGAGATCGTCAAAGTCCCTAGCTCTGTTACCCAAGGGGTCGTAATTAACAACGTTCAATCTTCTACCCCAGCGGATCAAGCGGGCTTGAAGAAATACGACGTGATTACCAAAATCGATGACACAGACGTTTCAACTGGCGTCGAATTGCAATCTGAATTGTACAAACACAAAGTTGGCGATACCGTGAAAATCACTTATTATCGCAAGGATAAAAAAGAAACGGTTTCTGTTAAATTAAGTATTGATGCCAATTCTTTGAAATTGAACTCACAGCAACAAGGGAACTAAAAAGAATCAAACGCATCTACTTACAGCCTGAGTAGATGCGTTCTTTTTTTGAAATTCAAAAATAGAGATCTTACCCTAAGGTTCTTCCTTTGATTAACAAGATCAATAATATTATTACTAACGCACCTAAAGTTCCACCTTGAATAAAGGCGATTATGCCAAATGATGTCTCTAAAGCTTGTTTTTTTATTCTAGTATTCATCATGAAAGACAAAACTAGGCTAATAAGTGATAAAACGAATAGAAATAAAAGCAATTTTTCTCCCTCCTTCGAATAAACTTTTTCTGAGTGTACCATTTCACACAACAATACTGAGTCGTTTTATCTTAAATGGTAGAAAAAACATCCTAAACGTTCTTTTAGCGAATAAAAATTTTCCTGCTCATACAAAAAATCTCTGTTTTAACAGCCAGTCGACTGTCAAAACAGAGATTTTTTTATTTCCCTACTTCAAACTTCTCACCAGTTTTAGCATCTTCAGCCAATACTAAAATGCCCTTCTTCTCAGGCGCATTTGGTAAATGCAATTCTCTGGCTGAACAGATCATGCCAAAGCTTTCTACGCCGCGTAAGCTGCCGGGCCAAATCATTTGTCCATCAGGCATCATCGCGCCAGGCTTTGCGACAACGACTTTTTGTCCAGCTTCGATATTAGGAGCACCACAAACGATTTGCAACGTTTCTCCACCGTCAATTTCTGTCTCGGTAATATGCAAATGATCTGAATCCGGGTGATCAATACACGATTTTACATAGCCCACAACAAATTTTGGTGAAAGATCTGCCACCAAGCGTTCTTCAAAACCGGATTGCTTTAATTGTTCATTCAAGACTTCAATATCTTTTTCTGATAGCTCAACTTGTCCATTGCCATGAATGGTTAAGTAGTCTGAAACATTGAAAAAGTTCCAAGCGACAGTTTTCCCATCGGTTGTTTGAACACGGGCAACCGTGCCCTTTCGTTCGACAGAATTTTCCTTGTTTTCATCATTTTTGACGATGACCATTAAGGTATCGCCGACATTTTGTTTATTATACGCAAAAATCACGTTTTTACCTCCAGTCGTATTCCTCTCGTATCTTAACAAATCTGACAGGACTTTTGCATGAGATTTTTTTCATTTCTAGCTCAGCAAACAAACTTCATCAGCAAGAAGCAAACTTTAAAAAGCAATTTTAACGAGTTTGCCAATCCATCCCGATCCTCTTTTTTTCAAAATAAAAAGCTGGTCAAGCCAGCTTTTATTCGGCACTTGGATGAACGATCAACACGTCACATAAGGCTTCTTTGATCACATAGCTGGCAACACTGCCGGTCATGAAGCGTTCTACCGCATTCAACCCCGATTGTCCAACCATCACTAAATCAATGTCGTATTTCTCTGGCAGGGTTCTCGCCATCGCTTCTTTGGCTGATCCATAGGCGATAATCCCTTCGATCTTGTTGTAGCCATATTCTTTGCCAAAGGCTTTGCATTCATTGATCAGATTTTTCGCATCGGCGGTTAATTGATCCATGATATTTTCATTTAAAGGCGAATAACTCATGAACGTATAGACTTGATGATCGATCACATTGGCCACATAAACAGTTCCGTGATTACGTTTTGCCACAGCCAGCGCTTTTTTGAAGGCTTCCATGGCTTGATCGCTGCCGTCAATTCCGACTAAGATGTTTTGATATGATTGTGTAAACATAACAATCTCCTACCCTTCTACTCGTTGCAAAAAGCCAGCGATTTCGTCTTTTGTTTTGCGATTTTTATTAACTAATCGACCTAATTCTTCTCCGTCATTGATTACGACAAAACTAGGAATCCCAAAGATATTCCACTCGGCTGCCACATCAATATATTCGTCCCGATCGACTTGGATAAATTGAAACTGCGGAAATGCTGCTTCGATCTCTGGCATCTGTGGTTTGATGAAGTTGCAATCGCCGCACCAATCAGCAGTAAAGAAAAACACATTCTTGCCTTTTTCCGCATAACCAGCTAACTCTTCAATACTTTTAGGGATAATCATAGCGTCACGACCTTTTCATTTACTACCTCTGATTATACACTTTTCATTCTTTTTGAGAAAGAAGCGAACTCTCCCATTCCTATAATCATTCCCTTTTATCTAAAATAATGACGTATAATTTTCAAATTCGTTTGTAACAATGGTAAAATAAGGCGTACACACAAAACTATATTTGACTAGAAAATAGATGAACGACAAACAAGGAGGTCTATGCTATGGAGAAAACAAAAAGATTCGCGCAAGGCTTGGCTATCGGTTCAACGATCGGTTTAGCTGCAGGCATCGCAGCAAATCACTATTATCGAAAAAAACAAAAAATGTCCCCAGACAAGGTCCTGGATCAAATCAAAGCGGCTTTTCTGAAAGAAGGACCAATCGAAGGCTCTTGGATTTCCTTCGACACTGAGCCCATGCAAAAATTCGCTATCACGATGGATATTCTTTCTGGCGGAATCACTCGGACAGAAGATGATCACTTGGTCGCTTATGAATTTAAAGCTGATGCTAAAACCGGTGCGGTATTAAGTATCGATCGTATCATTAATGACTAAAGCGTAGGTCGAAAAAATCGGCCTACGCTTTTACTGTCTGTATAAATAGTTTATTCCTTTTTTAGCTCATTGTTTTTGCCAAAGTCTCAACAAACCATTGTTCAAACTGCTTTGGATCAACCTTAGTCGCCACTTCCGCATTTGCTGGTAAATGCAAATAGTTCTCTAGGTCAACTAGTGATGCACCATAGCTCAATGATGGAGTTGTTTCAATCTCAACTCTAGTAGAAACAAGCTCAAACATCTCCGGCTTTAGAATCAAAGCGATTGCCAGCGCATCATACATATTTAGTCCTGATACCAAACTGCCGCTGCGATAGTTCGTAAATAATTGATGGATCATCTTACCGATTTCTCCGAAGTTGCGAATCTTATCTGTAGTTTCTGGCATGATTTTGGCTTGATTGCCTACTTCTAATGGCGCTACTTGGATCGGTACGCCGCTGTTGAAAACGATCTTTGCCGCTTCCGGATCGGCGGCAAAATTAAATTCAGACAACACACCATAATTTCCTCGCCCTAAGCTGCCGCCCATCACAACGATGCGATCAAGCTTCGGCAAATCTTGGGGATAAAGATGAATGAACAACGCGATATCGGTTAAGGGGCCGATCCCAACTAGAATCGTCTGCTCTTCTTGGCTCACGATCTCATGCATCGCTGCAACAGCGGTTTGGGATTCATCCGCAAAAATAGTAGCTTCAGGAAAATCATAGCCATCCATCCCCGACTCTCCATGAATCTCACTGGCATCGATTGCTTCTCTTAGCAACGAATGTGAACTTCCCAAAACAACTTCAGGGGACTTTTTCAATAGAGTTAATAATTTTTCCGTATTTGATTTTGTATGTTC
This sequence comes from Enterococcus sp. DIV0187, assembly GCF_051713785.1. Taxonomy (NCBI): domain Bacteria; kingdom Bacillati; phylum Bacillota; class Bacilli; order Lactobacillales; family Enterococcaceae; genus Enterococcus; species Enterococcus sp. DIV0187. The sequence continues at coordinate 2,419,589 of NZ_JBIOQO010000001.1, forward strand.
TAAATTGACATTGCCAAAGGTTGGGCAAATCAGTTTTACCTCCAGCTCTTCACTAAAAAGGGCTAAGACAATCGCTACGGCATCATCGATTCCCGGATCGGTGCTTAAAATGATTGGTTTTCTCTTCATAGGGTACTCCTTTAAACGTTCTCAAAAAAGCATACAACAAGATCGGTATTTAAGCCAATCGCAGACAGCTAGCTCAGTTTGAAGGAAAGTCATTTTCCCAAAAACGGGAAAAATGACCTTATCTTCGTACGCATATCATCACGCTAAACAGTCTGTTTGTTGTATTAACGAAAACTATTAATTACAAGTTACTCTTTGCAAACTGCAAAAAGCGTGACTGACAAAAAGGCCTCGCAATTAAGAACTTGCGAGGCCCATTTCAATAATCAATTATTTAACCAAACGATAAATCGCATCTGCGTAGATCACAGCAGAGTTCAAAATGTCTTCAACAGACATATATTCGTTGGCTTGGTGCATTGTATCTTCAAAACCTGGGAATTGTGCACCGTAAGCCACACCGCGTTCTAGTAAACGACCGAATGTGCCGCCGCCGATGACTTTTTCTTCCCCTTTGATGCCTGTATGTTCTTCGAAAGTATCTAGCAAAGTAGCAACCAAAGGATCATCCGCTGGTACATAGTGAGGCAGCATATGGTGTGCGCCTTCTGTTACTTTCACATCTGAACCGAATAATTCTTCTAATTTTGCTTTGATCTCATCGTTAGTTGTACCTTTAGGGTAACGGAAGTTCAACGTGATCCGGTTGTCGTTTTCTTGACCATCTTTGAAGCTGAAGATTCCAGCGTTCATTGTCAATTCACCCATTTTTTCATTGTTGAAGTCAACGCCTAATTTTTTACCATAGACATCTTCATGGATGTATTTTGCACTGTTTTCGATGAAGGCCTTAGCACCTTTGTCGAAATCATAGTTATTTAAGAAGACTGCTAAGAAAGTACCAGCGTTGGTTCCTAATTGAGGGCTGGCACCATGAGCTGCTTTCCCGTCTAAATGTAAGGTAACGCTTGAACCAGCAACATCTGCTTTACCGCTAACCGGGTTGTTCTCTACATAGTCTGCAAATTCTTTGGCTAATTTTTCCGCAGCGTCTGCATCGGCAACTTTTACTTCTGCCACAGCATTGCCAGGAACCATGTTTTCACGCAAGCCTGCTTCGAAGCTTACTAAAACATAAGAAGTGCCGTTTGTTCCGTCAAAATGAGGGATCATGGTTACGTTCCCTTTTTCACCATTGATGATTGGGAAATACGCATCTGGTGAGAAGCCGAAATCAGGCTTTTCTTCATGTTCAAAATAGTAGTCCATATCTCCCCAGCCGCTTTCTTCGTCAGTACCAAAGACAAAACGGATTTTTTTAGAGATTGGCAAGCCTAATTCTTTGATGATTTTTACTGCATAATAAGCCGCAACTGATGGGCCTTTGTCATCGCTTGAGCCGCGAGCGTACAATTTGCCGTCGCGAATTTCTGGTTCGTAAGGATCTGAATCCCAACCGTCGCCAGCTGGTACCACATCTAAGTGACCGAAGATTCCTAAGGTTTCATCGCCGTCACCGTAATCAAAATGGCCGGCATAATTGTCGACGTTTTTTGTTGTGAAGCCATCGCGTTCTGCGATTTCAAGCATTTTTTCTAATGCTTCCACCGGTCCAGGTCCGAATGGTGCTTCTTTAGTTGCTTTGTCGTCTTCACGTTCACTCTTGATACGCAATAAAGTGAATAGATCCGCTAATAGATCGTCTTTACGTGCTTCGACTTCTTTCTTAAAATCGATTGTCATTGAAAGATTCCTCCTTATTCGATGCGAATGCCAAATATCCAACTAGATATCTCATCAACTGCTAGGCGAGCTCGTGGATAACGAGATTGCATACTATAAACAATACGAAATGTCGAGCCTACTCTAATGAAGAGGTAAAATTTGAGTCAAATTTTCTTATTGTCGTTGGCATACGATTCCACTAACGTATTAGAAATACGAAGTAGAACTCGCAACTGACATTCTTTAATTTAAACCACTTTAATGATAGCACTCTATTCAATAGAATAAAAATGAAAACTCTTTAATATTTGTTAGGAAAATTTCTCCTTTTTCCCTTATAATGATACCCATAGTGAATTTTATCTTGAACGGTTTATTCGCTACGATTTATAGGATGAAAGCAGGTGACTAGATGGTCCAATTAAATAAAGACATCTTACATAAAGTGATTACGAAAAGGCCCGAGAATTCTCATAAGGGAACCTTTGGACGAGTGGTATTGATTGGCGGCAATCACCAATATGGCGGTGCGATCATCATGAGCGCCGAAGCGTGTATCAAAAGTGGCGCAGGACTCACTACTGTCGTCACTGCTGAAAAAAATCATACTGCACTTCATACTCGTTTACCAGAAGCAATGGTATTGGATTTCAATGAGACGAAGACGCTTTATCAAGTATTAGAAAAGGCCGATGTCATTTTGATTGGTCCTGGTTTAGGACTAGCAAAGGAAATGGCAATGCTGTTAAAAGAGGTTTTGACCAATCAACAGGCCGAGCAGTGGTTAGTGATTGACGGCTCAGCGATCACGCTGTTTAAGGACTACAAATTATCCCTAAAATTTCCTGAACAAACCATTTTTACCCCGCATTTAGCGGAATGGACACACCTAAGTGGTTTAAGCTTTATCCAGCAGACCGATGAAAATAACCGTGCAAAGCAAGCGCTCTTAGGCGCCAAGATCGTCCTAAAAAGTCATCGCACAACGATTTATGATGAGGCGGTCGCCTATTATCAAAATCCACTTGGTAATCCTGGGATGGCCACAGGCGGCATGGGTGACACTCTGGCTGGCATGATCACTGGTTTTCTCGCTCAGTTCGAAAAAAATACCGATACAATCGGTGCTGCTGTTTATCTTCATAGCTTGATCGGCGATGATTTGGCTGAAGAGAACTATGTAGTTTTACCTACAACCATCAGTGAGGCGCTTCCTCGTTATATGAAAAAATACGCCCTCGAAAGGAATTAATCATGGAAAAATATCCCGGCTATTCTCGCAAGCCTTTTTATTATGAAACCGATAAGATGGGCATCATCCACCACTCCAATTACATTCGCTGGTTTGAAGAAGCTCGCGTTGACGCTCTGAACTTTATGAATTGTCCCTTTGAAAAAATCGAAGCAGACGGTATTATGATCCCCGTCTTAGGAGTCAGCTGTGAATACAAGGAGATGGTTCGCTTTGGCGATGAAGTCCTGATTCAGCCTGTCGTTAAAAAATATACGGGCACCCGTTTGGATTTCGAATACCGTGTCTATAATGGTGAAAAATTAGTCACGACGGGAACGAGCCAACACTGCTTTATGTCCTATGAAACCAATCGTTTGGTGCAATTGCGAAAAACACATCCTGCGTTACACGAATTATTTTTAGACTATTACGAAACAACGAAAGAGGAATGCTAAAAAATAGCTGCCGACAATTGCCGGCAGCTATTTTTTCTCTGAGTATTTATACTGAAACGCTGTCTCCAGCAGTTTCTTCTGTGCTAGCCACTTCGTCATCGACCAATTTCTTATCGTAGGCACGAGCAAATGGTAAATAGATGACAAATGCTGCTACTGCACCGATAATCGCAACTAAAGCTGCTTTCCAGTCACCGCCAGTACTGATAAAGGCACCGACTCCGACTGGTGAAGGCCATGGCATATTAGCAATTACAGGACGAATCAATTCAAATTGGATCGCGAAGTAAGCAATTGATGCCGAAACCATTGGCGCCAAGAAGAATGGAATCGCCATGAATGGATTGTAGATCAATGGAATACCAAAGATCAACGGTTCATTGATATTGAAGAGACATGGAACGATTGAAGCCTTTCCTAATACCTTCAACTGTTCTGATTTAGCCATATAAACTAAGAAGAGACACAAGCCCAACGTCGCACCTGAACCTCCAATAGTTACGAAGGCATTTTGGAATTCACCAGCTAACGGAATATGCGCGCCATCAGCATTCAATGCCAAGTTTCCTAAAGTAATCGGAGCGATCAATGAAGAAATGATATTGGCACCATGAATACCTACGATCCACAACGCATGGATCAAGAAGTAGATGACCATAACACCGATCCAGCTACTGGTTAATTTGGTTACGAAACCAAACGGAATCGCGATCAATTGGAAAATATCTGTATTAAAGAAGACTAAAATGCCGATAATGATTAAAATAACAAAAGCAACCACAAAGGCTGGAATCAATGCGGTAAAGGCTCTTGATACGCCTTCTGGAACTTGTTCTGGCATTTTGATGACCCAATTTCTCTTCACACATAAACGATAAAGCCGAACAGCAATCACTGCCATGATAATTCCAGTAAAGATCCCGACTGTTCCTAAACGAGAGACCCCATCACCGCCGATTGCCCAGCCGTTGATAATTCCTTCGTCAAGGTTCGTCAAACGAACGATGCTGCCTTTTTCCATCATTAATTGCGGAATTGACAAGAAGAAAGCGAAGATTGATAGTAACGCCCCTGTAATCGGCGCCATGTTCAATTCTTCTTCTTCAGCAATAATTTTTGTATATTCATAGCCTAATCCAACACAGAAATATAATGCCAAAATACCCATCGTTGTACTATTTGCTAACATATAAAGACTTTCAAATTTAAAGAAGGTTGAATTGAAGATCCCTTCTAGAAACGGAAAGGTCATTGGTAAAATATTGAACACTAAAAACATGGAACCGACAATTGTAAATGGAATTGCGCCCATACCAGCACCCATGATCGCTCGCACAACTTTTAGTGAGGCAAATTTCCCCATAGGGCCCATCAGGTTTTTCTCTAAAAAAGCAAAAACTTTGTTATTTGATCCGTCCATTTTTTAATCACCCTTTATTTATTATTTAGTTTACTGAACTCTGTAATATATGAGGCGTGTCTATCTTTCTGACTATAAATGCTCTGAATGCGTTTTAAAATAATTCCTGACAACAACATACCGACTAATAAAATGCAGCTGACAAATCCTTTGCTGGTTGCACTAGTTGTGAAAAATGGAAAAACTTGTTCGAACCCAAAATTGGTTAAAACAGATACCAATAGAACAAGATTGATTATTCCTTGGGTCATTTGATACAAGCGATGCCATTTTAACTGATTGCGAACATCATCTGATGGATAGCCGTAAAGTCGCAAATGTTCTGCGATGGCAGGGACTGAAAGCACAATTAATCCCAGCGGCAGCAACGACCAAGCACTTCTGCTCATAGCCAAAGAAAGCAACCAATATAAATTAGTAAAGAAAAAACCAGCTAATAAGTATCTAAGTAGAAGGAAACGATTGTAGCGAAAATTCTTCAATGCCGTTTCTTTTTTTAATTGACTAACAGTTTCTTTATCCATCGTCTGTTCTCCTCTTTATTTCAAACTAATGACTATCATTTCTTACGATACTTTGCGATATAACGACAGCATCTCGATCGCAACTTCCCGTAAGGTCATAGTGGTCATCAGGTGATCCTGAGCGTGCACCATGATAATTTCCATTTCAATTTTTTCTCCGCTGGCATATTGCTGCAGGAGTTCGGTTTGCGCTTTATGCGCTTTGACTAGTGAATCATTTGCTTCGTTCAAATGTACCTCTGCTTCTTCATAGTTTCCTTCACGCATACTTTTGAAGCCTTCATGTACAAGTGTTCGGGCATCCCCACTACTCAAAATAATTTCAAATGCTGCTTCTTGTAATTTTTCTGAGTCCATTGTTTTCTCCTTCTACTCTCTTTTTTTAAATTGATCAATAAACGCTTTTATAAAGTTATCAAAAGTATCACTGAAGGCTAAGGCTTTCCTGAAGGTATCATCCTCCATAATCTCAACCAGCATTTGACTAACCTTGTCTATCTCAAACTTTCCAAATTTATCCGGTGATAATAAGAAAACTAACTGAATATTTTGATATTCCTTGTCCCAAGTAATCCCTTCAGGTGCTACCGCAACGGCCACATGCCCCTCTTTGGTCAAGGCTTCGATGGGATGCGGAACCGCCATAAATTCAGAAAATACGACGGAGCTGTAGGATTCACGCAGTTTTAATTGTTTTAAAAAGTTTTCTTGCAAGTCGGTTCCTTCAACAGCTTCGATTTTGCTGATTAATTCTCTTAAAACAGCATCTTTGGTTGAATGTTCTCCGACAAAATAGAATAAATCAGGTTTGAAACTTCGCTCAATTAATTCAACTTGTTCTTCAACCAATTCTTTTCGATCGCTTTCCTTTCGACCTGCAACGAAATAGCTACCCTTATTACTAGATATTTCATGATTGATTTTTTGAATGTCATCTTTTCCTAAGAAAACACTGACATTGACGATTGGTGCATTTAAGACAATATTTCCTAAATTAATCGAAGAAATGACTAAATCAATGTGACTTAAATCCTGTTCAGCGATTTCATAATAACTAATGACCTTTTCAATCAAAATTCTCGAACCAAATTCGCGTTCCAGCCGATTTTTGATCATTTGCGAGCTGCCTAACCCGGTGGCACAGATGACCAATACATGAGTCTTCTGTTCATTGAAGTAGCGTTCCACCGCCGCTGTGATGTGGATCGCAAGATAGGCCCACTCCCCTTCAGTCACTTGATATGATCTAAACACCGGCATTTTCGAAAAATAGTTGACCGTCAATTCAAACAAATCCGGGTATTGCGTCTTAATTTCCTCTAGCAGCGGATTTTCGATACTAGAGTTATTTTGCAGTCTAGTTAACAGCGGGATAAAATGGAGCATTAATCCATCAATCAAAATCGTATCGTGTTCTAAATCAAATGGTGTATCCTGATCAATGGCCTTCAATGTTTCAAGCAATTGTGCTCGGATTTGCTCTTCAGTTGCATCCGCTTTTTTAAAAATTGTTTTCGCCGTAATCTTGTTTTTTAAATGAAGAGCAATAAAATCCGCTTCTTCCGAAGAAAACGTAATCCCTACCGCATGCTCGATTCTGGCTAATATTTTCAAAGCGGTTTGATATTCAATCGAATCTTCATCAAAAGATATCGGCGCCTGAATATCCATAAAAAAGCCATTTTGGATTCGTTTGATCGCCAAACCAATATGAAGGACTAAATTATAAACGATGAAATCTGAAAGCTTTAACTGTGATTCTCGACATTCATCTAAAACAATAATGACAATTTCTTCAACACTGATCCCTGCCAATAAGTTCGCGTACATGGAAAAGGCAAATAAATTGTCATGCAACCGCTCCATAAAGAAATAGTTCATAATGAAGTGACGGATATTTTGCTCATTTCCGACAATGAAAATCCCTTTATTACTTTTGCTTTGAAGCTCGATTTGGTAAGGCGTGATTAGTTTTTTTATTTCTACTAAATCATTTGATATCGTTGAGCGAGATACAAACAGTTCATCGGCTATGGCATCCACATAGACAGCACTTTGTTCAAAAAACAAACGGTTCAAAATATAGTATTGTCGATCATTTGATTCTTGAATCGTTGTGATATCTTTAGAAGCCATCTGACTTTTGACCTCTTCAAGATAAAATTCGTCGAATCGCCTAGCATCCTCAATTTTCAACTGGTACCCGTTTCCTTGTTTTGCCTCAATTGTAGCAAGTGATTCTTGCTTTAATGCATCCTCAAGCAGATGAAGATATTTTCTAGCTGTTCGATTGGAAACATCAATTCCTGAAGCGATTTCTTGACTCGTCAAATACGTATGCTTATGGTCAAATAATAATTTTAGGATTTGTGTCTCACGCTTGCTCAACATGGTTATCAGCCCTTACTAAATATTTTCAAGAATCACGTTAGACAATTTATCAATCCCCATTGGAATTGGTACATACGCTTGTGGCGGAATATTGACGATCGGTTTATTGTATTTCTTTGCGCTTTTTTCTAAGCTGTCAAAATACATTTTGGTTTGCGGACTAACTAGATACAAATCGTATTCATCCTTAGCGATGGTATTTGCTCCTTGGGATTGCGAAGTCGCGTCGACTTGAATCTCATTTCCTTTTCCTTGCAGACTCTCGGTTGTTTTTTTCGCAATGACGGATGAAGACATTCCTCCGGCACAGATAATCAAAGCTTTTTTCATCGTTTTTTCCTCCCTATTTTTAATAGATTTCTTATCCCCATACATTCATCTACTCTTATTTTAACGTAGGCATGAATGTCAGCGGATTCGTTTTTTTTATCCTAAATCCTCGCCATTTGAAGCAATGACTTGTTTGAACCAATCAAATGAATCCTTCTTGCTGCGTTCTAACGTACCATTTCCTTCGTTATCTCGATCAACATAGATAAACCCATAACGTTTTTTCATTTCGCCAGTATTGGCAGAGACTAAATCAATACATCCCCACGGGGTATAACCCATTAACTCCACGCCATCTTCCACTACAGCCTTCTTCATTTCTTTGATATGATCACGGAAATAATCGATCCGATACGTATCATGGACACTGCCGTCGGCTTCTTTTTCGTCGATTGCGCCAAAGCCGTTTTCGACAATGAAGAGCGGCACACGATAATGATCCGTAAACCAATTCAGTGAATAACGCAGACCTTCTGGATCAATTTGCCAGCCCCAGTCGGTGACGTTGAGGTATTCATTTCTGACAAAATCTTCCTGTTCGTGATAGTCAAAGTACACATTGTCTTCTTTATGCGTGATCGCAAAGGACATGTAATAACTAAAGCCAATATAATCGACTGTTCCTTTTTTCAATTCGGCTAAATCTTCTGAGGTGATATCTAAATCATACCCTTTTCTAGCGAAGTATGTCAGCATATACCCCGGATAAGCTCCATGAACATGAACATCCGTAAAATAGTACCGTTTTTCCATCGCCTTTTGGGCCATCAATACATCCGCCGGCTTACACGTTGCCGGATAGATAGGACACATAGCGATCATACATCCAATTTCAAAATCTGGATTGATTGCTTTGCCAATTTGAACCGCCTTTGCACTGGCAACGAGTTCATAGTGAGCCGCTTGATACATGATTTGCTCGCGATCATCGCCTTCCTTATAGGAAATTCCTGAATTCGTAAACGGGAAAAATTGATCATTGTAATTGGCTTGGTTGTTAATTTCGTTAAAGGTCATCCAATACTTGACTTTGTCCTTATAGCGCTTGAAGCAAACTTCAGCAAACCTAACAAAGAAATCAATCACCTTACGATTGGCAAATCCACCATATTCAGTAACTAGATGATATGGCAGTTCAAAATGCGAAAGTGTCACCACAGGCTCAATCCCATACTTCAAACATTCATCAAAGAGATCATCATAAAATTTTAACCCAGCTTCATTTGGAACATCCTCATCCCCCTTTGGAAAGATCCTTGTCCAAGCAATCGAGGTTCGGAAACATTTAAAACCCATTTCAGCAAAAAGTGCGATATCTTCTTTATACCGATGATAAAAATCAATGCCCTCATGGTTTGGATAATACTCTCCTTCAAGGACACCCTCCGTGATTCTACGTGGAATACCAGGACCACCGACAGTCATCACATCCGCTACGCTGATACCCTTGCCGCCTTCTTGCCAAGCTCCCTCAAGCTGATGCGCTGCTACTGCACCTCCCCACAAAAAATCTTTTGAAAATCCTGTCATAAATCAACCATCCTTTCTCTTTCTAACCCCATCATAAAAGATAGCGTTTCCATTTAGAACACAGACAATTACCATATCGTTGTGGTAATTTCTTGGCAACGGCTTTTCTTCTATAACAATAGAATAGAAAAAACACCTAAAGCAGAAAATCTGCCTTAGATGTTTTTTGTCGGAATAGTTTACAGTCCTGAGTCAAATCAGCCGTTTCTATTTATATTTTCTCTTCAAGTAAATGTAGAAAGGAATACCTAATGCTGTAATGGCAATCCCAACCATCGCTAATTGGAATTGGTTGATCAACGTCATTACTAAGATAAATACCCCACCAATAATCGCAACAATCGGAATGATTGGGTAAAGCGGTACTTTGTAAGGACGAACCAAATCTGGTTCAGTTTTTCTCAATTTGATTACCGCGATAAAGACTAATGTGTAGAAGATCCAGATAACGAAGACTAACATGTCTGTTAGCATATCGAATCCGCCCACCATCATCATAGCAATAGCGATGACTAATTCTAGAATCCCAGCGATATAAGGTACGTGATTTTTGTTTAATTTCACTAATTTATCTGAGAAAGGTAATTGCTTTTCAAGACCCATCGTATAAGGAAGACGCATCCCTGTCATCGTATAACCATTGATTGTTCCATATACTGAGATTAAGATCCCGATCGTTACTAACTTACCGCCCATGCCGCCGAAAATTTTTCCAGCAACGTCCATCGCCGCATTTTCGTTCCCAGCTAACGCAGACATATCAATCGTACGCAAGAAAGCAAATTGTACCAATAAGTAAACAGCCATGATTCCTAAGATCCCGCCTGCAATTGCTCGAGGAAGATCACGTGCTGGTTTTTTCAATTCTCCTGCGATGTTTCCAACGTGAATCCAGCCATCATAAGCAAACATTGTCGCTAACAATCCAGCACCTAAAGCTGGAGCAAAACCGCCAACTGCTGGACCGGCTTGAACTGGGAATAAGCTGACAGACACATCGCCTTGACGTATCAAACCGAAAATGACAATCAATGCTAAAGGCACTAACTTACAAACTAACGTGATTGATTGGAACATTCCGCCAGCTTTTGAGCCTAAGAAGTTGATCAACATGATTGAAGCTGCTGCCACGATTGCGATCGGAATGATCGTTGAATCGCTCATACCAAATAGATTTTTGAACTGAGTGGCAAAAATAATTGCTAAAGCCGCTACATTAGCTGGGAAGTAGATGACTACCTGTGCCCATCCAAGTAAGAAACTCCAAAATTCTCCATACGCACGTTCGATGTAGCGAAGCATACCGCCTGTTTCTGGAATAGCTGCTGCTAATTCTGCACCCGTTAGTCCCGCACAGACACTGATCAGTCCGCCTAGGAACCACGACAACATGTGCAGACTCGTTGATCCAGTTACTGCAGCAACACTGGCTGCTTTAAAGAATACCCCCGCCCCAATTACAGTACCCATTACTGTCGAAAGAGCTGGGAAGAACGTCATTGTTCGCTTTAGTTCACCAGATGGTTGTGAACCCACGAGTTCTTGTTGGTCGACTGCCATAATTTTTCCTCCTAATTTTTGAAGTGGCTTTTGCTCACTTCTTAACTTGATCTTTAAAACAAACAGCTGAAGTTATTCCATAAAAGAAAGAGAACAAAAAAATGCGATATAACAACTATTTAATAACTTCTCTTATTTGTCCGGACATTATTTTAACATGGAGAAAGAAAAAGGGAAACGTTATTTTAAACATTTCCTTTTTTCTTAGTTCCTCCTCATGTTCTGTTAAGAAACCTCTGCCGTTTTACGAGTTCACTTTATCAAAAGACACTTTTGTTTCGATGCCTTCTGCCTTAAATTTTTCTGATAATCTTTCTAACATTTCATCAGTCATTTTATCTAAATCAAAGCTTGGACTGAAGTCCCATTCTTTACGAGCATCACTGTCATCGATCGAATTTGGCCATGAATTAGCGATTCCTTGACGAACTGGATCAACGTCATACTTCAATTCAAAGTCTGGAATCCGACGGCGAATTGATGCGGCAATTTGTTCTGGTTCAAAGGACATTGCAGTGATATTGAATGAGTTGCGGTGTTCTAAACGATCAGCATCCGCGTTCATTAATTTCACGATTCCTTCAATCGCATCATCCATATACATCATGTCCATATAAGTTCCTTTATCGATAAATGATGTGTAAGATTTGTTTTTTAATGCTTCGTAATAGATATCTACTGCGTAATCTGTTGTACCGCCGCCAGGCTCTACTTTATATGAGATTAATCCTGGGAAGCGGACTGAACGGCTGTCTACATCGTATTTATCATGGTAATAGTTTTCTAATAATTCGCCTGCTACTTTGGTCACTCCATACATGGTAGTAGGATGCATCACTGTATCTTGCGGTGTATTGTCTGGTTCACAATCTGGTCCATAAGCTGCGATTGAAGATGGCGCAAAGAATTTCGTTTTTGGTCCGATTTCACGAGCTACTTCTAAGGCATTCATCAATCCAGTCATATTCAAGTTCCAAGCAAAAGCCGGACGTTTTTCAGCTGTAGCAGAAAGTAACGCCGCTAAGTGAATAATAGTATCTACTTCATAGCGTTTCGCAATATCCAAAAAGCTTTCGTAATCGGTTACATCTAGTTCTTCAAACTGTCCATTTTCAACAACAGGACTGCCTTCAACTGTACGAATATCTGTTGAGATAACATTTTTTACACCTAAATCATTGCGGAGTCTTTCTGTTAATTCTGAACCAATTTGTCCTAATGCGCCTGTGATTAATACTTTTTTCATGGATGTGACTTCCTCTCTATTTATGGTAAATTTGATTTTTTTATTGAACAGTTTCTTTGATAATGCCTAGTTCTTTCCCAACTTTTTCGTAAACCTTGATCGCGTCATCTAGCATTTCTTTTGTGTGACCTGCGTTTGGCATGTTCCGTACACGACCTGTTCCTAATGGTACTGTTGGATATACGATTGGTTTTACATATACGCCGTTTTCCAATAATTTCTTAGAAAATTCTTGTGCTAATTTTTCATCGCCAACAATAACTGGGGTGATCGGTGTTTCTGATTTACCAATGTCATAGCCGATGCGTTTTAATTCTGCTTTGAAGTAATTGGCATTATCCCAAAGTGTATCCACATATTCCGGATGCTCTTCAATCAAGTCGATTGCTTTAATACAAGCACCCGCAGCCCCAGGTGTTAATGAGGTTGAGAATAAGAATGGGCGTGCTTGTGATTTCAACCAAGTAATCAATTGCTTCGTTCCAGCGACATAACCACCGACAACACCGATTCCTTTAGATAAAGTTCCCATTTGGAAATCAATATGATCTTGCATTTCAAAATGTTTCACTGTTCCATGTCCATGGCCCATCACGCCTGTTCCGTGAGCATCATCGACATAAGTAATGACATTGTATTTTTCACAAATTTCAACGATTTCAGGAATCTTAGCCACATCGCCATCCATTGAGAAAACACCATCAGTAATATACATCACCTTGTTGTATTCGCCGCTTTCAGTTGCTGCTTTAGCTTTCGCCTCTAAATCTTCCATATCTTGGTGGTTCACACGGATGATTTTCGCACCAGATAAGCGACAGCCGTCAATGATTGATGCATGATTCAACTCATCTGATAAAATAGCGTCGCCTTTTTTCATGACTGCTGAAATAGCTCCCATGTTACAGTTGAAGCCTGATTGGAATGCAATTGCCGCTTCAGTTCCTTTGAACTCAGCAATTTTTTCTTCTAATTTTTGGTGAATGTCTAAAGTTCCGTTGATCGTACGAACCGCGCCAGCGCCGGCACCATAGTGCTTAGTTGCCTCTACATCTGCTTCGATCAATTCAGGACGAGTAGCAAATCCTAGATAGTTGTTAGATGCCAAGTTGATCATCTTCTTATCATTAACTGTAATGATCGGACCATTGCTTCCTTCCAAAACATCGATCGTGTTGAACAATCCTTTTTCTTTTAGATCTTCCAAATTCGTTTCAAGAAATTGGTCAAGAACTTTTGAACTCATAACGATTCTCCTCCATACTGATTATTGCGCATTAAGTTGTTATTTTTTCTCACATTGAAAAGAAACAGCTCGTTTATTTGTTTGCGCTTTCGTAACTTACACACTCAGTTTATAAGCGATTGATACCGTTTACAACTTTAACACTCGACAATTTCTTGAATTATAATGAAAGTTAGAACTCTTCTAATTAATTTTATTTAATGATTGGAAATTTAGGTTTTCGAGTAAGAATCGAAAGAAATTTACCATACTGAAATTACCAATACATAACGTTTCTTTATTCACAATAAAACAAAATTTAGCAAAAAATATTTGCCGCATTCTAAAAAAAGGCTAATATAAGGATGATAATTTTATTGTCATACATGTTCTTTTCGTCACAATGAAAATTTGTTTTTTTAATTAAAAACAGAAGCAGAATGTTTGCAACACCAAAAACTGGTTCTAATCATTTACAAATAAAACGGAGATTCATTTTCATATAAAACTGAGATTTTGTATTTTTAGACCAACTTAGCGCCAAAAAGGAAGAAAATAAAAAAGAAAAATTCCTCCTTCCATAGAAAAAAATTACTTGAATCAAAAGACTGCCTCTTTGTTTAGATTAGGTCGCTGAAATCTCCGTTTGTTAAATAGCAAAGTTATTTTGACAATTATAAGTTCCGGTATTTAAGCAGTATGGGTTTAAGCCTTTCATATTGAATAAGTCTTTATGCTCACGATGCTGCCCAGCAATCGAACGACTTGAGAAAGTTAAATGCTTGATACCTGTTGAATATAATCAAAAATCGGCTGTTTATTTCCCGCAGACTACAGGAAATAAACAGCCGAATCACTCATAATTCTATTCATTTTTTAGATATCGCGTTTATTGATTCTAAGCTCTTCTTCTTTTAATTGCGCCAACACAAGCAATCGTCAGAAGTAACAATCCGAACACTGTAAGAATTGTTGTATTATTCTTTTGCTCACCAGTACGTGGTAGAACCTTGCTAGTAGCCGTAGTGCTTCCGCCTGCATTTGGAAGTATTTTTGTGGAACGGTAGGTCGTTATACTAGCATTTGAGTTGTTTGTATTTTCTCCGCCATTTCCTGTTGTATCACTTTCAACGTTTGCTGCAGGTTTATTCTCTTTAAGGTAGACATACGTGATGGTTTGCTCTGTTTCTTGATAGTTTCCTTTAGCATTTTTTGGCGTTTCCTTCACTGTCCAACCATCGATAGCTTGGGCTTGCGTTTCATATTTGTCTCCGATGATGCCAATTTTTTGCTCGGCAGGTGCTAATTCATTGCCCTGTTCATCGACATAAAGAATCCGGATCGTAGCTTTATTACTGTAAATATAAGTAACGATTTGCAGCTCTGATGTGTATATTCCAGTCGAATTACCTAATGTCTCTTTAAACTTGTAGCCTTTGAACTCTTTTTTCGCACTTTCATACCCATCACCAACATCGCCGCTCATCAAAACAGGGTTTGCTAATACTTTACCAGAATCGCTAATGTGATTAACAATCACCTTCCCAGTCAACTTGCGATAGATCACCGTAATTTCTTGATCCTCTGCTGTGTAAACGCCTGAGATAAATCCTTTAATTTCCTTAAATTCGTAGTTTTCAAAGGTTTTATTCAGCTGCTCCAACGGAATTGATGTCCCGATTGGTTGTGATTCAGTAAAATCTTCTGCTAGTTTTTCGCCCTTTTCATCTTGATACTTAATTGTAAGGTTACCTAATTTCTCAGGTTCTTTATCTTTCGTGTAGATATACGTAACTCTAGTAATACCATCGACATATTTTCCAGTGACATTTCCCTGAACTTCTTTAAATGTATAGCCATCAATACTCTTTTGTGTTGTTTCATAGTCTTCATCGATTTCACCGATCGTAACTTCACTATTTAAAAGCGGATGACCAGTCTCGTCTTGATAATCGACAATGAGTACCCCTTTTTCAGTACCTGAACCCTTCTTCGCATAAATCAAAGTAACTTCTTGATCTTGAGCTGTAAACTTCCCGCTTACATTTCCTTCGATGCCTTTTAAAACATAGTCATCAAAAGGCTTCACCTCTGCCGTATAGATATCATCAATATCACCGGTTAATTCAATATCTGGACTTAATGAATTTTGCTCTTCATCTTGATAATGAACGATCACCTTGCCTTGTTCAGCAGGTATTTTCGTGTACACATAAACAACTTTTGTAATCCCTAGTACATATTTTCCAGAAGGAGTTCCAACGACTTCTTTAAACACGTAGCCATCGATGACTTTTTGAGTCGTAGTATATTCACTACCTACCTCACCAGTCATAACTTCGTCGCCGATCAATGGTTTACCAGATTCATCTTGATATTGTGCAAGAACGATGCCCTGTTCTTTCACGGCCTTTGTATAAATCAATGTGATTTCTTTTGCTTCTTCACTAAAGAAGCCGGTAATTGAATCTCCTTCTTTGACCCCTGAGAAAACATAATTATCAATCTGCTTGATGTTTGCATGATACTCTGCACCTAGTGCGCCAGTTAATATTTCGTCTGGACTAATTTGTACCAGCTTTTTATTTTCATCATAGGTCATGTAATGGACCGTCACCGGTTCTGATTTTTTCCAAACAGCGTATAACGTCTCGTTGCCCTTCGGTATTGTGATTGTTTGACCAGCGGCTAAATTCTCATCCGGATCTTTCGCATCCTT
Source organism: Enterococcus sp. DIV0187 (assembly GCF_051713785.1). NCBI lineage: Bacteria > Bacillati > Bacillota > Bacilli > Lactobacillales > Enterococcaceae > Enterococcus > Enterococcus sp. DIV0187. The sequence goes on from NZ_JBIOQO010000001.1 coordinate 2,436,017, forward strand.
TTCTTTCGACCAGCCAGCAAATTGATACCCGTCGCGTGTTGCTTTTAAATCCGTACCCGCTGGAATCGTCTGATTCAAATCCTTATAGCCAACTTGGTAATAGGTTTCAGGTTGCGTTCCTTCATAATAGATCGTGCCTTCATATTTCGACAGTGCCGTGCCTAAATCAAAAATCCCGCCATTACTGTCATACTTAATCCAATCAATTTCCACCGAACCAATGTCTGCTTTCGCTGTTCGTGGCAACCCTCGCTGATCTTCGTTCACTTCACGTAAGTTCTCAACTTGATCATCCGCCAGCTTCTCTGGCGCGATTGGTACTGTTGGCAAAATTATCGCATCACCTGACGTTCCTGCAGTGATTTTATTGTAATTATCAACTAAACCAACCGGAGCGGTCCCAAAAACATTCTCCATGGTCACGGATGTAACTGTCCCATTATCGTATCCAAGATTGGATTCAATATTTCCAGCTCCAGTAACATTGGAATCTGCAATATTATTCTTGCTGGCTGTTCGAGATTTGTTTCCAGCAAATAGGTTATTCGCATAACGACCTGCAGATAAATTGGTAACATACCCAGAACTACCAATGGCTCCACCATCATAGACAGCTTCATTCTCAACAAATGAATTATTAATGTAATCAACGACGGCTCTTCTGCCTTCCATTATCCCGCCATTGGCATAAATTTGAATCGCTCCACCATTATTTGCAGAGACATCTTGTCCTAATGCCTTGTTTTGATAAAACGTGTTATTTATAAATGTCGCTGCACTCGAAATATTTGCGTTGGTCTGAATTAAGATCGCTCCGCCATCATCCCCAGCAATATTTCTAACAAAAGAGTTTCCATCAAACTGAATATCTGTTCCATCAACTGTATTGAAGAAGGCGATCGCTCCGCCATCAGCTAGTTTCTTCGATCCACCACCAGAGACATCTTCAACCGATTTATTTCCTTCAAAATAGTTGTTCTTAAAAGTAAATTTTGCTGAAGCACTCGGCTGGAAAAAATAAATCGCTCCGCCTTCACCACCGACGTTTCCTGTTCCTACTTGCTTTGTTTCATTCGCAATAAATTTGGAATTGTAGGCTTTAAAGTTTGCCGAGTACCCTTTACTAGCGATTGCACCGCCTGAATATCCTGATGCATTGTTTACATTATTTGAGAACGTGCTATTTTTCAGTGTTGTATTCCCACTAGTATAGAAGGCGCCTCCATCATCATATCCGTGAAAATTATTGACGATTGTGTTCTCGAGAATAAATTCTCCTTTATACCCAGAAACTGCTAAAGCTCGCGTATTATTCCCTAAACCTTCAAGCGTAAAATTCTTAAGGGTCAAACTTGAGGCTGTCGTTCCAGTACCGCCCCCATAAGAAAACAGTTGTTTACTTGTAGTAGATTGAAGTGTGATACCAGCGCCATCAACCTCAACTTGATACGGTGATTCTACCAGAGCGATTGTAGCCCCAATATCTGTCGGAAAGCTTCCGCCAAGTGTAACTTTTCGGTTTTCTGGCGCATTTTTTACTGCATCCTGAAGATCAGCTACAGTATTAACCGTTACTTCATCAGCTGATACTGTTTGACCCGCTGCTCCTAATAAGAAAATACTTAAAACAAATCCAAATAAAACAATCCATCTATCCTTTTTCATTTTTATCTTCCTCTCTATCCAAATTATTAACTATATTTTTTTGTAAAATGTTTTATTTACACATACGCAAACGTCCAATTTATACATTTTTACTATACTTATAAAACCAAACACAAAGGCGACATTTTTTTCTATTTAAGTATCGTAAACTGTCATCGTTGTCCCCTTACAAGAAACTGTCTAATAGCCTCCAATGAAAACGTTTGTTATTTTAAAATCATGCTCTTTTCATCATCTAAAAAACACATACTATGAATATAGTTTTGTTAGATTAATTTTCACTTATTATTCGTTAAGTGGTTAGCCCAATAGATTTATAATTATCTTTTATCTTCAAAAATTAAATAATATTTGAATTATTTGTAATCATTGTAATTTATAAAAGAAAAAACATCAACTGTTTTTTAATTAAAATATAGGATAAACTTTCAAAAAAATATCTTCTATAATTTATTTCGTATTACCAAAGCTTCAGTAAAGTTATGCAGCGATTCTTTTCTGAGTGTTTCAATCTTTTTTGACAAGAAAATAAAGATAAAGTCTCGTTTTAAGTAATTTATCAAAATTATTTCGGAAATTAAGCAAATTAAAAAGCAAGAATCAACAACAACTACATAATTGCTGATTCTTGCTTTTCTTATATTTCTAAGATTTGTTCTCTTACTTTTTATGGCAGGTCATTTCCTGCTGCAAAGTACACATCATACCATTCTTGTTTCGTTAAGGTCACGTCTCCACCTGCTGCGCTTTCTTTAATGCGGGTTGGATTCATGGTACCTAAGATCACTTGCATATTTGCTGGATGGCGCAAAATCCAAGCGGTTGCGATCGCATTTTTATTCGTATCATATTTTTTCGCTAATTTGTCTAATAGCTCATTCAACTCTGGGAACTTGTCATTATCAACAAAAACTCCTTCAAAGAATCCATACTGGAATGGAGACCAGGCTTGAATTGTTACACCTTTACGACGAGAAAATTCTAATATGCCACCATCATGATCAAATGAGCGAGTATCTGTCATATTCGTGTGCATTCCATAATCAATCATTCCCGTGTGCATAATCGAAAATTGCAATTGATTCATCAATAATTTTTGATCTACCTGTGATTGCAATAATTGGAACTGTTCAGGATTGAAATTTGATACCCCAAAGTGACGAACCTTTCCACTTGCCTGTAAGATATCAAACGCTTCTGCGATTTCTTCTGGCTCCATCAATGGATCGGGACGATGCAATAGATAACTATCTAAATAGTCGATCTCCATCCGTTTCAAGATGCCATCAACTGAATCCAATAAATGCTGCTTAGAAAAATCATAGCGTTTTTCATCACCAGTGACGATTCCGCCCTTTGATTGAATAAAAAATTGATCACGAGAAATGCCCGCTTCTTTCATAGCAGCAGCAAAAACCAATTCTGATTTACCATCTCCGTACATATCTGCTGAATCAATAAAATTGATGTCACTTTCTAAAGCAGCCTCTAAAGCAGCGGCTGCTTTTGTTGGGGTTAACGCTGCCATTCGCATAATGCCTAAAGCAATTGCGGAGGTTTTCCAATAGCTGTTGCCAATTTTTCGTTGTAACATGATGTCCATCCTCTCTGGAAAAGCATTTTTTCTTACCTATAGAAGTATAGACTATTTTTCCCATAAAAAAAATCCCTAACCCCTAGTCAAAAAAGTTTGTGCTTGACCCATTAACCCTTTCTTCGTATGCTTATTTTCAAAGGAGTGGCCTATTATGTACTCAATGTTGAAAAAAATTATCACTGAAAAAGACATCCGTCGCCAGATTCTACTCTTGGAACAGCTGCTTAATCATTCCCAATTGACATCTAAAGAACTGGCGGAGAAAATTGACACCACTGAGCGAACCATTTTTTCTGATCTGCAGCTGATTCGTAGTTATCTGCCAGAACATTGGGTATTAGCTTCCGATAAAAGCGGCATTCGTTTGAGCTCACAAAAAAATTCATTAACTAATGATATCTGGGAGTCTTTTTTGCCCCATTCGGTCAGTTTGCAGCTGATCAAAAAATTATTTTTTACAAAGGAATTGAACATTCCGCGTTTTCTTGATGAAACGGGTGTCTCCTATGAAACACTCAAACGTCATCGAACAAAAATAAATCATCACCTTCAGTCTTTTAATATCAAGATTCATTTAACTTCCAAACGAGCCTACTTGAATGGCGAAGAAAGTGCCATCCGAATTTTTTATCATCGGCTGCTGCTGCCCTTTACTCATAACAACTATTTTTTTAAAGATTATGCGATTCATGAGGAGCATTATTTACGTTTCTTAACAAAAGAATTAACCGAAGAGCTAGTTGTAGATACAGAACAAATTTTTGGAATTTGTTGGTTCTTTATTAACAGTATCCGGATCAAAGCAGGTTGTTCAATCAATGATTTCAACTTTGATGCAAATGATTCACTATTTATTCTTTATGCACCCTTTCTTCAAGATTTATACAAAAAAGAGGGGGTCTATCTGAAAGATAAGGAAATCTTTTTTGCTTTCTTCTGCTTTTTAGAAAGCTGGAATTATGATAATCATCTAGGCAAAAATGTTTTAAACGCCCTTACCGAAGACTATCCCTTACTACGAGAGAAAGCTCAACAAATCGTCCAGGAAATCGCAGACAGACTAAATTTACAAGAGTTACTTCAGACAAATCTACAAACAAATTTATTGTTGCTACTATTAAAGTATGCTGAATCACCCGCACTTTCGGAGCAATTTCAATTAGAGTATCAGGAGCTGCTTCTCCAAAGACATGAGGAATACGCCTTTCTAAATGAAAAAAGTATGGCACTTTTTAATAGTCTGCCGCAGTTTTCTACGATTGAAGATACGAGCTATTTTGTTAATCTCTTTTCCTTGCTAAGTCAGCAGGCAATTTTCACGGTTCGTCCTCATACGAAAACAGTCTTCTTTATTTTTCAAAGCGAGCCAGCCTGGAAAATTTTTTTACAACAAGAATTAGCAGACCTTTTAGGTAAACGGATCAACTTAGTTCCGCTTGAGGTTTCTCAGTTACAAGAAGAAATTATTCAAACCGGAGACGTGATACTTTCTAATGTTCCGCTGAATTCAACGCCCCTACCGGTAATCTACTTATCTACGATTCCAACAAAAAATGAGCTCAGCCAATTGACTGAACTCACTTCTCATTCCTATCTTTAGTCAAAACGGTTAGTCATTTTGGTAGCGACTGACCGCTTTTTCTTTTCTTCGGAAAATCCCTTTGCTAATCCGCTTCTCGATTTCGACCACCAAAAACAGTAGCAGAGCATTTCCTAAAATGACTAATTGCTGTGCCAAATTAAGCGCTGTAGTCCCAATCAGTTGCTGTCCTAATGGTAGGAAAATCACTCCTAATTGAAGAACTAAAAGGATTCCTAATGAGATAAATAAGAATTTATTTTCAAAGAAACGACGATTGATTGCCGGATCAAACATCTCTCGACAATTGATCATGTAAACCGCTTGCCCTAGAACAATACTCTGTAAAAGAATCGTTTGTTGTAAAGCCGCCCCCTCAAAGCGCATGGACAAAAAGTACGCTGGAATCATGATCAGCAGGGAAACATACAGGATTCTAAAAAAGCTGTAGCCTGATAAAATTCCCTTCTTTGTCTCTCTAGGCGGACGATTCATCGTGTCGCCGCTCGCTTTTTCAAAGCCCAAAGCATATGATAGTGTGATCGTAGTCACCATATTGACCCACAAAATTTGGGTTGGGGTCAATGGCAATGGTTGATTCATCAATAAAGCTAAAATGACTATCAGCCCTTGTGCTAACGCTGTTGGTAAAAAGAAGTTAATCGTTTTTTGCAGATTATCAAAAATCCTTCGTCCCTCTTTAACAGCCTTCACGATCGTGTAAAAATTATCATCCGCTAATACCATATCCGCTGCCTGTTTACTAACTTCACTGCCTTTGATTCCCATCGCAATGCCAATATCCGCCTGTTTCAATGCCGGCGCATCATTCACGCCATCGCCAGTCATCCCTACGACTTCCTCTTTTTTCTGTAAAGCTGTTACGATTCTAAGCTTATGATCTGGTGTCGTTCGAGCAAAGACATCGACTTTTCCAACTGCCTCCGCTAAATCCTCGTCTGTCATGCTGTCAATATCTGTCCCCTCTAAAATTTTAGAGGTGTGCTTCAAACCGACCTGTTCACTAATTGCTTGCGCCGTTGCTTTATGATCACCAGTAATCATCTTGACTGAGATACCTGCCTGCTGCGCCTGTTCAACCGCACGAACGGCACTTTCTTTTGGCGGATCAATAATTCCTGCCAGACCAACAAACGTTAAACCTGATAATGACTCGTGGGTTAACTCCTCTGAAGATATTTTTTTATAACCAAAGCCTAATACACGTTGACCTTTACGAGCTAATTCTAACCCGCGTTTCTCCCAATTCGTCTTCTCCTCATTTGTTAAATCAGCTTTTTCCAATAATACTTCAGGTGCTCCCTTAACAAAGATAAGTTGATCTTCTCCATCATTATGCATTGTTGCCATATACTTGTAACTGGAACTGAAGGGAATTTTCGCTGCAACAGGTTTTAATTGCTGTTCTTCTTCCGCTATATATTTCAATAATGCAAGTTCTGTGGGATTGCCATGGATGTCTTCAATTTTTTGATGATCTTTGGTCTTTAAGTCCTGACAATTATTCATGATTTCTTTGACCCGCGGCAGTTCTTCTGTTACGACTTCCTGTACAGTCATTTCATTTTTTGTAAGCGTGCCGGTTTTATCCGAGCAGATCACCGTCATTGACCCTAATGTCTCTACCGCAGGCATGGCTTTAATAATCGCGTTCTCATCAGCCATTTCTTTGACCCCCATTGAAAGGATCATCGTTAAAACTGCCGGCAGACCTTCCGGAATCATCGCAACGATCAATGCGATGCTCGCAGAAAACAGCAAGCTCCAATCCATTCCATATCTAAAACTTGTAAAGAATAAGAGAAAAACGATCAATGCCAAAATCCCTCTAAAAATTTGTTTATTCAATTGATGCATCTTTTTAACTAACGGTGTCGTTTGTGTTTGGATCGATTGCAGCGCGTGATTAATTTTTCCAATTTCTGTTGCATCTCCAGTCTCAACTACTACTCCGAAAGCTGAACCCGTCTGTACGAGTGTTCCTGAGAAAGCCATATTTAGTTGATCACCAGCTAAGGCATTTTGCGAAATCACCGCAACTGTCTTTTCAACTGCCTCAGATTCACCTGTTAAGATTGATTCTTCAACTGTTAAATCATGAACTTCGATCAAACGCAAATCCGCTGGAATAACATCCCCTGCTTTTAGGATCACTACATCCCCTTTAACCAAGTTTTCTGAATCCAATTTTAACGGCTGACCCTCATTTAGAACAGTCGCTTCTTGTCCCATCATTTGCTTCAAGCCATCTAACGATTCTTCTGCCTTACGTTCTTGCCAATAACCGACAAAACCGTTGATAATCACAACTAGAAAAATAATTCCACCTTCAGCCAACTCACCTGTCGCAAACTTCAACAAAGCAGCCGCGATTAATACGATCATCAATAAATCAGTAAAATGCTTTGCGATTTTCCGCCATAATTTTACTTGTTCTTTTTCTTCCATTTTGTTCGGACCATTATTTTTCAAACGGGCCTCACGTTCTTCTTTAGATAACCCTGTAGTTTGTGAATCCACTTTAGTTAAAACCTCTTCAATTGATTGCTTATACCATTTCATATATGTATTCCTCCATATCATTCATTCGATACCTTAAGTATACCTATAAATAACAATTATTAAGGTCGGTAATTTCATGGAAGTCTGAAATAATTGTGTTGAAAAATGCCTCGCGAGTTCGTAAAGCCAGACATGGATATGCCTGCTGCAAAACGATTTATTTATATGGAAATTTTGTACTTTCCCAATAATTAAAAAAAATCGGTTCTATAATATTTGGTGTTGTTACTCTTTCTGAGTGAGAACACCAAGTCTTTTTTTATACAAAAAGACATTTGGTTGTCCTATAATTAAATCGCTGAACCCAATCATAGGAGGCGAACCAAATGTCCAGTATTAAGAATATCAAATATAAAGATAATTGCCTAGACAAAACCATCAAACAAATCCTAAATATTCACGATTCCAACATTACTTTTTCTAAAGACGCCGTCTCAAAAGAAAAAGTCCATAACAGAATGGCCACCGTCTTTACTGGTCGACTGAGCTATCCGTCTCCTCGGTGTGAGTGTTGCGGCTACGACTCCGTCATCCATCATGGCTACAAAGATAGCTGGATTCAATTACTCCCTTATCAAGAGGTGTCTACCTATCTTCATCTCTATAAACAACGGTTTTATTGTAAACAGTGTCACCATACCTTTTCAGCTAAAACCTATTATGTCGCAGAAAACTGTTATCTCTCCCAAGCGCTCAAGTTTGCGATCGCTGTTGATTTAAAGAAGAAAATTTCGATGAAAGATATCGCTCAACGTTACTTGGTTTCCGCTAAAACGGTCGAACGGGTCTTGGATTCTTTTTTTGAAGAACCACGACTGAAGCCCAATTACTTACCCAAACATCTATTGATTGATGAATTCAAAGGAACTAAGGACTGTCAGGGCGCCATGTGTTTTATTCTCAGTGACGCGGATACGGGGAAAATCTTTGATAGTTTAGAGGATCGAAGAAGCTTCAAGCTGATCGCCTATTTCATGCGTTTTACTTATCACGCACGGAAAAACGTTTCTCATGTCGTGATGGATATGAATGCGGGCTATGATTCTGTGACAAAGGTCGTTTTCCCAAATGCTCGGATTTCCATTGATCGATTTCATGTGATCCAACAACTCAATCGTGCGTTTAATAAACAACGGATAAAAACCATGAATCACTTGAAAAAGAGCGACCCGCAAGCCATGAAAAAATATCGCAAGCTTAAGAAATATTGGCGAACCATTCTGAAGAAAAATAGAAAAATCAATTATTCTTCGCTCAAACAATACCCGCTTTTCCAACGGAAATACCTGACGGAATCGGAAGTATTGGATTATTTATTATCGATTGACGAGCGCTTACGGACAAGCTATGATGTGTATCAAAATTTGTTAGATGCCTTTGATGCCAAAGATTATACAGACTTTTACGAACGCATTGATCACTTACCTCCGATGCTTGATCCAGCATTTAAAAAAGCGATTCTTTACTTAAACAAACACAAACAAGCGATTATCAATGCGTTAAAATACCCCTATTCGAACGGAAAACTTGAAGGGAAGAATAACTTGATTAAAGTGATCAAGAGAGTGGCATTCGGTTTTAGAACTTTTCGCCACCTTCGTATGCGAATTCTGATTCAACAGAATCTTTGCGACATTATTTGAGCAAAAAACAAAAAGAAAAAAAGGAAACGCCGAAGCATTTCCTTTCAGTGATTTAATGAGAACAACACGATTTGACTTAGAGCCAAAAAATCACACTTCCAAACAAGAAAGTGTGATTCTGAGAATAGATTAGTGTAAAAAGTTTTGCAGATCGTCGCCGTATTTGTCGATCTTCTTCGTTGTCAAAATTGTTCCTGCTACTAAAACGCCGCCTACAATAAGTGTACTAGCAACCATAAACTTAAATAGTGATTTCATACGATTTCCCTCCTAAGTGTTTTGATTATTGTTGAAAAACACAGTAACTAAAATTAGATTAAATGTCTCGATCATTGTATATATTTACCATAGCACAAGTAATTCTATGTATCTCCAAATATGCTCATTCTTTCTCTCAAAAATTTACACTAGAAAGGATTCTAAGCGACCGGATCACGAGGTCAAGCTTTATCTATTAAGAAAACGGCTAAACTCAGTGTCCTTTTTAGAGCGTTCTAGCTTTTGATTAAACTCGATGATTCGGTCTCTCAGCCCCATCATTTCATCATCTAATAGATGCGCTTTATCTGAACAGACGCGCAACTCATTTATTAACGCCGGATCTTTATTATCACTTTTATATTTTAATTCGTGCTCAAGGCTGGCCCAAAAATCCATCGCTGCTGTACGAAGCTGAACTTCCACAACAACATTTTTCTTCATATTAGATAGAAAAACGGGTAATTGAACAATCAGATGCAGGCTGCGATAGCCATTTGCCTTAGGACATTCAATAAAATCTTTTTCATTTAATAAAATCACGTCATCTTGACCAAGGAACATTTCTCTGATTCGGTATACATCATCGATATAAGAGCAGATCACCCGAACACCGGCACCATCAAATATATTTGACAGAATTTCATCCAATTTTATAGGTATTCCTTTTCTATCACACTTTTCATAAATCGAGGTACTGGTCTTTACTCTTGAGCTAACTCCTTGAATAGATGAGCGTTCATTTTTCATTAATAATTCAGAAAAAAGAATTTGAAATTTTGTTTCGCATTCCTTCATGGCGCATTCATAAAAAAACTGCGCTTGTTGGATTTCTTTTTGTTGAAATGAATGAATTTCGTTCATTTTTCCCCACCACTCATAAAATTTATAGTACAGGCATTGCTAGTTTCGTTCACAGTCTAAAAAATAAACGAACAGAGGAAAGAATAATTAGTAATAGAGAGAACAGTACAAATAATAACGAGATCATCAGCTGTTCTGTTGCAGAAAAAGTTTTTTTCCACCATTTTAGAATGATCTTAAAAAAACATAAGACACTAGCTAACAAAATAGCACTTATTGCAAGCATGCTCTTTCCCCTTTTCTTGATTTATTCCGCTCATTCAACGATTTATTGAAAGTCCTCTGTTCATAAAAAATTTCTCTCGACTATTAATCCTTAAGAAGCCATCTCCGCCAATTCAATCACCAATTTAACAGCCTTCTCCATTTCTGCAACAGCTATATATTCTTCAGTCGTGTGAATTTTTTCATAGCCAATAGACAAATTAACAACTTCTTTTCCTTTTTCATTAAAAATATTAGCATCGCTTCCGCCGCCGCTAATCTCCTTTATCAAGGAAAGATCCTGTTTATGCATTGCCTTATCTAACCTTTTCATTATCACTGCTTCATCAGGAATATTGTACCCAGTGGCCATTTTTTCTACCGTCATCTCAAAGGAGCCGCCATATTTTTGCACTGCTGCACTAAAGGCCTCTTCTATTTCCTTGAGTAATTGTTCTGCTACTTCTGGCAATACTGAACGTACTTCTCCTTTTAGCACCAACGAATCCATAACAATATTTGTCGCGTTCCCTCCATTAATTGTTCCGATATTCGCGGTTGTCATCTCGTCGATACGACCTATCTCAATTTTTTGTAAGGCTTCTGATAAAATTGAAACAGCAGATATTCCCTTTTCTGGTTCTATACCTGAATGCGCTGATTGTCCTTTTACTTGAATCTCATACATAAATAATGTCGGACTGGCTATAGTCACACGACCTACCTCTCCGCCGCTGTCTAAAACATATCCACTTTTGGCGTTGATCAGCTGCATATCTAAGGCTGATGCACCAATTAATCCAATTTCTTCTCCTGGAGAAAAAACAAACTCTAAATCTCCTGTTGTGATGCCTAGTTCTTGAATTGTTTCAATCGCTTCGATGATAATCGCGATTCCCGCTTTATCATCTGCACCTAGTATCGTTTCTCCTTTAGAGGATAAAATCCCTGATTCTTCAATCACTTCAATACCTTTTCCCGGAGAAACTGTATCAGTGTGGCAGGAAAAGAAAAGAGGCAATTTATTGCGGTCTTTTCCATGAAGCTTAACAATTAAATTATTTGAACCCAATCCGGTATCTTCCTTACTGTTATCTTCCACGATCTCCAAGCCAAGCTTCATAAATTTATTTTTTAAATATTCATGTATTTTTCCTTCATTTCCCGATTCAGAATCAATCTGAACCAACTCAATAAATGTTTTAACTAATCGTTTTGTATCCATAATTTTTCCTCCTTCTTATTTTTGATACTCTTGAAATGACAACTTAACCATTCAATTCCAAGTATTCAATAATATCGGCCATATCTCCAACGGGCACAATTTTCATCTCAGTCTGAATATCCTCTGCCACTTTTCTAGCTTCAAAATAGTTTGTTGAAAAAGTTCCTTCTTCATTTCCCAGATAAGGGACAAAGAAAATATCCGCTTGCGAGTTATGTGCGGCGTAGACTTTTTGCGGAATTCCGCCAACAAGTCCGACACTACCATTCGTTTCTATCGTTCCTGTACCAGCAACCGTTCTTCCATTTAGCAGATCCTGACCTGTAATTTGCTGATAAACACTTAAGGTTAACATCGCCCCAGCTGAAGGTCCGCCGAATCCTTTAGAATTTATGCTAATTGATTCGTTGGCAGTCACTGCCAGTACACCGTTTAATAAATAGCCGCTTCTTGTAATTCTCGGGATAGATAGTTCCTGTTTATTACCTTCCCTCGCAACAACAAGCTCGGTTCGTGCCGCCCTTAATTTTTGTGGGAGTAAGGCTAGAGCGCTAGGTGTGACTGCTTCACCATTTATTGAAAGAATGACATCGTTTATTCTCAGTGAATTCAAGTTTTGCACATCTCGATTAATATTCATCACTCGTATTCCAACAAAATCAAGCTCCTTCTCCTTTTCAGCAAGTCTATGAGCCTCCATCACTGCTGTTTGTTTAGAATTTGCCATGAAAGCCCGCTGAACATCTCTGCTATCCTGTTTTACCGCTTCGTAGTTCTGGCTTTCTTTTGTTAGATTTTGATAAGGATGGATCAAGGCCCTGATTAGCTTAAATACTGTTCCTTGTTCACGTTTGACTGTTGTCACCAAAATTTCTGAATCACTTTTTGAGGTGTGGTCTGCTACCGACACCATTTCCATTGCATCTGCTACTGGACCCGGCTTAGTTATATATAAATCAGGAATTCTGTAAAAAAAAGCAAAATATACAACTACAACACTTAACAAAGCAATCACAAAATATTTACTAAATTTCTTCATAATCAACCTCTTTTATCAATGAACACTTATCCCAGCATCAACCCAACAATCAACCCTCCGGTAATGACAGAAGTTATCGTTATTGTAGAAAATCCTGCCGTTACCATGATCGGTAGAATATTTTGCTCAATTACAGCGATTTCTTCTTCTGTTTCCCCTACAGCTGCAGCTGCTTCTTTGGTTAAGACCATTGTTCCTGGAAATCCAAACAAGGTTGTCATACCTACAGCAATCGACAATGAACCAGAGTAACCGACCTTTTTACCGATAAGGAATGACGCTATAAAGATTATCCCCAAACCTGCTGCTAAGTAGAAAGCAATTGGACCAATCAAATGCAATAGATCTGCCGGAACAATATCTGCTAATGGACCAAACGCAATAACCATGATGGAAATCATTAGCAAACCAAAAGAGTCGGTAGATGATAATGCATTAGGCTTCAGAATTCTGAAGTGTCGCAAAATGATTCCCAATAGTAAGGCAATCACAAAAGCATTTACCGTCCCATTAGTTAATTGACTTAAAAATCGAGAAACATACATTGTCAGTCCCAGCAAAAATAACGTGCCATAAGGTGTCCGTAAAAAATCTGGTAAAATACTTTCTTTAGCCTCCGTAGTATTTTCAGCTACTTCCTGTTCAAAAAAAGTCAGCTCGCCATCACGATATTGCTTCTTCACGCGAAGTGCTTCTTTTTTCAAAATATTCGCCGTAAATAAGAAACCAACCAAATTTTTTAAGTTTAGTATCAAGAGCGGAAAAACTGCTAATAAGTAACTAGATAAAATCCCTAGATCGCCGCCAGCATTCTGAATCTCATTTACTTTTTCCTGCACCATTAAAATCGATAGTGTCCCTCCGGTTATCGACGCGGTGCCAGCTACGGCAATATTTCTGTCAAAGATCAATTCACCGATAAAGATTAGAATCACCGTCATTAAAACAACTGTTAACGATCCTACAACAAAGGTCTTCCACTGCAGTTTCAAATCTTTAAAGCTCATCATTGTTCCTAAATGAACGATAATTACCCCAATAACAGCATTTCCTAAGCCTAACAATCCTGAGTCCTGAATCAGATCATGAGGTAATAAATCTGTTGCAAAACCCACCAAAAAGATCAAAGAAGCTACTAACATCATCGAAATCAAAGCCTTGCTTTTGTTTGATACAAACTCCCCAATCGTCCAAATAAACATTACAATAGTAAAAGCTAATATAGGTTCCATTATTTTTCCTCCTTATTATTGAATCGGATGATACGTGAATCCCAAGCCATGAACTTCTGCCACATTATAAGTGATCATAAAGCTTTTAGGATCAATCTCATCTACGATTTTTCTAACCAACGGATACTCCTGCCCAGTCACCACTACCATGATCATTTCTCTATCACAATCATTTTTTCCGCCTCTAGCGTCGAATACTGTCATACCTCTATCCAATTCATTTGTTAATTGATCGCGTATTTCTTTTGTATAGTCTTGACTTATGATCATAATCGCCTTTCTTCTCTTCAAACCATTTTCAATATAATTCATAACGATTGAAGTAATCCCAATAGATAAAATAGCGAACAAAAACTCTTCGAAACCAAAAACATAAAGACTCATAAATACGATCACCATATCAGTAAACAATAGTCCTAGTGATGGATTCATACCAAAATATTTTTCAAAAATCAGCGGTGGAATTGTTGTTCCTCCACTAGATGCTTGGATCTTATATAAAATAGCTACTCCGACTGCAAAAACAATACTTCCAAAAATAACTGATAGTAAACGATCTTCAGTTAGCATACCGATCGGTACTATACGTAATGCTAAAGGAAACAACAAGCTCCCAATTAACGTATTGAAGAAAATCTTTTTTCCTAAAAATAAAGCAGCTAAAATTAAAACAACAACATTCAATGATAGGACGACCCATGAACGATCGATTCCTAACGCTGATTCTGCTAAAATCCCAATCCCGCTGGCGCCTCCAGCGGCAATATCATGCGGTCCTAAAAATAAATTAATACTAATGGCTAATAGTAATACCGCCACGGATATTTTTAGTAGTTGCAATAGAAAAGAAAATAGCGTATCGCTTTTATTTTTTCTATCGACAACGGATTTTCTTTTTTTCGCTCCTGCTTTTAAGCTTAAAGTAGTATTTTCTTTCATACCCTTTCCCCTTTCGTAATAACTCCTTAATGAGTATGGTGCTAGTTTAGTAAATTAATACCGCCCTCTCAAACAAACTATTTCTAAAAATTGGAAAAAATTTGTTTGAGAGCATTACTGTTTTTTAATATTGGCGTATTTAATAAAAAATAGCCTAAGAGAAATGGTTATCTCTTAGGCTATTAGTATCTGCTTAAACAACTATGCGGCTGTGAAAAAATTGGTCGTAATGGAAGGACTTCTTGAAAAAGCATAGATGGATATCTCTTGTTTTCTAAGTGAGGTTTTGCTTTTTTAATATTTTCTCTTGCCGCAAAGTGAACAAAAATATTCCATTACATCAGCTATCACTCTCAAGTATTTCTTTCTGCATGTCTTTCAAGGTCTGAATAGAAAAGCGCATTTTTTCTATTTCATCTTTATCTAACGGTATTTCAATGATCTCTCGAATCCCTGATCTATTTAAAACAGCATTAGAACCAATACAAACATCCTTACTATTATATTGACCCTCCAAATGTACCGAGACTGGAAGAACAGAATTTTCATCCAGCAAAATCGCTTTTGTAATCCTTGCCAAAGAAATGGCAATCCCATAATGAGTAGAACCCTTGTAATGAATGATCTCATATGCTGCATTCTTAACGTTTTCTGACAATTCTATTAAGTCAGAGTCGGAAAATTCAGGATGTTGATTCAACCATTCGCTGATCTTTAAACCACCAATATTTCCATGAGACCAAACAGGAAATTGTGTGTCCCCGTGCTCACCTAAAATATAAATATTCACGTCTCTTGGATCTATTTGAAATTTTTCTCCAATGGCACTTCTTAATCTAGCGCTATCCAAAGAGGTTCCCGAGCCAATAACTCTATTTGCGGGAAATCCTGTTAGTTTTTTTACATAATGGGTGAGAACATCAACTGGATTGCTGGCAATCAAAAATATTCCATTAAAATGATGTGCCATAACTGATTGGACAATTGACTTAATAGTGCGTGCATTGCGCTTCACCAAATCCAATCGAGTTTCATTTTCCTTCTGTGCCGCTCCAGCTGTGATAACAATTAAATCTGCATCAGAACAATCCGAATACTCTGCAGAATAAATTCTTTTAGGCCCAACATAAGCCAAACCATTCGTAAGATCTTTCACATCACCGGCAACCTTTTGAGAATCCAAATCAATAATACCTACATTATTCCCAACACCCTGTGCCATTAGAGCAAAGGTATAGCTTGAACCGACATCTCCATTACCAATTACCACAATTTTATTCATCATAATTCTCCTTTCGATTCTCTATCTTATTAATCTACTATCGAACTTTTCCTTAATGATTTTTACAATTATCAAGCAATTTCAAGGATAGCTTGTATAGTAAGTTTAGTGAACAGCTAAGCTTTTCACAAATAAACTAATTCTAGAAATCGGAAATAATTTGTCTGAAGGAATTAAAAAAAAGAAGCTTTAAATAGAAATAAATCATCTGTAAAAAATAATTTATAAATATCAAGACAAATATTTTATTTATAGGCTTCGTTCGTATTATAATGAAACCGTATCACCACTTTTTGATAAGGGGGCTTTTTCTAATGAATACCTACTCCTATGATTTGCTAGTCGATAAATCTATAAAAAGAAAAATAAAAATCCTTCAAATCTTACTTGAAGCCAATCGTCCGGTGTCATTAAAAACTTTTAGCGATCTCTGTGATGTTTCTTTCAAAACGATACAACAAGATGTCGCTTACCTAATCGATAACTTGCCAAACGCTCTCTTATTAGAAGAATTCAATCATACTTTATCCCTTGAAAAATATGGCCCGAGCCGTGAGATTGTCACTTATATTGATAGTCTAATTTCAGATAATCCAATATTTCACATTATCGAATCCATTTTCTATGAAGAAAAGAAAGATTTGGTTACTTACGCTTTGGACTTATACATTTCCGAATCAACAATGAAAAATTACATCAGAACCTTCCGAAACGTTCTTAAAGATTTCAGGCTTGACCTCGATACCACTACCTTTTCCTTAGTCGGTGACGAAGCAAATATCCGTTATTTTTTCTTCCAGTATTTTCGCTCCATTCATGAAAGTAGTGCACCCATCATCCATAATGATCAATATCATGAGATAACAGAAGTCTTAGAAAAAATGAAAAGAGACTACGATCTAAATTTAAATTTCGATTACTATAGAGCAACAATTTGGATGTTCATCATAGAAAAACGAATAGAAAACCAGCATTTGATTGAGTTTGATGCTTCAATACTGGAAAAATATGAAAATAAAGACAGCTACCGCCGTTTTAAAACAGCCTTCTCTACTTATTTTCATTCAAAGGTACCTAAGGAAAACAATCGGAACCAAGAAATCTTGTTCTCTTATTTTGCACAAGTCGATACCATTATTTATGAATCAAACAGCTCATACTTAACCAATGACTTTATTCAAGAATTCACTGAACAGGATTTGCTTATTACAAATTTTTTTATCGCCTCAAAGCAGAATTTAGTACTCAACCATAAGGCAAAATCAGCTATTCAATCCTACCTCACAAATCTATCGATATTGACGGAGTGTACGGATCTGTTTCAAAAATATTCTCGCATTTTGATACGCAAGGCTAAAAATAATTACTCTGATACATTTTCTATTTGGTGTCATATTTTAAAAAATCACGAATATTTTTCACAGGTTGAGGATGTCGCCGCCAGATTAACCTTATTGTATGAGGTAAAAAAATATAATAAGAAAAAAGTACTCTTTGCGCTAACTGGAGACTCCTCTTCTGTAAGTTATTACAAGGCTCTAGCAAAAAAAGTTATTCCAAATGACGTTGAATATCATTTTTTATTCAATCGACCATTAACAAATGAATTGCTAAGTACACTGCAGATAGATTTGTGCGTATACAATTTTGAACCACAGCTCCATCTTACATCATCAGATCTTTATCGTTTATCTGATATTCCCTTAGATACTGAATGGCAGGAACTGCAAGACCTGCTTTTTAACATCTAAAGATAAAAAACACCCCGTTGCTTTAATATCAATTAAAGCAGCGGGGTAAAAAATTCACTTAATCTTTCCTTTACAATCGTCATTGCTCTTCTTTTTTTCTGGCTTTCATTGCTTAGACGTTCAGATCGGCGAACATCCTCTTCAAACTGTGCTTGAATTTCAGAGACCATCGGACTCGGCCCATATATAAAGGCGGATATTTCATGATTTAGATGGAAGCTTCGAATATCAAAATTTGTCGAGCCTATTGATGCGACGAGACCATCTACAATCAGATATTTACAATGTAAAAATGACTCTGCATCATACGCATAAACTTCAACTCCCGCAGACAGCAGACGATCCACAAACGAATGATTTCCATAATAAGAAATCGCTCGATCTCCTTTGCCGGGAATAATTAATTGTACCTTCAACCCGCACCTTGCTGCACGACGTATAACAGATAAAGATTCCTCGTCCGGCACGAAATATGGGCTTGCTATCTGAATCGTTTTTTTCGCCTTTCCAAACAATTCCATGATCGAATCCTTCAAAATACGTTCTGAGTCATAAGGGCCGCCAAAAATTATTTGACAGATTTCAGTTTGTTCTTCGGAAGAATTCTTTTCTAGTGGGAAGTAATTTTGTGGCTCATTAAAAAAAGGCAGCAATCCTTGTTCATCCTCATTTAAAAAAAGCCAATCCAATAAAAATGCATACTGTACATAGATCGTACTCGGTCCTAATATTTTTAGATTGGTGTCTCGCCAATAGTTAAATTTATCTGTTCGGCTGCGATATTCATTGCCTAAGTTCATACCGCCCATGTGAGCTATTTGACCATCGATGATGACCATTTTCCGATGATTTCGCCAATTTATTCTAGTGCTCAAAGACGGAGAATTCACTAAATCATACGTACGAACTAAAACACCTGCTTCTTTCAGTTTAGAAATGAACTCAAAAGGCAATTTAATCGATCCAACGCTATCATAAATAAAACGAACCTTTACGCCTTGTTTGGCTTTTGCTATTAATATATCCGCTAATTCACGACCTGTTTCATCTGCCTTATAAATAAAATACATTAGATGAATATGATGCTTGGCGTTTTGAAGGTCTATCAGTAATTCTTGATAAGCTTTTTCACCATCAGCTAAATGTGTAAGCTGATTTCCTCTCAAGGATTCATTTCCAGAAAGATAAGTCAGTTCTTTCGAAATAGCGTAGGGCTCATTAATTATTTCCGGATGATCGTTTAACAACTGAGACATGTATTGGTGCAATAACTGCTCATTTCTTTTTTGTATTGGAGAAAAACGCCTAAAGCTTGGCTTACCCCCTACTAAGAAAAAAAGCAAAATCCCAATATAAGGAAAAAACAAAATAGCGGATAACCAGGCAAATTTTGAAGTAGCAGGACGCTTGTCGATCAGTATTAAATACCCGCACAATGCAAAAGATACCACTTCTGCAAAGATTGTTAGGATAATCATACTATCAAAAAATTGATACGCTGCAAAGCAAACGCAAATAAATAGCAAACTGATAACCAGCAAGCGCTGTAGTTTATTTTTCATTACTGCTCTCCTCAAGATTCACATTGTCATTTATACGCATTTCATAACTTTTATTAATTTAATTTTACGCTATAATTTGGAATCAATCTAGTTTATCGAATTTCTGAATAGCTATTTAAAAAAAAGTATTCCATCTGTCATTCGTACTTCTCATTAGTTAGCTTTCCTTATATAAGAAAAGCTCGTTCGTGAAGCCGGACATGGATATAGCTGTTGTAAAGCCTTTTTTTCTGTGAAAATTCTATACTCCCTTTAATAACCAAAAAAGGAACTGACCCAAAAGTCTTTAGACTTTTGAATCAGCTCCTTTTCACGAATAAACGACGGCAGCTCATAAGTTGATGTGCCAACGTTTATAGGCTTTATTTATTTAATGAATCTTTAGCTTGGTCAGCTAGGATATAGGTATTTCTCCTATTTCACCGATGTGGATTATACCTATTAAATCGATGTTTAGACCTGTACTAAATTCATCTCATTTCACTAATTGAAAAATTCTCTGGGTCAATTTCTGGGTCAGAAAATTATACAAAATTTCTCATCTAATGTGGGGCGGCCGTTCACTTTGTGGATGGTTTTTTCATATAAAAAACCGCCTATAAGGCGGCCAATGGGTTAGAGGTGCTAATACATAGCACTTACTAAATTATAGCTCATGGCCCATTTATCAGAGGTCATGCTCTGTAACACTACTATAATTGACTTTTTTAACTGCGTCAAGATATTAGCAGATATTTTTCGTGCCAGACGAAAAATATTTAGGGTGTTTTCTACACCTTACATCCGGGAGATTATCTAAAATGACTTGTAAATCAACACAATGATTTTCAAAACGATTAAATTTACAGTTAGCTAAAAGATCCGCTATCTGAATAGTTCTATGCGCTTTAGAGTCAAGAAACAAGCATTCAAATGCGGCTTCTGAAATGGTATATGTGTCAGAAACATAACTTCCTGGTCTAAATTTTTTATTCATATAAACGCTCAAACTATCTCTTCCTGTTAGTTTGGTCTGATTTTGATTGTCAATAAAGACTGATACTTTTTCGATTTTCCCAATTTCTAAGTCTCTGGCTTGATGAATTACATCTTCAACTAACCTTCTAATAAGATAGTTTTTGTGAAGTTGAACGTTCTCTTTGTTCTTAAAGTCAATAGTAATTTCATCTACATTTGAAGCCACAAAAATAGGATGGAAGGTGTCCTTGAAATTCGTCGCCAATCTTCTAAGTATCTTCCGTTTTTGCTTATGCTTCATTTCACTAGCTTTTATTTCCTTTTTCGTGCGATATATTTGTCGAATCATCCTTGCATAACAGTTAGCAATTTGTTGTTCGTCACCCTTTATACACCAGTAACCGCCATAAACAAAAAAACTTGAATAATAGTTAGGATGTAGTTGACCAGAATCATCGAGGTATATGCTTAATTCAATACCACTCATTTTTTTCTCCTCTGTTCTATTCCTTTTGGATAAATAGTATCTTTATTCACGTATTAGCTGCTTACTACGTTACAATATTTCACAAAAATAATCAATGTTATTACCATCCAATTAAAGTTCAATTGTTCAAGCTGTGATTTTATAACTAAAGATCACATTTGAATATTAAGGATACACCACAACAAATGTCACAATGATCTAGACTTATGTTGTCTTTCTTTTAAGTAGCTCATACATTGCGATAGAACTGAACTTCCAATCCTTTCCGATCCGAACAGCTGGAACGTTTCCTTTTTCCACTTCTTTCAATAGTGTTGGTACCGTCGTTGTTAAGTAATCAGCAGCTTTCTTGGAATTCCAAACTTCATTTTTTATTTCATTCTCTGCCAACAGTATTCTTAAATCATCCAGATTTACTAAAGTTAAATTGATCACTAATAACGTCCTCTCATTAATCTATTTCCAAGCAATAAGAGCTATGAAATACTTGGCAATAACCAGTATCTCATAGCTCTTATCTAATTTACTATGTCGGAATACCTCCCAGATCATAGACAGCTTGCCTGCTGGCTTGTTCCATCTTGCGATTCAAACGATTTAACTCAGAAGGATTATTTGCGTCAACTTGGCCAATATTGATATGCTGCTCAACTGTTATTTGTTTAGGACTCGTTTTATCTTTTTTATCAGGTTCAGATAATGGAGTCACTGTGGTTTTCCCATTTTTAGCTGATAACAGTTCCGGACCAGCTTCACCTACAATTGCTTGACCATTGATAAGATGGCCACCCTTAGCCAGATAAGGTATCTGCGCTATATTAAATCCTCGACCACCTACTTTAGGTACCCACTTTGGAATCTTAATCCGATTCAACCCACCTAAGAATCCATTGATTAAACCGATCATCGCATTTATAGGAGCTTTAGCCATTGCAGCAATGCCATCGAATATTCCACCAAAAATATTGGCAACACCTTGCCAGGCGCGTGACCAATTCCCTGTGAATATTCCTGTAACAAAATCAATGAGTCCATTAAAAATTCTCATACCGGAATCCTTGAAATTGTTGAAGTTCGCTATAATGCCACCAAATACATTGCCAATGTAGCCGCCTAAAAACTTGAATACTTGAACCCCAATATCTCGGATGCCGCCAAAGAATGCATTCACTCCGTTTCTAAACCATTCAACTTTGTTATAGGCAAGAACCAAACCAGCGATTAACATTGTAATCCCTGCTATGACTAAGAGGAAGGGATTTTTTGCTAAAAAGCCAACTAGTTTTACCCAACCACCTTGCAGTGTAGCGATCCCGCCAGCAACTTTTGTGACTGAACTCATTAAAGAACCTAAAATTATTAGAACCGGACCAACCGCTGCTACGATCCCTCCTATTGTCACAATCCAGTTTTTCGTATTCTGATCCAAACTCTGGAACCATTGTGCAAAAGCGCTGAGAGCTTCTGCTGCGGCTTGAATATATGGAGCAAATACTTCTCCGATATCCGAACCGGCCAACATAAGTTCATTCATTGCACTTTGATAGGTCACAGTTTCTTTCATTTCATCTTTTAATTTTGCACTAGCGCCAGTGACATCCTCATAGGCTTTCTGATTTTCTTTTATTGCACCGTTTGTCTTAGTCATCGCATCCAGCACTTGTAGTCCTGAGTCTTCCCCCTGAGATCCAAAAATTTCAGAAAGAGCTGTGGCTCTCTCCTGTTCTGAGCCAAGGTTATTGATTTCTCTACCTAACATTTGAAAAGCATCTTTATTTGAAAGATTACCGTCCTTAATCTTTGCATACAACGCTTGAAAATTACCGCCTAGATTCTCAACCGCACTCTCAATTGAACCGTCACTCATACGAATACCAAATTCTTTGATAAGATCATTCACTTTATCAAGGTTGTAAGCACCACCGTCTAAACCGGCTTCAAGAATAGCAAACATTTCTTGTGCAGAATAACCTGATTGTTCAAACTGTGTTGCGTATTCTGCCAGATTATCTCCTAATTCATGTGTTTTATCCAAACCGTTCTGGGTTGCTATGGTGATCAAATCCAGAGCCCTCTCTCCGTCAAATCCGTAGGAAGTCATTAATGCGTTCGCACCACGCATAGTCTCATCCATATCCGAATCAAAGAGCTTTTCCAAAGTTAAAGCTTTTTCAGTCATGGCTTGAATAGCTTCCGCACTCTGATTTTTGAATTCTGGAAATTGGTTGATGATTTTGATAACTGCTTCTTTCGCTTCATCTATACTTTCTACCATCCCGCCAGCAAAAACTAATTCAATAGATTTTTCCAGATTTTTCGCTTCTTCACCGGTTAACCCAAATGCTGCTCTAATCTGTGTATTAGCTGTGCTTAAATCGTTCGCGGCTTTGAAGCCAGCTGCTCCAATACCTAACAAAGGAGCGGACACTCCTGCAGTCATTCCTTGCCCGACACCTTTAACTTTCTCCCCAGCTTCTTCAATTTTCTGCAATTTCTTTGCTGTGTCTACAGATACATCGCCTTGTTTTTTCAAAGCATCATTTGTCTGTTCTAATGCTGAACGAAGTTTGTTCTCGCCTGTTTCTGACTCTAACAAACGTTTATAAAGCTTTTGCGATTCTTCTGAATACTCACCAGTTTCTTTAACAGACTTTTCGTATTCTTCCCTAAGTAAACCAGTCCGCTTTTCGGCCAAGCCTAATTGTTTTTCTAATTTTTGTTTTATAGCGGTTAATTTTTCAGTTTGTGTTGCATCCTTATCCATTGCAGATACCTGGTTCTTGTACTCGGTAGCTGCTAAGTTCATTTCTTTGTTGATTTCCTTAACCGTTTTTGCATAGGAAACTTCACCATTTGTTTTAAAGTTTAAAACTACATCCGACTCCTTCTTTGCCATTTCATCATCTCCCTTAATACTTTCTTTTTAAATGCCTTGTCGTTTTTTTTAACTGACTTGATTACAGCTTGTTTATTTACCAATTCATCCTCAAGAATCCTTGAGCATTGATCAATCCTGAATTGTACCAATTGAGTAATTATCCTTAACATACCAGCATTTTCATGTTCCTTTATCTCAGTCAATAATTTACTGTAATTGTAGATAATTATTTTCACTCTATTTTTTTCAACGTCCGTTACTTTACCGGTTTTCGTGATATTCCAATGGGCCAACCATGTTTTATCTATCGTTCCTATCAGGCTTTCTAAGTATTCAATATTTACTACTTGCTTCATATGGGTGTTTACCCCCCTTTCTTTTTTTTAAAAATGTTCCGGAGGTGTCTGGAAGTGTGCCCCTACCCTATCCCCAAAAACTTTTTTAAAAATAAAAAGGAGAGGGGGGCTTAAAAATAATTCGCCGGCTTAACTCAAACCATTGATATCTAATTTGTAAATTGGAATTTCAAATGGACCGAAGATTAATTTTCCATCGCTGATTTCATACACTGAAACACCAACTTTATTTTCTTCTGCAAACAATTCATCCAACCTTTGAACTTCAATATTTTCCAGTACATCTTGAATATGGAAAAAAGAAAAATCTCCAAAATAAATTATTGGCACTGATGGATCTGTACCATCTATATGATCGGAAACTTCTACTGGATAATTGAATACTTCGAATTCAAAATCATCATTCGCTAAATCTTTGAAGATAGGTTTTCCAGTATCATCAAGAAGTGACTCTAATTCTGTTTGTGCAGCTCGGTTAATTAACCAGATCGCCTTTTTCCTTAACGCTGTAGGTATAGCATTCTTTGCCCCTACTAGATATTTATACATGCTGTTTGTGAGTGTGCCGGGAATATACGGGACAGCTTTAGAATTGAGTGAATAAGCATTATCTGTTGAATGAATAAACCAAGCTACTTCTCTTCTTAAGATTGCCTTACCCAACTCCTCGACCAATATTTTTTCAATATCAAACTCTGACATGCGATCTAACTTTTGTGTGAACTTGGCCATACCATCAAATTCAATTGGATCTAGCCAAACCATATCGAAATCCATATCCGATTCATCTATAAGATTGCTGTCATCACGCTCAATAGTTACAATATTGGCCTCGATTTTTTTCATCTGAATAGGAATACCTTTTTTGCCTTTTTGTCTGTGTACGATCCCTAATTTACGAACTGGATTTTGTTCTTGAACGTACGAGATAATTTTATTAGATAGTTTTTTTGAAAGAAGAACTTTCCCATTGTTGACAATTATTCCCAGACTCCTTACTTGTTCTTCGCTGATATGTCCGGCTAAATACTTAGCAATACTCCTTGTGCTGCGGTTTTCTATTTTAGCCGGCTTTACTTTTTTTATCTTTGCAGATTTTCCCATTTTTTTACTTTTCTCCCTTGCCTTGTCTATTTGATTTAAAACCTGTTTCCGTTTTAGTTCCTTCATTTTCTTTGCATTTTGTTGATATGTTCCCAGTCTTGTAGCGGTCCTAAAATTCCTCGATTGTTCTTCTCCAATTAATTGTTCGATAGTTGCCATGTTTATCTATCCTTCCTTTTTGCATAATTCACTATTTCCCATGATTGTATGAATACCTGGTCGTTGTCTGTTTACCCTTACTCCAGTTTTTCTATCCCAGTAGCTGCCATCACGATAAAAAACATCATCATTAAAAATCTGATCCAAATAATTATTTGTAGAAAGAATTGAATTATTGGTTTGCTCTAACATTTCAATATACAGACGTTTCTTATCTAAATAGGATCTATGCAATTCAATTGCTTCGTTTTCCAATTTTTTTAGTCTTTCCTCAGACTGTCCCTTTACTTCGTTCATTTCCTTATAAATCCTGTCTAAAGAAAGATTGTCTTTTATAGAACTGGCTTCTAATAATTTCAATTTATTTTGTTCATTTTCCAGTTTTATCTTTGTTTCTAGAAGCTGCTGCTCGATTTCCTCTTCCGACTTTTTCTTACCGAGAAATCTTTTTACATTAATCATTCCTAAGATGACATTTTTCTGATCGTGTACCAGCGTTTCAATTTCCTGTTCAAGATTAGAAATTGATTCTTTACTTTTTGCGATCAATTGATTTCTTTTGCTCGCCAATTCCTTAACCTCTTTAATCGTTTGTAAATCATTCATTTTCCGTTCCTACTTCCTCATTTTTTATTGGGTTATCTTCTCTTACATTTTGAAGTTCAAAAGCAACAACACTTAGGCTGTTTTGAATATAGTTTCTTCTTACCATTAAGCTTTTGAGTGATACCTTCAAATTCAAAATCATCCCATTCTGAATTTCATAAAATAGTTTGTGTGTGCGATCAACACTGAGAATAAGATCTCCTGTTTCCTGATCATTAAAAATGAATCTACAGTGATTTATTCCTGGATTAATTATTCTTACAACCATTCCTTGAAGTTCTATGATCTTCATTACCCATCCCTCACTTTTTCAACTTATCTTCATAAACTTCTATCTCTATTGTCTTTTTTAAACGTTCTTGCCTTTTCGCAAGATAGTTATCTAAAAAATTCAAAGTCTTTCTTATATTAGCGTGGCGCTTTCTTATATAAGAACTACTGTAGCCTAGCTGTTCAGATATCTTTTCAAGAGTAAGATTGTCAATATATTTAAGTTTGAGTATCTGGTTATCCACTCCATTAAAACTAGATATGAAATCCTTAGCTTCATCTATTTCTAAAACAATTTGATCAATTTCCTTTTCTAAAAATTGGATTTTTTCTTCTAAAGAAGATGCCCTCGAATTTTTTTCTAATTTGACTCCTTGAAGATCCCCTTCGACCCAGCGAATTAATTCAAGTTTAGATTTATTAAGATTCCACTTTAAGTAAATCAGGTGCTCTTCTAGTTCCTGATAGTCTTTTAACCATTGAAATTTCACTCAGATACTCCCCTAACCCTTCTATTAAACCGACGAATAAGAAAAAGGACACAAGGCCGTTTCCCGCTCATGGGAACTGGTCTCATGTCCTCTGGTTTTCCAGTCAGACTATTAAATTTTTTGTGTTGTCGTTGTTTCGGTCCGAATTACTTTTCCATCTTGTACGATCACCTTAACCGTACCGTATTCCGGTAACTCCACTGCAATTGCCTTGTTTTTGCTGTCTATATACAATTTGTCCATGTAATTAATCTACTCCAATATTTATAATTTTTTATTCCTTATACATAAGCATGTAGGTTCCGCCTTCATCCAGCTCAGTATAATTAACTGATATGATACTAATGTCATCATGATCATAAAAGAAAGCATTCACTTTCATTTCTATACTTTTGGGACTTCCTTCAAAAACTTTCAATTTGTACATATTGATTTTCTCCTTTCTTTTTTTTGCTATTCATATTATTTCTATCGCCAGTTGAATATTTCGTCTTAATTTCGAAAAAGTTACTAGTTTGCAAAATAATTGGTAACCAATGTAAAGCATGTGCGAGTAAGGTGCAATCGCCTTTGGATCTCGGTTACCAATTAGTATGGCTATTACTATACTTTTTTATTATCTTTTATTTTTTTTATAAAATAGTAATAGAAATCGGTAACTCGGTAACCGAACGATCTAAAACCATGGGAGAGTATGGTTTCAAGGGTTACCAATTTAAAAAAACTGGTAACTCGTTTTTTGATTTGAACTTGAACTAACCTTTGCATAGCTTGACTTACATACGGTTACTAGTTTTAATTCAATTTGGTAACTTACCCTCTAATCTTCTCTAACAAAAGATTGGTATGCTTTGCCAGTCTCTGGATAATTTACAAAGCTATTAAAGTCATTCGCCAAATCAATTCTTCCTAAATCACCGGCCATGTATTTGGTTTTCTTTTTTGCCCACTTCTCGCCTAGAAGACTCAGAAACTGTTTAGAAAACTTGATTTTACTAAGCGGATTGAAATTGTTATCTTGGCAAAAAGACTTGTAACACGAGTAAACAATATAAAAGGGAATCTTATTCAATCCGATTTGCTCAAAAACATTTTCTTTGAAATCTACTAACGGATCATTTTCCTGTTTGTATTCTTCTAGTAACTTCTCAGATACATCCGGAACGGTGAATCTTTCAAAGTCCATGTTTACTGCCTTATGCAGCACATATTGCAAAACATCTGAGCGATTAATGTAGCTGTCTTTGATTCTCCAATCATCTTTTTCCGCTTCAAAACTTGCATTGAAAGGAACGATCAGTAATCTTCTATAAGTTCCTTTTGTCTTATTTCGAATTTTTGGCATTTCATTGGTGGATTGAATCACCGTTACATACAAGCGCACACCATAGGGCATTTTATTCTTAATTTCTATCAGAATCGTTTCATTGGTGATCACACTATTAAATTCTGAACTGTCATCAATATAGATCCCGGCGCCCACATCATCGCCAATGCAACAAACTTTTTCTAACAACAATGCCAGCTTGAAACGCTCTCCAAATTGGTTGATTTTCAGTGTAGCGATGTTTTCCGCACCAATAAGGTTATAGATAAGCTGCTGATATGTTCCTTTTCCGTTGGATCCATCTCCAACAAGCCAAATCGATTTCTTTCTTGAATAGTTTCCGTTTATTGCATCGCTGATCACTTCCCATAAAAGTTTGGCTATTTGATCATCATTGCAGGAAACTTCTTTCATCCACGTTTCGATATCCCAGCCATCAATTTTTGGTAACGGCGGATTTTCAACATACGCCGTTGCAATCTTTGAAGTGAAAACATAATTCGGCGAAAAAGATTCAAGCTTTTTGGTTTTTAGATTAAAAACGCCATTTTTGACAGGGATCAGATGCCTTGAAACGGTTTTTGGTTTGATTTTAGCATCTTTCCAAATATGATAAATTACTTCACTTGACTTCTGTGCATTGTGCTTTGGTTCTAACCACCCGATCACACGTCTTAATTGTGTTTCGTTTTGTGTCCAAGTTCCTTCCTGTGGCTGATACATCGCCAAGCGAGTGTTTTCTTCTGAATCAAATAGACAAAATTCAATATATTCTTGCAGGATCAAAGCACACTGTAATGTTGATAGCATTGAAGGTGGTCTTCCTTTTGAACCTTCTTTTTGCCATTTTGCGTGAGCTTTTTCCATTTCAGCTTTACGCCGTTTGATAAGAGCGAATTTCAAATCATTTTCTGTCAGAAGTAACTGCTGCTCATTTGCAAAATTCATTCTCTCAGAGTTTTCAGTTTCCGTAGCTCCTAACGCCCATCCAAAAAATGAAGTAAACGGCGTACCATTCTTAACAGATGCGTTATCTTGTTTAAAATGATCAATATTCTCTGCTACCCAATCATTATTACCCATCGCAAGAATGGCTAAACATTCTTGAACTGTTTCCCAATCAATTGCACCGATTTCAAAATTATACTTGATGTTCATATAGGGATATTTAATGAAATAATCTCGATCGAGTAACTTTTCACCTATACGCTGAGTGTAGGCTTGTACCATAGTTACTGCTAGTTCATGAGTTAATTCTCCTTTGAACGCTTTAGAAGGTGACGATTTCTTTTTAGGCACTGGATCAAACAAGAAATCATCCACGTTGAGTGGCAATCCTTCATTTTTAGTGATTAGTGTTGCTGGCGACAGTTTATTGAGTACCGGCATTCCCATAAGTTGTGCCCAAGTTTTAGAAGCACTATCCGCCTGGATTCCGATATGATCTATCACATTTTGAATTAAGTTGTCATTTTCTTGTTGAGTATACGGTCGATTGGTATCGATCACCAATCGGAACCGCAAACCCATTTGACCTACATAATTAGAAATAGAGGGATACAAAATAAAACTTATACTCTGCAGCCGATCTTTCAACGTGTTAACAAATGCAGTGTATTGAATATCGATATCATCATAGTCAATGACGATCAATTCTTTTTGAAGAAGATTTTCATTGCTACGCTGGCCGCTCTTAAGATCACCAGCGAGGAAATAGAGAATCTTCTTTTTGTATGGAGCGATGGCCGCCTTTGTTTCTTTAATACCATCTTTCGAGAAAGTATCATCAATTGGAACATCTGGCGGATCATAGTCCCACAAATATTGAAACGGACTTTTATCCGACTCAACTTGTTTCATCCTCTTTGTGCTGTATCCAACACTGGTGTACAAACTCAAAAATCATCACATCCTCACAACATTGCTTAATTTCATATTTTTTCTTCTAACCTACTGGTTCCGTATCGCGCATAATTCTCAATGGATATGATAAGCTCCCTAACACTTTCCATAACCTTAAGATCTGCGTATTCGTGAAGTTTATTTGCTAGAATGATCCGATTTTCAATAGAACAAAATCGAATGCAGATTATTGATTTGATCAAATTTTCTTCTATGCTGCTGTCTTCAAGTATTCTCATTACATTCACCATCCATTGAGTTAATATATTCAGCTAAATTGATTAGTAAACTACGAATAACCTCTTTTTGCTGCAATGCCACATCTTGATAAATTTTTGCTACTAAAGTAGCTCGATCTTCTTTGGTGGCCCTTTCCGCTACATCAAGTAATTCCTTTGTCAATCTTGCTATTTTTTCATGCCTCATAATCAAGACCCCCACCACGTCGTTGCTCATACTCCCAAAAATCAAATTTAATGTGAAGATAAAAAAGTATACTTCCATAAATAACGGCTTTCACGAAAGTGGGAAAACATGTTATGCCCCCTCCAAGTAAAAAAGCTGCTAAAAATAAATTCTTTTTTCTATTCATGATTTTCTGTCCTTCCTATGATAGAATGAACAAAAGAAGATTAGTTTTATACTTTTGCCTTTATCCCGGTCCGCCAAGACTTTGTAGGGATAAGGCTTTTCTTTTGTCCATTTTCATCATCATTACTCCAATTCTTCATGCTTTGCTAACTCCGCGGCCAGCTTCTTGGCATCTTTCATCATCGCAAAACAATCGTCAAAAGCATCTTTATTGGTTCCTACCGCTAACATATCATCCGGCATATCACTCATGCAGTCACCATCTTGAATCGTTAACAGTTTCAAAACAATATCTTTTTTCAAGCGATGGAACTCTTTGTATTTATCCATCTAATTCCTCCTAATATATTTTATCGATCGATCATCAATAAACTTGCTTCTCCAACGCCCCACGCTAGGATTAATTAAATTTCGTGTTCCTTCAAAAAATCATCGCAAGCTTCTTTACGAATGCGTTCAATCCCATCAACAACAGAAACTTTAAGACCGTTTGGAATATAAACATTCATTAATGTATTGTATGAGATGTTAAGATACACACAAGCTTGTTTTTTATTCATTGCTTCTGGCAATTCTTTCCGTTTTTCTTGTAACTTGAAAGCATCAGCGACGCTCTCGGTAATCAATAGAACCAAAGGCGCAAAAGCTTCGTCTTTCAAATCCATAGAATCAATTTGTATTTTTGCCATCCTTAAACCTCCTTTCGTTCCAACAGTAGTTCATCAATTGCTTGTTCTACTCGTTCTTTGCGATCTTCCCGAAGTGGTGTACGTAACCAGACAGTAAATCGATTATCTGAGATTCCCACTTTTTCAGCTACTTCCCAATAACGCAAACGACAAATAAACATTTTTTCTCTAATTTCCTGATTTGCCTTTTCCATGATCAAAAATCTCCTTTCAAATTGTCGTCAATAGCGTCATTGAATGTCCGTGACGCTATTGACGTCATAATTAAGATATTACATATTCAATCTATTGTCAATAACTTTTATTGCTATTGACGTCATTTTTTGATATATTTGCACAAAGGAGGGATTCTAGTGACTATTGGAGATAATATAAAAAAGGTTAGAAAACTCCGTGGTATGACTCAATTTGATTTAGCCGCAGCAACTGGATTGTCCAGATCATACTTAGGCGATTTGGAGAATAGCCGGAGAAATCCCAGCACTGAAACAATAAAGAAACTCTCAAAGAAATTAGGGGTTTCATTATTATTTTTAATGACAGGTAATCCAACGGCAACTGATACTTTAGTGATAACTGATAAAAAAGAGAATCCAATAAAATTTTCCGAAATGGTCTCTAATTCATCTATTGATACTACTTTTGAAAAGCTTAGTAATATCACGCCCACAAATACTTCTAGAGTAGATTTCAAAGCCCTAGGAGACTTGCTTGATATACTCAATTATCTTGAAAATGGTAACAACGACATTGCAAAAGAATTTTTAGAGAATATTACTGAAATTCTATATCTGTTTAGTTCAATTGCCACCTATACTGATTCACTTGATTTTGAAGGTAAAATTAGTTCTTTCGAAGATTCATTCAAAGAAGCTGATTACTCTCTTAAAGAAACTATTGATTTGTTGCCTAAAATTGAAAAACAAGCTGAAAACTTAAACGATACACTTTGGCAATTAAGAGATGATTATTTACAAAAATAGTTTTTCCATACATATCCAACGCCCCACGTTAGGTACTGGGAGGAAAAACACAATGATAAAACAAAAGAAAAAGAATCCAATCAAAAAATATACAAAAAGAGACGGAACAACCGCCTATATGTTCAAGAAGTATTTAGGTGTCGACCCACTAACTAAAAAGCAAATCGAAACTACACGTAGGGGTTTTACTTCACCAAAAGAAGCCAAAATAGCTTATGCTCGTTTAGGCGTTGAAGTTGCTGAAAATGGTGTTAAAAAGCGGTCCAGGAATCGAACCTATACAGAATTGTTTGAGGATTGGTTTGAACTGGTGTATAAAACGAAGGTTAAGGAAAGCACATACTGGAATACACGGATTACTTTTGATAAGCACGTCTTGCCAGCGTTTGGCGCTTATCGAATCAAGAACATCACAGTGACTGCTTGCCAGAAACAAGCAAATAAATGGTGCAAGGATCACCCGAACCGTTATGGTCGCTATATTAATTATGCTGGAATGGTTTTTAAGTATGCGGAATCGATCGGGGAAATAAAATCTAATCCGATGGAAAAGATTATAATGCCCACGCCGTCAGAAGAACTTGACGACGAGGAGGATAACGAAGAAAATCAAAACTTCTTTGATCGTGATGAGTTATTAATTTTTCTTGAGAAGCTGCAGAAGAATTACCCAATGAAACGGTATGCCCTATTCTTCTTACTAGCTTATACCGGACTTCGTAAAGGAGAAGCCTTGGCTTTGACCTGGCGAGATATTGACTTCAAGAAAAAGACTCTTACCGTCAGCAAGACACTGGCTATCGGTAAAAATGGTAAGTTGCTGATCCAGAAGCCAAAGACAAAAGCTAGTAATCGATCGATTAGCCTAGATCCCGATACGATTTCAGTTCTTAAAGAATGGAAAGTTGAACAACGAAACGAAAACGAACTGCTCGGATTCTTGCCGGATCTCAATCAATTGGTTTTCTCCAAGCCTGAGGATAATTCCTTGATGTATCCACGCACCCCAATCACATGGCTGGAAACATTCTTTCGTCATAACAAGGATATGCGGCGGATCACACCGCACGGGTTCCGGCATACCCATGCTTCTCTATTATTCGAAGCTGGCGCAAGTATGAAGCAAGTTCAATTGCGTTTGGGTCACAGCAACATCAAAACAACCATGAATGTTTACACTCATGTGACCAAGGAAGGCAAAGAAGAAACCGCAGATATTTTTGGCGATTATATGAAAAATGGAAAAAATCTGGGTCAATCTCTGGGTCAAAAGAAAAACCCCACTCAATAAGAGTGGGGTACACGTTGATGGGACAACGTTTATAAGCTTATTTAGCTAATGAATCTTTTGCTTGGTCAGCTAGTGCTGTGAAAGCAGCTGCATCGTTAACTGCTAAATCAGCTAACATTTTGCGGTTGATTTCGATACCGGCAACTTTAAGACCGTGCATTAATTTTGAGTAGCTCAAGCCGTTCATACGAGCTGCAGCGTTGATACGTGCAATCCACAATTTGCGGAAGTCGCGTTTCTTTTGACGACGATCGCGATATGCGTAGTTGTATGAATTCATTACTTGTTCTTTAGCTGTTTTAAATAGAGTGTGTTTAGAACCGTAGTAACCTTTAGCTAGTTTTAATGTCTTTTTACGACGTTTACGAGTTACTGTTCCACCTTTAACACGTGCCATGTTTAATTCCTCCTAATAAATATAAATCATTGAATTTTTTAAGTTGTAAAGCGGGTTGCGCAATTATTTCATGCGTGCCAATTGTTGGCGGATACGTTTGTAATCGCCTTTTGAAACCATAGACGCTTTACGTAATTGACGACGTTGTTTTTTCGTTTTTCCGTGGAAACGGTGACTTGTGAACGCGCGGAAACGTTTCAAACCGCCTTTACCAGTGCGTTTTACGCGTTTTGCTAAACCGCGATGTGTTTTTTGTTTTGGCATGACTAAATTTCCTCCTACTTTTCATTTCGCATACTCTTTAACTAGAGTCAAAGAAGCATTCTCAAAATTATTGCTAGTCTTTCTTCTCTTTCGGTGCAAGCACTAAGAACATGCTACGTCCGTCCATCTTCGCTTTTTGTTCCACTGTCGCGATATCGGCAGTTTCTTCAGCTAAGCGATCAAGAACTTTTTGACCAATATCTTTGTGGGTAATGGCACGGCCCTTGAAGCGGATCGAAGCTTTCACTTTGTCGCCTTTTTCCAGGAATTTACGCGCATTACGAAGTTTTGTATTAAAGTCGTTCACGTCGATCGTTGGGCTTAAGCGAACTTCTTTAACGTTGATCACTTTTTGTTTCTTGCGAGCTTCACGTTCTTTTTTCTGTTGTTCGAAGCGGTATTTCCCGTAATCCATAATACGCGCTACAGGTGGTTTCGCACCAGGAGCTACTAGGACTACATCCAGATTTGCTTGTTCAGCAATCTTTAAGGCTTCTACTTTCGATTTAACACCTAATTGTTCGCCGTCTTGTCCGATCAAACGTACTTCACGTGCACGAATGCCGTCGTTAACCATCATATCCTTTGCTATGGTCATTCACCTCCAAAATTTTTGAGAGAAAAAAAGCAAATAAAAAAACGAGTTCTTTACGAACCCGCACGTAGTTCGACTCATCAAAATGACTCGTCATTAACTATCTAGCCCAGCGAGATATTCGCGTAAGGCGAGAAGCGGGTGCTTCTGCTTTCATTTCTCAACTTTAATAGTATACAAGCTAAACTTCATGTTGTCAACCACTTAAGACTCATTTCTGTTTACTTTCAGAAACTTTCTATTGAGTTTTCTTTGATTTGTATGCTAACCTGTAATTAAAGCTTTTTTTCTTACTTTAATACATACATAGCTTAAAAACTTAATCCATTATTTATAGAAGGAAGTGATAGGATGGAACAATCCTTTTTTAAAGAATTGATTCATTACAACAAACCAAAGGAATCACCTGTTCGCTTAATCGGCGCCGGCCTTTGTATGATCAGTGTGTTATTCACCGGTTATTTATTCCACCAGCTCGCAATCTCTAGCTACGGTTCTTTAGGTATCTTCACCTTTCTTTATTATCAACGACTTCCATTAAAACAATTAATGTTACGTTTATCAATAGTAGGTACTTTTTTGACTGCCGCTAATTTTCTTGGCATGCTCTCAACTCATGCTGTCTGGATCGCACCAATTATTGTTGCGGTGGTCGGTTTTTTAGGACGCTTTTTCTTCCGTTTGTATGGCATTGCTAAACCAGGACCTTTTTTTATTGTTATGGTCACGGCAATGGGCGTTAGTACCAATGTCCCATTGGCTAAAATCCCAGTAATGAGCAGCTATTTTTTTATCGGTGTACTATTTTCTTTGGCGGGGGCTTTTATTATGCATTTCATAGAAAAAGAACCCTTGCCTATCAGTAAAACAAAAAAAGCACTCAAGTCACGAATTGATGAAGATCCGGCTGTAGTTATCGATAGTCTACTATACAGTGGCATCCTTTTTTTCGCAGTCTACCTAAGTATGGGCTTGCAGCTGAAAAATCCTTACTGGCTAGTTGTTTCTTGCGCCGCTATCTTACAAGGAGATAATCTTCGCGCAATGGCTCACCGTAATATCCAACGTATTTTCGGTACAATTATTGGTCTAGCGATCGCTGCATTTTTGCTGAATCTACCTTTATCAATTTTCGAAACACTGTTAATGATCACAGTCTTATTTGTAACAGTTGAATATTTTGTGAAGCGCAATTACGCGATCGCTCAATTCTTTACCACCCCGATGTCATTGATGCTGTCCATGCTAGTGAAGCAGCAATATCTCTACAGCCTGATTCAATTTCGTTTTCTCGGCATTGTAATCGGTAGCCTGTTAGGCTTACTTGCTGCTTGGATGATGACCACCAGTCTGAGTTTTTATAATCGAAAATTTCATTCAAACTAAATATGATTCACCGAAAACCGAGTGGGAACACTCGGTTTTTGCTATAATGAGGACTATATAAATTGAAGGAGGCTCTTCTATGTATCGATTAATCGCCTGCGACTTGGATGAAACCTTGTTAGATAAAAGTCGGCATGTTTCAAAAAGGACGCAGGAAACAATAAAAATGGCCGAAGCACAAGGGCTGATATTTGCACCAGCCACTGGACGCGGCTTTTACTCAATTAAACAGACTTTGGAGGAATTGGAGGCTGTAAACAAATCCAATCACTATATGATAGGGTTTAACGGCGGCGTAGTGGTAGAAAATCACGGACCTACCATTATCAAAGATTTCCCTATGCCCTTTGAAATCCTGTCACGTTTGTTTGAATTCGGTTCCAACTATCAGGTAGCAATCCATCTTTATACGTTTGAACAAACCTATGTCTATCACAGTAATCCTGAGGAAGACGCCTACTTAACGACGATTCCTCACGAAAAAAGATTCGATGATGATATTCACTTTTTAAAAGACCACGTATGTTACAAAGCTTTGTTTCAAAATTTGGACCGCAGCTATTTAGAACAATTAGAGCAGGAAATGCCTAAAGAGCTGCACGATGTATTGGAGATTAGCTATTCCTCTAATCGTTATATCGAATTCAATCCAAAGGGCGTTAACAAAGGTGCAGCATTGCGAACATTGGCAGATCATTTAAGCATTCCGATGAACGAAACCATCGCCATTGGTGACAATATCAACGATCTAGCCATGATCCGCGAAGCTGAATTAGGAATTGCAGTAGCGAATGCTGTGCCTACTATAAAAGAAGCAGCGCAGCATACAACAATTGCGGATCATGAACAAAGCGCTGTGGCTGAAGTCATCGAAACCTTTATTCTATAATCTATAATAGAAAAAAAGCGAAGCAACTCATTTGAGCTTGCTTCGCTTTTAACGTATTCTGCGCCATAAAATCAAAATCAACCAGATGGACAGTCCAATACTAATCACTACCGTAATCACCCAACCGATTTCAGAATGGGTAAATGGCAGCGGCATGTTCATTCCGAAAAAACCAGTCACAATTGTTGGTATCGTTAATAACAACGACCAGATCGTTAAAATTTTCATTGTGTCGTTCAAATTATTGTTCAATAAATTATTGTAAGTTCCCGATAGCTGATCCAGGACCTCACTGGACAGCCTGGTCATTTCTACCGCCTGCTTGGCCTCGATCAACGCATCATCTAACTCTTCTTTTTCTTTATCTGTGAAACTCGAAAAGATCACTTGGACTTTGACTTGCTCTAAAAGTACGGCATTCTGTTTTGTCGCAGTTACTAAGTAAACTAAACCAATCTCTAGATCAGAAAGTGCTAATAAATTTTTATTTGTTGTTTTCTCTCGAAGTTTTTTATTTAATTGTATTCGTTGGCTATCAACTTCCTCAACTAAAGGAAAATAATAATCAGAAATCAAAAATAGGGTATGGAACAATAAACTCGCGGTGCTTTGATTCGGCTCATTCATTAATAAATTGTCGATAATATTTTCAACATAAGCGGTCCGCTCATTTACAAAAGAAAAGAAATAATGATCCTTTAAAATAAAGGCCATTGGACTTGTCTCATAATGATTATCCTTTTTTAACAAGTTCGGTACATTAAAAATCAGCAGCAAGGCTTTTTCCATCGGATCATACTCCACACGTGCCCGCTCATTATCGTCCAGCGCGTAGGTCAACATCTCATCACTGATTGCGTAGCTTTCCCGCAATTTCTTTACTTCGTGAGATTGCGTGCTGTCCACATTAATCCACGAACACATCTCTTGATTGAATGTTTGTTTGCTGTCCATTAAACCCCTCCTGGTCTAGATCGTTCTAGTCCAGTATAACAAAAACTGGGCTTTGATAGTTCACTGCCGCCCTCCAATAAAAGAAAAACAGAAACGAACTCTTGTCGTTCCTGCTCTCTATCACTTCATTAATTATCCTTTCACGCCGCCAGCTGTGATTCCTTCCACATAATACTTCTGCATCACCATAAACAACAGCGTGATTGGGATCGCGATAATTACACAACCCGCTGTAAAAGGCATAAACCAGTGATTAATTTTATCCGGCTGCAGCATCGTGAACAATCCGATCGCTACGGTATATTTTTGTTTTTGCTGACCCAAAATTACTTGGGCGAAAATGAAATCCATCCATGGAATCATAAATGTCATCAAAGCCGTGTACACAATGATCGGCTTAGATAACGGCAATGTGATTTTAAGGAAAATATCTTTTTTCGTAGCGCCATCAATCATCGCCGATTCATCCAGTGAATACGGAATCGTATCGAAAAAGCCTTTAGCAATATAAAAACCTAACGCGGCCCCTGCAGAATAGACGATGACTAGTGCAACCAGCGTACCATCCAGCTCCATCGCCTTTAAGATGTAATACACAGCGATCATGCTCATAAAGGCCGGAAACATATTCAAAACTAACGCTAATTTCAAGAAACGATTACGAAACTTAAACTTGATTCGAGAAACAGAATAAGCGATCGCCACTGTAATAAAGGTTGAAATAAGGCACGTAGCGATGGCGACAATCAGCGTATTCATAAACCAGCGGGCAAACGGATACGAGCTATTGGTGAATAGCATTTTGTAATTTTCTAACGTGAAGGTTTTTGGAATAATATAATTAACCGACATGGCACCTTCTCCACGAAAACTGGTCAAAACGACCCATAAAATCGGAAATAACCAAATCACTGAAAGAATGATCAACAAGACATAGACAAACGTTAAGGTACGGCGTTTTTGCTTTTTCATTATTGCAGACCTCCTTCATAAGATTTCGAGCGTGTGTAGGCCAATAAGCTAAAGACCGCACTCAACACAAAAATAATGATTCCGATAACACTAGCCAAATTATAGTCGCTGGCGATGACCGTCAGTTTGTAGAGCCAAGTGACCAGCAAATCGGTGTCTCCGGCTTGATACAGGGCAGAGTTGTTCGGCTTGCCCTCTGTTAATAGATAGATCACATTAAAATTATTGATGTTGCCAATAAATTGCTGAATCAAATTTGGTGTCATAATCAACAAAATTTGCGGAAACGTAATCGAGCGAAAAACTTGAAACTTATTCGCACCATCAATCTCTGCCGCTTCAATCTGTTCAGTTGGCAAGTTCATAATGATTCCAGTCGCAATTAGCATTGTCACCGGAATTCCTACCCACATATTGACAAAAATAATTGAAAATTTTGCCCAAGTACCATCACTCAGAAACGGTAATGCGTTAGAAATCAATCCCCATCTCTCTAGCAGCGCATTCACTGGTCCCCAATCGGCTAATAAATTACGCATAATCAACAAAGAGACAAATTGCGGTACCGCCATCGTAATAACGAAAATCGTTCGAAAAATCTTTTTTCCGCGTAAGCCTTTGGTGTTGATCAATAATGCCAACAAAATTCCAAAGAAGAAATTGGTCGCTGTCGCAGCAACGGCCCAGATCAGTGTCCAAGACAACAGTGGCATAAACGTCTCTGCCATACGTCCCGTCAAAATATTTCTAAAATTCGCGAATCCAACCCAATCAAACAAATGCCCTGGCGGCAAGTGATTATGGTCATAATTCGTAAACGCCAGACCGATCATGTAAACCAAGGGTAAAATCGTAAATAGCAATACTCCAATCAATGGTAGGATCATTAACGTCATGTGGAAACGACCATTAGTCAGTGTTTTTAGATCCTCCCTAAAGCTCGGAATGCTCTTATGTTCCTTGTTCAAGACAAATAATTTACGGTTGCTCTTTAAACTGCACCAATACACATAAAAGAATATTCCACAAAAAATAATGGCTGCTAATCCATAAATCATTAATAACATGGAATTGTCGCCTTCAACAGAAACCTTCATCCTTATTCCATCAATCGTTTGCCACTGCATTCCTTGCGTTTTCGTCCCTAAAGTTATCAGACCAACGATCCCGGGAATAATTTGATAAATACAGGCGATAATAAAGAAAATTTCAGCTAGTAAAAATAAAATCCCTTTGAAGATTTGCTTATTTAACAGATTACTGAATCCCATAATTAAAAATGATAGCTTTGTTTTGAGATCACCTTCTTTGAACACTTGTTTCATCGAAATCACTTCGCCGTAACTCCCGGCTATTTCCATCGATAAAACCTCCCTTTTTCGAATTAATTCGGACAATTATACAAAAAGATTTCGGAGCAAAAAAAATGATTTCTTTTGCCCCGACATCCGCTAAATCTTACTTATCACCAGAGATATCCTTCACTAACTGATCCAGTTTTGCTTGATATTGATCCGGTTTGATTTTTCCATTATAGGTATCACTTAAAACAGCTGCAGAGGCAGTCCAAAAATTCGTCATTTCAGGAATCTTCGGCATAACGACGGAGTAATCCGAACCACTCATAGTAACGACTGCATTTGCTAATTCATCATTCGTCACATAATCGGCTTCTTGAATCGTTGTATTCGATGGAATAATATTTCTAGTTTCATCCTTAAACTGGGCTTCTTGCACCGCTTCGCTGGATAAATAAGAAGCTAGCTTATAATCTGCAGCGATTTTCTTTGAATCGCCATCAGCCGGTGCTTGGTTCACCGCGTAAAGCTTCACACCCAAGAAGGCTTTTTGTTGAACCTCATTACCGCCGATAGTCATTTTTGGATAAACTGCAATCCCTAAATTATCTTCTCCAACTGCTTCGATGGCTTTTTCTTTATCCCAAGGACCAGATTCGAAGGCTGCAATCTTCTCATTCTCAAATTGTGAAATATAATCGTCCCCGACATTTACAAAGCCAGAATTATCTTTCTGATCTGCAATCCATTGTAAGACGGAAACCCCAGCAGGATTGTTCCAATCCGTGCCTTTCACATCTTCTCCAGTATCGCCGAACAGCTTGTCGCCGACTGACATAAATAATGGTCCGATTTTATAAGCATCGACAGCCTTCAAATTTGCACCAAATGTTGCTTCTTTAGTGATGTTCTCATAAGAGCTGACTTGGTCTTCATTTAACATTTTTTTGTTGTAATACAGAACCTGCGATTCAATCCCATATGGGAACGCATACACTTTATCTTTATAAGTCGCACCAGCCAAAGCTGTTTCTGATTGATCTGCCTTGATCTCATCCACATATTTTTCAGGAATTTCCTGAATGACTCCTGAATCAACCAATTGTCCTAATTGATCATGAGGGAGCGCAAAAACATCCGCAGCGGAGGAAGGATCCTTTTTCACGTTTTCCTGTGCTTTTGCATCTTCCGTTTCAACGACCTTCACATGGATATCTGGATTATCTTTCTCAAAATCCTCTAAAACTTTCGTATAGAATTTTTTTGAATCCGTGGTGATCCATAACGTGACATCTGTTTTATCAGACGAGCCTGATGCTTTCTTTTCACCTGACCCTGAACCACATGCCGCCAATGTTAAGGCTGTTGCACCTAACATTACCCCTGATAATAAATACTTTTTCAAATTGCTCTTCATTTCGCTTCCTCCTGTGTCAATTGAATTTTTGCTACAAGGCACATTATGCAACCGGTTGCGCATAATTGCAAGAGAAAGCGCTTAATTTATTTATTTTTTTCTAGAATTATCTTTGTTCAAATATTTTTACAAAATAGCAAAACAAGAAAAGAACCATATATTTGCGGTTTTCCACCATGTTTAGTACTCAAAATTTCAATTAGAACTCTTAGAAATTCTATTGAAACTATAAATATACTTGTTGCAACCGATTGCGCAATATGTAATAATTGCACCACAATAACCGGTAAATAAAAAATGATTGCGGTCCAACTTTTCCCAATTTTATTCGTGCAAAAAGAATGTCAGGTGAAACGAGACGATATTATGGCAAGCAGTATAGTTGGATGACATACGACTTGACAATCAGGCTTATTTTTCTGGAGGAAAAAGGAGTAATCAAATGGTCGAACTAAATTTGAAGCACATAAACAAAAAGTATCCGAACAATAATACCTATTCTGTAAAGGATTTTAATCTCAAAATTGAAAATCGTGAATTCATTGTCTTCGTCGGCCCTTCCGGTTGCGGAAAATCCACTACGTTAAGAATGATCGCAGGTCTAGAAGATATTACGGAAGGTGACTTTGAAATCGACGGCATAAGAATGAATGATACACCGCCAAAGGATCGCGATATCGCTATGGTTTTTCAAAATTATGCATTATATCCCCATATGACTGTGTTCGAAAATATGGCTTTTGGATTGAAACTACGAAAATATCCGAAAGAAGAAATTAAAAAACGCGTAGAGGATGCTGCTAAAATCTTAGGCTTAACAGAATTATTGGATCGAAAGCCAGCAGATATGTCAGGTGGACAGCGACAGCGGGTCGCTATGGGACGAGCAATCGTTCGTGACGCGAAGGTCTTTTTGATGGATGAACCTTTATCAAATTTAGATGCGAAACTGCGGGTTCAAATGCGGGCGGAAATTGCTAAGATTCATCAAAATCTTGGCTCTACCACGATTTACGTAACACACGATCAAACTGAAGCCATGACACTAGCAGATCGCATCGTGATTATGAATCAAGGCGTGATTCAGCAGGTCGGTTCACCGCAAGAATTGTACAACAGACCCGCTAATAAATTTGTCGCTGGCTTTATGGGCAGTCCAGCAATGAATTTCTTTGAGGTCATTTTCAAAAATGGACGCATCACAAATCAAAAAGGGTTAGATTTGCCTTTACCAGAAGGTCAGGCGAAGGTCTTATCGGCACAGGGGTATGAAGGAAAACCTTTAACTTTCGGAATCCGCCCAGAGGATATCACAGCTGAAGAGGTTGCTTTAGAAGCTTATAAAGATTCAGTGGTTTCAGCTACTGTCATTGTCAGCGAACTGCTTGGATATGAATCCATGCTGTATTCAACGATTGGTGACACAGAATTTGTTTCTAAAGTAGATGCTCGAGATTTCCATGATCCCGGTGAACAAATTGATCTAGCCTTTAATTTAAGCAAAGCGCGCTTTTTCGATAGTGACACAGAAAAAGCAATCGATTAACTACGGAGGTTTCTATGAATACAGCAGCAATCTATCATCGTACTGAAAGCGAATATGCCTATCTATACACCAACGAACTGATGCACGTGCGTTTACGTACAGCACGCGCAGACTGCAAAAACGTTTCGTTAGTTCATGGGGATCCCTATGAACTAGAAAAAAAGCGCTGGTACAAGCAGCCGTCTGCAATGCGAAAAACACTATCCACAGATCTTTATGATTATTGGGAAGTTGATGTCACCGCTCCTTATCATCGGTTAAGCTACGGATTTATTGTTACCGGCTATGATGAAACGACGGTGTTCTTCACTGAACATGGAGTTTTTCCGGTTGAAGAAAACTATTTATTGATGGCGAATAATTATTTTCGCATGCCGTTTTTCCATGAAATCGATCGTTTTAAAGCGCCGCAATGGGTGAAAGAAACTGTCTGGTATCAAATCTTTCTGGAACGCTTTGCCAATGGCGATCCGTCCAACGATCCAGAAAGTGTGCTTCCTTGGGACAGTAAGGAATATCCTGGAAAACAGGATTTTTATGGCGGTGACCTGCAAGGTGTCATTGATCATCTAGATTATTTAAGCGATTTGGGAATCAATGGGATTTATTTTTGCCCGATTTTTACAGCACCTTCCAATCATAAATACGATACTACGGACTATTTAGAGATTGATCCTGCCTTCGGTGATAAAGAGCTCTTCCGTAAACTCATTGAGGAATGTCATCGACGAGGAATCCGCATTATGCTGGACGCAGTATTTAATCATATGGGAGATACTTCCCCACAATGGCGCGATGTTCTCGAAAAGGGAGAAAAATCTCGCTTTAAAGATTGGTTTCATATCCATTCTTTTCCTGTTCAATATACGAAAACTGACGATTTTGAAGTTGCTGAAGACTTGAATTACGATACGTTTGCGTTTACTCCACACATGCCAAAGCTGAATACCGCCAACAAGGAAGTTCAGGAATATATTTTGTCGATCGCAAAATATTGGATTCAAGAATTCGACATTGACGCTTGGCGTTTAGATGTTGCCAATGAAGTAGATCATCAATTATGGAAAAAATTTGCAGCGACCTGCCACGAATTAAAGGATGATTTTTATCTGCTGGGTGAAGTCTGGCATAGCTCTCAGCCATGGCTTCAAGGAGATGAATTTACTGCAGTGATGAATTATGCCTTTACCGAATCGATCATTAACTATTTCTTGGAAAGAACGATTCCATTAGATAAATTGGTCAGCAATTTGAATGAACAGCTGACGCTTTATCGCAAACAAACCAATCAAATGATGCTTAACACGATTGATAGCCACGATACACCACGCATATTGACCTTGGCTGGTGGTAATAAAGACCTAATGAGACAGGTTTTAGCCTTTCTTTATTTACAGCAAGGAATCCCCTGTCTTTATTACGGTGATGAAGTCGGTTTGGATGGCGGCATAGATCCAGATTGTCGAAA
Source organism: Enterococcus sp. DIV0187 (assembly GCF_051713785.1). Lineage (NCBI taxonomy): Bacteria > Bacillati > Bacillota > Bacilli > Lactobacillales > Enterococcaceae > Enterococcus > Enterococcus sp. DIV0187. Next base: position 2,480,717 of record NZ_JBIOQO010000001.1, read on the forward strand.
ATGTATGATTTGGGATTCAGAAAAACAAGATTTGCAACTTTTCGAATTTGTAAAGCAGTTGATCGCACTTCGCCGAGAAAATCAATTCACCCTCTGTGAAGGATCGCTTGAATGGCAAAAGGTGGATACGTCTACGGGAACGCTGATTTTTTCACGAGACATTTCCAACGAAAAGATCATCGGTATCTTCAATACGGGGAATCATTCCATTTTCGAGCAGGTATCTGATGAAGTCCTTATGCTGCAGCTTGCGAATATCAAAGGAGATAGTATCGCAATTGAGCCCAATGGTTTTGTCATTTTGAAAAAGTAACCATGCATTTTTTAGGAGGTTAAAGTATATGCATCATTGGTGGCAAGAAGTTGTCGTTTATCAAATCTACCCACGTAGCTTTCAAGATACGAATGGAGATGGGATTGGAGATTTGGCAGGAATTATTTCGCGTCTTGATTATTTACAGAAGCTGGGAATCGGAGCAATCTGGTTAAGTCCGGTCTATCAAAGTCCAAACGATGATAACGGCTATGACATCTCAAATTATCAAGCAATCATGCAGGAATTCGGAACGATGGCGGAAATGGAGCAGCTGATCCAAGCAGCAAAAGAACGTGGTATTCGAATTATCCTAGATTTAGTCGTCAATCATACCAGCGATGAACACAACTGGTTTATTGAAGCCCGAAAATCGAAAGACAATCCTTATCGTGATTTCTATATTTGGCGTGATCCTGTTCACAACACCTATCCAAATAATTTGAAAAGTATCTTCAGCGGACCTGCTTGGCAGTATGATGAGACAACGCAACAGTATTACTTCCATCTTTTTAGCAAAAAACAACCGGATCTGAATTGGGCAAATCCTACTGTACGACAAGTGGTGTACGATATGATGAATTTTTGGATTGATAAAGGGATCGGCGGCTTCCGCATGGATGTGATTGACCTTATTGGAAAAATTCCTGATGAAGAAATTACCGGCAACGGACCAAAGCTGCATGATTATTTACAGGAGATGAATCAGGCAACCTTTGGCGGAAAAGATTTACTGACTGTCGGGGAAACATGGGGCGCTACTCCCGAAATCGCCAAGCTCTATTCTGATCCGGAACGCGATGAACTGTCGATGGTCTTCCAATTTGAACACATCGGCTTAGATGAAGTCGCCGGTCAATCCAAATGGGTGAGTCGCCCCTTACAGATAAAAGAATTGAAGGAAGTCTTTTCAAAATGGCAGACCGAATTAGGTGATCAAGGTTGGAATTCACTTTTTTGGAACAACCATGACCTTCCTCGTATTGTGTCACGTTGGGGAAATGATGAGGATTATCATGAAAAATCAGCGAAATTATTAGCCATTTTGCTCCATTGTATGAAAGGAACGCCCTATATCTATCAAGGAGAAGAAATTGGCATGACCAATCATGTCGTCGCGGACATCACAGAAGTCGAGGATATCGAAAGTCGAAATATGTATGCCGAACGGCTCGCTGCCGGACAATCCAAAGAAACGCTTTTAGCAGCAATCAATCGAAAAGGACGGGACAACGGACGAACGCCAATGCAGTGGGACGCTTCCCCTTACGCCGGTTTTACAACAGGTACTCCCTGGCTGGCAGTCGTGCCAAATTATCCCAAGATCAATGTGACACATGCTTTACGTGATCCTCACTCCATTTTCTACACCTATCAACAATTGATCCAGTTGCGAAAAGAACAACCGATTATGGTATGGGGCGAGTACAAATTATTGACTGAAACAGCCGATGACGTCTTCAGCTATCTCCGAATTTATGAAAACAAGCGCTGGCTGATTGTCACGAACTTTTCAAATGATCCTCATTCATTTACTTATCCCGAGGGAACGTTAGGAAAGGTCATCATTTCAAATTTAACGACTGATATCCCACGTGAACAAACCATTCGCTTAGCTCCATGGGATGCCTTTGTCGTAGAACTAGGAGAAGACATATGACTAAATGGTGGAAAAATGCCGTAGGATACCAAATTTACCCTCGCAGCTTTATGGATAGTAACGATGATGGTATCGGTGATCTAAAGGGTATCCAAGCAAAACTCACTTATCTAAAGGAGCTAGACATTGATTTTATTTGGCTAAATCCTATTTACAAGAGTCCAAATGTAGATAATGGCTACGATATTTCAGATTACCAAGCCATCAATCCTGAATTTGGGACACTTGAGGACTTGAAAGACTTGTTGGCTGCTGCTCATGAGCTGGGGATTCGTCTTATTATGGATTTAGTTGTCAACCATACCAGCGATCAGCACCCTTGGTTTATAGAATCAAAAAAAGGCAAGGACAATCCTTATCGCGACTATTACTTATGGGCCGATGCGACGCCGGAGAAAATGCCGAATAATTGGCAAAGTTTTTTTGGCGGATCAACCTGGACTTATGATCCCAACACAAAACAGGCCTATTTTCACGTCTTCGCTAAAGAGCAGCCTGATTTAAATTGGAAAAATCCAGCGATGCGGGAAAATATTTACCAAATGATTCGCTGGTGGCTGGACTTCGGCATTGACGGTTTTCGTTTAGATGCCATCAGCCACATTCAAAAAGAACCTTGGGATTTTAAAATCACGTCTAACCCTTGGGCGCCCTTCATGAATGTTGTCGGAATCGAAACGTATATGGCCGAATTGCGAGAGATTTTCCGAAGCTATGACATCATGACTGTCGGTGAAGCAAGCGGGGTGAATAGTAAAACAGCCCCCTTTTGGACCGATGAAGAGAGCGGCTATATCGATATGATTTTCGAACTGGAGCATCAGGTTCGAACTGGTGAACCCGGCTCTGAAACAGGCGATCTGCTGGGCTTCAAAAAGGTATTATCCCGCTGGCAAAAAGACATGCAGCCGCTAGGATGGAATGCATTGTATACCGATAATCATGATAATCCCCGCAGCAACTCAACCTTTGGCAATGAAACCCATGAATCAGCTACGGCACTAGCTACTGCTTATATGCTATTGAGAGGGACACCTTTCATTTATCAAGGTCAGGAATTAGGAATGACGAACTTCCCTTTCGAATCGATTGAAGAGGTCAATGCAACAGATTCACTAGCGGCGTATCATGATTGTCTAAATAAAGGAATTCCACCAGAAGAAGCCTTGCGTTTAATCACTCATTGGACCCGTGATCATTCTCGAACACCCATGCACTGGACTGACTTTGGCGGCTTTTCAACAAATCTCCCTTGGATGAAGATCAATCCTAACACGGATAAGATTAACGTTGCACTTCAGGAAGCAGACCCGTTTTCTCCATTAAACTATTACAAGAAATTGATTGCACTGAGAAAGTCATTGCCTGTTTTTCTAAACGGTAGTTATCATATCGAACTAGCAAAACATCCCAAAGTCTGGGCCTACACCCGCAAACTAGACTTAGAGGAAGCGTATGTCCTCACAAATTTGAGTGACCAGTCGCAGTCTGTCACCCTACCCAATCGCTGGGTAAACGCACCAGCCATGATTTTATTGGCGAATTATCAAGATTCGTCATGGAAAAAAACAATGACATTGCGACCATTTGAAGCGGTGGTGGTAAAAAAAGATGCTTAACCAATTAAGATTAAGCATCTTTTCATTATTCGAATACGACACCTTGGACTTCTAAAATTTTTTCATCAATCAAGCGTATGACTTCATCGCGTGCGGCAGCATCATCTACAAAGTTCAAACGATCCCCGTCGATTTGAATTTTAGGACTCTCATTGTAGTCCTCATACCATTGATCGTAACGGCTGTTCAATTCTTTATAATAATCATAAAGGGTTGGATCAAATTCCAGTTGTTCATATTCACGTCCACGCTTTTGAATCCGTTCCATCATCGTTTCAAAAGAAACACGGATATGAACCAACAAATCTGGATGCTTCTTGTGAGCGGCATAAGGCAATTCCTGCATCATATTCGCCAACAATTCATCATAAACCTTCACTTCTGTCTCCGTTGCCCGACCAAGATCGGCATTTAGATGGAATAATAAAGAATCCTCATATATTGAGCGATCTAGCACATTATTGTCATCCTGCATTGCTTTTTTGATGCTGTCAAACCGTTTGTTTAAAAAATAAATCTGTAATAAAAAAGCATATTGCTCTGGATCAGCATAAAACAGCGGCAATACCTCATTATCATCAATTGATTCATAAAAAGCCTGACTACCTAGATGCTCTGACAACATCGCGGTCAAACTTGATTTCCCTGCTCCAATGGTACCTGCTAATACAATCACGCTCATAAACCTCCAACTCGCTTCATACAAAATATAGTAATTATTTCTCAACTTTTCTAATATACCCCCAATATCTTGTATCGTCAATCAAAATACCTATCTAAAAAATCACTTTTTTCTTCTAAAGAATGTTTAAAAAATCACTGATTTTCAAAAACTTTTCAGTCGTTTCGTTTACTTGTCCGTCTTCTCTGAGTAAAATGGGAAGAGACTAAAGTAGGAAATTATTACTAAGTAAGGTTTCTGTTAGCACTTCTAGTAAAAGATAAAATGAAAACAAATTGTTTTTACTACAAGAACAGTTCAATTAAAATAAATATTAACAAGAATATTTTAATTTTTCTTATGAGAAAGAACGACTCTAAAACGAAATAGGGGTTTTTTGAATGAAATCGATTGGCACGGGTTATGCCAGCGGGAAAATCATCTTAATGGGGGAACACTCAGTTGTCTACGGGGAACCAGCGATTGCCTTTCCTTTTTCAGGAACGGGCATCCAAGCAACGGTCCGCGCAAATAAAGTAGAATCATGGATCGAATCTAGTTTCTTCCATGGGCCGCTTTCAGAAGCCCCAAACACAATGCGCAACGTGACGGTCTTACTATGGTATTTAGTGAAGCATTTTAAAATTCCAGAACCATTTTATTTAAAAATTGAAAGCTCCATCCCCGCTGAACGGGGAATGGGCTCTAGTGCAGCAGTAGCGGTCGCAATTACACGTGCTGTTTTTGACTGGATGGAAGAACCCGCTACACAAGATAGCGTACTGTGTTTTGTCAATCAAGCTGAAGCGGTTGCTCACGGCAATCCTAGCGGTATTGATGCGACAACCATCAGCGGTACTGAACCGATCCTTTACCAAAGAGGCATTGGTTTCCAACCTTTCCAGTTAAATATGGATGCCTTTTTAGTCGTGGCAGATACAGGTGTGAAGGGACAGACACGTAAAGCGGTTAAAGACATCGCAAAATTAATGGAGATGCGTCCCTATGAAACTAATAAGCAAATGCAGACACTAGGAAAATTAACTAGCCAAGCACAAAAAGCCATTTTACAAAACCAACCACGGAATTTAGGCGACTGCATGAATCAGGCACAAGGCTTATTACGATTATTAGGTACCAGCAATCGTCACTTAGACCACTTGATTGAAACAGCTTTAGAAAATCAAGCCCTGGGAGCAAAATTAACGGGCGGCGGACGTGGCGGCTGCATGATCGCTCTGGCAGAAGATGAGACTAGCGGACGTCAGCTGCAGCAAATTCTATTGGATGCTGGTGCGCGAAATACATGGATCGAAGGGTTAGGTGTGTACGCACATGTTTAGTGGTAAAGCTCGAGCTTATACGAATATTGCCTTGATTAAATATTGGGGCAAAGAAAACCAAGAATTAATCATCCCAATGAACAACAGCTTATCGCTGACATTGGATGCTTTTTATACAGAAACACATGTGACCTTTTTAGAAGAGCTCATTGAAGATCAATTCTATTTAGACAATCAACTACAAGATTCGAAAGCGACCTTAAAAGTGAGTCGCTTTCTTAATGTCATCCGCGACAAAGCCGATTGTTCCTTGCGAGCAATTGTTAAAAGTCAAAACTTCGTACCGACCGCAGCAGGCTTGGCTTCTTCTGCTAGCGGATTGGCCGCTTTAGCAGGTGCCGCAAGTGCCGCATTAGATTTGAAGCTCTCTTCTGCAGAGCTGTCTCGTCTCGCACGTCGTGGTTCTGGTTCTGCCTGTCGCAGCATTTACGGCGGTTTTGCGGAATGGCAAAAAGGTGATTCTGATGAAACCTCTTATGCTGTCAACATTCCCAGCGGCGGCTTTGAAGATGACTTAAGTATGATCTTTGTCGTCGTCAATGATGCACAAAAAGATGTTTCAAGTCGCGATGGCATGCAGCGCACTGTGGAAACTTCTGCTTTTTATGATGGCTGGCTGCAAACCGTACCAGCGGATTTAGCTAAGGCAAAACAAGCAATCGCTGAAAAAGATTTCACTGCTTTAGGCGAAGTAACCGAAGCCAGTGCATTGAAAATGCACGGTACCACTTTAGCAGCGAATCCGCCGTTTACTTATTGGTCAGCGGAAAGTATGAAAGTGATGAACCTTGTTCGTCAAATTAGAAACAGCGGATTGCCTTGCTACTTCACGATGGATGCTGGTCCAAATGTAAAGATTTTAGTAGAACGTAAAAACGAAGAAGCATTACTTCGCACATTGAAGGATCAAATGGACAGTCAACAACTCGTTGTCGCCCACGCTGGTCCTGCAATTGAAATTTTGACAGAGGAGGAAATAAGATGATCGAAGTAACAGCACCTGGGAAATTATATATCGCCGGTGAGTACGCGGTGGTGGAACCGGGACACCCGGCTATTATCGCAGCGATTGATCAATTTATTTCCGTTTCGATCGGCCCTACTAAAAAAAGCGGCAGTATTCAATCTGCCCAATATAGTGATATGCCGATTCGTTGGACAAGACGTAAAAATGAATTGGTTTTAGATATTCGCGACAATCCCTTCCATTACATTTTGGCGGCAATCCATTTTACTGAAAAGTTCGCTCAAGAAAAAGGGAAACAACTAGCCTTCTTTGATTTGAAAGTAACCAGTGAATTAGATAATTCTAACGGTCGTAAATATGGTTTAGGCTCTAGCGGTGCGGTAACAGTTGCAACGGTTAAAGCGTTGAATGCTTTTTATAATTTACAGCTTTCTCAGCTGGAATTGTTCAAATTAGCAACTTTAGCCCATTTAAATGTACAGGGAAATGGCTCTTGCGGAGATATTGCGGCAAGCTGTTACGGCGGCTGGCTGGCCTTTTCTACTTTTGATCACGATTGGGTACTAAACAAATTAGAATCTGAAAGACTGACTACATTAATTGAAAGTGACTGGCCTAGTCTAAAAATTGAACCTTTAGAAGTGCCGGAAGATTTACGTTTATTGATTGGTTGGACTGGCAGTCCCGCATCGACTTCCGATTTAGTCGACCAGGTTCATCAATCTCGGGACGAGAAGAAAACTTCCTATGAAAACTTTCTTCAAGAAAGTAAAAAATGTGTCGATAAAATGATTCAAGGTTTCAAACAAAATGATGTGGCTTTGATTCAAAAAATGATTCGTAGAAACCGTAGTCTATTGAATCAATTAACCAGTCTTAGCAACGTTTCGATTGAAACAGAAGAATTGAAACGTTTGAATGATTTAGCAGAACAATATGGCGGCGCGGCGAAATCATCTGGTGCTGGCGGCGGCGATTGCGGTATCGTGATTGTTGATAAGCGCGCAGGTATTCTTCCTCTGATGAGTTCTTGGGAAAAGGCCGGCATTACACCGCTTCCTTTACACGTCTATCATTTCACGGAGGGCTACCATGAATCGTAAAGATGAACATGTTTCCTTGGCGCGAGCCTTCCATCAACAACCAAAAGAAAATGATTTCGATGCTGTTCGTCTGATTCATTCCTCTTTCGTCACTATACGACCAGAAGAAATTGATTTAAGTACCGAGATTCTCGGCTTGCAGCTTAGCGCCCCCTTCTACATCAATGCGATGACCGGCGGCAGTGAGAAAACCAAAAAGATCAATCATGATCTAGCGATTATCGCTCGTGAAACAAACTTAATGATGGCTACCGGTTCTGTCAGTGCGGCGTTAAAAGATTCAACTGTTGCAGACTCTTATAGTGTAGTCCGTGAAGTAAATCCTGACGGTTTGATCTTAGGCAATATGGGTGCAGGCAGAACAAGTGAGGATGCCAAAAAAATCGTCGATCTGCTTCAAGCCGACGGGATGCAGATTCACGTAAACGTGCCACAGGAACTTGTCATGCCTGAAGGCGATCGTGATTTTCACGAATGGCCGCATAATATCCAGCAAACCGTTCAACAATTAGATATTCCTGTGATTGTTAAAGAAGTTGGCTTCGGGATGAACCGAGAAACCATTCAGCAATTCCAAACACTTGGCGTAAAAGCCGTAGATGTTTCTGGGCGCGGCGGTACCAGCTTCTCACAAATCGAAAATGCTCGTCGAAAAAAAAGAGAGCTGAACTATTTAGATGACTGGGGCCAATCAACGGTAATCTCTTTGCTAGAAGCCCAAGAATTTGATCATCTGACGCTTCTTGCTTCCGGCGGAATTCGCGATGCTTATGACATTTTTAAAGCTCTTTGTTTAGGAGCTAAAGCAGTCGGCATCTCCGCTACGATTCTAGATCATCTAATCAGCAATGGCATTGATGCTACGATTGAAATGATTGAAGATTGGAAATCCCAGCTTCAACGTTTGTATCTGATGACTAACAAAGCAAAGACTGCAGATTTGATCCATAATCCTATCATTATCAGTGGCGCACCAAAAGAATGGTGCCAAGCTCGCAGCATCGATTATAGAAAACTAGCGGTACGCAATTAAGGTACAAATAATAAGAGGATGAGATCAATAGGTCTCATCCTCTTTGCTTATAGTAATATTTTACTTCTAAAATCAAGAGCAGTATTTATTTTCCGAAAAGACGTTGCAGCCAATTTTTCTTTTCACCGATCCGAATATTACCGCTAATCTTTTTAGCATCTAACATTGATTGGAAAAAGATATTGTCCTGTAATAATAATTGATTAATAACCTGCAGACGTCGAAAATGCTTTTTCTTATCCTTATCAAAGGTTAGCTCCTCTGGGATAGTTCCCTGAGCCTCAAGCCGAGCATAGTCTCTTTGGATCATTTTCATCAATTCATATTGTCGTGTTAGCAAATGATTGATTTGTTTGATTTCAGGAAGTGCCACAGACTTTTTCGAATCCGAAGGTGTTAATTTTTTTAGCGCAGCTACATAATCCTGCATATCTAACATAAAAATATGGTTTGACTTACTTGCCATTAAATTTTTTTCATCCACTAAATAATCAATCAACATGCCTAATCTTGCATTTGATTCAGACAACTCATTTATCTCTCGTTTCAGTTTCTCCATGCCCTTCGAATCCTTCCTCTTATCCTAATTCTAGTCTATCGTTTTTCACAGACTATAACAATCAAAGAGGACCATTTTGCGTTAAAGAATTGAATTTTTTAAACAAAAACAATTATTGTTATCTCCTTCAAAAATTATAAGAATACTTTCTTTCCTATTTTGATATAGACAGCAAAAAATAAAAGCCATTTGAAATCAGATAATCTGATTTCAAATGGCTTTCTAAATTTTTTATGCTTTGTAATCGTAAGCTGTTACGATGATTTCTTTCAACTCACTGATTAATGGTTCTTTCGGATTAGCTGTTGTACATTGGTCTTCATAAGCCAATTCAGCCATACGATCAACGGTAGAATTCAATGTTTCTTGAGTTACACCTTGTGCTTTCAAGTTCATGTCAATGCCACAAGTAGCTCCTAAGTTGTAAACTGCTTCGATCAATGCTTCAACTAATTCTGCTGTTGTATTGCCTTTAAGTCCTAAGAACTTAGCAATGTCAGCATAATCTGCATCTGCACGGAAGTAGTCATATTTAGGGAACATCGCATGTTTTTGCGGATCTTTCGCATTGTAACGGATGATATGAGGCAATAGAATTGCATTCGTACGTCCATGAGGAATGCCGTATTCTCCACCAATCTTGTGGGCGATAGAGTGACAAATTCCTAAGAATGCATTGGCGAATGCCATACCAGCCATTGCTGATGCGTTATGCATTTTTTCACGTGCTTCTGGATCAGCTGTCTTCACTGATTTTTCAAGGTTTTCAAAGACTAGTTTGATTGCTTGTAAGCTTAATCCACGAGTGTAGTCAGATGCCATAACAGACACATAAGACTCGATTGCGTGTGTCAATACGTCCATACCAGTATCAGCTGTTACTGAAGCAGGTACTGTCATAACGAATTGAGGGTCAACGATCGCTACGTCTGGTGTCAACGCGTAATCTGCCAATGGGTATTTCACGTGTGTTTCGCTATCTGTAATAACGGCAAATGGCGTTACTTCAGAACCTGTACCAGAAGTTGTCGGGATACATACGAACTGAGTCTTTTCAGGTTTGCCGATATTGTACGTACGTTTACGGATATCCAAGAATTTTTGTTTCGCACCGAAGAACGAAGTGTCTGGGTGTTCAAAGAACATCCACATACCTTTCGCCGCATCCATTGCAGAACCACCACCAAGAGCGATAACTGTATCAGGTTGGAACTCGTTGAACATTTCTAAACCTTTGTAAACAGTATTTGTTGAAGGGTTAGGTTCAACATCAGAGAATACTTCGATTTTCACATCATTTGTACGACGTCCAAGAACTTCACGAACGATGTCCGCATACCCAAATTGAACCATACCAGGGTCACAAACTAACATTACGCGTTCAACATTTTCCATTTGCGTCAAGTACAATAGAGAGTTCTTTTCAAAGTAAATTTTTGATGGTAATTTAAACCATTGCATATTATTTCTCCGTTTCGCTATAGTTTTAACATTGATTAAGTTAATAGCAGATACGTTTTTAGATACAGAGTTCTTACCGTATGAACCACAACCAAGAGTCAATGATGGGATCATTTCATTGTAGATGTCACCGATACCGCCTTCAGCAGATGGTGAATTTACTAATACACGGCAAGCTTTCATACGCAAACCAAATTTCACTTGTAAATCTTCGTCTTCAGTATGGATAACTGCTGTATGTCCTAATCCGCCTAATTCAAGCATGCCTTGGCAAAGATCGAAACCATGTTGGTGATCATTTGCTTTGATCATAGCTAAAACTGGAGAAAGTTTTTCACGAGATAATGGATAATCAGCACCAACACCGTCTAATTCTGCAATCAGAATCTTCGTGCCTGCAGGAACTTTGATTCCAGCACGTTGAGCGATATCTTCAGCTGAATGTCCAACAATTGCAGGGTTAACTGCATATTTGCCTTCGTTCATTACAGCGTCTTCTAATCTCTTCAATTCTGCTTTTTTCACTACATATACTTGATGTGCTTGGAACTCAGCTTTTACTTCTTCGTAAACTTCTTTATCAACGATGACTGCTTGTTCAGAAGCACAGATCATGCCGTTATCAAATGATTTTGATACGATCAAGTCGTTTACTGCGCGTTTGATTTTCGCTGTTTTTTCGATATATGAAGGTACGTTACCAGCACCAACACCTAAAGCTGGTTTACCAGTAGAGTATGCTGATTTCACCATGCCAGGTCCGCCAGTCGCAAGAACGATTGCTACGCCTGGATGGTTCATTAACATTGATGTTGCGTCGATCGATGGCTTTTCGATCCATTGGATACAGTTTTCAGGAGCGCCCGCCGCGATTGCAGCATCACGAACGATACGTGCGGCTTCAGCAGAACATTTTTGAGCACTTGGATGGAATGCAAATACGATTGGATTCCCTGTTTTCAATGCGATCATTGATTTGAAAATCGTTGTAGAAGTTGGGTTAGTTGTAGGTGTAACACCACAAACAACGCCGACTGGTCCAGCAACTTCAATCAATCCTTTTTGTTTGTCTTCGCCGATTACGCCAACTGTTTTGTCATGTTTGATGCTGTTCCAGATATACTCTGATGCATACATATTTTTGATTGCTTTATCTTCGACAATCCCACGGCCTGTTTCTTCAACCGCCATTTTTGCCAACATCATATGTTTGTCTAGTGCAGCCATTGCCATTTCGTGAACGATATGGTCAACTTTTTCTTGATCGAAATCTTCCATTTCTTTCAGAGCAACATTTGCTTTTGCTGCTAATTCATCAATCACTTGCTCAACGCTAATTGCGTCTTTTTCCTTTTCAATCGCTTTAGCCATGTGTATCCTCCTAAAAATTTTTGTGTTACTTTTCACATACACATCATACAACACCGTCAATCGTTTGTAAATAGTTTTTGTGATTTTTTTCACACCATTTATAATTCTTAACAAATGCTATAATATCAATATTATTTGAACATTTGTTTTTATGGTATTTTGAACTTATAAAAACGCTATCAAAGAACTTTTTTCACAATTACAGTCTCTTGAACGAAAAAAGAAGAACGCAGCAATGATAAAATTGTTGCGTTCTTCCTTCTTCTTAACCAATCATTATCCTATCTTTTTTCTAACTATCCAAAGTACACCCAGTATGCCAAAGCCTAAGATCGTCACTAATGGATTTGTTAACTCTCCCGTCCGTGGATATTGTTTTTTTGAATTGGAGCTGGGTTTGCTCGCTTGCTGGCTGCTGAATTCTTCACGTGTTTCTGACGATTGAGGAAAATCTTTTTTTACTGGAACTGTTGCCCCATCCTTCGCATTCTCTTTTGTTAATACGACTAATTTATCCTCTTTAGTAAAAGTAAATGTTAATGGTTCACTATCAAGTACATATCCTTCTGGTGCTTTTATTTCTACTAATGAATACTCGCCCTCCGGTAAGGAGTTGATATGAAGTAGCCCATTCTCGTCAGTGATCAGCTTCCTACGAAGATACATTTTTTCCCCTGCCGCATTTTTTAGTTCAAACTCAGCCCCCTGAAGTTTTTCTCCCGTCGCTGAATCAGTTTTCGTCAAATTGATTCCTTTCTCTTCTTTACCTTCCTTATCAGAGCGGCTCGTCGATACAGGTGTTTTCGTTTCTTTTGTTAAGAAATCGTTCGCTGCTTGTTTTTTTATGCCTCTTTCAATAGACGTTGTCTCCTCTATCTTCTTCATTTTAGGAACTGCTAACATTGGAATATCTGAAATTTTACTTGCCAATTGTTTCTTCGTTACCGGTTGCTTCAAGATTCGAAAACGAACGCTTCGATTTTTCTCAGCTTGATAATCATATTGATTTCCCTCTCCGATACCGCCAGTAATCACAGCAACGTATTCAGGATCAGGAACCTCATGAATCAAATAACTATGTCCATCCTTTAACAGTGTTCGCCAGTCTGTTTCAATTTTATCTTTAAAGGCACCTTCAATTGTTTTAACTTTATAAAAATCAATCATTACTGATTCGTCCTGCCGGTCCAGCATTCTTTCTGTCACTCCATAGGCAATTGGTTTTCCTTCATCTGATTGATCCACGATAACATACTCAAAATTTCTAGAAGCTGCCATTTTTCCTTCAACCTTCATTTCAGCTTGAAGGAGTTCAACAGTTGTAAGAGGCGTCTCAATAATCTCGAGTTTAGGTATATTCAACGAGCTATTGCCTCCTGCATCAATCTCATTTCCTGCCTTTACAGCTTTCAGCCCGATCGTTAGTTGAAGACTATTTAACACTTTTTGCCTTGCACCTGACTCATTGATGGTCACTATCAAATGATTTCCTGTTAGCGAAGCTTGACCAAATATTTCTCCTGTTACTGAATCCTTCAATGATAGCGCTGAAAGATTATCCTTAACGCGAAAATAAGTGTCATCCGGCAAAGAAACTCTGAATGTATCTCCTACTTCAATTTGAGTCATCCATTCTTGGTTGATCTTCAATAAATAGCTTATAACAATCGAATCATTTACCCGAATCGGATTTTCTGTTGATTTTTCGACACCCTTGTTGTCTATTATCTTCGAACCCATAATGCTTATGTTCTTTGTAATATCGCTTGCCGCTGTTGAAGCTATTGGTAATGCTGAACCCAACGTCATTAAATAAGAAACCAATAGTAACAGCAAAACAAACAATGAAAATTTGCTTCCTTTCTTCATTTTTTCCCCCTCCAATGCACACGATTTACCAAACAAACTTCCTTGGAAGTAAAAGCTTCTCTTAATCCCCTTATGATTCTATCCGAAATACTACTTTTACTTATTTTCTCAGAATATCCACGAAATCTGGGGCTTTTTCCTAAACTAATTCTCCTTATTTTTTACTTATAATAAGCAATCTGGTTTTTTCAGTTAATGATTGGTTTACTGTTCAATATGTAAGAGGACATTAGAAAAATGAACGAAAAAAGGCGCGTATAACTACGCACCTAATTAGAGCTTATTGAAGCAAGAAAAAATCTTACTTTTCTTCTGTATTCTCTTCAGTTTTATCTTCTGGTGTTTCTTCAACGACTGGTTCTGTTGGTTCAGTTGTTTCTGGTTCAACTGCGGCTGGTTCAACAGGTGCTGCAGCTGGACGTACGCCAGATTTAACCGTTCTAATTGACGCGCGATCAAATATCAGGTAAATTCCTTCGCAGTCTAACGTGACTGTTTTGTCGCTATTGTTGATCTCAGAGATTACACCGTGTAAGCCGCCGATGGTTACAACGCTATCTCCAACTTTCATTGCATCTAATAAATTTTGACGTTCTTGCTGTTGTTTCTTTTGAGAACGATTCATAAAGAAGAACATTCCCAGCATCAACACAAGTAAGATAATCATTGAAAAGTTTCCCATTTTTAAATTTCCCCTCGCATTCTTAGTAAATCCACTTTTAACTGTAACAAAGTTTTTAAGGTTACACTAGCTTTTTTATTCAGACTTTAGAAACTTTTTGCGTTTTGCTTATTAAAGCCGTACTCTTCAAAAAAGGCTTGGCGGAATTCTAATAGATTATCATCCATGATCGCTTGACGAACTTGCTTCATTAGATTGATTAAGAAATATAAATTGTGGTAAGACGTCAGACGAATCCCAAAAGTTTCATCACAATGGATCAGATGGCGAATATAGGCACGCGTATAGTTACGACAAGTGTAGCAATCACATTTTTCATCCAATGAACGGAAATCGTGCGCAAACTTCGCATTCTTAACAACTAAGCGTCCAGATGAGGTCATACAGGTACCATTACGAGCAATTCGCGTTGGCAATACACAGTCGAACATGTCGACACCGCGAATCACGCCATCGATCAATGAATCTGCAGCTCCTACGCCCATCAAGTAACGTGGTTTATTTTCTGGAATCAATGGGGTCGTAAATTCTAAGACCCGATTCATTTCTTCCTTTGGTTCACCGACTGAAAGTCCACCGATCGAGTAACCAGGAAAGTCCATGCTGACAAGCTCCTTGGCACTTTGACGACGCAAATCCTCAAAGCCAGCACCTTGAATGATTCCGAATAGCCCTTGAGTCGCTGGATTGGCATGGGCTTTCAAACCGCGTTCCGCCCAGCGAGACGTGCGCTCGACTGATTTTTTAACATAGTCATAGCTTTCATCAAATGGGGGACATTCATCAAAGCTCATCATGATGTCGGAGCCTAATTTATTTTGGATATCGATGGCCTTTTCTGGTGATAAGAACATTTTTGAGCCGTTCAAATGATTCTTGAAATGAACACCTTCTTCGACGATATTTCGCATATCCGCTAATGAGAAAACTTGGAAGCCGCCAGAATCGGTTAAGATCGGCTGATCCCAATTCATAAATTTGTGCAGGCCGCCTGCTTCAGCAACTAAATCTTCTCCAGGACGTAACCAAAGATGATAGGTATTGCTTAAGATAATACCGGCACCCATCTCCTTTAATTCTTCAGGCGACATCGTTTTTACGGTAGCCAAAGTTCCTACAGGCATGAACATGGGTGTTGGGAATGTTCCATGAGGCGTGATAATCTCACCGAGGCGAGCTCCTGTATGTTTTTCTTTCTTTATTAAACGATAAGAAATGGCAGGTTCAGTCATTTAATTTCCTACTTTCTTCTATATGTATAAGTCTGCAACTTGTATCATGATACTGGTTTTAAACCGCTTTTGCAACTTTCTATCTAGAGCTTAAGAAAGAAGGATACTTCCTCTATTCATCTCAATCTCCTTGATACTTTATAATATCACCAGGTTGGCACTCCAGAACTTCGCAGATCTTGTCTAACGTTGAAAACCGGATTGCCTTTGCACGGTTGTTTTTCAGTATTGATATATTGGCAAGCGTAATTCCGACTTTCTCCGAGAGTTCGCTCACACTCATTTTCCGCTGTGCCAAAACAACATCTAAATCAATGATAATCGCCATCTTTTCCCCCTAAATGGTTAACTCGCTGTCACTCTTCAACTCAGTGGCACTTTTAAATAATTCCTCGACAATTTGCGTAAAAATAAACGCTGTGAACGGAATCGAAACGAACGCTAAACCAATCACCATTACGCCAGGAGCATCTTGCCGATCAGCAACTCTGTAAAAAAACGGTAAAATACCTACAAATACGATACTGACCAACAAAATAAGCTTCTTAATCTGCGAAACGACCTTCAACGTCTTGGCAGAAAAAGCCTCCGCACCCTTAATAAAATTCAAAATTCGATTTAATAGAAACAATACACGAAATCCTAATACAACGGAACCAAAAACCACGTAGTAAAGTAGACTGTTAATGACGTCTTTTCTTTCCGAAGAGAATTGGAAAGTAAAAATCACTGTGACAAAGATAACCAAGAACGAAATAATAATTAACGCCAGTTTAAGCAAATTGACCTTACGCTTCATCAAAACACCTCGCTAAAATTGATACCCATAGATTAGCATTCGAAAAATTGATATTCAATATTTTTTTGTTGATAAACGATAAATTTAACTATTTTTATAGATTTATACAGGTCGCTTTTAAAGAGACAAAAAACGCTAAGCAGATTTCAACTTAGCGTTTGCTTTTTATATATTTTCTGGATCGACTTCCGGCGCTTTGTGAAACTTAATTAGTTCAGTCACAATAATCGGAACTAATGAAAGCAGAATCGCGATAATCCAATGATTCATACTAATCGGAACCAAGTAGAACAGCTCCTGAGTTTGCGGAATCAAAGCAATCGCCGTGGTAATTCCTAGTGCCAACCAAGCCATTTGCGCCAATGATTTATTCGTAGCTAAATCAACTTTGAAAATCGACTTGCTGCTGCGAACATTAAATACATGTAGTATTGATGAATAAGCTAAGACCAAGAATGCCACAGTTTGACCAACTTCTAAACTAGGCGGAGTAAAGTAGCTAATATGTTCGACAAAAGCCCCGATATAAAAACCGATCAATGTCACTACAGTAAAGACCGCTGCATTCAAACCAATTTTCTTCCAGAGGCCACGGGCAAAGATTCCTTCATCACGAGGAATTGGTTTTTCATCCATGATTCCCGCTTCTGCTGGTTCTCTACCTAACGCAAAACCTGGCAAACCATCAGCGACTACGTTTACGAAAAGCAATTGAACGGCTGTAAATGGCGCCCCCCAACCTAGCAGCATAGCAATAACCACAATAAAGATCTCTGAGATATTACAGCTTAACAAGAAATTGATCGCTTTGCGAATCCCTTGATAAACAGAACGACCGCGGGCGACTGCATCAACAATTGTCGCGAAGTTATCATCCGTCAAAACCATATCGGCTGCGCCTTTAGCCACATCTGTTCCTGTAATCCCCATCGCACAACCAACATCACTGGCTTTCAATGCCGGCGCATCATTGACACCATCACCAGTCATTGCCACAACAGCTCCTGATCGTTGCCAAGATTTTACAATTCTGATCTTATCCTCCGGTGTTACTCGAGCATAGACAGATAGATCCTTGACGCGATCATCCAGCTCTTCATCAGTCATTTTTTGCAGCTGAGCACCAGAAATCGCCTCTTTGTGGCTCTTCATGATACCTAGTTCTTTTGCGATTGCTCCAGCAGTCACGACATGATCTCCTGTGATCATAACCGTTTTAATTCCGGCTTTTTTCGCACGGGCGATTGCCGCTTTTGATTCTGGCCGCGGTGGATCAATCATTCCGATTAATCCCATCAGACGTAAATTTTTCTCTAAAGCTTCTGAAGTAATCTCTTTCGGTTCTTCTTCATGGATCGCATAACCTACTGCAATGACCCGTAAGGCCTTTTTTCCAAAGCGATCATTGACGATCGCCGCTTGGTCTACGTCACCATAATGAAACTTCGGATATAAAACGTCGAAAGCGCCTTTTGTAATGGAGATAAATTTCTTTCCGCGCTTATGTACAGTCGTCATCATCTTTCGATCTGAGTCAAATGGTATTTCTCCAATTCGCGGATATTTTTCTTCCAGTTCTGCTTTCGTATGATAATTTTCTTCCACGGCACGAACAATCGCCGCTTCCGTTGGATTTCCTTTTATTTCTAATTCATTATCATCATTTTCCACGATGACATCGGTACACAAGGCCGCGATACTTAATACTTCCATCGCTTCATCAGTCATGCCTTCTTCTGTATCCACCACCGAATCCCCATGCGTCCAAACGCGACGAACCCGCATTTTATTTTGCGTTAGGGTTCCGGTCTTGTCTGAACAAATCACATTCGCAGAGCCAAGTGTTTCTACCGCAGGTAACCGACGAATAATCGCATTTTTCTGCGCCATCTTCTGTACGCCAAATGCCAAGGTCAAGGTCACGATAACGGTCAAGGTTTCTGGAACAGCGGCAACTGCTAATGAGATTGCTGTGATGAACATATCTAGCATTGGTTCCCCTTGCATCTGTCCAATGAAGAACACAAAAGCCGCAGCTGCCAAAGCGATCAAACTGATCCGTTTGCCTAATTGATTTAATCGTTTTTGCAGAGGTGTTTTTTGAGTTTCATCACTATTTAAAAGGCCAGCGATTTTTCCCATCTCGGTTTTCATACCTGTTGCCGTTACAATTGCTTTTCCGCGGCCGTTTACTACTGTCGAGCCTTTGTAAAGCATATTTAAACGATCACCTAAAGAATCGTCTTCTTCACCTTGGTATTCCGGATCTTTCATCACTGGTTCACTTTCACCAGTCAAAGCGGATTCTTCTACTCGTAATTGTGAGGCTTCTGCAATTCGCGCATCTGCTGTGATCATCGAGCCTGACTCCAGTAATAATGTATCACCTGGCACTAAGTCCTCTGCATCAATCTCTTCCTGTTTACCATTTCGTATAACAGTAGCCGTTTGCTTGTTCATGTCCTGTAAGGCTGATAATGCTTTTTCTGCATTTCCTTCTTGTACGATTGCTAAAACAGAGTTAATCACAACGATCGCAATAATTAGAAAACTCTCGAAATAATCACCATGATCTGTAGCAATGGCAGTGTATAAAGATATTACTGCAGCTACCAATAGAATAATCGTCGTAAAATCAGTCAAACTATGGAAAAACTTTTTTGCCAATGATTCTTTAGACGCTTCATCAAACTTATTTTTACCGTTATTTTTTATTTTCTCTTCAACTTTTTTTCTGTCAGTCCATCATCCAAACTAGCATCGTATTCGCTAACTACAGCATCCACTGTCTCTTTGTAGGGTTCCATCCTATTCCTCCTTTTGTTATAAAAAACTTGTCTATATTATTACTATAACACAGAAAAGCAGGTGAACTCAAAGCATACACCTTTTATTTTCGTCAAAAAGTAACAAATATAAATATCTAAAATAACCAGAGGTAATCGCTTTCAAAAAAGTTAGTAATATGCTATATTACAGATACAAGGAAGGAGGAACTTAGATCATTCGAAGGATTTCTCGATAAAGGAAAGTAGAAAAAAGTAAACAATAAAATTGTTAGTAATACAAGATTCACCGAAAAGTTGTCAATAGTGTACGTGTGAAGTATTTCTTTATAAATAGTGAATGCGTATCCAAGGTTGAGTAGTACATCAAACACACAAGTAAAATGATACGTAAGTAAGAAAAAGTTTCTTAAAACTGAATAGAAGTGAAAACGTAGTAAAAACAAATATTTATGTTTATAGTCAAGAAATTCATGTAATACTTTGCATGTATCATAAAGTAATATAAAATTCGAATGAACTAATCCTTCCGAAATTCTAAGAGCCAGGCTTATCGAGAGCCTGGCTTTTTTGTGTTTAAGTTTGCAACCCATTGAAACAACAACGATTTAAAGCGATTCTGAAAAAAATGATTACCTAAAGTTTGCACTGAATTGCTGTAATTTGAAGGTCGATTTTAGCCAAATTTTAGCCACTATTTTAACCGCAACACAGGAGGAATAACGTTGATACGTTGTTCCTTTTTTTATCAAAAAACCCTATCTCACTGATATAGAGCACTATTGTGATATCCGCCAACCAAAATCCCTTCTAGTGACACGATTATTACCACCTTCAATTTTATAGCCAATCCCCCCATATAATGATGGTGCACAACCTTGTGCAAATTCTTATACAGGAGGTTTTTTATGATTCACTATCGCAGGATATTGGAGTTGGCCGATGGAGGATTGAGCGTTCGTGCTATCGCCGACAGTCTTGGACATGGACGCCCGAAAGTCAGAGAGGTCATCGAACTGGCTAAAGACAAAGGATTAGCTTCTCCTTTGTCGGAGGAAATGGATGACCATTGGTTGGAACGTTTCTTTTCCCACATAAGACAATTGAAGGTTCTGATTATTATGGCATGATGAATTTTGATCAAATCCATCGAGAGTTAGCGATACCTGGTGTGAACTTAGCGCTGCTTCACCAAGAATATGAGGTGCTCTGTCGAACATTGCTTTTACATACTGCATTTACAGTCACTTTGTATTTGGTGACGGACAGGATTTTTCATATAGTTAAATGTAATAGTTTTGTTGCTGTTCGCTGTAATTGTCTGAGATTTGTTGCCTTTTAATGTGTAGCCATTAAATGTTTCTGATTTTGCTGTATAAGACTTTCCTGATTGAAATTTTTCTCTAAAGTATTTTCAATACATTTTGCTACCTTTCTAACAATTTATACAAACTCATTTTTTTCGGTTTTAATAAGTATCTTTCACTGATAGTTTTGGATACTTTATTGTTGGTATTTGTTTTTCAAGTTCTGATTTTAACTGTTGCTCTTCATCCGAATGATATCCTTCAAATTCTATTGATTTAATATCATCTTCATTAAAGAAAAAGTTATTCTCATTCATTTGCCCTTGTGGAAATACACAACCTGCATAATCAAAATAACCTATACTTCCCTGATTATCATAAAGTGGAAATCTTGATGTTATCATTAACTGTTGCTCGCCATCTATAAGTGTTACTACTGTACCAATTGGATGAATTTCCATCTCAAAAAACTCCTTCTATAATAGTTTAATCTGACTTTGTTCGAAATAATTTTGAAAGTAGAATATCTATTTGATTTTCATTTCCTTTAGTTCCGCATACAATTTTTTTCTAGCTTTTAAATTGTAATCTATTAAATAGAATACTCCCATACTCATTAAGACCATTCCACCAAATAAAAGATATACCGGACCAGAAATATGATATGCAATAATGCAAAGTAAGGTTCCAAATAGTAGAAAAAAGACTGCTCCTTTATTTTGATCCAATTCAACATTTGCTAATGCAAGATAATTGTCCATTCTTTTTTGGTCTATTCTTATACTCTTCACTACAATTTCTTTTTCAGCTTTTCGTTTTCGCTGCCACAGTCCAGCTACCATTCCATATACTGTTCCTAAAAGTACCGTCAGTAAGACACCGAATATCTCGTATTCCCTTTTTAAAACAAAAAAATCAAACTGTCTAATAAAGGCATAACTCAGTATATTTGTCGTTAATAAAAAAGCTGAACTAACTTTTTTTTCAGAATAATATACGCTTCCAAAACTCTTAGTTACTTTATTAAAGTAAATCTTTTTCTTATCATCTGTTTTACATAATGTCTACTGAATCGTTCAATTTCGTGATTATACCAGTACAATCCGTCTCTTTTTGATAAAATAAGTGCAAGACTTTTATCGATGAAAAACTAAAATCCATGCACTTTTATTATTTCTGGAGGGCTATGATGTATAAACCACACATTCATACACAACTTTCGTTCGAAGATTTTAATCAGCCGATCGGACTAAAAATGAATCCTGAAAACCGCTGGATCAAAAAAGCGGAACGAATTCCTTGGCTAGAACTTGAAAAGAGCTATGCCAAGAATTTTCGCAATAAAAAAGGAAACGTTGCGAAACCTCTGCGTATGGCGTTGGGCGCTTTGCTTATTCAAAAGGAATACGGCTACAGTGATGAAGAAACTGTCCTACAAATTCAGGAAAATCCGTACCTGCAATTCTTCATCGGTTTGCCCGGTTATCAAGACGAAAAACCTTTTGACGCGAGTTCAATGGTGCATTTCCGAAAACGATTAGACGAAACAACCTTGATTGAAATCAATGAAAAAATCATTGCTTTCAACACAAGGGCTGAAAAAATGAGCACGAATAAAGATGACCATGATGACGATGGTTCAAATTCTGGCACACTGATCTTAGATGCCACTTGTGCGCCACAAAATATCAAGTACCCTACAGATACCGAACTGTTGAACGACGCCCGTACGCATTCGGAAATAATTATTGATGCCGTCTGCGAAGAAAATCAATTGAAAAAACCTCGCATTTATCGAAGAATGGCGCGTAAGGTTTATTTGAATGTGGTTCGCCGCAAGAAAAAAAACAAAAAGTGGCTGCGTGCCCAAATACGCAAATTGTTAGGTTTCGTCAAACGTGATATCCGTATGATTCAAGAGTATCTTGATGAAGGTTATGTGTTATCAAATAAGCATCAAATTTGGTGGGGGACGATCCAAAAAATCTACGAGCAACAACAGTTCATGTATGACCACCGCACCCATTCTGTCGGGGATCGAATCGTCAGTTTCCATCAACCTTGGATTCGCCCGATTGTACGGGGAAAAGCTAAATCCGCTGTTGAGTTCGGAGCGAAATTCGATATGAGTGTGGATAATGGGATCGCCCGACTTGAGTGCACCAGCTTTGATGCCTATAACGAATCAGAAGTACTCGTATCGGCAATCCGTCGCTATCATGATCGACATGGCTGTTATCCGAAACGAGTGTTGGCGGATAAGATCTATCGAAACCGGAACAATCTGGCGTATTGTAAAGACCGAGGGATCCGACTTTCAGGGCCAGCTCTAGGGCGTCCAAAGAAAAATGCGAGTCGAGATAAAACCATCGAACACCAAGACAACGCGGACAGAGTAGAAGTGGAACGCGGGTTCAGTCTAATGAAACGCTGTTTTAGTGCGGGTTTGATCCGAACAAAACGCAGGGACACGACGCTTACCAGTATCGCTCTGAGTGTGATCGCCATGAATCTGTCAAAATTGACGGCAGATTTTTTACGCCAAATTTTCAGTTGGTCTTTGAGTTTCAGAAAAACATGGTCAAAGTCATCGAATTTTACATTTTACGAATATTTGGTAATTATTCAGTAGGCATTACATACATAAATCTGTTGATTTTTATTTTTTTTCATTATTTGTGTTATTCCTCTTAGGTTTCCTTATTGCATCGTATGCACTATCTGTTATATTACCAGCAGCCCAACCAACTACAGCAGCTCCAACTATAGCAACTCCACCTGTTAAACCTATGGCAGCTACTCCAGCACCGATAATTACCCCTGTTGCTACATGAATCAGTGTTTTATCCATTGCAGCTTGTCTACTCTCTCCTTAGTTTCTGATTGTAGGTCCTAGTATAGGAACGGCTTTGCTCGCTTTCCGCTCCTGCATATATAACCGAAGAGACGCCTGATCCAGAAACTTTCGTTCCAACATTATAAACAAATGTTGAAGCTGCTGGTCCAAGTTCTTCTAGAACGCCTAATCCAGAATGTAGAAAAACGCTTTCCCATGGATGCATACTCGCTGTAATTAATGTATGAAACAACATTCCTGCCTACTATTTTTAGAGGCCTGACATTCCATCTAGAATTTTTCGGAACATCTACAACGAGTGCTCCAACATTAGCTATTCCCACTATTTGATTTTCATCTTCTTTAGATCAGCATACATTTCTTGACGCCTTTTCAAATCGTATACAAAAATATAGAATACTCCCATTATCATAAGAATCATTCCACCCAGCAAAAGATACAGCGTTCCTGTAAAATGAAAAACGATAATCGAAAAAATGGAGAAAAATAGTATCAGAAAAATCGCTCCTTTGTTTTGATCCAATTCTACATTTGCTAACAGTAAAAAATCATTTAATTTTTTCTGATCTATTTTTATCTTTTTTACTACAATTTTTTTTTCAGACAATCTTTTTTGTTGTACTGTTCCGCCAACCGCACCAGTTAGACAGCCCAAAATAACTGTTATCAAAACTCCGAATAATTCATGCCGACTATCTAGAGTTATATGACTAAACTGTCTGATAAAAGCACCACTTAATAGAAATGTAGTAACTATCAAAGCTGTACTAGCTTTTTTTTCACTATGATAGACACATCCAAAGTCCCCAGTTTCTTCATCAAAGTAAATTTTCTTCTTATCATCTGTTTTACATACATAGACTTGTTTTTTTCTACTTTTTTCTATCATTTTTGTTTTTCCTTTGATTTTTTCTAATCGAGTCGTATGCCTTATCTGTTGCTAGACCTACTGCCCAACCAGCTATAGCTCCAACTACAATAGCTGGTCCTATGGTCAATCCTGCCGCTGTGATCCCAGCACCTATTACTACCCCTACACCAGTGTTAATTAGTGTTTTATCCATCGCAGCTTGCTTGCTTTCTCCTGAGCTTCTTTGCAAACCGTATTCGATTGCAGGCCCTAGTATTGGAACGACTTTGCTCGCTGCACCTGTTGCTTTCGCTCCTGCATATATAGCCGAAGAGACGCCTGATCCAGAAACTTTCGTTCCAACATTATAAACAAATGTTGAAGCTGCCGGTCCAAATTCTTCTAGAACGTCTAATCCAGAATCTAGAAAAACGCTCGTTTCAAAATCAATCATTCCACTCGTAAATTCTCTCATGTTCAATTTTTTTGTATTTTTTTGCTTCGGTCCAACTTCACCAAGCTCAGAATTGATTTGATTTATTATTCGATCAAGCTCTGCTTTTGACATTGTCCCTTTCATAACGGCCATTGATGGATGGATATTACTTATTGCTTGTCTTTTAGCTCTCAATTGCTCCTTTTCAAACTCTTTGACTGAAGCATGTTGTTTACTAACCCCATTCTTAAATGCTTTATTTTGATAAATCTCTAATGATTTCGGATTCGTATAGCTTAATCCTGCAACACCTTTCAGGCTATTAATCTGTGATTGCTGCTGAGAAAGAATACTGCTAATCGCCTTACTGGATTTCTTCCCATTGAATGCTGCCATCCAATTTTTCGTGTTGGTAAGAATCTTTTTCGTCTTTTCCATTTCTTCGGTGAAGCCTGATCCAGATACAGTGCCAACAGAGACCAGATCACTGATTGAGCTATAAACGGTTTTAAATTTGGATTCAATTTCTGTAAACTTTGATAACTGATCGGAAAATTTACTTTCCGCTGTCGTCAGTGCTTCTGTATCAATAATAGCAGCCCCACTAGATTCTTTCACTGTTGACTTGAAATCACTAATGGCTTTTTCAAAGCCCGTAGATAAATGATGCATTGCATCATAATAATTCGTTAATAACGGTATTTGATAATTATTAATTTGCGCATCAATTGCTGTTTTAACAGATCCTGATAATCCATCACTGCTTGCGACTCCTTTCCAAGAACTTTTAGCACTATTAATTTGCCCCTGTAGCTTTGCCTTGGAAGAATCAATACTTGTTTTGGCTGCTGTTACTTCGGACATCACTATTTTCAATTCGATCGCCTCACTTTATATAAATGGGATCGGTTGCCTGCTTCGATCCATTGTTTTCTCAACACTTCAAAGACAAATTTTTCTTCATACTCATTTGTCAATCCAGATGAGATCACCCTCTTAATCATCAGATTCGTTATATAGATCGGTTCAGTTTCTGGCATCATCCCGAA
The DNA here is from genome assembly GCF_051713785.1 of Enterococcus sp. DIV0187. NCBI lineage: Bacteria > Bacillati > Bacillota > Bacilli > Lactobacillales > Enterococcaceae > Enterococcus > Enterococcus sp. DIV0187. The sequence goes on from NZ_JBIOQO010000001.1 coordinate 2,506,674, forward strand.
TGGCCAAAGCGATGCAATATAGTCGATGCAGGCAGTTGAATCTTCAAAAGGAAGCCTTCGACCATGGATCAATACGGAAAGGCCTACTTCACTATCACCAAACATTTGTTTTAACTCATCGGAGAGCAATTCTTCATTCAATTCGATCACACTGCCTGTAGGGTATATTTCACTAAAAACGGCATCAATCAAGCCCATATAGTTTAAGTATTGATTGAAAGTCAATGTGAGTTCCACAGGGTTTCGTTGGATCATTACTTGTTGCTCATCGTAATCAAAATGTACTTGGAAACGCGCTCCTATCGTCGGCTTATACTCAAACTCTGCTTTTTCTTGAAAAAATGCCAGATTGACATTTCGAAACAATACAGACTGACCACCTAAGAAAAGCCCGATACTTTGCAACTCTTCAAGATTACTCATTTCCAAATTTTCTTCAGTACAAACCTGTTGCCACAATTCTCTTCTCTGATTCATCCTTTATCACTTCCCAACAATTTTCATGCTGGATGCCCCAGCTTTGTCATCTTTTGCTTTGTTCTCTCCGGCCTTGATCATTTTGGTCACATCTTGTTCAGCCATGCCCTTATAGCTAGCGAGAGAACGATTAATCTCTGAAATCATTTCTGTAAATTGAGTAAAGGGGGATAAATTGGTCTGTCCAAAAGTAACAGAAGCTACTTTTCCGATATTTCCTGCAGAACTGCCTGCTTTGGAAACCTCTCCTGACCAACCGCCCTTCACTCCTACTCCTGACTTTGCCATCTTTTTTCCTCCTTATGCTCGTAAACTTCGAGCCGCTGCGGTAAGGCTCGCAATGCTCGTACTCAGTGAACCAATCGACATACCCATCCGTTGTGAATTCTCTTTCAATTCAGTCAATTTCTTATCAATGAGTGTTTGGTTCTTTTTATGTTTACTTACTAATTTTGTTAACTTCTTCGTCACATCGCCAACTTTTGAATCATATTTATCTCGGCGTGTTCCCTGAAAAGACCCAGAATCAATAGACTTTAAGCTACTCGTTACACTCGAACTAAAACTAGATAAAGCGGATAGTGCACTTGTTAACTCACTCTTAGCCTTTTCCAAACGTTCAATTTTTCCATCAACTTCTACTTTTTTAGCTTTTACATCATTCAATTTAAGTTGTTGTTGGTGAGCAGCACGTTCTTTTGCTTCTGCTTGTCGAATACGTGCTTCCTTTGCTGCATCGCTCATTTACTACCCCATCCTTTCATTCTTTGTTTAGAAACTATTTTTAATCATCTGTCTTCTTATTTCATTGGAACAGTATAAATTCCATCTTCGACACTTAATTTAACCAATAAAATCTACACAGATTCTTTTTAGTCTGACTTTACTTTTCTTTTCGTTGAACATACACAAACCATCAACAATAAACTACTAATAAATAACACTCTCGTTTTAATGACCTTTTTTAAGCTTTAAATATTCCGCACGAGAACTCTTTGCATCTTGTTTCATGGTTGGATAGGCTCGTTTTATATCAGCGGCACTAATGAAAAAGAAAATAATCATTAGCAGTTGAAGTGGAATTAAAATTAACCCTAAAAGTACAAAGTAAGTGTCCCCAAATCCGCCTTGTTGGATATCTGAGAATAAAACAGGAATCAAAAGTAGTGAAATTATGTTTGAAACATAGAGTATACTTGGAGCCACATATTTTTTTTGAAACGACTCTCAATTTACGAGCCTCAATATGCGCAAATATAGTAAAAACAAAGAGCACACTGCCTATCGTAGTTCCTATATCAATCCCTAAGTAAGACAAAATCAATATGGTTATAAATAAAATCGGTAAGCTTACATAATAGCCGTACGTATTATAGGGCCTACTCTCACTTTTCATCTTTTGTTTTGCTGCTTTCAATGTTTCTTTCAAAATATCTCTCCTCTTCATTCCTTTATCAATAGCTATTTTGCTCACTAACCAGCTTCACCCGGCAGGCATTCCTACCTATAAAGAAGTGACTTTCATCCAACTCAACGGTTGGCTCGTTGTAGCTGCTTTTCACGTTGACAAAACTTTGATCCACCAAGCGGGTGCCTGCCATTCCGGCTGGAATATTGGCTCGTAAGGTTTTATTGACATCATCAAAGCTGTTTTCGATTTGTTTTTGATTGCCTTGCAGGATGAAATAGATACCTACTTTTGGTCCTTTCTTCAGGTAGCGATTAAAGTTCTCACTAGTGATAAAGGATTTATCACTAAATGATTGAACATCTGGGATATAGACGAACATCGGCTCATGAATCCCGCTGGCTTCGCGTTCACTGATTTCACTGATCAAGTCATTGGTAAAGGTACTGTACTCACCTTCAGAGACCAACATGTCCGCACTTTCTGAATAGGGTTCAAATCGATCCCCACTATTAAAAATGACCCGTTGTGCTTGCCCAGCCAATCGTTTGAAGTTTTCCATGATGACTCCCTCAATGGATTCAGTCTGTTGCGGTGTATCGTCTCCGATCACGAAATAACCATGAGCTTTGGGATCAAATCCGACCACCGCTGTCGACTCTTTATCCAAAGCAATCGGCAGCTGCAGCTGATCCAGCATAAGCTGCGTTTCTTTATTTCCATAGAATTCTTCCAAGCTGATAACATTGGACAACATTGGAATCTTCGTAGGCCGCTCGCCTTTCCAAGCGTGATCGATTTCTACGATTTCCGCTTCGAGATGGTTCAACCGATCAATGTCATTTTCACCTTTTGCTGGCAGATAGATTTGAACCTCCTGCGGCATTTCTAATTTGATTTGTGCCCGACCGATAATTTCTTGCGAGATCAACGCATCACGACCAACGACATCGCGGATCGCGCCATCTTCGACCAAGAACAGGCCAATATGAGACGGAATATTACTCGACATGCTCATCTTGAAGCTATTGGTTCGTAAGACAGCCATTACAGCATAAAGCCCTAAACTAGCCCCTTCTCTTAATAATTGATTCAGCACAGACTCGATTGGTTCCTCTAATGGGCATTCTTTGATCGCATCAAAACCATCCACGACTGTGACGATTACAGGTAAAGAGACACCAGCTTTCTTCTCATATTGTGAAAGGCTGGCAACACCATAGTTCGTGAAAGCGTCTTTTCTTTGTTGGATCTCGGTACGAATTCGTTTCAAGAATTTCAATAGCTTCTCTTCTTCCTCCAAGCGAACATGATCCACTACATGCGGCAGCTCCTTTAATGGCAGCAAGCCATTCGTTCCAAAATCAAAGAGGTTGAATTGAACTTGCTCAGGATTATTTTGCCGCGCTAAGTTCATTAGCAAGGTTTGCAGGAGGGTTGATTTACCAAAGCCTGGTGAGCCATAAACCGCGGTATGACTGAAGCTTTCTAAATCAAAATCAAAATTGACCTGCTCTTGACGTGTCGGAATATCCATTAATCCTAACGGTACGGCTAAGCGACGTTCCTTTTTCCATTCATTTAAATTGATCACCGGTGTATCGAGAATTTCTTCTAACGGCGGAAGCCAAGGTTTATCCGGCAGAACCGCACTAGAATGATCGGCGTATTTAGCGATAGCTTCAACAACTGCATCTAACTGTGTTTGTTCTTCTTCCTTTTTAACGACTGCGACTTCATCTTCAGAAAGGTCCATAGTCAGTAATTCATATTGACCTAGATTATTAATCCACCAGATCCGCTCGTCGATTTTTTCTTCATGGGTCGCATTTGGATCGTAGGTGGCACCACTCCAAGCGGATTGGAACAATTCGTAAATTTCATTGTTTCCGACTTGCAGATACGCACGGCCAGGTTGGGTAATACTTGCCGCATCCGGTGTTTTGATAATCTCATTTGAATCAGCAGGATCGGCTACTTTCAAAGCGAGTTTGAAACGAGAGTTAGACCAGATTTGATCATCCACGACACCGCTTGGTTTTTGCGTTGCCAAAATCAAGTGAACCCCTAATGATCGACCGATCCGAGCTGTGGAAACTAATTCTGCCATGAAATCAGGTTCGTTAGCCTTCAACTCGGCAAACTCATCGCTGATTAGGAACAAATGAGGCAATGGATCACTTGGATATTTTCTCTTTTCTACTGGATCGGTGATTTCTTTTCCTTGTTTATAAAGCTTGGTATAGCCATTGATATGATTGACCCCGAACTCACCAAATTTTCGTTGACGCTTCTGCAGCTCCGCACGAATACTTTGCAGCGCACGAGCAGAACTGGCCCCATCTAAGTTGGTGATAGAGCCTAATAGATGCGGTAGTTTCGCAAATAGATTTGCCATCCCACCACCCTTAAAGTCGATCGGCAGGAACCCAACATCCTCTGGCGCAAAATTGACCGCCAAAGATAAGATATAGCTTTGAACGATTTCGGATTTACCTGAGCCGGTCGTCCCAGCAACTAAACCATGAGGGCCGTGTGCTCGCTCATGCAAGTTCAATGAGACAATATCGTCTTTCCCACGTAGCCCTAACGGCACTGCTAATGACTTAGAGGTATTGGCCTTTTGCCAGCGCTGAGCAATCTGCAGCTCCTCAGTTCTTTTGACTTCATACATGCCAAGAAAATCGATTGCTTCTGGAATTGCATTTTTTTCTACTTCCACATGGTTCAGATTTGCCAGCCGTTGAATCGCTTCGGTTACGGTAAATTCCTTTGGTAAATGAACAGGGCGGAAAAATTGACTCACATACACATGATTTTCATTGACTAAAGTTGCCGCTTCACTACTTTGGTATTCGATCATGGTCGTCGTTGTTTCCGGCAACATATTCGCTGTTTCTTTGCCCCAAATAACGGTGACTCCGTATTGACTCATGTCTTCGGCCAAATATTCATTCAACCCATGGCCGGATAACCAGCTCTCATCTAAGATCGTCAGTACATAATGGGGAGAGAACTGAATTTTTTCATTCTTTTCAGATTCTTTGAGCTGCTGCCGGCGTTTCGAAATCAGTTGATAAAAAGAATTGAGTCCCATATCACGACTTTGCGCATTGTGGATCATGCCCCGCAAATTTAATTGCTGCAATTGAAAATGGGGCAGCCACCGCCAATCATGCCATTTTTCTGCGTAATCTTCTTCATTTAATAAGGCAATAAACTGAACATCACGATACGAATGAAAAACGGAGATTTGGAAAAGAATCGTTTGAACGGCGTTACGAAGATTGTCTGGCGTTCCCGCTAAACCAATCGTCTGATCAAGTAACGTGGTAGTAATCGGTGCATCCTTCAACATTTGATGCGGCCAAACGATTTTCTCCTCTGCAAAATCAGCTAAAGGATCCGCTTCATTTTCATTTTTACGAAAATCGACTTTGAAGCTCGTTGGAATTTCGCCAGTTCCTAAACGGAATTGAAGAAAATCTGCATTCATTGCCGTCCGTTCATAAATTCGCGGATGGTACTCTTTCGTCATCTGAGATACTGTTTCCATCGCAGGATTCTGGTATTCCAAAGCCTCCCGCTGTTCGGCTGATAATTGTTCTAATTCTTTTTTCTGCTGAATCATATAACGTTGGTAGGTCTCATCACGCAATTCATTTTTTCGTTTAGTTTCCTTTTTATTGGTAAAATAACTAGAAACTGAAAAGCCGGCGGTGAGTAAGCTCGCTCCGCCCATACTGAGCATCATAATCGGATTTCCTCCGCTCAATACACTAGAGGCACCACTGAGTACAACCATTCCTAATGGCGGAACAATCGATCGAAGAATCTCGCTTTTTCCCTCTGCAGTTTTCGCGCTCGGTGGCGTCACGGTCTGCTCCTTTTTAGGCGGTTTAAGATGGATTCGCGGACTGCGGCGAAAATCAGGGAAGCTGACTGGAAACTCATTTTTCATTGCTTCAGGCATCACTTTGCGAAAATCCAATTTGACGTTCTGTTTCAAACAAGTGATCTTGAATTGCTTTTCCCGTCGTTCGATCATAACACCGCTGATAATGACACGATCACCGACACCGAATTCTGTTGTCAGTTGTGCCACTCGTTGATCATTCCAGTAGACTTTCTCCCCATTTGCCTCCACTCTCAATTTCAATTCTTTCTTATCTTCTTTAATAGAAAGGACGCCAATAGCTTCGCTTGCAATGCAAATTTCTGAACCCAATGCTTTTGAGATTATCCACTTCTCTTTTGGCAAAGTTGTCGTAAAGACAGTTAAATCAGAATGAGGCAATAAAATCATTTCTTTTTCAGGTTTTACAGAATTTTCAGAGAAGATTTTTCCGTTTACACAATTGATTACCGATCCATGAAAATGAACCCTTTGTCCTTCAGAAAGTTCGATATGGTCAAAAAGCTCTCCTAAAAGAAAGACATCATAAAGGATTGTTTCCTTTTCTATGATTTGATCGTCAATCGAAGGACAAGGCTGATTATTTAGCTTGGTCATCATTGGCTTGTCCTCCCAGCAATTTCACATAATTGTTGATTTGTTCTTCGTATTCCTTCAACAACTCTTGTTTCTTCTCGCCATCCATTCGGGAATTAGCCTTTGTCGCATCGTATAGCTTGGTATACGCATGAAGAACGTATTGATTATCTCCAATATTTTTCGCTAGGCTTAACGCTTTTTCAAAATCACCGCGACCTAGATAAATCCAGAAAAGTAACGTGTTCTCACTGGATTTTTGGGAAATCGTGTTTAGAACAGCTTCCTTCTGTTCATTGGTCAAACTGTCTAATTGAATATAGCTGACTGCCAAAATATACTGCGCCGAAGTCGGCAACTTTTCCGCTTCATCTTGTTTCAATTCTGTCGCTGCACCAGAGTAATCGTTGAAGATGAATTTCGATTCCGCTTCGATTACCCGCTCTTGTAAGGGAACAATTCGACTCGCATAGACGGACAAACCGATCCCTAAGCCAATGGCAACAATCAGCAGTCCGATACTTCCCCACTTAAATAAACGATAATACGATTTCCTCACTAGTTTCTTTTCCCGTCGATTCCTTTCCCGCAGAATCGTAATGGATTCTGAAAGATACTGATCGATCTCTGCTGGTGTCGTCGCAAGATAGATTTTTTCTACTAAAGAATGCTTAACGGCTCCTAAACCATCTACTAATCCTGCAAAATCAAGTTTCGGCTGCAGAATAAAGCAAATTAGTGCCTTATATTGTTTTAAAAAATCTGCATCGGTTGGTTGAAAAGGAGCAACGATTTCTAATAACCCTCGATGACCTAATCGAATTGTGTTACCAACAACAAATAAATTTTGCGGATGCATAAAAGGGTTGATCAATTGCTGGTGCTGCTTCAAAAGAAAACGCAGCTTTTGAGCCAACTCCAAACGTTCCAACTCATTCGAACGTTCAGCCAATTGCGCTACTGGCTCTCCAAGTTTTGGGATCTCATAATCAATCACCAATTCTTCTTCCGTATGTTGAACGATTTTCCCTTTTAAGCAATCATCCGTTTGCTCAAGAATCGTTTGATAGTGTTCAATCATCGTTCCTTTAAACTGATTCGCCGTTAGTCGTGTGGTTAATATTTCTTGATTTAACGTTTGCTCGATCGTTGTTGAGCCATCATTTCGTTCCATTATTTTTTTTCTCCGTTCTCACAAGTAATTGATCACCATCACTGACTGGATAGTTGGCTAACGGCAACCGTGGATTGATCCTAATTGGCTTATTGATCAACTCTAAAGAAAAGCTGTCCGGCAACGTAAAATTCATGATCGCCAGCGCTTCTTGTAGCAACGGTACCAGTTGCTCCAGCGTTACCCGATTCGGGATACGCAGATCAATCACCCGTTCATTAAAATGTAGGCCAATGTTGATTGCTGTTTTACCTTCCAAAATTGTTGCCCCCTATTTTTTTCTAACAAAAACCGTTGAAAATCTTCGTCCCAACAGAATCCCCAGAACTAGCATGCCAACAACCGCTACTGCGGCAAAGAAATAAATCAATCCTTTTGAGATAATCCCTGATTGTTGTATTCCTTGATTCGAATGTGCAGCTGCGCCTTCATAGTTTTCTAGAAATAGTTTTTTAACATACACTTTTTGGGCTTGACCTGTTTGAGGTAATTGTTTCGCTACAAATACCTGCTCTTTTGCTTGCTGCGAGATTTTTTCATGGGCTGCTAAATTTTGTTGATTGATAGCTGTTTTATGTTCTAAAAACAGATCCGGTGCGATCAAGTATTCGATCGAATCTTCCTTTTCTTTATTTTTTTCATAGATCACCTGATTGTTGATCGTCAATTTTCCATTTTCGGCTGAAGCCTCGCCGCTAATAAAAAATGCGGCAATTAACAACATAAATACACCTAAAAATTTTTGCTTATTCATGATCGATCACCTGTCCTAATGGTTCACCCATTGCATCCTTTTGCACATTCACTAAGAAGTTCAACCCTAAAGCAATCAGAATAAGCAGAATTAAAATCAAATAAGTCAGCCATCCAATCGACAGACCATTGATTAATGCGCTGTATCCATTCTCGATATTCTGTAAAGGTGAGAACCTAAATATAAAACGGACGATACTTCCAGGTGTCGTTGTCATCCCTAATAACGGAGTCATCATTAAGTAAAATCCAAAGAGTACGCCAACAACGAACAAACTCGACCTTCTAAACTGTCGTGCGAAAGCTGTAGTGAACAATAAACACATCAAGAAGACTAAGAATGTGTAACTGGCCCAGCTACCTACTGATTTCACGTTGACCATTGATGTCGTCAGCCCACTGACAAAACCAGCAATGATACAGCTAATAACTAATGTTCGTAGCGCATTTGGTGTATTTTTCCAAATACGACTTTGCGTAACAAAAAAATCGTACTGGCGCAACTGTCGTTCAAACAAACTTGATGAAAGTCCGTAGCCGATAAAAATCGCTACCAATGTTCCAATGAATGTTAAATAATAAGGAACCACGGAGATCGTGCGACTTTCACCAAACGCACCTAACGTGTTCATTGGACTCGCTAAGAAATTAAAGACTTTCTGATTGTCTGCACCGCCCTGTCGTGTATTCGCAAGGACTTTATCAAAATTTTTGCTATAACTATCATTGGTGGTATCTTTTTCATTTGCATCTTTCACGACCTTGTCCAAGTTATTCAGCACTTTATCTGCGTTTCCATGAACCTCTTTCGTCGTTTTCGTTAAGTCTTCAATTTTCGATCCCACATCTTCGACTTCAGCGGCCGATTTACTCGTAGAATCAGCGGATTGCTTCGCTGTCTCTACAAGTTGCTTCATTGAATCTACGATGGCTGCCGTCGATTCGGCGATCGGTTTCGTATCGCCAGACTCCGGATGAGGGTTCTCATCGTTGATAATTGATTCGGTCTGAACCTTGTCCGCTTCTGTCCAGCTGCCATAGGTTGTTGCGATTTGTTCATTTGCCTGCTTAAACCATTGATTAAGTTTGTTGGCTTCATTTTTCAGCATTTCCGGTGTCATCATAAAGTGCAACGTGCTATAGAGTGTATTTTTTTCATTTGCCGCATTGTCTTTTGTTCCGATTGTTTGAAGCAGGGCGTTGATTTGAGCTTCTGTTTGGCGGTAGAGTTTATCGCCGCCATCTTTATATTCTTTTACCAAAGAATTTTGGATCAAATTCTTTTTCGCTTCGTCCGTGATATTGTCATATGAATGATAAATCGATTCGCTAGTCGCAAAATCTTCTAGTTTCATTCCAACATTTGCCGGATCGTTAATTGTAGCAAGATAACTCGCTACATTTGATTGCTGACTTGGATCAGCAAAAAGCGTCATAATCTGTTGTGCACAGCCGCCTAAAGCTTCAAATTGCGCTAAAATATGTGGTAAATCATTGATCAATGGGCTTTTTTTATCAACAAAGCTCGCGTAATAACCCGAAACCTGTTCAGAACCATTTACACTCCAGTTATAGATCAGGTTAACAAAAGACTCTTTAGATTCTATATCTGACAATGTCCATTGAATCGTTGGTTGGATTGTTACGCTAATTTGATTCGGTAAATTAGCAGGTGGCGTACCACCTGGTTTCAATGCCATAGTAATGGTTAGGCTTTGTGAAGAAGCTGGTGTAACTGTAGCTTCATAGTCATAAGCGCTCAATTGACCATCAAGTGTTGCTTTGATCTGTGTTGCAAGAACTGCTGCATCCTTGATTTCTATGTTAGAACCTGAATTTAAATCAAGCGTAGTCGTTCCAGTAGTTTGGATGACAAATGTTCGCGATTGAACAATATCAACTGGGTTTATATGTGGCGCATTGTTGTTGGATAGGTAGGTAAATGTCGGCCCCGAATTAAAAGCTACTCCATAATCAAGAGCGTATCGCTCGATGATTCTCAATTCTTGTTTATATTGATCCGCTTGCGGTGTTGTAATCTTCCCTTCACTAACTAGAAGATTCAATAAAGCTTCTAGTTCTCCGCTATTTAAAGTATTGATCTTATCATTCAATACTTGCAGGTATTGAGCTTTCAATTTTGATGAATTCTGACTAACAGAAAGATCAGCCATGTTTAATATCGCTGTTTTCGCATCTTCATCGGTTGCAGTGTCAGGTGTCTTTTCTCCGTCGGCATAGTAGGTTTCAGCGATTGTTTTTCGCAATTCTTTTAAGGTCTCTACTTGTTCGGTCAACTGAGTAATTTCATTTTCTATTTCCGCTTTGCGCTCTGCTTGGTTTTCTTGAAAATAAGCGGCTTGTGCATAAAAATCAGCCAAGACACCGCTGGTCTTCGAAGAGTTTGAATCCGTTTGATAAAAGTTGTTCATCTGCTGCATCAAAGAATGATTCAATCCGTCAAATTGTCCTTGGTAATTCGTCAGATCACTTTCCCACTGCAAAGCTAATTGTTTTTTTTGAAGCTCAACCTGATCGTTAAATTGCTTGATCGCCTCTTCTATTTTTTTATTTACATCATCTGTGAATTGATCTACAGTCTCTTTATTCTTTTCAACGGATTCACTGGAGCTGTTTAATCCCTCGTTATTTGAATCCAGTAATTGCTTTACGGAATCGACAAAGCCTTTTTGCTCTGCAATAAATCGTTTATTATCCTCATCTAAAATACTAGAAACATCCAACACAGACGAAAAACCACTCGGTAATTCTTTAAACGGACTCTGAATAGTTGATGCTAATTCTGTATGGGTTTCCTTATCGCCTTTGACGATAGTGTTTACATTTCTTTGCGCCTCAGAAAGATTACCGACAATGCTGGAAAAATACATTTGAACAATTCGTTGATTGAATTCTTTTAGGATGCTGTCCACTTTTATCTGGACTGTCTGATTCGTTAACTCATTCTGTCCTTCACCCACTTGATAATCCACCACAGCCTGATCCGGCGCAATGCTTTTCAAATCCAATAATCTCTCAGAAAAATTTTGCGGAATATAAATGACCGCATCAAACTGACCGTTAGTAAGCCCCGAATCCGCAACACTTCTCGTTGTAGTTTGCCAATTGTGCTCTAAATCATTGTTGATCAAGGTCACAAAATCTCTGCCTAATATGTATTGCTTATTCTCAAACTTCGCACCCTTATCCTCATTTACTAACGCATAGGTTACTTGCTTTGTCCGATCCTCACCCGCTTTTCTGAGATTGTCATCCTTCAGGGCAAAAAACAACAGTAGTGTAACTAGCACTATCCCGCCAATCGTTATGGCCAGTAAAGAGAATGTGCTATCTATTTTCTTTTTCATATTCTTTCCCTCAAAAAAACGCCAGCACGGCTTGTGTGCTGACGTTTTCCGCTCTTTTAATTTAATCCAAATGAACCAGCATCTTGACGGTCGCGTTCTGCCACTGTATCCGCATATTTGTTCAACTGTCCATGAATACTCTCCAACAGTTCTTCCATTTGTTTTACGTTACCTTCCAATTGGTTATACTGTTCTAGATAAGCACGGAACGCTTCCCCTTGCCATTGCTGAGAGATCGTTTGATTCATTGAGTTCACCTTGCGAATCGCATCCTCGATTTGTGATGATGCTTGTTGATACACCTTCGCTTGCGATTTCAGCTGCTCGGGTGTTACTGTAATTGCTCCTGACATTTAATAACTCCTCCTTGAAAACATAGGTTATTTTAACACTTGTTATTCTACATCGCCTTTACAAAAATATCAATAAAAATTATATTTATTTGAAATAGAAAATATACCCGTGGTGCTAGTTGATTAGAAACTGAGAAAAATAAAAACTTTGCGATAGAATAAGCTCAAAACAACGACGAAATGAGGGGTTATTCTATGCAAAGTCAAACTAAATATATCGAAATTTACACAAATACTCAACTAATGTTTTCTGAAATTCTAGAAATCATTCAGTCACTTTACAAAAGATACGTTCCTGCGAAAATAAAAAATCGAAAGAACACTCATCTGTTAAAGCAACCTGATACCGTCATCATTTCTTGTGTTATATGGGGAATGATGAATGGATTAACTACTCAAAGAGCTATATATCGCTCCGTACGGAGCGTTTTAGCATTAGAACATTTTCCTGATCGATCAAGATTTACTCGATTATGTGTCAACCTAACCACAGCTATTAAACTCATTCGTTACCGTTTTGTGATTGAACATGCCAATCCTAAAGATCAACTTTTTGCAATTATTGACAGCTTTCCTAGCCCATTGTGTAAACCCGTAAGAAATCGAAGAGCAAAAGTTTTGTCTGAAGTAGCTGATATCGGCTACAACTCAACTAAAAAGTTATATTTTTACGGATTGAAGATTAGTGTTATGGTTACCAAAACTGGCTTTCCCTTAACTTACACAGTCACTAAAGCTTCAATTCATGATGTGAATATGGCTGAAACACTTGCCTTTGATTGTCCTATTGAAAAACTATTGGGCGATAAGGGCTACGTTAGCTCAGACATGCAAAAAAGACTGTTGAATAAAGGTATAGAGCTATCTACTCCAGTAAAAAAGAATGCCAAAAATAACAATAAACTTAACGATTCATTATTATCTGAACACCGCAAGGTGATTGAAACGGTGTTTTCTAGTTGGGAAAATTTTGGGATTCAGAATTTTAAAAGTAGGTCATTATTAGGGGGGAAAGTCGATTAGAAAGCATCTTGCTTGTCTACTGTTTAATGCTTTCTAAGGCACAAGAACGTTATGGAGAAACGTTAAAATACTCTTTGGGGCGTTTCTAAAATCAACTAGCACCACGGGTAAAATATATATGTCTATATAAATTATGTTTTAGCTATAAATTACTTAATTACGAATGTTGCTATCTAAAAAAAGAGAGAGGCAAAAATCATATTAGTGGAAATTGATCTTAATGTATAGATGAATTTTTGATACAAATCGAGCAAACAATATCATTAAAAAAATTTGTCAATGTACAAGACACCAAATTGGCGAATCAAAATTGATGATCTCGTGATCGCAGAGCTAGACTACACATTGAAACGTATAGATGTGCACAGATTTCGTCATACACATCACTCTTTTAACTCAAAATGGGCAACGTTCAAAATTATCCAACAACGCTTTGGACAAAGCGATTAAAAAATGACATAAATTTTTTACGTAGTTGCAACAGCAAAATAGGAATGATGTTATATCAACATTTTTATACTACAAGTTCGACTCTCGCCAGCTCCATAAATGGTTTTTAGTAGTTGAAGTAAGATGAAGAAGTGCTGAAATCACGCGGTTCTAGTGCTTTTTCATTTTCTAAAGTTTGCAATAAATTGCAGTAGTTTGAAGTAACAAGACAGCCACTTTCCAAAAGGAATGACGTTAACGCGTTGTTCCTATTTTTAATGAAAAAACCCCATCTCACTGAGATAGGGCATGACTTGTATTTAATTGTAACTCATAAACAATTGGGTTCCATATACTGTGTTTTTATCTGTGAATAGTCCGATACCAATATATTTGTAATTTGCATCTAACATGTTAGCTTTGTGACCAGCACTGTCAAACCATTGATCATATAATCGTTGACCGACTCTTTGTCCATCTGAGAATGAAACAGAACTGTTTGTAGCAATATTTTCTCCAAAATAGCCAGCATTGTTAATACCAAACTCAGCTAAGACTGTTTTACACTCTGAACCATCAGGTCGATAATGAGAGAATAATTCTTGAATTTCTCTTGCTCTTAAACCAGCCGCCGAATTTAATTGCGTCAGCGCTTGAACTGGTTGCCTACCATATTGCGCACGCAAAGCATTAACATTGGTGAGAATAGTGCTAACAGCTTTTGCTTTTTCAGTGTCGGACAATACTTCGTACCTTGATACATAAAAATCATAATTGTACGTTTGACCACCGATCCAATTTTTTTGTTGATAGGTTACGCCATCAGATAAATCAAATTCATTTTCATCCAATCCAAGATTTTTTGTTGCAGGCTGATAACTTTCACCATCATTGATTGTTTTGACGATGGTCTTATAGAACACATCATCTACATAAACATGTAAGTTAAATGTGTCGGGTCGTTTGATTTTTTCATACGTGAATGTGATCGTCGCGTTGTTTTGTACATTAATTGTTTGTGATGCATTACCAATCAATTCATAATCAGTAAAGGTCCTTGCTTTTGCTGTGAAATTTTGACCTTTTTCAGCTTGATTTGTAGTTGAATCAAGCAATGTATTGTCTGTAGTAATGTGTTTTGTTGTCACAGTGAATTTTGGTTTTGGTTCTGGATTTTTCTTGTAAGAAAATGTGATGATAACAGAACCCTTAACAGTAATGGTTTTTGCTGCTTGTCCAATCAATGTGTAGCCACTAATTGAAATAGCTTTTGCGGTATACTGTGTGTTTTCAACAACAAACTCATTTGTCGTTTTAAGATTTTTTCCGTTTTCATCATTATGTTGTGTTGTAATGAGATGTTTTTGTACAGGTGGTGCATTTTTTGTGTAGTTAAAGGTAATTGTTTTGTTGCCATTTACTGTGACTGTTTGAGAATTGCTACCTTTTAATGTATAGCCAGAGAAGCTTCCAGCTTTTGCTGTGTAAGATTTTCCTTTTTCAATAGATATAGATGCAGATTTTAATGTTTTTCTATCTGATCCAACATGTTTAACAGTCACGGTATATTTGGTAATAGGTTTAGGTGCAGGTTTCGGCGGTGTAGGATTAGTGTTATTAATTCCATACCAAGCAATCCCTTCATTACGCCAACCTACCTTTAACAAATTCTGTTGTTCCCCATAATTTACAGTGTAGTTGTGGGAGCCAGCTTTTGCATTTGGATTGTACGCTCGATAAAGCGGAACTGATTTTTTCGTGTCTGAATACCAGCCAATCCCTTCGTACTTCCAGCCAACTTTTACTAAATGATTCTTTTCATTGGCATTCATGGTATAGTGATGATCGCCAGCATTTTTGTTGTACATACGATAGACCGCATTCCCACCAGATGGTGCTGTCCAACCAATCCCCTCGTACTTCCAACCGATCTTGTTTAAATGATTTTTTTCGTTTGTGTTGGCTGTGTAGAAATGCTCTCCACTGTTTGGATTGTACAAGCGATGCATTTCTGCTGCACTAGCTTTGTCCGCAAATGCGACTGTACCAAAGAACGCTAATGACAAGACAAACAATTTCCTCAACTTATTCCTTCTCACTAAATTTCCTCCTTTTTTGTCAGATGACAAACATTCTAAGATAATCATATCTCACATTTAAGAGCAAAACAATACATATAATACATAATCCGATCATCAATTAATATATTTTTTTGTTAACAAAGTTCATCGCGTTGTTAACGAAAGAGATAAAACTGCTAACAATCTGTTAGCGAACTGTTAACACCATTTTCGACGTTAAATCTACTCTACTCTACTCGTTAACAAATTCCATTTACGATTTAAAATAACACTTTATTTGGCAACATTAACTCTAAAAAAAGAGATTATCCATTAAATGATCTACATTCCAATACTAACGCGTCGTTCGTCATCTCTAACAGAGGGATGCGGATCCAACGTCCCCCTGTCCTACACTAATTATTTTAAATCGCAAAAAAGTTCCCTAATCCCCCTTTGCTACATCAACATTTTGGGGGGAGTAGGACCCTATGGTCCCTCATCCTTCGAGAAAATCACTCTCAGAACTCGCTCCAAACGTTATCATACCAGTAGGTCCTTGATATGTGGGACCTTTTGCAAGCAAAAGTGGTGTCCTGACGACAAGAGCATAAGGGGCGTGTACTCACAAAAATTATTTCATAATTTTTCCTCGGTCAGCATAGCTGACTGCGCCCTTTACCGCACGAAATGCTACGCATCCCGTTAGCCGCGTTGCGGTGCTCTTAATTGCATTGTATAACAAAAAAAAAGACCCAATTGCTGGGTCCAAAATCTTTAGTCATCTATTTGCAATAAGATTTGTATCGCTTGCATGATGTATTCCTTTTTGTCTGACGATTCGACTTTGCTGATAATTTCTGACCATTCATCATCGAGTGTGAACATTGAAAAGAAATCATCATAAGTAATATCAAGCGATTTTATGATCTTATCGAGCGTTTGAACTGTCGTGTTAATTTCATTTCTTTCGATTCGACCTAAGTATGTTTCATCGATCCCTGACTTTTCAGCTAAAACGGCTCGCGACATATTTTTGCTCTCTCTGATCTCACGTAGTCTTTTCGTGACTAATTCATTCAACATATCAACGCCGCCCTCTCTCAAACAAATGATACAGACAAACAAGGTTTTTCAGCAGTTAATGATATGTATCTATTTGAATTATATTATAGTAATATATGTATTGAAAATGATCTGCAATTACTGTACGATTATTTAAGAATCACTAGCAATAGTCATGCGACTATCAATGAATGATTTGAATGAAGAACGAGGAGGTTAACTTATGAAAAAGAGAAAGTTTAGTAAATTGTTGGTTGTAACAACTTTATGCTGTATGACATTCGCACCTATCGCAGTCAACGCAGCCACTTGGAACGGCGTGGCTGGTGTTAGTGACAGCTTAGTAAATTCGATCACTCAATTTGAAAACGAAGCTGCTTCATACGACGACGAAATCAATCAACTCACATGGAGTATCAATCAGAATCAAGGCATGATCGACACATGGACACAAAATCTAAAATACGCAACTGATCCATCCTCACCTTATCATCAAGTGTGGAAAGGCCGTGAAGCTGAATGTCAGCAAGCGATCGATAATAACCGTGGTCCAATGATGCAACGTATTGCTCAACGATCAGCATTACAACAACGAAAAAATGCAGCATTAGCAAACGCACAAAACGCACGCTCACAAGCTGATGCGCAAGCAGCTCAAATTAAAGCAGAAGCAAACAAACCAAAACCTGAACCTGCACCAAATCCAGAACCTGCTCCTGTGCCGAAACCTGAACCAACACAACCGTCAGATGAAACAAAACCATCTGAGCCAGCTAAACCGGTTCAGCCAGAGTCGTCAACATCTGATTCTAGCTCGGCAGGAACAAGTGATTCATCAAGCAAAGAATCAAGCGAATCGTCGACATCTGAATCGTCAGAGTCAAACAATGAAAAGGATGATGAAGAAAATAAAGATAAAGACAAAGAAAAACCTGAAAAACCATCAGAAGCAAAAGATCCAAATGATACAGTTATCGAAAAAGAAGATGAAATTAAAGACGAGATCAATGATTTTGATCATAACAAAAACGTCAAAGATTTCATCACCAAAAATGATAATGGTTCCTACACAGCATCAGAAGACGCACTAAAACGTGCAATCTTAGATACGATCAACAAATATCGTGGAATTTATGATCTTGATGCCGTAAAACAATCAGATGAATTAGTTGATTATGCTGTTAACAAAGCTAAAGACGCAAAAGAACAAATGCCACTTGGCTTTTCAGGTCATTACGATTCAAAAGAATCAAGTGATGCTTATTATAAAGCTTTAGAATCATTGCGTATCAAACACAAAAATATTGGCTACTTGAAAAATGATCTAGCGTCATTCCAATCTGATTTCAACACTCGTGAATACGAATCACAAGAAGACGCACTAGAATCAATCAACAAAATTGCAGAAGGTATTGTTGGACCATATGGTGGATTCTTATCAGATGAACACATGTACGACATTTTGAATCCTTTCGCATGGTCAGCACATGTAGAACTTGTCTCATCACAAGAAACATATACCGATGTATGGACAGGACAAGAAAAATCAACAACTGTGTGGTACTTAGCATATGTGTACTCGGCTACCACTGAAAACTAAATATAGAATGAGGTATATTTGAATGAAAAAATTAGCAATTTTGGCAGCATCACTTTTAGCACTAATATCGTTAGCCTCTTGTGGTAACAAGGAAGAAGATCCAAATTCAACAAACGAACAAGGTGAACAAAGAAGTAATCAATCAGAACTGGTAACTGCATCAGAAGCGTTCACTAATTCGAAATACAAGTTTTGGTACAGCTTTGGTAAATCAGATATTGGCAAAGATGATGAACCGAATGGAATTTATGTTTCAAAAGATGAAAAATTAGCAAGTTATAGCATATATCGAACAGCTTTGGATGGCATGACAATTTCAGAAATACTAGATTTAAGCGATAAAGAAAAATTAACTAAACTTACAACACAACCGGAAGAAATAGACATTGACGGTGTTATACGAACAGCTACAAACTCAATAACACTTGATGATTTATTGACAAAGCCAACATTCAATTTGATTACTGATAAAACAGGAAATTCTGTAGAAAGCGAACGTGTATATACAAAGTATCTTGATAACAATCTTAATGACGGCACGAAAGAATTTGAGAAAACGTTTAACTGGGTAGCTTCTGAAACTTCAATATCTCTCGATGCGACAGGAGCATCAGCAGTGATTTATGACCACACGATGCGTGGTTTTTATGGTGTAAATTCGAAAAAAGAATATAATAGTATGATTCTAACCGAGACCGGCAACGACAATGTCAATTTCACTTTGAACTCTGTTGATGATAAAGGCAAAAACGTTACTGTTGATGCTGACTAAAATCTTTAGACCCAAATTTTGGGTCTCAGACTGTAGACAAAAGCTGTTCCAAACTCGTAACTCGAGCTTGGAACAGCTTTTTATCTACTTCGTTTCGAATTTTTGAACAAAAAAATAAAGGCTCCTTGCCTTTCCATAGCCAGGTGGCTAATTTCTTTAAATTCATTGCAGCAAACACTAGCATCGTATGCGTCGCGACTTTTTCCAAGCCTCGATACTTGGTCCAACGCATCCCATGCTTTTCTTTTGCATCCGCAAATATTCGTTCAATCGTTTGTTTCCGTTTTTTGTAAATTGATTTATTCAGATCCGTTAGGTGAAGATGTTCCACTTCATCCATCAGATCTCCCCAAACATGTCTCGTGATGACTCGTTGATGATTTTTACTTTTGGTACATTGGTTTAGCAGAGGACAGTTCACACATTCTTTTGGATTGGATTTGTATTCTCGGTACCCTTCTCGAGTAACCGTTGAAAAAGCGAGCATTTGATCCTGCGGACAAATGTAACAATCATAATACTCGTCATAGAGAAACTCGTTTTTTGATAATAGCCCTTTTTTCCCTTTGGGCCTTGAATAAGGCAAACAAGGTCGAAGATTCAAATGAGTCAAAAAGTGAACAAACTTAGGTGTCTTGTACCCAGCATCAGCGACAACACAGTTGATTTCAGGAAAAAGTCTCTTCAATTGTTTGACGAGCTGAAAGGCGACTTGACTGTCATGAATATTTCCAGGAGTGATGATTGTGCTAAGAATAAATCCGTTGTCGTCACATGAAGTATGGGCAGAATAAGCAAATTGTTTTTCTCGTTCGCCTTTGACGTAGTAGCCGCTTTCCGGATCAGCCTTACTTATTTTTCTTTCTTTCAGCTTCACTTCCTTTTCTAAGTCCAAAGTAAAAGGGCGTTTTCCGGCCTCTATTCGTTGACGATTGATCTCATCTTCTAATTCATCCTGATAGGCTTTCGCTTCATCGTGGGTCATTTCCTTCGTAAACTTATGTTTATTGGCGTTAGCTTTGATGTGGGTAGAATCAAGATACAAATTATCCTCTGTTACAAAACCTGCTTTAACTGCTTGTTCTAAAATATAGGCAAAAATATCCTCAAACACCGTCGTTTCTCTAAATCGGCGGACATAATTCTTTCCAAAAGTTGAGAAATGGGGGATTTTCTCCTCGAAGGAATAGCCTAAAAACCAGCGGTAAGCGACATTGGTATCGACTTCCTTAATGGTTTGCCGCATGGAACGGATACCGAATAAATACTGAATAAACACCAATTTGATCAGAATCACTGGATCGATACTTGGGCGACCTAAATCGGAGTAAGTGGCTTCGACGATTGGATAAATAAATTCAAAATCAAGCGCGGCATCAATCTTTCGAACGAGATGATCTTGAGGAACCAGATCATCAATCGTGAGCATCGCAAATTGATTTCTACCGTTCGTATTGTTTTTAGACATCATAACTATCACTCCTTGCATTCGTTTTCATAAATCTATTATAAAAGAAAAGACTGTAGACATCATCCATAAAACGGACTTTGTCTACAGTCTGAGACCCAAATTTTGGGTCTATTTTTTTGCGCAAATTCTTGCGCCTATCAACGATTTGAATAAAAAATTGGAGGCGCAAGAATATGAAATATAAACTGACACTACCCCATTTTGAAAAGACATTTACCAACCTCGTTTTTGTAAAAGAGCGAATTGAAGATGAAATTAACATGCGTATCGATAAAGAAATCAGTGATGGCAGCGTTGTGTTGCTTAACGAATCATTTGATGATGGTTTTGAATTAGAGATTAGCGATAAAAGTGATATGACAAATTTTGCTAAAGAAATTTTAAACGAATGGCTTGAAAATACTGAACAAAAAACATTGACGGATCAGATTTTGACACTGATCGGCGGAAAGGTTGATATAACATGGTAGAACTATATATTATTTTTGCAATTATCGGAGCGATCTTGAAAAAACGTGATGATCGTCGTAATAAACGTATGAATGAACAAGCCCGAAAAGAATTAGAACAAGAATGGAATGAGATCAATATTTCAAAATAGGAGCTGATGGAAATGGTCTTTAATTACGATCAAAAAAGAAAAGAGTATCTTACAGGTAATTTGTCTCACGAAGAATTTTATCTGGAATACGCAGATGCAATTGCATTCGATGATCTTCAATCGCTGGTGCCAGAAATTGCTTGCAAATCTCGTGATCCACATCTAAATGACGTACCTTTGAAAGTTTGGGATCATCGTTTCGCTGCTGTAAGAATGTTATTAACACGTGCGATCAACCAAGGGCGTGTTGTGAAACGTGTTAGAGGATTATCAGTCGCAGAATCATGCTGTATTTTGAAAGCGGTAGCAAAAGAAATCAATAACGAATTGATGTACGTATAGAGAAAAGGATGATGAATGATGGAAAATACAATTATTTGCGAAGAAATACTGACGTTAAAGCAAGTAAAGCGCAAGCGAAAAAACAAGTTGATTCCTGATAAAGTGACCTCCAGTTTTCAGTTGGGACAATGGCTAGGCCAAATGATTGGCAATCAAACGCAGGAACATTTTGTAGTTGTTTGTTTACATACCAAAAATGAAATTGTTAGCTACTCTACCGTCCATGTTGGAACGTTAAATCAAAGTGTCGCACATCCGAGAGATATTCTACAAAGAGCCTTGTTATCAAACTCTGTGAGAATTTCAATCGGTCATAACCACCCTTCTTCACACACAAATCCATCGGTTGACGATCAAGATTTTACGCAAAAGTTGAAGTCGGCCTGCGATGTTGTGAGAATAGAATTGTTAGATCATTTGATTGTGAATGACAAAGATGAGTATTACAGCTTTAAAGAAAATGATGGACTGTAGGTGGAAAAATGGGGAATTTAATGGATTATTTCAGTTTAGAAGATTTAGAATCTTTAAATTTGAACGCGGAACGCACTGCCGATAATTTAATGCTATCGATGCTAATCAGAACTGACCACATTTTTGTCGAAAATCAGGAAATAAAAGAGTTTTTAGACAAACATACTGCTGACAGAATGTTATTGTGGCAGTTTTCAGGTCAAGACTGCGATGACAATTTTGATTATATTTTTGTCTGGTATAACGATCAAGACCAGATTTTTGAAATCAACAAAGTTGTAAACAACGATGGTGATCCGCGAACAATTAGACTATACAATTTGGACGCATCGATGATGCATCATGTTGAGTTTTACCGTACAATTTCTCTTTTTGATACGATTGAACACAACAAATCGATGCCATGTTTGAACGATATTTTGGTGATGGTGACTCGATTAGATCTACCAGAATAAACTAAATAAGCAAACAAAACCCTCTATCCTTAGTTGTCATTTTGACTTTAATTGATAGAGGGTAACTTTTTTAATAAGACTTCACATAAGATTTTTAGTATATCAATAGTTTCATTTTGTGATTAAACTAACTATTGAAACAGTTCACTTCATAACAGATGAATTAATTAAGTTATTGACTTAATTCCTCTTATGTTAGATTGTCTAGAACCATTCTATACTTCATTTGAATGGTATAGCATTTTTCAAACATTGCCATTGGGACAACCTTCAAATGGAAGGTATCATATTTAAGATGTTTATTGTAACATTAAATATCTGTCTTTTATTCACTCGTTGTAGTTTATTCGGTTATTTGACTCCTTCATCTGTCTCGCTTTCACAGATCTTCTTTGATTCATAATAAATTCCTGATGTTTAATCATTCATTCGGTGTTTCCTAGTTATCGCCACACTCTTTTCGCTTCCGTCATCACCACTACCATCAACATTAGAAAAGCTGTTCGGTATTGAGTTTAAATTTGCAAAAATGATGTCAATTAATACGGTGTAGGTCTCCGGTAGGTATTCATTGAAATGCTCATGGCGTCGAAAAGTTCATTCGACCTTTTGAAATCAACAATCTGCAAGACCATTTTTCTATATGGAAAATTAACTTTGTAGATTCTTTTTATCAATGCACATACTATTTCTAGAACAATGTCAAATTTTTCAAATTTGTATCTTGAAAAATTTAAAACACTAAAAGATACCACTTTAGATTTTCTCCGTTGCAAGGAATTTAAGTTATTTTATTTTTTGAAAGTAAGTTCTCTCTTCACATTCCAATAAAAACTAAAATTCTTACATATGAAGACTTTTAGTAAACATATAAATGCTTCTGCACATACTATGACACATTCAAGTATTCATAAGAATCACTTACCGTTTTATTGTCCCGCTATTTATTCCACTATCCGTATAACTAACCATTCGAAACGTATTTTGATCAACGAGAACAATTCTTTTTTCCATTACTAAATCGTTATGTGCCATTGGCTTTTTGAAGCGGATAAAATAACCATTTTCCCAATTGGCTTCTGTATCTGCTTTGAATTCTATTTCATCGAAAGGTAGCTCGCCCTCTTGCCCCATTAAGGCAGTCGTACTATGCAATACTCCCGAACCATCTTCTTTTACTTCAAAACTTCCCAAGGTAGAATCATCGGTGTAGGTGATTGTCCAATTTCCTACCATGTTTACAGGCGCACTATGTTGTTTTTCTTTCATCTGCTCTTGGAGCTTCTCACGATGTCCCACAACATCTTCACTCGCAAAGCCTTGTTTGCCGTTCACGTTGTATAATCCATAAAATGGTAATTCAGGCTCCAAATTCCCATAAGTTAACTTCAATGGGTGATACATCCACTCAAGAAATTCCTTGGGTAAATCAGTTGTCGATCTTCCGGGTAAATAGATTCTGATCTCTTCTGCGTCGTCTAATCCATATATGCGATCTGTTGGGATCAATTCATATTTATCCTCCATACCAGCTTGTGGTCCAGTAACTTCTAAGTTCTCTATATTCATCTTATATTCATAATCTGATAGTTGTTCAACTTTTTTGAAACGCCCTTTGAAATCGCAACGATGAACCTCAGAAGCATCATAATCTGTATAAATCCCAGTAAATCCACCTTTGCCATCCATCGTTAGAACTGTCCGCCAGCCACCAGCACCGCTTGAAAATGTAAACTCTTCTGGCAGCTGCGAAAAGAGGGCTGTGTCCTCATTCGTCTCTGGCTTTGATTTTTGACGAATGTCACTGCTCTCAGCATTCTCAGTTTTTGAATGGGGCAGTGAGTAGGTTTCTGAGATCTTACTGCTGTTGCTTTCTTTATTGGCCGCCTCTTTTTCAGTTTTGCACCCTGCTAAGTTCACTAGGCAAATACAAAGTCCTATACCCACAACAATCTTTTTCATCTGATCATCCCTCCCTGTTACACATGCTTTTCATTGCTGCTAAAATCGTACTGGATGCTTTCGCACCATCATTTTATAATGGCAACTACCCCATCTTCAGATACAGCACGGCAACAATCTGTGTAAACCTCAACAAATTGATAATTTCCGTGACAAGCAAGTGAGCGCGCTTTTTCCATCCCGTTTGGTAAAATTTTTCCGATTTCATAATGTTCTACAATTTGTAAATCATAGGATAATGTATGAACTTCGTAAGGCTGCCCTAAATAGCATTTGGCTACATAGCCTATCAACAAACCGCCTAATTCTATTTCAGGAAATTCTTTCTTGATGGTGTCTACGACCTTATCAAACTGGTGATTGCTCAGGCTTGAGCCAGAGGCATCTAATTGTCCCAGCGCTTTGAGATAGTCAGAGGAGCGCTTCTGTCTCAGTAATCGATTGATTTTTAGTGGATCTTGCGTTATTGGTTTTGGTGTGCTCAGTGATGCGGATAATTGTGTCTGATTTTTTTGTTTTTCTGAATGGTTCAAAAATACTCTCGGCATAACGGCCCCCTTAAACTAATACTTTTCTAGTTTTGAAGTTGGTTGTTTCATTTTCCAATACTTCTGCTCCTATCGGATGTCCTGATGCTGGAACTGCTCTAGTCTTTCCCCATTCACGAATGGATTCAATTTTTTCTGGCGATGTTTGAGATAACGGAACGACGTTTTGAAAGGTCTCAATAATTGTACTTTGGGTGATCTTAAATTCTTCAGAGGCAATGGAATTATACGCAATTTCTCTGACTGCAGATTCTAAATCTGCACCTGTGAACCCATCAGTAATTTCAATAATACGATTGGCAAATTCGCCTTCGAATTTTAGTTTCAAATACTTCGCCATATAAATGGTTAATATTTCAATTCGTTCGTCACTAGTAGGTAGATCAACAAAAAAGAGTTCATCAAACCGCCCTCTTCGCAGTAATTCAGAGGGAAGTTTACTGACATCATTTGCAGTCGCAACAACGAATACCTGTTTTTTACTTTCTTGTAGCCAGAAAAGAAATTGCCCCACCATTCGAGTAGACACGCCCCCATCATTTGATCCTGATGCTCCAGCTAACCCCTTTTCTATTTCATCAATCCACAGTACGCAAGGGGAAACATGCTCTGCTGTAGTTAATGCGTCCTTTAATTGTTGTTCTGACTGACCGACATAACTCCCTTGAACAGTAGCAAAGTCCAGTCGATAGAGTGGCAGCTTCCAATTTGCTGCGATTGATTTGGCAGATAAGGATTTTCCACAGCCAGGTACGCCCACTAATAAAATTCCTCTAGGGGATTGGAGTCCTCGGCTTTTCATTTCAGCTCTTTTCTCCGGTGTCAGTAATTCTTTCTTTACATTGAGCCATTTCCTCAAGCCAGATAACCCACCCACATCTTTTACATTTTCATCAACATCAATTTTTTCTAACCCTGAGATGTCAGAAAATAGACGATCTTTTGAAAAACGAACTTCATCAATATCTTGTTTCTTGATTTCTTTATTTGCAATTAGGGAAGCAATGATGTTTTCGGCTTCGATTCTTGTAACGCCCGTCAAAAGTGAGGCGACTTCCCGAATATCAGAATCGTCCCACTCGATCGGAATTTCATTACGATAATCATCAATATAGTCTTTAACGATTCCATACATTTCATTTTCATCAGGAGAATCAACTTTGATCAGCATTCCTAGTCGTTGTAGCTGACTCCAAATCGAATGGTTCGTGAACACTATGATTGAGCCGCCTGTTTCATTTGCTAGCGTTACTAAATCTAATAGCTGTTTGGCTTCACTGTTGTCAGATGAAAGATCTGGAACTTCAGTCAAGATCATTGTGACATTTTCTTTGCGTTTCATCTGATCACTCATAAAGTCAATGGCGCTATAAAAGGATTTATCTTCACTCATTGTCTGACCTGCTGTTAATTCATACACTCCTTTTGAGAGCGTATGGACGTAAAATCTCAGTGTCAGGTCTTGCGCAACTTCATTCAACATCTCTAAAGTTCTCGATCGTTCCACTGTGTTTATGGTAATAAAAGGAATTCTGGCAATTGAATATCTTCTCATTAAATCTTTTACTTCAGTCACTGCAGCCAACTTTTTCTATCTCCTTACTTAACGATTCACTCGATTATTTCGTACTAAACTCATCAGTTTCCCTGTTCTATCAGATTTTGCACTATCTTCCAAAGATTTTTGGATTTGATCTCTTTGTGATTGTACTAAGTGGATCAGTTCTCCGCGAGTATCCTCTGGCAGAATGGGCAAATTCATAAATGATTCGATTACCTTCAGTTCTTTTCTCAGATTCAAGATCGATTGGACGATCGCACTTTCAGTTCCTGCTGTGCGTGAGAAATTTACTTGAAACTGATCCACAGCTTTCTGTATTCTATCAACAGCTGCTTCGGTTAATCGCTTAGTAAATCGATCAGCGACTCCTACCTGCCATTCTAAATACCC
Source organism: Enterococcus sp. DIV0187 (assembly GCF_051713785.1). Classification (NCBI taxonomy): domain Bacteria; kingdom Bacillati; phylum Bacillota; class Bacilli; order Lactobacillales; family Enterococcaceae; genus Enterococcus; species Enterococcus sp. DIV0187. Next base: position 2,533,452 of record NZ_JBIOQO010000001.1, read on the forward strand.
GCTGCACATTGCATCTAATGTTTCTTGGTCATTTTCCCCTGATTGAAAACGGCTAATACTATTGACCCACTCGTTGTATGTCCTAGGCGATCTCATATTTTTCTTTTTCTCCTCACAGTTGTGTTTGGCGGAATGATCTCCCATTCTGGAAGTCCGTGGGCCAACGGATTTTCTTCTTCCTCATCTTCTTCCACCGTTGTATTAAACTCAAAAATGAGCGGTACTTCATTTCCCTCTGCTTCTGGATTTTTTTCGAGCTTTGCTTTTTTTGTCGGTGATCCATTTCCAGAAGGCTTAGGAATAGCCTCAGAAGGCAACTCATCTATTGTTTTTAAATCTGAAGCTGTCTCAACTATTTCCACAATCTCCTCAGTATCTGCTGATTCACTTAAAGGTTTTTCTTCCTTTACTAAGCTTTTCGATACTTCTTGTAAAACTGCTTCTTGATTTAATTTTGTTCCGCATTTGAAACAAAAATTCGCAGTATCACTTTTCGCTTCATACCCACAGTTTGGACACTTCATTATTTTCCTCCTCCTACGTTGATTTTTCTTTTTTCGCCAGATAACGAACGAATATAATGATCGGGTGAAAGTTGTTTTAAGAAGTCCAGAACTTTTTTACTATTCTTATCTTCTTTTTCAAAGTCTTTTCTAAAATCAACAGCCTCAGCAATCATCGCACGAATGATCTGTTGTCCGCTTGTTTTTCTTTCTTCCATTTCTTGAGAAATTGTTTCTTTTTGTTGCAGAATCTGCTTATTCTTACTATACGTGGACCAAGCGAAATAACCGCCAGCAATTGCTGCGATCCAGCCCAAAACTCCGAGAAAAGCAATTCCTAAAACAGCAATTCCTATTCCAGCGATGATCCCTATATTAGAGGTGACTAATTGACTCAGGCGTTTTTCTTTCTCCGCATCCATATGTTCAATATATTTTGCTATTATCTCATTCTCATTTTCTCCATCAATGGTTGCTGCTGAAAAACCATTCAACGCTAACTCGATTTGATGAGGAACACAGGCTCTATTCGTGGCTACGACATCATTATAAGCATCCGTAATCCAGTCTTTAGAAACAGAAATTGCATATTTTTGTGTGGAATAGCTGGCATTTGTGCTCTCTGGTTTCAGCGCTGCATCTGTCAATAGCTGCGAGTAATCTTTTTTCTGATCCAGTGCGGTTTCTTCGATCTTCATTTCATTGTGAGCCGATTGCATATCGCCACCATTTTCTATCACTAAATGATTCAGCAACTCGTCTTTGCGAAGCGGCGTTTCTTCGTCATCAAAACTTGAGACTAGAGTAAATAATATCTCATCTAGCTGCTCTTTCAACGTACGAGTAGAATTGGGCTGCTGGAAAATATTTACAAAATAGTCAAGCAATCGTTCATGAAGCAACGCACCTTTGAACACATCTAAAATCTGAGGATAGGTGGGACTGTATTTCTTTAAATAAGGATAGTTCAATCCTGGATCATGGGGTCGATACAGATTAATGGCTTGCGACCACTGATCAATCTGTTGTTCTGTAAAGCCTGTTTTTTCTGCTATTTTTTTCAACCATTCTTCTAGACGACTCGAAACTAAGCCTTCAGAATCCACTCCTAATAATCCGCTGGCAAACGCATCAATGATAATGATTGTTTGCCTATCTAAATTCTCTTCTTCTTGGTTCTCTAAAAAGCGTGCCACCCATTTAAGACTCGCTTGCTTTCTTCCAGCTCTCCGGCAAATTAGGGCGAAAAGCAATGACGTCTTTTCATCATCTCGGCGAATGGCTTCTTTCACCGCTCTTTCTGCTAGTTTTTGATCATCATTGATCCATGCAGAGACAGCCACCGTACACGAAGCTAGCCAATAATTCGGTGCATTCAACATCATCTCTTCACTGATTGACGTAATGGTCTCTTTGCGGATCACTTCGAGGTCATCTGCTTGCAGGATTCCTAATGTTGTTCTGCGAACCTCGTCATAGTGTCCATAGGTTGATTCTAATTCTTGGCGAATCTTAACTAAACGTGTCTCTGCCACCGAAAGATTATGTTGACGATTTGCTTGATCAACGTACGTATGAAATTCTTTCGCTAACTCTGCCAGTTCTTGGTAAACTGTATGCAAATTCTGATCCACTGCACCTATTCGATCATCTACTAATTCCATTCGCTGATTAATCGCTTGTAGATTCCCTTCAATGATGCTTAAATTTGCTGTACTTATCGCTTTATCTGCCATACCCACAACTCCTAATTCATTTTATTCCTGTTTCTTTTATAAAAATATGGCAAATTCTCTTAATAGAAAGCTTGCCATCATTTATTATTCGTTATTTTGCTCTCTTACATCAATACGATATCCAAACCTCATTGACACCGTCGTTTTTAGTCACACCATCTGTTAATGCAAGTCGTGAAGAATACGAAAGATAGCCATAGAATGTTTGGCTGCTTCCAGAATCCCATTGAACGGTTATTTTTGCGTCTGGTCGAATTGTTTTTGTGTCTGGCATTGAACGAGGGTACATGGTAGTCGTCTCATAACTTAAGATATTGCCAGCTGCACCTGTGATCGTAGCCTTTCCAAAATATTGTTTTCCACCATAATTATTTTGGGTTACCCCACCATTGGCTGAGATCGTTAACGAGCTTTGCTTTTGCCCACCCTGAGAATAGTAGAAAGTATAGGTATTTGCCCACTTAGCAAAATCCCCATTAAATCCGCTGTTTGAAGCATTCTGAGAGGTTTGATCGTTTGAGTTGTTTTTATTCTTTTCTTCTTGAATCCCTTGATTATTTTCTTTCTCCAGCTCTTCAACCTCCTCTCGAATCGAATTGAAATTTTCTTTGGCAAGTTTACTAGCTGGAATAGACGCCAGTTTCAATGAAGATTCTTTATACTCTCCATTGATCGTCAATTTTTTTGCTTCTTGAATAATATCGTCGTATTTAGAAATATCCTCAACGCTTGATTCAGAAGTTTGACTTGAAACAAGCGATGTTCTTGCAGGGGAATCCGGTTCTTGATTCCTTGCCATGGTAGAATACACTCTAGTCCCTACGATCACGCCCAAGATAATCACTGCACCGAGTACAAGGAGGACTTTATTTGAAAAGTGCTTTTTTTGACTACTTCTAACCACGTTTTCATCATTATGTTCAACTTTTTGATCCGATGCATCAGAATAGTCATCGTCTGAGATAAAATGATGCCCACATTGTTCACAAAATAATGCAGATTCTTGATTCTCAGTTCCACAGTTTGGACAGTATTTCATTTAAATCTTCCCCTTTTTAATTAATCATTTGTTTAAAGCAACTAATGTGAAATTCCCAATCGCTGCACGCATTTGCCCACTATCTATCACGTCATTAGAAAGGATAACTATCGCGAAAGGATTATTCTCTGCCAGAACCAGTCCGATATCATTTTCCACTGAAGGAAGTTCTCCTGTCTTATTCGCTACTTGGACAGTAGTCGGTAATTTACTTGGAATTTTAGTTCTTATTTGTTGCCCTCGCATCATTTCCAACATGTTCGAATAGGGTGCTACACTTCTATTTTGATACACTTTTTTTAGAAAACTCATTGTATCTTCCAGCGAAGTGTAATTTTCTTTCCCCATACTTCTCGCTTGTTCATCTAGCATTTTTCGTTGCAATTGAGTAGTCGTATAGCCGTTTTCTCTAAAATAATTATTCAATATATCCATTCCACAATGGTCGATAATGGTATTCGTTGCCTGATTATCACTCGTTTGGATCATTTGTTGAATCAAAGTATCTAATGTTTCTCCAGTAGCTGTCGTTTCTGTTTCTAGTTTTTTTCGGTAAACATACTCCATAATAAATATTTTTATCACGCTTGCTGAGATCATCGGATCATTATTGTGGTTAGATATGTACTTCTCATCATTAAAATAATAAATTCCATAACTAACTTCAGCTGCATTTGACACCAGTTCCGAATCATCTAAAGAGTCTAACATCATTTCACTTGAGCTTATGGTCGACCTCTCATCAGTTACTAATTCACTCTGTTCAGAGACAGTACTGTTTGAATCTTTTATTTTATTAATTTGCTCAGGTACTATTTTTGCAGGTTGTCTACTATTATAAATCTTCATAACACTGAAGGTTAGGCCTATCGCCAATACAAAAATGATCATGTATAGCATTAACACTTTTTGAATTTTTATTTGTTTTTTCCTTCTATCTTCTCTCCTCATAATTTTCCCTTTTTAAATTATTAATTATTGTGATTATACCACAATTATCGCTTCATACAATTATATCCAGAACTTTCACCTGTGCAATATGACTTATTTAAAATAATTGTTTTCTTTTAAGTCATATTTATAGTTTTTGGTAAAGTTAATCTGAGAGAATTAGATAACGATTTTTTGCGAGCAAATTTTAATATTCCTCGTCAAGCTGATTTAGAAAAAAATTAACGATCTCAACATGGCCTTTCAGCCGACACAAATTTTCGGGTGGTTCAAGTAGCCGCAAAGCTTGTGATGGGGTAGGTGAACTTGGTAAGTGGGAATTGCCTTTGATCCAAGCGTTAAGATCGGCAGGAGTCCAAGTATGCAGTAGAGCTTCTTCGTAATATTGTACTGATTGACGATTATAATTGTAGTTACGTAATACACGTCGTGCGTAAGATAGAGCTTCTTTGCTAGTTTGCTGTGATGTAGTCATTATACGTGCCCTCCGTTTGTTTGTGTGATTCAAGTTCTTGTTTTAATTGTAGAATTTCAGCATTTTTCATTTCAAGTTGATTCTTCACACATGTTAAGTCATCATCGATGAGAATCAATGCTTCATTTTTTGCAATAATCATCGGAATTAAATCTTTTTTTGTAAAAGCAGTGTATGTTTGATAAATATCATTTAAATCAATATTCATATCAATCGTTGGTGTTAGGATGATTTAGTGGACACATTTTGGGAGAGGACTATAATATCCTCGAACGAAAGGAAGTTCGCCAAATGAAAAAGTACAGTCAAGAAAGAAAAGACATGATTCTTCAACTCGTCGCAACTGGTAAACCCGTCGCCGAGATTTCCCGTGAATATGGCATTGCAGAACAAACGATTTATAAATGGAAGAAAAACAACAGCCCAGTCGCTGGTAGTTCCTTGACTCCGACTCAGATCAAACAGATGGAAAAAGAAATGACTCGTCTGCGTCAGGAGAACGAAATCTTAAAAAAAGCAATGGCTATATTCACGAAGTAAACTTACACAGTAAAATCATCTTCATCAAAAATGAAAGTAATGAGTATCCGACTCGGATGCTCTTGCGAGTAATGGAAGTATCACCAAGCACGTATTACAAGGAGCTTAAACATAAACCTAGTCATCGCGAGCTTGAGAACGAACAAATCGATCAGGCAATCCTGTCCATCTACACAGACAGCAAGAAGCGCTATGGTGCATGGAAAATTCATCATCAACTGATTGAGCAAGGCTTTGATTTATCGATAAAACGTGTGCAGAAAAGGATGCGTATCCTCGGCATCCATTCGATCACCGTAAAAAAATATCGACCAACCAAGGCTTCTAAAGAGCGTATTGAAGAACGGTCAAATATTTTAAACCAAGATTTTTCAACAACCAGCATCAATCAAAAATGGGCCGCTGATATCACGTATATCTCAACTTCAAAAGACGGCTGGACCTATTTAGCTTCTGTAATCGACCTTTATTCGAAAAAAATTATTGGCTACACCTATGCCAAAGAGATGACAACGGAAATCGTGATGAGTGCGTTAGAATCGGCGATTCAAGAACAACAACCAACAGACGGACTGATCATCCAAACAGACCTTGGTTCGCAGTATACGAGCACCGATTTTGAAAAAGCGCTACGCGAGAACAAGATGACGCACTCCTACAGTCGTAAAGGGACGCCTTATGATAACTCCTGTATCGAATCATTTCACGCAGCATTAAAGAAAGAAGAAGTCTACCAAACGACGTATCATTCGTTTGAAGAAGCCCGATTAGAGCTGTTTCAATATATTGAAGGATGGTACAACCGCAAGCGGATACATGGGGCCATCGGTTATCGAACACCACAACAAGCAGAAGACCAAGCTCGGCAGAAAACGCAATAGCTACTCCCATTTTTTGAACGAATCCACGAGAATTTCTTTTCATGGCTTCAGAGAATGGTCAAACGGTTTTGGTTTGACGATTGTCTGAAACCATGAAGCAACTCGAGAGTGGATTGGTTTCAAAAAAACTCTCGATAAATGCGTCCACTTTATTGACACAGATCCACGTCTCCTTTTTCTCGTTCTTTAAGTAATGTCCCATCATAAATATTAGTAAAATATTGCTTACAGATTGTCACATAGTCTTTTTCAATCTGTTCACACTCGTCGGAACAATCGATACGTACAAGTTCTTCGTAGAAAAATTGTACATATTCAATATATTCAACAAACAAATCAACATATGAATTTTGAAAGCACCAATTTTTCTGTATCAAAGTCTCACATATATCTAGTGAGTGAGATAAATACCAATCTATTAGTTCTACATACGAGTATGAAAATGAGAGTGTTTTTCCATTTTCGCAATCGTGTGGATCCTATACATCTGTTGCTAAATCAATGTAATAATCATCTGTGTCATGAAAACGTAAATAATTTGTTTTTATATTATCTACAATATCATCAACATCATATCGATTTTGGACGGTTAAGTATTCTATATTAATCAACACATCTTCCCACTCTGTTGATTTTCGATGGGTCTGTAAAAATAATCTCATACACCACAAAATCGGAGTAAAATGGTCGATTGTTTGTTGAATTAGTAATTGCATTTTACTTGTCTCATTCATCATCAACATATCTAAATCTCGCTCCTTTGTGTTAAAAATCGAGGTGTCTCGAAAGAATCGCATCATATCAACGTATTTTAACTATTTTTCATTTTGAAGGCACCCCAAGACACCTTTGAAAGTGACAAATATGCTGATATTTCAACTGTTTTGGTAATCGGGGTGTCTCGAATTTAAAATTTACGTTTCGCTTTATATTTCTATACTCTCATCTGTATATGTGTAGTGCTTTTTTATATAAATTAATCTAATATATAGAATATCAAGACACCTCACCCTGAAAGGCCTGTTATTCCAATGGTTACAGCATTTTTCGAGGTGTCTTGGAGGTACCTTGAGGTGTCTCGTCACAAATCAACGCGTCTCTCTGATATGGGGTAAAACATTGATGTGACAACGTTTTCAACCACTTTTAGTATGGTGCATTGAGGTGCCTCAAGTGCCTTTGCTCAAGACACCTTCGATTAAATAACATATACTGACAATATACTGAGTATATTGTAAATATATTAATGCAATTAAATTGTCAGAATATTCAGTCCTCTTATGAATTTCAACAAATCACGTCAAGACACCTCGCGACACCATTTCAATTCTAAATTATCCATTAAACCCAAATTCTTGCCACGTTCCTTGTTTCGCACGTACTGTTCTACCATCAGGTGATGTGATGCCTCTTAGCAAATATCCGGCTTTTTTGATCTTAAAGCCTCTATATCCTTGCAAGACCCGTCCAAAACGTTTAATCCTAGTTTTCTCCATCCCATGAGCACTCATTTCTCGCGCAAAGTTGTTTTCACCAAGTTTTACTTGGCCATTCATATCCATTGTTGTACGATACATGTCATACATTGCTTGATAATGAATAACATCATCAGCATCATCAGTTTTTTCAAAGAACTCATTTTCTTCTTCAATGAATTGACCTAAAATATCCATTGAATTGATCCATTCGTTTGTGTCAGCTTCAACCTTTGCAGGTAATTTCCAGAAGTTCGTATTGTTGTCTTCACACCATTCCACCATTTCACGATACGCAGCCATGGCTGCATTGAAAACGCCTGCAAGCATTTCTGGTGAATTTTGAATTTTTTTGTGGATGTCATGGAATTTAGGATCATTTTGCGATCGATCTGTAGGTACACAGCGCAAGTAATGAAATCTACGTAGTAACGCTGATAGGTTGTCTTTAAACGATAATTCTCCATTTCCGACGAAAATTAATTTTGCAAGATTTGGTCTAAATTCTGCATCTTTACCCTTTTTTTCCATTGAAATGCTGTCGCCACCACTTAAAATCTTCAACATTTCAGAAAACTTATGAAAACCAGATTTTGTATCAGAGTCAATGTTCGCAGTTTTTCCGATCAAACTACCTGCGGCGAACTTGTCTGATGTCAATGACGTTAACTTCACAGCAGAAACAGCACTCAGATCAGGATCAGCATCGTACGCGTTTAGCAATGTTTGTAAAATAGTGATGAACGTACCTTTACCAATTCCGCCTTCACCGTTGATCAGCAAAATGTGTTGGTATTTGTACGTAGATGTCATACAATAACCCATCCATGCAAGCACGAACTCGCGCTGCTCGGGGCCAAACAAATGATCTAAGAAATCTAAGAAAAGTTGGCATTCAGCATCTTTATTGTATTTAATGGTAGGAAAATTCATGATTGCATACAATGATGAGTCAAACTCGTTATTAAATTCACCTGTAGTTGTATTGAAAATACCATTTTTCAACACAATCTTTTCTTCATCCGCCAACGGAAAGCAGACCGAACGTACGTTCTTGTTTTCTTGACGATACAAAGCTCGTGTATCTTTTACTGTCCGCGCAATATCAGCCTCTTTGCCTAAAGCCCATAAATATTGGGTGCGGATCTTGTCATCAAGCCAACTTTGACCGTTTTTTATCCAAACACCTGATTTTTCATCATAGTAATAGTCGTCTTTTTTGCTGTCAGGATTTGCCCAGTAGACACCTTGATTGTATTTATAGAATGTCGCCGCGACAACTGATGGTTGAAAAACGGGCTTGCCTTTTTCATATTGAAGCCACTCGTCTTCATACATGTTTCCGACTTTTGCTTCACTATCACTATCAGTATTTATGCTCTCATTTTGTTTTGCTCTCGCCTCACGTTTACGTTCTTCTGCCAACTTTACGACCTCCTCACAGTTTTCTCGTATAAACTTATTCATTTTTTTCATGGACTCGTCATCATCACCGAATTTGTGGATGCGCACAAGATCGAAACTATTATGTGCATGACCATTGTTTGACGGGTCTGTCGCATGTCGACTGTAAACTAGCTCCGTATCCTGATAATATTGCAACCCGCCTTGTGATGATCCATTGATGTATGTGTATCTATTAATAGTATAATCTGTATATACATCACTCAGGAATTCTTCAATCGCCAAATCTGGTGGAAATGCTGTATTGAAAGCCCCAATCAGACCAGGTTTTTGACTTTGTTCTGTTAACTCACCGTCTCCGCGCCCTTTCGCACTTGCGATGAGTGGTTCAAGAACCTTATTCTCATGTTTTGATTGAGGCCAGTTTTCTCTATCTGTGATGTCTATACCATCATTTTTCATTGCATTAACTAAATCATCTGTTTTCAAAATATCTGCTAAATTTACTGCTGATCTAAACCAACCGTTGCTACAAGTTGAAGGATAATACATCAAACGCGCAACTTCATGACATGTATGATCAAACATATCAATACCAAGTTTGCTTGCAATAAAGCGTGATACTGCAACACTTGTGAGCATATCAGTGTAATCCACAAGTTCACCTTTTTTATTCTTAATCTTAACGTTATCTTCTACGATTTCCCGATCGAAAGGCAACATGATACGCATGCGAGGCTTTTGCTGTGTGGCATTACGAGATGTATATACAAAGAAGAAAACATCGTAGTCAAAAATTGATTTTAAAACTTCTTGAATGTGAGTAAACATTTCATCAAAAGTGCGTTGCGTACCGGATCGTTGCGGTTCGTCAATATCAAATGTCAGCATTGTTCTTGTTCGAATGTTTTCGCTTTTACGATTACTATCATTTACCCATAGCGTTGATCCAACGATTGCAGAACCATTTTTCAAAGCGCCACGTTCATCATCAGACAGTGATTCGTAAGATTTTTCTGTTATTTTGTCAACGCGCAGTTCTGTAGTTGTTTTAAATAATTCAACTAGATCAAACTTTCGAGTATGCCAATTTTTGTCAAATTTCGATTTGCCAACGGTCGCTTCAATTTCAATGTCAGCAAATCTCGATGTCCGCGGATCAGCCGTTTTAACAATATCGTTGCTGAATGAATCAATATCATCTTGCGTACCGTCCATGATCCAACGCGCATTGAGATTTTTATGATGTGATAAATTATCAAACAACATCTCTTGTTTTACCATCTTTCTCAATCCCTTTACTTTCTTATTTCTCAACGTGCGTAATTTTGTTTTCGTATTCATGCTGAGATTAAACAGCGAGAGGGAATCGAACCCACCATTTCGCTACCAAGCCGCTGTGCTGTTTTTCTAGTTTTGATTCAGTAATTCCGCAATCAGTTCATCACGTTTTGCAATTGCTTCACGATATGCTGATTCCATTTTCGAAGTTGCATTAAATTCTGCTTTCGCATATACCTTGTCGCGCTCGATCTTCAAATTTTCGTCTGCCGTATTTTCATATGCTTTTGCAATCTGACTTAATTTTTTCATATGTTTTTCTGCGACTTTTTCGATTTTAGCATCTGCATTTTTTACTTTTTCTTTTAAAACATCAATATTTGTAGCGTCAGCAAAAGGATCAAAAACGGCAGGTAGCTCATGAAGTTCTTTATATTCTTCTTCAACGATTTCACAAATGTCACTATCTAGCTGATCAACATGCAGATACCAATCGTCAGCTAAAATATCAGAATTTTCCTTTTGAAGTGAGTTGTAAACATCTTCCTCGTTTGATTGATATGCCGCCAATTCTGTATCAATTTCTGCTCGTAAATCTCTGATCTCATATAATAATTTGCATCGTTTTTCGAAAACATCGAGCAGTTGTTTTGTTAACATCAACTCACTATCTCGCTTAACATCGATTTCTTGTTGATTGTTCCTTTTCCGCCAAAAAATTGCTGATTTTACGTCAACAAATTCTTTCAGCTCAGCTCTCACTGCGACTTCATCACCAACATTTTCTGCTTCTTTTTCTTCTATTTCATCCATTTTTCGTTTTAGTTCTTCAATGTAATTTTCCATTCTCTTATACCTGCTTTCATTTTTTTTTGGTCGCAGCTTTCATCTTCATCTGTTTTCGTCATATTTGTTTTCATCTCATGTTGCGCCAAAAACGCAGCGAGGAATTGAACCCCGCCTTTTGCTACCAAGCTGCGTCTTTGCTGTTTACCAAAATTTTCTATTGATGTGAGCGACTGTGTTATAAAAGTTTACAGTTCCGAGTCTGCGCATCAGCTTGTTTTTAATCATTTTTAGTTCCGTTGTTGATGCTTCGTTGAATACTTTCTCAAAGCCATCAACGTCCAATTCAACAACAGTTGCTTTCCAGAAGTTGCTTCGTTTGTACTTGTTTAGCTCTTTCAATTCTGCTTCAACTGCTGCTGCGTGATCTTCACGTTTTTTGAACCCTCGAAAATGACTTTCTTCTTGAACGTTACTCCAGCGGTCAACCCACACGATTCTAAAAAGGACGATTGTGTCGAAACCTAGCGCTTTTCGGATCGACACGATTGAATGAATGTCAATTGATTCTGTAATTTCGCTGTAGTCTATAATGTTTGTTTTTGTGTTTGCAGTTGTATTTTCCATTTGGAAAATCTCCCTTCTTGTTTCCGTTTTATTTGCGAACTTTCTTATTCACATATACCGCGCGTAGGAATCGAACCTGCCATTTTTTTTGACACCAGACCGCGGTTTTGGAGCTATTCTGTTGTCAAAGATCAAGCTGCCACAACTGCTACTATGAATTTGACTTCAAGTGACGAATCAGTGTGGTTCCGATCAAGTTTTCGTACCAATTTTGTGATTGCTCATGAATCTGTCGATGTCTTCTCTGTCATACATTGTTCTGCTGCTGTCATTGATCTGAATGACTTGCAGGCCTTTTTGTACGAACGAGTTAACTGTATGAGCTGAAACGTTTAGATACGCGCAAACTTCCTTTTGATTCATGTAACGTTGTTGTTGTGTTTGCACTTTGTTTTCATCATTTGTTTTTATACTTTCGTTTTGTATTAACTCGTCTTTCACTTTTTGAAAAACGATGTTTGCTAATCCGTTGATTGTTTGTTCATCCAATGTGATGTTCATCTTTATCGCCTCTTTCATTTATACGTATATTTCGCATATTCAATCGTAAAAAAATTTGATTTTTTCTGCATCTGTCATCTGTAAAAATTCAGCAATGGTTGCTTTTTCCTTCGTTGTGAATTTAACTTCATTGTTGATCTTTCGCGATACAACTGATTTTGATTTTTTTATCAGATTAGCTATATTTTGTTGAGATATACCAGCTTCACTCATCTTATTTAGTAAAAGCTGTTCTTTGTGTTGTGTTTTCATGTCGTCACCTCATTTGTTTTGTCGTAAACATCTTATCTACATTTATAGTATAGCATCTAGATGTATATTACGCAACTACAATAGAGTATATTTTGTATATTGATTTTATTTTACTTTTCATGATATACTAAAATTGCAAAAACGGCTGAAATATCATCTTAATTAACAGTGTCGCATTTATTAAGAAAAGTTTAAGGAAGGGTTTTGATGTCAAAATGGCAAAGTTAAGTAAAGAAGCAAAGACAAAATATCAGCAAGCACTTGGATACGTGCTGAAGGGTTATAGAGAGATGCGAAATATTACAATGAATGAATTAGCTGATAAAATAGGAAAAACGCAAGCAACTGTATCACGATATGAAACTGGAGAAATTGGTATCACAAAACCCACGTTATCAAGAATTGTCAACATCTTACAGATACCTGATTCTGATCTACCACAAATTTCAACATTTGAGGACTTTAAAGATGATGATGCAGGTATTGAAATGATGTTAGCGATGAATGACAAAAGTGTCGTTCAATTAGATCAAATAGAATCAGTCGTAATACCAAGGTCATTCACAGAGAAATATCAATCAACTATGCTGATGAAGATAGAAACAACAAATTTAGAACCACGGTTATTCCGCGATTCCATTGCTATTATTGATCTCGATGGTGCTGCGAAAAACAATACATTAGTATATTGTATTTATGATGATCAAGAAATGATTTGTAAATATGAAGTGACAGATCAATCTTTTCTTTTAACATCAGATATATCTCAAAATGGAAAGGACTATTTTGAAGCAACAGGTGATTCAAAAACATTTGTGATCAACAAACACGATCCGCGCGAACGCCGTAAACTGAACATTATTGGTGTAATTGTAGGCTATATGTCAGATATTAACAAGCTACCATAAATTTTTTTCTTCTATATATGAAAAAAAGGAGGCATCATGTAAATGATCAAATCATTTTCCAATCATCATCCTGAAGTCAGAGTCTAGCCCACGGCGGGCTGGCTCAAAACCGAAAGGGTGAGCAAAAACCATGGCATCGATTAAGAAACAAAAAAACGGAACGTATACTGTGCAAGTTTCCGCAGGTAAAAATCCAGTTACAGGTAAGTACGCAATAGCAAAACGTCGTAGCATAAAAACCAAAAAAGAAGCAACATTGATTGCTGCTGAGATTGAACGACAAGTAGCCGCTGGCGAATATTGGCAAAACTCAAAAAAAGAAAATTTAACGTACAAAGATGCGTACGAAATATGGATAGAAAAGTTTGAACAAACAAGAGAACCTGCGACGACTAAGAAAGTAAAAGGTATGTATAAGAACCATTTTCTCCCAAAATTTGGGCACATGAAATTAGATGAAATAACACCTTTCATGATCAACGACTACTCAGTAGAGCTGTCGCGACGATTTGTGTGCTGTGATCTGATGTTTCGCCGATTTGTTGAACCATTTTATCTAGCGCACAAATTGGAAATGATAACGAAGAATCCAGCGAAAAATGTTGATACACCAAGAAAAAAAGCAGGTTCAGAGCGTTCCAAAATTGATGATTTTTACGAAGAAGAAGAACTTGATTTGTTCTTAAAAATCTCTAAGCAGTTAGCAGAAAAGAACTACAAGCGAAACTATAAGCAGTATGCATTTCACGTTTTATTAGCACTCTCTGGCGCTCGTTCACAAGAAGTTCGTGCTCAAATGTGGAAAGATCTAAATTTCAAATCAGAAACAATGTACATTCACAGAGCTGTTACAACTAGCGAAAAAGGTGAGTATATTGCTGAACGCACGAAAAATAAATCATCAACGAGACACATTTCGATTGATGCGGAAACGCTTAATGTGATGGAAAAATGGCGCGAAATACAGCAATCAAGATATCCCAATTGGAATGAAAACTGGCTTATTTTCACAAATAATCGCGATACGGATGGTACTCGTTTTTTGAGTACGACTGGCATTCGCAAATGGCGCGTCAGAATTCAGGATTTGATGGACAAAGAAGCTGGTGAAAAGCTGAAAAGAATCGATGGTCACGGATTTCGTCACACTCACATCTCATTACTCGTACAAAATGGAGTCACGCTCAAAGCGGTCGCAGATCGCGTAGGACACGTCGATACATCTATGGTAGGTAAAATCTACGCACACACTACAAAACGCTCTGAGGATCAACTGAGAGGAGCATTAACAACACTGCTACCATCATTTCGCAGTAATGATAAAGACGACGAAAATTTATAAAAATAATTTGAATTTAGCCAAAATTTTAGCCACTAAAAAATTAATATCTCAAAAACGTTGCTATATCAGCATTTATACAAATTGTGCCAGGCTTATCGAGAGCCTGGCTTTTTTGTGTTTATGTTTGTAGTTTGTTGAAACGACAGCGATTCTACGCTGTTTCCAAAAATTCGAATATCAAAAGTTTGCACTGTTTTGCAGAGTATTGAAGGTAAAGTTAAGCCAAAGTTAAGCCACTTTTTTGATCAGCTCTAAATGAATAAATCATGGGCTTCACCCCTATCAATATGGTGATAAACCAAATTATAGGAGCGTGGTATAAATGGCTTTCAACTATGATCAACAACGTAAAATGTATTTGCACAACAAAATTTCCCATGAAGAATTCTATTTGGAATTAGCAGATGCAATTACTTTTGGTGACTTAGAAACGTTAGTCCCTGCTGATGCATGCAAATCTCGTGATCCATATATGAATGATATTCCTCTCAAACTTTGGGATTATAGATTTCCAGCAGTCCGTATACTTCTAAGTCGCGCCATTAATCAAGGACGAGTCATCAAGCGATCAAATGGTTTATCAGTAGCAGAATCTGTATGTATTTTAAAGGCGGTCGCTCGCGAATGCACCGCTTCACAATTGGTATAATTAAAAGATCACGGTATCAATCACCGTACGCATAAGAGGATGGCCATTTAGCTGTCCTCTCTTTTTACACGAGCAAAAAAACTCTACAGTTAATATCGACTCAATTTCTAAAGTCCAGCTTTTCTAATTAAAGGAATAATTATAAATCTAGATTCACCCACTGCTTTCATGATTTCTGCAATAATTATTGAA
This sequence comes from Enterococcus sp. DIV0187, assembly GCF_051713785.1. Lineage (NCBI taxonomy): Bacteria > Bacillati > Bacillota > Bacilli > Lactobacillales > Enterococcaceae > Enterococcus > Enterococcus sp. DIV0187. The sequence goes on from NZ_JBIOQO010000001.1 coordinate 2,548,994, forward strand.
TCAACACTAGAGCGTGAAGCATCTTTAGATGGTTTTTTCACCCTTTCTCATATTTTCCTACGCAATTTCTTCTGCCTTTTTTCATTCTAATATCTGATTAATTATTTTCAAATTGAACCTCTCCTAACATATTTTTCTTAACTTTAGAATATCAGCTTATCTGTTCAATATAACCTTTACTCCTGTTAAGAAAACCACCTTAACCAAACCATTCAGTTTGATTGGTGACAAATCCATAAAGTATTGGCAAAGTTATGTAATTTCACATATATGCGCTCTTCAATTACATTCTAAAACAACCCATTCTATACATTCTTGTACCTTACTTTTTTTCATTTGAAATTTTTTTGTTGATCATCACGATTGAATCCAAAGACTTGTAAGTAATCCACGTTCACTTCTGATTCCTTTAATTTTTCATAACTCAATAGCCAGAAACGTAGCTGCATTTCTTTTAGTAATTGTCCGTTTACCCTTATCGTTAGGTAGCGATTTTCTTGTGTCAAACAATGCTATTTCCTCCTTAAGCATAAAAATAACCCAATCATCGATTAACAAGATTGGGCATCAGGGTAATAATGTATTTATGAAATGAATTTCTTCATAGTTGTAAAAAATGGGAAGCCAGGATTTTATAATCGTCAATGCTCCCGCTGATAATGTATCAGTAATCATATGCTTAATTCCAAATAGAAGATAGCTCTTTTACATTTGATCAAAAATGCCTAAATTATAAAATAGGTCGAGTATGATCATGATGGCAATTACTAAAGCACCCAGCAAAAAAATTACTGAGTGCTTTTTACTATTCTAATATCAGGTTATTGCAAGATGGATACAACAAAATATTTTAGTTAATCACAAAATTCTTTATAACTTCCCAAATCAATCGTTCCTAAGAAATAATCCAATCTGAAAACTTTCCAAATACCATTCTCTTTTCTTAACTTCAACTCGTAACGAGCATCCGCGTAAACTTTCTCAGCATTTTCTTTTGTGATACTGATTGGATGATTACTTTGCTTATGACCTGCCATACGATGAAGCTTCACATACGCCATATCACCTTTAAGTTCAATAGAATCCAAAGTCACTGGATGATCCCAGTAACTATTCGCTTGGCGTTTGAATTTCAGCGTTTGCATAAACTCTCTTTTATCCATCGCACCCCATGGAGCCATATTTACTGTCAAATCATCTGAAAGAGTTTCGGTTAGAAGTGTGAAAGTAAGAGTATCAATGCCAAATGCATATTTTGAAAAGGCTTCAAGAACTTTTTCTTCCTCCACTTTCACATCATCATCTTCCTTAATTCTTTCCCATGGATTGTCAAGGTCTCCAGAAATGACAGGTAAATGAATGCCGAAATAGTACTTTAGATCTTGCTTTTCGAAATACCATTTTTCTACAAATTCTTTGTACTCTCCTTGACATTCGACAATATCTAATCGCATCTCAACAATTCGCCAACCAGTATCTGTCTTTTCCCATTTGTTTGTGACCAAGGCGCTAAAGTCTAATACACGGACGTCATCATATTCATAAACTCCGGCACGACAAACTAAAGTACTTGATTGCTGAGCTATTTTTCCTGATAATCTTGAAACATAGTTACATGGAATGATGTGGAAAAAATCTGGTTTTGGTGTCTCCTCCATAAAATCCTTCATACCTAAAACACCATGTTGACTTCCGCAAGGATATTTCTCAACAGTACTCAAGTAACAGGCCGCTTCAGAAACAAAAACCTCATCTAAAAGATCGCTGTTTTGATTTTTCCATGCTTGAGTAAATTTCTCAAAATTCTCTTTAATTTCTAAATAATCTTCTCTGCTCATAGTTTTTCTCCTATATATTCACTAAAATTCACTGATCAATATTTCATATTAACTCTTTTAAGTCTATTCAAATTTAACATTTAGCGGTTCTCCTGATACCAGATTTTTCACATCTGGTGTCGACACATGTTCTTCATTTAGATTAACGAAAACCACCGGAGAAACCATGGATGGGGCTTTAAACTGAACATCTTCAATATCAACGCGCATTAAAGGTTGGCCTGCTTCAACTACATCGCCTTCTTTAACAAATACAACAAATCCTTCTCCTTTGAGTTCCACCGTGTCTAATCCGATGTGAATTAAAATCTCTTTTCCTAAATCAGAAACGATGCCAATTGCATGTTTTGTTGGAAAGACACTTGAGATTCTTCCATTTACTGGTGAAACAACATTTCCATCAGATAACTTAATAGCAAATCCATCACCCATCATCTTCTTTGAGAATACCTCATCTGGTACATCACTCAGTTTTACTAATTCACCTGTCATAGGTGATACGATAATTTCATCACCTGTATACGCATTCTCAGATTTTTGATTATTCAATGTTTCAATACTGATTGCGTCATCCGCAATTAATTTTCCTTCCAAAATATCATTGATATTGTTAGCGATTTTTGCTGAAGCACTTCCAAATACAACTTGAACATTATTCGCACCAACCTTAATCGCTGCTGTCGCTCCCAATCCTTCAAACATATCCATTTCTACTAAGTTTATATCGTTAATATTTGCTCTCACACGGGTTACACAATTTGTTATTGTCCGAATATTTTCTTTCCCACCTAAATATTTTAAAACACTAACAGCTAATGAACCTTTATCTGAAGACTGCTCAGTAATTATATTGTCCTCCATGATCTTTCCTCTACCAGGAGTTAAGATATTGAATTTTCTAATTAAGAATCTAAATGTAAAGTAGAAGGCCACGGAGAACGCTAACCCGACTGGGATCAGCAAGTACCAATTAGTCGTATCCGGTATGACTCCATATAAGAAGAAATCTAAAATATTACCTGCTAATGACGTTCCTACACGAATATTTAGTAAATCCATAATCGCGTAACCTAAACCGACAAATACACTATATACTACCCAGAGCATTGGAGAAATAAAGAGGAACACAAATTCAATTGGTTCGCTGATACCTGTTAAAAATCCTGTTACTGCCGCTCCTAAAAGTAAGCCAATAATCTTCTTTCTATTCTCGAATTTTGCTTCCTTGTACATCGCATAAGCGATAGCTGGGGCACCGAACATCCCAGCGACGTAGGAGCCTGTCATAAACCCACCAGCAGTCATCGGTCGGAAACCTTCTGCCATCTGTGCAAAGAAGATTGGCAAATCTCCATGTAAAACTTGTCCAGCCGCGTCTGTAAACGAACCAACTTGGAAATAGAAAATTGGCCAAATTAAATGTTGCAATCCAAACGCTTGAACCAAACGCATCACTGATCCGTATAAGAATACCGCTAAAAAGCGTAAATTAGTTGTCGCTACCCAATTTGAGAAACCGTCCAAGACATTTTGAATTGGCGGCCAAACAACTAAAAGAACTAACCCAAGAATAATACCAGCTACTGCAGTGATGATGGGAATAAATTTCTCACCTTGGAAAAACTCAAGAAGTGTCGGGAACTCCACGTCCTTAAACTTTTTGTATAAGTTATAAGCAATAACACCAATAAGTACACCACTTAAAACTCCGGTATTTAATGTTGGAATACCTAATACCGTCCCAAAACGGTTTGATTGTTCAACAGTCATTTCCGTTGTGACGCCGCCAAAAGAACTAATTGTCAGGTTCATCGTTAAAAATCCGACTAAAGCAGATAAACCAGCTATCCCTTTGTTGCCACTTAATACGACCGCGGCACTAACAGCAAACAAAACAGATAGATTTCCAATAATCAAATTACCAAATGCAATCATAAATGCTGAAAGTCCAGTAAAAAATCCATTTGTTAGAAAAGGAAGTGCCTTAACAATTGCCTCTTGCGTCATTCCGGTTCCCAAACCAAGCATAATCCCAGCAATCGGTAGGATTGCAATAACAGGCATAATCGCTGGTCCGATCTTGTGAATACCGGAAGCAACAGTATCTTTTATTTTTTTTACATTCTCCATTTTCTTCCTCCCCCACTTAAACTTGGTTTAAGGTTTCTTGATAGATCGATGTCGCTTCTTCCTCTTTAATCAATCTTGTATTGATTTGACAACACTTTTCTTTTACAGCGTCCTTCACTAATAAAGGAATGTCTTTTTCTGAAATCCAATCCGATAATTTAGGAAAATCAATATCTTGTAATAATTTTCTCAAAGAGTTTACTGCCTCATCTGCTGCTTCTACATCGTTCAAATTGCTTATATCAACTCCCATTGCCTGAGCGATCTTAGCAAATCGATCTGGTGCTGCATACTTATTAAACTCCATCACTTCCGGCAGCATCATACCTACACACTCTCCATGAGGGATATGGAAATGGGCTCCTAGAGGTGTTCCTAACCCATGTGCCCCACCAGAACCAGCTGACAACACTAAGCCTGCCATTGTACTACCTAGCATTACATTTTTTCTCGCTTCATACAAATTACCAAGGCTGCATGCTTGACGCAAATTTTGAGAAATTAGCTTAATCGCTTCAAGTGCAATCGTATCAGAAATGATCGTCGATCCTTGCGCTGTAACGATTCGTTCAGAAGTATACATCTCAATCGCGTGAGCTAATGCGTCGATGCCTGTTGCCGCAGTCATTCTTTTCGGCAACCCCAATGTAAGTACCGGATCAATTAAAGCCACCTTAGAAACAAGGATATTTCCGCCGATTGTTCGTTTCTTATTTTGAGCTTTGTCTGTAATAACACTGTAAGGAGACACTTCACTTCCTGTCCCACTGGTTGTTGGGATTGAAATGACCGGTAGTCCCTCATTTATAAAAACTTTCCCGCCCTCAGGACTGTTATCATACTCTAATATACTGCCTTCATTAGTAACCATCATGGCAATGGCTTTTCCTGCATCCATGACACTGCCACCGCCTACAGAAATAATTGCATCACAGTGATTCTTTTTAGCAATCTCCGTTCCTTTTTCTACTAACTTGCTTGCAGGATCTGCTGTAATTTCATTAAAAACCGTATAGTCATAATTGCTGATAGATAATGTTTTTTTTACATTATCCAGCAACCCATTTTGCTCAATACCTTGATCAGTTACAATCAATGCATTCTTCTTCTTCAAAAGTGACAACTCATTTGCCACTTGATTTGAGGAATTTTTACCTATAGTAATTTTAACACTTCCGATAGTAATAGAATTTGTTTCCTTCAACATAGTTAAACGTCTCCTTCTCAATATAAAGCAACAAGCGTTTTCATTTTCTAATCAACGGCCATTGATTTAATCATATTATAATCATTGAACAATCGATTGTCAATCACCAATTGATCATAAAGGAGTGATTATACTAATTAGCATCTATTTATGATCAATATATCGACGATAGAAATCATTTTCCAATCATTTTAATCTAGATCAATTATTCACGTGTACACTCTTATTAAAAATCGTAAGTTATCTCTTAATTTATTTAGCAAGTTAAAAACCTGCACTCAATTAAGATAGAGTGCAGGTTTCCGTTGATTTGATTGGAAATATCTTTTAGTATCCTATTTAGAAAAGTACTCAACTAATGCAGAAAAAACACCATCTTCATGTACAGGGGCAGTCACATAATCCGCAATTCCTTTTATCTCATTCGAACTATTTCCCATAGCAATTCCTATATCAGCATATTTCAACATTTCATAATCATTATTTGAATCACCGAAAGCAATACAGAAATTGATCGACTTGTATTCCTTCATATAGTTCAACCCGCTATATTTGTTAATGCCTCTTAGCATCAGATCAGCAAAATACGACTCTCCATGAACTACGTTAATCTCGTCAACAGTATTAAATAAATCGAGTTCTTCCTTTTTGCCATATACCATCATGGCGGTTACCTCTGTTGGATCGATAATTGTGTGGCCTAGAACTTCTGGTATCTCGAGTCCAAAGTATTGGTGTGCTATTTTAACCAGATCATCGCATTCACGCGTGAGGTATCTTTTGATGCTTGTTTTGATTTCCATACATAAATCATTTTCATTTGCTATCTCCAATAATCTCGTATATATCGCTTCTGGATAGTTATGGGAAAAGAGCATGCTGCCGTCGCAATCGTAAACCATTTGTCCGTTATTACAAATGAATCCGTCCCACTTAATCGCTTGTTTTATCTCTTTCGGGATTGCTCGAAAGGTTCTCCCGGTATTGATAAAGAGACTGTATTCTTTCTGTTGCATGCATTTTAGCGTCTGAACCAATTTTTCAGACAATTTTGGGTCATTATTATTCCAAAGCGTTCCGTCTAAATCAAAAAACATTCCTTTTTCTGCCATACTATTTTTCACTTCCATTTGTTTCAATCACCTTCTTATACCAATAAAAGGATTTCTTGCGTAAACGATTTCCAGTACCTTTTAACTCATTATCGAAATCCACATAGATAAATCCATATCGTTTGGACATTTCACCTGTTGAGGCACTGATCAGATCAATACATCCCCATGCAGTATATCCCATTACATTTACGCCATCGCATAATGCCTCTTCAATGGCAAGAAGATGTTGTCTAATGTAGTCGATACGGTAGTCATCTTCGATCGAACCATCCTCTTTGATCTGATCAATCGCACCAAATCCATTCTCAACTACGAATAATGGCAGCTTGTATCTATCGTAAAGTTCATTCAGTGCGATCCTCAACCCCAGTGGATCGATTTCCCAACCCCATTCACTGCTTTTCAAAAAGGGGTTCCTTACTCCACCAAGAATATTCCCCGCTACAATCTCCAAACTAGAATCAACCACATTTTTTGTCGTGGACATATAGTAGCTAAAACCAATATAATCTATCGTGTTGTCCTTCAAAATTGCTAGTTCTTCAGAAGTGATATCCAACTTGGCTACATTTAGATCACAGTACATTCTTTTCGCATAATAAGGATATTCCCCGTTGACCTGAACATCAATGCAATATTGATTAAATTCTTGATTACTTTTAAGTCTCTCCCATTGGTTCTCTGGGTGTGAGTCATATGCGTAGGTCGTCGCATAAAGAGCCATACAGCCAATCATCAATCCTTTATCTAGCTCATGTCCTTTTTTTACAGCATAAGCTCCAGCAACAAACTGATTGTGAAAGGCTTGCATCACGTCTGTCATATTTTCTGCTCCATCACCATATGACATCCCTTGACTAAGCAACGGAAAATGGTATGCACTATTGATCTCATTAAAGGTCATCCAGTATTTCACCTTATCTGCAAAACATTCTAGAACCGTTTCTGCATATCTTTTATAAAAACCGATCAATTTCTTATTTTTCCATCCACCATAATCCTTTGCAAGGACGAGCGGCATCTCATAGTGTGAAATCGTAACTACCGGTTCAATGTCATACTTTAAACATTCATCAAATACTTGATGATAAAAATTAAGCCCCGCTTTGTTTGGAACTTCTTCATCTCCTCTTGGGAAAATTCTTGACCAGGCGATGGATAATCGATAACACTTAAATCCCATCTCTGCAAAAAGGGCAATATCTTCTTTGAAACGTTCATAATGATTAATTGCCTTGTGATTGGGATAGCCAAACTTATGCTTGGAAATGTTCCAATCGAAATCCTCACTACCCATGATTTTAAATCTCTTCTTTCCGCCTGGCATCGCGTCCGCGATCGAAGGTAATTTACCATCACTTAGATAGGCACCCTCAATTTGATTCGCAGCCGTTGCTCCACCCCATAGAAAATCTTCTGGAAATCCTTGGTTCTGCATTATTTCACCCCTATGAATAATTCTCGTTGTATACATCCAGAAAAACTTGTCTTACATCCTCGACCGTCATCTTTCTAGGATTATTTTTTAGCATGCTGTTGTTCGCAGCTGTTTCGATAAAATCCTCTATTTCTGCCGGATCATCCATAAAGTCTTGCAGCTTTGCAAAGTTTAAGTCAGACAGCAGTTCTCTAACTACAGCGACTCCCGCTCTTGCTGCCTGCATATCTGTCATACTTTTTGTATCAACACCCAATGCTTCTGAAACCTTTCTAAAGCGATCAGGGCAGCTCACCATATTGAATTCCATAACAGTCGGCAACATCATTCCTACCGACTGTCCATGTGTCATGTCGGAATATTTCGTCTGTAAAAATCCAGATAGCCCATGCACAGCTGCTGCATCAAGATCTAAGACAAAGCCTGCTAACATAGCCGCCCACTGCATATTTTCTCTTGCAGTCAGATCTACATCGCCGGAATAAAATGCACGTCTCAAATTTTCATTGACTAGTTTGATTGCCTCAAGACCGATCGCGTCGTGTAAAGGGGAGGATAGATACGTCATTTTTTTGTTGGTAAAAGCCTCCACGGCATGAGTTAATGCGTCCACACCGGTATCAGCAGTGATATTTTCTGGTAAGCTCATTAATACAGAAGAATCCATCACTACATAATCAGGATAAAATATCTTTTCTTGAATATCTGATTTCTTACGGAGCTTCGTATTGGTAATGACTGCATGGGGACTTATCTCACTGCCCGTTCCTGATGTCGTTGGGATTAATGCCAATCGTACTCGTCCATTTACAAAAGCCTTTTTATTTGGATTACTACGGCCATAATCCATGATGAAGCCATCATTTAAAACGATCCCGCTAATAGCTTTTGCAGCATCCATTACACTACCACCGCCAATTCCAATAATCGCGTCACATTCTTCAGCTTTAAAAGCACTCGAGCCATCCATGATCTCAGAGTCTTTAGGATTGGGGGTGATTCCAGAAAATACCGTATACTGAATATGATACTCCTCGAGCTGATCAATCATTTTCCGAAAGATACTTAGTTCTTTGATTTTTTCATCTGTTACGACCATCACTTTATTCACTCTGTATTCCGAAGTAAAGTCAGTAATTTTTTCAATTGTTCCTAGTCCAGTGACAAAAGTAGTACTCGCAATATGAAACGTTAATTGCTCACTCACAACAAATCATCTCCTATCATTCAATAATCACATTCTACTATTTTTCAATCAAAATATCAATATATATAATCATTTATCGATCAAAAAGATGCTTTTTTAAAAAATGTGAGCTTTTATTGCTCGTTGGAAACTGCGATTGACTTTTAAAAAAAGAAGAATGATCAGATTTGATCACTCTTCTTCGATCTCAATTACTTTTGTCTTTCTTTTGATTTCTTCTGGCGCTTTATCAGTAATGATTTTTGCTTGCTCAAGCGTCGAGAATGTGTAAAACGCATTTACTCCAAATTTTGTACTGTCTGCCAGAATGAAGGTTTCTTTTGAGTTAGCAATCAATTTCTTCTTCATTTCTCCTTCGACTGTTCCATAAGTTGTAAAGCCGCTCTCAGAATCAATCCCATATGCACCTAAGAAGCACTTAGAAAAATTAAGTGTATCAATTTTTTCGATCGTGTCCTCAGCTACGATTGAGCCAGACTCTTCATCGATATATCCATTGAGAACATATGTCTCAATTCCCAAACGCCAAAGTTTTTCCACCAATAAGACCGCATTTGTTACGATAACAACATTTTTTGCGGTAATATATTCAGGAATAAAATAGGTCGTAGATGATGTATCAATGTACACATACTCATTATCCTGAATGGTCTCAGCAGCGATTCGAGATATTTTCCGCTTACTCGATTTCTTCTCTTCTAATCGTTTATCTAAGTCTAATGCTTTTTTTAAGCCTTTGTTATCAGATACAGCTTTTGCACCTCCACGAAATCTTTCAATTTCACCGTGAGTTTCCATATAAGTTAAATCTCTTCGAATGGTTGCAGGAGAAGCATCCAGCCTTTCACATAGTTCATCTACTGACAAATAATCGTTATCTTGAACTAATGTCTTAAGTTTTCTTCTTCTATCAAGTGTTTTCACATAAGCACCCTCTTTCGATCATTATTATATCAAATAATGATCATTTGGTAAAAAACAAATCAGATCGTTGTCAATTTACAGACTGTTGGCCAATTTTGCTGCTTCATAAATTGAGTATTTTGCATCTCTAGCTTTTAAAGCATCGCCAATTGTGTAAATCTTTGCACCGGGTTTTTTAATATTTCCAAAAGGATTATAGTTTATTGATCCCAAAGCAATCACCACTTCATCATAACCATCCAATTCGATCAGTTTTCCATTTACCTCGCCAATAATTCCATTATTTAAAATTTCCATCACTTTTGTATTCGCATATAACTGTGTTCCAGCTTTTTTTAAACGGTCTATCAATACTATTCTGACTCTTGTTGTTGCTTCCTTAGCAAATGTCGGTGCCATTTCAACTATGCTGACATCATTCTTATAAAAATTTAGTAATTCTCCAACTTCACACCCTACCAATCCGCCACCGATGATCAAAACTTTTTTATTTGCAATGACCTTCTTACCTGATAGAATTTCATTTGCTTTCGTACAATTCATCGGATCTAACCCTTTAATCGGAGGCAATAGTGGTTGACTACCCGTTGCTATCAGAATTACATCGCTATTCAATGCTAATAGCATTTCCTCTGTAACTTCTGTATTGTAAACAAGCTTTGCTCCATATTTTTCACACAATACTGTGTACGTATGTATCGTTTTAGCCAAATCCTGTTTCTTTGGTGGCACTGCCGCTAATTTATACATTCCTCCTGGAGTTGACTGTTTTTCATAAACTGTCACATCGTGGTTTCTTTTGGCTAATATCCACGCTGCCTCTAATCCACCAGGACCCGCTCCAATAATAGTGATTTTTTTAGGTTTTTCTGTCTCCTTAATTTCCCATAAGTATTCTTTTCCAGATAATGGATTAATTAAACAGGAGATCCCTTTATCATCTTCATCACATCCTGGCGAGTAGTAACAGCGTTGCATACAGCCTGTACACACAAAGATTTCCGAAATCCGTCCTTCTTTAATTTTATTAGGAAATTCTGGATCAGCAATCGACTGTCTACCTAACGACACCAAATCTGATTGATTACTGCTAACGATTTGGTTAGCCAAATACGGATCATTGATTCTGCCAACTGAGATAACAGGAATTTGTACCGCTTTTTTTACCTCTTTTGCGCTCTTAACATTAAAACCTGGATCGAAGTATAATGGAGTAACGATATTTCCACCCATTCCTGTACCTGTTGAAACATGGATTGCGTCTGCTCCGACATCCTCCGCCATCGTGGAATAGATAACACATTCCTCTATGGAATTTCCACCATCAAGGAATTCCTCTGCGGATATTCTAAAGATAATTGGATAAGTATTACCGCATTTTTCTTTGATTTGTTTGATTATCTGTCCTGCGAACCTAAAGCGATTTTCGAACGAACCACCAAACTCATCTACCCGCTTATTTGTCGCTTTCGATAAAAACTGAGCAACTAGATAACCATGAGCGGCATGGACTTCAACGGCATCGAACCCCGCTTTTTGTGCTCTTACTGCTGCATCAGAATAAGCTTCAATCAGTTCATGGACTTCTTGATTGTCATATTCCCTGACTAATTCAAGATTATTGTTCGCTGCCACGGCACTCGGACCTGCAGGTTGCACTCCTGTATCTTTTTGTTTACACATTAACCCAGAATGGTGCAATTGCGCAGCCACTTTACCATTATACTCATGAATTCTATCTGTTAGTTCTTTCAGATTTGTAATAAATCGATCGTCCCATATTCCGACTTCTTTCGGATTTCCAATTCCTTCTGGTGTCACAGCCATGTATTCGGGAATGATCAATCCAAATCCACCTTTAGCCTTAGCTGCAAAATATTCGATTGATTGTTTTGAAAAAGTATGTTCTACGGTAGTAGTCCCACTATCCATAGCAGGTACAACAAATCTATTTTCAACTCTCATCGTTCCAATCTCAATTGGTTCAAACAATTTTCCAAAGTCCATTCCAATCATCTCCTGATCTATTTTTGATTATTATATCACCTATATAATCATTTATCAATCATTATGTTGATCGGTATTTTTATTTTTTGATTGTTACAAAAAAAGCAGACAGCAACACTGTCTACTTTCTTATTCAAGCTATTGTTTTTTAATAAATCGTAGTTCCATATTGTTCTTGCTTTTCTTTAAACTTCTTTTATCCCACTCTGCTTTAAACCCTAAACGATTCGGAAAGACAATTGGTGAAGTTGTATCCATTCCTTTTTGATTTAAGTATTCTAAATCAACAGTCATAAGAAGTTGACCAGAAGCGATCCTATCACCTTGTGAAACGAAAACGTCAAACCCCTTTCCAGCAAGATTAACTGTATCAATACCGATATGGATAAGTATTTCCTCACCATTTTCAGATACGATTCCTATCGCGTGCTTTGTGCCAAATACAAGATTGACTGTTCCATTTACTGGTGATCTAACTTCACTTTGAGAAGGTACTATAGCAAAACCTGGTCCAACCAACTCTCTTGAAAAGACCTTGTCATTCACCTCTTCAATTCTAATGATTTCCCCTTCAAGTGGTAAGGAAAATGCTTCTTGAAATTCAGATTCGACTTGAACTTTTTCAGACTTCTCTATCGTCTCTAATACCTCGCCTCGTAAGACAGCTTTTATGTTATCCGATAATATTTGCGCTTGAGTACCGTATACAATTTGAAGATTATTTCCCATATCCATTACTCCAGCAGCGCCTAATTGTTTCGTAAATAATTCTTTTTTTACAAGTGAAGGATCTTTTACAGTAATTCTCAATCTAGTTAAGCAGGCACCAATTTTTTCAATATTACCATGTTTACCAAGAGCGCTAATTATTTTTTTCTCAAGTGAGTCCTCGGCAGAAAAACTACTAAATCCTTCGTATTTCTCGATCTCTTCCGTGTTTTCTCTACCAGGAGTTTTAAAATTAAATTTTAATATCATCCATTTGAACGAGAAATAGTACAAAGCAAAGAAACACATTCCTAATGGGATCATTAGATACCAGTTATTGGCATTTTGAAGTATTCCAAGCAAAGAAAAATCAATAAGCCCACCAGCAAAGGTTAAAGCAATGTGAATATTGAATATATAGCAGACTATATAGGCTAAACCTGCTGTAACAACATAAAAACCATACAGCGGTAAGCCGGCAAATAAGATCATAAATTCTATTGGTTCGGTAATTCCCGTTGCAAAAGCTGTAAATGCCACGGAGAGCAACAGCCCGCCTGCTTTTTTCCTGTTTTCTGGCTTTGCACATCGGTACATTGCGAAAGCTGCTCCAGGTAACGCGAACATCTTTAGAAGGTAACTACCTGACATAAACAATCCTGCGGTTATTGGAACTCCATCTGTTAATTGAGCAAAGTAGATATTATAATCACCATTAATTACCTCCCCAGCTTTATTAACATACTCTCCAAACATATACCAAAAAGGAACATTCTCCACATGATGCAGACCTACAGGTATTAGAGCCTTATTTGCAAATCCGTAAACATACATGGATAAGAATTTATTGGACTCTATCGCATTGGAAGACACCCAATTTATCCCATTCTGAATATACGGCCAAATAAATAAGGAAGCGATTCCTAAACCAATTGATGAAACAGCCGTGACAATGATAACTAATCGTTTGCCTTGGAAAAACTCTAAAACAGAAGGAAGCTTCTGTTGGTGAAACTTTTTGAAAAGATATGCCGTCATGAGTCCCACTAGAATTCCAGCAAACACACCCATTTGAAGTGTCGGGATTCCTAAAACAGTTGTGTATTTCCCGCGATTTTCTTCGAGCATAATCATTTCAGGTGTAATATTTCCAACAACACTAATCATTTTGTTCATAATCAGATATCCAATGGCAGCAGCCATTCCTGCAACACCATCATTTTCAGACATCCCCATCGCTACTCCGATAGCGAAGATCAACCCTAAATTACTAAAAACAATATTTCCTGACTCTCTCAAAACAGAAGAAACCATCGGCCATATCCCAGAATCCAGCCACGGAAGCTGTTCAATCAACAAACCTGTCTGTAGTGCCGCACCAACACCTAGTAGAAGCCCAGCCAAAGGCAAGATCGCCACTGGTGTCATAAATGATTGACTTAGCGATTGCAAAAAACCAAAGCTTTTACTTCCTTTTTTTCCCTTCTTTTCCATTAAATATCCCTCCATTAAATTGGTTAAAGTGACAATGACATCTTAGAGGCTTCATAAATAGCATACTTTGCATCTCGTGCTTTTTTAGCATCTCCAATTGTTATCCAATTTTCGGCCTTCGATTCAAACTCGAATGTCTTGCTGCTTTTTGTTCCAACGGCATAAACAATCACGTCAAATTTCATTTTATATTCTTGCTCCGAAGAACTGAAAGTTACCAATCCATCACTGATTTCTGTAACAGAAGTGTTAGTGATAAACTCTGTACCAGCCTTTTTCAAGCGTTCGATCAAGACATTTCGTGAACGTGGAACCGATTCCTCCGCTAAATTCCCCTTCATTTCAACGATTGATACATTATTACTGTATAGATTCAAGTATTCGGAGACTTCACAGCCAATTAATCCTCCGCCGATGACTAACACCTTTTTGCCAGAAATAATTTCTTTTCCATTTAATACCGTATTTGCTTGATAGACATTTTGTTCATGAATTCCCTTTATATTTGGAATGATTGGTTCTGATCCAGCAGCACATATAATGACGTCTACCTTCATTTTACTTAGAAGATCATTATTCACTTTAGTATTAAGAATGACGTCTACGCCATTCTTCTTGCACAAAGTCATTTGTGTATGAATGAGCTTGGATAGATCTTGTTTGTGTGGAGGAACAGCCGCGATTTTGTATGCACCCCCTGGAAATTCTTCCTTTTCAAAAACTGTTACTTCATGACCTCTCTTCGCCAGAATCCATGCTGCTTGTAGACCTGCTGGTCCTGCCCCAATAATTGCGATCACTTTCTTTTGATCCGTTTGCTCAATTCTCCAGATCCCTTCTTTTCCACTGAAAGGATTCATCATACATGATACGCCAACGTCAGATTCGTCACAGCCACCAGAATACCAGCATCTTTGTAAACAGCCTGTACACTGAAAAATCTCTTCATTTCTACCTTCTAGCACCTTTTTCGGAAACTCTGAATCGGCAATAGATTGCCTGCCCAACGCAACAAAATCTGCGCTCTCACTCTTTATAGCAAAATTCGCGACAGCTTCTTCATTTATTCTACCAACAGTGATCACCGGTATATCAACGATTTCTTTGATGGCTTTCGCATTTTCTATGTTAAATCCAGCTGAAAAGTAGTGAGGGGTTACATGGACCCCCCCTTGACCAGTTCCAGTTGAAACATGTAATGCATCAACTCCAGCTTCTTCAGCAAGCAAAGAATAGATCTTGGCGTCATTGATTGTATTTCCTTGTTCAAGAAATTCATGAGCACTTAAACGAAAAATGATCGGAAATGTGTTTCCACATTTCTCCTTAATTCCAGAAATGATCAGCTTAGCAAATCTAAATCTATTTTCATAATTCCCACCAAACTCATCGACTCGCTTATTATGGGCTTTGGATAAGAACTGTGCTACCAGATACCCATGACAGCCATGAATTTCAACGCCATCAAAGCCAGCTTTTTTTGCCCGTTCCGCTGCCTTTATAAAAGAGTCAACGATCGAATAAACTTCCTGGTTTGAATACTCTCTAATTTCTTCTAAATAATTGATCGCTGGGATTGCAGATGGACCAGCAGACTGTTGTCCAATATTTTTTTTAATACACATTAGCCCGGAGTGGTGTAATTGTGCAAATATTTTGGTCGGATATTTGTGTACTTTATCGGTTAAAAACCTCAGATTCTCAATAAATCGATCATCCCAAATACCGACCTCACATGGGTTGCCGATCCCTTCTGCCATCACTGAAAGATATTCTGTAATGATAAGACCAAATCCACCCTTTGCTCGTGCTTCATAATAAGCGATAGATCTATCCGAAAAGGTATGGTCAGGAAGCGTCGTATTACTATCCATTGCAGGCATTACAAAGCGATTTTCAATTATTACCTCTCCTATTTTATGCGGAGTAAACAGAATTGTTTTTTTCACAGAGATTTCTCCTTGCCATAAGGATCCATAGAGTTGAAAAGTCATTTGAACTCTTCAACCCTAATAGTCCTTATTTCGTATCGTATTTTCCCTAACTTATCTTTGTTTGGAAATAGTCTTATCTAGCCATTAATCCGCCATCAACCATGATATTTTCTCCAACGACAAATGAGGAGTCATCGCTTGCAAGGAAAACAGCTACTTTCGCACACTCTTCGGGTTCTCCTACTCGTCCTACAAGCTGGCCTTTTAGAACTTGTTTATCAAATTCACTAAACCCATCATATAAAGCGCTACCATCCTCTCTTAAAATCTGAGAACCAGCAGATTTCCCTACATTTCCTGTCATCATTTTCGTACGTACTTTTCCTGGAGATAAACAATTGGTACGAATACCAAATTTTGCATATGCTTCTGCTAAACTTCGAGTAAATTGCATGATCCCTGCCTTACTAGCACTGTATGCAGCATTCGCTGCACCACCTCTAAGACCATTGTAAGAACCAGTTGTGATAATGCTGGCCTTTTCAATTTTATTCTTTATCATTCTATCTACCGCATGCTTACATGTTAAAAATGTTCCAGTTAGATCAATGTTAATGACTTTATTCCAATCTTCTAGAGGCATTGTATGAATTTCCTGAATGTCTAAGATCCCTGCATTCGCATATACAATATCAGCAACTCCAAAAATTCTTTCAGTCTCGTCAAACAAATGAATAACCTCTTCCTCACTGGATACATCACATTTGATATAAATTGCGTTATCATTGTTGAGTTTTTCCAGAGCTTTTTGACCTTTTTCTTCATTTGAAGAGGAAAGGACTACTCTGGCTCCTTCTTTCAAAAATTCTACCGCAGCCGCATAGCCGATCCCTTCACTAGCTCCAGTAATTACTGCGATACGATCTTTTAATTTCATATTTTTCTTCCTACTTTCCTTTAAAATTTATTTCTTTTCCGCTATTAATAAATGTGTTCAGTTGCTTCTTTTCAATTTCAACTTTTGGCACATTTGTAAAAATGACTGGTGATTGCAACGATAAATGCTTTTGTTTGATCATATCAACATCTACCTCAAGAATCTTTTGCCCCCGTACTACTTTATCACCTGAATTTACTAAACTGGTAAATGGTTCTCCTTTTAATCCAACAGTATCCAAACCGATGTGTATCAAAATTTCTACTCCTTCATCGGAAATCATTGTTATCGCATGCTTGGTTTCAAATACTGATTCGATGGTTCCATCTGTAGGGGCAACTACAATTTTATCAGCGATCTCAATCGCAAAACCTTCACCAACCAGCTTACTAGAAAAGGTTTTGTCTTTTACCAGATCTAATGAAATAAGCTTACCAGATATTGGGGCTACAATTTTTTCATTGATTTCTTTCTCTTTTAATTCAAGCGGATCGTTTTCATTGAACGGCTGACTAGGTGTTTTTCCACTACGAATGTCTCGAATTTGATCCCGCAAAATCTGTGCTTGCCTGCCGAAGATTGCTTGAACATTATTTCCAAAAAACAGTACATCGACAGCACCAAGTTGTTTCAATGTATCTTTTTCGATCACCGAGGTATCATCAACAGTCAATCTCAATCGAGTAATGCATGCATCTACCTTTGAAATGTTTTGATTTCCGCCAAGAGCTTTCAACACTTTATAAGGAAGATCGGTTCCTGCATTTTTAGAGGAACTCTCAATCTCTTCCATCCTTTCATCTTCTCGCCCAAGGGTTTTGTAATTGAACTTTAAAATCAACCATCTTGTTCCGAAATATGCTACTATCCCTAAAATCGCACCAATCAACAGTAGTAACGGCCACCTGGGGGCTCCTGGCAGAACTGTACTTAAAATGAAATCAATCAATCCCCCAGTAAATGTTGTTCCTGCCCTAATTCCAAGAACGGCTGCCAAAACAAACACTAGACCGTGCAAAATATTAATAAAAATCCAAATTGGGAAGGCAATAAAAGCAAATGAAAATTCCAAAGGTTCAGTCACACCAGTTATAAAAGCAGTAACTGCTGACGCGATGAGGAAACCTGATATTTTCGGTCGATTCTCAGGTTTTGCGCATTTATAGATGGCATAAGCCACAGCAGGTAAAATAAATAGACAAAGCGGAAACGCCCCTATGGCAAAAAGCCCTGATGTTGGTGTTACTCCGTCCTGTAATTGAGCAAAGTAAATCGACAAGTCTCCGGTTACTGTTTCTCCAGCTTTAGTGATATAAGTACCGATTTGATAGTAGTAAACAGGATAAACAAGATGATGGAGTCCGAAAATAACCAAAAAATGAATTAAAAAGCCATAGATGAACAAAGCGAATAGATTAGGATTGTTACTATCTAATAGATTTCCGGCCGTACTGTTAAGCACGTTTTGAATAATCGGCCAAATATAAGCAAACAAAATCCCTAAAAATAGACCAGCGAGCGAAGACATAATTGGAACTAATCGTTTTCCTTCAAAGAACGCTAAATATTGTGGAAGAGTTGTCTTATGGAATCGATTGTAAATTTTACTCGCAGCATAACCAATAATGATTCCACCGAAAGGACCATATTGCAATGTTTCGATGCCTAGGTTCATAGTGAAATTATATGGGTCTGAAGCTATTACTTCTGGTGTAATACCTAGAATAAACTTTATGGTGATATTCGTTATCAAAAAGCACACTAATGCTGCTAATGCAGCCACACCATCATTCTCACTTAACCCCAGCGCTACACCGACCGCAAAGATGATCGGCAAATTTCCAAAAATTACACTACTAGCCGATTGAAAAAGATTCGCCAATCCTACCCAAAAATCCCCCGTTAACCAAGGAGCAAGATCTACTAAAGTTGCATTGGTAAGGGCGAATCCTATTCCCATCATTAACCCTGCAGCAGGTAAAAGAGCGATAGGCAACATTAACGAAGCTCCAATTCGCTGAAACTCACCAAAAAACTTGTTTCCTAAATTTCTTATCATGGTTTTCCTCCTAAACACCTGAAATGATTATAAATAATCAAAAAGGAAAGATATTAAGAAATTGATCTAACAGGCCTATTAACCATTTCTCACTACAAATATAATATCTTGATTGATTTTTGTCAATCACTATTTGACATATAAATGATTTTATATTATCATTCTACGTGTAAAAAAGATTATTTAAAATCACAATTGGAGGAATTGCTATGAACGTTTACATTTTAAAAAATGGCCATCTGGAATGTGAAGAAAACTGGATGACCGCAATGAAAACTTATGCCACTATCGACAATAAAGAGTTACCTCGTGTGTGGACAGAAATGCCTATTTACTGTGTGCTGATTGATCATCCAGATGGGAGAATCCTCTACGATGTCGGCTGCGATCCCGAGACAAACAAGATGATGAAAGAGCTTGGAAAACATCACGCAACCTCTTTTCCATATATTTATGAAGAAGAGGAGCTGTTAGAAAATCAGTTTAAGTTGATTGACTTAACATTTGACGATATTGACAAAGTGATCGTTTCTCACCTGCATTATGATCATATCGGTTATTTACCAAAATTTAAAAATGCTGAAATTTACATTCATAAAGATGAGTATAATTATGGTATGGAAAACAGAGATTCTGGCATTTATTTCAGTAAGTATTATGATCATGACTATTTAAACTACCATTTGATCGAAGAAAAAACTGAGATTCTATCGGGAGTCACAGTTATTCCTTTTAGTAGTGGACATTGTGCAGGTATTCTAAGCCTGCTGATTGAACTGAAATCCGGAAATTTACTCTTTCCAAATGATGTTGTCTACTCTGTTGAAAACTATGGTACACCTACTAAAGCACCTGCAAAGGTCTTTAACTCCTTTGATTATTTCGAAAATGTTGAGAAATTACGGCATCTTGAAACAAAGTACAAAGCGAAAATCTTTTTCCCCCATGATAAAGATGACTTTAAAACATACAAAACAGCACCGGAATTCTATAAATAATTTTGAAAGGATCTAACTAATATGAAGACTAAAACATGGTATATCACTGGAGCATCAAAAGGGCTCGGACTTTCCTTAGTAAAAGCATTATTAAAAAATGGGAACTCTGTTGCAGCAACTTCAAGAAACATTTCAGCATTCGATCAAAGTTTACTCGAAGATGATAAATTCCTTCCACTTCAGGTTAATCTTTCAAATGAATCGGCTGTGAAGGATTCTTTAGATGAAACTTCAAAAAATTTCGGACAAATTGACGTAATTGTAAATAACGCGGGCTATGGTCAATATGGATATATCGAAGAGGTCACGGAAGAAGAAGTAGAAAAGCAGTTTCAAGTAAATGTTTTTGCAGTTTTAAATGTATTGAGAGCTGCTTTACCCTATGTACGTGAATCAAAGGGCCACATTATCAACATTACTTCAAAGGGGGGCTTTCATGCTGGTGCAGGTACTGGTATTTATTGTGCTAGCAAATATGCTGTAGAAGGATTATCAGAAGCGCTGTACTTTGAAATGAAACCATTCGGTGTTTCTGTAACAGCGGTCAAGCCTGGTGGTTTTAGAACAAACTTTCTTGAAAAAGGTTCTCTAATCGACACTACAAATCAGCTATCTGTTTATAAGCAGTTTCATTTTGAAGAAGAGCAAGCACGTGAAGATTATCGAGGAAAGCAACCTGGTAATCCAGATAGTGCTGCATTAGCAATCATGACTGTAGCTGAAGCTGACAATCCTCCTTTACACCTTTTTCTAGGCTCTGATTCTTATCGATCCGCTGATAAGAAGTTTAATGAAGTTACTACTGATATGGAAACTTGGAAAGATGTCGCCCTTTCCACTGATTATAAGGATTGAATTTATTTCAACAAATAAATCATTACTGGGAGAGGCAATTTATGGAATTGTCTCTCTTTAGCTATCAGCAATTAGAATAAAAAACAAATGAACCTTTAAATACTTGATGGAAGTTACTAAAAACAATGTCTCATAAATTGATTTCAAAATATATGACATGATATAATCAAAAATAATCAATATAAAGGAGGGAACGATGCTTGAATACTTTTGAAAGACAGCAAAAAATCATTTCACTAGTTAACCAGAATGATTTCATTCCCATAAATGATCTGATCGAGAAAGTCGACTCTTCCCCAGCCACAATTCGAAGAGATGTGAATCAATTAAATGAACAAGGCATGATCGTTAAAGTATACGGAGGTATCAAACCCGTTATATCAAAAGAATCGAGTAATGAAAGCTTTACGATTCCCTACTCTATTCATAAAAAACTCAAAATACAGCAGCAAGAAAAGAAAGAAATTGGAAAGCTGGCTGCTGCGCTAGTCGAGGATAATGATACGATTTTCATTGGATCTAGTTCCACTACTTTATGTATGATTGATTATATAAAATCAAAAAATGTCACCATCTTAACAGATGGTTTTTTCCATCTAATCAAAATTGTTGAACAAGGTTTCCACACTTACACGCTTTCTGGCTTCATCAATGAAGAACGCGGAATGATTATGCTAGATACCGACACAAAAAAGAGGTTAGAATCCTATTCATTCAACAAAGCTTTCCTAGGCACTCAAGGTGTTGATTCTGAGTTTGGTTTCTCCACATCGAATATCAGGATTGCTGAATTTAACTCTCAAATATTGAATCAATCAACAGAAAGTTATATTTTAGCCGATCATTCAAAGATAGGAAAGAAATTTCTTACAAGCTTTGCAAAATACGGAGAAGCTTCTTTAGTAACAGATAGTGTTGGAGGAAGAACAAATGAAAAAGAATGATAGATGGGCCATGATAAAAAACTATTTAGAAGATTATGGAACCGCGTCAGTAAATGACTTACTAAACATACTTGATTCTTCTCCTGCTACGATCCGAAGAGATATAAATGAGATGGATGCGCAAGGACTTGTCGTAAAGTATCACGGTGGTATCAAGAAAAAAAATGATAAAACCATCACTCTTCATACTTCCCTAACCGAAACACCAGAAATAATTAAAGACAGTGATGTTTTCGAAAATGTTTTAATACAGGACATCGAGAAAAAAAGAATAGTTGCAGAAAAAGCTGCCACTCTCATCAAAGATAATTCTCATGTCTTCCTTTCTGCTGGAACAACAACTTTTCTGATGCTAGATTATATTTCTGCAAAGAACCTCACAATAATCTCTGAAGGAATTCCGTTACTGCTAAAGATTGCTCTAAAGGGTTATACAACATTTCTGTTAGATGGTGAAGTAGACCCGATTGGTAAATCAATCCAGCTTTCAGACGCGGGGTACGCTCAACTATCTGAATTTAACTTTGATCAAATATTTCTTGGAGCTCAAGGCGTTGACACAAAATTTGGCTTCTCTACTTCCGCGCCTTTCGATTATCACCTCAAACAACTGTTGATGAAAAAAGATTCCCAAACTTATATCGTTACAGATTCATCGAAACTTGGAAAAAGAGCTTTACTAAGTTTTGGAAACTACGATCAAGACAAATTAATCATTGATTGATGCATTAGAGAAAAATCTTTATTTCTAGAGTTCACAAATTGTGGAAGCCACGACCAAACTAGGTTAGAAGATGCTTCCACAATTTTCTTTAGTTTAAATTCGATTGAACTTCTAAATTTTTTTGTTCATTATCTTATTATGAATAGTTAAAAATACCCTCACTTATGATACGGCTCCTCCACATTGACCTCCAAAATCCGTTATCATATTACATTACAACTACTTTTGATATAGTTTTTAGTTTGACTATCATTAGCTGTTCCAAGTTTTTTTGAATGATTTAACTTAGTAAAATCAGCACACAATTTGTATACTTTTCCCACTTTTCCCTCTAAAAATTGGTTTTGCTTGACTCGATTAAATCCCGGATTTCATACTACCTATAGGAGACTAATAAATTATAAAATGGAGATAATATCGTGTATTTATCATTGAGATCGGATCAAGCAGTATGGGTTGTATTTATCGTGGAGGTAATGTCTGGGGCACAATCAGTATCAGTATTATAAACATAAAATAAACCTGATTACTTATGATTTATTTACAATACATTAAGATGTGGAAGAAAGATACATCGATTTTACTGAAACAATATTTAATTGCCCAGAAATCATTTACTTGTCGGAGTTAAGGATAGCTATTAAGCTGTCCTCTTTTTTTACGCAACTTGCTAACTATTAGATATCACTTTGACAGAAAATTGCTAACACTTTGTTAACACCTTATTCTCCCCTATAATTTTGCTACCAATTTGCTAACACTTTGTTAACTGCCCGCTACCATTCTGACAGAAACACCGCCATCATCACCTTGCGCCAATCATCTTGATAGCATTTTGCTAACACTTTGCTATCTTTCTCCAATCAAACTGCTTGCACCTACATGCAGCCTATCCACTTCTTTTTTATGGCAACATAAAAACACAGCGGGTCCCTCTCATTTCGCGAAATTATTCTTTTAACTTAAACCGAAAAATCTTGCTCACTTCGCCCTCTGCGCTTTTTACATTGTTATTTTTGCGGTCTTGCCAGACAGCCTCTCACACGCGTAAACGCAGCAAATTCATCTAAATCACGCTAACTCCCCGAAACGCTTTGAAAAAATCGACTAAAAACTACCACCCGACGCTTCAAGCGCTTGCGCATACAAAAAATAGCAAATTTTTGACGGCGAAGCGCCTCCTACCTCATGCCACTATAGGTTTACAACAGGTAGGTGACACCTGCGACGCTTCATGTCTCGAAATTATCGCAAACAAGTAAATGTCACAAATGTTGTTGTAACAGTGTTTGCAGCACAGGCGTCAGGTAGGGAGCGCTTTTAGGTGCTATCGAAAGACGCTTCGGGGAAAGAGCATAAGAGGAGTGTATGTCAAAAAATGCTCAGCCGCATTTTCCTCCAGACGGCAGTGGCCGTCCCCTCCTCTTACTGCGTAAAACACTCGGCCGTGTTTTCCTTGCCCTCATTAACATTCGGGTGCTCCATCGGCTCACGCCGCGTTATTTATAAGTGATTTCGCCATCGAAAATGGCGCTGTGAATTGTGTGACAGATGAAGAAGGAGCTGACAATAATGATCTACTGTATTTTAGCTGAATTGATTGATGATGCTGACCTTTCATTTTATATCATGATATTGATTGTAATTGCTGTGTACAATGCCATCAGAATTATTCGTAAAAAGATTCATCAACATCGCCATGAGCGTGAGATCGAAATTGAAGAAAGACAAAAAGCGATCACAGCAAAAGAAGAAATGGCTCGTTTTGAAAAAGAGCAACTAAAAAAGATTGAAATGGAGGATTTTTGGTATGAACGATAACATTGTAATCTGCGAGGAAATTATGACACTCAAACAGGTAAAGAGAAAACGTAAAAATAAAGATATACCTGAAAAAATCACATCGTCTATCAGCTTGGCACAGTGGATGACAAACGTGATTGGTAACGAAACACGTGAGCATTTAATTGTCGTTTGTTTGAATACGAAAAATCAAATTAGTAGCTATTCGACGGTCAGCATAGGCTCATTGAATCAATCGATAGCTCACCCGAGAGATATCTTACAGCGTGCCCTCTTATCAAATGCCGCTAGAATTGCACTACTTCACAACCATCCGTCAGGAAATCCAGCACCGTCCACAAATGATGATGATTTCACGAACAGGATGCAATCAGCTTGCGAAATTGTTGGAATCAGTCTTCTTGATCATATTATTGTGACTGATTCCCCGGCATACTACTCATACAGAGAAGAATCGAGGCTAATTTAATGGCAAATGTTACTGTGTTAACGCCACTTGAAATTAGACGAATTATGCGGCGCAGGCAAACTTTATATCTCTCATATCTTGTCGCTGACAAATACATTAGCAAGTATGACAACAAGTCAGTTACGTTGCTGCGCAATTATTATAAATGCCAAAAGCGGAGTTGGTCGCAATCCTCTAATGACAATACTCACATTTTTATTGTAGAATACGATTTCGAAACACATATTGTATCTGTCCACAGTCGCTTTAATACAAACATCTATTTTACCCACGGTACGTTCAATTTATCAAAAGCTGACGATTTTACACGTGCTCAGTTTTTTGCAGGACTTTACATTTTCGAATACGAGGAAAGATTGGACGAAATGATGAGTAAATTCAAACTCTCCACCTCGTCGAAAATCGAAGATTACGAGTTTCCAATTTGAAACATAGTGTATAATCGAAAGAAAATCGGAGGCAAATATTTTATGAACGAAAAACTAACAATATCTGAACGCAATAAATTGCAACAAGAACTTAATCATATCATGATGAATCAAGAAGACAACACAACACCTGACGAAATCAAAGCCGCATATGATCACGCTGGAGAAATCATGGTGAAATTAAATCTATTAAGCGAAGAACATCAGCATTTTCCCGAGATTGTGGCTCGCGTATACGCGCACTATCTAAAAACAAGAATTGACAAAATCGTTAACAAAACGCGCGATTGACTGAGATTTGACACATGTGTTAAAATTAATTTTGATACAAATTAGAATTATACAAAAACGAAAATTAATTCATCACATCAACTACTATTTACATCCAATTTTATGTTGATTATCATAGACTTAGCCGCCGACGGTTGAGTCTTTTTTTTATCGTCTACGTGGCTTGAAGTTCGAGGAAAAACAAAAAAGCTACTCTTTGCAGAGAGTAACTTTTTCTAGTCGTGATTTAAACTGAGTATACCATTTATCAGATTAACTATTTTGTCTCGTTCTTTCGATTCCGCGATCGTTTGAACTAATTGGAATATTTCCGGCTGTTTCTCCTCAGCTTCTAAAAACGAGAAAAACTGACTCGTTGTCATTGACAGACCAGCGATAATTTTTTCGAGTGTGTTTAACGTGATGTTGATTTCTGCTCGTTCGACTCTTCCAAGGTACGTATCATCAATATCCGTCCTCGCGGACAAATCGCCAAGAGTCATTTTTCTTTCTTTTCGATAATACCTAATTTGTCTGGCTATTTGATCATTCAGGATAGCACATCACCTCTCTTTCATCTATCATAGATTTCTTTCTACTGAAAAAGCAGATGATAAATGTATTATCTTGTTATAGAATATGATATATATGTATTCTTCCTTTTTTGAGAATACATTGATAACAGCAATCTACATTTTTGTCCAAACATCAGCATCACAAAAAAAGGAGGATTTTGAATTGAAAAAGAAAAAGGTATTAACTATTACAGTTTCGATGTTAGCCTTGTCTGCATCGTTAGCATTTGCTGACAAAGCGGATGCTGCCAAAAACATGCACCGTCTTTATAACCCAAATAGTGGGGAACACTTCTACACGGCTGACAACAACGAAAAAAATGTTCTTGTCAACAAACACAAATGGCGCTATGAAGGTATTGGCTGGACTGCCCCAGATTCCGGTGCCGATGTCTACCGTCTCTATAACCCAAACAGTGGCGAACATCACTACACCATGGGTGCCAATGAACGTAACCATCTAGTCAAAGTTGGTTGGAAGTATGAAGGCGTTGGTTGGAAATCAGATAACTTCAAAGGTCAAGCTCTACACCGACTATACAATCCTAACGCTGGAGCAGGAAGTCATCATTATACAAAAGATACTAACGAACGTAACCATTTAGCTCGTGTAGGCTGGAAAAAAGAAGGAATTGGTTGGTACGGGATTAATCCTAATCAAAAGATAAGCATCAAAATCGTTCACAAAGGATCAGATGGGAAAACATTAAATCAATCAACAGCGCAAGTAAAACGCGATACAAATTACACAGCAAAATCTAAAACATTTAATGGCTATACATTAAAAGGTGCAAAATCACAAACAGTAAAAGCTGACAACAACAAAACAGTGACCTTCAACTATACGAAAAATGCAGTTAAGCCAACACCTGTAACAAAATACAACGTAACTGTTAAACACGTCGGATCTGACAATAAAACATTAAAATCATCATCTGTATCTGTTGAAAAAGGAAAATCATATACAGCTAAAGCCGAAAGTTTTACTGGTTACACACTTAAAGGAAACAATTCCCAAACAGTAACAGTAAATAGCAACAAAACGATTACCTTTAATTACACCAAAAATCCAACACCAGCGGCAAAACACACTGTTACGATCAAGCACGTTGGCTCAGATGGAAAAATTCTCAGCAACAATACCGTGACCGTTGATAAAGGGAAAACCTACACAGCAAACGCGGCTGCATTTGTTGGCTATACACTAAATGGGAATAAAACACAGACAGTAACAGTTAATAGTGATACAACCATTACTTTCAATTACACAAAAGATGTAACGCCACCAACACCTGTTACTAAATACAAAGTTACTGTTAATTCTTTATGTGCTGGTCAAATCATTAAAACAAAAACTGAAACCGTAGATAAAGGTACCAAATACACAGCCTTTGCTGAGGACATTGAAGGTTACGATCTCAACGAATACAATGTAAAAACCGTTACTGTAAATAGCGATACTGTTATCACATTCGACTACAAAAAGATCGAACTTGTTGATACGTTTAACTTAAAAATTTATGTTGATGATGTTTACTACACAACAATCGTTAAAACAATCAAACAAGGCGAGTCATACCAGCCTGCTACTAAAAACTTAGGTTTAGACGAAAACAAATATGATTTATCAAACGGCGTCACCTATTCAACAAAAAACTGGATTGGTGGACAAACCTACGATTATGAGTTTGATGTATATACGTTTAAAACTTTATCTGATGCAGAAATAGCAAAATTGAAATCAACGATCATTACGAAAGTCAATGAATTGCGAGCACAAAGTGGCGTAGCTCCTGTTACCGAAGCAACTCTACTCAGCAATGCCGCAAAAGTTCGCGCGCGGGAATTAAACACGGTGTTTGATCACGTTCGTCCAAATCGCACTGGATATTTCACCGCAATCGATGAAGTCGGAATTCCATATGGAGACTCTGGTGAAAACATCGCATCAAAATCTACCAACGAACGCGATGGTGCAAAACTTGGATTGCAGCTATACAATCAGTGGTTAGGTAGCCCAGGACACAAAGCTACAATGCAAAGTGCCCGGTTCACCAAAATCGGCATCGGTGTCTACGTTGTTAGAAACGAAGTGTACGCAACACAGCTTTTTATTGATTAACAAAGGAGTTTTTGAAATTGAAAAAGATAATTTATCTAGCAGGCCTGTTGAGTGTCGTTTTACTTTTAAGTTCTTGTTCTAACAATGAAACAAAATCAGCAGAATCAACTGATACTAATAAAATGACAGTTTCGGAATATATCAAATCAAATAAAAAAGAATCGAAATACATGCTAATCTCTGACGATCATGAAGTCGACAAAGATACGTCAATTGATTATGTTTTAGCTTTTGATAAAGATAAGGCAACAGCTTATACGATAAACAGAGGCAATGGTTTCACGCTTGGTAAAATCGCAAAAATGTCGGATGAAGAAATCGCAAAACATTTGCGAGAAATTGACGAAAAGCAACAGAAAGAAATGCTCGCTCTGATGCAATCGAGTTTAGATGATTATAAAGAATCAGCTAACAAATATTTTGACGGTAACGATAAATATCCGGAATTGGCAAAAGCTGACACAACAAGAATAGCAACTGAAAACTATCTCAGCAAAATTCAAGCGTCGATCAATGAGTACAAAGTTAAGCCACTACCATCTTCAAAAATATCATTAAGCATACAAACGGACGGATCAGGAAATCATACAGAGTCAGAAAGAATCACCTTTGACATTTCTGCATATCGCACTGATGAAATTATCCCTATCAGTATTATGCCGGATAGCGAAATTGATGATCTAGTAGCAAAAAAAGCATATGAAATTGTTTCTACTCGATCATCGCATAGTGAATCGTTCTCCTCTGGAACCACCGAGCGTTGGGCCGAAATTTATGACGCTAACTACAACATCATTCCAACTGAACAAGGTTTTATCGCCATTAGGTCAAAAAAACAAGTTGAATTGGCATTGGATCAGCCTGATACGGCAGACAGCGATATCAAAATAGATGAATAATTCACACTTCTTCCCTCACCTATATTCGGTGAGGGATTTTTTTTCGAATTTTAATATCTGTTCGCTTTACAAATTGGAACGTATGTTCGTATAATGTGGGTGTGAGGTGAATTTTATGGATGATGTCAATTTTAAATATGAGCTAGAACCGAGAGGAGACTACGCTTTTATTGACATGAAGTCTTTTATGCGAGCTGCGAGCTAGTTTCACGTGGACTAAATCCGTTGCGTGACCTATTGATTGTTATGAGCACCGCTGATAATACAAGCGGTCTAATACTTGCTAGCTCACCCGCAGCGAAGAAAAAGTTAGGTATTCGTAATGTCGCACGAAAGTGGGATCTCCCTACTCCCGAAGAAAATCCGGCAGTAAAAAAACTAATTGTTGCGCCACCACGGATGCGTTATTACATCGCAGAGAACTTGAAAATCCAAAATGTTGTACGAAAATATGCGGCTGACGAGGATATCATGTGGTACAGCATTGATGAAGGAGTAGTTGATTTGACACGATCGTTAAACTACTTTGTCCCTGACAAAAGCTTAAGTCGTGCTGAAAAACTAGATATTGTTTCGCAAAAGATTCAACGTGATATCTTACGCGCAACCGGTATTTATTCGACCGTTGGTATGTCAAACAGTAATCCGTTACTTGCGAAATTAGCATTAGATAACGAGGCTAAGAAAAATTATAATATGCGTGCCCTTTGGAATTATGAGGATGTGCCGATCAAAGTTTGGGGAATTCAGGAAATGGATGATTTTTGGGGAATCGGCAACCGGATGAAACGAAATTTGGAATATATGAATATAAAAACCATTAAGGATTTAGCAAATGCTTCTCCAGAAAGACTAAACAACAAATTTGGGATTATGGGGATGCAACTGTACCATCATGCGAATGGCATTGATCGCTCTAAACTTCAAAAACCATACATTGCGAAATCTAAAAATATAGGAAACAGTCAAGTCTTGCACCGTGATTACGCTGGATATGAAATGCCATTACTTGTACGAGAAATGGCAGAACAAGTTGCGATTAGATTAAGGCGTGAAGGAGCTAAAGTCACTACTGTACATCTTTTTATCGGATACAGTAAGGATGAAGGAAAAAAAGGATTTAGTCGTCAGACAAAAATATCTCCAACCGATGACACAAAGCTGTTAGCAGAATCGTTGCTGTTTTTGTTTAACAAATTTTACGACGGACGAAGTTTTATGCGGCACATCGGTGTCACCTACTCTGATTTAGTATATGAAAGTGGTAATCAACTTGATCTTTTCGAAGATCCGTCTGATCAAGAGAAAAGGATCAAAATCGATAAGGCTATGGACTTGATTCGAGAAAAATATGGCTTTATCAGTATAGTACGAGCAAGTTCGACGCTCGAATCTGGTCGTAGTATAAAACGGGCAGGTTTAGTAGGCGGTCATAATGGTGGAGCTGGTGGCTTAGATGGTTTATAGAACACAATGAAAGGATGATTTAAAATGGGCGAAACATTTATGGCGTATCATCCTGACCCCTACGTTCGAAATTACGAGGATCGTGGGATGGCAAAGTGGATGGGCTTCTATTTAAGCGAACATACTTCCGAAATGAAAAAAGACAATAGTAATAGAAATAAAGTTTGGCAACGAAAAGAACCAATGTCAGAGATTGAAATTGGTGAAACCTTGGACACTTCTTTTAGAAATCGTTGTGCAGTAGTAATTCAAATGTCTGAATTAGGCGCTGAAGGGACAGCCTTTGAGGATATCGTCGGCGTCGTTGAGGGGTTTAATGGTAACACGCTTTATGTCTCCGATACTGAGTTGGGTGTGCAATTGGTAGCAATTGATTCGATCAATAATATTCAACTCGCTACGCAAGAGAAATGGAGTTGGATCTCCTAATGCTTAATACTGACGATTTGGAATTTGACTACCACACGGAAAAATCCGAGAAATTTACCAGAGATTTCATGAATTATGTAATTACTGATGCACCGCTGTTCGCCTTGCAAGATGAATTTCTATATCTAATGAATCGACGCAAACTAACATATTTCAGGATACCAGGATATCGCTGTATTGATGGACAAGATCATTATTTTTATTTTAAGTTGAGACGTATCGAAGAAAACCATAGAATCAAGGTTTATTCCTATTTAGGGATTGACCTCGAAAAACGCGGACTTTTAAAAAAGGAGTGATTCTGTGAATCCGATTTTGCAGTATGAACAAGGCTATATCTCCTTTGAAGAACTTGCTGATGCGCTTTGGGATTTAGGACCGAATGCAATTTTTGAAATTGGCGAAGACTGGTTTCGGTTTTACTGTGATAAAGTGAATTGTTTCCATGATTGCGATTACTATATCATAAACTATCACCAGTCAGTCACTTTAGATGATCGCGGCATTTCTATACAGAACGTAGAGTGATGAGCTGGTCGAAATATGTTAAAATCCTAACTAACAGATCAGCTCACCTAAAGGAGAAAAATTATGGATGATGGATTACCATTTAAGGAAGTGGGAAGTGCTTTTGCACAATCTTTAGTAGAAACTGTCCCATATGTTGGTATAGGGATATCTACTTATTTTAAAATGCAAGATGAAAAAAGATTCAAAAGACTTGAAATGTTCTACGAAGACCTTAGTAAAAAATTCGAAAAGCTAGAACATGCTGTTTTGGATTCTAGCGATCCTGAAAGAATGATAGGTATTATTGAATCAATTCACGAGCAAGTAGAAAAGGTGAATTCAAAAAACAAACAAAAATTTTTAGTTAATGCTTATAAAAATCTTGTTTTGCATACTGAAAATAAGGATTTTGATTTGGATGAATATTTTGTTGAACTACTTTCATCACTATCCAATGTAGAATTAGAGGTTTTAGCGTTTTATTTTAATAACATGATTTCTACCACTGAGGAACGCATAACTGACCAAGACAAAGACCAAGATTTACTACGAGGTGCTTGTAACCGTTTGAGTGATTTTGGATTATTTAAGAAAATACAGTTGTCGATTATGATTGGTGGCGAAGAAAACTTTGAGTATTCTCTTTCTATGCTTGGTGAGAAATTTTATCGATTCGTATTAACTTGATTTTAGAAAAAAATACAAGCATTTCTGCGTACCTTCTTTAAAACAAAGGAGGTATTTTTATGTATTTCAAAAATTCAGTTGGTAAAGTCTATATTGAAGGTGACACTGTGTGCGTAGAAACGGAAACTTGTAAGATGACGGTTACACCCAACGACGATATGCCAAAAGATTTTTTCATTAGTGAGGAATATAAATCGCAAGTAGAATCGCTCAAATTTGCGGAAATGATTATTCAAGCTGAATAATTTTTGCGCACAAAAATAGCCCCCACCATTATAACGGTGAGGGCTTCCTTTTCGTATTCACTTTTTAATAGCAATCGCCGTAAACGTACGACCAATCAAGATTTCGGCGCGCAACATAACGCCGTTGTCCGCTGTATGACACATAGCTCACCCACCGGATACCACCCGCATCGACATAGCCATCGTACACGAATGTTTGACCTGATGCGTATGTTGCTACAATACTTGCTGACGTGTTTGGCGCACTGCGAACATTAACAGTATTTCTTGCTCGATAAGTACCATTTTGCGCAATCCTTGTCGGTGCGGATGGCGCGGGCGTTGGAGCTGGTGTCGGGGTTGACGCACTGATCATCGCGACATATCGACGTGTTCCATTGTAACTCACATAACTCAACCAATCATAACCATCGATGTTTTTATAGATACGATCATAGTTTACTGATTGTCCTGCGTCATAGTCGACACCGGAATACTCGCCGTTTAATCCTACACCATTACGGATTTTCGTGTTTACACTAAAAGTGTAACTGCCGCTTTTTTCTTCATAATTTTTTTCTGGTTCTGGCTCTGGACTTGGATCAGGTGTTGGCGCTGGTTTATTTGTATATCCGCTATCCGTAATACCCGTCAAATCAATATTTCCGTCTAAACCACCTGCCACGTATGTGCTGGTAAACTGGTAGATCGCCACGCCATCCATGCTTGGAAAAACGCTCCAAACGGGCGATGGTGTCACATTGTAATTTGGATAAGCTGCCATCCATAGTGAGTTAGGAAACTCTGCTAAAATTCGCTGATAATCAACATATTGCAACGTGAAAGGTTTGTAGCTGTAGTACATCGCCGTATACCCTGCGTCGCGAATCCGGCGCATTCCGTACAAAATTGTGTCCGTGTTTGCTTGTTTATTCGCACTAGCACCATGCTCGAAATCCAACGCTACAATTGATCCCTTCGGCGTTTCGATCTTCGGCAAAAAGTAATCCATCGTCGTTTTTGCGATCGACATACTGCCCCACGTATCGTACCAAATATATGTGTGCGCACGCTTGCCATTTAGGTCTTGCACATATTCCTCCGCGAATTTTCGATGTTTATCATTTTTAATCGACACGAGATCACCCCCAATCCATCTATTTTAGGTACTTTTTACTATTATTGGACATAAAAAAAGAACAGCTACCAACTGTTGTCTGCTGTTTTTGTCCACTTGGAAATTCTATTTTTTTTCAGATTCTAGTGTGATACTGTTCTTCCTATTAACTAATTTGTTTTTTACCAAACAGAGTTGGTAGTATTTCACTTATTACTAGTAATATCAAAATACCGAACGGTAATAGTAATACTGCTGCTGCATTTTTTATAAAAATGTCAATTAAAGTTGTACTAGTTAATGATGCGAAACTAGACGACCAGTTGAAGAAACATGACATTAGTAAATACAGTGTTGATGCGTACCGCCAAATAAAACTTGCGCTGAAAAATCTTTTTTTATCACTTTTTTCTAATGACTTTTGCTTTTGTTCTTTGCTTGATATTAAAAATTTTACGCAAGGCCAAACCATAAAAAATACAAAAAAACATAACACCCATTTCCTATATTCTTCTACGCTATTACTAGCATTTAAATGTTGTGTAATAAAACTACTTAATAAAGCACCCGTTGCAAATCCAACAAACGTAAATATAATACTTTTTACCACTTTTTTCATTATTTATCAACTCCTTTCCAATTGTAAAATATGTTACACTATTAATTATAACATATTTTAATATATATCGCAACATATTTTTTATATTTTTTCAAAAAATGTTATATATATATATAATAAAGGAGAGCGTGATGTCGGAAAAGAAAGAGAAAAACCACCACCACGTCGAGAGAAGGGATGAAAGTCACTTTGTATGGAACTTTCTATACTAAAAATATAACATGTAAATCTGCGTGTTGTCGGTCATGTTTCAGATAGCTTAACGGTCAAACTACCCAACCCAGATACTCCGCGAAATCGCGAACAAGCCGCTCATCATACCGTCTTGCAGTCTTTTCGCTCACGTACATCGCGTCAGCGATGTCGTTCCAACTTCTTACTTGTCGTTGCCCATTCCTGTTCACATCTGCTGTCAAATAACGTAATTCTAATACTGATTGTTCATTTTCATCTAATAATTGAGCTCGAAACTCATCAATTTTTGCGATCAGTTCGCGGAGGCGAACAACCGCGGGGATATCCATTTTTGCGATGTACGAAAATTGTGGAGCGCTCGGATGTACAGCGACGGAACGTGATCCGCCAAAGTTACTATCGTGTTCTTTGTGAGGATATAGCGCCATTTCCTCGTACAATGAAACTTCATGTTTAGTTTGATTATATTTACGCAGCATTGCACGAGCGTGACTAATTGCTACTTTGCTCAATTCCATATGTACAAACCTCCGCTATTTTGTAAAAATGTTTTTGAAACGTGTCAATATCATTTCAATTTGAGATTCACTATTTTTGTTCAAACCATCCTGCAAATTGATCTCACTTTGCTCTTTTTCAGCCAATTCTTTTTGAACTTTATATCGATCGTGCACTGCTTTTTCTTGATCAAGCCGTGCTTCGTCATACATATCTTTGATTTCCAGAATTTCTTTGTGTTTTCGCTCATTGTCTGACTGTAACTCACGTAACAAAATCTGTTGCGTGTTTATGTATGTCGATAGCGAAACAATATGATTTATTAATTCAGCTTTCCTTAATGATCTATAAAATTTTTTTGATTCAGACAACTCAACTGCAATTAGCGATTTTACTTTTTCGTCGTTACTTAATCTTTGATTTGTCATTTTAAACACTCGCCTTTCTTTGATTGAATCTGTTATGAGATGAATTAATCATCTCAAACATAGCTTTCAAATCACTGCATACATCAACATACATCGCTTGCGTATCGTCGTCTGCATTCATCATACAATCATATAATCGCTCGCTATATATATTCAGATATGACAGCCAGTTCGCCGACTGCAACTGCACGATATAGGTTAGAATCATCTGCTTCTTCATAATCCAAATCAGAATCATCTTCAACTAAATCAAATTTAAACAGCTCGTCATATGTTCGTTCTTTTAACACATCAATCGTCTCAAACAACTTGATATCATAAAGATATGATAATAATGCTGCCGTCATATCATGTTCGTTTTGCTCAGCTATCCGAGTCATTAATTGTCCGAATCTATTTAATGGACCAGTTAGATACGCGTAAATGTTTGCGATGGATTCATCTTCTGCTGCGTGAACATATTTCGATGTTAATGGTCTTCCGTTGACGAATTCGATTTCATCTACAAAATCTTGCAAAGTCCATTTGCGGTAGTGTTCACTATCGACAATCGCGATTTCGTGGACATTTTTATCTTTGAAGAATCCTGTTCCGAAAGGTGCAGGGATGTCGACAACATCAACATCGTGACCAGCTGCTTTTAGTCGATCAACCAGTTGTACAAATTCTTGATATTCTGCTTCGTTTTTTACTGTGATTGTTTTTTCCATTTTTCTCACATTCCTTTTTAGGTATTTTTCACTATATGTCTGTATGTTTCCTATTTTTTTGGACGAACCGCTGGTATTTTTGGACGATAAGCATTCTTTTTGGACGAGGATGCCTCTTTTTGGACGAAAGCGTAAATTTTTGGACGGACAGAATGCCTTCACACCGCCGTTTACCGTGATTCCCGTCCAAAAAACCGTTGTTTTTGTGACAAAAATCATATATATGTATAACCCTTTTCTTATATATACTTTTTATAAAAAAAATGGTCATATTTGGGCAAAAACTCTTATAAACCCCGGTATATCAATGTTTTGCCCGTCCGGTTTTTGTCCATTTCGTCCAAAAAAGCTCGTTCTCGTCCATTTTTCCTTGTTCTCGTCCAAAAAAGTGTGCTCTCGTCCATTTTTATAACCGATTTTTAAATCAAATCTGCGGTCATGCTGGTGAATTAGACAAGCCAACGAACACGCGTGGACGAGATTTTTGTTTTGGTATCTTATCTTTCATTTGTCCTGTTTTGTGGATATAAATATTTTCCAGAGTTGGCTTATCATAGACACTAATTTCATTCTTACTTCGTTCTACGCTGTAACCCATGTTTCCAACACGACGATAAAACTCATTTTGACCCATTGCGCTATTTGAATTGTCGTTGAGTTTGTCCCAAACCAGAAAACGGTAGTACAGTTCTTTTTTCTCAATTTCACCATCTTCGCGTTGATACACCATCTCATGCTCAATTGCATCATTGATAAATTGGATAACCTTATCGTTACCATCAAGCCACAGCTCTTTTTCTTGTTCCATTTCCGTTGTAATGTTATAACTACGGCGATTATATGCATCCATGAAGCTTTTCACAGCTTTGTTAAAAATGCCTGACATTTCTGGCAAAATGTCATGATCTACGTGAAATCCTTCTTCTTCTGCAATAACATCGTCAACATCAGAAAAAATACTCAAAAGTATTGCACGTCGTCGAATTTCCCCATTCTCATCTAAAATGTGAAACATTTTATTAAACGATACAACTAGTTTTGCATATGTTCGAAACGTTACATTGTTCTTAAATTTACGTTTGGCACTGATTGCATCGCCACCGGACATTTTTCGTAAAATAGTCGTGTCTTTAATCGAGGGGATCGCGGTGTCAGCATCAATCGCCAAATTTGCATTATGTAAGACATCAACGCCAAAATTGTCTGGCTTCATCTCATTAATATCGACATCTACGGTTGCAGCCTCGCCAATAAGCGCTCTTGCAACTTGTATGATGATGGACTTTCCGCTCCCGCCGTTTCCATAGAGGAACAGAATCTTTTGCATGAATTTCGATCTCATCTCTGTCCAAAACAACGATCCCAACCACTCGTAAATGAATTTCACTTTGCCTTCATCATTGTTGGTTATGTACATCAAGAACTTATCGAAAGCATCGCAAGTGGCGGTTTCGTCGTATTCTATGTTGTGTGCTGTTCTCAGATAGTATTCCGGCTTGAATCCATTTCTCTCAAACACACCTGTTTTCATATCGTACACACCATTTTTCAAAGCGACTTTTCCGATCACAGGTCGAGGAAGTTGCTCTGTGTCATCGCAAGAAACTTGAGCCAAAATTGATGTTTCTACTTCCTTAATCATGTTGTTTTTACGTTCTTTTCTTAGAAATTCATTGCTGACGATACGATTTAAAAAGGGCTCAGTGTTGCTTGTCCAATACCCCAATTTTGGATTATAGATGACAAACTCCATTTGATCTGCCATCGCTGGGCATTTTGCGAGCACATGCTGTGCAAGATTGTAGTAGGAGATTGTGATGTGTCCTTTTGTTTCTTCGAACCAACCAGGCAAATCGGCTGAATTAGGAAGATTAACGACGTTCGATTTTTTATCGTCAGCTTGCTCTTTTGCTTTTTGTGAAAATCTATTTGACATCGCGATTAACCTCCTTGCTCGCAACTTTCTTTACTTTCTTTAATAGTAGTTCTTTTTGTTTCTCAACAACATTCTGTAATTCATCATTGATCCATTCATCCATCATTAATTTTGCTTCGTAATCAGTACCAAAATGATGAGCCATCACAAGCCCATAGGCATCAAAGCTCCAAGGATCACGTGCAGCATCTGTATCATGAAATGAAGCAAACCCACCATCTGAGTACACAGCCAAACCATCTTGAACACCTGAATTACTTAACAGATACGTGTATCTATTAGCGCTTGCATAACAATAAACTTCTGTCAGAAATGCCTCGATTGCTGAATCAACATCGTAGACAGTGTTGAACGCATTTTGCAGCGTCACGGAATCGTCTTCGTTTGTACATTTTGCTACTAACTTTTTGATTCCATAACTCATCTTGCGCTGTTCTTCGCGCGTACTTCGCGGCCATTCATTTGCATCTGTATAGTCCTTATAAAACGATGTCAAAGCAACTTTTGGATCAATCCACTGACCATTCTGATGATTAAAATAGAAGTAACCATTTTGGGAAACTGATGGTAAGAACATAAGACGTTCAGCTTGATAGCTTGTGTCATCGAAAGCATCCATCCCGATGCCGATTACAGCCGCAAAGGCTCGCGCGAGAGGTTCGTAATCGTCTGATGAAACAGGATAAAATAGCGGTGCTACAACCCTCATACGAGGATCATCAACAGTCGCTGAATGTGTAGTGTACACAGCAACTGTTAATCCTGTCGCAGCAATCTTCTCCCAAATTTCCTCTGCCGATTGATCTGGAAAATCGATGTCAAGCGTGATAAGATCACGTCGTAAAATGCTGTGTTTTGATCGTCTTCCATTGAGTAATACGCCACCCACGAACGAGCCTACATCCTTTATTGGACCGCGTTCGCCTTTATCCATTGCTTGAAACTCATCGAACGTTTCGGACGTAATGACTGGTTGTTTGAAATTATTAACTAATGATGACCATTTACCTTCTACGTTATCCCAAACGGATTGCTTCAAGTTTGCAGCGACAGCGATGTTTAGATTTTTATCACTCATTTGTATCACCATCATCAAATGGATTATTGTACGCATCAGCGCTGTCAACACTTTGACTTTGTGCTGATTTATTCATCACTTTATCTAGTAATGTCGTAGCGCTGATCGTATTATTGATTCGTTCGCCTTCATTAACTTTGACTACTCCAATCAACTCACCTTTGATCCCATACTTTCGATCACCGTTCCCAGCTGGAGTAAATGCGTATGCGTAAAGTTTGAACACTACTGATGCGATCACACCATCGTAAACATCATCGATGCCTGTTAGGTTTTGACCATCAAGATCGATTACAAGAGGTTTGGTTTTACTAGAAACACGTAAGTAATAGTGATTAGCCATCGCTTCATTACCTTCTGCGTCTGCGTCATGAAGCGTCGCTATAGCGATCTTCTCTTTTGTTTCATCATCCAGATTTTCGAACTTTCCACCCTTTTCACTTGCTTTTGCGATCACATCGTCAATCGCATCGCTGATTTCAGAAAGCAATGCATCATCAGATTTTGCAATCATAATCACTGTTGAATAAACCCTATCTCCGCCGTAATTTCGCGGTCCGATGATAGCTTGATAGTTCAGCGTGATGTTTCTTGCTACGATTTCCTTATTCGTCATTGTCTTCTTCTCTCCTTTACATAGTAGATTTTTGATTTGATCGCATTCTGTTTGCGTTTTTTGTTTGCGTGCCATGCGAATGCCGCAGATGGGAATCGAACCCATCTCTTGCCACCGGGTGCGGTTGTTTTGCTGTTTTCTAGTAGTAATTCAATGAACGAAAAACTGGGGGAATCTGTTCTAATTGTGCTAATTGTTCTTTGCTTTCATAAAAATCTCGATTGCGATATGAACGTATTTCTTTAGCTTTTTCAAGTGCTTTTTTTGACATCCATCGCCGCGATGGAATTGGCATACAACCATTGTGACTGTGATCATTGACCCACTTTTGGCAGCCATCCCAATTAATTTCTAATGTAGTATACACAGCGCCATCCTCGTATTCATCTAAAACGACAACAACATTCTTTTTTAAAATATCCATGTTAAAAACCTCTTTCTTTGATTTTTTTCGATCCCTTTTTTTCGATCGACACACCGTTGGCAGGAATCGAACCTGCCTTTTGCCACCAAGTAACGGTTGTGCGTTATTACATTGCTAGTAATAAATTGATTTCAGCTAATCTTTTTTCGAGCTTCTGTTTCTCACGAATCAACTCATCTTGTTGTTTAACTTCGTCGTCAATGATCGTGTATAGCTCTTTGTCAATGCCAGCTAAAATCGACAATGGAAAATTAGGAACAATCATTTCAACGTTTTCGTCAGGTTTACAACATGGATATTTCATTGATCCGCCCGACGCTGGAAAATCGCCTTTTGAGACATAAGCGCCATTTTTTAATTGCACTGCATAGTCACGACAGCGACGCACAGCTACAATAATTGTTCCGACGCGAATCGTATCATCATTTACAAAATCTATCGCATTAATCTTAATATCTACGCGCTTGACATCTTCATCTGAAAAAGGTGACTCACCGAAAATTTCTAGCAGCACATCATCAATAATGTCTTGTTTTTTCTTATCGAAAAACCATGCTTTTTTATCTCCATCCCATTTGCCGCCAAGTTTTCTCGCATGTGCAATCCACGTTTTGTTATAATCTGACACAATTCCAATTTTTTTCTCAGTTTCGATTACTTGAATATTCATTTTAAAAAACCTCTTTCTGTTTTTTTTTGCTCCCCTTCGTTGCACTTTGCAACGCTGTTAACACTTTGTTGATATTTTATGATTCGCCATAAATTCGTCTACGTCATCCCGATCGTAGTATGTGCGGCCTCCGTCATCAATCTGGATGATCGGTAAGCCAGCCTGTATGTATTTGTTGACTGTGTGAGCTGATACTTGTAAGTATTCGCAAACCTGTTTTTGATTCATGTAACGATTGTCGTTTTTATCATTTGCAATTGGCTGCTGTTCGTTAAAAATTGGTAATTTCTGCAATACTCGCTCTGTGACTTTTGCTACTAGCTGATTGATTGTTTCTTCCTCTAATGTAATATTCATTATGTGATCTCACCTCTGTTTCATTTTTGAACCATTCGGATTAAAAAAAATTATATTTTCATCAGATGTAGTATGTCTTCATCATTCAGATCAAAAACTGATATCATTTTTTGTCGGTCTTTAAGTGTTACGCTACGAGCTCCGTTTCTTTTTTGCACAGCAGCAGTACGTGAAACATCGAGTAGTTCAGCCAACTCTGTGTTTGTCAAACCGACTGCTAGCATTTCCAAAGCTTGATTTGCAGTCATAGCTTTTTCTATTTTTCTCTTCATCAATCTCATCTCCTTATCTTTATCTTGATTTCATTATATCACACACCGGTTCAATTTCGCAACACTTTTTATCAACTATTTTTATTTTTTCTCTTTGCGTTTCATTTCTGCTGATATATGTGTTAAAATTACGAAAAGAGGTTCAAATATGAACCGAGAAGGGTGTGAACTAGATTGTCGGATAGAAAAACAGATAAGCAAGTATACCGCGAGAAAATCGGAAGTATTGTCAGAACAGCTCGCGAAAGTCGCGGTATATCAGTAAGAAGTTTAGCTCAACAAGTAAATATGAATCACTCGACGCTATCTCGTGCTGAGAGAGGTCAAACAGATATAGATCAACCGACCCTCGCAAGAATAGCAAATCTTCTGAACATTGCTACAGAAAACCTTAGCACAGAACCAATCGTCTCATCAGATGAAGACATTTCACGTAGATTGCTGGTTGATAATAGCAATATACAGATTAAGTATATTTTCGATGACAAGAA
Organism: Enterococcus sp. DIV0187; assembly: GCF_051713785.1. Taxonomy (NCBI): domain Bacteria; kingdom Bacillati; phylum Bacillota; class Bacilli; order Lactobacillales; family Enterococcaceae; genus Enterococcus; species Enterococcus sp. DIV0187. The sequence continues at coordinate 2,590,807 of NZ_JBIOQO010000001.1, forward strand.
TGGTTTGCAGGATGCTGACGAGTTAGACACAACCACACTTGCGCGCGAGTGGTTGATAGAAGATTCAGATACTTATGCAGTCATCATGAACAGTGATGTTATAAACAAATCCGCTCCGATGGGCTACATAGTGGCTATAGCACCTAATTTGTTGCCACAGGATGGAGAAATCATACTATTCCAGATTGATGAGGTATATCATATCAGACGTTATTATACGACACCTCGCACGACGATTCTGGAACCAGATAGCAACGATACAACATATGAAACGTTCGTGTTGACTGATAACGAATCACATAAATTTGAGATAAATGGTGTTCTCATAGGTGCTATCAGTAATCAAAACAATCATCTTTAGAAATCTCTACCTATTAAATAGTAAAAAAAGGAGCGAAAACAAAATGATGTACACATCATTCAGTCAACCTTTCGATATCAGGATCGAGCCTTAAACGGCTGGTCACAACGAAAGGACTGACAAAAATTATGGCATCAATAAAGCAAGAAAAAAATGGTACATACACCGCACAAATTCCGCTTGGTATCAACCCCCGCACGGGCAAACGAGCGTCTACTCGCAAACGAGGATTTCGTACTCAAAAAGAGGCTAAGCTGTTTGCTGGCGAAATTGAGCGGCAGGTTGATAAAGGTGAATACTGGGAAAATACTAAGAAAAACAATTTATCTTACAAAGATATGTACGAAATTTGGATTGAAAAGTTTGAACAGACACGCGAGCCTGCAACAACTAAAAAGTTAAAAGGTATGTACAAGAATCATTTCCTCCCCAAATTTGGTCACATGAAATTAGATGAAATAACACCTTTCATGGTCAACGATTACTCTGTCGAGCTGTCAAAACGATTTGTGTGCTGTGATTTGATGTTTCGTCGATTTGTTGAACCATTTTATCTAGCGTACAAATTAGAAATGATAACGAAAAACCCTGCGAAAAACGTTGATACACCACGAAAAAAAGCAGGTTCAGAGCGATCCAAAATTGATGATTTTTACGAAGAAGAAGAACTCGATTTATTCTTAAAAATTTCTAAGCGTTTAGCAGAAAATAATCACAAGAGAAATTATAAACAGTATGCTTTTTATTTTTTGTTAGCTTTTTCGGGTGCTCGTTCGCAAGAAGTACGTGCTCAAATGTGGAAAGATCTAGATTTTGAATCAGCTACAATGTACATTCACCGCGCTGTTACTGCTAGTGAAGAAGGCGAATACATTGCTGAACGTACAAAAAATAGGTCATCTACGCGACGTATTTCAATTGATGAAGATACTCTTAGTGTGTTGAAAGAATGGCGCGAAATACAAAAGGCGAACTATTCAGATTGGAATGAAAACTGGCTTATTTTCACTAATAATCGTGACAAAGATGGAACTCAGTTTTTGTCAACAACCGGAATTCGTAAATGGCGCATCAGAATTCAAGATCTGATGGACGAAGAAATTGGCGAAAAGCTCAAACGAATCGACGGGCACGGATTTCGACACACGCATATATCTCTGCTTGTACAGCACGGAGTCACGTTAAAAGCGGTCGCAAACAGGGTAGGGCACGTCGACACCGCAATGGTGGCTAAAATCTACGCGCATGTCACAAAACGTAGTGAGGATCAATTGAGAGGCGCATTAACAACGTTGCTGCCATCATCAAGAAAAAAAGATGAGTAAGATCGAAATTGATTAAGTTAAGCCAAAATTTAAGCCACCTCACTTCCCAACTCCTTGGAACCGTTGATATATCAGTATTTACATACAAACAGCCAGGCTTATCGAGAGCCTGGCTTTTTTTGCGAGTTCGACTTTTCGCAGTATTTATTATTAATATCCGCTATGATAAAGTTTTAGACTATCAAAAATGTTGAACACTTTAGTCGAATCGTAGGCGTGGCGAGATTAAAACTCATTTTTCATGGGTTTCGAAAAATGAATTCCTTACTTCAAGATAGCTGTCAGTTTTTCTTCCTGCTTTAGCTTCTAAGGCCATGTTTTCAACGACAAAAAGGCACTAAATACTTGTCTGTATCTAGTGCCTTACCTTTTGATCCCTTTACTTCACAAACATCGCATCGCCAAAACTGAAAAAGCGATAACGTTCCTCGATAGCGTGGTGATAAGCAGCCAACGTTTTCTCACGTCCAGCAAACGCACTTACCAGCATCACTAATGTTGATTTGGGCAAGTGAAAATTGGTTGAAAAGGCTTGAACAATTTTGAACTCATAGCCGGGTGTGATGAAAATATCGGTCCAGCCACTATCTGCTTTGATTTCCCCAGAAAATTTCGTCCCGATCGTTTCTAAGGTACGGATCGACGTTGTCCCTACTGCAATAATTTTTCCACCACTGTCACGAACATCATTTAACTGAGCAGCAGCTTCTTCCGTTAAGCGATAAAATTCACTGTGCATTTGATGTTCAGCTATATTTTCAACACTCACTGGTCGAAATGTGCCAAGGCCTACATGTAAGGTCAAGTAAACCAATTTCACACCTTTAGCAGCGATTTTTTCTAGCAATTCTGGCGTGAAGTGCAATCCAGCTGTTGGCGCTGCGGCAGAGCCGTTTTCCTTTGCGTATACAGTTTGGTAACGCTCTGGATCTTCCAAACGTTCTTTGATATATGGTGGCAGTGGCATTTCACCAAGAGACTCCAAGTTTTCTAAAAAGATTCCTTCATAGGAAAACTCAACAATTCTCCCACCGTGCTCTAATTCTTGCTTCACTTCTGCCCGTAAACGGCCATCTCCAAAAACAATCTGAGTGCCGACTTTCGCACGACGCGCTGGCTTGATCAGAGTTTCCCATTCATCTCCTTGGGTGTTGTTCAGCAATAATACTTCCAAGTGTCCTCCAGTTTCAGGCTTCTCGCCATATAAACGAGCAGGCAATACCCGTGTATCATTCATCACTAAGGCATCTCCTGGATTCAACTCTTCAATAATATCATCAAAATGCTTATCCTCGATTTGGCCAGATTCTCGATCTAACACTAATAGACGCGAGCTGTCGCGTTTTTCTAGAGGGGTCTGGGCAATTAATTCTTCTGGTAAATCAAAATCAAAATCTTCTGTGGTTAACATAGCTTCTCCTCTTTTCCTCCGCTATTCTATCATGGGTCAATCCTATTGAAAAGCACTGTGCTGTTTTCTTTCTCACGATACCAATAGAAAAAAGAGCAAATTTGTCAAAATTTTTCTTAAGGTCCAGAAAAATGTTTTTTATGAGTTCTGCTAAACGTTGCGAAGAGTCAAAGTACTCGAAAAAAACATTCTAAAAATGTTATTCTTCTTTCAGTGAAATCAGTTCAAATTGCTTCTTTTTGACCAAAAAGAAGCGGTCTATTTGTTTTTAAACGCTTCTTGTTGCATACTAAAATCATAACTATGTTCATTTTTTTACATTCAATTGATACTTTTTGCTGTTCTCACTTGAGTTCTAACAAAATGTATCGACCGTAAAAAAAGAAAAAATTGGAAGATTTCCAACGATTAAAAAGGAGCACAGAAGATGATTGAATTTGACCACGTTTCTAAAATTTATAATGGAAACAAAGTAGCAGTGGAAGACGTCAACCTTTCTTTTAATAAGGGTGAATTTATTTGTTTGATTGGGACTAGTGGGAGCGGAAAAACAACAACCATGCGAATGATCAATCGTATGATTGATCCAACAAAGGGAACGATTCGAATCAACGGAGAGGATATCCAAAAGAAAAATCCCGTTGAATTACGACGCCAAATTGGCTATGTTATTCAAAATATTGGTTTGATGCCGCATATGACGATTCGTGACAACATTACTCTTGTACAACGACTATTGAAAGTCGACAAGGAAGAGCAAAACAAGACAGCAGAGAAAATGATTGACCTAGTAGAATTACCACGAGATATGCTAGATCGTTATCCACACGAATTATCTGGTGGACAACAGCAGCGAATCGGGGTTGTTCGTGCGCTTGCAGCTGATCAGGATGTCATTTTAATGGATGAACCTTTCGGAGCCTTAGATCCGATTACTCGTGATTCTTTGCAGGATCTTGTAAAGGATTTGCAAGAACGGTTAGGTAAAACGATCGTCTTCGTTACTCACGATATGGATGAAGCGTTAAAATTATCGAACCGGATCGCCATTATGGATAACGGAAAAGTCATTCAATTTGATACACCAGAAAATATTTTGCAAAATCCAGCCAATGAGTTTGTTGAAGAATTATTAGGTGAAGACCGCTTATTGCAAGCAAAACCAGATACCACAACAGTTGGTGAGATCATGATGCACACAGCTATTTCTATCACGCCAGAAAAAAGTTTGCAAAATGCGATTCGTCTGATGCGAGAAAAACGGGTAGATACCTTATTGGTCGTTGATGAAGAAAATGTCCTGAAGGGCTTCGTTGACGTTGAAACAATCGACCGCGAACGCCGCCGAGGAAAAGCAACAAGCATCGGTGATATCATTAATCCAAAGGTATTCTATGTTAAAGAAGCGGCTTTGGTGCGAGATAGCCTACAACGTATTCTAAAACGTGGCGTAAAATATGTGCCTGTTGTAGATGAAGGCAATCATCTTGTGGGGATCTTAACAAGAGTTTCTCTTGTGGATATTATCTATGATGTTCTTTGGGGCGAGGAAGATACTTTCGGAGATGCGGCCGAAAACATCAGTAGTGAGGAGGCGTAATTATGCAAGCATTCATCAATGAATATGGTGGACAAATGCTGACAAAAAGCGCTGAACATTTATATATTTCAGCCATCGCTTTAGGCCTAGGAATTCTCGTAGCTGTTCCTTTAGGGATCGTATTGACCCGTTTGCCAAAAATTTCTAATTTAGTGATCGGGATCGCCAGCGTTTTACAAACCATTCCTTCACTTGCCTTGTTAGCATTGATGATCCCTTTTTTCGGTGTAGGGAAATTTCCGGCGATTATCGCACTGTTTATTTATTCACTTTTGCCGATTTTGCGAAATACCTTTATCGGGATGAAAAATGTTGATCGTAATTATCGGGACGTTGCAAAAGGAATGGGAATGACCAACCTGCAATCGATCTTTACAGTGGAATTGCCTATAGCGATTCCTACGATCATGGCAGGAATTCGTTTAGCAGCTGTCTATGTAATCGCATGGGCCACACTCGCTTCTTATATTGGCGCAGGCGGCCTAGGCGACCTTATTTTCAGTGGACTAAACAACTTTCAACCTCCTTTGATTATCGCAGGTACTGTCCCTGTTATTTTAATGGCATTGATCATCGATCAGCTTCTAGGTTTATTGGAAGATCGGATGACTCCGGCAGCACTAAGGAAGGAGGATTAATCCATGAAAAAAATAAAGATTTTCATTTTAATGGGACTTTCTCTATTGTTCCTAAGCAGCTGTTCCTTTCCTGGTCTAGCCTCCAACGATGACGAAGATACTATCGCTGTTACTGGGGGAATCACCTCAGAAATGCAGATACTTGGAAGTATCACTGCTGGAATGGTTGAACATTATACTGACAAGAAAACGACAGTGATCAATAACTTAGCCACCAATATGATCAATCACCAAGCGATGTTGAAAGACGATGCTTCCATCTCATCCGCACGATATACAGGAACGGATTTATCTTCCATCCTGCAGTTACCTGCAGAAAAGGATCCTAAAAAAGCCTTTACTATCGTCCATGATGAATTTGAGAAGCGTTTTGATCAAACCTGGCTCCCTTCTTATGGTTTTGACAATACGTATGTATTCTTAGTTCGAAAAGACACAGCAGAAAAATACAACCTGAGAAAGGTTAGTGATTTAAAGCGCGTTGCAGGAGAATTAAAAGCTGGAGTAGATACTTCTTGGATCACGCGAAAAGGTGATGGCTACGAGGGCTTTAAACAAGCCTACGGTTTTGAGTTTTCTTCCATTTTGCCTATGCAGGTCAGCCTCGTCTATGATGCGTTGTCCGCGAAAAAAATGGATATCGTTCTTGGCTATTCAACAGATGGACGAATCGCCAGCTATGACCTTGTAATGCTAGAAGATGACTTGCGATTCTTCCCACCTTATGACGCAGCACCGATCGTTTCAAATAAATTATTGAAAACTGATCCCAAGGTCAAAGACGCGTTGGAACGTTTAGCGGGAAAAATCTCTACTGAAGAAATGCAAAGACTTAATTACCGAGCAGACAATGACCTTGTGGAACCACAAATCGTTGCAGAAGATTTTCTAAAAGAACATAACTATTTCGAAGGGAAGTGAGCGTAATGCAAAATCTAAATACATTTCAACAATTCATTCAATATTATCAAACGAATGGCAGTATTATTTTTGCCCAATTTATACGCCACTTTCTGATTTCGATTTACGGGGTGATTTTTGCGGCGATCGTGGGGATTCCTCTGGGGATTTTCATTGCTCGTCATACAAAATTAGCAAACTGGGTAATTCGTTTAGCCAATGTTATCCAAACCATCCCTTCTTTAGCGATGATTTCCGTTTTAATGATTGGAATGGGGCTTGGAGTTAACGTCGTAATTTTGACCGTGTTCTTGTACTCGCTGCTGCCGATCATCAAAAACACCTATACTGGCATGCGTCAAGTCGATAAAAATGCATTGGATGTTGGAACCGGCATGGGAATGACCAATTGGCAGCGGCTATATATGATTGAGCTTCCATTATCTGTTTCGGTGATTATGGCCGGTATTCGAAACGCACTAGTCGTAGCGATCGGAATTACTGCCATCGGTGTCTTTGTTGGAGCTGGTGGTTTAGGTGATATTATTATTCGCGGAACCAATGCAACAGACGGAACCGCCATCATTTTAGCGGGAGCTTTACCAACTGCTTTAATGGCAATCATGACCGACTGGATTTTGAGTATCGTCGAACGCAAACTCGACCCAGCTACAAGGACAAGTAAATAAGCCGTAAAACAAATGCTCTCCAACTATTTATACAAATGATTGGAGAGCATTTTTCTATTTAAAATCTTTTTCATCCTCAACAATAAGCTTCCGATCATCCACTAATGAACGATACCAATAGGCAGATTTCTTCAATGATCGCGTACGTTGTTTATCCAACTCAATGCGAACCAACCCATAGCGATTTTTAAAAGCATTCATAGGTGAAACACAATCAGTAAAGGCCCAAAGCATATACCCCTCACAGGTTGAGCCATCTTTAACTCCTCGCAATAAATGGTAGAGATGTTGCGAGATGAATTCAATACGATAATCATCCTGAACAATCCCATCCTCATTTTTATATAATTCCTCTTGTTCACGTCCCATTCCATTTTCTGTGATCAACCATGGAATTGGGCGATAATTATCTTTTAGATACATCGACATATCATACATAATCTCTGGGTAGATTTCCCAGCCGCGAGAGTTATTCATTCGTCTTCCAGGAAGATCAAAGCTTTCATAATAGGCTTCTGGGTGGAAGGGTGTTTGGTCATTCCAAGCATATCTTGGCGCACGGACGCGCTTTGGATAATACTGATTGATTCCAAGAAAATCAACAGGATTGTTTTTGATAACCTCAAGTTCTTCGTTTGTCGGATCAAAATAAATCTCATGTTTTTTACATACTTGAATCAGCTCTTCAGAATATTCGCCGTTAATCATGGGATCAAAGAACACACGATTAAAGAATAGATCATACATCTTCGCTGCCTGAACATCTTCAACTGAACTTGATCGAGGATAGACCATTTCAGGATTCAAAATGCAGCCGATCCGTCCGTCATCTTGTGTCCGATGATAGCTTTCAACGACTCTGGCTGTTGCTAAGGCCTTATGATAATTCCATAGCATCCATTTTTTTGTGTTTTGTTCATGCGGCCAGCGCGCAGCATCCAAATAGCATCTAGTTTGAACGACAATCGGTTCATTAAAAGTGAACCAATTTTTCACGCGATCACCATATCGCTCAAAAGCAATCTGCGCGTATTGCACATATAGTTCAAGGACGTGTTTAGAAGACCAACCATCATAGGTATCCAGCAAATATGAAGGCACCTCGTAATGCTCTAAACAGATCATCGGCTCTACACCTGCTTCGATCTGCCTATCAATGATCTCATCAATGTGTGCGGCATACTCCTCATCTACGATCAACTTTTCGTAGTCTGTAAAAAAGCGTGCCCAATTGATGGAGGTTCGATAATGAGTCAAATGAATCTCCTTCATCAGCGCGATATCTTTCTCATAATTTTCCATGAAATTCGTCGCCACGGCTGGACCGTATCCTTCGTGCCAAACAAATCTTTCGTTTTTATACCAGCTGTCGATAAAAGAGTCTTGACCTGCTTTTTTACCTTTCCAGCCCTCTGTTTGCCAAGCTGATGCTGCTGCTCCAATTATAAAATCTTTCGGAATTGAAATTTCCATTAGTTACCTCCTAGTTCATAGTAGTTTTACGCATTTTTTATTGCTGCTTTGTTCGAAACTTTAACAAACGGTAAATAGATCAAGATGGATACGATAATACAAATAATTTGAGTAACCACTGCACCAATATCACCTGCTGTCGCAAGATAAGCATTCACGATAGGCGGCATCGGCCAAGGGACCATCACCACCGCTTTTGCCGCAAAACCAAGTGATGTCGCTATATAACCGATCGTCCCGGTGATCAATGGGGTCGCAATAAATGGGATTGCTAAAATCGGGTTAAGCATGATTGGCATTCCGAAAATTACCGGCTCATTGATATTGAAAATTCCGGGAGCCAAGGATAATTTGGTGATTTCTCGCATATCGTCTCGTTTACTAACGAATAAAATTGCGATCAATAAACCGATCGTAACCCCTGAACCGCCCATGCTCATATACATATCCCAAAAAGGCATTGTGATAATATTAGGGATTTCTTTTCCTGCTTCAAAGGCTTCGGTATTCACAGCGATGGCAGCCAACAGTAACGGTTCACGCACAGGCTTTACCATCTGGTTTCCATGGATTCCGATGACCCAGAACACCTGCGCGATAAACATAAGCAGTAGGATTCCTGGCAGGCCTTGAACGATCCCTTCGAGCGGTCGCTGTACAATATTGTAAATAATGTCATACGCGTACATTCCCGTCACCGCTTTTATTACAAAACCCGCAGTTGCAATGATAGCTACCGTTAATATGGTTGGAAATAAAGCTGAGAAGCTTTTTGATACATTGGTGGGAACAGTATCTGGCATTTTTAACTTCAAACGTTCTTGGCGTCCTAGCCAACAATACAGCTCAATCGAAGCAATCGCCACAAACATCCCGAGGAATAATCCTTTCGTATCTGTATATTGTTTCGCTAGAACATTTTCAGCTATGACAGTGATATTATCAGCATTTACATATTCATAGACAAAAGGATTGACTGATAGATAGCTCATCACCGCGACAATTCCCGGAAAAATGCCTTTCACGTTGTTCAACCTGGCCAACTCGATACCGATCAGAAAAACTGCGTAAATCGTTAGAAAACTCAAAGTAACATAACTTACAGCTGATGATATCGGTTTCAATTCTGCTAAAAAGCTCAGTGCCTTGATTCTCGCTAAACCATTTTCATTGTCAAATACCATCGCTGAGAACAAGGTCCCAAACGCTCCGGTAATGATAACTGGGATTAAGGAAGCAAAAGCATTCTTGATTACCATGATGTAACGAAATGAATTGACCTTCGTCGCAAAGTTACCAAGAACTTCCGTAAGTTTTCCCATAAAGCCGTTTTCCATAATACTCCTCCTCGTAATTGATTCTTGCTTTTTTAGTTTTCAACTATGCTATACTCTTTTTACAACTTATAAAAAATCATGATAAAATCGGAATATCAATCTTTTTAGTAATCGATTACATTGCCAATCTAATACAGTTATAAAAATTTGTAAATTCAAGTATCTTTTTCTGAAAAATTTGTAAACCTCAGGCTTATCAACTTACTTTTCAACATTAAGGGAGAAGAAAAATGGCGTTTTATCAAGATATCGCAGTAGACCTAAGAAAGCAGATTATCGATGGTGTTTACCCAAAAAACTCTAGATTACCGAATCAAGCAGAATTAGCGAAGCTTTACACCACAAGCCGCGTAACAATCCAAAAAGCGTTGAAAAGCCTACAAATCGAGGGATTAATCGAAGGACGACAAGGATCAGGTTCTTATGTAAAGGGACCTGAATCGGTCTATGATTATGACGCTAGTATTTATGGCGGCATGACAAAAAAACTGGGGCACCTAGGAAATCTAAACAGTAAAATTATTTCCTTTGGTGTGACCTTCCCCAGTGAAAAGGATCAAGAAAAACTGAAGATCGGTAAAAATGATCCAATCTATGATATTATTCGACTTCGTATGCTGGACGACGAGCCCTTAGCGATTGAATACACGGTGATGCCTGTCTTACTAATTCCAGGAATCAGTGAAGAAATTTTAAAGAGCTCGATCTATCAGTATATCCAAGAGGACTTGCATTTAAAATTTGGTCAATCGCATCGTAGAATCAAAGCAGACAAACCTGATCAATATGACATTGAATACCTTCACTGTCAGCCAGACGACCCTGTCTTAGAAATCGAACAAACGGTGTATCTGGAAAACGATCAGCCCTTTGAATACTCTCAAACACGACATCGTTATGACAAAGGTGATATTACCATCGTAAACAAATCCAGCAGACACATTTATCGGTTGTAAAGCTTTTATTTAGCAAATTCTCCAAAACACAAATAACCTCTTCCTTTTTTAAAGGAAGAGGTTATTTGCTATTCTATAAACTCAGTACAACTAAATTAACTATTCAACAATTCATAACCGACTTCCTCATCACAAATCAAAACATTGATTAATTTACCATTGATTGCACCAAGGGTTGCTGTTGCTCTTTTTTTTGAGCAGACTGCACCAATGCTGATTGGGGATAGTCGAAGTGAATCTAGACCACTAGAAATCGGGAACTGATTACGGTATTGAATTTCTTTTCCTTCGACATCAAAGGCCCGACCAATCATTGTTCCCACAGCTCCTTCAGCGAGTAAATCATTCAAATCACGATTATCTAAGATCCCTGAAGAGACGAGCGTATTCCGCGTCGTTTCGATATTTCCGATTCCGCTAAAAGCCACATCAATCTTGCGTCCCAGCGAAATATTCAAATCAATTTGCGGCTGAGCCAGCAGTTCTTCCTGCAGCTTACGGGAGTTGACAAACGCTGGTGCATTGAAGAATTCATGGCGACCATCTAATTTTTGAGCCAAGCGAAAAACTAGCTCATTCCCATCCATCACTGTTCGGTTCGGACCTAAGCTTCCAGTCAGCTGGACCACATGGACATTTTTCAGCTCATGATCTGGGAAGTATTTAACCATTTTTTCAACGGTTCTCCCCCACGAAATCCCTAAAAGCTTGTCATCCGCTAAAACTCCGTTGATATAATCAGCTGAAGCTTTACCTACATTGTCGAGATTGAATTCATAATCTCCCAAGCTTTTTACAACAATAACCTCCAAAAGATCGAACTTTTCTTTTAATTTCGTCATTAACGCATTGTTACGTTCAAAAGGCGCTTCGATCGTGATTTTAACGATCTGCTTCTCTCGTGCTTCCTCCAGCATTCTAGAAATGGATGGACGTGATACCCCAATTATTTTCGCAATATCGTTTTGATTCATCCTATCTAAATAATACATTTCTGCTACTTTTAATAATGTAGAAATATCATTCGCCATATTATCCTCCTAGTTCAAATACTGGATCAGCATCCTATAATTATGTAATAAAGTTGTCAATCATTTTCAAAGCCAAGACTACACCGTCTTCATCATTCGTCGGACAATGCCAGTTGGCTGCCTGTTTTAATTCACTCGTTGCATTTCCCATCGCGATTGATTGCGAAAAGCGTTCAAAAGAAGAAAGATCGTTGTCATTATCCCCCACGACAAAGACCTCGCTGTCCGAAAATCCATAATAAGCTGCCAGTTTAGCTAAAGAGCTGCCTTTACTGACATTTTTCTTACCAAACTCGATCATCGTCGGATAGCCTTCCACACAGGTATAGTGTTTTGAAAAACGCTGTTCTACTCGACTTTTGTTCTGTTTTATTATATCGGGGTTATCGCAAATAAGCAATTTGGAATATTTTTCAGTCGGCTCACTTTCGCTTATTGGACAAAACCTCAGCAGATTATTTGTCAAAAAACAAAATTCCAGTGTCCCAAGATTTATCGAAGGAAAAGCTGTGATTGCTCCACGATCATTAACCGCAATACAGGTCAAGCCATTTTCACAACAATAATTTGTCAGTTCTTGATACGCCGAAAAATCCAGAAGCTCCTCAACCAGTCTATCACCAGCACCATTTTGAACCAGAGCACCATTGGCGAGAACATGATAATTCTCTGCTATTCCCACTGCTTGAGCATGAGGCAGCACTCCTGAAAGCGGACGTCCAGAACAAAAGGCGAATATGTACTTTTTACTTTTAGCTCTCTGGCGAATTGCTTCTGCAACACTTTGTGACAGCCTGCCATTCGAATCCAGCGCTGTTCCATCAAGATCTAAAGCAACTAATACCATCCGAATCTCCTTTCAAAAAAAGGCTGGACACTTTATCCAGCCTTTTGACATATTATTTTCCCATTTCTTTTAAGGCGGCTAATGCTGCATCTAAAAATGTTTCTTCGTCCAATCCAGTCAGTAATCCCACAGAATTGATTTGCGGAATCCCTTCAGCATCGGCAGGATCAATTGGGCTGGTAAAGGCAATTAAATCAATATCATTATTAGCAACTGCTCCTTTGACCATTCCTGGATTTACTTCCTGAATTTCTACTTCATAACCGTGTTCCTCTAGTAACTCCACGATTCGCTCCCCCACCATGGCAGAACTAACCGTACCAGATCCACATACAGATAATATTTTGATTTCGGTCATCTCAAAACCTCCAATTTAAGTAGTTTTCATGTTCACACTCTGATAAGCCCTTTTATCCATTATAGTATAACGCTTTCATAAAATGGAGTTTTTTAGAATTTAATTTTGCTAGTCACTGCTAAAACCTCTTCCGGTGTTGTCGCAGAGCTGATTGTATCAAGATCTTCTTTGGTCTTAAAAACGTTCATTAATTGTCGCAGTAAATCCAACTGCTTTTTCGGATGCTCCATCGCCAACGGGAAAAATATTTTACTTTGCAGTTTAATATCAGGACTGCCCATCATCGATACTTCAATCGGTTCTTTGGTTACGACGACACCCATACCCGGCCGCAAGACATGCTCCGGATCTGTATGAGGAATCGCGATGTTGTGTCCATCTGCTGCTAGCCCAGTTGGAAAAACTTTTTCTCTAGCCACGACTGCTTCCACATAAGACGGTTTAACTATTTCCGCCTTTTCAAATTCAGCACCGATCAACTGAATGACCTCTTTAAATGAATGAACATCCTGATCAAGTAAAATACAATTTTTTTCAACAAGATTCTTTTCTTCCATCGCAAACCCTCCTTTTATTGTTTATTCGGCTGCAGAACAACTTTGATTTCATTGCCAGCCATCACTTGTTTAATTGCTTCTTCCCATTGCTCCAATGGGTAAATTTTTGTGATCAAGCGTTCCGCGTCGATTTTTCCCTGTTTCATCAGATCTAAAGTCAAATGCCAAGTGGAAGGCTTTTGCGAACGCGAGCCGATAATATTCATCTCACGCTGTACAATCGAATTCATATCCAATTCATTTAAATTTTTGCCAAAAACGCCCATTTGTACTAAGGTGCCCTTTTGCTTCAAATAATCAAAAATCGCTTTTATCGCCGGTGCCGCTCCAGAACACTCAAAACAATAATCCGCACCCTTATCGTTGGTGAACTCTTTGATAATCGCTGTTGCATCTTCTGTCAGCGAATCAATCACTCGATCAGCACCCAATTCTTTAGCTGTCTTCAACCGCTCGGCATCTTGGGTAATCCCTACAACGATTACTTTAGCCTCCACACTTTTCAACACTTGACTTAAGCATAACCCAATTGGACCAGGACCGACAATGACTGCTACTTCATCCTTTTTAACTCGAGCCTTTTCCAAGCTGGCATGAACTCCGCAAGCAATCGGTTCAGTAATCGAAGCTGCCAACAAACTGATTTTTTCATCCAACACATGAATACTTTCCTCACGAGTCAGTACATACTCGGCAAAGCTGCCGTTCACTTGGCTGCCTATGCCTTTGCGATTCAAGCAAAGATTATATTCTTTATTTTGACAAGATTCACATTCTCCACAGGTATCAAAGGTTGTTTCACTAGTAACGAATGACCCTTTTTGAACTTTCGTGACATTTTTTCCAATCGCTTCTACTACACCAGAAAATTCGTGTCCTAAAACTAGTGGCGTTTTTAAACGATCATACTCACCTTTAAACCCATGGATATCTGTTCCGCAAATCCCCGTGTAAATGACTTTGACTAAGACTTCCCGATCTTTAGGCACAGGTTTCTCAATCTCTAATAATTCCATTTTGTTATAACCAGGTTCTGTTTTAACTAACGCCTTCATGCAACCACCTTTTCTTTTGGCGTATCTGAATTTTCGCCTTCCAAGAAGCTCCAAACTGCTTGCTTGTTTTTCTTGAATAAGATATACATTGCGAAGTAAATTACAATAACAATTCCCATCCACAAAAAGTTTCCTGATAAAAATGCTAAGAAGATCAAGGCCATTACAGGATTATATAAAATTCCGAAGCTGGTGATCATCATGGCTCCTTCTGGAATATTTACACCAACTTGTGCAGCAACTTCAGTAAAATATGGAGCTGTTAACGTACATACATACAAACCGATTGTAAACCAAATAATGCCCGAGATCACGCCTTTGAAAATATTTCCCTTTGATACACAAATAATCATTTCTACCATGTAAGGCAATGCGATTAAATCAACTAACGGCAAAGTTTCGTTTCCTGGCAAGATCATCGCCAATAATACCATGATCGGAATTAGAATCAGTCCCGTCATCAAGGTCGCAGGCTCACCATAACCAACTGCGTCGTTAACAGAGAGCATCCATTCACGATTCTTACCGCTGCCTTTTGCCGTTTTCTTACTGGCATTTGTCAAACTAGTAAATGCCGAAGCAAAAATACTCGCAACGCGTGGGAAGATTGCCATAACCGCTGATACTGCTAATCCCATTGTGAAAACACTGCCCCAACCATCTAAGCTCGTTAAATTGTTCAAGTTCCCCATGATTCCGATCAGCAGACCAAGAAATAATCCTAAAGTAATCGGTTCTCCTAAGAAGCCTAATTTCTTTTTCAGCGTTGCAGGGTCCCAATTAATTTTACCAGCACCTAATTTGTCTAAAATCCAATTCATGATGATTGCATACGGCACTGAAGTAACATGGTGCGGTGCAGTCAAGGTTGTTCCTGGTAAATTATAGTAATTCGCCCAACGTTTCGCAATTACCTCACCTAGTAGCATGACGTATAAATTCTGTACGATCATGCAAGCCATTGCCAACGCCATGTTACTGGTGATCAAATAAATCATCGAGCCCCAAACCATGAAAGAATAGTTATTCCACATATCACTTGGCATAAATACATCGGTCCATCTTAATAAGAATAATGCCACTTGCAGAACCAAACCTACTACTAAGAAAACTACTCCGACTTGCGTCGAATACGCAATGACCGAAGTCGCCTGCCAGCCTGTGTCAAATACCGGCAGCTTTACACCCGTTTGCTCGACCATGTTGTTGATGACCGGAGTAACAATTGGTACAAATGAATTCACGATCAAATTGAACCCTGTCAATCCGATCCCAGCATTCAAAGCAGACTGAAAAGCTTTTTTAGGTTTTACCTTCAAAAATAATGCCACAATGAATAGCATTACTGGTACAACAACCGCCGCTCCAAATGAACTTAAGATATTTTGTAACAACTCCACAATAATTCCTCCCTTTATGAACTTTTTTTCACTTAATAGAACTTATGAAAAGTATCGCATGACATTTTATCATTGTCAACACTTTTCTTGAAAACGATTACAGCTAATAAACCATGTAAATATACGCAGATTAATAAAAACGATCCAAAAAACCTTATTGACTTTTGTTCTTTATAATGAAATAATGTAAAAAAACAACATTGGAGGTTATACTATGCTGGAACAATTAAAAGAAACGGTATGCAAGGATAATAAAGCGCTTCCTAAAAATGGGTTGGTTTTATGGACGAGCGGAAACGTCAGCGCAAAAGATCCCGAAACAGAATATGTGGTCATCAAACCCAGCGGCATTCATTTTGACGATTTAACACCAGAGAGCATGATTGTCGTAGATTTGAAGGGCAATGTCATTGAAGGTGATCTGACTCCTTCTGTCGATACAGAATCTCATTTATATGTCTACAACCATTGTCCTGAAGTATTAGGTATTACACATACACATTCTCCTTATGCGACAGCTTTTTCGATTGCCGGAGAATCACTACCTATATATACAACTACTTCTGCTGCCGTTTTTGGCAAAGAGATTCCGTTGTCAGAAATCGCTGCTGTCGGCGAGAAAGCCATTGGAGCCGAGATTGTTCGTTGTTACCAAGAAACCAATTGTCCCGCAATTCTACTGAAAAACCATGGTGTCTTTACTGTTGGAAAGTCTGCGATAAATTCACTAAAAAATGCGGTTATCCTAGAAGAAACGGCTCAAAGCGTCTATTACGCCAGAACTTTAAACACCTCACTCAAACCATTAGAAGATTCCTATACTGCCGAAGTATATGACTTCTACCAAAATAATTACGGACAAAAATAAAGGAATTAAATACATTAATACGAAAAAGGAGTTTTATCATGGCAAATCATTATACGGTCGCTGATGTAGAAAAAGCGGCAAAAAACATTCGCAAACATGTTCTAAAATTGACACTTGAAAGAAACGGCTGCTACCTCTCACAAGCTTGTTCATCAGCAGAGCTTTTCGCGACTCTTTACTTACGTGTATTGAACTTAAGCGAAAGCAAAGCACCTCGTTTACCTGGAAAATTTCCAGGTACACCGTCGAAGGACAATATGGATTACATTCAAGGGGCTGAATATCACGGATCATTAAAAGCACCTTATGATCGATTCTTTATCTCACCGGCACATTATGCAGCACCTGTATATGCAGCATTGATAGAAGCAGATCGTTTAGATGAAGCCGCATTAGAAATGTTCAATCGTGACGGCTATTCAATGGAAATGATTGGTGCAAATCACACACCCGGTTTTGAAAACGCTGCCGGAACACTAGACCAAGCAATCAGCGTTGCAGGCGGGACAGCTCATGCCCGGAAATTACGTGATGAAGAAGGCCGTGTCTTCGTTATGATGTCTGATGGCGAAATGGAAGAAGGACAATTGTGGGAAGCAATTCAAGCGGCGGTCTTCTATCAATTGGACAATTTGGTTTTAATCGTGGATATCAACGGACAACAAGTCGAAGGCGAAACAAAAAAAGTAATGAATATTGAACCTCTAGAGGATCGCTTCACTGCATTTGGCGCCAAGGCTATTTCGGTTAATGGACATGATATTGAAGCGATTGAAGAAGCTGCCAAACAGGGAGAAAAGAACAAGCCGTTAGTGATTCTTTGCTATACCGATCCAACGCAAGGGATTCCGTATTTAAACGAAAGAAGACCGATCCTGCATTTCGTTCGTTTAAAAGAAGGCGAAGAATTCGATAAATATACGAAATTCTATAACGAAATGTAAGAAAAAAGGAAGGAGTTTTACTATGAAAATCGAATCGGATGTACATTCAAAAAATATGATTAAATTCGCACAAGAAAATGAGGATGTGTTAGTCTTATCTGCTGACTTAGGTACCTCCTGTGAGGTCAAAGAGTTTCCAAAGGTCTTCCCTGAAAAATATTTATCAATGGGGATTGCGGAACAAAACATGTTAAGTTGGGCCGCTGGTTTAGCTCGTGAAGGCTTCCGCCCCTTCTTACACACATTTGCAGTCTTTCTTTATCGCAGACCGCTGGATCAACTAGAAATGTCGATTGCTTATCCGAACCTGCCCGTTTCCCTTTTAGGCTTCGTACCTGGGATCACTACTCCCGGCGGTGTTACTCACCAATCAATTGAAGATGTCGGTATCCTGCGAACGATCCCAAACATGACGATTTTTGACTGCGGTGATGCGACAGACGTTGAATCAGCATTGAATATTTGTAAAGAAGTCAATGGACCAATCTATGTCAGAATGCTGCGAGGCCAAATGCCGCGTCTCTTCTCACCTGACAAACCAACAGAGTTCAATAAGGGTCGTGTCATCTCAGAAGGCGATGATGTCGCTTTGTTCTCTAGCAGTATCTGTACCGAAGAAGCAATGCGGGCGACTCAGTGGCTTGAGAAAAAAGGTGTTTCAGTCCAACATGTTCATGTTACGACACTCAAACCTTTCACTGACCCATTAGTAGTTGATTCAATCAAGAAAGTAAAACACGGTGTTGTTACCATGGAAAATCATGTCACCATTGGCGGTTTAGGTACCGCAGTCGGCGAAGTAATGCTAGAGCATCAGCTGCATAAGCAATTAATCAAGGTTGGAATCAACGATGAATGGACACACGGCGCTTCGAAACCTTATTTGTTGAAAAAATACGGGTTAGATGCCGCTTCATTAATCCGAGCTGTTGAAAAAATCCTAGACAAAGACCTCGACTTCAATGAGGATGAGCTAGAAGAAATTCGTTTAGAAGACTACGATCGCGTATAAAACAAAAGAGTTCCTGAGAAAATCAATTCTCAGGAACTCTTTTTAAACGATGAATTCACTAACTCCAGTTTGAAGATAATCCTTTACCGTTTTCGCTAACAAAAGCGGTGATTTAGGAATCGCATCCACAGTATCCCCTGCGATATGCGAAGTAATGACCAAGTTATCCAGTCCGAGTAAAGGATCATCCGCCGCTATTGGCTCCTCCCACACAACATCAATAGCAGCTCCAGCAATTTTTCTCTTCTTCAAAACCTCAATAAAATCCGCTTTAACCAGAATACCAGGACGAGCAGTATTGATTAAATACGCACTAGGCTGCATAAGAGACAACAATTTCCCGTCGATCAAATTTTCTGTTTCAGGTGTTACCCGCATATGCAGAGAAACAATATCTGAATGCTTAAATAATGTCTCTAAAGAAACAAAGGTTAGATCAATTCCAGATGACCGTACGGCTTCTTGATCAACAAAGGGATCGTAGGCGATCACTTTTACTCCAAGATTGACAAGTCGTTGGGCCACCATTTTCCCAATATGCCCCAGTCCAACTAAACCAACTGTTTGACTAGCAAGCGTCGTTCGATAGGCATCATTCGGAAAATTTTTTGGCCACGCTCCCTGCATCACCGCCGCATGAGAAAGCGCAATATTTCTGGTCACTGAATAAATCATACCGATGGTATAGTCTGCAACCGGTTCGGCGTTCCGAATGACATGAATAACTGGAATTCCCATTTCCCGCGCTAACCCAATGTCAAGATGCTCTACCCCACCACGACAAGTTCCAATCAGTTTCAGATTCTGCGCATTTTTCAACAACTTACGAGAAACTGGAGCCACGTGAACGAAGAAATAATCGGCATCACTTATTTCTTCCAGAATCCCTTCAGGAATCGCTAGCGATTCAGAACCGTTTTGTTCAATCAATTTTAACTTTCGCTGAAATTCTTTCGGAGAATCTTCCGGATACCATTCTAAAGAAACCACCTCTACAGGCTCGGGCAGATTCATCATTTCAACCGCTTGTCTCCATGTGTCTACAGAAATAAATGTATCTCCGACAACAATTACTTTACTCATCGCTTCATCTCCTCGCTACACTTCTCTTATTGTCCATAACTAGGAAAACGCTCGTGTACTTCGGCCATGTCTGCATCGTCCAATATTACTGGATCTCCAAATAAAGAAGCACCCACATGTAAACCCGCTAAACGTTCGATCTCACTTGCTACCGAAAAAGCATCGTGCAAATTCGGACCGCATGTCAGCAGTCCATGATTCGCTAAAAAACAAGCATAACGATTCTCCATTGCTTCAAAGGCGTATTCTGCCAACTTCTCCGTCCCAAACGTCGCATATTTAGAGCAGCGAACATCACCGCCTCCTGCAATCGCTATCATATAATTAGTCGCTGGAAGAGGCTTGCGGCAAGTCGCAAGAATCGAACTAAATGTCGAATGTGCATGTACGACCGCACGAATCTCATCACCTCGCCGTTGATAATTAATCAAATGCATCTGCCATTCACTTGAAGGCTTCCTTGCTCCTTCAACAACCTTCCCTTCAAGATCCAGCACAACAATATCCTCTACTGTCATCTCGAAATAATCAATGCCACTAGGCGTGATTGCCATCAGCTGGCTTTCAGGGTCATACATGCTGATGTTTCCGCCAGTCCCTGCAGTCAATCCAGTCGAAATCAATTTTTTGCCATATTCTACCAGCTGTACCTTTTCTGTATCCATCATACGCGCTACTCCTTTTCGAAATTATGTTCATTTAATAGAAAATATTTTCTATAGTTAAAATATCATCTTCTTGTTGATTAGTCAACAAAGAGCAAAAGTTCATTTTACAGAAATATTTCTCTAACCAAATCTCTAGCTATACCAAAAATCTTTGCATCGTCTCTTTTCGCGTTACCTATCCCGTGGTATCATTTATGAACAGTTAGTGTTCTGGTAACATCGAAAACAAAGTTATCTGTCTGAGGGGCTTTGGATAAAATGAGAGGAGTGGTGAAAATGAAGGGCTTGGTCTGTAAATATTGCGGTGGAAATCAGTTCGAAAAAATAGAATCTGGTTATGAATGTAGCTATTATCACGCAGTCTACGAGCTTGATGCACCACCTCTAGAAAAAAGACAGCCGCGGAAAAAGCTGGCTTTCATTATAAGCATCACCTTGTTTCTTATTGTGGGTATTCTTTTTATTAGCAGTATTTTTAATCCCTTTTCATTGAAAGCAACTCCTTCAAAGAGCGGATCGAAGCTGACTACATTTAAGCCTGTCACCAACGCTAAAAGCTCGACAGATTCGACAACCTATTCACCTAGCCAATTGAATAATCCTGAGCGAAATGTGAGAATCGCCGAGCTTTCATTGAACCAAGAGGAGATTGATTTAGCACTTGTATCAGCGGAAGAATACGGCGGCGACGAGACGGAAGAGTTTAAAGAACGAGTATCAGCCGCACAAAAGCAACATGATACTCTTGAAAAAAATCGTCTAAGAACATCTCCAAACGAAGAGATGATCATCGAAAATCCTAATAGCGACTTCGCCATAACGACCTATTATCGAGAAGCTGGATTTCTAGCTGCTTACGGACCAGATTTCGATCAATACTCCAGCTCAGATATTTTACGGATTTGGGGGCAGCCAGATGAGATTGTTACAGATTCCGAGCAAATTCAAAAAAAGCTTGCTCTTAAGTTTGATGAACAAAATAATCCCATCAATTATGAAGCAAAGATGCTTAGAAAGCAGTGGCAGCAAGGAGAATTGACTTGGCGAGAGGTTCGTGCCTTCATCGCCATAAACACGGATAATACTTTTGGTGGATTCACCAAACTATTTGTTTATGAAAAACAGGGAAAACCCAACGTTTATTTTAAAAATGACCAGGTAGGATATGTTACCCCAATCGTGCGTTACATTTACTTTAACCGTCTACCAGAGCAATATTCTCGCGCTGGATTAGGTAAATATCCGGATGACTTCCCTGAAAATTACGGATCGGATGGACTCTATCATGAAAAGTAAAGAATGTATGAATTGCGGTAGCACACATTTCCATAAAGTTGAACAAGGTTGGAAATGTGATTATTGTGGAACGATTTATTTAAAACCACAAAAAAAGGATTTGTCACAAAAAGTGCGGCAACAAACTGCACTCCCGAAGAAATCTCCTAAAAATAAGGTGCTGGCACTGAGTTTCGCTATTTTACTCATCATTGGTTCTGTCATTTTTATGTTTTCTAATACCGTTTCCTATGAACCGATCGATACACAACCAGGAACCTCCAAACCAAAGGAGGCGTTTCCTGGAGAGTGGACATCAGAGATTTACGATAGTATAAAGGTCGCGACAGAGCATTACGATGCTGACAACGAAAAATACTCCTTTAAGGGCGGTGCCAGCTATGAAGAATTAGAAAAGCTAGTTGGCCCACCAGATAGAGTTACCAGCTGGGAAAGAGAAAAATATGGTATGCCTCCAAGATCGACAGCCACATGGGATCAAACTAAAGACGGCGAATATGCCAACGGCTCTGTCACAATCACTTATGATAAACAAACAAAGATGATCACAGACAAAAGTCGCTACTAGTAGACGATTTTTTAATAAAAAAGACCAATCATCCGAAATAAATGGATGATTGGTCTTTGCTTTATTCTGATAATTCTTCAAATTGTGAGTTGTACAACGCGGCATAAAGTCCGTTTTGAGCCAATAGTTCTTCATGGCTTCCTTGTTCTTTGATATCTCCGCCTTGCATATAAAGAATCTTATCGGCATCCTTGATCGTTGATAGACGGTGAGCGATAACAAATGACGTCCGCCCCTTCATCAGATTGTTCATCGCTTCTTGAATCAATCCTTCTGTCCGTGTATCAACAGATGATGTTGCCTCATCCAAGATCAAAATTGGCTTATCAGCTAAGATCGCACGCGCAATCGTCAGCAATTGCTTTTGCCCTTGAGAGATATTGGAAGATTCTTCGTTCAATTCCATGTCATAGCCACCAGGCAATGTCTTGATGAAGTGATCCACGTGAGCGGCTTTAGCTGCTGCGTAAACTTCTTCGTCGGTCGCATCTAAACGACCGTACCGCAAGTTGTCCATGATCGTCCCTTTGAACAACCACGTATCCTGCAAGACCATCCCAATGTTCTTACGCAAATCAGCACGATTGAAATCTTTGATATTGTGACCATCAATCTTAATCGCACCAGAGTTGACATCATAAAAACGCATCAATAATTTAACCATCGTGGTTTTACCTGCACCAGTTGGACCAACAATCGCAACTGTCTGACCAGGATCAACATGCGAAGTAAAATCTTGAATAACGATTTTATCAGATGTATAGCCAAATTGAACATGATCGAAATCGACCATTCCTTTTGCCTTATCAATTTGAACAGGATTTTCAGCCATTTGTTCTTCTTCATCTTCTGCTAAGAATTCAAAGACCCGTTCTGCCGCTGCTGCCATTGATTGCAGCATGTTTGATACTTGAGCTAGTTGTGCGATCGGCTGTGTCAGATTTCGTACATATTGAATAAACGCTTGAATATCCCCAACAGTGATCGTACCGTTATAAGCCATCACACCACCGGCAATCGCCACACCTACATATCCTAAGTTACCGACAAAGTTCATGATCGGCTGCATCAAACCAGAAAGAAATTGAGATTTCCATGCTGATTTGAAGAGAATATCATTTTGTTCTTTGAATTCTTTCAATGAGTTTTCTTCCTCGTTGAATAAGCGTACGATGGTGTATCCACCGATTGTTTCTTCAACTTTACCATTGATCACACCAAGATATTCTTGTTGCGTTTTGAAATACTTTTGCGAATTCTTCACGACAACCATGATCAATAGAAGTGAGATCGGCACGATCAAGATCGCGATACCGGTCATCTTCACTGAGATTGAAAGCATCATCACGATAACTCCGATTATGGTAAATGTTGAAGTAATTAATTGAGTCAAACTTTGGTTCAATGATTGTCCTAAAGTATCCACGTCATTAGTGATTCGTGATAAAACCTCACCAGTCGTCCGACTTTCAAAATAATTCATTGGCATGCGGTTGATTTTTTCAGAAATCTCTTTCCGCATCCGATAAGTAATCTTTTGCGAAATCGTCGACATGATCCAGCCTTGGATGATCCCAAATAAGGAAGCAACTACATAAAGACCTAACATGAAGAGCAGGATACCACCGATTTTATCAAAGTTGATATCGCCAGTTCCCTGATATTTCTTGATCAGACCGTTAAATAATTCTGTGATCGCCTTTGACAGGATCTTTGGTCCCCAAATATTGAAGATCGTTGAAGCTGCCGCAAAGATCATTACAAAGAAAACGGCGATTTTATAAGCGCCAAGATACGAAACCAATTTTTTGATCGTACCTTTGAAATCTTTCGCTTTTTCAACTGGCGCACTCATCCCTCGACCAGGTCCGCCACCACGAGGGCGATTTTGTTTTTGTTCTGCCATTCTTTTCGCTCCTCCTTAATCCGCTTCTTCTATGCCTAGTTCAGCATTACTTAATTGTGACTGAGCTATTTCTTGATAGACAGCTGATGATTCCATCAATTCTTCATGACGACCTTGGGCTACTACACGGCCTTCATCTAATACGATAATGTTGTCCGCATGCAAGATCGTAGAAATTTTTTGCGCTACGATAATTTGAGTTGCATCCTTGATATTCTCAGCTAATGCTTTACGCAAAGCAACATCCGTCTTGTTATCAAGAGCTGAGAAGGAATCATCAAAGATCAATATTTTCGGATTCTTAGCCAGTGCCCGAGCGATTGATAACCGTTGCTTTTGTCCACCAGAAACATTCGTTCCACCTTGGGAAATTGTCCGATCAAATCCTTTTTCATTCGAGTTGATAAATTCATCTGCTTGTGCAATCTCAGCAGCTCGTTTCATTTGTTCATCTGAAATATCAGCATCACCAAATTTGATATTTGAAGCAATGTCACCAGAGAACAGCACACCTTTTTGTGGTACAAATCCCATAATCTCATGTAATTTATGCATGCTCATTTCACGAATATCGATACCGTCAATCGTGATACGTCCGCCAGTTACGTCAAAGAGACGCGGAATCAAATTGACGATCGTTGACTTTCCTGAACCTGTCGAACCGATCAAAGCAGTTGTTTCACCCGGTTTAGCAGTGAAATTAATATGATGCAAGACATCTGCATCAGCATCGCCATAACGGAATTGAACACCTTCAAATTTCACTTCACCTTTGAAGTCATGGTCGTCTTTTGGATATTCTGGATCTTTAATCGTAGGTTCCGTGTTCAACACTTCATCTACACGTCCAGCTGCAACATTGGCACGAGGTAAAATGATTGATACCATTGACAACATCATGAAGGCCATAACAATTTGCATTGTATAAGTAATGAAGGCCATCATATCCCCAACTTGTAATTGACCATTGTCCATATTGTGTCCACCAACCCACACAATCAAGACTGAAATACCATTCATCAACAGCATCATAATGGGCATCATCAATGACATCGCACGGTTAACGAACATTTGCGTCTTCATCAAGTTCGTATTAGCAACATCGAAACGCTCTTCCTCATATTTTTCACGTGAGAACGCACGAATAACTGGTAACCCAGTGATAATTTCACGAGAAACTAAGTTTACACGGTCGACTAAGTTTTGTAGGGCCTTAAATTTAGGCATTGTGGTCAGCAATAAGGTTAGGACTAAAACTAAAACAGCTGCTACAGCCACACCTACGATCCAGCCCATACCAGTGCCGGTCTTGTATACTCTGTAAACACCACCGATACCTAAGATCGGTGCGTATAAAACGATTCGCATGATCATAACGATACCCATTTGAATTTGTTGAATATCGTTGGTATTTCGTGTAATCAATGAAGCAGGTGAGAATTTCTCCATTTCGTTATTTGAAAATTCCAATGTTCGCTCGTATTGTCCAACACGCAGGTTTTTACCAACAGTCGCAGCAATTAATGAAGCAATTAAACCAACAATGATTGCCGCAACAGCAGATACTAAAGTCAAACCAAGCATTTTCGCTCCAGTCTTGATCATATAGTCCGTCTGGATTTTTCCTGTATTCACATCTAACGCTTTGTATTCCGCCAAAGTCAGTTGAATCCCTACCGTTTTCAATGAGTCTTCACCAACATCGCCTAGGCTTTCCTTAGTAGCTTTACGTGCAGCTTCAACTTTTGCTGGCATCGCGTCATTTTTGGCTTTGATAGAATCGCCAAGTTTTTGAGCTTCTTCTCCTTTTGCTTGCGCTTCAGCAGCTAATCTCTGAGCTTCCGCACCTTTTGCAGCGGCAGTTGCACCGTCTGTAGCCGCAGCAGCTTCTTTACCAGCTGATTGAGCTTGCTCACCAAGGGTTTTCGCCTCTTGCCCCAAAGCCTGTGCCTGAGCAGCATCCTTTGAGATAGCTGTATAATCATTGATAACTTCTTTTGCTTCTTTCGCATTGCTTGAATCCTTTGAACGAGTGGAAGCAATCATCATCATCGGTAAATTAAAGATATCTGCTAACTTATCTTTTGTCATACCCTCTTGAAGATCTAATTTATAAATATCAACCTTCTTGCCATCAATCGTTTGGGTGGCTTCTTTATAATTTTCCTTGATTGTTTGCTTCTCTTTATCGGTCATAAATATCTCGATTCCTTGAAGCGTTGATTTTCTAATTTTTTCTGGCGTTGACTGTTCAAGTCCTCCTTGTTGAATACCGATATCAACGATATCTGACGTTAAACTTGGTAAGCTCAAATCACTAGATGCCTGCACGATTAAAAGCATGAACACAGCAATAATTGCGTACCAGTATTTACCAAGATATTTAAAAATCTTCACTATTGATCACTTTCCCCTTCCATGGTTAATTTTTGAGAGTACTTGACAAATTTGGCAGTCAATTCAAGATATTTTTTAGTGTCCTCTTCTCCCATCAGCTCAAATACTCGAATGATTTTATTCCGCATTTCCAGCTTTTCAGCCTTAGCCACTTTTTTCCCGTTCTCTGTTAAACTGACGTTGATTCGTCGTCGATCATTAGGATCCATTGTGCGACTTATCAGCCCGCGTTTTTCCAAGTTTCCCAGTACAGCAGCAATCCGAGCAGTGGATAGATTTAAGGTATCAGCCAAATGTTTTGGATTCGTAGGTTCACCTAATCGATCGAGTACTTTAATGACGATATTAGCACCCTTACTGCTCTTCTCAATCCTGCTAAACGCACCATGGCGATTCTGAAACATCAGTTGCACTAGTTCACGTTCTGCATCTTCTGCGTATGTCATCATACTCCCCCTTCTTTCAAAAAATAACTTTCGTCTCATTAATACCTAATAGTGTTAGTAATTAATGCTGTTTGATATTACCTCTAATAAGAACTAAAATCAACCCTTTTTGCTCAAAAAAAAAGATGAATACGTTTTATCCTTTCTATTTTTTGAACTTTTTTAAAATAAACAAGAGTGTACCTAATATCGGCACACTCTTGAAATTATTTCTTCAAATGATAGTTGTACGTACTAATGATAATATCGTCGCGATAGGACAGCCGGAAACGCAAACGCAACGCTGTTTGATTATGCAACGAACGTTTCCAGGTTCTGTTTGGAACAAACTCTGGAATCAAAACAGTTGTCGTATAATTATGTTCCTTCGCATTTTTACTTACTCGGTCAACATAGCGACTGACTGGATTCACAATTGATCGATACGGTGAGCGAACAACTGAGAAGCGAACATCTGGGAACTTCTCACGAAACTCATGGCGAATCTCGCGCTCTTTCTCTTCATTTTCCTCCAATGAAACGTGCATCGCAATCACGTAATCACCAATCGAACGAGCATAATTAATCGCACCAATATTGACCTGCGTCACATTCCCTACAAGTACGATCACTGTATTGCCTGCATACTCATGTAATTCCACATCATCAACCAAACGTAATTGTTCCGCCACATTTTTATAATGCTCATGTACTTTATAGAAGGCATAGATCAGGATTGGCATAATAATGAAGAAAGGCCAAATATCCGGCAAACGATAAACAAATAAAATCAAGACGATCGCAAAGGAAATCAAAGCACCAATCATATTCGCAATCGATTTTCTAAACCAATGTTGGCCTTCTTTGCGCCATTTCAGAACCATCCCAGTTTGCGATAAGGTAAACGGAATGAATACTCCGACTGAATACAAGGGAATTAAGCGCTCCGTTGAACCTTGAAAAATTAATAACAAGATGATTGACCCTAATGCTAACGTAATGATTCCGTTTGAGTAGCCTAGGCGATCCCCGCGATCTTGGTAGCGATGCGGGAGAAATTTATCCTTCGCTAAATTGTAGGCCAAAACAGGAAATGCTGAGAAACCCGTATTGGCTGCCACAGCTAAAATTAGGGCTGTAACAAATTGCAATACATAATACATGATCCCCTTGCCAAAAACAGCTTCACCCACTTGGGATAAGACTGTCACTTCAGCAGTAGGAACAATGCCAAACCAATAGTTCAAAAATGTGATGCCAGTAAAGAAGAAGCCTAGGATCAAGCCCATCATGGCCAATGTCCCTGCTGCATTTTTGGCACGCGGTTTTTTAAAGAATGGCACCGCATTACTAATCGCTTCCACACCAGTTAATGAAGAGGAACCTGAAGAGAAAGCTCGTAGCAATAACGCCACCGAGATTCCTGGAACAATTGCTCCGACTTGAGCGGTGGAATGAAGCGGTGCTGCTCCGGAAACAATTTTTACTAATCCCACTAGGATCAACACCGTTATCACCGCAATAAAGCTGTAGACGGGTACCATCAGTAACCCCGCACTCTCACGTAAACCACGCAAATTCATCAGCATCAATAATAAAACAATAATGACAGAAATCAGGACGCGATGATGATACAAAGCAGGAATCGCAGAGGCGATAGCTTCAGCACCAGCTGAAACAGATACAGCAACAGTTAACATATAATCCACCAGAAGCGAGCCCCCAGCAATCAAGCCGGCATTCTTCCCCAAATTCTCACTACTAACGACATAAGCGCCTCCACCATGAGGATAAGCATGAATAATTTGACGATAAGATAAAATCAATGAAGCCAATAAAATTAATACTACAAATGCAATTGGTAATGAATACCAAATCGCTGCTGCTGACAAGGTTACCAAAACGACGACGATCTGTTCTGTCCCATACGCAACAGAAGATAACGCATCTGATGAAAGCATCGCTAAAGCTGCGAAACGTGATAAGTTTTGATCATCATTTTCAGACGACTTCAATGGTCGACCAACCAGCAAGCGTTTAAGATAATCCATTAGACTCACTCCTTGTTCCAAATAATGTACTCATTTACTTTACAGAAAAATATGTTTGTTTTTACGCCGCAAATTATTATTTCTATCAATAAAAGTCTTCTAAAAAAAAGCAAACAAGCGAAATATTACTCGTCCTTAATCTAAAAGTCAATGTTTTTTTCAATGACTTTTCATACATTTAGTAAAACACGAAAACAGGTAAAACAACAGCAATACGCTGTTGTCTTACCTGTTGTTTTTTAGTGGAATATTTTACTTTCATGAGCCACTTTTGTCAACTTCGTCAAATGTGGCTGCAAGAGTGGATATGCCCACGTACCTAATGTACCGAATACCACAAACAAAACAATCATGATTATGATATCGCCTGACGCATTTGGCCAATAGATTCCGCCAGCACTCTCACGCAATAAATTGACAGCATGGGTGAATGGCAGCCATGGATTGACCGCTTGAAAGAACTTCCCGGATACTTGGATCGGATAGTTTCCGCCCCCGCCGGAAATGGAGAGCACGAGAATAATAATCGCAATTCCTTTCCCGACTGTTCCAAAGAGCGCAACCAACACGTACACAATCATCATGAAGGCTAGAGCAACTAAAACAGCAAAGAGGACACTATACACTGGATTCTTCACATAAACGCCTAACAAAAACATATTTCCTAATGTAACAATCAGGGCCTGTCCGACACTTACAACTAAATAAGTTAACATCCGAGCACCAAATTGTTCACGTTTCGTGTATTTGCCGCGATCTTTTTTGTCTAAGAAAAACTCAGTGGTAGTAACACTAGAGAATAGTACCGCACCGACCCACAAACACAAAGCCGTGTAGAATGGTGTACTAGCTGAACCGTTATTGGCGATTGGGTACATTGTATTCGTCTGTAAATCTACCGGAGTCGTGAAGAAGTCACTTTCCTTTTGGGCATCCAGCTTCAATAATTTCAAGACCTGACCGAAGTCAATCGTCTGATCGCCTTGTTGGATAGCATTTGCTGCTTTTTGAATCCCTGCTCGCAAGGTTGGATAATCATTTTTGATCAGATCCGTTGCAAGATTCAACGCCCGTTCAACCTCTGGCATTTTATCATTTGCCAGCTTCAAGCTGCTAGTCAAATCTTTTTTCACACCAGGCCAGTCATTTTGCATAAAGTTTGCGGCCAAACCTAATTTTTGTTCTACTATAGGGAGTTCATTGTTGTAGAGGTCTGCACCTGTATTTATTCCATTGACAATATCATTCATATGACCGTTCAATAGAACGTTCGCATCATGAACTTCTTGACCAATCGCCGGCATTTGCTTTTGATATTTTTCTAAAAAGGCAATCGCATTGCTGACGGTGCCTTCCGTCGAATTCAATAATGACGCAAAATCAATTTGCTGAGCTTGATTCAAGACACCTTGCGCTGTAGTAATTGTATTGATTAGCTTATCAAGGATCGTGCTGACTGTTTGACCGATTTGTTCAGCGTTGATGCTGTTTACCACATTCGCTACGTTTACAGCAGCACTATTGATCTCGTTTAAATAGTCTTTTGCTTGATCTGTAGTACCGTTTTGAACTATATCATTTAGATGTCCAAAACGAGTGCTTATATCACCAATAGCATTTTTTAGATTATCTAATCGACTCATAATGGTTGCCAAATTTTGACTGACTTCAGTATTACCATTATCATCAGCAGTCTTCTTCAAATCAGCTAAGAACTGGTTAAGTTTGTCGATAGCTGTTTGCTGCTCTGATAAATTATTTTGGAAGTCGTTAATGATCGAAGCAATATGAGCCTTTTCATCTGGCGTTAACTCTTCTTTATCTAACAGGGCAGATAAATCACTTGTAATTGCTTGAGTAGTTGTAGCCACCTGTCCAATCGCCTGCAACGTCACTTGCACACTGCTGGAAATACTTGGTACAGCTGATTTCAATTGTTCTGCACCATTTTTGGTCGTTGTAGCAAAGTCATCTGCTTGATTCCCCAACTTTTGAATATCCGGTAAAATCGTTTGAACTTGATGAATGATATTCAAGCCTTGTTTTGCTTCGTTAATCCCATCATTCATGGTTTTTTCAATTTCAGCAAAATCATTATCAACTTGTGCCAACTGATTTCCAGCTTGTTGGATTTCTGGAATTTTCTGTTGCAACGTTAAGATGACACTGGCTTGTCGTTTGATTTCAGGCATTTTTTGATTCAAGACGATCAATTTCTGTCCTAGCTCATCGACTTGCGGTACATAGGTTTCGATTTCGTTCGCCTTCGCTAATTTTTCTTTCAGCTCCGGCAGTTTACCTTGCACTTCGACAACTTCTTGCGTGTACTTGTCAATCTCGCCTAAATTGTCGTTGGTCGTCAAAATTAAATTTTTGACCTTGTTAATACTAACGAGGTTCGCATCAATGTCGTAGCCGATCTCGTTAAAAACCTTCAGCAAGGTTGAACTAGCTGTCTTAATGAATTCTTGGCTGATCTCTGTTTGTATTGAACCGGCACCTTTATCAGTGATTTTGGGCGCGATCGCATTGATTTTCTGGTTCAAATAATATTCGATTTTCGGTTTTTGAATATCTCCAGAAGTGAAACTCAATAAATCCTTTGAAAATTCTTTTGGTAAGTAGATTCCTGCGTAGTATTTACCTGACTTAACACCCTCGACAACTTGTTTCTTCGAGTCAACGAAACGCCAGCCGAGCTGTTTATTCTCGTGCAGGTTCTTGATAACCTCGTCCCCGATTTCGACGTCCTTGTCTTGGAATTTTGCTCCGGTATCGGCACTGTAGACCGCAATCGGCAATTCCCCAGTGTTAGAATAAGGATCCCACAAAGCTTTGATATTAAACCAAGCGTAAAGAGATGGGATGACGACTAATGCAGCCATCAGAAAAATGGCGATCGGATTTTTGAAAATACGACGCCAATCTAATATGAACAGACTCCATGTGTGTTTAAGAGATTGAATAACTTTCATTGATTTCACCTACTATTTTTTCTCGCTGAACTAATGTAGCATGGAATTTCGGCTAATTTCAATTCTAGTTAGTCTCTGAAATCACCTTTTTTGACATTCCTTACAATTTGTCATAATTGTATCCCTTTTCAACTAGGAATTGCTAAAGAAATGCTTAAATACTAAGTTTCTTGATCCTGATAAAGCGATTTAAAAGCTGATCTGTCAGTTCCTCGATCGTAGTGGCATCTTCTTTTTCTGATAGGTTCAAAATTGGGGACGTCTCTGTATCTCGCAATCGAATTGGTCGAACCTGATTTCCTTCTTGCCGCAATGTAATCTCGGGATGCGGATTTTTATCACCACAAGGTCCAGCCACCAAATATGCCAATTGATAGCCACCATCAACTTCTCTCAAACGGTAATACCCATCTGCTAAATCCTCTGTTCCATCGAAATTTGCTTTTACTAATAACCACTTCTGCTGATCCATACTAATCCACCTTTTTTATAATAATTTTGCCAGCTGATGGATGCCCCTCCAGCTTTTCATGAGCAGAAACAACACTTGCTAAGGCAAACGGCAGCACTTCTATAATTTTCAACTGGATTTTATCAGACAGCTCTGTGAATACTGTTAATGCCTCGTGGTCAGAATACTCTTTAGATGGTCCAAAAGCTAAATAATTCCCAATTTTCTTTTGTTCACTAGGCAGCTCATTCAATGCCACGAAATTACCGCCGGTTTTCATGATTTTCATGCCTGCTTCACCTGCTCGTCCGCCTTTTGTTGCATCGATCACCGTATCGGCCCGATCTGCAAAAACTTCTCCGGCATCCGTATCATCATAGGCAGCGAAATCGTCAGCACCTAAACTGCGGACCATCGCTTCATTTCGTTTAGAGGCAGAAGTGAGGACCGTCTTTCCCTGCTCCTTTAAAAATTGAACCAGCAATGACCCCACAGCACCAGAAGCCCCCTGCACCATCACCGTCTCACCAATTTTGTCACCCAATAAATGAGTCACTAAGTTATAAGCAGTCAACCAAGGAGTTACAGCGCCTGCCGCAACTTCCCAGGACATAGAATTTGGCTTTTTCACGACCTTTCCCCCAGGCACAACCACTTCTTCACCATAGGTGCCTCCGACTGCATGAACGATTACTTCATCGCCAACTTTAATATGACTGACTTCACCGCCAACCTCAGTTACAACCCCCGCACCATCATTTCCTAAAACGTAAGGAAACTTCAACGTCCGAAAATCACGCATAGCTCCTTGTCTCAGCGCCACATCATATGGGTTAATTGCGAAAGCCGCTAATTCCACTCGAACATGCGTTTCATCCATCGGACGCGATTGTGCCTCGATTTCGATCAATACCTCTTTTGCTTTTCCATAATCCTTCATTGCAAAACGTTTCATCTCTATACATCCTCTCTAATAAAAATCATTGGTTGAAAACGAATCCCTGAGACCGTCTCCTCCTCACCGTTAAGTTGAAAGCCTAACCGCTTATAAGCTGGCACTGCATAAGGGGAAGAATTTACGGTCAATTGTTTCGGCGAAAGTTCTGTCAGCATCGCTTGATACATTTTCTTGGCGATTCCTTGACAATGATAGGCTTCGTCAACAAAGAGCAACGCCACATGCTTACCCGAACGAATCGCTAGAACCCCGACAAGCTGCTGATCGATCTTTGTACCCCAAAGCTGTAGCTGTTCGATTACGATTTCCTTTTCCAGCTCCTCGTCCAAGTACGTCATAAAATGTGCCACACCTTCATCAGAATACTCTGGAGCCTCAAACCTCATGAATACTTTTTTAATCAATTCCTTGACCTCCGATAAATCGGATACATCCAATCGCAAAACCGTCATGGACATAGCAGCACTTCCTTTCTCGAAATCTTTAGTTCATTGTAACGATTATCTTTCAATTGTTCCAACTAAATCATTTCAAGTATTTCTTTTCTAGGGACAAAGAGGCCCCCAATAAAAAAGACGTATCTCGCTTTATGCAAGACACGTCTGTAGGATTAATCTAATTCGACTTTCCCGGTATACAATTGATAATACATGCCGCCTTCAGCTAATAGACTTTCATGATCTCCACGCTCAATGATCCGGCCATGATCCATTACCATAATGACATCAGAGTTTTGAATCGTGGATAATCGATGAGCGATTACAAACACCGTCCGACCTTCCATCAAGCGATCCATCCCTGACTGAACAATGCTTTCTGTCCGAGTATCAATACTAGACGTCGCCTCATCCATAATCATCACCGGTGGATCAGCGATCGCCGCTCGAGCGATGGCCAGCAATTGCCGCTGCCCTTGCGATAGACCCTCACCGTCACCAGTAATCACCGTGTCGTATTTCTCTGGTAAATGTTGGATGAAAGTATCCGCATTTGATAATTTTGCCGCTTGATAAACTTCTTCATCTGTCGCACTTAAATTACCGTAACGAATATTTTCTTTGACTGTTCCAGTAAACAAGTGGGTATCCTGCAAAACGATTCCCAAAGAAGAACGCAAAGAATTCTTTTTGATTTTTTTAACGTTGACACCATCATAACGAATCTTACCTTCTTGAATATCATAGAAACGATTGATCAGATTCGTAATGGTTGTCTTACCAGCACCCGTCGCACCCACAAAAGCGACTTTTTGTCCCGGCTCTGCATATAGATTGATATCATGCAGTACAAGCTGATCGTCATTATAGCCAAAATTAACATCCTCAAAACGGACATCGCCGGTTAAACGAACATAAGAAGTCGTTCCATCCTCATGAGGATGTTTCCAAGCCCAGATTCCAGTCCGTTCTTTCGTCTCGATCAATTCACCCTGAACTTCCTTTACGTTTACCAGTGTCACATAGCCATCATCGACTTCTGATTCTTCATCTAATAATTGGAAGATTCGGTCAGCCCCTGCCAGAGCCATAATTACAAAATTAATTTGTTGAGAAATTTGACTAATCGGGCCGTTGAGTGAACGACTCAGTTGCAAGAAGGAAGCAATCATCCCGACAGTCAATGCTGAAACACCGTAAACTGCGAATAAACCGCCAATAATTGCTACAAGCACATATTGGATGTTCAAAAGATTCATCATAATCGGCATCAAGGTATTCGCAGTCGCATTGGCCTTCGTGGCACTTTCCTGTAATTGATCATTGATTACATCAAATTCCTTTATCGCTGTCTCTTCATGGTTGAAAACCTTCACGACTTTTTGGCCGTGCATCATCTCTTCGATATAGCCGTTGACCTTACCAAGTGAACGCTGCTGCTCACCAAAATAACGGCCACTGCGATTGGTGATAAAACGCAGCATCACAAACATCAAAGAGACTGAGACAATCACAAAGCAGGTCAAGGGAACACTTAATGAAAACATGGCGATAAACACAGAAACAAAAGTAACTAAAGCCATCATCAGGTTAGGAATACTCTGTGAAATCATTTGCCGCAAAGTATCTGTGTCATTGGTAAAATGACTCATGATATCACCATCGGCATTTGAATCAAAATAACGTAACGGCAATGTTTCTAAATGAGTAAACATCTGATCGCGAATTTTTTTCTGGGTACCTTCAGATACTTTTACCATGATCAAGTTGTAAGACAAGGTACCAGCAATCCCGATTACATAGATTAAGGCCATAGTCATGATTGCCTTTAACAATCCTGTAAAATTCGGATTGCTTTGACCAATCAGCGGAGTGATATAATCATCGATCACGACCTGTAAGAACAGCGAACCTCGTACATTGGCAAAGGCGCTGATCAGAATCATAAAAAAGACAATGATTAATTGAGCTTTATGTTCTTTTGCCATGATCTTCAGCAAGCGCTTGATGGTTTTGGTGGGTCTGGATTTGGCTGCGGTTCCTCTATTCATCATGTTCCCCAAATCCTTTCTGTTGAGAATCAAAGACTTCTTGATAGATGACATTGTTCGCCAGCAATTCATCATGGGTCCCGATTCCATTGATTTTTCCGTCATCTAAGACAATAATTCGATCGGCATCCTGAATTGAGCTGACCCGTTGGGAAATGATGAAGGTGGTCGTTCCAGGAATTTCCTTTGCTAGGCCTTCACGAATTGCACGATCTGTTTTTGTATCTACCGCGCTGGTAGAATCATCCAAGATCAAAATCTTCGGCTTCTTCAACAATGCACGAGCAATGGTCAAACGTTGCTTTTGTCCACCAGAAACATTATTTCCGCCTTCAGAAATCATCGTGTCATATTTATTAGGAAACTCTTGGATAAAGGAATCGGCTTGAGCGATCTTTGCTGCGTGAATGACTTCCTCTTCCGTCGCATTAGCGTTACCCCAGCGCAAATTATCAGTGATTGTTCCACTGAACAACACATTGTTTTGCAGAACCATCCCCACCTGATCCCGTAAAGTTTCCAAGTCATAGCTCCGCACATCATGACCGCCAACTTTGATCTGCCCATGGGTCACATCATATAATCGTGGAATCAGCTGCACTAGACTGGACTTGGAACTACCAGTTCCACCGACAATCCCGATTACTTCACCAGAAGCGATCCTTAAATCAATGTTTTCTAAAACGAGTTTATCCATGTCATCCTTGTAGCTGAAGCAAACATTCTTGAATTCTACTGAACCATCTGGAATTTCCATCAGTGGATTTTCCCCATTCTTCAGGTCACTTTCTTCATTCAAGACTTCAGTGATACGTTCGGCAGAGGTACGAGCGATCATTAATTGGACAAAGGTCATAGACATCATCATTAAGCTCATCAAAATCTGCATCGTGTAATTGAACATGCTGACTAATTCACCAGTAGACAGATTCCCTTTATTCACAATCAATTCGGCACCCAACCACGAAAGCAGTAACATACATGTATACACTGCTACTTGTAAAAGCGGCATATTAAAGGCCACGATTCGTTGCGCCTTAGTAAAATTATCAAATACCATTTGTGAAACACGACTGAACTTTTCTTCTTCGTATTCCTCACGAACATAGGACTTAACCACTCGAATCCCTTGCAGATTTTCATGAACAACGTTATTCAAACGATCATATGTCCGAAAAACTTTTTCAAACAACGGATGAGCAAAACGAATGATCAGGCCTAAACCAATAATCATGATCGGCACAATCACTAAATAAATCATTGATAGCTCCCGATTAATATGAAACGTCATTACTAAAGAAAAAATCAAGATCAGCGGCGAACGAACTAATATTCGAATCACCATTTGATACGCGTTCTGAACATTTGTTGTATCCGTCGTCAAACGAGTAATTAAACTCGAACTCGAAAAACGATCAATGTTAGAAAAAGAAAAACCTTGGATTCGCTCAAATAAATTATGGCGTAAATTCTTCGCAAATCCCGCTGAAGCGATCGCAGCTGTCCGACCACCTAACGTCCCCATCGCTAATGCAAACAAGGCACATAAAAAGAGCAAGCCTCCATAACGCAAAATCGCATTTGTATCACTTTTTTCTATTCCGTTATCAATCAGACCTGCCATAATCAAGGGCATGATCACATCCATCAAGACTTCCCCCATCGTAAATAAAGGTGTCTGCAGGCTTTGCTTCTTATATTCACCGACATTTGCCAGTAATTTTTTTAACATGCATTCACGTCCTTTCATTAATAATTGCTTATTCTAGTATAGAGATTTTTGTTCAAAAGTTCTAATAAATTCATCTACTTTTCATAAAAAAGAACCATCCCGAGCTTAGGATGATTCTTTCCTCAAAACGAAACTATCTACACCTCATCACTACCAACGATTGGCCAAGTCCGCTGCTCATCGAAATAGCGTGCCTCTTTCTGAGCCTGATCCACAATTTTTTCTGGGCAATCCATTACCTTTAGTAAAGCAATCGCATTTCTTTAGGTACAAAAAAGAAGACCCAACTAGAGCCTTCTAACGTATTTCTTTTACATAAGAACCAATCGAAGTCAGATCACTTTCAGTCAAAAAATCATCTACAATCTTTAAATTACTATAGGAATAATTTTTGATCGGATAATTCGCAATAACCAAATCATACTCCATGAAGCTTTCATCATGTTCAAAATCCAATGCTGAGCCCTCATGAGTTTCAATCACTACCCGATAATAAAAACGACTTTGAATCAGTTCAGCAATCATTTTCGCGTGGCTTACCCCCGAATCACTCACAACAAAAATCTTCACCTTAGCGGCATGTTCATCCAGTGAATGAGCAAGTCCTTCCCATTCCTTAAACAACACTTGTACCACCGAAAAATAAAATTGACTGAACCAAGGTTCCCCCGTCTTTCGTTCTATTCGTAGCAATAGTTGATGGACATACTTTGTAAAATGCGGATACTGCACCTTTGCATTTCGTGAAAAGTACGCCGCCGAATCAAACAAGATTGATTTTGGATACGGCCATACTTGATAGGTGGTTTGGATCTGTAGTAATTTTTGCAAAAGGTTTTTCCGACCTTTATCTGATAGCGGCAAATCGTATACCTGCTCCAATTCACCTAAAAAATTCTCTAAATAATTCAACGTGATCTGACAGTTCGGATCAAAGCGTGTGATAAAGCAAGGGCAAAATAGACTATTCGCCACATCATAATACCAGTGATCTGTCACTGTATAATTGGTATTTTGAACGATTCGATCCGCCTCTGGACGTAAGGTCAAAATTTGATGAATCAATGCTGGTTTCAAATCATACTTCTCACCTCTTGTCAGCTGAAATCCTTGCGAAGTTCGTACGACAATAATTGCCAGTAAATAACTGCTTTCCAGAATTTCACGATCATTGTAAGCAATATCAAAAGATTGATTGGCAGTTTTAATGAAATGAATCATTTTACTACGCTCCAGCTCAAAGGGCCATTCATTGACGCCATATTTTTCTAAAAATAATTGTACATAAAAGACGCGTACCCAGCGTTCATTTTTTGCAGTAATCCGAAACGGTCTGCGTTCAAGGACTAATCCTCTTTCATTTAAAACTCTATCAAGTTGCTTAATCATACGATAGAAGGTTGCCTCACTGATATAAAGGGCATTGATCCAGTAGTCCATATCCTCATTTGGCTGAAAAAAGAGCCGTTCTAAAAATATAAATGCCTCAGATTCATCCATCAAATTTCTAGCTAGCTGACGTGTTTTATTGTGAAGGGCATCGTTTAATCTTAATCCATTTGTTCGGGAATACTCTATCCCAACGTGCTCACCCCAAAGATTATTGATCGCGTCTACATCTGACAAAATCGTTTTTACCGAACATTCCAACAAATCAGCAATCATTTCCGGATTCTGCCAGCCAATCAAATCTCTTAATACACCGATAATGGCTAAACGTCGTTGTGTTGTATTTTTAAGTAATCTCCGCACAAAAGTACCCTCCTCAGTCAATTGTCACTATTCTTCAAATCGAATATGCATTTTTAAGTTTTTGGATTATAACATTCTTTGGTCATTATATCATAAAATAACCTTTTGAAAACGGAAAAATATTGATATTTATTTAACTAAAATCCACAAATAACAATCACACCTAAATATTATGTTATTTTTATTTCTTATTATCAAGCCATGATTTATCATTTAAGCAAATCAGGAAAAGGGGTGTTTTCCATGAATTCATCAATGAGAAAACGATTCATTTTTTCAGATGTTATTGTATGTCTTTTCTTTCTAGCCAGTCTGATCATTTTTTCTACTATTTCCGATGCTCAGTCTCAATCAAGGAAAGTGACACATGAGCGTCAAGTAAGGATTTATGGCGAAGACAAAGTTACGATCAATGCGAATGACTCATTCAATCCCAACCAGTACTACAAAGCGGTTGGTGATGACCACCATCCTGTTAAACTAAATTACACAAATATTAACACAAGCAAACCTGGTCGCTACGCTTTAACCTTGTCTGCAAAAAACAAACAAGATTACGACAAAAGAACTGTTCTGATTATCATTGAAGAAGAAAAAAGCGTTCAAAAGCCGCAGGTTGAAAAAGAAGCTCAACCAAATCAAACACCTGCCTCCTCTTCAAAAGAAACGTCACAAGAAACAGCCAAAAGTTCAGCCACTCAATCTTCAGTAACAAGCGCCCCAATCGAAACACCACAATCAGAAGAAAAGTCTCAAGAGCCCCTTCAACAAGAACCCGTCGAAATTGCACAAGAAACATTACAAGTCACGCCTGAAGCGGCAAAACCAATAAATGAAGCTCCTCCTCAACAAAAATCCGTACAGCAGCCAAATCAAATTGCACTTTTAGGAACTTCTATCCCTTATCAAAATGCTGGTCAAGGTAATGGTCAAGGAATCATCAACAGCGGTTCTGTCGCAGCGACTTGGGGCGGGAATCCGATACAATCTGGCACAGATAACCAAAATACTCATTTTATTGGTCATAATCCAGGCGTCTTTTCCTCAATTTTTTCACTTAGTGCGGGAAGTCCAATTATAGTTACAGATAGCTTAGGTAACGCCACGACATATATAGTGAATGGTATCATTCAAGTCGATGACAGCGGCAGAGATATCCATTCTGGACAAGACAACTGGGATCAAATCACATCAGCAGGCGGTGGTGAACGCATTACTTTACAAACCTGTATCACTGACACAGTCAATCTCATCGTCTTTGCACAAGCATAAGAAAAACAGGCTGATTCATGTCAGCCTGTTTTTTTCAATCCTCTTTCTAAAAAATAGCGAACAATGTGCGCGATAATCATGGTTCCAAAAACAATTCCAGTAGCGATCTTTATCCCCATCGGAACATAACCAGGAGGACCGGGCACCCCGACCATTGCACCAATCATCATCA
This sequence comes from Enterococcus sp. DIV0187, assembly GCF_051713785.1. Classification (NCBI taxonomy): domain Bacteria; kingdom Bacillati; phylum Bacillota; class Bacilli; order Lactobacillales; family Enterococcaceae; genus Enterococcus; species Enterococcus sp. DIV0187. Next base: position 2,631,763 of record NZ_JBIOQO010000001.1, read on the forward strand.
AGCAGATACCACCTAAATTATAGGTAATCAAAAGCAGTTTATTGATTTTGCGAATCCTCTCCATGATTTTCCCTCCCTTCAGTGACACGCATTCCATAAAAGGCGATTTTATCTCTAACATTCTGTGAATCAGCTAAATAATCTAAAAAACTAGGCTTCGCCTGTCCTAAAAGCTCATCAATACTTTTTCGATAAATTTTGCTAAGAACAATTAGCTGGTCATAATCCGGGGCACTCTTATTTAATTCCCACTTAGAAATGGTTTGCGGTGTGACGTGTAAAAGCTCAGCAAGTTGTTTCTGACTCATTTTTTTCTTTTGGCGAAAATACCTAAGCTGTTCACCGATTTCAACCATCCTACTCCCTCGTCTCTTCTTTCTTTATCCCTAGTATACAATGAGAAACTTCTGGTTTACTACAAATCATTGATAGATAAATCGTTGAACCGCAAAAAAAGAGACACAACGAATCGTTGTATCCCTCGATAAACTAAGATAAATTACAGTATTAAGAATCCAAACCCAAATTTTATCATTATAATTAAAAAATTCGAAAAAATGCAGTATGATCAGACAGATAAAAAATAGCAACAAACCGCATCTTGGCTAACCAACAAAAAGTTGATTTTATGTAAGATTCGTTGTGACCGCAGCCATCGTTTCAATGCCGATACTAATACGCAAAGCTGCGTCAACTTCTGCCATCAGACAACGATCCAAATGACAAACCTTTTCCTTTAAACGAGATTTGTCGATCGTCCGAATCTGCTCTAATAGGATTACCGAATCTCTTTCAATTCCGGTTCCATTTGATTTTATTCCAATATGTGTTGGTAATTTAGGCTTCGCCATTTTCGCCGTGATCGCTGCAATGATGATCGTTGGACTGAAATGGTTGCCCAAATTATTTTGGATTACCAACACCGGCCGAATGCCTCCTTGTTCAGAACCAATAACTGGCGATAAATCTGCGAAATAGATATCACCACGCTTAACCATAATTTTCCTCCTGAGCTTCAGAATTTTTTTATATATTTACTCTTGATATATTCTTGGTACACGTTCCGAAAGCATACAACAAACTTCATAATGGATTGTCCCTAAGTGGTCGGCTACATCCTGCATCGTAATCTCTTGCCCATTATTTTCACCGATCAATGTGACTTTAGTTCCAACCTTAAAATCACGCGGCAGTCGGATCATTAATTGATCCATACAAACGCGGCCGACAATCTCACAAAACTGGCCCTCTACTAACAATGAAAAACCCTGCATTTTCCGTAGCCAACCATCTGCATACCCGATTGGAACGGTGCCAATCCATTCTTTCGCAGGTGTGTCATAGGTTTTTCCATAGCCGACACCCTCACCAGCAGCCAATTCCTTCACCTGAATCAATTCAGATACTAATTCCATTGCTGGTTTCAATGGATAAGATTCAGGTAATTCATGACCCGAAGGATTCAATCCATACATCCCAACACCGTAACGAATCATATTTCCCGGCATCTCTTGATTATGCCAAAGGGCAGTTGCGCTGTTGCTTGAATGCACATAACGAGGAAGATGATCTAGTGCTTCGATCACGTGTTTAAAGCGATCCGCTTGCTTGTGCCAATAACTTGTATCCTTTTCATCTGCTGTCGCAAAATGAGTAAACAAACCTTCCCAAACCATATTAGGAGAGGCTTCAATAATCTTAGCTGCCTCTTTGACTTCTTCGGGTGTTAAAAAACCCAGCCGGCTCATACCTGTATCTGCTTTGATATGAATTTTTATTGGAGTTGTTGCCTCCTCTAAATCTCTTAGTACCTCTTGTGCTTCAATTAACCATTCCTTTGTTGCTACAGTAATTGATAAATCATAATCAATCACCAATGATAAATAACTTGGAAATACAACGCTCAATACTAAGATGGGTTCAGTGATCCCCGCTTCTCGTAATTCCATCGCTTCATCTAGAGTTGCCACACAAAATCCGGTTGCGCCAACTGATAAAGCTTGTTGAGCGGTAGCCACCGCTCCATGTCCGTAGCCATCTGCCTTCACGACTGCGAATAATTCTACCCCTTTAGGTAATCGATCAATTTCATTTTTAATATTCTCTCTCAATGCGTTTCTATGTATAATAGCTCTCGTTGGTCGATGATACGTTACAACCATAAACTTAGTGTCCTTCTTTCTATTCCTCCAGCAATACTTGTGCGATTGCTAGTTCCTCCGTATGGGTCAAGCTGACAAACACCTTTCCCTGATGAGGTGATTTTGTAAAGGCGGGTGCACCATTATCATCGCGTAATATTTCTAAATCTTGAAAACTGACTTTTCCAATGCCTGTCCCCCAAGCTTTAGAAAAAGCTTCTTTGCATGCATACCGTCCTGCTAGAAATTCTACCTGACGATGTGGAGAATGGCTAGCAAAAAGGGTCTGTTCCGCTGGAGTTAATATCCGTTCCACAAAATGCGGCCGGCGTTCAATGATTTTTGCGACCCGTTCAAGCTCAGTCGCATCGATCCCGATTCCTTTAATCATGCTCTCAACCCTTTCAAGTAACATCTTTATTTTACCAAAGACTTCTTTAAATGCTACGATTTTTTTTTAATAATCCATGAAAAGTCCTTCATAACAAGAAAAAACCATCAATCAAAAAGATCGATGGCTTTGATAGTTCTGAAAAACTAATCGTTTGAGTTAGTGCGAATAACAAAACCGCGTTTTTTATCATTGCTGCGGTTCGTATTTTTATTGTTGCTACGTGATTTATTGCCGCCGTAATTTTTATTTTTGTTACGATCACGATCACCACCGCGGTCTTTACGGTAGTTGTCTTTTCCACGTCCGCCGCCACGGTTATTTCCACCGCCGCGTTTGCCGCCACGATTGAAGCCGCCTTTTTTATTTGAAGGTAATGGACGTTCAGGCGTAATTTTTACAGGAACCGCATCAGCAGGATCTTTGGCTGTCGTCTTCAATAATAAAGCAGCCAGTTCCTCCGGTGAATAAGCAGCTAATAATTCTTTTGCTGATTCGTTGTATTTTTCTAGGCTGTCGGAATTCTCCTCCATTTGATTTTGGATTTGTTCCATTGCAGCGCCTAGTTGACCTTTAAAGGCTTCTTTTTCGGTTGGTGGACGCATTGGGTTCATGCGTTTTTTCGTTAAGTTTTCGATCACATGCAAGTAGCCCATTTCGTTTGGTGTAACAAACGTTACAGACATCCCACCTTTACCAGCACGACCTGTACGGCCGATACGGTGAACGTAGCTTTCTGGATCTTGCGGAATATCATAGTTGTACACATGGGTAACACCTGAGATATCCAAGCCGCGAGCAGCAACGTCTGTCGCTACTAAAATATCCAAATCACCACGTTTGAATGAACGCAAAACGCTCATCCGTTTTTGCTGTGATAAATCACCATGGATTCCTTCAGCTTTATAACCACGAGCTTCTAAGCCACGAGCCAATTCGTCAACACGACGTTTTGTCCGACCAAAAACGATGGCTAAATCTGGTGTTTGAACATCAAACAAACGTGTCATAACATCAAATTTTTCGTAATCTTTTGCTCGAACGTAATATTGATCAATCAAATCAGCCGTCATTTCTTTAGCTTTAATCTTCACGTGCTCTGGAGTTTTCATAAACTTCACGCCGATTTTTTTAATTGCATCAGGCATTGTTGCTGAAAACAACAATGTTTGGCGTTCTGCAGGGACTTTACTGATAATTTTTTCGATATCTTCTAAGAAGCCCATGTTCAACATTTCGTCCGCTTCATCCAAGACTAATGTTTCCACAGTTTCTAGTTTCAAGGTGTGGCGATTAATATGATCCAACATCCGGCCTGGGGTTCCTACAACGATATGCGGACGGTCCTTCAAACCGCGGATTTGACGACCAATATCTGCTCCGCCATAAACAGCTTGTACGCGAATTTTTTTATCGCGGCCTAAGCGAAACAGTTCTTCTTGTGTTTGGATCGCAAGCTCACGTGTTGGTGCGATGACAAGTCCTTGTAATACATTTTTCGTTGTGTCGATCTTGTTCAGCATAGGCAAGCCAAAAGCAGCCGTTTTACCTGTACCTGTTTGTGCTTGTCCGATTACATCTTTTCCTTCTAAAGCTAATGGAATTGTTTGCTCTTGGATTGGCGTTGCTTCTTCAAAACCTGAGCGCTCGATTGCGACTAATAGTTCTGGTGCTAATTTTAGTTCTTTGAATTTCAAATGATATCCTCCTAATGTCTGTTGACCTTATCATTTAGAGCGTATGGTTTGGTATCTGCGTTTGGTCTGCAACTGTCCCTTTAGTTGCCGTCCTTGGCGATACTACCGAAAAACCGCTCCGCGAAGTCAGGCGGAAGGATCATCTCTCACAAAAAGGGGCTGAGACATCATTCAACTGAAAAATGCCCCAACCGCTTCTCAAAATAATTGGTAAGCCAGCGAATCTTCCGCTAGCGAATCTTTAATTTATTAGATGACTCGTTCAATCATTACTTCAATTTCTCGGCAATGGCTAATTTTAGCACATCATTTCGTTTTCTGCAAGTTTTCATTACTTCTGCAATGCTTCAACGACTTCGGACAAGCCCATCCCATTACTGCCTTTTAAAACAATACTGTCATCAGCTTGCAAACTGTTTTTGATGTCTTCTACCATTTGCTGTTTATCCTCTTTGCCAAAGTAATGTACAGCTAATGCTGGATAACGATCGGCTAATGCTACCTTCAGACCTTTCATTTCATCGCCATATAAAAAGATTTCATGAAAATCTTGATCATTTATATGTTCTACCATGCTCGTATGTAATGAGAAGGAATCGTCACCTAACTCCAACATATCCGCTAAAACGGCTAAACGACGACCGTTTGTTGGTAATTTCGCAAAAGTATCCAATACCAAGCCCATAGCTGTTGGATTGGCATTATAAACATCACTTAAAATGTCTGCACCATTGCTGGCTTTCAACCATTGCGTACGATTTTGCGTCACTTGAACATACGCCAAGCCTTGGAAAATCTCGTCATTATTTAACCCGAACCAGCGACCAATCGCCATGGCGATCAATGCATTTTGTACATTGTAACTCCCTGGCAACGGGATCTGATAGCCATTGTCATCGACAGAGAAAACCGTCGCACCTTTACTCTCGTTCAGGATCGTAGCAGACAGCTCTCCTGCTTGAATGCCGACTGTTTGAACCGTTTGAGACAATGAAGTTATCCGGTCTTCCAGTAACGGTTCGTTCGCCGGGATCACCAGCAGACCATCCGAGGCTAAGCCTGTCATAATCTCCATTTTTGCATCTGCGATTTTTTCTCGTGAACCTAAGTTTTCGATATGGGCTTCACCAATAATTGTAATTGCCGCAACATCTGGTTCAGCCAGTTCAGATAACACGCTGATTTCCCCTGCATGATCCATGCCCATTTCCAAAATCAGCTTTTCAGTACCTTCTGGCATATGTAAGATCGTGTACGGCAAACCAATATCATTGTTGTAATTCCCTTGTGTTTTATATGTCCGAAACTTTTGGCTAAGGACTGATTCAGTCATATCTTTTGTCGTGGTTTTACCATTCGAACCTGTAATCGCGATCACATCTGGATTTTCTTCCAGTAAATAATAGCTTGCTAATGCTTGAAAAGCCAACAAGGTATCCTTCACTAAAATCACTGCGATATCTTCAGGTGCTGTAGCTGGATCACGGCTCCATAATGTTGCTGTCGCTCCATTTTCAATTGCTTTTGCTACAAACTCATGGCCATCATTCGTTCCCTGTAGCGGAACAAATAAATCGCCGGCTTCAATTTTTCGTGAATCGAATTCGACACCAGTAACGGTCACCTCATTTTCCGCCAATACTTTACCTTGAACGGCCTTGCTGATGATTGTCGTTGTAAAATTCATGGTGTTCCTCCCAAATTTTTGTTTCTGACTTTTGCAAAGGCTCCGCAAACCCGTTCATTTTTGAGTACTGAACAGATGCGATAAGCCGGACGCTAAAAGGAACTTGAGACATCATTCATTCGAATCATGTCTCAAGTCCTGTTTGTGACTAAACAGCTACTTGATTATTCAAAACGCGCCTGTTGTTCGTAGCGCTTATTTCCTAATTGAATCAATTCTTCAATCAGATCGCTATACTTCAAGCCCATATTTTCCCATAACAATGGATACATACTGAACTCAGTAAATCCGGGCATCGTATTCAGCTCATTCAAGAATAATTCATTTTTATTTGTCAAGAAAAAGTCGCAGCGACTTAATCCTGATCCACCTAACATTGTATAGGCTGATTTTGCAAAATCGCGAGCTTTTTGCATCACATCTTCCGGCACATCCGCTGGAATTGCCATTTGAATCGTATTATTGATGTATTTAGCATTGTAATCATAGAATGCTTCTTCCTTTACGACCTCACCAGGTAATGTCGTCCGCACATCGTCATTGCCTAAAACCGCAACTTCAATCTCACGAGCATCGATGCCTTGCTCAACTAAAGCTCTTGAATCATAGCGATAAGCTTCTTGCAATGCGTTTTGCAGTTCTTCGCGATTTTCAGCACGTGAAATTCCTACGCTAGAGCCCATATTCGCCGGTTTGACAAACATTGGATACAGTAACGTTCCCTCACATTTATCAAAAATTTGTTTAGGATTTTCTTTCCATTGGTTTTTTAGGACTGGAACGTAAGGAACCTGCGGGATGCCAGCTGCCTGCAAAATGTATTTCGTCATAATTTTGTCCATTGCACAAGCACTCGTCATTACACCCGCACCAACGTAAGGCATATCCAATGTCTCTAAGAACCCTTGAATCGTGCCATCTTCACCATTAGGTCCGTGCAAGACTGGAAAAACAATCGCATTATCTTCTTTGATATCGCCAGGAGCGATTACTTTGCCGCTGAAACCTTCAACTTCATTTCCAGTCGGATCCCACGTCAAACGTAACGTTTCATCTGTTTCTGGCGCTTCTGTCAACAAGGGGCCTTTGACCCACTGGCCTGTTTTATCGATATAAATAAGCTGTACTTGATAATAATCAAAATAAACCGCAGAAATAACTGAAAAAGCCGATAAAATCGCAACATCGTGTTCTGGACTCTTTCCACCATAAAGTAAAATTATTTTCACCTGAGTATCCTCCATTACTTTCTGATCCCTAACATTTTAGCACAAAAATCAAAATCCCCAAAAAGAAATTTTACAATTATTACAATGCTTATCATTTAGATTACATCAAAGACTGTTGAACCAGGCTTTCTAGAACGCTTCTAAAATGCTCGCGATCCTCATTTGTAAAAGGTTTTGGTCCTTTTGTCCGTTGTTTTGCCTGACGCATTTTACTACCAATAAAACGTTGCGTCAGCAGAGCGTCAATATTCATCTGCGTATATTCCAACCCTGTCTGATGTAAAACATGGGCTGCTTTTGCCAACGTCAAAGAAGCCAACCCGTAATCTTGGGTAATCAAAATATCTTCCGGCTGAATGACCGAAACGATTTTAAAATCAGCAGAATCCGCCCCTCGATCAACATAGATGAACTCCACGAAATCGGGGTATTCTTTTTTCGAGTAATGATCGATACTCGTTACGATTACTACTGGTAATCCAAATTTTTTTGCAACGGCGATCGTCGTATCTTTCACTGGCGAACCGTCGCCATCAATGATCAAACGCATGTTTTCCAACCCTTCCAATCCAGCAAAGACCAATCAATAAAAGAATGATCGAAGTAAATTTCACTATATCCATTGTTGCAAGGATCTCCGGTGTGTGCAAGCTGCGCAGTAAAAAAATATCTTTGATTGGTAGTTTTTTTAATTGCAGCGTGATCAATAACAAAAACATCAAGATAAACTGGTGAGTGATACTGCCCTTATTTGATGTTGAATACTTCGCAGTAAGGCGTTGCTGCGGTTCGATTGTTTCCGTTTGATAATATAAGCGATTTAACCACGCACTTGTACCTTTTTGAAAAAAGGTCAAGACAAAAATCGCGATTGGAAACATGAAGCGAACACTCAACAATACTAACCCTGCAGCTAAACCCACAAGTTGAACAAGCAAATCATTTTTGAAATAGCGACGTACGCTGCCAGCCAAAACTAGCGAACTGATTACACCTAACAAATATGGTAAAAACAAATACGTTCCTTGCGCGGCGGCACCTTTATAGACAGCAACATAAAAGGCTCCGAAGAGAAAAATAAAGTTGCCCAGCATACCATTAAGAAATGTTAACATATTTTGCCAAAGTGGTAGTTTCCAATGATCTTTTGCTTGATTCACCACAACAATAGCTAACATAAAAATACCAGCGAATAAGATAATCGCATAATCCAGCATGGACTCATTAAATAGCAAACGACCGCTACGAAGTAAAAAGAGTGCCGCAAAAAACAATAGGAACCAAATTAGTTCTGAAATAGAAAAAAACTGTTTTGTTAACTCCTTAAAATCCATTTCATAATGCGGATAGTGCTTTACAGTATGATATGCACAAACAAAATAAAACGTAACGATACTCGGTACAATCACCGCTTGAAGCGTTAAGGAGAGCGTCGTTCCAAAAAATAAAGGAACTAAAACGATCAGTGCTGCCAAATAGCGGTGACTACTCATCGTTTGAAAGCCTTTAGACTTTTCAAGATAAGTTACGCTCGTATTTGCTGGGGGCAACCATGCTGCGCTTAGTCCTAAAAAGATACTGCCAAATAAATAGAAAGTAAAATGTAATGCTCCAATTAATGTTAGAAATGAACCAATTCCACCTATTAAGAGTGACACCATCAATAACGTATATTGATCAATCGAGCGATACAATCCTCGTATCAAAAAAATCCCAGTTACTCGAAAAGTATAAAACAAAACAAACTGCAATACCGTAACGGAAGATTGATAATTGATAAGATGCATAAAAAGTAAATACGGTATAACAATCATCGTATTGGCTAATACGAATGGTGTCGTCTGAGTAAATTGTCTAAAAAAGCGTTTCATTGTTTCCATAAAAAATCCCTTCCCATTAATACAAAATCAATAAGCAATCAACGTCACTGCTTTTCGAAATTCTTCGATTAAGTGAGCCTCTTTATAAGCGGCAAATTCCGCTTGATACTTATTCAATAGGCTCCGCATTTTCATGGGAATAAAGACTTCTGCTAATTGATTGTCCAAAACGAAATCCCGTGTGATTCCCCATTCATAATAATACCCTAATGGCCGACAGCTATAGGTCGTTCCTTGAATCTTTTGATCAGCAAAGCGCCGATGAGTATGTCCAAACACGACCTGCTGAATATTGGAATATCGATCCAATAATTCTCCTAAACCTTGAGAACCTAAAAAAGCGTTCAATTTATTCCAAATCTGATATTTTCCGTTGAGGTGCACGATAAATTCTTCCTTCGGCACAAAATGCGTTGCTAAAATAATTTGATATTTTTTTTGCTCCAAATCATCTAAGACAGTGCGCAATTGACTTAAGATAGCTTGATCCACCGTCTGATCATCAGAAAAGCGTTCAATAATTCGATCGAACCAATAAATATTCTTGATCGAACGAATTTGCTGCGGATCCCTAAGCTCAGAAAAGCCATAATCGTACCAGCCATTAAAGCCTAATAATACGGTTTGCTGATTCAACGGTACATAGCGTAAATTCAGAAAATGGCTGTCAGGATAATGCTCAATCATCTGCTCTCCTTTAACATTTCCCATCTCATGATTTCCTAAATTAAAGGTTGTTGGCAGCCCACGTGAGCGAAAAAAATGATTAATCGCTAGTGTCTGGTCGATCTTATTTGCCGTATCACCAGCAAAGTGTAAGCGGGTTGCTCCATATTCCTGCAACAACTCAAAAAGCTTGGTCAACTCTGACTCGCCAAGGTGATTGATATCGGCATGTAAATCTGTGATCACCGCTAATTTTCCCATCTCACAGCCTCCTTCTTGGTCTACTTTACACAACTCACCACAATAATGCGAGTCAAAAGCTGAAATGTTGATTTGGAAATTTTATGTCTGTGCTATACTTAAATAAGAGAAATTATTCAAACTGTTTATTTACAAGTTTTATTAAACAGATTTATTTTTTCTGGAAGACAAAAAGGAGGGGATCTAAATGGTTACTTATCACAATTTGCAAACTGATTTATTGCAAGCGCTTGATCTGCACATTGATATTTTAAAGGAAGTTGATGATATCGAAAGAGAAGAACTACCAGGCTTCTTATTTATGATGCGAAGTTTAGGTTTCATGCTTGATCGCGCGGCGCTAGTATTGGCTAGCGGTGATGATGAAGAGATGTATTATATGATGTTCCAATACTACAGCCTGCTGAAAGAATTGAAATTCAATCTAGCTATGAACTTTCCCCACGCGAAGATCCAAGGCGAACCCCTGATTGATACCGTCAATCGCTTCCCCGATAATTACGAAAAAGAAATGAAAGCTTGGTGGGAAGAAAAGACTGGCCTGACGGTCGAAGAGACAAAACAAACAATCGAGTTGGAAGAGCTCTAATTTCACCCGAATAAACGGATTCTTAAATCCAATAGGAGGCGATCATATGCGCATCGCTGTATACTGCGGTGCTCACCTTGGAGCAGATCCTGCCTACCTAGCGGCCGCAAAGGAATTAGGACAATGGATTGTCGAAAATAATCACGAGCTCATCTATGGTGGCAGTAGACTAGGCTTAATGGGCGTAGTAGCTGATAGCGTCTTGGCTGGAAATAGAAAAGTAATTGGCATCATGCCAAAATTTTTACAAGATACCGAACGTATACACACTGGACTAACAGAAATGATTACTGTTAACGACTTGGATGAACGCAAAAAGGCCTTGATGCAGCATAGCGATGTTTGTCTGGCATTACCAGGCGGTGTGGGAACTCTCGAAGAAATCAGTGAAGCCTTTTCGTGGGCACGAGTTGGACAGAATAATAATCCCTGTATTTTCTTTGATGTAAAAAACTACTATCAGCTGTTGCAGGCATTTTTTGATCAGATGGTGGAGCAAGCCTTTTTATCAAAGGAGGATCGGCAGTTGGTTTTATTTTCTGATTCATTGTCAGAGATTGATACATTCATTCACAACTATTATGCAAAATAAATCCACGTTGCCAATGCAGCGTGGATTTATTTTTTTAGATTGTCATTTCAGGATATAAGAAACGCAGCACATCCAACGTTAAACGCCGACTCTTCCCAGCATAGGGATAGATATGCATGTGCATCATCGGATTGAAATTTGCTTCGATAATTCCATAATCCTCGTGTGTCTCATATGGCTTGTCCTTATCAGGGATGATCAAATCAATGCCGCTGATGCTGGCGCCTAGTACTTCTACTGCATCAACCGCCAGCTGCTTATAGCTTTCATGAATATCATCCGTAACATCAATGGAGTCTCCGCCGGTGGATACATTTGAATTTTCTCTCAAGAAGACCTGTTGACCTTTTTCAGGAATACTGTCGATTCGCAATCCTTGTTCTTTCAACATTAACTGCTCCAAATCACCTAATTGGATTTTCTCTAATGGTGACCGATGATTCGTCCCTCGTAAAGGGTTGTCATTCTTTTCAGCAACTAATTCTTCGATTGAACGTTCACCATCACCAATTACATTCGCTGGTATTCGCAGTAAAACGGCCTTTACTTGATGATCAATCACAAAAAATCGGTATTCCGTTCCTGGCAGAAATTCTTCAATAATGATTTCATCGTCTTCTGCAAAAGCCATTGCTAAACCTGCATTGAAATCGGTTATTGACGTTTCACCCTTAAAGATCGTAATGCCTAAGCCATAATTCGTTGATTTTGGTTTAATGACAAACGCTTTTTGAGCAAATCGCGGATAGGCCTTCTTCGCGTCATCCATCAAACCAAACGTTTCACCATCTGGCACACGAAAACCCGCTCGAGCTAGTACGATTTTAGTGACTGTTTTATTTGCCATCAATAATGGCGCAATATATGTGTCTTTGCTAGTCATATTGCCATTTTTGACAAATTCCTGATGTTCGTCGTGCTGTAGTTTCACAAATTGATCTTGTCGATCCAGCACTTCTGTTTCGATCCCCTTTTGAATCGCATCAAATAATAAATTCTGTGTTGACAGTTCCATTTCTTGAAAGCCCGCCAATTGATACGGATACGCCCAAGCCTGTTCATAAAACTTACGCCCCAATTCAGTTGCTACAGCAGCTTGACCGTTTGCTTCATCCAGGGCTAATATTCTTGCAGCTAGCGTTTCTTCCGGATAATCCAGCCATGCTTGATATTTCTTCAGCAGGTCGGCACCTTCTATTTCTAATTCATTCACCATTTGCAGCATTTCAGCAAAAATCGCTTGTCCTTCTGTTAAATAAGCCGTTGTTTTTGCAGGATGCTCTAAAGAAACCGCATCACTAATGCGATTGCCTTCAGCTACCCATTCATCTGCTGGTAATTTTTCGTCTGTCCATAGTAAATAGAGCATGAACAAATGGATGAATTCAATCTCAGCTGCATCAATTCCGACGCGGTCAAAGGGATTCAAATCAATATTACGTAATTCCACATAACGAATTCCTGTATGAAATAGATCTGCAACTTTTTTGCCTCCACGCATCCTGATTGGCGCATAAAATTCTTTTTCTTCCGATAAACGACCTAAGGCAACATTCTCAGCGAGATCTTCACTATATCGCGACAAAGTTTCATAAGAGACCTGCACATCTGGCTTATTCACATACCCATAATGACTGGTACGAATACTACGGACAGGCTCCTTTGGACGATCTTCATCATCAAAATAGCGTGCTTCGCTAAGTGGACTTGCTCCAAATAAATAGGTCAGCAGCCAACGATAACGTAAAAAATTGCGGGCGATTTTCATATATAAACGAGTCTTGAAGTCCTCCATTGAAACCTCTTCCTCGCATGCTAAATGCAATTGCCGAATCAAATCTAAGCCATATTCAAAATTAAAATGAATCCCACTTACCATTTGTTTCCGCTTGCCGTATTCACGAGCTAGATACCGACGATACAAAACATCCGCGTGTCGTTCTAATTTCGCTATCTGAATATCTCCTTCATTCTCCGGAAGTGCTGGCGGCATAGAAAATGGCCACATCATCTCATCCTTTGGCATACTCCGTTGCGCCACATCATGAATCGCTTCTAAATAAGCCAATACTTCGTCAACAGACTCAGTAACTGGCGTAATCAACTCCAATTGTGTTTCAGAAAAATCTGTTTGAATATAAGGATGAAAGCTCCGATTTCCTACAGATGTCGGATGATCGGTCTGTACAAGATCTCCGTCTAAAGTCACTCTTTGGCTTTCCTTTTCAATTCCATAACGCGCTTGCAGTAAAAAAGGCTTCACCTTTTCTTGTGTCATCATTTTTTTTGTATTCATTTGTCCATAGCCCTCCCATGCTACATTATATAGAAGAATATCCAGAAACAGAACGAAAATGCTTAAAAAAAGATAGTATTAAATATGATAATATGATTAAATATTAATAACAAAAAGATTAATCAAAAAAATCACTACACGTCTTTTATTAAAAAGAATGGAGGCCTAGCTTATGCAGGAAAAAAATCAATCGATGACAAACGATCCCTCTCATCTAAGTCAAAAGAGTGGGACTAAAGAATTTGTAATGCTGCGCCCACATCGTCAGCACCAATTTCATTGCGATGATATCCAGAAGATAATGGACGCGAATGCCCGACAAAACAAGGTCAGTCTACACGTTCCACCTTACTTTCAAGAAAAGCACTAGCCCATTTTGCTAAACAGCCAATCATTATTTGTAACTAACATCTATACTTTAAAAATTGCAAAAAGAGCTGTTGAGGTGGACTCAACAGCTCTTTTTTACTCTTCTTTCAATAATCCTTTAAACAGACCGACTGCGAAATCATTTGGGTTAAAAGCTTCCAGATCATTTAAGCCTTCTCCTAGACCAACTAATTTAACAGGCAAATGCAACTCATTGCGAATTGCCAAAACAATACCACCCTTAGCTGTTCCATCCAATTTCGTTAAGACCAAACCAGTAACGTCTGTTGTTTCTTTAAATTGTCGTGCTTGAACTAGCGCATTTTGTCCTGTCGTCGCATCTACGACCAATAACACTTCATGAGGAGCTGTTGGAAATTCTCGTTGAATGACGCGTTTGATTTTCTCCAGCTCGTTCATTAAATTGACTTTATTCTGTAATCGTCCTGCAGTATCAATCAGCAGAACATCATAATTTTCCTTCTTAGCTTTATCAACGGCATCAAATACTACAGCTGCTGGATCACCACCGGCATTGCCGCGAACAACTTCAACACCTGAACGCTGTCCCCAAACAACTAATTGATCGATCGCACCTGCACGGAACGTATCCGCTGCAGCCAGTAAGACTTTCTTGCCTTCGTTTTTGTATTGGTTCGCTAATTTTCCGATACTGGTAGTTTTCCCAGTCCCATTCACACCCACGAACAAAATCACACTCAATCCATCGTTTTGCAGATTAATTGCATTATTCTCGTTGATGCCTTCCGCTTCATAAATGTCGACCAATTTCTCAATGATGACATTTTGAACTTGAGCCGGTTTCTTAGCATTTTTCAGCTTGACCTCTTGCCGTAATGAATCTGTTAGTTTGATAGCAGTATCAAAACCAACATCGGCACCGATCAAGGTTTCTTCCAAATCTTCGAAGAAATCCTCATCCACTCGACGGAAACGAGCAAACAACTCATTCATTCGTTCACCAAATGATTTTCGAGTCTTCTCTAGACCTTTGTCGTACTTCTCTTGAACGGTTTCTTCCGGTTGCTCAGGTTCAGCAGGAACTATGTTTTCAGATTCCAGCTCTGAAACTTCTATCGATTCCGATTCTGTTTTCAGTTCTATAGGTGTGGATTCAATTTCTGTCTGTTCAACCTGAACTTCTTCACTACCAATTGCTGAATCGACAGGCTCTTCTTTTACTTCTAAATCATCACTTTTTAATTCTTGTGTTGGTATTTCTTGCGGAAGCTCCTTTGATTTCTCGATTTGGTCAGACGATTCTTCCGGTTCCCCTTCTTGCTCCTCATCCGTATCAGCAGTGGCTTCTTCATTGCTTGGTGTTTCAACTACTTCCCCGGTTTCTACCTCATCGCGATCCTCGGAGACTGATTGATCTTCAACGACTTCTTCTTGCTTTTCAGGTTCTTCATTCTGTTCACCACTAAAGGCTTTTTTTATGCGGTCAAATAATCCCATGTAAAATCCCCCTTATTTCCATTCATCGAATACGAATTTTTGAATGGCATGTGCCACCCCATCCGCTTGATTCGTTCTAGTGACAAAATTGGCCGCCGTTTTAACGCCGTCAGTAGCATTCTCCATCGCTACACCCATACCAGCATAATTAATCATGGATAAGTCATTGGCTTCATCACCTAAGGCCATCATTTCATTCGCTGCAATCCCGAGATGTTCTCCTAAAACAGAGAGACCAAAGGCTTTAGTCACGCCCTTTGGCATAAACTCTAGTAAGTTTGGTCGTGTTTTAAATATCTCAAAGCGCTCATATTCTTCTGCTGGGATCAACGCCATCTGCTGATCTAAATAATCCACATCCACAGCTGAGACAACTTTATTGTATAGCGCATCCTCTTTTAATGCTTCTATCGTTTTCGAAACGTAAGTTAAAGCCTTGTTCATCGTTGGATAGATTGAAGGATGAGCCGCTGATGTCTCAAGCTGAAAACATAAAGCATCTGATAAAACATCCATCGGTAAATCAATTTTTTCTAACAGCTGATGGATATGTTTTACATCTGCCAAATCCATCGCTGTCTTGCCTAAAATCTCACCGGTATTGGTCTGGATTAACCCGCCGTTGAAAGTGATCGAATAATCATCTGCATCAAGCAAATTTAGCTCTGCTAAGTAATCCTTGATAGCGATCAAAGGACGGCCTGTACAGATCACAATCTTCACACCCCGTGCTTTCGCTTTTGCCAATATTTCTTTATTTGTATCAGAGATTGTTTTAGCATCCGTCAATAGCGTACCATCTAAGTCAATCGCGATTAATTTTATCATTTCCGAAGTTCCCCTTCCTTCACTTGAAATTTCCCATCTTCCTTCACTTCTTCAAGGCGCACTGAAATAATTTTCGAGACGCCGGATTCTTGCATTGTGACACCATAAAGCACATCTGCTGCTTCCATCGTTCCTTTGCGATGAGTAACCACGATAAATTGTGTATCGTTTTGAAAGGCACTCAGATAGCGACCAAAACGGGCAACATTTGCTTCATCCAACGCCGCTTCGACTTCGTCTAACACACAGAACGGTACGGGACGGACTTGGATGATCGAGAATAGTAACGCAATCGCCGTCAGGGCCCGTTCACCACCAGAAAGCAGGGATAAACTTTGCAGTTTTTTACCTGGAGGCTGAGCTTCGATTTCGATCCCGGTATTCAATAAATCATCAGGATCTGTCAATACTAATTCCGCTCGACCGCCGCCAAACATATTTGGAAAAACCACATTGAATTTTTCACGAATCGCTTGGAAGGTCGTGAAGAAACGCGTTTTAACTTCATCATCCATTTCATCCATCGTTTCGAACAGCTGCTCCTTCGCCGATAATAAGTCATCTCGCTGCGTCGTTAGGAAATCATAGCGTTCTTCCACTTGCTGGTATTGTTCGATGGCGTTTAGGTTGACTGGTCCAAGCTTTTCAATGGCTTGCTTCAAGCGACTAACTTCCGTTTGCGCAACCTGCTGATCAATTTCAGGGTCCGCTTGTGCTTCCGCACCTTCAAAAGTCAAACTATATTCTTCTTGCAAATACGCCAAAGCATTGTCCAATTTCAACTCGTAACGGTTTTTTTGGACATCGGCTTGTGATTGACGTGCTAATAACTGTTTCTGCTCGCGATTGGCTTCAGTCAACTCACTATCTGCTTGATCCACTTGCTGCTGCAGACTTTGCCGCATTTCTTTCCAAACAGCCAGCTGCTCCTGCAAATGTTCTCGTGCTGTAGCTAATTCTGTCAAACGCTGGGTTAGACTTTCTTCTGATTCTTCATGATCCGATGAATCACTTGAAAGTGCTAGTAATTGATTTTCTAAGTTTACAATCTGATTGGTCAATTCGTTAATCTGTTCTTCAAAACCTAGTGCCTGCCGCTCTAAATACAACAGCCGTTCATCTAATACTGCATAGTCCGCCTGTAAGCGACTCAATTCTGCATTAATATCGGCACGCTTTTCTTCTAGCTGGTCGCTCTCTTCATTAAGCTGTTGAATTTCTTGATTGATCTTATCTTGCTGGGTTTTCAATTCGACTTGCTTAAATTCCAACGTTTCTTTTTGTACTTGATAATCATTCAAGAAGCTTTCCAGTTCTTTCGCTTCATAAGAAAACAAGCTCTGTTCCTTTTGCAAACGTGTTAATTCCGTTGCGACACGTTCTTCACTACTTTGCGCTTCTTGAAATGCCAACCGCGTCTGTTCACCTTGTGTCCGCAATGTTTCTAGACTTTCCGTCTGATCCGCAACCTTTGCTTGCAAATCACGGACAAATGCTTCTTTTGCCTGTAACGCCTGATTGATTTCTTCATAACGTTTGGTCCATTCAGCTAATTCGTGTCCTTGATTAAACAAATTCCCACGATTTCCTTGCTTCGTAGCGCCACCGGTCATTGATCCGCCAGCATTCATCACATCTCCATCTAAGGAAACTACACGAACTTGATAACGCAGTTGACGAGCAAGCAGATTAGCACTATCAAGATCTCGAGCAATAACAATCGCTCCTAATAAATTTTGCATGACTGGAGCAACATTTTCTGAAAAAGAAACTAATTCGCTGGCAACACCTAAAAAGCCGTCTACGTCTTTAATTGCTTGATAGTGATGAGCCCCTAAACTACGTGGTTTAATCGTTGTTAACGGTAGAAAGGTGCCACGACCGCTACGTTGTTTTTTCAAAAATGTGATTCCTTGCCGTGCATCCTTCTCATTTTCTACGATAATGTGCTGTGCCGATGCTCCTAAGGCCGTTTCGATCGCCAAGGTATACTTTTCTGGAACCTCGATCAGCTCTGCTACTGCACCGACGATCCCGCTTAATTGTTCTTTGTGCTGTAAAACACTGCGGACACCTTGATAAAAGCCGCTATAATTTTCCTGAATCTCTTGCAGACTTTTTTGTCGCGCACGCGCTTGTTGAACCTGACTCATCATGTCATACATTAACTGCTGTTCTTTTTGCAATTGCTGCTGTACCGCGTTTTTCTCTTCCGCTAAGCGTCGGTAGTTTTCTTGTTCTTCCGTCAACTGAGCTTCAAGCGTTTTAGTTTTCGTCTGTGCCGCGCTCTGCTGCTCCGTCAATTCTTCTAGTTGATCTCGCAACGCTTCAAAGCGTGTCACACTCTGTTGGTTCTTAGCAGTCTCTTGTGTGTATTGACGTTCTAAATACTTTAATTCATTGCTGACATTTGCAGACTCTTGCATCAATTCAACATAAGTACCACGCAAATCCTCCAAGAGTTCCTTCGGCGATTTCTTGTATTTCTCCGCTTCATTTGTCAGCTGCTGGATTTTTTCTTCTAAGGCGATCTTTTCAGTTTGCTTATCCGCCTGTTGCGTTTGAACTTCCTGCAAGTTCGCTTGTGCATCGGCTTTTTTCTTACGTTGCTCATTCAAAGTTTCACGATATTCAGCGCTGGTCTTTTGCGTATTCTTTGAGCGTTCACTTAATAATGCCTTTTGCCCTTCAGTCTGCTTCAACGCCTCGGATAAATGCAGCAATTGCTGCTGCCCAGTTTCCAGCTGCTCATCCAATGAACCGCGTTTTTCTCTCAACATGCCTAACTGCTGTTCAGTTTGCTGGATAAAATGGCTTTTTTCTTCAACTGTTTTGGAGAGTTCTTCAAAATCTGTCTTCGCTGACTCCCAAGAATCACGTGTTTGTTTAATCTTCGCAACTGTTAAACTGACATCCGTCGCAGTTAATTCTTTTTTGAGCGCCAAAAACTCCTTGGCTGCTTCGCTTTGAGCAGCTAAAGGAGTCAGCTGATCTTCTAATTCATAAATGATATCCTGAACACGGCTCAAATTATCTTCCGTTTCAAAAAGCTTCTGCTCCGCTTTGCGTTTTCGCTGCTTGTATTTCAAGACGCCAGCCGCTTCTTCAAAGATTCCTCGGCGATCTTCCGGCTTACTGGCAAATATCGCCTCGACTTTTCCCTGCGAAATAATCGAGAAGGATTCTTTCCCTAAACCAGAATCCATGAATAAATCTTGAATATCTTTCAAACGACAGGCTTTTTTATTTATGAAAAAATCACTTTCACCTGTTCGGCGATAACGTCTTGTCACACTAACTTCACTAAAGCCTAGCGGTAAATAATTATCGGTATTATCCAATACTACCGTTACTTCGGCAATATTCAACTGCTTTCGTGATTCTGAACCAGCGAAAATAATATCCGGCATCTTGCCGCCACGTAGACTTTTTGCCGATTGTTCTCCGAGTACCCAGCGAATTGCTTCAGTGATATTACTTTTTCCGCTGCCGTTTGGCCCAATGACCGCTGTCACGCCTTCTTCAAATTCGATCTTGGTACGATCAGCAAAAGACTTGAAGCCAGCGATCTCAATTCGTTTTAAATACAAAATGTTCCTCCTAAAATTTTCCCAGGAAATATAAACTAATTTGCAGCGATCTTAATCAATGCTTTTTCCGCTGCATCTTGCTCTGCTAGTTTTTTCGATTTACCTTGTCCTGAACCAATCAAACGATCATCCGCATATACATCAATTGTAAAAATCCGTTCGTGAGCCGGACCTTCTTCATTGACTAAACGATAATCGATCGTCACATCTCCGCTTTTTTGCAACACTTCCTGCAGGCGTGTCTTGTGATCCATTTCCCGCGTGAAAACACCTGCTTCGATTTTTGGAAAAACGACCGTTTGAATAAAACGTAGCGCCACATCGTAGCCTTGATCCAAATACAAGGCCCCTAAGAAAGCCTCGAATAGATCACACAATAACGCTGCACGATCACGCCCGCCAGAATTTTCTTCGCCCTTACCTAACATAATATAGTGATCAAAATGACATTCTTTTGCAAATTTTGATAAGCTTTCTTCTCGCACAATCGCCGAACGCAAACGCGTCAAACGTCCTTCCGGTAAGTTTGGATAATGGTGATACAAATAGTCCGATACTTGAATTTCTAAGACAGCGTCCCCTAAAAATTCTAACCGTTCATTATCTGAAATATTCATATTACGGTGTTCATTCACATATGATGAGTGGGTAAACGCCTGTTCCAATAAGTTCACATCGTGAAAGACGATGTCGTAGTTTTCTTTCAATTCATTGATCAACTGTGTATCCATGGGCTCATTCCTTTTTTTGAGATTTCCATCACGCTCTATTATACTGTTTTTTCTGTGAATTTTAAATCAGAAGTCGTTATAGTAAGAAATTTTCAAAGATTCAACAAACTTTTCTCTTCTTACATCTAAAAAATGCTAAAGTAAAGAAAACGACCGGAGGAATTTCGATGGAAAATCTTTCTGATGCATTATTGATTATTGATTTACAAAAGGGCGTTTGCTTTGACGGAGAAACGATCAACCATTTTTCAGAGTTAATTACTACTGTCAATCTACGTATCAAGCGTTACCGAGAACAAAATAAAATGATCCTCTTTGTTCAGCATTGTGACGAAATTTTGGTTCCACATTCAGAAACCTGGGAAATCGTAGAGGAACTTGATCGCAAACCGAACGATCTTACTCTTCAGAAGACTCACGCAAACTCCTTTTACCATACTGATTTACAAAAAAATTTACAGCAGAAAAACATCACCAGCTTGGAAATCTGCGGCGCTCAAACCCAGTACTGCATTGACGCTACTGTAAAATTTGCCCATGGCTTAGGCTATCAATTAACCATGCTGAAAAATGGGTCAACCACCTATGACAATGATTTTCTCTCTGCTGAAGAGACCATCGCTTTTTACGAAAATATTTGGAATAAACGTTTTTTGCAGCTTGTTCAATAAAAGGATTTTAATAGACGTTATCTACTTGTTAGGAGGGCTTTGAATGATAAAAAATATTGTGTTTGATTTAGGAAATGTTTTAGTTGATTTTGATCCACCACGTTTTGTCATGGAAAAAACTGCAGATAAGGATCAACAAAAGATGCTTATGTCCGAAATTTTTGGTTCCGTGGACTGGCTGCGTTTCGATAAGGGAACAATGAATCGGGAGGAACTTTTAACCTCCGCAAAATCACGGCTTCCAAAAGAATTGCATGCTATCGCCGAAGACTTGCTGGACACTTGGTATATCGGGCTGAATGCTATACCACAAATGGAGGAACTTCCTAAACGGTTGAAAGAAAAAGGTTTGTCTCTCTATATCCTTTCAAATGCCCCGCAGGATTATTATCTTTATGATGATAAAGTCCCTAGTCACAGTATTTTTGATGGTATCTTTATTTCCTCAGATTGGAAACTATCTAAGCCAGAGCATGAAATCTTCCGGACCTTTTATAGCCATTTCCGCTTAAATCCTGCCGAGTGCTATTTCATCGATGATTCAGCAGCGAATATCTTAGCCGCTGAAGAAACCGGGATGGACGGTTTTCACTTTAAAAGAAATTTTTCAGCACTAGAAAAAGCTTTGACTGCCCTTGGGGTTTTATAACTGTAAAAAAAGGTGCACCAGCAAATTGCTGGTGCACCTTTTTTTGTTAAGCTTGGTTGTTTTCCATAATGTAATCAACTGCAGCTCCAACTGTTTCAATTTTTTCAGCGTCTTCGTCAGAAATTTCTGTTCCGAATTCATCTTCTAATTCCAAAACAAATTCCATGATACTGATTGAGTCTGCATTTAAATCGTCTTTGATACTCAATTCAACCGTCACTTTATCTTTATCGATTTCAAAGTGATTTGAAATTATTTCAGCAACTTTGCTAAATACTTCTTCACGAGTCAACAACATTCACCTCCGTCTGATCAACTATTATTCGTCTATGTTTTACCAGAAGGTCACAGTTCATTTTACTGATGTTTGATTGCTTTGTCTACCTTTTTCACGAAATTGGCGTGGTTCTTATTCATCCTTAGGTGCTTCAAAAAACTGGACCAATTGCCCAACAACATTCGTGTCTAGCATCGTGTAAATTTGATCGATGGTATTTGCCACTGCTTCAGGTCCGGTAGATCCATGGGTTTTAATCACAGGAGCCTTCAGTCCAAATAAAACGGCACCTCCATGAGAGGAATAGTCCAATTTGTCTTTTAGACCGTATAATGTATCCTTCAGCATAAGAGCACCCATTTTCCCTTTAACCCCAGCATCACTGATACTGCCTTTGATCAAGCTCATCAAGCCCATAGCTGTTCCTTCAATCGTTTTTAAAACAGCATTTCCAGTAAATCCGTCTGTTACAACGACATCGGCAGCACCGTTTAACAGTTCACGTGCTTCTACATTTCCAATAAAGTTGATACTCTCTTCTGCTTGTAAAAGTTTGTAGGCTTCTTTCGTTAACTCGCTGCCTTTGGTTTCTTCTGTACCATTGTTCAATAAGCCCACACGAGGATTTTCAATTCCACGAACGTGCTTCGCATAAAATGATCCTAAAATTGCATATTGATGGATATGCTCTGCTTTATTTTCTGCGTTCGCGCCTAAATCAAGCATATCAAACCCGCTATCTCCATTTAAAACCGGCAATGTGGACATCAGGCCTGGACGTTCGATTCCTTTGATTCGTCCCACTACAAACAAACCAGCAGCTAATAGCGCCCCCGTATTTCCTGCTGAAAAGATCGCATCCGCTTTGCCCTCTTTGACTGCTTGAGCTGCTAAAACCATTGAGGCATTTTTCTTACGACGGATCGCCTTCACTGGTTCGTCATCGCTATTGATCTTTTCATCCGTATGAATGATCGTAATATTCTTTTCATTTGTTATATATTGACGAATCGCGTCTTCTTTTCCATATAATTGAAATTCAATTTCCGGATGATTCTTTTGCGCTAACATTACACCTTCCACGATCGCTTTTGGTGCGAAATCGCCACCCATTGCGTCTACAGCAATTTTCATGAGAAAAATCTCTCCTTTTTCGTTTTAATGTATTTATTTTTCTTTCTGAAAAATAAGTTTGATTCTCAAGCCGTATACTATTCCTCTATTGTGCTAAAGCACCAAGGGGAACTAGCATCCTTTTTCGTTTTAATGTATTTATTTTTTCTAGAAAATAAGTCTGAGTTTTAAGTCGTATATCCGCCAGCTTCTCTGATAGAAACAGGGCATAAGACTGACTGCTTTTTAATTTTTCTACAGTATAGCACACTCAATCGAAATATGTTTCTCCAGTTTCAGTAGGCTTCAACGCTCCTGCTAATGGTGCGAAAGCTGGCTGCTCACGCCAATTTTCTACCTGCCAAATTTGATTGGCTTCATCTCGTGCCACTTCTAAAACATTTGCATCATTTACCAAATCAGCGATCAAGAATTGCGGCAATCCAGATTGACGGAAGCCAAAGACTTCACCAGGTCCGCGTAATTCTAGATCTTTTTCACTCAATACAAACCCATTGTTAGTCTCAGTCATGATTTTCATGCGCTCTTTCCCCATGTCATTTTTGGGGCTTGCTACCAATATACAATAAGACGCATCCGAACCACGTCCGACCCGTCCCCGCAATTGATGCAGCTGGGCCAAGCCAAAACGATCCGCATCCATAATAAACATCACCGTTGCGTTTGGTACGTTGACTCCGACCTCAATAACAGTCGTTGAAACTAAAATCTGACTTTGATTCTCTTTGAATTCTTCCATGATTGTTTCTTTTTCTGCATTCTTCATTTTCCCATGTAGCAAACTGACCTGATAAGTAGGTGCATAGTATTCCTTTAAATGCTCATAAATCTCCGTCGCATTTTTCACATCCAACGCTTCTGATTCTTCAATCAAAGGACAGATTACATACAGCTGATGCCCCGCCTGTAACTCCTGCTTCGCCCAATCCAAGGTATGCTCCAGTTGTTTAGGTTTGATCCAGCTAGTTTTAACAGGGATTCGGCCTGCCGGCATTTGATCGATGATTGATACGTCCATTTCACCATAAGCAGTAATTGCCAAAGTTCGCGGGATCGGTGTTGCTGTCATGAATAGAACATCTGGATGCAGTCCTTTTTCTCGCAAAACTCTTCGTTGATTCACTCCAAATCGATGCTGTTCATCAGTAATGACCAATCCGAGTTTAGCAAACTGTACATCATCTTGGATCAGCGCATGAGTCCCGATCACCACATCAATTTCCCCATTTTCTAAACCAGCTAAAATCTCGCGTCGTTCTTTGGTTTTGGTAGAACCAGTTAGTAATGCAGTTGTTAATTCGAATGGATCAAATAGTTGATTCAAACTTTCTAAATGCTGCTGAGCCAAAATTTCTGTTGGCACCATCAACGCTCCTTGAAAGCCAGCCGTCATAGTGGCATATAAGGCGATTGCCGCCACAACTGTCTTCCCACTCCCCACATCTCCTTGCAATAAACGCTGCATGTGCTTCTTGCTGCGTAAGTCGTAGCAAATCTCATTGGTCACACGTTTTTGGGCGTCAGTCAATTCGAAAGGCAGCTTTTGCGTAAACTGCTTCAAGCGTTCGACATCATAACGGATCGCGATTCCATTCTTCTCGCTACGTTCACTTTTCTTCAACCCTTGCATCCGCATTTGAAAGAGGAAAAACTCTTCAAAAACCACTCGTCGTTTTGCTTGCTGATTTTCCTTTGGATCTTTAGGAAAATGCATTGCCCGAATCGCTTGCTTTCGTGGCATCAAGCGATACTTTTCCAATAAATAATCTGGCAAGTTTTCTGTTACCTGATCACCAAATTTTTCAAATCCTACTTTGATTAAATCAACTAAGGTACTTTGACGGATAGCCTTAGTCACGTGATAGATTGGCGCGTATTCTTCCGTCTGCTTACCACCTAAAATCTTCATTCCAGTCAGCGATTTTCGCTTAGCATCCCATTTTCCATAAACCGCCAGCTCTTCACCAACTTCGACTTTGTCTTTCAAATAGGGTTGATTGAAAAAGGAGACCATAAAGACCGCGTGATCTTGCATCATTCGAAACTGCAACCGGCTTTTTTTGTAGCCAAAACGACTAACCACTGGCGCCGAGACGATTACACCTTTTAATGTAACCTTTTCCTGGTCATTGATTTCTAATAAATTTTTTTCCTGAATATCTTCATAACGAAAAGGATAGTAGCTCAATAAGTCCTCGATCGTTACGATTCCTAAATCAGCTAACGTTTGTGCACGCTTCGGTCCTACACCAGGCAGCACCGACACAGATTCTTGAATCGGCATAAACAGCCTCCTTTCAATTAAAATACGTTTTTCAAATGCTAAGTTCTGTCTATCGGCAATTATTTCGGAGATAAGGGTGTCATTTTCCTAAAAAAACAGGAGCGAGCCAGATATTCTTGGCCCACTCCTTCCGACTTTTTCATATTATTCTGCTGAAAGCAAGTATGGATAGACCGGTTGTTTTCCTTCGTGGATCTCAACTTCTAGGTCTGGGTAGCTTGCTTCGATCGCTTCGCTTAATTTTTCAGCCTCAGCCTGTGTTCCTTCTTCACCAACAATGATCGTAATGATTTCGATATCTTCACTAATCATTTTGTTTAAAGTATCTAACGTCGCTTGGTATTTATCCGCTTCAGAAAGAATGATTTTACCATCGACCATACCTAAATAGTCGCCTTCGTGGATTTCTACACCATCAATCGCTGTATCGCGAATCGCATTCGTGATTTGACCACTAACTACAGAGTCAAGCATTTCAGTCATTGCTGTTTTGTTTTCTTCTAGGCTTTGTTCTCCATTGAAGGCCAACATCGCAGTCATCCCTTGAGAGACTGTTTTACTTGGAACAACTGCCACAGGAACGTCAGCAACTTCTGCTGCTTGATCAGCTGCCATAAAGATATTTTTATTATTCGGCAAAATGATTACTTGATCAGCGTTAACCTCTTTGATCGCCTTTAAGATATCTTCGGTACTTGGGTTCATCGTTTGACCGCCGCTGATTACGTAGGCTGCTCCTAGGCTCTTGAATAACTCTTGAACACCTTCACCAGCAGCAATAGCGATCACTGCATAGGGTTTACGTTCTGTTGGAGCGGCTTCGAATTCAGCTACTTCTTCGTCATGTTCCAAAATTGTTTCATGTTGCAAGCGCATATTATCAACTTTGACCTTAATCAAAGCGCCAAATTTTTGGCCATAATTCATGACTTCCCCTGGATGTTCTGTATGCACATGCACTTTGACAATCTCATCATCATTAACAACTAACAGCGAATCACCAATTCCATCTAAATAGTTGCGGAAAGTATCATAATCAAAATTGCTATCAACAGTTGGACCTTCACCTAAACGCACCATAATTTCAGTACAATAACCAAACTTGATATCTTCTGTTGCTAATTGACCTTGCACACTGCGATGATGTTCGGCATTGACCATTTCGTCCATTTCAGCCGGACTTGGTTCATACGTATCATCTGCTTGGAACTCACCATTAAGGGCGTTCAAAAAGCCTTCATAAATAAACAATAAGCCTTGACCACCACTATCGACTACGCCAACTTCTTTCAAAACTGGCAACATGTCCGGTGTTTTATCTAATGCTTTCTTCCCATATTTGACAACAGCTGACATCACTTCGACCACGTCATCTGTTTGTCTAGCTTTGCGTTCCCCAGCCTTCGCTGATTCACGTGCGACAGTCAAAATTGTTCCCTCTACAGGTTTCATGACTGCTTTATAAGCTGTTTCTACCCCATGAACTAAGGCTTTCGCTAAATCCTCTGCATTTAATGTATCCACATCTAAAATTGCTTTAGAAAAACCGCGGAATAATTGTGACAAGATAACGCCTGAGTTCCCCCGGGCACCCATCAACAAACCTTTCGCCAAAACGTTGGCTAATTCACCAACTTTATCTGAAGCAGAGTTGACTACAGCAGTCGCACCGCTGGTCATCGATAGATTCATATTCGTCCCAGTATCGCCATCGGGAACGGGAAAAACGTTTAACGAATTGACATATTCTGCATTAACTTGCAGACGTTTAGCGCCAGCCTCAACCATTTCTTGGAATTGACTCGCGCTGATTTCTGTTACCTTCACTTACTTAGTCCTCCTTAAGAACGCTGCCTTTAGTCTGGCAGAACACGTACGCCTTGAACATAGACATTCACTGAGTTAGCTGTTACCCCAAGCATCGTTTCCAAATTGTATTTCACTTTTTCTTGGACATTGCGCGATACTTCTGAGATCTTCGTGCCGTAGCTGACAATCGTGTAGACGTCGACTGCGATACCATTCTCTTCTTGACGTACAACGACGCCGCGTGAATAATTTTCTTTTCTTAAAATTTCTGTGATATTGTCTTTGATTTGATTTTTGCTAGCCATACCGACGATACCAAACACGTCAGTAACTGCACCGCCGACAACCGTCGCGATGACGTCGTTTGAAATTTCGATCATACCAGTCTGTGTATTAATTTTCACAGCCATAGTTGTTAGCCTCCTTAAATAGGCCTAATTGCCCATTTTTTCTACTATAATAGTTTATCATAGCCCTATGACAAATAAAAGAAAGTTCCATTGTGATTTGCTAATAGGGCGCTCCCTGCGTTGACGCAGATTTCTGCTAACTTTCTTGCATCAAAACTTTTGTTAAAAATTTTTACGCTAACAGAGTATAATTTACCTGCAAATCCTTAGAATGTCAATCTTTCTAAAAAAATTCACTTGCCAATCTTGTCAATTTGTGCTATTTTATTTTAGTATGAGCCAAAGAAGCGCTCCAATATCAAGGCTAAAGGAGGAAACTACACATGGCAAAAGTTTGCTATTTTACTGGTCGTAAAACAAGAAGTGCAAATAACCGTTCTCACGCTATGAACGCTACGAAACGTACTGTAAAACCTAATTTACAAAAAGTTCGCGTTTTAGTGGACGGAAAACCTAAAAAAGTTTGGGTCTCAACTCGTGCTTTGAAATCTGGAAAAGTTGAGCGCGTTTAATATTATCCAATCAAACAATATCAAACCGTTCAGTTACGAACGGTTTTTTTGTTTCTTCTATTTTTCACAGAAAGCAAAGTTCTGTCTTCGCTTACTTTATAGTTTCAGACTGTTTTTTAAATCATCAGAAAGATGTGAACTAGCTTTCAATTTCAGCATGGTTTTAAGTATTCGTAGAACCCTAAGTGTTTTAACATTACTATTTTGTAGATAATTTATTAATTCAAAGAGCCGATCGATTCGGCTCTTTTTTGCTTGCTTATTTATAATAGAGCAAGCTCATTTTTAAATTCTTAGCTTTGGCTTCACACCTCTTTCACATTATTTTCGGCACTTATATGGTAAAATTTGAATAGTCTGTTGAAAGAAGTTTGGTGATTTTTATATGAAGAACTACCTTAAAGAAAACCGTTGGTATTTACTGGCCAGCTTTTTCCTGCCATTTTTAATTATGGTGATTGTTTACTTGACGATCGGTATTTATCCCGGATCAAGTCGTAGTATTTTAGCCAGTGATGCCTTTTCACAGTTTTCGAATTTTCATGCAAGTTTTCGCAATATGCTTTTAGGTAAGCAAGGCTTTTTATATACCTGGAATGCTTCTATGGGGTTAAATTATTTATCACTGGTTTCCTATTATCTCGGTGGTTTTTTTACTCCGTTAGTAATTTTCTTTCCTAATCAGCTGATGCCCGATGCGTTGTATTTTCTTACGCTGTTAAAAATCGGGGCAGCAGGATTAGCTTTTTGGTTTTATGCGAAAAGTAGCTTCAAGCTGCCTAATTGGTCACGCGTGGCTTTAAGCACTACTTATGCATTGATGTCTTTTGCTATTGCCCATTCAGAAATTATTATGTGGCTGGATGCGTTTGTCTATCTGCCTCTGATCATCTTGGGAATCAATCGCGTGATGGATCAGAAAAAAACGATCGTTCTATTTGTTTCCTATTTAATGCTGTTTTTGACCAGTTTTTATATGGGCTTTATGATCGGTGTCTTCTCGGTCCTCTATTTCATCGCCCGTTTGATTACCAATTGGAAAAGCTACAAAAAAAGTATTATTCCCTACGGCTTCACTTCGCTATTAGCTGGCTTTGCATCTATGATTATGATTTTACCGTCAATTCTAGACCTTCGTGCTAACGGTGAGGAATTGACACAGATCACGACCTTTAAAACAGAAGCGACAAGCTGGTGGGATTTTATTGCTAAAAATTTCGTTGGATCGTATGATACGACGAAATATGGTTCGATTCCTTTTATTTATATTGGACTTTTGCCATTAGCTTTCTGTCTATTTTTCTTTATCTGCAAAAAAATACCGTGGAAAAATAAACTTGCTTATGGAGCAGTAGCCGCAATCTTGATCGCAAGCTTTTATATCCAGCCAATGAATTTATTCTGGCACGGGATGCATGCGCCAAATATGTTCCTATTCCGTTATGCCTACCTGCTCTCATTTTTAGTGATTACATTAGCTGCATGGGGATGGGAGAAATTAGATCGAGAAAATATTTTGCAATTAGTCGCTGCCTGTCTGATGCTGATCGCTCTCTTTGCGATTTTCTGGGGTATGAAGGGAAAAGACTACGATTATCTCAAAAATAGTTCCTTATATATCACACTTGGTTTCTTGGCTGTCTATGCGCTGATTTTTACCGCACATCATTACAACAAGATTCCATTAAAAGCGCTAAGTATACTATTACTGCTATTGATGTCTTCAGAGGCATTTATTAATAGTAGCTTTATGACACAAGGCATTTTAAAGGATTGGAATTATGCGTCGCGCAGCCTTTATACGGAGCCATATCCTTCGATCAAGGCTTTAGTCGACGAAACGAAAAATGAGAATGATAGCTTTTATCGGCTGGAAAATCTGGATCCTGTTTCCTCTAATGATGCCTTTAATTATGGTTATAGCGGTATCAGCATGTTCTCTTCGATCCGTAACCGACATTCTTCTGGTTATATGGATCAGTTGGGCTTCCGCTCGCGAGGAACTAGTCTCAATATTCGTTATCAAAACAATACGTTATTAGCGGATGCCTTTACTGGAATTAAATACAATATTGCCAAAACGAAAAACTTGAATAAATATGGTTTTACTAAGAAAAATAGCGCCGGCGAGTATAATCTTTTCGAGAATAATTATGCCTTGCCATTAGCCTTCACTGCACCGCAGAGCATCGATAAACTACAGGCTTCACCAAATGATAATCTAGGTACACAAACACAATTATTTAACGCTTTATCGCAAGAACAGTTCCAATACTTCCAGTTTTTACCGATTACGCAAATAGACACAAAAAATGCTAACGTCACTAACGCGGGGAATATTACAACAATTACCGAAAAACAAGGAAACGTGGCAAAAGACGTTACTTGGAAGGTTCAAGTTCCCGCAAATACACAAGCTTATCTGAGTCTCTATCCTTACGATTTCGCTGAATTAGAAAGCTCAACAGCGACCGTCACCGCTAACGGCCAAACGCGGCAAGCGCAAATTGGGATCAGCGGACAATATTATGATTTAGGCTATTACCAACAAGCAACGATGGTTACCTTTACTGCCAGCTTCTATGGAACAAAATCCATTAGCTTCCAGAATCCACAAGTTTTAGCTTTGGATACAGTCGCTTATCGACTAGCAGTAGATAAGATTAAAGATAACGGTGTAGACATGAAAGTCGGCAAACACAGTGCTGAAGGAACTGTAAACAGCAATAAAGCCCAAACATTGATCACGACTATTCCATATGATGAAGGCTGGTCTGCCAAAATCGATGGTAAAAAAGTCGAGACAAAAGCCTTCCAAAACGCTTTTGTCAGTATCCATGTACCAAAGGGCAAACACAAAGTAACTTTCAGTTATATGCCAAAAGGCTTTATTGCCGGTGCTGTTTCCTTCATAGTAGCGATCGGGATGTTCGTTCTTTATCTGCGAATGTTGAAATCGAAAAAAGATCAACGTCAATAAGCAAAACAGGAGGCTCAACATGAGCCTCCTGTTTTTTATACAAATTATTTTGATTTGATATAGTTGACTCCCCCTGCTTTTGGCCCGGTAGCTTTACCTAAGAAGAGCACTAATACAAGGATTGTTAATACATAAGGAGCCGATTGTAAATAAACATCTGGAATCTGCGAAATAACCGGTAGATTGGCTCCAGCAATACTCAAATTTTGTGCAAAGCCAAAGAACATCGCTGCACCCATAGCCCCTAGCGGATTCCATTTTCCAAAGATCATCGCTGCCAGTGAAATAAATCCTTGTCCTGCGATCGTCGTTATCGCGAAACGGCCTGCGATTGATTGAGCAAATACAGCACCACCCACGCCGCCAAGAAAACCTGAAATCATTACTCCTGCATAACGCATCGCATAAACGTTGATTCCTAGCGTATCGGCTGCCTGCGGATTCTCTCCGACTGAACGTAAACGCAGTCCGAATTTTGTCTTATAAATAATGAACCAAGCAGCTAAAGCGACAACAATCGCAAAATAAGCAGGCAAGCTGGTCTTACTGAAGAATAAATCACCAATAATCGGAATCTTACTTAATCCAGGAAAATCGAAATAACCAAACTGCTCTTGGATCGTATCGGTTTGCCCTTTTCCATACATTACCTTGATAAGAAAAATCGTCAATGGAGGAGCTAATAGATTCATCACGGTTCCGCTAATTACATGATCCGCTCGAAAATTTATCGTCGCCACAGCATGCAACAATGAAAATAATAATCCGATGATTCCTCCAACTAATACCCCTAACCAAGGAGTAAATGCTCCAAAGTGGTTCGCAAAACTTAAATTAAAAATAACTGAACTAAACGCTCCGGTCACCATGATTCCTTCTAGCCCGACATTGACAATACCGCTGCGTTCTGAGAACACACCACCTAGCGCCGTCAAAATCAATGGGGCAGAATAAACGAGTGTTTGGGAAATCAGCGAGCCTAACAATTGAATGTTCATTCCAAATCAACTCCTTCTTGCTTTAGCGTCTGCATTTTTACCTCTTCGCTCTTTTCTTCTGCTTTTTTTGCCATGCGAACTTTTGTCAAAGCAACGCGAACCACATAATTAATTCCCACAAAGAAAATGATCAGCGGAATGACACTATTTGCCAGTTCACTAGGAACACCAGCAAACTGCATTCCCTGTCCACCAAGTTTCAAAATACTGAATAACAAGGCCGACAAAAGAATCCCGACTGAACCGCCATTTCCTAATAACGAGACTGCCATACCATCAAATCCAATACTGATAGAAGAACCCTGAACAAAATAATTCCCAAAAGTGCCTAACCCTTGAACCACACCCCCTAAACCTGCTAGCAGTCCAGAAATAATCATCGAGATCACGATCGTACGCTTGCTGCTCATTCCTGCATATTCAGAAGCGAATGGATTGATCCCGACAGATCGGATCTCAAATCCTAAAGTCGTTCGTTTCATCAAAAACCAAACCAAGCCTAAAAAAATCAGAGCCAAAACAAATCCCAGATTGACCCGCGACCCGCCAAAAAGATTGGTCAACCACGGTTCTCGCAACAAGCCGTTGGTTCCTACGATTTTCGTCACGCCCTTATTGGAGATGATATCCGGTGACATGACATTGTTCACCAGATGATTGGCCGTATACAACAATACATAATTCATCATGATGGTGACGATTACTTCGCTCGTTCCGAAATAGGCCCGTAGCAGTCCTGGGATCGCCGCCGCTACAGCTCCCGCCAACGCTCCTGCAATAATTGCTAATGGTACAACGACTAATTTGGGCGCTGTCGGCATGCTCAGCGCGACCCAAATACTTGCTACCCAGCCGCACAAAGCTTGCCCAGATAGCCCAACGTTAAAGAACCCCGCGGAATTTGCTACCGAAAAGCCTAAAGCTGTAAAAATCAAAGGCCCCGCACCAACTAATATTTCACCGACTGAGATACTGCTTTGAAACGCCGAGCGGAACATCGCTTGATACCCCATGATCGGGTTATATCCTGTTACTAACATCAATAGTCCGCCAAGCAAAAAGCCTAGAATCACTGAAATAATCGGAACCAAAGCATTTCTGATCTGTGCTGAACGATCATTCATTTGTTTCACCAACCTTTACTAACTCTTTTCGCGCATCATCCAAGCTATAGCCAGCCATCAATAAGCCCAATTCATTTTCCGATGTTTCCTTTGGATCAACGATTCCGACGATCTCACCTGCATGGATAACGGCAATACGATCAGAAACATTTAGAATTTCATCTAACTCAAAGCTCACCAGCAGAACACCCTTATTTTTATCTCGCTGCTCTACTAAACGCTTATGAATATATTCGATTGCCCCGACATCCAGACCGCGTGTTGGCTGTGCGACAATCAATAGTTCTGGATCACGATCAACTTCCCGGGCGATGATCGCTTTTTGCTGATTCCCGCCAGATAAAGAAACTGCTGGTGCCTGTTCGCTTGTCGTCCGTACATCGTATTCTTCGATCAAACGCTTAGCGTATTGTTGAATTTCGTTAAAATTTAAAATACCTTTTTGACTGAATGGCTCTTGATAATAAGTTTGCAACGTAATATTTTCGGACAAAGGCAAGGGTAGAACCAAACCGTATTTGTGCCGATCCTCCGGCACGTGTCCAACACCCATCTCGGTAATTTCTCTTGGCTTATTATTCGTGGCATCTTTACCATTAATGGTGATAGTGCCGCTTTCGATCTTACGCAATCCAGTCAATGCTTGGATCAATTCTGATTGTCCGTTGCCATCAATACCGGCGATCCCTAACACTTCTCCGCGATGAACCTCCAGGCTTAAATTTTTCACTGCATCAAGTCCGCGGCTTTCTTTCACAACTAGATCTTTGATCGACAGAACAACATCGCCGATCTTTGCCGCCTGTTTGTCTGTTTTAAAAGAAACGGAACGGCCAACCATCATATCCGCCAACTCCTGCGAACTAATATCCTCCACATCAACGGTTCCGATGTAGCGTCCCCTTCGAATAACTGAACAACGATCCGCTACCTTTTTGATCTCATCCAGTTTATGAGTAATCAAAATGATCGATTTTCCTTCTTTGACTAATGTCGCCATGATTTCGATCAGCTCGTCAATTTCCTGCGGTGTTAAGACGGCTGTTGGTTCATCAAAGATCAAAACATTTGCACCGCGATACAACGTTTTCAAAATCTCTACCCGTTGCTGCATCCCGACGGATATATCTCGGATATACGCATCTGGATCAACCTGCAAGCCATAATCATTGGACAAACGAGTGATTTCTTCCTTGGCTTTTTGCGTATCCAGCATACCGTTAGCGCTGATTTCACTACCTAAAATAATATTTTCCGTAACCGTAAACGCATCGACTAGCATAAAATGCTGATGGACCATTCCGATTCCCAGCTGGTTCGCTCTAGTAGGACTCGTGATTTTGACTGCTTGGCCATCCATGTATATCTCGCCGGAAGTCGGCTGCAATAACCCTGACAACACGTTCATCAGCGTTGATTTACCTGCACCATTTTCTCCTAATAAAGCATGGATCTCGCCTTTACGAATTTTCAGATTGATCTCGTCATTCGCTTTGAAATCACCAAATTGCTTGGTGATCTTCCGCATCTCAATGACATATTGCTCTTCTGTCATTTTTAATTCACACCTCTCCTGTTCAAAGAGTGCCCGCCAAGATCAGCGGGCACGATCAGACTAATCTTCCGGTGTTTCCGGAACCTTTACATCACCAGCAATAATTTGTTCCTTGGCATCTTTTACTGCCGCCTTGGCTTCATCACTCAAATAGCCGTCTGTCATCTCCACGCCGCCATCTTTCAACCCAAAGGATAAGTGTTTTCCGCCTGGAAATTTATCCTCCAGCGCTCGAGTTGAAATATCCTGCACGACCACGCCAACCGATTTGATGGTTGAAGCTAAACAAAAATTACTTTCCTTCCCATCTTTTGATTTATAGCCGCCTTCTTCTTGTTGATCACGATCCACGCCAAGCACCCAAACTTTGTCTGCTTCGTTTTTATCCTGATTCAACGCTTTTGCTTCTGAGAACACCCCTGCACCGGTACCACCAGCAGCTTGATAAATAATGTCTGCTCCACTTTGATAAATATTCGCAGCTAAGGCTTTCCCCTTGGCTGGATCGCCGAAGGAGGCCGCATATTTCACGTCAACGGAAATATCCTTATTTAATTTCTTCGCAGTATCCTTTACACCTTTGGTAAATCCAGCTTCATAACGATCAATGACTTTGCCCTCTTCTCCGCCAATAAATCCAACCTTATCGGTTTTGGTCGTATAAGCAGCTGAGACACCAGCGAGATAGCCGACTTCGTTATCTCTAAAGGTCGCCGAAACGACATTATCCTTTCCTTCGATCACCGTATCAATAATGACAAAATTCGTTTCGGGATTTTGTCCCGCCGCTGCTTCGATCGAATCCGCTAAAAGGTATCCGATCCCGAAAACCGTCTTGAAGCCATTCGATACAGCCGTGTCAATGTTAGAGGCGAACTGGGCGATCTCATTGGATTGAATATAGTCATACCCGCCGATCCCGCGTTTGAACTTCTGCTCTTTTCCCCACTTCTGCAATCCTTCCCAAGCAGATTGGTTGAAGGATTTATCATCTATCTACCCCGCTGACATCCGTAACCATCACAACACTATGATCGCTATCCTCTTTGCCTGTTGCACTGCTCTTATTTCCACCACCGCACCCGCTGATCGTCATTAAAGCTGCCATTGCAACAACACCTAAAGAAAAAAGTTTTGTGTTTTTCATTTTGAAATCCTCCTATTTTTGTTAGCGCTTACTTTATTGCGCACTTTTATCGTTAAACTAGCTCTTCGATTCTTGGCATCGCACTTTGCGCTCCTAGCCCTTGAACCGTCTTACTGGCAGCAAGATTAGCAAATGTGATCGCCTTCTCCAATTCTTGATCCTTGGCATACGCCACTGCAAATGCCGCATTAAAAGTATCTCCAGCTCCAGTCGTATCAATCACGGGCACCTTATAGCTTGGGACCTCCATTAATTTTTCTCTATCATGATATCGAACACCTTTCGCACCATACGTCATAATGATCTGATTGGGATGCTCCCGCAAAACAGTCTGAGCATCCTGCTGAAACAATTGATTGATTTCAATCTCATTCGGTGTTAAAAATGTTACTTTAGCTAAATATTCAGGCGCGATTTCTGGAGTTGGCGCTGGGTTTAATATCAAATGCACGTCATTTTCCGCACAAAAATCAATTAGGTATCTGATCGTTTCGATTGGAATCTCACATTGCGTGATCACAATATCGGCAGCTAAAATTTGTGCCTGATACTTATCAATCAATGAACGATCAACACACGCGTTAGCCCCTTGCACGAGAATGATCGAATTATCATTTTCTGCAATCGTGATGTAGGCAACGCCCGTTGGTTCAGCGACCTTTTTGATGCATGACGTATCGACCATATTCTC
Source organism: Enterococcus sp. DIV0187 (assembly GCF_051713785.1). NCBI lineage: Bacteria > Bacillati > Bacillota > Bacilli > Lactobacillales > Enterococcaceae > Enterococcus > Enterococcus sp. DIV0187. Next base: position 2,668,430 of record NZ_JBIOQO010000001.1, read on the forward strand.
TTGAAAATTTTTTAAGACAATCTCACCATAAGCATCTTCGCCGACACACCCAATCATCGTCACATCTGCACCCAATCGTGCCGCAGCAACCGCTTGGTTAGCACCCTTTCCTCCTGGCAGCATTTTACTATCGGTGCCAAACATCGTCTCGCCAATCTTAGGAAAACGGTCTGCTTGAACAACTAAATCCAAATTGATGCTTCCAACAACAACGACTTTCATTTAAACTCACTCCTCGTTTGTATTCATTCACACATCTCGTTTTTAAATCGTTTACAAATTTTCAAAGAGAAACAACCGATCTCAATTTTTAAATAAGTTGCCTCTCTCTGGTTTCATCTATCTATTTTGCTTCTGCATAGACATCTGAATACATTCGGATACACTCTTCAACCAGATCCCAAAAATGCTCCGCATTGATTTTCTTACCTACTTTGACATTCGACGGCTGACCTAGCACATACAGCTCATCACAAACGGTCCGACCATAGCAAGGTCCACGATTGATATCGATTTCGACATACATTTCCTGTGTTTCAAATATCTCTGGAGAAATTAGATAACCCACACATGTAGCATCATGCAGAGGACCCGCAGCTAACCCAAAGCATTCAAACTGGCTTTTCAACGTGAAGCGCATAATGTCACCAAATAGCTTCCCTGCGACATTCCCAACGCCTTCCATACGTTCGATAATATCTTCTGTACAAATTGTTTGATGCGTTAAATCAAGCCCCATCATAACAATCGGTGCACCAGAACTAAAGACGACATGGGCTGCCTCTGGATCGGCAAAAATGTTAAATTCAGCAGATGGTGTGAAGTTCCCTGTTCCATAAGCGCCGCCCATCAAAACAATTTCTTTGATTTTTGGAATAATCAATGGCTCCATTCGCATTGCCACTGCAATATTGGTCAACGGACCAACTGGAACAAGTGTGATATCCCCATCGCTCGCCAACAACGTATCAATGATATATTTAACCGCATGTGTTTCTTCTACTTGCCGATGTAATGGACCAAAAACAGGACCATCCAAACCAGATTCCCCGTGAACGTTATCAGCTACTACTTGTTCCCGCACCATCGGTTTTGGCATCCCTGCATAGACTTTCGCATCAATGCCCAGCAGTTGACAGACATTCAATCCATTCACCACTGTTTTGTCTAGCGTTTGATTTCCTGCTACAATAGTGATCCCTAACAAATCAATTTTCGGATGTGCCGCTGCCATTAACATCGTAATCGCATCATCATGTCCCGGATCGCAATCTAAAATAATTTTCCGTTTCTCCATTTTATAGCCCCCTAAAAAATTAATTTCCTTTATCTATTTGCATTATAGTAAGTTCCTGCTTATGATAAGTATGAGAATTCTCACATAAGGAGGTAGAAAAAATGAAGAAGTTGCAAAACGAAAAATTAAAACAGCAATTCATTCGATCATCTGACTACCTTGAGCAGTTTTCCTTCGATGTCAGTTTAGATACGCAATTATTTTTCTTTCCGGCCAACAGCTACATCGTCAAGGAAGATCACCAACCTACGCATTTATTCTACTTAGTGAAGGGCAAAGCCAAATTATACGACACCTTAGCCAATGGAAAAGTCGCTCTGATTGACTTCTTTTCCCCACCTTGTTTTATCGGTGAGATGGAGCTCGTTGATGAAAACCAAACTGCCTTTAGTGTCCAAGCAATCGAGGACTGTTGGTGCTTAGCCTTATCGAGAAAAGACTGTCAGAAACGATTACTAGAGGATGCGCTTTTTCTCCAAAAGCTCTGCATCTACTTTGCTCATAAAAATTATCGAAACATCAAAGCTTCAACTCAAAATCAGGGCTTTCCGCTTTCACAACGTTTAGCGGCCTTTATTCTTTTAACACAAAACGAAGGGACCTACCGTGAGAAACACACTCAAGTCGCCGAATATTTAGGTGTTTCCTATCGTCATCTTCTTTTCGTGATTGCACAGTTTGTGGAGGATGGCTACCTGAAAAAAATAAAAAAGGGGTACCTTATTCTAGACGTTCATAAGTTGACCCAACTCGCCGCTGAAGTAAAAGCCTAAAAAAGCATCCAGCAACAATCACTTGTGATTGTTATTGGATGCTTTTTTGCTATTCATATTTTACTTCGGCTAAATACAAGCCTTCTGGATGAGCAGTTGGTCCAGCAGCATTACGATCCTTTGCTTCAATGATCGCTGGAATACTCTCCGCCGGGATACGTCCATTCCCAATTTTTAATAAGGTTCCAACTAATATCCGAATCATCTTATACAGAAAACCATTCCCTCTAAAAATAAAGGTCAATTCCGTCTCATCCTCATTCACAACCAAATCCGCTTGATAAATCGTCCGGACCTTATCCTCGATCGAACCACCTGTCGCACAAAAAGAGGTGAAATCATGCGTACCTAATAAATCTGGCAACGCCCGACGAATCAAATCTAAGTCTAATGGATAAGGGTAATAGGCCGCATAATAACGGCGAAAGGGACTTCGCGGCTTAGCTATTTGAACTTTGAAATGATACGTCTTCTCGACGACATGATACCGCGCATGAAAATCGTCCGCTGCAATTTCTACTGAAGAAACCGCGATATCTTCAGGCGTCTGGGTATCTAATGCGAACCGCATCCGCTCCAACGGTCGTTCCTGCGGATAATCAAAATGAATCACTTGTCCGATTGCATGGACTCCAGCATCTGTTCGTCCGGAACCAAAAATTGTCACCGGTTGTCCATTATTCATTTTTTGTAGCGTCTTTTCGACTTCCTCCTGTACCGTTCGCCCATTCGGCTGTCGCTGAAACCCATTAAATTTTGTACCATCATAAGCAATCACTGCTTTATATCTGACCATGCTATTCTCCTATTTCCTATTAATGAACCCGATTGTTAAGGTTAGAACTATGATCCATCTCCTCAACTAATTTCTGCCGAAGTCATTATAGCAGCTTTTTATTCGAAATCCAACGCACTTAAATCCTCTGATTGATAGTTGTTACTACCCGGGAGTGACTTTTTATACTTCCAACAAACAATCGCCTCTTGCAAAGAGCGACCTTGATTGTCAGCAAAAAAATCACGAATATAGGTATTGTATTCAAATTGTGCATCAATTTTTTGTGGTTTTTTCGCTACGATTTCAGGATAGATCGCAATCGCTTCGCGGTATGTTTTTCCAGTATTTGCCTTCAGCCATTTTTGAAAAGCAACTTTAAAAGTAAAAGAATTTCCAAGTTCTCTTTTAAAAAAAGCGCGATGAACTTCTGAAAAAATAATATTTTCTTCAATCAAACTTTCCAGCGTTAATTCCTCTGTACGAACCGACCGTTTTTCCTTCATTGGTCTTGCTAATTGTTCACCCGTTCGTAAAAAATATTCGATCCGTTCATTTAGTTCTGCTTTACTTCCTGATTTAGATAATCCATGTTCCTGACAGAAAGTTTGTAGTTCTGCTTTCAAATAATAATATTCTCGAAATATTTCTGGCTTCAATCCAATTTGCAGTTTTGGACGTTCTTCAGTCATTTTTTCTCCTCCAATTGCTTACTCCTTCATTCATCCTATCATAAAGAAACGACCATCGAACCAACAAGTTAAAATTACCAAAAGCTCAAAAAAAGCCTGGATCACTCCAAGCTTAACTGCGTAAAAAGATTAAAATGACTGTTGCAATAGCAAAAACAACGAGAACGATTGTATCTCGTGATGCCCACTTTAATTTACGATACTTGCTTCGACCTTCACCGCCGCGATATCCGCGAGCTTCCATCGCAGTTGCCAAATCTTCCGCACGATTGAAGCTGCTGACAAATAAAGGAATCAATAACGGTACGATTGCTTTGACTTTCTGAATCAAATTCCCATCACTGAAATCAACACCACGAGCACGCTGAGCATTCATGATCTTTTCCGTTTCATCCATTAATGTCGGTACAAACCGCAAAGCGATCGACAACATCAAGGCGATCTCATGTACTGGCAAATGAAATCTTTTTAAAGGATTTAACAATGATTCAATCGCATCAGACATTGATAGCGGCGGCGTTGTTAATGTTAGCAACGTCGACATAAAAATGATTAGAACAAATCGGCAAAAGATAAATAGCCCGTTTTGGATTCCATAAGAAGAAAGACTAAAGACGCCCCACGACCAATACAAGGTTCCGCCTCGCGTAAACAGCATCTGCAACGCGACTGTAAAAATAATTAACCAAATTAGTGGTCTAACACCCTTCAAAAAGAAGTTCAAATTAATTTTAGATAGGAATACTGCGAACATCGTAAAAGCTCCTAGAAATAGATAGCTTTGCCAATTATTCGCCAAAAAAATAATTCCGATAAAATAAAAACTTGCGACCAATTTTGCTCGTGGATCCAGACGGTGAATCAGAGAATCACCTGGAATATAACGACCAAAAATCAATTTATTCATCATGAGCAGGACCTCCTGCAAATTTTACGATCCAGTCTGCCAACTCATTTTCAGTTAAAGGTAACGCTTCAAAATTCACGCCGCGAGCCTGCATTTTTTCAGCAAAAGCAGTTGCTTGCGGTACACCTAATTGCTTTTCCTTTAACCAGGCAACATCTTCAAATACCGTTTGCGGATCACCATGTTTTGCCACATGTCCTTTTTCTAAAACATAAACATAATCAGCAAAATTCGCGACGTCATCCATTAAATGTGTAACTAGGACGATCGTTATGTTTTTTTCCTTATGAAGACGCCAAAACATTTCCATCATCTCTTTACGGCCTAGTGGATCTAAACCCGCTGTCGGCTCGTCTAAGACCAAAACCTCAGGCTCCATAGCCAGAACACCAGCAATCGCTACACGGCGCATTTGACCGCCAGAAAGCTCAAATGGTGAGCGTTCAAGATATTCTTCATCTAGTCCAACTAATTTTAAGTTTTCTTCTGCTAATGCCAATGCTTCTTCCTCACTAACACCGAAATTCTTCGGTCCAAAAGCAATGTCCTTTGCTACAGTTTCTTCAAAAAGTTGAGCTTCTGGAAACTGAAAAACAATTCCCACCTTTTTTCGTACAGGTTTTAAATTCTTGTTATCTGTCGTAGGTGTAATCGTTCGTTCCCCAATCATAACTTGACCGTCAGTTGGCTTCAATAATGCATTCAAGTGTTGTAACAAGGTCGATTTCCCACTACCAGTATGCCCTACCAATGCTGTGTAAGAACCTTCTTTAATATTCAAATCAATATCATAAAGCGCCCGTTGTTCAAAGGGAGTATTCGGTTGATAAACGTAGCTTACTTTTTCAAAACGGATGTCCATAACCAGTCCATCATCCCTTCTTCATCCAAATAGTTCGCGGGTACATTTATACCGCGATCCTTTAATGCTGATTTTAACTTCTCAGGAAATGGTAAATCTAGGCCCAACGAAACTAATTCCGGTCCAGCAGAAAAAATTTCATCTGGGGATCCTTCTTGATACAGTTCTCCGTCTCTCATCACTAGGATGCGATTGGCACTAGCTGCTTCATCAATATCATGTGTGATAGAGATAACAGTCAAATCACTTTCTTCTTTAATCTTACGAATTGTTGCAATAACATCATCTCGACCTTCAGGATCTAACATGCTTGTTGCTTCATCCAAAATAATGATGTCAGGGCGCAAAGCTACTACTCCTGCGATTGCCACTCGTTGCTTCTGACCACCAGAAAGGCGGGCAGGCTCACGCGTTGCAAACTCTTGCATTTTTACTTTTTCCAATGCATCTTGAACACGTCGCTGCATTTCACTTCGTTCGATTCCCTGATTTTCCAATCCGAAAGCTACATCATCCTCGACCGTCGCTCCGACAAATTGATTGTCCGGATTTTGAAAAACCATCCCGACCATTCGACGAACATCCCAAACAGACTCCTCAGATAATGTCATTCCTCCGACAGTAACCGTTCCTTTTTGAGGCAAATGCAGACCGTTGATTGCTTTGGCTAATGTTGATTTTCCTGATCCATTGTGCCCAACAATCGCGACCCACTCGCCTTTTTTAATCGAAAAGCTAATATCCTTTAAAGCAGGAGTTGCTTCTTCTTGATAACTAAATTCAATTTGATTGATTTCAATAATTGGCTTCATGGTTACACCTTTCCGCTTCATTGCAAATATGTACTAAGACTAGCAAAAAAGCTTCACTTTATCAATCCTTGATACTCAATAAAATGCTTTTGTATACCGATCTGTCTTGACAGTGTTTTTGGGTATAAAAAAACACTTTATGATGAGTGCCAGCTTCCCAGACATTCTGGGAAGCGGCGCTGAGCTAGACTCGGAGAAAATCTCCAACATCATAACACTCTAAAAGAATCATCTATAAAGTGAAGAGTGATTATTATACAAGTTCTAAAACAACCATAGGGGCGTTGTCGCCGCGACGAGGTTCAGTTTTCAAGATACGAGTGTATCCACCTTGACGTTCAGCGTAACGAGGAGCAATATCGTTAAATAATTTTTGCAATGCAGTTTCAGTAACGATTTCTTCGTTTTCTTCGCGAACATCAGCGACTTCATTACGTACAAAGCTTGCAGCTTGGCGACGTGCATGAAGATCCCCGCGTTTTCCTAAAGTAATCATCTTTTCAGCAGTTGAACGAACTTCTTTCGCACGAGCTTCAGTCGTAACGATGCGTTCGTTGATAATTAAGTCAGTTGTTAAGTCACGCAACATTGCCTTACGTTGGCTAGATGTGCGTCCTAATTTACGATAACTCACGTAGGTTTCCCTCCTTTGTCAACAATATTAATCGTCTTTACGTAGTCCTAAACCAAGATCATGTAACTTAGCCTTCACTTCTTCAAGTGATTTACGTCCTAAATTACGTACTTTGATCATTTCAGGTTCAGATTTATTCGTTAATTCTTGAACCGTATTAATTCCGGCACGTTTCAAGCAATTGTACGAACGTACAGACAGGTCTAGTTCTTCGATGGTCATTTCCAACATTTTTTCTTTTTGTGTTTCTTCTTTTTCTACCATGATTTCAGCATTTTTCGCTTCATCAGTAAGATTTACAAAAATATCTAAATGTTCAGTTAAAATTTTCGCTGCAAGACTCAATGCTTCTTGAGCAATGATCGATCCGTCAGTCCAAATTTCCATCGTTAATTTATCGAAGTCATCACGACGACCAACACGTGTATTTTCAACTTGATAGTTGACTTTACGTACCGGTGTATAGATAGAATCGACTGGAAGGACACCAATTGGCATATCTTCCTTTTTATTTTCGTCTGCTTGAACATAGCCTCGACCAGGTTTTACTGTTAGGCGAGCATGGAATGTCGCACCTTCAGCAACAGTACAAATGTACATATCTTTATTCAAGATTTCAACGTCGCTGTCAACGATAATATCGCCGGCAGTTACCGTAGCTGGTCCAGTAATATCGATCTCAAGGGTTTTTTCTTCTTCCGCAAATAATTTCAACGCTAAACCTTTGATATTCAAGATGATTTGTACAACGTCTTCTCTTACACCTTTGATGGTTGAAAATTCGTGTAACACCCCATCGATTTGAATATTGGTAATGGCAGCGCCTGGTAAAGAAGAAAGTAGAATACGACGTAGAGAATTACCTAAAGTAGTTCCATAACCTCTTTCCAAAGGTTCAACAACGAACTTGCCATAATCTCTGTCTTCATCAATTTTTGTGATTCTTGGTTTTTCGAATTCAATCATTCTTGTCTTTTACCCCTTTCAAAACGAAAAGTGTCTTGTTCAATGACGTTCCTGTAAAACTCATAGAGTTGGGCACTCATTAAACACGACGGCGTTTTGGAGGGCGGCATCCATTATGAGGTACTGGAGTCACGTCACGAATTGCAGTTACTTCTAAACCAGTTGCTTGCAATGAACGAATCGCTGCTTCACGACCAGAACCAGGTCCTTTAACAGTGACTTCAACACTTTTCAATCCATGTTCCATTGCAGCTTTTGTTGCAGTTTCAGCAGCCATTTGAGCAGCGAAAGGAGTTGATTTCTTACTACCTTTGAAACCTAATGAACCTGCAGATGACCATGCTACAGCGTTACCGCTAGCATCAGTGATCATGACGATTGTATTATTGAAAGTCGAATGAATATGAGCAATACCTGTTTCGATATTCTTCTTCACACGACGTTTACGATTGACTTTCTTTGCTACCATGAAGATTTATACCTCCTTCACTAATTATTTTTTCTTGCCGGCAATAGCGCGAGCTGGGCCTTTACGAGTACGAGCGTTGTTCTTAGTGTTTTGTCCACGTGTAGGCAAGCCACGACGATGACGAATTCCACGGTATGAACCGATTTCCATCAAACGTTTGATGTTTAAGTTAGTTTCACGACGAAGATCGCCTTCAACTTTTAATTTATCAACTTCAGCACGGATAGCGTCTGTTTGTTCATTCGTTAAATCACGTACACGAACATCTTCAGAAACGCCTGCGTTGGCTAAAATTTGTTTCGCTGTAGTATTTCCAATACCGTAAATATAAGTAAGTGAAATTACCACGCGTTTATCACGAGGAATATCTACTCCTGCAATACGAGCCATACTTAATTACACCTCCAATTATCCTTGACGTTGTTTATGTTTTGGGTTTGCTGGGCAAATCACCATAACGCGTCCATTACGACGAATTACTTTACAATGTTCACACATTGGTTTTACTGATGGTCTTACTTTCATGATTATACCTCCTGAAGTTTTACGGAGTACAACTTACTTAAAGCGATAGGTAATGCGACCACGGCTCAAATCATATGGAGAAAGTTCTACTGTAACCTTATCTCCAGGTAAGATTCGAATATAATACATCCGGATTTTACCAGATACGTGTGCAAGAACTTCGTGTCCGTTTTCCAATTCGACTTTAAACATTGCATTCGGCAAAGTTTCGACGACTGTTCCTTCGATTTCAATCATATCTTCTTTTGCCACGCAGAGTACCTCCTTGTAGTTGTTTCGCATTTTCACACGATAAAATGGCGGAAACTGCAGTTCCCACCGTAATTCTAAAGTTAAACTTCTTAAAAAAACTAGAAGTCGGACTGACAAATTCTATCATAAAACATCGAACTTGGCAAGATAAACTGCATCTCAAGTCGGCAGGCAAAATTATTTTTCGATAATCTTTTCTACATCCGCAAATACGGCATCAATTTCACGATCTCCATCAACTGGATATAACAGACCTTCTTCATTATAGTAAGCTAAAATTGGTTCGCTGTTTTTAACATTTACAGACAAACGATTTTTAACTGTTTCTGGCTTATCATCTTCACGTTGATAAAATTCATGACCACCACAGCGATCACAAGTACCTTCTACTTTTGTAGGATTGAAGATTTTATGATAAGTCGCACCACAGTTGCGGCACATGAAGCGTCCTGCCAAACGTTCAACTAACACTTCTTCTGCTACTTGAATTTCAATCACAGCATCAATCTTTTTATTCAAGTCCGTTAACATTTCAGCTAATGCTTTGGCTTGATCTAAAGTACGAGGGAATCCGTCTAACAAGAACCCTTTATCAGTGTCCTTTTGCGCTAAACGCTCCTTCACGATACCGTTAGTAACTTCATCTGGGACCAAATCCCCTGCATCCATATATGATTTTGCTTTCAATCCGAGTGTTGTCTCGTTTTTGATTGCTTCTCGGAACATATCCCCCGTGCTGATATGCGGAATATTGTACGTCGCAACAATTCTTTCTGCTTGTGTTCCTTTTCCTGCGCCTGGCAGTCCCATTAAGATCAGGTTCATTGATTTCCCTCCTAAATATTTGAAGCGAGAACGGCGTTGAGGATGACCCTCAACACACGAATCTACTCTTCATCCATGAATCCGACATACCGTCGTTTCAACATGAGTCCTTCTAATTGTTTTGCAGTTTCTAACGCCACACCAACGACGATCAAAAGACTTGTTCCACCTAAACCAATTGATTGAGGTAAATTCCAAATCATTTGTGCGATAATTGGAATCAAGGCAATCAAACCTAAGAAAATAGCTCCGACTACGCTTAAACGCATTAAAATTGCAGAAACATATTCTTCTGTTCCTTTACCTGGTCTCACACGAGGAATGTAACTTCCTTGTTTTTGTAAGTTCTCTGCTAATTTTTCAGGATTAACCTGAACAAACGCATAGAAAAAGGTGAAGGCAACAATCAGAACAGTATAAATCGCAGCACCCGGAACGGTATCATAACTGAATAGCTTCGTTAACATATCGTACCAGCCTTCCGCACTATACTTGCTAGCTAATGCCTGCAACACCGCATTTGGAGTCGCAATAAATGAGCTGGCAAAGATAACCGGAATAACTCCGGCAGCATTTACTTTTAGCGGTAAATAACTGCTTGTTGGTGCACCAACGACTTGTTTTGTATATTGAATCGGAATTTTTCTTTCCGCTTGTTGAAAGTACGTTACAAAAACGACAATCAACACGATAGCGATAAGTAAAATCACAACAAAAATAACAGATTTCCAAAGATCACTAGAATCGATGTTCACGAAATAATCATCATAGATATCTTTGATGCTTTGTGGCAATCGCGAAATGATCCCCGCAAAGATAATCATTGATACACCGTTACCGATTCCCTTTTCAGTGATCTGTTCTCCCAACCACGTAACAAACATTGTACCAGCAGTAAGGATTACGCCGATTGTAACAAACGTCTGAACATTACGGTTTGGAACAAAACCAAATTGCGCAAAATAGTCAAATCCAGCTGTGATACTTACAGACTGGATGAAAGCCAAGACTAAAGTTAAATAGCGAGTTGCTTGATTTAGCTTTTTACGACCGACTTCCCCTTGTTTTGACCATTCAACAAATTTAGGAATGATATCCATCTGCAACAATTGAATAACGATTGAAGCAGTAATATATGGAGAAACCCCCATCGAGAAGATAGAGAAGTTTTGCATAGCTGAGCCACTAACCATATTCAACATTCTGAAAAATGGCATCTCACTCAGGCCTTGCAATCCATGCGCATCAACTCCCGGCACAGTGATTTGTGCACCAAGCCGGAATACTAACAGCATTGAGACAGTAAACAATATCCGTGATCGGATGTTCTGAACTTTGAATGAATCCTTTAAAAGTTTGAACATTAAATCACCTCGATTGAACCACCAGCAGCTTCAATTGTTTCTTGAGCATGTTTAGAGAATTTTGCTGCTTTAACGGTTAGTTTTTTATCTAATGATCCGTTTCCTAAAACTTTGATTCCAGCTTTTTCGTTTTTCACGATTCCAGCTTCAACTAGAGCAACAGGTGTTACTTCAGTTCCATCTTCAAAACGATTTAAGACATCTAGATTGATTACAGCGTATTCTTTACGATTCACGTTAGTAAATCCGCGTTTTGGTAAACGACGGAATAAAGGAGTTTGTCCACCTTCAAAACCTAAACGTACACCACCGCCTGAACGAGCCTTTTGACCTTTTTGACCACGTCCAGATGTTTTTCCGTTACCTGATGAAGTACCACGTCCAACGCGGTTGCGAACTTTACGTGAACCTTCGGCAGGTTGTAATTCATGAAGTTTCATTATATTGGCACCTCCTTAGATTTTAATCATCATTGTCTTATTAAACTTCTTCTACGTCCACTAAATGAGACACTGTATTAACCATACCTTTGATTGCATCATTGGCTGGTTTAACAACTGTGCTATTCATTTTTTTTAGACCCAACGCTTTAACAGTGTCACGTTGGTTTTGAGGACGTCCGATAATACTGCGTTTTAAAGTAATTTTTAATTCAGCCATTTCATTCGTCCTCCTTAATTAGCTAAGTTTTCAACAGAGATGCCGCGTAATTGCGCTACTTCTTCTGCTTTTTTCAATTGAGTCAAGCCTTCAACAGTTGCACGAACAACGTTGATCGGTGTATTTGAACCTAAAGATTTAGAAGTTACATCGGCAACCCCAGCTAATTCCAAGACGGCACGAACTGGTCCACCAGCGGCAACTCCAGAACCTTCAACGGCTGGTTTCATTAAGATACGTCCGCCGCCGAATACACCAATAACTTCGTGAGGAAGTGTAGTTCCTACCATTGGTACTTCGACTAGGTTTTTCTTAGCGTCTTCGATTGCTTTACGAATTGCTTCAGGTACTTCTTGAGCTTTACCAGTACCAAAGCCTACGTGACCGTTTTTGTCACCAACAACTACTAGTGCTGCGAAACGTAGACGACGTCCACCTTTAACAACTTTAGTAACACGGTTGATCGCTACAACGCGGTCTTCTAATTCCAAATGTTTTGGATCGATATAAACCATGAATGGTGTTCCTCCTTCTCCTAAAATTCTAGTCCATTTTCGCGTGCTGCTTCAGCTAAAGCTGCTACACGGCCATGGTAAAGGTATCCACCACGGTCAAAGACTACTTTCTTAATACCTTTTTCTGAAGCACGTTCTGCTACTAATTTCCCAACAGCTTGTGCTTGTTCAGTTTTTGTTCCACCTGAAATTTCTTTATCCAAGGCAGAGGCACTTGCTAGCGTCACACCCGCTACGTCATCAATGATTTGCGCGTAGATGTTCTTGTTAGAACGAAAAACGTTCAAGCGTGGGCACTCAGCAGTACCAGAGATTTTTCCGCGAACGCGCATGTGGCGTTTTTGGCGTGTTTTATTCTTATCTGGTTTTGTAATCACAATTGTCACCTCTTTAATTAAGCTGGCCTAAGCCGCGTGTAGGGTCAACCTACTATTTACCAGTTTTACCTTCTTTACGACGTACGTATTCGCCAACATAACGAACACCTTTGCCTTTATAAGGTTCTGGCGGACGAGTTCCGCGGATTTTCGCAGCTAATTCGCCTACTACTTCTTTGTTAGATCCTTTAACAACAATTTGAGTGTTTGAAGGAACTTCGATCGTAACACCTTCTGGAGCTACCATTTCAACTGGATGTGAGTAACCAACGTTCAATACAAGTTTTGATCCTTGTAATTGTGCACGGTACCCAACCCCGATTAATTCTAATGCTTTTTGGAACCCTTCTGAAACACCAACAACCATGTTATTGAAGTTTGCACGAGTTGTTCCGTGGATTGTTTTCATTTCTTTGCTGTCATCTGGACGCGTGAATGTTACTTCGTTTCCTTCGATGTTCATTTTGATATCAGAAGAAAAAGTACGAGTTAATTCACCTTTAGGTCCTTTAACAGTTACTTCGTTTCCTTTTTGAGTTACTTCAACTCCTGCAGGTAAAACGACAACTTTATTACCAATACGGCTCACTTAAAGACACCTCCTCATGGATTGTTTGATCTTACCAAACGTAAGCTAGCACTTCGCCGCCGACGTTTTTACCTCTAGCTTCTTTGTCAGTTACTAAACCTTCAGAAGTAGAGATGATTGCGATACCTAAACCGTTTAATACTTTTGGTACTTCGTCAGCTTTGACATAAGCACGCAAGCCTGGTTTAGAAATACGTTTTAAGTTCGTGATAACACGTTCGTCATTTTTACCGTATTTAAGGAAAACACGGATCATGCCTTGTTTGTCATCTTCGATATATTCAACATCACGTACGAAACCTTCACGTTTAAGGATTTCGGCGATGTCACGTTTGATTTTTGAAGCAGGTACTTCTACTGTGTCGTGTTTTACCATGTTGGCATTACGAATACGAGTTAGAAAATCTGCAATTGGATCTGTCATGACCATTGAACTGTTTACCTCCTTTATGCGAGTTTATTTTACCAGCTAGCTTTCTTCACGCCGGGAATTTGACCTTTGTAGGCAAGTTCGCGGAAGCAAATACGGCAAAGATGAAATTTACGATAAACTGAATGTGGACGTCCGCAACGTTCGCAGCGAGTATATTCTTGCGTTGAATGTTTAGCTGGGCGTTTATTTTTAGCAATCATTGATTTTTTAGCCAATTTTTTCGCCTCCTTGATTATTTTTGGAATGGCATTCCAAGTTGTGTTAATAATTCGCGAGATTCTTCGTCTGTTTTAGCAGTTGTTACTACAACGATATCCATACCACGGACTTTATCAACTAAATCATAATCTACTTCAGGGAAGATCAATTGTTCTTTGACACCTAAAGTAAAGTTACCACGGCCATCAAAGGATTTTTTGCTTACTCCGTGGAAGTCACGTACACGTGGAAGTGATACAGACACTAATTTATCTAAGAATTCATACATTCTTTCTCCACGTAGTGTTACTTTCGCACCGATAGGCATTCCTTCACGTAAACGGAAACCAGCGATTGATTTTTTAGCTTTAGTGATGATTGGTTTTTGACCAGAAATCAATGCTAATTCTTCAACAGCTTTGTCTAAGTTTTTTGCGTTTGATACCGCATCACCAACACCCATGTTGATGACAATTTTCTCAACTTTAGGAACTTCCATAACTGAATCATAGTTAAATTTTTCCATCAAAGATGGTGTAATTTCACTTACAAATTTTTCTTTTAGGCGGTTCATCTATAAGATCCTCCTTCCTTGTTTAATTATTTATCTAGAGCTTCGCCGGTTTTCTTAGAAACGCGGACTTTCTTTCCGTCAACCACTTTGTAGCCAACGCGTGTCGCTTCTCCATTTGAAGGGTCGATCACCATTACATTAGAAGCATGAATTGGTGCTTCTACCTCAACGATTCCGCCTTGAGGGGCTTCTTGAGAGGCTTTCTTATGTTTCTTTACGATATTGACGCCTTCAACAACGACTTTGTCTTTTTTAGGAAGGGCTTCTAATACTACGCCTTCTTTATTTCTGTCTTTACCAGAGATAACTTTTACTTTATCGCCTTTTTTAACGAACATTACTGTTGCGCACCTCCTTTGGTTGAATCTTTCGATTATAATACTTCCGGTGCCAATGAAACGATCTTCATGAAGTTGCCTTCGCGTAGTTCACGAGCGACAGGTCCGAAGATACGTGTTCCTCTTGGGCTCTTGTCATCACGAATGATAACAGCTGCATTTTCATCAAATTTGATATAAGAACCGTCAGTACGACGAGCGCCTGATTTAGTCCGAACGATAACGGCTTTAACAACGTCACCTTTTTTGACAACACCACCTGGCGTTGCTTGTTTAACCGTAGCAACAATCACATCACCGATATTTGCAGTTTTGCGACCAGATCCGCCAAGAACTTTAATAGTTAAAATTTCACGAGCGCCTGAGTTGTCCGCGATTTTTAAACGGCTTTCTGCTTGGATCACTTGTGTATCCTCCTTTCAGATTTAAGAAACATCTATATAGGAAAATCTCGTGTGATTAGATAATCACTGCTTTTTCAACGATTTCAACCAGACGGAAACGTTTGGTAGCTGATAATGGACGAGTTTCCATAATTTTCACGATATCGCCAATTTTTGCTTCATTGTTTTCATCGTGAGCTTTGTATTTTTTAGAATATTTCATACGTTTACCGTAGATTGGATGGTTCTTTTTGGTTTCAACGACAACAGTGATCGTTTTGTCCATTTTGTCTGATACCACACGTCCTTGATAAACCTTACGTTGATTTCTTTCTTCAGTCATACTGGAAATGGCCTCCTTCCACTATTTGTCAGCTTGTTCACGCAACACAGTTTTGATGCGTGCAATCGATTTACGTACTTCTTTAATACGTGCAGTGTTTTCTAATTGACCTGTTGCTAATTGGAATCTAAGATTGAACAATTCTTCTTTTAATTGTTTTTCTTGATCTAGCATTTCGGCAGTGGTTAATTCTCTGATTTCTTTAACCTTCATTCGATTCACCACCCATTTCCTCACGTTTTACGATCTTAGTCTTCATTGGTAATTTGTGAGAAGCAAGACGTAATGCTTCACGAGCAACTTCTTCAGGAACGCCGGCGATTTCAAACATGATCTTACCGCGTTTAACTGGTGAAACCCAGCCTTCAGGAGCACCTTTACCAGATCCCATACGTACACCAATTGCTTTGGCAGTATAAGATTTGTGAGGGAAAATTTTAATCCATACTTTCCCACCACGTTTCATGTAACGAGTCATTGCAATACGGGCAGCTTCGATTTGGCGGTTAGTGATCCAATGTGAATCAACAGCTTGTAAGCCGTATTCTCCAAATGCGATTTCTTTACCACCTTTAGCTTCCCCACGCATTTTTCCGCGGAATTCACGACGGTGTTTTACACGTTTAGGTACTAACATGATTATTTCCCTCCTTTCTCAGTGTTTTTCTTTGTAGGAAGAATTTCTCCACGATAAATCCACACTTTAACTCCTAGTTTTCCGTATGTTGTATCTGCTTCTTCCCATGCGTAGTCGATATCGGCACGCAATGTATGAAGAGGAACTGTTCCTTCAGAGTATCCTTCTGAACGAGCGATATCCGCACCATTCAAACGACCAGATACTTGAGTTTTAATTCCTTTAGCGCCTGAACGCATAGTGCGTTGGATCGCTTGTTTTTGTGCGCGACGGAAAGCAACACGGTTTTCTAATTGACGTGCGATTCCTTCTCCGACTAATTTTGCATCTAAATCTGGTTTTTTGATTTCAACGATGTTGATGTGAACTCGTTTACCAGTTAATTTATTTAATTCTTTTCTTAGGCTCTCAACTTCAGATCCGCCTTTACCGATAACCATACCAGGTTTAGCTGTGTGGATTGAAATGTTTACGCGGTTTGCAGCGCGTTCGATTTCAACAGTTGACACAGCGGCATCAGCAAGTTTCGTTGCGATGAACTTACGGATTCTCAAATCTTCGTGTAAAAATTCAGCATACTCTTTTTCAGCATACCATTTAGCATCCCACTCACGGATGATGCCTACACGCATTCCAATAGGATTTACTTTTTGACCCACTGATTATCCCTCCTTATTTTTCTGATACCACAACGGTAATATGACTTGTACGTTTATTGATTGGTGAAGCTGAACCTTTTGCACGTGGACGGAAACGTTTCATTGTTGGTCCCTCGTTAACAAATGCTTCAGAAACTACCAAATTTTCAACATCTAAGTCAAAGTTGTTTTCTGCGTTAGCAACTGCTGACATCATTACTTTTTCAATGATTCCTGCAGATTTGTTTGGTGTGAATTTCAAGATTGAAATTGCTTCTGCTACGCTTTTTCCTCTAATAAGATCGATTACTAAACGTGCTTTACGAGGAGAAGTGCGAACTGTTTTCGCAGTTGCCTTAGCTGATGTAATTTGTTCTGCCATGTTAATATCCTCCCCTCAAAATTAACGTCTTGTTTTCTTATCGTCGGCGGCATGTCCACGATAAGTTCTTGATGGTGCAAATTCACCTAATTTATGTCCTACCATGTCTTCTTGGATGTAAACTGGCACATGTTTGCGTCCGTCATAAACAGCAATAGTAAATCCTACAAAATCAGGAAAAATTGTTGAGCGACGAGACCAAGTTTTAATAACTTTTTTCTTTTCAACACCTTGTTGTGCTTCGATCTTCTTCATCAAATGATCATCAGCGAAAGGTCCTTTTTTCAAACTACGACCCATGGTGTACCTCCTCTCAAAATATGCGACACATAGTCAATGATTTTATTTAGTCTTACGACGACGTACAATAAGCTTGTCTGAAGCAGCTTTCTTGTTACGAGTTTTGTAACCCAATGCAGGTTGTCCCCATGGAGATACTGGAGCCTTACGTCCGACTGGAGCTTTACCTTCACCACCACCGTGTGGGTGATCGTTAGGGTTCATTACGCTACCACGTACAGTTGGGCGTTTACGCATCCAACGAGAACGTCCAGCTTTACCGATGTTAATCAATTCATGTTGTTCGTTACCAACAGAACCGATAGTAGCACGGCAAGTAGCTAAGATCATACGAACTTCGCCAGAGTTTAAACGTACTAATACGTATTTTCCTTCTTTACCAAGTACTTGAGCACTTGTACCAGCTGAACGGATCAATTGTCCGCCTTTACCAGGTTTCATTTCAATATTGTGGATTACAGTACCGACTGGAATATTTTCTAGTGGTAATGCATTCCCGATTTTAATATCTGCATCTGCTCCAGATACGATTGTCATGCCAACTTCTAAGCCTTTAGGGGCTAAGATGTATGCTTTCACTCCGTCTGAATAATGAACTAATGCAATGTTTGCTGAGCGGTTTGGATCGTATTCGATCGTTTGAACTGTAGCAACCACGTTATCTTTATTACGTTTAAAGTCGATAACACGATATTGACGTTTATGTCCGCCACCTTGATGACGTACAGTGATGCGACCGTTGTTGTTACGACCGGCGTTGTTTTTCAATGGTTGTAATAACGTCTTTTCAGGCGTTGAAGTAGTGATTTCAGCGAAATCAGAACTTGTCATATTACGACGGCCATTTGAGGTAGGTTTGTACTTTTTAATCGCCACGTCTAGTTTCCCTCCTATTTACTAGTGATTTTTTAACGCTTATTCAGCGTCAAAAATTTGGATTTCTTTTGAATCTTCAGTTAAAGTCACAACAGCTTTGCGACGTTTTTTAGTGAAGCCTTGGTATTTACCCATACGTTTTGCTTTTGGTTTAGCATTCATAATGTTTACATTCTTAACTTTAACGTCGAAAGCAGCTTCAACCGCTTGTTTGACTAAAGTTTTGTTTGCGCGAGTGTCCACTTCGAAAGTGTATTTCTTTTCATCCATGTCTAACATAGATTTTTCAGTGATCACTGGGCGTTTAATTACGTCTAGTAAGTTCATTATGCAAGCACCTCCTCAATTTGAGTAAGAGCAGTTTGCGTTGCTAAGATTTTGTCATTAGCGACTACATCTAATACAGTAACGTTGTCTGAAGTAGTAACAGTTACGTTTGCTAAGTTACGAGCAGCTAAGCCTGCAACTTCGTTTCCTGTTTCCAATACAACCAATACTTTAGAATCAATAGACAAGCTAGTTAAAACTTGTTTGAATTCTTTTGTTTTAGGTGCGTCAAAGCTTAAAGCATCAACAGCAACCAAGTTATTTTCAGCAACTTTTTCTGATAAAACAGATTTAATTGCTAAGCGACGAACTTTTTTAGGAAGTTTGTAGCTGTATGAACGTGGTGTAGGTCCGAAAACAACGCCACCCCCACGCCATTGTGGTGAACGGATAGAACCTTGACGAGCACGTCCAGTTCCTTTTTGACGCCATGGCTTGCGACCACCGCCACGAACTGCGCTACGATTTTTCACAGCGTGTGTTCCTTGTCTCAATGAAGCGCGTTGCATAACGATTGCATCGTAAACAACACTTTCATTTGGTTCAATTCCGAAGATTTCTTCATTTAAAGTGATGTCACCATTTTGTGTTCCATCTTGTTTGAATAATGCTACAGTTGGCATTCCTTAGTTCCTCCTTTCCTCTAACTAATTATTTAGCTTTCACAGCTGATTTGATAGTAATTAAAGATTTTTTAGCTCCAGGAACATTTCCTTTTACTAAGATAACATTGCGGTCAGCGTCAACACGTACAATTTCAAGATTTTGAATCGTTACGCGATTGCCACCCATACGACCAGCAAGTTTTTTATTTTTAAATACGCGGTTTGGTGCAACAGGACCCATAGATCCAGGACGACGATGGTAACGAGATCCGTGTGCCATTGGGCCGCGGCTTTGTCCGTGACGTTTGATAACGCCTTGGAATCCTTTACCCTTAGTCGTTCCGGTAACATCAATGATGTCTCCAGCTTGGAAAGTATCAACTTTCACTTCTTTACCTACTTCATAGTCTCCTAGCTCAACATCTTTGAATTCTCGAATGAAGCGCTTAGGAGCCGTGTTTGCTTTTGCAACATGACCTTTCGCAGGTTTGTTAGACAAAACTTCACGCATATCTTGGTAACCTAATTGAACAGCTTCGTAGCCATCGTTTTCCATTGTTTTTACTTGTAAAACAATGTTTGGAGTAGCTTCGATAACAGTAACTGGAATAAGTTCGCCAGATTCAGTGAAGATTTGAGTCATTCCCACTTTTTTCCCTAAGATTCCTTTGGTCATGATTACACCTCCATCTTCTTAATTATAGTTTGATTTCAATATTCACACCTGATGGTAAGTCAAGCTTCATTAAAGCATCAACTGTCTTCGGTGTTGGGTTCACAATGTCAATTAGACGTTTGTGAGTACGCATTTCGAATTGTTCGCGTGAATCTTTGTATTTGTGAGTCGCACGGATTACAGTGTAAAGACTGCGTTCAGTTGGTAATGGAATTGGACCAGATACGCTAGCTCCAGTTCTCTTTGCAGTTTCCACGATTTTATCCGCTGATTGATCTAAAATACCATGTTCATACGCTTTTAAACGGATACGAATTTTTTGTTTTGCCATCTTGTTCCCTCCTTCGCCTATTTTAAAAGTAGACATAGCTCCACGAAAATCTCCGTCACGCTCGTTCGTGGCAAAGCGTCCGGGCGTGTCGCAACCTCTCGTTTCAAAGCCGACGGATTCTTTTCAGAACCCCCCAGTGATATTTACACTCCTGCAAACAGCACCTTTATGATTATATTACATGGGACCTATGATTGCAAGGATTTTCTAAAGTTTTTAGGATTTTCTGTTTTGTTTTCAGAAAGTTTAATCTTTTAAACAGAATAAAAGTTTTCTTCTATATAAAAACAGCAATGTATCCCTCTCGCGACCAATGAATAATCCTAAAAAAGAGTCACCGATAATCGGTGACTCTTTTACGTCCGAGCATAATAAATTTGAATTGTAAGGTTGATTAAGCTTTGATTGAAGTTACAACGCCTGAACCAACTGTACGTCCGCCTTCACGAATAGAGAAACGAGTTCCGTCTTCGATCGCGATTGGGTGGATTAATTCAACTTCCATAGTTACGTTATCACCAGGCATTACCATTTCAGTACCTTCTGGTAGATCAACTACACCAGTTACGTCAGTTGTACGGAAGTAGAACTGAGGACGGTAGTTAGTGAAGAATGGAGTATGACGTCCACCTTCTTCTTTAGTTAGAACGTAAACTTCTGCAGAGAATTTTGTATGTGGAGTGATTGAAGCTGGTTTAGCCAATACTTGTCCACGTTGGATATCTTCACGTGCAACACCACGTAACAAAGCACCGATGTTATCGCCTGCTTCAGCGTAGTCTAACAATTTACGGAACATTTCAACACCTGTAACAGTTGTTTTAGCAGTTTCGTCAGCGATACCTACGATTTCAACTTCGTCACCAACGCGAACTTGTCCACGTTCAACACGACCAGTTGCAACAGTACCACGACCAGTGATTGAGAATACGTCTTCGACTGGCATCATGAATGGTTTGTCAGTATCACGAACTGGTGTTGGGATATATTCGTCAACAGCAGCCATTAATTCTAAGATTTTTTCTTCGTATGAAGCGTCGCCTTCTAAAGCTTTCAAAGCTGAACCTGCGATAACTGGAGTGTCGTCGCCTGGGAAGTCGTATTCAGTTAATAAGTCACGAACTTCCATTTCAACTAATTCAAGTAATTCTTCATCGTCAACCATATCCATTTTGTTTAAGAATACAACGATGTAAGGAACACCAACGTTACGAGATAACAAGATGTGTTCACGAGTTTGAGGCATAGGGCCATCAGCAGCAGATACTACTAAGATAGCTCCGTCCATTTGAGCAGCACCAGTGATCATGTTTTTAACGTAGTCCGCGTGTCCTGGGCAGTCAACGTGAGCATAGTGACGGTTGTCAGTTTCATACTCAACGTGAGCAGTGTTGATAGTGATTCCGCGTTCGCGTTCTTCAGGAGCTCCGTCGATTTGAGCGTAATCCATAGCTTGCGCTCCGCCTTGTTTAGCAAGTACAGTTGTAATTGCAGCTGTTAAAGTAGTTTTACCATGGTCAACGTGTCCGATAGTACCAATGTTAACATGGGGTTTTGAACGGTCAAATTTTTCTTTAGCCATTTAAAATGTTCCTCCTAAGTAAATGAGTTTAGTTTTTTATCTGATAGGTCCGCATCACAAAAGCGATGCGAGCCCATATCATCAGTTAATTATTTTACATGAAACGTTGTTAAAAATACAGTTCTTTTGGAAAAAGCCGTCAAAAATCAATTGACTTTTAAGAATTATTCAGCTTTACCGCCATTTTTCTTAATGATTTCTTCTTGAACTGATTTCGGTACATCTTCATAGTGGTCAAAGACCATCATAAATGTTCCGCGTCCTTGTGTAGAAGAACGAAGTGTTGTAGCGTAACCAAACATTTCAGCTAACGGCACAATAGCGTTAACGATTTGTGAGTTACCATGTGCTTCCATACCTTCAACACGTCCACGACGAGCAGTTACATGACCCATCACATCACCTAAGTAATCTTCTGGAACAGTAATCGTAACTTTCATCATCGGTTCAAGGATTGATGGATTAGCTTTCTTCGCAGCAGCACGTAGCGCCATAGACGCGGCTACACGGAAGGCCGTTTCATTTGAATCGACATCATGGTAAGAACCATCATAAAGTTTAGCTTTAATATCAACTAACGGGTAGCCAGCTAATACACCATTAGCCATCGCATCTTCTAATCCTTTTTCAACAGCTGGGATGTATTCACGAGGAACCACACCACCGACAATTGCGTTTTCGAATTCGAAGCCAGCACCTTCTTCGTTTGGTGTAAATTCGATCCATACGTGACCGTATTGACCTTTACCACCAGACTGACGTACAAACTTACCTTCCGCATTTGTAGCAGAACGGAATGTTTCACGGTAAGATACTTGAGGCGCACCTACGTTAGCATCTACTTTAAATTCACGACGCATGCGGTCAACCAATACGTCTAAGTGAAGTTCACCCATACCAGCGATTACAGTTTCGCCAGTTTCAACGTTTGTTTCAACGCGGAATGAAGGATCTTCTTCAGCAAGTTTTTGTAAAGCAACACCCATTTTATCTTGGTCAGCTTTTGATTTAGGTTCAACAGCAACTTCGATAACTGGATCAGGGAATTCGATTGATTCAAGGATAACTGGCGCTTTTTCGTCACACAATGTATCCCCAGTTGTTGTGTCTTTCAACCCAACAGCTGCAGCGATATCGCCTGAGTAAACTGTTTCGATTTCTTTACGCGTATTCGCATGCATTTGTAGAATACGTCCGATACGTTCACGTTTACCTTTAGAAGCATTCAATACGTATGAACCAGAATTTAGAACACCTGAGTAAACACGGAAGAATGTTAAACGACCTACGAATGGGTCAGTCATAACTTTAAACGCAAGTGATGAGAATGGAGCAGAATCATCAGCTGGACGTTCCGTTTCTTCGTCTGTTTTAGGATCGAAACCTTTGATCGCAGGTACATCAGTTGGCGCTGGAAGATAGTCAATAACTGCATCCAACATCAATTGAACACCTTTGTTCTTGAAGGCTGAACCACATAGTACTGGGTAGAAGTCTACTGCCAGAGTTGCGTTACGAATTCCTGCTTTCAATTCTTCTTCAGTGATTTCTTCACCTTCCAAGAATTTCATCATTAGGTCTTCATCAGTATCAGCGACTGCTTCAACTAATTTTTCACGCCATTCTTCAGCTTGTTCTTGATATTCAGCAGGAATTTCAGTTTCTTGAATTTCCGTACCTAAATCGTTTGTATAGATTTCAGCTTTCATTTTGACTAAGTCAATAATTCCAGTGAAATCATCTTCCGCACCAATTGGTAATTGGATTGGATGAGCATTTGCTTGCAAACGATCATGTAAAGTGCTTACTGAGTAAAGGAAGTCCGCACCAATTTTGTCCATTTTGTTACAGAATACGATACGTGGAACGCGGTATTCTGTTGCTTGACGCCAAACCGTCTCTGTTTGTGGTTCTACACCTGATTGTGAGTCCAAAACAGTTACTGCACCGTCAAGTACACGTAATGAACGTTGAACTTCGATTGTGAAGTCCACGTGTCCTGGGGTATCAATGATGTTTACGCGGTGACCCTTCCATTGCGCTGTAGTAGCGGCAGATGTGATTGTGATACCACGTTCTTGTTCTTGTTCCATCCAGTCCATTTGAGAAGCGCCTTCATGGGTTTCTCCAATTTTATGAATTTTACCAGTGTAGTATAAAACACGCTCTGTTGTTGTTGTTTTACCAGCGTCAACGTGAGCCATGATACCGATATTACGAGTGTTTTCTAGAGAAAATTCTCTTGCCATTTCTTAGTTTGCTCCTCTCTTAAATTAAATTTAGCGTTGTTTGGTCAGAAATCTGTTGACCTTTGTCAGCAGAAAAAATCTTACCAACGATAATGAGCAAATGCACGGTTGGCTTCCGCCATTTTGTGTGTATCTTCGCGTTTTTTCACAGAAGCACCAGTATTATTAGCAGCATCCATGATTTCTTTTGCTAAGCGTTCTTCCATTGTGTGTTCACCGCGTAAACGTGCGAAATTCACAACCCAACGCAAGCCTAAAGTAGTACGACGCTCTGGACGCACTTCAACGGGAACTTGATAGTTAGAACCCCCAACACGGCGAGCTTTAACTTCTAATACAGGCATAATGTTTTCCATTGCTTGTTCAAAAACTTCCAATGGATCATTTCCTGTTGATTCTTTAATAGTACTAAAAGCGTTGTATACGATATTTGAAGCAGTACCACGTTTGCCGTCAACCATTACACGGTTGATTAAACGAGTTACTAGCTTAGAGTTATACATAGGATCTGGCAAAACATCACGTTTTGCAATCGTTCCTTTACGAGTCATACGTAACTCCTCCTTCCGAAAATATGTCTTATCTATTCGTTTGATTAAGCTTTAGGTTTCTTAGTACCGTATTTAGAACGGCTTTGTTTACGATCGTTAACACCGGCAGTATCTAGTGCGCCACGAACGATATGGTAACGTACCCCTGGCAAGTCTTTTACACGACCACCACGTAATAGAACAACACTATGTTCTTGTAGGTTATGGCCGATACCTGGAATATAAGCTGTTACTTCGATCAAGTTTGACAAACGAACACGAGCATATTTACGCAATGCTGAGTTGGGTTTCTTAGGTGTCATAGTCCCCACACGTGTACAAACTCCACGTTTTTGTGGTGAGTTCACGTTTGTTTGAGCTTTTTTAAAGCTGTTATATCCTTTGTTCAATGCTGGTGAATTTGATTTTTCCACCTTTGATTTACGAGGTTTACGTACTAATTGATTAATTGTAGGCATTCCTTGTTTCCTCCTTCCTCGATCCGCTTTCTAGTACCACACATCCTGGTGGTTCTTTTTCAGCGATAAAAAATAATGCATCCCTGCATTCTCTATCAAGCGTACTTCGACACAGTCAGCACGTCTCTATCGAGAGACCTGTTCACAAAGCACCTTTGATAGCATACCATGATTGATTTTCACTGTCAACAAACTACTTAAAGTTTTTTTCTTCTTTATTAATATCGTATTTTTGTTTTCGAGATGGCTCAAAATAAGAAAAAATTTATTCTTTAAACTATACTCCCTATCACCTGAAGGAAAGCTGTATAAAGCGCATCCACTTTTTTGGTCTTTTTTACTGAAAAGGCTATCTTTTTTCTTTTTTTGCGATTACAATGGACATAACTTAGCAGAAGGTGGGATTTTCAATGAATTTGAAAGAGTTAGTTGGGATCGAGGCAGCAAAGTTTGTCAAAGATGGAATGACCGTTGGATTAGGAACTGGGTCAACAGCTTACTATTTAGTGAAGGAACTTGGGCGTCGAGTAAATGAAGAAGGTTTAAAAATCACTGGTGTCGTGACTTCTTCTAAAACAGAACAACAAGCTAAAGAATTAGGAATTCCGTTAAAAGCAATCGATGATGTAGAATCAGTCGATCTTACTATTGATGGCGCGGATGAAATCAGTGATGATTTCCAAGGAATCAAGGGCGGAGGTGCTGCACTGCTTTTCGAAAAAGTAGTAGCAACTTATTCCAAAGACTGCATCTGGATCGTAGACGAAAGTAAAATGGTCAATAAATTGGGAAACTTTCCCTTACCAGTCGAAGTAGTGCCCTTTGGTAGTCACAATGTCTTCCGTTTATTTGAATCAAAGGGATATAAACCAACATGGCGGATGACTGACTCCAACGAACTTTTAACAACAGATGGCGGACATTATATCATTGATCTACATCTAGAGGTTATCGAAGATCCTCACGCCTTAGCAGCAGAACTGGATAAGTGCGTCGGGGTAGTTGAGCATGGATTGTTTATTGATATGATCTCACGCGTAATCGTCGGGACACCAGAAGGTCCAAAAACTTTGGAAGTTCCAAAGAAATAATAAAAAATCCTTGTAAAGCTTGTGTTTTGATAAAAAACACACTCAATTTAATGGAAATCACGGCAGAAACATTGTACAATGAATCAGGAATTGAAAATTTCAGAAATTTCAAAAGGAGAGAATGTTATGCCAAAATTAGTTTTTTCTCGTCACGGCTTAAGTGAATGGAACAAGTTGAACCAATTTACAGGCTGGGCAGATGTTGATTTGGCTCCAGAAGGTGTCGAAGAAGCAAAAGAAGGCGGACGTAAAATTAAAGAAGCAGGAATTGAATTTGATGTAGCTTATACATCTGTTTTAACTCGTGCAATCAAAACTTGTAACTATATTCTTGAAGAATCTGATCAACTTTGGGTACCAACTGTAAAATCTTGGCGCTTAAATGAACGTCATTATGGTAAATTACAAGGATTGAACAAAAAAGAAACCGCTGAAAAGTATGGTGACGAACAAGTTCATATCTGGCGCCGTTCATACGACGTATTACCTCCATTAATGGAAGCAACTGACGAAGGTTCAGCAGCTCAAGATCGCCGTTACTCTATGTTAGACCCTCGCGATATCCCTGGTGGCGAAAACTTGAAAGTTACTTTGGAACGCGCGTTACCTTTCTGGCAAGACGAAATCGCTCCTGCTTTGAAAGACGGTAAAACTGTTTTAGTTGCTGCACATGGTAACTCTTTACGTGCATTAGCTAAACACATCGAAGGTATTTCTGACGAAGATATCATGGACTTAGAAATTCCTACAGGTCAACCACTTGTTTATGACTTGAACGACGACTTAACAGTTGCTAAAAAATACTACTTATAAAATTTTCTCCCGACTCAATAGCGAGTCGGGTTTTTTGAGACTTATCGACGTTATCTCTGGCACAAAAAAATTTTTGTGCTAAAATAAATAAGTAATTCCCTTGCGGTCGTGGCGGAATTGGCAGACGCGCTAGCTTCAGGCGCTAGTGGTAGCAATACCGTGGAAGTTCGAGTCTTCTCGGCCGCATAACAAATACGTGAAAAGAGCAAAGCAGGAAGTTTCTGCTTTGCTCTTTTTACTCATGATTCAAAAAACTTGCTACTTTAGTTGCAATCAAATCGATCGCTACGTGATTTTCGCCGCCTTCTGGCACGATTATATCCGCATAACGTTTTGTTGGTTCGATAAACTGATGATACATTGGCTTCACCACTGTCAAATATTGATCAATAACCGATTCCAATGTTCTTCCGCGCTCGTTCATGTCACGTTTAATTCGGCGAATAATCCGAATATCATCATCTGTATCTACATAAATTTTGATATCCATTAAATCACGTAAACGTTCATCTTCTAAAATCAGAATCCCCTCTAATATAATGACTTCTTTAGGCTCCTGTACATAAACCTCAGCGCTGCGCGTATGCGCCACATAGTCGTATATTGGCACTTCCACCGATTGATATTTTGTTAAATCCTTTAAATGTTCAATCAATAAATCTGTATCAAACGCAAAAGGATGATCGTAATTTGTCTTTAATCGTTCTTCAAAGCTGATAACGCTTTGGTCTTTGTAATAAGAATCATGCTCCAACATCATAATTGAATGATCGGGAAACCGGTTGTAGATCGCACGGCTAACACTCGTTTTCCCACTACCTGAACCGCCCGTTACACCAATGATGATCGGTTTGTTTTTCATGCAAGTAAAACCTCTTTCGTTTTTCATTAGTCCTATTATAGCGAAACAACGTCAAATTGCTATATAAAACTTAAAAATCATCTAAAATCTGATAGAGGTCCGTCAATTTTTTTATCTGAAACGTTGGTCTAATTTCTTTCGTTTCATTTTCATGGGGATTCATCCAAATCGTGTCGATCCCAGCAACCTGTCCACCTTTAATATCTGAAGTTAAAGAATCACCGATAATCACGGTTTTTTCTTTGTCGAATCGAGGAATTTCCGCAAAAACGATGTCGAAAAATTCTTTCATTGGTTTATGAACACCCATTTCTTCAGAGATAAAGAATTTTTTGAAATAAGGTGCAAGTCCTGATTTTTCTAGACGCTGATGCTGAGTTACAGACACACCATTTGTTACTACATAAAGATCTTTTTTCTGACTCAGACTTTCTACAACTTCTAGGCTGTTTGAAATCAACTGATGTCCTTGATTCAAATAGTAGCGATAACGCGCCTCTGTCTTTGGCCCATCAACTTCTCGTTCATATTGTTCAAAAAATAGGCGGAAACGATTGTCTAGTAATTCTTGGCGTGATAGCAGTCCTGCTTCATGATCGCGCCAAAAACCTTGGTTCATTTTTTTGTAATTGTTCTTCACAGATAAAGAAGGCTCCACTCACATATCTTGAAACAATTGACTTAATGCTTGTTCTTCTGCTGCTTTAAAATCCAGCAACGTATCGTCGATATCAAATAAAATTGTCTCGTATCCCATCTTCAAACCTTCTATCTAAAATATGATTTTAATTGTTTAAGCTCTGCCAATGTTAACGAACGGTAATTACCTACTGCTAAATTTGCTGGCAAAACTATTGGTCCCATCGCAATACGAGTCAAGCTCGTAACTTTTTTCCCACAAGCCAAAAACATTTTTTTGACTTGATGAAATTTTCCTTCTTTGATCGTAAGTAAAACTTCCGACTGGTCTGGATCAGATTGTAAAATCGCTAAACGCGCTGGCTGACAACGAATTCCTCCGTGAAAAACAATCCCTTTTTCAAAAGCTAACACGTCCTCAAATGTCACTGTATCGTTGATTGTGGCACGATATGTCTTTGCAACTTTAGCATACGGCTGTAAGAGATCGTAACCTAGTTGACCATTGTCAGTCAATAACAACAACCCGGTCGTATCACGATCCAAGCGACCTACTGGATATAAATCTGCTGGACGCTCTCCTTCTTTCACCAGTTCTATAGCTGTTTGAAATTTATTATCCCTTTTCGCTGTTACAACGCCGGCTGGTTTATTTAATAAGTAATACACGTGATCCGTTTGCAACTTCTGCCCATCTACTTGAATCTCATGGAGTTGACTATCGACGTTGCGCCACTGGTTCAGCTCAACTTCACCATCGATTAAAACCTTTTTCATTAGAAATAAACGTTTCATTTCTTTTCGTGTTGTTTTTAAGTTCTGCTCAATCACTTTGTCTAATCGCATGGTAAAACTCCTTCAATATTGTTGGACTCATTATACCGAATTTCAAAAAGAGACAAAACCCTCACACTCTTTCTTGATGTTTTTATTCACTTTCTAAAACAAAAGTATTGCTATCAAGAAAACAACTCTCAAAAACTAATGACACATTTGGACACTTAGCTCCGTTAATATAGTATTTACCAACTACGAAAAATTCCTTACTTAAATCGTCAACAGACATTATACTTGCATTTTGATTAGATAAGTCCTAGAATTTAATTATACGAGTCAGAGATTCGTATGATTAAGTGAATCAAAGGTTTCTCATACACAGCGTTATGACCTGGTAGAGAAAGTTGAACGTAGACTTTTTTTGGACAGTTGTGTAGACGACTGTCTTTTTGCGTTTTTTCGCAAAGCCATTGTGCTGAGAATAACCCGTCACTTAAATAAAATCTGTCTGAACAACCACAGACAGTCACATTTTAAGGAGGAATTTGGTTATGGCAGTATCATTGAAAGTAGAAGAAAGAGCAACTCGTCCCCGTTCCATTCGCAACAAATTACGTCACGAAGGAAAAGTTCCTGCAGTCGTTAATGGGTACAAGATAGAAAGTACACCTATCTCAATTGATGAACGTGAATTTTCAAAATTGTTACGTGAAAACGGTGCGAATACTGTTTTCGCCATTGAAATTGGCGGTAAAAAGGTGAACACACTATTACGCGACTCACAAGTTGATACCTTTACTCGTCGTTTAACGCATATTGAATTATTATCTGTAAACTTGTCAGAAGAAACTGAAGCTGAAACAGAAATCAACTTAGTTGGTGAATCTGTTGGTGTGAAAGCTGGCGGTGTATTAACTCAAACGCTTTACACAGCCACTGTTTCTGCAACACCAGAAAAATTACCAGAAGGCATTGATGTAGACATCTCTGGATTAGAAATCGGCCAATCAATTTCTGTAGGTGATCTACCTAAGAATGATGATTACACAATCGTAACTGATGCAGAAGAACAAATCGTTGCTGTCCAAGAAGCGCAAGAACTACCTGAAGAAGATGAAGCTGCTGAAGGCGCTGAACCAGAAGTTATTGGTGAGTCAACAGAAGAATAAGAATTTAATGCGATGGCCTGCTTTTCCAGCCGGTCATCTTTTTTTAAACTACAAAAGTCTGGTTCCTTCCTTTAAAAATTTAGAATTTTTTACTTTTTCTTATAGACTAAGCGTAATAAGTGGTTTTTTCTGAAAAAAAGAATTACAATAAGTCACTACAAAGCTTACTCGTACTTTAAGTAAGTGATTCCAACTAAAGGAGGAAAATCTATGTTTGAAACATTTGATTCTAAAAAAAGTCGTTATGCCTCTGTCGGTGTGGTATCCAGCTTGCCAGGCGAGCTGATTGATAGTATCTGGTATATCATTGACCTAGACTTAAAGGGTTTGATCCCATTAGACAATATCTTAAGTTTTGACCTGATCAATAATGATGGTCGTGTTACGATGCACTTCTCCCAAGAAGGAAGTAGCGTCGAAATGGGAATAGATCTCCCATTTGGTTATTCTAATGACTTCCCTCAAGAAGTTTATGCCTACGATGACGGCAGCCGTCAGACGATCCTTTTGCCGCACGAGATCCGGCAACGTTAATTTCAGAGACAACCTTTCTTAAGGGTTGTCTCTTTTTTCTTAACTTTTTATTCAAGACACTTGCTTTCAGAAAATTTTATGGTAATATCAATCAGAAAATTTTATTAGAAAGCGGGAAAAAGATGAAAGAATTAACTCGAGGAAATCCGGCAAAGCTGATCATTTTGTTCGCCTTGCCTTTGTTTATAGGAAATGTTTTTCAGCAATTTTACAGTATGGTTGATATGATCGTTGTAGGTCAAACGTTAGGCAAAGATGCTTTAGCCGCAGTTGGAGCTACTAGTAGTGTCAGTTTTTTGATTATTGGTTTTGCACAAGGTTTAACTTCTGGTCTCTCTATTATTACGGCTCAGCGTTTCGGTGCTAAAGATGCTCAGGGCGTGCGAAAAAGCTTTGCTACTTCGATTTTGATTAGTCTTGGTGTTACAGTTGTTTTGACAACATTAAGCCTGCTGTTCTTACGTCCCTTATTATTGCTCATGCAGACACCGCCAGAATTGCTAGATCAAGCGCAAGATTTTATCTCTATTCTTTTAGGCGGGATCTTCGCATCAATGGCATTTAATCTTTTGTCAAATATGGTACGTGCCTTAGGAGATAGTCGTACACCGCTATTCTTCTTGGCCTTTGCGGTAGTAATCAACGTTGTCTTAGATCTAATCTTCATTATTTATTTCCATATGGGAGTTGCTGGTGCGGGTTATGCGACGGTCATCGCTCAAGTTGCAGCAAGTTTGATGTGTGTGTGGTTTATCCGAAGAAAAATCCCTATATTACAAATCAATCGTAAACATTTTTCTCTTAACAAAGAGGACTTTCGCATACACTTGAACTCAGCTTTGCCTATAGGATTCCAATCATCAATTATTGCAATTGGTGCTGTCATTTTGCAATCTGCATTGAATACGTTAGGAACAGACGTCGTTGCTGCGCAAACTACTGCAAGTCGAATTGATCAGCTTGCAATCTTACCAATGATGTCATTCGGAATTACTATGGCAACTTTTACTGCTCAAAACTATGGGGCAAAAGAATATGGACGAATTTTACTTGGTGTTAAGCAATGTTTGGTAATGAGCGGTATATTTAGTATTTTCGTTGGTGTTTTAGTGATTACCTGCGGACATTATTTCGTCGCTCTTTTCGTTAATCCTAGCGAAGTACACGTATTTCAACTGACACAAACCTATTTTATTATTAATGGTTCCTTGTATTGGGTCTTAGCAATATTGTTCATCCTCCGCTATACTCTGCAAGGATTAGGGCAAGCAAAAATCCCGACTATTGCCGGGATTATGGAACTTGTTATGCGTTCCTTCGCTGCCATTATTCTGACACACTCTTTTGGTTTTGCTGGAGCAGCCTTTGCGTCACCATTGGCTTGGATGGGATCAACTGCTGTCTTGTTGACTTCCTACTTTAAAGCAATGCGCCACTTGAGAAAGTTAGATCAAGAACAGGCACAAGAACGAGCAATGCAACTAGAACTAGAAATGGAAGGTGAGGCCTAGG
Source organism: Enterococcus sp. DIV0187 (assembly GCF_051713785.1). NCBI lineage: Bacteria > Bacillati > Bacillota > Bacilli > Lactobacillales > Enterococcaceae > Enterococcus > Enterococcus sp. DIV0187. Next base: position 2,701,002 of record NZ_JBIOQO010000001.1, read on the forward strand.
CCTCACCTTTTTGCTAACTGTTGATACACATCCAGCATATCCTGTGAAAATCCTGAGGTGAAACCTCTTGCAACATCAATAATTTGGTTACATTTAGCAAAATAGTGGTGGAAAAAAAGTTCCGAACCATCTTCTAAAATCCGCGCTACCGCTGAAGCGTAGTTCGTAATCAGTAATTCTTTCATCTCTCCATCTGATTCTCCAAAGATGCCGAGGAAATCTAGTCCGCATTCGACAAAAAACAATTCAATTTCGATCAATGCTCGCTGATTTTGGCAATTCTTACGAAATTGACGCAACAGCTCTTTAGCTTGTGTCAAAGAACGATCAATTTTACCGTGTGGAAAAAAAGCCCGTTCTAGTTTTTTCTTAGTGGTTTCAGCGAATCGCATTCCATAATCATCATCCAAAAGAGTTGAATCCACGATTTGTTGAGCAACTTCTGAATGTTTGTATATCTGACAGATTAATTCACTTAATTGTTTTTCATCGGCTTCTTGCAGCCTTTCTCGTAACCCCGAAATTGTCATTTCCATCTCTCAGCCCCCTTTGTTCATTCTATTTTAATCTTAATTTAACTTATTTCAAATAAAAAGAAAAGAGTTTTTGACTTCTATCTCAGCCAAAAACTCTTTATTTGAATAAACTTTTTGAACAAATCTTCTAAATAGATGATTCGAATGAGCAAATTATACATTAGACTAGGGACTCACTATTCTTTTCGTTCTTTCAGCCATGTTTTTTTCGTTTCGCCGACAATTAACGGCACTGTTTCATAAGTAACCTCACTATACTCAATACCGAACCAGCGTTCAGGCGTAACTGTATGACGTTTGATTGCTAAACGTGCTTGCATAACTTGTCGATCCCATTTGTCGATTCTAGTCGTATTGGATAATTCTTCCTGAATCATGACAAAACGAAAATCCCCTACCTGACGTCCAGGAGTTAACGAGTAATGCTGCGGTTGTTTAGGCAAACGGCCTTGTTTCATCAAATCATGAATAACTTGACGCAAATAGACGTTTACATCCTGAGCGATTCGAAAACCTAGATACAATTTAACCTTTACAATAAAATCAGTTCCCATCATATCAATACTATATTCTTCTGTATATGGTTCATCTGTTACTTCTACATTTACAAACCAGTATACTTTTGCCCGTTTTAATCGTTTATCCAAAATCGAATAAATAAATTGCTGCGGGATTGCATCGCCTTCTAAACGTGGGACCAAAAAAACGACGTTGGTTTGATAATAGGGAATTCTGTCATCATCATGAAGCTCTTGTAATTGCGGCAGATAGTCTTTGAAATAAACATCTTGGCTCGCATCTTCTTGAACTTGATTACTGCGATGCCAAATATACATCACACTTAATATCAGCAATGCCATTGCCACCGCCACAAAACCTCCATGGAAGAACTTGGTGACGCTGGATATAAAGAAGAAGCCTTCCAATATACCAAAAAAGAGTAGCATTAAACCAGCTAAAATGCGCGAGGTTCCACTTTGTAATAGATAATGATACAACAAGAAAGTCGTCATTAACATCGTTACCGTAATTGATAGACCATAAGCCGCTTCCATATGACTTGATGTGCGGAAAGTCAAAACAATCAATGAACATGCAGCCCACAAGATCATATTGATCGCCGGAATATACATCTGACCAATACTTTTTCCTGGATAAATAATTCGCATTCTAGGCAACAGTTTCAGCTTAATCGCCTCAGACACTAGTGTGAATGACCCAGAAATCAAAGCCTGAGAGGCAATGATAGCAGCAATCGTCGCAAAGATGACACCAAAGATCATCCACCCGTCAGGTAAAATTTGGAAAAATGGATTTAAATTTTCAATTCCTTCAATCGAGGCATTGCCCTTTGAGTGTAAAATCCAGGCTGCTTGTCCTGCATAATTTAACATTAAGCAAAGCAAAACGTACGGCCAGCTAAAATGGATATTTTTCTTTCCCACATGCCCCATGTCAGAATATAAGGCTTCGGCACCGGTCGTTGCTAGGAAGATACTTCCTAAAATAAAGATTCCCATCTTATTGTCAGGATTGAATAATAGGTGGATCGCATAATAAGGATTCAACGCTTTAATTACGCTAAAATCATATGGGATATTTAAAATACCCATCAGCCCTAAAAAGGTGAACCATAAAAACATGATCGGTCCAAAAGCTTTCCCAACAAAATCCGTACCAAAACGTTGAATTAAAAATAGGAAAAGCAAAATAACTAACGTGATGATTACGATGATATTTTGATTGTTCCCAAACTCCTGATAAAAATCAGGAATCCCCCGCAGTCCTTCAATCGCTGTCGTTACCGTTACCGCAGGTGTTAATACGCCATCAGCCAACAGCGCGGCACCACCAATCATAGCTGGAACAATTAAGTATTTTCCACCTTTACGTACTAATGTATATAAAGAGAAGATTCCTCCTTCACCATGGTTATCCGCTCTCAAGGCAATCAACACATATTTGACCGTAGTTAACAGCATGACGGTCCAAAAAACTAATGAGACTGCACCTAGTACAAAATCTTTAGTTACGGTGCTCAGTCCACCATTTTCCTCTAAAATAGCTTTCATCACATATAACGGACTCGTCCCAATATCGCCGTACACGACTCCCATCGCAATCAGCAATCCCGCCGCTGAAAGCTTTTTGATATGATCATGATCTTTCTTTTTTTCCATTCCGCACACTCCTGTTAAGCAACTCATTGAATCGGTATTGATTCTCTATTAAAAAAGTTTCAGGTTTCTTCACCAAAATAGACAAGTTCTTCACATATTTAGACAATAGTTTCTTATCCTCGTACTAAACCTCAACTGAAAACTATTAAATATTTTTTAGCTGATATCACTTAATTACACTGCAAAAAGTACGACTGACAAAAAAAGACCTAAACAACAGTTTTCACTATTGTTTAGGTCTGGCAAATTATCTCTTAGACCAGCGCTGCGCACTAGTTGTTGATCTAAAAGCATAGAGCTTACTCTATGTCGCTACTCCCCTAAAACTTATCAGTATTATCCAGTTTACAGCGAGAATTGTCAAAGAATAACCTCAATGACATACTATTTTTCTGCTTTTTTGCTTTCTTCTTCCTTCAATAAGGCTTTACGAGAAGCATTTACACGACCTTGACGATCGATTTCTGTCACTTTTACTAATACTTCATCGCCTAATTTTACGACATCTTCCACTTTATTCACGCGCTCATTTGCAAGCTGTGAAATGTGAATCAATGCATCTTTGCCTTTAATCAAGTTTACAAAGGCTCCAAATTTCTCGATACGAACAACTTTTCCTAAGTACACTTCGCCGACTTTGACTTCCTTAGTTAACTCTTCAATGATCTTAATCGCTTTTTTGATCATATCTGCATCAGAAGAAGCAATGCTAACGTTACCCTCTTGATCAATATCAATTTTTACACCAGTTTCTTCGATAATACCATTGATTGTGTCTCCGCCTTTACCGATGACTGTTTTGATCTTATCTGGATCGATTTGGATCATTTCAATCTTCGGTGCGTACGGACTTAATTCTTTACGTGGCTCAGCAATCGTTTCAGTTAGGACTTCTAAGATTTCCATCCGCGCTTGTTTTGCTTGCGTTAATGCTTCAGAAAGAATTTGTTCAGTGATTCCTTGGATTTTGATATCCATTTGCAAAGCTGTGATTCCATCTTTTGTACCAGCAACTTTAAAGTCCATATCGCCAAGATGGTCTTCCAATCCTTGGATATCTGTCAAGATCGTATAGTTTTCACCATCGGAAACCAAGCCCATTGCGATACCAGCAACTGGTGCTTTGATTGGCACACCAGCATCCATTAACGCCAATGTACCAGCACAGATACTTGCTTGAGAAGAAGAACCGTTTGATTCCAATACTTCCGCTACTAAACGGATGGTGTAAGGGAAATCTTCTTCGCTTGGAATAATTTGGGCTAATGCACGTTCACCCAATGCTCCATGGCCAATTTCACGACGACCTGGTGAACCAGCACGTCCAGTAGAACCAACAGAGAATTGCGGGAAGTTGTAATGATGGATGAATCGTTTACTTTCAACTGTTCCTAAACCATCAATGATTTGATGTTCACCTAAGGGTGCCAAAGTACAAGCAGATAATGCTTGCGTTTGTCCCCGTGTAAATAAGCCTGAACCATGAACACGTGGTAAAATACCTGTTTCAGCAGCCAACGGACGAATTTCATCTAATTTACGTCCGTCTGGGCGAATTTTATCGATTGTAATCAATTCACGAACCACATCTTTTTCAAGATCTTCCGCGATTTGTTTTACTTCTTTTGTTAATTGCGCTTCATCTTCATGATCCGCAAATTTCTCAGCGTAAACTTCTTTGACCGTTTCTTTGACTTTTTCGATTTCGTCTTCACGTGCCAATTTATCCATTGTCATTACAGCTGTTTTCATTGTTTGATAGTAGCCGTCAAAAATTTCTTTTTTCAGTTCAGGATCAACTTGTAATAAAGAAACTTCCATTTTCTCTTTGCCGACTGCAGCTACGATCTCAGCTTGGAAAGCCACCATTTCTTTGATTGCATCAAATCCGAATAGTAATGCGCCAAGCATGTCTTCTTCAGAAACTTCTTTGGCGCCAGATTCTACCATGTTAATGGCTTGTTTGGTCCCAGCAACTGTTAAATCGATATCTGATTCAGCGTGTTGCTCGACAGTCGGATTCAATACATATTCCCCATTCACGCGACCCACATCGACACCAGCGATTGGTCCGTCAAACGGAATATCTGAAATGGCTAGAGCCAACGAAGAACCAAACATCGCTGCCATTGCTGGAGAGCAATCCTGTTCTACACTCATCACAAAGTTCGTTACTTGGACTTCATTACGGAATCCATCTGCAAACATCGGACGAATCGGACGGTCAATTAAACGGGCAGTCAAGGTTGCGTCTGTACTTGGACGACCTTCACGTTTGATGAAACCGCCAGGGATTTTACCCACTGCATACATTTTTTCTTCATAGTTAATGGTTAATGGGAAAAAGTCGGTATCTTTTGCTTCTTTTGAGGCAACAGCTGCACTCAATACGACTGTGTCGCCATAGCGAACTAAAACTGCGCCATTGGCTTGTTTAGCAAGTTGACCGATTTCAACTTGCAGAGGGCGTCCGCCCCAAGTGGTTTTGAAAACTTGTTTTTCTGACATAACTTCTCCTTTTCCCTTTGACCAGTGCGACGCTACTAAACAAATGGAAACAGCGAAAAACTTCGCTTCTTGCATTTGGTTAGTAGAGTGACAACACGCCAATCAAAGGTTTTTTATTTTTTCTGAGTCAAGCTCAGGATTGTCTCTGCTAAATTTACTATAATCAAACCTTGCGAACTGGGGAAAGTTTAATTAGCAGCTAGCTCATTACTACTGTATGAATTTTTCTAACGTAAAAATTCAGTTGGTTTTCGTACGCATAACATTAGGCTAAACTACCTGTTCAATACAATGGCATAAAACTATTGCTAGAACTCACACTTTCGCTACTGCGAAAAGCCTAACTGTCAAAAAAAGTGAGATTCCTAGGAACCTCACTTTAATAGTAGTACGAATTAACGACGTAGTCCTAGACGTTGGATTAATTCACGGTAACGTTGAACTTCGTTCTTACGTAGGTAAGCCAACAAGTTACGACGATGACCAACTTTTTTCATTAGACCGCGATATGAATGGTGGTCTTTTTTGTGGACACGTGCATGCTCATTTAGTTGATTGATTTCTTCCGTTAATACAGCGATTTGTACTTCTGGAGAACCAGTATCTCCTTCATGGCGAGCAAAGTCATTGATGATTTCGTTTTTACGTTCTTTTGATAATGCCATGTTTTTTCACCTCTTCCTTTTTTTCTTCCTACGACTGAGTAGAGCGTTGGTGAATCGCCCAACCAAGTGATAGGTGGTGCGCTATGCACACTCTAACACTTTACTCGATTTGTATTAAAAAATCAAGCTGTATACCAATTTAACGCTTATTTCTAGAATCATTACAATTTTTTTAAAGAACCGTATTCATGAAAACAGTTTTTTTACCTTACTTACTTTTTGTGTTAAACTAACGTGATGAAATCATGTCTTGAGAGGAGATTTTTTAATGATCACAATGGATGATATTATTCGGGAAGGCCATCCGACTTTACGGGCAGTTGCCAATGAAGTCCCGATTCCTCCAACTGCTGAAGATGTGGAGCTTGGAAAGGAAATGCTGCAATTTCTAAAAAATAGCCAAGATCCTGTAAAGGCAGAAGAATTGAATCTACGCGGAGGTGTGGGTTTAGCAGCTCCCCAATTAGATATCTCAAAACGAATTATCGCAGTTCATGTTCCTAGCGTTGATCCTGAAAAACCGGAAAACGGCATTAGTACGGTGATGTATAATCCAAAAATCTTGAGCCACTCAGTTCAAGAAGCTTGCTTAGGAGAAGGCGAAGGCTGCTTATCAGTCGATCGTGAAGTGCCTGGATATGTCGTTCGTGCCGCGCGTATCACTGTTTCTTATTTTGACGAAAAAGGCGAGAAACATAAAATTCGGCTAAAAAACTATAATGCGATCGTGGTCCAACACGAGATTGATCATATCAATGGCATCATGTTCTATGACCATATCAATGAAAAAAATCCGTTGCACTTAAAAGATGGCGTCTTAGTTATCGAGTAACCGCTAATTCGTTTTTAAGGTGTTCATTTTCCGATGAACTTTGAATACTTTTCTCACTACGCATATCATCGAACTAAACCACTTGTTTCTTTTAAGGGACTTAAACCGTTAAATTAGTCTCACCTAAGAGATAGCTGTAAAAAAGTTCGACTGTCAAAAACCGTCACGTTTACACGTGACGGTTTTCTTCATATAAAATACCCTTTTCTGAAAGTGCTTGTTTAATTTCGGTTAAATTCTCTATTGCTTCATATGCGATGGTATGTAGATGAATCCCTGCGGTCAACTCAGACAAAAGAGTCACTTCGAGTCTTTTTGCTTCTGCAACAAAGGCCTCCACATCTTGTTGAGTGGTCAAATGCAAGCCTCCAACCAGCTCTCCATACAACGGATGCTCAACTACTACATCAATAACTTCACCACCGTGTGCAACGATTGTGTGTAATTCTTCTGCCGTCTGTTCAGGAGAATGCTGAACGGCAATTTTGCTGATTAATTTCGCCGATTCGCGTTCTAACAAATACCCTCGAGCAGTAGCGATGATATTCTCCCCTGCGGCTCGTAATAAGGCCACATCGCCGACTACGATCTGACGACTCACACCAAATTCTTTTGCAAAGCTTGTAGCGCTGATCGGTTTTTCAGCTTGTTGCAGCGCCTTTAAAATCTCGGCTTTACGTCTATCGCCGTCGATCATATTATCTCAACCGCCCTTCTTGATAGTTTCTTGACTGTTTCATAATGTCTTTGAAGGTTTCAACAATTGTCTCACGATAATTCTCATCTTTCACTAAATCCGAAACCTTTTGTAAAACCGCCTCTTCACGACTAGTATCTAAAACAGCTTTCTTTGTTTCAGCTTTATACGCAGTGACTTCGCTGACAGCTGACATCCGTTTTTCTAAAAGCGTCACGATTTCTTGATCAATCCGATCAATTTTTTTTCGTGCATTAGTCAGTGCATCGTCTTTGTTTTCCTCTTCGATCGTTTTGATGATTCGCGCCGGATTTCCACCAACCACTACATTATCTGGGAAAGATTTAGTTACAACAGCGCCCGCGGCTATAACTACATTATCCCCTACTGTTACTCCTGGAGTCACTATGGCTGAGCCACCAATCCAAACATTATTGCCGATAGTGATCGGCTTGCCAAACTCCTGACCGCTATTACGTTTTCCAGGTTCCAACGGATGACTTGCCGTATACAATTGAACATTTGGTCCAAACATACAATTATCACCGATTGTAATCGGACAAATGTCTAAAAAGACGTTGTGGAAATTACAATAAAAATTCTCACCTACAAAAATATTGTAGCCATAATCAAAAGAAATCGTTGGTTCTACATAGACATGGTTCTTTGTCCCGCCAAACGCCTGTTTTACGAATTCTTCACGTTTTTCTCTATCTGATTCTTGATTAATCGCACGTAATCTTAAACGAGCATCTCTTCGATCGGCCACTAATTCAGGATCGCCTGCAAAATACAATTTTCCAGCAATCATTTTTTCCTTTTCTGTTAACTCCACACAGTTCCCTCCCAATTGATCATAAATCGTTGTTATCCCGCTGCGACAAAATCGCTATACTTTTTCAAAAACCGCTGTTCCATCCGTCTGGACAAAATAATATTCGCCAGCTAATTGAATCGGGGTTTGGTTGATTACAACTACTTTCGCATCTTTGCTTTTTTCATAAATTAAATCACAAAATGGATGAACTTGAAAGCTTGTTCCTGCAATCACTATAAGTTCGGCATTTTTTACAGCTCCGATTGCCTGCTGGATGACTGACTCTTCAAATCCTTCGCCGTACAAAACAATTTTCGGACGAATTTGACCACCACAGTCTTTGTGACGATCGCTTTGCAGATAATCCTGCCACGCTACTGACTGCTGACACTTGCGACAATAGCACTCGTAAAGCGAGCCATGGAAATTCACCAAGTGTTGGCTTCCAGCAGCCGCGTGCAGGCCATCGATATTTTGCGAGACTACCCAGACATCCTTCGTCTTCTCCATCTGTGCCATCTCACGATGAATACTATTTGGTCGTGCTTCTTTATGATACAAATGTTTGACGAACTGATAAAATTTTTCTGGTTCACGAACTAAACACTCATTACTTAATAGGTATTCTGGTGCTTCAAGACCATGATAAACGCCTTGTAACGATCGATAATCCGGCACACCTGAAGGGGTAGAAACGCCTGCGCCTGTTAAAAATGTAATTTTTCTGTTTTCTTGAATTATTTTTACTGCTTGATCAACTGTGATCTCCATTTTCGTCACCTCAAGAATCAGTATAGTATAAATTTAGAGGAAAATAAAAAGTCCTTATCTGAATAAACGAATCCTTTGTTAGCGATTTACGATTTTATCCCTTAATCAATATTTTTTTAGAAAACCGCTCTCGATTAGTCGGTTAAATGGAGAAGGGCTGTCAAAATGATAAAAGTTATCTTTTTATTCTTAAAAAGCTTCTTTAACGTATTTCTTTGTCTTTCTGAACAATTCGAATGGAATAATTTAAAAAATTCAACCACCTTTTTTGTTTATTCCAAATGATTTCCATTGACTTTTTCATTCTCAGCCTTTAGACTGTGAAACATAATAACTGAATACGAGATGCCTCAGAACAATGAGGTAGAGGTCGCGAACCTTATTAACCCTATGGAGTGTAGAGACACGTTGAAATAGGACTAGGAAGTTTCGCCGAAATGTACAAAATTCTCTTTATTTTGTATGTTGGGACGCAAGCGAATAACTTGCGGACTGTCTTAGCAGTGATGCTAAGTTGCGCTATGTTTTTGTGAGAGGGAACATCATCTTCTTATTATCTGCAAGCGGCCTTATACACGAATCGGCGGCTTTTTTTGTTGCAGATTTTCAAAGACAGCCCTACCCAATCTCGTAATTTCAAGAAAGGGAGAAATTATGAATAGAAGAAAATTTTCAGTTATCGCACTCATCGCATTATTTATTTCATTTCTAGGAGCCCCATTAGTCACTCGGGCAGATGAAAAAACACCTGAAGGAGAATTGCGGGTCGGCATGGAGGCTGGATACGCTCCTTTCAACTGGACACAAAAGGATGATCGGAATGGCGCCGTGCAGATTCAAGGCGATAAAGCCTACGCTGGCGGCTATGACGTACAAATGGCGAAAAAAATCGCTGATAAAATGAATCGTAAACTAGTCGTGGTAAAAACCGAATGGGATGGTCTGTTACCAGCACTTCAATCTGGAAAGATCGACGCGATTATTGCTGGGATGTCTCCCACAGCCGAACGGCGTAAAGAAGTTGACTTTTCTGATCCATATTATGAATCACAATTAGTTATTGTCACCCGCAAAGATACTAAATATGCCAAAGCAACTTCGATCAAAGATTTTGCTGGTGCAAAGGTCACCGCGCAATTGAGTACGTTTCATTATGATGTTATCCCTCAAATCCCTGATGTCAACAAACAGGAAGCCATGGATAACTTCCCAGCAATGCGGGTCGCTTTGGAGTCAGGCACAATCGATGGGTACGTCAGTGAACGACCTGAAGGCGTGACTGCGGAAAGTGTTAACCCTGATTTAAAAATGGTCGAATTCGACAAAGCCAATGGATTCCAAACTAACCCAGAGGATGTGCAAGTTTCTGTCGGGATGCGAAAAGGAGATCCTGATATGGCCCAAGTTAACCAGATCCTGGCGGACATCTCACAAGACGAGCGTGTCGAAGTTATGGACCAAGCCATTAAAGATCAACCAGCTACCGATGAAACGCAAAGCGCTTCAGGTAAAAAAGAGAATGTATTTGTTCGTATTTTGAAACAGAACGGTTCGATGTTCTTGCGTGGTACGGGTATGACCCTATTACTTGCAATCGTTGGGACGACTGTTGGTACATTGATTGGTTTACTTGTCGGCGTCTTTCGAACCATTCCAGAATCAGACAACAGCGCAAAACGCGGGCTGCAAAAAGTCTTTGGCTGGTTACTAAATGCCTATATCGAGATTTTCCGTGGAACACCCATGATCGTTCAATCTGCCGTAATTTATTACGGAATTGCGATGGCTTTTGGAATTGATTTAAACCGAACCGCCGCTGCCTTATTTATCGTTTCAATCAATACTGGTGCTTACATGTCTGAAATCGTTCGTGGCGGAATCTTCGCTGTCGATCAAGGTCAATTTGAAGCTGCACACGCCATTGGTATGACCCATGGCCAAACGATGCGTAAGGTTGTCCTACCGCAAGTATTACGAAACATTTTGCCAGCGACTGGAAATGAATTAGTAATCAATATCAAAGATACCTCCGTTTTAAGTATCATTTCTGTTTCCGAATTGTTCTTCCAAGGAAAATCAGCAGCTGGAACAAACTATATGTTCTTCCAGACCTACTTCATCATTTGTGTGATCTATTTTGTATTGACCTTCACAGCGACTCGAATCTTGCGAGCAGTTGAGAAAAAAATGGATGGTCCATCAGCTTATGTGCGTTTAGACGATGTTGATGTAGCTGTTGGGGAAGATAAATAATCAGTAAATCATTAAGGAGGAACAGTTATGAGTAGTATCATTGAAATCGAACATTTGAAAAAAAGCTTCGGCGATAACCTCGTCTTAAAAGATATCAGTATGAACGTCAACAAAGGAGAAGTTGTAACCATTATCGGTGCGTCTGGTTCGGGGAAATCAACTTTCCTACGCTGTATCAATTTATTAGAAACTCCTACAGATGGTAAGATCATGTATCAAGGAGAGAATGTTTTAGCTCCAGGATACAATTTACCAAAATATCGGACCCATCTAGGAATGGTGTTCCAGTCGTTCAATCTCTTCAACAATATGAACGTTTTGCAAAACTGTATGAGTGGACAGGTAACGGTTCTAGGTCGCAAAGAAGCTGAAGCGAAAAAGGTCGCATTAGATAATTTGGAAAAAGTAGGCATGGATCGATTTGTCGATGTAAAACCCGCGCAACTATCTGGTGGTCAAAAACAACGAGTTGCAATTGCCCGCGCTTTATCCATGAACCCAGAAGTTATGCTGTTTGATGAACCGACATCTGCCCTTGATCCAGAAATGGTTGGTGATGTGTTACAGATTATGAAAAAATTAGCAGAAAGCGGTTTGACGATGGTAATCGTTACTCATGAAATGGCTTTTGCTAAAGAGGTTTCTGATCGTGTCATCTTCATGGATCAAGGTGTGATCGCTGAACAGGGAGCGCCTGAAGACATTTTCGGCAATCCTAAAGAAGCACGGACTAAAGAATTTTTACACCGTGTATTACATCCACAAGCTTAAAAAAACGGCAGAAGTTCTCAGCTTCTGCCGTGATTTTTTTGCCCCGATACCTTTTGATAGTATTCATCTGCTTTACGATAAGAAACCACCCAAATGCCAGAAACCAAAAAGCGACCAAAGATTCCAATTGGCGGAAAAATAAAAACACCTGCCAAAACAGCTAAGTTAATCAACATGGATAATTTGCTTCGTTGATCTCGTTTTAAAATAGTCGCCACGTGGCTAGTAGGGCTATTTGCTTTAATCAATTGCTTTGATAATATACCGTATGAAAAGCTCCACATCGTGAAGACCACTACATAAGAAAATTCCGGCCAAAAATGGTTTGGATTACGACCCACCCAACTGGTTACTGCTGGGCATAAAGTCAGCCAAAATAACCAAAAAATATTTGCCCAAATAACACGATAATTTATTTTTTCAGTCATTTGCATCATGCGATGGTGGTTTACCCAGATGACAGCAACAAAAATAAAACTAACAATATAGGCGAACAGTGTATTGGTTATGCTTAATAAGGAAGCTAGTGATGGCGCATCTGGTATTTGAATATTTAAAACCAGGACGGTCAAAACGATCGCAACGACACCATCGGTAAATGCTTCTAAACGCGACTTTGTCATTTTTTCACCTTCTCGTAATATATATTTTGAAGAAACTTTCATTCCTTCAATCGCCCTTAGGGGCTATTCCTAATATGTTTAAATAAAATAACGATTACTACTTGGATACTGTAGGATATTCCTGAATAATAAGTCTTGGAAAGGACTTACGGGAAGACGCTATCACCTTCTGCAGTTTTACTGCGACAGAAAGTCTGTGACCCGAACCGTTGGTATAACCTCCAACACACTAGCTGAGTCCATTGACCTCTACCAATCCTAGTAGAGATTGGGTGGCTTAGAGGTTTAATGAATGAAACTCTATTATGCGAGGCTGTCGTTAGACAACGTGATTCTGGGATATCCCACAGTACCCAAGCAATTTCCGAATAATCAATGAAAGGAGGTCCTTCCACATGAAACTATTTGTCGGTTTAGACGTTAGTTCTGAAAAATTAGATGCTTGCTTTATGACAGACGATTCAACTTGCTCTGTTTTAAAAGAAGCATCTTATGGAAATAGTCAACTTGGCGCAAGCCAGATCAAAGAATACATTCTCGAATTTTCTCAAAAATTTGAGATAGAGAGCTTAGTGATTGGAATGGAGGCCACATCTTTATATAGCTTTCATCCAGCTATGTTTTTTAAAGAAGATCTTGAGTTAAATCAATTGAACCTTATGGTTTCAGTTGAACAACCAAATAAAATTAAAAAGTATCGTGATATTTTTGAAGAAAACAAAAACGATCAAATTGATGCTTTTTATATCGCTGACTATTTTCGCATCCAAAGGCAAGTCAACTCCATCATTAAAGAGGAAGAATACCTTGCCCTCCAACACTTAACTAGAACGCGTTATCAGCTAATTAAACAGCTGGTTCGTACAAAGCAACACTTTATCGAAAACATTTATTATAAATGCAACACGCTTTCTAAAGAACTAAAAGCAGAAGGTGGATCCGTTTTAAGTGCCACATTAGTAACTCTAATGACGGAAGATTACACAATGGACCAACTTGCCGAACTGTCATTAGAAGAGTTTGCGAACCTAATTCAAAAACTAGGGAAGTATCGTTTTAAAAATCCCGAAGGAATTGCAAAGGCAATTTCTAAAGCCATACGTAGTTCCTACCGGTTAGGAAAAGTCCATCAGGACTCTGTAGATATTGTTTTGGGTGTTCTAGCCAAAGAAATTCGTAGTCTTGAAAAGTTAATTAAAGACTTAGACAAAGCCATTGACGATTTAGTCGTTGTGCTACCTGAATATCAATGTTTAACCAGTATTCCAGGAATCGGTCCTGTTTATGCTGCGGGTATACTCGCTGAAATTGGCCCTATCAATCGCTTTTCAGATGAAAGCAAATTGGCTAAATATGCCGGTTTATATTGGCGACAGAACCAATCAGGTAACTCTGAGTATGAAAATACTCCTATGGCCAAACGAGGCAATCGTTATCTCCGTTATTATCTAGTTGAAGCCACCAACTCCGTAAGGAGATACGAGCCTGAGTACCATGCGTATTATAAGAAAAAATACGCTGAAACACCCAAGCATAAACACAAACGAGCCATCGTACTAACCGCAAGAAAATTTACGCGTCTGGTGGATACGCTACTACGTAACCATCAACTCTATATGCCACCAAGGAGCGTGATAGATAAATAACAGTATGTTATTGACGCTAATCCTTGGAAGTACCCGAAAAAATTTTTAATTTTGGTCGGGTTTAGTTCAGTGCGCTTCAAAAATTAACTACCTTTAAAAATCTTTTGAAAAATTATCTTGACTTATTACCACTAGACTTTCTTAGAATAGCATGAAAATTGTTTTTCCCTATATAATATTACTCACTTTTTATCGGTTAATAACTGACAGGTTTTGGTAAATAAAGTACAATAAAGAAGAAATATGCTTAAAAAAATTCAGATTAATGACCGAATTTAATAAAGGAGGAAAACAGATGTTATATGAGGAACTTATGTTTGATGCGTCGCTCCTCTTGCGTTTTAATATTTTTAAATACTTAAACCAATCTACCAAAAAGATTTTAGCGATTAGTCAATTGTCAGAAGATTTAGATTTAAATTACCAGCAAAGCGTCATTGAACTGAATGAAGTAGATCAGGAATTAGCAGAAATACGACCGGATCACGAAACAATTATGATGCGTGCCGGCAAACTGAATCTAGAAAACCTCAATGCCACGGTTGATGAATATCGTTATCACTTACTGCAGCAAGCAGTGCCATTCCAGTTCATCCTATACTTCTTAAATGATGCGAATCCAACAATCGAACAATTTTGTGAAAAGTATTTTGTGAGTCGTTCCACAGTTTCTCGGAAAATCGATAAATTGAAAAAACACTTGAAACGATTCAATATTCGCTTTACATATACAGAGGCCGGTATGTCCGGCGATGAACGTTTGATTCGTTTAGCTTTATTTGATCTTTTATGGCTGGGAACTCGTGGAATTGAATGTCCAATAAATGTTGACAAACATCAATTAACTAAAATAATTGATACCTATAAAGACTATTTTCCGTTATCACAAACTTACTTTGGTACTCAAGAAATCAAATTATTTACTAGCATTAATATGGTGCGAGTACAGAAAAAGAAATTCACAAAATATGATCCTCGCTACAATTTTTTGATGAAGGATAATCCATATTATGATTTCACATCATTACGCGATCTAATTGACATGCCAATGACAACACGTCAATTAAAGGGTGAAACCAGTTTTATTTATTTCTTAGCTCATTATTCACCTTTCTATACGATTCGTGACGATCAAAGTATGAAACAAGCACTCCATGATTTTGATTCACGTCCAAATCCAGTAAATGATTTTGTAACGGAATTTCGGAACTTTGCTAAGAAAGTCTTATTCCCGGATCGGCCCGACATCATGGATGATCCATTGGTTGTTTCAAATATGTTGAATATCACCTTTGGTTACTTTATTTTCCGCCAGCCATTCCCAAGCATGATTGAATTAGTCTTAGACCCAAATGCTAAACAAACTCGCGGTGAATATATTTTATTCCAGAACATTCAAAATTTCATGCAAATGACGAAGGAAAATCCATCCTACAGCTTTATAAGTTCGGTTCATCCGATGATTACTCGAGCCTTTAAGCGTTTGTTATTGCCTTACTTTAATCAATTTCCTTACGCACATAATCTAAAAGTTGGTATTGCATTAGAGCATAATGCGATTTTCGTTCGTGACTTGTATCGTTTCCTTGAGGATCTGCGCTTCATTGATGCTGAGCCATACGATGTATCACTGAAGGATGATTATGATTTGATTATCAGCTCTTCCTCACTATTAAGAAAGGAAAAACCAAATATTCCGTTATTCCAACTGGATTTTCCTTATACAAAAAACGAGCTTGTTCCATTATATTTAGAATTGCGTAATATTTACGACAAGAAAAACCGTGTTTATGAATAACTACTATTAAAACGAGGGAGCCATGACAAAAGTCTTGTCATGGCTCTTTTTTCTGAATAAACGAAGTTCTTGATGTTCCAGAAGTAGCTATTTAGAAAAATAAGCCAAAATCTCACATAAACTCGAAAAGCAACGAGTAGGTACCATTCAACATCCCTTCCTACGTCATTGTATTTTTGGAAACTCCTTTTTAAGCTGACCACTTCAGTCACAACCTCTTTACCTTTTATTTTTCATTTCATAAAATTATTGGGATAAAGAATTATAACAACTCCTTTTAGTTAATATAATTGGATAATTTATAAAATTCTAAAATAATGGTGTGAAACCCTATAAGTTTTTCTGTATTTTATTTTTTATAAATTAATGGTTTCGCTAGTCTTTCATCATATTTTATTCATAAGTAGTTGCTATTATATAAGCATACCAACAAACAACCCTAACACTTTTTCATTTTTTAACTCCTTTGCTCGTCGGCTACCCACCGATGAGCTCTTTTTTTGAAAATAAATTATAATATTTTTGTCGAGTTAATTAATATTCAATTTTTTTATAAAATTTTTAATTTTCAAACAATCATCGTTCACACTTTTTTCACATATCGTTGCTATTATATAAGCATACCAACAAACAACCCTAACACTTTTTCATTTTTTAACTCCTTTGCTCATCGGCCACCCACCGATGAGCTCTTTTTTTGTTTAGATTTGTTCTATGATTCCTTTAGAAGTTTAGCTGCGCAATGAAATAAAGCTTCAACATATGAATGAAATAACTATATAAGGGGATTTAATTATTTTTTTTGATCTAACTATTAATGAATAGCTCAACTTTATTTCAACCTATTTTTTTAAATCTTCTACCAAGCTTCGTTCATAAATAATTCACATATCGTTGCTATTATATAAGCATACCAACAAACAACCCTAACACTTTTTCATTTTTTTAACTCCTTTGCTCATCGGCCACCCACCGATGAGCCCTTTTTTTGTTTGCTCCTTCAAATGATCAACAAGGCTAACTAAACGATCCACGTATACTACGGAGAAACCTCATTTATTTCACTGTTTACTGCTCAATGTCTGCTGAACTTTATTTCGACCTATTTTTTTTAATCTTCTGCCAAGCTTCATTCATAAATAATTCACATATCGTTGCTATTATATAAGCATACCAACAAACAACCCTAACACTTTTTCATTTTTTAACTCCTTTGCTCATCGGCCACCCACCGATGAGCCCTTTTTTTTGTCTTTTTGACAGGTTGCCAGTAGTAGTAATAAAAACAAGAGAGCGCCTGATATTCAGGGCACTCTCTTGTTTTTATCTTTCAATTAAACTTCCAACATTTTCTCTGCGATTTGAGCTTCGCTTCCAGCAGTATTGATTAGTCGATCATAGATTTGACCGTCCTTTAAAAAGATGACCTCTCTAGCCGCCTGAGCAACTTTGCTGTCATGAGTGATCATGACAATGGTGATGCCTAATTCTTGATTAATACGCTGAAAAATGTTGATTACTTCGGCTCCCGCATTGCTGTCTAAATTCCCAGTTGGTTCATCCGCTAAAATAATTTGCGGCTGATTTATCAATGCTCGGCAAATCGCAGCTCGTTGTTTTTCTCCTACTGACAACTCGTGAGGAAGTTTTCCCAATAGATGTTCAATTCGCAGCACTTGAAAGAATGGCTGCATTCGTTCTTCCGATTTTGTAACGTCTTGCTTATCCAAAATTGCGGGTAAAAGAATATTTTCCCGCACAGTGATACTTTCCATCAAATTAAAATCCTGAAAAACGAAGCCAATCTTTCTTCTGCGAATGTCAGAAATTTCATCTGGAAAAAGTTCATGAGTTAGTCTTTCCTCAAAAAAGACATCTCCAGTGGTTGGTGGGTGCATCAGCCCCAATATTTTCAATAATGTGGTTTTCCCACAACCAGAACGCCCCATGATACAAATAAAATCCCCAGACTCGATTACCAAGTCGATTCCTCTTAAGACTTCTTGTTGGTCATAATTTTTAGTAATACCTACGGCTTTGATAATTGGCTTCATTGGTTTACCTCCACTTTTCAATTCTGCGGTAGATCAAACTTGCGATAGTTCCCCATACGAATAAGTAAATCCCAAAATCCAATAAAAAGATACCTCCGAACTGCAGCCATTCTGACATCGAGAAGAAGCGCAGTCTTCCCATGATTCCGATAAAACCCAGACTGAGCAGAAAACCAACAGCTAATGGCAAGACTGTGAAAAATCCAACCTGACGTTCCAAAACACTTCGCTGTTCTTTCTGTCTCATACCTAATTGATCCAACAGTCGTCTGCGTTCGATCAAACGAGTTTCTTCGCTTTCAAATTTGGCTACTATCAATCCCACACTCATGAAGATGCAGATGACTATAGTAAAGATTAAAAGCAAGACTTGTAGATAATTTTCAGAGACAACATTACTTTTCCGTTGCGTCTTTTCGTATACAGGTTCGATCGTGTCATCCCAACGCTTGTCGTCTACATATTTTTGATTTAAAAAATTTAATGCATGAGCAATTTTTTTATCTCCGTGAATCAAAAACAACTGATTTGGTTGATCTTTTTTAGATAAAGTCGCAAATTCTTCATCTGCAACAACTAGAATATTTTCCTGTAACCCACGTTGAAACATTCCAGTTAGTATCAAGCGTTCTTGGCTTTTGATCGTACGCATCGGGAAAATCACATCGACATTGGTTGTGTTGTAGCTCTCTAATGGTGTCCCAATTCGTAACCGCGGTCGAACGCTTTGCGGGTCCCAATCGATCGGTTGTCCACGGATACTAATTGCCTGTTGATAAACGACATGCCACTGCCCTTTTTTTAAATGTAAAGGTTGTTTCTCCAAATCATTTGCCTGTCGTAGTTGTTGATAAGTTGTTTCAGACACTCCAATATGCTGTCCTTGAATAAACATCACCGGCCGCACCGTACCAAAAACTTCCCATTCCGGATCACCGTCCACAGACGTTACTGGAAAGAAAGGATAGCTTTTCCACAGGGCCTTTTCCTGATTCAACGATGTTTCAACTTGTTGAAATTCTGTTGATTTGACCTTCGCTACCACATCATACGGAAATAAATTGTCGACAGCAGTTTGTTGAAAAGTGACCACGCGAGGCAGAAAGATCCCCGCTATCAAAACTTGTAAAAGGGACACTAACATGAGAACATTGATACTTTTGTGAAAACGATAGAATAAATCATTGCGAGAAAGCAGGAGGGTGATTTTTTCCCGTCTACGTTTTACATAAAAACCGCCAATACCAAGGAAAAGCCCCCACAAAGCAATGATTAGCGTACTAATAACTAACAAGGTTTCAGCAGATTTCCTTCGATGAAACCACCAGAAAGTAACAGCTAACGCCAGCAAACCGATTAACAGAAATACTGGTGACAATCGATGATTTGGACGGTCTGCTTTGGTTTGCTCCCGAGGTTTAAATTGAATTAAGCGTAAGATTTTTTCCTGATGAAAAGCCATCGCTAAAATAATTAACCCTGTGTAAAACAATAAAGCCCAGCCAATACTAGTAAATGCTCTAGTAATTAGCAACCCAAGGCTTCCCCCAAACACCACACCCGCAAAAGCACAAAGACTAAACTCTTCAATCAACATAATTAGAAACGTTTTTTTGCGGATTCCCAGCTGAATGAATAATTCCATGTGCTTTGCCTTAAAATCAATATATAAGCCGTCCATAAATGATAAGAACAATAATAACAAGATTAGAAGAACACCACCGGATTCGATTAAAATACGTAGGAGTCCCGTTTTATTGAAAACTGTCTCTTGGGTGTGACTGGCGCTAAATTTCTGATAGGCGAAAAAAAGAATTACTAATGCAAAGAAAACTAAGGTATTCGCAAAAATCAGTAAGAAATAGTTTTTACGATAGAAACGGAAATTTTTTCGAATAATCTGATGGAATGCCGGTGGATATTTTCCTGGAAAAGCCAAACGTCGCTTACGATCTTCATTATAGTGCTTCTCAATTTTCTGCGACTCAGCGTATTTTCGATCTCGTTCGATTTTATCATCCAAATAGCGATTTAAAAGAAATTCTAACGCTCCGATTATAAGAAGCAGAACCAACCAAATGCTGCTTGAATAGAATTGAATGAAAATAAAATAGAAGAACATTGTGAAATAGAGCCAGGCAACTTTAGCAGATTGCAAGAGGACGTTTTTTCGATGGCAGGTTATCAATAAGCTGTCAAAGACGTAGGCTAGCAGTAATAACAGAAACGCACCCGTGCCAACTAATACACCGATGCCTGAAGAAAACTCCGTTTGCCAAAAATGCAGAAAATTTCCGCTAATCAAGCTGCGAATCCAGACCTCAACCAAGCTGAATCGTTGATTCACACCACCGATTATTTTAAGAAATACAGCGATGATTAACATTCCATAGCCAGCTGCCATAGAAATCCGATCCATTCTTTTTTGCATGTTGTCCTCCCCAGTTTCCTTCTTCTACTTATTATCATATCAGAAGAAATCAAGTGAGAAAGCGTTTAATCAAATTTCTTTGATCAACAAAATTTTCAAAAATAGTTTAGACACAAAAAGAGGCACCCCAGCTGGAGTACCTCATACAATAGATTTATTTTTTATGTGTTTCAAATAGTGGGCTAACTGGTTTGTTCTCGTGGATACGTTTGATTGCATCTCCCATTAATTCACCCACACTGATTTCATCGATCTTATCGATTTTACGTTCGTCAGATAAGTAGATTGAATCTGTTACGACTAAATGCTCGATCGCAGAATCTTGGATTCTTTGCATTGCTGGACCTGATAACACCGGATGAGTACATGAAGCGTAGACCTGTTTTGCGCCAGCTTCTTTCAACGCATTGGCAGCTAGAGTAATCGTTCCTGCAGTATCAATCATGTCATCGATAATGACACAGGTTTTGCCGTCTACTTTACCAATAATGTTCATCACTTCCGCAACGTTCGCTTTCGGACGGCGTTTGTCGATGATGGCAATTGGTGCTTTTAAGAATTCTGCTAATTTACGTGCACGTGTAACCCCGCCATGGTCAGGTGAAACAACCACGACATCGTCGCCGCAAATACCTTTTTCTAAGAAGTAATCCGCAATCAATGGTGCACCCATTAAATGATCCACAGGGATATCAAAGAACCCTTGGATTTGCGAAGCATGGAGATCTAAAGTCAATAAACGTGTCGCACCAGCTTTTTCGATCATGTTTGCAACAAGCTTAGCAGTAATTGGTTCCCGCGCACGTGCTTTACGATCCTGACGGGCATAACCATAATAAGGCATTACGACGTTGATTGTTTTGGCACTCGCACGTTTCAAGGCATCAATCATAATCAAAAGTTCCATCAGATTATCATTTACCGGACTACTTGTAGACTGAACAACATAAACATGACAGCCACGAATACTTTCTTCAATGTTTACTTGAATTTCACCATCGCTAAATTGGGTAACAGAACTTTTTCCTAGTTCAACACCAACTTCTTCAGCAATTTTCTCAGCTAAGGGACGATTTGAATTCAAAGCAAAAATTTTCAATCTTGGATCAAAATAATGTTTCGACATGGGGACCTCCACTTTCTTTTTAAGCATACGTTACCGATTATATACCATTTCAAATAAAATACTAGTCATTTCCTTTTAAGAAATCAAGAGAATTCCCTTAAAATGGCAATCGACTCGCATAACCTTCTTTGTTTACTTGGCGAGCACGAGCAATTGCCATGTCGCCTTCAGCAATATCGTCAGTAATCGTTGAACCTGCTGCTGTCACACTATTCTCAGCAATAGTAACTGGCGCAATAATATTGGTTCCCGAACCAATAAAGACGTGATCTCCTACGTTGATGTGATGTTTGTTCTTTCCATCGTAATTAACAAAAACAACACCGCAGCCGACATTGATATCTTTTCCAAGAGTTGCATCACCAACATAAGTTAAATGGCCTACTTTGGTATTTTCACCAATCGTGGCTTTTTTGATCTCTACGTAATTCCCGATATGAGCATTTTCACCAATATCTGCTTTTGGACGCAAGTGTGCGTGTGGACCAACGTCCGCATTTTTTCTCACAATTGCTTCTTCGATGACAGAAGATTTGATTTCCACCTTGTCTTCAATTGTGCTATCAACAATTTTCGAGTGAGCACCAATAACACAGTCAGAGCCAATCACTGTATTTCCTTGGATTTGCACTCCTGGCTCGATAATGGTATCAGAACCGATCTCGATACCAGCATCAATATATGTCGTCGCAGGATCAATGAATGTCACGCCATTAACCATGTGCTGCTTATTAATACGGCGACGCATCAATTCATTCGCATTCGCTAAAGCGATTCGATCGTTGACACCCAGCGATTCTTCAAAATCATCCGTTTTATAAGCTGCAACCGTTTGACCGTCATTTTTTAAAATTTCAACAATATCGGTTAAGTAGTATTCACCTTGTGCATTATTGGTGCCTATTTTTTCTAATGCCGCAAATAACTGTTCATTATCAAAGCAATAGGTTCCTGTATTTATTTCTTGAGTTCGCGCTTCTTCTGGAGTCGCATCTTTTTGTTCAACAATTTTTTCCACGATGCCGACATGGTCGCGTAAAATGCGTCCGTAGCCTGTTGGATCTTCTGCATGAGCAGTCAGAATCGTCGCACTAGCCTTTTTGCCCTGATGATAATCAAATAGATTATTCAATGTTTGCGTGGTAAGTAATGGTGTATCTCCGCTAATGACTAAAGTTGTCCCTTGTTTGTCCTTTAAAAATTCTGCCGCTTGCATCACCGCATGGCCTGTTCCAAGTTGTTCTGCCTGTAACGCATATCGGCTACGATCACCCAATTGTTCCTTAACCATTTCCGCGCCGTGACCAACAATCGTTACGATGTCTGTTGGCTGTGTCTCAACCACCCGTTCAATAATGTGTTCCACCATTGGTTTTCCTGCAACTGGATGCAAGACTTTGTATAATTTTGATTTCATGCGGGTTCCCTTACCCGCTGCTAAAATAATCGCATAACGGTTTTCCAAAAGAAGTCACTCCTATTTCATTCTATTCATTTTAAATTTACCATTGATATTTGAAATCCGTAGTCCATTTTACTAGCCACACGCAAAAAAGGCTAGCTCATTAGACTCTCTCAAAGAAAAAAACTAGAGAGAGTCTTAAAAACCTAGCATTCTTATTGTCTATTTATTGAAGCAATTACCAGGTACAACACTGATAGTTTTCGTACTAGTATCAACGTCTTGAACAAATAGCAACGAATTATAGTCGTCAATAGCCCGCTCGCCTTTAAACTTAGACTCAGCAAAGACAGTAATTCCTACAAGTTCTGCTTCAAATTCTTCAATCAGGCTCTTCATTCCATTGACGGTACCTCCGCCCTTCATGAAATCATCCACAATCAAAACCTTTGAACCGCGTTTTAAGCTGCGCTTTGACAGCTCCATTTTTTCGATCCGTTCTGATGAGCCAGAAACATAGTTCACACTAACTGTCGAACCTTCTGTAATTTTCGAGTCGCGACGAACGATTACGAATGGGGCATTCAAATAATAAGAGACTGCTTGCGCGATTGGTACGCCTTTAGTAGCAACCGTCATGACTGCATCAACTTTTTTATCTAAATATTGCGCCGCAATGATTCGTCCAACTTTACGTAATAAGTCAGGCTGACCCAACATATCAGATAGATATACATATCCGCCTGGCAATAAACGATCCTCTTCAGACAAACGCTCAGCCAAAGATTCGATATATTCCTGTGCTTCTGCATCCGTAATACTTGGTGTAAAGACAACACCGCCGGCAGCACCAGGAATCGTTTCTAGAAAGCCTGTTCCTCGTTCCTTGAAGGTTTTCTTTACAATTGCTAAGTCTTCACTGATAGAAGATTTGGCTGAACCGTATCGAGCCGCAAAAAAAGTCAATGGGATCAAGTCATGTGGATGATCCAACAAATATTGTGTCATGTCGATTAATCGTTCACTTCGACGCACTTTCACGTAATTCACTCCTATTTCGTATTAATGTATTTTTTCTTGGTGAAAAAGGTTGATGCTCAAAACGAATACCATTCCACTAATGAACTAAAGTTCAAAGTGGAACTGGCATCCTATTTCGTATTAATGTATTTTTTCTTGATGAAAAAAGGTTGATGCTCAATGCCTATCATCGCTTAACTCTTATAAAGAAAAAGCAGATGGTCGCCTATTCTGATTTATCGTTTCCCATTATAAGGGTTTAGCTGATAAAATTCGAGCATTTTCTTGTTTTAAAGTTTAAAAGTTCGGAATTTATTAATTATTTTGCAAAAAAAGAGGAAAAGCTTTCGCTTTCCTCTAATTTTGCATCTGTTTTCGTTGAACCAAGATCCGCAACTGACGGATTCCATTGATTACTAAAAACAATAAGATAAAACCAAGTGTGATCGTCGCACCCGGCGGTGTATCTAAATAATATGAACCAGTCAGACCACCAATCATTCCAATAAAGCCAACAAGCACGCTGACGAAGATCACAATGTTAAAACTTTTTCCTACCCGCATACCGATTGCCGCTGGCAATACCATGATAGCTGAGATTAACAAGGCTCCTGCGATTGGAATCATAATTGCAATAGCTACTCCCGTCACAACATTGAAAATCATCGACATCATACGAACAGGCAGACCATCAACAGCCGCGATATCTTCATCAAAGGTCAATACATACATAGGTCGCTTGAATAGCAGGAATAAAATACCGACTAAAACAAAGAGAATTCCTAAAAAGATAACCTGTTGCCAAGTAATCGTCACGATCGAACCAAATAGATACGATTGGATGCTGACTGCCGAGCTTCCCGGAGCCAGACTCATTAATACCAATGCGATGGCTAGGCCGGCTGCCATTAAGATCGCAATGGAAATTTCCGAATAAGAGCTATACATATTCTGTAAATATTCCATGATGATTGCGGCAACAACCACTACTAACAACGTTGTTCCCGTCGGATTCAAATTCAAGAAGAAGCCTAATGCTACTCCTGCCAGCGAAACGTGGGATAGAGTATCCGCCATTAACGACTGTCGTCGAATCACTAGAAAGACTCCCAGCATTGGAGCGATTCCGGCGATAAAAATCGCTGCCAGGAAGGCACGTCTCATGAATTCATATGAAAGCAACGCCATTTTGAATTCTCCTTTCGCACCAATCGAATGTGGCGATCAATATATTTTTTGGTGTCCTCATGATCGTGGGTAATCATTAAGATACTTTTACCGTGCACATGAGCACTGTGGCGCAGTAAATTATAAAAATCATTGCGGGATTTTTCATCCATTCCCGTTGTCGGCTCATCTAGAATAAATAAATCCGGATCTTTAGCAAATAACCGTGCCAAACTGATTCGCTGTTTTTGCCCACCAGATAATTCTCCTACCTTCTTGTGACGCATATTCCACATATCTACTGACTCCAACGCCTTTTGTACATGTTCATGGTCGCGTTCAGATAACTTTTTGAACCATTTTCCTTGTGGATAGCGGCCAGATTCCACCAATTCTAAAACGGTACTAGGAAAACCGGCATTGAACGATGCTACTTGTTGTGGAATATAGCCAATGCTCAATTTTTTCCCTTCGGCATTCTTCTTTGCAATCATAACTTTTCCGCTACTCGGCTTTAATAGCCCTAATGTCGCTTTGATCAATGTCGATTTTGCGGCACCATTTTCTCCCGTTAAAATGACAAATTCGCCAGGGTTCACATGATAGGACACATTTTCTAATACAGGTTCGTTGTCATAATAGAATGAGAGGTCTTCTACCTCGATATACGACATTCTTTTCGCTCCTTTTACTAATGAACACTTTCCTTCAATGCGGCCAAATTCTCTCGCATAACAGAAAGATAGTCTTCACCATCTTTGATTTGCTTATCTGTCAAACTCTCTAATGGATTCAAGACTTCCAATTTCACGCCAGTTTCTTTAGACAAAGTCTCGGCAACTTTTGAAGAAGCATTCTCTTCAAAATAAATAACCTTCACTTGGTTGTCATCCACATAATGTTTCAACTCGCTCAGACGACTTGGTGACGGTTCTTGATCGGGGGAAATGCCGGCAATCGCTTCTTGGGTTAACCCATACTGGTTAGCTAAATAGCCAAATGCCGCATGCTGCGTCACAAAGGTTTTATTCTTCGCGTCCTTAAATGCTGTTTGAAACTCTTCATCTAATTTCTTTAATTCATCAATATAGCTTGCCGCATTTTTTTCAAATGCTGCTTTGTCATCTGGATATTTTTTACTTAGCTGATTACGGATTGTTTCGACTTCCTTGATTGCCAAAGCAGGATCCAACCAAACATGGGGATCTAATTCATGTGAATGTCCGTGTTCTTCATGTTCCTGAGTGTCATGATCGTGTGCTTCTTCGTGGTCATGCTCTGTGCCTTCCATCAATTTGATATCTTTAGAAGCTTGAATGATTTTCGTTTGTTTCGTATCAATCGTATCCGTCAAATTATCTGTCCACGTTTCTAGCTCTGGACTATTATAGACAAAGACATCAGAATCTGAAATTTTTGCCAAATCTTTGGCTGATGGTTCAAAATCATGGGGTTCGGTACCTGCAGGAATCAGCAATTCTACATCGCCTTTATCTCCTACCACCTGTTTGGTGAATTCGTACATTGGGTAAAACGTCGTCATCACCTGAATTTTTTCATTGGATGAGGCCTCTTTTTTCTCTTGTCCACCGCAAGCAGTCAGCAAAACAGATAGTACCACAGTTCCTAGTAAAAGTAGTCCTTTTTGCATCTTCATCTATCTAAACACCTTCTCTTCTCGTTTTAAGACAAAGATTAATTTAACAGATGTTTTTCTATCCGTCAACACAAAACGTAAAAATTACGATTTGAATACGAATAAGGCTGATAAACCGTAATATAAATGATATTTCATTCATATGAAGGATCAAACCTGTATTCGTTTTTCTTTTCTCCGAACGTTATTTTATCCATTAAATGAAACTTTATCTAACACATCATAGAAGATAGCCGTCTACTTTTTTTGTTTAAAAGCCACTTTGTTTCAAAACTGTAAAAATGAAAAAAGCATCTTTCCAAAAGTTGGAAAAATGCTTTAGTCGCAGATTTTTTACTTTAATGTCCGCACTAGATATACTTCATCACAAAAACCTTTCAGCGCATTGAACACATGCTTCGCGCGGGAATACTTATGACACAGCGCATACACCGTAGGACCACTGCCGCTCATCATCGCAGCATCTGCGCCATATTTCAGCATACGATCTTTTAGCTGCTGGATGATCGGATGCTTTTTAATTGTTACGACTTCCATCGAATTCCCTAAGTTTTGGGTCATCTTCTGGTAATCATTTTCTTCAATAGCTGAGACCAGCGCTTGAATATCCGGATGATATAAATCCTCCATTACAATCTTAGCAAAAATCGTGCGTGTCGATACACTCATCCGCGGCTTAACCACCACTACCCAACACTGCGGCATTGGAGCAATCGGGGTCACTTTCTCACCAAAGCCTTCGACTAACGAGGTTTGTCCATATACACAATAGGGAACATCTGAACCAACCTCAGCACCTAAGCTAGCCAATTCCTTAACTGATAATCCCAAATTCCATAAACGGTTTACCGCTCGTAAAGCCGCCGCTGAATCCGTTGAGCCGCCGCCTAAACCGGCCGCTACAGGAATTTCTTTATGAATTTTGACCCGTAAGCCCTGTTTTATCTCAAAGCGCTCCTTAACCAGTTCTAGCGCTTCATAAACATGATTCTTTTTATCGGTGGGTAAAAAAGCCTTATTGGTCTCAATGATGATTTTGTTTTCCGGAATTTCTTCCAAATACAAACGATCTGCTAGGTCGATGCTGGCCATGACCATCGCCAATTCATGCAAGCCATCTGGTCGTTTGCCTAAAATATCGAGGCCCAAATTGATTTTCGCTGGGGCTTTCTCCATAATTTCCATTTTCTCACCCGTTCAAATTTTTCACTAGACGATTCTATCATAGCCCATAATAAATGTATAGATAATTCATTCTAGCATAGGCGCCCTAAATTAGTTGAATAATTCCACCTGAGGCTTTACCATGAAAGAAAGAGTAATGTTGCATGCTAGGATAATATAAAAATAGGAGGGATACTATATGAACCTACTGCCGAAAAACAATTGGTTAGATGGAGAAGAATTAGTAGGCAAGCTGATGAACACGTTTTGGGATGACCGAAAAATGAGTGTCGATATTCGCGATATGGATGATCACTATGAAGTCAAAGCGGATCTGCCAGGATTTGAAAAATCAGAAATTTCCGTGAACTATACTAATGAGATACTTTCGATTGATGCCGAACACACGAGCGAAAATGAAGTTAAAGATGATGGTCGTTTTGTCCGCCGAGAACGCTCTAGCAGTGCATACCACCGTCAATTTGTAGTGAAAAGCATTGATGAAGAAAAAATTAGCGCAAAATTTGAAAATGGTGTGCTCACGTTGATACTCCCCCGAACGGATTACGAAGAAAAAAAAGGTACATCTATCACGATTGATTGAAGTACGCATGAATGAAAAAGACGAGCCGTAACGGGCTCGTCTTTTTATACTTCGATCATTTCTTCTGAAATCGTGACACCTTTGTTCTTTCCTCGACCAATTAAATAAAGTAATTGTAAGGCTGAGAATAAAAAGCTGCTATCCTTCATATAAGCGAAATATCTTGGTCGCCATCGATCCACATAAACCGTTTTTTCCTCTGTAACTTGTTGAAAAGCATAAATCGAATGACCATATTTATAGATCAAATTCATGATCCGCTCTCCTAAAAAAGCAAAAGAAGTCTCGCCAACTTTGGCTAAAGGCGCCATGCCTTGATATACTTCACAATATCCTTGTCGTTTCAACTCATCCATCAAATGCAGCTTTAGAAAAGTCGGCAGCTCATTCGGTACATCGTTTCGGAAACGTAAAAGATCAAAGGACGCCTTCTCCTTATTGATTGGCTGTTCAGTGATAAATCCGACAATCCGATTTTGCGGATCACGTGCAATTCCGACATTACTTGTTTCAATGTACCCACGATCGAAGCGGCCTACTGAGAAACATTTTTCCTTTTCACCATTCAACCATTCATCTGAAATTTCCTCTAGCTCCTCAAAAACTTCCTCTGGCAGATTTTCAAAATAAATAAATTGATACCCCTCGTTTGTCAAGCGTTTAAATTCAAAGCGATCAGAAAAAACATCATGTTTATGACGAGTGAAATCCGTAACCCCCGTCTCACCGATCTTATCAAAATGAAAGCCTAAATCATGTAGGAGTAGAACATACTCTTCTGATATTTTATAAAAGGCCAGCTGATAGCCCAACTTATCTGCATGTTCCATAAAGGCAAAAGTAGCCGCCTGCCATTTTTCAGGATTGCCCACAGGATCGCCCAGAACAAAACACTTATTTGCTCGCGTCTGAAAACCAAAAACGATTTGATCGTTGCCGTTTTCTTGATAATAAAAATACTGATAGCCCGATACACGTAAATAATGACTAGCAGGCGTGCCGCCATAGCGATTGATTAAATAGTTGAAGCGTTTCTCATCCCAAGCAGCTCTCAGTTTTGTCTCACTTTGCGTTAAATATTGATAGAGGATCGCTAAACATAAAATTGATAAAATCAATCCGACTAAACCGGAGAACCAAATTTCTTCTGACGGGAAGGCGAAATATTTCGCCGATAACCGTTCCGTACTCCAGATCTGACCACTGTGATAGCCTGCTACCGCATAAAAGATAAACAATAATCCGAATAGAATCCCATCAAAAACCAACGCCCCCCAAGAATACACAAACCGTTCTCGGTAAAATTCCCGTCGAGACATCCAGACGATCAATAAAATCACCAGATAAACAACAATCAAACGAACAGATGCTGTCCGCGCTACCGTATTAATAATCCCAAAGATCAATAATAAGATTGTTGGCCAAAATGCCCGCTTTACTTTTTGCGAGATTCCTCTAGCAAATCCCAGAAGCAAGAAACCAATCAATAAGTTCAGTGTCTGATCCAGAAAATCAAAGGAGAACGGCAGTAGCACTTGAAATAGGCGGCTGATATTAGATAAGTTTGTTAATGTAGATAATAGAATCATCATAATCCCAGCAAAATAAACGGCACTGACCATAATGACATGAGCAAATTTTTGTGAAAGCACACGTGGCAGATTATCAAAATAACGATTCATTTTGACACTGGTATTAGTCAAAAAAATTATGATACCCGTTATAAAAGGAACTAGGTAATAAAATATTCGATAAAATAAGATCCAAACGACCGCTGTACTTTGATTCAACCCGAGATGCCCCAAACCCAAAATCATCATCACATCAAATGTTCCTGCGCCACCTGGCACCATCGTCAGCATCCCTAGACCAGTCGCAATCACAAACATTGGATAAATATCACCGATATTCAATTTCACACCCATCAAATAGCCAACCGATAAGAAGACTATCAGCGCACCTAACCATTGGCCCAATGATGCTAGATACAATTCAAAAATTTGTTTCAGCTGAAACTCTTTAAAAATCGTACGGCGTCGACTATAAACAAAAATGAATAAAAGCGGCGCAAAAGCACCACCTGCTAATAACCAAAAACGATAACGCACAAAGGGATTTTGTGTTCGAAAAATAATCAAATCTAAAGACGTAATGAAGGCCATGATGGAAAGCCCTGCTAGCATGAAAATAGCAATCTTGGAGATCACAGCCAGTACTTTTTTCTTCTCCATCCCCTTACCGTAAAAACTAGAGCGCAGACTCACTCCGACCACACCGCCGAATCCGGCCAAATTATTGATTGTATTAGTGGTCCAGGCAGAAACTAGCCATTCTTTAAAGTTCATTCGCGGACGTCCCGTCGCTTCGAGTGTCATGATTGCTACGTGATCATATAAAAGCATGGGCAGAACACCACAAAGGCCGATCCCAAACATACTTAATAATGCTACTTGATCCTGTTGCTTGATCGTTTGCCAAACGGTTTGCCAACTCATTCCATGAGCGATATTTTTCACTTGATTCGCCACGAAAAATAAAACAATCCCAAAGAAGATGATTTTTAATAATGTAGCATGCCGTTTGAACCAGCGACTGATTGTCGTCATCCTTTTACTCCCATTCTTTCTTTTCTTGTACTCTATTTTAAATGAATTCTTGCTTTGAAGCTATCCTTTTAAATAGCAGTGGCTATTTTTTCTAAAAGCCCTTGTTTCTTTGCTGCTATAAGCAACATCACACTAATACAGCGGCTATTTATTAGCATAATGACAGTACTTTTTATTTTAGAATAATTTTCTGACGTTCAAGATATTTGAGTTGAAGCTTTCTCCTAAAATATTGAATAGGCTAACAGTGGCAAATAATGAGGAGTTAGCGTATCTTGTGATTATATCCTTACTCAAGAATTTAGGCAAAGCCAGCAGACCAAAGAGTAATCTACAGTCTCCTCCTTGAGTAAATAATTAAGGAGTGAAACATGATGTCAAAACTAAACTGGTTCTCAGGTGGAAAAGAACGCAGCGATCAAGCTCTCGCACTCATTACAGAAATCCTAAGAGAATTAGACACAGATCAAAATAGTCAAGCACTACAAAAAGCATTAGCTAACTATCAAAATGAATTAAGAAAAGAAGAACGCCCTGTTCCATTTATTCTGAGTCAAATGAATGTAGAGATTTCCAACATCTTAAACAAAAAGGCTATTTCCTTATCCACTACGCAAGCAAAGAAATTAAAGCAGCTACTTACCTTATCATACATTCGTTATGGCTATTAATAGAGATTTTTTTGCTTGGTTATCAAACACTGAGCTATCCCAAGCTGAAACGTCTAGAACGAAAAAGAAATAAGAGCTCAATCTTTCCCATAGGCGATTGAACTCTTATTTGGTTACTAAGTCTGTTGACTATTTTGCATAGTCGGTTGCTCGTGTCTCACGAATAACTACTACTTTAATATGCCCCGGGTAATCCAACTCGTCTTCAATTCTGCGACGGATATCGCGAACTAAACGAACAGAATCCAAATCAGAAATTTCTTCTGGTTTGACCATGACGCGAACTTCACGTCCGGCTTGAACTGCGAAGCTAGAATCAACACCATCAAAACTATTTGAAATGTTTTCTAAGTTTTCTAAACGACGGATATAGTTTTCTAATGACTCGCTCCGTGCCCCTGGTCGAGCAGCTGACACTGCATCGGCAGCGGCTACTAAGACAGAGATCACTGAAGTTGCTTCTGTGTCTCCGTGGTGAGAGGCAATTGCATTAATCACGACTGGATTTTCACGATATTTCGCGGCTAATTCAGCCCCGATTTCAACGTGAGACCCTTCAATCTCGTGGTCTAGTGCTTTACCAATATCATGAAGCAATCCTGCGCGTTGCGCTAATTGAACATTTTCACCAAGCTCTGCGGCTAATACACCGGTTAGTTTGGCTACTTCAATTGAGTGATTCAACACGTTTTGACCATAGCTGGTACGGAAATGCAAACGACCTAAAATCTTGATCAAATCTGGATGCAGGGTATGAGCGCCAACTTCAAAGGCCGCTTGTTCCCCGTATTCGCGAATACGTTCATCCATTTCTTTGCGAGATTTTTCAACCATTTCTTCGATCCGCGCCGGATGAATCCGACCATCTTGAATCAGTTTCTCTAACGTCATCCGAGCAATTTCCCGTCTGATTGGATCAAAGCCGGATAAAACGACTGCTTCTGGTGTATCATCAATAATTAAATCGATCCCCGTCAATGTTTCTAATGTCCGAATATTCCGGCCTTCACGTCCAATAATGCGACCTTTCATCTCATCATTTGGCAATGTAACCACCGAAACAGTCGTTTCAGAAACCGCGTCAGCACCACAACGTTGAATCGCCATCGCTAAAAGATTCTTCGCTTTGCGATCAGCTTCTTCCTTAGCACGTTGTTCAGATTCCTTGACCATAACTGTTAACTCATGGTTCAATTCCTCTTCGGTTCTCTTCATAATTACTTCTTTCGCTTCATCCTTCGTTAAAGAAGCAACCTGTTCCAATTTTGTTTGTTGTTCATTAATCAGTTGTTCTACATCTTTTTCTCGCTCGTCAATTAATTGCTGTCTAGCACTGATCTTTGTTTCTTTTTCTTCCAGTGAGTGCTCACGCTTCTCTAGAGAATCATCTTTACGATCTAAAGTCTGTTCTCTTTGAAGCAAGCGATTTTCTTGCGATTTTAATTCTTGTCTGCTTTCTTTCAACTCACTTTCAACTTGTGCGCGATACTGCTGGTTTTCTTCCTTGGCTTCCAACAAAGCTTCTTTCTTCAAGGTCTCCGCTTCTTTATTTGCATGCGTAATGATTCCTTTAGCTGTGTTTTGTGCCCCATCAATTTCTTTTTCATGGCGTGACTTTGCGACCATGAAACCCAAACCAAGACCGACAATTAAACCGATGATAGCGAGGAGAATAGGAACTAACATTAAATCCACCTCCGTACTATCTTATTTACCTATCTGTAGTTTTTTGATAAACGAATGTCAAATTATCAATATGCCTACTTGCATATGTGTGAGAGTCACACAACTTTATTCTAATGTTTGTCTGATAGCGTGTCAACTTTATTTCTCTTTTGCCATACTCAACAATAAAGCGCTTTGATTCGCTGTAAAATAGTCCGCAAAAAAACACTAATGACTAGGCAAACAAGCCTCATCATTAGTGTCGATTTGTTTTTTATTCATCTAAAGGTAGCTCTTCTTGACCCGCTTCTTCAGCCTCAGTCACATCGACTTCTTCACCGATACCGTAAGCTGCACGTACACGTGTCGCTACTTCAGCCATCATTTCTGGATGATCGGCCAGATATTTCTTAGCATTTTCGCGACCTTGTCCAATCCGATCTTCTTTATAGCCATACCAAGCACCGCTCTTATCAACGATGTCTTTTTCCACTGCCATATCTAGCAATTCACCCTCTTGTGAAATACCTAGACCATACATAATGTCCACTTCAGCCACTTTAAATGGTGGAGCAACTTTATTTTTCACGACTTTGATCTTCGTGCGGTTACCTATGATGTCTGTACCGTTTTTCAATTGCTCAGCACGACGAACTTCCAAACGAACCGTTGCGTAGAACTTCAAAGCTCGTCCGCCTGGTGTTACTTCTGGATTACCAAACATAACACCGACTTTTTCACGAATTTGGTTGATGAAGACAGCGATCGTCTTCGTTTTATTGATAGAACCTGAGAGTTTACGCAAAGCTTGTGACATCAAACGAGCTTGCAAACCAACGTGTGCATCACCCATCTCGCCATCGATTTCGGCACGTGGAACTAAGGCTGCCACAGAGTCGATAACGATAATATCAACCGCACCACTTGAAACTAAAGCATCCGCAATTTCTAGGCCTTGTTCACCAGTATCTGGTTGTGATAGCAGCAACTCATCAATATTTACACCTAAACGTTGTGCGTATTGAGGATCCAATGCGTGCTCGGCATCAATAAAGGCTGCCGTGCCGCCATGCTTTTGGACTTCTGCGATTGCATGCAATGCGACCGTTGTTTTACCAGAACTTTCTGGTCCATATACTTCGATGATCCGTCCACGAGGGTATCCGCCAACACCTAGCGCAACATCCAATGCCAAAGAGCCACTTGGAATCGTTGAGATTTGTTGATCGACCTTTTCCCCTAATTTCATGATCGAGCCTTTACCATAATTCTTTTCAATCTTCTTCATTGCAGCATCTAAGGCTGCCTTGCGATCATTTGCCAATAGCTGATCCTCCCTATTTCTTATAATCAATATGCTTTTCACATCATTATTGCTTTTTCAATATCCCTAGTTTATCGGTTTGAAATCAAAAAAGCAAGCAAAAAACGAACAAACATTCGCTTTTTTAACTTTTGTTTAGAATTGCGCGACGCACCATGTCTAAGCCCTTCATGACGGAGCTATGACGGACATACGAACGATCCCGAGTAAAATGATTTTCACTGATCAGCGTCTCACCATCTTTTTGAGCCAACGCAATATAAACCGTTCCTTTAGGTTTGCCTTCTAGCTCGTCAGGACCTGCCACTCCAGTAAAGGACAGAGCAAAATCTGTGTCTGCTAAACGCAAAGCTGCTTCTGCCATTTCCTTCGCACATTCTTCACTCACCACGCCGACACGTTCTAACAGCGCTGGATCGATGCCTAGAAAGCTCGCTTTCGTTGCCTTGGAATATGTGACAAAACCACCAGGAAAGACCTCAGAAACGCCAGGAATCGTCCCTAGCGTTGCTTGAAACTCACCCGCAGTCAAACTTTCCGCTGCTGTGATACTTAACTGTTTTTCTTTCAGCAAGTCCACCACGACTTCGACTAAGCTGTTCTCCTCTCCGTAACCATAAAAGAACTCGCCAACTTTCGCCATGAT
Organism: Enterococcus sp. DIV0187; assembly: GCF_051713785.1. NCBI lineage: Bacteria > Bacillati > Bacillota > Bacilli > Lactobacillales > Enterococcaceae > Enterococcus > Enterococcus sp. DIV0187. Next base: position 2,736,636 of record NZ_JBIOQO010000001.1, read on the forward strand.
CTCCGCTTCTGTTTGATTTAATAAAGCATTCGCTGAGATCTCATCCTCTGTTTTCGCGGTGATTCGCAACGTTACCTCGTTTGGCTTTGCATAAGGTGCAATTGTAGGATTTGATTGGTGTTCGATCATCTCTGCTAGGTCGGTCACTAATTTCGATTCTCCGATTCCGAAGAAACGTAGTACTCGAGAAGTAAGTTTTTCCGTTGTCGGAAATTCTTTTTCTAACAATGGACGCGCTTGTTCCAAGAACATTGGCTTTAATTCGCTCGGTGGGCCTGGCAATAAAATATAATTGTTTTTCTCGCCTTTGTATAAACAGCCAATAGCTAAACCCGTACGGTTCGGTAACGGAATCCCATCCTGCAATGTTTCAATCTGACGTAAGTTATTTGGCGTCATCGTGCTTTGACGTTGGATAAAAAAGCTGTTAAGAGCTTCTAAACCTTCTTGATTTTGTACTAGCGGTACGCCTACATGATCTGCTAAAACATTCTTCGTTAAATCGTCATCCGTTGGTCCTAAGCCGCCGCATAAGATAATCAATTCGCTACGTGTATCTGCTAATTGCAGCAGCTCCTCTAAACGTTGCGGGTTATCTCCTACAACTGTGTGAAAATAAACCTCAATTCCCATATCCGCTAATTTTTCTGATAAGAATGTCGCGTTAGTATTCACGACTTGTCCTAATAAGAGCTCTGTGCCCACGGCAATGATTTCTGCTTTCATTTATTCCTCTTCTTTCTAAGATACGCAATTTTTCTCCACTATAACAGAAAGCACAACAGAAAAAACAGAAAAAACGACCAGTAAGATAGATTTTCCTATCCTACTGACCGTAATTTTGATTTTTTACATGGAGCCTTTAAAGATCGCTGTGTTTTTAGCAAAGTAGTCGTAACCTGAATAAACAGTAAAGAATAAGCAGATATACAACATAATTTGATCCATTGGGATGCCAATAAAGTTAAATGGTACATTGTTTAAGTAAAGCAACACGATTCCGACCATTTGTGTCGCAGTCTTGATTTTTCCTGGCATCGCAGCTGCCATAACTCCGCCGCCTTGTTCAACGATCAGTAAACGTAACCCTGTTACTGCCAACTCGCGGCAAACAATAATAGCAATTACCCAAGAAGGTGCTTTTCCTTGTTCGACTAAAATAATAAACGCCGTCATCACCAGCATCTTATCTGCCAAAGGATCCGCAAATTTCCCGAAGTTAGTGACCAAGCCATCACGACGAGCAATTTTCCCATCAAGGTGATCAGTATAGCTGGCTATCGCGAAAATAATCGCACCCACCAGTTGAGTCACTGCTAAATCAGTATTACCAATCTGCAATGTGCCCCAATCCCACGGAGCTAAGACGACGATCATAAAGATTGGGATCATGAAAATCCGAATGACGGTCAATTTATTTGGTAAATTCATTATGAATTCCTCCTAGTTCATTTTAAACACGGCCCTAAGATGCGTAGGCGATATTCAATGTAATATTCTTTTGTAACAACGAATCCCCTGGTTGGAAATCGAGGGCCTGATCGTTGATTTTTACTTCCGCATATTTTGCCATACCAACAGTGATGACTGCTTGAGCCGTATCAGCAGGCAGCTCAGTCGTTTCAGATTCACCTTTCTCCAAGGTCTTCTGATACGTCAATGCACCATTGACTTGAACACCGACCCATACTCGTTCTGTTCCGGTAAAACTGATTTTCAACGGTTTCTCCGCATGCTCCACTTTCATTGTCGCCGCGTTGGTCGTATTGTTTTCCATCGCAAAGGCCATTTTTGGTTTTTCTGGCTCCTTCGAGGATTCTACCGGTTTCGGTTGTGAAGATGAAACTTTTTCCGCCACGGATGATGAAACATCTGAGCGTTCAACTTGAACAGAACTATTTTCTGGAATAATTGCAGTTTCTTGATGGTCCAGCCAAGTCATATAACCGACCACCGAAATAATTGCTAATGCCACCAGTCCTAAAAGAATCATCGGCAAAGTCGCTTTGAAACGAGCTCGCGTCGGACTTTCGACATGCTTATTTTTTCTCAGACCATCAACCGTTTCTAATTCGGGATAACTCGGCAGCGGACGGTCCTTACCATCCAGCACATCAATTAAATGATCGCCGTCCAGCTTTACCTCATCAGCGTATTGTCGAATAAATGTCCGCAAATAATAATCACTAGGCAATTCATGGAAGTCATTTTCTTCAATTGCCAGCAAATAACGTTTTTGGATTTTCGTGCGCTGCTGCAGCTCATCTAAACTGATTTTTTTATCGATCCGGGCTTTGCGTAGTGTTTCTCCAATATTAATACTAGCCACTTGGTTCTCTACTCCTAATTCATATTAGTGAGATTATCTTATTAAGAAAATAATCTTAGTTTTTTATCACGTATACCATTTTTTAGCCTATCTAATTAGCTAAGTAAAATTGTTATCCTGGTTCTTATTCCATCCAGCCACCAGCGACAGGCAATACAATGCCCGTAGTATAGCTAGCTTCTTTTGAAAATAAGTACTTGCAGGCTGCGGCGACTTCTTTTGGGTCAGCCAATCGTCCTAAAGGAATTTCCGACATCAACTCTGTCAGCTCTTGCGGCTCCCAATTGTCATTCATTTTCGTTTGGACAGCACCTGGTGCTACGACATTGACAGTGATTCCTAAAGTTGCGACCTCTTTGGCGTAGGCTTTTGCAAATGCTTCTTGCGCACCCTTTACAGCACTGTAGACAGTCTCCATGCTGCTTCCACGATGTCCATAGACCGATCCGATAAATACGACGCGCCCATTTCCATTTTTTGCCAATTTCCCCTGCAAACTCTGTAATAAAAGTAGCGGTGTCTTCAAATGAACTTGCCATAAAGCCTCCATTTGATCCGCTTTTGTCTCTGGCAGCAACTCGTAAAAAGTAAAGCCCGAGGCAAAAACAATGCCATCCACTTGAAACAGTTGTTCAAGAAAGCCTGAAACTTCTGTTTCCTTCAACATGTCTAAGGATACCATAAAAAAATCTTGCTGAGGATAACGTTTCTGTAAGTCTGAAACGAAATTTAAAACTTTTTCTTTTTGCTGATTATAGTGGCAGTAGAGGGACCAGCCTTGCCCCGCTAGTTTTTCGCAAACAGCTTGACCAATATCCCCGCTCGCCCCCATTACTAACGCATAAGGCATTCTATCCCTCCTTTATACTAATATTTTTTAACTAGGAATATTCTTTTCCATATAAAATCGTGTGAAGGCTTCTTCTTTGATAAATAATTTACCCGCAGCTAAAACATCTGCCAATTCGATTTCTTGAATGATTTCCGGCATATCAAACAGCGTCCATTCACCATATAATGACTGGGTAAATTGATTGGCAACATACTCTAATGAGTTCAGTGATTGGAAATATTTTCCTAACATTTTTTTCTTCAAAAGCGTCAGATTTTTCTCATTAACTTCTGGATCGCTGTCAAAATGCAGTAAAATTTCCGTCAACCGGTCTGCTAGTGTTTGCGGTTTTTCGCTATCCCCACCAAAGTCCGCAAAATAAAAGCTGCGGTCCAAAGAAAATTCATAGCCAAAACTGTCGTCTAATAATCCCTCATTATACAAGCGTAAATAGTTTTGTGAAGTCGTCCCTAATAGCATTTGGAATAAAAGATCCATCGAAATTTTGAAGATCAGGCGTTCCTTATTGTCTTGTGGTAATTCTGCCAAACCTTTAATTCCAACAATTGCTTTTGGCATTGTGATTGGCATTTTTTCTTCACTGCGTTTAATGATCTCATCAGGTGATTCCAGCGGAAATCGACGTTGGATCGGTTCTGGCGCTTCAAAAGTTTTCTTCGCTTGGTTTTCCCGAATGAAGGTCATTAAGGCTTCCGGCTCCAGATTTCCCACGACAAATAGCGTCATATTGCTGGGATGATAAAACGTATTGTAGCACGTGTATAGATCCTCAGCTGTGATTTCTGCAATCGAATCAATCGTTCCTGCAATATCAATATGCAGCGGATGCTTCGGATACATATTTTTTAAAATAGCAAAAAACTGCTGCCACCCCGGATCATCTTGATACATTTGAATTTCTTGCCCAATGATTCCTTGCTCTTTCTGCACAGACTCTTCCGTAAAATAAGGAGCTTGAACAAAATCTAGCAAAGTTCCTAAATTCAATTCCAATTGATCAGTCGTCGAAAATAGATAGCTTGTGCGAGTAAAGCTGGTAAAGGCGTTCGCCGATGCCCCTTGTTCACCAAATTTTTGAAACACATCGCCATCTTCCTTTTCAAACATCTTGTGTTCTAAAAAGTGAGCGATCCCATCAGGAACTTTGATGTACTCTGTTCCGCCACGTGGGATAAACTCATTGTCGATCGAACCGTAATTGGTGCTAAATAGGCCGTACGTCTTGTGATATCCAGCCTTTGGCAACAAATAGACCGTTAAGCCATTTGGCAAAATTTCCTTGTATAAGGTTTCGTTGATTTTTTGATAGGCTACTTTATCCATTCTGTTGTCCTCCATCTAAAAAGAAGATCGCCTGCAGACGAATTTTTTTCGCGACTTTCTGTACATCTTTTGGTGTCACAGCATCTAAACGTCTCAGCCATTCTTCGTCTGTTAGTTTACTTTGCGGCAGCCACTGCGCCAAGTAAGTCGTCTCGATCGCATTTTGCATACTGTCTAAGCCTAGTAAGTAATGATTTTTTAACATCGCTTTCGTTTGCTGGAAAGCCAAATCAGTGAAATTACCAGCTTGTAATTCGAGTAGCTGTTCCTCAATCAAACGTAAAACTTTCTGACGGTTGTCGCTATTAATTCCGGTTTGCACCTGCAAATAACCGCGGAATGTATCAAAAGAGCTTGAGGCATAATAAGCTAAGCTTGCCTTTTCTCTGACATTCATAAACAATTTTGAATGAGGAAACCCGCCGAACAAGCCATTAAAGACCAGCAGTGCAAAACGGTCAGTATCTTCGTAATAAACATCGGTTGAATAAGCTAGATTCAGTTTTCCTTGTGTCACCGTTTCTTGAACTTGCTGTTCGCGAATCACATTATCACTGGCTTGATAATAATAAATAGCCGGGAAGCTTTCTTTTCGCTCGGCAAAAGGCAGCTCTTTGAACAGCTCGGCCATTTCCGCTTCCTCTACATCACCAATCACAAATAAATCTACTTGATCTTGTGTAATCATCTCCTGATAATATGCCGCAAGACCTTCGTTTGTCTCACGCTCTAAATCATCTACTGTACCAAAGCTTGGTAATTTTTGCGCCTCATCCGTAAAATAGGTCTCTTTGATCTTTAAGGAAGCCATTGTCTGCTTGTCTTCCTGCAATGTCTCGATATAGCTTTGCAAATTTTCTTTTTCCAGCTGAAACGTTTGTTCATCGAATTTTCCATCCTGGATATTAGGGTAAAATAGAATCTCCTTCAAAAAATCCATTGCAGCGGGTAACAGCTTTGGATCATCAACGTATTTTCCATTGACAATGCCTAAACCAATGTCTAACCAATGCAGATTCCCTTTGCGTCCAACATTCAACCCGAAACTGGCACCGTAAAGCTCGGCTAATTGTCCGCTCAATTTGGTTTGATCTGGATAGCGCAAAGAATTGGTCTCCAATAAGTTCGCCAAAAGGGCTCGTTTAGTCATGATTTCTTTGGTTAAACGGGTGGTAAAGCGCCCGTAGATTTGAATTGTTTTGTATTTCTTTGTCGCAATAACGTGCAGCCGCACGCCCTTCTTAAGTTCGATCATTACAAAGCTCCTTTTTTATGCTAATCAATTATTTTTTTCAAAGAAAAATAAGCTTGATTTTCAAGCTAGATATTCTCCGCTAAAAGGAACCCTCCCCAATACTTCTATAAAAACGAAAAAAGGGTCTTCCTTTGTCTTTATCACTAAAGCTAATTATAGCACAGGCGAGCTCCAAGATTCGAAATCTGCGCTGACCGATAGTCTGTTTTATTTCAAATTTTTTTCTTCTTTCGCTATACTAAAAATTAAGGAAAAATTCTCATCCAACTTCGCTGGCTCCATTTCTGTTTTTTGATTATACGAAGTGATGTCTATCGTAAAAAGGAAAGTATATTTTGGAATAGCTTATCTGATAAGAAGATAGTAAAACGTTGGATGGTATACAATTTGCAAACAAGGAGGAAGACCCTATGATTAAAGAATTTAAAGATTTCTTGATGAGAGGCAATGTCATTGATCTTGCTGTTGGTGTTGTAATCGGTACTGCATTTACTGCAATTGTGACAAATATTGTTAATGGATTAATTACACCGTTGGTTGGGCTGATCGTGTCATTGTTTACGAAAGGAAAAGATTTGAACGAGGCGATGTCCGTTTTGGATTGGAAACCAGTTAAAGGCGTGACCTTTGCGTTTGGTGATGTAATTAGTGCATTGATCACCTTTATTATTACTGGTTTTGTTTTATTCCTGATTGTTAAAGCTGCAAACAAAGCAAAAAGCAGTATTTCTAAAGAAGAAAAAGAAGAGGATGTACCTGTACCGACAGCCGAAGAATATTTGGCAGATATTCGTGATCTTCTAGTTGAACAAAATAAAGCAGCTAAAGAAACACAAAAGAACGTCGAAGACAAATAAAAACCATGGAGCATACGCTCCATGGTTTTTAAATTGCTTCTGTTAAAAATTCGATCTCTACTGTGCGAGTCAATACATCGGAATAGCTGTATGAAACACGTTCGAAAGAATTTTCTTCTGGGTCCAAATCAACCACAAATACGGAAGGATATGTCTCAGTTAAGATTCCCTTGCGTTGCGTTTGACGCTTGCGTCCCGTCTGAGCAACAAGCATAATCGGAGCACCAATACGGTCTTCCAAGTTTTTCTTGATAGACGCTAAAGTTGTTGGCATACAGTTCACCTCAAAATACATTATAGCACAAATCTAAAACTTTTCAATGTTATCATAAGATAAAAAAATATGCAACTTTATACCTTATTAAGCTGAACGCAGCCCTTATTCATCTAAATCATATAGTTTTTTCTTTAATTTGTTCTTTGCCCGATTCAACGCGTTACGGATCGCCTTTTCTGATTCATTTAGAAGCTGAGCGATCGTCGAGGGCTCCTCACCCTTGAGATAGTAATACAAGGAACGATTTTCTAATGAAGACAGTGGAACTTCTCCAGCTAGTAACATCTCACTAATAAACAGATTTTCTTCCATGTACTCATGGTATTGAAAGTGTTCATCAAAAGCCTCCATATCAGCTTTATCCATTGATACAGCCTGTTGTTGGGCAAATCGTTTTTGAGCTTGCTGACGACGCAAGAGAGAACGAATTCGATTTTCAAATATCATCTTGTAGTATAAGCCAAACGTTGTTCCACGACCCTTACAGTAGCTCTGCAGGGCATCATTCAGTGCGATTCGTCCCTCCTGCAGCCAGTCATCAAAATCAAAATCACGAATCGAATAACGGGATTGCATACTATAGACAATCGGTAAATATTGACTAAACATTTCTTCAAAAGCGGCACCATCAATTTTTTCATAACGCGTTGATTCTTTCATTTTTACACCCCTCTCAACAAATAAAAGCATACACGCTTTATAAGCCAGAGAGGGGTGTCGACAATCAATTTATTTTTTTTTGCTTAATTCGTCCAGTTTTTGTGACAATTTTTGCAATTGTTCATTATTCCACGGGGAATTACGTCGAAAATTTTTAAAATGCGTATCTTTTGTATCCCCAGTAATCACAGCCTCGGTTTGCTGGACAGACTTGTACAACTCACGCGCAGAAGTTCGCAATGCCCCCTGCGAGAAAATGGTCCATTGTTCAGCAAGATCACTCGTTGCTACCGTTACTTGAGTCAAGCGATCATTCAATTCCCCAGCAATTCGTTCAATATAACTATCTGCGGTCTCATCCTCTTTTGTGAAAACAACAGTCAGCTGATACTTCTGGTAGCTTTGGGTAATTCCTGGAACAAATTGCGCATCGAAAACAACAATTGTTTCCAATCCTTGGTACTTAGCATAGTTAGACAAACGAAATAGCAATGCTTCGCGTGCTTCTTCTAGACGCTCTTGGTTTTTTAATGCGGTCAACTCAGGCCATGCACCAATCATATTGTACCCGTCAACGATCAACAATTGCCTTTTCATTACAATTCACTTCGCTTTCGGAAAACTTCATACATCAATAGACCCGCAGCAACTCCTACGTTTAAGCTCTGCACATGTCCTGTCATAGGGATCGTTAACATCTCATCAACTTCCTTTTTCAGTCCAGCACTCATCCCTTTGCCCTCATTACCGATGATTAAAGCGATCGGTCCTTCCACCTTCCATTGACGATAGTCCGTTCCTTCCATGTCTGTTCCGAAAATCCAATATCCTGCATCTTTTAACTGCTTAATACTTTGGGCCAAATTCGTTACTCGAGCAATCGGCACGTATTCTACTGCACCGGTCGAAGCCTTCGTCACAACTGGTGTAATACCTACTGAGCGATGTTTTGGAATAATTACGCCTGACACGCCACTGGCATCGGCCGTCCGCAAAATCGAGCCAAAATTATGTGGGTCTTCCAAACTATCCAAAATCAACAGGAAGGGCGCCGCTTCTGAAGTATTTTTTGCTAACAAGTCCTCCAAGGACAAATATTCATAAGGAGTAATTCCTAAAACGATTCCCTGATGAACACCGCCGTCGCTTAATGTATCCAGTTTTTGTTTAGGTACCCACTTCACCGGAACCGCTTGTTCCTTCGCTAAAGCTTTCAGCTGTTCAATCTTGTCTCCACGCGCATCCTCTTGCATAAATAATTTATTGCCTCGACCAGCTTGAAGTGCCTCCACACTGGCGTGATGACCAAAAACAAAATTATTCTCTTCTGTTTCAACTGTTTCCGTCTCTTTGCGGCGATCTTTAGACCGATCATTTTTCCGCTGATTCCGTCGATCATTTCCTCGACGCTGCTTCTTATCCTTCATTTGTTTCGCCCGCTTTCTCTAAACACCATGCGATCAATTCTTCTAATCGCTCTTTTCGTTCCAATAAGTGTAGATAACCCATTAATGCTTCAAAACCCGTAGACATACGATAGGTCATGATGTCGGTATTTTTTGCAGAAGTATAACTTTTCGCATTTCGACCACGCCGATAAATGCCTTGCTCTTCTTCTGTCAGCATACCATCATCGAGCATTTTTTGAATCAACGTTGCTTGAGCTTTAGCGGAAACAAAATGAGTCGCCATATGATGCAGCTTATTTGGGCGTGTCTGGCCTTCTCGGACTAGAAAATCCCGCACGTAAGTTTCATAAATGGCGTCACCAACATACGCTAGTGCCAGTGCGTTTAATTGTTTATAGTCTGTCATTATGCTCGTCTCCAACGGACGCCTTGAGGGGTGTCTTCTAAAATAATTCCTTGTTCTTTTAATTGATCGCGGATTTCATCACTGCGAGCAAAGTTTTTATCTTTACGGGCTTGATTACGTTCTTCAATCAATTGATCAATCTCTTCATCTAATAAGCCAGCTGTTTGGAATTCGATCCCAAAAACATTCAGCATGTTTGTAAATTCTTCTAATGCCGCAGTTAAAATCGCCGCTGAAACTTTTTCTTGGTCGCTGTAATTGTTCAGCCATTTTGCTAATTCATATACAACCGTGATCCCATTGGCCGCATTGAAATCATCGTCCATCTCTTCAACAAACCGATCCTTCAGCACTTGTAGCTCACTCGTTTTTTCTTGGTCATCAGCCAACGCTGCTTCCGCTGTATCTTGACGGAAGGCCGCATTTTCAAAGGCAGTACGTAATTTTTGCAGATTGGCCTGAGCATCCTTCATGGTTGCTTCACTGTAGCGAATCGGGCGACGATATTGTGTCGTTGCCATAAAGAAGCGTAAAACCTGAGGATCGATTTCTTTGACTAAGTCGTGAACAGTTACAAAGTTTCCTAGCGACTTGCTCATTTTCGCATCGTCTTCTCCAATGGTTACATAGCCATTGTGCATCCAATAGTTCGCAAAACGTTGCCCTGTTTTGGCTTCACTTTGGGCAATTTCGTTCTCATGATGAGGAAATTCCAAGTCTTGTCCACCGCCATGAATATCAATCGTGTCTCCCAAGTGTTTTGTCGCCATCACTGAACATTCGATGTGCCAGCCTGGTCGTCCTTCACCCCAAGGAGACTCCCAAGAAATTTCATCCGGCTTCGCACTTTTCCATAAGGCAAAATCCAATGGATCCTCTTTAATTGCTTGCTCCGCACCAGTCCGTTGGCTCGCGCCAACCTCTAATTCATCAATCGATTGATCACTCAATTCGCCATAATGTTCGAATTTCCGAGTACGGTAATAGACGTCCCCGTGTGCTTCGTAAGCATAGCCCTTTTCAATCAGGGTCTCGATAAATGCTAAAATATCAGGAATATGATTGATTACACGCGGATGCAATGTCGCTGGCTTTACATTCAGCGCTGCAGTATCCTCTTCAAAGGCTGCAATAAAACGATCAGCTACTTCTGGTGCACTAATGGATAATTCCTTCGCAGCTTTGATAATTTTGTCATCAACGTCGGTAAAGTTCGATACAAAATTCACCTCATAGCCGCGATATTCAAAGTAACGACGAATGACATCAAATGCAATCGTACTACGGGCATTCCCGATATGAATATAGTTATAAACAGTTGGTCCGCAGACATACATTCGGACTTTATTTTCCTCGATTGGTTTAAAAATTTCCTTTTCACGTGTCAACGTATTGTGTATTTTAATCATGTTGTACCTTCTTTCCATGTAATCTTGCTACTTTTGCTGGTACACCTACTGCAGTCGCATCCGCTGGTATATCTTCTAAGACAACAGCCCCCGCACCGATTTTACTTCCTGCCCCGATTTCGATTGGTCCTAAGATCTGAGCATTCGCCGAAATAAAAGCACCTTGACGTACAGTGGGATGCCGCTTGCCAGTATCTTTTCCTGTTCCGCCTAATGTTACGCCATGAAACAACACAACATCTCGCTCAACCTCTGCCGTTTCACCAATCACCACACCCATTCCGTGATCAATAAAAACACCAGGAGCGATCTTAGCACCAGGATGAATCTCAATCCCCGTTAAAAAACGCCAAAATTGCGAATGGATTCGAGCCAACAAAAACCACTGATGCCGATAGAGAAAATGTGAAAACTTATGAAAAAACAACGCGTGAACACCTGGATATGTAAGCACAACCTCTAAGCCAGTCCTAACTGCCGGATCATTTTTCTTCGCTGCTGCAATCGCTTCTTGCCACCATCCCATTTACCTCAACTCCTTTTTTATTTTTAGACTTTTATCCATAAAACATTCAACACATTTCCAATTCCCTGCTATTAAGCTATCTCCAGTTAAAGAACTCATTTTTCCAAAAATCAGAAAAATGATCTTATAGTCGTTTCGCATACGATTCCGCTAAACTACGCATCTGTTAGTTTAGTTAAAAATCCTTATTTACCCCTGCACCACACAAAACTGCAAAAAGCGTAATTCGCAAAAAAGCGTCTTTTGAGTTTCCTCAAAAGACGCTTTAACGTGGTCCCACTTTTGTTTGCAGTATCTGCCTCAAACAGGTAACGTCTGTGAAACGTCCTTAGCTACATATCGCTAAGACCACTCGGAGGTGCATTTCATAAGTGCTGATTTGACTGCTTCCACCACCCGCAGTCTCTCTGAAAAATCGTCACCTACTACTTCTTCTCTTCTTTGTGTTTACATTACTTGATCTAAATGTGCTAGGGCTTTTTCTCTGCCTAAGATTTCAACTGTTTCTGGCAATTCTGGTCCGTGTGTCACACCACTGACAGCTACACGAATCGGCATCCAAAGGTTTTTCCCTTTTATTCCTGTTTCTTTTTGAACAGCCTTAATTGAAGCCAAAACGTTAGCAGCGTCAACTGTTTCTAAGCTTTCTAGCTGAGCTTTGAAGGCAGCTAAGACAGTTGGGACGCCTTCGCCGGCTAATACTTCTTTAGCAGCATCGTCTAACTCAAGATGATCTTGGAAGAACAAGCTTGAAACTTCGGTAATTTCCGCAGCGTAGCTCATTTGCGGTTGATATAAGCTGACTACACGTTTCACCCAATCCTTACGTTCAGGCGTTGGATTTTCTTCGACTTTACCAGCCTTGATTAAATATGGCAAGCATAATTCAGTTAATTTATCCAAATCCATCGCTTTGATGTAATGGTTATTGACCCATTCTAATTTTTTCTGATCAAATGCTGCTGGTGATTTACTTAAACGATCAGTATCAAAAATCTTGATCAATTCATCTTGCGGGAAGATCTCATCTTCACCAACTGGCGACCAGCCAAGCAACGCAATAAAGTTGAACATCGCTTCTGGCAAATACCCTAATTCGCGATATTGTTCAATAAATTGCAAAATGCTTTCATCACGTTTACTTAGTTTTTTGCCGGTTTCAGTATTGATAATCAAGGTCATATGACCAAATGTTGGTCGCGGCCAACCAAAGGCATCGTAGATCATTAATTGTTTTGGTGTATTGGCAATATGATCATCACCACGCAGTACATGCGTGATTTTCATTAAATGATCATCTACTGCTACTGCAAAGTTATATGTTGGCATACCATCACGCTTTTGGATGATAAAGTCGCCGCCGACATTATCCGATTCAAAGCTGATCTCGCCTTTAACCATATCATCAAACGTAAAGCTGGTATTGCGAGGGACACGGAAGCGAATAACTGGTTCTAGACCTTGTGCTTCTTTTTCTGCTTGTTCCTCAGGTGTTAGATTGGCACACTTGCCTGAATAATGAGGCATTTCGCCGCGTGCACGTTGCGCTTCACGCTCAGCCTCTAGCTCTTCAGAAGTACAGTAGCATTTGTATGCCAAATTGCTCATCAATAATTGATCAATTAACGGCTGATAAACGTCGCGTCGTTCTGATTGACGGTAAGGACCATATTTCCCAGGATTTTCAGGGGATTCATCCCAATCAATCCCTAACCAAGCCAAGTTTTCTAATTGGCTTTTTTCGCCGCCTTCGATATTTCTTTTTAAGTCAGTGTCCTCGATCCGAATGATGAATTCTCCATCATTGTGGCGAGCAAATAGATAATTGAACAAGGCTGTTCGGGCATTTCCGATGTGTAAGTGTCCTGTTGGACTTGGTGCGTAGCGCACACGAATTTTCGACATATAATAGTTCCTCTTTCCCGCTTATTTAGCAAATGGATTGATTGTACAATTTGCTACTCAACACAAATTGTACAATCAATCCATTGTTTAGTAAAGCTACACTGCTATTTTGCTGCTTTCTCATTTGTGTAGTCTAACTTCTTTTCAGGTGAATCATCTTTAATGTTGCGGCTAGAATGAGCCGGTTTAGCAAAAATCATTCGTCCGGCAGCCGTTTGCAGGGCACTTGTTACGACAACTTCGATGTGTTCATTCATATAATGTTGTCCATCTTCCACCACTACCATTGTGCCATCATCCAAATAAGCGACTCCTTGTTGTCGCTCTGTTCCGGCTTTTACAACTAGGACGTTCATGTTTTCGCCTGGGATCACAACTGGTTTCACCGCATTCGCTAAAGCATTGATGTTCAAAACAGCGACATTTTGGAACTCTGAAACCTTATTCAAGTTGTAATCGTTCGTTACGATGACCCCATCCAACAATTTAGCCAGCTTGATCAATTTACTATCGACTTCGCTAATATCTTCAAAATCGCCATCGTACATTTCAACGGCAATACCTTCTTCTTTTTGCAAAGCATTCAGGATATCCAGTCCGCGTCTTCCGCGTACCCGCTTCAAACTATCCCCAGAATCAGCAATATATTGCAATTCATACAAGACAAAATTCGGAATCATCAAGACCCCTTCTAAAAAGCCGGTCTTCGCAATATCATAAATACGTCCATCAATAATAACGCTAGTATCTAAGATTTTATACTTATGAAAATGATCATCCGCTTTGCGCTCAAGGACTTCACCTTCATTTGTCTCAGCCTTTTTATTGCGGCCGCTAAAGAATTTTTTCAATTCATCAATTCTAGTCGTTCCCATTCGGAAGCCTAAATAGCCCAATAGCAGCATAATCAAAATCGGCAATGCGCTATTAATGAAGGGAATCGGAATCTGGTACAACGGGGTCGTTCCGATCAATCCCAAGGTCAATCCTAAGATCGCACCGATCACTCCAAATAAAATATAAGTCAAGCTAAGCTCATTTAATTGTTTCTCAATTCTTTTTACCCCAATTGTGATTGGTTCTACGATAGCCAAAGAAATAATATAAAAAATAATTGCACCAATCAGGCCATTCGTAAGTGAATTATTCAACCACATGTTGTCTGCATTGCCAATTGCTGTCCAGGCTGTTGGTAGGAAAGTGACTCCTAAACTAATCCCAACAATCAGGATAATTACTGTTAACACACGTTTCTGCATGCCATCCCTCCTAAGTTCTATTAATCTATTTTTTTTATGCAAAAATCTTAGAATAACAGTTGTGCCAAAGTATTTCTGGCACAACCGCTCATTAACGGAATACTTTTCTTAATGTTTCACCTAGTGTCGCCACCGGAATCAATTCGATCCCCTTTGGCGGCGTCCAATCTCCCATGTTGTTCTTAGGGAGATAGATTCTTTTGAAACCTAACTTACTGGCTTCTTTGACGCGCTGCTCGATACTGCTGACCCGACGAATCTCACCAGTCAAACCAATCTCACCGATAAAACATTCAGTCGCTTCCGTGCCATTTTCTTTGTAGCTAGAAGCGATCGCCACGGCTACCGCCAAATCTATTGCGGGCTCGTTTAATTTCACACCGCCCGCAGCCTTTAAGTAGGCGTCCTGATTCTGCAAAAGCAAGCCGGCGCGTTTTTCTAAGACCGCCATGATCAAGGATACGCGATTAAAGTCTAATCCAGTTGTCGTACGTTTCGCATTTCCGAAGACTGTTGGTGTTACTAACGCCTGTACCTCAACTAAAATCGGTCGACTACCTTCCATTGCCACCACGATCGCTGAACCAGTCGCACCTTCTAAACGTTCTTCTAAAAAGACCTGAGAAGGATTAGCCACTTCCACTAAGCCGCTTTCTCGCATCTCAAAAATTCCAATCTCATTAGTAGAACCAAAACGATTTTTTACGGCCCTTAAAATCCGAAAACTGTGATGTTTTTCGCCTTCAAAGTACAGCACAGTATCCACCATATGCTCCAACATTCGAGGCCCTGCGATGTTTCCTTCTTTTGTCACATGCCCGACGATGAAGATCGCGATACCGTTGGTTTTCGCCAGCTTCAATAATTCTGCCGTCGTTTCACGAACCTGACTGACTGACCCAGCTACACTGGTAATGTCAGGCTGCGTCATAGTCTGGATCGAATCAATGATGACATAATCTGGTTTCAGATTTTCAATCGTCCGACTAATCTCGCCCATATCTGTTTCAGCATACAGATAAAAGTCTGTCTCACTCGAACCAAGCCGCTCTGCTCGCAATTTTATCTGCTGAGCACTTTCTTCCCCAGAAACATATAATACATTTCCGCCAGTTGCTGCTAATTGGTGCGAAACCTGTAAAAGTAATGTAGATTTCCCGATGCCGGGGTCTCCACCAATCAAAACCAATGAACCTGGAACTACACCGCCGCCTAAAACCCGATTCAATTCTGCTAATTCCGTTTGAATGCGCGTTTCCTTTTTAAAGACAACATCTTTTAGCTTCGTCGGTTGTGCGCGTTCCCCTGTCAAACTCACCCGATTGCGGCGATCTTCAGGGTGATTTTGCTCAATTTCTTCTACCATCGTGTTCCAGTTTCCGCAGTTAGGACAACGACCTAAATACTTCGGCGAAACATAGCCGCATTCTTGGCAGATAAATTGTGTCTTGGATTTTTTCGCCAAACCCTTCGCCTCACTCGTTGATTAAAATTTATTGTTTGTCTGAAGAACCAAATCCACCAGTTCTTTCAGCACCTTCTTTATCATTATCGGCTTTAAGAAATGGCAAGAAAATTCCTTGCCCGATCCGTTCGCCTTTTTTTATATGAACATCGGTTAAACCAAAATTTGAAAATTGGAACATAATATGCCCTTCATTGTCTGGGTTATTATAATAATCACTATCGATCACACCTACCCCGTTACTTAACGTCAAGAAACGTTTCAGTGGATTGCTTGAACGATTCGCTAATTGCAAATATTCATCATGCTCCATATACGCCTTGATCCCTGTAGGTACTAAAACTGGTTTGACAATCTTTTCAGATACCTCAGTTTTTTTAGTAAAGTGGTTGATGATCTTTTTCCAAACTGCTGGGATCACGATATCCTCTGCAGCTTCAAAATCATATCCTGCCGCATTTTTCGTTGCTCGTTTCGGCAAATTGATGTTTTTATCTTGATAAGCTGTCGTAACTTCAAAACCTCTTTTTTTCATGTTGAACTCCTTTGTGAAATATATAGCTATTCTACCATAGAGCAGGCGGCTGTTCGAAAATCTTTTACGAAAACTCTATGGAAATTTAATGAATTTTTTTCGCTTTACTCTAATTCTCGCTGATCCGCTCATCCAACGCTGGCAAACGATTGATATACATCTCAATTCGCTTGGCATAAGATGGATTTTCTTCATATGTTTTAATCTGTTCTTGCAATGTTTGAAGGTCGTCCGTTACGATTCCGTTAACATTCAAGGAGACCATTCGATCCATCGAATCGGCATCATTAACGGTCCAAGCATAGACATCTTTATTTTCTTCATGGGCACGACGGACAAAATCGCTGGTTAACGTTGTTTCTTCCATAGTATAAGCATTCGCAGGCGTTTGCGGGAATACTAAATTATAAGGCAAGACATAACTGACATACAACTTTGGTGCCTTCTCCTTTAGCTCAGCTACCACATGATAATCCAAAGAATGTATCCGGTGATGATTAGCCAGAATCGTTGCTTGGTACTTATCGATGAATCTATCCATCATCTCTTTAGAATCAGCGGAAGTTGTTTTGATCTCAATCAGTAATTTTTGATGATGCTCATTAGCAAAAGCTAAGTAGTCATCAAAACTCGCGATAGGTGCCACGTGCCCATTCTCAACTGCTTGCAGCTCTTGAATTTCACTTAACGTCAGTTCATGAGTAGTCTTGTCTCGTCCTGTCAATCTTTTTAAATTTTTATCGTGGAACACGACAAACTGACGATCCTTCGTTTCTTGGATATCCATCTCAATATAATCAGGTTTTTCTTTGATAGTAGCCGCCATTGCTGGAATTGTATTTTGTACGCCGTTTCCATTATCGACTCCTCGATGTGAGATGGTTAAGGGAATCGAATCCTCAAGTCCGGTTAGATAAAGAACATTGCTGAGTAAGGTCGTTCCGCCTAAAAAAATGAATAGTATCACTGCGGCGATCCGTGTCCACAAACTTGGCCGAACTAATCGCAAAGGACGTTCGCCACTAATTACTAATGGATAGAATTTTTGAACCAACACACTAAAATACAAAACCGTTGCCCATGCCAGCATTAATTGACTAAACAATTGGATACTCGATAAGGTAAGCATAGCACCAATTGCTGGAAAGGGCTTCGGAAGTAAATCAAAGCCTACCTGAAGCCCATAGCTTATCCCATATCCAACATAAGAAACCAAGGTCAAAATACCTGTTAAAAAGAAGATTCGCCAGGCATAATGCCAGTACCGATGATGAGTCAGCTTTAAACTTTTTTCAATGGCAGCTTTCGGTGCTGCATCCGAAAAAATCATTAGCGGCAATACAAACAGCAAACGAATTCCAATATAAGAGACAACAATCGAAGCAACTATCAGCAATAGGAGAAACAAAAAATTTTCACTCAAGGCTTCTAAAATAAAAATCGGAATCGTCACTTTGCTTAGTAATGGTGTTCGAAAAATAGCATTTGCGAAGGGCAGAATCAGTAAAAAATAGAAAAGAAAGAAAAAAAATGTCTCTGGTCGCAAGTGTCGCATGTGATAAATCGACTTTTTAAACAAATCCCAAAGAGACTGATTCTCTTTTGTTTGAATACTCTTGATACCAAATAACTGAAAAGTGAACTGGAGAAAAACCAACGCTAGAACAAATGCTAAAAGCAGCAACAATGCTCCCAACACCGCGGGGTGCTTTGTTAGAATTGTTAAAATATTCGTATTTGAAACATAGGGAATATTTCCTTGCTTCAAAATGAAAGCAATCAAAAATTGAACTAATGGAATGACTAGCATTTCTAACGCAATATTTGTTCCAACGATCAGAAGAATATAGCTTCCCCAATGACGAAGAAACTCTCGTGAATAAGTAAAAAAGAAGCGCAACGAAGACATTTAATCTCCCTCCTTTTATCCAACAATTTGTGTCAATTGTTTATAAATGGCTCATTATGTTGATGCTCTTACGAAAAAAAGATTTCAAACATCGCAGACAGCGAAATACATAACTAACAGCTATCTCTTTTTAAGGTTTTCATTTTTCAAAAAACGTGAAAAATGAGTCTAATTTCGCCTCGCATACCATTATGTTAAACTGCTTGCCTACAATTTTGTTGTAACTGTAAAATTGTAAGCCAAACATAATAACCTGCGAAAAGCATAACTGGCAGCTATCTCTTTTTAAGGTTTTCATTTTTCAAAAAACGTGAAAAATGAGTCTGATTTCGCCTCGCATACCATTATGCTAAACTGCTTGACTACAATTTTATTGTAACTATGAAAATGCAAGCCAAACATAATAACCTGCGAAAAGCATAACTGGCAGCTATCTCTTTTTAAGGTTTTCATTTTTCAAAAAACGTGAAAAATGAGTCTAATTTTCGCCTCGCATACCATTATGCTAAACTGCTTGCCTACAATTTTGTTGTGACTGTGAAATTGTAAGCCAAACATAATAACCTGCGAAAAGCATAACTGGCAAAAATCGGACACAGGGGTTATGTGTCCGATTGGGTTTGGCGTTTCCGATCATAGTCTGGATCAAACTCATCGGTCTCGATATAGATATATGCTTTTTTATCTGGCAAAGCCTTGCGAATTACTCGCTCGATCTGGTTTACCACATCATAGCTGATCCCTTCATAAGAATCTGCGATGTCAATCTTCGCAGCAATCATCACTTCTGTGGGGCCTAAATGGACCGTTTTGATATCGATCAACTTTTTGACTTCATCACGTTTGAAAGCATTTTGAATTTTTACTAAATCATTTTTAGACACGCTTTCTCCAATGATCAAGCTGTAAAATTCCCGAGCTAAAAAGATCGAGGCAAACATCAGCATCATCCCGATCAATAACCCGCTTAAAGCGTCAAACATTGGATTTCCTGTAAGCATTGTCAATAACGTGCCAATGATCGCCAAAACTAAGCCGATCACTGCACAAAAATCTTCTGTAAAAATAATCAATATCTCACTATGGCGACTTTCGTGTAAAAATTTGAACAGCGGCAGCTTCTCTGTATTTAATTCATGAATTTCTTTGATCGCTATTTTTAATGAACTGCCCTCAACTAAAATACCGAAAACCAAGATGCCTAATACGATCAATGGATTCGCAACTTCATGACTGGGATGGAATAATTTTTCCACCGCCTCCCAAATACCCAGGGCGCCACCTCCGAAAAACAGCATCGTCGCTACAATCGTACTAAAAAAATACTTCGCTCGTCCTTCGCCAAATTGATGAAGCTCACTCTGACCACGAGCGGCTCGCCGATCGCCGAATAACAGTAAGATTTGGTTACTGCAATCCACCACACTATGAATACTTTCATTCATCATTGCGGCACTGCCGCTAAGCATGTAGCCGACAAACTTACTGACAGCTACCAGCACATTCGCCAGTAATGCTGCTAAGACCGCCATTGATCCATGCACTTTTTTCTCTTCCATGTGATTCACTCGCTTCCTAATGCCTCCTATTATAAAGCAGAATGGAAAAATCATAAAAGCAAAGCACCTAGAGCAAATCATTCGTAAATCCCAACAATATATGAAAAAATTCAGTTAACTAAGAACGGAGGAGAAAAAATGCGTCTTTGGCATGAAACGTTAATTCCGCTGCTCCCTAGACAGCAGCTACTTGGCCAACATCGAGAAGTGGCTGCCTTGCGAGGAAAAGGCTGGGGTAAGAAACACGCTACAGTAGATTATGTCTTTACTCACTCTTACTACAAATTGTTTCAATTTCATCTTTTGGTCCTAGCTGAAATGGAAAAACGCAACTATACGCCTGATCCTTTGTGGTATGACCCATTATACCGCGGGAAAAATCTGCCTAGGACAGATACTGTTGCTCCAGTACCACTTACGCACCCTATCTATCCTGAACATAACGACTCCTATTTAGCAGAATGTTTACTTAATCTAGAACAAAAAGGCATTCTTCTTCCTAGGACTTAAACTCTGTCATGTTGCCGCGAAAACGCAAAGGCAAATGATTTCGCTGTGCCACATAGTTGGCCCGTTCATTAATCGTGACTGAACGCAAAAAGGTTTTCCACTGCTGACGAATTGCCTGTTCATTACTCGCTTCAGCAAATTCAGGACAGCTGGTATGTTCCATCAAATGGATATCGCCGCGATCAATGATGCCTAACAACTCATGAGTCTCGTCATAGATCATGAGTTTTTCCTGCGGATAACGCTCCGCAAAATGCGGGCAAAGATAAGGCATCACATAGTGTTTCGGATTAATTTTACTGAATAGCACGTCACCAACGTATTCAAAACGAACGAATCCTGTCAGTAGATGGTTCTCTCCTAACATCGTTCGAATGCTTTTCCGTAAAGCTAAGATGGAAGGATGTCCTAAATGATTTTCTAATAAATCCTTCGTCTGCAAAGCGATCTCGATGGCATCCAATAAATAGCGTTCTTTTCCTTCAAGAGTGGCATAAAACCCATTTTGAATAAAAAGAAAATTTTCCGGCCTTAGTCGTTGACGTAAACGACGATAGATTTTTTCCCCACGTTCGGGATTTGTTTCGATCCATTCTGCAAAAAACAGACTTTCTACGGCTGTCTCTGGGGTTAAAATCATGACTGGAAATTGCTTTTCACGAAAACTACGATCAACAACCGTCATAAAACCTAGAAAACTCCCATCATATTCCCAATACTCTGTTGATTCTCGCAATGCTCTCACCTACTTTTTGCATGTTCAAACCGTTCTACATCAAAGAGCGTCAATTGCTCGCTGGTCGATTGGGTATTGTGTTTTTTCAACACCTCGTATTGCTTCGAAGAAATTAATGACGTGATGATCCATTCAGGGTCCTTAATCAAACCTGCTGGCGTTTCATGATTACAGGCAATAAAATATTGCGCCCGCTTAATCACGATCCCTAGTTTCTTTAAATCTGTTAAATGCAGTCGGTAGTATTTTCGTGCCTTTACGATATTTTGTGCACTTTTAGGTCCAATACCAGGAACTCGCAGCAACTGGTCATAAGACGCAGTCTGCACGTCAACGGGGAAGCGTTGATAATTCTGAACTGCCCAATTGGCTTTGGGATCAAGATAAAGATTGAAATTGGGTCTATCCTCAGACAATATCTCATCAGCCGTGAATTTATAAAAGCGCAACAGCCAATCTGCTTGATACAAGCGATGCTCCCGCAATAATGGCGGTTCGGTCGTGACTGCCGGCAATAAATTATCCTGATTAATCGGAATATAGGCTGAATAATAAACACGTTTCAACTGGTATTTTTGGTACAAATTCTCTGAAATCTTGACAATAGAACGATCACTCTCAGGACTGGCTCCGATAATCATCTGAGTGGACTGCCCCGCTGGTACAAAACTAGGACCGCGCCGAACTGCTGGTAAAAATTCCTGTTCCTTTTTTACCGTCGTGATCTGCTTCATGGGTTTATATAGGTCAAACGGATCTTTATCCGGAGCCAGTAATTTCAAGCTTTCGCGGGAAGGCAGTTCGACATTGACGCTCATACGGTCCGCCAAAAAGCCTAACTCCTCAATTAACTTTTCATCCGCGCCGGGAATCGCCTTGACGTGAATATACCCGCGAAAACCTTTTTCTTCACGCAAAATTTTCAAGGTCTTAATCAAAAGCTCGCATGTGTAGTCCGGATTTTTGATAATCGCAGAACTCAGGAACAGCCCCTCGATATAATTACGCATGTAGAAATCCATTGTTAAGTCCGCTACCTCTTGCGGTGTAAAGGTCGCTCGTGGAATCGCGTTTGATTTTCGATTAATACAATAGTGACAATCAAAAATACAAGCATTAGTAAATAATAGTTTCAATAGCGAGACACAGCGACCATCCGGCGTGAAGGAATGACAGATTCCTGAAACTGCGGTGCTGCCTACCGTTCCTTGACGTGTATTATTCTCCACACCACTGCTAGAACAAGAAACATCATATTTTGCAGATTCCGCTAAAATTTCTATTTTTCTTTCCAGCTCCATCTAAAACCAACTCCTTAACCGAACGTATGTTCTTATTTAACCAAACAAACGATGATTTGTCAAAAAAGATTTCAATAGATACTCCTAAAGACGGAGGAACAAAGCGCTAAATTTGTTATAATTTTAACTATCAAAGAGGATACAAGCCTAGCTTGTCGCAGTTTATAAAATTGCAGATAGCAAACGTGTGACTATCAATGATTGAAACACATAGCTAGATTGTATACGGCTTGAAAATGAAAAAGGAGTGGAAAAGAGATGGAAAGGAAACAATTTGTTTGTGATAAATGTGGGTGTCAACATTATACTTCTGACCAGTTCCAAGCAACTGGCGGAAACTTCGCCAAAATTTTCGATGTTCAAAACAAAAAATTTACCACTATCAGTTGTAAACAATGCGGCTATACCGAACTTTACCGCAGTGAGACTTCTGATGGCTGGAACATTCTAGACTTCCTAATGGGTGGAAGCTAAACAAAAAACGGCGTAGGCCGTTTTTTTGTTTAGCTTGAGGGATAAGTCTATCTCACAACTACCGCAAATTTTCTTGCATTATAAATCGCTTCAAAAGTCGTACGACTCAACCAATAAGAGCCACTGATCGGATCAGACACATGTACTTGATTTCCTGCCTTATTAAACCCATCTAAAGTGACTGCATGGTTATTATTTGCAGCAACCCCAAAACTCCAATTTCCCCAACGAATTGGCTGAAAATTAATTGTCACCCACGCCACAACAGGATTCCCATTTTTTACTTCATTTATCAAGGTATTCATTGAACTACCAGATATATTTTGAACATTCCCATATTTTTGGCCCCAAGTTGTAAGCGGTGCTGGATAGATAGCAGAATAAGTATACGCATTTTCAACAAATGGTGAACCAACAAATCCATTATTGGGATTTCCATTTGATGACTTCGGAATGGTATTTAAAAACGAGCGCAAACTCCAGCCGCTTAATTTGCCTTTGTATTGTAATGCTTGTAGTAGTGATGCGCCTTCACAGCCACTTGGTGCGCCTAATGCATACTGATTATAATTTCGCACACCTAACAAACGATAATCCTCATGACTCTGTTCTCCATTGCCAACCGCATACCAGGCAATCCCTTCATAACGCCAGCCAGCCTTTTTTAAATTATCTCGTTCAGAAGTAATCGGTGTGTAGTGATGGGACCCTGCTTTGGCATTTGGATTATATAAGCGATATAGGGGTATCCCTGAATTTGGCGAGTACCAAGAGATCCCTTCATCGCGCCAACCGACCTTCTTCAGATGATCGCGCTCGCTCGCAAGTAACGTATAGTGGTGATCTCCTGCGTTCGGATTGTACAAGCGATAAACAGGATTTCCGTTCGTTGGTGCTTGCCAACCAATCCCTTCATAACGCCAACCAACCGATCGCAGGTGATCTCGCTCACTCACCGTCTTCGTGTAAAAATGTTCCCCGCTATTAGGATTATATAAACGATACATTGGAATGGATGAGGCAGCAGCCCTAAATGACCGCGCGTTTCCTTGGTCTAAATCTTCTTTGGGCGCTTCGGTCGCATTGGCTTCGGCCTGACCTTCTTTAACCGGAGGCTCCAATTCTACCACTTCACCATTCACCACTACCGTTTGTTTTTCAATAGAGTTTTCTATATTTTGACCATTAAGTTCACTTGAATTTGATGAAAAAATAGTATTGTTATTTTCACTAGCTGAAGTTGAACTATCTCCAGATTCGATGGGGCTTTGTTCTTGGGTTGCTTCTTCTGCTTTGATAGCAGTAGAGGCACTGAACACAGAAAGTATCGTTAAGCTGATTAATAAAACATTCTTTTTCATTTAAACTTTCCTTCCTTAATTTGACAAAAACAATAAGTTACCAAAGATAATGAATTAATAATTAACACTCTTTTTCTTCTTACTGTTATATTTTACGTTCTCCCTATTATTTCGTCTTTTAATCAGCTTGTTCATTTATATGTAAGCAGAACCTATCGAATACATCTATTAATTCAAAACACTCTACTGCTCGCTTCTTAAAATCTTATCCGAGTTGTCAGCTGCCGCATTTTTCAGCGCTCTTTTTTTAAAGTAGTCTTATTTTGAAGTTTGCATAGACTCTTTCAAGAAGACTAGGTATTTTTTTCACAAGGGAGTTGAATTTATGATAACTACGCCTTCTCACTCCTATCTGAACCTTGCCTATTCAAAGCTTTGATATCAATGCAACCAAGCATAACCAAATTCGTTATAAACAGTTGGTTCTTTTTTCTATTTAAGTACGATAAAGTGTAATCAAGGAGGATGAAAAGTATGAATAATCAGAATAATCCGATCGCAAACAACTTGCGATCATTAAGAAATCGAAATAATTGGTCTTTGGAATATGTGGCAGAACGTCTAGAGGTATCTCGGCAGGCCGTTGCTAAATGGGAGAATGGGGATTCTTTACCTGACGTAATGAAGTGCGATGCGTTAGCTAGTCTGTACGATGTTACATTAACCGATTTGATTCGTCATAATGAAGAAACTGAAGGCATCCCGATTGGCCCGGCTGGCAAACACATCTTTGGAATCGTTCCAGTAGGAGCTCGTGGACAGATTGTCCTGCCTAAAAAGGCCCGCGACCTTCTCAATATCGAAACAGGAGATACATTGATTGTTCTTGGGGACACGAACCCTGCCTCTACAGGAATTGCCTTGATTGATAGTGAGGCCTTTATGCGGATGACCGGAAACATGATGGAGAATATTTTTGATCAAAAGGAGGAATCATGATGCATTTACTTGAAGTAACAGAACTTACTAAAAATTATCCGATGTTTTCATTGAAAAATGTCAGCTTTCAAATACCAAAAGGCAAAATTGTCGGTCTGATCGGAGTCAATGGCGCAGGTAAAACGACTATCTTAAAAGCACTGTTAAACTTGATTCCTTTAGATCATGGACATGTCAGGATGTTTGAAACGCTTTTTTTAGAGAATGAGCTTTCCTGCAAACAAAAAACCGGCGTTGTTTTAGGTGGCATCGATTTTTATAAGGAGAAGAAAATCAAAGATATTACTAAAGTTACGAAACGATTTTACGCAGATTGGGATGAAACCGCTTATCAAAAATATTTGAAGCTCTTCTCTTTGGAACCGAACAAAAAAGTCAAAGAACTTTCTGCTGGGATGAAAGTCAAATATTTGATTGCCTTGGCTCTTTCGCATCAAGCACAACTATTTATTTTTGATGAGCCCACTAGTGGTCTTGATCCGGTTTCGCGAGATGAACTGCTCGAAATTTTTCAACAGATCGTTAAAAATGGGGATAAAAGCATTCTTTTCTCTACGCATATTACATCGGATTTAGAGAAATGTGCAGATGCGATCATTTATATCAAAGAAGGTGAGCTGATCAAGGATGCGCCTAAAAAAGAATTTATCGATTATTTTCAGTATTTGAAGCAGCCTGATGAAATGGAAGCTCTTAGCCTAGAAGACATCATGGTACGAATGGAGGGAAAACATTATGATTTCTAACTTACTATATAAGGAGATTCGCTTAGCGGCTCACCCAAATTTATTTGTCTTCACCTTAATGGGACCGCTGGTGTTAATTCCCGGTTATCCCTATACGATGGTCTTTCTCTTTAGTCTGATTGGGAACTTTGTAAATTTGATGTACACCCGTGAAACCAATGATATCTATTATTCCACCCTGCTGCCGTTGAAAAAGGCGGAAGTCGTCTTGGGAAAATGGCTGGTATTACTTGTTTCGCAGCTGCTGACAATCTTGATTTCAATTCCGTTTGCCTTTCTACGCCTGCAGCTGTTTTCACAACCTAATCCAGTGGGGATTGAAGCAAATACTGCCTTCTATGGGTTTGGGTTGATGATCTTCGCCTGCTTCAATTTGATTTTTCTAACGACTTACTTTAAAACTGGTTATAAGGTAGGTGCTTCTTTTCTAAAGGGATTATTTCCAGCGACCTTATTAGCAATAATCTTAGAAGTAATCGTCCACTTCCCTGCTCTTAAATGGTTGGACTCAGTCACTTTTAATGGGCAAATACAGCAACTTCCAATTTTAGCCTCAGGAATCCTGATTTATATCGTTGCGATGTGGGCAACCTATAAAATTTCTGTTCAGCGATTTACTCAGGTGAATTTGTAGCTTCATCTAATTCTTGTAGAACAAAAAAACGTCTTGATCAAAAAATTGATCAAAACGTTTTTTATTTTTCGAAATAGGCTGTCCAAGAAAGATCCTCGCCGTTCGCTTTTGCTCCAACAAATTCCTTATGCGTCGACTTTCTGACTAACTTTCCCTCTCCAGTCAAATCATCCATCATCTCTTGATGGCGTGAATAGGTCACCATTTCCAGCTCATTCAAATCACGATTAGTAAAAAAATCTTCGCTCGGTTCGACTTGTTCCGGTTGCGAAAAATCCGCTGTCACCTTCTCTTCTACTTCACCCTTTTGATTGAACCAAAAAAATAGTAATATCGCCGCCAACACACCCATCAATGCCACTACTTTTTTCATTGTGTCCTCCTTGCAGCTTCCTCTTACTTTTCAGTATGCCACAATTGAAAACGTTTTTGAATGAAAAATTAATTGTTCGTAGAATAAACTTTGTCCAGATAAGAATAGGCAGCGTTGGCGTTAACTTCTTATTAAAGATAATACAAAAAAGTAGCGATGCTGCTTAGTCAAACTCTTCGTATTCATTTGGATCTTGTCCTTCGATTCGTCCGTCGGCTTTTTCCAATAGATTGATGCGTTCAATTTCTGTTTGCGTCAATTCAAAATCAAAAATAGCCAGATTCTCTCGTTGGTGCTGTAAATTCCGTGATTTAGGAATGGGAATAATTCCCCGTTGCGCATGCCAGCGTAAAATGACTTGTGCGGAAGTTTTCCCATATTTTTCAGCCAATTCTGTAATCACTGATTCCTTCAGTGCATCGCTGCCGCGCCCTAGAGGACTCCAAGCTTCAGTTAGAATTCCACGCTCTTTATCGGCCTCTACCATTCGTTCCTGAACCCAATAAGGATGGATCTCAATTTGGTTGATTGCTGGAGTCACACCCGTCTCATCAATAATTTTATCTAAATGCTCTGGTTCAAAGTTCGATACTCCGATAGAACGGATCAAGCCTAGTTTCTGCGCCGTCACCATAGCCTTCCATGCTTCCACGTACAAGCCACGTTTTGGGAGTGGCCAGTGGATCAGATACAAATCAAAATAATCCAAGCCCATTCGGAATAATGATTCCTGAATCATCATCAATGCATCCTCATAGTGATGATATTTACCTGGCAATTTTGTCGTCACAAAAAATTCAGAACGTGGAATTCCTGAGCGGCGAATTGCCTCACCAACGATTCCTTCGCTATCATAATTGGTGGAGGTGTCTAACAGACGATAGCCATCCTGAATCGCCGTCAAGATTTGATCCAAACCTTCCCCTCCGCGAATCTGATACGTACCCAAGCCAACTGCCGGTATTTGGTGTCCATCATTCATAGTAATCAATGGTGCTTTCATCAGTGAATTCCTCCTTATATTTTTTAAATTTAATTCTTTCTAACCATTTCCACCATAACATCAATTTCTCTCTGCTGTTAAATTCTCTGCTCAGCCGCCTATAAGTTTTTTTAAGAATAGGGAGAAAAATTAGAGTGAAAGAGGTATACTACAGGATGAACACGTTAGAAGGAGATCATTGCGATGGATTCGATTATTTGTATAGTTCTAGGCATGTTGTTTGCCAATGGCGTTCCTCATTTTGTTAAGGGGATCACTGCAGAAAAATGGGATGTTCCATGGAAAAAGCCTGCTTCCGCTTCTACAAATGTATTGTGGGGAATTGCAAATTGGCTGGTCGTCGTGATCCTTTATGCGCTCTTCAAGCCAGATGTCAATAGCTTCGACGCTGCCTGCTTTTTAATTGGGATGGGGATTACCGGCTACTACTTGGCTTTACATTGGTCAGAAAAAACAAATGAAAATGACGCTGCATAATTCGCAGCGCCATTTTTTATCCTTCAATTTCCGCCTTTTGTTTCTTTGTCAGCTTCTGATAAACCAGTTGATAAGAAACCTCGATCAATTGCTTGATGACATCATCGGTTAATTCTTCACTCGTCAATTTGATCGAATTCCAGTGATTCTTATTCGTGTAATACCCTGGAATCACTATACCAACATAAATTTCTCGCAGCTCTTCATTTTTTTCAGGTAGATTTTTCAGCGTTATGATGGCATCCTCACTTGCTTGGTTGCTCATCATGCCAAACATCTTCCCCTGCAAATCAAAATAAAGTACTCCCCAATCTTCGCGAAAATAGACTTTCGCACCCTTTAACGTCTCACCGAACACTTTAAAGGTTTCAATCCGCTGCTGCAACACCTTATTCTCCATAGTTCCTCCTTGATCGTACGTTAGAATGATTCACTATCTTATTCATTCTTCTGATATACCTAGTATAGCGTTTTCAGATGTGCACTGCCTACAAAAGAAACCTTTTTTTACAAATCCTGTTTCTTAAATAACCAATAAGCCGCCAATAAACCCACGATACCTGTCAGAAAAATACTCCCCAATGTTAATAGATCATCTTTTAAAGTCAGTTCCATCAAGCTTTGAACAACCACCGCTGACCATGGAATGATTCGCGCAAATTTGAAGGGTATATTCAACGCAAACGTCTGGATTCCGGTAAAAACAAGCGCAACCATGATCGTTGGATAAAATAATTTCCGTTGCACAACGCTAATCGTTAATAAAGGGATAGCAGCAACAAATCCAAGCAAACAGTATTTTAACAAGGTCGAAACCAGTATTTTTGTTCCAGTTAAACCAAAAGTATCCGGATAGATCAGCCAGCCGCCAATCGTATAAATGGTAACCACACCGATCAACGTCCCAAGATACCAGATAAACCAAATCACCAATTTTCCAAAAAGATATCGCCCTCTAGAGGTTGGTGCGGTCAATACATTGTTGATGGTTCGATCTTCATACTCGCGCTGCATCAAGAAGGTAATAATGAAGCCGCTCATAATGGATAAAACCATCCCTACAACTATATAGATACTAGGCAGCCACATTTGGTAACTTTCAGGTGGATTATCAACAATGACCAAATCCCTAAATACCATGAAGGCTGAGGTGAGTAATGTGAGCAGAGAACATACGGTAAAGATTCTGTTGCTCCTAAGCTTCAGCCATTCAGCAGAAATCACATTAAGCAATGCCAACACCTCCCGTAATCTCCCGGAAATGCTCTTCCAAATTTCCCGAACCGATAAATAAACTTGAAACCTCAATTCCATTTTTCCCAAATAAGTGATTGATCTCTTGCGGCTCGTAAGTGAATTCGAAAATTTTGATCGTATTGTTTTCAGCGACCGAATAATTAGTTAGCTGCATTTCCTCTTCTAATAAACGAGTCGCTTGATGTACATCTGATACGGTAATATGGATGAAGCGTTGATTATGCTGCGCAATCTGGCTCATGTCACATTCTTCTAACAACGCACCATCATGTAAAATACCAATAATATCAGCGATTTGCTCAATCTCCGACAATTGATGGCTAGAGATTAAAATCGTTTTCCCGTGAACCTCCGCTAATTCTTTCAATAGTTTACGAATTTCAGCGATTCCGATCGGGTCCAAACCATTTGTTGGTTCATCCAAAATCAACAATTCCGGATCATTCATCAAGGCATTGGCGATCCCCAGACGTTGCTTCATACCTAATGAATAATTGGCAAAGCGTTTGTGACCTGCTCGAGATAAATCTACCAACTTCAGTGCCTTTTCTACACTGCTTTTTTGAATCTGACCTTTCAGCTTAGAAAAAACACTTAAATTTTCTGGACCTGATAAATAAGGGTAAAAACTTGGCGTTTCAATCATGTTTCCGATCCGTGAATACACTTCAGGATGCTTCTTTGGCGATTGGTTAAACAATCGGACCTCCCCAGAGCTTGCACTTGCTAAACCTAACAGTATTTTCATGATCGTCGTTTTCCCTGCACCATTCCGACCTAAAAGTCCATAGATTTTCCCTTTAGGAATTGACATCGATACATCTTTGACAACGATCTGATCGCTGTAGCGCTTCGACAGCGCGGCGGTCTTTACAATAAATTTTTCCATAGCGACCATCCTTTCTATACCTTTAGCTTAGCAGCGCTACCTTGTCCTAACCTTGCCGAATCCTTATTTTTCTCTGGTTTATTTAGGTAACGTCACGTAAAATTTTGTTCCCTCACCTAATTTACTGCAAACGTTGATTTCTCCATGATGCGCGGTAACTAATTCCTGGACGATCGCCAGACCCAAGCCATTGCCCTTCGAACCGCGCGCTTCATCGCCTTTATATAAACGGTCAAAAATCCTTGGTAAATGTTGTTCTGAGATTCCTCGTCCATTGTCGGAAATTTCCAGTCGTACTTGCTGGTCCTGCTCAAATAATCTAATCGTCACTCTGTTTCCCCGACTGTGCTTCAAGCAATTTTCCAATAAATTATCAATGATTCGGCGAAATGCTGCTGCATCAATCGTACAACGAAGTTCCTTTTCAGGAATCTGGATATCAAAACTAAACCGCATTTCCATTCGAGGAATCCACTCACTGACAATCTCTCTTAACAGCTCACTGATATCGGTTGCTTCAAAGTGATAATGCCGTTCACCAGATTCGAGCTTGACCCATTCAAAAAGTGTGTCGATATAGGTTTCTAATTCAAAGGCCTTCGTTTGAGCTGCCTGCAAATACTCCTGCTGCTCCGCTTCTGTAACCAAACCGTCAGTAATCGCCTCTAAATAACCAATCAATGAAGCCAATGGTGTTCGAACATCATGGGATAAGCTAGTGATCAGCTTGCGATATTCATTCTCCGAAACCCGTAAGCGGCTAAGCTGTTGTTTGATTTCTGAAACAATCTCATTTAACCGAAAACAAAGTGCCGCTATATCAGAGTTTTCATCCACAACAATTTTTCGATCGAGATTGCCCTCTCCGATATCCTCTAATACAACCATTGCTTGTGCAATCTGACGTCTATTTTGCCGCAGCCTCACAATCAGCAACAAACATACTACCGCCAGCAATAAGCAAATTATACTCAACACCAACATCATTTATCCCTCCTGATTAAACCGATAGCCCACACCTCGAACGGTTTGAATAAAAAACGGCTTCGCTACATCTGGCTCGATCTTCTTCCGCAGCTTGCTGATGAAGGACATAATGTTGTTATCATCAAAGGCATACTCCGCGCCCCAGACTTGTTGATATATTTGCCGCTTCGTAAAAATCTGCCCCTTGTGAGATGCCAGAAAATATAACAGCTCAAACTCTTTTCCTGTCAGCTCCAACGATTTCCCCTCCAATAAAACAATCCGTGTTTGTCTATCAAGGGTTAAATGCTTCAACACTAACGCCGTTTCATTAACAGCTACTCGACTAAATTTCGTATAGCGTCGAACCAATGACTCAACCCGCGCCATCAGTTCCGCCATGCTAAAAGGCTTCGTCAAATAATCATCCGCCCCCAATTGCAGTCCCCGAATCTTATCCGCCTCTTCATTTTTAGCTGTCAACATCAAGATCGGTACCACACTTTGCCTGCGAATCTCCGCTAAAATACTCATACCATCAATTTGCGGCAGCATGATATCCAAGACAATCAAATGATGATCACCCGACAGTGCCAATTGCAGACCACCAGCACCCGTATGAACAAGTTGCGTCTCGTAACCAGCATTTTTTAAATAGCGATCTATAATCGAACAAAGCTCCTGATCATCATCAATGACCAATACCTTAGTTTTCTCCTGCATAAGCCTTCTCCTCATGAAAAATAATTATTCTATTGTTAATTCTAGCAAATATCTTGAACGTTTCGGACGAAAGTTGCAGAGTTTAGGAATAAAAGAAGAACGGGAAAAGAAAAACACCTTCCTATGTTGGAAAGTGTCTTGAATAAGTTAAGTAGGGTAGGCGGCGACCATGGATTTGATTTTCAGATAATAAGCATCGCTAACTGCTATTTTAATTCGTTTTAGGTTTGAACCGTTCCGAAAAGGGCAGGCGTTCAAGGGCATATGAGATTTACGTTCCACTATTTTAGATTTTGACCTGATTGTTGCTAACAACTTTGCAGAATCTTTGTCATTTACATTCCACTGTTTTAGATTTACCCATCTTAAATTATACCTGTTACCACTAGGCTTTAGTAACCTATTTCTGTCGATCTCTGCTTTAGATGCTCATTACTAAGCAATCATAACAATCATTTCAATCAAAAACCTTGTCATCTCAACACTTTGCCACTGCTGTCGTAACTACAGGAAATTCCGATTTTCAACGGTCGACAGATTGCCGGCAATGTGAAGTTATTCAAGTTAACTCTAAAGTTATTTGCCCATAACAAATAAAGGTGCAAAATAGCACGCTTTTTTTTGATTAAGCCAATAAAATTTACCGCCCTATTTTCTTCGTCTACGCTTACGATCTTTTGATTTTTTTGGATTACTTTGGCCTTTATTCTTTCTTTTCATTAAATCAGTTTTTTCTTCTATCGCTATTTGCTTCTTGCTTTTGGGCTTTTTGTAGATTGATTGCGGATTCTTTGGTTTCTTGTTTTCCTCAACAGGCTCAGGCGTTTCCTCAACTATAGAAGTTACTGCCCCGCTAGTGGACTCCGGTTCTTGCGACGTGGCGATGGACTTTTCGGGTAGACTTATCTCTTCATTGTCAGGATTTTCTTTATGTCCTTCACTACGTGTATCAGCTAATACGATGCCTTCAGGTAGTAACATTTCTACTAATTGTAGTCTCTCTTCTTCACTCATCCTACTGAAATCAAAACTAGGTTTCGCTGCTTCTGTCTGACTCGCTGAAGTTTGCGCAGACTCCTCCACAATTTCGCCTTTGCGAATTTTAAGATGGCGGGTGCAATTGTCAATTTCAGAGTTTTCCAGCTTCACGAATCGACGAACGCCATCTTTTTCAAAAATCGATAATGAGCTCAACAACTCTAATACGGCATCAATTTTCATCGCTGAGGCATTCTTATCGGCATCCCGCAGACTCCACGTATGAACCTTTCCAATCGCATCCTCAAAGGTCGATACTAGTTTATATTGTTGACCGTTTAATTCTTCGATAGGGGTTGTTTTTGCAAATAAGTATTTCTTACAATCACTCACACGATTATTGTAGCGATGATATTCTTTTGTCTTTTTATATAAACGCCTAGTCACCTGCTCCCATTCTTTTCCACTATCAAAGAATTCTCGAAACAGCGGGGCAAATTTACGCAACACGTCCGTCGGCTCAGCAAATAGCAGAATCTCTCGGACTAGATCCTGACAAATCAGTGAAAAATCAGAAATGCACAATGCATTTCGTACAAGGACAGCAACAACGTATTGAATAACCGTATCCGCGTCATCCGAATACGTATACGCTTTCATTATTGCTTTTTCTAATCTTTCCCGTTTTGTGACAAAAAGTTGTAGCTGAGATAGTGCCCAAGGTTGTGTTGACATCAATTTTTCCTCCCTAACAAAAATGCATATTATTAAATAATCCTTATTTTAAATAATACCGCAATGACAGCTTAATTACTTCCTTACAAAACCCTACTTTTTAATTATTAATAACGAAAATGACAATTAAAAGAATACTTTTCAGTAATACCATGGTTTTCTACTCGCCAAAAAAATACCTCAAAATATCGAGGTATTTCTTTAATTCATCTTATTATTGCTCCTGGAAAGCTGGCAGTTCATTTTTACTTAATTTCTTCAAGTAAGGAATCAGCATAATCACACCAGCAACAAAGGCGATACCTTCTGTAATTGTCATTGACCAGATCAAGCCATCCAATCCGTAGAAGTGATGCAATAGCAAAACAACTGGAATAAAAAAGGTGCCTTGGATCGTTGACATTACGCCTGTCTGAAAGCCATAGCCAGAGGCCTGGAAGATGCCGGTAAATAGACCGGAAAAACCGTTAAACACTGAAGAGACCAATTGCGCAGCCAAGATCGTTAACCCAACTTGGATCACACGTGGGTCATTAGTAAATAATCCCAATACAGGCACTCGGAAAAGGTAAACAATGAGTGCGAAGAAAA
This sequence comes from Enterococcus sp. DIV0187, assembly GCF_051713785.1. Classification (NCBI taxonomy): domain Bacteria; kingdom Bacillati; phylum Bacillota; class Bacilli; order Lactobacillales; family Enterococcaceae; genus Enterococcus; species Enterococcus sp. DIV0187. The sequence continues at coordinate 2,771,265 of NZ_JBIOQO010000001.1, forward strand.
TGGAGATACCTCCGATCCACAATGAAACTTCCTTCAACGACTCTTTTAAGCGTTTCGTATTATGAGCAGAAAAACTATAGGCGAATAGCGGCATCGCACCTAAAAATAGCCCCATCGTCAAAAATTCTGGCAATTGTGTAATGCGAACGGCGATACCAAAGCTGGCAACAACATTGTCTCCATATTGAACAGAAAAATTATTCAATAATAGAGTTGTGACAATCATAAACGCCGATTTGAACAGTTCAGAAACACCGATTTTATAGACTTCTAATTGATCCTTGAGCGAGAGCTTGAAATGCTTTAAGAAGCCCTTCAATGATTCACTTTTACTCTCCAAGAACCATACATAATAGGTTGTTGATGCAAGGTTTGCGATCACAATCGAGATTCCTGCACCGATCACATGCAGATTAAAGACTAAAATCAGCAAGGCATCCAGAACAATACTGACGGCAACACCAGCAAATAGAATGGTTGCATATTGTTTAGTGTAAAGTATTGTTTGACTATCTGCACCCAACAAATGAACAAAGGGATTCATAAAAATGATCGCTACGATGCCGATGATTATCCCTAGAATGATACTTGCGTAGAAAGAATAGCCAGCAACTTTCTTCCCTTTTTGAGTATCACCGCTGCCTAGCAGCCGTGTGATAAAACTTCCTCCACCGACTCCAAACATATTCCCAACAGCCATTAAAATAATCGTGATTGGCATCGCTAAGGTAATTGCGGACATCATGTTCGTATCGTGGATTAAACCAATGAAATATGCATTGATTAAATTGTAGATTGTTGTCGCTGAGATTCCGATCATCATCGGAATCGATAAATGGACGATGGCTTTACGAATCGGACTTTCTTTTAAATAGTAAATATTTGATTCATTCACTTCAAATTCTTCCATGATAATTCCTTCTTTTATTAGATTTTTAAATGTTAGATTTCTAACTATTTTATTGCAAGCAAGCATTTGCTGCTTGTTGACTAAAGGCTTCGATCAATTTTTCTTAACAGCTCCGTCAATTGTTGGACTTCGTCTTCATTCAATGCGTGGACCAATTCTTTCTCGGCTGCGTAAAAAGCTTCGTTTGTTTCGTCAACCAATGCTTTGCCTTTAGGTAATACAAAAATATTCTTTTGCCGTTCGTTGTTTTCTGGAATCCGGCGTTCGATGTAGCCTTTTTTCTCTAACCCCTGCAACATACTCGTAATACTCGCTCCACGGCGTTGAAATACTTCTGCTAAGTCCTTTTGAATCAATCCCTTGTCTTCGTTTTGCACGATATAAGAGATCATCCGTCCTTGTTGCGGGCTGATATCCATATCCTTGACACGTTGCTCCATCGATTCGCGAGATTTATTCATAATTGAACGCAGCAAATTTGAAATGACCAATTTATCCAAAAGATTTCCTCCTTCGCAAAATAATTAGGTATCTAACTGTTCGAAAAGAATATACACGCTTCAAAAAAAATTGTCAACAAAAAAATTCTATTTCTAATTATTAGATACCTAACAATAATCCATCAACTCTATTTTCAAGAAATAAGAGTCCATTTTACAAAATGAAAAGACCTTTAATTTGTCCAATGAGTAGAACCTAAACACGTATATGGCTGGAAGAGTTTCAGAACCTAGACTGCCTAATTTTTGAAATTTATCTTGGAAAATCTAAATAACTTTTTTAGTCATTTAAAAACATGTGCCTATCTCAATATCCGATTATTAAAATTCTAAAAAATTATTTAGTTTGATTTAATATCAAATTTATAAAAAGATGTAGTATCATTTAAGTACACCTACATGGTTAAATAATTATTTTTAAACAAATTATAGAAGGAGGATAATAAATGAAAAAGCAGATTGGGGTTAAGCTGGGGGTTACATTTGCACTATTATTTAGTTTTCTATTTTCTACGCCGACACCACAGTATCAAGCAGAGGCTGCTAAAACAAAGACTGAGGAAAAGGCAAAGATTAAACGAACTGCCAACAAGAAAATTACGGTCAACGTCAAGAAATATATTGACGGCGACACAACACGCTTCAAACTGAAAAATGGTAAGAACATTACAGCTAAATATTTACTGATTGATACTCCTGAGCTAAAAAAGGAGAGTCCTTACGCAAAAGAAGCCAAAAATCGGACAAAAGAACTACTGAAAAATGCAAAAAAAATTCAGATCGAGTACGACAAGGGCAAGAAGCGTGATAGTAAAAAAAGAGAACTGGTTTATGTTTGGGCAGATGGTAAACTCGTACAAGAAACCCTTGCTAATGAAGGCTTGGGGATGGTACGCAGTACGAAAAATAAAAATACGAAATATCAAGACAAGATCAAAAAAGCCGAGCAACAGGCCAAGGAACGAAAACAAAATATTTGGAGCATTGAAAACTACGCACAAGCTGATAAAGGGTACAATCAAGCAGCAGTAACGGCTCATTTAAAAGCACTGGAAGAAGAAATAGCAGCCAAAAAAGCAGAAGCAGAACGGCAGAAAAAGGAACAAGAGGCAAAAGAAGCCGAGGAAAAACGTGCAGCAGAACAAGCGGAAGCAGCTAAAAAAGCCGAAGAAAAGCGCATCGCCGAAGAAGCAGCGGCGGCTAAACAGGCCGAAGAACAACGCATCGCTCAAGAAGCAGCGGCGCAAGCTCAAGCAGAGGAAACTGCACGTGCTCAGCAAGAGGCCCAGGCTCAGCAGGCTGCTGAGCCTGCTCAAGGACAAACGGTTTACGTTACACCCACAGGCAGCAAATATCACACTCATAAATGCGGCAACGGTACCTACTCCCCTGCTACCTTAGAAGAAGCTCAAGCTCGCGGGTTAACAGCCTGCGCCAAATGCTATTGATTCAAAAAGAGGAGCGCCTAATTTTTTTAGGCACTCCTCTTCTTCTGTATCATCTGTTACATTACTATAAAGCATTCGATTTGATCAGTCCGCTTCATTAGGTTTAGTTAAAAATCTAGCTTGATTTCTGATTCAGGGCGATTCGCATGATACTCTTCCGCTAAATATTTACCAGCGGCAATTTGATAGATCGCACTTTTCAATTGATCCTGGTTGTCTTTAACGCTTAATTGAATCGTCAACCCCTGATGCCAGACCATATCTTTGATCTCCGCCTGTCCATTTCTGATCGTAGCAACAGCTTGATCATTTACCAAAACGTTCGCACCATCTCTATTTGAGGTAACTTTGAAGGAAATCTTATGAAGACTGACAGTAACATGGCTATCTGTCTCAAAATCAGGATTCTGATAGCGAATCAGCCTTTGACTAGATACAGACTGCACATCATCTGATTTTCCTGCAACTTGATAACTTCCAGGTGTGAGAGGACCCCAAGTTATCTGATAATTGCCGCTTTTTGATGTCGCTAATTTCTTATCATCAAGTGCTAACTGAATATCCGCCTGATCTGCCGTAACCGTCAAATAAACAGGCTGGATCACTAATTGATAGCGTGGGAATACCCCGAAGTACCTTCCTCTTTGGTGAAGTGAAAAATCTGCTAATTGTCCCGGATTATTTTTCAAATCGTACAAAAAATCAGCAAATTCACCTTTATGATTCTCCTCTTGATAATAGCTGATAAATTTTTTCAACTCCCCTGCAGTAACCCTATAGTTAGGATCTTCTGAGGTGACAACCTCTGAGATCTTTTTTGGGTCTTGTGTTTTGAAGGTTTGGGCTAAGCGATCCAACTGCTGCGGATAGCTATAATAATAACAACCAAATAAAAGACCGCTTATAAGTAGCACAATTACTGCAAGTATGCCGCAAAGAGCCATTTTTTGTTTACTTGAAAGTTCTTTTCTCGATTTAACCATTGAGTTAGAGGACAATTTTAGCTGTTGTCCACAATTAGAGCAAAAGACTGCCTTCGCTTGGATCGCTTCTCCACAATTGGAACAAAAGTGAAAATCCTGGATTTTGCTTTCAGCTATCTCTATCGTAAAAGGCTGTCCACACTCTTCACAAAAACGCGCATCGGTCAAATTCTCATGATCGCAATTAGGGCAATTCTTCATGTATATCCTCCCTATTCCTTGATTTTTCTTCTTTAATCAATCGCTCAATTGTTTATGTACCTGCTCATTGTAGCAAAAATAGGAACGAAAGAGACTCGATCTTGTTAAAATGCTGTGATGAGCGACAAAAAAGCACCCTCTCTTTTGAGAAAGTGCTCCGTTAATTGATTTAAACGATGGATGTTCCCCCATCAACAATGATGAACTGTCCATTTGTATAGCTGGACGCTTCACTTGAGAAATAAAGAATTGTTCCATTCAATTCTCCACGTCTTCCCGGGCGACTCATCGGATTCATCGTGTTGTACATGGTCAAGAAATCATCCGACTTGAATAAGGTATCCTCAGTCATTTCTGATTCGAACAGCCCAGGACCTACTGCATTAGTGGTAATATTATGTTTTCCGTAACTGGCAGCCATTCCTTTGGTTAGTCCAACGACTGCTGCTTTACTGGCATTGTATGAGTGGCGAATAAAAATATCGGCTTTGTCCGCCATCACCGCGTTGATTGACGCTACGTTAACAATCTTACCGTATTTATTTTCGATCATGTGCTGAACAACATATTTACTAACTAAAAAGATTCCTTTGACATTCACGTCCATTGATTTATCGAAGGCCTCTACGGTTAAGGAATCTACACCGCCATGCACCGCGATCCCTGCATTATTCAGCAAAATATCTAGATGTCCAAAATGATCAAAGGCTTGTTGAATACCCGCTTTAACATTTTCTTCATCTGTCACATCCATTTTGATCGCCAAAACATCGCGACCCATCTTCTTAATCTCTTCCGCCAATTCCTCTAAACGTTCCAAACGTCTAGCTAATAAAACCACATCTGCTCCAGCTTCGGCATACGCAATTGCCGCATCGCGACCTAATCCGCTACTGGCACCAGTTACCACAGCTACTTTTCCACTCAAATCAAACATAACCTATTCCTCCTTTTTGGTAACGCATTCACTGTTACTATTCTAACGGTACCTAAGTTGATAGGGTAATGTCAATAGCTTGTGAAAAATTGATAATCACAATCACGCTGATGCGTGATTTCTAGATTCAAAAACCTCCTTGGCGCTTGTGATTGCATTGAGTACCCGCGGAAAACCCACATAGGGAATGCAATGGGTAAAAATCTCGATAATCTCTTCTTCTGTAATACCAACATTCAGCGATCCATTGATGTGCACCATTAGTTGATTTTTAGTATCTCCTTGGGTCAATAAACTTGTAATCGTGACAATCTCCCGTTCACGAAAGGATAAGGTATCACTATTATAGATATCTCCAAAAGCAAATTCTAAAATATAGCGTCCGACATTTGGTGCAATCGTTTCGAGGCTCTCAATCACTCGTTCTCCAGCTTCTCCATCAATCTCCTGCAAATTTTTAATTCCTTGTTCCAATCTTTTATCAATCATAGCAGTTCCTGCCTCCTTTATGATAAAGTACAATAAACTATCAAGTAGGCTTTACAGCAAGTATTTTTTTTAATCACTAGGAAAAAGGAGAAATTTGATGTACAAAATTAGTGAGGTTGCCAAAATAACTGGCTTTAGCGTTCCTACTCTGCGTTATTATGAAGAGCTAGGAATCAGTGCTCCTGCTAAGAATAAAATCGGCTATCGCGAGTATAGCGAAGCCGACATTGAATGGTTACGTTTCATTTATCGATTAAAGCAAACTGGTATGGCACTGGAAACAATCCAACAATATTCAGAGCTACGTAGGCAAGGAGATCAGACGATTGAAGAGCGTCTAAAGCTTTTAGCGACTCAAAGAAATCGCCTATTATCTGAAAGAAGAAAAATCGACGAACACCTAAACTTTTTAGAAATGAAGCAAGCGACGTATAAACAAATGCTTACTGACAGAGACCAGCAATAAATTGGAACCTATAGTTCCTGAACAACTAGAAGAACCTCAGTCTAATACTTTCCGTATTTTACGAAACAATCATTTCTGTTTACGCCCCTCCTTCTTTACTCAGCATATACATATAATGATAAAAAGAGTGCTAGTACATGGAATTCAGGTCATCTAGATGATTTGATTCATAGTCGTGCAATTGAAGGCTGGGAACTCGTAACCCATTCGTATATGCCAATTCTTACTTCAACCAAGAGGGCGATTCTTGTCATGAAAAAATAGAACCTTTTACTTAAAAGATTGGGAAAAACTTCCCAGTCTTTTTTTTCAGCAAATTTTGTCTTCAAACGATCCCACATAACCCATGCTGTGTTTCGAAATATACGTCCTTTAGTAATAAGCAAAAGATAAATATAAGTAATTTTTATCAAGAAGATCATTAAAAATCACTTGCATTTGTTTGGTTTTTCACCTAAACTTTATAACCAGAGAGAATGAGAATCATTATCAACTATATAAGGAGATGAGTTATTGAGAAAAATAGGGATTCTTTTGGTTTTATTTTTGTTAAGCGCTCTCTCTATTTTTATCGGAGTAAAAGATTTGGTGCTGCAGGCTTTATTTCAAGGAGATTCACAACAGTGGCTGATTCTTGCTACTACACGTGTACCGCGTACCGTCAGCTTGATTTTAGCAGGCGCAACGATGAGTATCTGCGGTCTGATTATGCAGCAGCTCACACAAAATAAATTCGTTTCACCAACAACTGCTGGCACGATGGATAGTGCCCGTTTAGGAATTTTATTGGTCATGCTCTTTTTGCCTAATGCTTCTACGACTGTTCGGACTTTGGCCGCATTTATTTTTGCCTTTCTTGGTACGATGGTTTTTCTGGGGTTAAGTCGGTTGCTCCCAACAAAGGAGCCGATTTTTTTACCCTTATTAGGAGTAATGTTCGGTAATATTGTCGGATCAGTCGCTACCTTTTTTGCTTATCAGTTTCAGCTGATTCAAAACATGTCTTCGTGGTTGCAGGGGAATTTTTCACTAGTGGCTAAAGGCAGCTATGAATTGCTTTATCTAACGATTCCACTGTTTTTGGTTATCTACTTATTTGCCTATTATTTCACAATTGTTGGCTTAGGCGAAGATGTGGCCATTAATTTAGGCGTGAATTATCGCTTGATCCAAACGCTTGGGATTGGTCTCGTTGCAGCAGCCAGCGGACTGGTTTTAATCATGGTGGGGACCGTTCCTTTTTTAGGTGTGATCGTGCCGAATATCGTTTCGCTTATTTATGGAGATCATGTAAAGCAGAATCTATGGATTACCGCAGTGAGCGGCAGTCTATTTTTAATGGTCTGTGACATTCTCTCCCGCATCGTCATCGCACCATATGAGATACCAGTCAGCTTGACGGTCGGTATTTTAGGCAGCTTAATCTTTATTTACTTATTGGTTGGGAGGAAACGTGCATGAAATTTTCTCTGCCAAAAAAAGAATTGCTTTTAGCTGGACTCACTGTCCTTGCCCTACTCTTATGCGGACTTTACTTAACCTATAATACCTATGGCAATTTTCAATTTGCTTGGATGCTGCGAGGGAAAAAGGTAGCGGCCTTTTTACTTGTTGCATTAGCGACTGGAATAGCAACTGTCAGTTTTCAAACACTGACTCAAAACCAGTTTTTGACGCCGAATATTCTAGGTTTGGATTCCTTATATGTATTGATCCAGACACTATTGTTCTTTTTCGTGGGTGGTGTCAACATGCTCTCACAAGAACAAACCTCTACTTTCTTAATCAGCATTTTTTTGATGGCTTTATTGAGTTTGCTCTTAGCTAATGTTCTGCTAAAACAGCAGCAAAATAATCTATTTATCCTATTGATGTTAGGAATGATCCTCGGTACCTTATTCAGCAGCACGAGTAATTTTCTGCAGGTCATCATGGACCCAAATGAATATGATTTGCTGCAGGGACGACTGTTTGCCAGCTTCAGCAATATCAATACGACACATTTAGGGTTGGCCGCCGGAATTATCCTGTTGGGCTCTTTGGTTTTATTGGCTGCTAATCGCTATTTAGATGTCCTGCATTTAGGAGACGATCAAGCAACGAATCTCGGGATTCCACTAAAAAAGTTTCAGATTTTGATTTTATTTCTAGTCAGTCTCTTAACTGGAACAGCGACTGCTTTAGTCGGACCAATCACTTTTTTAGGATTTATTGTCGCGAATATTAGTTATCAGCTGATGCCGACTTACCGTCATAGTTATTTGTTTCCTACCGCGGTTTTACTAGGAATCATCTTTTTAGTCGGTAGTCAATTTTTAGTCGAACAAGTTTTCCAATTAAAAACAACTGTCAGTGTCGTCACACAATTCGTCGGCGGCTTGTACTTTATCGGCAAAATCATTTATGAGAGGAGACGACAACGATGATTGATCTTAAAGAAGTGTCAAAGAATTACGGTGAAAAAAAGGTGGTCACCGAGGTATGCTTGCCAATCGAAGAAGAAAAACTGACGGCCTTTATCGGCCCAAACGGCGCTGGTAAGAGTACCTTACTGTCGATGATCAGTCGGTTGATCTCTATCGATGCCGGACAAATTTATCTCGATCACAATGAGGTCAAAGCTTGGCGCTCCAATGAATTGTCGAAAAAATTATCAATCCTAAAACAAAGCAACGGCGTGAATCTGCGCATCACTGTTCGTGAACTCGTTAGCTTTGGCCGCTTCCCCTATTCAAAAGGCCGACTAACTAGCGAAGATAAAGAATTGATCGGCTATGCCTTAGAAAAACTCGGTTTAGTCGAAATGGCAGAAGATAGAATTGATACGTTATCTGGAGGTCAGCTGCAACGTGCTTATATTGCCATGATCTTAGCACAGGATACCGAATATATTCTTCTGGACGAACCTTTGAATAATCTCGACATGAACCACTCCGTCCAGCTAATGAAGACGCTGCGACGCTTGGTAGAAGAAGAACACAAAACAATCTTGCTAGTCATTCACGATATTAACTTCGCGGCGACTTATGCTGATGAGATCGTTGCCATGAAGAATGGCGGAATTTTTGCTCATGGATCAATGGAAGAAATAATCCAACCACAAATATTGAACGCATTATACGAAATGGATATAAAAATCTGTGAACTAGACGGCAAACGCTTTTGTATGTATTTCAATTAAACATGGTATTTAGCCTCATTTAACAGTGAGGAATTTAATAATAAATTAGGAGGAAACAGAAATGAAAAAATATATTGTTGGCTTATCGATGGTGTTGCTTAGTTTAGGATTGGTCGGCTGCGGTTCGACAAATAATGAAGTAAGCAGCGATTCGACGGGGAAAGCCGCGACAAGCAGCACAGCCAAAGAAGAGACGCTTGAAGTGAATGACTCCAACGGAAAAGTAACTGTACCAAAGAATCCTAAAAAGGTCGTCGTTTTCGATAACGGGTCTTTAGATACCTTGGATGCACTAGGAGTAGGTGATAAAGTCGTGGGTGCGGCAACGGATAATTTGCCCGCTTACTTAGATGACTATAAGAAGGTCGATTCAGCTGGCGGGATTAAGGAACCTGATTTAGAAAAAATCAATCAAATGAAACCTGATTTGATCATTATCTCTGGCCGACAAAGCGACTTTTTAGAACAATTAAAAGAAATCGCTCCAACCATGTATCTAGCGGTGGACACTTCTGATACCTGGAATTCTATCAAACAAAATGTTGAAACCTTAGGAAAAATCTTTGGCAAGGAAAAAGCTGCCGAAAAACAATTAGCAGCGCTTGAAACCAGCATCAAAGAAACCAAAGAAAAAGCTGTTGAAAGTAAAGACAAAGCATTGACTGTGCTTGTTAACGAAGGTCAATTGTCTACTTATGGGAAAGATTCACGCTTCGGGATTGTTTACGATACCTTCGGCTTTGCAGAAGCAGATGATGCCATCAAAGCCTCTACACATGGTCAAAGCGTTTCATATGAATATGTCCTAGATAAAAATCCAGATGTATTGTTTGTCGTTGATCGGACGAAAGCAATCGGTGGCGATGACAGTAATAATAATGTCGCTGACAATGAATTAGTCGCTCAAACAACTGCCGGCAAAGACAAAAAAGTCATTTCATTACAGCCGGATGTTTGGTACCTAAGCGGTGGCGGATTGGAATCCGTTAAAATGATGCTTGAAGACGTCAACCAAGCATTTGAATAATCAGGAAAATAGGAGGGTGTGACTGTCACACTCTCCTCTTTATAGATCCTCCAATCCATTCTTATCTAATAAAACAATTTGCCGCCTCTCCCGGCTAATCAGCTTCAGCTTTTCTAATCGTTTAAATTTTCTAGACAGTGTTTCTGGTGTCGTTCCTAAGAACAAAGCCAACTCCTTCATTTTCATTGGTAAAATGAAGGTATTCGCTTCAGCAACCTTTGCCAAATCCAGCAGATAAGTCGCTAGACGTTCTTCTACTTTTTCCATCATCAAAAACTGCGTCTGCTGCTCAGTCTTGACCATTTTTGCCGCATTAATCTCCAATAGCTTCAGACTTAATTGCGGATAGTCTAGTAACAATTTAGAAAAATCTTGTTTCTTCAGAATACAAACTTCCGTAGGCTCCAATGCTTCACCAAACAATACCTCATTCCGCACACCAAACAATTGATTTTCACCTTCGTAACCACCAGGCGCTACCACACGCAGAAGTTGCTCCTTGCCATTTGACGAAAGCTGATACACTTTTATATTTCCACGAGCCACAATGACCAGCTGTTCTTCTCCGTCTGGTGTAAAGACCTGTTCCCCTTTATCAACAATCCGATGCTTGATTAACGCGTGAATCTTTTTTTGATCCGCAAGCTCAAGATGGTTAAATAATGGAACTAAAGAAACACATAGATGTTCTTGATGCATGGAGACCCTCCTTAGTTTGTATGATGATCCTCAGCTATTCGTCATCATCCTTTTCAAATTCCTCGTGCACATCATTTCCTAAATAGCGCTGCCAAAGCAATACTTGGTGTTTGATCCATGTATAAAGCTTTTTCAGGTATTCAGCTAAGCCGAACTTTTCTTCCTTTTCAGCTAATGCAATTCCACGAGTGATAAATAAATTCTGAGTAGATAAATCAGTGACGAGCTCATTAAGAATATAATCAGCCGCTTCATATTTCAGCCGACCGCTTTCCTTGATCATCGCATAGCTCGTAAATTCCTCTAGAGTTGTAGGAATGAGCTCTCCTTCATCTAATACCAAGCGGCTCAATTCGTCAAACAACTGATCCTCTTCGACAATCATCGTTTTCAGTTTAGGCTCAGCAAAACCTCGCACGCTACCTTTTAAATAATACTCCGCTTGGCGTAATTTCACACGATGGATAAATAAATTGGCTAAAATATGGCTGATCATCGCAGCAGCTGTCGGTGTGTGATGATCCGCTTCACTTTTTATTCGTTCTGCTTGATACGTTTCCTCTGCGTTCATTTTATGCCAACTCCTTTACTTTCATTGCTTCTACTTCGTACCCTAAATCTTCAATAACCTTTTTTAAAGCATCCGGGCTCGTCTCATCCAAACGAAGATCCGCTTTAACTTTACTAGCGTTAAATAGAACTTTTACCTTATCAACACCCTCTTGCTGACCCACCGCGTTCTCAATTTTTTGCATACATGATGGACACGTTAAGGTGCCTAATTGAATAATGACTCTTTTCATGGTTGTTTTCCCCCTCATTTCTCTTGATACTCCTATTCTACTGAGTCCTGTTCCATAACAAATTGATTTCTATCAAGTTTTGAATTTTTTGTGTGATAAGAAAGCAAACGCATCCCATTAATGACCACCACTAGGATACTTAATTCATGGAAGAACATTCCACTAGCCATATAGACATAACCAAAAATCAAACCAATCAGTAAAAATAGAACTGTCCCAATCGCAATCGCGATGTTCTCCTTCATGTTCAATACTGTTTTTTTCGTTAGACGATACGCATGGACCAGCTTTTCTAGTTTTGACTGAATCAATACAATATCTGAGGTTTCCACCGCCACGTCTGTTCCGCCGCCCATGGCAATGCCGATATCAGCTAATGCAATCGAAGGACTGTCATTGATCCCATCTCCAACAAAGGCAACAACCTCACCAGCCTCCTGTAATTGATGGATAAAGGCTGACTTTTCTTCAGGCAGCAGTTCCCCATAAATTTCAGATAAGCCTAATTCCTTCCCAACGATTTCAGCTGTTGTTTGATTATCACCAGACAACATGATCAAGCGCTTAATGCCATTTTTCTTTAGCTTATCGAGCGTCTCCGCTGCTTCTGGACGAAGTTGATCTTTGATTCCGATCACCTGCACCACTTGATTTTCTGCTGCTACGAAGACGATTGAATGACCTTGCAGCTGTAATTGCTCGACATCAGTCTTCACGACAACCGGAAGTGAAATACTCTGCTCCTGCATCAATGCTTTGTTTCCGATCGCTAATTGAACACCGTCAGCTGTTGCGATCATTCCCTTGCCCTTTTCAACCACTGTATCCGTCACTTTGATCTCTGCTGTTTTTGCCTTATCCTCTACATAATCAACAATCGCCCGTCCTAGCGGATGATCAGATTCACTTTCGATGGCTGCTGCTAAAAGTAAATAGTCACGCGCTTGATTTCCATAAGCTTTTGCGAACGCTACACTAGGTTTTCCGTTAGTCAACGTCCCCGTCTTATCAAAAACCATCGTATTCACACGGCTAAAGGTATTCATTACTTCGCTACCCTTAATCAAGATGCCGTTCTTCGCACCATTTCCGATTCCCGCAACATTCGACACAGGCACCCCGATAATCAGCGCCCCCGGACATCCAAGTACCAGAATCGTGATTGCTATGCGAACATCACGTGTTATTATCCCAATAAGCGCGGCTAAAACTAAAATAAGCGGAGTGTAATACTTGGCAAAGCGATCAATAAAACGTTCTGCCAATGACTTGCTGTCTTGCGCCTCTTCCACTAACTCGATAATTTTTCCAAAAGTTGTTTCTTCACCAACTCGTTGCGCTTCGATTTTTAGCGTGCCATTTTCCAAGAACGTTCCAGCAAATACCTGATCGTTCTTTTCCTTAAATACAGGATTTGATTCGCCGGTAACATTTGCTTCATTGAGATAGCCGGTCCCTTCGATCACATACCCGTCCACAGGAACCTGTGCTCCTGTTTTAACTAATAAACGATCACCAATTGCGACTTCATCAATATCGATTTCTTCTGCGGCATTTCCTATCAGTCTCCAAGCCGTTGCAGGTGCCAGCTTTACTAGTTTTTGTATTGCTGAGCGGGTGCGCTCCAATGTTTTTTGCTCAAGTAAATGGCCTAGTAAAAACAGGAAGGTCACGATCGCTGATTCATTGTATTCGCCAATAATGAACGCACCAACCACCGCAATGGTGACTAACAAATCAATACTGATGACCTTCACCTTCGCTGCTTGATATGCTTGAATCGCAATTGGTGCTACACCAAAAATCGATGCCAGTGCCATCCCACTATCGTAGACTGTCATTTGATGAAATAGGACTTTGGCGGCAATCGCTACGACAATAAAGAAGCCGCTGACGAAGGTGATGGCTTTTTTGTGTGCGATTATTTCCTTCTGATACATCATTTTTCTCACCCCTCTTCTTTTCACTATTAGTTTACAAAGATCCTAAGGAGAAATAATTGACAACTATCAAGAAAACAAAAAAATCGACCGCAATAACCTACGATCGATCCTGTAAAATTAAATTAAGCTAATATACAACGGAACCATTTCTTCCAAAGCTTGGGTTGTCGTTTCATCAATATTTGGGATAACGGCTGTTTTAAAGAACAATTTACCCAGTTGGAAGCTGCGCTCTGGCTGCGTATTGTCAGATAAAAACACTGACAATGGCAAGTCGATTATTCATTAATGGCTTCGATACCCTGCTGCTTCATTTTTTCGACATGCGCCAACATTGTTTGCAGCTGCTCCTCAGAGTGCCCAGTCCATTCTCTTACCTCACCAACAACCTTTATAGGCTGACGCGTGCGATACGAGCGAGTGGGATTTCCGGGAAATTTTTTATTCGTAACATTAGGATCGTCCTCAAAAACTCCCGTCGGTTCCACTTGATAAATCCGTTGTGGGGAATCTCCTAACGCCAGTTCAGCACCCCAGATTGCCGCATCCATCGTCGCCGAAAAATAAACAAAATTCGCTTTAGCTTGTTTGCCATAGTTTGATTTTTTTCCAGCCTCCAATAATTCTCCAACCTTCAAATCAGCTTTCGTTCCATGATAAAACGGGCCTTTATCCAATCTAGCTTCCATCGAATCACTCCATCATCTTTTTTCTGTAACCGAGCAGTATAGCAAGAAAAGGCTAGAGTGTAAACTTATTCAGTCGGCTTTACTTCCGATAGCTGTTCGGCAAATTGCCACGTCTCGCCATTATCAGAAGAACGATACAGGCAAGCAAACATTTTCCCCTGATCAATCCCCGCCATTTTCAATAAATAGAATTTCGTTTCTAATTGATTGGTACTGACCTGTGTCACCTCGTTGGGCGTTTGGAAAAGATCCAATCCACCGGTCTGATAATCCGCGGGAATTGTCACGACCGCTTCTTTGAAGGAACTGCCGCTATTATTAGTGTAGTATAGGTTCTCCCGAGTAGAAACGAAGCCCAGTGTCGGATTGACAAAGCTAACATTTTGAACCGGCTGATTAATGGTTGTCCCATTGCTTCTAGACCACGTTTTACCAAAATCATTCGTTTGGAAGATTTCTAATCCTTCCGAAGATACCTCTGGTGAAGCATTAGAATAAACCAGTACACCGCTGCCATCAGCGAAAAACTGCGCCTTGCGATAACGAATCCTCTGAGCATTCTCTGAGACGAGGGATTTTTGCCATGTCTTCCCTTGATCGTGGGAAAATAAGAAAGACAACTCCTTTTCGTTATCGGAATAAATAAACCAAGAAAAATCTGGCGCAATATTATAGGTTTTATCCATCCAGTAGCCCAGCGGAATCTCGCCGCTAGTTAACAAATAGCTGCCAGAGCGCATCCATTCTGATTTCAGCGGTACAAATGACCAAGTACTTCCGCTATCGGTTGTCATATATAGCTCATAGGTTTCATTATTCAAATCCAATTGATTGGCCTGATTCGTCCGTTTTTCTGGTGCCGTTCCCTGCTGGACTATCAAATCATCGCTCGAAAGTGGTGCAGCTTCGCTTGATACTGTGGACTTCGCTGGTTCTGAGTGACCACCATAAAGATTTTGATGACGATTCAGTCCATCATACGTAAATACCCCGGCTGCTCCTAGAAAAAGCAGGCTGATCATCAGAAGCACCCATTTCTGATTTACTTCCTGTGCTTTTGGAAAGGTCATTGGCAGTCGCTCGGGGTCTTCATTGACCACAAATAATTGAACGGTAGAAAAGCCCCAAAACTCTTGATGATTGCCTAAATAGATCGTCGCGCCGTCGAAGGTCGTCGTTAATTCAATACATTCTATTTTTAATAGACGAATCACGGGCTTTCGCTTTTCTTCCGCTAAATAATAGGCCTCCTGATCTTGATAGACGACCGGGTATTTCGCAGCTTTTTTCACCTGTCGTTCCAAAAATCGTTGGAACGAACGGCGCAGCTCGATTCCTTGAATCACGTTTACAATGAAAAAGAGCACCACTGCGAGCACACTAAGCAGTCCCAGCACGAGAGAAAAATGATAAAATCCCCGTAACCAATAGCCGCTGTCGATCGAGCGTACACGCATTTCTAACTGCTGATAGACAAAACTGCCGATTCCAAAAAAGAGCACACTTGTGATTATTAAAAATAAAAAGGCAGACACCAGATTTTTTTGGCGATTCTTTCTTGCTCGCTTGTATATCGGCTCTGCCGCAGAAAGCAATTCAATGATTAATAATTCCTGATCCATCCTGTCTCCTATCCGTACATTCTTTTAGTTATTATCTGCCAAAAATCAATGCATGAATAGCTTCTTTCACTGAATTTAAAAAAAGCCCTAGAGATTTCTCTCTAAGACTTCTTCAGACTCCCTGTAACCACCTGCATTCCCTTACGGATGTAAGTAAAACCTGAATAAAGAACTACCGCAATCACAACCCAAGTCAATACGTTCATATTTAAACCAGTGACAAAACGCGTCGCGATGATCACCCCAATGATTCCGCCGATCGTAATTCCAAGGCTGACCTTACGAGAATAATCACCTGATTTAATAAAGTTTGTTCCTGCAACCGGCATCAATCCGGCACAAGAAGCCATCATGATAGGAAAAGCGACTAATGGACTCAAGCCTAGCATGTATACCATTGCCATACATGGTGCGTATAGACCCACACCGATCGTCATTAATGCGCCTAAAATAAAGTTTCCGACAATACCGACAATCAATTTTATCCCCGTCAAGCTGGTCAAATGATTGCCTGTTCCTAATAAATCAAGTAGGCCTAATTGCTTCAACGCCATCAAGGCCGCAGTGATAATCAACGCGATCCCCATATAAAACTGCACTTTTTTCTCAGGCAGCTTGCTGACGGTTTTTGAACCAACATATGAACCTATGATTGCTGCGAGAACTAATGAAAATAAGGTTAGCGGTGCTACTTTGACAACTGTAATAAAAATAAATGCTTCAATAATAACTGGAACTGTGTGAGAAACGTTCAATGTTCCCGGCAATTGACGGTCATTGTCTAATTGCTTCGTCGTTTCCAGCAGCATCGTCGTTGGCGCGAAGCTTCCGATTCCCAGCGTATCCATCGCGTCAGTAATAAAACCAATCACACCAGAAACCAAGAAGTTCCCACCGCCCCAGTTTCCACGTTCAGCAATCAAATCGCGAACAAAATAAAAAAGATAATAAACCAATAGGACGCCTAACAGTCCCAACAAAATTTGTACCATAATACTCTCCTTTAAATAAAATAATCAATGAAAGCTCTTTTTCCTCTTAAGATAATACAACAATTCACAAGAATTTTGACTTAAATCAAGTAATAGTTTGATGATATTCGTCAAATAAAGCAGCTAGGTTTCAATGAGTTTTAATAACGGATTGCTATTTCATAGCTGCATTATGCTTTCAAAAAAAATAACCCTCAATTACTTGAAGGTCATTCACTCAACACAAAATAATTATTTTCAGGATCGGCGAAATTGAATAGACGCTTTCCGCCTTGCTCCATCATAGGATTTACATTCGGACTAAGTCTTTTCAGTCGCTCATGATAGCTGTCTAAATCAGTTACCTTTAATAGCAGCGAAGGAAAGTTATCAACTACCTCCGGTGACACCTCTTCAATAAAGCGGCGATCAAATAGAACCAGCTGGACCGCTTCAAATAATTCTACCGTCACCTGTAAAGAGTCATCCGGCATGGTTTGCTGCGAAGCAATTTTCCCGTCTAATCCTTCCTGCCAAAAAGCTGCGGCTCCCGCGACATCATCGACATATAGCATAATCTCTATTCCCTTAAGCATTTTTCTCCACCACTTCCTTTAGACGAAATCGGACCATCTTTGTAATCAATTCTCTCGGCAACTCTTTCGTATATGGAAATTGTAAAGCGCCTTTTGATGTTTTATAATCCTTCAGTTGTTTCTCAAATGCCGACATTGCACTTGGTGTCGGATAGAAACCTAGGTGTTTTTTCATCGCGCCAAAGTGAACCAAATTTTCCGTTAAATAGAAGGTTGGCATACCATAAGAGAGTTTTTCAGTGGTTTCGACTGGGAGCATTTCTTTAATAAGTTGATAGATTTCCTTAAGCATTGGTTGTTGGTCCTTTTCAGCATCATTGATGTATTCTTCAATCGGTGACATCACTTCACGCCCTTTTTCTTTTTAGTCTAGCGGAAATCATTGAAAAGGTATACAAACTTGCTTTACTCGTCCTTTAATAAATCACCTAAAGAAAAACCGTCGAAGGTCTCACCATCATAATATTTCAGTAACTGCTCCGGTGTTAATAATGAAGAGGTCATATCTTCCTCTTTATCCTCCACCTGATTCAAGGCTGCATATTCCTGGTATTGCTCTGCTAACTGGCGATACATCGCTTTTTTCGAAGGTCCTTCTCCTGTGATAAACGGCAACTCCTTAATGTGCCCACGATAAAGCGGCAATTCCCCTACCCAGTCAATCGGCTGCTCAACAACAGTCAAATGAACGTCGTCAAAAAGGTCTTCATACATTAGTTTTCTTCCTCTCGCATTTTTCGGTATTGGCGCGGTGTAACTCCTACAAGCTGCTTAAAGCGTTTATAAAAAAAGGCTTTATCCTTGTACCCCAAGCGCTCTATGATTGTTTGAATGGTTAGATCTGTTTGCTCCAAATAGCTTTTACAGCGTTCGATTCTTCTAAACAAAACAAGCTCAGTAAATGTGTGCCCCGTCTTTTCCTTTAACAGACTTGACAAATAATTCGGATGAAAATGAAATTTTTGAGCCACCTCCTCTAAGGTCACTTGTTCTAACCGAGCATCGACATAGGTTAAAATCTCCTCTGTTAATTGTCCATTCGATACAAAGTTGTCCTTTGCGATCAGCCGTTCGGGTGCTGCTTGACTAATTTCCACGATCAAAAGAACAAATGCAGATTTGGTCACTTTATTGTTAAAGTATTCCATCTTAACCACTTGCTTCAGCAGTAACAGCGCGTAAAAATGCACATCCGTTACCTCCGCAAAGTCATAAATCAAAAAACGTGGAACATCATTCAATTCAACACTCAAAGCTTCAACAAAAAAACGATAAAGCAGCGGCTCTTCAAAAAACTGTCCTAAAAGCGATTCCGTAAAGTACCCTGCTTTAAAATAAAAAGCAATGATTTCCGTTTCTAAGTTGCCCTGATAGGAAAGAATCGTGCCCTCATTGGCGATGATCAATCCTCCAGTCCTCAACGCCTTTTCTGAACCATCAATCCTAACAGACACAGCTCCTTTCATCACGTACAATATACGTATGAAACCAGTAGGAATCTCAATCCGATCCCTTGTCTCCTTTGTTACAAAAGCCGCGATTTCCCGCTGCGGATTATCAGCAAAGCGTTGAACCTCATCACTCATCTGACCATCCCCAACTAAGTAGCAATCCAATGTTTTTAGAAATTGATAGAAGCTGGTGTACTGCGCTTTTGTTACCTCCATTTTATCCCACCTTAGAATCAAACACTTTCTTCTTTGTCTACACTATTTTAAATAAGGCTCAATAAGCATATAATTTCTTTATTGATTGTACCATGTTTAGGTATTTTAAACATTTGATTCAAACACTTTCCGCAGTTAAACGGATTAAAAACAAGGAGGATGTACAATGAAAATTGGTTTTATTGGTGCCGGCAATATGGCATCTGCAATTGTTGAAGGAATGGTTCAAAAAGGCTTTAGCAAACCAGAAAACATTTACTTATATGATATCGCAACAGAGAAAGTCCAAGCATTCGCCGAAAAAATCGGCGCTCATGCACTTAGTGATCCGCAAGAAGTTATTAAAACAGTCGACACCTTAATTTTAGCGGTCAAACCAAATGTTATTAAGGGAGTCTTATTAGAGGCAAAAGACGCAATCCTGCAAAATGATCCATTGATCGTCTCTATTGCTGCTGGAACAAGCACCGAGGCTATTTATGAAGTATTTGAAACGGATCAACCGATTCGAATTGTACGTGTCATGCCGAATATGAATGCGATGGTCGGTGAAGGTGCAGCGGCTGTTTGCGGAAATCCAAGTGCCACAAAAGAAGACGTCGCAACGATCATTGATCTATTTAATGCAGTCGGCAAAGCCTGGCCGCTAGAAGAAAAATATTTCTCCATCTTCACAGCGATCGCTGGCAGTTCACCTGCTTACACCTTCTTATTTATTGATTCGATTGCTCGTGCAGCGGTGAAAAATGGCTTGCCAAAAAATATCGCGCTAGAAATGGCAACCCAAGCAGTTCTAGGCAGTGCCGAGACCTTAGCCTACAGTAAAGAAAATCCATGGGAGCTAATCGACCGCGTAAGCTCACCCGGCGGAACAACCGTCGCTGGAATCGTTGAACTAGAAGACAACGCCTTTATCTCAACAGTGATTAAGGGAATCGATGCTACGATTCGTAAAGATGAAGAATTAGGAAAGAAATAGACTAAAAACAGGTGTCTCTCTCAAAACTGAGAAAGACACCTGTTTTATATATTCCCTAAGAAGCAACTTTTTCCGGCATAACCTTTTTTACATATGAATCGGCAAGCCTAACCCAACTTCACAAGCATCCATCACCATCTCGGATAATGTAGGATGCCCATGGATCGTCAGCGAAATATCTTCTAACGTCAGATAAGATTCGATCGCCAGAGTGATCTCAGCCACTAGATCACTGGCGTTGACACCGACGATTTGGGCACCTAAAATTAGCTCCGTCTCCGCTTCAAACACTAAGCGGACAAAACCTTCAGTCGCATTTAAGGATAACGCGCGGCCATTTGCTTGCATCGGAAAATTCGCCGTATTAGCTTTGAACCCTTCCGCTTTGGCTTCTGCCAACGTATAACCGACTGTTGCTACTTCTGGATCGGTAAAACAGATTGCTGGGATTGCGCGATAATCTTTAGCGACATTTTTCCCGCCGATGACTTCTGCCGCGACCTTCGCTTCATAGCTTGCTTTATGAGCAAGTGCTAAGCCCTCAACAATATCACCAATAGCAAAAATATTTTTTTGAGACGTTCGGTATTGTTCATCTACCTTGACTAGATTTCTCTCCGTCAGTTTGACTCCAGCCTTTTCCAAGCCCAAGTTCTCGGTATTCGGTCTTCGCCCGACTGTTACCATCACGTAATCTGCTTCGATCGTTTGGGTTTTACCTTTAACTTCAAACTCTACTGCCACACCATTTGTCGTTTCAACAGCTTTTTTGGCTTTCGCATTCGTAAAGACTTCTACGCCATTTTGCTTGAAACGTTTCGCCACTAACTCAGAAATATCACTTTCAAAATTCGGTACAATATTCGGACTGCCTTCAATGATCGTGACTTCCGATCCTAGATTACGATAGGCACCGCCGAGCTCCGATCCGACGATCCCGCCGCCGATAATGATCAGCTTCTTCGGAATCTCTTTTAGGTTCAATCCGCCAGTGGAATCCAGCACCCGACCGGCAAACGTAAAGCCGGGAATTTCGATCGGGCGGCTGCCGGTTGCCACGATTGCGTGTTTGAATTCTAATTTTTCTTCACCATTTTTCGTTGTGATCCTCATGCTCTGCGGACCTGTGAATGTGGCCCGCCCCATAATAACTTCTGCACCATTTTTCTTTAAGAGCATACCAACGCCGGAAGTCAGTGTTTTTACAACCTGCTGATCCTTCCACTGCTGCGTCTTCGTAAAGTCCAGCTGTGCTTCCTTCACACTCAAGCCTAGAAAGTCAGAATGCTGTGCTTCTTGATAGCGATGACCTGCAGTGATCAAGGCCTTCGAAGGAATACATCCGACATTCAAGCATACGCCGCCAATATGCTCTGCTTCTACTACAGTCACCTTTTGTCCTAATTGTGCTGCGCGAATGGCTGCGACATAACCGCCAGGTCCGGCGCCAATTACGACTGTATCTGTCTTTTTCGTCATGGTCAGCCTCCTCTACAGCAACAAACTCATTGGATTTTCCAGCAGGTCAACGATCATACTTAAAAACGCTGCGGCTGGTGCGCCATCAGCCACTCGATGGTCAAAGGACAGGCAAAGATTCAACGCGGTAATTGTCGCTACTTGTGGTCCTTCTGGCGTATCTTCAACAACAAGCTTTTCGTAGCTTCCACCAACACCTAAAATCGCCACTTCTGGCAAGTTGATGATTGGGTTAAAGGTTTGCACCTTGCTGCGGCCTAACGAGCTGATAGTGAAGGTGCCGCCGCTCATTTCCGCTGGCATCAATTGACCTTCACGAGCTTTCTTTGTCATAGCCTTGACCGCTGCTGTCAGATCGCTTAAGCCCATTTGACTGGCTTGCTCTACGACTGGCACCACTAATCCTGCGTCCACGGCCACCGCAACACCAAGATTGACCTGATCAAATTGCTTAATTCCTTCTTTATACGCATGTGCGTTAAATTCAGGATATGCCTTTAATGCCACCATTGCTGCTTTTGCGATGATCTCTAGGAAGGATAATCGTTGATCGGTACGTTCCTCTACCATTGGCAATAATTGCTTCCGCAGTTCGATTACTTTAGTTAAATCAACTTCAGCATTCATGGTGACATGCGGAATCGTCTGTTTGCTCTCTGACATCTTGTCTGCAATAGCTTTACGCATGCCGCTCCAAGGAATCAGCTCGCCTTCTGTCGCTGCCGCTTTTGATGCAGCAGCTGTGGCTGGTTCTTGATATTCCTTCACGTCCATTGCTTGGATTCGACCTTTCGGGCCAGACCCCTGAACCTTTTTCAAATCGATTCCCTTTTCTCTGGCAATCCGCCGCGCTGCTGGTGTTGCCCGAACTTTAGTCGTTGCAGCGGCTGTTTCCTGCGTTGGCTCCGCTACCGCTTCGGCAGCCTTTTCAAGCTCTTCTTCAACTGCCGCCTCAGCTTCACCACTCGGCATTTCCGCAGGAACGTCTTCCCCAGCTTCACCGATGTAGGCGATTACAGAATTTACTGGAGCGCTCTCCCCATCGCCAATATATTTTTTGAGTAAAATTCCTTCATCATAGGCTTCCACTTCGATCGCGATTTTATCGGTCATCACTTCAAAAATTGCTTCCCCGATCTCCACAGAATCGCCTTCATTTTTCAGCCACGTCGTGATCGTTCCAACATCCATCGTGGAACTTAACTTCGGCATCAATACTTCATTCGCCATTTTTATCCCCCCTATGCCATCAATCCGCGACAAGCTTCAACAATGTCTTCTACTTGCGGTACAGCTTTTTTCTCAAGCTCTGGATGATACGGCATTGGAATTTCTTTTCCGGCTAAACGAATGATGGGCGCGTCTAAGAAATCAAAGCACTCTTCTTCAGCGATCACACTGGCTAATTCCGCACTAAACCCGCTGCGCTTCACGGCTTCCGTCACAACGACCGCTTTCCCGGTTTTAACCACTGAGTCAATAATCGTTTGCTTATCTAACGGCACCAAGGTCCGTGGATCAACGACTTCAATTTGAATCCCTTCCTCTGCTAAAATATCTGCAGCTTCCAACGCTTTATGCACCATGATTCCAGTTGCTACAACGGAAATATCAGAACCTTCGCGTTTGATATCCGCTACACCGATAGGAATCGTGTATTTGCCTTCCGGTACATCAGAACTCGTTCGATAGCAAAGCTTATGTTCATAAAACATCACAGGATTATTGTCTTCAATCGCCGCATGTAGGAGACCTTTCGCGTCATATGCAGTCGCTGGCTGAATGACTTTTAGCCCAGGAACATGAGCTGTCCAGTTTTCCAAACTTTGCGAGTGCTGCGCCGCTGCTCCTGTTCCTGAACCGCCAGGCGTCCGCATTACCAATGGAATCTTCGCTTTCCCACCGTACATATAACGAATTTTTGCCGCCTGATTGACAATCTGATCCAAGGCAATCGTAATAAAATCTGAAAATTGTATCTCAAAAATCGGACGCATTCCAGTCATAGCCGAACCAACTGCTGCTCCAGCGATCACTGACTCAGAGATCGGAGTTGAGCGTACTCGTTCTTCACCAAATTCTTCCACCATTCCGCGGCTTACACCGAAAGCGCCACCATAAACGCCTATGTCTTCGCCTAACATGAAAATATCTTGATCTTCCCGCATCGCCTCAGACATTGCTTCTCTGACAGCCTCCGCGTAAGTGATTTCTCTCATCTTCTGCTCCTCCTATTTCGTATTAACGTATTTATTTTTCTAAAAGAAAAATAAGTTTGATTCTCACCACGCATACCATTTTACTAACTTGCTAAAGCAAGAAGTAAAACTGGCATCCTATTTCCTCTAGTCTGAATAAACGTCTTCGTACATGCTTTCGATCGCCGGCATTGGGCTTTCTTCTGCAAAAGTCACTGCATCTTCAATCGCTTGCTTTGCAGCTAGACGAATTTCTTCCGCTTCTTCTTCAGTAAAGATTCCCGCCGCTACAAATTTTTCACGAGCCAGTTTAATTGGATCGCGATTTTTGCGCCAATCCTCTTCCTCTTCCTTCGTACGGTATTTCTTCGCGTCAGATTTTGAATGGCCCTTCCAGCGATAGGTCATGGCCTCTATCAAGGTCGGTCCCTCTCCGCGACGGGCTTTTTCAACCGCGTCATAGGTAGTATTGATGACTTCAATGACATCATTTCCTTCTATCGTAATGCCCTCAATGCCATAGGCTTTCGCCCGTTCTGACAAACGATCAACATTCATCATAGTTTTAAATGGTCCGCTCATTCCGTATTGATTATTCTCAATGAAGAAGACTACTGGTAACGACCAAATCGAAGCTAAGTTCAATGATTCATGGAAGCTTCCTTCATTGGTTGAACCGTCGCCAGCATACGCCAAAGCAACCGTGTCATTCTTTTTCAGTTTTGACGTTAATGCGGCACCGGTCGCGATTGGAAAGCCGCCGCCAACGATTCCGTTTGCGCCTAGATTTCCAGTATCCAAATCAGCGATGTGCATCGAACCGCCTTTCCCATTGTTGGTTCCAGTGGTACGGCCGAATAGTTCTGCCATCATTTCATTGATGTTCGTTCCTTTTGCGATCGTTTGTCCATGTCCGCGGTGAGTGGCGGTGATCCAGTCCGTTTTTCTCAAAACCGCTCCGCTACCTGCTGCTGTTGCTTCTTGACCCACCGCTAAGTGAGTCGTCCCATGGATCAAGCCTTTTGCAAAGAGCTGATCGACTTTCTCATCAAAGAAACGGATTTCCCACATTGTGCGATAAAGCTCTACTAAGTTTTCATCCGTCAAACCTGCTCGATTTGGAATCGAGATGTTTTTCGTTGCTGTCATCATTTATGCGCCTCCATTTTATTTATCTTCGTCTAGTAACGTTTTCGCTGTCTCTTCATCGGTGATCAACACATTGACTAAATTGCCTTTTAACGCTGCACGAATTCCGCTAACCTTTTCTTTGCCGCCAGACACACCGATACGTTTTGGAATCTTCTTCAATTCCGCCAAACTGATCGCTAACACTCGATCATTCCACGTACAATCCGCAAGTTTTCCCTCCTCATCAATAAAGTTGTAGCAAATATCTCCCGAGACATTCCCAGCAGATAATTCCTTTCTTAATGGCACCTCTTCATTCGGCAAATATGCTTTGGTCATAGTGGAATAGGCTGGTAACCCGCCGATTCCGACTAATGCGATATCTGCTTTTTTGCCTTTATCAAACACGTTTTTGATAAAGGATTGTGCCATGAATACCTTTTTCGCTTCAGCTGAATCTACCGTAATTGGTGCATGGAGCTCTAGCACCGCTCCGCCACTTTTGCGGGCAAATATTTCACAAACCACATTGGCCTGTAACGCTGTATGCTCCTGACCTAACCCGCCAACCAATGGAATAAAACGAATGTTTTCCATTTGATTTTTCGGCAGGAAATTTTGAGCCGCCTCATGAACGACCATCCCGGCAGAAACGCCGATAGTTTCATCACCTTTTAAGATTCGCGACAAGTATTTTCCAGCCGCGATGCCGATCCGTTTATTCAACATTTCAGCCGCTGCCGGCGCAATACAAATCACCTCAGTCAAACCAAATTTTTCTACCAGCTTCTCCTCTAGCAAGCGATAGGGGTGAACCAGATCATCATGAATAATTATTTCTACCAATCCTAGGGAACGCGCCTTTGCTAAATACTTAGAGACCAGCGACCGGCTAATATTGAACTTTTTTGCAACCTCCGATTGTTTGGCGCCTTCTTCGTAATACATTGAAGCAATCTCCGTCAGTAATCGTGCGTCGTCGGAATAACTCATCTTTTATTCCCTCCTAAGGCGAATCTTTCTTAATTACGTCCAACCATTACCATATGTTCCTATATTTAACATATGTTATAATGCCATCATAAGAGGCTTTACTCCGAGAGTCAACGCTTTCAACAAATGTTTTTATTCACAAGCTCATCTTTACAAAATGTTCCAACGACGCGATTTCCGTAACAAATGTCACGAACCTTCACAAACTTCTTTATTTCGGCATTTATCTAAGAGCAGATAAAAAAATTCATAGTGAAAACCATAAATTATTGGATGAAACCAGACCAATAAGGAGGATTTTCACTATGACTTATTTCTAATACACGATAAGAACCTAATGACATCTAGGTATTAGCATTTAAACTTTAGGCAGTTAATCCCACCAAGCATAACGCCCTTACTTCTTCAGGAAGTCCTAGTTCTCCTTCTCATCCTTATCATAATGGATGCCTGTTCCTGATTAAAGACAACCTTTTTTCATCATTAATCATGAAAGGATGAAAGAATCATAGCTGCTTTTTTGTTGTGAAATCAAAAATTGCGCCGCTTAAATTTTCTCCAGCAGTTGCTGGCAACAGGTATCCATATTAAATTTTGTGATAAAGGCTGTGCCATCGATAATTGGAACATCCGTCGTAAATTGTGGCTGACCGATTGCTACGATCGCTGAGATTCCGTCTGCTACTTCCGTTACATCGTAAATACTTTTTCCTTCCACGCTAACAGTCAGCCCTTTGTCTTTCATAAAAGACTCAATGTAATTGACTGCAAAATTGCGTTTATTCTCTGAGGTACCTGTAACAACTAAAATATTTTTCATATGTTCTCCTTAATAGGTTCGTCCACCGTCTGCTAAAATAATCTGTCCATGAATATAGGAACTTTCCGGGCTTGCCAAAAACAATGCCAGATTGGCGATATCTTCTGGTTGTCCGATACGTTGAATCGGAATCTTTTTCAACAACTCTTGTCGGCTTTCCTCATCAGGATAAAGTGTATCTAAAATATCCGTCTGAATCACTCGTGGAGCAATGGCATTGACATTAATTCCTCTCGGTCCAAACTCTTTCGAAGCTGCTCGCATTAATCCATGCTGTCCGGCTTTTGAGGAAGCATAATGCATCCCACCACCAGTTCCTGTGATGGCTGAACCGGAGGTAATGAAGATGATCTTCCCTTCATTGTCGGAAAAATGCTCATAGAATGCCTTCAGTGTATAGAAGGAGCCATCCAAATTAATTCGTAGTACACGCTGCCACTCCGCGATCGTAATTTCTTTTATCGAATGCAGATAACTGATCCCAGCGTTAATCACTAAAATATCAAGACGGTTAAAATACGCCACCACCTGCTCACTGGCAGCCTTCAATGACTCGGGATCTGAGACATCTGTCTTAATGAAGAGCGTTTCAGCGAAGGCTTGCGAGAACTCCGCCGCGGTTTGTTCCCCGCTCGTTTGGTCGAAGTCCAAAATCACTGTAAATGCTCCAGCCTCTGCAAATTTTTTGGCAATGGCTTTTCCGATGCCTTTCGCAGCCCCCGTGACTACCGCAACTTTCCCTTTCATAGGTCTGCTCCTTTTTCATTTTAAATTTTTTTCCGTACAAAACTATCCAGCTGGTCATTAAGCTAGACACGCTTCTGTACAAAAATCATTGACTTCCTAGCTTAAAATATCCACGATTTTTTGCACATCTGCTTCGATTCCTACACCTGTTAAAAAGGATAATGCGCGAATCACAGGAATATCATCACTTTCATAAGCTGTAGTAGTAACAACTAAGTCAGCCCCATGAATTTTTGACGGCAGTTCAGCTACTTTGCATTGTTCAACCGTTGCAGGAATATTATTTTTTTCCAATTCCTCTTTTACTCGCATACATACGACCGTTGATGTGGCAACACCCGTTCCACAAGCAATTAAGATATGTTTTTTATTCATTCATCTCGGCTCCTTTAACTGTATTGTCAGGATCGTCTTTTCCTGTTGGGATTCCATATTGCTTTTTGATGTCATTTCGCGTCCAGAACCATAGTCCACCGTACATCACTAAAGCGATGGCGCCTGCCATGAAGGCCGGCAGATTCGATGGATCGATCAATTTCAACATGATCCATAAAGTAATGTGGGAGCTCATATCGATCCCTGAGATCATCGTTGCACCTTCAGGAAAGGCAAAGCCTACCGCATGGGCCATTGTTGTAGTCAATGCACCTAAATTCGTCGCGATGAATAAAACGATACAAATCGAAGCGATCGAATTCAGCAATCCTCTGAAAATATTTCCCTTTGAAGCGGCCACAGACCAAATCACAGTAAACGGCAACACCGCCAAATCAGCAAATGGCAACAGTCGGTTAAATGGCAACACCGCCGCCAATAAAATCGTGATCGGTACCATTAACAGTGCTACGGTAATAATCGCTGGATGCGCTGTTACAACCGCCGCATCTAACCCGATATAAACCTCTTTTCCTGGGAAACGCTTTTGAATAAAGGTTTTCGCACCTTCAGCAATCGGTGCTAGACCCTCCATTAATAGAGCAACCATTCTCGGCATCAAGATCATTACCGCAGATGTTTGCACGCCTAACTGGATAATCGCCTGTGAATCATATCCTGCCAGTAAACCCATACCAACACCTAGGACCAACCCGATCATCATCGGTTCGCCAAAAATACCCAAACGTTCTTTTAGATTTTTTGCATTGATATCGATTTTGTTGATGCCTGGAATTTTATCCCATAGTCGGTTCAACGCATAAGTCAGCGGCGCAAAGTTGACCGTCTCTCCATGGGGTAGTGAAATTCCCGGTAATCCAAAGAAATGCTCTACCGCTGGTGCTGTCCAATCGGCTAGTTTGAAAATAATGAAGGTATTTACTAAAGAACAAACAATGGCAATCCAAATCGAATCTGTCGCGTAATAAATCATCGCCCCTGGAAAAATCAAATGCCAATAATTCCATAAATCCACATCCATTGTTTTAGTCTGGTTAAAACGCAGCAATATAATATTAAAAATAAAGATAACAGGAATTAAAATGACTGCAATCGGTGTCGCAAAGGTAATCGCTGCACCAATCGGCCAGCCAACATCTAAAATATCTAACTGCAATCCTAAACGTTCAATCATCGCCTGAGAGGATTTTCCGATGGAATCTGATAGTAAGCCAATCACTAGATTTAATCCGGTAAAACCAATCCCAACCGTTAAACCTGCTCGAAACGACTTGCTTAGCTTTTGCCCTAAGATCACACCAAAAATAGTCAGGATGATCGGCAACATCGCTGCCGCACCAAGGTCTAAGATATAATTCACTCCTGCTTTAAGCATATCTAACATTTTTTCTCCTCCTTGTACTTATCACTGAATGGTCTTCAATAATTGCTCCACCTCAACAACCTTCTCTTTTGCCTTAAGTAACTGTAGATTTTGCTCGTCCTGACATAACAGCATCAACTTTTGCAGCATGACTAATTGGTCTTCCGGCTGCTTAATTGCCAGCATAAAAATAAGCTCCACCTCTAAAAAAACATCCTTACTGGCCATCATTTCAAAGGTCACCGGCTTTTCTAATACTCCCACTAAAAAGCCCTCTTTTTTAACATGAATCGAATCTGTATGAGGGATTGCGACATTGATTCCCTTTGTCGGTAGACCGGTGGGAAAGATACGTTCCCGTTCAATAACGGCTTGTTGATAGCTTGGATGAACGAACTCCGCATCAATCAACACCTCACTCATTTTAGCGAGCAGCGTCTCTTTATCATCCTCATCGAATGAATAATATAAAAACTTTTGGTTTTCTTTTCTCAGTAGTTTATTCATAAGGAAATCCCATCACTTTATCTTCTAATTTTCTTAACTGGTTCATGATCGCTTCTTCCGATTGACACTGATCCATCACGGATATGAAATCTTCCGTTGCTAATATTTCCGTAAAATAATACAAACACGTTCCGATTGAGACACCCTCCGGTAAAGAAAAAGCAATCACATATTTTACCGGATCATTTTTCTGATGATTGAAGGAAACAGGTTCTGCTAACCGAATAAAACTAGCGCCGATTTTTTTGGCCCCATGGGAAAATTCGGCATGAGGAATCGCCACTCCCGGTGAAATGACAATATAAGAATCGAACTCCACGACCATTTGGATCATCGCATCAATGTATTCTTGGGTGATCAGCTTATCCTGCAGGAGCAGATTGCCTGCCTTTTCTACTGCTGCCTGCCAGGAGTTGCACTGCTGATCCAGTGCGATCCGATCAATTGTTAAAATCGCGGTTAATCGATTGATTTCTTGCGTTTCCGTTGACAGGCGTTCATTTAGTTGATTAAAGGACTCAAGATCACCTAGAAAACTTTGATATTCTCCGGCATCAAGATATTTCTGAATGATCGGCAAGAAGTCTTCGATCATTGCTTCTTCCTTCGTAAGTAAATATTCTTGATCAATAAAATGGCGCGGTTTGATTTTGTATAAAACTTTTTGAATGCGAATGATATCCTGCTCTGTCAGAATTGGATTTACGAGGACAACCGGTGATTGATCAAATTGCAGCGGAACAGTAGTTACGATCAAATCCTGATCTTCAGGTTGAATCTTTTGCAGTACATGAGACGAATCGACTGAAATAACGTCAATCTGGGGAAACGCTGATAATAATTTCACTTTGATCAATTGAGCGGTGCCGCTGCCAGAGTTGCATACAATGCGTAGCCGAACCTGTCCTTTTGATTGCGTATGGTTGCTGTTTTCTACAATTGCCATCACATACATAACGATAAAAGAGAGTTCATTTTGCTGAATCTCAACCTCTAAATACTCCTCGATCTTATGCAAATTACGTTTAACGATTTCAAACATCTCGGGATATGATTGATAGATTTCATCAAACAAAACATTGGTAACGCTATCATTTAATGAAAGACGGTAGATCAGAAGCTTCAAATGATTTTCCAATAGATCAAATAGATCACTATTCAAGTAATATTTGATATCCATTTCTCTGGCCAAGTTGAAAATAAACTCATTGATCAAAATTTGAATCTCAATCGAATCAATCTTGCGTCCATTGTTTTTAATGTAGCTTTTTCTGCGCAGCACCGAAATCAAGTAATCCAGTTCCCCAGTCGTTGTTGTGATAGCAAAGCGTTCTTCAATTTTTTTCAGAATCGTTTGAGCAAAACTGGATTTTGAGCTCTCCCGAATTTCCTCCAGCATGTCAGATGCCTCAATAAATCGCTCAAATTTAATGCGCTCGATCATGATAATTAAATAGCAAATCACTTCTTGATAAGAAAAATCAGATAATTGGAGCTGCTCTTCTTTTTCTGCTTCCATTAACAGTTGACTGACGTCCTGATAACGCGTATCAGGATCAATGATTTCTAACAGAAGATTTTGGAAAATATTATTTTCCCATCCCATAGCGTAATCATAGCCATAATCGAATAGTCCATTAAAAATCACTAGCTTGGTCATTGCCGAGCGAATATCAAGCTCATCACCAACCACTTTATAGCCCTTTCCGATATGGGAAAGCAAAACCAAATTATTCTTAACAAACCATTTTTTCAATGCTTCTATATCACTAACAAGTGTATTACGACTAACTAAGAGGTATTCAGAAAGATAGTAAGTTGTCACATAATCATGACTTGTGACCAGAAGCAACGCGAGAATCGTTCGTCTTTCATCGAGGGTTAAATGATAGTGTTGGAAAGACGCATAGGTTTTGAATAATTCCTTTAGATTAACCTCCTTCGGTATTTGTAAAAAACCATCCTCCAAATAGATTGCTTTGTTTCCATTATTACTTTCCAGTTGAAAGTTGATCTCTTTAATATCGTTGCGAATCGTCTGCTCAGAGACATCAAACAATTTGGCATAGTTCACCAATGAATCTTCCTTTTCGTGCAAAATATCCAATAAAATTTTATTGATCCTTCTGTTCATTACTATCACCTCTACACTTTTAATTGTATCTGCCTCCTATTATTTCACAAGACCAATCCTTTTTGTTCGTTTCTCAAAAGAATTGTGATAGATGGCTACTAAACATCTATGATAGGCTTGGCATACAGAGAACAAAAACTTTTTTAATAACAACTTCTAACTAATAAACAATCAAGGAGGATATTAAATTGAAGGCATTGAGGAAATTATCAGCTGGCTTTGGGAATGTAGAATTGTGCGATGTAGAAGCACCCTCAATTAAAGATGATGAAATTATAATCAAAGTAATTTATAGTGGTATCTGCGGCTCAGACATCCATGCATTAAAGGGAGAATATAACAAAAAAATACCATTAACTCTCGGACATGAGTTTAGTGGTATAGTCTATAAAAAAGGAGATAAAGTAACAAATTTTTCTATTGGTGATCGGATAGTTAGTGAGACAACCTATGAAGTTTGTGAAATTTGCCCCTACTGTTTGAAGAAAGAATTCAATCTCTGCAGTCACCGAAAAGGGCTGGGGACACAAGTCGATGGAAGCTTCGCAACGCTTGTTTCAGCAAAAGCCAATCGCTGTCATCACCTGCCGGACTCACTGCCGAATGAAGTCGCTGCACTATTGGAGCCACTAGCTTGCTGCATCCATGCCGCAATGGAAAAAACCACCATTAAAGCAGGTGAAAAGATCGCGGTCTTTGGCCCTGGTCCCATCGGAGTTTTACTCGCCTTAGTCGTAAAATCTTTAGGTTCGGAAGTCACTTTGATCGGGATTACGAAAGATGTCAGTCGTTTGGCAAAAGCTCAAGAACTCGGTATTGAACACGTTATTGATAGTCAAACAACAGAACTAAAAGCGCTCATTAAAGAAGCGACTAACGATTTAGGCTTTGATCAAGTGTTTGAATGCTCCGGCAGTCCGCAAGCACTTCAACAGGCATTGGAGCTTGTTAAGAAAAAGGGAACAGTTATCCAAGAAGGGCTCTTCGCAAAAAATCCTGTTCCCATCGATATGGGCTTACTATTGAACAAAGAGATTCAATTAATCGGATCACGAACTCAAAAACCAAGCTCTTGGTACAAGTCGCTTGAATGGCTAGAGACCTCAAATGTCGATCTCACGCCAATGATCACCAAAATTCTGCCATTGAGTCAGTGGGAGAGAGCCTTTGAGTTGGCGATGAACGGAGAAGAACTAAAGGTTCTGCTGAAACCTGAGTGAGCCCAATAAGTTTTTCCTGATTAATCGACAAGTTGGTTAAATGAAAAGAAGAAGACACAAAAACTGCCTGCCGAGTTTCGGCAGACAGTTCACAATAAAGTGTCTTCCAATCGTCCCTTCAACATAAAATCCAAATTCTCATGATAACAGCTGATTCTTTAGCCCTTCACCTGTCCATAATCTTTAAAGACTTCAACTGCCGTTTGGATCTGTTCCTCATTCAGTTTGGCGACTTTCCCGCCATAGGAATGAGCGACATACAATGTTTTCGCGGCTTCTTCTAAGTAGACGGCCGCATACAACGCCTCTTTCAAGCTCTTGCCGATGGTTACAACACCATGATTTTTCAACACGACAGCTAATTGATCACCAATATGATCCACTACCGCATAGCCCATATCAATACTGGCAGCTGAGCTATATGGTGCCACATTGACATGCCCCTTTGCTGTATTGGCAAGTGTTGTAACATCGCAATCGATGCGATCCACTACTAAACCGATCCCAGTCGCATAGGGCTGATGCGTATGGATCACCGCATTAACCGCAGGCATCTTTTGGAAAATGTAGCGGATCGCGATTGTATCAACACTTGGACGACGTGTACCTTCGATGATTGTTCCATCAAGTGCCATCACCAAGACATCTTCTGGGACCATCTCTTCATACATCATCCCGCTAGGAGTCACCAGTAGCGTTTCTTTATCGATTCGCACACTGACATTTCCGCCGGATAAAGAGATCAGACCATAGCGATCCAATTTTACGCCTGCAGCAATAATTTCTGCTTTTTCTTTTTCTAACATCCGCTTGCCTCTTTTTTCTTTTTGACTTTAGTATTGTATTCAGTATTGACCCTTCTAGCACGCGCCTTCAACGATTCAGGATGTTTTTCATACTCCATATCTAGCAGTAATCGAAATAGCTCCTGTCCGTCGTTATAATTTTTCGTATTCAACCAATAGCGACCCTTCAGCAGCCCGCCTCCATCCATTCGCAGGTACATTTTTCCTGCAGTTGGAAATTCGCGGATTTTAAAGCTTTTAAGCTGCGACAAATGATAGTCATCCGTCCGATTGAAAGAACGAAGCATTAGCGTATCGCCAGTTACATCCACTTCTTTTGGCGTTACTCTGGCCACCAGCGCATTCCAAAAGCTATAAAAAGCGACAATCCCTACTAAAAACATCAAGGCAGGCATTCGATTCGTGACAATTAAGGCGATCGCAATAAGGAAAACGATCAATGAGACTACTCCTGTAAGAAGAACATCTATAAAATACAATGTTTTATCGTATTCAAATCGCTTCATTCGTTCCTCCTCCTTTTCATAGGAAATACTTAGGCAGCTCCTCCGTCATGTAATTGTGCAGCTTCTTTTTTGATCCGGTTACGATTCCAGACAGCCATCGCTAATGCTACGACAGCGCCAATTCCAGTCCCGATATAGCCCAGACCGTTCAATCGAACCAGCACCCAAGTCAATGGGTTAGCCCCATCACAGATAGAAGAAATCTGTGAAGCTCCTTCTGGCATTTCGAAATTCACATTTTTAGCTGCCGTCGTAATCATCGGTGCCAAATCAGTTGCGATCCATAGCCCGAATACTAATACGACCAGCCCGACAATCAAACCTCTAAATCCATTTTCTTTTACAATTGGTGTAATCAAAACGAACATCCATGGGATAACAGCCAAATCGGCAAATGGCAATACTGTGTTCCCAGGTAAAACAACAGCCAAGAAAATCAATAACGGTACTAAGATAAAGGAAATCGCCAATGTCACTGGGTGTCCGACACCAATTGCTGAATCCAATCCGATATAAATTTTCCCGCGATTTTGAAATCTTTCTTGAATAAAATCACTGGCAGCATCACTAATCGGAATCAAACCTTCCATCAATAAAGCGGCCATTTTCGGAATCAAGACTAATACGGCACCTAGTGAAACCCCTAAGGTTAAAACATTTGTTATGTCGTAACCGGCGATGGCCCCGATAACGATCCCCATCACTGTTCCAACTAAGATAGGTTCCCCAAAAACACCAAAGCGACGTTGGACAGTGTCCATATTAATATTGATATCGCGTACACCAGGAATCATATCAATGATTTTGTTGATGACCATTGCGATTGGCGCATAGGCTGTCGTGAATCCATGAGGTAGTGAAACCCCTGGCAGATCCAATGATTTTTCTACCTCTGGAGCAGTAACATCGCCTAGAACCATAATGATCACCATGTTTACAACAGCCGCCAGAATCCCTAACCACAACGTATCTGTAATAATCGCAACTAAAGCACCAGTAAAGGCAAAATGCCAGTAATCCCAAATATCCACGTCAACTGTCTGAGTCGTATTTGTAAAGAGCATTACAATATTCACAACTAACCCTAGTGGGATAATAATCAGCCCTACTGTTGACCCCATGGCAATCGCCGCCGCTGCTGGCCACCCAACATCAATCGTTGAAAGGCTGAGTCCAAAACGGTCAACCATCGCTTGAACAGCTGGCGACAGACTTGTTCCTAACAACGAATTGATGACTAAATTCAATCCAATAAAACCAACACCTACCGTCAAACCTGCTCGAAGACTTTTCCCAACACCTGTTCTGAATGCACAGCCAATAATAAAGATCACAATTGGCATTACAACGGATACTCCTAAGCCCTGAATAAATTGAAACACATTAATAATAGCATCCATGATTCTTCCCCCTTATTACTCCTAATAGTTACTGCCGCTTACTTTTCCATCAACGCTAAAATTCGATCAATCGTCGGTTTCGTATTCACACCTGTCAAAAAGCACACACCTGAAACAGATTCACAGTCCAAATCCTTTGGTATCACCGTTGTAGAGATCAAAAAATCATAGTTGGAAGCTTTGTTAGGTGCTTCCGAAATCTTACATTGGGTAATTTTGTATTGCCCTTTATAACCATTTTCATCCAAAATTTTTGAGATTTTTCCGTTCACTGCTGTTGATGTCGCGATTCCTGAACCACATGCCAATAAGATATTTTTCATTTTTCCCACGTCCTTAATTTAGATTCTGTTTCATTCTTTTTACGGCTTCCGCTGCCGTTTTTGCTTGAACAATTGCTAAGACTTGTTCGTCTTTTTGGAACATATCGATCAATGCTTGGAGAAATTCCAATTGTTTCTTCGGCTCCTTAATCGCCAGCATGAACATGATCTTGACTGGTACCAAGACTTCAGGCGACCCCATCATTTCAAACATTACGGGTTCCTTTAAAATACCGATTGCCATCGATTGCTTATAGACATATTCAGAATCCGTATGAGGAATCGCAACCCCCACATGTTCAAGCGGCAGGCCAGTTGAAAATTCTTTTTCCCTTTCTTGAATCGCTCGACTAAATTCGCCATTCACACATTGATTTTTTTCAAGACAGCCTGCTAATGCTGCCAACGCTGAAAAATTATCTGATGCCTCTATTTCTAAATCTACCAAATGTTCGTCTAAGTACATTTCATCCCAAAAGTCAGCCACTTAGATTGCACTCCCTTCCCCCATCACTAATTCCAATAGTGTCTCTTTATCCGTTACTTGAATTAACTGCTCCACGTTCTCCTCCTTTTCGATGAATTCAAGCAAACCTGTGATTTTACTCTTTGCCACGTCGATATCTGTATCTGAAATTGCAAAAAACAGAATGACATTTACATTGTTGATGCCCCAATTGATTTTTTTAGCCAAGGTCATAATTCCAATGGATGTTTGATTGACCTCACTAGGGTCGGCGTGGGGAATTGCCACACTGACTGAAAAACTGGTATCGCCTAATTTTTCTCTGACCCAAACTGATTCACCAAATTTTTCCTTCGCGATTCCCAATGCCTGATATTTTTCGATCATGAAGTTCAAACATTCCTCTTTGTTCTCTACCTGTTCTCGGAGAAAAACAAGTTCAGGATTGATCCACTGGTGTCGGACCTGTGATTTCTCCTTTGTGGTTGCATGGTAACGTTTATAGTAGGTATGAACGATTCGACTAATTTCCTCATCTTTAATCATTGGGGAAATGTACACGACATTTCTCGCCTTTACAGTGGCATCCGTAGTCACAACAACGTCATTTGAATTCAACGTCACCTGCTCAAATTCCTTCGTAGTTAATTGAATTACTTTATCCGTGTGGGGAATGATTCGCCGAATTTTTGTATAAATCAAATCACTGGTAATCAATCCACGAGACAAAACAACATAAATATTTCGAAAACTAACGCCATACTTACGTTCTAATGACACTTGGAAATAAATGACCAAAAAAGAAATTTCATCACCAGTAATCTCAATCGAAAAGCGCTGAGCTAAGCTGCTGGTGGCATAACACATCATGGAATACAATAGTAGATAACGGTTTTTGATTTCCTCCATAAAAGGATTTTTGATCAGAATGTTGCGTCGCAAACGATAAATCATTGGGATAATGTGACTCATTAAGGATTCGTGCAGCTCTTGATCACCAGAAAAATCAATATTTAATAAATTCCCTAAATCTGCTATGAGTTCTTCAACTGCTTCTTGATAACAGTCGCTGTAACGTTTAGTCGATTTATAATATGGCTTCAAGTTCATGGCATACAACGTTTCGGATAAATGATAAATGTCTGGGTACCATAATTCGATCGCACTATTGGCGGAAATAAAGGCACAAATTTCATAAGTTTGCGTATAAAGTGCCAAATCTTCCAACTCACTCTTTTGCTTTTCTTCGATAGTCATATGACAGCCTTGTTCTGCTCTTGTCAGTAAGCATAAAAATGTAAGAAAAATTGCTGGAAAATATTTATTTGAAATATCGCTGGAAAACATGTCTGAAAACTTCTCTAAAGTTTCTTTGACTAATTGAATCTTTGCCTGAGAGAAATAATTCTCTAATTGAATCAACAGCTCTTCATTATTTACAAGTAACGCATCTGGAAACTTGGTCATCAAAAAATTCTGATACGCTTGTTGAATATCGGCCTCTGCACCAGCAAGCCCCACTTTTCGTCGATTCTGAGAAATTTTCACCCCAAAGTGGCGGAGATATCGCTGAAGATAGTCTAGGTCTTTTTTTAGCGTAGAATCCGAAATAAAAAACGTGCTCTCCAGATCTTCTAGTAATTGTCCTTTTGAATGCATAAATAACTTTCGAAAAATGGCTTCTCTTCTTCCCAATACATCATAAACATCCCCGTCATTTTCAATTGCCAGCTCTCCGATTTGATTGACAGTTCCCTTGGTACCCACTAGCTTGATGCCATGCCGTGGCACTTTGACGATCTCAATCTCTTTTTTGACTAACTCCTGATTTAAAAAATTTACGTCATTCAAAATTGTCCGAGTTGAGACTTCCAATTTCTCACTAAAATAATCCGTCGTTTTGTAATCGCTTTCAGAAAGTAGTAAAGATAGTAATTGATTTCGGCGCCGCATACTCTTATCCATTTTCTCACCTCCTTGTCTGTTTGGTGACAGCTTATTTTTCTCAACTTTTTTGAGAAGTCCTATCCTTCTACTAAACTGCTTGTTCAATACAAAGAATAACTTCAAGAATAGCTAAACCTGTCGAAATCACTGAGAAAAGCATCACTAGCAACCTTGAACCGACCTCTTTACTATTTCTTATATTCATCTTAATCAATTTTCTATATCCTTTAAAGGCATCCTTTTTTCATCATTAATCATGAAAACACTAATGAACAAGAAATATTTCTGAAAAGACTGCTTAGCATTTATTTGAAACAGCTCTCCTGATTTTCCATTAT
The DNA here is from genome assembly GCF_051713785.1 of Enterococcus sp. DIV0187. Classification (NCBI taxonomy): domain Bacteria; kingdom Bacillati; phylum Bacillota; class Bacilli; order Lactobacillales; family Enterococcaceae; genus Enterococcus; species Enterococcus sp. DIV0187. The sequence goes on from NZ_JBIOQO010000001.1 coordinate 2,810,150, forward strand.
AACTGTTTACACCTCGGAAATTTCACACTTTGTATCCTGCACCTTTTATTTGTACAGTGACTTCTCTAATCACTATCTTTATAAGCAACATTAAAACAATTATGTTATCTTAAGACCTTATTCTCATGACAGATTCTCTACTTAAATTGGTTGAGTAACTACTCTTACATCCTTTTATTAACGGTTCCGTACTTTAATTCTAACAAAAAAATTGCTGATCAATGCGACCAGCAATTTTATAATTATGATTATTTTTGCCACCCATCAACTTCTTTTTGATGGTCCTTAATCCAATCTTTGGCTGCCTGTGAAGGGTCCTTCCCTTCGTTGATTGCCAGCATGACACTTTCCATGTCTTTTTGGGTCCAATGGAAGTTGTCCAATACTTTGTAAGCCTCAGGATGATCCTCTTTCAAGCCTTTACGAGCCATAGTATGGATCGCTTCTTCCGTACCCATAGCTCCTTTAGGGTCTTCTAAATATTTCAACCCATATTTAGCAAACATCCAATGTGGTGACCAGCCAGTGATTACGATTGGTTGTTTCTTCTTGATTGCTTGGCCAAGTGCCACAGTCATCGCACCTGAAGAAGACGTAGCAACCTTCCAATCAGCTAAGTTTGGATAAGCCTTCAACGTATTTTCCGCCGCGTTCACTACACCGGCACCAGGTTCGATTCCAGTAATCGTTTTATTGGCTTGATCGCTCAAATCTTCAATTGAATTGACATCCATATAATCAGGAACAACGATCCCGACTTTGGCACCCTTCAAATTGACGCCTAAATCATCGACTTGATCCTTATATTGAGCAAATTGTGATTTATGAGTATTTGGCAGCCAAGCAGCCACCATCGCATCCGATTCTCCTTTTGCGACAGATTCCCACATAATTGCATTATCTAATGGCGTCATCTTGACATTGTAGCCCATTTCTTTTAAGACTTCTCCTACGACATGGGTAGAAGCAACTTCGGTATCCCATTCCACATAAGTTAGATTGATCGTGCCTTTGTTTTCATTAGATGATCCGCCAAAGCCAAAAGAAGCAAGCAGTACGATCGCTGCTACGACACCTGCCGCAATCCCGATTTTACGTTTTTTGGTTTTCGGCATTTTTTCCGCCGCCTGTTGTTTTGGTTTGTTGATGTTTTGAGTGAAGCGGTCAATGATGATAGCCAGAATTACTAACGCCAAACCATTCACAAAACCATTTCCGACCTGTGCTCGTTGCAGTGCGGACAATACGCCACGACCTAGACCGGGAGCTCCGATCATTGAAGCAATAACAACCATTGATAAAGCCAACATCGTCGTTTGATTGATTCCTGCTAAGATCGTGCTTTTGGCTAACGGCAATTCTAATTTAAATAATTTTTGTTTGCCGGTTCCGCCAAATGAATCGGATGCTTCCACCAATTCTTTCGGAATTTGACGTATCCCTAAATTGGTAAAACGGACGGTTGGCGGCAAAGCAAAAATCACGGAAGCAAATACGCCGGGAACCATTCCGATTCCAAAGAAAGCAACGGCTGGAATCAAATACACAAATCCAGGCATCGTCTGCATAAAGTCCAGAATTGGCGTAATGATCTTTTTCGCTGTCTCATTTTTTGCCATCAAGATTCCTAAGGGAACCCCAATGACGATAGAAAGTACACTAGATAAAAGAACTAGCGTGACTGTACTCATTAAATCGATCCACAGTCCTTGATTGTAGATAAAGAGCAAACCAATCAGCGTAAAACTCGTCAATCCCCATTTTTTATTGGAGATGAAAAAGGCTGCAATGGTCAAAACAAGAATCAATAATAATGGCGGAATCATCGTTAATAGATTGGTCATCCCATCCATCAAAAATTGACCAGCATGCTGCAAGGCTGAAAACAGTCCTGCAAAGGTGCCTGTTAGCCAATCAGTAAATCCTTCAACCCAATCTGCAACGGGCAAGGCTTGTTGTAAAAAATTAAACATGAGCAATCACCTCTTCAGTCTCTGTATCTGCCAACGCTTCTAAGACACTCCCGCGGATAACGACCCCAACTAAACGGTCGCCTTCAACGACAGCCAACGGTGCTGGCGAATCAAAAATCAGATTGAAAATATCAGTAACCAGCATATCTTTTGGTATGCGTCGGACATTTTTATCGATGACGTCCTTCAATGTTAGGTTATTTTTACGAGCTTCCCGCGCCTTTTCCGCTGTCAAACTTCCTTTCAGCTTGCGCTTGCGATCAACCGCTAGAAGCATGCTGACTTCTTCCTTACGCATCCGGTTCAACGCGACATTCGGCCCATCAACTTCGATATTGGTCGTTAATGCTGGAACCATGATGTTTTGTGCTGTTAGTACTTTTGAACGATCGACATCTTCCACGAAGTCACGCACGTATTGGTTCGCTGGATGAGTCAGAATTTCTTCACCAGTACCGATCTGCATGATTTGCCCATCCTTCATCAAAGCGATCCGATCACCGATTCGCAAGGCTTCATTCAAATCGTGAGTAATGAAAATAATCGTTTTCTGCACATTCGATTGCAAATCCAATAATTCATCCTGCATTTCCCGACGAATCAATGGGTCTAATGCTGAAAAGGCTTCGTCCATCAATAAAATCTCTGGATCATTAGCTAAAGCCCGCGCTAAGCCGACCCGCTGCTGCATCCCACCGGATAATTGATTTGGATATTGATCCTTGAAGGTCAATAATCCTGAGTTCTCTAATGCTTGTTCAGCCAATGCCTGACGTTCGACTTTGGGAACACCTCGCACTTCCAAGCCATATTCTGTATTTTCTAAAATCGTTCGATGAGGAAACAAGCCAAAATTTTGAAAGACCATATTGATTTTATGGCGACGCACTTCCCGCAGTGCCTCTTTATCCATTTGGGCAATATTTTTCCCGTCGATATAGATTTCACCAGATGTTGGATCGATCAAACGATTTAATAAACGAATCATTGTAGATTTTCCGCTGCCGGAAAGTCCCATAATGACAAAAATTTCTCCTTCTTCGACTTCAAAACTTGCGTCATATACACCAACAGTTGCACCTGTTTGCGCCACGATTTCATTCTTATCGCGGTTTTCTTGAATCATTGCAAGTGCTTGTTGTTGCTTCTTACCAAATATTTTAGTCAGATGTTCTACCTTAACTTTACTCAAAAAATATCCTCCTTTTAAAAAAGTGACCATACAACACTAACACCATGTGGTCACTTTGTCAAAGGAGATGCAGAAAATTTTCAGTAAATCAGCATTAATTTCAACAAAATTCACTGTAAGAAAACCTCAGGAGAAAACCGCTCCTGAGGACTTTTTGTTTAGATAAATCATTTTATTGTCGATCACTGATTCTAAATTCGTATCCAAGTACGTTCTTATAGTATTCTGGATACATCTCTCCACCACATTTTTCGCAATCAAATTGCGGAGCGTTCTCAGGATCAAATGCAACATCTCCTGCATCCAAAAATTGAACTACTTCCTTTGGAATTTTTTCCTTTATCCCACATTCAAGACAAATGTAATGAACCACTCCATTGGAATCGAAGTTTTTTAAAAGCTGCTTCTTTTTCTTTTTCATACTTACGTTTCGATGCTTCTTCCCCAATTTTTTTATTCTCCTCTCGCATGAATCGTTCCGATTCTTTATTCTTCGCATATTTCACTACAAGTCGTCCATTTTTAGACACACTAACTCCACTAAATTCATAATATTCGCCACATCTAGTACATTCCAATGGATTTACTCCGAATTCTTCGGCTATTCGTTCACACCATGATTTTGGTTTAAGTGCTTTCTTCACATTCACAAGCATTCGTTGAATCTCTTTCTGGTAATTACTTAATACTTTTTTCATGATTGTCTTGATCCGCCGACTATAAATGCCGTATCTACGAATTGTTTTGAACTGGTTCTCTGGAATATGACGAATCAGTGCACCAATAAATTCCTCTGCCGACATCGTCTTTATCTTATCCGTGTTAGTTCGTTTATCATGATACTGAAACATCACTATTTTCCCATCGTACAAAAGGATACGATTTAAAGCAATGGGACCACGTTTCATATAACGACTGATATATTCTAATATCTTTTTGAGAGAAGTTCGGCTCCTTTTGGGTGCATGCACGTAAAAACCCTCTGCATTTTTCGTGTACGCCGCTTGTAAAAGCGGCTGGACTCGTGCCTTATCCCATTGGGATAAGGTTCTTCGAATGAGCTTTAGGACCGCATTCTGCCAATATTTCCTCAACATTGCGAACGGAAAATAGTCATAGTCCTTCCATTTTCCATCCCTCGTCAGTCCACCCATGGTGACGACTAAATGAACATGCGGATTGTATTCTAGCTGAGAACCGAAGGTGTGGAGTGTTGCCACAACCCCAGCTTGTATATGGTGCTTTCTAAAAAAATCTAATAGTATCCGTGCAGCTTCATCCATTAATCCTTTTAAAAGCTCCTTACGATACTTCTCCTTCAGAAAAATCTCACGTAAACCTTCATCGATCGTGAAGATGACGTGTCGATGCGTCACTGTAAACAGATCATTCGCCGCAACCTCTGCCCACCGTTGACTTTCCCCAGTTGCACAAGTTGGACAAAATTTCCCTTTACAACGAAAAGCCACTTTCTTTACATCATGGCATCCTTCACAGACAAATAGACGATAACCTTTTTTAAGGTCACCACAATCGCGAAACTTCTTCACTTCTCTTTTCACAACGGATCGAATCCTTCTCGTGTACCTTTGATTGAATTTCTCCCAGTTTTGATATTCATCAAAGAAAATGGCGTGTAAAATATTGGGTTTCATATCTCCAGTTTAATAGGAAAAAGACCAGATGAAAAGAGGTCAAAAGATTGATGTATCAATCCTTTGACCTCTTAAAATGTTATACTTCCTTTAATGTCAAAAAAAGAATCTCAACGATTCCTTTGAGATCCCTCTTAATGCTAAGAAGCAGATATTCACCTATAATTGACGATTTTGATCAAACAGATTCGTCGGATCATATTTTTCCTTTACTTCTTTTATTTTCTTTCCTGTTGCACCTGGCCAAACTCGCGCATTCTCTTCCTGACTCGTGTCACTTGAATAAGCGCCGTACACACCTTGCCCAAATTCTTGGATTGGTTGAAATAATTGAATTGCTTGATCGGTATATTCCTTATTAAAAAAATAAGCAATCATAATTTCAGCCTCTCTAAAGGGCCACGCATTAAAATCAGCAGTTTTTTCATTGACTGCGCCGCCAAGCGCTCGTAATTCTACACCATAAACAAATGACAGCTCCAACAGTTTTTCTATTTCTACCGCGATTTCTTGCGGGATATGTGTCACTAATGTATTTTTCGCGAATACCGGATTTTTTCCTTCAATACGAGCATGCTCATCCGGAAAGAAATCAGAGTAGTTCATCAAAATTTCAGTAGTTGCCGAAACAGTACCTAGTCGAAGCGCTTGTTCCAATACATTCTTCGATTCACTTGTTTCTTCTCCATACCAAAAATTTCGTGTTTGTACAGTAATTGTTTGATCGGGTCCCTTATTTAAAAATAACGTACTTGTTAATTTATTTGAAGCAGTTTTAAACCAATTGTGCCATCCTTGAATAAATTCAAAAAGATCCGTTATCGAGTAGTTAATCGTTTGTACAATCATTGGATTGGCAATTTTCGAATTCACTGCAGTTGCCTTATCTGCTTGGAAAAGAAATTCGGTCACTACACCAAACTGCCCACCGCCCCCACGAATCCCCCAAAAAAGGTCAGGTTCGTTCTCTTTATCCACAATGTGTTTTTTACCATCTGCCGTTATAATCGTTGCTTCGATAACTTTATCAATGGTTAGTCCAAAGGAGCGTAAAATGGTTCCCATACCGCCAGATACTGCTAATCCACCCACACCAGTGTCTCCGTGGTCACCACTGGAAATAACTAATTGATCAGAATGCAGCTTTACTGCGACATCACTCCAAAGAGCACCCGCTTGAACGTTGACAAGCCCTTTCTCTTTATCAACAACACTTATCTGATTCATTTGCGAAAGATCCAGAATCACTCCTTGATCATTTACTGAGGTAGCAGCCAAGCCATGCCCGCCGCATCTGACTGATAATGGAAATTTCTCGTTCTGATCCTGCCTGATTCTTGCTGTATAGTTAATCGTTTCTATGACTTGTTCTTCTGTCTCGGCTAAAATAACAATTTTGGGCTGTCCTACTTTAAAATCATTTGAGCGAACTTTGTCATAACGTGGGTCTTCTGGAAACACTGCAACGTCCTTCAGAGACTGCGGTAATTCTTTCTGCATAGTAAATCCTCCATTTCGCTAAAATTATTAGTAGACTTAGTCAAGTCTCTCATGTCACAAATAAATAGTAAAAAGATAGCTTCTACAATATAGTAAGCGTTATCATTTCTTAATATTTTGTCGCTATAAAGCTGCTAACATAGTAAAAAATCAAATAAAAAAGAACCAACGTATTGGCTCTTTTATGTGCGATTTATTTAGACCCATTTTCTGGGTAAAACAAGTGCTGCATTCGTTGCAATACCAGTTCGTCTCCAACGAAAAACAAAGTATCGCCAGCACAAATTTTAGCATATGGACCAGGAGACAATAGCAGCTCATCCTTTTGCTGAATGGCAATGATCGTAGCTCCCGTCTCATGCCAAATATTTAGCTCGTTAACTGTACTATTCAAATGAACCGCCTCATTGGTCAAGGTAAGCTCATAAGGAACGAAAGGAGCAACGTTATGAACACGTTTAGTTTGAGCTAATAATTGATTCAACAATTGACTCACATGCTCCAATTCTCTTTTCTGTTTTTCAACACTTTCTTGAAGCTCATTTTTGATTTCTTGGACTGATTGTACATCCTGATATTTCTCAAAATAAATTTTGGCTTTTTCCCGTGACAACACATATGCGCCGCTGCCGTGACGTACTTCCATAATCCCGAGATCAACCAGCACATTGATCGCCTTGCGAGCTGTCTCAGGAGAAACATTAAAATTACTGGCTAACGTTGAACGTGCGTGAATCTTTTCTCCTACCTGATACCGCTGGTCTGCAATCCGTTCAGCAATCTCTACTGCTACTTGCTGATAGCGTGGCAGCAAGATTCGCTTCTTGTTTTCCCCGTCCATCTACATCCCTCTTTTTCTGCAGAATTCTGTTCAAGCATAGCATATTTTTTTAGGAAAAGCTGTAATCATCAAAAATCCGTAAAAATGAAGTTGTTAGTGTTTTCGTTTTTAGAATTTGTTCATAGAAGCGCTTTTTTCATAGTTAATCTTCGCAAAATTTTGAAAAACAAGCTAAGCTGATTCAGATTATTTTTAAACTATGAAGCCCTTCTGCAGTAATGAAGCAGCTTCGAAATCAACTTTCTAATTTCGGCAAGCTGCAAAATGAAATATGGGTGAACATCGAATTCATTTTACTGGTTTGCAGATGAATGAGGATATTATTATGAACTAGGAGTGATTTTTTGCGTTTTATTGGTATTATTGGTTTGATTCTTATCTTGGCATTGAGCTTTGTCATTAGCAGTGACCGAAAAAAAATTCGGTATTCACCGATTTTGATTATGCTGGTTTTGCAATTTTTATTAGGATTTATTTTGTTGCGAACGACTGCGGGAACAACGATTGTTAGTGGTTTAGCCGGTGTGTTTGATGCACTGCTGCGGTTTGCTGGCTCTGGGGTTGATTTTGTTTTTGGCGGAATCGCCAACAAAGGCAGCTTTCCTTTCTTCTTAAATGTCTTAATGCCGATCGTCTTCATTTCTGCAATCATCGGAATTTTGCGTTACGTGAAGATTTTGCCCCTCTTCATGAAAGGTGTAGGCTTAGCACTTAGCAAAATCAATGGCATGGGCAAATTGGAATCCTACAACGGAATTGCTTCAGCAATTTTAGGACAGTCGGAAGTCTTTATTTCTATTAAAAAGGAATTGCCTTCTTTGTCTGAACAACGTTTGACGTCCATGAGTATCTCGGCGATGTCTACGGTTTCGATGTCGATTGTCGGATCCTACATGGCGTTGATTCAGCCACGTTATGTAATTACTGCGCTTGTCTTGAACTTATTCGGCGGCTTCATCATCGCATCGATCATTAACCCCTATCAATTTGCAGATGACGAATTGGTGATTGAAGAGGATAAGGAGCAAACCTTCTTCCAAATGTTGGGGGAATATATCTTGGACGGCTTCCATGTAGCGATCACTGTGGCAGCGATGTTGATCGGTTTTGTGGCTTTGATCGCAATGATTAATTTCATTTTCGCTAAGATCACCGGCTTGACCTTCCAAGAAATTTTAGGTTACATTTTCGCTCCATTAGCGTTCATTACTGGGATTCCTTGGAATGAAGCAGTCGATGCAGGGAGTTTAATGGCTACGAAATTGGTAACAAATGAGTTTGTTGCCATGACAGAATTAGCCAAAGGCAACTGGGACTTCTCCCCTCGCACGACAGCGATCATCTCTGTTTTCTTAGTTTCCTTCGCCAACTTCTCCTCCATCGGGATCATCTCCGGTGCCATGAAAGGCTTGAATGAAGAAAAAGGCAATTTAGTTGCTAAACATGGGTTGAAAATCTTGCTAAGCGCCAGTCTGGTCAGCTTCTTGAGCGCCATTATTACAGGTTTGATCTTCTAGAATATCGTCCCCACTGGAATGGACCCAGTAAAACCTACATGATAAGAGTGGTTTTGCTGGGTCCATTTTGTATTAATTATATAGTTTTTATTCGTTTTAGCTTGATAAAATGCCCTTCGGCAGATTCAACTACTTGATCAATCCTATAGTGAGGAACAAACCTTGTCTCATTTATCTCCAACAGTGTTACTTCTTTCCCAAAACCAGGAACGCCGACAACTAGGTTTTTGGTGTCTAAGTGTAACTGCATCACATTTTGCAAATGAGCGGCAATTTCTAATAATGCTTTTTTGTCCTTGTTTTTTCGCCACGTACTTTGATGTAACAGTCGTAATCCACTTCGTAAAATCGTATTTTGGACCGTCTTTTGGTGAATCACTTCTTTCCACATGGCTAATTTCCTAAGCAGCCTTCGCTTTCACCGTAACCGTTACTCTAACGCCTAAAGCACGTCCGGCTTCGATGAGCTGTTCTGCGACTTCATTTGGACAGTCTACATAAAAGACAAAAGCAGAATAATCCTTTGAGAATTTGTCTAAAAATCGTTTTCCTTCTTCTACCAACGATCGTCCAGTCAGGCTTTCATAAAAAATAACTTGCTTATTTCGTAAGAAGGTTTGTGGCAATTGCTTCTCGACTCCAACAACTGCTACTTTTTCCCCCTGATAGTGACGTTTGATGTGTGTCCATATTTGTTGCGCTGGTTCCGCTTTCTTTTCAAGAATAAACAATTCATTAACTTCCTTTCAGTTTTAATTCATTGCTTGCAGGAAATAGCCCTGCTGCTAGTCGATCATGCAAGACCATCACCTCCCATTCTTGCTAAAAAATAACAAACCATATTGTATCTATCATACCAGCTTCTACTTTTAAAGCAAGTCAAAAAAAGACCCTCAAGCATTTAAACTTGAAAGCCTTGCGTAATTAGCGTTGTTCTTCTTCTAAAACTTCGTATTCGTACGGTGATCCTTCATAGAAAAATTGCGTTGAAACTGTTGCATCTTCATCCATTGCGATCAATTCTTTCCGGAAGGGAAATCGGACTGCTTGCCCGTTAGCCGTTTTATCACCTGGTAAAATGTAATAAAGCTGGTCGTCTGGTGTCGGTTTGTTCAATTCTTCCATTACATCATCGACTACTTGTTGCTGGTCAATCGTTGCTGCCTTAGCAACTTTTTGATAATCCTCTAAGAATGCTGCTTGTCCTTCAAAATATGTAAGTTCCATTTTCTTCACCCTTTCAATTTAACTGTAACATCTATCTACGTTTTAACAAACTTATTCGCCCAAATCCAGACGCCCAGCTTCTGTTTGAAACACTGGCCAGCTTCCGGCAAGCTCGACACGAATCAACTGCATATCAGGATATTCTCGAATCGTTGCTATCACAGAATCAATCAAATTAGCCTGATAAGTCAAATGTTGCTGAGAGGATAAAAGCTGATCCTGATCCAACAGCTCACGATATTCCTGATTTGCTTCCACAATCTCATGAAAAGCTGTTTTAAATGATCGCTCAACCTTACGCGCGAACTTCACTTCATTTTCTGTAGTGTAAGCCACCTGCGCTTTTTCCATTAAAAAAGTCGCGTAAATTAACGGAACTGTCGATACAGGCTTAACTGGCGAAACATAATAGAATGTTTTTTCTAAAATATCTAACGAAACTGTCAGCTTCATAGTTTTCCTTCTTTCTGCTAATAAAATCAAGACGCCCGTTTATTAATTCAATAAAAGCGGCATGCTCTTTTTCATGCTTTGATTATAGCATTCACATAAGAGATACTTGTCTTTTTTATCTCATCAAACAATTTTCAAACTTAATTTAGACAAAAAAATAGGCCAAAGCTTACCAAGCTTTTAGCCTACTTTTCGTCTGAAAGTTATCATTAATTTTTAGATCATTACCGTCATCGCAGCGGCAGCTAGAATCAGTACCAATCCAATGATCGTAATGGTCATTTCTTTTTTCGTTTTCTTTTGTCCCAGGAACCAGATACCCGTCAATGTTGCTAGAACAACGGAAGTCTGAGACAGGATGAAGCCTGTTGCTAATCCATTCATATCTGGTTGGGCTGAAATCAAATAAGTCAATGCTGCAAAAGCGAAAAAGAAACCTGAAAAAATATGCTTATAAGAAACGGCTTCTGCAAGTGCCGATTTTTCTTTATCCTTCACACTTAAAATTACTGAATAGACAAGAGCTACTAGAAGCATTCCGATCGCTTGCGGTAAGAATGCATGCATCCCATCAATATTCGTTGCTTGAGGGGCAGCAGAATAAGCCCAGTAGCCGATCTCACCAACGGCTAATAAGAGAACCGCTTTCTTTAAGACGTTGGCTTTTTCCTGTGTTTTCTCTTCTGTCCAGACCGTCATCCATGCACCTAAAATGATGAGAACTAAAGCAAGTCCACCTAATAATTTAGCGTTCATGCCTGGCCAATCACCTAATGCAAATACCCCCCACAAAGATGCTCCCAATAATTGAAAAGCTGTCGTGATCGGCATCGCCCGTGAGGAACCGATCAGCGTAAAGGATTGAAAGGTAATGATTTGGGCAATCGCCCAACCAACTCCTGAGAGAATCGAGAAGACTAGATCCATCCCTGTTGGTAAACTCATTCCGTTAACTAATGCGAAAACGAAGGCAAAAATCAATGTTCCTAAAGTTGAACCTAAAATTTGATTTACTGGACGACCACCGATTTTTGAAGCAATCGTTGGGTAAAGTCCCCAACCAAGTAACGGGCCTAGTCCGATTAAAATTGCTGTTGTGTTCATAGTATTTCCTCCTTATGACAATTCTTAAAATACGACGCCGCTCTCCAATAGAATATTCGCGTAAGGAGTCATTTCGCCTGTTCGAATAAATGCTCGACTATCATGCAACGCTGCCTTCATTTCGCTATGAGGAATAAACGTCACAGGAGTTTCAGGTAAACGTTCTTGAATTTTCTTCAACATGTCAGGATTTTCTGTTTTGATTTCCTCGGCTAAATAAATCCGTTGAACTTCCAATTCTTCCAGCACATTATTCAAAACATCCATAAAGCTTGGGATACCATTATCAACTGCTAAATCAATTTTTTCTGTCGTCATGGGAACCGGCATGCCGGCATCGCCAATGCTTAATTGATCAAAGTGACCCATCTGTGCGATCACGCGTGAAATATCTGAGTTAATGACTTTACTTTTTTTCATATTAAAGATCCTTTCGTTAGTTTAATTCGTTTTTATAGGGAATAGATGGTTGTGCACCAAAGCGTTGAACTGTTAGAGAAGAGGCTTTGTTTCCGTATTCGATCGCCTGTTCCAAATTGCTGAAATCTTTGGCTAAGATACTACTCATCGCGCCAATAAAGGTATCGCCTGCTGCGGTTGTGTCCACTGCATTGACCTTGAATGCTGGTACGATGCCGCTACGACCCTGTACATCATAAAATGCACCTTTACTACCGATGGTGATAATTACTGCTTCAATTCCTAACTGATGCAAATGATCCGCTGCAGCCTTTAAGCTTGTCTCATCTGTGACCTTGATTCCCGTCAAAATTTCGGTTTCCGTTTCATTTGGAATGATCATGTCGGTTACCTTCAATAATTCTTCAGGAACATTTTCTAGAGCCGGAGCAGGATTTAGAATCGTTTTTACTCCCGCTTCACGAGCGATCGTAAAGGCTTCAACCGTGCTTTCTAAAGTGCTTTCAAATTGAGCAACGATAAAATCACTCGCCTTAATTAGATCCGTATGTGCTTGAACTTGTTTGGGTGTAAAGGCATTGTTGGCACCAGAATGAATCATGATGCTATTTTCTCCTTGATCATCCACGATGATATAAGCTTGCCCTGTCGCTTGCTTTTCCAATGTTTGTACACCAGCTAATTCAATGCCTTCTTCTGATAAAAGTTCACGCATCATTTCGCCAGCCTCATCATTGCCGATTGCCCCAATAAAATTCGTAACAGCTTCAGAACGTTTTGCTGCCACTGCTTGATTTGCACCCTTGCCTCCGCCAGCTGAAAAAATTTCCTTGGTATGCATGGTTTCACCAGGTTTTGGCATTTGCTTTACACGAATTGTCCGATCAAGATTGATGCTCCCAATGACTGTAATCGTATTCATTTTCTTCACTCCATTTCTCGTTCTTTAAACTCATTCATTTGCTTTTAAGTTAAAACGTTTTATTAAAACGTTTTAACTCGACACCAAAAATATAGCACAGCTTGAAAGCTATTTCAAGTGTGCCGTTGAAAAACGTTGAATCAGCTGTACCGGCAGGGTCTTCTCCTCCCAATGCTTCTCGGGCTGTTCAATTCTTTCCAGTAATAATCGTGCGGTCGTTTGGCCTAGCTCGTAAATCGGTTGCGCAATTGTCGTTAGTTGAGGCGTCACGTATTCGCACATATCGATATTGTCGTAACCAATCACACTATAATCCTGCGGAATTTTCTTATTCAGATCTGCCAAACCCAAATAAAGTCCAAAAGCCAATTCATCATTGATCGCAAAAATCGCAGTCGCCTCAGTTTTAATGATCTCTTTAGCTGCTTGGCGTCCGCCGTTTTTAGTTAAGTCTCCACGAATCAGAATAGCATCAGGATAAATCTCCTGAAAACCTGCCAGTCGTGTCTGAATATTTTCTGTCGCATCCTCTGGCAAAACAACAGCCGCTTTTTGATGACCTAATTGGCTTAAATGTTCGCCTGCAAGTTTTCCGCCTGTGAAGTCATCAGTCAAGACCGCATCACTGAAGCCTTCTGCCTTCTTTTGATCCAAGACGATATAGGGCAGATTTTTTTTTCGTAAAGAGTCATTGATCGCCTGATTGGAAATCGCTGAGCTGGCGATGATATAGCCATCAACACCGCGACGACTAAGCTCTTCTAGATAAACTGTTTCCTTTTTCGTGTCCAGATCTGCGTTGCAGAACATAGTCACGAAATTTTCGCGGTATAGAACACCTTCAATACCGCGCACCAAAGTACTAAAAAAAGGATTGGTGATATCGGGAACTAAGACACCAATCGTCTTGCTTTTTTTCATAATCATACGGCGTGCAAAATAATCTGGTTCATAATTCAATACATCTTTGGCTGCCAGCACCTTTTCGACAGTTTTTGGACTAAACTTTTGATCGTTGCCATTTAAAATCTGAGAAACCGTTGCGATGGAAACACCTGATTGCTTCGCAACGTCTTTAATCGTAATTTTTTTATTTTTCATTTGCTTACTCCTTGCTCATAAATAAGGTAATGCTTTTTATAAAAATCACTTTGTCTTCGCGACGTATATCATTCTGCTAAATTACTCCTGCTCAATTGCCCTAAGAATTCAGGATTATTGCGCGAACTTTTTCATCTGGGAAAAGCAGAACTGATATCCTTGCTCTAAACTCTGCTACATTTTCTCATGAATATAAACCTCTGTAAATACGACAGTGTGTGAACTTGTTATGAGTCGGAATTTTCTTTATACTGCTTATGATACATTTAGAGGAGGCAAAAATGAGTAAACCAATAAAAATAATTTTAGGAATTGTCCTGGTTATAGTGATTGCACTAATTGCAGCAGGAAATTATTTCTATTCATACGCCGTGGTTCCGGCCAAAAAAGATTTCTTGGCGGAGAGTTCAGATAAAAAATCGAAGGAATTGATCGCCGCTGAAGATTGGTTCCATAATAAAAATAACCGTACAGATTGGCAGTTGACATCCACAGATGGGCTGAAATTATCTGCTTATTATCTGCCAGCTGAAAAAGAGCAGCACAAAACAGCCATCATTGCTCATGGGTATATGGGACAAGCTTCAGACATGCCGCAATATGCAAAAATCTATCATGATCTCGGATATAACGTACTAATGCCGGATGCCCGTGGTCATGGCAAAAGCGAAGGCGATTATATCGGCTTTGGCTGGCCAGAACGAAAAGACTATCTTCAATGGATCAATCGAATCGTCAAGCAAGATCCTCAATCAGAAATCGTCCTTCATGGTGTTAGTATGGGAGGAGCAACGGTTATGATGTCTAGCGGAGAAAAATTGCCGGATAATGTCAAAGCTTTCATAGAAGACTGCGGCTATAGCTCTGTTAATGGGGAATTGAGTTATCAATTGAAACAAATGTTCAATTTGCCGGCATTTCCTTTGATTCCTGTTACCAGTGTCGTAACAAAAGTACGTGCGGGCTATTTTTTTGGCGAGGCAGATACCATCAAACAGTTGAACAAGAACAAGCGGCCAATGCTCTTCATTCATGGTGACAAGGATGACTTTGTTCCTTATTCAATGCTAGATGAGGTTTATAACGCGACAAACGGGCCAAAGGAAAAATATATCGTTCATGACGCTAAACATGCAAAAGCTCTGAGCAGTGATCCTGCCATGTATCAGAAAAAAGTTACGGCGTTTTTACAAAAATACGTTCAATAAGAAAGGCTTTGCCAACTCGCTCAGCTTTTGAACAATATTTTTGCTTATTACCGATATGCTAGTTCTGCTTAATGGAGTTTAGCAGTAACCGTATGCTTAGTTTGTGTAGAATAGCTAGTTCGTAAAGTCGGACATGGATATAGCGATTTAATCATGTAAAAATTTTATATTTTCCCTATAAATAAAAAACGAGACGTTTCATCAAGACGTCTCGTTTTTTGCTCGTTCTAATAAGTATTCAGCTAAGCTATCTGTCACTGTAATATGGGTAAAAATTTTAGTTTTCGCCCCGACGTACAGCACTTCTTTTTTGCTTTCCTCGTAGCAGGCAACTGCAACATTTGAAATTTTCCGAACATCCTCAACACCTAGACCAATCACGTTTTCGTTGATCTCGCAGGTAACTTCCTGACCATTCTGATCAATAAATTTTGAATTAACATCTCCGATCACATCTAGTTTTTCCAGTTCATCAATATCCTGCTGATCAACATAACCGATCTCCGTCATCGTATTATTTTTAGAAAACGGACTAGCAATTCCCACTAATGCAAAATCAACATTTTTTCCCGCTTCCAAGACATCGCGGATTCCGTCATTTTCAATCAAACTTTTTTTAATAAATGCATTGTCCACCAGTGCAGGTGCATAGAGATATTTACATTTCGCTCTAAGTTTTTTCGCTAGATCATAGGCCAACTGATTGGAATGAACGTCTACCATCTCTGACCCTAGTCCGCCGATTAATGGGATAATCGTGGTATCTGCTTGATTTTCATATGGGTACTCATCAACGATTCCCCGCAGCATTTTTCCCCAAGAAAGACCGATCGTTTGAGCTTTCGTGATCTCCTTTTGAAAGGCCGTGATCGCTGTTTGGACTAATAAGCGTTCGGTCTCGTCTTTTCGCAAACTGCTGGTATCTAAGACCGCGGCTTTTTTCAACCCGAATGTTTCCTCTAAAGCCAGCTCCAGTTCGATGGAATAGGCGCTCTCGCTTTTAATAAAAATATCAACGATCCCTTCATTCTTTGCATCATTCAAATATTTTGAAACCAGTGAACGTGAAATGCCCAAGTATTTAGCGATCTCCGACTGTTTCAAATTCTTTTTGTAATACATCGTAGCCACTTTTACGATGTCGCGATTATGTTTTATAGCCATTTTTTGATCCCACCTTCTGAACTACTTTGATCCCATTCACTATACGGTTGATCCTGCGCGCCTGCAAGTACGAAAATTATACAGAATTGCTCTATTTACTAAAAAAGCCGAGGATGACCTATTTTCGGCACATCCTCGACCTTTTAAACTAAATAATTTCGATCACGCCACCGACTTCAAAGCTTGGGAAATTGCCAGGACTGACAATGATTGCCCCTGGAAGGATTTCGCCAATTGCGTTACGAAAATAAATCGAAATATGTCCCAATTCTTCAAAATTTGCATTTGCTTGCGAACCTACCTCTTCGATCGTAAATTCTTGATCGCCGAATTTGATTTTTCCGCCGACCTTCAACGCATCCTTGGGCTGACCCTCGAACTCATGAATCACACAAATATCTTTTAATTCTGCCGTTGCAGAAGGACCAAACAAAATAATTAAGCGTTCTTCTTCAAAGGCTGGCACCATGCTGCCGATTTCAATAATTTTGGTTTTTACCATCTATCCATTCGCTCCATTCAAACAGTTTTAATACATTCCGAAACTAGCCAACCATGCCAAGATTACGGCAGTAAAACCAGTCAGCATCCGTCCATATAAAATCGCTGGCACTCCGATTGCTACCGTTTCCGGTTTGGCTTCACCTAATGATAACCCTACCGGAATAAAGTCACAACCTACATGAGCATTAATTGCAAATAATGCCGGCAATGCATACTGTACTGGAATTGAGCCATTGGCGATCTGGGTACCGATCAATACTCCGATGACCTGTGAGATTACTGCTCCTGGTCCTAAAATCGGCGACAGGATCGGAATACTACAGATCAAAGCCAACGCAATCATTCCAGGCAGTGAACCAGCTAATGGTGAAAGAACTTTCGCCAACCAATCACCGATACCTGTGTAGTTAATGATCCCAACGATCATACTGATGAATGCCATGAAAGGAATAATGTTTTTCAATAGCATATCTAACGCGTCGCGACCAGATTGGTAGAAAGTACTCATCACTCCGCCGATACCACGGGAGAAACGAACTAAGAAGCTGTCCTTTTTCGCTTGTTCTTCTTTATGCTCTTCTTTGATTTTTGAATATCTTTCTCTGAACTCTTCTTCAGACTCACGACCTTCGTCTTGTTTTGTCACAATTTTTTCTGTCACGGCTGCTGATTCTGCATCCTGTGCATGAGCGTGATTAATCGCTGCCATTTGTTTTTCTTCTAAATTCGCCTCTTCTAAGATAGTTACATCTTCTGGACGGACCCCTGAAACAAAGATATCTTCCGTGATATGTTTAGATAATGGACCAGAAGGAGAAGACGGCAAAACATCCACTGTCGGTATGCGCTTCATCGGATATACACCGATTCGAGCCGTGCCGCCACAGTCAATTACGGCACATAGAGTTTCATCTTCTGGAATTTGATTCTTAAAGCCATCACAAGCCTCACAACCGGTTAAATCAGCAATTTGCTGCGCCACCGGATGAATACCTCCGCCTGTAACAGAAACAACTTTATTTTTTTGCTCTGATGGAACTAATGTTAGACCAACACCCCAACCTTTACTTCCAGGTTTTACAAATACTGTTTTGTACATTACGATTCCTCCTTTACGCAGTCGCTTTCTTCGCTTCTCTAGCCATCATGAATTTCGTTAGTCTTTCCGTAACAATTCCGCGAATCAGGATAACCACGATCCCTACTAAGAAATACCGGACAGCTAAACTTGATTGGCTAAATCCGGCTTTCGTTACGCCGTTGGCAATTCCTAAGTAAACAAAAAGCTCTCCGGCATTCGCATATGGAAATAGACCAGTAACTGGGTGAACAAAAGAAACGGCTGCATCGTAAAACGCCGGTTTTTCCTCTTCCTTAACAAATTTTCCAAAGGTATACGCCATTGGATTTGTCAGCATCAAAACAGCTAAAATCGGCATTAACGAATAGCGTAAAATCATATATTTCGAACAATAACGGATCGCTCTATCTACACGTTCTTCACCAATAAATGCAATAACTGAATAAGTAAACGTTAAAAGTACAATCAATAGTGGAACGATTCCAGTCATGTAACCCATGAACTGTTCGCCGCCGGCTTCAAACATACCAATAAAGTTTTTCCCTGCCCATTCGATATATTTCATTATAAAATCCTCCTCTTTCTAGGTAACCGCTTCCAATTTCCGTGTGTAAATCTGCGATAATGCTTTTTCTGTTTGAGATGCGCCTTTTTCTTTTGCAACATTACTGTAATTAACCAATTGCGTTCCTTTATACGATTGGTCCTCTTTAAAACGTGCAAATATCGTCAAACCTTTACAGACATAACATTGAATAACTCTGCCTTCTGCATCCACAACTACCGCGACGATCGCTCGTAAAAGTCTTCCCTTTACGACCTCGGTATAAAACTCATACTCTGTACCTGCTTGTTCTGTCGTAATTTTTTTAATAAAACGCTGATAGTATTTTACCTGAACAATGCTCAACAGGCTCTGGCTAAGCATCAAAACGATTAAAACAATTACTAAGCCACTCATAAGCTACATCCTCTCCAAAAGCAGACGAGGGTATCCCTCATCTGCTTTAAATTTGCCTTAATCACCAAACGTTGAATCCTGAAGTTTTCGTAAACGATAAACCGTCGTTGTTTCATCAATCTCAATATCATCATAGGTTAAGAAGGTTCCATCTTTGATATCACGCTTCGCTACAGAAGAACCACCAACTAAACCAATTGGTACATTATTGTTTTTCACCAGATCTGCATGGGTTTCTAACACACCGCGTACGCAATAACCGCCAATGCCATCAATTTTTTCGCCTGCTTTAATATCCTTTTTAGCTACCGCAACAGTTTCTGAAATTGGAGCACCTAATGGAACGATTGCATGATCGTGATTCAAGACTGCTTTTGCAATCGTAATCGGTGTTTCTAAGCTTGCTAAATGGTAGGGACGATACAAGATATGATGATCGCGATCACCCTTTTTCATCAAGTAACTTAACTCATGACGTGCCCCGTCATTTTGTCCCTTGACGATCACGAACACTCCAGGCGCCAATCCATCGACATATTCAACAACGCCATATTTATCCAAGATACCGCCATTTTCCTTCAAGTCTAAATCCTTAATAACTGAATCCACATCTCCACTGATTCCGTGCATTCCTACTTTGTCAGGAATGAATCCAATCGCATTTGACAGTAGATTCATTTCAGCCATAGTCTTCGTACCGTCTTGGAACGCAGCTAACATATGGCTAGACATCTGTTTAGAATCCGCTTCTGCTTGCGCAGTATCTGGGTTTGCACCAACCTTCAGCTTGTTGTTCTTGCCTTTACCAGCAACTAAGACTTCCATCCCCATGCTTTTTGCAAATTCAAATAATTCTGTCGTAGCAGCCGGCTCATCACCGTCAGATCCTGTATACACTAAGTCTGCCGCATCGTACATTTTCTTCATCAATGGCCCAATTGTGATATCCACTTCCACATTTAGCAATACAATGTGTTTTTTCGCTAATAAAGTTTCTAATGAAATTTGGGCGCCAACTTCTGGGACACCTGTCGCATCAACAATAACTTCTACCTTGTCTGAATGAATGATTTCTTTAAAATCTGAGCTGACCAAGATATCCACTTTTTTCTCTGCACTTGCATTATAAGCATCCGCTGCTCGCTGCGCGGCATCCTTATTGATATCACTGATACCAGTCACTGCCATTCCTGGAATCGTCGAAATCTGAGCAATCATCCCAAAACCCATTTGACCTGCACCAATTACCCCAACTTTGATCGGTGCGCCATTTCTTTCTCTTTCCAAAAGCTTCCCATAAAGTGTCATTGTTACCCCTCCATACTTTTTTGACATATGACAATACATTTGACATATGCCTTAAATCACTTTTAGTATAACATCGTAAAAATAAGTGTCAACGCTTTCTTTTCACAAACTACCGTTTTCTACCAATTGGAACATATGTTACAAAAGTAAAAAATACCGTAAAAAACGTGATATATCAATATCTAAAAAATATTATCTATTAAATCGAAATAATTCAAACAATAAAAAAGTCACAATTGCACATTCTTAAAATAACAATATAAAAAATAGAAAAGAGAGCCTAATTTAGAAATATAATAGAAAAGGAGATGAGCATGAAGGTTCGTTCACAATCTATCCAGAAGAAAAAAATTTATACATATAGGATGTTCAGCTATTAAAAAATATTAGACCAATCAAAAATTCTCACAGACTATTTTAATTGTGAATAAACGAACAGCGGAGTTTTCACTTGATCATTCTTTCATTTACTTCTACGAAAAACAAAAACCGCCGCCTTGACTCCCGTCAAAGCAGCGGTTTATTATTGTTGCCCATAGGTTTCGAACTTTTCTAGAACTTCTTTCATTTGTCCTTGATTTAGTAGTTTTGGTGTACCAATGCATCGCGCTCGGTAATCGAGTTTAGCAAGAAACTCGATGTCTTTCGCCACACCAAAGGCGCTGGATAAGTCTGGGCCAATGGTCAAAACGCCATGATTGCCTAGCAAGATTCCGTTGTCTTCATGAATAAAGTTAAAGGCTTCCTCGGCTAATTCCCGAGTACCGAACGTTTTATACTCGCAGCAACGAATTTTCTCCCCTACAGAACCAATGATGTAATGCAATGGTTCAATCTCCTGCTGCAGACAAGCAAACGTCGTCGCATATTCTGAATGAGTATGAACAACTGAGCGAACGTCTGGACGATTCGCGTAAAAAATACTATGAAGATCATATTCACTTGAAGGTTTACGATTGCCCTCCAACACATTGCCATGAAGATCCATTAGTACAATGTCTTCTGGTTCTGTTTCAAAATAAGGAATGCCGCTTGGGCTAATCAGCATCGCTTCTTCTTCAGGCAGATAAATGCTGATGTTGCCGCCAGTACCTGTCGTTAATTTTTCAGTGATAAGTTTCTTGCCATAGTCAACGATCAGCTCACGCTCTTTTAAATGCTTCATCTTCTTCTCCTCACTGCTATTGATGATTCTATTTTTATCACGTAATCATTCAATCAATAAAAATTATTTTCCGGCTGCTCTTTGATATAGCGTTTCAAGTCATAGGGTGAAAAAATTCCACGATCCGTCACAACTGCTCCAATTAATTCTGGCGGTGTGATATCAAAGGAAGGATAAATGGCCTTGACCCCGGCTAAAGTATGCTTGATCTCATTTAACTCCATGACTTGCTCAGGATCGCGCATTTCGATTTTGATGCTTTCATGACTTGTTTTATCTGTATCTGGAATACCTGTAACAAAGTAAGGAATACCAAATTTTTGCGCCAAAATTGCGATTTGATACGTACCGACTTTATTGGCAATATAGCCATCTTGAGCGATCGTATCCGCCGCCGAAGTGAATAAATCAATTTTTTCATGCGCCATTAAATAAGCGATCATATTATCAGAAACAACGGTTGTGTCAAACCCCATTTCTGCACAGCAGCTGGCAGTTAATCGCGCACCTTGCAGATATGGACGCGTCTCCGTACAAAAGAAACGCAGCGTTTTGTTCTGTTCGATCGCTTCTCGCAGCAACATGCCGATAATCGTTTCACCGAAGCATTGGGTCAAAACAGTCCCGTTATCCGGAATTTTTTCAATCAAGTATTTGGCTACCTGATCCATTGTATAATAACGGCGATTTAAGGAATTGATCGTATTTTGCTTGATCGCTTCGGTTGGATCTTCCCCTTTGTCCAATGCTTGCTCTGCTACTTCTACACATTTTTCTGTGATCAGTGTCATGCGATTTGCTGTTGTCGGACGGGCGTTGGCAATCGTGTGAGATGCTTTTTTTAGATAAGCGATCTGTTCTTCTGGTGCGAAATCGCGGCTCTCTTCCGCCGCTAACGCCATACCCATACCTGCCGCAGTATAAGGTCCGGCACTTTGTGTAACCATGTCCGTAATCGCCTGCGCTACAGCTTGATGCGTTTCACACTCTACAAATTCGAGCCGCGTTGGATAAATCCGCCGATCCAAAATACGGACTTTCCCCTTCTCGTACCACGCGACATTCTCATATTGCAGCAATGTTGGCATCGTATAATCTTGTCTTTCCAAATTCTTCACCTGCTTCTGTTGAAGGAATCTTGTTCTAAAACCTTTTAGTGCTGAACGTGCCGCTAAATTTGCAGCAATTCCTCATCTTTCTTAATTCTGCATACTAGGAAAAGCCGAATTGACAGCTTCGTCAATTCCAGCGACTAGCTGACTGCCGCTAATAACATGTTGTCGATTAATAATTAATTGAATGCCTATTTTCAATAAAATCCGTTCAGCCGTGACCTTTTTATCAGAAGGAATTAATGACAATTCCTTCACTTTTGAATCTCCTACAACGCGACGAATGATCTCGGTTCCAGCATAGCCGATCGCATCCTCCATGATTTTTTGCAGCATCCTCTCCTTGAACGCGTGATTCCGATACAACGGAAAAGTCACTGCTTCATCGTAGACTGTCTCTAATTTTTCTTGAACCTGATCGTAAACAGCGGCAATCGTTTCCTTGCACCACTGGTGGAATTCTTGATCGCTCGTCGAATCAAACAAATTTTTAATCATTGGAAAATAAAGATGAGCCAAAACATTGCCGATATCATAGCCCGCTGGACCATAAAAGGCAAACTCTGGATCAATCACCTTTACTCCTGTTTGATTGATAAAAATCGATCCCGTATGCAGATCGCCATGCAGCAATGATTGGGCATTATTCATAAAGTTATGACGCAGCAATGCAACTTCTACTTGCAGCGGTTCATTTTCATATAGGTTTTCTCTGATAAAATCTTCATTACCTGCAGTCACGATATTCCTTTGCTTATAATCATCATATGGCTCAGTAAATACCAGGTCTTCACTGATATCGCACATTTCAGGATTGATGAAGTCTTTGACGCGCTGCTTCTTCACGTCGCGATCTAAGACCAAATCACTTGTTAAAAGTAACGTACGTGCTAAAAATTCCGCGATCTTTTCGCTAAAATCTGGAAAAATCTGCTTGTCAATCAATTCATAGCGCATATTTTGATAGGCTGAGACATCTTCCATTGTCAAAGCATACATCTTTTGGTCATAATAATAAACCTCTGGTACAAACTGCGGTGCCAATTCATTTTGCAGTCGTAAAATTTCCGCTTCGATCCGGTTTCGCTCAATGTCTAATGGTCGCCCAGAAGAACGTAACAGGATATCTGCCTGCTTGATGATCAGACTTTCCTGTGTCGCCTGATTCACCACGCGAAAAACATAGTTGATATTCCCATCACCAATCTCCGATACTTCAATTGGTGTCCCTGAAGGAAAAGCGCCCAATCTTTCCACAACATATTGTTTGATTGCTTCCGTATCCATTAAAAAATGTTTTTGATACGCACCTGATTCCTTTGGTGTAAGCTTCATATTATCGCCTCATTCATTAAATTTCCCAGATATCTCCATGTAGTTAGGTGTTTTTCTAACCTGCAAAGGCAAGAAAAACTGACAGCTAGTTCATTGCTGTTGTATTCATTTTTCAAAAAGCGTGAAAAATGGTTTTATTTTCGTACGCATATCATTTTTCTAACCTGCTAAAGCAGGAAGAAAAACTGACAGCTAGCTCATTACTGTTGTATTCATTTTTCAAAAAGCGTGAAAAATGATTTTATTTTCGCACGCATATCATTTTTCTAACCTGCTAAAGCAGGAAGAAAAACTGACAAAAACACCCATCTAAAAGTTTACATTTAAAATTGTTAAATGCAACTCTTAGATGAGTGAAAATTCACGCTTTTCCTAATATTCGATTCATTTCTACTTGCAATAATTGCGGCGAACGGTCTATCGCGTCGATGGTGTCTCCTGCAATATGTGAAGTGATGACTACGTTGTCCAATGCTAGCAAGGGCTCATCAGAAGCGATTGGTTCTTCCCATAGGACATCGATACCCGCTCCTGCGATCTGATTTTTCGTCAAACAGTCAAGTAAATCTGCTCGATTAATAATATCCGGTCGCGCGGTATTAATCAAATAGGCACTGGGCTTCATCAAACGCAACAACGAATGATTAATCAAATTCTGGGTCTCTGGTACTACTCTCAAATGTAGAGATACTACATCTGAATCACTGAAAATCTCCTTCAAGCTTTTTAATTTAATTTGATAGCCTTCTTGATCTAGGCTGGCTTGATCGATAAACGCATCATAAGCACTGACCTCCAACCCTAAAGCAGTTAGACGTTTGGCGACGATTTTCCCAATATGTCCTAATCCCACTAGCCCGACTTTTAGATTGGAAAAGGAGGTTTTATATGCATCATTGGAAAAATTCTGCGGCCAATTTCCCTGCTTTACTTGAATGGCAGAAGCCGCGATATTACGAACAGTCGCATACATCAAACCAATCGTAAAATCCGCGACTGGTTCCGCATTTCGAATAACATTGATTACCGAAAGTCCAGGTCTCTCTTTCACTGCCTCCAGATCAATATGCTCTAGTCCACCTCGGCAGGTGCCGATCATCTTTAGCTTTTTTGCTTGAGCTAATAGTTTTCGTGAAACAGGCGCCAAATGTACGAGCAAATACTCGGCCTCTGCTACTTCTGCCAAGATCTCCGCAGACCATTCAAAACCATTCGGTCCATCATGTTCCAGAATTTTGATAACTTCGCGAAATTCTGACCGTGTTTTTTCAGACTGCCACTCGAAGCTTTGAATAATAACGGGCTCTTCAAGTAGTAGTCCTTTTGCAGCATTTGCCAAATTTGCTGCTGAAACGAAAGGATCACCAATCACGACTACCTTAGTCACTGCGCAGACCTTCTTCCAATAAAATCCCGGATTTCGGTTTCACGTGAAACTTTTCTGCTAAATCTAAAAGCTGCTGGTCTGTAATCTGCTGCTTAATTTCTTGTTTGGCTGAGCAAATTTGCAGATAGATTTTAGCAGCCTTTTCCGCCGTTTCCACTAGACCAAAAGCATCGTCCATCGTTTGACCGGCACCCATAATTCCATGATGCGGCCAAATCACAATTCTAGAATTCTGCATTTTGTCAGCTGAAGCTGCTCCAAGTTGTCTCGTTCCTGCAACCATCCAAGGAAGAACCGACACCCCATCTGGAAAAACGACTAAACATTCTGTGATCATTTGCCATAGCGTCTTAGTGAATTTCTTTTCGTCTAGGTCGTGAATAAACGTCATCGCCGATATGGCCGTCGCATGAGTATGCAAAATGACCCGATGCTCTGGATCTTGTGCAAGACGAACTTCATGACATTGAAGGTGTGACGCCAGCTCACTCGTTGGCAAATCGCCACCCTCTAGTCCCCACAGCAGCTCATACCTGTCGCCTTCTGCACTTATTCGAATGATAGCTAAACTATCAGCGGGATTCTTTTGAATATTTTTGAAATATTTGCCTGATCCTGAAACAAGAAATAGCTCACCTGCTAAGCTTTTTACAGTAAAATCCAATGGAATAGTTCTTTTAACCTGATCACTATCGAGATAATATTGAACCTCCTCTTGCGGCAGGCGATAGCTGATATTTCCACCATTTCGCTCTGCCCAGCCGTACGCCCATAATTGACTGGTGGCTTCACACATTTCTTTGATAAAAGGAGCTTGATTGATCTCATGAAGTTTCACTTTATCATCCCCTGTTGACTATAGATTAGAGGAGAATCGTAATTAGTCGTGCCACGATCATAAAGGCCACACCTAACACACCATGAATCAGATACGTTTTGCTCTTAACAACATCGCCATTCGCTCCAATCACGAGTTTTTTGGCGCCATCAAAAAAGATTTTGATAAAAAAGGCCAATCCAATCAAAACAAACAAATCGCTAATCATCGTAATCCTCCTCCCAAATTAATAACTACTTTTGCCCATAATAAGCATTTGCTCCATGCTTACGTAAATAATGCTTGTCCAAAACACGTTGCGGCAGCTCTTCAGCAAAGGAATTTAATTGCCGCGTCAGCAGGTTCATCTTACAAACCTCCTCCAATACTACGGCATTCATCACGGCACTATGAGCATCCTTGCCCCATGTAAATGGCCCGTGACCATGAAGCAGCACTCCTGGAACCTCTAAGGGTTTTATTTCCCGTTGCTTAAATGTCTCTACGATGACACAGCCCGTTTCGTGTTCATAGCCTTCATCGATTTCATATTGACTCAAAAAACGTGCACATGGAACAGACCCGTAAAAGGTATCCGCATGGGTTGTCCCCATTGCCGGAACGTCTAACCCTGATTGTGCCCAAGCAGCCGCCCACGTTGAATGGGTGTGAACGATTCCGCCAATTTCCGGAAACTCTTTATATAAGACTGCGTGAGTCGGTGTGTCAGAAGATGGGTTTAATCGTCCTTCGATCACATTATTTTCCAAATCGACAACGACCATATCCTCCGCTGTCATTTCTTCATAGCTGACACCGCTGGGTTTGATCACAAAATACTTCGTCTCAGGATCATAAGCACTGACATTGCCCCAAGTGTATTTAATTAACCCTTGTTTAGGTAAATCTAAATTTGCTTGAAATACTTCTTCTTTTAATTGTTCTAACATTGATTCGGCCCTCTCTTACTCTGGATTGACAGCAACAACGATTTTGTTATAGGCAAGCTCGCGTTTGAACATCTTAGGCAGCACCTCTGGCAAATCGTTTAAGGTAATTTCATTACTCACCATTTCCTTGAACTTGATTCGACGTTTAGACATTTCTTCTAATGTCGCCTCCCAGGCGCGGCCAGGATAAGGTGCCGTATAGGAATTCCATGAACCGGTAATGGTTAACTCTGCCCGCATGATTCGTTCTGCTTCGTGCTCTGATAATGGCAGATCTTGGTGAGAGATTCCTACTAATACGACCGTTCCGTGCTTACGTGTAATCAAAAGTGCCTGCTTCTGAGTGAATTTACTACCCGCAGTCTCAATTACGACATGGACCCCTAAACCTGTTTCTGCCTTGATTGCAGCTTCTAAATCTTGCTCTTTGCTGTTGATTGTTACATCCGCGCCCAAATTCTTTGCTAAAGCCAATTTCTCATCAAAAATGTCGACTGCAATCACTTTTTTCGCGCCAAATATTTTTGCGATTTGGATGGCAAATTGACCAATCGGTCCGCAACCAAGCACCGCTACAGTATCGCCAACCTTCATATTCGATCGCTGCATCGCATGCCAGCTAATCGTTGCCGGCTCTACCCCAGCTGCTGACAACAAATCCAAATCCTCCGGCATTACCACACAATGCTCTTCTGGAACTTTCACGTATTCTGCAAAGGCCCCATTACTGCCGGTACCGATTATGTTATAATTATCACTGAGACCGTAAGACCCTTCTTTTGTATATTCAGAATTTGGGTCTGGGATCAGTGGTGCAACTGCGATCTTATCTCCGACTTGAACTTTAGTGACCTGTGATCCTACCCGATCTACAGTACCGCTAAACTCGTGTCCTAAAATGAGCGGATACATTCTTGCACCATCTTCTAAGTTTGCGCGGGGCACATCTGAGCCACAGATCCCCGCGTAAGCGACTTTAACTAATACTTCACCTTCACCAATATCGGGAACATCCACTTCTTGAACTTCCAACACACCAGGTTTTATCAGCACACTTGCTTTCATCTTTTTTGTCATGATTTCTTTCATCCTTCTCTATTAAGCTACCTTTGTTTTTCCTTCAGGGATCTCACCACTATTTTTCGCTGCAGCTCGTTCAACATAGCCATAAAAAGCTTCTTTATTTTTACGGAATAAGAAGTAAACAACAAAATAAGCGACAATCGTTAAACCAATCCACAATGGATTCTGACTTAAAAAGGCCAGGAAGATCAGCCCAAAAATCGGTTTTCCTAAGATATTAAAGCTGGTAACCATCAATGCGCCAGCCGGCAAAGTAACCCCTACAGTTTGTGCTATTTCAGTAAACATTGGCGCAGTGTATGAACACATATATAATCCTAAGCTGAACCAGATCACACCATTTAACAATGTCTTCGCAATATTTCCATTCGATAAGCAGACTAGCGCCTGAACCATGTATGGAATCGCTAACAAGTCAACGACTGGTAATGTTTGATTTCCAGGTAAGATCATTGCGATGAACACCATGATCGGAATTAAAAGAATTCCTGAGATCAGCGTAGCAGGTTCACCATAGCCAGTCGCATCATTTACTCCTAGATACCATTCTCGACCTTCATTATTGCCACGAACGTTTTTACTAGCTGCTTGTGAAATCGGATTGAAGGCTTGTGAGAAGATTCCCGCCACTTTCGGAAAGATTGCCATTACCGCACTTGTTGCGATCGCTACTTCTGTGATTTGTCCCCACGCCGATAATTCCGCTAAGTTGCTGATATTTCCTAAAATTCCTAAAAACAGACCTAAGAATAATCCTAATGAGATCGGTTCTCCTAAAAAGCCCAGCTTCTTCTGCAACCCTTGAGGATTTAAACGAACTTTATGCAGACCAAGCATATTCCAAATCGGGTCCATTATTAAGGCAAAAATTCCCGGCTCAATATTATGCATCGCGATGATCGTACAATTGGGATAATGATAATAGCTGGACCATCTTCTGGCTAACATTTCTGACAATAACAGACTGTACATATTCAATAAGCACATCAGGACAACGGCTAAAATCATGTTTTTCGTAGCCAAATATACCATCGAGCCCCAAACCATGTAAGAATAGTTATTCCACAAATCAGAAGGCTGGAACACATTCGTCCATTTGACTAAGAAAAGAACGGTTTGTAACACTAAGGCAATCACTAAGTAAATCATGCCCGCTTCTGTCGAATAGGCAACTAAAGCCGTCGCCTGCCAGCCTACGTCAAATGCTGGCAAATTGATTCCGGTTTGATCGACCATCTGTTGTACAACTTTAGAAATAATCGGAGTGTAGGAATTCAAAATCAAGGTGAAACCCATCAAACCTACGCCTGCATATAAACCAGATAAAAATGCCTTTTGAGTCTTCACTTTTAATACTTTGGCAACAACAAAAATCATTACCGGAACAAAAACAGCCGATCCAAACGTATCAAAAACGCTCTTTAAAGTTTCTAACATCTCATTACTCCTTTTTCGTTTTAATGTATTTATTTTTCTTTCTGAAAAATAAGTCTGATTCTCAAGCCGTATACTATTCCTCTAATGCGCTAAAGCGCAAAGGGGAACTAGCATCCTTTTTCGTTTTAATGTATTTATTTTAGTTCTGCCAAATACTGGCAAAACAAATTATCTTCGCAAGAAACCAAATACAACCTTTTCTCAAAAGCTTATTTTTCTAATGCTAACAAGACCTCATCTACTTCTTCCAAAAACTCATCTTCGCCAAATCCAGTTAAAAAGCCAATTGCGTTCACTACGGGAATACCATAATCACCATCAGGTAGCGGACTCGTATAGGTAATAAAATCAAACTTACCAGTCTTCGCTAGCGACAATGCTTCATTAGGATTCGCTTCTGTCGTATCAACGATATAGCCTTTTTCCTCCAACGTTTCTCTTAATTTTTCCGCCACCATTGAAGATGTCACTGTTCCTGATCCACAAACCGACAATACATTGTATCTTTTCATTACTGCTTCCTCCTTTTTTCTTTATGCGATTTCTAACTCCATTTTTTCCACAATACTATACATTTCTTCTACAGATGACGCTCGCTCCAACCGCTTCAACGTTTCGACATCTTGAAAAAGCCCCATCAATTTGCTGAGCATTTTCACCTGTCCATCTGGGTCCTCTACGGCCATTAAGATTACTAACGATACACGAACCTTTTCTTCTGGATTAATCATTGAACAAACCTCGATGGGTTCTGCTAGGGTCGCGATTGCTAAAGCGGATTGATACACATGTTCACGATCCGTGTGAGGAATCGCAATCCCGTAATCTCCCATCTGCAATCCAGTCGGAAAGCCCTTCTCTCTTTCTAATACCGCGGGAACATAGGTTGATTTGACATAGCCTAATTCTTCCATTTTTTTCCCTAAGAACGTAATCATCTCTTCATAATCTTGCGGCTTCATTTTGCTAAAAAGCAACTCACGTTTGATCACTCGATCCCTCCTACTTCTGTTGTTTTGCTTCTTGCTTAACCAAAAGATAACACGGAAACGCTTTCTTTTAAATTTCTTTTGAACTCATTTTTTACTGAACCTATTCCTGAATATTTGTATGACTTGCTGAAAACGTTGATTTCACAAGCGTTTCTCCTTCTGTAATAATTGCGAAAATAGACAGATAATGCAAAAATCCCATTCGTGAAATGAATGGGAAATCGTTTTATTACTTTTTGAATGCTTGGATAATCGCTAGAAGCGCTTCCTTGTTCTGCGCCTGATCCAAACGCTCAATCGCTCTAGGATCACTAGCGATTTTAAGCAGCTGCATCATAGGCTGAATATGCAATTTTTTATCAATCGCTGAAATCACAACAACATATCGATATGTCTGACCTTGACTGCTAAATCCTTTTGAAACTTTAGCCAAGCACATCCCCAGCTCACGCGCTCCATGTTCCGGAATAGTATGAGGAATGACGATTTGATTCCCCAACACAATACTGGGGGTAACCTCAGGAAATTGCTCCTCAAGATGAGATAAATAGCTTGGTTCAACAATCTTACGATCAATCAAATTTTGCGTCGCTGCTTGAAGAATATCTAACCAATCCAACTCATCTGGTAAAATGATGATACTCTCCTTTGTGATCAGATCGCTCAAATTTAACTTTGTTTCATTGGTCAAAATCTCTTGATCCTGGATCTGAAAAATAGAATTATAAGAGATCATTAATTCTTTACGAATCTTTCCTTCAATCTCATCATCCATTGACAGATGTTTTTTGACGATCGATAAAATATGATCCGGCTGCAGCTTGTAACTATCAATTTTATAGATCAGCTGGATCACTTCATTGACGATCAAGGTTTTGTTCATTGCAGATAGGTCATTTCCTACAACGATCACAGGGAATTCAGTTGTTAACGGATTTGTAGAAAATATTAATTGAACATCCAATTGCTTTTCTTTTTCATAGAATTCACGAATCGAAAAAGAACTGACAAAATGAATCATGGGGAACCAATTGTCTAACGTCTTTTCCAAAAGTTTTGAACTAATGATACCATTGGGACAAACCACTGCTGCTTTGACAATCGTACGCTCAAGATTGATCGGCTTTTCTTTTGGCATGTATGCGCCAATGAACATGGTGATCAGATAAATTTCATCATTCGGAATCCGCTCTTCAAAAAAATCCTCTAAGGGCGCTACCGATGATTTCACAATAAAAAATAAAGGGTCCAACTGATTTTTAACAATATCCGTCAGTGTATAGTCAGAAGTTAACCCATAGCGAATGCGATAGTATGCTGGTGTCAGATGCAATGCTAAGTTTTCAATCAGCTGTTCTTTATCATTCAGCTGAATAATCGTATTTCTCTCCAGCATCGCAATAAACAGTTCAATATGCTTTCTGAGATCTTCTTTATTTAGGGAAAAAATATTGCTTAGATCGGTTATTTTCAACGAAAGAATGTACAGACACAGATAAAGGTGCTCCGTATAGGACTTCGGCAGCATTCCTTGCCCCGCCAACACTTTGACAATTGCCGCATATTCGTTGGTATCCATAATTTCCTTTGCCAACAAGCCAAAACGTTGCTCAATGATATGACCATTCTTAACTCGGCGATCTAGCAATACCAAAAAGTACGGCGCTGTTTGAATCCGATTATCTGTATACTGAACTTGCAGCTCATCTTCCACCATGCGCAGCATTTTTCGCTGTTCTTCGATTTCTGTCGCTTGGATGGCCAAATACTTCTCAAAAATAAGGCGATTATAAATAGAATCCATCACTTGATCTGTCACTACAAGAATCAAGCCACGAACCGCTTCTTCATCCCCTCGAAAATAGTACCCGCCTTTTCTGGAATAATCGATCGTTAATTTATGTTTTTTTAGTTGCTTTTTGAGTTTCTTGATATCCGATACGATCGTGTTTTTACTAACCTCTAAGCTTTCTGAAAAGTGATACAGCGAAAGATAATCTGCAGAAAAAATTAACAATAAAATAACTAGCAAACGATGATCCTCATCCAAAAAACTGTTTTCATCTGCTTGCAGCTGACTTTCACTATTCATAATTCCAGAGAAAACATCGACCACTTTCGTATCAACGATAAAGCTGCCATTACGTGAGCGAATGATTTTACGATAATTATTTTCTTCAAGATAATCATTGATTTTTTTTATAGCATAGTCTAATTGATTACGAGTCAGATCATATTTTTCCATGATTTCTTTGGAAGAAATTTTCACCGTAGAAGCGACTGCCTGCAATATCTGGACGCTTCGATTATCAAGATCCATCTAGTGCCCTCCTGCCTACATTTTTTCCTATAGTCTAGCTTGAACAGGATGAATAGTAAACGTTTTCTTTGTGAATTCACTTTAAAATAACAATGATTGGAATATCTCGATACACAATATTCTTTTACAATTTCTTGCTAATGATTATTTATTACACTGTTTCTATGAAAATAGTATCAAAAAATCCTCCTATAAAACAAACTCACAAAAAAGCTGCACCAAAAAATTCTGGTACAGCTTCCTTGATTCAAATTAAAACTCTTCTGGATTGGATTCGATCATTACCTTGATTTCATTACCTTCCATCACTTTATCAAAGGCTTCCCGCCATTTAGTCAATGGATATTTTTTCGTAATCATCTCATCGATATTGATCGCACCTTTCGCTAATAAGTGGATCGCAATCGGCCAGTCATAAGGATTTTGTGAACGACTGCCGATGTATTCGATCTCTCGTTGAATGATCGATTCAGTGTCTAAATCCACCATTTTATTAGCGAACAAGCCTACTTGAATAAATTGCCCCTGCTTGCGAATCAATGGCAGACTAGCATTGACTGCTGGTACAGCACCTGAGGCATCATACACTTTATCGACACCGTAGCCATCCGTGATCTCATTAACAACTTTCGCTAGATCTTCCTTCATCGTATCAACGATCACATCCGCACCTAGTTTTTTTGCTAATGCTAAGCGATGAGCATCTTTTGTGATCCCCGTCATAATAACGAAGGCTCCAATTTCCTTGGCAATCTGCAAAAGATACAGTCCGATTGGTCCAGGGCCCATGATAATGATCGTGTCTTTTAATTCCAAGTGACTCTTTTGATACATCGCGTGGACACAGCACGCTAATGGTTCGCTCATCGCCGCACCTTCATAGCTTAAATGATCCGGCAGTAAATGAATGCTTTCTTCTCGAGCCAACACATAGTTCGCCATGGAGCCATTTTGCTGCGTGCCGATTCCTTTTCGATGGGGACACAAATTATACTGCTTTTCCTTGCAATAATCGCATTCGCCGCAGACATAAAAGGTCGTCTCACTGGTTACCCGATCGCCCACTTTAACTTTTGTTACATTGGCTCCGACTTCAACCACCTGCCCAGAAAATTCATGCCCTAGGACGACGGGGGTGGTGGGATTTTTGTATTCACCTTTAAACGTATGGATATCTGATCCGCAAATACCTGTATAAGCGACTTTAATCAAGACCTTGTCATCTGTTGCTTCTGGTACAGGTAAATCGATAAATGCCATTTGGTCATAACCGGGTGCCTGCTTGGAAACACCCTTCATTGTTTTACTCATTTACAAAAACCTCCTACATCACTGTGGCAACTAATTCTGAGAATTTCAAGAAGATCCATTTTAAGAAATTTCCGCCTGTATCTAGGTTCGTAATTTCGGCAGCGCCTTCTGGGAACTTCACGATCCCTTGCGCCATTTCAGTAATCACTGGCGCAAAATTGGTCGCCATTAACAAGGCAACAGCCATCACGACTGTCAATGAAATCACTGAATGTAAGATATTTCCTTTACGACTAGGCACAACTAACGCTGCGAAAAATGGAATCGTTGCTAAATCTCCGAAAGGCAGCACGCGGTTTCCCGGCAGAATAACTGCTAAAAATAATGTGATTGGTACCATCAAAAGACCTGTAGATAGTGCAGCCGGTGAGCCAGTCGCTAAGGCGGCATCCATTCCTAGATAAATTTCGCGATCGCCGTAGCGGCTTTGCAATAGTTTTTGTGCTCCCTCTTGAATAGGAATTAACCCTTCCATCAGGATTTTTACCATCCGCGGCATTAAGAACATTACGCCACCCATGTTCATTCCAATTTGTAGGATACCAATGAAATCGTAGCCGCCTAACAAACCAAGGAACATCCCGATGATGATGCCCATGATCATTGGTTCGCCAAAAATACCAAAACGCTTTTGGATCGTTTCAGGTTTTACGTCTAATTTATTGATACCAGGAATCTTATCGACTAGCCAGCCGATCGGCAATGCTAAAACCGCATAACCTTGTGCTGAACCAGTCGTAATACTGATACCTTCTAACCCATAATATTCTTGTACCTTCGGCGCAGTCTTATCAGCGATAATTTGAATAATGATCGTAAACAGAATTCCGCACAGGATGCCAAAGAAAAAACTTTTTGTTACAATATAACCAGTTGCTGCCACAGAACTAACATGCCAGTAGTTCCAGATGTCAATGTTTAGTGTCTTGGTCCGATTTAACGCCAACATAATTAAATTCACGATCAAGATTACTGGAATCATCACAGCCGCGATTGGTTGCGCCCATGTCCCGGCTGAGACTGCTGGCCAGCCTGCATCAATGATCGTCAGGTTCAAACCAAACCGTTCAACCATCGCTTGTGCCGCTGGACCAACGTTTGTGGTCAATACATTAATAACCAAGTTTATCCCGATCATCCCGATACCTACAGTAATTCCGGAAATAATTGCTTTTTTTATTGGAACCCTAAAAATAATCCCAACAATAAAGATGATGATGGGCAGCATCACACTTGCGCCGGCGCCTAAAATACTTTGCACCACATTCATTAAACCATCCATTTAATACATTCCTCCTAATTTGTTTTGATCTATTTATTTTTAATGTTAAAAATAAACCTGACTCCTCTTCACGCACATCAAATCCGCAAAGCACGGAGTTGACCTACCTGAATGTAAATAATTATTGAATACCCTTTGCTGCTTCGATGATTTGATTCTCAACTTTTTCCGTTCCGATCCCAGTTAAGAAGGCCATGGCTGAAATTGCTGGAATCTTGTATTGAGTTGGAAGCATCGTGGTTGAGATCAACATATCTGCTTCATCCTGTTTCCCAGCTGCTTCAGCAATCTTAATCTGTGTGATTTCCACTGGCAGATCATTTCTGGCAAATAAGTCCTCGACTTTTTTCATAACTACCGTTGAGGTTGCGATTCCTGCTCCACATGCTACTAATACACGAATTGTTTTCATAATGATTTTCTCCTTTTAATGTTTTTTTATTTTTTGTTCTGTCCTATTTGCAAAAAGTAGAACGAGCTTCCTTTTTTATAGCTGATTTTTTTTAATAGTTGTCACTAATTCATTTTCAGTGGTTGCTAACAATAATTCTGATAAAACCGTTTCATTTTGTAAAAGCCCCATCAACGATTGCAGCATTTCTAACTGTGCGTGGGGTTGATTTAACCCTAAAACAAAGATGATTTGGGCTTTGACCTGCTGGGTGTTATCTTCCATACTGTAAAAAGTCACCGGCTCTTGCATCGTAATCACTGCGACAAATTCTTCCCGCACACATTCGGCATCAGTATGGGGGATCGCCGCGCCAAAATTCATTAATTGAATCCCGGTGGGAAACTCTTTTTCCCGCTTCACGATCCGTTCCAGAAAATCCTCTCGGACCCAACCTAGGTCTAAAGATTTCTGATACACTTGCTCAAATAATTCTTCCTGTGACGTAAAGTTCTCTTGCGCGAAAACTAACGGTTCTTTCACATAAGAACTTAGTGTCGTTTCTGTCATCAATTTATCCTCCAATACTCTTCGTTAAAACGCAGCAACGCTTTCCGAATCTCATCCTTCGTTTTTGCTTTTTCTAACTGTGCCAATTCATTTGCACCAGCCAAACTCATCATTTCAAAAATCAAATCCAAGTGTTCCTCTTTATCGTTGGACCCCAGCAGAATAACGGTATGAATTCGTCTGCCGTCCTCTGAAAGAATCCCTTTTTTCACTAAGCCTAGACTGATTCCAACTCCGATTGCTCCCGCTTCTGTTACGGTATGAGGCAAAGCGATCTTATGACGTAAAACGGTATAGGCCGGCAGGATCGGCATCTCTTTTTTCAAAGCTTGCACGTACTCTGGCGTGATCACATGCTGACGTTCCAGCGGTCGCGCTAAAGCTTCTAAAACTTCGGTCCAGCTGGTCGTTTCCTCAAAAATTTGAATCGTTTCGCCCTTTAAAAGATCAATCAAATGCGGTCGCTTCTTTTCAAGAATCTTGGATTCTTTCGGTGCGAACAAACTTAACAATTCTTCGTATAAGCTTGTCTCATCCACAACATCGGCATGCTTTTTTACTACTGCCAAAATTTTTTCTGGCGTTACAACTTCTGTCTGAATAATCGCCGTTGATCGCAAAACACGTTCTCTTAATTGGCGTTTTTCTTGTTCAGATAAAAAATTATTTACGACAAAGACTTTCTTTTCTGTTTTCAGCGGAACCGCCGAAAAAATGAAATCCGCATCAACCTCTGTTCGATAAAATTCCCGTGCCGACATCGATCTCACAAAGTCAATTTCCGGAAGCAAATTTTTTAAGGTGTTCTCCAATAAAACAGCAATTGAGATACCGTTAGGACAAACGATGACCGCTCGTTTACGATTTTCGGGGTGAATAATTTCCGTGCTCTCAACGATGTGGCTGCCGATAAACAACGAAATAAAAAATAATTCGGCATCAGGAACCGGCTGTTCAAAGTACGTTTCCAAAGGACCACTAGCTTCCTTGACTAAGTAAAATAATGAAAAAAGGTTGGCATCCTTATTCTCTTGATAAAAACGCGTCTGCAAATTCAAGTGGTATTTGATTCGGTAATAAGCTGGCCGCATATGAACGAGCAAGCGCTCTAATAACTTTTCTTTTTCCTCAAGATTGACACCCGCGATACGTTCAAAATTCGCAATGACCTTCTCAAGCGCCTCTTTCATCTTATTGATCGCTTTAACCGATAAGATATCGCCTCGCGAAAGATTCGTCGTCAACAGCAGCATCGTTACATACACACGTTCATTCTCACTTAAGCCGTCTACATCCCAAATAACTCGATCCGCTGCAAGATACTCCTTCGTGTCAGCAAGCTCGCGATAATTGACCTTAAAACTATAAGAAATCAATTTACCCTTTTGCGCTCGGCGAATCATCAAAATGATTAATAGCGGCAACGTTTTTAATCGTTCATCGGTAAATTGAACATCCAATTCCTCTTCTACCAACTCCACTCGTTTGCGAAAAATTTCGATCTGTTGTGGATCGATATTCGCAAATTGAATAATCACATTGATTCCGTTATACATCACCGCGAGATTATTCAATAAATCAGACAGAAGATTTCGCTTATTCCACTCGTCGCCTTGGATAAAATACCCCTTTTGTCTGGTATACTTCAAAGCCAGTTCATGTTGCCAAAGCGCGTGATCCACTTCCTTCAAATCCCTTAGCACTGTATTTCGACTAACCTTTAGATCCTCAATGAAATGATTTAAGGATAGATACTCTTCCTTGCTTAGCAACATCAATTCGATTATGCCCACCCGTTCCTTACCGGAAAATACATAGCTTTCTGTTGATTCTCCGAATTGCTCATCACCCCCCTTATAGTTTGAAAGAATCTCATTTGCAATCAGAAAGTGCCCATTTTTCGTTCGTTTGATCTCACTTAATTTCTCATCTACTAAAGAATCATTAATCTTTTTCAACGCATAATTCAATTGCCCTCGCGTCAAATCAAATTTCTCACATAACGCTTTACTGGTGATTTGCGGATTATTGACTAATTCAACAAAAATCTGGTTTGTTCGTTCTTCTAAATTCATTCTCATCCCTCTTCACATCTTCAATTTAGACGAAAAACGCTTACATTTCCATCTTCTTTGTTCCCAAATAATTCAGTGTTCTTTATGCAACTTGGTGCTTACAAATACTTTTTTTCGCAAAAAAAAATGAACAAAAACTAGAAATCCCTAAATAACGGTAAAAAATCATGTCAGCATTCCTGTTTTTGATCACCTATTATGCAACTTGGTGCTCTTATTCTTCATTCATTTTAACAAGAGTCTCATTAATTGTCTGTTTTTTATGTAAGCTAGACTTTTCTGGTTTTGTTAATAAATACAAGAGCTATTCCTTAAGCTCATACAAAAAAGTACTGGAATGAACAATTTTCACTTCAGTACTTTTTGTAGCAGCTCTACTTATAAGAATTTTTTATGCTAATTTCAAAATTTAAAATGGGTACTGCCCTTTTCCTGAATTTGTCGTTACCCATTGAACTCTAGTAAATTCTTCTAATACCCATTCACCGTTAAAGCGTCCGATCCCCGAGTTTTTCTCGCCGCCGAACGGTGCATTCGGCTGATCATCGACAGTCAAACCATTAATATGACACATTCCAGCTTCGATTCTATTTGCCAGAGCGCGTCCTTTAGCTAAATCTTTAGTGAATAAGGCACTTGATAGACCATATTCTGTATCGTTGGCCGCTTCGATTGCTGCTTCTGTGTCCTTCACTTTCAGAATCGGAAGTACCGGTCCAAAGATTTCTCGATGAAAAATTTCTAAATCAGGATCTTCAGAAACTATAACGAAAGGCTCGACGAGTTGTCCTTTAACCGTGCCTTCAACTAAAAATTTTGCTCCAGACTCCTTCGCTTGTTGAATGATTTCTTGAATTTGATCTGTCTGTTTTTGATTAATGATTGGTCCGATCACCGTCTTTTCGTCAGTAGGATCGCCCGAAACTAACTCTTTTACACGTTCCTCTACTTTATGGACAAATGTATCAAATACCGCTTCAACCACGATTGCACGATTAGCTGCCATACAGATTTGTCCTGAATGCATAAATTTGCTGACGATCAAAGCATGAGCTGCCTCTTCAATATCTGCATCATCGAGTACAATAAAAGGAGAATTCCCACCTAATTCTAAAGCCACTTGCTTAATCTTTTTACCACTCATAGCTTGACTGGCGATATTTTTTCCTACGGGAGTAGAGCCTGTAAAGGAAATGAATCCTGGTATAGGGTGGGCAACAAAATAATCTCCAATCTCACTGCCGCTGCCGACAGTCACATTGACCAATCCTTTAGGAACACCTGCTTCTTCAAAAATACTTGCCGGCAATAGACCGCCAGTTACCGGACTATCACTCGCTGGTTTAATCACCACACCGTTTCCTGCTGCTATAGCAGGCGCTAAAGAACGCATCGTTAAATGAAAAGGAAAATTCCACGGACTAATAATTCCGATTACTCCCACAGGTCGATGGATCACAAAGCTTTCTTCTGCTGGCGTATTTGTCGGCAAAACTCTCCCTTCTGTCCGCATTGGAAAGCTGGCAGCTTCTTCAGTAATTCCTTTTGCTAAACGGACCTCGAGTCCTGCCTTTATTTTGGTGGCTCCACCTTCTTTAATTAGCCATTCGATAATCTCTGTTTGTCTTTCTTTCATTATCCCAACAGCCTTCTTCACGATCTCACTTCGTTCCTGAGGTGTTTTATCCATCCATTCTTTTTGAGCCTTTCGAGCCGCTTGATAAGCTTCGTCAACATCTGCTGTATTCGCGCCTTGGATTTTCAGGAGTGTCTCTTGGGTATAAGGATTTTTATCCTCATTCACATGTTCTACATCATTTCCTAGCTTCCATTCTCCGCCAATAAACTGTTTTTCAAATTGTTTTACCATATTCTCCACCTCTCCTATCCTTTCATATTAGAATACGCTTTCATAAAAAAGCAAAAATCCGGCTCAAAAAGTTGAGGCTCTGAATTTGTCTACACTTTTAAAGGCTATCTTTTCCTTATTCCACAAAAAAAGACGCAGTAACAAGTTTTTTGTCACTGCGACTTTTTCCGATTCTATCACAACCTATTTACTCAACGGCTATCTTTATCTCATAAGGCTCAAGTTTAAACAGTTGAACCAAAACACTGTTTACCTGTTCAAATAATACGTCATTATCATTGAAGCGTTGCTTCGTTTGAATTCGTTCATTTCCCTTCTGATAGCTGATTTGATCACCAAAATAGACTGGTTTGATTACCTCATTTGCTTTTTGTAAAACGATCTCTTCTTCGCCAATCCCTACAGGAATAGCCTTTTCTCGCCATCCATTCTTTTGAGCAATCACTTGAACAAGCGATGGAACATCAAAATGATCCAACACAGCGGATCGTTGATCTTCAAAATGAATAGTAAAAGTCTCTGTATTTTGTAGCCCACAGGCATTACAGCCGCCTTCAATTAGAAACGCTTTACTGGAAATAGCTGCTTTAGGCATGAGACGCCCTCACTTTCTGATAAATTTTCGTTAACGAATCCGCATCTAGCTCAGCAAAAGACGAAACCACTCTATCCGCGAATGCCAAATCTTGCTTCGGAAATGCCGGGTTAGCAAAGCCTACACAAACCATGCCCGCATTGCGAACAGCTCCCGTGCCGTTTTTTGTATCCTCTATACCTAAGCAATTTTCAGGCATTATACCTATCCGTTCTGCCGCAGCCAAATAAACATCTGGCGCAGGTTTCGAATGCTCTACCTCCTCCGTACTAACGACTTCTGAAAAATACTCCGACAAACCAATTTCTGCTAGATTTACTTTAATTTCTGCTAATGAGGAAGAGGAGGCTACTGCTAGTTTCAAGCCTGCCTGAGACAAACCTTTTACAAACTCTTGAACATGCGGAATTACTCTAATGCCATCTCTCTTGATCATTGCTTGGCGCAAAGCTGTCATTTGTTGAATATATTCTGCTACAGATAAGGGCAAAGAGAATTCCTGCTTCATTTTTTCCCACATATAGTCACTGGTCGTACCCATGAATTGAAAATGATAACTGTCTTCTACCTCATGACCAGCTTCGCTTAAAATCTGTGATTTACTTTGAAAATACGTATACTCTGAATCAACCAAGACACCATCCATATCAAAAATAATCGCTTCTAACATTGATATCCTCCATTTAAAACGTTTGCTTAAACTCTACCATAGATAAAGGACCGAGTGTAGCGATTATGGAAAAATCCCAGCTAGACTGAGAGCAGCTCTTGGCTTAGACAAAAAATTAATATTTAGTCTTAAACACGATTTTCTTCAAAAAAAATTATAACAATCAACGAAAACTTAATAACGCTATAGATTTAAAATATAAAGTAAAAAGCCCCATTGCTTATTTGATAAATTCTATTTTTCGTTAAGTTATTTTAAACTCTATCATTTCAGTTAGCTATTTATCAAAAAGACACCAAAAAACTTATTATTCAAAAGGTTTATTTTTTTTAACAGAAAAAGGTATTTGCTAAAGCTATTTACTTTTTCGTTATCTAATATTATCATTTTTGTGAAAACTATTACTTGATAATGAATAAAAATAGATGGTTGGAGGATGAAATTGATGGATACAGTGAAGCTTGGACAAAGACAGATTTTTGGAATGAAAAATGTAAATCTTATGAAGCGGGTAGCAAAATACTTTGAACAAACTAAGAATGCTTCACAGGTTGTTGAGTATTTGGTTGCAATTCTTTTGCGAGATGCTTTATGCGTCGGAGATTTTTCACTAGAGTCATTAACAGAGCTTATTCATCAGATTTTTCTTACCACAACACCGAATGATACATTGCGGAAGCACTGTGTCTTTTTTGAGTCGTTCTTTTCACTTGAAGAGTGGCAAAACGTCGTGAATCGTCTGTTTAAAAATAAAAACGAATACCACCAATTTACCAAGGAAACCTGTCTATATCAAAAGTTCCTAGAGAAAAAGAACCGTGAACAGCCGGAACCTTCCGAATACCAGTACACCTTGATATCAAGCTTCAATGATTCAAATGGCAAAAAACATACCTGGACGCTGCGTAATACCAAACGAATCCCTAAACATTTAGAAAATGAAACCGCTAACGTCTTGAAAATCTTGACGAGCTTAACAGTTTTTCAGTCTCCCACTGCTCGTCGCTTTGCTGAATATTTGAATTTTTATAGCCATGAAGGCCGGATTGATGCACAGCATAAAGAGGTTCAAGAAGAAGTTGTTCCAACCGAAACTATCGAAGAGACAACGATACCAGAAGCTTCGATTGAAAAGAAAACACCGCAAAAACAAGCTATAGCTACGTCCACAACGCCTTATTACGATGAAGAAGCCGCTAAAGTAGAAGCGAAATATCCACCACTGTCGAAAGAAAAAACGCCAACGAGGCTGGAGCTGTCTGCTCTGGAATCTGCTTCTGCCATTGAATCCGCCGAAAATTCGCATGAAATGGATATCAACTACTTACGCTATGGAAAAACCAAAGAACAAATCGAGGAAGGTCGAAAAAATAAAACTTTGAACAGAAGGGCTACCAAAGCTTCGGGGAATAGTGGAAAGAAAAAAACTGGAGGAAATCAAAAGAAGAAAAAAGGGAAAAACAAGAGAAATAAGAAAAAGAAATGATCTTAGGGATTTTTTTCGGTAGCCTATAACGGAAGCTTCTTTAGTATGTCAGTATGTCCGAAAATCCCCTAGTTAAACCTGTTCGACAAATTTTTTCTCTGAAATTAAGGTATTGCAACGAAAAAAAGCGCAACACCAGGCTGCACTTTTTACAGGATTTTCTCGATGGATTTTTCCGGAATAAACCACATTAATAAAATCAAGACATTAACAACTAATACCGCAATCGGGGCAATTAATTTCCCTAAAATTAATGCTACTATCGCTAATCCAATGGATAGATAAGACTTCGGATAATGCTTAAACAATTGACCAATTTTAGACTCTTTCCCATTTGCTCTTACGAGTGCCCGCACTAACAGATAGTAAGCAAAATCTGTTCCTAACGTCACCAAGCCGTACAAAGCTTGCGGCGGCCAAGAAAAAGGATAATCTCCGACCCAAGCAGTGACATAAGGAAAGAGCGTCATCATTAAAATCAAAAAATTATTAGCCCACAATACCCAGCCATCTACTTTTCGGACTAGCTGAAAAAGATGATGATGATTATTCCAATAGATTGCCAAGCTGACAAAACTAATCAAATAGACGATAAATTTATGCTCCATTTGTAAAAAAGCGGACCAGCTAGGATCATTAGGCTCATGTAGTTCTAACACTAATAGGGTCATGATAATGGCGATAACTGCATCTGTAAAAGCCTCAATTCGTGACTTTGGCATTTTCTCTTAACTCCATTCGTTACTTACTAAAATTTAGTATCCCAGCTCCTATTAAACAAAAAAACAATAGATTTGCCAATAAATACGTCTTAAGTTGGACGTAAGTGAGAAAATTGTTTGCTAAACTATGTTTAAGTTAAAACAAATGGAAAGAAGGAAATTAAAATGATGAAAGATTACCCTATGGTTGTACGAATTTTAGCTGTTGTCGGCTTTTTCTTAGTTGCTAGTTTGATTTTAAGTATTGTTGGTCCCCTTATTTCAGGCCTGATCGGTTTATTCTTTAGAATTGCCATTCCGTTAGCCATCGCCTACTTCTTAGTCAACTGGTTGACCAAACGTCGCGGACGGACCTATTAAAATAGCAAACGTCGAAAGCTTTATCAGCTTTCGACGTTTTTTTTTATCCCAACGCAACATCTAAAATCATCATAATAATGAATCCTAACATCGCTCCAAAGACTCCAAAGTGATGTTTGCTGTCTGTTGTTGCTTGAGCTTCTGGGATTAATTCTTCCACTACAACATAGATCATTGCACCGGCTGCAAAAGAAAGAGCATACGGCAGCAACGGTTGAACACTTGTTACTAAAAGTGCTCCGATTACTGCCGCGATCGGTTCTACAAGTCCCGACGCTTGTCCGTAAATAAATGATTTTGTCCGGCTCAGCCCTTCTTGACGCAAAGGAATTGATACTGCCGCACCTTCTGGAAAATTTTGAATCCCGATCCCTAATGATACAGAGATTGCAGCCAAAACCGCCGCGGTTGGATTCGTTGCTTCACTTGCTGCCCCAAAAGCCACACCAACTGCCAAGCCTTCAGGAATATTGTGTAGCGTAATGGAAAACACCAATAAAATTGTTCGCTTTAAATGACTAGGAAAACCTTCTTTTTCTTTATTAGGACCAAAATGCATATGA
This sequence comes from Enterococcus sp. DIV0187, assembly GCF_051713785.1. NCBI lineage: Bacteria > Bacillati > Bacillota > Bacilli > Lactobacillales > Enterococcaceae > Enterococcus > Enterococcus sp. DIV0187. Next base: position 2,854,774 of record NZ_JBIOQO010000001.1, read on the forward strand.
GGAATAGTCTTATCCGCTATATAAAGAAACAGACCGCCAAGACCAAAACCAATACTGACCACCAACCAAGGAATCGAACCATTCGACTCAGCTGCTGCAATCGCCGGATCTAACAACGACCAAAAGCTTGCCGCAATCATCACCCCAGAGGCAAAACCCAACATCAAATTCAACACATTGCGGTTAATATTTTTAAAGAAGAAGACCAATGCAGCTCCCAACGCGGTCATTCCCCAAGTAAACAGCGTTCCTACTAACGCTTGTTGCCAGGCTGACAGGCCCAATAACCATTCAATCATACAAACCTCCATATTAGTTATTCTGATATTTCTCTTTCTATGGATAACCTAGCCATTTGCTGATCCATTGAAAATTTATTTTCTCTGCATCCGATTTCATTTAACTCTAAAAAGCTTAATGAAACTAACAAACTTTAGACTGGTATCCTGAAAACGGTTATTCATATTCACTTTAGCATATTTTAGGTATACCTGTAAACTTCTTGTGAGACACTTTCTTTGCTGGTTTTTTTTAGACGCGTTATACTTTTTAGGTAGGTAACTTACAAAATGAAAGTGAGTGAAGAAGATGGCAAAAATTAATGCAGGCGTAGCGATGGTCAATGTTTTAGAAGCTTGGGGAATCGATCATATTTACGGGATTCCTGGCGGTTCATTCAACTCAACGATGGATGCGTTATACCATGAACGCGAAGCAGTAAAGTATGTTCAAGTCCGCCATGAAGAAGCAGGCGCTTTAGCAGCCGCAGCTGATGCAAAATTAACAGGTAAAGTAGGCGCTGTCTTTGGTTCTGCAGGTCCTGGTGCTAGTCACTTGATTAACGGTCTTTATGACGCGCAAATGGACCATGTTCCAGTCTTGGCTTTACTGGGACAGGTAGCCTCTACTGCTATGAATTACAATGCATTCCAAGAATTAAATGAAAATCCAATGTTTGCAGATGTCAGTGTTTATAATCGTACAGTGATGACACCAGAAAGTTTGCCTCACGTAATCGATGAAGCGATCAAAGCAGCGTATCAGCAAAAAGGTGTCGCAGTTGTTACGATCCCTGTTGATTTCGGCTTTGAAGAAATCGAAGAAGCAGAAATTGCAACGGCAAAAAATCATAAAACAGGTGTCGTTTTCCCTGACGAAGCAGATTTGAAAGCTGCTTTACCTTTGATCGAAGCAGCGCATCAACCAGTTCTTTACATCGGACAAGGGGTTCGCGGCAACTTCGATGCCATCAAAGCCTTTTCTGAACATTTTTCAATGCCTGTTGCAGCTTCTGTTTTAGCCAAAGGGATTGTACCTGATTTATATGAAAACTTTTTAGGTTTTGCTGCTCGTGTCGCTACTAAACCAGCAAATGAAGCGTTGGCTGATGCTGACTTGATCGTCTTTGTCGGCAGTGATTTCCCATTTGGCCGGAATTTCTTCAATCCATCTGCTAAGTTTATTCAAGTTGATATTGATGCTGCTAAATTTGGCCGCCGCCACAATGTCGATCAATCAGTATTAGGTGATGGTGCGACTGCGCTTCGTCGCTGGGTTGAACTCGGAACAGCTCGGCCTGCGGATGCTTGGTTAAAAGCCAACCAAGAAAATATCCGCAATTGGCATGCTTGGCGCAAGAGCTTTTATAATGACGAATCGACACCGTTAAGGGCGGAACCTGTCTTTAAAGAAATCAATCGCATTGCTGAACAGGACGCTGTGTATGTTGCGGATGTCGGAAATGTTACGTTGAATGCGATCCGTCATTTGGAAATGAATGGGGAACAACAATTCACAACCTCTGGTTGGTTTGCTACGATGGGAAATGGGGTTCCAGGCGGAATCGCCGCTCAATTGACTTACCCAGATAAGCAAGTCTTTACCTTCAGCGGTGATGGCGGCTTTGCAATGCAAATGCAAGACGTCATTACACAAGTAAAATACAATTTGCCAATTATCAATGTGGTCTTTTCAAATGATGCCTTTGGTTTCATCGAAGCTGAACAAGAAGATACAGAGCAACAAAAATTCGGTGTCTTTTTAGAAGGAGCTGATTTCGGCAAAGTCGGAGAGGCGCTTGGAGCTGACGGCTTCACGATTACTGAATATAGTCAATTAGAGCCGGCCTTCACTGCGGCAAAAGCCAGCAAACGTCCAGTCGTGATTGATGTTAAGATCAAAGATGAACGTCCATTACCGGTGGAAGCCTTACAATTAGAGCCTGAAAAATTCTCTGTCGAACAAATTAACGCCTTCAAAGAAAAATACCAAGTTCATGATATGCCGACATTACGTGAACTCTTGAAATAGAATAAAAAGGTTGGGCCATAAATTTTGACCCAACCTTTTTACATTCTACGAATCGTTTGTTTCGCTTCTATTTCTAATTGCTTCGTCAATTCTGCTGCGGACAACTCTCGTTTTACCAAAGCCTGCAGGACCATTGGCAAATTGACCCCCGTCACTAAGGACTGGCGCGAATCATCCATCACACAATAACTAGCATAACGAAATGGCGTTCCCCCAAACATATCTACCAGCCAAACCAGCTCGTCGACTTTAGTTAATAAGTCTTTGGCGTAATCCTCAATTTTTTCTTGCAGTCCTGTAGCACCTGGCTCGATATTTAAAGTTTCCACACAGCTCTGTTCGCCCAAAATAGATTCAGCCGTTTTCAACAGGCTGTCCGCTAAATGGTCGTGGGTCGCGATAATTATCCCGATCATACTGACACATCCCTTCAAAGCCAAGTCTATCCTATTTTAAATCCCAAGTAAATTCTTAACGGTTGACTTGAAACTTCAGATGTTCCCCGATATAATGCAAAGAGGCCTTGCGCCAATACTGATAAAGCGAGGAAAATCATTGATTACAGTAAGTGACGTTAGTTTACAGTTTCCTGATCGTAAACTTTTTGATGATGTAAATATTAAATTCACTCCCGGCAATTGTTACGGGTTGATTGGTGCCAATGGTGCCGGCAAATCAACCTTTCTGAAGATTTTAGCAGGCGATATCCAGCCTTCTACTGGCTCTGTTACTTTAGGTCCAAACGAACGAATGGCTGTGTTAAAACAGAACCATTTTGACTTTGAAGAATATACCGTTCTTGAAACAGTCATTATGGGGCATGAACGCTTATACCAAGTCATGCAGGAAAAAGACGCCATTTACATGAAGGAAGATTTTTCTGACGAAGATGGTATCCGCGCAGCAGAACTTGAAGGTGAATTCGCCGAACTGGACGGCTGGGAAGCAGAACCAGAAGCAGCAGTTCTATTACAAGGATTGAACATTCCAGAAGAGTTGCATCAGCAAAAAATGAGCGAACTGACGGCTGGACAAAAAATCAAAGTCCTATTAGCTCAATCTCTTTTCGGTAAGCCAGATGTTCTGTTACTAGACGAACCAACAAATGGTTTAGATATCCAATCGATCAATTGGTTAGAAGAATTTTTAATTAATTTTGATAATACCGTTATCGTCGTTTCCCATGACCGCCACTTCTTGAACAAAGTGTGTACTCATATGGCCGACCTAGATTTCGGGAAAATCAAGTTATACGTCGGAAACTACGACTTCTGGTTAGAATCAAGCCAGTTAGCAGCAAAATTACAATCTCAGCAAAATGCGAAAAAAGAAGAACAAATCAAAGAATTGCAAGAATTTATTGCTCGTTTCAGCGCTAATGCGTCAAAATCAAAACAAGCGACTTCTCGTAAGAAAATGTTGGATAAAATCACCTTAGACGATATTCAGCCTTCTTCACGCCGTTATCCCTTTGTACAATTCAAACCAGAACGGGAAATCGGAAATGACTTGCTGCAAGTCGATAATGTCAGTGTAACAATCGACGGCAAAAAGATTCTAGACAATATCTCATTTACCTTGAATCGTGACGACAAAGTTGCTTTCATCGCTGAAAATGACTTGGTAACAACTACATTATTCAAAGTTATTATGGGTGATCTAGAACCCGATACAGGAACGGTTCGTTGGGGTGTAACAACCAGCCAGGCTTACTTGCCAAAAGATACGACTAAGGAATTCGACAGTGATATGCCGATTCTTGATTGGCTGCGGCAATACGCCAGTAAAGAAGAAGACGATAATACCTTCTTGCGCAGCTTCTTAGGTCGTATGCTGTTTTCTGGTGATGAAGTAATGAAGCCTGTCAACGTCTTATCCGGTGGTGAAAAAGTTCGTTGTATGCTATCAAAATTGATGCTGTCAAAATCAAATGTCTTAGTCTTAGATGATCCAACCAATCACTTAGACTTAGAATCCATCTCAGCATTGAACGAAGGTCTGATTGCGTATAAAGGTTCCCTTCTATTCGCCTCTCATGACCACCAGTTCATTCAAACAATCGCGAACCGTATTATTGCGATTTCCGAAAATGGCGTGGTTGATCGTGCAGAGACAACGTATGATGAATTCTTAGAAAATCCAGAAGTACAAAAACAATTGAGCCATTTGTATTAAAAAAAAGCATTCGCAATTCGCGAATGCTTTTTTGCTTGAGGAAGCAAATTAAATAAATTGAACGAGCTGCATTAAAATTGGAACGACCACTACAAACAAGATTGTACTTGTCGTTACTAAGTTCGTCGCGTATTTAACATCACCATGTGCTTCATTTGCTAAGATTGGCAAAACAGCCAACATCGGAGTGGCAGATTGTACAATCAGCGTTTGCTTCAACAATGGTGCTAAATTGGCGCCAAAGGCATTTGAGCCGAGAGCGATCAAACCGATCAACACAGCAGGAGCTAAAACAAAGCGTCCCAGTAATGCCACGACTGTATCACGATCAAAGCGAATACTCTTCAAACCAGCATCGTACAAAACGATCCCAATATAAAGAAGTGATAGCGGAGTAACGATACTGCCAACATAACCAAGCGTTGCATTAATAAAGCTTGGCACAGGAATTCCTATTAACAAGAAGATGATGGCGGCGGCAATAGTTTCTTCCAGTTTAATTTGGCTTTAGTTTCACCTTTGACTTTAGTTGGATCATCGTTTGAGATCAAGAAGACTCCAAATGCCCAAGTTGAAACTGTGTTGGTTACATAATAAACCAAGAAATAGGGCAACGCTTTTTCACCAAATAGAGCAATATTCAAAGGTAACCCAATAAAGATCGTATTAGCATTCACCACAGCGTTCATAAATATTCCGCGGCGTCCTGGGCGAATCTTTAAAATTTTAACTAGTCCATAGGCCAAGAAGTAAAAGATAATGACGGCTCCAACTGGATAGATTAAGCTACCCGATAACTGAAATAAACTTTCTTTGGTTAAATTCTTTAACACGGATACAAAAATAGATGCTGGCAATGCCACTCGCGTGATCAGTGATGAAATACTTTTTCCAAAACTTTCATCAAACCAGCCCTGACGCTTTAATAGATATCCTAAAGCAATCATAATAATGATACTCAATACACTTTGAATTGATTGAAAGAAAATCATCTTTTTTCCTTCTTCCTTTTAAACTATTTTTTTTCGCTAACCAAACGATTATCTTCATCGTTCTCTTATTCGAAATCAAGGGGTTAAGAAAGTCTTCGTGAAACCGGACATGGATACCCTGCTGTAAAGCGATTTATTCATGTGAAAATTTTATACTTTCCTTACAGTTGAGTAAATTTCATTAATTTTGAAACTTATGGCAATACTAATGCCCCAGTTTACTTGTATAATTTCGTTGCCTCTATCGTTGTTTACATTTAGGACGATACACGCCCCCACAAACTATAGTCAAAACAAAAGCTTAGGATAAATTTTATTTATATGATAATCTAATTTCACAAGAGGAGATTATTATGAACTTTAAAGACCTAGAATATTTCCAACGATTAGTACGTGAGAAAAATTTTACAAAGGTTGCCAATGCCTTTCATGTCAGTCAACCAACCATTACCTATGCAGTAAAACGTCTAGAAGATGAATTAGGAACGCAGCTCGTTTATCGTGATCAATCTCACAAACAATTAATCATTACCCAAGCTGGCTTAATCCTATCCCGACACATTTCAAATATCTTGAAAGAAGTAACCATCGCCGTTACAGAGATTGATCGCTTGAAGGAAGAGACCTTAGATTTTGGGTTGCCACCGATCATCGGAAATTTTTACTTTCCCAAGCTCTCTTCTTACCTTTTCAAAAATAATTTAATGCGACACATCCATCTAGTAGATGGTGGCTCGCGTGATCTCTACGGACTTTTGCGCCGTGGAAAAATTGATCTTGCTTTGTTAGGATCAACACAGCCGATTCGTGATGATGAACTGACCAGTGAACTGCTGATTGAAAAGCGTTTTATGATTATTGTTAGCCCAAATCATCCTTTGGCTAAACGCAAGGAAGTGTCTTTTTCTGAATTGAAGGATGAACCCTTTGTCCTATTGAATGAGCATTATGTCCATCCGACTGCCTTCAAAAAAATGGCTCAGCAAGCTCATTTCGAACCACATATTATCTATCAAAATAGCAATTTGAATATTTTAAAAGGGATGATTCGTGAACAGATTGGTATCGGTTTTTTAGCCGAACTAGCAGTTTCATCCGATGATCATTTGGTGATGATCCCGATTACTGATGAACCTCAACCAACCTTCATGATTTCATTGGTACAACGGGAACAAATTTTAGATTCTACGATTCGAGGGCAATTAATTGAACTAATCCGCGACTTCAGCCAACAAAAAGAACACTAAAAAGAAGAGGTTGTGACAATTGATTTTGCCACAGCCTCTTCTTTGAATGATTTCTATTTTCGTTTTTCACCACGAGTGAAGACCGCGATACAGCCAAGGCCAGTATGACTGGCGATAGTCGTCCCTAGCGGAAAGATTCGAACTTCTTTTGGCTGAATACTTTCTTCTAGATGACGTTTCACCTCTTCCGCGCCTTCTTGATCTGCGCTGGTCGTGATAAAGATCGTTTGATTTGCTGGATCTGATGTTGCTTCGCTAATTTTATCTGCAACCAACTGTAAGGCTTTTTTACGTCCGCGAATTTTTTCAACATTTTGCAGCTTGCCTTCAACATCCACTGTAATGATTGGCTTGATATTCATCAGTCCGCCGATCGCAGCACTTGTCTTTGAGATGCGTCCGCCACGTTGTAAGTGATTTAAATCGTCCACAGTCACCCAATGATGATAGGTCAGCTTATTTTCTTCCAACCAGTGATGCAGGTCTGCTAAAGACATTCCTGCTTGTTGTTTCAGTGCCGCTTCATAAACCATCAAGCCTTCACCGCCACTAGCAGCTAAAGAATCCACTACGTAAACTTCCGCATCTGGCAGGTCTTCTTTTAAGAGCTCAACTGCCTGCATCGCACTTTGATACGAACCGCTCATTCCAGATGTGAAGCAGATATACAAAACTGGTATATTTTTCTCCGCATAGCCGCGGAAAAATTCTACATAACGACCAACATTAACTTGTGACGTCGTTGGCATCGCTCCATCTTTAATTCGTTGATAAAAATCATCAATCTTAAAATTACGACCCAAATCATCTGCGAATTCCGTGCCATCTATTGAAACATACATCGAAATAAAATCAACGTTATTTTCTTCCAATACTTCATAAGGCAAATCACAACATGAATCTGTCAGAATCTGATACATTTTAAAATCCTCCAAACACCCACTTAATAGTAAATCCATTTTACTAGATAATTGGTTGCTTGTCTCACAATAAGTTAGATTTGCGCCCAAACACTTTCCATAATATTCGTTTGTGTCCGATCTGGTCCTACAGAAAAAGTAGAGATTCGTACACCAACAAGCTCTGAAACACGACGAACATAGTTCCGAGCATTTTCAGGCAAGTCTGCTAAATCACGACAGCCAGTAATATCCTCACTCCAGCCAGGTAGCTCTTCATAAACTGGTTTGCAGCGATTCAATTCCTTTAAGCTTGCTGGATAATGGTAGATTAATTCTCCGTCTAACTCATAAGCGGTACAAATTTTGACTGTTTCCAAGCCGCTCAACACATCGATTGAGTTCAAAGATAGATTGGTAATCCCAGAAACGCGTTTTGAGTGCCGCATAACCACAGAGTCAAACCAGCCAACTCGACGTGGACGACCAGTTGTTGTTCCATATTCGCGACCGACTTCACGAATTTGATCACCAACTTCGTCAAATAATTCCGTTGGAAAAGGTCCATCACCAACGCGTGATGTATAAGCTTTACATACCCCTACGACTTTATCAATCTTCGATGGTCCAACACCGCTACCGATCGTGACACCACCGGCAACCGGATTGGAAGAGGTAACAAATGGATAAGTCCCTTGATCGATATCCAGCATTACACCTTGTGCCCCTTCAAATAAAACACGTTTTCCTTGATCCAACGCATCATTTAAGATTACGGATGTATCCGTTACATATTGTTTAATTTGTTGACCATATTCATAATACTCTTCAAAAATATCATCAAAGCTCATTGCTTCATCATCAAACATTTTAACAAATTGACGATTTTTTTCTTCCAAATTGATTTTTAAGCGTTCTTCAAAAATTTCTTTATCTAATAAATCAGCCACACGAATACCAACACGAGCCGCTTTATCCATGTAGGCTGGTCCAATCCCTTTGATGGTCGTACCGATTTTATTATCACCTTTTGCATCTTCCTGCAATTGATCCAACTTGATATGGTATGGCAAGATGACATGAGCGCGATCTGAGATACGCAAATTATCCGTCATAACCCCACGTTCATGTAAATAAGCCAATTCCGTAACTAATGACTTCGGATTGACGACCACACCGTTTCCGATAACACTGATTTTTTCTTTGTAGAAAATCCCAGAAGGAATCAAGTGTAATTTATATGTTTCATTGTCAAATTTGATTGTATGACCTGCATTATCTCCACCTTGGTAACGAGCAATGACTTCCGCATTCTCACTTAAAAAATCCGTGATCTTTCCTTTACCTTCATCGCCCCACTGCGTCCCTACAACTACTACAGATGACATCTGAACACCTCATTTTATTTTATTTAATCCTGAACCATTGTAACAAGAATAGCGCTATACTTCAATGAAAATTCGAATATTAAAATATAAAGATTATAAAAACAAGGTAAATCACGAACATTATTTTTCAATAATCGGAAAATCAATACAAATTTCGAATACTAAAAAAAGCGCAAGTTCAAGACCTGCGCTAGAAATCTTCTCTCGGTGACAAGGAAGAGAATTTATTGTATTCCTTAATAAAGAGCAGTTCTACGGTTCCTCGTGCCCCGCTCCGGTTTTTCTCAATGATTACTTCGATTACGTTACGGTTAGCTAATGATTCTTCCTCCTCTTCACCTTCACGATCGTAATAATCATCACGATATAAGAAAGCAACGATATCGGCATCTTGCTCGATTGATCCTGATTCACGGATATCACTCAACACCGGACGCTTGTCTTGCCGTTGTTCAACCCCACGAGAAAGCTGTGACAAAGCAATGATTGGTACTTTTAGCTCTTTTGCCAGCTTTTTCAATTGTCGTGAAATTTCAGAAACCTCTTGTTGGCGATTTTCTCGTCCGGTTCCTTCAATCAATTGCAGATAGTCAATTAGGATCAAACCAAGATTGCCTTTTTCCTTGGCTAATTTGTGACATTTTGCTCGAATCTCAGATACTTTGATTCCGGGAGTATCATCAATAAAGATATTCGCACGAGACAGGCTTCCCATTGCAACGATCAGGTTTTGCCATTCTTCTTCAGACAGCTGCCCTGTTCGTAAGTGACTCGCTTCAATTGATCCTTCTGCACACAGCATCCGGTTCACTAAGGATTCTGCCCCCATTTCCAAACTGAAAATAGCGACTGATTTATCAGTTTTGGTTCCAACATTTTGGGCAATATTCAAAGCAAAAGCTGTTTTACCTACCGCTGGACGAGCAGCTAAAATAATCAGCTCTTCTGCCTGCAGACCCGCAGTCATTTTATCTAACGCTGCATAACCAGTTGGCAAACCAGTAATTTCTTCATCATTTCTAGCTAACTGGTCGATATTTTCAATCGCAGTATTCAAGACCTCACTGATGGTCAAAAAACCGCTCTTATTGCGTCGTTCTGATACTTCCATGATATTACGCTCGGCAGCATCTAAAATCGTTTGTACGTCGTCTCCTTGCTCAAAACCCTCGGTCACGATATTGGTAGCCGTTTGGATCAGATTTCGCAATAAGGACTTTTCTTCCACGATTTTAGCGTAATAGCCTACGTTAGCCGCTGTCGGAACGCTCAAAGCAAGTTCAGATAAGTAACTTAAACCGCCAGCATCTTCCAGCTGGTTTTGTTGTTCTAGTAATTCTTTGACCGTCACTACATCGATTGCTTCATTGCGATCGTTTAGTTGAATCATTGCTCGAAAAATCAGTTGATGACCGCGACGATAAAAGTCTTCTGGAACTATGTACTCCATGGCCGTGATTAAAGCATCGGTCTCCAAAAAAATAGAGCCTAAGGTCGCTTGTTCGGCTTCAATACTTTGGGGTGGAACACGATCTTGTAACATTTCGCTCATGTTTGTTTACGCTCCTCTTCGTCCATCTATTTTACAAAATCTGCTCACTAAATACAATAAAGAGTATAAGAGATTCTCGTAATTTCAAGAACTCTCATACTCTCTTGTAATTATTCCGTTTAAATAAATTATTCTTCCACTACATGGACTTTAATGATTCCCTCAACCTCTGTATGAAGTTTTACCGGAACTTTCGTATAGCCCAAAGTCCGAATCGGATTCTCCAATTCGATCTTGCGTTTATCAATTTTCAAATCATATTGTTTTTTCAAACCTTCAGCGATTTGTTTTGAAGGAATTGAGCCAAACAAGCGTCCGTCCTCGCCGCCCTTAGCTTTGATTTCTACCACAGTCTCTTCTTTCGCTAAAAAGTCCGCCAGTTTTTTAGCTTCAGCCAAAACTTCGGCCGCTTTTTTATCCTGGGCTTTCTTTTGTCCACTCAATTCAGAGATACTGCTTTTCGTCGCTTCCTTTGCTAGTTTATTCTTTAGCAGATAATTTTGCGCGTAACCTGTTGGGACTTCCTTGATATCGCCTTTTTTCCCCTTGCCTTTAACATCTTGTAAAAAAATTACTTTCATTCTTCTGTCCCCTCCGTTAACTGTTTATTAATGGCATCCAATAATTGTTCTTTCGCTTCAGCGATCGTACTATTCGATAATTGAGTAGCTGCATTTGTAAAATGCCCGCCGCCACCTAAAGCTTCCATCACCGTTTGGACATTAATCGTCCCAGAACTTCTAGCACTGATAGCAATCACGCCATCAGTTCTTTTGATGATCACGAAAGCCGCATTAATATCCACCATCGATAACAAAGTATCCGCGGTTTTGGCTGCCGTTACACTATCATACTCATGATCATCCGTCCCAGTAGCGACAACGATATCTTCTCTGACATAATCGCTCTCACCCACTAGCTTACTAATTTCCAAATAGGATTGGATATCGGTACTCAATAGATATTGTACTAAAGAAGCATCCGCTCCACAAGTCTTTAAATAACTAGCGACATCAAATGTTCGGGCTGTTGTTCGAACAGCAAAATTCTTAGTATCAACCGTAATACCAGCTAATAACAGTGTCGCAGCCATCTTACTCATTCTTTGCCGTTCATTACTCTCAAATTGGATCAGCTCTGTAACTAACTCTGACGCCGAAGATGCCGAAGACTCAATGTATGTGAGTAATGATTTTTCCGGGAATTCTTCTCCTCGTCGATGATGATCGATAATAACGATATTTTCAAATTGTTCATACAGATCCTGATCAATTGATAACGATGGACGATGATAATCTACCATAACTAATAAATCACCGGCTTTGCGCTGTCTTTTGGCGGCATCCGGAGAAATCAGTAAATCTTCCAACTCCCCGTTTTTATGAATTTCTGTCAAACAGCGTTCGACATCTGGAATTGTTTCATCCTCATTAATGACAATTCGAACTTTTTTATCATGATAGCGAGCTAAACAAGCAACGCCAAACGCAGAACCGATCGCATCCATATCTGGAAAACGATGTCCCATCACAAATACATTGCCTGTTTGATTAAAAACATTCTTCAAGGCTGTTGACATTGCTCGTGAACGCACGCGTGTCCGCTTCGCAGCACTTGCAGAGTTACCGCCATAGAAAACCGGCTTTTGGCCTTCTCCAGCATTTTTAACCACCACTTGATCGCCGCCACGAACCAATGCAATATCTAAATTATTTTGGGCTTCGTCACCAATCACTTCTAATGATTCTGTTCCATAGCTGATTCCCATACTGACAGTAATCAACATGTCTTGTTTTTCAGCCGAAACACGGATATGCTCTAGCAAATCAAAATTATTCTCGATCATTTTTTCTAAATCATCATAGCGAGCAAACAGAAAAAAGCGCTCTTCATTTACTCGTTTATAGAAAATCCGATAAGAATCCATCCAATCAGAAATAATCGTTGTAATGAAGGAATTTAAGTTTGATACTTCCTTATCGTCTCGACGATCAATTACATCATCATAATTATCTACTGAAAGAATTCCAACCACAGCTTGTTGTTGCTTTTCCTTATTTTCTAACGCATATTCCTTCGTGATATCAATTAGGTAAACAACGCGTCTCTCTTTGTTTAAATCAAAATGATAAAGAATATTATCTATTTTATAAATACTCTTCCCTTTTTCAGCCCGTTGCAGCAATTCATTGACCATATCTTGCTGGTCTTCTTTCGTCAAATGCTGAATCTTTTCTGTAATTGCCGGATTCGACCAAATGAAAGTATTGTCATCATCCCAAGTAATAATCCCTACAGGCATGTCATCAGATACATATTCTAATGCCTCTTCAGCATATCGAGAAGCATCTCGAATTTTCTGTTGATTGGTAATCTCAGTTTGTTTACGTAAAGCAATCATATAAAACCATAGTAAAAGATCGATTAATATAACGATTGCCGCTGATAAAATACTGAACGGCAATACGAAAATTGCGGCTAATTGAATCAGTAGTATGCAGAACAAGAAAAAGGACCATTTCATTCTAGGATTCCTTTTCATTTAGAACCTCCTAATTCATTTTACCTATTCATCCTGCTTTTCTATGCTAAAACCCTAACAAGCAAAATGATTAGACTAACAGTGTAATTTTATCACAATCTGCCTCAGCAAGCGACTTTCCTGAATGTTTCACGTGAAACACAAAAAAGAGACTTCGCGTTCGAAGTCTCTTTAAAATGACAGTTTAGTCTTCAGAAACGAATGCTAATAAGCCCATAATACGTGCGCGTTTAATAGCGATCGTTAATTTACGTTGGTTTTTAGCGCTTGTTCCAGTTACACGACGAGGCAAAATTTTACCACGTTCGCTGATGAAACGTTTTAGTAATTCAATATCTTTATAATCGATATATTCGATATGATTAGCAGCAATATAGTCTACTTTACGACGTTTGCGACCTCTTCTTTGTTGTGCCATTCCGTTTCCCTCCTATTCAATTGTTAGAATGGTAAATCATCATCTGAAATGTCGATAGAGGATCCACTAAATGGATCTGAATCTCGATCGAAGTCAGGCATAGTGTTCTTAGCTGACTGAGAGGATTGATTATAATTGTTGTTAAAATTATTTCCCCCACCTTGGAAGCTATCACCGGAACTTGGGTTCTGTTGACGTTGTTCACTTGCAGTACGAGATTCCAATAATTGGAAATTCTCAGCAACAACTTCTGTCACATAGACACGTTGCCCTTGCTGATTTTCATAATTTCTTGTTTGGATACGGCCAGTCACACCTAAAAGAGTTCCTTTGCGCGCATAATTAGCTAAAGTTTCTGCTGATTTCCGCCAAATTACACAATTGATAAAATCTGCCTCGCGATTCCCGCTTTGATTCGTAAAATTACGATTCACAGCTAAAGTAAACGTGGCAACACCTGTACCATTTGCGGTGTAGCGTAAATCAGGATCCTTTGTTAAACGACCAACTAGTACAACATTATTAATCAAAGTAAAGCCAGCTCCCTTCTCGTCAATTGTTTCACGTGAAACAATTATTCTTCAATCTTAACGATCATGTGACGAATAATATCGTCATTGATTTTTGCAAGACGATCGAATTCGTTAACTGCACTAGCTGTTGTTGGCGCAGTTGCATTGACGATATGGTAGATGCCTTCACGGAATCCGTTCATTTCGTAAGCGAAACGGCGTTTTTCCCAATCTTTTGAATCGATAATTTCAGCTCCATTATCTTTCAAGATTGTATCGAAACGTTCTACTAAAGCAGTTTTTGCTTCTTCATCAATGTTCGGACGAATGATGTATGTGATTTCATACTTCGTGTTTTGACTCATTGATTTTCACCTCCCTATGGACTATAAGGCTCTTAATTCTATTAAGAGCAAGGAGAGCGATCTAAATTTTATCTAGACTACTCACAAATATTCATTATACATAATCATCCTGCAAAAATCAAATGTTTCTTTACTTTAAGGTACGAAAAAAGACTGGAATTGCTCCCAGTCTTCAAACTTTTTTTACTCTTCTGTATCATTTTGTGCTTCTTCAGTAATTTCTGTTGTTTCTGCAGCCTCAACTGTCTCAGTCTCTTCGACTTCTTCGTCTTCTTTATCAACGATAGCCATCGTCACAACTTTCGTGTTTCCTTCCATCTTCATTAATCGTACCCCTAAAGTTGCACGACCTGTTTGTGAAACACTGCCAGCGTTGAAACGAATGATTACACCCTTATCTGTAATCAATAAAATGTCTTCATCACCAGTGACTGTCGTTAGTCCTGCCAGTGGACCATTTTTTTCTTTGACGTTAGCGGTCTTGATTCCTTTACCCCCACGACCTTTGACAGGATATTCAGAAGCTTTCGTCCGCTTACCATAACCTTTTTCGGTAATAACTAGAACTTCTTGATTTTCTTTCAGCACAGCTGAGCCGATTACATAATCCTCGTCTCGTAAACGAATCCCGCGAACTCCGCTGGCTGTCCGTCCCATATCACGAACAACTGCTTCTTTGAATGTTACAGAATAGCCATCATGGGTACCAATAATGATCGTTTCGTCACCTTCAGTGGACATTACATTTACTAATTCATCACCTTCACGCAATCCAATCGCAATCAGTCCATTAGCACGAATATTTGAGAAGGCCGTAACAGTTGTACGTTTGACCGTTCCTTTCTTTGTAACAAAGAATAAGAAATGACCATCTTCTGCTTGTCCATTCACCGAAATTACGGCTTGAATCGTTTCATTCGAATCAATTCCCAGTAGGTTGATAATTGGTATCCCTTTAGCTGTCCGTCCATACTCAGGCACTTCATACCCCTTCGCCCGATATACGCGTCCGCTATTGGTAAAGAATAGCAATGTATCGTGAGTCGAACATGAGATTAATGTTTTCACGAAATCATCATCGTGAATCCCCATCCCTTGAACTCCACGTCCACCACGACGTTGTGATCGAAACTCAGTTGATGCTACCCGTTTGATGTAGCCATTATTTGTTAGTGTAATGACAACATCTTCTTCTTCGATCAAATCTTCATCTTCAAGACTCAATACTTCACCGACTAATAATTCTGTACGACGTTCATCCCCAAATTTAGCAGCAATTTCTGCTAATTCCGTACGAATGATTTCTTCCACACGTTCAGGACGCGCTAAAATGTCTTCTAAGTCGCTAATTGTTTTTAACAGCTCTTGGTATTCATTTTCAATTTTCTCGCGCTCTAAGCCCGTTAAACGGCGTAAACGCATATCTAAGATTGCTTGTGCTTGACGATCAGATAATTCAAACCGTTCCATTAATGTCGTTTTAGCGACATCATCTGAAGCCGAATTACGAATCGTTGCAATAATCTCATCTATATGATCTAACGCGATACGTAAACCTTCTAAGATATGAGCACGTGCTTCGGCTTTTTTCTTATCAAAGATTGTTCGACGAGTAATAACAATTTTTTGATGCTCAATATAATTCTCCAAGATTTGCTTCAAGTTCAAGATTCTTGGTACACCTTTTTCAATTGCTAACATATTGAAACTAAAGGATGTTTGCAGTGATGTCATCTTGTATAAATTGTTCAAAATAACAGAAGCACTAACATCACGACGAACTTCGATGACAACCCGCATTCCTTCGCGAGAAGACTCATCACGTAAATCAGTAATGCCTTCTACTCGTTTATCTCGATGCAATTCAGAAATTCGTTCGATCAGTTTAGCTTTATTAACCATATACGGCAATTCGGTAACGATAATTCGTTCCTTGCCGTTCTTTTGTTCTTCAATCTCGATCTTCGCACGAACTGTAATTGAACCTTTACCTGTTTCATATGCTCGACGAATCCCTGATTTCCCCATAACTAAACCGCCAGTTGGAAAATCTGGTCCTGGAATGCACTCCATTAACTCTTGTGTCGTTGCCTCAGGATTTTCCATCAATAATTCAATTCCGGCTGTCACTTCTCTTAAATTATGAGGTGGGATATTCGTCGCCATACCAACTGCAATCCCTGTTGCTCCGTTCACTAATAAATTCGGAAAACGTGCTGGTAATACCACAGGCTCTTGTTCACTGTCATCATAGTTTCCTTGAAAATCAACGGTATCTTTATTGATATCCCGCAGCATTTCCATCGCGATTTTACTTAGACGAGCTTCGGTATAACGCATCGCTGCCGCACCATCTCCATCGACAGAACCAAAGTTTCCGTGTCCATCTACTAACATATTGCGGTAACTGAATGATTGAGCCATCCGTACCATTGATTCGTAAATCGCACTGTCACCGTGAGGATGATACTTACCCATTACATCCCCAACGATACGTGCCGACTTTTTATGCGGCTTATCGGGAGTGACTCCTAATTCATTCATTCCATATAAAATCCGACGATGAACGGGTTTTAAACCATCCCGTACATCTGGTAAAGCACGTGCCACAATAACGCTCATTGCATAATCAATGAAGGATTCTCGCATTTCACTGGTTAGATTGACGTCATGTATATTCTCTCTACGATCTTCCAAAATGATCCTCCTAGTTCGTGTTGCTAAATTTATTTTTCTTAAAAATAAATCTGATATTCATCACATCTATCGTTTCTCTAAATATCCAAGTTTTTAACATAATGTGCATTTTCTTCAATGAAGGCGCGGCGTGGTTCTACTCGATCTCCCATCAGCATTTCAAAGACTTGGTCAGCTTCGATTGCGTCATCGACACTGACACGCAACATCAAACGATTTTCTGGATCCATCGTTGTTTCCCATAATTGATGGTCATCCATTTCCCCTAAACCTTTATATCGTTGGACATTCGGTTTTGGTGACGCAGGTAATTCAGATATTTTCTGGGCTAATTCTTCTTCCGCATTTTTACCTGGTTGGATATAAGTAATATTTTTCCCTTGTTTGATACCGTATAAAGGAGGTTGAGCTATATAAACATAGCCTGCTTCTACGATCGGGCGCATATAGCGATAGAAAAGCGTCAGCAGCAGCGTCCGAATATGTGCTCCATCGACATCGGCATCGGTCATGATGACCAATTTATGATAACGTGCCTTTGATACGTCAAAATCGGCACCAAATCCAGTTCCCATTGCAGTAAACAAGGATCGAATTTCTTCGTTGGCTAAAATTTTATCCATCGAAGCTTTTTCCACATTCAAAATTTTTCCGCGGATCGGTAAAATTGCTTGGAACTCACGACTACGTCCTTGTTTCGCTGAACCGCCGGCAGAGTCTCCTTCGACAATAAACAATTCGCATTTTTCTGGATCGTTACTTGAACAATCGGCCAATTTACCAGGCAAATTGCTGATTTCTAATGCACCTTTTCGACGAGTGACTTCACGAGCCCGCTTGGCTGCTAAACGTGCTTTAGCCGCCAATATTCCCTTTTCAACAATTCGACGACCAACAGAAGGATTTTCCATCAAGAATTTCATGAAATTCTCTGAGAATAAACGATCTGTCACCGTACGAACTTCAGAATTTCCTAGTTTTGTTTTGGTTTGCCCTTCAAATTGCGGTTCTGGATGTTTGATCGAGATAACAGCTGTTAAACCCTCACGGACATCTTCACCAGAAAGATTCTCATCATTGTCTTTCATGATTTTTTGTTTGCGTGCGTAGTCATTAATGACCCGAGTCAAGGCCGTTTTGAAACCAAACTCATGTGTTCCGCCTTCGTAAGTATGGATATTATTGGCAAAACTCAAAATATTTGTATGATATCCATCGGTATATTGCATTGCGACTTCAACAGTAATATCCTGCTGCTCACCTTCTACAAAGACAGGCTCCTCAAAAATAACTGCTTTATTGTGATTTAAATGCTCTACATAGCTTTTAATTCCGCCTTCGTAATGGTACTCCCGCAAGACTGGTTTTTCTTCCCGTTTATCTTCAATCGATAGCTTCAAACCACGATTCAAGAAAGCTAATTCTCGCACCCGTGTTGCTAATTTTTCGAAGTTGAAAACTGTTGATTCAGTAAATATTTCAGGATCTGGTATAAAATGAACCGTTGTCCCGTGCTTTTCAGTCTCGCCAATTACTTTTAGATCATCTACAACAGCACCGCGACGATAATCTTGGAAATAAATTTTACCTTCTTTGAAAACACGAACGTCTAAACTTGTAGACAAAGCGTTAACAACAGAAGCTCCTACACCATGAAGACCACCAGATACTTTGTATCCGCCGCCGCCGAATTTACCGCCGGCATGTAAGATCGTAAAGACTGTTTCAACAGCTGGACGACCTGTTTTGGCTTGAATCCCAACAGGAATACCACGCCCATCGTCACTAACAGTAATACTGTTATCCTCTTCAACTACTACATGAATATGTGTTGCAAATCCGGCCAAAGCCTCATCAATGGAATTATCTACGATTTCCCAAACAAGGTGGTGCAAGCCTTCTGTGCTAGTGGAGCCAATATACATCCCTGGACGTTTTCGAACAGCTTCTAATCCTTCTAAAACCTGGATCTGACTGGCGTCATACTCTTGAGCGCGCTCTAGTAAACTCTTTTCCTCTTCTGTCATCTACGTTTCTTTCCTTTCTATCTGCCCTTGATGGACATAAAAAATATCCGGATGGACCGTCATTTTGCCCTTAACATGATTCAACGTTGTTGTTGTTAAAAACGTTTGAACCTTATTTTCGATCGTCTCTAATAAATGGATCTGACGATTGTCATCAAGTTCACTCATAACGTCATCTAAAAGTAAAATCGGATATTCGCCTGTTTCTTCTTTCATCAAATCAATTTCTGCCAATTTGACGCTTAATGCAGTTGTTCGTTGTTGTCCTTGTGACCCATAGGTCTGAACATTTTGCTGATTAACCTTAAAGATCAAGTCATCTCGATGGGGACCTAAAAAAGTATTTCCTTTGAATATTTCCCGCTTGCGATTTTTCTGTAGTTCATTTAGAAAAACATAACGAATTTTTTCAACATCTTCACTCTCTAGCGGGAGGCTAGCGTCATATTCAATTGCTAGAGTTTCTTTTTGATTGGTAATCTTACCGTGAAGATCATTGGACCAATACTCCAGTTTTTTAACAAAACGCAGTCGATTTGCTAAAACTTTACTACCAAAATCTACTAGCTGTTCCGTTAAAATATCGAGATATATCTCATCTGTCTGCTTCTTCTCGGATAATTGCTTGAGATAAAGATTGCGCTGCTTCAAAGTCTTCTGATACTGTGCCAAGTCATAAAGATAGACTGGATTGATCTGCCCTAATTCCATATCAATGAACCGCCGTCTCATTTGCGGACTTCCCTTTACTAAAGAAAGATCCTCCGGTGCAAATAAGATGACATTCAACTGGCCGATATAACTGCTCAATTTCTTTTGTTCGATATGATTGACTTTAGATTTCCGGCCTTTTTTTGTCAGCAATAATTCTAATTCCAACGCACTTGTTCCTCGTTGGATTCGACCTTTTATCTGAGCAAAATCATCTTCCCAGCCGATCAATTCTTGTTCACTGCTGGTTCGATGGCTACGAGTCAAAGCTAACACATAGATGCTTTCCAAGAGATTTGTTTTCCCTTGGGCATTCTCACCTAAAAAAATGTTCAATCGATTGGGAAATTCCAAGATAAGTTCTTGATAATTACGATAATTTCTCAACTCAAGCCTATTCAGCTGCATCTTGCTCTTCCTTATTTTTGACCATAAAAAAAGTTCCTACCTCAGGAATCTCAATCATCATTCCCGGATAGAGCTTTCGGCCGCGGCGATTTTCTAACTCGCCATCTACAAATACTGTTTCTTCTGCAAGAAACCACTTAGCTTGTCCACCGCTAGAGATTAAATTGATCTCTTTCAATAACTGACCAAGCGTCATGAACTCTGTTTCTAAAAAAATTTTTTGTTTCACATTCATCCCTCATTTTCATGCTAGAAACACCTCTTCATTATACCCCTTTTTAATCGATAAAACAAATTAGCTCGTTGTATTTTTCGTTTTAAGAAGTTCTAAGCCATTTTAATTAATTCACTCAAAAAAAAGTAAAAGGTCTTAAAATCGATTTTAAGACCTTTTACTGAAATTGCATCTTTTGCAAATTATTTTCATATTTTTCTAAAAACTTGTGAAACTCGTTATATTTTTTTAGTTTGTCCGCACAGGTGTAATCAATTGAATAAAGGAGACATCCCCTTCACTTGGTTCCAAAGTAAACGGACGAATCGCTGAAATAAATTGGACCTTGATGCTCATATCACCAAAAGCACGTAAAGCATCCTTCATGTAATCAGGGTTAAAGGAAATTTCTAACGGATCTCCACTAACCTTTTCATAAACCAATTCTTCCTCAACTTTACCGATTTCTGGCGAATTTCCGTAAAGAATAACTGAGTTATCGGCAATTGCTAAACGGACGATGTTATTACGCCCTTCGTGGGAAAGTAACGAAGCCCGTTCGATTGCTGCCAAAAACGTTGGGACAGAAAAAGTAATCTCCGTATTGAAGCTAGTTGGGATTAATCGATTCGTATCAGGATAATTTCCTTCCAGTAAACGAGAGTAGAAATACATCGTTGGCGTTTTAAATAGAACTTGGTTTTCCATGATGCTAATCTCGACTTCTGCTTCTTCATCAGATAATGAACGAGAAAGTTCAACTAAGCTTTTTCCAGGTATAACGATATCAAAATCAGTACTCGCGTTTTCTACAGGGACAATCCGTTGACTCAAACGATGAGAGTCTGTAGCAACTGCTAATAACTGGCCATTAGACATCGTGAAGTGAACCCCTGTCAAAATCGGACGACTTTCATGTTGTGAAACAGAAAAAACCGTTTCACCAATTAATTTTGTCAACATGTGGACAGGCAATTTCAACTGATTTTGTTCTTCAACAACTGGCAGATGTGGATAATTATCTGCATCTAATCCATTAACCGTAAAGTGAGCTGCTCCAGATGTAATTAACACTTGATGGTTTTCTTGGACTTCCAAAGTAAAAGTTGCTTCTGGCAAACGGCGAATAATTTCACTGAAAAAACGAGCCTGTAAAACAATTGTACCTATTTCAGCAATTTGTAATTCCGCTTTCTCATCATCAGCGGCTAAAAAAGTTTCAATTGAAATATCGGCATTACTACCTGTTAAATTCAGTCCTTCATTATTTAATTCAATTTTTACTCCTGTTAAGATCGGAATCGTTGTTTTAGTAGAGATTGCTCTTTGAACCGTTTGTAATTCTTGAATAAAGCGTGCACGATTAATCGTAAATTTCATAATGGAACTCCTTTTTTATTTTAATTGGTGTTACTTAAAAAAAATGAATCAGCTAATCTCAATCAATTAGATCAGCCCTTAAGTTTTTCAGCTGTAAGCTTTTTTTATTTATTTAATAATTTAAGTAATAAAAGTAGTAGGGCCTGTTAATGATGTGGAAAAAGTGAGTCAAAGCTTGAAATAATAAGTTTTACACTTGTGGATAAGCTGTGGACAAACAAGCTGTTCTTTGTCTTGTTTTCCACAAACTAGCCTAACAGCAGATTTTTGATTTCTGCGATTTCTTGTTGAATGTTGCTATCGCTTTTCATTAATTGACTGATTTTTTCGTGTGCGTGAATGACTGTTGTATGATCCTTTCCACCAAATTCAGCGCCAATTTTTGGTAAGGAACTTTCAGTCATTTCTCGAGCTAAATACATAGCGATTTGTCGCGGAACAACAATTGTTTTGACACGTTTCTTTCCTTTTAAATCTTTTAATTGGATATGATAGAACTTAGCGACTTCATCTTGAATTTTACTGATGGAAAGTTGTGAATTGCTGGTTCCTTTCAAACTTTTTAGAGCGTCTGCCGCGATACTAGTCGTGATATCAGCGCTATTCATCGTAGCGAAAGCTTGTACTCGAACCAGAGCGCCTTCTAGTTCACGGATATTAGAGTCAATTTGTCCCGCAATATAACTTAAAGTATCATCTGGGATTTCAAGATTTTCTGCCTGTGCTTTTTTCCTTAAAATTGCTGTACGCGTTTCTAGATCTGGTGGCGTGATATCTACTGATAAGCCCCAAGCAAAGCGAGAAACTAATCGTTCTTGTAACTTAGGTATTTCATTTGGTAGACGATCACTAGTTAGAACGATTTGCTTATTATCATTATATAAATTCTCAAAAGTATGGAAAAACTCTTCTTGAGTCGCCTCTTTGTCAGCAAAAAATTGAATATCATCTACTAATAATAAATCCACTTTTCGGTATTCCTGTCGAAATTCCTCCGAGGTTTTATTCTTAATTGAATTGATAAAGTCATTTGCGAATGTCTCACTAGAAACATATTTGACTTTTGCTTGCGGATTTATTGCAAGCATTTGATGTCCAATAGCATGCATCAAGTGGGTTTTACCTAACCCCACTCCTCCATAAAAGAAAAGCGGATTATAGATTGATCCTGGTTCTTCAGCAACCACTAATGCTGCTGCGTGAGCCATTTGGTTGCCTTTTCCGATTACAAAGGTATCAAATGTATATTTGGGATTGAGCATTGCTCGTTTTGTTGTTTCCATTTTGGGTGGTTCTTCTTTTTCCACAATGCTAACGGGCGGAGCTTCATCCGGTGTAACAAATAATGGCATAATCTCGTCCCCGGTTACTTTAAAGCCGATTTCGACGATTTTTGCAGCTAGATGTTTTTCCCAATAGCGCTTATGTAAGTCGCTCGTAACTTCGATCGTCAATTGATTATGAGCTAATGATAAGGGTTTAGCTGTACCTACCCATGCATCATAACTGGCAGGATTGAGGTCATTTTTATAACTGTCCTTCAATTCCTGCCAGAAATTGTCCAATGAGGTCAAATAAGTCGCCTCCTATTAATAAATTCAGATAGACATACTTTATCATTTTTTTTTAAAGTTTTCCACAACCAGAAACAAAATAGAAAGAAATTTCTCTTTTTCCACATAATGTATAAAAATACAAAAAAACTATCCACGTCTATGCAAAAACATATCCACAACTATTAGGAAAAATGTGGACAAATCACTTTTTCCACTGAAAAATGCACAAAACCGAAAAAAAGAAGAGCTTGATAGAAAAAGAATATAGGAACTTATTCACACAATTTATCCACCTTGTGGACAAGTTATCAAAAAGATAAAAAAGAGTGGAAAAAGCATTTGAAAATTCTATGCAAGTTTTTTTGTGGAAAAAAGTTTTACACAATTAATTAGAGTTTATCCCCAGATTTTGTGGATAAATTTTTCTTTTTGGTAATAAAAGAATCTTCAAATGAACAGCGTTTTTGCGAAAAATAAAGAGCTGATTTTTTGATCTGATAAAAAAATACAAGATGAAACATAAAATTTTAGCGAATTTCACTCGCTGTTTTCATTTCATGATTGACAAAGTAGGGAATGAGTCGTTATAATATTCGGGTATGTCTATGTAAAGTTAGCTATGGAGGTGTATTTTAATGAAAAGAACTTATCAACCCAATAAACGTAAACGTCAAAAAGTTCATGGATTCCGTAAACGCATGAGCACTAAAAACGGCCGTCGCGTATTAGCAAGCCGTCGTCGTAAAGGAAGAAAAGTACTTGCTGCTTAAGCCACTGCCGGTCAGTGGTTTTTTTTGTATCCAAAATGTGATTCTTAAGGAATTTTTCTGATAAATAAGGATGATTCCTTAATTTGAAGTATGGTATTATTGTCAGGTATAGATTTAAAAGAAACGAAGGAAACTAGATGCAGAAAAAATATCGGGTCAAAAAAGAACGAGAATTTCAAAAAGTGTTTGAAGAAGGTGCTTCTTTTGCGAATCGAAAATTCGTAGTTTACCGTCTAGAACCTTCTGGTCAAAAACATTTTCGAGTAGGTTTGTCAGTCGGTAAAAAAGTTGGGAATGCTGTAGCACGAAATCAAGTAAAAAGACAAATTCGAGCAGTTTTGCAAGAATTGAAAACTGAATTAC
Organism: Enterococcus sp. DIV0187; assembly: GCF_051713785.1. Classification (NCBI taxonomy): domain Bacteria; kingdom Bacillati; phylum Bacillota; class Bacilli; order Lactobacillales; family Enterococcaceae; genus Enterococcus; species Enterococcus sp. DIV0187. Next base: position 2,879,300 of record NZ_JBIOQO010000001.1, read on the forward strand.
CACCTATAGACTTTATCGTGATCGCTCGCCCAGCCACGAAAGATCTGCCTCATGATGAAATGCGTTCGAATCTTATACATGTCTTAAAATTAGCAAAAATATTAAGTTAGGAAGGAAACAGATGTAAGTGAAGAACTATAAAAAAATACTATTAATGACAGGATTGCTGAGTCTCGTCTTCTTGTTATCCGCCTGTGGAACTGGTGAAGTCAGTGCAAGCAGTAGCGGCGTGTGGGATCGTTATGTCGTTTATTATTTCGGCCAAGCGATTAAAGGGTTGTCCTTTGGTAATGTCGGAATAGGGATTATTCTATTTACAATCATCATTCGCATTATTTTAATGCCGCTTATGCATTTTCAAACAAAGAGTATGCGTAAAACACAAGAGTTACAGCCTAAGATCAAAGCACTCCAACAAAAATACAGTACACGTGATCAAGAGACACAACAGAAATTGCAAGAGGAAACAAAAAAGCTCTATGCAGAAAATAATGTGAGCCCTTACGCAGGCTGTTTACCGTTGTTAGTACAAATGCCCGTAATGATGGCTTTGTACCAAGCAATTTTACGAATTCCTGAACTGCGGTCTGGTCATTTTCTATGGTTGAACTTGAGTCAATCCGACCCATACTTTATTTTACCTATCCTTGCAGCAGTCTTTACTTTTGCAAGTAGTTATCTATCTAGCATGAGTCAGCTTGAATCTAATGCTTCATTGAAAATCATGAATTTTGCGATGCCAGTTATGATTTTTGTTATGGCATTAAATTTAGCAAGTGGGTTATCATTGTACTGGGTAATTTCGAATGCTTTCCAAGTAGTTCAAACGTTACTAATTAATAATCCTTTCAAGATTCGTCGTGAAAGAGAAGAAGCAGCTCGTCAAATTCGTGAAAGAGAACGTGCTCTTCAAAAAGCCAAGCATCCGAAGAAAAAACGGAAAAAATAAGACTATCCATCAACTATAAATAAGGAGGTTTAGAAAATGCCTGTTTATGAAGGACCATCGATCGACGAAGCAATTTCAAAGGGATTGCACGCTTTAGGGTTAAAGAAAGAAGCGGTCGATATCGAAATTTTATCAGATGCGAAAAAAGGGTTTCTAGGAATGGGAAAAAAAGATGCTCGTGTCTCGATTGAACCAATTATTGTTGAAAAAAATATCGTTACTTCCGAAGCGGCTGAAGAACCAATAAAAGAACAGTTTGTCGAGGAGAAGCTTGAAGAAGAAGTATCGAAGCCAATTGAAACAACAGACACACCTAGTCAATTAGTTGAATTGGATGAAGATGAGGCCGTCAAAGAATTGGCGCTTTACTTAACGAATATTACGAATGATATGGGTGTGCCTGCTTTGGTTAAGATTCAGCATGAAGCAAGTGGTTTGATTGTCATGAATCTAGAAACTAGCAAGCAGGGGATGCTGATTGGTAAACATGGTAAGATATTGAATGCTTTGCAGTATTTAGCTCAAGTCTTCTTACATCGCGTTGCAAAAGAAAAATTATCAGTAGTAGTAAATGTTGGAAATTATCGACAAAAACGTGAAGAAGTTCTAACGCGTTTAGCGCAACGAACGGCGGAAAAAGTTAAGGAAACAGGTCGTCCGGTATTTTTAGAACCAATGCCTGCCTTTGAACGAAAAATGATTCATTCTGCTTTGAGTAAAGATGAATATATCAAAACCCATTCTGAAGGTGAAGATCCTTATCGTTATTTGGTTGTTGAACCAGCGAAAAAATATTTCTAATTCTGTTTAAAATGAATAGTGCGGAGCATTTGACCTGCTCCGCACTTTTTTGTGATCTATTTTAGTTATAGAAGTTCTTAAACAAAATTTGAAAAAGCAGGTATTTTGGTAAGAAAACTTGAATTGTTGAAAGATCTATGCTAATCTAACACCAGAATTTTGTAGAAAAAGCAGTCAAAGTGCTCAATCTACTCCTTTTTCAAGGGGTGGAGTAGGCACTTTTTTTATGTTCTTAATTAATAGGAGGAAAACAAGTGGCAGAGATCACCTTAGAATTTGATACAATTGCAGCAATTTCGACTCCGCCAGGTGAAGGCGCGATCAGTATCGTGCGATTGAGTGGCGACCACGCAGTAGCAATCGCAGATAGTGTTTATCACAGCGGAAAAAAAAGTTTGTTAGATGTTCCATCACACACGATCCATTATGGACATATCATTGATCCAGAAGAACAAGAAGTAGTCGATGAAGTCATGGTAAGTGTGATGCGTGCACCGAAGACCTTTACACGTGAAGACATAGTGGAAATTAACTGTCACGGCGGTATTGTGGTAGTAAATCAATTGCTGCAACTAATTTTGCGCTCTGGCGCACGTTTAGCTGAGCCAGGTGAGTTTACTAAACGAGCATTTTTGAACGGTCGTGTTGATTTATCACAAGCAGAGGCTGTTATGGATCTGATTCGTGCCAAAACAGATCGAGCGATGAGTGTCGCGATCAATCAATTAGATGGCAATTTATCTCATCTAATTCGTCGTTTACGTCAAGAAATTTTAGAAACACTGGCACAAGTTGAAGTGAATATCGATTATCCAGAATATGATGATGTCGAAGAATTGACGACTCAATTACTATTAGAAAAAGCCCAACAAGTGGGTCAACAGATTGACGCGTTATTATTAAATGCCAAGCAAGGAAAAATCTTGCGCGAAGGTTTAAGTACCGCAATTATTGGTCGTCCAAATGTAGGGAAATCAAGCCTGCTCAATTATTTATTACATGAAGAAAAAGCAATTGTGACAGAAATTGCCGGAACTACACGCGATGTCATTGAAGAATATGTTAATGTACGCGGGGTTCCTTTGAAACTGATTGATACAGCAGGAATTCGTGAAACAGATGACGTGGTAGAACGCATTGGAGTAGAACGCAGCCGTAAAGCATTAGGAGAGGCAGATTTGATTTTGTTAGTCCTAAATCAAAGCGAACCCCTAACTGCGGAAGATAGAGAACTATTGGAAGCGACACAAGGATTAAAACGCATTGTTTTATTGAATAAAACTGATTTGCCGAGTCATCTATCGCAAACGGATCTTTCTGCATATTTGAGTGAAGATGAAGTCTTTTCAATCTCCGTTTTAGAGAAAGCTGGACTAGATCAACTTGAAGAAGCAATCGCAAAACTTTTTTTTGGCGGTCAAACTGGAGAAAAAGATGCCACTTACGTATCGAATACTCGTCATATCGCACTACTAGAAAAGGCTGGACAATCATTAAACGAGGTTCAAAATGGCATTATGGCGGGTATGCCTGTAGATCTTGTCCAAATTGATATGACACGCTGTTGGGATTATTTAGGTGAAATCGTTGGAGATAGTGTGCAAGATGAATTAATCACACAATTATTTAGTCAATTTTGTTTAGGAAAATAGTAAAGGAGCGACTATATGGAATATCAAGCAGGAAGTTATGATGTGATTGTTGTTGGTGCGGGTCATGCGGGTTCTGAAGCGGCTTTAGCAACAGCGCGCATGGGACAAAAAACCTTGTTGATAACAATCAATTTAGATATGGTAGCATTCATGCCATGTAATCCATCTATTGGTGGACCGGCTAAAGGAGTGGTCGTACGAGAAATAGATGCACTTGGTGGTGAGATGGGACGTAACATAGACAAGACATATATCCAAATGCGGATGTTAAATACAGGGAAAGGTCCAGCAGTACGCGCCTTGCGTGCTCAAGCGGACAAGCATGCATATGCAGAGGAAATGAAACACACGATCGAAAAAGAAGAAAAATTAACTTTGAAGCAGGGAGTCGTCGATCGTTTAGTTGTTGAAGAGGGTATTTGCAAAGGTGTTGTCACTTCAACAGGTGCAGTTTATTCAGCGAAGGCTGTAATTATTACAGCAGGGACGGCTTTGCGCGGGGAGATTATTATCGGCGAATTAAAATATTCTTCAGGTCCTAATAACTCTCAGCCATCAATCAAACTAGCTGATCATTTACAGGAATTAGGTTTAGAAATTCATCGTTTTAAAACCGGAACACCGCCGCGAGTGAAATCTGGTTCTATCGATTACAAAAAAACAGAGATTCAACCTGGCGATGAAAAACCTAATCACTTTAGTTATCAAACGCCAGATAGTCAGTATTTAACGGAACAAATTCCTTGTTGGTTGACCTATACGAATCCCAAAAGTCATGAAATCATTCAAAATAATCTGCATCGTGCACCGATGTTTACAGGTATTGTAGATGGGGTAGGGGCTCGTTATTGTCCATCAATTGAGGATAAGATTGTACGCTTCGCAGACAAAGAACGTCATCAATTATTCTTAGAACCAGAAGGACGTAATACAGAAGAAGTATATGTCCAAGGGTTATCAACTTCACTGCCAGAAGATGTTCAAAATGACGTTTTACATTCGATTGAAGGTTTAGAAAACGCTGAAATGATGCGGACAGGCTATGCCATCGAATATGACATGGTAGCTCCTCACCAATTACGCCCAACTTTAGAGACGAAAGTGATCGAAAATCTCTATACTGCTGGACAAACCAATGGAACTAGCGGATATGAAGAAGCTGCTGGTCAAGGATTAATGGCTGGAATCAATGCTGCTTTGAAGATTCAGGGGAAAGAACCATTTATCATGAAACGTAGTGATGGATATATTGGTGTCATGATTGATGATTTAGTAACTAAAGGAACCAATGAACCGTATCGTTTATTGACTTCACGAGCAGAATATCGTTTGATTTTACGTCATGATAATGCTGATTTACGTTTGACTGAAATTGGACATAAGATCGGCTTAGTTGAAGAAGAAAGCTATCAAGCATACCTAGTTAAAAAGGCGCATATCGAAGCAGAGATAGCTCGTTTACAATCAATTCGCATAAAACCCACTGCTAATGTTCAAAGCTTTCTAAGAGCTAAAAACAGTGCAGAATTGAAAGATGGTGTTTTAGCGAGTGATTTCTTGAAACGGCCAGAAATCACTTATCAAGAATTGTTACAATTTATTCCAGCAAATGCTGATTTGACAGGAAAAGAAGTTGAACAAGTTGAGATCCAGATAAAATATGAAGGCTACATAAAAAAAGCGATGGAAAAAGTTGAAAAGCTGAAGCGGATGGAAGCCAAACGCATTCCAGAGCGAATTGATTATGAGGCAATCAATGGGTTAGCAACAGAAGCAAAGCAAAAATTACAAAAAATTCAACCTGAGACAATCGCTCAAGCCAGCCGTATTAGTGGCGTAAACCCTGCAGATATCAGTATTCTAATGGTGTATGTGGAGCAAGGAAAGATAGCGAAGGTTGATAGTGAAACGATCTAATGTAATAGTATATTAAAAGAGATCAGCCCCGTAATATAAAGGGGCTGATCTCTTTTTAAAAGCATAGTTAAGTTAATTGGATGTTCCATGTGAAACACGCAAGTTATTTTTTAAGATCAAGAGGCAAATTTGCTTGTAAACAACGTTAAAAATAACGATTTTCTAACGAGAGAGTTTCTTATTTCCCTCAATCTAATCATTTTTGATTCTGCGGCAATAATCTGCTCTGGGGCAAAAGCCTCTACGTAGAATAGAAACAAAGAGCTGATCAGAAATATAGTTATTCACCTCTAATAGAGAGTTAAAGGAAATAGTAATTAGAGTATCTTCAGTGTAATTTTCGCGCTTTTTTGTGATGTAAACAGTAAAATTATTACTTCAGCTCATCTCTAACATTTACGCCATCACTGCGATTTATCAGCTATTATAGCTTTACTTTCAACTTGAACATAAAGAAATCTATGATAAAAAAATCGCTTTGTTCAACCGTTCTCAAGCTAAGCGCTTTCTAAAATGCGTTTTTGTGAATAAATACACATTTATTGGTCTCTGATACAGCATTTTATTTGATAGGCAATTATCAAAATTAGAATAAGGATAGGTTGATTGATTTTTTGCTGATAACTCGTTTGTTCAATTTGAATATTTTTATGAAAAAGTATTCCTCATATAGACTTTAATGATCTAGAATTTAGCAAGGGAAAATAAAAAATATGAAAAAAAAGTTCATGACAACGTTCTAGGAAATATTAAAAAAGGAGAATAAAGCTTTCTTAATCTCTGTGTGAAACATACGTAAACCATTGCATGTAAAGCAATAATGCGTTAAAGTAGAGAATAGTCTGTGAAACATTTTTCTGTTTCACGAAAATGAAAGGATTTCTTATGACACCAGAAGAATTTCAAGCGAAATTAGGCAAGCAGGGAATTGAATTATCTGCAAAGCAGATGGATCAGTTCGCGTCCTACTTTCACTTATTAATTGAATGGAACAAAAAAATGAATCTCACTGCGATTACTGAACGTGAAGAGGTCTACCTAAAACATTTTTATGATTCCATTACATTGGCTTTTTCTGAAGCGTTCACAGCGAAAGCAAAGTTATGTGACGTTGGTTCAGGTGCTGGGTTTCCTAGTTTACCATTAAAAATTGTTTTTCCAGAGTTAGAGGTCACCATCGTGGATTCCTTAAATAAGCGAATCACATTTTTGACAACGTTGGTAGAGACTTTAAAATTAGAAGATGTGTATCTTCATCATGATAGGGCAGAGTCTTTTGGGCAAAATTCTGAGTTTCGTGAAGCTTTTGATTTTGTGACCGCACGAGCAGTGGCACGTCTGAATGTTTTAACAGAATTATGCTTGCCGTTAGTCAAAAAGAATGGCTACTTTTTTGCTTTAAAAGCAGCAAAAAGTGAAGAGGAATTAGTAGAAGCGAAACCGGCAATTGCTTTATTAGGCGGTAAGCTCCTCCAAGCTGAAGATGTTTCATTACCAAATGGAGATACACGGCACATTATTACAGTGCAGAAGAAAAAAGATACACCGAAAAAATATCCACGTAAACCAGGCCTACCAAACAAACAGCCATTAAAGTAGTTTAAATGGATAAACATCACTTATTTTCTTTTGGAAAATAAATACTTTAATATGAACTAGGAGGAAATTAGATGGCACGGATCATATCTGTTGCAAACCAAAAAGGCGGAGTTGGAAAAACAACTACGACTGTCAATTTGGGAGCGTGCTTAGCTCAAGACGGAAAGAAAGTCTTATTGATTGATAGTGACGCACAAGGGAATGCTACAAGTGGTTTAGGTGTGCGCAAACCCGATGTAAAACAAGATATTTATGACGTTTTAGTCAATGAGGTTTCCATTAAAGAGACGATTATTAAGACATCACGAGAAAATTTGTCAATCGTTCCTGCGACTTTACAATTAGCTGGAGCGGAGATCGAATTAACTTCTATGATGGCTCGTGAGTCACGCTTGAAAAGTGCTTTAGCAGAAGTAAGCGATGAATATGACTTCATTTTAGTAGATTGTCCACCATCATTAGGACATTTAACAATTAATGCCTTTACAGCTAGTGATGCGATTTTGATCCCGGTTCAATGTGAATATTATGCGTTAGAAGGGTTAAGCCAATTGTTGAACACGGTTCGTTTAGTTCAAAAACATTTCAATCCTGGTTTAGAGATTGAAGGCGTATTGTTAACTATGTATGATGCTCGAACAAATCTTGGTGCGGAAGTGGTTGAAGAAGTTCGTCGTTATTTCCAAGAAAAAGTCTACGATACAATTATTCCGAGAAATGTCCGTTTATCTGAGGCACCTAGCCATGGCAAACCGATCATCGATTATGATCCACGATCAAAAGGTGCTGAAGTTTATCAAGCTCTAGCAAAGGAAGTGTTAGTTCGTGAGCAAAAATAAAGGATTAGGTCGAGGAATTGATGCTTTGTTTCAAGATCTTTCTGAAATTGAAGAAGTCGATATAAAAAACGATCAAGTGGTTGAAATACCTTTGAGTGATTTGCGCCCCAACCCTTATCAACCGCGAAAATCATTTGACGAAACGTCTTTGCAAGAGTTAGCTAATTCAATCGAGCAATCAGGCGTCTTCCAACCGATTATTGTGAGAAAATCAGCTGTAAAAGGGTATGAACTAATTGCTGGTGAACGTCGTTTTCGTGCTTCAAAATTAGCAGGAAAAGAAACAATCCCTGCGATTATCCGCGAGTTTGATGAAGAGGCAATGATGCAGATTGCTGTATTGGAAAACTTACAGCGGGAAGATTTGAATCCATTGGAAGAAGCCGAAGCTTATGAAATGCTGATGAAAAATTTGAAATTGACGCAAGCGGATGTAGCCAACCGATTAGGGAAAAGCCGTCCGTATATCGCCAATTATTTACGCTTATTGACCCTGCCTAAACTGGTGAAAGAAATGGTACAGGACGAACGTTTGTCAATGGGGCAAGCTCGGACCTTACTAGGGTTAAAGAAAAAAGATCAAATCTTGAAACTAGCAAATCGCGCAGTAAAAGAGAATCTGACAGTGCGTCAATTAGAACAGATTGTTACTGAATACAACGAGGGAAAAGCGAAAGATAAGAAAAAAGGTCCTCGATTAACCAAGGAAAAACCTTACTATTTAAGAGAAAGCGAAGATCGTTTGATGGATAAATTTGGAACGGGTGTTGAAATCGTTGAGAAAGACGGTAAAGGCAAAATTTCAATCGAGTATTTGTCACCATCAGATTTGACGCGTATCTTAGATATTTTGAATATTCATTTTGATGAATCTTAGACAATATATATGAATACGAAATGGGAGGTTTGCCAGATGTATGATTTAGGTGATATCGTTGAAATGAAAAAACCGCACGCTTGCCAGACAAATCGCTGGGAAATCATTCGTATGGGAGCGGATATTAAAATTAAGTGTATCAATTGTGGTCATATCGTCATGATGACAAGACGCGATTTTGAGAAGAAAATGAAAAAAATCCTTGAGAAGAAAGTTGATCTATCTCAGAAATAATTCTTAACAGAGAAAGAGTGAAGTAGAACATGGCCTTAACAGCCGGAATTGTGGGATTGCCAAATGTTGGTAAATCTACCTTATTTAATGCAATTACGAAAGCAGGAGCGGAAGCTGCTAACTATCCTTTCGCGACGATTGATCCAAACGTTGGGATGGTAGAAGTTCCTGATTGGCGTCTAGAGCGTTTAACTGAATTAGTCCATCCGAAAAAAACTGTTCCAACAACATTTGAATTTACGGACATTGCTGGAATTGTGAAAGGAGCTAGTAAAGGTGAAGGGTTGGGAAACCAATTTCTAAGCCATATTCGTCAGGTAGACGCCATTTGTCATGTGGTGCGTTGTTTTGACAATGAAAATATCACGCACGTTGAAGGACGAGTAGATCCATTAGAAGATATTGAGACAATCAATTTAGAATTAGTTCTAGCCGACTTAGATTCTGTAAATAAACGCTATACTCGTGTAGCGAAAGTAGCTAAAACTAAAGAAAAGAATGCGGTGGCAGAACTAGCAGTTCTGGATAAATTAAAGCCTGTTTTAGAAGAAGGACAATCTGCTCGTACGATTGAATTTACTGAAGAAGAGCAAAAAATTGTTAAGGGCCTATTTTTACTAACAAGTAAACCAGTACTTTATGTAGCAAATGTTGATGAAGATACTGTTGCTGATCCTGACAGCAATGAATATGTGCAAACCGTGCGAAATTTCGCTGCTAGTGAACATTCAGAGGTGATCGTTGTTTGTGCCGAAGCGGAGGAAGAAATCGCTGAGTTGGACGATGAAGACAAAGCAGAATTCTTAGAAGCAATGGGAATTGAAGAGTCTGGATTAGATCAATTGATTCGAACAGCTTATGACCTATTAGGGTTAGCAACATATTTCACTGCAGGTGAGCAAGAAGTTCGAGCATGGACGTTCCGAAAAGGTACTAAAGCTCCTCAAGCAGCAGGTATCATCCATACTGACTTCGAACGTGGCTTTATTCGAGCTGAAACAGTATCATTTGATGACTTAGATAAATACGGCAGTATGCATGCGGCGAAGGAAGCTGGACGTGTGAGATTAGAAGGAAAAGATTATGTTGTGCAAGACGGCGATGTCATGTTGTTCCGTTTCAACGTTTAGGGAGGAAAGAAACAATGGAACCAGAAAAGTTACAAACGTTGCAAGCAGAAAACAATCAACTTGAAGCGAAGTTGACTAAACGTAACGAACAGTATATTTTTGACTTGAAAAAAGCTTTAAAAGCAGCGAATTTAACAGATGAACAAACTATCGTAGCCTTAAATGAGATGCTGCCAATTTTAGTCGAGGAACAAAAAACTGGGAAAACCGCGCGTCAATTATTTGGAACAGTTTCAGAGCGACTGGATGCAATTGTTAACAAACCAGCTGAACAGAAAAAATCGACTACCGCATCACTGATGTGGCTTGACAATTTCCTACTGTTATTTGGTCTATTAGGAGTTGTTGCAGGGATCATGGGATTGTTTGTTTCACGTGGAACACAAACTGTGACCTATGGTTTAACAACATTGATCGTAGCTTCTGCCGTCGGCGGTTTAGTGTTCTATATGATGTATTTATTTGTTTACCAATTCGAGCAGCCTGGAGCGGATAAATCGAAAAAACCGAAAACGTGGAAAACAATACTTATGTTGGCCTCAGTTACGATTGTCTGGTTCTTGGTTTTTAATGGAGCAGCATTATTGCCGCCAGCGTTAAACCCAATCCTTGATCCAATGGTTATGATTATACTATCGGGGTTAGCGTTAGCATTACGCTATTACTTGAAAAAACGTTTCGGCATTATTAGTAGTCTAGCAACGGCACCAAGAAGATAGCAAAAAAGAAGCAAAGTTTCCAAGGGAACTTTGCTTCTTTTTTATTTTGTCACTTCAGCGACTATTTTTGCTATTGCTTGTTGCTGATAATCAGCAGTGGCTTGTTGAATGATTTTTTGTTGTGCTGCTTGATTCAAAGTTGGATTTTTCATCAGAGCTTCTTTCACTTTATCTTGGACAAACGACTTTGCTTCAGTTTGCATAGAAGTTTTATTTTCTTGTACTATTTCTGCTAGCTTTTTAGCTTGTTTAGTACTTAAAACCAGCCAATTTTTTTGTACTTCAAAGATATTTTTTTCTTCGATTAACAGATGATTTTTACTAGTAAATCTAAACCAAAATTTCGCAGTATTATTTTTGTAGACCCAATAGGATTTCTTTATTTTTAATTGAGATTTTGTTTGATCCTTTTTTACGAGATTCGTAACATGATCTGTTCCCGTTGATTTTGGTTTTATCTGTGATTCATTGGTTTTATACAAAAAAACTTTTTCTTTTCCGTTACCAAGTGGTTGATAAAGCAACATCTTCATATCTTTGCTATCAGCAGATGAAGTTAATGATTGAGTAGTCGTTTCAGTGACTCTCTTCATACCATAGTGATAGTGATCGTTTGCAATAATAAAACCTAGGCTAACTAAGAATATTGCTGCGAATATAATCGAAAGGAATGTTTGCCAAGTTTTTTTAGCAAAGATATTTGTTAAGGAGAATGCTAATATACTAATAATTGTGACAACAAAAATCATTTTGGAATTCCCCCTTCAATCTTTTTATTCTTTTTCAAGAAGAAGGTGATAATAAAGCCTACTAGTCCGAATATTACAGCTACGAAGAAAGCTGCATGATAACCAGATAAGGTGGCGTTGATTGCTTGGTCTTTATAAAATAGAGGTAAGGATTTTAGCAAACTTGCTTTTGGCAAGTTGTCTTTTGTGACATTAGTTAAAATACTGATTAAAACAGCCGTACCGATTGAACTAGCAACTTGACGGAAAGTGTTGTTTACCGCAGTACCATGACTAATCAAATTCATTGGCAAAGCATTCATACCGGAAGTAGTAACTGGCATCATAACCATTGATATACCAAACATCCGTATTGCATAAAGAATAACAATCATTACAATTGGTGTTTCTTGAGTCAAGAAAGCAAATGGTAACGTAGCTGCGGTTAGGATTAACATCCCGCTAATTGCTAATCGTTTAGCTCCGTGTTTATCAAAGATTGCGCCAGTAATCGGCATCATCAACCCCATAATCAAAGCTCCTGGCAATAGCATCAATCCAGAATGAAAGGCAGATTCACCACGAATATTTTGAATATATAAAGGAAGAACCATTTCAGCACCAACCATTGCCATATTTACGACACCGCTTAAAATAGCAGCAATTGTAAAAGTTGGAGATTTGAAAACACGTAGTTCTAAGAATGGATGTTCTAAATGTAGTTGACGCCATACGAATAAACCGATAACGAATACCCCTATGACTAAGAAACTAATAACTTTTGAGCTGCCCCAACCATCATTACCTACGGAAGAAAAACCATATAATAAGCTACCAAAGCCGACAGTTGATAAAAAGGCCGACAACACATCAATACTTGGATTAGATAATTGAATGACACTTTTCATCAAAAAGAATGCCAGTACTAAAACTAAAATGACAATTGGAATGACCATACCAAAAAGGTCACGCCAAGTATAATGATCTATGATCCAACCAGATAGGGTAGGTCCTAAAGCAGGAGCGAGACCGATGACGATACCAGCCATTCCCATCGCTGAGCCGCGTTTTTCTGGGGGGAAAATTGACAACATGATGTTTTGAAGCAATGGCATGGAAATACCTACTCCAGCAGCTTGGATTAATCGACCAATTAATAAAGTAGAAAAATTTGGGGCAATAAAACAAGTTATTGTTCCAATCAAAAAGATTGTGATCGCTGTTAGATACAATCTCTTTGAACTAAATTTATTGATCAGCCATGCGCTGATTGGGATCATAATCCCATTTACCAGCAAGAAGCCAGTTGTTAGCCATTGAACACTAGAAGCAGATATATTAAAAGCTTTCATTAGTGCTGGAAAGGCTGTTGTTAATAATGTTTGGTTTAACACCGTACAGAAGGTTCCAATTAATAGTACTACAACTAATAAGGAACGATTGTAGGGTTTTCCGTAAATATCGACCGTTTGCGTATTACTCACGATCTAACGCCTTCTCTCTTTTAAGAAATTTTCAGAAACAATAATTGTTCGTCTGTAACTTTACTGCTATTCAATTTCTTTGTCAACTTGCTTGACACCGTTGTTAGCAAAAGTATAATCAGAAATGAAGAGAGGGATGCATTGTGAAAAATAGTACGGTCAAGCAACTTCTAGAAAGTGATGATTTATTAGTCGGCATTAGTGAATTGAGTAAAGTAACGGGTGTTTCACCTCGACAGATTCGCTATTGGGAGCAAAAAGGATATATAGAATCAACAGGTGAAAAGAGCGGAAATCGAAAATTTAAGTTACCAATGGTTGTCAAGGTAGAGATTATTAAGCATTTTTTAGATGAAGGTTACACATTGACCGCATCAGTGGAAAGAGCCCACCAGCGACAAAAGAATATCCATCAAGCAAAATTATTGGTACGTGAGGTATTTAAGGGAATTCAGCAAATAGATGATCGTTATACAGTAATACACTTAGATGATTTTATGAATAAGCAAGGCTTTTATTTAATTCGCGATACTGAAACAAATAAAACGACATATCAGATTATTGAAGAAGAAAGTGAAATTACAACGGAATTTCTTGAAAAATGGTTTGAATAAATAGAAAGATAAAGGTTAGATGAGGATTTTGCCTCAAGTTGTTGACTTCACTCGTTCATTCTGTTAGTTTTTTTATTAAAAATAATTCTGGGGAGTGGTAACGAACAATGTCTAATTGGGAAACGAAATTTGCAAAAAAAGGTCTGACATTTGATGATGTTTTGTTGATTCCGGCTGAGAGTCACGTATTACCGAATGAAGTGGATATGAGTGTACAATTGGCAAAAAATATCAAACTGAACATTCCATTGATGAGTGCAAGTATGGATACTGTAACAGATAGTAAAATGGCGATTGCTATGGCTCGACAAGGTGGACTTGGAGTTATCCATAAAAATATGAGTGTTGTTGCCCAAGCAGATGAGGTTCGAAAAGTAAAACGTTCAGAAAGCGGTGTAATCATTGATCCGTTTTTCTTAACACCAGAACATAAGGTACAAGATGCCGAAGATTTGATGAGTCGCTATCGTATTAGTGGTGTGCCAATCGTAGAAACGCTTGAAAATCGTAAATTAGTCGGTATTATTACTAACCGAGATATGCGATTTGTAACAGATTATGATATCCCAATCCATGAGGTTATGACAAAGGATGGTTTAGTCACTGCGCCAGTTGGTACTAAATTACAGGATGCAGAAAAAACACTGCAAAAACACAAAATTGAAAAATTACCAATCGTTGATGAAGATGGTCGCTTAAGCGGATTAATCACGATCAAAGATATTGAAAAGGTTATTGAATTTCCTAACGCAGCGAAAGATGAGCATGGTCGCTTATTAGTTGCGGCGGCAGTCGGTGTTACTAGTGATACATTTGAACGAGCAGAAGCTTTATTAAAAGCAGGGGCTGACGCCATCGTAATCGATACTGCTCATGGACATAGCGCAGGAGTTTTACGTAAAATTCGTGAGATTCGTGAAACATTCTCCGAGGCTACTTTAATTGCCGGTAATATTGCAACCGCTGAAGGCGCAAAAGCGTTATATGATGCAGGTGTAGATGTTGTTAAAGTTGGTATTGGTCCTGGATCAATTTGTACAACGCGTGTCGTTGCGGGTGTTGGAGTGCCACAATTGACGGCCATTTATGATGCAGCTTCTGTTGCTCGTCAATACGGCAAAGCAATCATTGCTGATGGTGGAATCAAATATTCTGGTGATATCGTAAAAGCCTTGGCAGCTGGTGGACATGCAGTTATGTTAGGTTCAATGTTAGCTGGTACAGATGAATCTCCTGGTGAATTTGAAATTTATCAAGGGCGTCGATTTAAAACTTATCGAGGCATGGGATCATTAGGAGCAATGGAAAAGGGTTCAAGTGATCGTTATTTCCAAAGTGGAGTCAATGAAGCGAACAAACTAGTTCCAGAAGGTATCGAGGGACGAGTGGCTTACAAAGGTACTGCGGCAGATATTATTTTCCAAATGATTGGCGGATTGAAGGCTGGAATGGGTTACGTTGGTGCGGGAAACTTAGAACATTTACGTGAAAATGCACAGTTTGTCCAAATGAGCGGAAATGGTTTAAAAGAATCACATCCTCACGATGTTCAAATTACAAAAGAAGCTCCAAACTATTCAGTTGAACAATAAAAGATTAATATTTTTAGATTATTGATAATCGAAAACAGAGCGGCCTCACAATACGAGGCCGCTCTGTTTTTGACTAAAATTAAGAACAGAGTTTTAACTATTAGTCTTCTTTTTTAATAACTTTTACATTACCCATATACGGAACTAATACTTCTGGAATCGTAACTGATCCATCTTCATTTTGATAGTTCTCTAAAATAGCGGTGACGGTTCGACCAACAGCTAAGCCAGATCCATTTAACGTATGCGCATATTGAACTTTACTGTCTTCATCGCGATAACGAATCATTGCGCGTCGTGCTTGGAAATCTTCACAGTTTGAACATGAGCTGATTTCACGATAAGTATTTTGGGCAGGAACCCAAACTTCAATATCATAAGTTTTAGCAGCTGAGAAGCCCATGTCTCCAGTACATAAAGTAATAACACGGTAAGGTAAGTTTAGTTTTTGTAGAATAATTTCTGCATTTTGGGTCATTTTTTCTAGTTCATCATAAGAATTCTCTTTATTACTGAATTTGACCATTTCTACTTTGTGGAATTGATGTAAGCGAATTAATCCGCGTGTATCGCGACCAGCGCTCCCTGCTTCAGAACGGAAAGAAGGAGACAAAGCAGTAAAGTAAATCGGTAAATCTTTTCCATCTAAAATTTCGTCAGCATAGTAATTTGTCAACGGGACCTCAGCAGTTGGAATCAACGTTAAATCGCGATCTTCAACTTGGAAGACATCTTCTTTAAATTTAGGAAATTGTCCTGTTCCGAACATTGCTTTGCTATTCACCAAATAAGGTGTAATCATTTCGGTGTAGCCTTGTTCATAGACATGCTCGTCTAGCATGAAGTTATAAACAGCACGCTCTAAACGGGCTGCCAAGCCTTTGTAATAAACAAAACGGCTACCAGCAACTTTTGCTCCACGTTCAAAATCTAAGATATCTAATTCTTCAGCAATATCCCAATGATTTTTTGGTTCAAAAGAAAACTGTCGTGGTTCGCTCCAGCGACGTACTTCGACGTTATCATCTTCATCTTCACCAATAGGAACAGAGTCGTGGGGGAGGTTCGGTAAAGTTGTTGCGATCTCAGTCAATTGTGCATCGATATCAGCCACTTGTGTATCAAAAGCTTTAATTTTTACACCGACTTCTTTCATCTCGGCAATTTTATCAGCAGCATCATTTTTTTCACGTTTTAGTTTTGCAATTTCGCCTGAAACATCATTTCGGTATTTTTTAAGCTCTTCTGTTTTTACTAATAATTGTCGGCGTTGTTCGTCTAAATCCAAGAAACGCTCCAAGACATCTTTTTTGACGCCACGAGTTGCCAATTTTTCATTTACTTCTGCAAAATTATTACGGATCATTTTTACATCTAGCATTGATTTTTCCTCCTTTAAAATAAAAAACACCGTCTCATCCCATGAACAGGGACGAAACGGTGTTGAATTTCGCGGTACCACCCAAATTCAGCCTAAAGCTGCACTTGATTAACGGATATCGACGTTACCCGGTCTTTCTTTCAAAAAACGCAGTATGCGAAACTGGATTTCCCTAAGTTGTTTTGTTGATTTTCACCAGCCATCAACTCTCTAAAAAAACAAACCTACGTACTTGGTTTCCTGCATGTCTTATTGAGAACAGTATAAGCAATCAAAAATTTAAAGTCAATGATTATCCGGTGTAGACTTTATTTGATTCTTATAAAGCGGTAAGTGAATAATAAACGACGTCCAATCCTCATTTGATTGAGCATAGATATAGCCGCCATGAAGATTAATGATATTTTGGGCAATAGCTAAGCCTAACCCAGTTCCGCTGATTTCTTGAGAACGAGAACCATCAACTCGATAAAAACGATCAAATAACTGATCAAGGGCTTCTCTGGGGATTGGAGTACCATTGTTTTTAACAGTGACGACGGCTTCATTTTTTGATTTCTCAATCTCGATGATTATTTTGTCGGCTTCAGCTCCATATTTTAATGCATTGGTGATCAGGTTATTAAAGACGCGTACGAGTTTTTCTGTGTCACCATCCATTACCAATTGACTTTCCTGTGTCTCTACTTGGATTTGAATATCTTTTTTCTTAGCTTCTAGCTCAAAGTCTGCAGCCAATTGTTCTAATAACTGTACCATATCAAAAGATACATTATTAACAGGAACAGAGGGCTGACGAACTTTAGAATATTCAAATAAATCTTCTACTAAAGACTTCATTTGTTTTGCCTTCTTATAAGCAATACTGGTATATTTTAGGATTTCATCATCACTTTGATACTGACCATCTTCAATTAAACCAAGATAGCCAATGATTGAAGTCAAAGGAGTCCGAATATCGTGACTGACATTGGTGATCAGTTCATCTTTGGATTTTTCGATCTCTCTCTCGTCTTCAATAGCAGCAACAGTACTGTCAACCAATCCATTAATACTATCAACAACTTTACTAAGATCACCGCGCAATTCGAAAGGAATTCGATAGTTGTAATTTCCATTAGCAATGTAATGAAGCTCATTTATGATATGACGGAGCTGCATTTGTCGATAACGCCGAATCAAACGCCAAAAAACAACTAAACCATCAATAATGATAAAGAAAGGAATAACAAAATTACGACCACTCCAAAATATATCACTATCAAAGTTATTAGCAAAAATATCTTTTGAACGATAGATTGCATCAGTTAAATCAGGAGAATTCTGAAGCATTTGTGTGAATAGAACCATAATCGCCACGTTTAATAGAAGTAATAAGATAATTGTGACGATACCTTCAGCAATTAATTCACTGACTTCCTTTGAGGTGAGAGTGATACGCTTTTTTTTCTCAATGTTATTTTGCATCAATCTTATAGCCCACACCCCAAACAGTCTGGATCACTTTTTCGCCATCAGTCGCTTCTTCGATTTTATCACGTAAGTGGCTGACATGAACCATGACTGTTTTTGCGGAGACGATACTTTCTTGCTTCCAAACTCGTTCAAAAATTTCATCAGCACTGAAAACACGATTTGGATGACTAGCTAACAGATAGAGGATACCGAATTCTAGAGCAGTTAATTGAATTTCTTTTCCGTCAACTGTTTTTACTTCATGAGAATCTTTATTGATAATCAAAGATTGGATTTCTAGTATATCTGGTTGATCCTCCGCAACATGCATCTGAGTACGGCGCAATAAAGATTTTACTCTTGCCATAACCTCTAAAGGATTGAAAGGTTTTGTTACGTAATCATCGGCGCCCGCAACTAGCCCTTTGATTTTATCCATATCTGTTGTTTTAGCTGTTAACATAATAATCGGAATTTGAGATTCTTTTCTTAATTCCTTTACGACTTGCATACCGTCCATCACAGGCATCATAATATCTAATAATAGTAGATCAATGTCATTAGTAGTTCGAAGTTTACTTAGCGCTTCTTTTCCATCATATGCTTTTACAACTTCATAGCCTTCATTATGCAAATAAATACTAAGTAGTTCGACAATTTCTTTGTCATCATCTGCAACTAATACTTTCATTAAATGTTCCTCCGTCCATATAAAAAATAATTACATTACTATTTTACCAAAGAAATCGAAGGAAGGCGAAACTCAGTACCTTGAGTTAAGGAAAAATCAAAAATAAAATGACGAAAATTAATTCTTTGAGATGTTGAAACAGTTGGCTTGTTGATCAAAAAAAACGAACAAAGAACACAACATTTATATTTATTCATCGGGTTTAAAAAAAGTGGGGAAAATTCTTATTTTTTCATTGACCAATTTCTATAAAACTGCTATATTATTTTATGTTCTGAAACAGAACACAATTTTTCGGAGCACCTAAAATTATCATTGACAGATGGCTGATTTTCAGTTATTCTATCAAAGTCGCACAAAACAATGTCGATAATTTCTTCGGAAAAAAACTTCAAAAAAGTCATTGACATTTACTCGGTAACCTGTTAAGATATAAAAGTTGCTGAAACAAAGCGACAAACAATGTAGACCTTTGAAAACTGAACGAATAAAACAAACCAAATGTGTAGGGCGCTTCTATTATAGAAGCAAACAACATAGCAAGCAATATGCTAGCAAGTCAATTAATACAATTGAGCTTAACAGTCGCAAGACTGTTTCAAACACTTTTTATGAGAGTTTGATCCTGGCTCAGGACGAACGCTGGCGGCGTGCCTAATACATGCAAGTCGAACGCTTTTTCTTTCACCGGAGCTTGCTCCACCGAAAGAAAAGGAGTGGCGAACGGGTGAGTAACACGTGGGTAACCTGCCCATCAGAAGGGGATAACACTTGGAAACAGGTGCTAATACCGTATAATAATCGAAACCGCATGGTTTCGGTTTGAAAGGCGCTTTTGCGTCACTGATGGATGGACCCGCGGTGCATTAGCTAGTTGGTGAGGTAACGGCTCACCAAGGCAACGATGCATAGCCGACCTGAGAGGGTGATCGGCCACATTGGGACTGAGACACGGCCCAAACTCCTACGGGAGGCAGCAGTAGGGAATCTTCGGCAATGGACGAAAGTCTGACCGAGCAACGCCGCGTGAGTGAAGAAGGTTTTCGGATCGTAAAACTCTGTTGTTAGAGAAGAACAAGGATGAGAGTAGAATGTTCATCCCTTGACGGTATCTAACCAGAAAGCCACGGCTAACTACGTGCCAGCAGCCGCGGTAATACGTAGGTGGCAAGCGTTGTCCGGATTTATTGGGCGTAAAGCGAGCGCAGGCGGTTTCTTAAGTCTGATGTGAAAGCCCCCGGCTCAACCGGGGAGGGTCATTGGAAACTGGGAAACTTGAGTGCAGAAGAGGAGAGTGGAATTCCATGTGTAGCGGTGAAATGCGTAGATATATGGAGGAACACCAGTGGCGAAGGCGGCTCTCTGGTCTGTAACTGACGCTGAGGCTCGAAAGCGTGGGGAGCAAACAGGATTAGATACCCTGGTAGTCCACGCCGTAAACGATGAGTGCTAAGTGTTGGAGGGTTTCCGCCCTTCAGTGCTGCAGCTAACGCATTAAGCACTCCGCCTGGGGAGTACGACCGCAAGGTTGAAACTCAAAGGAATTGACGGGGGCCCGCACAAGCGGTGGAGCATGTGGTTTAATTCGAAGCAACGCGAAGAACCTTACCAGGTCTTGACATCCTTTGACCACTCTAGAGATAGAGCTTCCCCTTCGGGGGCAAAGTGACAGGTGGTGCATGGTTGTCGTCAGCTCGTGTCGTGAGATGTTGGGTTAAGTCCCGCAACGAGCGCAACCCTTATTGTTAGTTGCCATCATTTAGTTGGGCACTCTAGCGAGACTGCCGGTGACAAACCGGAGGAAGGTGGGGATGACGTCAAATCATCATGCCCCTTATGACCTGGGCTACACACGTGCTACAATGGGAAGTACAACGAGTCGCGAAGTCGCGAGGCTAAGCTAATCTCTTAAAGCTTCTCTCAGTTCGGATTGTAGGCTGCAACTCGCCTACATGAAGCCGGAATCGCTAGTAATCGCGGATCAGCACGCCGCGGTGAATACGTTCCCGGGCCTTGTACACACCGCCCGTCACACCACG